>NZ_QCYG01000001.1 GCF_003072065.1 Thalassorhabdomicrobium marinisediminis
GCGGGGGCTGAGATCAGCGCCTTCGCGGCCGCGAGGAAACGGTCAAGGATCGCGGGTTTGTTCCAGCGGTCCAGCGCACGGCTGCGCGCCTGTTGGCTGCGGCAAGGATGTCTCGATCCGCGAGCTGGCTGAAATGGTCGCGACGGTGGTGGGCTTTGAGGGCGCGCTGGCCTTCGACACCAGCAAACCCGACGGCGCCCCGCGCAAGCTGATGGACGTGTCCCGCATGACCGATCTGGGCTGGCAAGCCCGCATCGACCTCATCGACGGCATCACCCAAACCTACGACTGGTTCCTCTCACGCGAAGCCGACACCCTGCGCGAGAGGTAGGGCAAGGCGGGGCCGGAGGGTGAGCGCGCTTTCGGGCCCGCACCGTCAAGCGCCGCCCCGTGGCCGGATCAGTCTGCGACGGCCTTCATGAACCGGTCGCGGATCACCACCGGGTCCATCGTGATCACCGGCAGCTTGATGTTGCCGCTGTCGCATTTCACCACGATGATCGTCATTTTGCCACTGTCAATCGCCGCTTGCAGGGTTTCGCCCGTGTCCTCGCCCCGGCAGGTGATGACGTTTTCGCAGCCGCAGGCCTCGGCCACCTTTTCCAGCCGGGTCTTGCGGCCTGCATAGGTCGGCTGGTCCCCGGTCGAGCCATAGGACCCGTTGTCGATGATCATCAGGATGTAATTGTCGGCCACGTTGTTGGCGATGGTCGACAGCGTTCCCAGATTGGTCAGGACCGAGCCGTCCCCGTCAATCGAGATCACCGTCTTGTCCTGCGCCAGCGCCAGCCCCAGCCCGATGGAGGACGCGAGCCCCATGGTGCCGAGCATGTAGAAGTTTTTCGCGTTGTCGTCGATCATGTGCAGTTCCTGACTGGGCAGGCCGATGTTGCACACAACAAGGTGGTCACGCAGGACGGGCGCGATGGCGCGCAGGATTTCGGAACGGATCATTGGTCGCCGTAGCCTCCCCAGAAGGACGCATCCGTCAGGATCGCCACAGGTTTGTTGCACATGAAGGTGTATTTCAGGATCGCGTCGAGCTCATCCGCGTCGGACTGGGTGTGGAAATGATAGGTCGGGATGTTGAGCTGAGCCAACAGCGCCTTGGTGTGGACCGCCATCTCGACCTGACAGGCCACGGGCTCACGCAGCTCACCGCGATAGGAAATCAGCATCGGCAGGGGCATCCGGTAATACTGGATCAGGGTGGCCAGCGTGTTGATCGTCACGCCGATTGCGGTGTTCTGCATGATGATCGCAGGCCGCTTGCCGCCCATCCAGGCCCCGGCGCACAGCCCCATGCCTTCGTCTTCCTTGTTTGAGGGGACGTGCAGGATGCCGTCGCGGGCCTCCACTTCCTCGATCACACCTGCGAGTTGCTTGCAGGGGACCGTGGTGACGAACGAGATGTCGTTGGCCACCAGATCGTCGACGATTTTGCGGTCTATGCTCAAGGGGTGCGCTCCTTTGTGGGGCAGGGCTTCGGGGGGACCATCGGCGGCTTACCCCCGGGTCGTCAAATCGAAAGTCTCTTCGGGGAAGTATTTGGCCAGCCGCACATCCGCGGCGCGGGCGTGGCCTTCCATCCCTTCGAGGCGGGACAGGCGGGCGGTCGCTTCGGCCACCGGGCGCGCGCCGTCGCGCGTGGCTTGTTGCCAGGTGACCAGCTTGGTGAATTTGTGCACCGACAGCCCGCCGGTGTAGCAGGCCGCGCCCGAGGTGGGCAGCACGTGGTTCGTCCCGGCGGCCTTGTCGCCAAACGCCACTGTCGTCTCCTCGCCCAGAAACAGCGCCCCATAGCAGCGCAGCCGGTCAAGCCACCACGGCAAGTCGGCGGCATGAACAGAGAGGTGTTCGGGCGCATAGGCGTCGGAACAGGCGGCCATGTCGGCGCGGTCGGGGCACAATATCACCTCGGCATAGTCGCGCCAGGCCGCGCGGGCGTTGTCGCGGTTCATCTCGGGCAGGGCGTCGATCAGCACGGGCACCCGGCGCAGCACCGCCTCGGCCAGCGCGCGGCTGTCGGTCACCAGCCAGACCGGAGAATTATAGCCATGTTCGGCCTGACTGACGAGGTCGGTCGCCACGATCTGCGGGTCGGCCGTCGCATCGGCGAGGATCAAACTGTCGGTGGGGCCGGCGATCATGTCGATCCCGGTCTGCCCGAACAGGATGCGCTTGGCTTCGGCCACATATTGATTGCCCGGCCCCACAAGGATGTTGGCAGGCGGCTGGTCGAACAGCCCGTAGGCCAGCGCCGCGATGCCTTGCACCCCGCCCATCGCCAAGATCGTATCCGCGCCCGCCAGATGCGCCGCATAGAGGATCGCCGGGGCGATGCCGACGCCGGGCCGGGGCGGCGAGGCGACCGAGATATGCCGGCACCCGGCAACCTTGGCTGTGGTCACGGTCATCAGCGCCGAGGCGACGTGACTGTAGCGCCCGCCGGGCACGTAGCAGCCCGCCGTGTCGATCGGGATCGCCTTTTGTCCGGCGATGAAGCCCGGCAGCACCTCATGCTCGAAATCCACAAGCGTCGCCTTCTGCGCCTGTGCGAAGCCCTCGATGTTGCGATGGGCGAAGGCGATGTCGTCTTTCAATTGCTGCGGCACCTGCGCGCTTGCCGCTTCGATGGCGTCCGCCGTCAGCACCACCGGCCCGTCGTAGCCGTCAAGGCGCGCGGCATATCGCAGGGCCGCGTCCTCGCGCCCCTTTTCGATCTCGTCCAGCATCGCGCGCACATCAGCTTGCACCTCGGACGCGCCCGAGTGCGAGGTTTTGGGTGCCGACTTGATATATTCCCGGGCCATCTGCTGCGCCTGATCTGACTTGTTGTGGTAACTGTAAGCGCTTACATTTGATTTATGCAAGCGCTTTCATCTTGCTCTGCGTCGGCAGCGCGGGGATGCTGGCAGCGGGCAGGGCACAGCGCGAAGGGCACAGAATGGTGGAAGAGACGGCGATTCCCACATTGGCCGATGTTGCGGCGCGGGCCGGTGTTTCGACCGCCACGGTGTCGCGCGTGCTCAACAGCCCCGACAAGGTCGCCCCCAAGACCCGTGAGAGGGTTGCGCGAGCCGTGGCTGATCTGGGCTATTCGCCGAATTTCGGCGCCCGCGTCATGGCGGCGCGACAGACCAAGACCGTCGGCGCGGTGATCCCGACCATGGAAAACGCCATCTTCGCCAAGGGGTTGCAGGCTTTTCAAGAGGCTTTGCACGAATATGGTTATACCCTGTTGGTGGCCAGCACCGGCTACGATGCCGAGGTCGAGGACGCGCAAATCCGCGCGCTCGTCGCGCGCGGGGCAGATGCGCTTTTACTGATCGGGCACAGCCGGGGTCGCGGCCTCTACGACTTTCTGGCCCGACAAGAGGTGCCCGCCGTCGTCACCTGGGCGGTGCGGCCTGACGACGCCGGTGCCGTGCCCTCCATCGGGTTCGACAACCGGCAGGCGATGCGCGAACTGGCCGGGCATGTGATCGGGTTGGGCCACCGGCACCTTGCTTTGATCTCGGCCGAGATCGCGCAGAACGACCGGGCCGCCGAGCGGCGCGCCGGGGTGCGCGCCGCGTTGGCAGACAAGGGCCTGTCGCCAGATGCCCTGATCTACGTCGAGACGCCCTACGGCTTTGACGAGGGCTCGGTCGCTTTCGCCCAAGTGATGGCAAAACGCCCACGCCCGACGGCCGTGCTTTGCGGGAACGATGTGCTGGCCGCCGGCGCGTTGCGGCAGGCGCGGGCGATGGGGCTGGACGTGCCGGGGGAGGTGTCGATCACCGGCTTCGACGACATCGACCTTGCGCAGATCCTGCATCCGCCGCTGACAACCGTGCGCGTGCCGCACCGTGACATGGGGCGGCAGGCGGCGCTGGCCCTGATCGGGCACCTCACAGGGGCCGCGCCGCTGAGTTCGGCGACGCTCGACACGTCAATCGTGCTGCGCGACACGCTGGCCCCGCCCGGCCACACCTAGGGCGGTCCGGTGACGGGGCCGCTCAGCGGCGTAGCGTTCCCCGCCCTCAATACAACGCCGACAGCCCCTTGGGTTTGATCGCGGGGAGCACGATCACATCCGAGCCATGCACCGCCCGGTCGTGCAGATGGATCACGTCCTGATTGAGCATGCGGATACAGCCCGACGACACCGCCTTGCCCAACTCGCGGTAGGACGCATCGCCGTGGATGCGGTAGAGCGTATCGACCCCGTTCTGGAACAGATAGAGCGCCCGCGCGCCCATGGGGTTGCCGGGGCCCGGATCCATGCCGCCGTTGGCGACCGAGTAGGGGGCGAGCTCGGGCTGGCGCTCGATCATCGAGGCGGGCACCTTCCAGCGGGGCCACTTGCGGCAGAACTGCAGCCGCGCGGTGCCTTCCCAGTCGAAGCCAGCGGCGCCTACGCTCACCCCGTAGCGCGTGGCCGTGTCGTCGCTCTCGATGAAATACAACAGCGCCTCATCGGGATCGACCACGATCGTGCCGTAGGCGTGGCCCTTGTAGGGGTTGTCGACCTCCTGCCGCCAGTATTCCGGCGGTAACACGCCTTCGGGGATGGCGGGCACGGGAAAGGGTTCGTCCGTGATCGCGCC
This sequence comes from Thalassorhabdomicrobium marinisediminis, assembly GCF_003072065.1. Classification (GTDB taxonomy): domain Bacteria; phylum Pseudomonadota; class Alphaproteobacteria; order Rhodobacterales; family Rhodobacteraceae; genus Octadecabacter; species Octadecabacter marinisediminis. The sequence continues at coordinate 4,593 of NZ_QCYG01000001.1, forward strand.
ATAGAACGCGGGCAGGGGCGGGATCGGCGGCGGGGCCGGCGGCGCGGCTGGCACGGGTGCGGGGGCGGCGGTGCGGGTCACCGAGGCACAGGCGGACAGCCCGGCCATGGCGCCGGTGGCGACAAAGCTTCGTCGTGTAAGCATTTTGGATTCCTTGGAAAATCTGAACGGTGGGGCGCAGGGTGCGCCGGTGGGCCGGTCAGAGTGCGCGCGGTGGGTCGCGCGGCGGCGTGGGCGTGGTTTCCGTGGCGTGCCAGTCGTCAAACCCCGCCGCATGGGTCGCCGCGTGGCGCGGCCCGGTGGCGCCCTCAGCAGCCGGAAGCACCCGGTCTGCGCTGCAGGACGCGCCGGGCAAGGTCATCGTGCGGCAGGATTTGCGCAAGGTCACAGCGGCGGGGCGGGGCTCTGCCGCTGTCCGGTCCGAATGCTCTGCCGGGGTCGCCATCGCGGCGACGGGCGTGCCGGCGTGGGCATAGGCCCCCCAGGGCAGGATCAAAAGGGTCATCAAGACCGCAAGAACGGACCGCAACGTACACATGGCATGGTATTTGCCCCCTGTGCCGCGGAAGTCCAGACCCGCGCGGGCCACACCCGGTGACATTGGCGTGAAGCTGCCGCGTCGGGCGCCCCTAGCGCGTCAGCCGTTTGCGCACCTGTCTGAGCGTCAGCCAGACCAGCGCCACCACAACGGGCACCACCGCCGCCGTGAACGCGGCTTTCGGGATACCGGACACCTCACGCAGCGGGGCCAGAACATAGAGCACGAGATTAGCCGCGTAGTAGCTGATCGCCACCACCGACAACCCCTCGACCGTATGTTGCAAACGCAACTGCAGGTCGGCCCGCCGATCCATGCTTTCCAGCAGGGACTGGTTCTGCGCCGAGCGTTCCACGTCCACCCGCGTGCGCAACAGGTTGCTGGCCCGCATCGCGCGATTCGACATGCTTTCCAAACGGTTGCGGCTTGACGTTACAGTGCGCATCGCCGGATCGAACCGCCGGGTCATGAAGTCGCGGAAGGTCTGCATGCCTTCGAAACTGCCCTCGCGCAGGATGGTGATCCGCTGGGACACGATCGCCTCATAGGCCTCGGTCGCCCCAAACCGGAAGGCCGATTGCGCGACCTCGTTTTCCAGCTCCGCCGAGATCACCAGCAGTTGCTGCAGCAGATCGTCCGGGCGCGCCCCGTCGCGCAGCATGTCCGCCGAGAGAGAGGCCAGCTTGTCCTCGACCTGTGCCACCCGGGGGGCGAGCGCGCGCACCCGCGCCAGACCGAGCATCGCCATAGACTTGTAGGTCTCGATCTCGCACAGGCGCTGCACCACCCGACCGATGCGCCGGTCATCGCAGGTGTCACCCGCGAAAACCGCAAAACGCGTGTGGCCGGAGTGATCGATGCGGAAATCGCCGGCGATCACCAGCTCATCCTCAAGCACGCGGCTGATGGCAAGGCTTTCGGGAACGAACCAATCTTCGGCCCGCGCCAGTATCTCGCCCGTGTCCTGCGTGCGCTCGATACGGATCACCGCCGAGGTGATGCGCGTGGCCTCACACCCGGCGAGCCAGTCCTTGGGGAAAATGTCAAAGGCGTCATCGGCGAAGGGGCGGTCCGTGCGGGCGATGTCGAAGATGGTGTAAGTCACGAATTCCGTGTGACTTTCCCACTTCAACATATGTTTGCCGATGGGGCCGGAATAATGCGTAGCCCCGGCCCGGGGATGCGGCGCGCCGAACCGGTCAAGGAGCCGCAAAAGATCCACCATATCCGCGCCGCGATCGCGTCCGGCGGCGTTGGCGGCGGGCTTCAGCGCCAAAAACAGGGCCTGTCCGGGGGCGCTGATGGTCGGAAAGGGCCGGGCGTGCAGCTCGTTCGACAGCTCATACCTGAGCGGGTGATCGGCGATTGAAGACATGGAATCGGCAAGCCTGTGCTGCAGCGGGGTCGCGGAGACGATAGCGACTCGAACCCGTGTGTCAAAGAAAAGATGTGCAAATGCAATGATTTAGCGGAATACAACGGCATACCGTCCGACCGGTCGCACCGGCGGGCAATTTTTGCAAATGTCGCGTTTGCGACACCGTGATGCCGCGTTCAGGCTTGCCGGCGCGCGCGCCGTGGGGCATCAGACATGCAGGGATGGCGATGGCGTCGCCTGCACATGTGCATAATCCTGTATCCACCTTCCTGAACGCCGGGACTTTTCTTTGCTGCCGTTGCAGCCGGGGAAGTTCGCTTCTCCGTTGCATCGGCCCGATGACGAGGGAGCCATTGTCATGGATCGTCCAGAGTTTTACCGTTTTCATCAGGGTGAAAAGACCCTTCCGTTCGCCGCGTCCGAGTATGACGCCCGCCTTGCCAAGTTGCGCAAGGACATGGAGGCCAACGGCGTCGAGGCCTGTGTTTTCACCTCGATGCACAACATCGCCTATTATTCCGGCTTTCTGTATTGCAGTTTCGGCCGCCCCTACGGGCTGGTCGTCACGCCGTCCGAAAGCGTCACCATCAGCGCGGGCATCGACGCGGCGCAGCCGTGGCGGCGGTCGCATCAGGACAACATCACCTACACCGATTGGCAGCGGAACAACTACTGGCGGGCGGTGAAGTCCGTCACCGGCGAGGGAAAAGTGATCGGCTATGAGGGCGATCATCTGACCTTGGCGCAATCGGGCCTGCTGGACGAGTTCCTGTCCCCGTCCAAGCGCGTGGACGTGGCCCCGATGACCATGCGTCAGCGGATGCACAAGTCCGAGGCCGAGATCGCCCTGATCCGCCAGTGTGCACAGGTCGCCGATGTGGGCGGCTATGCGATCAAGGACGCGGTCAAGGAAGGCGCGCGCGAGATCGACGTGGCCATGGCCGGCCGTGACGCGATGGAGCTGGAAATCGCCAAGCGATTCCCCGACGCCGAATACCGCGACACATGGGTCTGGTTCCAATCCGGCATCAACACCGACGGCGCGCACAACCCTGTCACCTCACGCAAGCTGGAGCGGGGCGATATCCTGTCGCTCAACACTTTCCCCATGATCTCGGGGTATTACACCGCGCTGGAGCGGACCATGTTCGTGGGCGAGGTGGACGACGCCAGCCGCAAGGTCTGGGAAGCCAACGTCGGCGCCCATGAATACGGCATGTCGCTGCTTAAACCCGGCGTGTCTTGCGCCGAGGTCACGCACAAGATCAACGACTTCTTCGCCGAGCGCGACCTGCTGCAATACCGCACCTTCGGCTACGGCCACTCGTTCGGCATCCTGTCGCACTACTACGGGCGCGAAGCCGGGTTGGAACTGCGCGAGGATATAGACACGGTGCTTGAGCCGGGCATGGTGATCTCGATGGAGCCCATGCTGACCATCCCCGAAGACCAGCCGGGCGCGGGCGGCTACCGTGAGCATGACATCCTGATCATCACCGAAGACGGGAACGAGAACATCACCGGCTATCCATATGGACCGGACTTCAACGTCGTAGGGTAAGTCACCGACATAGAACAAAAATCAGAACTCGGGCCGTAGCACTTGCTGCGGCCCGTTTTCGTGCCGCCGCTCGGGCATTCCGCTCGTCAAGCACCGGCGGGGGCTTTGCATTCGCGGCGAAATCGGGTTGCCTGCGCGGGATATTTGCCCCCTGAACCGGAGCCCCCGATGAAACCCCAGTCCCCCGCTTTCCCGGCCCCGCTCGATGCCGACGCCCGCCGCGCGGCGCCCGCGGTGATTTGCTACCCCACGGAAACCCTGCCGCAGCCGGACCTTGCGGCCCTTGCCCGCAGACGCGAAGGCGCGGTGAACGGGGGCCATGTGATCGTGCCGCCCCGCGACGCGCGCTGCATCGACGTGCCGGCGGGCAGCTTCTTTCGCATCACCTGTCCCGACGGGCCGCAGGTGGGCGATCTGAACCTCTGGTCGGCGCAGGACCTGACCGAGCATTTCTATTCCGGCAAGACCCGCGCTCTGCACGGCACCCATCTGTCCACCGGCGACAGGCTGTGGTCGCGGTTTCCCGCTATGCGCCCCATGGCGACGATCACCCGCGACACGCTGGACTGGTATGGCTGGGATGCGGACGGCGGGTCGGTCCACGACGTGATCGGCACCCGCTGCGATCCCTATACCGGGCGGCTCTTGGGCGGGGTCGATTATCACTATTGCTGCCACTCGAACCTGACGCGGGCGCTGGCGGATCACTCGGGCCTGTCGCTGGCCCGCGCCGAACCGCTGGTGCATGACGTGCTCAACGTCTTCATGTGCACCGGTTTCACCGCCGATACGCACCAGTATTTCATGAAGGCCAGCCCGGTGCGCGCGGGCGATTATCTTGAGTTCTTCGCCGAGATCGACCTGATCGTGGGTCTGTCCGCCTGTCCGGGCGGCGACTGCGGGGATGAGCACACGTCGGACAAGGCGACCTGTTCACCGCTGCGGATCGACGTCTTCGAGAGCACAGAATCGCACCAGCCGGTGCCGCAAAATGCCTACGATCGCAGCCACGGACGTTAGGTAAATTGCGCCGCGCGCGGGCATTTTCTTGCGCCATCCGCCCTGCGCGGGGCGGCGAATTCTGCATACAAATTCGCCTTTTTAGGGACTATTTACGACATCCTGTTCCGGAAAACGACGATCTGGCCGCCAGATGCGGGGAATGAGATCGATTGTCCTGAATCCGGTTTAATTGCTTGCAGTGCGGGGGGGCTATGCGTTTAGATCGCGGCAAATGCGTGGTTAACCCACCGGAAGCTGACAATAGGGAGCCTCATTTGGCTGATACACTTCGCGACGATGCCTTCGTCGAATTTGAGCGGGTCCAGAAGAGCTACGACGGTGAAGTGCTCGTCGTGAAGGACCTTAACCTGACGATGCCGAAGGGCGAATTTCTGACCATGTTGGGGCCGTCGGGGTCGGGCAAGACGACCTGTCTGATGATGCTGGCAGGCTTCGAGACGGCGACCCACGGGGACATCCGGCTCGACGGGGTCTCGATCAACAATATCCCGCCGCACAAGCGCGGCATCGGCATGGTGTTCCAGAACTATGCGCTGTTTCCCCATATGACGATTGCCGAAAACCTCGCCTTTCCGCTGGAAGTGCGCAAGATCGGCAAGTCCGAGCGGGAAGAAAAAGTGCGCCGCGCCCTCGACATGGTCGAGATGGGCGATTTCGGCGGGCGGCGTCCGGCGCAGCTTTCCGGCGGTCAACAACAGCGTGTAGCCTTGGCCCGCGCGCTGGTGTTCGAGCCCGAGTTGGTGCTGATGGATGAACCGCTGGGCGCGCTGGACAAGCAACTGCGCGAGAAGATGCAGTTCGAGATCACCGATCTGGCGCACAACCTTGGCATCACCACGGTTTACGTGACCCACGACCAGACAGAAGCGCTGACCATGTCCGACCGCGTGGCCGTGTTCGACGATGGCCGCATCCAGCAGCTGGCCCCGCCGGATCAGCTTTACGAGCAGCCGCAGAACAGCTTCGTCGCCCAGTTCATCGGTGAGAACAACACCCTTGAGGGTGTTGTCTCGGAGATCAGCGACACCGCCTGCGTGGTGCGCCTTGACAGCGGGGAAGAGATCGACGCGATCCCGGTCAACGTGTCCAAGGTGGGCGAGCGCACCAAGGTCTCGATCCGGCCCGAACGGGTCGAGATGGACGCCAGCCGCCTGCAACCGGGGGCCCATACGCTCAAGGCGGAGGTGCTTGAATTCATTTACATGGGCGACATCTTCCGCACCCGCCTGCGGGTGGCCGGACAGAACGAATTTATCATCAAGACACGCAACGCGCCCGATCAGGTGCGTCTGCAGCCGGGCCAGCAGATCGAAATCGGCTGGCTGGCCGAGGATTGTCGCGCGCTGGACGCCTGAGGGGGCGTCGCGCACGGCAAAAGCTTGGGGGCCCTGATCTCGGAGTGAGCCCCCGACTGTAACGTGAAAATCCGGGAAACAAGGGAGACTACGAATGAAGCTTACCAAGACACTTCTGGCGACCACGGCCCTGGGCCTGACAGCCGCAGGCGCCATGGCACAAGAAGAGATGGCGAACGACATGACGCTCGTCAGCTGGGGCGGGGCCTATCAGGCGTCGCAGGTGAACGCCTATGCCGAGCCCTACAAGGAAAACAATCCCGAAGTGACGATCACCTGGGACGAAAGCTCGAACGAGGCTGTGGCCAAGCTGCGCGCCATGAACGAAGCCGGCTCGATCACCTGGGACGTGGTGGACGTTGTGGCGTCGGACGCGCTGCGTCTGTGCGACGAAGGTCTGGCGATGGAGATCGACCCGGACGAGATTCTGGCCGCCGCACCTGACGGCACCTCGGCCGAGGATGACTTCGGCGACCTTCTGGTTGGTGACTGTTTCATCCCTCAGATCGTCTATTCGACCACCTTCGGCTATCGCACGGACATGGTGCCCGAAGGCGTGGACGCACCCGACGACATCTGTGATGTCTTCGATCTTGAGACCTATCCCGGGATGCGCGCGCTCGAGAAGCGCCCGATCAACAACGTGGAATGGGCGCTGCTCTGTGACGGTGTAGCCAAGGAAGACGTCTACGACGTTCTGGCCACCGAGGAAGGCCAGCAGCAGGCTCTCGACAAGCTGGCCACGATCAAGGACAGCGTGATCTGGTGGTCCGCCGGGGCCGATACGCCGCAGCTTCTGGCCGATGGTGAGGTCTTCATGGGCTCCACCTACAACGGGCGTCTGTTCTCTGCCATCGTCGAGCAGGACCAGCCCATCGGCATGATGTGGGACGCCCAGGTGTTCGACCTTGACGGCTGGATCATCCCCGAGGGCCTGCCCGAGGACCGGCTGAACCGCGCGCTGGACTTCATCATGTACGCGACAGACACCCAGCGTCTGGCCGATCAGGCGAAATATATCTCCTACGGACCGGCCCGCCTGTCCTCCGCTCCGCTGGTGGGGCAGCACGCCGAGCTGGGCATCGACATGGCCCCGCACATGCCGACCGACCCGGAGAACGCCAAGAACACGTTCCTGTATAACTACGAGTTCTGGGCCGACTATCGCGACGACATCGACGCGAAGTTCCAGTCCTGGCTCGCGCAGTAAGTCAAAGATCAGGGAAGGGGCGGTTGCGCCCTTTCCCGACCTGACATTTGTTTTGACCTTTTTGACGACCTTCAAAGACCAACAAGAAACTGCACGCGGGGAACGATATGAGTGACACCACAGGGCCAGACCAAATCACCGGCGCCACTCCGGACAACGCCCTGCGCAATGCCGACCGGGCCGAGGTTCAGGACGGGCCGATGCTCGCCGCGGACGGCCGGCCGCTCAAGGAAAGCCTTGGACGGGCGTTGCGGCGTCAGAAGATGCGGGCGCTGTTGCTGGTCGCGCCGCTGCTGCTGTTTGTTCTGCTGACTTTTGTCGTTCCCATCGTCTCCATGCTGTTCCGCTCGGTCGAGAACCAGATCGTGTCGGACACGCTGCCCGGCACGGTGCAGGCCATGGCCGACTGGGACGCATCAACGGGCGACGTGCCGCCCGAGCCGGTATTCCAGAACCTGTTTTTCGACCTGTTCGACGCGGCCGAGGCGAAAGAGCACACCAAGCTCGGCACCCGCCTGAATTACGAGAACACCGGCCTCGCGTCGCTGTTCCGCACCTCGGGGCGGTCGATGGATGACATCGGCGAAATCTTTCAGGACGCCATAGAAGAGGTTGACCCCCGGTTTGAAGAGGGCGCCTTCTGGTTTGCCATGATGAACGGCGAGGGCAATTCCGCCGTTCTGGCCGACCAGCGCCGCCGGTGGGAGGCTTTGACCGGCGACGACATGGATGGTGACATCGGGTTCGCGCCCTCTCAGGCCATCGTCGATCTTTTGCCCCAGACCGCGCGCGCCTATACCAGATTTGCGATCTGGACCGCGATCGAGGACGAAGACGTGGTCGCCGAAGAAGACCCGTGGGAAGCGTTCTATGCCGCCCTTGCCCTTGATCTGCGCGATCCGGCGACGGTCTCTGCCATCGCGGACTATCAGGGCGAGGGGGCCGATGCCCTGCGTGCGCTGGCCGCCGCGGACCTGCCCGACGTCAGCTTCAAGGACGCCTTCGCCGAGCTGGACGAGGATTGGCTGTCGCCGTCGGTCTGGGAAACGCTCTCGGTTTACAGCGCCTCCTTCACGCCGGGCTATTTCCTCAATTCCGTTGATCGCGAACTCACGAGCGACGGCGTCTCCCTGCGGCCCGAGAACGAGCGGATCTATATCAAACTGTTCGGGCGCACGTTGTGGATGTCGATGATCATCACCTTCAGCTGCATCTTGCTCGGCTATCCGGTGGCCTGGCTGCTGGCGAACCTGCCGGCGCGGACGGCCAACGTGCTGATGATCCTTGTGCTGCTGCCCTTCTGGACCTCGCTTCTGGTGCGCACCTCGGCGTGGAAAGTGCTTCTGCAACAGCAGGGCGTCATCAATGAGCTGCTGGTCTGGCTGGGCTTCATCGACAACGCGAACCGGCTGGTGCTGATGAACAACTCGACCGGCACGATCATCGCCATGACGCATATCCTGCTGCCGTTCATGATCCTGCCGCTCTATTCGGTGATGAAGACGGTGAACCCGTCCTATCTGCGCGCCGCGAAGTCGCTGGGCGCAACCAACTGGACCGCGTTCTGGCGGGTCTATTTCCCCCAGTCGGTGCCGGGCATCGGGGCGGGGTCGATCCTCGTCTTCATCCTCGCCATCGGCTACTACATCACGCCGGAAATCGTCGGCGGCACCGATGGTGTCTTCATCTCGAACCGGATCGCCTATCACATTTCACGGTCTCTGAACTGGGGCCTTGCCGCGGCGCTGGGGACGATCCTTCTGGTCGTCGTGCTGATCCTCTACTGGTGCTACGATCAGATCGTAGGCATCGACAACGTCAAGCTGGGGTAAGAATATGTCCATCGTTACACCAAACGTCCCGCATCCACCCCTTGCCACCTTCACCATGCCGTTGATGGCGGTGCTGACCGCGATGTTCGGCTTCGTCGGCGGCAACATGGTCGGCCAGCCCTGGATCGGGGCGCTGATCGGCGCCGTGCTGGGCGCGATCATCGCTTGGGTGATCGACATGATGCCCGCGCAGCGCACGCAGATGCGCTGGGGGCTGATCATCGTGCTCTTCGTGGCGGGGCTGGTCTTCGGCAATCTGGGCACTGCCATCTCCGGCACGTTGATCGGCGCGGTGCTGGGCTGGGTCGGCTACTGGCTCGCCACCGGCGCCTATCGCAAGCGGGTGCCGATCTACTACACCGCCGGGCAAACGCTGTGGCACAACACCTTTTTGTTCATCTGCGGGCTGGTGTTCTTCTTTCTGATCGCGCCGCTGCTGCCGGTGATCTGGCTCAGCTTCAACGCCGAGAATTTCTTTACCTTCACCCCCGAGATGCTGAACTTTCAGGCCGAGGGCTACAGCCTGAAGCATTACCGCGATTTCCTCGGCACCGATGAATGGATGGTGCCGCTGAAGAACTCGCTGATTATCGCCCCCATCGCGACGATCATCTCGGTTTCATTGGGCACGCTGGCCGCCATTGGTCTGAGTCAAAGCCACGTGCCCGGGCGCCGCGCCATCATGGCGGTGCTGATCTCTCCGATGATCGTGCCGCTGATCATCTCGGCCACGGGGATGTTCTTTTTCTACGCGCCGCTGGGCAACTGGCTTGAGGCGAACCTCGGCCTGTCGCAGTCCTTTGTTGGCTACGTGAAGGTCATTCTGGCCCATGCGGTGCTGGGCATTCCCTTCGTCATCATCACCGTGACGGCGACTCTGGTGGGCTTTGACGACTCGCTGACGCGGGCGGCGGCTTCCATGGGGTCCTCTCCTGTGCCGACCTTCTTCAAGGTGCAGATGCCGCTGATCCTGCCCGGCGTGATCTCCGGCGGGCTGTTCGCCTTCATCACCTCGTTTGACGAAGTCGTCGTGGTGCTTTTCGTCGGCTCCGCCCAGCAGCAGACCCTGCCGTGGCAGATGTTCACCGGCCTGCGCGAACAGATCTCGCCCACCATTCTGGCAGCGGCGACGGTGCTGGTGGTGATGTCGATCCTGTTGCTGACCACCGTGGAATTGCTGCGCCGCCGGTCCGAGCGGTTGCGCGGGCTCAGCCCCTCCTAGGTCCTGCGTCCCAATGATCGGCACTGTGCTGACCCTCAAACAACTTGAGGCGCTGGTCTGGGTGGCGGAACTGGGCAGCTTCCGGCGGGCGGCGCATCATCTGAACACGACGCAGCCCAATATCTCGTCGCGCATCGCGGGGCTTGAGGCGGCGCTGGGCGTCGTGCTGATGCAGCGCGACGCCCGCGCGATCACGCTGACCGACAAGGGGCGCGACATACTGGCCGCCGCCCATGAGGTGCTGCGCGCCGCCGAGCAGATCGTCGAGATCGCCGAACGGCCCGACCTTGTCGCCAACCGGCTGCGGCTGGGGGTGACGGAACTGGTCGCCTGCACCTGGCTGCACGCCTATCTGCGGCGGATCAAGGCGGCCTATCCTGCGCTGAACGTGGAGCTCACCGTCGATGTGTCCCGCGCGCTGGACGCGGAACTGCAGGCCCGGCGGCTTGACCTCGCGATCCAGACCGCTCCCTTTGCCACGCCCGCAAGCCGGACGATCCCGCTGGGGGACTTCCCCTATATCTGGGTCGCCGCGCCGCAGATTGCCCGGCGTCTGACCGGACGACACAGCGTGGCCGATCTGCTGCCCCATTCGGTCCTGACCCACGCACGGCACACGCAGGCCTATGTCGAGTTTATCAATTATATCAATGCGCAGGGCCTGTCCGCGTCGCGCGTTGTCTCGTCGAATTCGCTGGCCTCCTGCGTGCAGATGGCGGCGGACGGCATGGGCGTGACCCTGCTTCCCGCCAGCCTTGTCTCGCGTGAGTTGGCGCGGGGGGACCTGTCCCGGATCGACGTGGACTGGCACCCGCCACCGTTGCAATTTGCCGCCCGCTATCAAGCGGAGACCGCCGCGCGCTATCTGGACGTGGTCGCCGATCTCGCGGTTGAGGCCGTGGCGGAGCAGGGCGGCGATAGATCAGAATAATCTATCAACCCGATCCCAATAAATAATTGGCGCTGATGATACCTTTCAGCCAAGCTGCGCGGGACTGACCAGAAAGGCGCGCCCATGACCGATCCATCCCCACCCAAACAGGCGATCCGACTGGGCGTCGACATCGGCGGCACCTTCACCGACGTGGTGCTTGAGGTGGGGGCGTCCTCCTATTCCACCAAGGTGCTGACGACCTATGCCGCCCCCGAAAACGCAATTATCGACGGGATGCATCAGGTCTGCGCAAAGGCCGGGATCGCGCCCGGCGACATTGGCCAGATCATCCACGGCACGACGCTGGCGACCAATGCGCTGATCGAACGGCGCGGCGCGAAGACCGCGCTGATCACCACCGAAGGCTTCCGCGACGTGATCGAGATGCGCACGGAATCGCGCTTCGAGCAATACGACCTGAACCTTGAGCTGCCCGAGCCGCTGCTGCCGCGTCACATGCGCTACACCGTGCCCGGACGCATCGACGCGAGTGGGGCCGAATTGGTGCCCCTGACCAAGGAGCAGATCGCCCCCGTGGTCGAGGAGATCGCCGCCGCCGGGTATGACAGCGTGGCCGTGGGGCTGATCCATTCCTACCTCAACCCCGCCCATGAAGAGCGCGTGCGCGAGGTTCTGGCGGAGAAGATGCCCGACGCCATGGTTTCGATTTCCTCCGAAGTCAGCCCCCAGATGCGCGAATACGAACGTTTCAACACGGTCGTCGCCAATGCCTACATCAAGCCGCTGATGAAATCCTATCTTGGCCGTCTCAAGGGGCGGCTGGCCGATGAGGGCGTGACCTGCAACGTCTTCCTGATGCACTCGGGCGGGGGCATCATCTCGCTCGAGAATGCCGCCGATTTCCCCGTGCGGCTGGTGGAATCCGGCCCCGCCGGTGGCGCGGTCTTCGCCGCCCATATCGCCGCGCGGTATGGCTTGGACAAGGTGCTGTCGTTTGACATGGGTGGCACGACAGCCAAGATTTGCCTGATCAAGAACCAGACGCCGAAAACCAGCCGGGTGTTCGAGGTTGCGCGCACCTACCGGTTCAAGAAAGGCTCGGGCATGCCGATTTCGATCCCCGTGATCGACATGGTCGAGATCGGGGCCGGGGGCGGATCGCTGGCCCATGTGGACGCAATGCAGCAAATCCGCGTCGGCCCCGAAAGCGCCGGGTCGGAGCCCGGTCCGGCCTGCTACGGGCGCGGCGGGGAACGTCCGGCGGTGACGGATGCCGATTTGGTGCTGGGCAAGCTTGATCCGGACAACTTCGCAGGCGGCAGCATCAAGCTGACCCGCAGTAACTCCGAGACCGCGTTGCAAGCGGTGCTGGGCGACCCGTTGGAGATGGACGCGCAAACCGCCGCGTTCGGTCTGGCCGAGGTGGTGGACGAGAACATGGCCAACGCCGCCCGCGTCCACGCGGTCGAGAACGGCGAGGATCTGTCGGATTACACGATGATTGCCTTCGGCGGGGCTGCCCCGCTGCACGCCGGACGTCTTTGCGAAAAGCTGGGCATCGATCGCTGCCTTGTGCCTCCCGGCGCCGGCGTCGGCTCGGCCATTGGGTTCCTGCGCGCGCCGTTTTCCTTTGAGGCCAACCGCTCGATCTACATGACGCTGGACGCCTTCGACGCCGGTGCGATCAAGACGCTTCTGTCGGAACTGCAACAAGAGGCCACGGCTTTCGTGCGCAATTGCGACGCCCACAGCGACATCCTGTCGGAGTTCAAGGTCTATATGCGCTACAAAGGGCAGGGGTGGGAGATCCCGATCACCCTGAGCGAAGCGCAGGCCATGGCCCCCGATGCCGCGACCTTCCAGAGGCTGTTCGAGGCGGAATACGCCAAGCTTTTCAGCCGCACGGTCGAAGGTCTGGACGTCGAGATCACCGTCTGGTCGGTCAATGCCACAACCCCGCCCGCGGCCGTCGATCCGGTGGCGGAGGCCGAGCAGCACCGCTCTGCGACCCGACACGCCACCCGCGCGCTTTACGATCCGGCCCAAGCCGAAGCGGTCGAGGCCGCCGTGGTGCGCCGCGACGGGATGGACGCCGGACATCACATCGCGGGCCCTGCCATCATGACCGAGGACGAAACCACCATCATCGTGCCCACAAGCCGCACCGCCCTGCGCCAGCCCGACGGCTGCATCGACCTGCGCGTGAAAGGATAACCCATGCCCCAGCCTTCAAACGTCGCCTATCAAGTCATGTGGAACCGGCTCATTTCGGTCGTTGAGGAACAGGCGCAAGCGCTGGTCCGCACCGCATTCTCCACCTCGGTGCGCGAGGCGGGGGATCTTTCGGCGGGGGTCTATGACATTGACGGGCAAATGCTCGCTCAAGCGGTCACCGGCACGCCGGGGCACGTCAACGCCATGGCCGACGCGGTGGCCCATTTCATCCGCCGTATCGGCCGCGAGAATATCTTCGAGGGTGACATCTACATCACCAACGACCCGTGGGAAGGCACCGGCCACCTGCACGACATCACCATGGTCACGCCGTCCTTCCACAAAGGCGCGCACGTGGGCTTTTTCGCCTGCACCGCGCATATCGTCGACATCGGCGGGCGGGGGTTCGGCGCGGATGCGGCGAGCGTCTATGAAGAGGGGCTTTATATCCCCATCATGAAGTTCGCCGACCGCGGTGCGGTGGATCAGACCCTTCTGCGGATCGTGCGCGGCAACGTGCGTGAGCCCGACCAGCTTGTGGGCGACCTTTATGCGCTGGCCACCTGCAACGACATCGGCCACCGCCGACTGATCGAGATGATGGAGGAGTTCGGGCTGGACGACCTTGCGGGCATCTCCGACTTCATCCTGACCCATTCGCGCCGTGCCACGCTCGAGCGGATCGCCGCCCTGCCGCAGACCAGCGCCGAGGGGGAATTGACCATCGACGGGTTCGACACGCCGATCACGCTAAGGGTGCGCGTCTCGGTCGAGAAGGACCGGATCCTGTCGGATTTCGCCGGCACCTCGGGGGTGGACAAAAAGGGCATCAACTGCCCGCTGGTCTATACCAAGGCCTATGCCTGCTATGCGCTCAAGGTGGCCATCACGCCGGAAATTCCCAACAACGCCGCCAGCCTTGCCCCGTTCGAGATCGCCGCGCCAGAGAACACAATCGTCAACGCGAAGCATCCGGCCCCCGTGGCCTTGCGCCATATTATCGGGCATTTCGTCCCCGACGCGGTGTTCAACGCCTTCGACCAGATCGTGCCGGGTCTGGTCCCGGCCGAGGGGGCGGGCTGTCTGTGCAACTTTCAGGTCAGCCTGCGGCCCCGCAGCGATGCACCGGCGCCCGCAGATGCGCGCCGGTCCGAGGTGCTGACCTTCAACTCCGGCGGCTCCGGCGCGCGGCCTGCCTTTGACGGGCTCAACGCCACGGCGTTTCCGTCGGGCGTGATGACCATGCCGGTCGAGGCCACGGAGCACGCGGGCCCCGTCATCATCTGGCGCAAAGAGCTGCGCCCGGACAGCGGCGGGGCGGGCAAGCAGCGGGGCGGACTGGGGCAATGCATGGAGGTCGGCGCGCGTGCGGGGCATGAGTTCGACATTCAGGCCATGTTCGACCGTGTGGATCATCCCGCCAAGGGCCGCCGGGACGGTGCGGCGGGCGCGCCCACCACCATCGCGCAGGACGACGGCACGCCCATGCGCGGCAAGGGCAAACAGTTCGTGCCCCACGGGCGTCGCGTGATGATGGCGTTTCCGGGCGGCGGCGGCTACGGCGCGCCACAGGACCGCCCGCGCGATCTGGTGAAACGTGACCTGTTGCACGGCTATATCTCGGCCGAGACCGCCGCCCAAGTTTACGGGTTGGCCGAGGCGGAAATCGCCGAGGTGGAGGCGTTGCGCGCCCGTGGCGGCACGCTTTAGCCCGGGTCCGCTCAGGGCGTCGTCAGTGCAATGTCGCCGTCGTGACCGAGGTAGGCGAAGCCGTTGCCCTGCAACACCAGCCGCTCGCCCTCCAACGTGGCGCGGCCCCCCAAGGTCAATCCGGCCGCGCCTGACACCACCACCTCCTGCGGTGTTTTGGACAGGTTGAATACGAAGGTGAGCCGCTCATCCGGGGCGCTGCGCGTAAAGGCCAGCAGGGGTTCGGGCAGGTCGATGAAGGTCGTTTTGCCGCGCGACATGGCGGGGGAGGCTTTGCGCCGTGCGATCATGTCCTTGTAGAAAGCCATCACGCCCTCGGGCCCCTGTTGATCCACCGCCCGTGCCGCCTGTGGCGGTTTGACCGGCAGCCACGGGGTGCCGCTGGAGAACCCCGCGTTGGGCGCGTCCTTTTCCCAGGCCATCGGCGTGCGGCACCCGTCGCGGCCCTTCACCGCGGGCCAGAACCGCAGGGCGGGGGGATCGGTCAACTCGTGATACTCCAACTCGGTCTCGGTCTGGCCCAGCTCTTCACCCTGATAGATGCCGATCGTGCCCTCGAACGCCATGAGCATGGCGCAAGTGAGCCGCGCCATGGCATCCTCCGAGACTGCATGCTCGGCCCAGCGGCTGACCTGACGGGGCACGTCGTGGTTGGAGAAAGACCAATAGGGGTGCCCCTCGGGCGCGCCGGTCTGGAACCCTTCGATGCAGCTGCGGAAATGCGCGGCGGTGAACTCGGGCCCCAGCATCGCGAAACTGTAAGCCATGTGCAGGCGGCTGCGCCCCTCGGTATAGCGGCCCATGATCTCGATCGACCTTGGCCCCTTCTCGCCGACTTCGCCCACCATCATGATATCGTCATAGCGGTCGGTCAGCGCGCGCAGCTTTTCCAGAAAGCCGAGGTTTTCGGGCTGCGTTTTGTTGTGGATGTTGTCCTGCATGTCATAGAGCTCGGTTGCCATGACATGGGGCTGCGCCGGCGCGGGCGGGTTCGAGCGCAGCGATGGGTCGTGGAAGTAGTAGTTCACGGTATCCAGACGGAAACCGTCCAACCCACGGTCCAGCCAGAATTTGCAGGTCTCCAGAACAGCCTCAACCACCTGCGGGTTGTGGAAATTCAGATCGGGCTGCGACGTCAGGAAATTGTGCAGGTAATACTGCCCGCGCCGGGGCTCGAACTCCCACGCCGGGCCGCCGAAATGGCTGTGCCAGTTGTTGGGCGGCGCCCCGTCGGGCAGGGGATCGGCCCAGACATACCAATCGGCCTTGTCGTTGCTGCGGTCGGTGCGGGATTGCTTGAACCACGGATGCTGGTCCGAGGTGTGTGACAGGACCTGATCGACGATGACCTTCAACCCAAGCCCGTGGGCGGTTTGCAGCAGGCTGTCAAAATCCTCAAGCGTGCCGAACAGCGGATCGACGGCGCAATAATCGGAAACGTCGTAGCCCATGTCCTTTTGCGGCGACTGGAAGATCGGCGACAGCCAGACGCAATCGGCCCCCAGATCGGCGATATGGGGCAGGCGGCGGGTGATGCCGCGCAGATCGCCGACCCCGTCGCCGTCATCATCCTGATAGGATCGCGGATAAACCTGATAGACCACGGCGCTGCGCCACCATTCCTGCGACATGACAGTCCCCCTTCGAAGCCATT
The DNA here is from genome assembly GCF_003072065.1 of Thalassorhabdomicrobium marinisediminis. Taxonomy (GTDB): domain Bacteria; phylum Pseudomonadota; class Alphaproteobacteria; order Rhodobacterales; family Rhodobacteraceae; genus Octadecabacter; species Octadecabacter marinisediminis. Next base: position 21,185 of record NZ_QCYG01000001.1, read on the forward strand.
TGCCCCATGTTAGCGCTAAATTGCGGCGCGACAATCGGGGGCAGCATCATTCCGCAAGCGCCGCCCGACCCGCGTTACAGTTTTTCATAGGCGCCGACGATCTTGGTCACCTCGCCCGTGCGGTCGGTGACGGCGATGGCGTAGCTGCGGACCCGCACCTCCTTTCCGTCGGCCCGGATCAGCCGCGCCTCGAACCGGAACTCGCCACCGGGCTTCATCGCCTTGGCGACCTTCTCGCTGATCATGGGAAGATCGTCGGGGTGATAGAAGTTGATGGCGGTGTCGTAATCCGGAGGGCCCGCGCTTTCGGGAATGCCGTGGATGTCGAAGACCTTCGAGGACCAGAAGATCGTCTTGTTCACGGGGTCAAGCTCCCAATAGCCGAAGCCCGCCAGTTCCTGCAGGTGGCGGAACCGCTCGATGGTGGCCTTGGTGTGGCCGGTGGCGGTCACGATCTCGGTGACATCCATGGCCATGGTATAGACTGTGGGCTCTTGCGTCACCGGATCGATGTAGCGGTGCCGTTCGATCGCAAGATAGGACGGATCTTCGTGGTCACTGTCGCGGAACAGGACCGTCTCGGGCGTGGTCTGATCCTCACCGGCAAGCACCTTTGCATCGTTCTGGCGCACGCTGTCCGCCGCCTCGGGCGGGATAAGGTCGAACAGGTTTTCGCCCACGGCGTCATCCCGGCTGAGACCAAGGACATTGGCCGAGGCTTCCGAAATCCGCAGGATCGTACCGTCCTGCGCGCGGTTGAACAGGTGGATGCGGGTGTTGCTGAGGATCATCTCCATTTCCAGCGCAAGCCCGGGGAACTGGGTGACGACCAATGTCAGCCCCAGCGTCTTGCCGAAATCGTCGAAATAGGGCGCGCAGCTCATCTTGATCTGGGTGCCGTGCGAGGAAAACTCCTGCTCGACCGGCTTGCCCGCCTGCAAGGCGTCGCTGCACAGCGCCGCAAGACTGGGGTAGCCTTCGGGCACGCTGACCTGGCTGATGTGCACCTGATTGATGGGGCGCGGGATTGTAAAGACCTCACAAGCGGCATCGGTGGCCTGGGTGATCTGCAAGGCGCTGTCGGTGACAAGAATGGCCAGCGGCGTGTTGTGCAGGATCGACGTCAACTCACCCGTGCGCCCCGTGAGGGTCGAGGCGGTCATCTGCAGCTCTTCATTGACGGTGATCAGTTCCTCGTTGCTGGACTGCAGCTCTTCGTTTGAGGTTTCGAGCATCTCGTTCGTGGCTTCGAGTTCCTCATTGGTGGACTGCATCTCCTCGTTGACGGACTGCAATTCCTCGTTGGTGGCCTCAAGCTCTTCGATGGTTTGCTGCAGCGCCTCACGGGTGACGGCGACCTCGGCCTCAAGTTCGAAGATCCGGCTTTCGGCGACGGCGCGACCGGTGCCGTCCCCCGTAACATCCCCCGCGCTATCCCCTGAGCCGTCACGGACTTTTGCGGCGCTCTCGACGGTATTGAACACCACCAAAGCGAGCTGTTCGTTGATCGCTTCGGCCACCACAGGATAGACGACAAGACGCAGATTCGCACCGTTCGGCCCCATGCCGCGCTGCGCGATCCCGCTGCGCCGTTCGCGGTTGCGCAGCGCGATCATCACAAGGCTGCGCGCCTCTTCGCGCAAGGGGCTGCGCAGAAGGTCGATGTGCATCCGCAAGCGGCTGTTCTCGGTCACTTCGATAAAGGCGCTGATGGAGCCGTTGACCTGCAGGATGGTGCCCTCAGCGGTGACCAGAAAGGAATTCTCGCCCAAGGACTGCATCAGGGCGTTGAACATCTTGCGATCGTTCGACTCCGTATCGGCACGGGGGGCACGCCGGATCTCCGGCGGGGTCACCGGCCGCACCGCGGGCATGGCATAATCCGCGGCCGCCCCCCGCGCGATTTGGCGTCGGCGAAAGATATGCGGGGTGCTGCTGTCCTTGGCGAAAAGCTCCTCGGACCCGCTGATGGTCTCGGAGGTGCCCAGAAACAGCAGCGCATCAGGCGTCATGGCATAGTGAAACCGCGACATCACCTTTTTCTGCAGGGCTTTGCCGAAATAGATCAGCACGTTGCGGCAGCACAGCAGGTGGATGCGCTGAAACGGCGGATCCTGGCACAGGTTGTGTTTCGAGAACAGGATCGCGCTGCGCAGATGATTGATGACCCGCACGCCGTCCGCATCGGGCACCAGATATTTCTTGGCCAGCGCCTCGGGGATGTTTGCCAGCGCACCGGAGGTGTAGATGCCGCGCTGGGCGATGGCCAGCGCGTTGGTGTCGATGTCGGTGGCGAAGATCTGCACCTTGTCCTTGAAATCGCTGGTCGGGCCGCCGAGGGCCTCGGCCAGCAACATGGCGATGGAATACGCCTCTTCCCCGGTTGCGCAGCCCGCGACCCAGACCCGCAAGGGCCCGCCGTCAGCGGCCGTGATCACTTCGGGGAGCAACCGTTCGAGGTGGCCGAACTCGGACCCGTCGCGAAAGAACCGGGTGACCGAGATCAACAGGTCCTTGAAGAGCGTATCAAGCTCCGCAGGGCGGGTGCGCAGAACGCGGGTATAGGCGTGAAGATCGTCCACGCCGAGGGCGGTCATACGCCGCTCGATCCGGCGCTGAACCGTGGATTGTTTGTATTCGCGGAAATCCACGCGGGTGCGGGCCAGCAACATCTGCAACACATCTGCAAACGGCGGCTCGCCCAGCGTATCGGTCCTGAAGCCCGAAAAATCGTGGTTCGCGGCGAGAATTTTTTGCAGATGCGTGCCAATTTCCGCAGGGGCAAGCACCAGATCGACGCAGCCGGTCTGGATCGCGGACTGCGGCATGCCGTCATACTTGGCGGAGTCGCGGTCCTGCGCGATGGTGATTCCCCCCGCTTCACGGATCGCCTGAACGCCGTAGGCCCCGTCCGATCCGGTGCCTGACAGGATGATGGCCACCGTGTTTGCCCCCCGTTCGGCGGCCAGAGTAAGCAGGAAGCGATCTACCGACGGTTTAGGCGTGGACAGCGTGTCGCTGGGCGGTTTGAGCCGCAGACGCCCGCCTTCGACGACCACATCGGCCTTGGGCGGGGTGATGTAGATCACATTGACCACATCGGCCTTGGGCGGGGTGATGTAGATCACATTGGCGCGGGGGATGACTCCGTCGGTAATATCCTCGACCAACAGGTCGGTTTCCCGTGCAACCAGTTGAGACATAATGCTTTTGTGATGGGGCGACATATGTTGCACCACGACGAAACAAATCGGCGATGTCGCCGGAAGGGACGAGACGAATTCGCGGATTGCTTCAAGCCCGCCGGCCGAGGATCCGATGGCGACGATTGTCAGGTCTGTGTCGACCTCATCTTTCATATCCGTTTCCCACATGCGTTACACAACCATGACGATAGCCTAGAAGCCGGCCGCCGCCGGTTGCAAGTCCCCCGGCATAGGGCTCCGCCCCCTTGCGATATTTGATCTGGCGCAATGATGCGGTGTGCAGGGTCGCGGGAAATCACGAAAATTGTCTTAAAATCCGGCGCGCACCGCCCTAAAAATTTTCTGGAAATCCGCGCGGTTTTTTTAAGATTTTGTTCAGACCTGTTTCTTAGGACTTCTGGCAACACCAAGCGCAAAGGACCGGCTTCATGCAAATGCTCGCTTTCGAAGATGATACCGCCCACCAGACCGGCAGCCACCGGTTCGTGGTCAACCTGAAAGTGCCCAAGAACGGCTCGGTCCAGGTCCGCTCGTGCGAGGTGATTGGCGGGCAATACCGCAACCGGTTCACCTTTCCTTCGCAGGTGACCATCGCCGATGTGTTCGAAGACCAACTCGCCCAGGGGGTGATGAAATGTCTGTCGTCCCTGTCCCGCACGACCGAGGTTGTCTCTCTCCCGACCCTGTCGATCGAGATGCCGGGCCTGACCCTTGCCAAGGCGCACCTGATCGCCAATCTGTCGGACAGCGGAGAGTTGAGCATCATCCTGCGTTTCAAGATGATCCTTGGCAATATCTCGCGCGCATTCCTTCCCGCGCTGGGGATCGAGGATTCGGTGACTGACCACGCCTCGCATATGTCGGCGCTGGTTCTGACCGATATCGTGATGCCGCTGCTCGACATGTGCACGCTGGCCGAAGCTGACACCATCGCCAAGTCCGACGCGGTCGACCGCTTTATCGAGACCCTGTCGGACCGGTCGCGGGACGTGCGGTTTCAGGCCGAGCTGATCAAACGTTTCGTCAATTCCGCCTCGGCCCCGGCGGCGGAAAAGCGCAAGCTGTCGACCGCCCAGCCCGTGCCCCGGCTCACCGGGTCCGACTAGGCTTCGATCTGGACCTTTGAGAAAAACTCCTGTCTGCTGCCGCAAAACAGGAGATTTTCCATGCCCCAGACCGCACCGCTTGCCGACCGTATCGCTCAGGGCCGCGGCGACGCGCCCGCCGACGTCGTGCTGCGCGGCGGGCGGGTGTTCGACGTCATCACCGGCGCGCTGCTTGAGGGGGACGTCGCGCTGTGCGGGGATCGGATCGTCGGCACCTGCGAGACCTATGAAGGGCGCGAGGTTGTCGATGTCACCGGCCTGACGCTCGTGCCTGGGTTCATCGACACCCATCTGCACATCGAAAGCAGCCTTGTCACACCCTTCGAATTCGACCGTCTGGTCACGCCGCTGGGGGTGACGACCGCCATCTGCGACCCCCATGAGATCGCCAACGTGCTGGGCGTGCCGGGCATTCAGTATTTTCTCGATGCGGCACTGGAAACCGTGCTCGACATCCGCGTGAACCTCAGCTCCTGCGTGCCCTCGACGACCATGGAAACCGCCGGCGCGCAGATCGAGGCAGAGGACCTTGCGCCGCTGCGCGACCATCCAAAGGTGATCGGGCTGGCGGAGGTGATGAACTATCCCGGCGTGATCCACCGCGACCCGGGCCTGCTTGCCAAGCTGCAGGCCTTTGAGGGCGGGCATATCGACGGCCACGCGCCGATGCTCTCAGGGCGGGACCTCAACGCTTATATCGCCGCCGGTATCCGCACCGAGCATGAGGCGACCACCGCCGAAGAAGCGCGCGAGAAGCTGCAAAAGGGCCTGCGGGTGCTGATCCGCGAGGGCTCGGTGTCCAAGGACCTCGACGCGCTCCTGCCGCTGCTGGATGAACGCACGGCGAGCTACATGTGTTTTTGCACCGACGACCGCAACCCCCTCGACATCGGTGAGCATGGCCACCTCGATTACCTGATCCGCACGGCGATTGCGCGCGGCGTGTCACCGGTGGCGGCCTATCGCGCGGCTTCGCTTTCGGCGGCGGAAGCCTTCGGCCTGAAGGACCGAGGAATGATTGCACCGGGGCAGCGCGCGGACATCGTGGCGCTGGGCTCGCTTGAGGCCTGCGATGCGCAGCTGACCTTTTGCGGCGGGGTGCAAGCGGCGGAAGCCGCGTTCAAGGCGCGCAAGATCACTCCGGTGATCGGTCGCAACTCCGTGCAAGCGCCCAGCGTGACGGCCAGCGATTTCCGCACCGCCTCGAACCGGGCCGAGACGGACGTGATCGGCGTCCTGCCGGGCAAGATCATCACCGAGCACCTGCGCGAGGAAATCACCCCGGACGCGGGCGACAAACGGCCCGACACCGCGCGCGATCTGGTAAAGATCGCCGTGGTCGAACGGCACGGCCGCAACGGCAACATCGCCACCGGCTTCGTCAAGGGCTTCGGGCTGGGGCGCGGGGCGATCGCTTCGACCGTTTGTCACGATCACCACAACATCGCCTGCGTGGGCGCGGATTACGACGACATGGCGCTGGCCTGTAACCGGATGACAAAGCTTGAGGGTGGCTTCGTGGTGGTCGAGGGTGGGGAGATCCTGGCCGAACTGGCACTGCCGGTCGCAGGTCTGATGAGCCTTGAGAGCTTCGAGACGGTGCGGCACCGGCTGGAAGAGCTGCGCAGCGCCGCCCGCAGCCTTGGCGTCACGCTGGAAGAGCCCTTTCTGCAGCTTGCCTTCCTCGCCCTGCCGGTCATTCCGATGCTCAAGATCACCGACCGGGGCATGGTGGACGTGGCCAAGTTCGAGATCATCGCCAGTTAGCCTTAGGCGGGTCGCGCGTTGTCCTCGGTCACTGTCCCGTCGGGCGACAGGGCAAGCGTCGGCGGCAGGGCGTGATCCTGCACCGTGCGGGCATTGGGGATGTCGTTGTTGACCGCGCGGCGGGTCGCGGCGGCGGAGCTGAACCCCCGCGCCAGCCAGCGCTGGATCAGCCGGGCGCGCAGGTCTTCAAGGGGCACATCCAGACGAACCGAGAGCGCCCAGAGCGGCGCGAGGTTGAACCAAGGCGCATCGTCCAGCAGAAGGTAATTGCCCTCAACAATCACGACTTCCGCCCCGGCCGGGATGATCCGCGCGCCCGCGATGGCAATGTCGCGGCCCCGGTCAAACACCGGCACGGCGACGTCCACACGTTCTTTCAGCCGTCGCACCAGATGCACGAAGCCCGCACCGTCGAAGGTATGCGGCGCGCCCTTGCGGCCCAGATCGCCGCGGGCGGTCAACACCTCATTGTCGAGATGGAACCCGTCCTGCGGCACGATGGCCGTCTCGCATTTCTGGGCGTTCAGACGTCGGGCGAGTTCCTCGGCGAGCGTGGATTTGCCGCTGCCCGGCGGGCCCGCGATGGCGACCAGACAACGCGACGGACCGGCCCGCAGAGGCTGGATACGGTCGGACAATATATTCACCTGACGGGTCAGATCAATCATCGGCGGCTCCTTTGGAACCGGATGTACCAAGGCAGTCGGGCAGGGCAAGCCACCCGTCAGGCCGGTGGCAGTTTCCGGCTTGCGTCCTTGCGGGCCGAGGGTTTCATCGCGTCACCGTGGTCGGCCAGAAACTTGCGCACCCGTGGGGCATCGTGCCGCCCAAGCTCGCGCAGCCACCACGACACCGCTTTCTGGATGAACCAGGCCGGGTCGCGGGTGTAGTCCGCAGCCCAGCCGAGAATACGTTCACGCGCTTGCAGTTCGTCCGGGCCGGGGTTGTTCATCTTGGTCCAAGGCAGGGTCATGACCAGCGCGGCCCGCTTGGTCCACAAGTGGTCGGACCGCGTCCAGCCTTCAACCTCGTCGAGCCGTGCAGGCTCAGCCAGAAGCCGCCGTCCGCCCGCGCTGCTGACGTGGTCGGCAATCGCCCAGCCGTCAAACTGCGGCACCCAGGAGGCGATCAGCCGCCACGCCGCGTCGTCGGGCTTGATCCGCGCCTGCACCAGCAATTTCGCGGCGGCGATGCGGCATTCATGGATGTTGCTGTCCCAAAGCTCCGACGCGAGGGTGAGGCGCTCGTCCAGCGTCACCTCGGCCCGCCATGCCTTGGCCGCCGCGTCGATCACCGGATTGGCGACGCCGAAATAGGGGCGGTCCACCTTGTGATACTTGCGCATCTCGGCCGCTTTCTGCGCATCACCCTGCATTTGCAGGGTGGCGACGGCGTCCTCAAGCGGGATCATTCGACCGTCACCGATTTGGCGAGGTTGCGCGGCTGGTCCACGTCGGTGCCCTTGGCCACCGCCGTGTGATAGGCCAGAAGCTGCGCCGGCACGGCATAGAGGATCGGCGCCACGAAATCGGCGACTTCGGGCATCAGGATCGTGTCCCAGACGCCGTCACCGGCCTCGTCCGCGCCCTTGGCGTCGGTGATCAACAACACCTTGCCGCCGCGGGCCATGACCTCTTGCATGTTGGAAACCGTCTTCTCGAACAGGGCATCGCGCGGCGCCATGACGATCACCGGCACGTGTTTGTCCACCAACGCGATGGGGCCGTGTTTCAACTCGCCCGAGGCATAGGCTTCGGCGTGGATGTAGCTGATTTCCTTGAGTTTCAGCGCACCCTCATGGGCCAGCGGATACATCGCGCCTCGCCCCAGAAACAGGATGTCGCGGGCTTCGGCCAGCTTGCGCGACACCTCGGCCGCGCGGTCGCCCAAGGCCAGCGCCTGATTAAGCAGGCCGGGCAGGGCGGTGAGCTGTTCGAGCGCCCGGGCCACCCCCTCGGCGTCCATCTCGCCGCGGTCCTGCGCGGCTTTCACCGCCAACAGGGCCAGCACGATAAGCTGACAGGTAAATGCCTTGGTTGAGGCGACGCCGATTTCCCGGCCTGCGAGGATCGGCAGGGCGAGATCGCTTTCCCGCGCGATGGAGCTTTCGGGCACGTTGACCACCGACAGGATGCGGTCGGCCTTGCCCGCGCAATAACGCAGCGCGGCGAGGGTGTCCGCCGTCTCGCCCGATTGGCTGACGAACAGGGCGGCGGTGCCCGGGGTGATCGGCGGTTCGCGGTAGCGGAACTCCGACGCGACATCCACGTCGACGGGCAGGCGGGCGATCTGTTCGAACCAGTATTTCGCCGTCAGACAGGCATAAAAAGCCGTGCCGCAGGCCACCATCGTCAGCCGGTCGATCTTGGTGAAGTCGATGCCCGCGCCGGGAAGCTCGATTCGGCCGTCCTTGATGTAGAAGCCCAGGGCATTGGTCAGGACCGAGGGCTGCTCGGCGATTTCCTTGGCCATGTAATGCTTGTGGCCGCCCTTGTCGACTCGCGCCATGTCGATCTGGATTTCGCGCATCTCGCGGTGGACCTGATGGCCGTCACGGTCGCGGATCTCGACCGAGGTTCGGGTGACAATCGCCCAGTCGCCTTCCTCAAGATAGGTGATCTTGTCGGTCATGGGGGCCAGTGCGATGGCATCGGAGCCTACGAAATTCTCGCCCTCCCCGTGGCCGATGGCAAGGGGGGAGCCCTTGCGCGCAGCGATCAGCAGGTCGTCCTCGCCCTCGAACAGGAAGCACAACGCATAGGCGCCCTCAAGCCGGGCGAGGGTGTTCTCGGCCGCTTCGCGCGGGCTTTGTCCCTGATCGAGATGGCTCTGGGTGAGAAGCGCCACGGTTTCCGTATCGGTGTCTGTCTCATGGCCGATGCCATGGGCAGCGAGCTCGGCGCGCAGCTCGCGGAAGTTCTCGATGATGCCGTTGTGTACCACGGCCACGCGGCGCGTCTGATGTGGGTGGGCGTTGCGCACGCTCGGCGCGCCGTGGGTGGCCCAGCGGGTGTGGCCGATGCCGGATTTCCCGGCCAATGGCTCATGCACCAGCAGGTCTTGCAGGTTCACCAGCTTGCCGACGGCCCGCCGCCGGTCGAGCCGACCCTCATCGACCGTGGCGATGCCCGCGCTGTCATAGCCGCGATATTCCAGCTTCTTGAGCGCTTCGACAAGGATCGGGGCCGCTTCGTGCCGCCCAAGGACACCTACAATTCCACACATTTTCAGGTCTCCTTCGTTGCTCTGGCCCGTTTGGCCTTTAACTTTTCGAACATCCGCCGGGCAAATCCCGCCTTGTTCTCTTGCCGGGCCCGGGCCACGGCCATATCGCCTTCGGGCACATCGCGGGTGACGATGGTTCCGGTGGCGGTCATGCTTTCGTCGCCCAACGTGACCGGAGCCACCAGCATGGTGTTCGAGCCCACGAAAACGTCGCGGCCGATGGTCGTTCTGTGCTTGAACACGCCGTCATAGTTGCAGGTGATCGTGCCCGCGCCGATGTTGCTGCGCGCGCCCACCTGGGCATCGCCGATATAACTGAGGTGGTTGACCTTGGCGCCGGTGTCCAGCACCGCGTTCTTCACCTCTACGAAGTTGCCGATCTTCACGTCCTCGGCCAGTTCGGTGCCCGGACGCAGCCGCGCATAGGGGCCAACCACGCCCCCGCGTGAGACGTGGCACCCTTCGAGGTGGCTGAAGGCGCGGATCTGTGCGCCGTTCTCGATGGTCACGCCGGGCGCAAAGACGACGTTCGGCTCGATCACCGTGTCGGCGCCGATGAAGGTGTCGTGGCTGAAATAGACCGTCTCGGGGGCGTGCAGGGTCACGCCATTGGCCATGGCCTCAGCGCGGGCGCGCGCCTGAAAGGTGGCCTCGGCGGTAGCAAGCTCGGCACGCGAATTGATGCCCATGGTCTCGGCCTCGTCACAGCGCACGACGGTGGCGCTGAGCCCCTTGCCGCGTGCGATCCCGACGATGTCGGTGAGGTAGTATTCCCCGGCGGCGTTGTCGTTGCCCACCGCGTCCAGAAGGTCGAACAGCACGTCGGCCTTGGCGCAGATCACGCCGGAATTGCAAAGGGGTATCGCCCGTTCCTGCGCGTCCGCGTCCTTGAACTCGACGATCTTCTGCAGCGCGTCCCCTTCGACGACCAGACGGCCATAGCGGCCCGGGTCTGCGGCCTCGAACCCCAGAACGACGATGTCATGGGCCGCGCGGGCATCGATCATCGCTTCGAGCGTTTCGGGGCGGATGAAGGGCGTGTCGCCGTAAAGCACGATGGCATCCCCGTCGAAGCCCGACAGCGCGTCTTTGGCTTGCAAGACCGCATGGCCGGTGCCCAATTGCTCAGCTTGCAAGACCACTTCGACCGCGTCGGACCAACCCCGCGCCGCAGCCTCGACCAGATCGGCGCCGTGGCCGGTGACGACCACGGTTTTTTCGGGCTCCAGCGCGGCGGCCGAGCGCATCGCGTGGATCAGCAGCGGCGCGCCCGCCACGTGGTGCAGCACCTTGGGCAGGTCGGACTGCATGCGCGTGCCCTTGCCCGCGGCCAGAATGATCAATGAGGTTGCCATTATGCCCTGTCTCTTGCTTTTGCCCGTTCCAAGGCCACATGCCCCAAGTCGACCCCGGGGCGCAAGACATCAGGGGTTCACTTCCCGTGTCGCTGGGTTACAGACGGGCAAGCAATCGGAGATTTGGCGTGAAAACTGTTATTTTTGATCTGGATGGCACCTTGGCCGACACGTCCGGCGATTTGATCGCGGCGGCGAATTCCTGCTTCCGCTCCTTGGGGTTGGGCGATGTGCTGGACCCCGCCACCGATGCGGGCACTGCCCTGCGCGGCGGGCGGGCGATGCTCAAGCTGGGGTTTTCGCGGGTCGACGGGTTTGGTGAGGATGAGATCGACCGCCAATACCAGCCCTTGCTGGACGCCTATGCGCGCGAGATTGACACCCACACGGTGCTTTATCCCCGCGCGATGGACGCGGTCGAGGCCCTGCGCTCGGCCGGATACGGCGTGGGCATCGCCACCAACAAGCCCGAGGCGCTGGCCCATGACCTGATGACCCGTCTGGGCGTGCGGGATGCTTTCGCGTCCTTGGTGGGGGCAGACACGTTGACCGTGAAAAAGCCCGATCCCGAACATCTGTTCGAGGCCGTGCGCCGGGCGGGGGGCGATCCGGCGCTGACCTGTCTGGTGGGCGACAGCGACACCGACCGCAACACCGCGCGGGCGGCGGGGGTGCCCTCGATTCTGGTGACGTTCGGCCCCTCGGGTGAGGATATGGCCGCGCTTGAGCCCGAAGGCCTGCTGGATCACTACGACGATCTGCCCGCACTGGTGGACCGTTTGCTCGCCTGAGCGTGCTGCGGCGGGAAAACCGTTGACGCGGGCGCCACGACCCCCGCAGATGGGGCCATGAGCAAGACATTCACCGGCCGTTTCACCCAACAGGAACCGATCCCGCAGGCGGGCATCGACGCCGCCCTGCGCGTCATGCAGCACGGGCGCCTGCACCGCTACAACGTGATCGAGGGCGAAATCGCCGAGACCGCGCGGCTGGAAGAGGAGTTCGCCGCGCAAACCGGGGCGGCCTTTTGTCTGGCCGTGGCCTCGGGGGGCTATGCGCTGACCACCGCGCTGCGGGCCTGCGGCATCGGCCACGGCGACCGGGTGCTGACAAATGCCTTCACGCTGGCCCCCGTGCCCGGCGCCATCGCCGCCGTGGGCGCCACGCCGGTTTTCGTGGGCGTGACCGAAGACCTCGTGATCGATCTGGCGGACCTTGAGCGCAAGCTGGGGCAGGCGCGGGTGCTGCTGCTGTCGCATATGCGCGGACATATCTGCGACATGCAGGCGCTGATGGCTCTGTGTGATCGCGCAGGCGTCACAGTGATCGAGGATTGCGCCCACACTATGGGGGCGGACTGGAACGGCACGCCGTCGGGGCGCTGGGGGCGCTTTGGCTGCTATTCGACGCAGACCTACAAACACGTCAATTCCGGCGAAGGGGGATTGCTCATCTCCGACGATGCGGAGGGCATGGCCCGGGCGATCATGCTGTCGGGCAGCTACATGTTGTTCGACCGCCACCGCGCGGCCCCGCCGCCGGAGACCTTCGCGCAAATCAAATACGACACCCCCAATATCTCGGGCCGGATGGACAATCTGCGCGCGGCGATCCTGCGGCCGCAACTGGCGGACCTGCCGCGCCAATGCGGCCGGTGGAACGTGCTTTATCGCACCGTGGCCGAAGGGCTGGAGGGCGCGGCGGGGCTGACCCTGCCGCATCGACCCGCCGCCGAAGGCTATGTCGCCTCGTCGATCCAGTTCCTGTTGCTCGACTGGCCCCCCGCGGCGGTGCAACAGGTGCTGAGCCGCTGTGCCGCCCGCGGCGTTGAGTTGAAATGGTTCGGCGGGGCAGAGCCGTCGGGCTTCACCTCGCGCTACGATTCTTGGCGCTATGCGCAAGCCGATGCCATGCCCGACACGGACCGCATTCTGGCCGGGATCATCGACATGCGCCTGCCGCTGAGCTTCAGCCGTGACGACTGCGCCCTGATCGCCAGCATCATCCGCGACGAGGTGGAGCAGGCTTTTGCCGAACACAACGTGCCCTGACCGGACCGCCGGCGGGGCAACTTAATCGTTGCGCGGCGCCCCGAACCCTTTTATTGAACACTTGTTCAATAATGCAGGAGAGCCCGGATGTTCACAGCCTCGATGACCTTCGATCTGGGCGATGAGGTGAATGCCCTGCGCGATATGGTTCACGCCTGGGCGCAAGAGCGTGTCGCGCCCCTGGCCGGTGAGATCGACCGCAAGAACGAGTTTCCCTCGGACCTTTGGCGCGAGATGGGCGATCTGGGCCTGCTCGGCATCACCGTGGATGAGGCTTACGGCGGCGCGGGCATGTCCTATCTGGCGCACACGGTCGCGGTTGAGGAAATCGCCCGCGCCTCCGCCTCGGTCGCGCTATCCTACGGCGCCCATTCCAACCTTTGCGTCAACCAGATCAAGCTGAATGGCAATGAGGCCCAGAAAGCGAAATACCTGCCCGAACTGGTCTCCGGCGCCCATGTGGGCGCGCTGGCCATGTCCGAGGCGGGGGCCGGCTCGGACGTAGTGTCGATGACGCTCGCGGCGGAAAAGCGCAACGATCACTACCGCCTGAACGGCACCAAATACTGGATCACCAACGGGCCGGACGCCGACACGCTGGTGGTCTATGCCAAGACGGACAAGGCCGCGGGCTCAAAGGGGATTACCGCCTTCCTGATCGAGAAATCCATGACCGGATTTTCCACCTCGCCGCATTTCGACAAACTGGGGATGCGCGGCTCGAACACGGCGGAGCTGGTGTTCGACAACGTCGAAGTGCCCTTCGAGAACGTGCTGGGGGAAGAGGGGCGCGGCGTCGCCGTGCTGATGTCCGGGCTGGATTACGAACGGGTGGTGCTGGCGGGGATCGGCCTTGGGATCATGGCCGCCTGCCTTGATACGATCATGCCTTACCTGAGCCAGCGCAAGCAGTTCGGCCAGCCGATCGGGAGCTTCCAACTCATGCAGGGGAAGATCGCGGATATGTACACGGCGCTGAACTCGGCGCGGGCCTATGTCTATGAGGTGGCGAAAGCCTGTGATCGCGGCACGGTCACCCGGCAGGATGCGGCGGCCTGCTGCCTTTATGCGTCAGAGCAGGCGATGGTGCAGGCGCATCAGGCGGTGCAGGCCATGGGCGGCGCAGGCTTCATGGCCGACGCGCCCACCGCCCGTCTGTTCCGCGATGCCAAGCTGATGGAGATCGGCGCGGGCACCTCGGAAATCCGCCGGATGCTGATCGGGCGCGAGATGATGGCCGCCATGTAAATCGGGCGCCGTCGCGCTAGGTGGTCGGCCAGACCCCCGCTCGACACAGCCGGAAAGGACAGAGCATGAGTGATTTCACAGGATTGAACGCCCTCTTCATCAACACCTCGCTGAAGAAGAAATCGAGCGAGAGCCACACCAAGCTTTTGCTGAACGCCTCGGCCAATATCATGGCGGATCAGGGGGTTGCGGTCGAGATGGTGCATATGCTCGACCATGAGGTGCCCCCCGGCGTCTATCCGGACATGACCGAGCAGGGCTGGGCGCGCGACGATTGGCCAATGCTTTGGGACAAGGTCAAGGCGGCGAACATCCTTGTCATCGGCACGCCGCTTTGGCTGGGCGAGGAATCCTCGGTCTGTCGCGGGCTGATCGAGCGGCTCTACGGCATGTCCGGTGAGACGAATGACAAGTGCCAGTCGATTTATTACGGCAAGACAGGTGGTTGCGTGATCACCGGGAACGAGGACGGGATCAAGCACACCGCAATGACCCTCCAGTATGCGCTGTCCCATCTGGGCTATACCGTGCCGCCGCAGGCCGATTGCGGCTGGATCGGTGAGGCGGGGCCGGGTCCCTCCTATGGCGATGAGCTCGACGACGGAAGCAAGGCCGGGTTCGACAACGATTTCACCAAGCGCAACATGACGATCATGACGTGGAACCTGATGCATATGGCGCATCTGCTGCGCGACGGCCTGCCGAACAAGGGCAACGACCGCCGTGCCCTCGACGGGATCGACATCAATCACGACAACCCCGAATACCGGAGCTGACCCATGCGTCTTGCTTGTCTTTTGCTCACCGTGCTGGCTGCGCCGGTGTCCGCGCAGGATCATACGCCGGACGATCCTGCGCACGACGGGCATTCCCATAACGCGCCCCTGCCAGACCCGGGCGCGCTGGACTATGACGCAGGCGTTCTGCACGCCTGTTTGGCCGAGGCGCGTGGCTACGGCGAAAAGCACCAGTGCATCGGGATTGGCGCTGCCGCCTGCATGGAGGCCGGGGCCGGATCGTCGAACGCGGGCATCAGCTTTTGTTTCGCCGCCGAATGGGAAGATTGGGACGCGCGGCTCAACACCGCCTATGGGACCTTGCTCGACCAACAGGCAGAGCTTGCAGCGGACAACGCTGCGTTCAACGCGCGGATTCCGGACGCGGTCGAGAGCTTGCGGACCATGCAGCGCCACTGGATCGCGTTCCGCGATGCCGCCTGCGAATGGGAAGCGGTGCAATGGGGCGGCGGCACCGGCGCGGGTCCGGCCTCGGGCGCCTGCCTGATGGGGCTGACCGCACAGCAGACCCTGTTTCTTGAGGAGCGTGTCAAATGATCCAGGCCGCAGACTCCCCGATGTTCGCGCCTTTCGCCGCGATTGCCGGTCCAGTCGAACGCCCCGTTTCCCGTAGATGTGCGGAGCGGAGGACATGACGACCCCGACCCACGAAGAGGCGCTGGCCCTTGTGCGTGATGCCGCGACCCTTGCCGCCGCTGGCGGAGGGGAGCGCGCGCGCAAACGGCATCAGGATCGCGGCAAGATGCTGCCCCGCGACCGGGTGGCAGCGGTGCTCGATCCCGGCGCGCCCTTTCTTGAGATCGGCGCGACGGCAGGGCACGGCATGTATGACGGCGCGGCCCCCTGCGGCGGTGTGATCGCGGGGATCGGGCGTGTTCACGGACGGCAGGTCATGGTGGTCTGCAATGATGCGACCGTGAAGGGCGGGACCTATTACCCGATCACGGTGAAAAAGCATCTGCGGGCGCAGGAAATCGCCGAACACTGCCGCTTGCCCTGCGTCTATCTGGTGGACAGCGGCGGGGCGAACCTGCCCAATCAGGACGAAGTGTTCCCGGACCGCGATCACTTCGGCCGCATCTTCTACAATCAGGCGCGCATGTCGGCGGCCGGCATCCCTCAGATCGCCGCCGTTCTGGGCTCCTGCACCGCGGGCGGCGCCTATGTGCCCGCCATGGCGGATGTGTCGATCATTGTGAAAGACCAGGGTACGATCTTTCTGGCCGGCCCGCCGCTGGTCAAGGCCGCCACCGGAGAGGTGGTGAGCGCCGAGGATCTGGGCGGCGGCGATGTCCACACCCGCCTGTCCGGGGTGGCGGACTATCTGGCCGAGGACGACGCCCACGCGCTCGCCCTTGTCCGGCAAGCTGTCCAAAACGCACACGCAGACAGCCCGCAGCCGCTAAAACCCGTTGATTTCGACGCGCCCCTCAAGTCGCAAGAGGACTTTTTCAACCTTGTCCCGTCCGACCTGAAAACCCCGTTCGACATCCGCGAAGTGATCACCCGCATCGTCGACGGATCGCGCTTTGACGAGTTCAAGGCCCGCTTCGGAGAGACGCTGGTCACAGGTTTCGCCCAGATCGAGGGCATGCGCTGCGGGATCGTCGCTAACAACGGGGTCTTGTTCTCGGAGGCCGCGCAGAAGGGCGCGCATTTCATCGAGCTGTGCTCGCAACGCAAAATCCCGCTTATCTTCTTGCAGAACATCACCGGCTTCATGGTCGGGCAGAAATACGAAAACGAAGGCATCGCGCGGCACGGGGCGAAGATGGTCACGGCGGTGGCCACGACCTCGGTGCCCAAGATCACCCTGATCATCGGCGGCAGCTTCGGCGCGGGCAATTACGGCATGTCGGGCCGGGCCTACAGTCCGAATTTCGTCTGGACTTGGCCCACATCGCGCACGGCGGTCATGGGCGGGGAACAGGCGGCGGGGGTTCTGGCGACCGTCAAGCGCGACGCGATGGAACGGGCGGGCCAGGACTGGCTGGAAGAGGAAGAAACCGCCTATAAACAGCCTATTATCGATCAATTCGAAGAACAGTCTCACGCGCTTTATGCCTCGGCCCGCCTGTGGGACGACGGCGTGATCGACCCGCGCGACAGCCGCACGGTGCTCGCCCTGTCGTTGCGCGCCGCGCTCAATGCCCCGATCGAGGACACGCGGTTCGGCGTGTTCCGCATGTAGGAAATCCAATGCCCGACAAACCCACCAAACCCGACTTCTACTCCGGCGTGCCTTGGGTCTATGTGACCGTCGAACAGGCGCACGCGCACCCCAAGGGGCGTCTGAACCTGCTGTTGTGGCTGATCGCGGCCTATTTCGTCGCCACGGGCCTGCTGAAATTCGCCCTTGCGTGGCAGTATGGCGCGGGTCTTGGCGTGTCGTTGTTGAGCAGCATCTGGCCCTTTCTGACCGGCATCGGACTGGCCCTGCGGGTGCCGTGGTCGGTGGTCATGGCGGCGGTCTCAACGGGGCTTACGGCCTTTGCGCTGGTGCGCGGGTTGGGCACGGGGGACTCGCTTTTGACGCTGGTCGAGATGCTCGTGAACGTGGGCATCCTGTTCTACCTTCTCGACGGTGACCGGCCGAACCTGATCTACCGCCATCGCTACCGCAAATATTCCGCCGCTCCACCGCCCGCTGACGAAACCGCTTAAGCCCGAGACAGAGGGGATTTGCCATGATATCCAAGCTCTTGATCGCCAATCGGGGTGAGATTGCCTGCCGGATCATCGAAAGTGCGCGGGCGCGGGGGATCGCCACCGTCGCGGTCTATTCCGACGCCGATGCGCAGGCGCGGCACGTGCGGCTTGCGGATCAGGCGGTGCGCATTGGCGGCGCGGCCCCCTCGGACAGTTACCTGCGCGGCGACCGGATCATCGACGCCGCCCGGGCCACGGGGGCCGAGGCGATCCACCCCGGCTATGGTTTCCTGTCGGAAAACCCCGACTTCGTAGAGGCGGTGGCGCAGGCGGGGCTGATCTTCGTCGGCCCAAGTGCGCAGGCGATCCGCGCCATGGGTCTCAAGGATCGGGCCAAGGCGCTGATGGTCAAGGCGGGTGTGCCCGTGGTACCCGGCTATCACGGGGCCGATCAGGACGACGCCCGCTTGCGGGCGGAGGCGGACAAGATCGGCTATCCGGTGTTGATCAAGGCCGTCGCGGGGGGCGGCGGCAAGGGGATGCGACTGGCCGAAGCGGCGGAAGACTTCGACGAGGCGCTGGCCTCGGCGCGGGCCGAAGCGCAGGCCGCCTTTGGCAACAGCGACGTGCTGATCGAGAAATTCATCACCGCCCCGCGCCATATCGAGGTGCAGATCTTCGGTGACGGTGCGAACGCCCTGCATCTGTTCGAGCGGGACTGTTCTTTGCAGCGGCGTCACCAGAAGGTCATTGAGGAAGCGCCCGCTCCGGGCATGACGCCCGAGGTCCGCGCGGCCATGGGCGCGGCTGCGGTCAAGGCCGCGAAGGCCATCGGCTACAGCGGGGCGGGCACGGTGGAGTTCATCGTTGACGGCTCGGGCCCGCTGCGCAGCGACGGTTTCTGGTTCATGGAAATGAACACCCGGTTGCAGGTCGAGCACCCGGTGACCGAGGCGATCACGGGCGTCGATCTGGTGGACTGGCAGTTGCGTGTCGCCAGCGGTGCCCCTTTGCCCGCCACGCAGGAGGAGCTGACCATCCACGGCCATGCCTTCGAAGCGCGCCTCTATGCAGAGGATGCAGCGAACGGTTTCCTGCCCGCCATCGGCACCCTGTCGCACCTTGCGTTTCCGCCCTCCGTGCGCGCGGACACGGGGGTTGCGGCGGGCGACAGCATCACGCCGCATTACGATCCGATGGTCGCCAAGCTGATCACCCACGGGCCGGACCGCGCCACCGCGTTAAAAGCTCTGCGCGACGGGTTGGCCGCGACCGAGGTGGCGGGCACCACGACGAACATCGGCTTCCTATCGGCTCTTGCGGCCGATCCGGACTTCGCGCAGGGCGGCGTCGACACGGGCCTGATCGCCCGCAAGATCGACAGCCTGACCGCCGCGCCGGACCCCCGCCCACAGGACATGGCGCAGGCGGCTCTGATGCTCAGTGGGCTGGGGGACCGGCAGGACCCGCACAGCGGCTTCACTCTGCACACGCCCCTGCGCTGGCGGGTTGAGGTCGGGGGGCAGGGCGTCACGCTCACCCCGCGCGGGCCGGATGAGGTGATCTGCACGGTGGGCGAGGCTGCGGTCTCGGCGCAGCGGCTGGGCGGGGTCTGGCGGTTCGACGGGCAGGCCCCGCGGCCCTGTCACATCCACGGGCGCGCCATCACGTTGTTCGGCGCGGCCCCCCTGACGCTTGGGATGGCGGACCCGTTGGACCGGGCCAGCACGCAGGCCGCCGGCGATGCCGTCCTGTCGCCCATGCCCGGCCTGTTGCGCGATGTGGCCGTGGCGGTGGGGGACACCGTGGCCGAAGACGACCGGCTCGCGGTTCTTGAAGCGATGAAGATGGAGCATGTGCTGCGCGCGCCGCGCGATGGAACGGTGGCGCAGATCGCCCATGAGGCGGGGGAACAGGTACAGGCGGGGGTCGTGCTGATCGCGCTGGACGCGCAGGATGGGGACGCCTGATGCCCGCCGTTCGCCTCTTTGAAGTCGGCCCCCGCGACGGCTTGCAGAATGAGCCGCGCCAGATCCCGGTGGCAGAGAAGATCGCGCTTGTGGATCTGCTGTCGCGCTCGGGCCTGACCCATATCGAATGCGCAAGCTTCGTGTCACCCCGATGGGTGCCGCAGATGGCGGGCAGCGGCGAGGTTCTGCGCGGCATCACGCGGGCCGAGGGCGTGTCCTATGCGGCGCTCACCCCCAACCTGCGCGGCTTCGAGGAGGCACAGGCCGCCCGCGCAGACGAGGTTGCGGTCTTTGCCGCCGCCTCCGAGGGGTTCAGCCGCGCCAACATCAACGCCAACATTGCGGAAAGTTTCGAGCGTTTCGCCCCGATCCTTGCCGAGGCGAAAAAGGCGGGCATTTCGGTGCGCAGCTACGTGTCTTGCGTGATCGAATGCCCCTACGACGGGCCGATTGATCCTGCGCAGGTGGCGGGTGTTGTTGAGAAATTACTCGATCTGGGCTGCTATGAAGTCAGCCTTGGCGACACCATCGGCGCGGGCACGCCAGACACCGTGCGTGCCTTACTGGAACGGGTTCTGACGGTTGCCGCCCCGTCGCAACTGGCGGGACATTTCCACGACACCAATGGCCGCGCCTTAGACAATATCGACGTGGCGCTCGATCTTGGGCTGCGCCGTTTCGACACTGCGGTGGGGGGCTTGGGCGGCTGCCCCTACGCGCCCGGTGCCTCGGGCAACGTCGCGACCGAAGCCGTCGCGCGCCACCTGACCCGCAAGGGGCACGCCCACGGGCTGGATCTTGCCGTGATCGATGCCGCCGCAGAGATGGCCCGCGCCATGAGAGGAGACGCAGATGTTTGAGACGCTCACCCTGACGACCGAGGCCCGCGGCGTGGCGCGCTTGGAACTGGCTCGGCCCGAAAAACACAACGCCCTGTCCGGCCAGATGATCGAGGAGCTGACCCAAGCCGCCGCCCGGATCGACGCCGACCCCGCCATCCGCGTGTTGATTTTGGCGGCGCAAGGGCGCAGCTTCTGCGCGGGCGGGGATCTGGGGTGGATGCAGGCGCAGATGGAAGCGACGGCGCAGGCCCGCGCGCGTGAGGCACGCAAGCTGGCCGACATGCTGGGCGCGATCAACCGTCTGGGCAAACCGGTCATTGCCCGCATTCAGGGCAATACCTTTGGCGGCGGCGTGGGGCTGGCCTGCGTCTGTGACAAGGTCTTCGCGGTGCCACAGGCGACCTTCGGGCTGACGGAAACAAAGCTCGGCCTGATCCCCGCGACCATCGGGCCCTATGTGCTGGCGCGCATGGGCGGCGGGGCCGCGCGCAGCGTGTTCATGTCCAGTCGCCCGTTTTACGCCGAAACCGCCAAACGTCTTGGCGTGGTGAGTGAGGTTGTCGGCCCGCAAGCGCTTGACGATGCGGTCAATTCCGAAGCCGAAGCCTATCTGCACTGCGCTCCGGCGGCTGTGGCCGAAGCCAAGGCGATGGCGTTGCAATTGGGGGGCGCACCGACGCAAGAGACCGTCGATGCCTCGATCGCGGCACTTGTGCAGCGCTGGGAACACCCCGAGGCGACGCAAGGCATCGCGGCCTTCTTCGCCAAGACCCCGCCACCTTGGCGCGCAGGCTAGGGCGAAAATCGATCTTGCCCGAGCGATTCACGCCGCATTGTGACCATGCGGGCCGTTGACCCCCCCAAGGGGGCGCGGTAAACGCGAGGGCAGCCAAGGGGCGCACCGTCGTGCGCCCGCGTGACCGGAGTTTCGCTCATGGAAGAATATCTCAGGGATTACCTGCCAATCGTCATCTTTCTGGGGCTTGCGATCGTGCTCGGGCTGATCCTGATCCTTGCCGCCGTGGTGCTTGCGGTGCGCAATCCCGATCCGGAAAAGGTCTCGGCCTATGAATGCGGGTTCAACGCCTTTGACGATGCGCGGATGAAATTCGACGTGCGGTTCTATCTGGTGGCGATCCTGTTCATCATCTTCGATCTTGAAATCGCCTTCCTGTTCCCATGGGCCGTGGCCTTTGGCGGTCTGTCGATGGCGGCCTTCTGGTCAATGATGGTCTTTCTGGCCGTGCTCACCGTGGGCTTCGCCTACGAATGGAAAAAAGGAGCCCTGGAATGGGAGTAGCCACAGGTCCCAACACCGCCGGAGCCGATCCGGAATACGCCACCCAGACGCTCAACAAAGAGCTGACGGACAAGGGGTTTCTGGTCACCTCCTCGGCTGACTTGATCAACTGGGCGCGCACGGGCAGCTTGCACTGGATGACCTTCGGTCTGGCCTGCTGCGCGGTTGAGATGATGCACACCTCGATGCCGCGCTATGACGCCGAGCGCTTCGGCATCGCGCCGCGCGCCTCTCCGCGCCAGTCCGACGTGATGATCGTGGCCGGCACGCTGACCAACAAGATGGCGCCCGCGCTGCGCAAGGTCTATGACCAGATGCCCGAGCCGCGTTATGTGATCTCGATGGGGTCCTGCGCCAACGGCGGCGGCTATTACCACTATTCCTACAGCGTCGTGCGCGGCTGCGACCGGATCGTGCCCGTGGATATCTACGTGCCCGGATGCCCCCCCACGGCCGAGGCGCTGCTTTATGGTATCTTGCAGCTGCAACGCAAAATCCGCCGCACCGGGACGATTGTCCGCTAAGCCCATCCGAAGGGAATTCCAATGTCTGACGAGCTCAAAGAACTCGGTCATCATATCGAACTCAAGCGCCCCGATTCCGTGCTGTCGTGGGATGTCACCGGCGGTGAGCTGACGGTGAATGTCGCGCCGTCGCATATCGCGGGGCTGGTGGAGTTTCTGCGCAGCGACAGCTCGTGCAGCTTTTCGACGCTGATCGACATCACGGCGGTGGATTATCCCGGGCGGGCCAAGCGGTTCGACGTGGTCTATCACTTCCTGTCGATGTACCAGAACCACCGCATCCGCTTGCGTCTTCAGGTGCGCGAGGATGAGATGGTGCCCTCGATCATTGAGGTGCACCCCAGCGCCAACTGGTTCGAGCGTGAAGTCTTCGACATGTTCGGCATCATCTTCCGCGGCCACCCGGACCTGCGCCGCATCCTCACCGACTACGGCTTCCGCGGCTATCCTTTGCGCAAGGATTTCCCGACCACGGGCTACACCGAGGTGCGTTATGACGAAGTGCAAAAGCGCGTCGTTTATGAGCCGGTGAAGCTGGTGCAGGAATACCGCCAGTTCGACTTCATGTCACCGTGGGAAGGGGCGGAATACATCCTGCCCGGTGACGACAAGGTGGCACCCGACAGCCATGTCTCCAAGAAGGAGGGCGCGAAATGATGGACGGCACGAAGAACTTCGACGACGCGCTGACCGGCGAGCAGAAGATCCGCAACTTCAACATCAACTTCGGCCCGCAACACCCCGCGGCGCACGGGGTTTTGCGTCTGGTGCTTGAGCTCGACGGCGAGATTGTGGAGCGTTGCGATCCGCACATCGGCCTGCTGCACCGCGGCACCGAGAAGCTGATGGAAAGCCGCACTTATCTGCAGAACCTGCCATATTTCGACCGGCTCGACTACGTGGCGCCGATGAACCAGGAACATGCCTGGTGTCTGGCGATCGAGAAGCTGACCGGCACCAAGGTGCCGCGCCGTGCCTCGCTGATCCGCGTGCTCTATTCCGAGATCGGCCGCATCCTGAACCACCTGATGAACGTCACGACCCAGGCGATGGACGTGGGCGCGCTGACGCCGCCGGTCTGGGGCTTTGAAGAGCGTGAGCAGCTCATGGTGTTCTACGAACGCGCCTGCGGTGCGCGTCTGCACGCGGCCTATTTCCGCCCCGGCGGGGTGCATCAGGACCTGCCGCCGGAGCTTCTGACCGACATCGAAGCCTGGGCCGACCAGTTCATGGCCAACTTCATGGTCGATCTCGACGGGCTGCTGACCGAAAACCGCATCTTCAAGCAGCGCAACGTCGATATCGGCGTAGTGACCGAGAAAGACATTCAGGATTGGGGCTTCTCGGGCGTCATGGTGCGCGGATCGGGCTTTGCCTGGGACCTGCGCCGCAGCCAGCCTTACGAATGCTACGATGAGTTCGACTTCAAGATTCCCGTGGGCAAGAACGGCGATTGCTACGATCGCTACCTCGTCCGCATGGAAGAAATGCGCCAGTCTGTATCGATCATCCGGCAGGCCATCTCCAAGCTGCGTGAGCCCGAAGGGCAGGGCGACATCATGGCCCGTGGCAAGATGACTCCGCCCACGCGCGGTGAGATGAAGACCTCGATGGAGGCTTTGATCCATCACTTCAAACTCTACACCGAGGGCTTCCACGTGCCTGCCGGTGAGGTCTATGCCGCCGTCGAAGCGCCGAAGGGCGAGTTCGGCGTTTATCTCGTGGCCGATGGCACCAACAAACCTTACCGCGCCAAGCTGCGCGCGCCGGGCTACCTGCACCTGCAGGCGATGGACCACATCGCGTCCAAGCACCAGCTAGCGGACGTGGCGGCGATCATCGGCACCATGGACATCGTCTTCGGGGAGATTGACCGATGATCGGCCGTCTGACCCTTGCGGCGCTGTGTCTTGCCACGCCCGCCCTCGCGCAAAGCGCGGATGAGGTGACAGCCATGACCATGGCCATCGAAGCGGCAGGTTGCTCGGTGACCGCCGACAACGGCGACGCGGTGCTTGCGGCCTCGGGTCTGGACGAAGAGCAGACCATGGCCGTGATCGCTGCCCTGTATGAAGACGGTCTCGTCGCGCTTGAGGCGGATGGCTCCATGTCCCTGTCGTCCGAGGCCTGTTCATGAAACCTGCCGTCGCCCTGCTGGCTGCCTTGACCCTGACCGCTTGCGGCGCGGGGCTGGACGGCGTGCCGGGGCAGACCCTGCCCGACGGCGTGACCGAACAGGATGTTGCCCTGTTCAAGACAGCCGCCACGCAGGCGGGCTGCGTCATCGGGCCGGCGCAGGCCGATCAGGTGCGCGCGGCCACCGGTTTCGACACGGCGAAACTGTCCATCATCACCCAATATTTGACGCTCGCCGGTGAAAGCACACCCACCGACAGCGGTTTCCGACTGACTTCAGGATCCTGTGCCAATGCTTAGACGTCTCCACCTCGACCAGCCTGACAGCTTTGAGTTCACACCAGACAATCTGGCGTGGGCGAAGGGCCAGATCACCAAATACCCCGAGGGGCGGCAGGCCAGCGCGGTCATCGCCCTTTTGTGGCGCGCGCAAGAGCAAGAGGGGTGGCTGACCCGTCCGGCCATCGAATACGTGTCCGATATGCTGGACATGGCCTATATGCGGGCGCTGGAAGTCGCGTCCTTCTACTTCATGTTCCAGCTGCATCCCGTTGGGTCTGTTGCCAATATCCAAATTTGCGGCACCACCTCCTGCATGATTTGCGGGGCCGAGGATCTGATGGCGGTCTGCCGTGAGAAGATCGCCCCCAACCCCCATGAGCTTTCGCCCGATGGCCGTTTTTCATGGGAAGAAGTGGAATGTCTGGGCGCCTGTTCCAATGCCCCCATGGCGCAGATCGGCAAGGATTATTACGAGGATCTGACCGCTGAGAAGATGGGTGAGCTGATCGATGCCTTGGCCGCTGGTGAGGTTCCTCTGCCCGGCCCGCAGAACGGCCGCTACGCGTCGGAACCGCTCAAGGGTCTGACAACGTTGACGGATTTCGACAGCGGCCAGCAGCAATACAACGCGTCGGTGCAACGCGCCCATGACATCGGCGACACGATCAAGCGGATCGATGGCACCGAGGTGCCGCTGCTCACCCCGTGGCACCGCCCCGAAGGCGTGGCCGGGGCCAAGCCTGAGCGCGACGACCTGATGCCCCCCGAAGGGCCCGACGGCAAACAGGGCGGGCGTACGGCGGCAGAAGAAGAGGCCCCGCGCGACGTGGGTGTCTCTTCCGAGCGGTCCGGCGAAGTGCGCGGCGAAGCCCCCGAGGTCGAGCCCAAGGGCCACCCCGAGGTCGGCAGCGTGGCCGATGAGCCTGCTGGCACGCCCGCGCCCGAACCCCGCGCCCACGCGCCCGCCGGTGCGGCGTCCGACCGTCCGGCCCCCGGCCTGACCCCGGACCCGTCCCGCCCCGCCGCCGCCAACGTAAAGGCCCCGGCGATGGTGCCCGAGGCCAAGCCGCACACGTTGGACGCGCCGCGCCCCGAAGGGGCCGACGATCTCAAGCGGATTTCCGGCGTCGGGCCGAAGCTGGAACAGGCGCTCAACGATTTGGGTTTCTATCACTTCGACCAGATTGCGAACTGGTCCGAGGCCGAGGTGGAATGGGTCGACAGCCGCCTGACCTTCAAGGGGCGGATTCGCCGCGACAACTGGATCGGTCAGGCCCGCACCTTCGCGGACGAAGCCAAGGGCTGACCACCGCCACCCCGCCAAACCTTCATGCCGCCGCCCGAATGCCACATTCGGGCGGCGTTCTTCTGTGCGCCCTTATCAGAACCGACCCGCGCCGCTAGACTTCCCCTCGTGTCCACGACCCGCCGCAGAGCGGGCGATGGCCGACAGGGAAAAGGATGGATATGGCCAAGTTGTCTTCGAAAGGCTCCGGCGCGGGGCTGGCGGCTGCTGTCGCGGGTTTGCTCGCCTTCATGGTATTTTACGGATTGTTCAGCTTTGGCCTTGTGGGGGCCGTCCTGATCGGCCTGCTGGTCGCGGTCATCGTCTGGATCGTGCTCTGGCTGGGCTGGGGCGAGGGGCGCCCGGAGGAGGGGCGCAGCACAGCCGCCCGCGCCGCACCCGCCGATCCGGTGGAAGAGATGAACACCGGCACCACCACCGGCGCAGAGTTCATCGAGGACGCGCCCGAGGCCGACGAAACACGACCTCAAGACCCCCCGCAGGGCCGTCCGCGCTGATCTTGCCCTTGGTGTTGCTTCGACGGCGCCAACCGGTCCGGCCCGCGCCAAATCCGCCCCGGGGGGCTTTTCTTTTGCGCGGCCAACGGGCAGAACGGCCCCATGAGCACACCGGACGACCAGAAGGCTGCAGCACAGGGCCGCCAGATCGCGATTGTCATCGCGCTCGCGGGGCTATTGGCGATCTTCGCACCCGCGATAACGCGCCTGATCGGTGCCAGCCCCCGGGTTGAAATGCTCTTCTATCTGATCTCGCTTGCTGCGTTCATTTGGTCACTGGTGGTGACGTGGAACCTGTGGCAAAAGACCAAAGATAAATGAGACCTTCGCCAAATCGCGGCGAAGATGACGAGGAAACGTTCCATGCTTGCTGATAAAGACCGTATTTTCACCAACCTCTACGGAATGCACGACCGCACGCTGAAGGGCGCGCAGGCGCGCGGGCATTGGGACGGGACCGCCGGGATCATCGCCAAGGGGCGCGACTGGATCATCGACCAGATGAAGGCCAGCGGTCTGCGCGGACGCGGCGGTGCAGGCTTCCCCACCGGGTTGAAATGGTCCTTCATGCCCAAGGAAAGCGACGGGCGTCCGGCCTATCTAGTGGTCAACGCCGACGAATCCGAGCCGGGCACCTGCAAGGACCGCGAGATCATGCGCCACGATCCGCATACGCTGATCGAAGGCTGCTTGATCGCGTCGTTCGCTATGAACGCCAACGCCTGCTACATCTACATCCGCGGCGAGTATATTCGCGAGCGTGAGGCGCTGCAGGCCGCGATCGACGAAGCCTATGATGCCGGTCTGGTTGGCCCCAATGCCGCCAAATCCGGCTGGGATTTCGACATCTACGTCAGCCACGGCGCGGGCGCTTACATCTGCGGCGAAGAGACCGCGTTGCTGGAATCGTTGGAAGGCAAGAAGGGCATGCCCCGCATGAAGCCACCGTTCCCTGCGGGGGCCGGTCTTTACGGTTGCCCGACCACGGTGAACAACGTGGAATCGATTGCCGTGGTGCCGACGATCCTGCGCCGCGGGCCTGAGTGGTTCTCGAGCTTCGGGCGGCCCAACAACGCGGGCACCAAAATTTTCGCGATCTCCGGTCACGTCAACAACCCCTGCGTGGTCGAGGAATCGATGTCGATTCCTTTTGAAGAGCTGATCGAGAAGCACTGCGGCGGCATCCGGGGCGGGTGGGACAACCTCAAGGCGGTGATTCCCGGCGGCTCCTCCGTGCCGCTGGTGCGCGGCGAGAACATGCGCGACGCGGTGATGGATTTCGACGCGCTCAAGGAAAAGGGGTCCAGCCTTGGCACGGCGGCGGTGATCGTGATGGATCAGTCGACCGACATCATCAAGGCGATCTGGCGGTTGGCGGCGTTTTACAAGCACGAAAGCTGCGGCCAGTGCACCCCCTGTCGCGAAGGCACCGGCTGGATGATGCGGGTGATGGAGCGGCTGGTGCGCGGGGATGCGGACCCGGCCGAGATCGACATGCTGCTGGACGTGACCAAACAGGTCGAAGGCCACACGATCTGCGCCTTGGGCGACGCCGCCGCCTGGCCGATCCAGGGCTTGATCAAGAACTTCCGCGACGAGATCGAGGATCGCATCGCCCACAAGCGCAAGCCCGTCGCGGCCGAGTAGGGCGCAGGCCCCGATCCGATTGAGTTAAATAGACCGCGGCCCCGTTGATCGGGGGCGCGGTTTTTCTTTGTCGCGCGCGGGCGCCCCCCCGTGCTTTGCAAAAACCCGCCGGAGGGGCCGTATTTGCGGGGCTGCTATTGAATAGCACCCCCTGCTGCCACAGGTCTTGCCCCAGCGCCGCTGTGTCTGCGGCAGGAATGATCTGGAGTTGTAGTTTATGAAATCCCTGAACCTGATGGCCGGAGCAGCCGCCCTTGCCTTCACCCTGAGCGGCGCGGCCTCCGCCAACCCCGCCAACGTCGAGCGCGTCACCGAAGGGCTGATCGCCGCCGGCATGGCGATTGAGCTGGGCGACAAATGCGACGGCGTCTCGGTGCGGCTGATCCGGGGGTACAGCTTCCTTAACAGTTTGAAATCGCACCTTGAAAGTCTGGGCTATTCGGATGACGAAATCGACGCCTATATCGACAACAAGGCCGAGAAGGAACGCCTGATCGAGATCGCCTATGGTCGGCTGGCCGCCCTTGGCGTGGATGCCTCGAACCCGTCGAGCTATTGCGCGGTGGCGCAGGATCAGATGGCGCAGGGCACCCAGGTGGGCCGCTTGCTGCGCTAGCGCGTCGCCACCACACACATCGCGAACGGGCCGGTTTCATCGCCGGCCCGTTTTGCATTTCTTCCGGGTTTTTTGCGCGTCGAAACATGGGCATTCGCACTGGCAAACCGTGGCGCGGCACGGTAGAACCGCAGCCAAACCGGGCCTCGCCTAGCGGGGCGCTTCGGCGGCACTGCAATACGGGAACAGGGAACACGCCCCATGTCGGATTCAAATCCCGATCTGCGCAAGATCATCATCGACGACCAAGAGGTCGAGGTTCCGGGCGCGATGACGCTCATCCAGGCCTGCGAAGAGGTCGGGATCGAAATCCCGCGTTTCTGTTATCATGAGCGTTTGTCCATCGCGGGCAACTGCCGGATGTGTCTTGTGGAAGTGGTTGGCGGCCCGCCCAAGCCCGCGGCCTCTTGCGCGATGCAGGTGCGCGATCTGCGCCCCGGCCCCGAGGGGCAGGCCCCCGTGGTCAAGACCAATTCTCCCATGGTCAAGAAGGCCCGCGAAGGGGTGATGGAATTCCTTCTCATCAACCACCCGCTGGATTGCCCGATCTGCGATCAGGGCGGCGAATGCGACCTGCAGGATCAGGCGATGGCCTACGGCGTGGACTTCTCGCGCTTCCGTGAGCCCAAGCGCGCCGCCACCGATCTCGACCTTGGCCCGCTGGTCGAAACCCACATGACGCGCTGCATTTCCTGCACCCGTTGCGTGCGCTTCACGACCGAGGTCGCGGGCATCACCCAGATGGGCCAGACCGGCCGGGGTGAGGATTCCGAGATCACCAGCTATCTGGGCGAAACGCTCGACAGCAATATGCAGGGCAACATCATTGACCTGTGCCCCGTGGGTGCGCTGGTCTCCAAGCCCTATGCCTTCACCGCCCGCCCGTGGGAGCTGACCAAGACCGAATCCATCGACGTGATGGACGCTCTGGGGGCCAATATCCGCGTGGACACCAAGGGCCGCGAAGTGATGCGCTTCCTGCCGCGCAACCATGACGGCGTGAACGAGGAATGGATTCACGACAAGACGCGCTTCGTCTGGGACGGGCTGCGCCGCCAGCGTCTGGATACGCCCTACATCCGTGAGAACGGCAAGCTGCGCAAAGCGGATTGGGGCGAAGCCCTGAGCGCGGCAGCCGCCGCGATGTCCGGCAAGAAGGTCGTCGGTCTGGTGGGCGATCTGGTCAACACCGAAGCCGCCTTCAGCCTGAAGACGCTGGTCGAAGGGCAGGGCGGTGTCGTGGAATGCCGCGCGGACAATGCCAAACTGCCCGCCGGCAACCGCTCGGGCTATGTGGGCACTGCGAAGATCGAGGATCTGGACACCGCCGAGATGATCCTGCTGATCGGCACCAACCCCGAGCTGGAAAGCCCGGTCCTGAACGCCCGGATTCGCAAAGCCTGGCTGCGCGGCGCCAAGGTGGCCGTGATCGGCGAAGCGCCCGATTTGACCTACGATTATGAGCATCTGGGCACCGACCGTGAGGCTTTGTCGAAGCTGGCTGCGATGGATCACAGCGACAAGGCGGACAAGCGCGGCGTGATGATCGTCGGCATGGGGGCCCTGACCGAAGCGGATGGCGCAGCCGTGTTGGGCACCGCCATGCAGATGGCCGAGGCCGGATCGTCCAGGTTCATGGTGCTGCACACCGCCGCGGGCCGTGTGGGCGCGATGGACGTCGGCGCCACGAACGACGCAGGCATGAAAGCCGTCGAGGACGCCGAAGTGGTCTTCAACCTTGGCGCCGACGAGATCGAGATTGCCGAAGGCCCCTTCGTGATCTATCAGGGCAGCCACGGCGACCGGGGTGCGCACCGCGCGGACATCATCCTGCCCGCCGCCGCCTATACCGAGGAAAACGGCCTGTTCGTGAACACCGAAGGCCGCCCGCAACTGGCCATGCGCGCCAGCTTTGCGCCCGGTGACGCGAAAGAGAACTGGGCAATCCTGCGGGCCCTGTCCGCCGAGCTGGGCGCGCAGCTTCCGTGGGACAGCCTTGCGCAGCTGCGTCAGGCGCTCGTGGCCGAAGTGCCGCATCTGGCGCAAATCGATGAGGTGCCCGAGAACGACTGGCAGCCGGTGGATCAGGGTGATCTGGGGCAGGCCACATTCCGCACCGCGATCAAGGATTTCTACCTGACGAACCCGATCGCGCGGGCCAGCCAGCTTATGGCAGAGCTGAGCGCCAACGCCAAGAAACGCGGCGAAGCTGCCCTTGCGGCGGAATAACAAGGGTGCGGTCTGCCGTCATAGCAACGCTGGCCCTTGCCGCCTGCGGGACGGCGCAGCCTTCCGATTCGGGGGCGCTGCGCTATGACGGGATCGACACCCGCCTGTTGGACGGTGATCTGGTGAATTTTCACGTAACACTTGCGAACGCGGCCGACGGTGAGGCGGTGACCGACTATGCCGAATGCGCCGCCGCGCAATATGCGCTGATCCGGGGCTATGGATTTGCGCGCCACGTGCGCACGCAAGTCAAGGAAGAGGGTGGCATTTGGACGGGGGATGCTGTTTACACCATCTCGCCCGCCCTGCCGCGCGGGACAAGAACGATAGACGCGGAAGTGACGGTCGCAGACTGCGCCCGTCGCGCGATACCGACGGTCTGAGGGAAGAACTATGGTCGAATTTTTCACCACCACAAATTTGGGGATCGTTCTGATGATCCTCGGGCAATGTCTGTTGGTTCTGGTTCCGCTTCTGGTGGCGCTGGCCTTCCTGATGTATGCCGACCGCAAGGTCTGGGCCGCGGTGCAGATGCGTAAGGGGCCGAACGTGGTTGGCGTCTTCGGCTTGCTGCAAAGTTTCGCCGACTTCATCAAATACATCGTGAAAGAGGTCGTGGTGCCCGCCGGCGCCGACAAGGTCGTCTTCTTCCTCGCGCCGATGATCACCTTCGTGCTTGCGGTGATCGCCTGGGCGGTGATCCCGTTCAACGATGGCTGGGTGCTGGCCAATATCAACGTGGCGATCCTTTATGTTTTCGCGGTCTCCTCGCTTGAGGTTTACGGCGTGATCATGGGCGGCTGGGCCTCGAACTCGAAATACCCGTTCCTGGGCTCGCTCCGCTCGGCCGCGCAGATGATCTCATACGAGGTGTCGCTGGGTCTGATCATCATCGGTGTCATCATCTCGACCGGCTCGATGAACTTCAGCGCCATCGTTGCCGCGCAAGAAGGCGATCTGGGCCTGTTGCACTGGTATTTCATCCCGCATTTCCCGATGCTTTTCCTGTTCTTCATCAGCGCCCTGGCTGAAACCAACCGCCCGCCGTTTGACCTGCCGGAAGCGGAATCCGAACTCGTCGCCGGCTATCAGGTGGAATACTCCTCGACCCCGTTCCTGTTGTTCATGATCGGTGAGTTGATGGCCGTGGTGCTGATGTGCGCACTGGTGTCGCTGCTTTTCCTCGGCGGCTGGCTGAGCCCGGTGGGCTTCCTGCCCGACGGCTTCTTCTGGCTGTTCCTGAAGATGCTGTTCTGCTTCTTCATCTTCGCGATGGTCAAGGCGATCACGCCGCGCTTCCGCTATGACCAGCTGATGCGTCTGGGCTGGAAAGTCTTCCTGCCGATGTCGCTGGCCTGGGTCGTGCTGGTCTCGTTCCTGGCGAAGTTCGAAGTGCTCGACGGGTTCTGGGCCCGCTGGCACGACGAAGAGGCCGCGATCGTGTTGATCGACACCGATGCGGACCGCGAAATCGAAGCGATCGTCGTCGATCCCGAAGTGGAGAATTGAGATGAGCCAAATGGATTACACCCGCGCCGCGAAGTACTTCCTGCTGACGGACATCTGGAAGGGGTTCGGTCTGGGGCTGAAGTATTTCTTCGCCCCCAAGCGCACCGTGAACTATCCCCACGAGAAGGGGCCTCTGAGCCCGCGGTTCCGCGGTGAGCATGCGCTGCGCCGCTATCCCAACGGCGAGGAACGCTGTATCGCCTGCAAACTGTGCGAGGCCGTGTGCCCCGCGCAGGCGATCACCATCGATGCCGAGCCGCGGATTGATGGCTCTCGCCGGACCACGCGCTATGACATCGACATGACGAAATGCATCTATTGCGGCTTCTGTCAGGAAGCCTGCCCGGTGGATGCCATCGTTGAAGGGCCGAACTTCGAATTCTCGACCGAGACCCGGGAAGAGCTCTACTACGATAAGGAAAAGCTCCTCGATAACGGCGACCGCTGGGAAGCCGAGATTGCCCGCAACCTCGAACTGGACGCGCCCTACCGATGAGCGACAAGACCAACCCTTTCGACGCCTGGATGAAGGCCAGCCAGGACTGGGCCAAGGGCGTGAGTCCCGAGTTTGCCGAGGTCATGGCGAAGTCCATGCAAGGGGTCGAGGACCTCATGCCGACGATGCCGAAAGAGATGATGGAAGCGTTCATGGGCAAGGGGATGAACCCCGAGGCGCTGGACGCGAAAACCAAGCTGCTGCTGACCCTGCAAGGGCTGACCATTCAGGGGGCCTTTGCCGAGCCGCAGATCAAACTGACCGTGCGCCACGCGCTTGAAGCCGGGGCCTCGGCGCAGGAAGTGACCGAAACGATCGCGCTGGCCGGCCTGTTCGGCGGCGCGCCCTCCATGGCCAAGGCGCTTGAGCTGGCGCAGCAGGTCATCAAGAAGGACGACAAGACATGACACCAGCCGTGATTGCCTTTTACGCATTCGCCCTTACCACCATCGGCGGCGGGTTGATGACCGTGGTCAGCCGCAACCCGGTGCATTCGGTGCTCTGGCTGATCCTTGCCTTCCTGTCGTCGGCGGGTCTGTTCGTGCTGCTGGGGGCGGAATTCGTCGCCATGTTGCTGATCATTGTCTATGTCGGCGCGGTCGCGGTGCTGTTCCTCTTCGTGGTGATGATGCTGGATGTGGACTTTGCCGAGCTGAAGGCGGAAATGGCCCGCTACATGCCGCTGGCCCTGCTGATCGGGATCGTGCTGCTGATGCAATTGGCGCTGGCTTTCGGCGTCTGGGGCTATTCCGACGGGGTCGAGGCGCGGTTGGC
The DNA here is from genome assembly GCF_003072065.1 of Thalassorhabdomicrobium marinisediminis. Lineage (GTDB taxonomy): Bacteria > Pseudomonadota > Alphaproteobacteria > Rhodobacterales > Rhodobacteraceae > Octadecabacter > Octadecabacter marinisediminis. The sequence goes on from NZ_QCYG01000001.1 coordinate 54,717, forward strand.
GCAGCCGATCCTTGAGGTCGAGAACACCAAGCAGCTTGGCCTGCTTCTTTATGATCGCTATTTCCTGCTGTTCCAGCTTGCCGGTCTGGTCCTGCTGGTGGCGATGATCGGGGCGATCGTGCTGACGCTGCGCCACCGCACGGACGTCAAGCGGCAGGACATCATCGGCCAGATGATGCGCGACCCGGCCAAGCAGATGGAACTCAAAGACGTGAAACCGGGGCAGGGGCTGTAACCATGATCGGACTTGAACATTATCTGACGGTCGCCGCGGCCCTTTTCGTCATCGGCATCTTCGGCCTGTTTCTGAACCGCAAGAACGTCATCATCCTGTTGATGAGCATCGAGCTGATGCTGCTGGCGGTGAACATCAACTTCGTCGCGTTCTCCAGCTATCTGGGTGACCTTGTGGGGCAGGTGTTCACCCTGTTCGTGCTCACGGTCGCCGCGGCCGAGGCGGCCATCGGGCTTGCGATCCTCGTGTGTTTCTTCCGCAACCGCGGCACGATTGATGTCGAAGACGTCAACGTGATGAAGGGGTAAGACAATGGAACAGATCATCCTTTTCGCACCTCTCGTTGGTGCCGTGCTGGGCGGTTTTGGCTGGAAGGTCATGGGCGAAGCTGCGGCGCAATGGCTGACCACGGGGCTGTTGTTCCTTGCCGCGATCCTGTCGTGGGTCGTGTTGCTGACCTTCGATCCGGCAGCACATGAGAACGGCTATTATACGGCCGAGATCTTCCGCTTCATCCAGTCCGGCACGCTCGACACCTCATGGGCGATCCGCGTGGACCGGCTGACCGCGATCATGCTGGTGGTGATCACCTCGGTCTCGGCCTTGGTGCACCTCTATTCCTTCGGCTACATGGCCCATGACGAGAACTTCCCGAAAACGCCCTACAAGGCGCGGTTCTTCGCTTATTTGTCGTTCTTCACCTTCGCCATGTTGATGCTGGTGACCGCCGACAACCTGTTGCAGCTGTTCTTCGGCTGGGAAGGGGTGGGCGTGGCCTCGTATCTCTTGATCGGCTTTTACTACAAGAAACCCAGCGCCAACGCTGCGGCGATCAAAGCCTTTGTGGTCAACCGTGTGGGCGACTTCGGCTTCCTGCTGGGGATCTTCGCGATCTATCTGACCTTCGACAGCATCCAGTTTGCCGACATCTTCGCCGCCGTGCCCGAGATCTCAGGCGACACGATGACCTTCCTGTGGCGCGACTGGTCCACGGTTGAGGTGATCGCCGTGCTGCTGTTCATCGGCGCCATGGGCAAATCGGCGCAGCTGTTCCTGCACACATGGCTTCCCGACGCGATGGAAGGCCCGACCCCGGTGTCGGCGCTGATCCACGCGGCGACCATGGTCACGGCGGGCGTCTTCCTTGTCTGCCGCATGTCGCCGATCATGGAATTCGCACCCCATGCGACCGATTTCATCGTCTTCCTGGGCGCGACGACCGCTTTCGTGGCCGCGACCATCGGGCTGGTGCAGAACGACATCAAACGGGTGATCGCCTATTCGACCATGTCGCAGCTGGGCTATATGTTCGTGGCGGCCGGGCTGGGCGCCTATTCCGTGGCGATGTTCCACCTGTTCACACACGCCTTCTTCAAGGCGATGTTGTTCCTTGGCGCCGGTTCGGTGATCCACGGGATGCACCACGAGCAGGACATGCGGAACTATGGCGGGCTGCGGCACAAGCTGCCCAAGACGTTCTGGGCGATGATGATCGGCACGCTGGCCATCACCGGCGTCGGCATCCCGCTGCTTTATGTGGGCTTCCCCGTGGGCTTCGCCGGCTTCGTGTCGAAAGACGCGATCATTGAGAGCGCCTATGCCGGAACCGCAGGCGGCTATGCCTTCTGGATGCTGGTCATCGCGGCGCTGTTCACCAGCTTCTACAGCTGGCGCCTGATGTTCCTGACCTTTTACGGCACGCCACGCGGTGACAAGCACACCCATGAACACGCCCACGAAAGCCCGGCGATCATGCTGGCCCCCCTTGCGATCCTTGCGGTGGGCGCGATCTTCGCAGGCATGGTGTTCTACAAGCCGTTCTTCGGTAACGCCAAATACGTTGGCCAGTATTTCGGAGTGCCCTATGCCGAACAGGGCCACGACGCGGGCGAAGCCGCCACCGATCATGCCGAGGGCGCGGATACCGCCGATGTGGTGATCGATGCCGAGGACTTGGCGGACGGGGACGGCACGGCCGAGGATGCCGTGGTGCAGGGCGAGGATCATTCGACCGCGGCCACGCACTACGCCTTCGACGGCGCGCCGGGTGAGGGGGCGATCTATGTGGCCCATGATAACACCACGCTGGACGACGCGCATGAAGTGCCAATCTGGGTCAAACTCGCGCCCTTCATCGCCATGCTGCTGGGCTTCGGGACGGCTTATGTCTTCTATATCCGCAAGCCGGACCTGCCGCGGACGTTGGCGACCCATCAGGCCCCGGTCTACAACTTCCTGCTCAACAAGTGGTATTTCGACGAGCTTTACGACGTTGTCTTCGTCCGGCCTGCCAAGCGGCTTGGCAAGTTCCTGTGGCGCAGGGGCGACGGCGCGGTGATCGACGGCACCATCAACGGGGTCGCCATGGGCATCATCCCCACGCTGACCCGGTTCGCAGGGCGCGCGCAGTCTGGCTACGTCTTCACCTATGCCTTTGCGATGGTCATCGGGATCGTGGTGATCCTGACCTACTTCTCGATCACCGGAGGGTATGAATAATGGACAACCTTCTTTCCATCACGACGTTCATCCCCGCGATTGCGGCGGCGATCCTTGCACTGTTCCTGCGCGGCGACGATGAGGCGGCACAGCGCAACGCCAAGTGGCTGGCCATGGCCGCCACGGTGATGACCTTCGTCGTCTCGCTGTTCATCCTCACGGGGTTCGATGCCAACGATACCGGGTTCCAATTTGTCGAGGATCGTGACTGGATCATGGGCTTCAACTACAAGATGGGCGTGGACGGGATTTCCGTGCTCTTCGTCATGTTGACGACCTTCCTGATGCCGCTGGTCATTGCGTCCTGCTGGACGGTGACGACGCGGGTCAAGGAATACATGATCGCCTTCCTGCTTCTGGAAACGCTGATGTTGGGCGTCTTCATGGCGCTGGATATGGTGCTCTTCTACCTCTTCTTCGAGGCAGGACTGATCCCGATGTTCCTGATCATCGGCATCTGGGGCGGCAAGGACCGGATCTACGCCAGCTTCAAGTTCTTCCTTTATACCTTCCTCGGCTCGGTGCTGATGCTGGTCGCCATGGTCGGCATGTATGCCGCCGCCGGGACGACCGACATTCCGACGCTGATGACCTTCGACTTCGGCACCGACGGCTTCAGCCTCTTCGGCATGCAGATCGTCGGCGGGGCGCAAACGCTGCTCTGGCTGGCCTTCTTCGCGTCTTTCGCGGTCAAGATGCCCATGTGGCCGGTCCACACCTGGTTGCCCGATGCCCACGTGCAAGCGCCCACGGCAGGCTCGGTCGTGCTGGCCGCGATCCTGTTGAAGATGGGCGGCTACGGCTTCTTGCGCTTCTCGCTGCCGATGTTCCCCGTGGGGTCCGAGGTTATGGCGCCGCTGGTGTTGTGGCTCTCGGCCATTGCCATCGTCTATACCTCGCTGGTGGCGCTGGTGCAGAAGGACATGAAGAAGCTCATCGCCTATTCGTCGGTCGCGCACATGGGCTTCGTCACCATGGGGATCTTCACCTTCAACCAGCAGGGGCTGGATGGGGCGATTTTCCAGATGCTCAGCCACGGCTTCATCTCGGGCGCGTTGTTCCTGTGCGTCGGCGTGATCTACGACCGGATGCACACGCGCGAGATTGACGCCTATGGCGGTCTGGTGAACCGGATGCCCGCCTATGCGCTGATCTTCATGTTCTTCACCATGGCGAACGTCGGCCTGCCGGGCACCTCGGGCTTTGTCGGTGAATTCCTGACGCTGCTCGCGGTCTTCCAGGTCAACACCTGGGTGGCGGTTGTCGCCACCACGGGCGTCATCTTCTCGGCTGCCTATGCCCTTTGGCTCTACCGCCGGGTCGTCATGGGGGACCTTATCAAGGAAAGCCTCAAGTCGATCACCGACATGACCCCGCGCGAGCGTCTGATCTTCGCGCCGCTGGTCGCCATGACCCTTCTGCTGGGGGTCTATCCCAGCCTTGTCACCGATCTCATCGGGCCGTCGGTCGCCGTTTTGGTCGATCAGGTCGAAACCGCTCAGGCGGCTTACGAAGCCGCCACCCAAATGGCCCAGAACTAAGGAAACGACGTGATGTTGTCCCAAGACCTGAACACCATCCTGCCGGAAATCATCCTGTCGCTGTTCGCGATGGGGGCGTTGCTGGGCGCAGTCTATACGGTGAAGGACAAGGCGGCGCCGCTGCTGGTCTGGATCACCTCGGCGCTGTTTGTCGCCATGGCGTTCTGGATCGCCACCACCGGTGAGGGTGTCACTTACGCCTTTTATGGCATGTTCATCGACGACGCGTTCAGCCGGTTCTCGAAGGTGGCCATCCTGCTGGCAGCGGCAGCAATTCTGGTGATGAGCCAGGATTACATGGTCAAACGCAATCTGCTGCGATTCGAATATCCCTTGCTGATCGCACTTTCAGTGGTCGGCATGATGATGATGGTTTCGGCGGGCGACCTGATGGCGCTTTACATGGGGCTGGAACTGCAGTCGCTGGCGCTTTACGTCGTGGCGTCCCTGCGCCGTGACAGCGTGAAATCCACCGAAGCGGGTCTGAAATATTTCGTCCTTGGCGCGCTGTCGTCCGGCCTTCTGCTCTATGGTGTGTCGCTGACCTACGGCTTTGCGGGCACGACGCTTTTTGCCGGCGTGATCGAGGCGACGCAGGGCGGGGCCTCGCTCGGGCTGATCTTCGGTCTGGTCTTCATGTCCGCCGGTTTCGCCTTCAAGGTCTCGGCCGCGCCCTTCCACATGTGGACGCCGGACGTCTACGAAGGCTCGCCCACGCCGGTCACCGCCTTTTTCGCCACCGCGCCGAAGATCGCCGCCATGGGGCTGTTCGCTCGGGTCATGCATGACGCCTTCGGCAACGCCATTTCCGATTGGCAGCAGATCGTCGCCTTCCTGTCGGTCGCGTCGATGTTCGTGGGGGCTGTGGCCGCGATCGGCCAGCGGGACATCAAACGCCTGATGGCCTATTCCTCGATCAGCCACATGGGCTTTGCGCTTATGGGTCTGGCGGCGGGAACTGCCTTCGGTGTGCAGGCCATGCTGGTCTATATCGCGATCTATGTCGTCATGAACGTCGGCACCTTCGCCTTCATCCTGTCGATGGAGCGTGATGGCCGCCCGGTCACCGACATCGCCTCGCTCAACATGTATTCCAAGCGCGAGCCCTTGCGCGCGCTGGCGATGCTAATCCTGCTGTTCTCCATGGCTGGCGTGCCGCCGATGCTGGGCTTCTTCGGCAAGTTCTACGTGCTGCAGGCGGCCTATACCGCTGACATGATCTGGCTCGCCGTGGCCGGTGTGGTGGCCTCCGTGATCTCGGCCTTTTATTACCTGCGGATCGTCTATTACATGTATTTCGGGTCCGAGCGGGACGACACGCTCGACACCAACGGCTCGGCGGTGCTGTGGGGCTTCCTCGTGGCTTCGGCTGCGGTGATGGTGATTGGCGTCGTCAACCTGTTCGGGATCGAACCCCTGGCCGCTGCGGCCTCGGTTGCTCTTGTCAACTAGGAGCGCAGACTGGCCGCAGGGCTATGGGCATCAGCCGTTCGGTGAAGTCACCTCGACCCTTGATCTGGCGCGGGCGCATGCGGGCCATCTGACCGGCCCGCTCTGGATCACGGCGACGGCGCAGACCGCATCGCGGGGGCGGCGGGGCCGGCCCTGGGTCGCGCCGGTCGGCAATTTCTACGGCACGCTTGTGTTGCCCTGCACCGATCCCGCGCAGGCGGCGCTGCGCAGTTTCGTCGCGGCGCTGGCCCTGCGCGATGCGCTGCGTGCGGTCATGGGGCAGGGGCCGGACCTTGCGTTGAAATGGCCCAACGATGTGCTGTTGAACAAGGGCAAGGTCGCCGGCATCCTGCTGGAAAGCCTGACCGATGGGGGCCGGATGTCCGGGATTGCCATCGGCATCGGCGTCAATCTGGTCGCCGCCCCGGCGCTGGATCAGGTTGAACTGGGCGCGACCTATCCCGTCTCGGTCAAGGGCGAGAGCGGCGCGGATGTCACGCCCGAGGCTTTTCTGGCCGAACTCGCCCCGGCCTTTGCCCGCTACGAGGCGCAGCTCACCACGCAGGGTTTCGTCCCGATCCGCGCCGCCTGGCTCGACGCCGCCGCCCGCCTGGGCGAGACGGTGACCGCGCGCCTTCCGCAGGAGGACGTGACAGGGCGCTTTGAAACCATCGACGAAACCGGATACCTGATCCTGCAAACGGCCCAAGGCCTGCGCCGCATCGCGGCGGCGGATGTTTATTTCTAAGGGGAGGCGTCATGCTTCTGTGTATCGACTGCGGCAACACCAACACTGTCTTCTCGCTTTGGGACGGCAGTGAATTCCTGTGTACGTTCCGCGCCGCGACAGAATGGCAGCGCACGGCGGATCAGTATTTCGTCTGGTGGTCGACCCTGCTCAAGCATCACAAGATCAAGGCCGACGTCTCTGAAGTGATCATCTCCTCCACCGTGCCGCGCGTCGTGTTCAACCTGCGGGTCATGACCGACCGCTATTTCGGCACGCGCCCCTATGTGGTGGGCAAGCCCGACTGCCTGTTACCCACATCCCCCCGTGTGGATGAGGGCACGACCGTGGGGCCGGACCGGCTGGTGAACACCGCCGGCGCCTTCGACCGGCACGGGGGCGATCTGATCATCGTGGATTTCGGCACCGCCACCACGTTTGACGTGGTCGCCAGCGACGGCGCCTATATCGGCGGCGTGATCGCGCCCGGTGTGAACCTCAGCCTTGAGGCGCTGCATCAGGCGGCGGCGGCGTTGCCCCATGTGGACATCTCCAAGCCGCAGACCGTGATTGGCACGAACACGGTCCACTGCATGCAATCGGGCGTGTTCTGGGGCTATGTGGGCCTTGTGAATGGCCTGTGCGAGCGGATCAAGGAAGAATACGACCGCCCTATGAAGGTTCTGGGCACCGGCGGGTTGGCGCCATTGTTTTCAAGCGGTTACGCGCTTTTTGATACCATCGAAGATGACCTGACAATGCACGGGCTGACCGTGATTCACCGATATAACAAGGACAACGAATAATATTATGAGCGAAGCAAGATTGATCTATCTGCCCCTGGGCGGGGCCGGTGAAATTGGCATGAACTGCTATGTCTACGGCTACGGCCCCGCCGAGGATGAGCGTTTGATCGTCGTCGATCTGGGCGTGGCCTTCCCCGACATGGACAGCTCTCCGGGGGTCGATCTGATCTTCGCAGATGTGTCCTGGCTGGAAGCGCGCAAGGACCGGATTGAGGCAATTTTCATCACCCACGCCCACGAAGACCACGTCGGCGCGGTCGGCCATCTTTATGAGCGTTTGGGCGGCGTGCCGATCTATGCGCGCGCCTTCACCGCCGAGATCGCGCGGCGCAAGATGCAAGAGCACGGCTATTCCGACACAACGGTGAAGACCGTTGGCAAATGGCCCGACACCGTCACCGCCGGGCCGTTCACGGTCGGCTTCGTGCCGGTCAGCCACTCGATCCCCGAAAGCTCGGGGCTGGTGATCGACAGCAAGGGCGGGCGCGTCCTGCACACGGGCGATTTCAAGATCGACGTGAACCCCGGAGTGGGCGAGCCGTTCGACCACGATCTGTGGAGATCGCTGGGCAAGGACGGCGTGACCGCGCTGGTCTGCGACTCGACGAATGTGTTCTCCAAAGCCGAAGGGCGCAGCGAATCCACCGTCGGGCCGGAGATCGAGAAGTTCCTGCAGACCGCAAGCGGCATGGTCGCGGCGACGACCTTCGCGTCGAACATCAGCCGTGTGCGGACCATCGCACAGGCGGCCGAGCGGGCCGGGCGCTCTGTCTGCCTTCTGGGCCGGTCCATGCGCCGCATGGTCGAAGTGGCAACCGAAGTCGGCATTCTGGACGATTTTCCCGGGACGATCTCGCCTGATGACGTGCCCGGGATGCCGCGCGAGAATGTCCTGCTGCTCGTCACCGGCAGTCAGGGCGAACGCCGGGCGGCCTCGGCGCAGCTGGCGAACGGAAAATACATGGGGATCAAGATGAAGGAGGGGGACACCTTCCTGTTCTCGTCAAAAACCATTCCCGGCAACGAACGCGGCGTGATCCACATCATGAACCAGTTCAGCGAGCTGGGCGTCGATGTGGTGGACGACTCCGATGGGCTCTATCACGTTTCTGGCCACGCGAATCGGCCGGACCTTGACGTGATGCGCGACCTTGTGAAGCCGCAGACCCTGATCCCCATGCACGGCGAGCACCGGCACCTGCGCGAGCATGTGAAGATCTCCGAGGCGGCCGGCGTGCAGGGGGTTCTGGCGGTCAACGGGATGATGATCGACCTGTCCGGCAACCAGCCCACGGTCGCGGAATACATCGAGACCGGGCGCACCTATCTCGATGGGTCGGTGAAGATCGGCCAGCTCGACGGCATCGTGCGTGACCGGTTGCGCATGGCGCGCAACGGCCATGTGATCGTGACGCTGATCATTGATGAAGACGGCGACCCCCTCGGCGATCCATGGTGTGAGCTGATGGGCCTGCCGGAGACCGGACGCAACAATGTGCCGCTGGTCGATGTGCTGGAAGAGGATCTGAGCCAGTTCCTCAACCGCGCCAACGACAAGACGATTGCCGACGATAGCAAGCTTGAAAAAGAGCTGCGCACCATCGCGCGCAAGTCGGCACAGGCCGAGATCGGCAAAAAGCCGGAAGTGACGGTGGTGATTTCCCGTCTGGCCTGACGCGCCAGACAGGACACGCGCAGCAAAAAGGGGCCCCGGTTGGGGCCCCTTTCTTACGTCTTCGCAGGACTTAGCTGCTTTGACGTTCTTCAAAACTTTTCAGAATGAACTCGGGGGCGTGATCCCCCATGCCCACCACCGGAGCCCCGTGGTCGCCGCCGCGGTCACCGTTGCGGCCACGATTGCGCCCGCCGCGGGATTTCTTCGGCTGGGCCTCTTTCGTGGGCTCTGGCTTGCTTTTGCCTTCGCTCGGGGTGGCCTCGGCCTTGGACGCGGGGGCCGTGCCGGTGTCCTGCGGGGCGGGGACGTCCTGTGGGTTGGCGGCGTCCTGCGGGGCGGGGGCGTCCTGCGAGGCGGGGGCGTCCGTGGACGTCGCCGCTTTGCGCCCACGACCGCCGCGCGTGCGGGTGCGCTTGGGCTTGTCCGCGGAGGGTGCATCGGGCGCGTCGGCTTTGGGGGCCGCGTCCTTTTGCGTGACACCTTTGACGTCAAGCCGGGGGATGGTCATCTCGACCAGTCGCTCGATATCCTCGAAGTTCTTTTCGTCCTTGGGCGTGCAGATCATGATCGCCGTGCCCGTCTTGCCCGCACGTCCGGTGCGCCCGATCCGGTGGACGTAATCCTCGGCATGGCTGGGCACGTCGTAGTTGAACACGTGGCTCACGTTGGGAATGTCGAGCCCGCGGGCCGCCACGTCGGAGGCCACCAGAAAGCGCAGGCTGCCGTCGCGGAACTTGTCCAACGTCCGCATCCGGTGCGACTGTTCAAGGTCGCCGTGGATCGGCGCGGCGTCGAGCCCGTATTTCTGCATCGATTTGGCCACCGCATCGACGTCGATCTTGCGGTTGCAGAAGATGATCCCGTTGCGGCAGGCCTCGCCCTCGGCGGCGATCAGGTCGCGCAGCAAGCGGCGTTTCTCGGTCCCCTCTTTCGTGCGGTTCGAAGCGCTGAACATCACCACGCCCTGCGTGATATTTTCCGACGTCGTCGCCGCGCGGGCGACTTCGATCTTGGCGGGGTTGGACAGGAAGGTGTTGGTGATCCGCTCGATCTCGGGCGCCATGGTGGCCGAGAAGAACAACGTCTGACGGGTGAAGGGTGTGAGCCCGAAAATGCGTTCGATGTCGGGAATGAAGCCCATATCGAGCATGCGGTCGGCTTCGTCGACGACCATGATCTTGACGTCCGACAGGATCAGCTTGCCGCGTTCGAAATGGTCCAGCAGGCGGCCCGGGGTGGCGATCAGAACATCGACGCCGCGATCGATCAGCGCGTCCTGTTCCTTGAACGACACGCCCCCGATCAACAGCGCTTTGGTCAGCTTGGTGTATTTGGCGTAGGCGTCGAAATTCTCGGCCACCTGGGCGGCAAGTTCGCGCGTCGGCGCCAGCACCAGAGAGCGCGGCATCCGCGCCCGGGCGCGCCCGCGTTTGAGCGCGGTGATCATCGGCAGGGTGAAGCTTGCGGTTTTGCCGGTGCCGGTCTGGGCGATGCCCAGAACGTCCCGCCCTTCAAGAGCGGGGGGAATCGCACCGGCTTGAATCGGGGTCGGCGTTTCGTAGCCGGTTTCCTCGACGGCCGTGAGGACCTTTTTGTCGAGATTTAAGTCGCTGAATTTGGTCAATTTCTTCCTTTCGCGGGAGAGTAAGCAGCACTTGGCCGCATCGCTACCGCGGCCCGACAGGCCAGATTGCCCGTCGCAAGGTGGGGTCCAGATACGCCTCGATTGGCCTAAGGTCAAGGAAACAAAGGGGTTTGCGCAGAGCGGGGCAACGGTGCCCGAGGGGGGCGTCCGGCTACGGGGTGCCGCGGCGTGGATTTGCCCCCTGTCGCGAGGCTGCCGCCGTGGAACGAAGCCGCCCGCTCGCGCGTTTCATAATCTACCCAATACGGAGGAATTCAAGATGACCAAGAAACACGGTTCCGCGAAATGGCAAGGCGGCCTCAAGGACGGGACGGGCCATGTCTCGACCGAGTCGGGCGTGCTGGATGACCAGCCCTACGGGTTCAACACCCGGTTCGAGGGCAAGAAAGGCACCAACCCCGAGGAGCTTGTCGGCGCCGCCCATGCGAGCTGTTTTTCCATGGCGCTCAGCATGATTCTTGAAGATTACGACCTGAAGGCCGACAGCATCGAGACCAAGGCGACCGTCACCCTGGAAGAGAAAGACGGCGGCTTCTCGGTGACCGCGTCGCACCTTGAGGTCGAGGCCAGCATAGCAAACGCATCGCAAGAGCAGTTCAACGAGGCCGCGACCACCGCCAAGGAAAACTGCCCGATCTCAAAGCTTCTGACAGCCGAGATCACGATGGACGCGAAGCTCGTCTAAGTCGTTTGAAAACCCGGAGCGGCGGGCCTGTTGGGTCCGCCGCCGCGGTTTCGCAACCCGGGGGGGGCGTTAGAGGACGCGGGCACCGGTAAGGATCATAGTCTCCCAGGTTTCGCTGTCGGTCACCGGCTCCAGCGCGCCGCGCAAGGAAATGCGCGCACCTTCTTCAACCCCGATAAGCGGTTCGGCGAGCGACACACGCAGGTTGGTGCCGTGTTCCGGAGAGCCGCAGAACGGGCAGAAGCCCATATCCGACACGAGTACGATCTCGGTCAGCCCGGTTTCGTCCCCAAAGAGCGGCACCACAAAGCCGGTGATATCAAACTGCGCGATACCGTTTTCCACCGATGCGGGGAAATTCTTGCGAACCTCATAGCTGGTGTCGGTTACGATCTCTTCAATCTCAATGGCCTTGAGCAGGTCCCAGGGCGCGGGGCTTGCGTCCGCCCAGAGGCTGCCCGCGGTGAGGGCAAGCGGTGTAGAGAGAGCGATGAGAGAGGCGCTGGTTTTCATGTCGGCTCCGGTTTTTTCAGGTTTTACTGCACCATAGGTCGCACCCGCTGTATAAGCCAGACTGTCGTGGTCCATCGGCAGGTTGTTGCACAGCGCATCAGCCTGCCATCATTTCCTTGGTCGCGGTCAATGCGATCTCGGGATAATCGCGGGCCACGCGGTCGATGTCCCATTGCAGACGGGTGAGGTAGACGACGTCGCCGTCGCTGTCCTCGCCGATGTGCTGCTTGTTGGCCGCGGCGAACTTCTCGACCGCGTCCTTCTCGCCCGAGACCCAGCGGGCCGAGGTGAACTGCGACGGCTCGAACCGGACGGGCAGGCCGTATTCAAGCTCGATCCGGCTGGCCAGAACCTCGAACTGCAGCGGCCCCACGACGCCAACGATGAACCCCGATCCGAAGGTGGGTTTGAACACCTTGGCAGCCCCTTCTTCGGCGAATTGCATCAGGGCTTTTTCCAGATGTTTCGCCTTCATCGGATCGCCCGCGCGGACCCCTTGCAAGAGTTCCGGCGCGAAGCTGGGGATGCCGCGCACCTGCAACATCTCGCCCTCGGTCAGCGTGTCGCCGATGCGCAATTGCCCGTGGTTCGGGATGCCGATGATATCGCCGGCCCAGGCCTCATCGGCGAGCTCGCGGTCCGAGGCGAGGAACAGCACTGGATTGGAGATCGCCATGGGCTTTTTCGTGCGCACATGGGTGAGTTTCTGCCCGCGCGTAAAATGCCCCGAGGCCATGCGCACAAAGGCCACGCGGTCCCGGTGCTTGGGGTCCATGTTGGCCTGCACCTTGAACACGAAACCGGTGACCTTCTTTTCCTCGGGCAGGATCTGGCGCGGCTCGGCGGCCTGCGGCTGGGGTTCGGGCCCGAAGGCACCGATGCCCTCCATCAGTTCGCGCACGCCGAAGCTGTTGATCGCCGAGCCGAACCAGATGGGCGTCATCGTCCCTTCAAGCACCGCCTTCGGGTCAAGCGGGGGCAACAATTCGCGCGCCATCTCGATCTCTTCGCGGAACTGCTCAAGCAGGTGCGGCGGCACGTGTTCTTCCCACTGGGGGTCGTCCATGCCGTTGATCTGGATGCTTTCGGCGACGGTGTTCCGGTCGGCGCGGTCCATCAAGTCAAGCTGGTCGCGCAGGATGTCGTAGCAGCCGATAAAATCGCGCCCGACGCCAATGGGCCAGCTTGCGGGGGTGACGTCGATGGCAAGGTTCTCCTGAATTTCGTCGATGATCTCGAAGGTGTCGCGGCTTTCGCGGTCCATCTTGTTACAGAACGTCAGGATCGGCAGATCGCGCAGGCGGCAAACCTCGAAGAGCTTTTGCGTCTGGCTTTCCACCCCCTTGGCCCCGTCGATGACCATCACCGCCGCATCCACCGCCGTCAGCGTGCGGTAGGTGTCTTCGGAGAAGTCCGAGTGGCCCGGCGTGTCCACCAGATTGAACCGCAGACTGCCCTTCTGGCTGGCGAAATCGAACGACATGGCCGAGGCCGAGACCGAGATGCCGCGATCCTTTTCCATCTGCATGAAGTCCGAGCGCGTGCGCCGGGCCTCACCCTTGGCACGGACCTGTCCGGCCATCTGGATGGCCCCGCCGAAGAGCAGGAATTTCTCGGTCAGGGTCGTTTTGCCCGCATCCGGGTGCGAGATGATCGCGAAGGTGCGACGGCGGGCGATTTCAGGCGGGAGGTCGGGGCGATTTGTCATGTGCGCGCTATAGCGGCGTGCCGGGTGCAGGGCAATGTCGCTTGGCACCTAGCTTGAGGAAGCGTGTTTGAGCAGGGACACGACATCGGGCCGGTTGGCAAGGCTTTCGGCCACCTCGAAGGCGTGATGGGGCGCGGCGGCATGGTCGCGCAGATCGCCTTGCGTGGCATCGGCGGGCAGCGCGGCGCGGGTGCGCGAATCCACCAGCAGCGTCTCGGCGGCGATCCCTTCGGCGTAGATGATCTGGTGATCGTCGAACAACAGCTGGTAATAGTCCACGAAGCCGCCATCGCGCTGATAGACCGTGGCGCCGTTGATCAGGTGGCGCACCTTGACCAGCACCTCGGGGCGGCCTGCGCCCAGACGGTCTTCGCGCTGGTAGATGAACAGGCGGTGATCGGGGCTGAGTAGCAGATCGCGGGTGTTGAACAGCGCACCTTCGGTGATGACTACGGGGGCGAAATCACCCACCGCGCGCAGCGTCGTCTCTCCGATCCAGCGGATCGCTTGCGGGCCTGCGTCACGGGTCAGCACCCGGTCGCCGATCTGCAGCTCTTCGATGGGAACCTGTGCGCCGGAAGCCAGCGTGATATGGGTGCCGCGGGCAAACCGCACGCAGGCCACCTCACCGAACTTGGCGGCGGCGGTGTCCCGGTCCGCGCCCACCAGCTGATAGGCGTCGTCGGGGCTGAGCGCGGCCAGCGGCATCAGGTAGATCTCCGCCGCCTCCTCACCCTCGACCTCCACAAGGATCAGCGCCTCATAGGTGGTGCCGTCGCGCCCCATCAGGGTGATCGTGCAGTCCAGAAACAACAGGTTGCCCGGCGTGCCGATCTCGGTGTCATCGGCCACTACGAAGCCCGAGCCGTCGCCCTTTTCATAGGTCAGCGCGCGGCGGCGGGCCGTCTCGGACAGCTGATAGACGTCGTCGAGCACCAATTCATCCATGAACGACACCGCATCCCCCTCGGCGACCCCGTCGCTGACCACGAAGGCGGCCGAGGCATAGACGGAGATCGAGGTGCGGGCGACATCGGGCATGGGGCGGGTCTCATTGCGGGCGGGGGTGGTCATTGCTTGGCGTACTATCTTAGGAATAGGGCAAAAGGGCGTCACGTCTTGGACTTAGCCATGACGTGTCGCCCATATCGAACCTAGGGGGCTGCGCCCCGAAGTAAAAGGAGATCGGACAATGGACATGGGGATCAAGGGAAAGCGCGCGCTGGTCTGCGCCTCGTCCAAGGGGTTGGGGCGCGGTTGTGCGCAGGCGCTGGCGGCCGAAGGGGTCGATCTGGTGCTCAACGCGCGCGGGCCCGAGGCGCTTGAGGCCACAGCGCAGGAGATTCGCGACCGCTTCGGCGTAGAGGTCGTCACCGTGGCCGCCGATGTCACCACGCCCGACGGGCGGTCCAAGCTCATTGAGGCTGCGCGGGGCGTTGACATCCTTGTCACAAACGCCGGTGGCCCGCCGCCGGGAACGTGGACCGATTGGGACCGGGACGCCCTGATCGACGCGCTGGATGCGAACATGCTGGCGCCCATCGCGCTGATGCAGGCGCTGGTGCCGGGGATGATGGAACGCGGCTGGGGGCGGGTGGTCAACATCACCTCGGCCTCGGTCAAGGCCCCGATCGCGGCGCTGGGCCTGTCCAACACCGCGCGCACCGGGCTGACCGGTTTCGTCGCCGGTACCGCGCGGCAGGTGGCCGGATCGGGCGTGACGATCAACAACCTGCTGCCGGGGATCCACGCCACCGATCGCGCGATCTCTCTGGACAAGGGGGTGAGCGACGCCGAGGGCATTTCCATGGCCGACGCCAAAGCCAAGCGCGAGGCAACGATCCCCGCCGGTCGCTACGGCACGCCCGAGGAATTCGGCGCTGCCTGCGCCTTCCTGTGCTCGGACAAGGCGGGCTTCATCGTCGGGCAGAACCTGCTGCTCGACGGGGGCGCGATCAACGCCACGTTCTAGGGCGCGGCGGACGGTCGCGCGGGTCTTGCCCTGCGCGGCCTGCGTTGCTATCTGCCCCAGATACCCGAGCTATTCGGTAAGGATTAAGGCCGCCATCGCGTGACAGACACTCCCCGCCTTGAAATCAGAAACCTCGTGCGCAGCTTTTCCGGCCGGCGTGTGGTCGACGGTGTCTCGCTCACCGTGATGCCGGGGCAGGTGACCTGTCTGCTCGGGCCTTCTGGCTGCGGCAAATCCACGACGCTGCGGATGATCGCGGGGATCGAGAAACAGGATTCCGGTGAAATCTGGGTGGATGGCCAACTGATCTGCGACGGCACCCATCGCGTCCCGCCCGAGGGGCGCGGCATCGGGCTGATGTTTCAGGATTTCGCCCTGTTTCCCCATCTGAGCGTTGCGGGCAACGTGGCCTACGGCCTGACGGGCAGCGCCCGCAAGGCCCGTGCGCGGGTGGAAGAACTTTTGCAGAAGGTGGGCATGTCCGCCCATATCGACGCCTACCCGCATGAGCTGTCGGGCGGTGAGCAGCAGCGGGTGGCGCTGGCCCGCGCACTGGCCCCACGGCCCCGCATCATGCTGATGGATGAGCCGTTTTCGGGCCTTGATGACCGGTTGCGCGACGATATCCGGGACGAGACGCTGGACGTGCTTAAAGCCGAAGGCACCGCCGTTTTGCTGGTCACCCACGAACCCGGTGAGGCAATGCGCATGGCCGACGAGATCGCGCTCATGCGGGACGGGAAGATCGTCCAGCAGGGCGCCCCCTACAACATCTACAACGCGCCCGTGGACAAGGCCGCAGCGGCTTTCTTCAGCGATATCAACGTGGTGCCCGCCAAAGTTAAAGGCGCGCTGACCGATACCGCCTTTGGTCAGTTTCTGGTGCCCGGCGTGGCCGACGACACCGAGGTCGATATCGTGATCCGGCCCCAGCACGTGAAAATCGACTTCGACCGCGCGGGCAAGGGGCCCAACCCGACCGCGCTGGAAGGCACGCCCGCCCGCGGCATCGTCAAACGCGCGCGCTTCATGGGGCGCGAAAGTCTGGTCGAGTTCACGCTCGACGACGGGACCGAGATGAAGGCCGTGATCGGTTCGGTCTTTCTGCCCAAGCCCGGCACGGTGCTATGGCTGATGATCCGGCGCGACAAATGTTTCATCTTTCCGCGCGCTTAGCGCCTGAAAGTCGCGCAGCCGCTTGCCTTCCTCTTCCACGAACAGGCTGGGCATCACCCGCAGGGTGACGATCTGGTCGATCCTCAGCTCATCAAATTTGCGCGTCGTATCGCACCAGACGATACAGGTCCAAAGCCGCCCCCAATAATCAAGTTGCAGCGGGCGCACGGTGCGGTCGCGCGGGCCGAGGTTCAGCATGAGTTTCTGCCGCGCGCGGATGGCGTTGCGGATTTTCGGCAGGTGCTGGAAGCCACGGGCCGCGTCGGCGAAAGGATAGACCGCCAGCGAGGAGGGGGCGTTCACCTCGGGCAGCACGCCATCCAGTTTCCCCGCAAGGCTGGCGGCCGCGGCGGCAAGGTCGGCGTCCTGCGCCTGTCGCATGGCCGCAAGGCCCACGTGCAGCGCTTCAAGCTCGGCCATCGTGAGGTTGAGCGGGGGCAGGGTGATCGCGGCGGTGACGCGGTAGCCTGTCCCGCGCTCGCCCTCGATCGGGACGCCGGAAGCGGCCAGCGTTTCCATGTCGCGGTAGATCGTCCGCAAGGAGACCCCCATCGCTCGCGCCAGATCGGCGGCGCGGTGCAGGTTCCCGTCGCGCAGGTGGCGAATCAATCGCATCAGACGGTCGGCACGGCGCATGAAATCCCCCTTGGGTCGGACACGGTTCGACGCATGTTTTGTCAGAAACCTGTCAGTTGTCAATTTGCTGTCACAAGAAACGGCAAAGCCTTGCAAATCGGGGGGCGGGGCGGTGTTTTCCCCTTTCAAATGCCCGCCGACAGGCATAGGTCTATGCCCTGCAACACCGATGCGCATGACATGCGCCCCCTCGTGGAGAGAGACAATGCTTAACAACATCGGCCTGCCCGGCCTTCTTTTGATCGCAGTCGTCGTGCTGGTCCTGTTCGGCCGCGGCAAGATTTCGTCGCTCATGGGTGAGGTTGGCCGCGGCATCACGGCCTTCAAGAAAGGCGTCGACGACGGCAGCAAGGACATTGAGGATTCGCTGTCCGATCCCAAGGACGTGACCCCGCGCGAGCATGAGGACGTCGCCGCGCGCCCCGTCGATGCGGACGTCGCTGACAAGTCGCGCCACTCCTGATCTGAACGGCGGAGGCCTGCGATGTTTGATCTTGGCTGGACCGAGATGATGGTGATCGGGATCGTGGCGTTGATCGTCGTGGGCCCGAAAGACCTGCCCGGTCTGTTCCGCTCGGTCGGCCAGTTCGTCGGCAAGGCCAAGGGTATGGCGCGGGAGTTTTCCAGCGCCATGAACGCCGCCGCGGATGAGGCGGGCGTGAACGAGATCAACAAGACGATCAAGGCCGCCGCCAACCCGCAACAGTTCGGCGCCGACAAGCTGCACGAGGCGACGAAGTGGGACAGCAATGCCGACAGCGAGACGGACAAGCTGCGCGGGAAGATGACGGACGAGCGCAAGGCCAACGCCAAGAAAATCAACGACGCCATGGCCCGCGCGGCGGAAGACCGGCTTGAGGCGGAAGAGGATGAGGCCTTCGAGGCGCAGACGTCTGCCGCGCCGGAGGTGAGCGAACCAGCTGACGCCCCCGCCAAGGCCACCTCGGCCGCGCCCAAGACATCCGCGCCCAAAAAGGCCGCGCCGAAGAAAGTAGCGACTGCGAAGACGCCTGCGCCGAAGAAATCTGCCGCATCCGCCGCGAAGGCACCTGCGGCGAAAAAGCCCGCAGCGAAAAAGCCAGCCTCGAAAGCCGCAGCGACAGCCAAACCGGCTTCTGCGAAAGCCAAGCCGAGAGTAAAGCCCAAGCCCGCCGCCAAACCGGCCGCGCCTGCGCCCTCTACCTCCGAGGATGAGTCATGAGCCAGACCGACCGGCCCGACGACGAGATCGAAGACAGCGCCGCCCCGTTGATCGAACATCTGGCCGAGTTGCGCACGCGGCTGATCCGGTCGGTGCTGGCCTTCATCGTCGGCATCGTGCTGGCCTTCACCGTGGCCGAGCCGATCCTGCAGTTCCTTCTCGGCCCGATCGAGGAAACCTTGCGGCAGTTGGGCGATCCGTCGCCCACGATGCAATACACTTCACCGCAGGAATACCTGTTCACCCTGTTCCGCATCTCGATGGTCTTCGGCTTCGCTCTGGCCTTCCCCGTGATCGGGGTGCAACTGTGGCGTTTCGTGGCGCCGGGGCTCTACCGTCAGGAAAAGGGCGCGTTTCTGCCGTTCCTCATTGCCTCGCCGGTGATGTTCCTGTTGGGCGCGTCCTTCGCGCATTTTGTGGTCACGCCGCTGGCCATGGCCTTCTTTCTGGGCTTCGCGGACGTGCCGTCGCTTATCGCCGACATCATGACCTCTTTCGTGGGCGAGAACGTGCCCGAAGGGGCCGAGATCGTCGCCGTGACGCCGCCCGTGGTGCAGGACGGTATCCGGATCACCTTCTTCGGCAAGGTCAATGAAAGCCTTGATATTACGTTGAAATTCATCATGGCCTTCGGGCTGTGTTTCCAGCTTCCGGTGCTCTTGACCCTGATGGGCAAGGCCGGTCTGGTCAGCGCCGATGGCCTGCGCAACGTGCGCAAATACGCCATCGTCGGCATCCTGCTTCTGGCGGCACTTGTAACCCCGCCAGACGTGATCACCCAAGGCATCCTGTTCGTCGTGGTCTATGGCCTTTACGAGGTGTCGATCCAGCTTGTGACCCAGGTCGAACGCCGCCGCGAAGCCAAATTGCGCGCCGAAGGGCTGTGGTTCGAGGATGACGAGGAAGCCGCCGAGGACTTCGACGACGCTTTTGACGAGGGCTTTTCGGGCGACACGGACGAGGAGGGCAAGCCGTGAGTGATGACGTCCTGCAGCGGATCGCGGACGCGCTGGAACGGCTCGCTCCGGCACCGGCCCCCGCGCCCGACTTTTCCGCAGCGGCCTTCGTCTGGCACGCGGACCCGGACCGGCTTGAACCGGTCGAGGCCGTGAACCGGGTCGATCTGTCACTGCTGGTGGGCATCAACCGCTCTCGCGATACCCTGCTTGAGAACACCCGTCAGTTCGCCCGTGGATTGCCCGCCAACAACGCCCTGCTCTGGGGCGCGCGCGGTATGGGAAAATCCAGCCTCGTCAAAGCGATACACGGCGCAGTTCACGCGGATCACCCGGATCTGAAGATCGTCGAAGTCCAGCGCGAGGATCTGCCGAGCATCGGGCGCTGTCTGGCCTTGCTGCGGGGGCGTCCGGAACGGTTCATCCTGTTCTGCGACGACCTGAGTTTCGGCCATGACGACGCCCACTACAAATCGCTGAAAGCGGTGCTGGATGGCGGGATCGAGGGGCGGCCCGAGAATGTCGTGCTTTATGCCACGTCGAACCGGCGGCACCTGATGCCCCGCGACATGATCGAGAACGAACGCTCCACCGCGATCACGCCTTCAGAGGCGGTCGAGGAGAAGGTCTCGCTCTCGGATCGGTTCGGCCTGTGGCTGGGGTTCCATCCCTGCGATCAGGACGAATATCTCGCGATGATCCGCGGCTATTGCGATGCCTACGGTGTGTCCATCGATGACGAGACCCTGCGCGCCGAAGCTGTCGAATGGCAAGCGACGCGCGGCAGCCGGTCGGGCCGCGTGGCCTGGCAATTCTTCGTCGATCTGGCCGGGCGCAAGGGCGTGCCCCTGCGCTGAGCCGCCAATCAGGGCAGGTAATCCGCCGGATCGACGCTTTCCAACCCGTCGCGCACCTCGAAGTGCAGGAAGCTCGGCGAACCGGCCGCGACCGAGGCGATGGCCTGCCCCTGTGTCACCGTGTCGTCCTTCGACACGATCAGGTTCTCGACGTTCACGTAAACGGTCAGGATGTTGCCGGTGTGCCGGACGACGACGATCTGCGCGCCGTTGGTGTTCTCGGTGATTGCGGCAATGGTGCCGTCCGCCGCTGCCTTTACCGTGGTCCCCGAAGAGACCGAGATGTCGATGCCTTCATTGCGGCCCGCCTTGTATTCGCGGATGATATCGCCCTGCACGGGATAGATGAACGGGGCGGATGTGGCGGGCGAGGGCGTGGTTGGCTGGCCGATGTCCGGCGCGGGCGGGGTCTCTTCCGCGCGCTGTTCCGGCGTGTCCGGGGTGACATCGGTGCCGGGCAGGGGGGCCGCGGCGCTTGGCGGTGTGGGCACCGGCGTGCCCTGACCCGGAGGGGTGACCGCCTGTGGGCGCGCCGGTGGCGTGGCGCCCGCGACCGGGATCATCAGCTGCTGGCCTTCGCGCACGGTCATGTCCGAGCCCAGCCCGTTCCATTCCGACAGCGCCGAGACCGGCACGTCATAAAGCCGCGCGATTTGGAACGCGGTCTCGCCCCGGGCGACCCGGTGCAGGCCGGGCTCGATCCCGGTCTGGGCGGCGGGTGCTGCAGGCGCGGAGGGGGCAGGCGCCGGCGTCACGGTCTGGTTGCCCGCGCGGTCGATGGCGTCCGAGGCCAGGGTCGAGACATCCACGCGCGGAGGCTGGATCGGGCCGGTGGTCACGGCGCCGGTGGCGGGCGAAGGTTCAGAGACCCGCGCCGGCAGGGCCACAATCTCATCCCGGCGCAGGGGCACGTCCGCATCGACACCGTTGAACGCGGCCAGCGCGTTGGCATCAAGGTTCAGACGGGTTGCGATCTGGCGCACGGTTTCCCCGCGCCCGGCGACCACGACCTGATAATTCGGATAGGAGATCACCCCGCGATTGTCGGGCCGGGGCCGGGCGGCGAGGGTTTGCGCCGCTTCCGAGGTGTCGAAGCCGCCGCCCAGATTGCGCAGGTCCCAATCGAAGTCCTGACTGCGCAAGTTGTGACTGTCGTCACAGGCCGCAAGGGCCAGCGTGGCCACCGAGACCAGCAGGATGGAACGGGGACGGGTGATGCGCGACAGGCCCATGGAATACTCCTCAAACGCGTGGGTCTTTTGCCCAGCTTTCGCGGCTTTATAAACCCGTTTCAGTCTTTTCCCAACCCCTCAAGCAGCGGCACGAAGCGCACGGGGCGGATTTCTTCGTAGTCGAAGCCGGTTTCGTTCCGGGTCACGCGGATCAAAGTTTGCACCGCGTTCGACTGGCCCACCGGCAAAACCATGATGCCGCCGACCTTCAGTTGCGCCAACAGCGGGCCGGGGGGGTCTTCGGCAGCGGCGGTCACAAGTATGCGGTCAAAGGGCGCCTGTTCGGGCAGCCCGAATGAGCCGTCGGCGGTGAAGGCCGTCAGGTTGGTGATGTCGAGCGCCTTGAACACCGCTTGTGCCTCGGTCATCAGCCGCCGGTGCCGGTCGACTGTATAGACCCGCCGCGCCAGATGGCTCAGGATCACCGCCTGATAGCCCGAGCCCGTCCCCACTTCGAGGACCTTGTCGCGCGGCTGGATCTGCAGCTCTTGCGTCATCAGGCCCACCACAGAGGGCTGGCTGATGGTCTGGCCGCAGGCGATGGGCAGCGGCATGTCGTCATAGGCGCGATCGGCGAAATGGCCTTTCACGAACAACGCCCGATCGGTCTTTTCCATCGCGGTGAGCACGCGCCCGTCCGTCACCCCGCGGGAGCGGAGCCCGTAGAGAAACTGCATCTGCCGTTCGGCGCGGGTCGGGTGGGCTTTGGTCATCATGTTCATTCGAACCCGCCGGAGAGTTGTTTGTCGAGGTCTTCAAGCATGTCGTGGGCGGTCAGGTCGGCGCGCATGGGGGTGACCGAGATATAGCCCTCAAGGTTGGCGGTCACATCGGTGCCCGGGCCGGTCTTCTGGTCCTGCCGTCCGCCGGTGACCCATAAGAAGCGCCGCCCGTTGGGCGAGATCGTGGCCTCCATCCCGAAGTTCGTCTGTTCGCGGAAGCCCTGTGCGGCCACTTTCATGCCCTTCACGTCGGCCCCGGGGAGGGGCGGGAAATTGACGTTGTAGAAAATGCGGTAATTGTCGTCGGTCCAGATGCCATGGTTGAGCAAGGCGCGCACGGTCGCGGCCCCGTGCTGGGCGGCGGCCTCGAACGGGTCGTCGAGCCCGTGGTTGCCCGCGCCGAAGAACTGGCTCAGCGCAATGCCCGGAACGCCCTGGATCGCCGCCTCGATGATCGCGCCGATGGTGCCGGAATAGAGCGTGTTGTCAGCCGCGTTGTTGCCACGGTTCACGCCTGAGAGGACCAGATCGGGCTTGCGGTCGGTCATCACGTCATAAAGCGCGGCCAGCACGCAATCGGCGGGCGAGCCTTCGGCGGCATAGCGGCGCGCGTCCAGCTCGGCGATCATCGTCGGATGGGAATAGCTGATGCAATGGCCGACGCCCGACTGCTCGAAAGCGGGGGCCACGGTCCAGACCTCCCCCTCGGGGCCGGCCACCTCTTGCGCGATGGCGGCCAAGGTCTCAAGCCCCGGCGCGTTGATGCCGTCGTCATTGGTGATGAGAATTCGCATG
Organism: Thalassorhabdomicrobium marinisediminis; assembly: GCF_003072065.1. Classification (GTDB taxonomy): domain Bacteria; phylum Pseudomonadota; class Alphaproteobacteria; order Rhodobacterales; family Rhodobacteraceae; genus Octadecabacter; species Octadecabacter marinisediminis. The sequence goes on from NZ_QCYG01000001.1 coordinate 77,750, forward strand.
AGAAGCCCTGCCTTTTGGGCCTTGTTAGGACAGCGTCCGCGGTCGGGCAATCGTCCAGCCCCTTGCGGGATCACAAGTGCTGCCAGCGTTGCATCAATGTCCCGCGCCGCGACGCCCGCTCGTTAGGCGAGGATCTGCGGCAGCAGGCGCGCGGCCTCTTCATGGGGGGCGGTCAGGACCGAGCGATCCTCACCGGGGTAGAAGCGCGCGCGGGTGGCCGTGGGCATGGGCTGCGGCTCGAAAATCTTGACCAGCGGTCCGGTCTTGCCGGTCTCGGCTTGCCACGAACGGGCCAGCGCGATCTGCGCGGCCTTGGTGGCCCCGTATGAGGCGAAGAAGGTCTCCCCTCCGCGTGGATCGTCGAAGAAGACGGCACGCCCCTCGGCCCCCAGCAAGGGCGCCACATAGGAAATCAGCCGCGAGGTGGCCGAGATGTTGATGTCCACGGATTTGGCGAAATCCTTGGGGTTCACGTGACTTGTCAGCGTGAGCGGCGCGGCGTGAACGGCGGTGTGCAGCCACAGATCCAACCCGCCCCAGCGGTCATGGATCGACCGGCAAAGCTGCTGCATCGCCGCATCCACGGTGATGTCCATGGGCGCCAGCGTCGCGTCGCCGCCCGCCGCCTTGATCAGGTCGTCAACCTCTTCAAGGCCGCCGGTGGTGCGGCCGACCGCGATGACGTGATGAGTGGGGGCCAGAGCCACGGCCAGCGCCGCGCCAAGACCGCGCGAGGCGCCGGTGATGAGTGCTGTTTTCATGGCCCCTGATTAGGCGCGCTTGCGGCAAATGGCAATGTCGGTTCAGCCGATCACCAGACGGTGAATCGTCGCGCCCTCCATGACCATGGCCCAGCCTTCGCCGGCCTCGGTCAGGGTCAGCCCGTCGTTGGGTTCGCCTTCGACAAGGGCTACGATGTCACCGCCACGATTGCGCATCAGGATCCGGTCCGCATCTCCGCCTTTGAAGATGCCGATCAGGGACATGGGGCGCAGGGGCGCCTGATAGGTCTGTGTCGCCGCTTGCGCGGTCGTCGGGTTCGTCGCTGACATATCCTGCCTTTCGGTTAGAGACAGGCATGTGTCATGCGAAACCGGTTAAAAAAAGGGTAATGCTGCGGCGCAGCATCAGATCAGCCAAAACGTGCCGATTTTGGGGTCACTCGGCGGCAGGTTTCATCTCAAAACCGCGGTCCATCATATCGGCGGGCTTGATCGGATACTCGCCGCTGAAACAGGCGTCGCAGTATTGCGGGGCCTTCGGGTTGCGGCCCTGCGCCTCACCCACGGCGCGGTAGAGCCCGTCGAGCGAGATGAACTTGAGGCTGTCGATCCCCAGATGGTCGCGCATCTCGTCCTCGGACATGGTGGCGGCCAGAAGTTTTTCCCGCTGGGGCGTGTCCACCCCGTAGAAACAGGGCCAGGCGGTGGGCGGGCTGGCGATGCGGAAATGCACCTCGGCCGCGCCGGCCTCCAGCACCATGTCCTTGATCTTGCGGCTGGTGGTGCCGCGCACCACGCTGTCATCGACCAGAATGATCCGCTTTCCCTTCACCAACGCGCGGTTGACGTTGAGCTTGAGGCGCACGCCCATGTTGCGGATGCTTTCCGTCGGTTCGATGAAGGTGCGGCCCATGTATTGATTGCGGATGATGCCCATGGCGTAGGGAATGCCGCTTTGCAGCGAATAGCCGATGGCCGCCGGGGTTCCGCTGTCTGGGACCGGGCAGACGAGGTCCGCCTCAACCGGGGATTCCTTGGCCAGCTCACGGCCGATGTTCTCGCGCGTTTCATAAACGCTGCGCCCGCCCAGAATGCTGTCGGGACGGCTGAAATAGACGTGCTCGAAGATGCAGAAACGGGGGCTCGCGCGGCGGAAAGGGAAATGGCTTTGCACGCCGTCTGCGTTGATCACCACCATCTCGCCCGGCTCGATCTCGCGGATGAAGGTGGCGTTAATGATGTCCAGCGCGCAGGTCTCGGAGGCGAGGACCCAACCGTCGCCCAGCTTGCCCAGCACCAGTGGACGCACGCCCAGCGGGTCGCGGCAGCCCATGAGCTTGGTGCGGGTCATGGCAACCACCGAGAAGGCCCCTTCGACCTTGCGCAGCGCCTCTTCCATGCGGTCGGGGATCGATTGCCCCATGGAACGCGCCATCAGATGGATGATGCACTCACTGTCCGAAGAGCTTTGAAAGATCGACCCGCGCCCCACCAGTTCGCGGCGCAAGGCCACCGCGTTGGTGATGTTGCCATTGTGGGCAATCGCGGCCCCGCCCATGGAAAACTCGCCAAAGAAGGGCTGCACGTCGCGAATCTGCGTGGCCCCCTTTGAGCCGGAGGTGGAGTAGCGCACGTGCCCGATGCCGATGGGACCGGGCAGGGTGGCCATGGTCTCGGCGTCTGTGAAATTGTCGCGGACATAGCCGAAGCGGCGGGCCGAGCTGAAGCCCTGACCGAAGTCGTGGGTGACGATGCCGCCCGCTTCCTGCCCGCGGTGTTGCAGGGCGTGCAGCCCGAGGGCGACGATCGAGGCCGCGTTGTCGACGCCGACGACGCCGAACACGCCGCATTCCTCTTTCAGCTTGTCGTCGTCGAACGGGTGGGCAGGGGGCATGAGGGGGGTGCGCTGCTGGGACATGCGGCTGGCTCCGAATCCGGGGGTCCTGTTGCGCAGGGTGTAGCCGCTGCCGGGGGCCGTGTCACCATGGTTCCTGCGCCATGACCCGCAGGGGCCCCGGCGCAGGTCAATCGTGGCACATGCAGGTTACTGGTTGGCGGGAACCTCGGGCTCGACCGTGTCCGCAGGGGCGCTGCATTCACCGACAAGCTGTTCATATTGCGTGGTAATCCAGCCCAAAGCGGCTTCTGGATCACGCTCTTCAATTGAGCCGATCATGTTCGAAAAGACAGCGATCGAGCGCGAATTTTCAACCATTTCAACGTCTTGAGACTCAAGCACCGTCTGATAGACGAAGAAGGCCACGGCCACCAGCAGGATGCCGCGCAGGGCGCCGAACAAAAAGCCCATGCCCTGATCAAGGCCGCCCAGAGCCGAGCGCTGGATCAGCGAGGAGAACAGCGGCGTGAAGATCGACACGATCACCAGCACGATGGCAAAAACCGCAGCAAAAGCGGCGATCACGCTCAACTCGCAACTGTCGCCGATGAAATCACCCACCACGGGGATCTGCTTGACCAGCGGTCGCACCTGATCGGCGAAGATAAAGGCCATGATCGTCGCGACGACCCAGCCCGCGATGGCCAAAGCCTCGCGCACGAAACCGCGGCTGTAGGCCAGCAACGCCGACAAAACGATGACAAGCGCAACGATGCCGTCGATAAGGGTGAATTCAGCCATGTCTGCCTCGCTAGGGGTCAGCGTGCCCCGAAGATCTGTTCTATGAAGGCGTGCAGGTCCTGCATTTCACGCAGAGCCACACCCGCATCCCCGCCACGTTTCGCCCGCACCGGAGTAATGGCCGAGGTAAAACCAAGTTTTGACGCTTCTTTCAACCGATTTTCGGTTTGCGGGGCCGGACGCAGGGCACCGGACAGGCTGATTTCGCCGAAAACGACGCTCTCTTTGGGGAGGGCCGCATCCTCACGGGCGGAAACCAGCGCAGCGGCCACGGCCAGATCGGCGGCCGGTTCGGTCACCCGCAGGCCGCCCGCGACGTTGAGATAGACGTCCAGCCCCGTGAACGGCACGCCGGCGCGGGATTCGAGCACGGCGAGAATCATCGCCAACCGCGAGCCGTCCCAGCCCACGACCGTGCGGCGCGGCTGCGAATGGGGCGAGGGCGCGACAAGGGCCTGAAACTCGCACAGCATGGGGCGCGACCCTTCGATCCCGGCAAAGACCACCGAGCCGGGGGCCGGGTTGCCCCGCTCCGACAGAAACAGCGCTGAGGGGTTGCGAACCTCGGCCAGCCCCTTGCCGGTCATCTCGAAGACGCCGATCTCGTCCGCGGGGCCGAAACGGTTCTTGACCGCGCGCAGGATGCGGAACTGGTGGCCGCGCTCACCTTCGAAATACAGCACCGTGTCGACCATGTGTTCGACCACGCGCGGCCCGGCGATCGCGCCTTCCTTGGTGACATGGCCGACCATCACGACGGCTATGCCGTTGGATTTGGCGAAGGTCGTCAGCTCATGGGCGGCGGAGCGGACCTGCGACACCGAGCCGGGCGCCGCTTCCACCGTGTCGAGCCACATGGTCTGGATCGAATCGATGATCACGAAATCGGGCTTCTCCGCCTCAAGCGTGGTAAGGATATCGCGCAGGTTCGTCTCAGAGGCGAGCTTGACGGGACTTTCCGTGAGCCCCAGCCGCCGCGCGCGCATCTGCACCTGAGAGGCCGATTCTTCGCCGGAGATATAAAGCACCTTCAACCCGTTGCGGGCAAACCGTGCAGCGGCCTGCAACAGCAGCGTCGATTTGCCGATGCCCGGATCGCCGCCCACCAGCAGCGCCGAGGCCTTGACCAGCCCGCCGCCCAGCGTGCGGTCCAACTCGCCCACGCCCGACAGGGTGCGCGGCGGCTCTTTCTCCTCTGTGGCGAGGTCCGTCAGCGCGATGTGCTTGCCCCGACCGCCACCCATGGCCTTTTTGGACTTCGGCCCCGACGACAGCGGCTTGACCTCTTCGATGGTGTTCCACGCGCCGCAGCCGTCGCAGCGGCCGGACCATTTCGACGTCGCCGCGTTGCAGGCGGTGCAGGTGAAGGAAAGATCTTTTGCCATGTTCACGTTTTAGTCCATCTGCGCCCGCGCGCAAGGGCCTTCACCGGTTGGCCAGCGTCCGAATCCGGTCCAGCACGGTCGGAGAGGTCAGCGCCGCGAGATGCGGGTTCAGCGCGTCGGTCTGGTCGGTGAGGTCGAGGACGTCAAAGCCCAACGCCTGATAATCCTGCGGATCGTCCGTCATGCCCACCCGCTCATCGGCCCGCGCGAAAAGCGCCGAGATCTGCAGCGCGGGATCGGCGCGGTTGATGATCAGCAGCGCGTTGTCGGGCAGGGGGCCCAGATCGCGCACCTGCGACGCAAAGACCGCGGGCGAGATGTCCGGATGCATCAGCACCAGCCCGTCCAGCCGCGGAGAGCGGCCCTGCATCCGCAGGCGGGTCAGCGCTTCCATCGTCAGAAGGCAGCCCAGCGAATGGGCAATGATCACGACCTCGCCGCTCCAGATTTGCGGCAGGAGTTCCAGAAAGTCCTCAAGGGCGGGGCGGGCCTGCAACGCGCTGTCGCGGTCATAAAGGTAGCCGCCCGGCGTCTCGGCCGAGGGCCAGACATAACTCACTTGCGGGCCGCGCAGGCCAGCGTCATAGGCGAATTGGGCCTGTCGATGGATGGCCTCGGCCGGGGTGTTGTTGAAGCCGTGAACGTAAAGCACCAGCGGATCGCTGCCCGGGGGCCCGAGCGCGTCGCGCAGGGCCGCGCGGCTGCCGATGCCCTGTTGGTCCAACAGGGTGAAGGCCTGCGGCCCGGAAACGGGAATGTCCCCCGGCGCGCGGTCAAGGCTCACCCCGATGGTGAGCTTGGCAAACCGCAGTTGCGTGTCCCGCTCCGTGGTGTTCAGCGTGGGCCGGTTGCTCACGGCGAGGATCGGCACCGGCGCCACATCCGCGCCCGGCACCGGTTGCAGGAACTGCCCCCGAGGTCCGCAAGCGGTCAGCGCGGCCGCACTGGATGAACAGAGAAACGTGCGTCGGCTGAGCATGGGCAAAATCCTGTGTCGTGAGCGCTGTCAGTAGCCATAAAATACCTGTGGCCCGCAATAGGGTTGCGGGCCACGCGGCGGTTTTGTGAAGGGGGTGACCCTGTCCGGCATGGGGCCGGACAGGGCGTTTGGGGGGCGCGGCGCTCCGACGGCTTGGGGCCAGCGGATCAGTGGCGCGGGGCTGTCACTCCGCGGCAGGCTTCTGCGGCAGCTTGACGATCTCCGCGCTTTCCTTGCCAAGGGTGTAGCCCAAGGCCGGCAGCGTGGATTCAAGCGCTTCTTCCAGCTGGCTGAGCTGCGAGGCGACGACGCTTTCCTCAAGCTCCACCTGTTGCGACCATTTGCGGATATCGCGCAGGGCGTGGTGGGCTTCGACGATCAGGTCCTGCTGGCGCTCGGCTTCTTCCTGACGCTGCTTGAGGAAGGTCTTGGCGCGCGCCACCTTTTCGTCGCTGTAGACATCGGCCAGCTCACGGGCCTGCTGGGACATTTGCGCAGCCAGCTCAAGCACGGCGGGCTCAAGGCTATCAAGCTGCGGGTGATCGCGCAGATAGGCCAGACGTTCGCGCACGGCGTCGAATTCGCTGCTCAGGGTGAAGACACCGGCACGGTCGGCGGTGTGACACATGTGATAGGCGCGGGCGACATCATTCATGCTGACGGTAAAGTCACGGTGCGAGCGTTCCAGCGCCATGACGCGACCGACGCTGGGCATGAACAGAAACAGCGAGGCCAGAATCACAGTCAGGCCGATCTGCGTGATCATTCCCGCTTCGGGAAAGGTCAGATCGCCAAAGGTCGCGGTGAAGGTCAGCCACGGAATGACGCCAAAGGCCGAGGCCAGCGTCAGCGCGACCGCGCCAAGGGCGATCAGGCCCATGAGAAACACAGAAATCAGGTGCAAGGTGCGATGGGCCTGAACCACCAGAGATTTAGAAGACATGAGGAACCCCCCTCGGTTGCAATGTCCTTCTGGAACGCATCAAAGCATAAGCGGGTTCCTGCCTGTTCCAAAGTAATTGGGCGGATTCGGTTGCACGGTCTGGAAAATCATTAAGAAATTCCCGATGCCGAAATATTGCGTGCCGAAGATGTGATCCGCGCGGGGCCGGTTTTCGCAGGTTCGTCGGGAAATTAACGCAAGATTTGGGCGGGAATTTCTGTGCAAGCGGCAGGCATGGACAGGATTGGCCGATCTGGTGTCAAGCGCACCCATCACGCCAAAATCGCGAATCAACGGGCGGTGCGGCCCTAGCGGACGGCCTTGATCGGCCCGTCAGCCCGTCCGTGGATGAACTGTTCCACGTAAGGATCGCCCGAGGCATCCAGATCGGCCACCGGACCGGTCCAGCGGATCTTGCCCCCGTGCAGCATCGCCACGCGGTCGGCGATGGCGCGGGCCGAGGTCATGTCGTGGGTGATGGTGATCGCCGTGGCCCCCATCTCTGACACGATCTCGCGGATCAGGTCATTGATGACGCCCGCCATGATCGGATCAAGGCCGGTGGTCGGCTCGTCGAAGAAAATAATTTCGGGCTCGGCGGCGATGGCCCGGGCCAACCCCACCCGCTTTTGCATCCCGCCCGAAAGCTCCGCCGGCAAGCGGTCCGCCACATCGGGCCCAAGACCCACGCGGCGCAGCTTCTCGATCGCGATGGCGCGGGCCTCGTCCCGGGGGCGGCGCAGTGCGCCGCGCAGCAGGCGGAAGGCCACGTTCTGCCACACGGGCAGGCTGTCAAACAGCGCAGCCCCCTGAAACAGCATCCCGAAGCGGGCGAGAAACGCGTCGCGGTCGCCCTGATCCACGGGCCGCCCGTCCACGGTGATCGTGCCGCGCTCGGGTGTGACCAAGCCCAGCACGGATTTGATCAACACCGATTTCCCCGTGCCGCTGCCGCCGATCACCACCATGCTTTCATCGCGCGGCACATGCAGATCGACGCCCCGCAGCACGGCGTTCTCGCCAAAGGATTTATGAACGTCGGTCAGGCGGATCATGCGGAAAAGAAAGCCTCGGTCAGGATGAAGTTCGCAGCAAGGATCAGCACCGCCGCCGCCACCACCGACGACTTGGTCGCGCGGCCCACGCCCATGGCGCCCCGGTTCGAGTGCATGCCGTAGTAACAGCCCATCAAAGCCGCGATGAAGCCGAAGGCCGCGCCTTTCACAAGGCTCGAGACGATGTCGAGCGGTTCAAGGAAGTCGGCGGTGTTGCGGATATAGGCGGCGGCGTTGAAGCCCAGCCGTTCGGTGCCCACCAGATAGCCGCCAAAGATGCCGATCACATCGCCCACGCCCACCAGCAGCGGCATCACCAGCGTCGCCGCCAGCACGCGGGGCAGGGTGAGGTATTTCATCGGATGGGTGGAGAGCGTGACCAGCGCGTCGATTTGTTCGGTCACCTTCATGGTGGCGATCTCGGCGGCGATGGAGGAGGTCACGCGCGCCGCGATCATCAGCCCCACCAGCACCGGTCCCAGTTCGCGCACCATGCCGATGGCCACGATCTGCGGCACCACCGCCTCGGCCGAGAAACGCGCGCCCCCGGCGTAGATCTGCAAGGCCAGCGCGCCGCCGGTGAACAGCGCGGTCAAGCCCACGACGGGCAAGGAAAAATAGCCGATCTGCACCAGTGCCAGCGCGAATTCGCGCCCGTAGAAGGGGGGCCGCAGCAGATGGCTGAGGGTTTGTCCGGTGAACAGCGTCAGACGCCCCAAAGCGGCCAGCAGCGCCAGCACCGCACCGCCAACCGAGGCCAGCGCCGCGCCGATCACCCGCCCGAATACCGGCGTGCGTAGCGCGGCCCGAGCGAGGTGAGGATTTCGTAGCCGATGGTGCCCGCCTGATCGGCGAGCGCGTCCACGGTCTGGTCGGCGCCCAGCACCGACAGCGATCCGGGCAGGTCCGGCAGGTCCGTCACATCCGCCGTGATCAGGTCCATCGAGACGCGCCCCACAAGCGGCACCGGCTGGCCCGCGTGCCACAGGGTTGCGCGGTCCGACAACACCCGCTGCAACCCGTCCGCATAGCCCGCCGCAACCGTGGCAATCTTGCTGGGCCGCTGTGCTGTCCAGACGTTGCCGTAGCCCACGGTTTCCCCTTCGGCCACGTCGCGGATCTGCACCACCGGCAGGTCGAGGTGCGCGACGGGCCGGGCATCGGCAAAGGGCATGCCGCCATAAAGCCCCACGCCGGGGCGGGTGAGGTCGAAATGATACTCCGGCCCCAGAAGAATGCCCCCCGTCGCCGCGAGCGAGCGGGGCACGGAAATGCCGTCGGTCATCAGGTGGAACTGCTCGAGCTGTTGGCGGTTCATCGGATGGTCCGGCGCATCGGCGCAGGCCAGATGGCTTATGACAAGGCGGCAGTTCTGCGACAGGGCGATTTCCGCCACGCTGGCCCATTCGTCGATCTCGAGCCCCAGCCGGTTCATCCCGGTGTCGAGCTGGATGCCGAAGGGGTGTTCGGGCAGGGCTTCCAGATGGCGGGTGAGCTGGCCGATGGTGTTGCACATCGGGGTCAGCATCATGTCGCCGATCATGTCGGTGTCGCCGCGCATATGCCCCGAGAACACGCAGATTTCCACGTTCGGCCCCAAGGCCTGCCGCAGCTCGGCGCCTTCTTCCGCCACGGCGACGAAAAAGCGCCGCACCCCGGCGCGGGCCAGCGCGCGGCCGACCTTGGCGGCACCGAGCCCGTAGCCGTCGGCCTTGACCACGGCGCAGGTTTCCCCTTGGGTCATGGCATCAAGTGCGCGCCAATTGCTGACGAGCGCGTCCAAATCTACTGAAAGCAAGCCTGTACTCATGTGCGCTACATGCCAGCCCCGGCGCGTGGCCGCAAGGTTCGGCGCCTCCGGCGGGGATATTTGAAGAAGCAAAGATGAGGGGGCGGCGCGCAGGCCCGCAGCCCGCCTCAGAACTCCTGCTCGCTGCCTTGCTGCCACGGTTTGACGAGGTTGCCGAAGCGGGTGAATTCGGGCGTGAAGGACAGCTCGACGGTGCCGATGGGGCCGTGACGCTGCTTGCCGATGATCACCTCGGCCTTGCCGAACAGGCTCGACATCTTCTCTTGCCAGGCGGCCATGGCTTCCAGGTTGCTGTCATCGGGTTTTTCCCGCTCGGTGTAGTATTCGCCACGATAGACAAACATGACCACGTCGGCGTCCTGCTCGATCGAGCCAGATTCGCGCAGATCGCTGAGCTGCGGACGCTTATCCTCGCGGCTTTCCACCTGACGGGACAGCTGGGACAGGGCGATCACGGGGATGTTGAGTTCCTTGGCGATGGCCTTGAGGCCCATGGAAATCTCGCCGATTTCCTGCACCCGGTTGTCGCTGGTGCCGCGCACAAGCTGCAGGTAGTCCACGATCAGCAGGTCCAGCCCGTGGGTCCGCTTGAGGCGGCGGGCGCGGGCGGCCAGCTGGCTGATCGGGATCGCGGCGGTGTCGTCGATGAACAGCGGGCAAGCCTCAAGCTGTTTGGCGGCGTCGACGAAGCGGCGGAATTCGCTTTCGGTCATGTCGCCCTGACGGATCTTGTGGCTGGAAATTTCCGACGCCTCGGCGAGAATCCGGCCTGCAAGCTGTTCGGCCGACATCTCGAGCGAGAAAAAGCCCACCACGCCGCCGTCCACCGCGCCCTCGGACCCGTCTGTCAGCTTGCCCTTTTTATAGGCCTTGGCCACGTTGTAGGCGATGTTGGTCGCCAGCGAGGTTTTGCCCATCGACGGGCGGCCGGCGAGGATCAGAAGGTCGGATTTGTGCAGCCCGCCCAGCTTGGCGTCGAGGTCCACAAGGTCGGTCGCCACGCCCGCCAGCCCGCCGTCGCGCTGATAGGCGGAGTTCGCCACGTTGACCGCTTCGGTCACCGCCTTGAGGAAGGACTGGAAGCCGCCTTCGGAGGTACCCTGTTCGGCGAGCTTGTAGAGCGCCTGTTCGGCTTCCACGATCTGTTCGCGCGGCTCGCTTGCCACGTCGACCTTTTTCGCCTTGGCGGCAATGTCATGGCCCACGGTGATCAGCTCGCGCCGCACCGAGAGGTCGTAGATCATCTGTGCGTAATCCCGCGCGGCAAAGGCCGAGATCGCAGCCCCCGCCAAGCGCGCCAGATAGGCCGGCCCGCCGAGTTCTTTCAGCCCTTCGTCATCCTCGAGAAACGACTTGAGCGTCACCGGAGAGGCCAGATTGTTGTTGGCAATCCGCGCGGCGGCGGTCTCGAAGATGCGCGCATGGACCGGGTCGTAGAAATGTTCGGGCCCCACGATTGAGGCCACGCGGTCGAAAATGTCGTTGTTGGTCAGAATCGCGCCAAGAAGCTGCTGCTCGGCCTCGATCGAATGCGGCACCGAGTCGACGTTCGCCTCGGAGGTGCCAGCTGCGTTGAAAGTCGTGACTTCGTTCATCCCACTGTCCCTGATTGTCGCCGATTGTGCGTGTCCCACCACGGGGATGTCATACAAATTCGCGGGCGCCCAAGCAAATTGTATAAAGCTGTGGATAGGCGTTGCGCGTCATTCTGCCACAAAATCGGCAGGGCGCATAGCCTGCACCCCACCAGATGTTGTGAACCCGGCGGGGCGGTCTGTTGTGTGACGTCAGGTCAGCCCGCGTGGGCCTCGGACCAGCCGGCGGGGTCGCGCAGATAGGCCTCAACCTCGGTGAGGGTGGCGCTGTCGAAGGCCTCTGACGCCTTGGCTTCGGCCAGCACGTCCCACCAGGTGCACAGGTGCACCAGCTGCACGCCGTGATCGGCGAGGCTTTGCTCGACCCCTTCGAAAATCCCGTAGAAGAAGATCACGGCAGTGGCGTTGCAGGTTGCGCCGGTCTCGCGGATTGCGTCCACGAAGGAGAGTTTCGAGCCGCCGTCGGTGGTCAGGTCCTCGACCAGCAGCACGCGCTGGCCCTCGGTCATCACGCCTTCGATCCGCGCGTTGCGGCCGTAGCCCTTGGGCTTCTTGCGCACATAGCTCATCGGTAGGGCCAGACGTTCCGCCATCAGCGCGCCGAAGGGAATGCCTGCGGTTTCGCCCCCGGCGACATTGTCGAACGCCTCAAACCCGACTTCGCGCATGGTGGTGACGGCCAGAAAATCCATCAAGGTTGCGCGGATTCGCGGGAAAGAGATCAGCTTGCGGCAGTCCACATAGGTGGGCGCCTTCTTGCCGCTGGCGTGGGTGAAGGGCTCGGTCGCGTTAAAATCGATCGCGCCGATCTCGATCAGCATCCGCGCGGTCAGCCGGGCGATTTCCGCCTTGTCCGGGAAAGAAGTGGGGATCATCAGGGTCTTCCTTTGGTCATCGTGGCAGAACGGCCGAGCGGGGGGCTACTCCACCCGCCAGTGCAGCGGGAAGCCCGGATCGAAGACGGTCACCGGCCCTTCGGCCGTGTCGATGCGGGCGGGGTAGGTGACGGGTTCGCCCTTCACCAGCGTGATCGTCTCTTCGTTGGGCTCCAGCCCGTAGTAGCGCGCCCCCGCGAGCGAGGTGAAGTTCTCAAGCTGGTGCATGGCCCCGGCGGCGTCGAACACCTCGGCCAGGCAGGACATGGTGTTGATCGCGGTGAAACAGCCCGCGCAGCCACAGGGCAGCAGCTTGTTGGCATCCGTGTGGGGGGCGGAATCGGTGCCCAGAAAGAACCGCTTGTCGCCGGAAATCGCTGCGGCGACGAGGGCGATGCGATGCTTTTCGCGCTTGGCCACGGGCAGGCAGTAGTAATGCGGCTTGATGCCGCCCGACAGGATGTGGTTGCGGTTGATGATCAGGTGGTGCGTGGTGATCGTCGCGGCGAGATTGGCGCGGCTGTCGCGCACGTAGTCCACCGCGTTCTCGGTGGTCACATGCTCCATGACGATCCTGAGGTCCGGCGTCTTTTTGCGGATCGGCTTGAGCACGCGGTCGATGAAGACGGCTTCCCGGTCGAAGATGTCCACCGAAGGATCGGTCACTTCGCCGTGTACGCAAAGCGGCAGGCCGATTTCGGCCATCCGCTCGAGCACCGGGCGCACCTTGTCGAAATCCTTCACCCCCGAGGCGGAATTGGTCGTCGCCCCCGCCGGATAAAGTTTCACCGCCGTGATGATGCCATCGGCATAGGCGCGGGCCAGATCCTCGGGGTCCGTGTCTTCGGTAAGATAGCACGTCATCAGCGGACGAAAGCCGGAGCCTTCGGGCACATGGGCCATGATCCGGTCGCGGTAAGCGGCCGCCTGCGCGCCGGTGACGACCGGGGGCACAAGGTTGGGCATGACGATGGCGCGGCCGAACCGGGTGGCGGTTTCGGGCGTGACGGCGGCCATCATGTCACCGTCTCGCAGGTGCAGATGCCAGTCGTCGGGGCGGCGGATGGTGATGCGGTCGGGGCTCTCTTTGGGCATGGCCGCCACTTACACCGGGATTTTGCCGCTGACCAGAGAAATTGAGACCCAGGGGGGCGGGCCGTGGGGGGGCGATGGCCCTTGCCCCGCGTGCGGTGGTGCGCGAAAACCGCCGCATTGAGTTTGGAGCAAGGCAGGACGATGTTCGGATTTCTTATCGCTGTGATTGCGGGCGCCGCGACGCCGAAGCTGGAAACACCGCTGGCCCGCCCGCTTGCACGCGCACTGCGCGAACATATCCCCGTCGCGGCAGAAGAGGTGCGGGTGCTGGCGTTCATGATCGCGTTGGTCTGCGCCGCGGTGCTGTGCGCCCTGTTCGACACGGGCACGCCGCTCGGCCTCGCCGTGGGGGGCGCGCTGGGCTATTTCGGGCAACGGCTGTGGCGGGTGATCGCGCGTGAGGTTGAGCGCCGCAAAAGCTAGATCTTGACGCCCGCGCCCTCAAGCTCATTCAGCTTGCGCGCGAAAAGCGGGCGGTTGCCCTTGGCGCTGATCTGCCGGCAGAAGCGCGCGAACATGCGGTCGTGATCGTCGGTCAACTCGAGCCGGTGCAGCAACGTGCGCAGATAGGGCAGGTGGGTCCGCCGCGCGCGCCAGAGGGTGGCGAAGCTCAGCGTGGTCAACGCGCCGCTCATGGCTTGTTCGATCAGGTCTGGCAGCACGTCCATGACAACCAAGGCGCGTGGCGCATTCGGGCCAAGGTAGGGGGTTGTGAAATGCTTCGTATTGTCACCATGGAACAACGAGGCGTGCATCGCATCCTCGATGATGGACGGGTCGTAGATCAGCAAGACCTGCGACGCGGTCTCAACCATCATGGGGGCAAAGCCGAACCGGCTGGTGAACTCAAGCCGGCGGGCCTGTGGAAAACGCCGGTCCCAGCCCGCGCGGCGGGTGTCGAGCGTGGCCTGTGGCTGGATCAGCAGCACGCGCGCCTCGGGGGCGGCGACGGAATAGGCGGCCGCCGCATAGCCCGCAGCCCCCGCGCCGAAGAACAGCACTTGATCGAAGTCGTCGAAAAAGCCGTCGTCGATCAGCCGGTCGAAATAGCCGAACAGGGCCGGAGCGCGGAACCAGTCGACATTGGCATCGGACAAAAGCGTGAGGCTCGACCAGCCGTGACTTTGCACAAAGGACCAGCCCAGCGGCGCCTTGTCATCGTTCGCCCTGCGAACCCGGGCCACGCTTTCAAAAGTCACCAAGAGTGTGCGACCGGCGTCGATGAACAGGGAGGTGTGCCCTGAGCCGATCCGCTCGGCCGAGCCGAACTCTTCCGCGATCTCCTCGGCCCGCGCACGCCATGCGTTGCGGTTCAGCCCATCCAGATCGTAGTGGAATGCCGACGACAGATCTTTCATCCAAGCCTCACCGCTGGTCCATCAGAAGAACGCCTGAAGGCCGGTCTGCGCGCGCCCAAGGATGAGCGCGTGCACGTCGTGGGTGCCTTCGTAGGTGTTCACGGTTTCAAGGTTGACCATGTGCCGCATGACCTGGAACTCCTCGGAGATGCCGTTGCCGCCGTGCATGTCGCGGGCCGCGCGGGCGATGTCGAGCGCCTTGCCGCAGTTGTTGCGCTTGATCAGAGAAATCATCTCGGGCGCGGCGGTGCCCGCTTCCATGCAGCGCCCCACCTGCAGCGCGGCCTGCAGGCCCAGCGAAATCTCGGTCTGCATGTCAGCCAGCTTTTTCTGGAACAGCTGCGTCTGCGCCAGTGGTTTGTTGAACTGCTTGCGGTCCAGCCCGTATTGCCGTGCGGCGTGCCAACAGGCTTCGGCCGCCCCCATCACGCCCCATGCGATGCCATAGCGCGCGCGGTTGAGGCAGCCGAACGGCCCCTTGAGACCCTGCACACCGGGCAGCAGCGCGTCTTCGCCGACCTCGACGCCGTCCATCACGATCTCACCGGTGATGCTGGCGCGCAGCGACAGTTTGCCGCCGATCTTCGGCGCGGACAGGCCCGTCATGCCCTTTTCCAGAACGAAGCCGCGAATTTTACCCTCATGGGCGTCGGATTTCGCCCAGACCACGAAAACATCGGCAATCGGCGCGTTCGAGATCCACATCTTCGAGCCGCTGATCTTGTAGCCCGTGGCGGTCTTCTCGGCCCGCGTTTTCATGCCCGCCGGGTCCGAGCCCGCGTCCGGTTCGGTCAGCCCGAAACAGCCGATCAATTCGCCCGAGGACAGGCCGGGGAGGTATTTTTGCTTCTGTTCGTCAGAGCCGTAGGCGTGGATCGGATACATCACCAGACTGCTTTGCACCGACATCATCGAGCGATAGCCGCTGTCCACGCGCTCGATCTCGCGCGCGACAAGGCCGTAGGTCACATAGCCCGCGCCCAGACCGCCGTATTCCTCAGGGATGGTCAGGCCCAGAAGCCCGGCCTCGCCCATCTCGCGGAAGATTTCGGGGTCGGTCACCTCATCGCGGTAAGCCTCTTGCACGCGGGGCTGCAGCTTGTCCTGGGCGAAGGCGTGGGCCGCATCGCGCAGCATCCGCTCATCCTCGCTCAGCTGGCTTTCAAGGCGCAGGGCGTCGGCCCAGTCAAACGCTGCAAGATCCGGCCCGAAACCGGATGACTTCCCGGCCTTGATTGGCGACGACTCATTCATGGTAACCTCCACATTCCTTGGGCACACCCTAGCCTCTGCCGCGCGCGGTCACAATGGAGGGACCGGCGCAAAGACACTGAAACCCGGATCACGAAACAATGCCCCGGCGGCAGGGCAGTCTGTCGCGGCGCAGCGCGCAGGCTCTTTCTGGCCGGTCACTGGCAAAGGGCGGCCGCAGCGCCTAGGTATCAGGGGTTGTTTTCAGGAAAGTTCCCCCATGCGCCGCCTGCCCAAGACCGATGCCAACCTCAACAACGAAAAGATTCAGGGCTGGCGCGTTGTCAAACGGGTGGTGCCCTATCTTTGGCCCGACAGACCCGCGTGGGTGCGATACCGCGTGGTCGCCGCGTTGACGGTGCTGGTGCTGGCCAAGCTGATCGCCGTGGGCACGCCGGTGCTTTACAAGGGCGCGGTGGATGCGCTGGCGGGTGAGGGGTCGGCCACGATGCTCGCTGTGGGGGCTATCGGGCTGACCGTGGCCTATGGCGCGGCGCGGTTGTTGAACGTGGGCTTTCAGCAGTTGCGTGACGTGATCTTCGCACGGGTCGGGCAGCGCGCGCTGCGGGCGCTGGCGCTGGAAACCTTCACCCATATCCACCGCCTGTCCCTGCGCTACCACATCACCCGCAAGACCGGCGGGCTCAGCCGGATCATCGAGCGCGGGGTCAAAGGGGTCGAGTTCCTGCTGCGGTTCTTGCTGTTTTCCATCGGGCCGCTGGTGCTTGAGCTCTTGATGATCTCGGTCGTGCTCTTCTTCCTGTTCGACGTCTGGTATCTGGCCGTCGTGGTGGCAACCATCGCGCTGTATATCTGGTTCACCTTCGCGGTGACCGAGTGGCGGGTGAAAATCCGCAAGCAGATGAACGATCAGGACACCGACGCGAACCAGAAGGCCATCGACAGCCTGCTCAATTTCGAGACGGTGAAATATTTCGGCGCCGCCGGCCGCGAGGCTGCGCGCTACGACGCGGCCATGGCGGGGTATGAGACGGCGGCGCTCAAGACCTCCTACTCGCTGGGCTTTCTGAATTTTGGTCAGTCGCTGCTGATCACCGGCGGTCTGGTCACCGTCATGGTAATGGCGGCGATGGGGGTGCAGGACGGCACGCTCACCGTGGGGGATTTCGTCATGGTCAACGCCTACATGATCCAGATTACCATGCCGCTCAACTTTCTTGGCACGGTCTATCGCGAAATCCGGCAGGCACTGGTCGACATGGGCGAGATGTTCGATTTGTTAGAGCAACCGGCCGAAGTGCAGGACAAACCGGGCGCGGATGTTCTGAAAGTGCAAGGCGGGTTTGTCGAATTCGACGAAGTTTCCTTCGGCTATGACGCCGCGCGCCCGATCCTCAAAGGGGTCGATCTGGCGGTACCGGCGGGGCAGACGGTGGCGATTGTCGGCTCGTCCGGGTCCGGCAAATCGACCATCGGACGGCTGTTGTTCCGCTTCTATGACGTGAACGGCGGGGCGATCCGCATCGACGGACAGGACGTGCGCGACGTCACACAGGATTCGCTGCATGCCAACATCGGCGTCGTGCCGCAGGACACCGTGCTGTTCAACGACACCATTCGCTACAACATCGCCTATGGCCGTGACGGAGCGGGTTTCGACGAGATCGTCGCCGCCGCCCGCGCCGCAAAAATCCACGACTTCATCGAAAGCCTGCCCGACGGCTACGAGACGACCGTGGGCGAGCGGGGCCTGAAGCTGTCGGGCGGCGAGAAACAGCGCGTGGGCATCGCGCGCACCTTGCTCAAGAACCCGCCGATCCTGATTCTGGACGAAGCGACGAGCGCCCTCGACACCGAGACCGAGCAGGAGATCCAGACCGAGCTCAAGGCCATGGGGCAGGGGCGCACGGTGATCACCATTGCCCACCGGCTCAGCACCATCGCCGACGCCGACCGCATCGTGGTGCTGGAAAACGGACGGATTGTCGAGGAAGGCACGCATGAGGCGCTGCTGGCCGCGCAGGGCCGCTATGCCCAGCTCTGGAACCGCCAGCAGCAGGAAGAAGAGGCCGCGTGAGCGCGACCCGCTACCCCGAAACCCCCGACGGGCGCTATTTCGTGGCCAAGGGGCGGCTTTGGCGCAAAAGTGATCCGGCGCTGGACGAAGGCGCGCGGCAAGCGGCGGTGAACGATCTGATGGCCGCCCGCCGCGCCGTGCGCGATGCAAGGACCGAAGCCGAGACCCGCGCCGCCCGCGCCCGCGTCGATGCCGCCAAGGTCGCTTTGGGCGAACGGGGGCCGGTCTGGTGGATCGATGGCACCCCCGATGAGGGGCGCAACCACCCCAAGAACACCCGCTACGCCGATTGGTGGGCCGCCCTGCCTGCGGCCGAGCGGCAGCGGGGGCTGAACTGATCCCGCCGCCCGACAGGCCCTCATTACGGCACGGCCTGTGCCTGCGCCCCGCGCGCAGCCCTTGTCCCTGCCACGGGCTTGAGGGTAAGAGGGGGCCTGAAACGACATGAGGCCCCAATGAGCAATTCAGAATCCTTCATCGACGAGGTCAGCGAAGAGGTCCGCAAGGATCAATTGTTCGGCTATATGCGTAAATATGGCTGGATCGCTGTGGTTCTGGTGCTTCTGGTGGTCGGCGGCACGGCGCTGACCGAATACCGCAAGGCGCAGGCCGAGAGCGCCGCCCGCGCCGCCGGTGACGAAATCCTTGCCGCGCTCGAGATCGATGACGATGTCGCCCGCGCCGAGGCGCTGCAGGCGATCGACGCCGAAGGCGGCGCAGGCGCGATCACACGGCTTCTCGCGGCTTCGGACCTTGTGGAAACCGAAGCAACAGCGGCGGCTGTCGAGGCGCTGGAAGCCGTGGCGATGGACGAGGCCGCGCCCGAGATCTACCGCGAGCTGGCCGCGCTGAAGGCGGCGATGGTGGCCGACGACGCAACCTCCATCGATGAGCGTCGCGCCATGCTGGCCGGGTTGGCCACGCCGGGGTCCACCTTCCGCTTGATCGCGCAGGAACAGCTTGCCTTGCTCAACGTCGAAGCCGGTGACACAGAAGCCGCAATCGACCAGTTTGTGGCCATTTCGCAGGATGCCGAAGCCACGCGGGGCTTGCGTGACCGGGCTTTCAGTATGATTGTGGCGCTGGGCGGTGACATTGACGCTTTGGTCAGCAATACTGGCCAGACGCCGACCGAGGTTGAGCAATAACTCCGCAACAACCCGTCAAGGGGAGGGGACGAACGTGACAGGCAACAAGAATTTCAAGCGCTCGCACGGGGTGTTCCGCGCTGCAGGTGCGCTGACGGCTTTGGCCCTGATCGCGGCCTGTGCCGAGAAAGACATCATCCTTCCGGGTGAGCGGGTTGGCCTGCGGGGCGGTGCGCCCGACACGGTGGCCGTCAATCAGGTGCGGCCGATCGCCCTGGCCCCGGCGCAGGTCAACGCGGAATGGTCCCACCGCAACGGCGGACCTGCGCACAAGATCACCCATCCGGCGCTGGACGCCGCACTCAGCCCGCTGTTCGCCGCCAACATCGGTCAGGGCGACACCCGCCGGTTGCGGATCACTGCCGATCCGGTCGTCTCGGGCGGGCGCATCTTCACGCTCGATGCCGAAAGCCAAGTCGTGGCCACCGCGGCGAACGGGGAAACCCTCTGGTCGCGCAGCCTGATCCCGCCGCTCGACAACCGTCGCGACGCCTCGGGCGGTGGCGTGGCCGTGGCCGGGTCGGTCGTGGTCGTCACCACCGGGTTTGGCGAGGCTGTGGCGCTCGACGCCGCATCGGGCGGGGAAATCTGGCGGCAGGACCTTGACGCGCCGGGCACCTCCGCGCCAACGATCCGGGGCGATCTGGCCTATGTGGTGGCCCGCGACGGCCGCGCCTGGGCGATTGAAATGGGCTCGGGGCGCGTGCGCTGGACCCTGCCAAGCGCCCAGCCCGAGGCGAATTTTTCTGGCGGGGCAGGCGCAGCCGTGACCGGCGAATATGCTATTTTCCCATTCCCCACCGGCGAAGTGATCGCGGCCTTCCCCGAAGGCGGCTTGCGGCGCTGGTCGACGGTGGTGACCGGCCAACGCCCCGGCGCCGCGGCTTCGAACATCTCGGACATTGCCGGTGATCCGGTGATTGACGGCGACCGCGTTTATGTGGGCAATATCTCCGGGCGCGTCGTCGCCCTGCAGATCGCCAATGGCGAGCGTATCTGGACCGCCACCGAAGGCGCGGTCGGGCCGGTCTGGCCGGCGGGCGACTCGGTCTTCATGGTCAATGACCTTGGTGAGCTGTTGCGTCTGGATGCCGCCAACGGCACCCCCGTCTGGCGCATCCCGCTGCCCAAGTTCGAAGAAAGCAACCCGCGCCGCCAGAAAACGCGCATCGCCCACTACGGGCCGGTGCTGGCCGGTGGGCGGCTTGTCGTCGCCTCGTCTGACGGGATCATCCGGCAATTTGACCCGGCCTCGGGCGCGCTGCTTGGCACGGCGGAACTCCCCGGCGGGGCTGCGTCCAACCCGGTGGTCGCCAACGGCACGCTCTATGTTGTGACCAAGCGGGGGCAATTGCTCGCTTTCCGTTAGGGACAAAAGGGTGTAGGGGCGGTCTCTTGATCTTATAGGTTCGTATCATGTCCTTCACACTCGCCATCGTGGGCCGCCCGAACGTGGGCAAATCCACCCTTTTCAACCGCCTTGTGGGCAAGAAGCTGGCGCTGGTCGACGACCAGCCCGGCGTCACGCGCGACCTGCGCGAAGGGCCCGCGCGTCTGGGCGATCTGCGCTTCACCGTGATCGACACCGCCGGTCTGGAAGAGGCGACCGACCAGTCGCTGCAGGGCCGCATGCGCCGCCTGACCGAACGCGCCGTGGAAATGGCCGATATCTGCCTGTTCATGTATGACGCGCGCACGGGCATCACCTCAACGGATGAGATGTTCGCCGACATCCTGCGCAAGAAAAACGCCAACGTGATCCTTGCGGCCAACAAGGCCGAGGGCAAGGCCGCCGATGCCGGCGTGATCGAAGGCTTCGCGCTGGGGTTGGGGGAGCCGGTCCGCCTGTCTGCGGAACATGGCGAAGGGCTGGCGGACCTCTATGACGTGCTCATGCCGCTGTCGGATGCCTTCGAGGAGCGAGCCGCACAGGACGCGCCTGAGACGGACGTGGACGTGGACGAGGCGGACGAAGATGCGCCGCGCGTGCCCACCAAGGCCAAGCCGCTGCAGATCGCCGTCGTCGGCCGCCCGAACGCGGGCAAATCCACGCTGATCAACAAGATCATCGGCGAAGAACGTCTGCTGACCGGCCCCGAGGCGGGCATCACCCGCGACGCGATTTCGGTGCAGACCGAATGGGGCGACACGCCGGTGCGGATCTTTGACACCGCCGGCATGCGCAAACGCGCCAAGGTGCAGGAAAAGCTGGAAAAACTGTCGGTCTCGGACGGGCTGCGCGCGGTGAAATTCGCCGAAGTCGTGGTCGTTTTGCTCGACGTGGAAATCCCCTTTGAACAGCAGGACCTGCGGATTGCCGATCTGGCCGAACGCGAAGGCCGCGCTGTGGTTCTGGCGGTCAACAAATGGGACGTGGAAGGCGAGAAGCAGGCCAAGCTGAAAGAGCTGAAAGAGCAGTTCACGCGGCTTTTGCCCCAGCTCAAGGGCGCGCCGCTTATCACCGTGTCCGCCAAGACGGGCCGGGGGCTGGATCGCCTGCAAGAGGCGATCCTGAAAGCCCATGAGGTCTGGAACCGCCGCGTGACCACCGCGCAGCTCAACCGCTGGCTTATGGGCATGACCGAGGCGCACCCGCCCCCCGCGCCGGGCGGCCGCCGCATCAAGATGCGCTACATGACGCAGGTAAAGACCCGCCCGCCGGGGTTTGTCGTGATGTGTTCGCATCCGGACATGCTGCCGGCGAGTTATTCGCGGTATCTGGTCAACGGGCTGCGGCTGGACTTCGACATGCCGGGCACGCCGATCCGGCTGCATTTCCGTTCGCAAGCGGACAAGAACCCCTACAAGAACAAGACCAAATCAACGCCCTCGCGTTTGCGCAAACATCTGGGCAAGGGGCGGGCGGACGAATAATCCGCTCAGCGGCGCTGGTCCAAGACCTGCTTTGCGACCAGCGCACCCACCAGCACGATCCCTGCCACGCAGAGCGCGGTGATCCCGTTGACCCCGTTGGTCACGATAATAGCGATCAGCGCCCAGATGATCGTCAGCCCGTAGCCCGGGGCTTGCGGCACATGCCATTGCACGGCCAGTGCCACCACCAGCGTCAGCACGATCCCCGCATAGGCCCAGCCCGTGGCGTCGAACAGCAGCCCGTAGCCCGCCGCGGTGCTGCCCAACGACACGAAGGACGCCGCCGTAAGCCAGCCTGCATAGACTGACACCGGCGCGCGGGTGAGCCATCCGTCATAGTCGGGCGCACGCAGCAGGGCAACGATGGCGGGGGCGAGCATGAAGAAGATCAGCACGCTGGCCGCGATAGCGGACTGGTTCGCGACCCAGAGCCACGGTGTCCCCAAAGCCAGCGAGACGATCAGCGGCGCGCGCATGACGTCCCAACCGGCATCGAACCGGCGGCTCCAGATGCCGAACAACGCCGAGACCAGAAGCCAGGCGTAGATGAGCCCCCAGATGCCAAAGGCGTATCCGGCGGGCTGGATCGGCGGATCGATCTGCGGAATCGGCAGTTGATCCGCCTCGAACCCGCTGAACGGATTGGAAAAATACGGCGACACCACGAAGGTGACCGTGAACAGCAGGGTCAGAATGGCGCGTGTCATGACAGGAAAGCTAGGACGCTCTTGTCAAAGGCAAGTCCGGCGGGGCGGAAAAAGCTGACTTGACTTGCCACGGGACGCCGCCCCACCCTTGGGCCAAGCTGGCGGGGGGGCAAACCCATGAAACGGATCGCCATTTTCATCGACGGCACATGGAACCGGCCGGATGCAGAGCATCCCACCAACGTCGTGCGCCTTGCCCGCTGCGTGCGGCACCGCAACGACGGCGACATGCCGCAGGTCGTGCTGTATTCACCCGGCGTGGGGGCAGGGCGCGGCAACACCCGCGCCTCGCGCGCGCTGGACCGGTTTCTGGGCGGCGCCCTTGGCTGGGGGCTGACGGACATCATTGAAGATGTCTATCGCCAGCTTGTCTTTATTTACGAGCCGGGCGATGAGCTGATGGTCTTCGGCTTTTCGCGCGGGGCCTTCGCCGCGCGGTCGCTGGTGGGGCTGATCCGCTCCAGCGGCATTCCCGCCCGCGACAAGCTGGCCGAGATCCCCGCCGCCATGGCGCGCTACCGCAGCCGCGCGCCGGACACGCACCCCGACCACCCCGACACGCTGGCCTTTCGCGCAAGCTTCGCACCGCGCGTCATCCTCAACGACACGGAACAGCGCTGGCGCGAAAAGCAGGGGCTTGAGACGGGCGGCACCGTGCGTCTGTCCATCGCCTATCTTGGCGTCTGGGACACGGTCAGCGCCCTTGGCCTGCCTGCGTTCCTGCCCTTTGCCGCACGGTTTAACGCGCAATACCGGTTCCACGACGCGAAACTCTCCAGCATCGTGCGCGCCGCCCGCCATGCCATCGCATTGGACGAGCGCCGCCGCCTGTTTCCCAGCCACCCGTGGGACAACATGCCGGTGCTGAACGCCCGGCATGACAGCAACCTGATCCCGAGCCATATGCAACAGTGGTTTCCCGGCAATCACGGGTCGGTGGGCGGTGGGGGCTCGCGCGTGGGGTTGAGTTCGATCGCGCTCAATTGGATCGCGCTGGGGGCGGCCCGCGCCGGGCTGGCGCTGGACTGGTCCGAGGTGGACCGCGTCGCGCCGCGGTTCGACGTGACCGGCATGCTAGAGAACAATTTCGGGCCGGTTGGCCTCTCGGGGGCGGTGCTGAACGCCTTCACGGCGGATCGGGAGGGGCCGGCAGGATTGGACGAAGTGTCAATGGCGGCCATTGACCGCTGTCACCTGCGCCCGGACTACGCCCGCACTCCAAGCCTGCGCCATGTCTATCACGGGCTGCGCCGCATCGACGACGCGCGTCGCGCAACGATCCGCAAGGCGCGCAAATGGGCAGACGGGGGCTATACCCATCTGCCCGGCCAGATCATGCGCCCGCGTGGCTGGCGCGACTAGGCCAGCGTGCCGTCCGCCGTGATCATCGTGCGCCCGCCCATGTAGGCCTGCAACGCCGCCGGAATCTTCACCGATCCGTCGTCCTGCTGGCCGTTCTCCAGCACCGCGATCAGGCAGCGCCCGACCGCAAGCCCCGAGCCGTTGAGCGTGTGGACAAACTGCGGCTTGCCCCCCTCGGCAGGCTTGAAGCGCGCGTTCATGCGGCGGGCCTGAAAATCGCCGGTGGTCGAGACCGAACTGATCTCGCGGTAGGCCTTCTGGCCGGGTAGCCAGGCTTCGATGTCATAGGTGCGGCGCGCGCCGAAGCCCATGTCGCCGGTGCAAAGCACGACGGTTCTGTAAGGGATTTCAAGACGTTCGAGGATGTCTTCCGCGCAGCGCAACATGCGCTTCTGTTCGGCGTCGCTCTCGTCGGGGTGGGTGACGCTGACCATCTCGACCTTTTCGAACTGGTGCTGACGCAACATGCCCGAGGTGTCACGCCCCGCGCTGCCCGCTTCCGAGCGGAAGCACAGCGAATGGGCAGTGTAGCGGCGCGGCAGATAGTCTTCGTCGATGACGTGACCGGCGGCGATATAGGTCAGCGGCACTTCTGACGTGGGGATCAGCCACATGCCTTCTTCGGTGCGATAGCTGTCGTCGCCGAACTTGGGCAGCTTGTCCGTGCCATACATCGCCTCATCGCGCACCAGCACGGGTGGGTTCACTTCGGTCAGACCGTTTTCCAAGGTGTGAATGTCCAGCATGAACTGCGCCAAAGCGCGGTGCAGGCGCGCCACGGGGCCGGACATGAGCACGAAGCGGCTGCCCGACATCTTGGCTGCGGTCTCGAAGTCCATGGCATCCTTTACCGCTGGGATTTCAAAGTGTTCCACGGCGAAGTTCATCTCGCGCGGGGTGCCCCAGCGGTTGATCTCGACGTTGTCATCTTCATCATCGCCGTCGGGCACGTCGTCGGCGGGCAGGTTGGGAATTTCCGCAAGCCGCGCGGTCAGGGCCGCGTCTTCGGCCTTGGCTTCCTCGTTGAGGCGGGCGATCTCGGCCTTCTTCTCGGCCACCAGCTTGCGCAGGCGCTCGAACTCGTCCTCATCGCCGCGCCCCTTGGCAGCGCCCACTTCCTTGGCCGCCTTGTTGGCTTCGGCCTGCGCGCTTTCTGCCGCCTGGATCTTGGCGCGCCGCGCCTCATCCATCGCCAGAAGCTCGGCGGACACCGGCGCATCCCCACGACGAGACAGGGCCGCGTCGAAGCGGTCGGGGTTCTCTCGGATGGCGCGAATGTCGTGCATGGGTCTGGTCCTTTGATGCGTTGATTTCGCCCCATATGGCGCAAAAGCGGGCCTATGGGAATAGGAGGGTTCAGGCCCGGGGGCCACGCGCGGCCAAGGGCGGTGCCTACGACGGGGAAATCGGCGGATTGATCCGCAAGGGCTGGTAACGGGTCCAAATCGGGCCTACATGCGATTGCGAATCCCGCCCTCCGACCGTAGGGTGCGCCAAAATTGCGAAGCCCCGGCTTTGCCAGAACACCAAGGACCCGCCCACGATGGAAGCATTCGGCCAGTTTATCCCGCTGATCCTGATTTTCGCGATCATGTATTTCCTGTTGATCCGCCCGCAGCAGCAAAAGCTCAAGCAGCATCAGGCCATGGTTGAGGCATTGCGCCGAGGCGATCAGGTCGTCACCCAGGGCGGCGTGATCGGCAAGGTGGTCAAGGTCAAGGACGACGGTGAGGTTGAGGTCGAGATTGCCAAGGACGTGAAGGTGCGCATCGTGCGTTCGACCATCGCGCAGGTCCTCAGCAAGACCGAACCTGCGAACGACGCGTGACGTCGCGGGCTGTCCGGCCCGCTGCGGCCTGACAACAAAGTGCGACGGTGGGAAGGGGGCAGCGGCCCCCTTTTGCCGTCTATGAGATGAAAAGATGACGCGGCCCGCCCCGGCGCGCCGATCCGACAAAAGACAGGACGTTCGATGCTGAAGATTGACCTTTGGAAACGTTTGGCGATTTGGCTTGTGGTCCTCGCCGGGATCCTTTTTGCCATTCCCAACGGGTTTTATGGCACGGTTGAGCGGTCGAACGACGCCGAGGCGCTGATCGCCCAGAACCTGACCGCCGCCGAGCTTGAGGCCCGCGGGTTGACCCGCGACGGCTTGCAGGCTGATGCCGCCGCATGGCCGTCGTTCCTGCCGGACAATCTGGTGAACCTTGGCCTTGATTTGCGCGGCGGGGCGCAGCTTCTGGCCGAAGTGCAAGTCGACGAGGTTTACGAGACGCGGATGCGCGCCATGTGGCCCGAGGTGCGCGACGTGCTCGCCGCCGAGCGCGACGTGGTCGGCTTCGTCACCGATGTGAGCGACACCGAGGGCGAGTTGCGGGTGCGCATCTCCGAGCCTGCGGGCATGTCCCGCGCGCTGGAACTGGCGCGTGGTCTCGCGCAGCCCATCGTCAGCGTCACCACCGTGGGGCAGAACGATATTGAGGTGCAGGCGGTCTCGGACACCGATCTTGTCATTCGCCTGACCGAGGCCGAAAAGCTTGCCACCGACGACCGCACCGTGCGGCAGGCGCTTGAGATCGTCCGTAGCCGCATTGACGAAACCGGCACGCGCGAGCCGTCGATCCAGCGTCAGGGCGCGGACCGGATCCTCATTCAGGTGCCCGGCGTGGGCTCCGCGCAAGAGGTCAAGGACATCATCGGCACCACCGCGCAGTTGGGCTTCCATCCGGTTGTCGGCACGACCGGCAATCCCGACGAACGTCCCGGACCGGGCAACATGGTGATCCCCTCGCTGGATCAGCCGGGCCTCTATTACGTGGTTGAGCGGTCGCCGGTCGTCACCGGTGAGGCGCTGGTGGACAGCCAGCCGACCTTCGATCAGAACAACCGCCCCGCCGTGACCTTCCGGTTCAACGCCTCGGGCGCGCGCAAGTTCGGCGACTACACTGCCGAGAACATCGGCTCTCCTTTCGCCATCGTGCTCGACGACGAGGTGGTGAGCGCGCCAACGATCCAGTCGCACATTCCCGGTGGCTCGGGCATCATCACCGGGCAATTCACCGTGCAGGAATCCACGCAACTGGCGGTGCTGCTGCGGGCCGGTGCCCTGCCGGCCGAGTTGAACTTCCTTCAGGAGCAGACCATCGGCCCCGATCTGGGGCAGGACAGCATCAACGCCGGGGCCATCGCCTGTGTCGTGGCCTTCGTGCTGGTGCTGATTTACATGGTGCTGAGCTACGGGCTGTTCGGGGTCTTCGCCAACGTGGCGTTGCTGGTCAACGTCGCGCTGATCTTCGCGCTGCTGTCGCTGATCGGCGGCACCCTGACCTTGCCGGGCATCGCCGGGATCGTCCTGACCATCGGCATGGCGGTGGACGCCAACGTGCTGGTGTTCGAGCGCATCCGCGAGGAAAGCAAGACCGCCAAAGGCCCCGCCCGCGCCATCGAGCTGGGCTATGAAAAGGCGCTGTCGGCGATCATCGACGCCAATATCACCACCTTCATCACCGCCGTAATCCTGTTCGCCCTTGGCGCAGGCCCGGTGCGCGGCTTCGCCATCACGCTCGGCCTTGGCATCGTGACCTCGGTCTTCACGGCGATCTTCCTGACCCGCCTGTTGGTGGTCATCTGGTTCGAGCGCAAACGCCCGCGCGCGCTGTTCACGGGCCGTTATCTGAAGCTGGTCAAGTCCGACACGGCCTTCGACTTCTTCAAACGCGCCAAACTGTGGCTGGGCGCCTCGGCGGTGCTTGTGGTCGTGGCGATCGGGTCCTTCGCGATGCAGGGGCTGAACTACGGCATCGACTTCCAGGGCGGCACCACGCTGCGGACCCAAAGCACGCAGAGCATCGACATCGCGGACTATCGCGCGGCGCTCACGCCTTTGGATCTGGGCGAAGTGGCGATCACCGAAGTCTTCGACCCCACCTTCGGGCCCGATGAAAACGTGGCCACGGTGGCGTTGCAGGCGCAGGACGGGGAAGAGGCTGTCACCAACGAGACCATTCAGGCCGTGCAGGACGCACTGCGCACCGTTGACCCCGAGATGACCTTCCCGGCGGTGGAATCCGTCGGCCCCACGGTCTCGGGTGAGCTGATCCAGGCGGCGGTGATCGCCGTCGTCCTCGCCATCGGGGCGGTGCTGATCTACATCTGGCTGCGCTTTGAATGGCAATTCGCCCTGGGCGCCGTGGCCGCGCTGGTGCATGACGTCTTCCTGACCATCGGCATCTTCTCGGAGTTGCAGATCCGCTTCGATCTGGCGATCATCGCGGCGCTTCTGACCATCGTGGGCTACTCGCTCAACGATACGGTGGTGGTCTTTGACCGCGTGCGCGAGAACCTGCGCAAGTACAAGGCGAAGTCCCTTAAAGAGGTGCTGAACCTGTCGATCAACGAAACCCTCAGCCGGACGTTCATGACCTCGTTCACCACCCTGCTGGCGCTGGTCGCGCTTTACGCTCTGGGCGGCGACGTGATCCGGGGCTTCGTCTTCGCGATGATCTGGGGCGTGGTCGTCGGGACCTATTCGTCAATCTTCGTAGCCTCGACCACCTTGCTGGTGCTCGGCGTGAAGCGCGACTGGTCGAAAGAGGCCAAGAAAGTTGGCGGGCAATTCGCCGACATCGACGCCTGAAGGGGGACAGGATGCGTTTGAACGAGATCGTCTATACCGATGCGAAACCCGTGGACGGCTACGGGCCGGGGTTCTTTCGCATCGGAGGTG
The DNA here is from genome assembly GCF_003072065.1 of Thalassorhabdomicrobium marinisediminis. Taxonomy (GTDB): domain Bacteria; phylum Pseudomonadota; class Alphaproteobacteria; order Rhodobacterales; family Rhodobacteraceae; genus Octadecabacter; species Octadecabacter marinisediminis. Next base: position 106,311 of record NZ_QCYG01000001.1, read on the forward strand.
AGGTCTATGAAGGCGCGCTTGTCATCCTGCCAGGCGGCATCGCCCCCTGGGGCGGGTTTGACGACGCCAAGACGCTGACCGATGCCGTGGCCGACGTGGATGTGATCTTTGTCGGCACCGGGGCCGAGATGGACTACCTGCCCGCGGATTTGCGGCACACGCTTGAAGAGGCGGGCATCGGGGTTGAGGTCATGGCCTCACCCACCGCTTGCCGCACTTACAACGTCCTGCTGAGCGAAGGGCGCCGGGTCGGTCTGGCGCTCTTGCCGGTCTAGGGCGGGGCGGGCGCTCCGGTGGGGTTGATCGTATCAGATGTGACCGTGGCACGCAGCGGGGCGCCGCTGCTCGCGGGGCTGTCCTTCACCGTGGCCGAGGGCACCGCACTGGTGCTGCGCGGGCCCAACGGCATCGGCAAGACAACCCTGTTGCGCACGCTTGCGGGCCTGCAGCCCCCCGTCGCGGGCACCGTGACCTTTCCCGACGACAGCGCCGCCTATGCCAGCCACGCGGACGGCATCAAGGCGCAGCTGACCGTGGTGGAAAACCTGCGGTTCTGGGCTGAGGTTCACGGCAGCACCGTGCCCGACACGGTCTATCAGGCCTTCGAACTGACCGACCTGAAGGACCGGCTGGCCGGCACCCTGTCCGCCGGGCAGAAACGCCGCCTCGGGCTGGCCCGTCTGGGCGTCATCGGGCGCAAAGTGTTGTTTCTGGACGAACCCACGGTGAGCCTTGATGCCTTCTCGGTCAAAGGCTTTGCCCGCTGGCTGCGCGAGGAGCATCTGGCGCGCGGCGGGCTGGCGGTGATCGCCACCCATATCGATCTGGGGCTTGAGGCCCCCGAGCTTGAGCTGTCGCCGTTCCGCGCCGCCCCCGACGCCGCCGGTGGCTCGGACGAGGCCTTCTTGTGAGGCGGCTGCCATGATCGCCCTGCTAAAACGCGACCTTGCCCTTGCGGTGCGGGCCGGGGGCGGCTTCGGCCTTGGGCTTGCGTTTTTCCTGATCGTCGTGGTGCTGGTCCCCTTCGGCGTGGGCCCCGAAGCGGCGGTGCTGTCGCGGATCGCGCCCGGCATCCTTTGGGTCGCGGCCCTGCTTGCGGCACTTCTGTCGCTCGACCGGATCTTTGCGCTGGATTTCGAGGACGGCTCGCTTCCCTTGCTGGCCACCTCGCCCCTGCCGCTGGAAGGCGTGGCGCTGATCAAGGGCGCGGCGCATTGGATCACCACGGGCCTGCCGCTGACGTTGGCCGCGCCTGCGCTTGGCTTTCTGCTCAACATGGCGCCCGGCGCCTACCTCTGGCTGCTTTTGTCGCTGGCCCTTGGCACGCCCGCCTTGTCAATGATCGGAACCTTCGGCGCGGCCCTGACCGTGGGCCTGCGCCGGGGCGGGTTGCTCATGTCCCTGCTGGTGCTGCCGCTCTACGTCCCGACGCTTATTTTCGGGGCCGAAGCGGTGCAGCGCGGCGCGGCCGGACTGCCCGCCACAACGCCACTTTTGATGGTGGCGGGGATCACCTTGGGTTGCTATGCGCTGCTGCCCTTTGCCGCAGCCGCCGCCCTGCGGGTCAATCTGAGGTGAGCCACCTTGCCGCCCGGATTTTGGAAGGATAGCTAGGACAAATGTCGATTTGGGAATACGCCAATCCGAAGAAATTCATCGCCACCTCGACCCCGCTGGTGCCGTGGGTGATGGGCCTTGCCGTGGCCGGGTTGGTCGTCGGGCTGGTCTGGGGCTTTTTCTTCACGCCTGACGACTACCGCCAAGGCTCAACCGTCAAGATCATCTATCTGCATGTGCCCGCCGCGCTCATGGCGATCAACGCATGGTTCATGATGCTCGTCGCCTCGCTGATCTGGCTCGTCCGCCGCCATCATGTCAGCGCCTTGGCCGCCCGCGCCGCCGCCCCCATCGGGGTGGTGATGACGCTCATCGCGCTGCTGACCGGCGCGATCTGGGGGCAGCCCATGTGGGGCACATGGTGGGCTTGGGATCCGCGCCTGACCTCGTTTTTGATCCTGTTTCTGTTCTATCTGGGCTATATCGCCCTGTGGGAAGCCATTGACGACCCCGACACCGCCGCCGACCTGACCAGTGTGCTCTGCATCGTGGGGTCGGTCTTTGCCGTGCTGTCACGCTATGCGGTGCGGTTCTGGAATCAGGGCCTGCATCAGGGGACCAGCGTGCCCGTCGCCACCGGAGGGCGCACCGTGGACGATGTGTTCTTCGTGCCGCTGGTGATCTGCATGGTCGCTTTCGGCCTTTTGTTCGTGGGGCTTGTGCTGATCCGCACGACAACCGAAATCCGCGCCCGCCGGATGCGCGCGCTTGAGGCAAGGATGCGCAGATGATGCCCGAACTCGGAGACTACGCCGCCGAGGTGCTCTCGGCCTATGCTGCTTCGCTGTTGCTGCTGGTGGCCCTTGTGGGCCTGTCCCTGCGGCGGTCGCGCAAGGTGCGCGCACAGTTGGACGCGGTGGAAGCCCGCCGGAAGGACGCGCCATGAAGTGGCTGTTGATGATCCCCGTGATCCTCTTCGCGGGCCTCGCCGGGCTTTTCGCGGCGGGGATGTTTCTGGGGCAGGGGGATGAGCTTCCCTCGGCCCTGATCGGCGCGCCCGCGCCCGAGACACAAGTGGACCCCATCGACGGCCTGCGCCCGCTGACCGACGACATGCTGCGCGATGGCGAAGTGAAGATCGTCAACTTTTGGGCCAGCTGGTGCGCGCCTTGCCGGGTGGAACATCCCAACCTGACCGCGCTGGCCGAGGAGGGGGTGCCGGTCTACGGCGTCAATTACAAGGATCTGGACGCCAACGCGCGGGCCTTTCTGGACGATCTGGGCGATCCCTATCGCGCTGTCGGTGCCGACCCGCGCGGGCTTCAGGCCATCGACTGGGGCGTCTATGGCGTGCCCGAAACCTTTCTTCTGGACGGCGACGGCACGATCCTGCTCCGCATGGCCGCCCCTGTGACACAACGTGAATTGGCGAACCGTCTGCGCCCCGCGCTGGACGCTGCATTGGAGGCAAAATGACCCTGACCTGTTTCAAAAGCTACGACGTGCGCGGCAAACTCGGCGAGGAGTTGACCGAGAGGATCTGCGAAGCCATCGGCCGCGCCTTTGCCCGCGTGATGGGGCCCGAAACCGTGGTCACCGGTCGCGACATCCGTGACAGCAGCGCCGCCCTGCAAGAGGCCCTGCACCGCGGTCTGGTGGCCGAGGGCGTCACCGTCTACGACATCGGTCTTTGCGGCACGGAAGAGGTTTATTTCGCCACCGACCATTATGGCGCGGGTGGCGGGTTGATGGTCACCGCGTCGCACAATCCCATCGATTACAACGGCATCAAGCTGGTGCGCGAAGGCGCGCGGCCGATCTCCTCCGACACCGGGCTGGGTGACATTCAGGCCATGGTCGAGGCCGGTGACTTCGGCGAGGCCCCCGGCGGCGGCCGGGTTGAGGTGCGCGATCCCCGGCCGGCCTATGTCGACCACTTGCGCGGTTTCGTTCCGCCCGAAGGGTTGCGCCCGCTCAAGATCGTGGTCAACGCGGGCAATGGCGCGGCGGGCCCGACCTTCGACGCGCTGGCGGAGAAGCTCGACGCGCCCTGGACCTTCACCCGCGTCCACCATGCGCCAGACGGAAGCTTCCCCAACGGCATCCCGAACCCGCTTCTGCCCGAAAACCGCAGCGCCACGGCGCAGGCGGTGGTCGAGGCGGGCGCCGATCTTGGCGTGGCTTGGGACGGCGATTTCGACCGCTGTTTCTTCTTTGACGAAACCGGCGCTTTCCTTGACGGAGAATATGTCGTGGCCCTGCTGGGCTCGGCCTTCTGCCGGAAAGAAGAGGGCGCGAAGATCGTCCATGATCCGCGCGTGATCTGGTCAACTCTGGCGACGGTCGAAGGCGCGGGCGGCACTGCAATCGCGTCGCGCGTGGGGCACAGCCACATCAAGAAAATCATGCGCGACCACGACGCGGCCTATGGCGGAGAGATGTCGGCGCACCATTATTTCCGCGATTTCATGTATTGCGACAGCGGCATGATCCCGTGGCTTCTGGTTGCCGAACTCGTGTCCCGCTCCGACCGGAGCCTGAGCGAGATGGTGGCCCGGATGCGGCAGGACTACCCCTCATCCGGCGAGATCAATTTCCGCGTCAGCGACAAAGCGGCCGCCATCGCCGCCTTTGAGGACGCCTATCTCGACCAGGCCCAAGCGGTGGACCGCCTTGACGGAGTCTCGCTCGACATGGGCGACTGGCGGGTGAACGTGCGCCAGTCGAACACGGAACCGGTGCTGCGGCTCAACGTCGAAGCGCGGGGCGACCGGGCGCTGCTGGACGAGAAAGTCTCCGAAATCTCGGCCCTTCTGTCGCAACACTGACCTCCCGGGCCGCGCCCCGCCGCGGCTCCCACTTCCCTCCATCAAACGCCCAAATCCCGACGCGCCCTCCGCGTCGGGCGGCCCGTGGCTGCGCGCCACGCCCCCCGCTTCTCTGGTTCCCAAATACCTAAATCCCAAACTCCAAAAGAAAACCGCGCGGCCCATGGGACCGCGCGGTTTCAACCACTTATCGCGTTCACCTGACCGATCAGGCAGACTTCGCAAGGTTGCGCAGCACGTAGTGCAGAACGCCGCCATGTTCGATGTATTCGATTTCGATCGCGGTATCGATGCGGCACTTGAGCGTGATGGTCTTCACCGTGCCGTCCGCCATGGTGATCTCGCACGGCACCTCCTGCAGCGGCTTGATCGTGTCCAGCCCGCTGATCGACACCGTCTCATCCCCGGTCAGGCCCAGCGTCTTGCGCGTGTCGCCGCCGGTGAACTCGAAGGGGATCACGCCCATGCCGACGAGGTTCGAGCGGTGGATACGCTCGAAGCTTTCAGCGATCACGGCCTTGACGCCCAGCAGGTTCGTGCCCTTGGCCGCCCAGTCGCGCGACGACCCTGCGCCATATTGCTCACCGCCGAAGATCACCAGCGGGGTGCCTTGATCTTGGTAGGCCATGGCGGCCTCGAAGATCGAAGTCTGTTCGCCGTCCGGCCCCTTGGTGTAGCCGCCTTCAACGCCATCCAGCATCTCGTTCTTGATGCGGATGTTGGCGAAGGTGCCGCGCATCATCACTTCGTGGTTGCCGCGACGCGACCCGTAGGAGTTGAACTCGCGCACGGGCACCTGACGGTCGATCAGATACTGGCCTGCGGGCGTCGTTTCCTTGAAGGACCCGGCGGGGGAGATGTGGTCGGTGGTGATCATGTCACCCAGCACCGCCAGCACCTTGGCGCCTTCGATGTTCGAGATCGTGCCGGGGTCCTTGGACATGCCCTGGAAGTAGGGCGGGTTCTGGATGTAGGTCGATTGCGCGGGCCAGTCGTAGGTCTCCGCGTCGGTCGTCTCGACCGCCTGCCACTTCTCGTCGCCTTTGAAGACGTCGGCGTACTTTTCCTGGAAGGCTTCTCGGGTGACGGTCTTTTCCACCAGTTCGGCGATCTCGGCCGACGTGGGCCAGATGTCCTTGAGGTAGACGTCCTTGCCGTTCTTGTCCTGTCCCAGCGGGCTGTTCACCAGATCGTGGTTCATGTCGCCGACCAGCGCGTACGCCACCACAAGCGGGGGCGAGGCGAGGTAGTTGGCGCGCACGTCCGGCGAAATCCGGCCTTCGAAGTTGCGGTTACCGGACAGAACCGAGGTGCCGATCAGGTCATAGTCGTTGATCGCCTTGCTGATCGCGGGCTCCAGCGGGCCGGAGTTGCCGATGCAGGTGGTGCAGCCATAGCCCACGAGGTTGAAGCCGATGGCGTCGAGATCCTCTTGCAGGCCTGCGGCCTCAAGATAATGCGACACCACTTGGCTGCCGGGCGCGAGCGAGGTTTTCACCCAAGGCTTGCGGTTCAGGCCCAGTTCCCGCGCTTTGCGTGCCACAAGGCCCGCACCGATCATCACGTAAGGGTTCGAGGTGTTGGTGCAGGAGGTGATCGAGGCGATGACGATGGACCCGTCGTGCAGCTGGTAGTGCCCGTCATCGGTCAGCACATAGCCGCGCTGGTGGTGGCCTTCGTCGCCGGGGATTTCGCGCGGCTCGGGCTGGCCGCCTTCGCCTTCCCAGCGGATCTCGGCCGTCTCGGTGGCATCACGTCCTTCGCGGATGCCCTTGACGTATTTGGCAAATTCCGTGTGGGCCACATTCAGGGCGATGTGATCCTGCGGCCGCTTCGGGCCGGAAATCGCAGGCACAACGGTGCCCATGTCCAGGCTAAGCGTCGAGGAATAGACCGGCGCGTAATCCGCACCGCGCCAGAAGCCGTTTTCCTTGGCATAGGCTTCGACCAGCGCGATCCGATCCTGGTCGCGGCCGGTGTTGGTCAGGTAGCGCAGGGTTTCGTCGTCGATCGGGAAGAAGCCGCAGGTGGCGCCGTATTCGGGGGCCATGTTGGCGATGGTCGCCCGGTCTGCCAGCGGCAGATTGTCGAGGCCCGAGCCGTAGAACTCCACGAACTTGCCGACCACGCCGTGCTCGCGCAGCATTTCCACCACGCGCAGCACAAGGTCGGTGCCGGTGGTGCCTTCCAGCATCTCACCGGTCAGCTCGAAGCCCACCACCTCGGGGATCAGCATCGAGATCGGCTGCCCCAGCATCGCGGCCTCGGCCTCGATCCCGCCGACACCCCAGCCCAGCACGGCCGCGCCGTTGACCATGGTGGTGTGGCTGTCAGTGCCCACAAGCGTGTCTGGATAGGCCACGGTCTCACCGTTTTGATCCTCATCGGTCCAGACCGTCTGGGCGAGGTATTCAAGGTTCACCTGGTGACAGATGCCCGTGCCCGGTGGCACCACGCGGAAGTTGTTGAACGCGGACTGGCCCCACTTGAGGAAAGTATAGCGTTCGATGTTGCGCTCATACTCGCGGTCGACGTTCATCTGGAACGCGCGCGGGTTGCCGAACTCGTCGATCATCACCGAGTGGTCGATGACCAGATCCACGGGGTTGAGCGGGTTGATCTGCTGCGCGTCACCGCCCAGGGCCACGATGCCGTCGCGCATGGCGGCAAGGTCGACCACCGCAGGCACGCCGGTGAAATCCTGCATCAGCACGCGGGCGGGGCGATAGGCGATCTCGCGCGGGTTCTTGCCGCCTTTGGTGGCCCATTCGCTGAACGCCTTGATGTCGTCGGTCGTCACGGTCTTGCCGTCCTCGAACCGCAGCATGTTCTCAAGCACCACCTTCAGCGCGGCGGGCAGTTTCGAGAAATCGCCAAGTCCGGCGGCCTCGGCGGCGGGGATGGAGTAATAGGCAAGCGACTGGTCGCCCACCTTCAGGGTCTTGCGGGTTTTCGCGGTATCGTGGCCAACTGTGATGGGCATGACGGTCTCTCCTGCTGCTGCATGGGACGTGATTCTGTCGCGGTATACTATTGCACACAATTCCTGCCAAGGGGCCGATGCGCTGTATTTGAGGTGTTTTCACACGGACCCCCGTAAGGCGGGCAGACAGCGACCGGGCAAGGGCGGGCAAGGGCCGCGATGCGGTCCCGCGGCCACAGAAGGTGAATGTAACAGGCCCCTCGCAAACGGTTGATTGGCACGCACCGGCGCCCTGCGATAGGCACGGTGCAACCACAGGATATCTTATGCGCCAGTTTCTTGCCAGTCTCCTTACCCTAGCGGCCTTCGCGACCCCGGTTGTGGCCGAGGGGCCCGTGGTGGTTGAGCTTTATACCTCGCAAGGCTGTTCAAGCTGCCCGCCCGCGGACGAGATGTTGCTTGAGCTGGCCGACCGGCCCGACGTTCTGGCCCTGGCGCTGCACGTGGATTACTGGGATTACATCGGCTGGGCCGACGCCTTTGCCGATCCGGCGTTCACCCGACGGCAGCAGGCCTATGCCAAGGTTGCGGGCAGCCGGTCGATCTATACCCCGCAGATGGTGATCGGCGGGCAGGATCACGTGATCGGCAGCAAGCCGATGGATGTGATGGAACTGATTGAGGCACATCGCGACAGCAAGACCGAGGTGCAGATCGCCTTGCACCGCGACGAGGGCGGGCTGGTGATCACCGGCGCCGCCGCCGCGCCCTTCGACGCAAGCGCAATCGTGCAGGTGGTGCGGTTCGTGCCGCAACGGACGGTGGATATCCAGCATGGCGAGAACGCGGGAAAATCCATCGTTTATGCCAACATCGTCACCGAATGGCGCCGCGTTGGTCATTGGAGCGGCGCGCGCGACCTGCACTTGACGGTGCCCGGTCCGGACGAGGGCCCCGTCGCGGTGATCGTGCAAGAGCGGGGGCCCGGAGCGGTGCTTGCGGCGGCGCGTCTGCCCTAGGGTCAGGCGGCTTCGTCTTCCTCGACGATCAGGGTGATCGTGCCCGCATCGACGGCAGCGCGGATCGCGCTGACCACGGCGGTCTGGGCCGCCTCTGCTTCGGACTGCTTGATCGTACCGACTTCGCCCATCTCCTCACGCAGGTTGTCAGCCATCCGGGTGGACATGTTGTCGAGCAGGTGATCGGCGGCCGCAGCCAGCGGCCCGTCCGTGCCCGCCGCCGCGCCAAGCGCACGCACCAGATCGGCCTGATCGATGTCGCGCAGGATCTTGGGCACGTCCAGCGCCGCCAGCCGCGCGGGAATGTCGGCGAAGGTGAAGATCGCCTTGCGCACCCCCTCACCAAAGCTGCGATCCTCGGCCATGAGTCCTTCAAGCACCTGATCCCTGGTCGAAGCCGGGCTGGAGTTGAGGATCGCCCCGATGCGGCTTTCGGCGGTCTCGGCAAAGGCGGGCAGGGCCGCGCCGCAGTATTGCTGCGCCAGACCGGTGCCGATCCGGGCGATGGCATCGGCGCGGATGGTGGTCGTGCGCGACATGGCATAGGCGATGCGGCGCGCGACCTCACCGGGGACAAGGCCAAGCAATTCCGCCGCCTTCGCCGTGGGCAGTTTGGACAGCAGGATCGCCGCAACCTCGGGGCTTTCGCCTTCGGTGATCGGGATCATCTCTTCGGCGGAAAGGTCCATCACGATGGCCCAGGGGTCGCGCCCCGAGGTGCCGGCCGCTTCTTCGCGCAGCCGCGCCACGGTGCTGGACGAGATGCGCCCGTCGAGCGATTTCAGCGCCGCCTCGACGCTGCCCGGCGCGGTGAGGGCGACGTCAGCCAGTTCGGTGGCAAATTCGCGGGCCACGCTGTGCAGCGTTTCGCGGTCGATCAGGTTGAGCGCGCCCAGCTCCCGCGTGAGGCGCGCCTGCGCCGCTTCGGGCAGGTCGCTCAGCGGCAGGTCCCCGCCATCGCGCAGCAGCAGTTGCACCACCATCGCGGCCTTGCGCGAACGCGAGAGGGAAGAACGGGGGGCGGTTGTGGGAAGTCCGGTCACGGGCGGCGATCCTTGGAATCTGGTCGCCCCCGTTTAACCGCAGCTTGGTGAAAGCAGTCTTAACGGGCGCCGCCCGAATCGCGCCACGGTGATAAAGCTGCGGTCGCGCAGCGCCCAATAACGGGCAAGCGGCGCGGGTATGCACCTTTAGGTTGTATCTTAGGGGGACTTATTGGTGCGTCATTTTGACCGAGAGGTCATGCAGACGCGCGCGCAGATCGTCGCTCATCCCGGTTTTTGACGCGGTCAGGTCGTGCAGATGTTTGACGCAGCGGCTCAGTTCCTCGATTTCCTCATCGGTGAATTCGCGGTCATTGCGCGCGAAGCCCGCGACGCTGCGGCTGCCATCGGTTTCGGTTGAAATGGCCACGCCGAAGCCCATCTCATGCTCTTGTGATTGGGCAAAAATATCGTGGTCGTCTAAATGTTTAAGGGAAGACCAACGCTTCGAGCCAGTTTCGCTGAGGCCCCAGCGCACGATGGGGTCAACCATGACGTAACCTTTTTCGGAGTAGGTGTCGGTCCAGGCTTTCGGATAGGTCTGGAACAGAAAATCAGGAGAGGTGAGGCGGATGTGGAACGCAATGGCGAAGCCCGAGGGCGACATTGCCTCCATTGTTTCCAAATGGGATTTAATCTTCGAGAGCTCAGGCATTGGTATTGGTCCACTCGCTTTGCAGTTGCCAGACTGCGCCAGGTCGCAGTATGCTATATGCTTTAGTCGGTCGCCGGATGGAAGGTGTTCTTGTTCCCAAATAACAGCGACACCTACTTTGATCGACCGACGGGGTGCCCCGCGGTGAGAGAGCTTGTTTCTACAGACGATGTCGCAGAGCTGGCGACGAAAGGGTATTACCTTGCCTTGCGCGTCGGTTTCGCCTTTCCCCTGGAAGAGGTGAACGAACTGCCCCCAGCTTGGGTCGAGCACTACACCACGCACCGGTTCATGCTGCATGATCCTGTGATCCGCTGGAATTACGCCAATATCGGTGCCATCCGCTGGAGCGAGATCACGTTGGACGACCCTATGCGCGTGCTTGATCAGGCGCAGACCTTCGGGCTGCGCTATGGGGCGGCGGTCGCCTGTTTTGACGGGGACCGCGGCGGCCAGCGGTCCTTCGGCCATTTTGCCCGGGCCGACCGGGAATTCGAGCAGGACGAGATCGACGCGCTGTACCGGTATGTGGAAAAGCTGCACCGCGCGAAAGCACCTCCGACGAATTTGACAGCGGCGGAGCTTGAAGCCCTGAAAATGGTCATGGACGGGCTGCGGCTGAAACAGATCGCCCATGCGCTTGGCGTGACCGAGGGGGCCGTGAAGCAGCGTCTGAAGAACGCCAAGACAAAGCTCAACGCGCAAACCTCCGCGCAGGCGGCGGCCATGGTCAAAGAATTTAACCTGATTTGATAGCGGCAAAACCTTAACAAATCGTTAAGAAATCCCGGGGGAGGGACCTCTTTGCCGCCTAGGGGGGAATTAAGGGCCTTTCAATTATTCATGGTTAACAATTAATTTCACCCGTCCCTAAATGAACTCGCCTAATAGGAGAGTTCAAATGAAAACCATCACTTTCGACTTGTCGAATGCCCACCAGCACGGCGCTGCTTTCTTTGACTACCTCGCCCTGCGCAAACACTTCTTTGTCGATACGCTCAACTGGCAAATCCCCCACAATGCCGAGGTCGAGATGGATCAATACGACAACCCCATGGCGCGCTACGCGCTGGTTCTGGATGACGGGGGCCGCGTGTTGGCCGGGGCGCGGGCGATGTCCACGGCGGCGCAGTGGGGCGATCATACCTACATGCTCAAGGATGCGATGACCGGCAAGCTGTCGAGCATCCCCGGCGATCTGATCCCCGATCTGATCGAGAGTCCGGAGGTCTGGGAATGCACGCGGCTGGTGATCTCGCCCGAGGTCAAATCCATGCGAATGCGCACCCGGTGTCTTGACAGCATCGTCGAGGGGCTGATCGGAATGGCCCGTGACGAAGGGGCGAACACGTTGATTTCCCTGTCGAACCTGTGGCTGCTGCGGGCGCTCAAACGGTTGGGCTATGGCGCGGAACTGCTGGGCGCACCCTATCGCAACGATGAGGATGGCCACAAATACGCGGTCATGGCGATTGCTGCGCGACACAAGGTGACGACGGCCCGCGAGGGGCAGGCCGCCGCGTAAGCGCCGCCCGACCCGAAGGCCGGGCAGGGGCCGGATCAATCCGCCGCGCCGAACACGCGGGCGAAGATCGTGTCCACGTGTTTGGTGTGGTAGCCGAGGTCGAACTTCTCGCGGATGGCATCTTCGCCCAGGGCGGCGACTACTTCCGCGTCGTTCAGCAGCTCTTGCTGGAAATCCGTGCGCTCTTCCCAGACCTTCAGGGCGTTGCGCTGCACCATGGCATAGGCATCCTCGCGGCTGACGCCGGCTTGGGTGAGCGCCAGAAGCACCCGCTGGGACATGACCAGCCCGGGGAACTTGTTCATGTTGTCGAGCATATTGTCGGGGAAAATCAGCATCTTGTCGATCACCCCGGTGAGCCGGTTCAAGGCGAAATCCAGCGTCACGGTCGCATCGGGCCCGATGCCGCGCTCCACCGAGGAATGCGAGATGTCGCGCTCATGCCAGAGTGTGACATTCTCCATCGCCGGAATCACCGTCATGCGCACCAGCCGTGCCAGCCCGGTGAGGTTTTCGGTCAGCACGGGGTTTTTCTTGTGCGGCATCGCGCTTGAACCCTTCTGGCCCATGGAGAAGAACTCCGCCCCCTCAAGCACTTCGGTGCGCTGCATGTGGCGCACTTCCGTGGCGATGTTCTCGATGGACGACGCGATGACGCCCAGGGTGGCGAAGAACATCGCGTGCCGGTCGCGGGGGATCACCTGCGTGCTGATCGGCTCGGGGCGCAGACCGAGTTTTTCGCAGACGTGTTCCTCGACCCGCGGGTCGATGTTGGCGAAGGTGCCCACGGCGCCGGAAATCGCCCCCGTCGAGACCTCGTCCCGGGCCTGTTTCATCCGCGCAAGGTTGCGGTCCATCTCGGCATAGAACCGCGCGAAAGTCAGGCCCATGGTCGTGGGTTCGGCGTGGATTCCGTGGCTGCGGCCCACGCGCACGGTCATCTTGTGCTCCATCGCCCGTTTCTTCAGCGCCGCCAGCAGGGCTTCGAGATCCGCGATGAGGATATCGGCCGCGCGCACCAGTTGCACGTTCAGGCAGGTGTCGAGCACATCCGAAGATGTCATGCCCTGATGCACAAAACGCGCTTCATCCGCGCCGACGTGTTCGGCCAGATGGGTCAGGAAAGCGATTACGTCGTGCTTGGTGACGGCCTCGATCTCGTCGATGCGGGCGACGTCGAACTCCACATCCTTGGCCGTCCAGACCGCTTCGGCATTCTCGCGCGGGATCACGCCAAGGTCGGCCATGGCGTCGCAGGCGTGGGCCTCGATCTCGTACCAGATGCGGAATTTCGTGGCGGGCTCCCAGATCTGGGTCATTTCGGGGCGGGCATAACGGGGGATCATGGGCAACGGGCCTTTACGTGAGGTTCAAAAGCAGATGCCCGCGTCATAAGCTGCGCGCAGGTCGGTCACAAGAGAGAGGGCAGGCCGCAAGGGGCGGTTTTGCCGCCGGACGGGCGGAACGGGGGTCGCGTGACACGAACATTGGCAGATTTCATCGGGCGCTACGCGGTCGCGCGCGAGATCGAGGATCACCTCACCGGCGGGCGCACGCGCTTCACAGGCGTGGCCGAAATTGTGGCGCAGAACGCAGGCGCGCACTACCGCGAGAGGGGGCGTCTGACCCTGCCCACGGGGCAAGAGGTGATGGCCGAGCGGCGCTATCTGTGGCGGCCGGAGGAGGAGGCGATTGCGGTGGATTTCGCGGATGGCGCGCCGTTTCACCGGTTCGATCCTTCCCTCGGGGGGGCCGCAAGCGCGCATCTGTGCGGCGCGGACGTGTATCGCGGCGGCTATGACTTCACCGGCTGGCCCGAATGGTCCCTGCTGTGGGAGGTGTCCGGCCCGCGCAAAAGCTACCGGTCGCGCACCGTCTTCCGACCCGATCCATAGGCGGCCCGCCACGGCTTCGCACTTGCAGAAAGCCCGGTGCTGGGGCATCACTTGGGCAATGACATGCAACAAAGGAGCCTGACAGATGGCGACAACGATGAACAAACCGGCGCTGGCGGAGATTTTCGGGCCCACCGAAGGCTCGGCCTTGCGGATCAAACAGGCCGCGCTGGTGGCATTGGGCATCGCGGCGCTGGCGCTTTGCGCAAAGGTGCAGTTCTTCCTGCCGGGCAATCCGGTTCCGGTGACGTTGACGACCTTCGGCGTGCTGACGATCGGCGCGGCCTATGGCGCGCGTCTGGGTCTGGTGACGGTTCTGGGCTATCTGGCGCTGGGCGCCATGGGGGCGAGCGTTTTTGCCGGCGAAGAAGCTGGCCTGACCTACTTCATGGGTGGCACCGGCGGCTACCTGCTGGGCTATGCGCTGGCGGCGGCCGCCCTGGGCCATGCGGCGCGGATCGGCTGGGACCGCAACGTGGCGCTGATGGCGCTGGCGATGCTGATCGGCAACGCGCTGATCTACGTGCCCGGCCTTTTGTGGCTGAACGGTTTCGCCGAAAGCTGGTCGCAGACGCTGGCATGGGGCCTGACGCCGTTCCTCGTCGGGGACGCGCTCAAGCTGGCGCTGGCGGCACTGATCCTGCCCATGGTGTGGAAGCTGGTAGGCAAGGCCCGCGGCTGACCGCGGCAGCAGACCGAATTGAAAGGCGCGGGGCGAGGGCTCCGCGCCTTTTTTGTTGCTTGGGTGTCGGGGATGGGGCCGCGGGCGGGATCGCGTGCTTAGACCTGCGCCTCCGGCGGGGATATTTGACAAGCAAAGATGGGGTCAGGCGAGCTTTGTTTCGATGTGGCTGGTGCGCTCTAAGGTCTGGTGCACAGGGCAGCGGTCGGCAATCTCGCGCAGGCGCTGGCGTTGAGCGTCGTCAAGCGCGCCCTCAAGGTGGATGGTGCGTTTGAAGCTGTCGATCTTCGCCTCGGTCTTGCTGCTTGCGTCCTGTCCGTGGACCTTGTCATGCACCACGTCGACGCTGACATGGGTGAGCGGCCAGCCCTTGCGGCGGGCATACATGCGGATCGTCATGGAGGTGCAGGCCCCCAGACCCGCCGAGAGCAAGCCGTAAGGCGTAAGCCCCTGATTGGTGCCGCCATAGGCTTCGGGTTCGTCCGCAAGAATGTGGTGCGGGCCGGACTGGACGTCCTGCAAGAAACCGTCGGGGTCGGATTCAGACACCCGCAGCACCCCTTCCGGCGCGCCCACGGGCGGTGCGGGGCGGTGCAGGGCGATATATTTCCCGGCCCATGCGGCGATCACGGCGGCGGCGTATTCGGCATCGTCTGCCGCGGTCAGCAGGTGGTCGGCATCGTCGAGGGTCACGAAACTCTTGGGGTGTTTCGCAGCCAGAAAAATCTGCGAGGCATTGTCGATAGAGACCGAGGCATCGCCCGGCGCGTGCAGCACCAGAAGCGCGGCCCCGAGGTCGCGGATCGCGGGGGCAAGCTCACCCTGCGCGATGTCGTCCAGAAAGGCCTTCGAGATGCGGAACGGCCGCCCCCCGAGCGAGACTTCGGCCACGCCTTCGCGCAGGATGTCCGGCAGGCTGTCGTCGAACTGCGTGGTGACATGGGCCGGATCGAAGGGGGCGGCGATGGTAACGACGCCTTTGATCCCGCTCAAGTCAGGAGCAGCCTTGAGCACGGCCGCGCCGCCCAGCGAATGGCCGATCAGCAGCGCGGGCGCCATGTCGCGCGCGGCCAATGCCGCGCAGGCGGCTTTCAGGTCGGCGACGTTGGTGGTGAAGGTCGTGTTCTCGAATTCCCCCGCCGAATGGCCCAGCCCGGTGAAGTCGAACCGCAGCACAGCGATGCCCAAAGCGGCCAGACGCGCGGCGATGCGGCGGGCGGCGGCGATGTCCTTGGAGCAGGTGAAACAATGGGCGAAAAGTGCCGTCGCCAAATGCGGTCCGTCGGGGCGGTCAAGGCGGGCGTCAAGGTCTTGGCCATCGTGACCGGGGAAGGTAAAGCGTTCGGTGGGCATGCGACTTCCTTGCTGTTTTGTCCAAGGTGGACGCCGGGGTCATGGGCTGCAAGGCATGTTGCAAGGATGTGACGGAAGCGTCACGGGAAGGTGAGACGATGGGGTATTGGATCGGGCGCGGGTTTGTCGTCGCCGCGGCGGTGGTTCTTGCGGCGTCCTTCGCGGGGGACCTGCATCCCTTGGCGACAGTCTGGCGGTGTTCCGGCCAGTGGTGCTGACCGGCGCCGCGCTGGTGGCGCTGGCGGTCTGGCGCTGGACCGGGGCGCGGCTTCTGGCTGTTGCAGTGGTGGTGGTGGCGCTGTGGCACGGGGCGGGGATCCTGCGCACCGGCCCGCTGCCCGAGGGGCCAGCCGATCTGGTGCTGTATCAAAAGAACATGCTGTATCGCCCTGCGGACCGCGGCCCCCTGGCCGAGGATATCCGCGCAACGGGCGCCGATCTGGTGACCCTGCAAGAGGTGAGCCCCGCCAACCGCCCCATGCTCGACGCCTTGCGCGACACGTTTCCCCATCAGCTGCTGTGCGGCGAGAGCGAAGTGGGCGGCGTCGTCATCCTGTCGCGCACACCGCTGGCTGATGAGCGCTGTTCCGAACGGTTCGGCGTGGCGCGGGCGGTAACCCGGATCGACGGCCAGCCGCTGCAGGTGATCGCCCTGCATCTGCCCTGGCCCTGGCCGATGGCGCAACAGGAGCTTGCGCAAGAATATGTGGCTGACATGGCGCCCTTGCCGGACGGGCCGACCGTGGTGGGGGGCGATTTCAACATGGTCGCCTCGGGGCGCAGTCTGGCGTGGGTCGAAGCGGCGACGGGCACGACGCGGGTCGGGCCGCTGGTGCGCACCTTCAGCCTGAAGGGCTATCCGCTGGGAATCGACCATATTCTGGCCACCGGGGGGACGGCGCGGCTGTCGGTGCGGCCAAAACTGGGGTCCGATCACTACGGTCTGGCGGCGGAAATCCGGTTTCCTTGAGGCGTTTGGGCGTACGCGTCACGCCAGCATCACAACAAGCGCACCCAGCAGCCCCGCGCAGACGGCTTTGCGCCAGGTCGCGGCCAGCACCCAGCGCAGCGGGTCGAGTGCAATGTCGCCCAGGCTGCGCACGCTGTCCGCACCGGGAAACGGCTGGGCCTTCGGCGCCTCGCGCGATTGCCAGGCGGCCGGCATCGATGACGCGCCGGACGCCACGGCCGATGCGGGCCGGTCGCCCATCCGGTGGGCGCCGAAGCTGAAGGTATGGGACATGCGCGACGGATCGGGCGCGGGTTTGTTGTGCTGGGTCATGGGGCGATCCTTGCCCCGATTGGCGTCAAAGTTAGGTTAACAGCGCGAAAAATTTGTGCCGTATTCATGGCAGGAATGGGACGTGTTCCGCCCGGTGGGGGGCATAGAAAAGGGCGCCACGGGGGCGCCCTTTGGTGGTGGTCTGATATGCGTTAGCAGCTGTAATACAGTTTGAACTCAACGGGATGGGGCGTGTGCTCGTATTCGTAGACCTCTTCCCACTTCAGATCGATGTAGCCCTGCAACTGCTCTTTGGTGAAAACGTCGCCTTGCAGCAGGAAGTCCATGTCCGCCTCAAGCGCTTCCAAAGCCTCCCGCAGGGAGCCGCAGACCGTCGGGATGTCGGCCAGTTCTTCCGGCGGCAGGTCGTAGAGGTCCTTGTCCGAAGCCGGGCCCGGATCGATCTTGTTCTTGATCCCGTCAAGTCCGGCCATGAGCAGGGCGGCAAAGCACAGATAGGGGTTCGCCGTGGGATCGGGAAAACGTGCCTCTACCCGCTTTGCCTTGGGGCTTTCGGTCCATGGAATGCGCACGCAGCCCGAGCGGTTGGATGCGGAATAGGCCCGCAGCACCGGCGCCTCGAACCCCGGGATCAGCCGCTTGTAGCTGTTGGTCGAGGGGTTGGTGATCGCGTTGAGCGCCTTGGCATGCTTGAGGACGCCGCCGATGAAATAGAGCGCTTCCTGGCTCAGATCGGCATATTTGTCGCCTGCGAACAACGGCTTGCCGTCCTTCCAGATCGACATGTTCACGTGCATGCCCGAGCCGTTGTCGCCAGCGATGGGCTTGGGCATGAAGGTTGCCGACTTGCCATAGGCCTGTGCGACATTGTGCACGATGTATTTGAACTTCTGCTGCTCGTCGGCCTGTTTGGTCAGCGTGCCGAAGATCAGCCCCAGCTCGTGCTGGCAGGACGCAACCTCATGGTGGTGCTTGTCGACCTTCATGCCCAACCGCTTCATGGTTGAGAGCATTTCCGAGCGGATGTCTTGAGCATCGTCGATGGGGTTCACGGGGAAATAGCCGCCCTTGACGCCGGGGCGGTGGCCGGTGTTGCCCATCTCGTATTCGGTGTCGGTGTTCCAGCTCGCATCGATGGCGTCGACCTCATAGGCGACCTTGTTGATGCCGACCTTGTAGCGCACATCGTCGAACAGGAAGAACTCGGCCTCGGGCCCCCAGTAGGAGACATCGCCGATTCCGGTCGAAATCAGATAGGCCTCGGCGCGTTCGGCGGTGCCGCGGGGGTCGCGGTCATAGCTCTCGCCCGTGTCCGGCTCGACGACCGAGCAATGGATGCACAGGGTTTTTTCCGCATAGAACGGATCGACATAGGCGCTCGACGCGTCGGGCATCAGCTTCATGTCGGAATCGTTGATCGCCTTCCAACCGGCGATGGAGGAGCCGTCGAACATGAAGCCCTCTTCGAGGAAATCCTCATCCACTTCGTCGCTCACCAATGTCACGTGCTGCAACTTGCCGCGCGGATCGGTGAACCGGATATCGACGAATTCGATACCCTCGTCCTTGATCATTTTGACGATGTCTTTGTTTTCCATGTCAGGTGTCTTTCTGTGTGGGGAAATGGGGGGCGGTTACAGGGCGTCGTCGCCCTGTTCACCGGTGCGGATGCGGATGGCCTGGCTTACGTCCGAGACGAAGATCTTGCCGTCGCCGATCTTGTCGGTGCGCGCGGCCTCGATGATCGCGTCGATTGCGCCGTCGACCTGATCGTCCGGCAGGACGACCTCGATCTTCACCTTGGGCAGGAAATCGACCACATATTCGGCACCGCGATAGAGTTCCGTGTGGCCTTTCTGGCGGCCGAAGCCCTTGACCTCGACCACGCTTAACCCCTGAATCCCGGCCTCTTGCAGGGCCTCTTTCACCTCGTCCAGCTTGAACGGCTTGATGATGGCTTCGATCTTCTTCACGGGGCAGTCTCCTTGGAACGCTTGACGTCGGGGATGTGAGACCAGCTTTTCCGGCAGGCCACAACGCGCTTGCACGAAAGGATAGGGGGGGGCGGTGCGATTCCAAGGCGATTGCCTAAAAATTGGGCGTTTTGCCCGCATAATCGGCATCCCGCGAACCGCGCCTTAGCCGATGGTTGAAATGCAGCCGGGCGGCGATACCATTTTGCCAGCACGGGAAAGGGGCACCATGGGCCAGACGATCAAGACGCTAGACCGCGACGACATCCTTACAGCAGGCCTCGGCAAGCATTCGGGGCATAAATACGACTACGGGCATGCGCTGGTCCTGTCGGGCGGCGCCGGGCGCAGCGGCGCGGCGCGGTTGGCGGCGCGCGCGGCGCTGCGGGTCGGGGCCGGGGCGGTGACCCTTGGCGTGCCGCCCAGTGCCCAGCTTGAGGTGGCGATGCAGGTCACGGCGGTCATGCTGCAACGGGTGGCCGACGCTGCGGCGCTTGCGGATGTGCTGCGTGACGACCGGCTTAATGCGCTTTGTCTTGGTCCGGGCTTCGGCCTGTCCGACCGGGAAGAGGCTTTGGTCGAGACGGCGCTGGCCTCGGGTCGGGCCTGCGTGCTCGACGCGGATGCGCTTACGTTGCTGGCCCGCTCGGACGCGCTCTTCGACAGGTTACACGAGGCATGTGTGCTCACCCCCCATGGCGGCGAGTTCGCGCGGCTGTTCCCGGATCTGGCGCAAGCGCTAGACCGCGGCACCTGCGACAAACCCGATGCGACCCGCGCCGCTGCAAAGCGGGCCGGCTGCACGGTTTTGCTCAAAGGTCCGCAGACCGTGATTGCCGACGCTGCGGGGGCCTGCGCGATCAATGACAGCACCGGCGCGCGGGCGACGCCGTGGCTCGCCACCGCAGGGGCAGGGGATGTCCTTTCGGGGGTGATCACGGGGTTGCTGGCACGGGGGCAACCGCCCTTTGACGCTGCCGGGCTGGGCGCATGGTTGCACAGCGAAAGCGCGCGCCACTTTGGCCCCGGCCTTATCGCCGAAGACCTGCCAGAGGCGCTGCCTCCGGTGTTCCGGGCGCTGGGCCTCTGACCTTCTCTGGTCCACAAATACCTAATTCCGCCGCCAAAACAAAACGCAGCCCCTAAAGGCTGCGCTGCTCCGTCAAAACGATCTTTTCCAAGCTGCCGAGGTGTCAGACCGCCGCCGAGGCCACCTCAAGCCCGTCCGCATAAAGAATGTGTTGCCGGTCGAAGATCAGCTCATGCACGGTCATCTTCCGCGGCGCAGCTTCCGAGACGAATTCTCCGTCGATCAGACGTCGCGCCTTGACCATGGCCACGTCTGCCCCGAACAGCGCCTTGGCCCGCCAGTCGCGGATATGGACCAGCGTGTCGGGTCCCACCTGCATGTCCGATTGCGGCCGCGTGTGCCCCAGAGACCCCGCCTTGATGCGGATCGGGGCGACGAAAACCTCTGACCGGCGGATATCGCGCAGGATCGACATGCCCGCATCGCGGGTGATGATCCGGTCGCCCGGTGTCAGGTGTTCGACGGGCAACTCTCCGTCAAGGGTCATCACCGTCGTGCCTTCGGTCAGCCCCGCCACATTCGCGGCCCTTGCGGCCACGGCGATACCGTCTTTGAAATCCTGTGTCTGTCCCACGTGCATTGGCGTTTCTCGCTCTGTGCTATGTTTCTGCCATCGTTTTTCGCATCAGAATATGGCAAGAAAGCGTTACGAAAAGGACAATTGTGGCGCGAAACCGTGTCGGCGGCGCGCTGAGTCTTTTGCGCCACGCCGTAAATTTGCCCCTGCGCGCTGCCCAATCCGCGCCGCCGCCCTGAAATGCGCGCGGTTTTGCACGGGCGGGGCGCTGTTTTTCTCTCGCATCCGGCAAAGGTCTTTGTTAGGAGGTGCGCAACTTTGGAGGGGGGCGCCTGTCGGCCCCTTCTGGGATCGTTGCGGGTGTGGCGGAATTGGTAGACGCACCAGATTTAGGTTCTGGCGCCGCAAGGCGTGGGGGTTCAAGTCCCTTCACCCGCACCAGAATGTCCCCGTTTCGGCGGGGGAGTTGAAGGAATCGCCCCCCTTTGGGGCGTGGTTGATATCGCCCCCTTCGGGGCGTGGTTGATATCGCCCCTTTGGGGCGTGATTGATAAGGAATTTACCATGACGGTCAAAGTGACCCTGAACGAAGGTCTCAAGCGTGGCTACGAGATTACGATCACCGCAGCCGAGTTGGACGCAACGGTCAACGACAAGCTGAAAGAGGCCCAGCCCGAGATCGAGATGAAGGGGTTCCGCAAGGGCAAGGTGCCCATGTCGCTGCTGAAAAAGCAGTTCGGCCCGAAGGTTCTGGGCGAAGCCATGCAGGAATCGGTCGATGGTGCGATGAACAAGCACCTGGAAGAAAGCGGCGACCGTCCCGCGATGCAGCCCGAAATGAAGATGGCGAACGAGGACTGGAAAGAAGGCGACGATGTGGTCGTCACCGTGTCCTATGAAGCGCTGCCCGACGTGCCCGAGGTCGATTTCTCGGACATCAAGCTCGAGAAGATGGTCGTCAAGGCCGACGACGCCTCTGTCGATGAAGCTCTGACCAATCTGGCCGAGACCGCGCAGAACTTCGAGGACCGCGAAGAAGGTGCGGCCGCACAGGACGGCGATCAGGTGATCTTCGACTTCCTCGGCAAGGTCGACGGTGAGCCCTTCGAGGGCGGTGCCGCCGAAGGCCACGCGCTGGTGCTTGGTTCGGGTCAGTTCATCCCCGGCTTCGAAGAAGGTCTGGTCGGCGTAAAGGCCGGCGAAGAGAAAGACGTCGAAGTCACCTTCCCCGAAGAGTACAACGCTGAACACCTCGCCGGCAAAAAAGCCGTGTTCGAATGCAAGATCCACAACGTCAAGGCGCCTCAGGCCGCCGAGATCGACGATGAGATGGCCAAGCAGTTCGGTGCCGAGGATCTGGACGGTCTGAAGGGCCAGATTCGCGAGAAGCTGGAAGAGGAATACGCGGGGGCCGCCCGTGCGGTGACCAAGCGTGCCCTGCTGGACGCGCTGGACGAGAAGGTCGACTTCGAGCTGCCACCGTCGCTGGTCGAAGCCGAAGCCGGTCAGATCGCTCACCAGCTCTGGCATGAGGAAAACCCCGACGTTCAGGGCCACGACCACCCCGAGATCGAGCCCACCGAAGAGCACACCAAGCTGGCCGAGCGCCGCGTGAAGCTGGGTCTGCTTCTGGCCGAGATCGGTCAGAAGGCCGAAGTGCAGGTTTCCGACGCGGAATTCACCCAGGCGGTGATGAACCAGGCCCGTCAATACGGCAACCAGGCGCGCCAGTTCTTCGAATTCGTGCAGCAGAACCAGCAGATGCAGCAGCAGATCCGCGCACCCCTGTTCGAAGACAAGGTCGTTGACCACATTCTCGAGCAGGCCGACGTGAGCGAGAAAGAGGTCTCGAAAGACGATCTGCAAAAGGCTGTCGAAGCGCTCGACGAAGAATAATCGCGCCACATCGCCAACACAAAGGCCGTCCCGGATCGGGGCGGCCTTTTTCGTTGCCGGTGTCGGCGTGGGCAGGGCAGGCCAAAGTTTACCCTAGGACAATCCCGCGTTTGCGGTTTACGCTGGGGGCACTTTGCGAACCGGAGATTATTATGAAACGTTTACTTCTTACCCTTGCCGCTTTGATCGGATTTGCCGGCACAGCGCAGGCTTGCCCGAATTGGAGCCTTAATCCGATTTACGGACAATATAATGTATCCATGGGGCAGTTGCGCGCGGGTCAGCAACTGTCTTTGACGGCGGGGGGCGACAATAATATCTGGAGCTGCCGGAACGTCCGGCCCCAGACCGACACCGGTGACGGTTATTTCGGCTCTTCCCCCGACGCGCGCATTTTCGTCAACGGGATTGAGGGGCGGACCCTCAAGCTTGAGGTGCGCAGCAATTGCGACAGTGCGCTTCTGATCAACACGGGCACGGCGACGTGGTATTACGACGATGACGACGCGGGCAATCTGGACCCGCAGATCGTGCTGACGCGCCCCCAAAGCGGGCAGATCGACATCTGGGTCGGCACTTATGACGGGGCCTATTGCGATGCGGTTCTGATGATGAGCGCCTATTAACAGCGCAGGCCGTCAGGCGGTCTGATGACCACAAACGAAAACGGGCCGCGCATGATGCACGGCCCGTTCTGTTTTGAAGTCTGACGGGATCAGTCCTCGTCAGAGGCAGCCTCATCGGTGGAAGCTTCGGCGGGGGCCGCCTGTTCATCACCGTAGTCGTCCAGACCGGCAGCACCGATGTCGTCGAAGAGCTCTTGAATCTCGAAGTCAGCGGCGGCTTCTTCTTCGGCGGCCAGTTCGGCAATGGTCTTGCCTGCAGCCTGAAGCTCGGCTTCCTCGGGGGAGCGCGCGACATTCAGCTTGATCTTGGCGTCAACCTCTGGGTGCAGCTTGATGGACACTTCGTGAATGCCCAGCTCCTTGATCGGATCCAGCAGCACGACCTGTTTGCGATCGATCGAGAAGCCGTTCTCGTTGGCGGCTTCGGCGGCGTCACGGGTGGTGACCGAGCCATAAAGGCTGCCGCCGTCCGATGCCGAGCGAATCACGATGAAGGATTCACCGTCGAGCTTCGCAGCCAGATCTTCGGCTTCTTTCTTGGTCTCGAGGTTGCGGGCCTCAAGCTGGGCCTTTTGCGCTTCAAAGACCGCCATGTTGGCGTCGTTGGCGCGCAGCGCCTTGCCCGTGGGGATCAGGAAGTTGCGGGCGTAACCGGGTTTGACGGCGACGACTTCGCCCATCTGACCAAGCTTCGCGACACGTTCGAGAAGGATAACATCCATTGGAACTCTCCTTACTTAACGGCGTAGGGCAGCAGGGCGAGGAACCGTGCGCGCTTGATGGCACGGGCCAGCGCTCGCTGGTTCTTGGCGCCAACTGCGGTGATGCGGGACGGCACGATCTTGCCACGCTCAGAGATGTAGCGCTGCAGGGTGCGGGTGTCTTTGTAGTCGATCTTCGGGGCGTTTTCACCCTCGAACGGATCGGACTTGCGACGGCGGAAAAATGGTTTTGTAGCCATGGGTTATGGTCCTTATCTGATCGGCTGAATTAGCGGCGTTCGCGGCGGCTGTCGCGCTCGTCACGTTTCTGCATCTGCACAGAGGGGCCTTCCTCGTGCTCGTCGACCTTGATGGTCAGGACGCGCATCACGTCGTCGTGCAGGCGCATCAGACGCTCCATCTCTTGCACGGCGGCGGCCGGTGCGTCAGAGCGGATGTAGGCGTAGTGGCCCTTGCGGTTCTTGTTGATCTTGTAGGCCATCGTCTTGACGCCCCAGTACTCGGATTCAACAACTTTGCCGTCGTTGTCCGCGAGAACCGTGGAGAAGTGTTCGATAAGGCTTTCGGCTTGCGTGTTGGACAGGTCCTGACGCGCAATGAACGTATGCTCGTAAAGAGGCATGCGATACTCCAGTCAAATTCAGCGCATTTCATAGGGCGAGGGTGACCCCTCCCGCTCTCGCCCACGAGAGCCTGCGCAGGTCATAATATGCTGCGGGAGGATTGGGGCCTTATACAGAGGGGCGGGTCAGGATCAAGGGGGGATCGGCGCGCCCGGGGCGCGTATGGCCGGAAATATCTTACCAAAAGGTTAATTTTCCCCCGTATCACCACGGACCTGCCGCGTTTGTGCCGAAGTTCGCGCAAAAGCTGACAGTGAGCAACGGAGCAGAGCCCATGACCGCACTACCTGACACCTTCGCCCGACCCTCGCGCCTGGGGACAGCCACGCCGCCGGATTTCCACTATCCGCGCGTGTCCGAGCGGTTTTGGGGCTACGAGGTCAGTTTCAACGAACAGGTGGTCGATCTGGCGGTGCTGGCGCGGGGCGTGACCCTGTTGGTCACCATCGGCGCCTTTCTGGCCGCGGCCGCCGTCTGGTTGCTGCCCGACGGCGCATTTACCGGCGCGGCGGCAGTCTCCAAGGCGCTGATTTCCTTCGGGCTGTTGATCCTGTCGGGGTGCCTTGCGCATTTCGCGGGCCGCAGCACGCGGGTGCAGGTGCAAGTGGACAAGAACGCGGGCGAGCTGCGCGAAGTGGTCAAGGGGCTGACGGGGGCGTCGATCGTGCTGACCCGCCACGGGCTGGACACGGTGCGCTCGGTGACCGTGGTGCCATCGATCATGCATCCCAGTCTGGGGCAGGTTCATGTGACGTTGCAGGACGACGCCCGGATCGCGGTGGGCGACGGGGCTGTGACCGCGCTGTACAGCCTGCGCGACCGCCTGTCTGCCGATTGTGGGCTTGAGCAGGCCGGGTCTGCACGCGAAGCGGTCTGGTCGGGGCCCTTGCAGGGCTGACACGGCCCGCGAAAGCCCGCCTTTGCAGCCCGTCTTCACACAGGATGCGCTTGTGCGCCCTTGTTCCCCGCGCTAACCCTAGGGCTGGCAAAACAAGGGTGCAGTATGAAATCATTCATCTTTCCGGGGCAGGGCGCCCAGACCATCGGCATGGGGCAGGCCCTGGCCGAGGCGTATCCGGCCGCAAAAGCGGTCTTCGACGAGGTGGACGCCGCCCTGGGCGAGAAGCTGTCCGACCTGATCTGGTCCGGTGACATTGCCGACTTGACCCTGACCCGCAACGCGCAGCCCGCGCTTATGGCGACCTCGCTGGCGGCGATGCGCGCGCTTGAGGCCGAGGGCGTGACGATTGACGCGGCCTCCTATGTGGCGGGGCATTCGCTGGGCGAATATTCCGCGCTGGCCGCGGCGGGTGCGCTGAGCCTGGCCGACACCGCCCGTCTGTTGCGCATCCGCGGTGAGGCGATGCAGGACGCGGTGCCCGTGGGCGTGGGCGCGATGGCGGTGCTTCTGGGCATGGACTTCGACGCGGCCAAGGCGGTCGCGGAAGAGGCGGCCCAGGGCGAAGTCTGCGAAGCGGCCAATGACAATGACCCCAGTCAGGTGGTCGTGTCCGGCCACAAGGCCGCCGTGGAACGTGCGGTCGAGATCGCCAAGGCGAAGGGCGCGAAACGGGCCATGTTGCTGCCGGTCTCCGCGCCGTTCCATTCCTCGCTGATGGCCCCCGCCGCCAAGGTGATGCAGGACGCGCTGGACGGGGTCGAGATGCAGGCCCCCGCCGTGCCCCTGATCGCCAACGTGCGCGCCGAAGCCGTCGATGCCAGCGACATCAAGACATTGTTGGTCGAACAGGTGACCGGTTCGGTGCGCTGGCGCGAAAGCGTGCAATGGATGGCCGGCGCCGGTGTGACCGAGGTCTGGGAAATCGGCGCAGGCAAGGCCCTGAGCGGCATGGTCAAACGGGTCGATCGCAGCATTGCGACACGGGCCGTGGGCACGCCGGACGACGTGAAAGCGGCGGCGGCCGCACTCAACGAAGGATAGAACATGTTTGATTTGACAGGAAAAAATGCGCTGGTCACCGGCGCGTCGGGCGGCATCGGCGGCGAGATTGCCAGAACCCTGCACGCCGCAGGGGCCACCGTGGGCCTGTCGGGCACGCGCGAAGCCCCGCTTGAAGCTTTGGCGGCGGACCTGGGCGAGCGGGCCCACGTGCTGCCGTGCAACCTGAGCGACGCAGCCGCGGTCGATGCGCTGCCCAAACAGGCGGCTGAGACCATGGGCTCGGTCGATATTCTGGTCAACAACGCCGGAATCACCCGCGACCAGCTGTTCATGCGGATGAGCGATGACGAATGGGCCGATGTGATCAATGTGAACCTCACTTCGACCATGCGCCTGTGCAAGGGCGTGATCCGGGGCATGATGAAAGCCCGCTGGGGCCGCATCGTGAACATCAGCTCTATCGTGGGGGCCACGGGCAACGCCGGTCAGGCGAATTACGCAGCGTCCAAAGCGGGCATGGTGGGGATGAGCAAGTCGATCGCCGCCGAGGTCGCATCGCGCGGGATCACAGTCAATTGCGTGGCCCCCGGCTTTATCGCCACGGCCATGACCGACAAGCTGACGGACGATCAGAAAGCCAAGATCGACCAGCAGATTCCCGCGGGCCGGATGGGCACGCCGGAAGAGATCGCCGCCGCCGCCCTCTATCTTGCAAGCGAGCAGGCGGGCTATGTGACCGGCACGACTTTGCATGTTAATGGTGGCATGGCGATGCTGTGACCCCTATGTTGAGGGCACCTGAAAGCGTTTGCCACGGCGGGAATCTCTGCTATAGGCGGCGCAGAAATTGGAATTGTGACCCAACGTCGCATTCTGTATGAGGTTCTAACAAGGGCCGAACATCAGCTTTGATCGCGTAGCGGTTGGGGTAACAATGGGGCCCAAGGCCCGGAACGAAATGAGGAATTTAACATGAGCGACGTCGCAGATCGTGTTCGTAAGATTGTAGTAGAGCACCTTGGTGTTGAAGAAGACAAAGTCGTTGAAAGCGCCTCTTTCATCGACGATCTGGGCGCAGACAGCCTTGATACCGTTGAGCTCGTGATGGCGTTCGAAGAGGAATTCGGCATCGAAATCCCCGATGACGCTGCAGAAACGATCCAGACTTTCGGCGATGCCGTAAAGTTCATCAAAGAAGCCCAGTAAACGGGTCTTTGACGATTGAATGACAGGGCGGTGCCGCAGGGCGCCGCCTTTTTTTCTTGTCCGGTTTCATGTCCGGCGTTCCGATTCAACGGGCGCGGGCGTCCGGCGCGCGGCGCTCAACCTCGCCGTTGGAGATTTGCCGCACCTGTCGCGCGGGCAGGGTGCGGCGGAACACCAGACCGGCATAATGGCTGTTCTGCCAAGCCACCCGTGCGGCCACGGTGCGCCGTCCCAGCGTCACGAAAATATGGTCAAGCAAAGGCCGGTCCCCCGAGAGGCGCAGCTTCGCGCCCACGGCAGAGATGTCGATCAGTTGCAGGCGCTGCACGCCGCCGTCATCCTCGACCATGGCGGGCACGTTGCAACTGAAACGGACCTTTTGCAGCGCACGGTTGCGCGCCGCCCGCAAGAGCACGGCCACCAGCGCGAGGACCGCCGAGAGCAGCAGCGCGACCCGCGTGGCAGCGCCCGCGCCGCCGAGCCCGCGCAGGGCAGACATGGCTCCGGCCTGCGTCGAGGTGTCGACCGCGTCTTCGGAGGGCGGGGCCGGATCGCTCGCCGCGTTGCAGATCGGCGTGCCAAGGGTCATCATACGGCGCAGAAGGGCGTGATGAGCGGGGACCGCCAGCGCCCGCGCCGTGATTTGCACACCGACGGCGGGTTGCCGCCCATGGATCCGCGCCACATCGGCGACATAGGCGGCGACCGCGCGGTTGAAGGCCGCGTCCCGCGTGGCAAACGCAGACAGATCCCGCGTGCGCCGGACAAGCTGGCCGATGGTGGCGGCCACGGTGCGGGCGGGATCGGCGTCGGGCGTGGCCTCGGGCGCGACCATCAGCACCGCCTCCAGCCGCTCAACCTCATACATCACGGCGCACATCTGTGCCGCCGCCGGACCCGCCATCACCGCGAGCCAGACCACGCCTGCCAGCCGTTTCAACGCGGTGACCCCCGCCATGGCTCAAGCCTCCTTGCCTGTTGCGCGCTCGATACCCCATCGGCCTTTCCATCGGATTAATGGGCGAAAGGATGCCGCGCGACCCCTGTCGAACCCTTGCCCCGACGGGGTGATGCACGGTAAAGGGGGGAAAGCTTCAAAACGAGAAGGTACGCCCATGCGTCGCGTCGTCATTACAGGACTAGGATTGGTTACCCCGCTGGCAGACGGGGTCGAAAAAAGCTGGGAGCGTATCCTCGACGGGCAGTCCGGCGCCGGACCGATCACCCATTTCGACCCCGAAGGCTTCGCCACCACCTATGCCTGCGAAGTGCCCTATGGCGACGGCAGCGACGGCACCTTCAACCCCGACGCCTATATGCCCGCCAAGGAGCGCCGCAAGGTCGATGATTTCATCGTGTTCGCGCTGGCGGCGGCGGAACAGGCGGTCAAGGACGCCGACTGGACGCCCGAGGACACCGAGGCGCTTGAGCGCACCGGAGTTCTGACCGGCTCGGGCATCGGCGGGCTGAACTCGATTGCGGAAACCGCCGTGATGATGAAGGAAAAGGGGCCGCGCCGGGTCTCTCCGTTCTTCGTGCCCGGGGCGCTGATCAACCTGATCTCCGGCCAGATCGCCATCAAATACGGCTTCAAGGGGCCCAACCACGCGGTGGTCACCGCCTGTTCCACCGGCGCCCATGCCATTGGCGATGCCACCCAGCTGATCAAGTCGGGCCGCGCGGATGTGATGATCGCCGGCGGGGCCGAGGCCACCATCTGCGAGATCGGTATCGCCGGCTTCAACGCCTGCAAGGCGCTGAGCACCAAGCACGGCGACAACCCCAAGGCGGCCAGCCGCCCCTATGACGTGGACCGCGACGGCTTTGTCATGGGCGAGGGCGCGGGCATGGTCGTGCTTGAGGATTACGAACACGCCAAGGCGCGCGGTGCGAAGATCTATGCCGAGGTGCTGGGCTATGGCCTCACCGGGGACGCCTATCACATCACCGCCCCGCCAGAGGACGGCGAAGGCGGTGAGCGGGCAATGCGCATGGCGCTCAAGGATGCGGGTCTTGACCCTGCGGACATCGATTACATCAACGCCCACGGCACATCGACCATGGCCGATACCATCGAATTGGGCGCGGTTGAGCGGATGATGGGCGATGCGGCCAGCAAGGTCACCATGTCCTCGACCAAATCCGCGACCGGGCACCTTTTGGGTGCGGCTGGCGCGATCGAGGCGATCTTCAGCATCCTCGCGATCCGCGATCAGGTGGCGCCGCCGACCATCAACCTTGACAATCCGGCGGTGGAAACCGTGGTCGATCTGGCCCCCAAAGCCAAGGTTGAACGCAAGATCGATGTGGCCCTGTCGAACTCCTTCGGCTTCGGCGGCACGAATGCTTCGGTGCTCTTCGGCAAGGTCGACTGACCATGTGGAAACATATCGCCAGCAATGCGCTGACGTTCCTGATCGTGACGCTGTTCCTTGTGGGCGGCGTCATTGCTTGGGGCACGGCCGAATATTCCGCCGAAGGACCGCTTGAGAACGCGATCTGCCTGAAGGTGCAGTCCGGGTCGAACATGAGGCTGGTGAGTGAGGATCTGGCCGAGCGTGATGCGATCTCTTCTCCTGCGATCTTCCGCATGGGCGTTGATTATTCCGACAAATCCGCGCTTCTGAAGGCGGGCAGCTTCCTTGTTCCCGCGGGCGCGTCGATGGAGGAGATCGCCGAGATCGTCACCCGTGGCGGGCAGAACACCTGCGGCACCGAAGTGGTCTACCGCGTGGCGGTCAACCGGCTGAGCGCGCAGGTGCGTGAGCTTGACCCCGCCGAAGGTGAATTCGAAGAACTGGTGCGCTTCGACATCGAAGAGGGTGTGGAGGCGCCCGAAGACTACCTGCGCACGCGGCAGGATGACGACACGCAATACCGGATCGTGGTCTCGGAAGGGGTGACAAGCTGGCAGGTGGTGCAGGCCCTGAACGCGCTGGACGTGCTTGCCGATGACGCCACCGAAATCCCCCCCGAAGGGATGCTCGCCCCCGATTCATACGAGGTGCAGCCCGGTGATTCCGTCAAGGCGCTGCTGGCGCAGATGCAGGCCAAGCAGGAGCGCATCCTTGCCGACGCCTGGGCAGGCCGTGCCGAAGGGCTGCCGCTGGAGTCCCCCGAGGAGGCGCTGATTCTCGCGTCGATCATCGAGAAAGAGGCTTCGACCTCGGATGAGCGGTTCGACGTGGCCTCGGTCTTCGTGAACCGGCTGAACGAGGGCATGCGGCTGCAGACCGACCCGACGGTGATCTACGGCATCACCGAGGGCAAGGGCGTGCTGGGCCGCGGTTTGCGCCAGAGTGAGCTTCGCGCGGCAACCCCCTGGAATACTTACGTGATCCAGGGCCTGCCAGAGACGCCGATCGCCAATCCGGGGCGCGGGTCCATCGAGGCGGCACTGAACCCGTCGGACAGCGATTATCTGTTCTTCGTGGCGAAAACCCTTGATCCGCGGGACGGGCACAACTTCGCCGCCACGCTGGACGAGCACAACCGCAACGTCGCGCTTTATCGCCAGCTTGAGGCCGAGCGTGACGCGGTGCAGGACAACTGAAGGTTAACAAAGCGTGGCGCGAACGGGCGCTAACCTTCTGTAAAGATTTCGAAAAACAACCGGTTTGGCGTAGTGTGTGATCTGCGCTGGTCGAAAAATCAGCGGGCGTCGGGGCCATCCCGATGCCCGTTTTTCGCTTCATGGGCGGAGCAACCTGAAAGGGATCCTCCCTTATGAGCACCAAACCTGGTGGACCCTCCACCGATCACACCACGGCTGCCGCCCGGATCGAAGAGGCGCGGCAGCTTTTCGAAACCATCGGCACGACGTTGAGCGCGGTTCTTGAGCTGGTGAGCGCCGGCGACTTCAAGGACATCGATCTGTTGCCCAGACAGATGGCGCGCCTGACCGATGCCCTTGCCGACATTCGCAAGAAGGAGGCGGACTTCAATGAAAAATTTTCAGATCAACCGGCAGGAGGCGAGATTGATTTCGACGACCTCAGACACGAAATCGGGTGCCGCCTTAATCGCATCCGCCAGTGCTGCCGACCGCAAGGCGTTTCTGGACAGTCTGACGAATGAACAGGTGCGGGCGTTGCCCTATCTGTTCGAGTTCTGGGCGCTGGAGCATCAGATACCGCCCGAAGGCGACTGGCGCTCTTGGGTGATCCTGGGCGGACGCGGGGCGGGCAAGACCCGTGCGGGCGCTGAATGGGTCCGCAGCATGGTTGAGGGGTCGCGTCCGCGCGACCCCGGTCAGGCCAAACGCATCGGGCTGATCGGTGAGACGATGGAACAGGCGCGTGAGGTCATGGTCTTCGGGGAAAGCGGGATTTTGGCCTGC
The DNA here is from genome assembly GCF_003072065.1 of Thalassorhabdomicrobium marinisediminis. Lineage (GTDB taxonomy): Bacteria > Pseudomonadota > Alphaproteobacteria > Rhodobacterales > Rhodobacteraceae > Octadecabacter > Octadecabacter marinisediminis. Next base: position 137,929 of record NZ_QCYG01000001.1, read on the forward strand.
TCTCCACCGGACCGCAGGCCCACGTGGATCGCCGGGCGGCAAATGCTGGTGTGGCCCAACGGGGCCGAGGCGCGGCTCTATTCCGCCTTTGATCCCGAACGCCTGCGCGGGCCGCAATTCGATGCGGTCTGGGCTGATGAATTGGCGAAGTGGCCCAAGGCACAAGCGACCTGGGACATGATGCAGTTCGCGTTGCGTTTGGGCAAGAACCCCCGCGCCTGCGTCACCACGACGCCGCGAAATGTTGGAATATTGAAAGCGCTTCTGGAGCGCGACAGCACGGTGACGACCCATGCGCCCACCGAGGCCAACCGCGCCTATCTGGCGGACAGTTTTCTGGAGGAGGTGCAGAACCGCTATGCGGGCACCCGGTTGGGCCGGCAGGAGCTTGAGGGCGTTCTGCTGGCCGATGTGGACGGCGCGCTCTGGACCTCGGACCAGATCGAGGCGGCGCGCGTGAAGGAGGTGCCGAAACTCGACCGTATCGTGGTCGCGGTGGACCCGCCCGCGGGGGCGACCGCCGCCTCGGACGCCTGCGGGATCATCGTCGCGGGGATCGTGGCGCAGGGGCCCCTGCCCGAGTGGCAGGTCTACGTGCTGGAAGATGCCAGCGTGCAGGGGGCCAGCCCCAACGACTGGGCGGCGGCGGCGATTGCGGCGATGGACCGGCACGGGGCCGAGCGGCTGGTGGCCGAGGTCAATCAGGGCGGTGCGATGGTCGAGGCGATCGTGCGGTCGATCGATCCGGCCGTGCCCTACCGCGCGGTCCACGCGACGCGCGGCAAGGGGCTGCGGGCCGAACCGGTGGCCGCGCTTTATGAACAGGGCCGCGTGCGGCACCTTCCGAACCTCGGCGCGCTCGAGGACGAGATGTGCCAGATGACCGCGCAGGGCTATGCAGGCCAGGGGTCGCCGGACCGCGTGGACGCGCTGGTCTGGGCGCTGACCGAGCTGTTTATCGACCCCGCCCGCCGCTGGCGCGCGCCCCAGGTGCGCAGGCTTTAGCCTTGGTATTGCACGATTTTTCGGGCCGTTGCGCCGGGGGCGCACGGTCGCTTGCGGGCTTGGTAACAGATTTCGTCGAAAGTGCATCGTGTTGGATCGGACGCCAGATCGAAGCGGCACCAAAGGGGATTTGAATGTTTGAGTTTTTGAAACGACCAGAGGCGGACGAACAGGTCGAGGTGAAGGCCTCGGCCACCGGGCGCATCGCGGCGCGGGCCGCGGGCTGGGGAACCGCCGGTCGCGCGGTCTGGTCCGCGCGGGACAGCGCCACCCTGACGCGCCACGGCTTTGCGGCCAATCCAGTGGGCTTTCGCGCGGTCAAGATGATCGCCGAAGCCGCCGCGTCGCTGCCGCTGGTGTTGCAGGACGACGAACGCCGCTACGACACCCATCCGGTGCTTGCGCTGCTGGCGCGGCCCAATGGCGCGCAGGGCCGGGCAGAGCTGCTTGAGGCTTTGTTTGGCCAGGTGCTGCTGTCCGGCAACGGCTATGTTGAAGCCGTGGGCGGCGAGGGCGTGCCGGTGGAGCTGCACGTGCTGCGCTCGGACCGGATGACGGTCGTGCCCGGGGCCGATGGCTGGCCCGTGGCCTATGATTACACCGTGGGCGGGCGCAAACACCGCTTTGCTTTGGGCGAGGGGCCCGCGCCGATCTGCCATATCAAGAGCTTTCATCCCCAGGATGACCACTACGGCCTGTCCCCCATGCAGGCGGCGGCGGCGGCGCTGGACGTGCACAATGCCGCCAGCCGCTGGAGCAAGGCACTTCTTGACAATGCGGCGCGGCCGTCGGGGGCGATCGTTTACAAGGGCGCGGACAACCAGAGCCAACTGTCGAGCGATCAGTATGACCGTTTGCTCAGCGAGATGGAGACCCAGCATCAGGGTGCGCGCAACGCAGGACGGCCGATGCTGCTGGAAGGGGGGCTCGACTGGAAGCCCATGGGGTTCAGCCCCTCGGACATGGAGTTCCAGAAAACCAAAGAGGCCGCCGCCCGCGAGATTGCCGTGGCCTTCGGCGTGCCGCCCATGCTGCTGGGCATCCCCGGCGACGCAACCTACGCAAATTTTCAAGAGGCCAACCGCGCCTTTTACCGCTCGACCGTGTTGCCGCTGGCCACCCGGGTGGTGAGTGCGCTGGCCCATTGGCTGGGAGATTTCACCGGCACGACTTTCGAGCTGAAACCCGACCTGGATCAGGTGAGCGCGCTGGCGGCGGAACGCCAGTCGCAATGGACGCGGATCGGCGATGCGAGCTTTCTGACCGACGCCGAGAAGCGCCGCCTGCTGGGACTGCCCGCGCTTGAGGTGGGCGATGGGTGAGTATCGCGAGACCTTCGAGTGCGGCCCCAGCCTGCGCATCGAGGCCCATGAGCGCGTGGCCGCGTTGCAGTTCGCCCAGCTCAACACCCAGTTGGGCAAGATCGAAGAAATGATGCAGCGGCTGGAGCGACGCTTGTGGCTGACGGTCTACGGCGTGGTGGCCGTGATCCTCGCCCAGGCGGTGGATTCGATGCTGAACCTGACCCCGTGAGAGGAAGAGACATGACCTTAGAGCATAAATTCATGGCCCTTGGTGACAGTGTCGCCGTCGAGGACGGGACCCGGATCAGCGGCTATGCCTCGCTGTTCGGCAAACCCGATCAGGGCGGTGACGTGGTGGCCCGTGGTGCCTACGCGGCCTCGCTTCGGGCGCTGGCGGGCAAGGGGGCGCGGGTCAAGATGCTGTGGCAGCACGACCCGGCCCAGCCCATCGGCGTCTGGGACGAGGTGCGCGAGGATGCGGCGGGGCTTTGGGTCAAGGGGCGCATCCTGCGCGATGTGGCCCGCGGGCGCGAAGCCGCGGCGTTGATCGAGGCGGGGGCCATCGACGGGCTCTCCATCGGGTATCGCACCGTTCGTGCAAGCAAGTCCGACAGCGGCGGGCGGCTGCTGTCCGAACTGGAGCTTTGGGAGGTGTCGCTTGTCACCTTCCCGATGCTTCCCGATGCGCGGGTGGGGGCCAAAGGCGATGCCGGTTTGGCCGACACCCTGCGCGATCTGGCGGGGGCGTTTCAGGATGCCCGCGCCGTGCTGGGCCAGAGATAGGCGCGGCGCACCAACCCAACCGACGTAAAGGATCGAAACATGACGACACCTGAGCCCAAGGCCCGGGCCGGGGAGGCTGCGCCCGATGCGGCGACCCCCGCCCGTGAACTGAAGTCCGCGATGGCGGGTTTCGTGACCGATTTCAAAGACTTCACCCGTGACATTCACACCAAGCTGAAAGAGCAGGACGACCGTATGACCAAACTTGATCGCAAATCCATGATTGCAGGTGCGCGGCCCGCGCTGGCCGGGGCCGTGACCGAAGGGGCGCCGCACCAGAAGGCGTTCGAGGCCTATCTGCGCTCGGGCGACGATGACGCGCTGCGCGGCCTTGAGGTTGAGGGCAAAGCCATGTCGACCGCCGTGGCCGCCGACGGGGGCTATCTGGTCGATCCGCAGACCTCGGCCACGGTGCAATCTGTGTTGTCATCCACTGCGTCATTGCGGGCAATCGCCAATGTGGTGAACGTCGAGGCCACGTCTTATGACGTGCTGATCGATCACACCGAGATGGGCGCGGGCTGGGCCACCGAGACCGACCCCACCGCCGAGACCGGCACGCCGCAGATCGACCGCATCACCATTCCCTTGCACGAATTGTCGGCGCTGCCGAAAGCGTCGCAGCGGCTGCTGGATGACAGCGCGTTCAACATCGACGAATGGCTGGCCCAGCGCATCGCCGACAAGTTCGCCCGCTCCGAGGCGGCGGCCTTTATCAACGGCGACGGCATCGACAAGCCCACGGGCTTTCTGACCGCGCCGCAGGTGGACAATGACGTCTGGGTCTGGGGCAACCTGGGCTATGTGGTCACCGGCACCAGTGGCGACTTCGACGCCACCGATCCGGCCGATGCGGTCATCGATCTGGTCTATGCGCTGGGCGCGGAATACCGCGCCGGAGCGTCCTTCGTGATGAACTCGAAAACCGCCGGTGCCGTGCGCAAGCTGAAAGACGCCGACGGGCGGTTCCTGTGGTCCGACGGGCTGACCGCCGGCGAGCCTGCGCGCCTGCTGGGCTATCCGGTGCTGGTGGCCGAGGATATGCCCGACATCGCTACGGACGCCACGGCGATTGCCTTTGGCGATTTCGGCAACGGCTATACGGTTGCGGAACGCCCCGATCTGCGGGTGCTGCGCGATCCCTTCAGCGCCAAGCCGCATGTGTTGTTCTATGCCACCAAGCGCGTCGGCGGGGCGATCAGCGACTTCGCCGCGATCAAGCTTCTCAAGTTCGGCCTGAGCTAAGGCCGCCAGAGACGGGCGCGGAGGGCTTGCCTTCCGCGTCCGGGGTCCGGGCGCGCGCGCGGCGAGAGCCGACCTCCGTGTTGTCCAGCTGCTTCCTTCCGTCCGAGCGACGCGGAGGGCACGCGCCCGGACCCGCCCACCGGCCCATCCACGCACAGAACAGCCGTTTTCGGAGTAGACCCATGATATTGATCGAAGACACCAGCGTGCCCGCAAGCGCCCTGCCGGTCGCCCAGTTCAAAGACCATTTGCGCCTTGGATCGGGGTTTGCCGATGACGGGCTGCAGGATGGCTTGCTTGACGGGTTCCTGCGCACGGCGCTGGCCGCGATCGAGGCGCGCACCGGAAAGGCGCTGCTTGAGCGCACCTTCTCCTGGACCGTCACCCGCTGGCGCGCCGCCGACGCGCAGGCGCTGCCGCTGGCGCCCGTCTCGGCCATCGTGTCGCTGGTGCTGACCGACGCAGGCGGCGGCGCCGTGACCGTTGATGCGGACCGCTACCAGCTGAGGCCCGACATCCAGCGCCCGGTGCTGGCCGCGCGCGGCGCCACCTTGCCGCCGGTGCCGACGGGCGGATCGGCGACGGTCACGATGTTGGCGGGCTTTGGCCCGGACTGGAGCGATCTGCCCGCCGATCTGGCGCAGGCGGTGTTGCTGCTGGCCGCGCATTACTACGAATACCGCCACGAGATGCAGTATGATGGCGGCTGCATGCCCTTCGGCGTGAGCGCGCTGATCGAGCGGCACCGCACCGTGCGGCTGGGCGGGGGGGCTGCGTGATGGCGTATCGTCTCAACCGCAAGCTGGTGCTGGAAATGCCCGCACGGGTGCCCGATGGCGCAGGCGGCTTTGCCGAAAGCTGGATGCCGCTGGGGATCGTCTGGGCCAATGTCACCGCCCGCACGGGGCGCGAGGCTGCGGGGATCGCTGCACCGCTGAGCCGCGTGGCTTACCGCATCATCACCCGCGCGGCCCCGCCCACCTCGAACGCGCGGCCCCAGCCGAACCAGCGGTTCCGCGAAGGCGCGCGCTATTACCGCATCCTGTCGGTGGCCGAGCAGGACGCCGACGGGCGCTATCTGATCTGCACCGCGCAAGAGGAGACCGTCGCATGAGCTATGGCGTATCCGCCGCCTTGCAGGTGGCGATCTTTCAGGCCCTGACCTCGGACGCGGCTTTGGGCACGCTGGTCGGCGCGAACATCTTCGATGCGGTCCCCTCGGGCACCGCGCCCTCGCTTTACGTGACGCTGGGCCCCGAGCTGGCCCGCGACCGGTCGGACGGGACGGGAGCGGGGGCCGAGCACCGCTTCACCGTTTCGGTCGTCACCGACAGCGCCGGATTTGCCACCGCGAAACAGGCGGCGGCGGCGGTGTCGGACGCTTTGGTTGATGCGGACCTGAGCCTGAGCCGCGGCACGCTGGTCTCGCTCACGTTCTTTCGAGCGCGCGCGGTGCGGGTCGCCAAGGGCAATGAGCGCCGCATCGATCTGACCTTCCGCGCGCGGGTGCAGGACGATTGAGCCTGCGCCAAAGACGATAATTTTCAACCCCTTACGGAGTATTCGATATGGTAGCCCAGAACGGCAAGGATCTGTTGATCAAGATCGACATGACTGGCGGAGGCCAGTTCGAGACCGCGGCGGGCCTGCGGGCCACGCGGATCAGTTTCAACGCGGAAACGGTGGATGTCACCTCGCTCGACAGCACCGGTGGCTGGCGCGAGGTGCTGGGCAGCGCCGGGGTGAAGACGGCCGCGATCAGCGGCTCGGGCGTGTTCAAGGACGAGGCCACGGACGAGCGCGTGCGCGAGATTTTCTTCGCGGGCGAGACGCCGGACTTTCAGGTGATCGTGCCGGATTTCGGCACCATGGAGGGGCCGTTTCAGGTCTCGTCCATCGACTACGCCGGCACCCATGACGGTGAGGCGACCTATGAAATGGCGCTGACCTCGGCTGGCCAGATCATCTTCACGCCGTTCCCGTGATGCAAAGCGAGCCGCACAACCCCTGGCGCGGCGAGGTCGCGCTGATGCTCAACGGTGAGGCGCACCAATGCCGGCTGACGCTGGGTGCGCTGGCCGAGCTTGAGGCCAGCTTGGGCGAGGACACGCTCGTGGCGCTGGTCGCCCGGTTCGAGCGCGGCGCCTTTTCGACCCGCGACGTGCTGGCGCTGATCGTGGCCGGATTGCGCGGCGGCGGCTGGCGCGGCACGGCGCGCGACCTGCTGAGCGCCGAGATCGAAGGCGGTCCGGTGCGCGCGGCCGAGGCGGCGGCGGAGCTTCTCGCCCGCGCCTTCGCCACCCCGTGAGCGGCCCTGAACCCGCGCTCGACTGGCCCGCGCTGATGCGGGCGGGTCTGCGCGATCTGGGGCTGGCGCCGGATGTGTTCTGGGCGCTCACCCCGGCGGAACTCTGGCTCATGCTGGGGGCCGACACGGGCACGCTGCCCATGGGGCGGCGCAGATTGGATGAACTCAGCGCGGCCTATCCAGACGGGGGCCGGGAAGGAGACGATGATGGACGAGATTGACGGGCTCGATGCCCTTGAGAGCGAGGCCAAACAGCTTGAGGCGACCCTGGGCTCGGTCACCACGATGACCGACGCCTTTGAGGGTCAGTTGCGCCGGATGAAGGCCACGTTGGGCGACACCACGCGCGATCTGGGCAATCTGGAGCGCGGCTTTTCCGGCGGGCTGCGCCGCGCCTTTGACGGGTTGGTCTTTGACGGCAAGTCCCTGTCGGACGCCTTTGCCACCTTGGGGCAAGCCATGTCGCGCACGGTTTATAACAACGCCATGCGGCCGGTGACGGACCACTTCGGCAGCATCCTTGCGGGGGGCGTCAACTCGCTGGTGTCGGCGATGATGCCTTTCGCCAAGGGGGGCGCGATTTCCCAGGGCCGGGTGACGCCTTTTGCCAAGGGGGGCGTCGTGTCGGGGGCCACCAGCTTCCCCATGCGAAGCGGCACCGGGCTGATGGGCGAGGCGGGGCCGGAGGCGATCATGCCCCTCAGCCGCGGCCCCGACGGCAGCCTTGGTGTCAAGGCGCAAGGCGGGCAGGCGGTCAACATCACCATGAACATCACCACCCCCGACGTGGCCGGTTTCCAGCGCAGCCAGAGCCAGATCGCGGCGACCCTTGGCCGTGCCTTGGGGCGTGGCCAGCGCAACCGCTAGGACAGGAGCAGCCAAGATGAATTTCCACGAAGTCCGCTTTCCCACGGATGTCAGTTTCGGCGCGCTGGGCGGGCCGGAACGCCGCACCGAGATCGTGACGCTTGCCAACGGGCACGAGGAACGCAACACGCCATGGGCCCATTCGCGCCGCCGCTTCGACGCCGGGATGGGCCTGCGCTCGCTTGATGATCTTGAGGTGCTGATCGCGTTCTTCGAAGCCCGGCGCGGGCAGATGTATGGGTTCCGCTGGAAGGATTGGGCCGACTACCGCTCGGCCAAGCCCAGCCGCGAAATCTCCGGCGGCGATCAGTTGATCGGCATGGGGGACGAGGTGCAGACCGTGTTCCAGATCGTAAAGAATTACACCTCGGGCGGGGCGGCCTATGCGCGCCCGATCGAAAAGCTGGTCGCCGGCACGGTTGAGGTGCAGGTCTCGGGCGATCCTTTGGTTGAGGGCGTGGACTACGAGGTGGACCTGAACACCGGGCTTGTGACCTTTGACCACCCGCCGGACATTCAGGCCGAGATCACCGCAGGCTATGAGTTCGACGTGCCCGTGCGTTTCGACATGGACACGCTGATGACCTCGGTGGCGACCTATCAGGCGGGCGAAGTGCCCCATGTGCCGCTGGTCGAGGTGCGGATATGAGCGCGTTTCAGGAGCATCTGGATCAGGGGCTGACCACGCTGGCGCGGTGCTGGGCGCTGACCCGCCGCGACGGCACGGTTTACGGCTTCACCGATCACGACCGCGATCTGGCGTTCGACGGGATCACCTTCAAGGCCGATGCCGGCCTGACCGCGCGGGCGATCATCTCGGGCACCGGGCTGGCGGTGGACAACTCCGAGGCGATGGGCGCGCTCTCGGACGCGGCGATCACCGAGGACGACATCGAGGCCGGGCGTTTCGACGGCGCGCTGGTGCAGGCGTGGTTGGTGAACTGGGCCGACGTGGCTGTGCGATCGCTGCGGTTCACCGGCCATATCGGAGAGCTGCGGCGCGAGGGCGGAGCCTTCCATGCGGAGTTGCGCGGGCTGACCGAAGCGCTCAACCAGCCGCAGGGGCGGGTCTATCAGACCCCCTGTTCCGCCATTCTGGGCGACAGCCGCTGCCGGTTCGATCTGGAGACCGAGGGGTTCCACACCGAGGTCGCGGTTGAGGTGTTGGAGGAAGACCGCCGGTTTCGCTTCTCCGACCTGCGCGGGTTCGAGCCCGCGTGGTTCGAGCGCGGGCGGCTGGTGGTGCTGAGCGGCGCGGCGGCGGGGCTGGTCTCGGTCATCAAGCGCGACCGGTTTCGCGACGGCGTGCGCGAGGTCGAGATCTGGGAAGCCCTGCGCGCGCCCGTTGTGGCGGGTGACAGGATCCGGCTTGAAGCGGGCTGCGACAAACGCGCCGAGACCTGCAAGGCCAAGTTCAGCAACTTTCTGAACTATCAGGGCTTTCCCGACATCCCCGGCGATGACTGGTTGATGAGCACCCCCAGCCGGGGCGGCCAGAACACCGGTGGCAGCCAACGGCGGGAGGGGCTGTTTTGAGCTCCATTGTCGCCGCCGCGCGCGGCTGGATCGGCACGCCTTATGTGCATCAGGCAGCGCGGCGCGGGATCGGGTGTGACTGTCTGGGCCTGTTGCGCGGCCTCTGGGCCGAGGTCACGGGCACGCCGCTGATCCCCGTGCCGCCCTACACCGCCGACTGGTCCGAACCGCAGGGCGATGAGCGGCTGCTGCGCGCGCTGGCTGCGCGGCTTGCGCCCAAGCCCCGCGACCGGGCGGCGGCGGGCGATGTGCTGGTGTTCCGGATGCGGCAGGGCGCGGTCGCCAAACACGTGGGCGTGCAGGCCGAGATCGGCCCGCAGGCCAGTTTTATACATGCGTATCAGGGGCATGGCGTGATCGAATGCGCCCTGACCCCGCCGTGGCAGTCGCGCCTTGTGGCGCGGTTTTCCTGCCCGGATTTCGCGTAACTTGAGGGTCTGACTTATGGCGACGATTGTTCTTTCGGCAGCAGGCATGGCGCTGGGCGGCTCCATTGGCGGCACGGTTCTGGGGATCGGCATGGCGGCGATCGGCCGCGCGGCGGGCGCCGCCATCGGCAGCGCCATCGACCAGCGGCTGCTGGGGGGCGGGGCCGACGCGGTCGAGACGGGCCGCATCGACCGGTTCCGGCTGACCGGCGCCAGCGAGGGCGCGGCGATCCCGCAGCTTTACGGCCGCATGCGCATCGCGGGGCAGGTGATCTGGGCCACCCAGTTTCAGGAATCCAAGACCACCACCGGCGGTGGCAAGGGCGGCCCGCCCAAGCCAAAGGTCACGCGCTACAGCTATTCCGTCTCGCTGGCCATTGCACTGTGCGAAGGCGAGATTTCCCGGGTCGGGCGCATCTGGGCCGACGGGGTGGAGATCGCGCCGGACGACCTGAACCTGCGCGTCTATACCGGCGGGCGCGACCAGATACCCGACCCCAAGATGGAGGCGGTCGAAGGCGCGGGGCAGGTGCCCGCCTATCGCGGCACGGCCTATGTGGTGATGGAAGACCTCGACCTTGAACCCTACGGCAACCGGGTGCCGCAATTCTCGTTCGAGGTGATGCGGCCGGGCCCCGATGAGATGGGCGCTGACCCGGTGCACGACGATCTGCACGATCTGGTTACCGGCGTGGCACTGGTGCCCGGCACCGGGGAATATGCGCTCGCCACCACCACCACGACGCTGAAAAAGGGCTTTGGCCGGCGCGAAGTGGTCAACGTCAACACGCCGGCGGGCAAGACCGATTACCTCGTGTCGATGGAGGCGCTGGACGCGGAACTGCCCAAGGCCAATTCGGTGACCATGGTTGTGTCGTGGTTCGGCGACGATCTGCGCTGCGCCGAGTGCCGGATCAAGCCCAAGGTCGAGCAGACGACGACCGACGCGAGCAAGATGCCGTGGCGGGTCGCGGGCGTCCCGCGCGGGGCCGCCGGGGTGGTCCCGTTCGAGGCGGGCCGGCCGATCTATGGCGGAACGCCTGCCGATGCCTCGGTCATCGAGGCGCTGCGCGATATGGCGGCGCGGGGCAAGCGAGCGGTGTTCTATCCGTTCATCCTGATGGAGCAGCTCGCGGGCAACTCCCTGCCCAACCCCTGGACCGGAGAGCCGGGCCAGCCGCGGCTGCCATGGCGCGGTCGCATCACGACCTCGCTGGCACCGGGGCAGGCGGGCACGCCGGACCAGACCGCCGCCGCCGATGCGGAAGTGGCCGCGTTTTTCGGCACGGCGCAGGTGTCGGATTTCGCAATTGACGGCGACCGGGTGACCTATTCGGGGCCGGACGAATGGTCCTACCGCCGGTTCATCCTGCATTACGCGCATCTCTGCGCGGCGGCGGGCGCGGTTGATGGCTTCTGCATCGGCTCCGAGATGCGGTCGCTCACCCAGATCCGGGGGGCGAACGGCTTTCCGGCGGTGCAGGCGATGGTCGATCTGGCCGCCGATGTGCGCGCCGTGCTGGGGCCGGACGTCAAGATCGGCTATGCCGCCGACTGGTCGGAATATCACGGCTACCAGCCCGGGGGCGGCGACAAGTTCTACCACCTCGACCCGCTCTGGGCCTCTGACGACATCGACTTCATCGGCATCGACAACTACATGCCCCTGTCCGACTGGCGCGAGGGGGAGGATCACCTCGATGCGTCTTACGGATCGATCTACAACCTCGACTACCTCGGGGCCAACGTCGAGGGGGGCGAGGGTTACGACTGGTATTACCATTCGCCCGAGGCCGCCGAGGCGCAAATCCGTACGCCGATCACCGACGGGCTGGGGGAGCCTTGGGTCTGGCGCTACAAGGACCTGCGCAACTGGTGGCTGCGCGCGCACCATGACCGCGTGAATGGAGAGCGCGCACCTTTGCCCACCGCGTGGGAGCCGGGCAGCAAGCCCATCTGGTTCACCGAGGTCGGCTGCCCCGCCGTGGACAAAGGCAGCAACGAGCCGAACCGCTTCGTGGACCTGAAATCCTCGGAATCCGGCCTGCCGCGCGCCAGCACCGGCATCCGCGATGACTACATCCAGATGCAGTTTCTGCGGACGATCTATCGCCACTACAACGACCCCGACCTGAACCCCGTCTCGCCGGTGACCGGCCTGCGCATGGTCGACCCCGAGCGCATCCACGTCTGGTCGTGGGACGCGCGGCCTTTTCCGGCGTTTCCCGGTAATGGAGAGCTGTGGTCGGACAATGTGAACTATGCACGCGGGCATTGGTTGAACGGGCGGGCCTCGGCGCGGCCCTTGTCCTCGGTCGTGGCGGAAATCTGCGAACGGGCGGGGGTGACCCGCTATGACGTCTCGGACCTGCACGGCGTCGTGCGCGGCTACGTCGTGGACCGGGTGAGCACAGCCCGTGCCGCGCTGCAGCCCTTGATGCTGGCCTATAGCTTCGACGCCATCGAGCGCGAGGGGCGGTTGATCTTCCGCACCCGCGACGCGCGGCTGGATGCGGCAATCACGCCGGGTGAGTTCGTCTATGAAGACGACGCGGAGGGTGCGGTCGAACTGGTGCGCGCGCAAGAGCCGGAGGTCGCGGGACGGGTCCGGGTGGCCTTCATCGAAAGCGACGCCGACTACGAGGTGCGCGCCTCGGAAGCGGTGTTCCCCGACGACCGCGCCCAGACCACCACGGGCACCGAGTTGTCGCTGGTGCTGACCAGCGCCGAGGCGCAGCGCATCGCCGAGCGCTGGCTGGCCGAGGCGCGGGTGGCGCGGGACACGGCGCGGTTCGCCCTGCCGCCGTCGCGTCTTGAGGTCGGCGCGGGCGACGTGGTGCATCTGCCAGACACCTATGGCGACGGGCTGTTCCGCATCGATCAGGTGGAACGCACGGACCGGCAGGTGCTGGAAGCGGTGCGCATTGAGCCTGCGATCTACGAGCCGCAGGACGTCACCGAGCGGACCTTCAACCTGCGCGGCTTCGTGCCTCCGGTGCCGGTGGAGCTGATGTTCATGGACCTGCCACTGCTGCGCGGGGACGAGGATCCGGTCGCCCCCTATGTCGCCACGTCCGGCATCCCGTGGCCCGGCTCGGTGGCGCTTTATTCGGCCGCGCAGGATGCGGATTACGCGCTGAACCGCCTGCTGACCGCGCCCTCGGTCATGGGGCTGACGCAGACCGAGCTGCCGCGCGCGGGGGCGGGGCTTTACGATCACGGGCCGGCCTTGCAGGTGCAGCTGATCCGCGGTGCGCTGCAATCGGTGTCCGACGCGCAGATCCTCGGCGGGGCGAATGTGGCGGTGATCGGGGATGGCACTGCCGACAATTGGGAGGTGTTCCAGTTCGCCCAAGCCGATCTGGTGGGAGAGGAGACCTATGAGCTGCGCCGCCGGTTGCGCGGGCAGGCGGGCAGTGACGGGATCATGCCCGACGTCTGGCCTGTGGGGTCGGTCTTTGTGCTGCTGGACGGGGTGCCCGAACAGATTTCCCTGCCCGGCTCGGCCCGCGGGGTGACGCGGCATTACCGCTATGGCCCCGGCACGCGGCCGATCAGCGACCCGAGCTACCAATACCGGACCGAAGCCTTTGCCGGCGTGGGCCTGCGCCCCTATTCCGTGGCGCATCTGCGCGCCGAGCCCGAGGGCAGCGCCGTGGCGATCCGCTGGACCCGCCGCACCCGGCTGGATGGCGACGGCTGGGACGGGCCGGACGTGCCGCTGTCGGAAGCTTACGAGCGCTACGCCGTGCGGGTGTTCCGCGACGGGGTGCAGGTGCGCGCGGCGACGACGTCGCAGCCGCAGTGGACCTACAGCGCGGCGATGCAGGCGGCGGACGGGACCGCAGGCGGGACGGCGGTGACGCGGATCGACGTGGCGCAGATCTCGGACGTGTACGGCGAAGGCCCGTCACGGGCGGTCACGCTGGCCCGCTGATGCGTCAAGTGGGGTGGAGCGATCTGGACATGGCGGCGCGGGCGCTGCTGGCGCGGCCCCCGGCAGAGCGCCCCCGCGCCGCCCGCGCGATGATCGAAGCGGCCCATGTGGCCGACCTGTGGCGCAAGCGCTTCGGCACCGCCCATCCCGGCGGCGGCACCGGGTCGCTGCACGCGGAAGCCTGTTTGCACGCGCGCCGTGCCGCGCGCCCGGGATCGCCCGAATATTGTGCGGCGCTGGCGCAGGTTCTGGCCGCGCTCGCCGCTTGGCGGGCGCGCCTGCATGACGATTTGTGATCACCCGCGCCACCGGTTTCATCTTGGATTTTGCAGCCGTTTCGCGGTAGGAGGGGCCCGAAAGAGAGGTGCGCCCATGGCCCGGACCAACCCAAAACTCGCCCAGATCGACCCCGTCTGGCAGCGCATCTGCCGCGAGGCCGAGGAGGCGATCGCCGATGAGCCGTTGATCGGCGGCTTCGTGCACACCTCGGTCCTGCATCACAAATCGCTGCAAAACGCGCTGGCCTACCGGATTTCGATGAAGCTCGCCTCGTCCGAGATGTCCGACCAGATGCTGCGCGAGATTGCCGATGCGGCCTATGCCGACGATCCCGATCTGGCCGAGGCCGCCCGCGCCGACATCGTGGCGATCTTCGACCGCGACCCCGCCTGCCTGCGGTTTCTGCAACCGTTGTTGTTCTTCAAGGGATTTCAGGCGGTGCAGGCGTATCGGCTTGGCAATTATCTTTGGAAACAGGGCCGCCGCGATCTGGCCTATTACGTGCAGATGCGCGTGTCGGAGATTTTCGGCGTCGACATTCACCCCGGGGCCGCCATCGGCAAGGGGCTGATGATCGACCACGCCCATTCCATCGTCATCGGCGAGACGGCGGTGGTCGGCGACAACGTGTCGATGCTGCATTCGGTAACGCTGGGCGGCACCGGCAAAGAGGAAGAGGACCGGCACCCGAAGATCGGTGACGGCGTGCTGATCGGGGCCGGGGCCAAAGTGCTGGGCAACATCCGCGTGGGCGAATGCAGCCGCATTGCCGCCGGATCGGTCGTGCTCGACCATGTGGCGGCGAAAAAGACCGTCGCGGGGGTGCCGGCGAAGGTGGTGGGCGAAGCGGGCTGTTCGCAGCCGTCGCGGACCATGGATCAGTTGTTGCGCACCCACGGGTAGGCGTGCGGCTTGGCGGGACGAAAGAGGGGGGGCAGCCCCCCGTCCTGCGGACTCCCCCCGGGATATTTTTCAAGCAAAGATGAGGCGGGGGGCGAATGAATAAGGCCGCCGGGGTGGGTCCGGCGGCCCTTGTGTTTCGGCGTGTGCTGCCTTAGGCGAGCATGCCCATGGGGTTTTCGAGGTGCGTCTTGATCGCGTTGAGCAGGTTCGCCCCCAGCGCCCCGTCGATCACCCGGTGATCAACCGAGAGCGTGGTGGACATGACCGTTGCGACCTTGAGCTCTCCGTCTTCGCCGACCACGGGCTTTTTCGCGCCGGCCCCGACCGCGAGGATCGCGGCGTGGGGCGGGTTGATGATCGCGTCGAAGTTGTCGATGCCGAACATGCCGAGGTTGGAGATCGCGAAGCTGCCGCCCTGATATTCATGCGGCGCGAGCTTGCGGTCGCGGGCGCGGGCGGCGAGGTCTTTCATCTGGGTGCTGAGCGAGGACAGGGATCGGGATTCTGCGTCCTGCAGCACCGGCGTGAAGAGCCCACCTTCGATGGCCACGGCCACCGCCACGTCCGAGGCTTTCATCCTCAGCACGCGGTCCCCGGCCCAGACGGCGTTGGCGTCCGGCACCTCTTGCAAAGCGAGCGCGCAGGCCTTGATGATGAAGTCGTTGACGCTGAGCTTCACGCCGCGGTCTTCCAGCGTTTTGTTGAGCTGGCTGCGGAACTTCAGCAGGGCATCGAGTTCGATGTCGCGGCGCAGGTAGAAATGCGGCACGGTCTGCTTGGCTTCGACCAGACGGGTGGCGATGACCTTGCGCATCCCGTCAAGCGAGACCTCTTCGTAGTCGCGGCCCTGATACATCGCGGCGACCTGATCGGCGCCCATGCCCGTGGGCATCGCGGGTTTTTGGCCTTCGGTCTTGGCCGCGGGGGCCTCGGCCTTGGCGGCTTTCGGCTGGGCGGTCGCGTTTTCAACATCGACCTTGATGATCCGTCCGCGCGGGCCGGAGCCTTCGATCTGCGCCAGATCGAGGCCTTTGTCCTTGGCGATACGGCGGGCCAGCGGGGTGGCGAAGATGCGGTCTCCGTCCTTGCCGGCGGGGGGCGAAGAGGCGGCGGGGGTCGCATCTGTCGCGCCCTTGCCGTAGCCCTTGGCGGGCGCGGTCTTCTCGCTCGCCCCGGCGGGGGGCGCATCGGACGCGGTGTCGGCGGAGGACGTGTCGGCGGGTGTGGAGGCGGAGGCGCTGCTCATATCCTCACCCTCTTCGCCGATGAGGGCGATGGGGGAATTGACCTTCACGCCCTCAGTGCCCTCGGCCACCAGCAGCTTGCCGATGACGCCTTCCTCGACGGCCTCGAACTCCATCGTCGCCTTGTCGGTCTCGATCTCGGCCAGAAGGTCGCCCGACTGCACGGTGTCGCCCTCTTTCACCAGCCATTTCGCCAGCGTGCCTTCCTCCATCGTGGGGGACAGCGCGGGCATGAGAATTTCGGTTGCCATTGTCTGTTCTCCTTAACGGTAGGTGACTTGGTTCACGGCCTCGATCACCTCATCAGTGGTGATCAGGGCGTGTTTTTCGAGGTTCGCGGCATAGGGCATCGGCACGTCCTTGCCGGTGCAGTTGATCACCGGCGCGTCGAGGTAGTCGAAGGCCTGCTGCATGATCGTGGCACCGAGGTGGTTGCCGATGGAGCCCACGGGCCAGCCTTCCTCAACCGTGACGCAACGATTTGTTTTCTTTACACTTTCCAGAACGGTGCCATAGTCGATGGGGCGCAGGGTGCGCAGGTCGATCACCTCGGCCGAGACGCCATCCTGAGCCAGCTTTTCAGCGGCCTCCATGGCGTATTGCATGCCGATGCCGAAGCTGACGATGGTCACGTCGGTGCCTTCCACGGCCACGCGGGCCTTGCCGAAGGGGATGGTGAAATCGTCGATCTTGGGCACCTCGAACGAGCGGCCATAAAGGATCTCGTTCTCGAGGAAGATGATCGGGTTGGGGTCGCGGATCGCGGTTTTCAGCAGGCCTTTCGCGTCGGCGGCGGTGTAGGGCATCACGACCTTGAGGCCGGGGACCATGGCATACCACGCCGCGTAATCCTGCGAGTGCTGGGCCGCCACGCGCGCCGCAGCGCCATTGGCCCCGCGGAACACCATGGGCGCGCCCATCTGGCCGCCAGACATGTAGAGCGTTTTGGCGGCGGAGTTGATGATCTGGTCCATGGCCTGCATGGCGAAGTTCCAGGTCATGAATTCGACGATCGGCCGCAAGCCGCCGAAGGCCGCGCCGACCGCAACGCCAGTGAAGCCATGTTCGGTGATCGGCGTGTCGATCACGCGTTTTTCGCCGAACTTGTCGAGCAGGCCCTGACTGATCTTGTAGGCACCCTGATACTCGGCGACCTCTTCGCCCATCAGGAACACGGTGTCGTCGCGCTCCATCTCTTCGACCATGGCTTCGTTCAAAGCCTCGCGCACGGTCATCGTCTTCATCTCGGTGCCTTCGGGATAGTCCGGCGAGCGGTCCGAGGGGGCGAAGTCGATGGCGCCCGAGCCGCTGTCGGAGCGGGCGACGGCGGGGGCGGCGGGTTCGTCGGAGGGGGTGGCCTCGGCAGAGGCGGTAGAGGAGGCAGCGGCCTCCATGTCTTCGCCTTCTTCGCCGACGATGGCGATGGGGGTGTTCACTTTCACGCCCTCGGTGCCTTCGGCGACAAGGATCTTGCCGATCACGCCGTCATCGACGGCTTCGAATTCCATCGTTGCCTTGTCGGTCTCGATCTCGGCGATGATATCGCCGGATTTCACCTCGTCGCCTTCTTTGACAAGCCATTTGGCGAGCGTGCCTTCCTCCATAGTGGGGGAGAGGGCGGGCATGAGTAGTTCAGTAGCCATAAATGTGCCTCTTATGTCGTCTGGTGTTGCAGTGTCTACGGCGCTGATGCGTGACCTGGCGCTGCGGTTGATGTGTGAAGGTGCCGGTCATCGGCATAGTAATCGTCGACAAAGCGCCGCACGGGGCCCTCTGTCAGCTCCGGCAGCACGCGCCAATCCGAAACCTTCTGTTCCGGCTTCGCCAGATTAAGCAACCGGCGCAGCCCGCGGCGGGAAGACCGTCCCCCGCTTGTAGATTGATTGCGGCGACGGGATGACAGACGTTTACCAGTCACCTGCTCTATGTGCTGCAAAGCTGCGGTGTAATCTTCCAACCGGAAGATATCTGCCACGATCTGTTGATCATCTACGTAGAAAAACGCCTTCTGCTTCGAGAAATGGCAATACTCCGCAGGCGCACATTCCGGCCGCGCCTCGATAGCGCGCAGCACTTCGTCAATCAGGCCTTTGCGTTCGGTATCGCTGTAGCTGTCTAAAGCGCGATCGCGAAACCGGCGCGTGTGTTCGGCCAAAGCAGAGCCGAACCGTTGCACCGGATCCCTGACCAGTCCGAAGGCTTTGACCTTTTGCACAATCGCAAGATCCTCGGAGAAAAACCGCGCCATGACAGGTAGCGTGACATGGCCCATATCAACAGTGCCATACCCCGGCAAAACATGCGTCCTCGCCTTATATTTGCCACCCGTCTCATCATAACGCATCAGTTGCTTGCGCACAGACGATCCTCCCGCTTTGGGATTGTGGATGAAGGCAAAGCCCCGGGACTGTGCGAGCACATGCGTCATCTCTAGCTTGCGCTGGCCTGCGGAAGATCGTCGGCGTAGATGTCTGT
This sequence comes from Thalassorhabdomicrobium marinisediminis, assembly GCF_003072065.1. Classification (GTDB taxonomy): domain Bacteria; phylum Pseudomonadota; class Alphaproteobacteria; order Rhodobacterales; family Rhodobacteraceae; genus Octadecabacter; species Octadecabacter marinisediminis. The sequence goes on from NZ_QCYG01000001.1 coordinate 156,243, forward strand.
CCAGAGTTCGCTGAGGTCCGGCTCGGGGCTTTCCTTGGCGAATTCGGCGCTTTCGTTGACGACGGCCTTGATGTCCTTGTCGATGGCCTTGAGGTCATCTTCGCTCGCGTGTTTGCCGGTGAGCAGCAGGTCGCGGACCTGTTCGATGGGGTCGCGTTCGTCGCGCATCTTCTGCACCTCGTCACGGGTGCGGTATTTGGCGGGGTCCGACATGGAGTGGCCGCGGTAGCGGTAGGTTTTGACCTCAAGCACGTAGGGGCCCTTGCCCGCGCGGCAGTGGGCGACGGCTTTTTCCGAGGCTTCCTTGACCGCCAGCACGTTCATGCCGTCGACAATCTCGCCGGGGATGCCGAAGGCTTCGCCGCGGGTGTAGAGGTCGGGGGTGGAGGTGGACCGCTTCTGGCTGGTGCCCATGGCGTATTGGTTGTTCTCGATCACGAAGATCACCGGAAGATCCCAGAGCGCCGCCATGTTAAAGGTTTCGTAGATCTGGCCCTGATTGGCCGCGCCGTCGCCGAAATAGGTGAAGGTGACGTTGTCGTTGCCTTTATATTTGTCCGAGAAGGCAAGGCCCGCCCCCAGCGGCACCTGCGCGCCGACGATGCCGTGGCCGCCGTAGAAATGCTTCTCGGACGAGAACATGTGCATCGAGCCGCCCTTGCCCTTGGAGTAGCCGCCCTCACGTCCGGTGAGTTCGGCCATCACCCCCTTGGGGTCCATGCCGCAGGCCAGCATGTGGCCGTGGTCGCGATAGGAGGTGATGCGCTTGTCCCCCTCTTTCGCGGCGGCCTCGAGCCCGACGACGACGGCTTCCTGACCGATGTAGAGGTGACAGAACCCGCCGATCAGGCCCATGCCGTAAAGCTGGCCGGCCTTTTCCTCGAATCGACGGATGAGAAGCATGTCCCGATAATATTCAAGGAGCTCTTCGGCAGAAACGTTTGATTTCTTTTGCGATTTCTTGGCGGCCATGGGTCCTCCCTCGGGGCTGCGGAAAAGTAGTTTAACATTAAACTATCTTCTACAGCGATTGACAGGAAAAATCGACACACAATCTGACGTGCGGTAATTTTCCTTGCCCAGCAGGGCAATTCGCGCCTGACGGCGCTGGCGCGAGGGGAAGGGCCGGACGGGACAGGCGGCGCGGGTGCGCGGTTAGCGGATCACGATTTCGTCGGCGCGGACCATGCCCAGCACGTCGCGGGCGCGTTCGTCGAGCAGGTCCAGATCAAGGTAGGTGTCGCTGAGCCGGCGGGTGAGGTTTTCCAGCCGCGCCACGTCGGCCTGCACCAGCGCCAGCTCTTCGGTGAGCGCGCGAGCCTCGGCGTCGATCTCGGCGCGTTTGAACACGCCGTAATCGCCCTGCACCGCGGCGAAGGTGAAGTAGAGCCCCAGCATCAGGGTGCCTGCGAAATAGAGAAGAACCCCCATCGGGGCGCGGTTCACTCGGGTCATCTGGGTCTGCCTCATGTTTGCGGCCTCTGGGGGCCGCTTGCGGGCAGAATCGCACAAATGATTCGCCTTGGGAATCCCCTTTATGTAGGGGCGCGACCCTTTGCCGGTGGCAGATGCAGGTTTTGCCGGACCGTTTGGCTCAGGCGACCGAGGCTGCGTGAATGCTCGCGATCGCGCGGCCCAGTGTGGCGTTGAACTCCGCGTCGGACTGGTGCGCCGAAAGCCCTTCGGTCAACGCCCGGCTGAAGCTGGCAATCACGCCGGGGTTCTGTGCCAGACGGGCGTTCGCCTCGTCCCGGTCATAGCCCCCCGACAGCGCCACCACCTTGAGGCAGTTGGGATGATCCACAAAGGGCTGATACTGGCCGGGGGTTTCCGGCAGGGTCAGCTTCAGCATGACCTGCTGGCCCTCGGGCAGGGCGTCCAGATGGCGCAGGATGGTCTGGGTGACCATCTCTTCGATCTGCGCCTTGTCGGTGGCCTTGATGTTCACCTCGGGCTCGAGGATCGGCATCAGGCCGTGGCCATAGACCTGCGCCCCAAGCGCGAACTGCTGGGCCACGATGGCGTTGATCCCGTCTTCGTTGGCCGCATGGATGACCGAGCGTTCCTTGGTGCCGAAGATGCCGCCCTTGGCCGCCCGCTCAAGCAGGTGATCAAGGTTCGGGATCGGCTTCATCATCTGCACGCCGTCCTTTTCCTCCTCAAGGCCCTTGTCGATCTTGAGGAAGGGGACCACGCCGTTGTCTTCCCAGAGCGCCTTGGCCGAGGGTTTGCCGCCGATCTCGCGGTCCATCGTCATCTCGAACAGGATCGCGCCGATCACCTTGTCGCCGTTGAAATCCGGCGCGTTGACGATGCGGGCGCGCATCTCGTGGATCAGGTCGAACATCTGGTCGTCGTTGGCATAGGCATCCTCGGACACGCCGTAAGCCTTGAGCGCCTTGGGCGTGGAGCCGCCCGACTGGTCGAGCGCTGCGATGAAGCCTTGGCCGTTGCGGATCTGGTCTGTCATGGCGGAGGTCATCGGGGCGTCCTTTCAGTTGTGTTTCCAGCGTCATACGGGAGGCGGGCGGGGCCGACAATTCTGGTTACGCTAACAGGCGCGACGAATGCGCAAGGTCGCCCCGTCCGCGGCGCAGGTCAGCCGCCCAAGGCCGCGACCCCGGGGAGCGTCTTGCCCTCCATCCATTCCAGAAACGCGCCGCCCGCGCTGGAGATATAGGTGAAATCTCCGGCCACGCCCGCCTGATTGAGCGCCGCAACGGTGTCCCCACCCCCCGCCACGGTGATCAGATCGCCGGCTTGGGTCATCTCGGCTGCGGTTTTCGCGGCGGCGAAGGTGGCCTTGTGGAAGGGCTCGATCTCGAAAGCACCCAGCGGGCCGTTCCAGATCACGGTTTTCGCGCGCTCGAAGACCTGCCCGATGTGCGCGACGCTGTCGGGGCCCGCGTCAAGGATCATCGCGTCCGAGGGCACGTCCCCGGCCATGACGGTCTGCGCCTCGGCACCGGCCTTGAACTCTTTCGCCACGACCACGTCGCGCGGCAGCAGGATTTCGCAGCCCTTGTCGGCGGCCTTGGCGGCAATCTCGCGCGCGGTGTCGGCGAGATCGTGCTCGCAGAGCGATTTGCCCACGTCGATGCCCTGCGCGGCGAGGAAGGTGTTCGCCATCCCGCCGCCGATCACGATCACATCGACCTTGTCGATCAGGTTGCCCAGCAGGTCCAGCTTGGTCGAGACCTTGGCCCCGCCCACGACCGCCACGACGGGGCGGTCGGGTGAGCCGAGCGCCTTTTCCAGCGCGCCCAGTTCCTCTGCCATCAGCCGGCCCGCACAGTTGGGCAGCAATTCCGCCACACCGGTCGTCGAGGCATGGGCGCGGTGCGCGGCCGAGAAGGCATCGTTGCAGAACACATCCCCGAGGCTAGCCAGAAACTGCGCCATTTTCGGGTCGTTCGCTTCCTCCATCGGGGAAAAGCGCGTGTTTTCAACAAGGATCACGGCGTCGTCCGGGGCGGCGTCGATGGCGGCGCGGTCGGGGCGTTCCATGAAGGTCACTTCGCGGCCCAGCACCTGTTCCAGCGTCGGCACGGTGACGCGCAAAGACATTTCGGGGACGGGCTGGCCCTTGGGGCGGCCGAAGTGGGCGAGCAGCACGGGTTTGCCCCCCTTGGAAAGGATGTCGGTGATCGTCGGCTTGATCCGCTCGATCCGCGTCGCATCGGTGACCTTGCCGTCCTCCACGGGGACGTTGATGTCCACCCGCGTCAGCACCACCTTGCCCGAAAGATCCATGTCGTCGAGTGTATTCCAGCCCATCGTCGCCTCCTGCTTGACTGGCGCTTTAATCGACAATCCGCCCCCACGGGTCAACCGCGTCTTGGAATTCCCGGCCGCGCGCACTAGGTTCCGCCGCAACGCACAACACAAAGGACGCCCGCAATGGCCGGATACAAAGACCCCGAGAACACAATCCTGATGGAGCTGAAGGACGGCACCGTGGTGATCGAGCTTCTGCCCGACGTGGCCCCCAAGCACGTGGAGCGCATGAAAGAGCTGGCCCGCGCCGGCGCTTATGACAATGTGGCCTTTCACCGGGTGATCGACGGCTTCATGGCGCAGACCGGCGACGTGGCCCATGCCAACATGGAAAAGGACTATAACCCCGGCCGCGCTGGCACGGGCGGGTCGGACCTGCCGGACCTGCCTGCGGAATTCTCCAAGGTGCCCCATGCGCGCGGCTCGCTCGGGGCGGCCCGGTCGGCCAATCCTAATTCCGCCAACAGCCAGTTCTTCATCAACTTCAAGGACAACGATTTCCTGAACGGGCAATACACCGTTTACGGGCAGGTCGTCGAAGGCATGCAGTTCGTCGACGCCATCGCCCGGGGTGAGCCGCCCGCCAACCCCGACCGGATGATCTCGGTCAAGGTGGCCGCCGATGCGTAAGCTGTTGGATGGCACCGGCGCGCTGGTCGTTGCGCTGATCCTGTCGGCCTCGCTGGGCGCGCCCACTGCCGCCACCGCGCAAGAGGGTGCCTCGGCGGACCCCGAGATCGTCGAGGAGGCCGCGCCGACGACACCCGTGGCGGGCACCACCGATGTGGTCTCGGTCCCGGTTGAGGGCGACAAACTGGCGATCACCATCGAAGGCTCGGCCAATGGCACCGTGGTGATCGACCTGTTCGAGGATGTGGCCCCGCAACACGCCGCACAGCTCAAGGCGCTGGCCCAGCAGGGCGCCTATGACGGGGTGGTCTTTCACCGCGTGATCGACGGCTTCATGGCCCAGACGGGCGACGTGGAGTTCGGCGACAGCACGGCGGAGAATTTCGACATGCGCCGCGCGGGCACGGGCGGCTCGGAGCTGGACGACATCCCGCTTGAGGTCAGCGATGAGCTGTCCTTCACCCGCGGCATGGTCGGCATGGCCCGCGCGGAAAACCCCGACAGCGCCAACAGCCAGTTCTTCATCATGTTCGAGGATGGCCCGTTTCTGGACGGGGATTACACCATCGTCGGCGAAGTGACCGAGGGCATGGACGTGATCGACGAGATCAAGCGCGGCACCGGCCCGAACGGCGCGGTCGTGGGCGAGGCCGACGTGATGACCACGGTGCGCGTGCTCGAGTAACGCGCCCATCACATGACCGTAGGGGGGCTATGCAGCGCTGCATGGCCCCCTTTACGTTGGGGCACCCCTAGGAAGGAGGTTGCCCCATGCTGCGATTTGCCATGATCCTGTCCGTTCTGGCTTGCACCGCCAGCGCCGATCCCGCGCGTTGGCGCAGCGCCTGGCCCGAGACGGATTTCGCACGAACCACCATTGACAATTGGTCCGAGATCATCTCGGGCGGGCCGCCGAAAGACGGCATTCCGGCGCTGAATGATCCGGCGTTCATCGCGGTGGGCGACGAGGCGCGCCTGACCGATCGCGAACCGGTCATCTCTTTAGAAATGGAGGGGCACCCCCCGCGCGCCTATCCGTTGCGCTACTTGATGTGGCACGAGATCGTGAACGACGTGATGGGCGGCGTGCCTGTGGCGGTGACCTTCTGCCCCTTGTGCAATTCCGGCATCACCTTTGACCGGCGCACCGACCATGGCACGTTGACCTTCGGCGTTTCGGGCAAACTGCGGCAGTCGGACATGGTGATGTTCGACCGCGAGACCGAATCCTGGTGGCAGCAGGCGATTGGCGAGGCGATCGTGGGCGAGCTGACCGGCACCCGGTTGCGCACCCTGCCGTCCTGGATGGAAAGCTGGGCGGCGTTCCGCGACCGCAATCCGCGCGGTCTGGTGATGGACCAGCCCGATGCCCGACGCAATTACGGGGCGAACCCCTATGTACGGTATGACAGCGCGGACCGGCCGTTTCTGTTCGACGGAGAGATGCCGCCCCACGGGATCGCGCCCTTGGCCCGGGTGGTGCGCGTGGGCGATGCGGCCTGGCCCCTGACGCGGCTGGCGCAGGCGGGCGAGCTGCGCGAGCGTGGCGTGACGCTGAGCTGGCACAGCGGCCAGGCCTCGGCCCTGGACAGCGCGAGGATCGGGGAGGGGCGCGACGTGGGCAACGTGCGCGTGCGCGACCCCGCGGGCCGCGATCTGCCGCATGATGTGCTGTTTGCCTTTGCCTTTCATGCTTTCTGGCCCGAGGGGGCTTGGATGCTGGGCGATTAGCCCGTGGCAGACCGGCCCTCCGGGGGGAGTTTATCCGGTCAGATGAAGGCTCAGGTGCCGCAAAAGGTCTGGTGGACCTTTTCGTGCGTCTGTGGCGGCTGCATGTAGGCTTCGGACTCCGTGAATGGTGCGCTGACCGCTGCCAGCATCGCGTGGAAGGGGGCGAAATCTCCGGTGACGGCGGCCTCGATCACCTCCTCGATCTTATGCGTGCGCGGGATCACTGCCGGGTTCGTCCTGCGCCAGAGCGCGTCGTCGGGCTTGGCCGCGCGCCAGCGGGTATGCCAGTCGGGCAGGGTGTCGGCGGTGCGGTCGAGCGCGTGGAAAGTGTTCGTGAAATCCAGCCCGGCGGTGGCCATCTCGGTGAGCAGATCCTGCGCAAGGGCGGTGGTCTTGTTCCCCGCCGTGAGGCCCAGCTTGCCAGCAAAGACCCGCGACCAGGCCGCTTGGTAGAGTGCGGGGAAGCGGTTGAGCGCCTCGGTGTAGGCGTCGATGGCTTTGTCTTGATCCGGTTCCAGCAGCACCAGCGCCGTGCCGAGCTGTGCAAGGTTCCAGTGGGTGACTGAAGGCTGGTTGGAATAGGCGTAGCGCCCCTGTCGGTCGATGGAAGAAAACACGCGATCGGGGTGGTAGTCGTCCATGAAGGCGCAAGGCCCGTAGTCGATGGTCTCTCCGGCGATCTGCACGTTGTCGGTGTTCAGCACGCCATGGATGAAGCCCAGACCCATCCAGCGCGCCACCAGACCGGCTTGCCGTGCGACCACCTGTTCGAAGAATTCCAGCGGGGTCGTGGCCTTGGGGTAATGGCGGGCCATGGCGTAATCAGTGAGCGCGCGCAAACCTTCCACATCGTTGCGGGCGGCGAAGAACTGGAAGGTGCCCACGCGGATGTGCGATGCGGCCACGCGGGTCAGGATCGCGCCGGGCAGGGGGCCGTGTTCGCGGCGCACGGTCTCTCCGGTGCTCACGGCGGCCAGCGCGCGGGTGGTGGGCACGTCGAGCGCGTCCATGGCGCAGCTCATGAGGTATTCGCGCAGGACCGGGCCAAGCCAGGCGCGGCCGTCACCGTTGCGCGAATAAGGGGTCGGGCCGGAGCCCTTGAGCTGGATGTCGACGCGGCCCTCGGGGGTCTCAAGCTCGCCCAGATGCAGGGCGCGGCCATCGCCCAGTTGTGCGGAAAAGCCTCCGAACTGGTGGCCTGCATAGACTTGCGCGAAGGGGGTCGCCGCGTCCGGCAGCGCGTTGCCCGAGAAAAGCGCCGCGGCCTCGGCGTCGGTCATCTGCGCCGTGTCGAGCCCGAGGCGGGCGGCGAGGTCATGGTTGAACACGATCAGCCCAGGCGCGGCCACGGGGGTGGCCGGTTGGCGGGTGTAGAACCTCTCGGGCAGGTCGAGATAGGTGGCGGTGAGCGGCAGGGTCAGGGGCATGGCGCGGCCTTTGTGGCGGATCGGGACGGGTTCGGGGGTGATATAAGGGCGCGGGGCGCACTTTTACACCCGCGCCCGCGTTCTGCCCCCGTGGCGCGACTTACAGGCTGCGGGTCATCACGGCGGCGCGCGCGTGCGGTTTGAAATGCGCCCGGGCGAAGAGCCGCTGCGTCGCCTCGTCCGCGGGGTCGAGCTTGACGTGCAGCGCTGTAATCCCCGCGCCGCGCAGGCTGGCCGAGATCGCCGAGAGCACTTCCGAGGCGATGCCGCGTTTGCGCACGCTGGGGCGGATGAAAAGCTCTTCCACCGTGGCGTCCATGCCGCCGTGTTCCACGGACCAGCCGAAGGTGATGATGATGTAGCCCGTGGGCGCTTTCGCCAGCCCGAAGAGCCATGCGGCCCCCAGCGGCGAGCCTTCGAGCAGCGGGGCGAGGGCGGCGGCGCGGTGGTCTTCGCTGCGCGCAATCCCGGTTTCTTCGTGGCACGCGGTGACAAGCGCCAGCAGGCGGGGCGCGTCTTCAGGGCCGGCGAGGTGGATGGCGGTGGTCATGGGGCGGATCCTTGGGCGGGAAAGGGCCTGCCATACCGGTGACGGGCGATGGGGGAAAGCCCCGGGCGCGCGTGGTGGGCGCGCCCGGGAGAGTCGGGGGTGGGATGGGCGGTCAGCCCAGCGTGGCGAGGCGTTCGGCCAGCAGGGCAAAGAAGCCGTCGGCGTCGATGTCGCCCATGAAGGTGCAGTTCGGTTCGCGGTCGGTGACGCGCCACCAGTCGGCGACGGTCATGCCGAGGGTGAGTTCCGATTTCGTTTCGATCTCGACGTTGATGTGCCGGCCGGTGAACAGCTCGGGCCGGATCAGGTAGGCGATCACCGTAGGGTCGTGCAGGGGCGCGCCTTCGGAGCCGTATTTCTCTTTGTCGAAACGTTCGAAGAAGTCGGTCCATTCGGCGGTCATCCGGCCCACTTCGGTGCCCATGTCGCGGAACGCCTGCACCCGGGGCGCGGTGGTGAGCGCCTTGTGCGTCATGTCCAGCGGCATCACGGTGATCGGCAGGCCCGATTTGAACACGATGTCGGCAGCCTCGGGGTCGACGTAGATGTTGAATTCTGCGGCGGGGGTGATGTTGCCGCCTTCAAAGAAACCGCCGCCCATGAGCACGATTTCGGCAATCGCCTCTTTGATCTCGGGGGCGCGCTCTAGGGCGGTGCCGATGTTGGTGAGCGGGCCGAGCGGGCAAAGGGTGACGGAGTTCGCAGGGGCCGCGCGCAGGGTCTCGATGATCCAGTCGACGGCGTGCTGCTCTTGCAGGGGCATGGTCGGGTCGGCCATCTGCGGGCCGTCGAGGCCGGTTTTCCCGTGGACGTGTTCGGCGGTGACCAGCGGGCGCGACATCGGCGCGTCGCAGCCGGCAAACACCAGCGTGTCGGGCTTGCCGGCCAGTTCGCAGACGATGCGGGCGTTTTTCTGGGTCAGGTCCAGCGGCACGTTGCCGGCGACGGCGGTGATGCCCAGCACGTTGAGTTCGGGCGAGGCGAGCGCCAGAAGGATGGCGACGGCGTCGTCCTGACCGGGATCGGTGTCGATGATGATATTGCGCGACATGGGGCACCTTTGTTTGACAATCGGAAGGCAGGCGGGCCTGCGTTGCCCCTGTCTTAACGGCGGCGGATGCGGAGGTGAAGGTCTGCCGTGCGTTATCGCGGCACGGGCGGGATTTAGGTATTTTTGAACCAGAGAATGCGGGGTGGTGCGGGTTATTGCGCACAGGATGCGCGAGGGGATGGGCTGCGGCAAAGGACTGCCGAAGGCGCGGGGCGATCTGGCAGGGAGTCGCGCATCGGGTGGGGTTTCGCCGCGGTGCTCTGGAAGGGCGGGGCGCGGGCGCCTAGATCAGGGACATCGGGTCGCAATGGCCCCAACGTCCTGAGGAGACACTGATGCAGAGTTTCAAGATGTTCGCCAGCGCGCTGGCCCTGACGGCCGCAGCAGGCGCGGTCGCCGCGCAAGAAGCGAACCCCGAAATCGACGTGAACAATGACGGCTTTTACAGCTTTCCCGAGGTGACCACCTTCTACCCTGAGGTCACTGTGGATGTGTTCACGCAGATCGACACCACCGGCGACGGCCTGCTTGATATGGCCGAGGTTGCCGCCGCGCAGGAGGCCGGTCTGATGCCGGTCGAGGCGCAGGACTGAGCATTGCGGACACGTCAGGTTGCTGCCACAGCCTGACGGAGCCTCGTGCGTCCCCCAAGCGTGACGAGGTATCTGCCCCCTGATCCCATTGTGGATCAGGGGGCATTTTATTGCTGAGAGGGCACGTTCAGACGCTTAGGCCGTGCGACCGCGCGAGAGGGCCGCAACGCCGGTGCGGGCCATTTCCACCAGACCGATGGGGCGCATCAGGTCGGCGAAAGCGTCGATCTTGTCGGTGGTGCCGGTGATCTCGAAGGTGAAGCTGTTGAGCGTGCTGTCGACCACGCTGGCGCGGAACACATCCGCCAGACGCAGCGCCTCGACCCGGTCGTCGCCCTCGCCCTCGACCTTGAAAAGCGCCAGTTCCCGCTCAACCGCGCGGCCCTCAACGGTGAGGTTGTGCACCTCGCGCACCGAGACGATCCGCCCGAGCTGCGCGGTGATCTGGTTGATGGTCTGCGGCGTGCCGGTGGTCACCACGGTGATGCGCGACAGATGGCCGGTGTGATCCACCTCGGCCACGGTGAGGCTTTCGATGTTGTAGCCGCGCCCGGAGAACAGCCCGATCACCCGCGCCAGAACGCCGGGTTCATTTTCCACCAGAACGGCAAGCGTGTGGCGCTCCTCAACGTCGGAAAACGTCGGGCGCAGGTTGTAGGCGGAGTGGGATGTAGAGCCCTTTTTGATGTTAAGTGCGGACATTTGGCTGACCTTTGCTTTTGATGGGGGCAGTTTTTCGCGCAGCTGACGGTTCCGTGATCTGCGCGCAAGTATTTGGTTTCATTGTGCGAATGGCGCTCTGTTCCGTTTGCGACGTTGCGTCACCTGTCATGCTGTCACAAGGGCGGGAACGGATCGGGGATTTCGGCGGTTGACCCTGTGAAGGCCCGCAGGACAGCACGTCCCCCACGGCGGGTCCACGTAATTGTATGGAGAACCGAATGACCCTGCTTAAGAAAACCCTGATCGCAACGACTGCCACCATGATCGCCAGCACCGGCGCCGTCTGGGCCGAAGCGCACCAGCTTGACGCCAATGCCGCCCGTCTGGACGCAACGCTGGACACCGATGGTGACGGCGAGGTGTCCAACGACGAGATCATCGAAGGCAACATGGCCTTCTTCGACACCGACGGCAACGGCGCGATCGACGCGGACGAGCGTGGTGTGGCCGAAGAAATGCTCATGACCTCGAACGGCACGATCACCGTCGACATGATGCAGGAGGCCAGCGGCAGCGCCGGTCTGATGGTCGACTTCGACGTGAACGCCGCCCGTCTGGACACGACGCTGGACACCAATGGTGACGGTGAAGTCTCGGACGACGAGATCATCGAAGGCAACATGGCGCTGTTCGACACGGACAACAACGGCATGGTTGATGCAGATGAGCGTGGTCGCGCCGAAGAAGCCCTGCGCACCGGGTCCTTCGCCGAAGTGGATGCGGTCCGCACCGGTGGCTCTGACGGTCTGCCCATGATCGACGTGCGCGCCGCCCGTCTGGACATGACCCTTGATACCAACGGTGACGGCGAAGTCTCCGACAGCGAAATCATCGAGGGCAACGTGGCCGTCTTCGACATGAACGGCGACGGTGTGCTGGACGCGGAAGAGCGTGGCATTGCCGAACAGAAAGTCCGCAGCAACTCGTAATTGCGTGCAGACCCGACAAAGGCGGCCCCCCGGGGGCCGCCTTTTTTCGTGGCCCAAAGATATGCGACCGCGCCCGGCATCACCCCTCGCAATCGAGCGTGGCATAATAGGTGTTGGCCAGCCCGTCCTTGACGATGGTCTCGACCGTGCAGCCGGTGACCTGTTCCGCCGCCAGTCCCGCGTTCGCCAGAAGCACCGCCGGAGAGGTGCGGCCGGTCTCGAAGTTCTGCACCGTGACGCCCTGCGCGGTGCGGTTGACCGTATAGGGGTAGCCGTTCACGACCACCGCCTCACCGGGCATGAACTCGGTCACGGCCTTGCCGGAACAGGCCGCTAGCAGCAGCAAAAGGGGCAGGGCGAGCAGGCGCATCAGACCAGCACGCTGCCTTTGGCGTCGATCACGCCTTGGGTTTCGGCATCGCCCAGCAGCATGTCGTTGTGCGCCTTGCCCGAGGGGATCATCGGGAAGCAGTTTTCGTGCTTTTCCACCAGACAGTCGAAGATCACCGGCCCGTCGTGGTTGAGCATCTCCATGATCGCGTCGTCCAGATCGGCGGGGTCGGAACACAGGATGCCCTTGGCGCCGAAGGCCTCGGCCAGTTTCACGAAATCGGGCAGGCTTTCCGACCAGCTCGAGGAATAACGCTCACCGTGCAGAAGCTCTTGCCACTGACGCACCATGCCCAGACGTTCATTGTTGAGGATGAACTGTTTCACCGGCAGGCGGTACTGGGTCGCAGTGCCCATTTCCTGCATGTTCATCAACCATGAGGCTTCACCGGCCACGTTGATGACCAGCGCGTCCGGATGCGCCATCTGCACGCCGATGGACGCGGGGAAGCCGTAGCCCATGGTGCCCAGACCGCCCGAGGTCATCCAGTGGTTCGGCTCTTCAAAGCCCATGTATTGCGCGGCCCACATCTGGTGCTGGCCCACTTCGGTGGTGATGAAGCGGTCCTTGCGGTCCTTGGTCAGCGCTTCCAGCCGGGACAGGGCGTGCTGCGGTTTGATGGTCTTTTCACCTTGGGTATAGGCAAGGCAGTTGATCTTTTTCCACGTGTTGATCTGGTCCCACCATTTGCCGACGCCTTCGGCGTTGGTCTTGCGGCCGCGGGATTTCCAGACCTTGAGGATGTCTTCCAGCACATGGGCCACGTCGCCGATGATCGGGATGTCCGTGCGGATCACCTTGTTGATCGAGCTGGGGTCGATGTCGATATGCGCCTTGATGGAATTGGGGCTGAACTTTTCGATCACGCCGGTGATGCGGTCGTCGAAGCGCGCGCCGATGTTGATCATCAGATCGCAGTCGTGCATCGCCATGTTCGCTTCGTACAGCCCGTGCATGCCCAACATGCCCAGCCATTTGTCGCCCGAGGCGGGATAGGCCCCCAGCCCCATCAGGGTCGAGGTGATGGGAAAGCCCGTGCCCTCAACCAGTTCGCGCAGCAGCTGGCTGGCCGCGGGGCCGGAGTTGATGACGCCGCCGCCGGTGTAGAACAGCGGCTTCTTGGCGGTCTCCATCGCGGCGACCAGCTCGGTGATCTCGTCCAGATCACCCTTCACCTGCGGCTGATAGTGTGAAGAGGCAGGCGCGGGCTTGGTGTATTCGCCCGAAGCGAACTGCACATCCTTGGGGATGTCCACCAGCACCGGACCGGGGCGGCCCGTGGTGGCGACGTGGAAGGCCTCATGAATGATGCCGGACAGCTTGTCGGTCTCTTTCACCAGCCAGTTGTGCTTGGTGCAGGGGCGGGTGATGCCCACGGTGTCGGCTTCCTGAAAGGCGTCCGACCCGATCATGAAGGTCGGCACCTGACCGGAGAAGACGACGATCGGGATGGAGTCGAGCAGCGCGTCGGTCAGACCGGTGACCGCGTTCGTGGCACCGGGGCCCGAGGTGACCAGCGCCACGCCGACCTTGCCGGTCGAGCGGGCATAGCCCTCGGCGGCGTGGACCGCGCCCTGTTCGTGACGCACAAGGATGTGCTTGATCGAGTTCTGCTGGAAAATCTCGTCATAGATCGGAAGCACCGCGCCGCCGGGATAGCCAAAGACTGTGTCCACACCCTGATCTATCAGGGCCTGAACCATCATTTTCGCACCGGTCATCTGAGCTGACATCTTGTAATCCTCGTTCTGGCGTTCGTCAGTGTCGTTCTTGGGTATCGTGATCGTGTCGCATAAAAAAGCCCCCGAGGGTATCGGAGGCGCATGGGAACCGGAATGGTCAACCTGTCAAAAGCCCATGCGCGTTCGTCCTACTACGATTAGAATGCGTGACATTCCCATTGCTCCTGTCTGCGTTAGGGGCGTTATGCCCGCGCGAGGTTGAAGGGTCAACCGCCCGCGTGGAGAAAATGTCGCGGGGCGGCGGGTTTTTGTAATTTTGTTAAATACGCCGGCATGAGGCCATGCGGCCCACGGGGCGCCGCGCCGGGGCGGGGGCTGTCCGACAGTGGACCCGGCGGCGGGAGATGAGAAGGGCGCAGGCTTTCGCAACAGGCGGCAATGTGCGGTGGTGCGGCTGCCCGATGTAGCAGCGAAGCCGGTTGCGCCTCAGCGCTGCCCGCCGGGCAGGTCGATCCGCGCCACCTGCTCGGCGATGGGGTCCACCGAGATGGGGTTCAGCTCATTGGAATAATCGCCGGTGTCGCGCAGCACTTCCCAAGCGCCATCGCGATACACTTCAACCCCCTTGAAGCGCGCCTTATAGCCCATCTTCTCGGACCCCGGGACCCAATAGCCCAGATAGACGTAAGGCAGCCCCAGTTCGCGCGCGATCTCGACATGATCGAGGATCACATAGGTGCCCAGCGAGTTCTTCATCAACTCGGGCGCGAAGAATGAATAGACCATCGACAGCCCGTCATCGAGAATGTCCGTCAGGCAGACCCCGCGCAGCCCTTCGTAAGTGTCGGATCGGTCGTCCCCCACCGTCGGGTCGCGGTATTCGATCAGCCGTGTGCGGATCGGGGTTTCCTCGACCATGGCGGCAAATTCGAACAGGTCCATGTCAGCCATGCCGCCGGTGGCGTGGCGACTGTCGAGGTAGTCGCGAAACAGCGCGAACTGCGCCTCGGTCGCCCAAGGAGAGGAGGCCGTGCGCTCCAGATGGCGGTTGCGCTTGATTACCCGCCGCTGGCTGCGCGAGGGCGCGAAATCCGCGACCTTGATCCGCGCGGACAGGCAGGCGTTGCAATCCGCGCAGGACGGCCGGTACAGCACGTTCTGCGACCGGCGGAAGCCCTGCTTGGACAGGCTGTTGTTCAGCGCGTCCGCCTCATCCCCTTGCAGCGCGGTGAACAGCTTCCGCTCCATCCGGTCCGCCAGATAGGGACAGGGCTGGGGGGCCGTCACGTAGAACTGCGGCGTAAGGGGAAGGCTGTGACGCATGAACACTCAGCATTTGGGGCAAGGACAGGCGCAGCCTAGCAACAACAGGCTGCGGGCCACAAGCTGCATATAGCACGGGTTTTCAAAGGATTGGTTACACCTGCCGCGCGGCGGCGCAAGACGTCGTCAAGGCCTTGTCAGGGCAACGAGCGGTTGAGCATCGTCGTCCCGAGCACCAGATCGGTCAGGCCCTGACCCTTTTCGGTCACGATCATCGACAAGACCGAGAGGGCTTGCACGACGAATGTGCCGAAGCTCAACGTGCTGCCCAGCGTGTGCAGAAACGCCATGCCCGACGACAGGGGTTGCTGCGCGTGGTCGCGCAATTCGATGGCCATCAGACGCATGCCCCAGGTGGCCGAGCGGTTCGAGATCGTGATCCAGCGATAAAGAAAGCCGGTCATGGCCCAGATCACCGGGATCGCCATGAGCGGAAAGACCAAGAGCGCGCCGATCAGCGCCAGCGGCAGGATCAGCGGCGCGGCGAGCAGGGCGGTGAAGCACACGTCGATCAGCCAGGCGAACAAGCGCTTGGGCAGCACGCCTTCATAGAATTCAGCGGGCAGGGTGTCTGTCTGATGATCGAATGTCGCGGTCATATGGGGTCCGTGTGCTGGGGCGTGGTTCGGTGTGATGTGCGGCGAACCGCAGGCCGCCCCCGCGCGGGATGGGCGGCGGGGGCGCTGTCTTGCAGATAGGGGCGTCAAGCGCGGGTGTCATCCCCGTCGCGGTCTGCCGATGTCGCGGCGCCGGATTCGGCGCGGGCGGCGCGGTCTTTCATGAACTGGTCGAACTCGGCCTTGTCCTTGGCCTCACGCAGACGCTTGAGGAACTCCTCAAAGCTGTGCTGCTCGTCTTCCAGACGGCGCAGGGTCTCGGCCTTGTAGGCGTCGAACGCCGCGTTGCCGGAAGAGCGCATGGTGGTGCGCAGGGTGGAGGTATGGGTGCGCTTGGATGCGCAGGTGCCGGTAAACATGCGTTTGCTCCAGATCATATAAGCCAGAAGGGCGAGGCCAACGGGCCAGACGAAGATAAAGCCCAAGACCATGGCGGCGATCCATGCGCCCTTGCCGCGGTCGTCAAGCCAGCCTTCGGCGCGCCTGAACCAGTTTCCGCGCACCGGCTGCGCATAGGGGGCGGAGTAGTCGATGGTGGATGAGGTTGTCATTTGGTGGCTCCAGATTGCTTCTTGATGTGAATGCCTTTCACATTACCCAAATGGGGAGGGTGGGGCAGCCGCGCAAGATTTAATGTGAATGTATTTTACATTTACATTCTAGTGCCTTGTAAAAATTAGCTAAAAATTGCCGTATCAGGCGGTGAAGTCGCCCGTCTGCGCGGTCGACAGGCGCTGCAGATCGTCCGGAGCGATGGGGAAAATGTGCCGCGGCGTGCCCGCGGCGGCAAAGACCACGTCGAACTGCGACAGGCGCGGATCCCAGAAGGCCCGGATCGGGGAGAGGTGCCCCACGGGGGAGACGCCGCCGATGGCAAAGCCGGTCTGACTGCGGATCAGGGTGGCGTCCACCTTGCCCAAAGGCTCTCCGGCGAGCGTGCTGGCTTTCTCCGCGTCCACCTGATGGCCGCCTGCGGTGACGAACAGGATCGCCTCGCCCGTCTGCTCACCGCGAAAGATGATCGACTTGGCGATCTGGTCAAGGTGACAGCCCGCCGCTTGCGCCGCGTCGCGGGCAGTGCGGGTTCCGCCCGGCATCTCGAGCGGTTCAATCTTGAGACCGGCGTCGGCAAGGGTGCGGGTGACACGTTTCAGACTTTTGCTCATGGCCGCACTCTGGCGCGGGATTGGGCCGTTGACCAGCCCCCCCGTGCGCTCCAGAGTCGGGCCATGAATTTTGCCAGCCGCCTGACCCGCTCACCCGACCCTTACGACGCCGACCGCGCCGCCGAAGGGGTGGCCGCGTTCGGCGATTGCCCGCCCGAGGTGCGCGGGCTGATCGCGGGCGCGGCGGGGTGCAGCCCCTATCTGCACGGGCTTTTGGCGAAAGAGGGGGACTGGCTGAAGGGCGCGTTGGACGACCCCGAGGCCGCTTTGGAGGCCGAACTTGCCACGGCGGCGGATCTCGCGCTGGGCGCGCTGATGCCCGGGCTGCGGCAGGCAAAGCGGCGGGTGGCCTTGCTCACCGCGCTGGCCGATCTGGGCGGGGTCTGGTCGCTGGAGGAGGTGACCGGCGCGCTCACGCGGCTGGCGGATGTGGCGGTGGACGTGACGCTCAAGCGGCTGGTTGCCGCCGAGATCAAGCGTGGCAAGCTGCCCGGACAGGAACCGCAGGACGCCGAGACCGCGGGCGGCATGGTCAGCATCGCCATGGGCAAGGGCGGCGCGCACGAGTTGAATTATTCCAGCGACATCGACCTGATCTGCCTGTTCGATGAAACCCGCTTCGACCCCGACAGCTACCACGACGCGCGGCAGGCCTTCGTGCGGGTGACGCGCAAGATGACCGCCACGCTCAGTGATCTGACCGGCGACGGCTATGTGTTCCGCACCGATCTGCGGCTGCGGCCCGACCCCTCGGTGACGCCCGTGTGCCTGTCGATGGAGGCCGCGGAGCGCTACTACGAAAGCCTTGGCCGCACGTGGGAGCGGGGCGCCTACATCAAGGCGCGCGCCTCGGCCGGGGATATTGCGGCGGGTGAGGCGTTTCTGCAAACGCTGACCCCGTTCGTGTGGCGCAAACATCTGGATTTCGTGGCCATTCAGGACGCCCACGACATGCGCCTGCGCATCCGCGAGCATAAGGGGCTGGGCGGGGAGATCAGCCTGCCCGGGCACGACATGAAGCTGGGGCGCGGCGGCATTCGCGAGATCGAGTTTTTCGCCCAGACGCGGCAGTTGATCGCCGGGGGGCGCGATCCGGCGCTGCGCTGCCGCGACACGGTGGGCGCTTTGGCGGCGCTGGCGCAGACCGACTGGATGACACAAGAAGAGGCGGACACCCTGACCGCGCATTACCGCGCCCACCGCGAGGTCGAGCATCGCTTGCAGATGTTGCGCGACACCCAGACCCACGCCTTGCCGCAAAGCGACGAGGGCTTCGCGCGGCTGGCGGCTTTCATGGGCACCGATGTGGCCACGTTGCAAAGCGATCTGCGTGCCCGACTTGAGGAGGTTCACACGCTCACCGAAGGGTTCTTTGCCCCTGACGAGGTGCCCGTCGCCGACGACTTCGGCGCCGAGATCACCGACCGCTGGGCCACCTATCCGGCGCTGCGTTCGCCCCGGTCGGTGGAGATCTTCAAGCGGCTCAAACCGCAATTGATGGAAGCCCTGAAGGACGCCGCGAAACCCCATGAGGCGTTGCTCGCTTTCGACGGGTTCCTCAAGAGTCTGCCCGCGGGGGTGCAGGTGTTCTCCCTGTTCGAGGCGAACCCGAAGCTCACCACCCTGATCGTGGACATCGCCGCGACCGCGCCCGCGCTGGCGCAATATCTTGGCCGCAATGCGGCGGTGTTCGACGCGGTGATCGGCGGCGATTTCTGGGCCGATTGGCCGGGTCCTGACGGGTTGCTGGCGCAGGTGCAAGAGGTCCTCGCGCGTGAGGATGACTATGAAGACAGGCTGGATGCAACGCGACGCTGGATGAAGGAATGGCACTTCCGCATCGGCGTGCATCACCTGCAAGGGCTGATCGACGCCGAGACGGCGGGGCGGCAATATGCCGATCTGGCCCGCGCGGTGTTAGAGGCGCTGTTTCCGGTGGTTGTAGAGCAGTTCGCCGAGAAGCATGGGGCACCGCCGGGGCGCGGTGCCGTGGTCGTCGGCATGGGCAGTCTGGGCGCGGGGCGGCTGCATGCGGCGTCGGACCTCGACCTGATCGTGATCTATGACGGCGCGGGGGTTGAGGCCTCCGAGGGGCGGCGGCCACTTGCCACGCGGCCCTATTACGCGCGGCTGACGCAGGCCTTGGTGACCGCGCTGACCGCGCCCATGGCCGAGGGGCGGCTTTACGAGGTCGATATGCGGCTGCGTCCCTCGGGCGGGCAGGGGCCGGTGGCCACGGCGCTGGCGGGGTTTGAGCCCTACCAGATGGAAGAGGCCTGGACCTGGGAGCATCTGGCCCTGACCCGCGCGCGGGTGATCGCCGGGGACGCGGGCGTGGCGGCAGACGTGGAAGCGGTGCGCGAGCGGGTGTTGCAGATCAAGGGGCAGGAAGCGGGCATCGCCGAAGACGTGGCCGCCATGCGCGCGCGCATCGCCGGGTCGAAACCCGCGCAGGGCCAATGGGATGCCAAGGTCGGCCCGGGGCGCCTGCAGGATGTGGAACTGGCCGCGCAGATGGTGGCGCTGCAGGCCGGATCGACCGTGCGCGCCACCGCCGCGCAGATCGAAGCGGGGCGGGCGGCGGGGCTGCTGGATGCGGCGCAGGCCGAGACGCTCACCACTGCGGCGGATCTGTGTTGGCGGGTGCAGGCGGCGGCACAGCTTGTTCTGGGCACCGGGCTGGACGCGGGCCTGAATGCAGACAAGCTGGGCGAGGGCGCGCGGCGCTTCCTGCTGCGCGAGACCGACACGCAGACACTGGACGATCTGGCCGCGCGGATGGATAAGACCTGCAGCGCTGCAGCGCGGGTGATCGCGCAATTGGTAGGAGAGAGCGATGGCAAAGGGTGATGCGACGGACCCCAAGGGGTTGATCGAGGAAGCCTACCGGATCGAGGGGATCAGCACGGCCGAATGCCGGTCGATCTTTCTGGACTGGGCGCTGAGCGTCGCAGGCGATTCCCGCCGCGCCGTGCGCGCCCTGCAGGACAAGCACCGCGACAAGGACGAGGATCACCCCATGAGCCGGGTGCTGGCGCAGGCCGTGGACGACGGCGCGCCGCCCGTGCGCCGGGGTGGGCGGCGCGGGCGCACTGTGGGCTAAGGCCTAGCGCGGCAGGGCGGACGCTTCGGCCGCCAGCGCGGTGATCGCATCCCAGTCGCCGCTTGCGACCTTGTCCTTGGGCGCCACCCACGAGCCGCCCACGCAGAGCGTGTTGGACAAGCTGAGATAGTCGCGCGCATTGGCCAGTGACACCCCGCCCGTGGGGCAGAACCTCACCTGCGGGATCGGCGCGCCGATGGCTTTGAGCGCGGGCGCGCCGCCGTTGGCCTCGGCCGGGAAAAACTTCTGCGTGCTGTAGCCGCGTTCCAGCAGGCGCATGGCCTCGGACGCGGTGGCCGCACCGGGCAACAGCGGCAGGTCGTTCGCCTCGCAGGCGTCGAGCAGCCGGTCGGTGGCGCCAGGCGCGACGCCGAAGGTTGCGCCCGCCTCTTTCGCGGCTTCGACATCGGCTTCGGTGAGCAGCGTGCCCGCGCCCACGACGCCGCCCTCAACTTTTGCCATCTCGCGGATCACGTCGAGGGCGGCGGGCGTGCGCAGGGTGACTTCAAGCGCGGGCAGGCCGCCGGTGATCAAGGCGCGGGCCAGGTCGGCGGCGATGCTTGCATCGTCCACCACAAGGACCGGCACCACGGGGGCGAGGGAGCAGACCTTGGCGGTGAGTTCTGAGGCGTGTTCGGGGGTCATGAAAAACCTTTCGCGGGATCGTGCGGGGCGATGTGCGCCTCCGGCGGGAGTTTATTTGGTCAGATGAAGGGACCGGGGCGCTAGAGCACCACGGCCGCGCCTTCGGTTGAGGGGCCGACGGTCTGGCGGAACATCTCGAACAGCTCGCGCCCCACGCCGGTGCCGTTGCCGGCCAGATCGGCTTGTGCCGGTTCGCGGCCGGTGAGGTCCGTGAGGCATTCCAGCGTGCCGGTGCTGGCGTCAAGCCGGACGATGTCGCCGTCGCGCAGCAGCGCGATCGGGCCACCGTCGGCGGCTTCGGGGGCGACATGTATGGCGGCGGGCACCTTGCCCGAGGCGCCGGACATGCGCCCGTCGGTGACCAGCGCGACCTTGAGGCCGCGGTCCTGCAGCACCGCGAGCGTCGGCGTCAGCGAGTGCAACTCCGGCATGCCGTTGGATTTCGGACCCTGAAAGCGGACGACGACGATGGTGTCTTCGGTCAACTCTCCCGCCTGGAATGCGGCCTTGCAGTCGTGTTGTTCGTGGAAGATGCGCACGGGTGCTTCGATGATATGGCGTTCGGGGGCCACAGCGGAAACCTTGATCACGCCGCGCCCGAGGTTGCCGGCAAGCTGGACCAGCCCGCCTTGCGGCGCGAAGGGGTCCGAGGCGGGGCGCAGGATCTTGTCGTTGTGGCTGGTTTTGGGGCCAGCGCGGTAGCCGAAGCCCGTGTCCGTCAACATCGGTTCTTGCGTGTAATGGTTCAGCCCCCGCCCGGCGACGGTCTTGACGTCCTCATGCATCAGGCCTTCTTCGAGCAGGTTGGAGATCATGAACTGCAGACCGCCCGCCGCGTGGAAGTGGTTCACGTCGGCCAGCCCGTTGGGATAGACCTTGGCCATCAGCGGCACGGCAGACGAAATGTCGGAGAAATCCTCAAGGTCGAGGATCACCCCGGCGGCGCGGGCCATGGCGGGCAGGTGCAGCACAAGGTTGGTCGAGCCGCCCGTGGCCATCAGCCCGACAAGCCCGTTCACGAAAGCCTTTTCGTCAAGGATGTCCGAGACGGGGGTGTAATCGTTGCCAAGGGCCGTGATCTCAAGCGCGCGGCGGGTCGCCTGTTTGGTCAACTCCTCACGCAAGTCGGTGTGGGGGTTCACGAAGGACGCGCCGGGCAGGTGCAGCCCCATGAACTCCATCAGCATCTGGTTGGTGTTGGCGGTGCCGTAGAAGGTGCAGGTGCCCGGCCCGTGGTAGCTTTCCATCTCGGCCTTCATCAGCTCGGCGCGGTCGATGTTGCCCTTGGCGAATTCCTGCCGCACGCGGGCTTTTTCATCGTTGGGCAGGCCCGAGGTCATGGGGCCGGCGGGCACGAACAGGCCGGGAATATAGCCAAAGGTGGCGGCGGCCATGATCAGGCCGGGAACGATCTTGTCGCAGACGCCCAGATAGAGCGCCGCGTCAAAGACGTTGTGCGACAGGCCCACGCCTGCGGCCAGTGCGATGACGTCGCGCGAGAAAAGCGACAGCTCCATCCCCGTCTGGCCCTGGGTGACGCCGTCGCACATCGAGGGCACACCGCCTGCGACCTGCGCGGTGCCGCCGGCCGCGCGGGCCGCGTTGCGGATCTTTTCGGGGTAGTTTTCGAACGGCTGATGCGCAGAGAGCATGTCATTGTAGGCGGTGATGATCCCGATATTGGGCGCGCGGTCGGCGGCCAGCATCGCCTTGTCGTCGCCCATGGCAGCATAGGCGTGGGCCTGGTTGCCGCAGGACAGATGCGCCCGGCGCGGCCCCTCTTCGGCGGCGCGGGCCATCCGGTCGAGATAGGCGCGGCGCGGGCCTTCGCTGCGCGCGATGATGCGTTCGGTCACGCGGTCGACGGTGGAATTGAGGGTCATGGGGGCACCTCTGGCTCATTTGCGGTCAGCGCGGCTCTAGCACATCTAGTTAGCGCTAACAACGGATGTTTGGACCCGAATTCGGGCCGTTGGACGGCTCGCAGTGCGATCTTCGCCTTGCTGTTACCCCGCAATGACCCTTCGTTAACCACATTTTCGCCCCATGGAACGGGACAGTATGGGGGGCCCATCACAAAGGGGCATGCAGATAGGGCGACGCCCCGGAGGACTGAATGAAACATCTGAAGTATATCGCATTGGCGACCCTTGTGACAGGGCTGAGTGCCTGTTCCACCGTCGACATCGTATCCCGCAACACCGCCTTTCAGGGCACACCGGTCGCCACGGCGGCGCCGCAACAGATCGTGCGCGACTACAGGGTGCAATCGGTGCGCTTCGCCGTGCCCGAGGATCTGACCGTGTCCGAGGCCAATTCCTATTACCCCATCGCGGACATTGTCTGGCGGGGGGACCCGCTGGGGGATCGCGGGGCGCAGATCGCCGAGATCTTCGAGACCTCGATCGATGGTGCCGGTGCGGCGCTGGACGGGGCGACCCCGGTCACGGTCGACGTGGTGCTGGCGCGGTTCCATTCCCTGACCGAGCGGACGCGCTATTCCGTGGGTGGCACCCATTCGATCAAGTTCGACCTGACGGTGCGCCACGCCCGGACCGGCGCAGTGTTGGAGCCTACGCGCCGCATCGTGGCCGATTTCCCGGCCTTGGGTGGCTCTGCCGCGATGGCGGCGGAAGGGGCAGGGCAGACGCAAAAGGTGCGGATCATCAGCCGCCTGACCAGCCTGTTCCGGCAAGAGTTGTCGGGGGTGTCCGAGACGGGGCCAGCGGCGGGCACCGACGCCTAAGGCCGCTTTCCAAGGGCCGATGAACGCGCTAAGGGGGCTGTCATGACACAGCTCCCTTTGCCGATCGTTCGCCTGCTGCCTAAAGCCAAACCGCAAGTCATCCGCCACGGATTTCCCTGGGCCTTTGCCAATGAGCTGGTGATGGACCGGCGCACCAAGGGGCTGAGCCACGGCGGGCTGGTGGTGCTTGAGGATGCGGAACGCAAGCCTTTGGGGCTGGGCGCGATCAACCCCAAGGCCAAGATCGCTGTGCGGATGCTGGACAGCGACCCCGAGGCGCAGATCGACGAGGCTTGGTTCACTGCGCGGCTGACCCGCGCGCTGGCCCATCGCGCAGCACTCTATGACGCGCCCTTCTACCGGTTGGTCCATGCCGAAGCCGACGGCTTGCCCGGGGTGATCATCGACCGCTTCGGTGAGGTGGCGGTGGTGCAGCCGAATGCCGCCTGGGCCGAGCGTTTGTTCGATCCGCTGGTTGCCGCGCTGGTGGCGGTCACCGGCGTGACCACCGTGATCAAGAACGGCACCGGCCGGGCCCGGGCGCTGGAAGGGCTTGACGAGGAGTTGAGCGTCGTGACCGGCGCCGCTCCCGAACGCCCGCTGTTGGTGCCAATGAACGGCGCGACCTATCTGGCGGACGTCATGGGCGGGCAGAAAACCGGTTTGTTCTACGACCAACGCCCGAACCACGCCTTTGCAGCGGGGCTGGCGAAGGGCGGGCGCATGCTGGACCTGTTCAGCCATGTGGGCGGATTTTCCCTTGCCGCGCTGGCCGCAGGGGCCGAGAGCGCGCTGGCGGTGGACGGGTCGGCCGCGGCGCTGGAGCTGGCCCGCGGCGGGGCGGACGCGTCGGGGCTGGGGGACCGGCTCGAGACCCGGCAAGGCGACGCTTTCGAGGTGCTCGAGGCGCTGGGCAAGGCAAAGGAACGGTTCGATGTGGTCGTCTGTGACCCGCCGGCCTTCGCGCCGTCGAAGACCACGCTCGACAAGGGACTGCGCGCCTACGAGCGGGTCGCACGGCTGGCCGCGCCGCTGGTGCGCCAAGGGGGTTATCTGGTGCTGTGTTCGTGCTCCCACGCGGCGGACCTGAAGCAGTTCCGCGACGCCAGCGCGCGCGGCATCGGCAAGGGCGGGCGGCGCGGCCCCCTGATCTACACGGGCTTTGCTGGCCCCGATCATCCGTTGCTGCCGCAACTGGCCGAGGGGGGATACCTCAAGGCGCTGGCCTTCCATTTGTGATCCCATGCGGGTTCTGATCGACGCTTGCGTGCTCTACCCCACCGTCATGCGCGAGGTGGTTCTCGGCGTGGCCGAGGCGGGGCTGTTCACGCCGCGCTGGTCGCCGCGCATTCTGGAGGAATGGGCGCGGGCGGCGCGCAAGATCGGCCCCGAAGGAGAGACCATCGCCCGGGGCGAGATCGCGGCCCTGAGCCTGCGCTTCCCCCGCGCGCTGGTGCCCGAACCGCAAGGGCTGGCGCGGCACCTGCGGTTGCCGGATGCCGATGACGTGCACGTGTTGGCGGCGGCGGTGGGGGCGTCTTGCGACGCAATCATGACGGTGAACGCCAAGGATTTCCCCCGCAACATTCTGGCCGAAGAGGGGGTGGAGCGGATCGACCCGGACGGGTTCCTCTGGCGGTTGGGGGCGGAGCATCCCGAGGTGGTGCGCGGGGTCGCGGACAACGTGCTGGCCGAGGCGCGGCGGCTGTCGGGCGCCCCGTGGGAGATGCGCAAGCTGATGCGCAAGGCGCGTCTGCCGCGGCTGGGCAAGTGGTTGGCGGGGTAGGGGTTTTGTAGCGGAAGATCGGGGGCGCTGCCCCCGGCCTGCGGCCTCCCCCGGGATATTTTTGAAGCAAAGATGAGTTGGCGCGCGGATGGCGGGTCAGGTGGTCCAGCGGGCTTCGTTGGCTTCGATCGCGGCGATGCGTTCGGCGGTTTTGGGGTGGCTGAGCAGCCACGCGGGCTGCGCGGCACCGCCCGCACCGGTGAGGCGTTCGAGCTTCTTGAAGAGTGATTTCTGACCTTCGGTGCCGATCCCCGCCTTGACCAGAAGCGCCGAAGCATAGGCGTCGGCCTCGTATTCATCACCGCGCGACATCCGCGCCATGAGCACCGACATCGCCGCATTGGCGATCAGCGGACCGATGCCCGGAATGAACCGCGACAGGACCATGGCGAGCGCCGTGCGCAGGGCGTTCTGGCCGGAAAAGTCGATCATCCGGCGCCGCGAATGGCCCAGGGCCACGTGCCCCAGCTCATGGGCGATGACGCTGGCGAGTTCTTCTGCCGTGACCTCGCCCTTGCGGTAGGTGTCATAGAAGCCGCGCGTGATGAAGATGCGCCCGTCCGGCGCGGCGAGGCCATTGATGGGCGAGACTTCGTAGATGTGGACCTTGATCTGCGGGATATCCACCACGCGGGCCATTTTCGCCGTCAGCGCGCGCAGGGGGCCGTCGGCCAGCTCGGTCGATTTCGCGTCCAGCTCCCGCGCGAGGCGCCAGGCCGACAGGCGATACATGACGATGCCGTAACCGATGGCGAGCAGGAGCGGGAGGAGTTTGAGCATGGGGAAGATATGGGCGCTTGGCGGCGGCGGGGCAAGGCGGATCACGGAGATGACCGGGCCGGGCCAAAGCGCGAGGGAGTGATGCAGCGGGGGAACACCCGTCACGAGACTGTGATTTGTTGCAACCATACGCCCGCTTCGGCGTCTTGTTCTTGAGGGGTAAAGGAGCATCGCCATGTTTGGTAACGAGTTATACAGAGAGAGTGTCGAGGCGCCGTTGCAGCGGGCCTTTGACGGAGTGCCGGAAACCGATGAGAGGTTCGCGGCCTTGTTGGAGAAGATTGCGCAGGCGGACCGCGAGGGCAGCGGGCAAGGGGCAGGCGCGCCACGCGATGCGCGGGAATGACGTCGCAGGCGAGGGCCGTCAGCTGAGCAGTTTCATGCCCCGTTCGATGCCCTCAAGCGTCATGGGCACCATGCGGTCGGCGCCGAAAACCTCGCGGATCATCTGCACCGATTGGGTATAGGGCCAGTAGCGTACGGGCAGCGGGTTGAGCCAAAGGTGGTCGGGCCATTGATCGCGGGCCCGTTCCAGCCAGACGTGGCCCGCTTCTTCGTTCCAGTGTTCGTTGGCCCCGCCGGGGGAGGCGACCTCGTAAGGTGACATGGAGGCGTCGCCCACGAAAATACATTTGTAATCAGAGCCATAGGTGCGCAAAACCTCCCACGTGGGGGTTTGCGCGTCCCAGCGGCGGCGGTTGTCGCGCCAGACACCTTCGTAAAGACAGTTGTGGAAATAGTAATGTTCGAGGTGCTTGAACTCGGACTTGGCGGCGCTGAAAAGCTCTTCCACCAATTTGATATGCGGATCCATTGAGCCGCCCACATCGAGAAACAGCAGGACTTTCACCGCGTTGCGCCGTTCGGGGCGGGTTTTCACGTCAAGATAGCCGTGCTCGGCGGTGGCGCGGATGGTGCCATTGAGATCGAGTTCCTCCGCAGCACCGTCGCGGGCCCATTGGCGCAGACGTTTCAGGGCGACCTTGATGTTGCGGGTGCCGATCTCGACCGTATCGTCGAGGTTGCGGAACTCACGCTTGTCCCAGACCTTCACCGCCCGCTGGTGGCGGCTTTCATCCTGTCCGATGCGCACGCCTTCGGGGTTGTAGCCATAGGCGCCGAAGGGCGAGGTGCCGGCGGTGCCCACCCATTTGTTGCCCCCCTGATGGCGGCCCTTTTGCTCTTTGAGGCGTTGTTTCAACGTCTCCATCAGCTTGTCGAAGCCGCCCAAAGCCTCGATCTCGGCCTTTTCTTCCGCCGAAAGATGCTTTTCGGCCATCTTCTCGAGCCAGTCTTGCGGGATGTCCACGGCCTCAAGCACCTGATCGGCGCTGATGCGTTCGAGCCCTTCGAAGGCAGCGGCGAAGGCGCGGTCGAACTTGTCGATGTTCCGCTCGTCCTTGACCATGCAGGTGCGGGCGAGGAAATAGAACGCCTCGATGTCATAGGTCGCAAGACCGGCGGACATCCCTTCAAGGAACGTGAGATATTCGCGCAGGGAGACCGGCACACCGCCCCGACGCAACTGGTCGAAGAACGGCAGAAACATCAGACGGCGAGGCGGGTGAGGATCACGGCAATGAACAGACCGATCACGCCGAAGATCATCGCGAAGACCGCCGCCCATTGCAGGATGTCAGCGAGCTTGCCGCCCTGGGCGCGGGCCCGATACGCCCCCAGCAGTGCTCCGAGTATCAGGCCGCCGAGGGGGTAGATCATGGGTCAGGTCCCTTTGAGTGGATTGAGCGACGCAATCTCCGAGAGGCGCGCACGCACGTTGTCATCGTGGCCGAACCCGTAGCGCGCCCAGCCCAGACTGTCCAGCCGGACGGCGCTGGCTTCGCCGCTGCGGCCCTGCATCTCGAGCGCTTCGGCCTTGAACATCATCAACGTCGCCAGAAGGGCGGCGTTCTCATGGGCGGCGGCCACGGGCAGGGCCCATTCCGCAAGATCCAGCACTGCCTGTCCGTCGCCCGAGGACAGGGCGAAGGCGGCCAGTTGCACTGAGACATGGGCCGCGTGAAGGCGGGTTTCCGGCGAGCCGTTGTAGATTTGCAAGGATTGCTGAAACGCGTTCAGGGCCAGATCGCTGTCGTAGCCGACGTTGAGGCGGCCGAAGGCGTAAAGGGCGAAACCGTCGCGCGGGCCGGACCAGTTCAGCGCCCGCGCCAGATTGACCGCGCGCAGGGCGGCGGTGCGGCGGGTGGTGCCCGAGGACCCGGCCGTCAGCGCGGTTTCGATGTTCTGGATCCAGTCGCGAGTGGTGTCGTTCTGCGGTCGGGCCGGGCGGGCCTGTCCGGCGGGGTTGAGCCGGTCGAGCACGGGACCCAGCCGCGCGGCCACCTGACCGCGGGTCATGCCGTTGGCAAGTGCGGGATCGTAATAGGCGCGCAGGATCAGCATGTCGAACGACGTCAGAACCGCGTGGATGTTGTCATCGTTGAAGACCGAGTCGGGCAGGCGGTAGAGGTCGTTGAGCGGCCCCAGCGCCTGCGCCAGTTCTTCGTGCAGGCAGTCGCGGATTTCCTGCGGTGCCACGTCCGAGGGGACGAAAACGGTCGCACGGTCGCGGCGTTCAAGGGTGGTCCAGTCCACCGTGGGCGTGCGCCGCACGGACTTGAACTCGGCCCAGGACGACACGCGCGGCACCACGAAACAGGCGGCACGCGGCACGGCCTTGTTGAGCACGGCGCGGGGGATCGCCTCAACGGTGATGGCCGCGCTTTCCGCGCCGGTCATGAAAATGTCGATCCCGGCTTCGTCGCGCAAACGGCCCAGCAGCGCGCGCAGATCGGGGGTCAGACTGGGTGGCACCTGACCTGTCACCCGCACGGAGATCGGCGTCTCGAAACGGGTCAGGCGGGTCACCGGACGGCCGCTTTCCATCTGGAAGGACAGGTCCATGAAATCTTTGCCGATCTCGCGGTTGGAGCGGGTCGGTGTGGTCACCCGGTCGCCGGCGAAGGACCGCATGGGCGGCAAGCTGTCCTGCAGGCCCATGGTGCGCGTGGGCAGGGACGGGCCCGAGCCGTTGGGCGCCGGAGAGCAAGCGGTGAGGAAGGCAATCGAAAGGGCCAGAAGGCGGCGATACCGGCGCTTCATGTCTTGCGCCCCGACGGAGCATAGGGATCGATCCCGGCGGGATCCTGCGCGGCGACGCGGGCCCGGTGGATGGTCAGCTCTTCGGTCCACGCCTGTCGTGCGCCCAGGGTGTCCTCCTGTGCTGGCGCAGGCTTCGCGACCGGCATGTTTGCCTTGGTCAACTTTGCTCTCCTCATCTCTCAGCCGCAGATTGCCCTTGGACTGAGGCCCGATTGGGTGCGAAATTGGGCAATTCCGCGACCCTTGACCGGAACCTTATTTAAGAGGAGAGAACGGCGCCGGGCGCACTAAAAAATTTTTACTTTTCGTAAACAACCGCAAGGTGTGGTGCAAAGAACGCAATCGGTGCGGGCCGCGGGTCTAGCGTTGGCCGCGCGCCATGAAGGCCAGCCGCTCGAACAGATGCACGTCCTGTTCGTTCTTGAGCAGCGCGCCATGCAGTTTCGGCAGGGCCGAGGCGCCGTCGCGCCTGAGGTCCTCGGCGGTCAGATCCTCGGCCAGAAGCAGTTTCAGCCAGTCGAGCACTTCCGAGGTAGAGGGCTTTTTCTTCAGCCCCTGTTGGTCGCGCACCTCGTAGAACTGCGTGAGCGCCGTGGTCAGCAGCGCATCCTTGATGCCCGGGTGATGGACCTCGACGATCTTGCGCATCGTCTCCATGTCGGGAAAGCGGATGTAGTGGAAGAAACAGCGGCGCAGGAAGGCGTCGGGCAGTTCCTTTTCGTTGTTCGAGGTGATGATAACGATGGGGCGCTGGCGCGCGCGCACGGTCTCTCCGGTCTCGTAGACGTGGAATTCCATCCGGTCGAGCTCCTGCAACAGATCGTTGGGAAACTCGATGTCCGCTTTGTCGATCTCGTCGATCAAGAGCACCACGCGGCCCTCGGCCTCGAACGCCTGCCACAGCTTGCCGCGTTTGATGTAATTGGCGACGTCGTGCACCTTCTCGTCGCCCAGCTGGCTGTCGCGCAGACGCGAGACGGCGTCGTATTCATAAAGACCCTGTTGCGCCTTGGTCGTCGATTTGATGTGCCATTCGATCATCGGCAGGCCAAGGGCAGCGCTGACCTGACGGGCCAGCTCGGTCTTGCCGGTGCCCGGCTCGCCCTTCACCAGAAGCGGGCGTTCCAGCGTCACGGCCGCGTTGACGGCCACGGTCAGATCGTCGGTTGCCACATAGGTGTCGGTGCCGGTGAATCGCATCTTTTGCCAGTCTTTCC
This sequence comes from Thalassorhabdomicrobium marinisediminis, assembly GCF_003072065.1. Classification (GTDB taxonomy): domain Bacteria; phylum Pseudomonadota; class Alphaproteobacteria; order Rhodobacterales; family Rhodobacteraceae; genus Octadecabacter; species Octadecabacter marinisediminis. Next base: position 186,212 of record NZ_QCYG01000001.1, read on the forward strand.
GATAATTTACGTTTTGCCCTAGCTATCATGTGGGGCCTGTCCATCAAGCCATGAAAATTTGCACGTGATCGGGGGTGACAGGGCGCGTGGATGGGAGTAAAGGGTGCCCAAAGGAGGGCAGGGTTATGGCAAGTGCAAGCGAACATTCTGCAGGGATCGCCTCTGAGGGAGACACAATGAAAGCTGAGAATTTCCTTCCGGATGACTACAGACCGGCCGAGGATGAGCCGTTCATGAACGAGCGGCAGCTCGAATATTTCCGCCGCAAGTTGCTGGCGTGGCGGGCCGAGATCCTTGAAGGCAGCCGCGACACGGTGGAAAGCATGAAAGGCGGCACGCGCAACATCCCCGACGTGGCCGACCGCGCTTCAGAAGAGACCGATCGCGCGCTTGAGCTGCGCACCCGCGACCGTGAGCGCAAGCTGGTCGCCAAGATCGACAGCGCCCTGCGCCGCATTGATGAAGGTGAGTTCGGCTATTGCGACGTCACCGGTGAGCCGATCAGCCTCAAGCGGCTCGATGCCCGCCCCATCGCCACCATGAGCCTTGAGGCGCAGGAGCGGCATGAGCGGCGCGAAAAGGTGCATCGCAACGATTAAGGGGTCCTTTGCGTGACCGGACATGAAGACAGGATCGGCGGCGGCCTCAACAGGGGTCGCCGCATTTGCGTTGTGGGTGGCGGGATCGGCGGGCTGACGGCCGCGCTGGCCTTTGCGCGCAGCGGTGCCCGGGTCGAGGTTTACGAACAGGCGCCGGCGTTGACCGAGGTGGGCGCGGGCCTGCAGATCACGCCGAACGGCGCGCGCGCGCTTGAGGCGCTGGGAATGCGCGAGGCGCTGGATGCCGCAGGGATCACTGCGCAGGCGGTCGCGCCGATGGATGCGCTGAGGGGGCGCGCGGTGACGCGGTTCGACTTATCCGACCTCGACGGGCCGCCCTACCGTTTCTTTCACCGCGCCGATCTGGTCGACATTCTCGCCCAAGCCTGTCGTGCCGCGGGCGTGACGGTGCACCTTGGCGCGCGGGTCGAGGCGCAGTCGCTTTCGGCGGACCTTGTGGTGGGGGCTGAGGGCATCCATTCGCCAACGCGGGCAGTGCTGAACGGGCCGCAAGAGCCGTTCTTCACGGGGCAGGTGGCCTGGCGCGCGGTGATCGACGCGCCCGACGCCCCGCCGGTGGCGCGGATCTGGATGGCCCCGCGCCGCCACGTGGTCACCTATCCGATCTCCGGCGGCCGGTTAAACGTGGTCGCCGTGCAGGAACGCCAGAACTGGGCGCCCGAGGGCTGGGCCCATGCGGACGATCCGGGCAACCTGCGCCACGTGTTCCGCGACGTTTCTGCCCCGCTCAAGGCCGTGCTGGCGCAGGTGGAGGAGGTTCACCTGTGGGGCCTGTTCCGCCACCCCGTGGCCGAGGTGTGGGGCCGCAGCGGGCTTTGCCTGCTGGGCGATGCCGCGCATCCGACGCTGCCCTTCTTGGCACAGGGCGCGAATTTGGCGATCGAGGATGCCTACGTTCTGGCGCAATCCTGCGATGGGCATGAGGATATTGCCGCAGCGTTAAGAATGTATGAATCCCGTCGCAAGCCACGGGTCAAACGCGCCATCGCTGCGGCGACGGCCAATGCGCGCAAGTATCACCTGTCGGGTGCTGCGCGAAGAGTCGCCCATACAGGGTTGAAAACGCTGGGGATTGTTGCCCCCGGGGCTTTTGTGGGCCGGATGGATTGGCTGTACGGGCATGACGTGACCGCACCGCCGCGCGGTCGTTAAGCGGCCAGATCTACCCAGACTGGCACGTGGTCCGAGGGTTTTTCCCGGCCCCGCACATCGGCTTCGATCCAGCAATCGTTGAGCATGTCAGCACATTGATAGGACAGCAGAAAATGGTCGATGCGGATGCCGTCGTTGCGGTCGTAAGCGCCCGCCTGATAATCCCAGAACGAGTAGTGCCCGCCCCCCTGATGGCGCGCGCGGAACGCCTCGGTCAGGCCGAGGTTCAGCAACCGCCGGAAGGCCGCCCGGCTGTCAGGGCGGAACAGCGCATCATCGCGCCAGGCGTCGGGGCGTTTCGCATCCTCGGCCTGGGGAATAATGTTGTAATCTCCGGCCATTAGGAAGGGTTCTTCTAGTTCGATCAGCGCTTGGGCACGGGCGCGCAGACGCTCCATCCAGCGCAGCTTGTAGTCGAATTTCTCGCCCGGAGCGGGGTTGCCGTTGGGCAGATAGAGGCCGCAGAGCCGCACAGGCGTCTCGCCGATCACCGTGGCCTCGATATAGCGCGCCTCGATGTCGTCGGCCCCGTCGCGCCCTGCGCCTTCGCCCCCGGGCAGGCCGCGGGTCACATCCTCAAGCGGCAGCTTTGAGAGGATCGCAACCCCGTTGAAGCCTTTTTGCCCATGGGTTTCAACGGTATAGCCGAGGTTCTCAAAGTGCTCACGCGGGAAATTCTCGTCCACCGACTTGATCTCCTGCAGCAGGGCGACATCCGGTTGCGATGTCTCGAGCCACTCCGTCAGGGCGGTGATGCGGGCTTTGATGCCGTTGATGTTGAACGTCGCGATTTTCATGGGCCACCTGTGATTGCCCGCCCGTTCTGCCCTGCAACGGGCCGCGGCACAAGGCGCAGCGCGCTACATCGAGAAGCTGACGCCGCAGCCGCACGAGCTGCTGGCGTTCGGGTTCTCGATCACAAAGCGCGCGCCGATCAGCTCTTCGCTGAAATCGATGGTGGCATCGGCAAGGAAGGGCAGCGAGACGCTGTCGATCACGACCTTTTCGCCCTCACCCTCAAGCACCAGATCGTCATCGGCGGGGGCATCAAGGTCGATTTCATACTCGAACCCCGAGCAGCCGCCGCCCTTGACGCCGATCCGCAGCGCCTTGCCGTCGGCACTGGCGCCAATCTCGGCGAGCCGTTCAAAGGCGCGGGGGGTCACTTTCGGGGGCAGGGTCAGCATAATCGGGCCTATCGGTTGCGCGTCAGGTTTAATATAGGAAAGGCAGGCAGAGGCGACAAGGCAGTGTCGCCAGTAAGGGACGAAGATGACGGCAGTATTCGCGTGCAGCCCGGCGCAGACGCACGGGCGCTTGTATCCGGAAGACGAGAGCGCGTTTCGCTCTCCGTTCCAGAGGGACCGCGACCGGATCATCCATTCCAGCGCGTTCCGGCGGCTGAAACACAAGACACAGGTATTCGTCGAGCATGAGGGCGATTATTTCCGCACCCGTCTGACCCATTCCATCGAGGTGGCGCAGGTGGCGCGGACCATCGCCGGGGCGCTGGGGCTCAACGGAGAGCTGACCGAGGCGGTGGCGCTGGCCCATGACCTTGGCCACACGCCCTTTGGCCACACCGGAGAGGACGCGCTGTCCGCGCTGATGCAGCCCTATGGCGGCTTCGATCACAACGCGCAGGCGATCCGCATCGTCACCTCGCTTGAACGGCACTACGCGGAGTGGGACGGGCTGAACCTCACATGGGAGACGCTGGAGGGGATCGCCAAACACAACGGTCCTGTTGCGCCCTTTCAGGGCGCCGGGCCGGTGGAGGCTCCTGTCCCTTACGCGCTTGAGGATTACAACGCCCGGCACGATCTGGAACTGCACACGCATGCCAGCGCCGAGGCGCAGGTGGCGGCGTTGTCCGACGACATCGCCTACAACCATCACGACATCCACGACGGGCTGCGGGCAGAGCTGTTCAGCACCGACGATCTGCTGCAATTGCCCGTGGTCGGTACCTGTTTCCGGCGGGTCGATGCCAAATACCCCGGTCTCGACAAGTATCGCCGCCGGCATGAAGCGCTGCGGCGGTTCTTCGGGGTGATGGTCGAGGATGTGATCGGTGTGAGTCGCGCCAACCTCGCCGCACTTGGGCCGCAAAGCTGCGCCGATGTGCGCGGCGCGGGGCGCATGATGGTGCAATTCTCGCCCGAGCTTTGGAATGACCTCAAGGTGATCCGCAAGTTCCTGTTCTCAAGGATGTATCGCGCCCCCAGCGTGGTCGACATGCGGCGCGATGTGACGCAGGTGGTCGAGGATCTGTTCCCGTTTTTCATGGAGCAGCCCGAGCACTTGCCCAAACAGTGGCGTCGCGATGTGGAACGGTCGGATACAAAAACAGACTTGGCAAGAATTGTAGCGGACTACATTGCAGGCATGACAGATCGATTTGCGCTGCGCGAACATGCCCGGCTGATCGGCAATACCCCGGTTCCGGAAGGTGTGACCTATGGCAATTGAAACAGCAACCGATGCCGCGATGTCGCCGGTGATGGCCTTTGCGCTGGTCGGCGTCCTTGGCGTCGGGAGCCAATGGGTCGCGTGGCGGCTGCGCATGCCGGCGATCGTGCTGATGCTGGCGGCAGGCATTCTGGTGGGGCCGGTGCTGGGCCTGTTCGATCCTGCGCGGGACATCGGGCCGCTGATGGGGCCGATGATCTCGATCGCGGTGGCGATCATCCTGTTCGAGGGCGGGCTGACGCTGAATTTCCATCAGTTGCGCGACGCGGCTGTGGGGGTGAAGCGGCTGGTGTTCATCGGCGCGCCGCTGGGCTGGATCACCTCGGCGCTGGCGCTGCACTACGGGGCCGGGCTGTCGTGGCAGGCCTCGGCCGTGTTCGGCGGCATCATGATCGTCACCGGCCCCACGGTGATCGCGCCGCTGTTGCGCACCGCGCGGCTGGCACGGCGGCCGGCGGCCCTGTTGCACTGGGAAGCCATTGTTAACGATCCGGTGGGGGCCATGGCGGCCGTTCTGGCCTTCGAGGTGGTCGTGGTGATCAACACAAAGACCATTTTCGGCGCGGCGGCGGTCGAACTGGCCGTCGGGATCGCGGCGGCGCTGGCCTTGGGCTGGGCTGCGGGCTTCGGGCTGGCGCGGGCGTTCAAGCGCGGCTGGGTGCCTGAATATATGAAGGTGCCGGTGCTGTTCGCAACGCTGCTGGCGGTCTTCGGGCTGACCGACGGCATCCTGCACGAAAGCGGGCTTCTGGCGGTGACGGTCATGGGCATCGTGATCGCCAACGCGGGTCTGCCGTCCTTTACCGAGGTGCGGCGGTTCAAGGAGCATGCGACGATCCTGCTGGTGTCGGGCGTCTTCATCCTGTTGGCGGCGGGTCTGGATTTCAGCCTGCTGGCGCAACTCACATGGCGCTCGGCGGTTTTCGTGTTGGCGGTGGTGTTGCTGGCGCGCCCGATCACGGTGTTTGCCTCGCTCATCGGGTCGGGTCTGCCGTGGCGCGAACAGGTGTTGGTGGCCTTCACCGGCCCGCGCGGCGTGGTGCTGGTCGCGGTGGCCGGCCTGTTCGGAGAGCGTCTGGTCTCGGTCGGGGTCGAGGATGCCGCCGTGATCCCGGCGCTGGCTTTCCTGCTGGTGGCGGTCACCGTGGTGCTGCATGGCTTCACGCTGGCGCCCTTGGCGCGGGCGCTGGGGCTGGCGGGGGCCGACAAGCCCGGCGTCATCATCATCGGCGGGTCGGACTGGTCCACCGCGCTGGCCGAGGCGCTGATGTCGGCGGATGTGCCGGTGCTGATGACCGACCCGAACTACAGCAACCTGCGCACGGCGCGGCGGGCGGGCGTGCCTACGTTCTCGGGCGATATCCTGTCCGAGGGCGCGGAAGAGCGGTTGGAGCTGATCAGCTATTCGATGATCATCGCGGCCACGGACAACGATGCCTACAACACGCTGGTGGCCACGGACCTCGGGCCGGAATACGGGCGCGAGAACGTGTTTCAGGTGGGCCGTGCGAAGTCCGAGAACCGTCGTCACCAGTTGCCTGCCACGCTGGGCGGGCGGCCGCTGGGCCTGCAGGCGACCTATAACGAGTTGGGGCAACTGCTGCGCGAGGGCTGGACCTTCCGCATCACCCGCCTGTCCGAGGAATTCACCTTTGAGGATTGGCGCGCCAAACGCCCCGAGGCGCGGGCGCTGGGGCTGTTGTCCGAGGATGGCGAGTTGAAGCTCTATTCCAAGGATTCCCACATGAAGCCCGAGCCGGGGATGCAGGTCGTCGCCTTCCGCCCGCCCAACGGCGAGAGCAACACGGACGAGACGCAGCCGCCGATCTCAGCCTGACATTGACCTAACCGCCACGGGTGGTAAACCGCGCGAACCCATCCCTGACGAGATAGACCCATGAACCTGTTTTCCGATATCCGCGCGCTTGTGATCGACTGCCTTGACGTTCTGGCCGCCGAAGGCGTTCTGCCCGACGGTCTGGCCTATGACAACGTCACGGTTGAGCCGCCCCGCGATCCGGCCCATGGCGACATGGCGACCAACGCGGCGATGGTGCTGGCCAAGCCTGCCCGTATGAAGCCGCGCGACATTGCCGATGCGCTGGCGGGCAAACTGGGCGCGGATGCGCGCATCAGCAGCGCCGAGGTGGCCGGACCGGGGTTCTTGAACCTGCGGCTTGCGGCGGGGGTCTGGGCCGATGTGGTGCGCGCCGCGCTCACCGATGCAAGCTACGGCACATCCGACATGGGGCAGGGCCGCAAGATCAACGTGGAATACGTCAGCGCCAACCCCACCGGCCCGCTGCACGTGGGCCACACGCGCGGCGCGATTTTCGGCGACGCACTGGCGTCCTTGCTGGATTACGCGGGCTACGATGTCACCCGCGAATACTATATCAACGATGGCGGCGGTCAGGTCGATGTCCTCGCCCGGTCGGTCTATCTGCGCTACCTTGAAGCCCACGGGCAAGAGGTCACCTTCGAGGATGGCACCTATCCCGGCGACTATCTGATTGCCGCGGGTGAGGCGCTCAAGGACAAAGTGGGCGATGCCTATGTGGGCAAGGACGAAGACGTCTGGCTGGCCGAGGTGCGCAGCTTTGCCACGGACGCGATGATGGACCTGATCCGCGAGGATCTGGCCGCGCTCGGCATCAAGATGGACGTCTTCTTCTCGGAGAAATCGCTGTACGGCACCGGCCGCATCGAACAGGCGATCGACGATCTGAAATCCAAGGACCTGATCTATTGGGGCACGCTGAAGCCGCCAAAGGGCAAGATGCCCGAGGATTGGGCCCCCCGCGAACAATGGCTGTTCAAGTCCACCGAGTTCGGCGATGACGAGGATCGCCCGGTGCAGAAGGGTGATGGCGCTTGGACCTATTTCGCCCCCGACATCGCCTATCACTATGACAAGGTGACGCGCGGCTTCGACGGTCTGGTCGACGTCTTCGGCGCGGACCACACCGGCTATGTCAAACGCATGAAGGCGGCGGTCGCGGCCCTGTCCGAGGGCAGGGTGCCGCTTGACATCAAGCTGGCGCAGATCGTGCGGCTGTTCAAGAACGGCCAGGAATTCAAGATGTCGAAGCGCGCCGGCACCTTCATCACGGTGCGCGATCTGGTCGATGAGGTGGGCAAGGACGTCGCCCGCTTCATCATGCTGACGCGCAAGAACGACACGCCCTTCGACTTCGATTTCGACAAGGCGGTCGAGCAGTCCAAGGACAACCCCGTGTTCTACGTGCAATACGCCAGCGCGCGGGTGCATTCGGTGCTGCGCAAAGCCGCCGAGGCGGGGATCGACACCTCCGATCCGGCGGCGGCGGACCTGTCGCTGGCCGCGCACGAGGCGGAGCTGGCGCTGGCCGGCAAGATCGCCGAATGGCCCCGCGTGGTCGAGGTAGCCGCCCGCACCCATGAGCCGCACCGCGTCGCCCTTTACCTTTACGACCTCGCGTCCGAGCTGCATTCGCTGTGGAATCGCGGCAACGACGATGCCTCTTTGCGCTTCCTGCAAGAGGATAACATCCCCGCAACACAGGCGAAAATCGCCCTGATCCGTGCCGCAAACGTTGTAATTTCCCACGGTCTGGGTATTTTGGGCGTAACTCCGGCAAAAGAGATGCGCTAAAGCGCACGTGTCTGGAGCGTTGAGGCGTAGTTTGGGATGAAGGCGCGGCCCTCATCCAGAGTGAGGCAGGCACATGGTTAAGTATTCAGACGACCCCGCTGCGGGTGAAACGGCGACTCCATCGGGGTTGGGCGCGGGCAAATACGTGAACGTGGCCGCGGCGGCGCTTTCCGTTGCGCTGATCGGTGGCGTCGGTGTCTGGGGCTACAAGCTGCTGGTGCGCGACGTGACCGGCATCCCCGTGGTGCGGGCGATGCAGGGCGACATGCGCGTGGCCCCCGAGAACCCGGGCGGCGAGATTGCCGCCCATGTGGGCCTTTCGGTCAATTCCGTCCCCGCAGACGGCGGCGCGGCAGAGCCGGAGGATCGCCTGATCCTTGCCCCCAGTCAGGTGAACCTGCAAGCGGAAGACATGGCCGTGGCACCGGTTCTGGCCGATGGGCGCGACGAAACCCCTGCCGCCGAGGCAGGTGAGGTCGTGGCCGCCGGATCGCCCGAGATCGCCGATCCGCTGGCCCAGTCCCCGACGCCCGCGGCCCTGACCGACGATGCGGACGATGGCGCGGACGCCGTGGCCGCGGTCGCCGCAACCTCCGAGCCTTCCGGCCCGCTGAGCGCCGAAGACGTGCTGGCGCTGGCCGACCAGATCGCATCGGGCTCCGAGCCCATGGGCGCGCTGGCCGAGGGTGAGGACGTGCCGGTTGCGGTGGCCGTCAACGGTGTGACAGTCGATCCCGACGTGATCCCCGACGCGGTGCCCGGTGTGCGCCGCTCGCCACGCCCCTCAAGCCGCCCGGCGCGACGGGTGGCCCCGGCGGCCGCGCCTGCCGCCTCCACTCCGGCACCACAGGCCCCGGCGCAGGTGACAACGGCCGCGATCCCCGAAGGGACGAAACTGGTGCAGCTTGGCGCCTTCGACAGCCCCGACATCGCGGCGAACGAATGGGCGCGGCTGACCGGGCGGTTCCCGGAGTTTTTCGACGGCAAGGATCAGGTTATCCAAGAAGCGAAGTCCGGCGGGCGCACCTTCTTCCGCCTGCGGGCCACAGGCTTCGCGGACCTGAGCGACGCACGGCGCTTCTGTTCGGCGATGTCCGCCGAGGGCGCGCCCTGCATCCCGGTCGTCGTGCGCTGATGCGGTTCAACGCAGCGATCTTCGGGCCGGAAGGTCCGGTCCTGACCGATTGGGAGAGGGGCTTTTTCCGCGACACACGCCCCTTTGGGTTCATCCTGTTTGCCCGCAACGTGGAAGACCCCAACCAGCTCAGCGGCCTGTGCGATGATTTGCGGGACGCGGCGGGCCATGACGCGCCCATCCTCGTGGATCAGGAAGGCGGGCGGGTGCAACGGCTGCGCGCGCCCCATTGGCGCGAATGGCTGCCGCCGCTGGAACAGATGCAGCGCGCCCGCGATCCGCTGCGCGCCATGTGGCTGCGCTACCGCCTGATTGCGGCCGAGCTGCGGCAGGTGGGGATCGACGCCAATTGCGCCCCCTGTGCCGACATTACGTCACGCAAGACTCACCCCTTTTTGCGCAACCGCTGTTACGGCGGCGACGCGGCGACAGTGCTGGACGCCGCGCGGGCCGTGGCCGAGGCGCATCTGGCGGGTGGCGTGCTGCCGGTGATGAAACACATTCCCGGCCACGGGCTAGCGGCGGTGGACAGCCACAAGGACCTGCCCCAGGTCGATGCAGCCCGCGCCGATCTGGAAGCGCAGGACTTTGTGCCTTTCACCGGGCTGGCCGATCTGCCCATGGGCATGACCGCTCATGTGATCTATGAGGCGATCGACCCTGATGCGCCCGCCACCACGTCGCGGACGGTGATGAACGTGATCCGTGAGCAGATCGGTTTTCAAGGCTTCCTGATGACCGACGATATCGGCATGGATGCGCTGGACGGCACGCCTGCGCAACGGGCCCATCGGGCCATTCTGGCGGGCTGCGACGCGGTGCTCCATTGTAACGGCAAAGCGCCCGAGATCGCCGCCGTGGCCGAGACTGTGGGCGAGATGACCGATGCCGCGCAGGCCCGCGCCGAAGCCGCCCTTGGCTGGCGCAAGACCCCCGCGCCCGTTGACATTGGCGCGCTGTCAGAGGAACTTGACGACCTGTTGAACTGACACCCGCAAGCGGTGGCGCACCGGCCCCCGCGGCGGCGCGTGAAAGGGTCTGATGAGCGAGACGAGCCTTTTTGCAAGCAACGTCAGCGAACGATTGGCCGCCGAGGCGCTGATCGTGGATGTGGACGGATTCGAAGGGCCGCTGGATCTGTTGCTGACCCTGTCGCGCACGCAAAAGGTCGATCTGCGACAGATTTCCGTGCTGGCGCTGGCGGAACAATACCTTGCCTTCATCCACAAGGCCCGCGATCTGCGGCTGGAGCTGGCGGCGGATTATCTGGTGATGGCCGCCTGGCTGGCGTTCCTGAAATCCCGGCTGCTGTTGCCGCCGGACCCCGCGGAAGAGGGGCCGTCGGGCGAAGAGCTGGCCGCGCATCTGGCGTTCCAGCTGGAACGGTTGGCCGCAATGCGCGATGCGGCGGCGAAGCTCATGGCGCGTGACCAGTTGGGCCGGGATTTCTTCGCCCGTGGCATCACCGAGGACGTGACCCGCACCCGGCGGGTGACCTATACCGCGACGTTGCTTGACCTCATGCAGGGCTATGCGCGGATCCGCACCAAGGACGAATTCCGCCCCTTCGTGATGGACCGCGACAAGGTCTTCACCATGGAAGAGGCGCTTGGCCGGATGCGCGGGCTGATCGGCTTTGCCGGTGATTGGACCGACATCCTGTCCTATCTTCCCGAAGGGTGGGAGGTGGACCCGATCAAGCGCCGCTCGGCCACCGCTTCGACCTTTGCGGCCTCGCTTGAGCTGGCGAAAGAGGGCCGCGTGGAAATCCGGCAAAGCGACACCTTCGCGCCGATCCAGATCAGGAAGAAAACCCATGACTGACACGCCCGCCACCGCAGCGGCCAACGACGACGCCCCCGAAGAGAGCCTGTTCGAGGCCCCGCCCATGGGCGAGCAGGAGCGGATGGTCGAAGCGATCCTGTTTGCCAGTGCCGAACCGGTGACCCTGCGCGATCTGGCCGGGCGGATGCCTCACGGCTGCGATCCGGCCGAAGCGCTGGTGCATCTGCGCAAACGCTATGAGGGGCGCGGCGTCACCCTGACCCGTGTGGGCGACGCCTGGGCCCTGCGCACGGCGGCCGATCTGGGCTTTTTGATGCAAAAGGAAACGGTCGAGACCCGCAAGCTCAGCCGCGCCGCGGTCGAGACACTCGCCATCGTCGCCTATCACCAGCCGGTGACCCGTGCCGAGATCGAGGAGATCCGCGGGGTCAGCGTCAGCCGCGGCACCATCGACCAGCTGATCGAGCTGGAATGGATCCGGTTTGGTCGCCGCCGCATGACACCGGGCCGCCCGGTGACCTTTGTCGTGACGCAGAATTTTCTCGACCACTTCGGTCTTGAAAGCGCCCGTGACCTTCCGGGGCTCAAGGAATTGCGCTCGGCCGGGCTGCTGGAAAGCCGGCCCGCGCCCCTGCCGGGGGGCGAGGACGGGGACGCAGAGGACGACAGCCAGTCCGAAATGTTCGATGAAAGCTAGGGGCGCGCGCCTTCGAATCGCCCGAATGTGCTGGCACACCATGGAAAACCGGGGTGATCCGGCCTATATCTGCAGGAACGAGCGGAGGGAAAGCCAATGAACCGACTGTTGAACATGGCGCTGCGGCTGATTATGAACAAGGGCATGAACCACGTGGCCAAACGCGGCGCGAAGCCCGGCCAGTCCCCCGCGCAGGCGCGCGAGGCGCAGCGAAACTCCCGTGAAAACATGCGCAAGATCCGCCACGCGTCCCGGATCATGCGCCGGATGGGGCGGTTTTAGGCCCCGCGCGGTAGTGTCTTATCGCGACCGCTCGTAGGCGCGCGACAGAGCGAGGGGTCGCGCTTCGCCGCCTAGGCGCGGAAGTGTTTCGACAGCTTCAGCCCCTGTCCTTGATAGTTCGACTTGATGTCCTGCCCATAGAGGGCGGCAGGACGCTCAGACATATGTTCATAGACGAGGCGGCCGACGATCTGCCCGTGCTCGAGCACAAAAGGCGCTTCATGGCAGCGCACCTCAAGCACGCCGCGCGATCCGGCCCCGCCTGCGCCATCCCAGCCGAAGCCGGGGTCGAAGAAACCCGCGTAATGGACGCGGAATTCGCCCACCATGGCCAGATAAGGGGCCATCTCGGCCGCGCAATCGGGGGGGATGGCGATGGCTTCGCGGCTGACCAGAATATAGAAGGCGCCGGGGTCGAGGATGATGCGACCCTCGCGGGTGCGCACCTCTTCCCAGAACTCCGCCGGATCGTAATGACCGATCCGCGCCAGATCGATCACCCCGGTGTGGGGCTTGGCGCGATAGCCCACAAGGTCGCCGCTGCGGGGTTCAAGATCGACCGAGAAGCCCAGCCCGTCCGAGATCAGCGCCGGACCATCGACGATGGGGGTCGCGTCGTGCAGGGCCGACAGGGCGGCATCATCCAAAAAGGTCTTGCCGTTGCGAAAGATGATCTGGTTCAGCATCAGCCCCGGCCGCACCAGAACCGAAAAGGAGCGGGGGCAGATTTCAACGTAAAGCGGCCCGTCGTAGCCTTCGGGGACGCGGTCGAACTCTACCCCGTCGTCGGTGATGATCCGGGTCAGAAGGTCCAGCCGCCCGGTCGAGGATTTGGCGCTGGCGGCTGCGGTCATGCCCTCGGGCAGGGCGAGCCGCTCCATAAGCGGCACGACGTAAACGCAGCCCTTTTCCAGCACCGCGCCGCCGGACAGGTCGATCTCGTGCATGGTGAACTGTGCCAGCCGGTCGCTGACGGTTTGCCCGCGCCCCGCCAGAAACGAGGCGCGCACGCGAAAGGCGCGCTCTGCCAGCCGCAGATCGAGCGAGGCCGGTTGCACCTGTCCGTCGCTCAGCGGTTGCGTCGCGGTGATGGCCCCTTGACCGATAAGGCCGTGGATCTGGGTGTCGGAAAGAACGCCTGTTTTCATCTCAAACCTTTGGTCCGGTTGCAAAAACGCCCGCCGACGCAAGAAGCGTGGCGGGCGGTTTTGTAATGGTCGGGCTAGCAGGACTCGAACCTGCGACCTTCCGTCCCCCAGACGGACGCGCTACCAGGCTGCGCCATAGCCCGACTTGATGCACCTCATACCGCACTGGCTGGTCAGGGCAAGATGAAAATCGCATCAATTGCCAAGTCTATTGGGTCGGAACCCGGTCGCGCAGGGTTTGCATCCGTTGCAGCAGGGGGGCGATCTCACCCGCGCGGCGCATCAGCGCCTCCGGCGGGGTTTTTTGCAGCAGATGGAAGAGGCGCGCGGGGGCCTTGCTGTCGGTGTCGGACGGATCGTCGGGGACGGTGATGGGCGGCGGCGCCGGTGTGGTTTCATCGGGCGTCGGGGCCGCTTCGGCCCGTGCGGGGTCCGCCGCAGGAGGTGTCGAGGTCGAATCGGTTGGTGCGTCCGGGTCCTCAGCGGGCGTCGGGGCCGGCTCGCTGCTGGCGGTGCTTGTAGGCGTTGGCGCGTCCGGCGTCTCTGTGACCTCCGCTGCGGCCTTGGCCGGTGCGGTCGGCGGCAGGGCAGGCGCATCCGCATGGGGCGGCAGGGCGTCTGTTTCGTCGGGCCGGGGCGGTGTCGTGGGCGATTCGTCGTCCTCCGGGGGCTGTGCCGCCTCACTCTCTGCGGGGGGCGTCTCGGCCTCTGCTTCCAACGGCGCAGGCGGAGCGGGATGCGAGACTGCCTCGGCGCCGGCGGGTGATTCCTCACCCGCGCCCCGCGCGCCGGTCTTGTCCTCGGCAGAGGAGAGGTTCAGCGACAGGGCCGGCCCGCGCGCTTCGACCTTGGGCAGGGTGACGACGTTGGAGATGTCGAGGTCCTGACCGGCGGGGACGGCGGGGGCGGCGGCGGTTGTTTGGTCCGTGGCCGGGGCAGGCGGGGGCACCGGCGTGCTGGTCCCCTCGATCGCGCCGTCCTGCGCGGCCTGCGCGTCCAGCAGCGCTTCGCCCACCTTGGCAATCTTGCGCACGCCCTCCTCTCGCAAGAGTTTCTGCGCGCCCTTGATCGTCAGCCCGTCGTCATGCAGCAGCTTCTTGATCCCGGCCAGCAGGTTCAGGTCAGCGGGGCGGTAATAGCGCCGCCCGCCCGCGCGTTTCACCGGCTTCACCTGCGTGAACTTGCTTTCCCAGAAGCGCAGCACATGGGCGGGCGTGTCGAGCGCCTCGGACACTTCGGAAATCGTGCGGAAGGCATCACGGGATTTGGACATATCTGCTCAGCCTTTGTGGGGCGTTATCGTTTGTTGCCCGCCGCCACACGGTCTTTCATCAGATGGCTGGGCCGGAAGCTCAGCACGCGGCGCGGGGTGATAGGCACTTCTTCGCCGGTTTTCGGATTGCGGCCGATGCGGGCGGCCTTGTCGCGAATCGAGAACGTCCCGAACGAGGAGATCTTGACGCTGTCCCCCCGGGCCAAAGCGTCGGACATATGGGTCAGCACGCTTTCCACCAGCTCGGCACTTTCGTTGCGCGACAGGCCCACCTCTTCGTGGACAGCCTCGGCGAGATCCATGCGGGTTAATGTCTTGTCGGTCATTCGGTCCCCCTGATTGGTGCCCGACTTTAGGCTGCGGCGAAAAGACAAGTCAATAACAGGGGGTTGTCGGCCGCGCCTTGGGCGAAATGGCGATCACCAACGCAGGACGACCGAGCCCCAGGCCAGCCCGCCGCCGATGGCTTCGGTGACCACCAGATCCCCGCGTTCGATCTGGCCGCGCTCCACCCCGACCGAGAGCGCAAGGGGGATCGAGGCCGCCGAGGTGTTGCCGTGGTCCTGCACCGTGAGCACGACCTTGTCCATGCTCATGCCTAGCTTCTTGGCGGTGCCCTGAATGATGCGGATGTTGGCCTGATGCGGCACGATCCAGTCCACATCACCGTGGCCAAGGCCCGCATTCTCAAGCGCGGCGTTGGCAGTTGAGGCAAGCTTTTCAACAGCTTGGCGGAACAGCGCATTGCCCTGCATCACCACGTGGCCGGTCTGGCCCGTGACCATGCCGCCGTCCACGTAGAGCATCTCGCGGTGCTGCCCATCGGAGTTCAGATCAACCCCGAGGATGCCGCGATCGCCGGTGGTTCCGTCCTCCTCGGACGCTTCAAGGATCAGCGCCCCGGCGCCGTCCCCGAACAGCACGCAGGTGCTGCGGTCGGTCATGTCGAGGATGCGCGAAAAGGTCTCGGAGCCGATGACCAGCACGCGCTTGGCCTGACCCGAGAGAATCAGCCCGTTCGCGGTGGAGAGGGCAAAGACGAATCCCGCGCAGACCGCCTGAATGTCGAAGGCAAAGCCGCGGGTCATGCCGATTTTGTGCTGCACCATCGTCGCGGAGGAGGGGAAGGTGCGGTCGGGCGTCGAGGTCGCGACAATGATCGCGTCGATGTCGTCCGGCTCCAAATCGGCGTTTTCGAGCGCGGCTTGCGCGGCCTTGGCCCCCAGATCCGATGTGAATTCGTCCTCGGCGGCGAAATGGCGGCGTTCGATGCCCGACCGCGTGCGAATCCATTCATCCGAGGTGTCCAGCGTGGCCTCGAACTCGGCGTTCGGCACGACCCGCTCCGGCAGGTAGTGTCCGACGCCACGAACCGTTGCGCGCAGTGTCATAAAGTCAGGTGTCCTTTGCCGTCTCCGAAGACGCATCTTCGATGTCGGTATCTTGGGCAAGGCTTGCTGCGGATGCAACCCGCGCCGCCAGTTTGTCCGTGAAGCCCGAGCGGGCGAGCTGCGCGGCAAGGGTCACGGCCGCCGCGACGCCCGTGGCATCGGCGCTGCCGTGGCTTTTGATGACCGTGCCGTTGAGGCCCAGAAAGACCCCGCCGTTGACGCGCCGCGGGTCGACCTTCTTGCGCAGCCGCTTGAGCGAGGACATGGCGAACAGCGCCGACATCTTCGACAGGACCGTTGCGGCAAAGGCCTCACGCAGGGAATCGGTGATCAGATTGGCGGTACCTTCGCCGGTTTTCAGCGCGACGTTGCCGGTGAACCCGTCGGTGACGACCACATCGACCCGCTGCGAGGGCAGGTCGCCCCCCTCAACGAAACCGACATATTCGAACTCGCCCTTGGGGGCGGCGCGGGCGATCAGCTCATGGGCGACTTTCAGCTCGGCGCGGCCCTTATGCTCTTCCACGCCGACGTTGAGCAGCCCCACGCGGGGCCGCTTGAGCCCCAACCCGTTGCGCGCGTAAGAGGCGCCCATCATCGCATAGGTCAAAAGATCCTCTTCATCGGCGCGAATGTCCGCGCCGGCATCGAGCATCACGTTGAAACCGGCGGCGTTGCGCGACGGCCAAAGGCAGGCAATCGCCGGCCGGTTGACCCCTTCGGCTTTGCGCAGGCGGATCATCGAGACCGCCATCAGCGCGCCGGTGTTGCCACAAGACACGCAGACCGAAGCCTCTTTGGTGCGCACGGCGTCGATCGCCGACCACATGGAGGTCGTCTTGCCGTGGCGCATCACGTGGGAGGGTTTGTCGGTCATGGCGACCACATCGGGCGCATGCACGATCGTGACCGCATGGCCCAGATCGCGCTTGGCGATCATCGGGGCAAGCGTGGCTTCATCCCCGTGCAACAGGATTTTGACGTCCGGCTCATCCCGCAGGAAAAGCGCAAGGCCCGCAACAACAGGTGCGGGCCCTTCGTCGCCGCCCATGGCGTCGACGGATAGAACAAGTGCAGCTTTGGTGTCAGAACCGGACATGTGACCCCTTTCCGACAACCCTATGGCTTAGGCTGCGTCGTCGTCCAGATCGATTTCATCCGCCTGTGCGACCACTTCGCGGTCGGCGTAGGAACCGCAGGACGGGCAAACGTGGTGCGGGCGCTTAAGCTCACCGCAGGACGTGCATTCGTTCGGGTTCGCACCGTCAAGCGCGTGGTGGGACCGGCGGTTGTTCCGGCGGGATTTGGAGATTTTATTCTGTGGGACAGCCATGTCGCAACCTCGGGGTAGGGGGCGCCCGATTCTGCGGGGACCCTGGTGAATTTCGTGTTTCGGATCGTATCAAGGGCGGGCTTTAGGCGATAATGCGCAGCCTGTCGAGACGTGATCTGAAAGGAAGCGCGAACATACTGTTTTCGCGCCGGATGGCAACCGTTTTTCTGCGCCGACCGGCGGGGGCGTCAGTCGTCCGTCTCGTCCTTGCTGGCAAGGCTGTCGCGCAGGGCCTGCAGACCCGCGAAGGGGCGGGCCTCTTCGTCGGTCATCGGCGTCTTGCCCGGTTCGGTGAACATGGCGCGCCCGTCGGTGCCGGTCTCCACCCCCTCTTTGCGGGGATAGGCGGGCAGGGCCAGCGCCAGCGCCTCGAGTGCGACGTCATAAAGATCGAGCGTGGCCGGCAGCGGATCGGCGGTGTCATCCTCGGTCAGCTCGACCTCTTCCGCGGCGGGATATTCGAAATCCGCCATGAAGGTGCGCGCGACCGTCTCGTCGATCCGCGTATTCACCGGCTCAAGCGTGACGACGCAGGCCTGCTCGACCGTGGCACCCAACGTGCCCTCAAGCCGCCAGTCGCTTTTGCCCATGGGCGACAGCACCCCTTCAAAGCGGAACTTCCGCAGGCCGGGCACGCCGAGTTCTTGCGCCAGCGCCGCGCGGGCCTGCGCATCGGGCTGCAGATCGAAGCCCGTGCGTTTGCGGTTCGGCAGGTCGGCAAAGCGGACCCGATGGCGGGGAAGATCACTCATGCGAAGGCACCCTTGAATAACGTCGCGTGTTGCCTGTAAATGCGGTAAAAGCCATCAGAAGCCAAGACGAGATCACAGGTTGGGGAACGATATGAGCACGACAGCACGCAAATCCCGCGCAGTTCTGGCCGCCTGTGTGCTGGCCATGACGGTCGGCTGCACCACCCTGTATCGCAACCACGGCTATGCGCCCAGCGATGCGCAACTGTCCGAAGTGCTGATCGGCGTGGACACCCGCGCCACGGTGGCCGACACGCTTGGCCCCCCGACGGCGGGCGGCGTGGCGACGGGCAGCGACTATTACTACGTGCAAAGCCGGTTCCAGCTTTATGGCCCGCTTGAGCCGCGCGAAATCGACCGTGAGGTTGTGGCGATCCGCTTTGACAGCGCCGGCGTGGTTGAGAATGTCGAGCGGTTCGGGCTGGAGAATGGCAACGTGGTGCCCTTGTCGCGCCGTGTGACCGAGCGCAACGTGCGCGACACGACCTTCCTGCGCCAGCTTTTCGGCTCGATCGGACGGTTCGACGCGGGCGATTTCCTGGGCGACAGCTAGAAACCATGCAACACGCGCGGCCCGCAGCATGACGCGACGGTCCACGCCGCCCCGGTTGCCCGCCCCGTTTTCGCGCGGCGGCTTCACTGTGCGGTTCGCAGGGGACACAGACGACCAGCACCGGGCGCAAGAGCTGCGACATCTCTGTTTCATCGACGCCGCCGGACGTCCGGCAAAGCCAGGCGCGCGCGATGCGGACCGCTTCGATCCGCTGTGCGATCATGTGCTGGTCGAGGCTGCGGGCCGTCTGGTCTGCACCTTCCGTCTGATGCCCTATGCCAATGGCGCAGAGGCGCGGGGCGGTTATACCGCGGGCCATTACGACCTGAGAGCACTTGCGGACCATCCCGGACCGATGGTGGAGCTTGGCCGTTTCTGCATCGCGCCGGGGGGTGAGGGTGCGGACCTGTTGCGCGTCGCATGGGGGATGGTCGCCGCCTATGTGGACAGCATTGATGCGGCGCTTCTGTTCGGATGCTCGTCTTTCGCGGGGACGGACCCGCAGCCCTATGGCGCGGCCTTCGACCTTCTGGCCGCGCGGCATCTGGCCCCTGTACCTTGGCGGGTGGGGCGCGGCGCGCGTCCGGCGGTGGCCTTTGCAGACAGCGCCGCACCGGTGACCGATCATCGCCAAGCGCTGGGGCAGGTGCCGCCCCTGTTGCGCAGCTATCTGACCATGGGCGGCTGGGTCAGCGACCATGCGGTGATCGACCATGAAATGAACACCCTGCACGTCTTCACCGGTCTGCAAATCTCCGCGATCCCGCCCGCCCGGGCGCGGGCCTTGCGCGCCATAGCCGCCGAAGCCGGGGCCGGCTGACGACGTGGCCCCCGCGAAGGGGGTTGCAGGTTGCAGGGCGGGGGGCTAGCAGACCCCTATGGCCCGGACACCCCTTTTACAACTGACCGACATCGCGCTGACCTTCGGCGGCGATCCCGTATTCGACGACCTCTCGCTGGTGGTGCAACCGGGGGACCGGGTGGCCCTTGTGGGGCGCAACGGCTCGGGCAAGTCCACGTTGCTTAAGGTGATGGCCGGATTGGTCGAGGTGGACCACGGCGGCGTCGTCTCGGCCCCCGGCGTCACCGTTGGCTACATGGAGCAGGACCCCACGATGGAAGGCTGCGCCACCTTGGGCGACTACGCTGCCAGCGGGCTGGACATCTCAGAGGCGTGGAAGGTTGAGGCTGTGGCCGAAGGGTTGAAGTTCGACCCCGCCCGCGACGTCAACGTAGCCTCGGGCGGAGAGCGGCGGCGCGCGGCGCTGGCCAAGCTCATGGCCGAAGAGCCGGGGTTGATGCTGCTGGACGAGCCGACGAACCACATGGACATCGAAGCGATCCGCTGGCTGGAGCGCGAACTGGGCCAGACCCGCGCGGGATTCGTGGTGATCTCGCACGACCGCGCGTTCCTCAATGCGCTGACCCGGGCGACGCTCTGGATCGACCGGGGCCGCGTACGACGGCAGGAAAAAGGGTTCGAGCATTTCGAGGCGTGGCGCGACAAGGTTTGGGAAGAAGAGGACCAGCAGCGCCACAAGCTGAACCGGAAAATCAAGGAAGAGGCCCGCTGGGCCGTCGAAGGCATCTCTGCCCGCCGGACCCGCAACCAGGGCCGTGTGCGCGCGCTGCAGGCGCTGCGTGAAGAGCGGGCCAGCCAGATCCGCAGGCAGGGCACCGCGGCGATGGTGCTCGAAGCGGGTGCGACCTCGGGCAAGAAGGTGATCGAGGCCAAGGGCCTGACCAAGTCCTTCGACGGCAAACAGATCGTGCGCGGCTTCGATATCGACATCCAGCGCGGTGACCGGATCGCTTTCGTTGGCCCCAATGGCGTCGGGAAAACCACGCTTATCAAGATGTTGCTGGGGGAAGTTGACCCCGATGAAGGATCGGTCAAACACGGCACCAACCTGCAGATCGCGGTCTTTGATCAGGCGCGTGCGCAACTGGCGCCGGACCGCACGCTCTGGGACAATCTGACCTCGGATCCCGCCATGGCGGTGAGCGGAAAAAGCGATCAGATCATGGTGCGCGGACAGCCGAAACACGTGGTCGGCTACCTCAAGGAATTCCTGTTCGACGAGGCGCAGGTGCGCGCGCCGGTGCGGTCCCTTTCGGGGGGCGAGAAGGCGCGGCTGCTGCTGGCGCGGCTGATGGCGCGGGAAAGCAACGTGCTGGTGCTTGATGAGCCGACGAACGATCTGGACATTGAAACTCTGGACCTGTTGCAAGACCTGTTGGGCGAGTATCCCGGCACGGTGATGCTGGTCAGCCACGACCGTGATTTCATCGACCGCGTGGCCACCACCACCATCGCCATGGAGGGCGACGGCCGCGCCGTGACCTATGCCGGCGGCTGGAGCGATTATCAAAGCCAGCGCGCAGAAGAGGTGCGCGCGGACCGCAAAGCCGAAACACCCCCCGCAAAGGCCGAGAAACCCGCCGCCAAAGCCGCATCCGTTGGGGAAAAAGCCCCAGCAGCAGGCCTCAGCTTCACCGAGAAGCACCGGCTTGAGGCTTTGCCCGCCGAAATCGAACGGCTGGAAGCGGAAATCGCCAAGTTGGAGCAGCTCATGACGGACCCGGAGCTGTTCACGCGCGAGCCTGTGAAGTTCCAGAAAGCCACCGAGGCGCTGGTGGAACGGCAGGCGAAACTCGCCGCGGCGGAAGAGGAATGGCTGGAGCTGGCGGAGAGGGCGGACTAGGCCCGCTCGCGCCGTTTTGCCTCGTCCCAAAGCGCGTCCATCTCGGCCAAGTCACTGTCCGCAGGGGATTTTCCCCGCGCGGCCAGCAGGTCTTCGACCGCCTCGAACCGGCGCTGGAACTTGCCGTTCGCGGCGCGCAACGCCTCTTCGGGGTTCACGTCCAAATGCCGCGCAAGGTTGGCCATGACGAACAGCAGATCGCCCACTTCCTCGCTCAGCGCTTCATGGCTGAGCGTGTCGCGCGCCTCGACCACCTCCTGCGCTTCCTCGGCGATCTTGTCGATCACATCGGCCACATCGGGCCAGTCGAACCCCACGCGGGCCGCGCGTTTTTGCAGTTTCAACGCGCGTAGCAGCGCGGGCAGGCCCACGGCGACCCCGTCCAGCGTGCGCCCCTCGTCGCGGTTGGCGCGTTCGGCGGCCTTGATCGCCTCCCAATCGGCGGTCTGCTGATCGGCGGATTTGTCCCGCGATTCGTCGCCGAAGACATGGGGGTGCCGCGCGACCATCTTGTCGGACATGGTGCGGGCCACATCGGCAAAATCGAAATGCCCGGCTTCCTCGGCCATCTGAGCGTGGAACACCGATTGAAACAGCAGATCGCCCAACTCGCCGCGCAGATCCGCCATATCGTCGCGCGCGATGGCATCGGCGACCTCGTAAGCCTCTTCGATGGTATAGGGCGCGATGGTGGCGAAGGTCTGCTCAAGGTCCCAGGGGCAACCCGTGGCCGGGTCGCGCAGGGCGCGCATGATCGCCAGAAGACGGTCCATCTGGCGGGCGGGGTCGGTGCTGTGGATCAGGGGATCGTGGGGCCGTGTCTGGGGCATTGAGGGCGCGCTCCTTTGCTGTCAGAGTGACGCTAAACAGCCCCTGAACGAAGGTCCACCCATGCCCGTACTCAACCGCATCGCCGCCTTTTCCGACGATATGACCGAATGGCGCAGACATCTGCACCAGCATCCCGAACTGGGCCAGGAGTGCCATGAAACGGCGCGCTATGTGGTTGATCGGTTGAAGGAATTCGGGATCGAGGAGATTCACGAAGGCGTCGCCGTCTCCGGCGTTGTGGCGATCATCGAGGGGCGCGGCACTGGCGCGGGCGCGGGGCGCACCATCGGGTTGCGCGCGGATATGGACGCGCTGCCCATCACCGAGACAACCGGCGCGCCCTGGGCCTCGACCCACCCGGGGCGGATGCACGCCTGCGGCCACGACGGGCACACGACGATGTTGCTTGGGGCCGCGAAATATCTGGCCGAGACGCGCAATTTCGCTGGCCGCGTGGCGCTGATTTTCCAGCCCGCGGAAGAGGTCGGCGGCGGGGCCGAGCTGATGGTCGAAGAGGGCGTGCTCGAGCGTTTCAACATCGACGAGGTCTATGCCATCCACAGCGCACCGGGCACCCCCGTGGGCCAGTTCTACACCACGCCGGGCCCGCTGATGGCGGCGGTGGACACCTTCCACGTGGACATCAAGGGCGAAGGCGGTCACGGGGCCTATCCGCAGGACACGCGCGATCCGATTCCCGCCGCCTTGGCGATCGGTCAAGCGATGAGCACCATCGTCAGCCGCAACCACCGTGCGCTGGACGATCTGGTGGTGTCCGTGACGATGATCCACGCCGGGTCCGCGGACAATGTGATCCCCGAAGGGGCCTATCTGGGTGGCACGGTGCGGACCTTCGACAAGAGCGTGCAGGCGATGGTGAAGCGCCGGATGGAAGAGATTGTCAAAGGCCACGCCGCCGCCTTCAACGTCGAAGCGGTGCTGCGCTATGAAGAGGGCTATCCGCCGACCGTGAACTCCGAGCGCGAGACGGCTTTCGCCGTGGACGTCGCGCGGGATGTGGCGGCCGAAGGTGTGGTCACGGACGATGTCTCGCCCGAGATGGGCGCCGAGGACTTCGCCTACTTCCTTGAAAAGAAACCCGGATCCTATCTGTTTCTGGGCAACGGCGACACGGCGGGCCTGCACCAGCCCGACTACGATTTCGACGATGCCGCCGCGCCCTATGGCGCGTCCTTCTTCGCGCGGATCGCCGAGCGGGCCTTGCCGGTGGAGGGCAATTAATGGCCCTTGAAGATGCGAAAACGCACGTCGATCTGGCCTTCACGCGGGACGATCTGAAAGGTTGCGCCGCCGAGAACACCTTCGGCGGGGCCACATCCTTTTTACGTCGCAAATATACCAAAGACCTGCGCGGGGTGGACCTCGCGGTGACGGGCGTGCCCTTCGATCAAGCGGTGACAAACCGGCCCGGCACACGGTTCGGGCCCCGCGCGATCCGCGAGGCGAGCACCCTGCAACCCTACGATCCGCCCTATGGCTGGGGCTTCGATCCGCTGGGCGACTTCGCCATCGCGGACTACGGCGATCTGGCGTTTGATTATGCGAACGTCGCAGGCACGCCCGCCGCGATCGAGGGTCATATCGCGGAGATCCTTGCCGCGGATGTGGGCACGGTGGCGCTGGGGGGCGATCATTTTATCACTCTGCCGATCCTCAAGGCCTATGCCGCCAAGCACGGCCCCCTCGGGGTGATCCAGTTCGACGCGCACTCCGACCTCTGGCCCGACGATGACATGGACCGCGTGGATCACGGGACATTCATGTACAAGGCGGTGAAGCTGGGGCTGGTGGATCCGGCGCGGTCGCTGCAGATCGGCATCCGCACCGAATGCGAGGATTACCAAGGTGTTCAATATCTTGACGCGCGAACTTGCCACGAAAAAGGTGCCGCTTGGGTGGCCCATCGCGCGCGTGAGATCGTGGGCGACGGCGCGACCTATGTGACCTTCGATATCGACGGCTTGGACCCGGCCTTCGCGCCGGGCACCGGCACGCCTGTCTGGGGCGGTCTGGCGTCCTGGCAAGCGGCCGCGATCCTGCGCGATATGGCGGGGATCAACATGGTCGGTGGCGACGTGGTTGAGGTGTCGCCGCCCTATGACGCGAGCGGGATCACCGCGGTGGCCGGTGCTCATGTCGCGTTTGAGCTTTGCTGTCTATACCTTTGGAATAAAAGAAACAAATGACGTCGGGCGCGGAGGTGTTGCGACGTGGCAGCGCGTCGCATCGGGGCCCGGGAGCCGGATGGGTTAATCTGAATGTAATGGTTGAGGTTGGGTGCGTAACATGCTGGAATACTTGATATATATTGCCGTCGGCCTGCTAGTGGCCGTGTTGGCCCTTGCGCTTTATGTGCGTTTGGCCCCCCTGAGGGCCGAAGCCTGGCACGCGGATACGCCGCCGATCCTGAAACCGGGCACCTATCCCGGCGCGGGGAGCCACGTGGTCGAGCGGCGGATCGATGGCGACGGGCGCGCCACGTTGGAGCAACTTGACCGGATCATCCGCGCCACACCGCGCACGCGAGCGGTCGCGGGCTCGACTGAGGCGGGGAAGATCACCTATGTGACGCGCAGCGCGGTGATGGGGTTTCCCGACTACACCACCGTCACCCTGGCCCGTGCGCCGGATGAGGCGACCGTCGCCTTGCAGATTTATGGCCGGTTGCGTTTCGGCCGCTCTGACCTTGGGGTGAACCGCAAACGGATCGAAGGCTGGCTGGCGCAGCTTGACGCGGCCGGCTGAGCGGATAGACCGAAGCCCATGATACCCAGCGAACGCCTTCTGCAGATCACCGAACGGTTCGAATACCTTGAAGCCCGCATGGGCGAGGGGCTGTGCGGGGACGAGTTCGTCCGGGTCAGCCGCGAATACGCCGATCTGCGCCCGGTGGTTGAGGTGGTGCGCGCCTATCAGGCGCTCGTCGCCGAGATCGAAGAGGCCGAGGCGATGCTCTCGGATCCGGAAATGCGCGAACTGGCCGAGATGGAACTGCCAGAGCTGCGCGAGAGGCTGCCCGAGGCGGAGCAGGCGGTGAAGCTTGCCCTGATCCCGCGCGACGCCGCCGACAGCAAGCCCGCGCTGCTCGAGATTCGCCCTGGCACCGGCGGCGATGAGGCGGGGCTTTTCGCCGGCGACCTGCTGCGCATGTATCAACGCTACGCCGAAGCTCGGGGCTGGAAGTTCGAGATTTTGGAAGAGAGCCTGTCGGAGCTGGGCGGCGTCAAAGAGGTGACCGCGCGGGTCTCGGGCCAGAATGTCTTTGCGCGTTTGAAATACGAAAGCGGCGTGCACCGGGTGCAACGGGTCCCCGAAACCGAGAGCGGTGGCCGCATCCATACGTCGGCGGCGACCGTGGCGGTGCTGCCCGAAGCCGAGGATGTGGACATCCAGATCAACGCCAACGACATCCGGATCGACACGATGCGAGCCAGCGGCTCTGGCGGGCAGCACGTCAACACCACCGATTCGGCGGTGCGCATCACGCATATTCCCAGCGGCATCGTGGTGACGAGCTCGGAGAAGTCCCAGCACCGCAACCGCGAGATCGCGATGCAGGTGCTCAAGACGCGGCTTTACGATGCGGAACGGCAAAAGCTGCACGATGAGCGGTCGGCGGACCGCGCGTCGCAGGTGGGCTCCGGCGACCGGTCCGAACGGATCCGCACCTATAATTTCCCGCAGGGCCGGATGACCGACCACCGCATTAACCTGACGTTATACAAATTGGATCAGGTTATGCAGGGCGACCTGGATGAGGTGATCGACGCGCTCATTCAGGATGCACAGGCCGCCGCGCTTGCGGAGATGGGCGGGTGACGAAGGACGCCCCCGGCGCGGACGCCCGGACCGGGGCGACAGGGCCGCCCGCGGCGACCGTTCAGGACGTGCTGCGCCACGCTGCGACAGCGATTCCCCAGCGCGATGCGCGCCTGTTGCTGGCGCATGTGCTTGACGTGCCAGCGGACCGGATGACCCTGATTCTGCGGGATGCGGTAAGCGCGCCGCAGCGCGATGCGTTCGACGCTTTGGTGGCGCGGCGCGCAGCGGGGGAACCTGTGTCGCATCTGGTCGGCAGGCGGCAGTTCTATGGCCGCTGGTTCGAAGTGACCGCGCAGGTGCTCGACCCGCGTCCCGAAACGGAAACGCTGATCGAAACCGCGCTGGAGGTGGATTTCACCCGCGTGCTCGATCTGGGCACCGGCTCGGGCTGCATCCTTCTCACGCTGCTGGCGGAACGTCCGGACGCGACGGGGCTTGGGTTGGACCTTTCCGAAGCTGCCGTCGAACTGGCGACCCGCAACGGGGGCGCGCTCGGGGCCCACAAGAGGGCCGCCTTCGCCGTGTCGGACTGGTTCGAGCGGGCCACGGGCCGCTTCGATCTGGTCGTCTCGAACCCGCCGTATATCGCCGCCGAGGAGATGCCCGGCCTCGCGGTGGAGCTGAGTTTCGAGCCGCGCATGGCGCTCACCGACGAGGGGGACGGCCTGTCGTGCTACCGCCGGATCGCGGCGGGTGCCGATGCCCATCTGCACCCGGGCGGCTGGCTGATGGTCGAGATCGGGCCCACGCAAGCGCAGGCCGTCGCTGGAATGTTCACCGCTGCGGGGCTGGGAGAGGTCGGGATTCGGCAGGACCTTGATGGGCGGGATCGAGTCGTTCTGGGCCGAAAACCGCTGTAAATCCGCAAAAACGCGCCAAAATCGTGCCGAATCCGCAGAAACCCCTTGCGAAACAGGGCTGCAACGGCTTAGTCAGGGGCATCGGACCCAAGGGCTTGCCCTCGGTGCGATACAGCCAGAACATCGCAGGCACGTTAATCTGAGGCTCACATGAGGTGAGACCGGGCCGCGACAGAAAAGTTAACTGGAACACCCTTTATGAAGTCTTCCCGGTCCCGTTCGCGGAACAAGAACCGCAATAACAATCGCCCATCGGGCGGAAACATCGTCAACCGCGTGTTCGACAGTTCCGGCCCCGAAGGGAAGGTGCGCGGAACGCCGCAGCAGATCATCGAGAAATACAACCAGCTGCACCGGGATGCGGTGCTGTCCGGTGACCGGGTGAACGCCGAGAACTTCGCCCAGCACGCGGAGCACTACACGCGGATGCTGGCGGAAGCGCAAAAAGAAATCGACGCCAAGCGCGAAGAGCAGGAAAAACAGAACCGCGACCGTCAGGCGGAGCGGGATCGCGAGCGGGCGGAACGGCTCAAAGCGCAGGAAGACGCGGCCGCTGGCGGGTCCGACAGCCAGAGCGAGCAGGGCGCACAGCCCGACGCGGAGGCCCAGGACACCGGCGGGAGCGATCTGGTCGAAACACCGGAAGACGCCCCCAAAAAGCGCCGCAGCCGCAAGCCCAAGGCGCGCCCGGACCAGTCGAAAGACGACAAACCCAAGTCCGAGAAGCCAAAGGGCGAGAAGAAGGCTGACAAACCCAAGGGTGATAAACCAAAGGGTGATCAGGATGATGCGAAGCCGTCCCGGGATGACAGCGCGCAGGGCGGCGCGGATGGCTCGGACACGGGCAACGGGTCGGCACCGGAAGCTGCGGAATAGCCGCGCAAAGGGTCACCGTAAGACATGTAAAGCCCTCGCACCCTGCGGGGGCTTTTTCATGGGGGCGGGGGCCAGCCCCCGTCGCGCCGAGGCGCGACTCCCCCGGGATATTTGCAATAGCAAAGATGAAGGTCAGGCGGACAGGCTGCGGACGAGGGCGCAGAAGCGTTCGACGTCGATCTGTTCGGCGCGATCCGTGGGCTTGATGTCCGCCGCGCGCAGGTGATCCTCGATGTCCGGCGCCAACCCCTTGAGCGAGGAACGCAACATCTTGCGGCGCTGGTTGAACGCTGTGGCGGTGACGTGCTGCAACATCTTGGCGTCGGCCGGAAACCGGGGCTCTGGCAGGGCGGCGAGGTGGACGACCGCGCTCGACACCTTGGGCGGAGGCGAGAAGGCCTCGGGCGGGAGGTTCAGCACGATCCGCGCCTCGGTCCGCCATTGGGCCAGAATAGCCAGACGTCCGTAGGCCTTGGAGCCCGGTTGCGCCGTGATCCGTTGCGCCACTTCGCGCTGAAACATCAACGTGAGGCTGTCCCAGAAGGGCGGCCAGTCCTTCGGGGTGAGCCAGCGGACAAGAAGCTCGGTCCCGACGTTATAGGGCAGGTTGGCTGCAACACGGATCGGCGGCCTAAGGTGGGCCAGCGGGTCGATGTCGAGCGCGTCCCCCTGCATCACCGTGAGCCGCCCGGGATAGGCGGCTTCGATCTCGGCCAGCGCGGGCAGGCAACGGGCGTCTTTTTCGATGGCCAGCACGTGGCGCGCCCCTTCGGCCAGCAGACCGCGCGTCAAACCGCCGGGCCCGGGGCCGATCTCGAGCACGTCGTGATCCTCGTTCCGGCCCGACAGCCGCGCGATCTTGGCCGTCAGGTTCAGGTCGAGCAGGAAGTTCTGCCCCAGCGACTTTTTCGCCGCAAGCGCGTGGGTCTCGATGACCTGCCGCAACGGGGGAAGGGTGTCGATGCTCATAAGTGGGTCCCTTGTTTCATCTGACCAGATAAACTCCCCCCGGAGGGTCGGTCAGCCCTGTGCCCGTGCGGTGGCCATTTGCGCCGCCATGCGCAGCGCGGCGATCATCGAGGTGGCGTCGGCCCGTCCGGTGCCGGCGATGTCGAAGGCGGTGCCGTGGTCGGGCGAGGTGCGCACGAAGGGCAGGCCAAAGGTGACGTTCACGCCGCCGGAGAAATCGAGCGTCTTGATCGGGATCAGCGCCTGATCGTGATACATGCAGATCGCCGCGTCGTATTGCGCGCGGGCGGCGGGGTGGAACATCGTGTCCGCCGAGAGCGGGCCCGCGATGGAAAGACCTTCGGCACGCAGGGCGGCCAGCGTGGGTATGATCAGGTCGAGTTCTTCCTGCCCGATCTTGCCGCCTTCGCCCGCGTGGGGGTTCAGCCCCGCCACCGCAAGGCGTGGCGCGGGGATGCCGAAATCGCGGATCAGGGCGGCGTGGGTGATCAGGATCGTGTCGGTGAGGGTCGCCGCGGTGAGCTGTTCGGGCACCTGCGCCAGCGGGATATGGATCGTCGCGGGCACCACACGCAACATCTCGCAGGCGAGCATCATCACCACACTGTCGCGCCCGGCCAATGCGGCGAGGTATTCGGTATGGCCCGGATAGGCGAAGCCCGCGCCGTCGATCAATGCCTGCTTGTGGATCGGTGCGGTGCAGAGCGCCGAACAGGCGCCCGATTGCACCAGTGACACCGCATCCTTGATGGCATCGATGACGCCCTGCGCGTGGCGCGGGTCCGGCGTGCCGGGCACCCGAGGCGGGCCGAAGTCCCGTTCCAGCACCGGAAAGGCGGGCGCGGTCGCGGCGTCCGCGATGTCGGCCACGCCGACCCAATCGGTCCCCTGTGGCAGATGGCGCGGATCGCCGATCCAGACCATCGGCACCTCGCCCCGCAGCGTCTGCCACGCGGCGAGTGCGATTTCCGGACCGATGCCCGCAGGTTCACCGCAGCTTATGGCGATGGGTCGCATGGCGCTCACGGGGTGCGGATGGTCGCCGCTGCGCGCAGGTCTGCAAGCAGGGCGCTGGCATAGGTTTCAAGCCGCTGGCCGGTGAGCTGGGTGCGGATCGTGTCACGGTCCGGACCGTCGCCCAGGGTCGGTGTGCGGCTGCACATCATCAGGAACACCAGCGTGTTTCCGTTGGCGCGGGTCAGGGCATAGGACGTCTCGCCCGGGTCGAGCTTGGCAAGCTCAAGGGCCACGTCCTGCGGGATTTGCGCGGGCGGCAGCGTGTCGCGCTGGAGCTGTTCCGCAGGCAGGCCGCGCGCCACGCCGTAAAGGTCGTCGCAGGTGTCGACACGGGCGTCGATCTGGGCTGCTTCGCGCAGGGCGCGTTCACTCAGCCCGCCGTCGATGTAGAAGGCCGCGTATTCGATGGCGGCGGGTTCCGGCGCGGGGCGGGGCACTTCGCGCACGCCGCGCATCTGGAACAGCGCCACACCGTTGGTGATCGGGATCGGGGCGGTGACCTCACCCGGGGCAAGATCAAGGATCACGCCGCGCAGGCCCGCCGGGTAATTGGTGATCGGCAGCCAGTCGAGGCGGCCGCCCTGCGCGCGGGAGGGCAGCGCGGAAACACGGCGCGCCTCGGCCTCGAAGGTCGCGGTCGAGGTGGTCTGCGCGATGCGGTTTGCCGTGGCGATGGCCTGCTGCGCCTGAGGCGGTGGGGCGGGGATGATGATCTCGGACAAGAGCACTTCGATCGCCGAAGACCCGCCGGACTGCCCCAGCGCGCGGTCGATGTCGGATTCGCTCACCCGTGCCCGGTCGGCATAGCGCGAGCGGATGAAATCGCGCCAGCTGACGTTGACGCGCACGAAATCGCGGAACGTCTCTTCCGAGACGCCACCCTGTGCCAGAACGGTCAGGAACTGGTCAAGCTGAAGATCCGCGCGGCCTGCGAACTCTTCCATGGCGGTGCGCAGGCTGTCGTCGGACAACCGCAGGCCGGCCCGGTCGAGGGCTTGCAGCTTCAGGCGATCCTCGATCAGTTGTTCGCGGGCCAGCTCGGACAGGTTGCCCGGGGTGCGGAAGGCGCGCAGCAAAGCCTCGCGCTGGGTGATCTCATACTCCGTCACCACGCTGTCGTTGACGATGATCGCAGGGGAGAATTGCGCCACGGCGCCCGTGGGAAGGGCGATGGGGGGCAGGGTCAGGGCCAGCGTTGTGGCGATCGTCGAGATCAGGGCGCGCATGGAAATCCTCATGTGTTGTCGGTCCGCTCGGTTCAGTTCGTGCAGCGGTGGGTCGGGCCGTCGACCGTGCGTCCGGCGCTGAAGCCGTTCAATTCGATCGCAAGCCCGAAGTCCGTGCTTGGGTCCACTGTAGTGGAAGAGGTGAAGCGGCGCGACACCGAAAAATCGACCGTCACGCATTCGTTTTGCCAGCCCACATCAAGGCCCGCGCGGGTCGGGTCCGAGGTGGTGACATCGTAGCGGGCGTCAAAACCGGCCGACCAAGTGTCGTTGAAACGGTAATCCGCGTCGATGGTCCATTCGGACACGGACGAGGGGCGCACCTCGGCCAGATCGGCGGGCAGGAAGATGTAGCTGGTGGCCAGATCGAGCTTGTCGCCGGACCAGAGCGCACGGGTTTCCGATTTCGTCACCCCCAGCCGGTCGTCGAAGATCACCCGACTGTCGAGGCTGAGGCCCGTGGGCGTGCGGATCTGCCCAGCCAACAGCCAGTCGGACAGCGTCTCGCCCAGCCCCGAGGTCGAGGAGAAGACCGGATCGCGTTCGGCCCGGAACAGCCGCCCCACGGTGAGCGTGCTGTCCCAACCCTGCGCCCCCAGCCGCGTCCACGTCAGACCCGCAGCCCCCCGCAACCCGGTCTCCACCGCATCCTCCCCGGCGAAGCGGGACAGGGCATAAAGGTTGGCCTGATCGAACTCGGTGGCGGTGCTGTCCTCGTTGCGGACCGGATCGCCGTCCACTTGCGACCACGCGAGGTTGAGCACCGGTTCCAGCACGTGGCTCGCCCGGGCGGTGCGGCGCAGCATGGGGTAGCGCAGCGTCGCGGCGGTGTAGAGGGTGGTGCGGAAGCTGTCGCCGATCGCACTGTCATCGCGCACGGCGTAGTAGTCCAGTTGCGTGCCAAGGCGGTTTTCCACCACCAGCCCCGCGTCGGTCACATGGGTGCCCCGCCAGTCCGCGCCCACGCCGAAGCGCGCCACATCGCGGCCGTCGACGTCGGTGCCGATGTCGCGGTAATGGCCTTGCAGGTCCGTGGTCAGCGTCAGCGTGCCGCCCCAACGTGTCAGGCGACGTTCGCGGCTGACGTCCAGCAGATAGGGGGGCAGCGTGGCCGAGTCCTCACTGTCGCGCAGGCTGTCGTAATAGGTGAAAGTGGTGCGGCCCAGGTCGCGATCCCGCACCCGGTCCAGCGTGATCTGGCTGTCGAGGCGGTCCTTGTCGGAATAGCCGTATTCCAGAAGATAGGCGTTGTCCGAGGCGGCTTCGATGTCGAAGCGCAGCTTGATGTCATGGCCGAGATCGAAAATACCGTCCGCGAAGATATAGCCGCGCGCGTCGGCAATCAGGTCGTCTTGGGTGACGGCCGCCTCAACCCGCAGGTCGCCGTTGGCGTAAGCCTGCCGGTAGCGCCCTTCGAGCGTCGTCGTCACCGAGGACAGATAGGGCGTGAGCGTCAGGTCGCGGTGATCGCCCAGCTTGATGAAATAGGGCAGCTTGATGCCGATCCCCAGCGCATCGGTTGAGCTGACGCGCGGGATCAACAGCCCGGTCGCGCGGGCAAGGGTCGGGTCGGGCAGGCGCATGCGGGGGATGTAGAAGATCGGCAGGCCGGCCACGCGGAAGCTGGCGTCATCGAAATAAAGCTGCCGCTCGGCTTCGTCATGGATCACCCTGCGGGCGCGGATTTCCCACAGCGGGGCATCGCCCTCGGCGCAGATGTGGCAGGACGTGGCGGCGACCTGATAAAGCTGGGTGTAGCGCCCGTCGACCCGGTCGATCTGGTTAGCGGCCAGTTGCAATTGTTGATCCAGCACCAGCCGCGCCCCGCGCAAAAGCCCGTTGCGCAACTGCGGATCAAGCGAGGCCGCGTCGGCGGTGAAAAGCGTGCCATCCGCGCCTTCGATAAAGATCGGCCCCTCGATGCTGAGCCGGTCCGCGCTCGCGTCAAAGGTGATACGCCCGGCGGTCAGGCGGGTGCCCTCGAAGAACACCTCGACGTTGCCCTCGGCCACCAGCGATTGCCCGCCCGCCGGCACGAAAACGCGGTCGGCGACCAGACTGGCTGCCGCCTGCGCCAATGCCGGGGCGGGGACCAGCACCAAAGCGAGCACGGGCAACACCCACAGGGCAAGCGCCGAAAGAAACCGCATCAGCCATCCTCCAGATGCAACAGCAGGCCAAGGGCGGCACCGATGGCCGCCACGGGCGGGCCCCAGGCGGCAAGCACCGGCGGGATCTGCCCGTTCTCGCCCAGAATCTGCGCGAAATTGCGCAG
Source organism: Thalassorhabdomicrobium marinisediminis (assembly GCF_003072065.1). Taxonomy (GTDB): domain Bacteria; phylum Pseudomonadota; class Alphaproteobacteria; order Rhodobacterales; family Rhodobacteraceae; genus Octadecabacter; species Octadecabacter marinisediminis. The sequence goes on from NZ_QCYG01000001.1 coordinate 219,041, forward strand.
GAAGAACAGGGCAAAACAGATCAGGATCGCGGTCAGCACCATCACGCCCGTCTTGCCGCCCCGCTGATGCCGCATGGTGAACGCCGAGCCGACCAGCACCATCGCCATCAGGAACGCGGGCAGGGCCAGTTCCATCTGCAGCCAGACCGCGTGCCGCGTGGCGGAGAAGCCCGCAACCTCGAGCCGGTCAATGAAGGCGGGAAGGTCCCAGATCGGGATCGCCGAAGGGTCGCCGAAACTGTCGCGGATTTCATCGGCGGTGAGGGTCGAGGGGATGCGCAGGGTGGGGTGCGTCGTGGCCCAAGCTTCGGCCACGCGCGAGCGGTCCAGCGGCCAGGCCTTTGCTTCTGTCAGGTCCCAGGCCCCGTCGCTCAGCGTGGCGGTCGCGGCCTCGATGCGGCGGGTCGGGCCACCGTCGGGGGTGAAAGTCAGGAAGGTGACATCCTCAAGCCGGGTGCCGTCGAGATTGGTGCGCGCGGCGCGGATCACCGTCTGGCTCAGGTCGTTGCCCTGCCGCAGCCACAGCCCGTTGTCCGAGATCGACAGGATCGACGGCCCGCCCGAGCGCAGGCTCGCCTCTTGCAGCTCAAAGGCTTTCGAGGTGGCGGCGACGATGGGGTTGAAGACGGCCACGGCCAAGGCCCCGATCAGCACGGTCACGAAAAGCGGCGCGACCAGCGCCTTGAGGGCCGAGCGCCCCGCCGCGCGGGTCACGACCATCTCGGACGAGCGCGCGAGCCCGAGGAACATGGCAATCGTCGACAGCACCATGATCAGCGGCAGGATGCGGTAAAGACCGGCGGGCAGGTTCAGAAGACTTAGTTGCAGCAGCGTGCCGAAGGTCGCGTCCGACCCGAAGCGGCGCACCTGTTCGACCAGATCGATCAGCAGCATCAGCGTAAAGAACCCCAGCAGGGTTGCCGCGAAGGTCCAGGCGAAGCGGCGGGCGAAATAGCGGTGCAGGATCACGACGCACCCCCCGGCGCCGGGGGCCGCCGTTTGAGTGCATAAGGATGCGCTGCGATCCACAACAGCGCGTAAGAGATCACCAGCCCGCCCAGCCCCGCAAGATACATGAAGGGCCACAGCGCCGGATCGGACCGCGCCAGATTGGTGCCGGTGGATTCCAGCCCCTTGACCACGACCACCAGAAACACCGCCAGCGCGATGTTGCGCCACAGGCCGAAGCGGCTGAACCCGCCCGCGATCAGCGCGGAAAAGCCGATAAGGCCCGCGACGAAGCCCAGAAAGGCCTCACCAAAACGGTCGTGGCCGCGCACCATGAGCTGGCCTGCGGTCTGATGCACTTCATCGAGAATTTCAGGGGTGGGATCGAACAGCTCCCACGTCATCAGGCTGCTGGCCGAACGGCGCAGGGTGCGATCGCCGTCGATCAGCCCGCCGATGTCATAAACGAAATCCTCGAACCCCGTGGTGGTCAGCCGGTTGCGGCGCCGGTCCAGATCCTGCACCAGCCCGTTGACCATAACCAGTTGCGGCCCCTTGTCGGTCTTGACCAGATAGGCGCGGTCGGCGGTGTAGGTCAGGCTGCGGTCGGGGTCGGTGTTCTCGGAGATGAACAGATCGACCATCTCGCCGGTCTGGGAAATCTCGCGAATGTAGAAGGTCACATCGCCGGTTGGGGTGAGGAACTCTCCGGGCGTGAGGAGCCGCGCGGTGACGTTCTGCGCGATCTCGTCCTGCCTTTCGCGCAGTTGCTGCGTCGCCAGCGGGACAAGGAAATGGGTCAGCACGGACATCATCAGCGCCACGATCAGCCCGAACCAGATCACGGGCTGGGCAAGACGGTAGGGCGAATAGCCCGTGGCCTGCACCACGGTCAGTTCGGATTCCGAGGCCATGCGGTTCGTCACATAGACCGCCGCGACAAAGGCCGACAGCGGCAGCACGATGCGGATCAGGCCCGGCAACGACAAAGAAGTGAGTTCCAGAAACACCCAAGCCGACTGGCCGTCCGCGATCAATTGGTCGAACAGCACGACAGCGCGGTTGATCCAGTAGATCAGGATCAGGATGAGCGAGAAAAACCCGAACAAAACAAGGAGTTGCGACAGCATATAGCGGTCAAATCGAGCCACCGAAGCATTCCCCTGTCCGTGATCCCCAAACCGAAGCTGTTCCTAGCGCATATGCCCGGTCAACCCAAGAGCTGTCTGGTCATCGCCGCGCGGGCAAGCTAGCTATTGCCCAAATTCGAAATGACCAACCCCGGAAGGTGCCCCATGACCGAACTCGCCCCCCTATCCATCACCGAAATCGACCTTGGCACGCTGGCCGAGCGCTCCGGCGCGATTGCGGTCTTCGCCACCGAAGACGGCAAGCTGGATCAGAACGCCCGCAAGGTGAATTCACTGAGCAAGAAAGCGGTGGCCCGCCTCGTCGAAAGCGCGGCCTTCGAGAAGGCGAAAACCGGTGAGGCGGTGACGGTCAGCTATCCCGCAGGACTGGCCGCCGCCAAGGTGATCGTGGTCAAGATGCCGCGCCGCCCCTCGGTCGAGGTAGCGCGCAAGGCCGGCGCCGCGATTGCCAAGGCCCGCGGTGAGGATGACGTTCTGGTGCTGGGCGGCTCGATGGCGCGCATGGCGGATGTGGCCTTTGGCGTGGCGCTGCGCGGTTACGCCTTCACCCCGCACAAGACCGGCGCGCAGGACGCATTGGGCAAGATCGAGTTCATGGTGTCCGCGCCAGACGAGGTGCAGGCCGCTGCGGATGTGCTGATGGCCGTGGCCGAGGGCATCGTCTTCACCCGCGATCTGACCAATGAGCCCGCCAACCACCTGACCACCACCGAATTCGCCAACCGCTTGAAAGAGATGGAAAACATCGGCCTCACGGTTGAGGTTCTGGACGAGGACAAGCTTGAGGACCTCGGCATGGGCTCACTGCTTTGCGTGGGTCTGGGCTCTGCCTCGCCCTCCAAGGTCGTGGTGATGCAGTGGAACGGCGGCGGCGATGAAGCGCCCGTGGCACTGGTCGGCAAGGGCGTTGTTTTCGACACCGGCGGCATCAGCCTCAAGCCTGCGGGCGGCATGGAAGACATGACGATGGACATGGGCGGCGCGGGCGTCGTCTCGGGCGTGATGCGGACGCTGGCCCTGCGCAAGGCCCGCGCCAACGTGGTCGGGCTGGTCGGACTGGTCGAGAACATGCCAAGCGACCGCGCCACGCGCCCCGGGGACGTCGTGACTTCGATGAAGGGCGACACGATCGAGGTGATCAACACCGACGCCGAGGGGCGTTTGGTGCTGGCCGACGTGCTGTGGTATGCGCAAGAGCGGTTCAAACCGTCCGCCGTGGTCGATCTGGCAACGCTGACCGGAGCGGTGATCATCGCGCTGGGGCGCGAGAATGCCGGCGTGTTCTCGAACGACGACGCCCTGTCCAAGGCGTTCTTGAAGGCCGCCGAGACCGAGGGCGAGGGCGCTTGGCGTCTACCGCTGGGCGCGGCCTATGATGCGAAGCTCAAAAGCCGCATCGCCGACATGAAGAACGTGGGCGGCGGGCGTGACGCGGGCAGCATCACGGCGGCGCAGTTCCTGCAGCGCTTCATCAAAGAGGGCACGCCCTGGATGCACCTAGATATCGCAGGTGTGGCCAGCGTGAAGGAAGATACAGTGCTGGCCCCCAAAGGGGCCACCGGCTGGGGTGTCGCGGCGTTGAACCGTTTGATCTCAGACACTTACGAAGCGGAGTAAATCCACCGTGGGCGCTGCGTTCTTCTACCATCTGACCGAGGCAAGCCTTGAGCAGACCCTGCCCATGCTGCTGGAGAAATCCCGCGCGGCGGGCTGGGTGGTGGAAGTGCGCGGCACCGATGCGGGGGCGATGGCGCGGCTGGATCAGGCGCTCTGGTCCGGCCCGCCCGAGAGCTTTCTGCCCCACGGGCTGGCGGGCGGCGATCACGACGCGGACCAGCCGATCCTGCTGACTGCCGGTCAGGCGGCGGCGAACGCGCCCGATTGCGTGATGTCGGTCCACGGCGCCGAGGTGCGCGCGGAGGAAGTGACGGCGGCTGAGCGGGTCTGCGTGCTGTTTGACGGCCACGACGGCGACGCGCTTGCACGGGCGCGGGTGCAGTGGAAGACACTGACCGACGCCGGCGTTTCGGCGCAATACTGGGCGCAGGACGCAGGCCGTTGGGAAAAGAAGGCCGAGAAATAGCGCGGAGTGGCCCGCCGCTAGCGGTTCAGGATCAGCAGGTCGCGGCGGATTTCGATGCTTTCGAACCGGTTGAGATAGGACATCCCCAGCAGCGAGGTGTCCATGTTGCCCGAATTGACACTGGCGCGCACGCGGGTGTCACGGATGTCACCCAAGGTCACAGAATCGAGCCGCACCGGCGCGGTCGCAACCTCGCCATTCGCAGTGAACGCCGTGCCGATATAGGCCAGATTGCGCGGATCAAGGCCAATCCGCTCGGCGTCACGGGTCGAGAGCACGACCTGACTTGCGCCGGTGTCCACAAGGAACTCGACCGGCACGTCGTTGACCTGCAACGTCAGGCGGAAGTGGTTGTCGAAGCCTTTCGGCACCTCGATCCGGCTGTCGGTGATCACCGCCTGTTGCGGCAAAAAGCCCGCACGGACCGTGTCCCAGTTGTCGGCAATCGTATAGGCGCCTACGAAAATCACGCCCCACAGCAGCAGGTTGCGCAATTGGGTGACGTTGACGAAGAGCGACACCAGCAGCGGCAGAAAAACGATGCCCACAAGGGCGAGGATGATGAACTGGGACGGCTCCATGCCCCTCGATATAGGGTTAATTTCCCAAACCGAAAGAGCTGAGACCGTCGAGGACGAATTGCACCGAAAGCGCGGCCAGCAACATGCCCAGCAAGCGGGTGATGATGGTGATCCCGGTCTTGCCCAGCATCCGTTCGATGCGGGTCGAGGCAAGGAACATCACGAAAACCATCGCCATGATCCCCAAAAGCACCCCCATGACCGCCGCATAGCCCACGGTGTTGTCGGTCTGACCCACCAGAAGGATGATGGTGGTGATCGATCCGGGTCCCGCGATCAGCGGAATGGCCAGCGGGAAGACCGAAGGGTCATCCTCGTCCAGATCGTCTTCCTCCGCCCGGTCTTCGCGGCGTTTCTGGCGCCGCTCGAACAGCATGTCGAGCGCGGTCAGGAACAGCAGGATGCCCCCGGCGATGCGGAAGGCGGGCATGGAAATGCCCGCAAATTCAAGGATGTCGCTGCCCGCGAGCGAGAAGACAAACAGGATCGCGATGGAGACGGCGCAGGCGCGGATGCCGATGGCGCGGCGCTTGGCCGGGGACATGCCCGCCGTCAGGGCCACGTAAAGCGGGGCAAGGCCGATGGGGTCGATCACCACGAACAGGGCGACGAAAGCGGTGATGAGGAAAGACGGATCCATTGGGCAAACCCTAGCTCAGGTCGGTGCGGGCGGAAAGGGCGGATGCCTCCGGCGGGGATATTTGCGAAGCAAAGATGGGGCGGGGGTTAGCCCTTCTCTGCCTTGTCGAGCCGCTCAAGCGCGGCCATCCAGAGGCCTTCGGCCTTCTCGAGCGCGTCGCGCACCTCGGCGTATTTGCGGTTCCAGGTTTCCAGCTCACCCTTGCGGGTATCCTCGTACAGCACCGGATCGGCGAGCTTCTGGCTCAGCTTGTCGGCCATCTCGTTGATCTTGTTGACGCGGTCTTCGCATTTGCGCACGTCGGCGCGCATGGCCAGAAGCTGGTCGCGGGTGATTTTCGGCTTTTCCGGCTTGGGTTTGGCGGCGCGGGCCTTGTCCGCCTTGCGCGTGTCCGGCGCGAGCAACATGCGGCGATAGGCCTGCAAGTCATCCTCATAGGGTTTCACGCGCCCGTCCTTCACCAGCCACAGCCGGTCGGCCACGAGGGACAGCAGGTGCATGTCGTGGGACACAAGGATCACCGCGCCGGTGTAGCGGGTGAGCGCTTCAACCAGCGCTTCGCGGCTTTCGATGTCCAGGTGGTTGGTCGGCTCGTCCAGGATCAGCAGGTGCGGCGCGTCGATGGTGGCCAGAAGCAACGACAGACGGGCCTTTTGCCCGCCCGACAGGCGCCCGACCTCAGTCTCGGCCTGATCGGCGCCAAGGCCGAACCCCGCCAGCCGCGCGCGCAGTTTCGCCCCGCCTTCGTGACCCCGCAGCCGGAACAGATGGTCAAGGGGTGTCTCGTCCACGCGCAGCTCATCTACCTGATGTTGCGCGAAAAATCCGATGCGGAGTTTGTTGGAGGCGGTGAACTTCCCGCCCATCTTCTCAAGCCGGCCCGACAGCAGTTTCGACAGGGTGGATTTGCCTTCGCCGTTGCGCCCCAGCAGCGCGATGCGGTCGTCCTGATCGATGCGCAGGTCAAGCTGGCCCAGTACCGGCGTGCCGTCGTAGCCGACGCTGACGCCTTCGGTCGCGATGATCGGTGGCGGCAGCTCTTCGGGCTTGGGAAAGGTGAAGACCGTGCGCGCCGCGTCTTCGGGGGCGCGGATCGTCTCCATCTTTTCCAGCATCTTCACGCGGGATTGCGCCTGCTTCGCCTTCGACGCCTTGGCCTTGAAGCGGTCGACAAAGGCTTGCAGATGGGCGCGCTTGGCGTCCTGTTTCTTGGCCGCCGCGCTGAGGAGGGCGCGTTTCTCGGCCCGCTGGCGCACGAACTGTTCATAGTTGCCGGTGTAATAGGTCAGCGACTTGTCCTCGAGGTGTAGGATGCCGCCGACCGAGCGGTTGAGCAGTTCGCGGTCGTGACTGACGATCAGCACCGTATGCGGATAGCGCACGAGGTAGGATTCCAGCCAGAGCGCGCCTTCAAGGTCGAGGTAGTTCGTCGGTTCGTCCAGCAGCAGCAGGTCCGGTTCGGAGAACAGCACCGCCGCCAGCGCGACGCGCATTCGCCAGCCGCCCGAGAAGGCGGAGCAGGGTTGCAATTGCTCTTCTGCGGTAAAGCCCAGCCCCTTGAGGATCGATGAGGCGCGGGCCTCGGCCGACCAGGCGTCAATGTCCGTCAGGCGGGTCTGGATGTCGGCGATGCGGCCGGGATCGGTGGCGGTCTCCGCTTCGGCCAGCAGGGCCACCCGTTCCGTATCGGCCGCGAGCACCGTATCGATCAAAGAGACCTCATTGCCCGGCACCTCCTGGCTGACGCCGCCGATCTTCCAGCCCTTGGGGATGGAGATGTCGCCGGTGTCGAGCACCATTTCGCCGCGAATGATGCGGAAGAGCGTGGTCTTGCCCGTGCCATTGCGCCCCACAAGCCCGACCTTGTGGCCGGTGGGAATGGTGACCGAGGTGTTTTCCAGAAGGGTGCGCCCTTCGACGGAATAGGTGATATCCTGAATGCGTAACATGAAGGGGCAGTGCCACGGGGGGCAGGCAGGGTCAATCGCCGCTTTGGGGGGCAGCGCTGAGGATCGGTGGGCGCGGATGGTTTCGGGCACGGCGATCAGCAACAGCAAAGCGGCCGCGATGATGAACAACGGCCACGCGGGCACAACCGCTATTGCGCGCAGGGCAGGGCGCAAAGGCGCAGAAGGTGGCTTTTCAACGCCGCACCCCCGTGCTAGCAGGCGCGCAATTCATTCAACCCCTATGAGGTCCCCATGGCTATCCAGCGCACATTCTCGATCATCAAGCCCGACGCCACCAAGCGCAACCTGACCGGCAAGATCATTGCCAAGTTCGAAGAGGCCGGTCTGCGGATCGTCGCCTCCAAGCGCATCCAGCTGACGCTGGCGCAGGCGCAGCAGTTCTACGGTGTGCACAAGGACCGCCCCTTCTTTGACGAGCTGTGCGAGTTCATGATCTCCGAGCCGATCGTCGTGCAGGTTCTCGAAGGCGAAGACGCCATCGCGAAGAACCGCGAAGTCATGGGTGCGACGAACCCTGCCGACGCCGCCGAGGGCACGATCCGCAAGGAATTCGCCCTGTCGATCGGTGAGAACTCGGTCCACGGCTCCGACGCTCCGGAAACCGCAGCAGAAGAGATCGCGTTCTTCTTCTCGGGTCTTGAGCTGGTCGGCTAAGCCGTTTGATCCTGTCAGATTATAGCCCCGTCGGAGTGATCCGGCGGGGCTTTTTCGTGCCGGAGGGGCGATGAGGACGTTTTTGCTGGTCGCGGCAGCCATGGTCGCTTTTGCGGCCAATTCGGTGCTCAATCGTCTGGGCGTGAGCCAATTCGGGATGGACCCGCTGGCCTTCGCGGGCCTGCGTCTTGTGGCGGGGGCCGGTACCTTGCTGGCACTGATGCTGTGGCGCGGCGGCTGGCCCCGGTTCAGCCGCGCCCGGATCGCGGCCGCGCTCGCGTTGCTGATGTATATGGCGCCGTTTTCCATCGCCTATGTGATCCTGCCCGCTGGCGCGGGGGCGCTGATCCTGTTCGGAGCGGTGCAATGCACCATGTTTGCCGGGGCCGCACTGATGGGGCAAAGCACCACGGGCCGGCAATGGGGCGGCATGGTGGTGGCGATGGCAGGGCTCGCGTGGCTCATGTGGCCGCACCCCGGGGCACCCTCGGTCCAACTGGCCAGTGCGCTGGTGATGGGGATTGCGGGCCTGTCCTGGGGTCTGTTTTCGTTGATCGGACGCGGGTCGCGTGATCCCTTGGGGGATATGGCGGTGAGCTTTTTGCTGGTCTTGCCGTTCGCGCTGGGGCTTCTGGGGCTGGCCCCGACGCTGGCAACCCCGTGGGGCGGATATGCCGCGGCCCTGACCAGCGGCGCGGTGATGTCGGGGCTGGGTTATGCGCTTTGGTATCACGTCTTGCCGAGGATACCGGCGACCACGGCAGCGGTCGCGCAGTTGAGCGTGCCGGTGATCGCCGTGCTGGCCGGCGCATTGCTGCTGGACGAGGCGCTGACCTTGGAGGTGCTGGTCACATCGGCGGTCGTGCTGGGCGGGATCGCCGTGGCGGTGGCGGGGCGCTAGCAGTCGCGGCGCACCTCGCGGTCGCGCAGGCCGGTTTCGACCAACATGCAGCGGTTGCGGGCTTCGTAATAGTAGCCGCGCGCATACCATTGCACTGCGCGGTCGATGCTGCCGTTGGAGAGTAGCCAGGCCCCGCGCAGGTAGCGGCCCGCGTAAAGCAGGTTGGTTTCCGCATCCAGAAGGTCACTGGGCGCGCCGGAAAAGCCCATGCCGCGCGCGGTGGCGGGCAGGATCTGCATCAGACCGTAATAGGGGCCATTGCGGGCGCGGGGGCGATAGTCGCTTTCGCGCTGGATCACCGCGTGCAGCAGTTCTTCGGGGATGCCGTGATGGGCGGCGTATTTCCGCACCAGCTTGCGCATCTGCGGCGTCTCACCGGGATTGAGCGGGGCTTGCACCTCAACCGGCGGCGTTGCGACGGGGGCAGGGGCGGCGCAGGCTGCGAGCAGGGGCAGGAGCGGCAAAAGCAGGGCGTAAGGTTTCATGACCGCCGTTTTAAACCCGCCGCGAGTGTCACGCCAGCGCGTGGGTTTGCCCCGCGCGGGTTGCCGCCGATGGGGCGGCGCACGCCTTTGGCAGCCTTCCGTGTCGCTTGCGTCAGCCGCGCGGTATCAAATGCCTGCGAAGTCTTTGAAGACGACAGGCTTCGGCGGTCCGGGGCGCCGTTTGGTGCCATTGGGCGCAGGCCGGGGAGGGCCGGGAATGGGGGTTGGTGTCTGGGTCGGCATGGGGCCGCTCCTTCGCTCTGGTTGCCTCTGACGGTCGGTCCGCCCTGCGGATTGCCTGTTTCATCAGGCTTATATGAAACCTAGAACGTAAAATTTGGTTCCATGAGGGCCGGATTGTGGCGCAATCAGGGCGCAGCGGCGGGAAAGGCAGAAAACCCCTTGAGCTTCCAGTGACTGGAAGGGTTATCTCGGCAATAACTGGAACGAGGAGTCGCGTGATGGCTGAGTCGCAAACAATCACTCTGGCCGTTGAGGGCATGAACTGTGCCTCTTGCGTGGGCCGTGTCGAGAAGGCGTTGAACGGGGCCGAGGGGGTCGCGCAGGCGCGGGTCAATCTGGCCTCGGAAACCGCAACATTCGAGGTTTCGGACACCCACGCAGTCGCGCGGGCGCAAGAGGCATTGGCGCAGGCGGGCTACCCTGCACGCAGCGAACAGGTCACCATGAGCATCGACGCGATGAGCTGCGCGTCCTGCGTGGGCCGGGTTGAAGCGGCGCTGGCAGCGGTGCCCGGCGTGATGAATGTCGCGGTCAATCTGGCGGCCGAGACGGCGACGGTGGATTATCTGCAAGGGGCCACAACGGGCGCCGATCTGGTGCAAGTCAGCACCGACGCGGGCTATCCCGCCACGGTCGCGGGGGCCACGGCACAGGCCGACCGGGTGGACCGCAAGGACGCCGAAGCGCGACAGTTGCGCCGCCGGACGATGCTGGCCGCAGCACTCACGCTGCCGGTCTTCGTGCTTGAAATGGGCGCGCACATGATCCCCGGCTTCCATATGCTGATCGAGCGGACCATCGGGGTGCCGACCACGTGGCTGATCCAGCTTGTGCTGACGACGGTGGTGCTCTTCGGGCCAGGGCGCGCGTTCTTTGCCAAGGGCGTTCCCGCCCTGACGAAGGGTGCGCCGGACATGAACAGCCTTGTGGCGCTGGGCACCGGCGCGGCCTGGGGCTATTCCGTGGTGGCGACCCTGCTGCCGCAGGTCCTGCCCGAAGGCGTGCGCGCGGTCTATTTCGAGGCGGCGGCGGTGATCGTGGTGCTGATCCTGATCGGCCGCTGGCTGGAAGCCCGCGCCAAGGGGCGCACGGGCGCGGCCATTCAGGCGCTGCTGGGGCTGCAGGTCCGCACCGCGCGGGTGATCGCGGACGGGGACACGCGAGAGGTGGACATCGACAGCCTGCAGGTGGGCGATGTGATCCTCGTGCGGCCGGGCGAGCGGGTGCCGGTGGACGGGGAGGTGCTCGACGGCACCAGCAACGTGGACGAAAGCATGATCACCGGTGAGCCTTTGGCGGTCGGCAAGGCGGCCGGAGACGCGGTCACCGGCGGCACGGTAAACGGCACCGGCAGTCTGACATTCCGGGCCACGCGGGTGGGGGCGGACACGACACTGGCGCAGATCATCCGCATGGTGGAAGAGGCGCAGGGCGCGAAACTGCCCATTCAGGGACTCGTGGACCGGGTGACGATGTGGTTCGTCCCCGCGGTTCTGGGACTCGCGCTGCTGACCGTGGCGGTGTGGCTGCTGGTGGGCCCCGATCCGGCATTGACGCTGGCGCTGGTGGCCGGGGTCTCGGTGCTGATCATTGCCTGCCCCTGCGCCATGGGGTTGGCGACGCCGACCTCGATCATGGTGGGCACGGGGCGCGCGGCTGAGATGGGCGTGCTGTTCCGCAAGGGCGATGCGCTGCAACGGCTGAGCGAGGTCGATGTGATCGCCGTGGACAAGACCGGCACCGTCACCGAAGGGCGCCCGACGCTGACGGATTTCGTGACCGCGAACGACTGGACCCGCGCGGCGGCTTTGCCCCTTGTGGCGGCGGTCGAGGCGCAGTCGGAGCATCCGGTGGCCGAGGCCATTGTCAGCACCGCCCGCAGCGAGGCCCTGACCCTGCCCGAGGTGACAGCGTTCCAATCTGTGACGGGCTACGGCGTGCAGGGCAAGGTCGCGGGCCGTACCGTTCTGGTGGGCGCGGACCGCTTCATGGCGCGCGAAGGGATCGACACCACCGTGTTGCAAATGCAGGAGCGCGCTTTGGCGGCCCGGGGGCGGACCGCGCTTTACGCCGCCATCGACGGGCAGATCGCGGCGGTGATCGCCGTGGCCGATCCGGTCAAGACCTCTTCGGCGGCCGTGGTCACTGCGCTTCATGCGCGGGGGATCGAGGTGGCGATGATTACCGGCGACAAACAGGAAACCGCTGATGCCATCGCCCGCGAGGTCGGGATCGATCAGGTCGTGGCGGGCGTCTTGCCCGACGGCAAAGTCGCGGCGCTGGACGAATTGCGGCAGGGCGGGCGAACCGTGGCCTTTGTGGGCGACGGGATCAACGATGCGCCCGCGCTGGCCCATGCGGATGTGGGCATTGCCATCGGCACCGGCACCGACGTGGCCATCGAAAGCGCCGATGTGGTGCTCATGTCGGGGGACCTGCGCGGCGTCGTCAACGCGGTGACGGTGTCGCGGGCCACCCTGCGCAACATCCGCCAGAACCTCGGCTGGGCCTTCGGCTACAACGCCGCGCTGATCCCGGTGGCGGCGGGGGTGCTTTATCCGGTGTTCGGCGTGCTCTTGTCGCCGGTCTTCGCTGCGGGTGCCATGGCGCTGTCGTCGGTCTCGGTCCTGACCAACGCGTTGCGGCTGCGGCGGCTGTCACCGGCCATGGACGAGCGGCGCGAGGTTGGCGCCGCCCGTCCGTTTTCCACCACGCAACCGGCAGAATAGGAGGGGCCGCACATGAATATCGGAGAAGTCGCCAAACGCGCCGGACTGCCGCCCAAGACGATCCGCTATTATGAGGATATCGACCTGATCCGCCCCCAGCGCAGCGCCAACGGCTACAGGTCGTTCCGTGAAAGCGATGTGCACAAGCTGACCTTTCTGGGCCGCGCCCGTGCGCTGGGCTTTACCATCGAGGATTGCCGCATCCTGCTGGGCCTTTACGAGGATGAGACCCGCGAGAGCGCGCAGGTGAAAGAGATTGCCGCCCAGCATCTGGTGTCCATCGACGAGAAGATCGCGCAGCTTCGGTCCATGCGCGACACGCTGGCCGAACTGGTGCGCGCCTGTCACGGGGATGACCGGCCCGACTGCCCGATCCTGTCGGACCTGTCGGGGCAGGGATAATTTTCGGAACCCTCCTGCGCTGGAAACCCGTTGAGTCGGTAAATATGGCCAACACAGGAGGGGGACATGCCCGACGAGACCGACACAAACGCCCACGACAAGACCAGTCACGGCAAGACTGGTCACGACGGGGGCGGCGGGCACGGATCGTCCTATGGGCGGTTCTTCGCGATGGTCGGCACATCGACCGCGCTGATGTTCGTGCTGATGTATCTCAACACTTATGCCATCGAACACGTCTTCTGGAGTGAGACACGGTTCTACATGACCTTCGTCATGGGCGCGACCATGGCGGTGGTGATGCTGTTGTTCATGTGGAGCATGTATAAGAATAAGACCGTGAACGCGGTGATCATTGCCGCGTCAGTCGTCGTGTTTGGCGGTGCGCTCTGGCTGGTGCGGTCGCAAGCCACCATCGCGGACGAAGCCTGGATGAGCGCGATGATCCCGCATCACTCCATTGCCATCATGACCAGTGAACGGGCCGAAACCTCGGACCCGCGTGTCCATAAGCTCGCGCAGGAAATCATCGACGCGCAGAACCGCGAGATTTCCGAGATGCGGTTTCTGTTGAACGACATTGAGGCCCGTGGCGAAGCGGGTGCGGACTGGCCACTGGGTGAGGCCGAGGGGCCAACCCCGATCGCGGCGCTGTCCGACGCCCTTGCCACGCCGGTCATCGCGGGCATCCGCCCCGCACCCCTGTCGCGCGACGAGATCACCCGCGGGTTGGACGCAGCGGAGGCCTGCACTTTCGTCCGAGCGGTGAACGCACGGCCGATCCTTGCGACGGACGCCGAAGGCACCGGGCTTGCCAAGATCTCGGGCGCTTTGGTGCGGTTCGAAGCCGGTGGCGATCTGCGGGACGGCGGCGTGCTTGAAGCAGACGGCGGCCGCCTGACGCTTGAGCCCGGCGACGCGGACGGAGAGGGGGCCACCCTGCTGTTCGAGCTGACCGAAGAGACACCGCTGGCCGTGGGCTTTGACGGCTATTGGACCTGCAACGGCTAGGAAGGGACGCACCCATGGCGACGGATACAGCACACAAGACGGCGCGGCTTTACCGGATGGTGATGCCGGAGCATACCTGCCCTTACGGCCTGAAATCCAAGGACCTCCTTGAGCGCAACGGCTACACCGTTGAGGATCACCACCTCACCACGCGCGAGGAGACCGACGCCTTCAAGGCCAAGCACAAGGTCGAGACCACGCCCCAGACCTTTATCAGGGACGAGCGGATCGGCGGGCACGACGCCTTGCGCGAATACTTCGGGGAAGAGGTCAAGGACGAGGACGCGACAAGCTACCAGCCGGTGATCGCGATCTTCGCGGTCGCCGCCCTGATGGCGCTGGGCCTGAGCTGGGCGTTCTTCGAAGACCTCTTCACGCTACGGGCGTTCGAATGGTTCCTTGCGATTTCCATGTGTTTTCTGGCCACCCAGAAGTTGCAGGACATCGAGAGCTTCTCGACCATGTTCCTCAACTATGACCTGCTGGCGCAACGCTGGGTGCGCTACGGCTATCTCTACCCCTTCGGAGAGGCCACGTCGGGCATTCTGATGGTCGCCGGAGCGCTGGTCTGGATCAGCGCCCCCATCGCGCTGTTCATCGGGACGATCGGCGCGGTCTCGGTGTTCAAGGCGGTCTATATCGACAAGCGGGAATTGAAATGCGCCTGCGTGGGCGGCAATTCGAACGTGCCTTTGGGGTTCGTCTCACTCACCGAGAACCTGATGATGATCTTCATGGGCCTGTGGATGCCCGCGCGGGCGCTGGGCTGGTTCTAGCCGGACGGGCGGTGGTGTCGCCCGCTGCCGGGCGCCGTGGTGTCGCCCGCTGCCGGGCGCGGTGGTGTCGCCCGCCACCGGGCGCGGTGGTGTCGCCCGCCACCGGGCGCGGTGTTGTCGCAGAATGGTTAACCTGTAAACTGAACGCAGAGTTCACCTCACAGGGAGACAATAAAAATGACACTCACACTCAACCGGCGCGGCTTTCTGGCCAGCACCGCAGGCTTCATCGCCCTGCATCCGTTTTCCGCCAACGCCGCTGCAAATCAGGCGCATTTGCGCATCATGGAGACGACGGACCTGCACGTGCACGTCTTTCCCTACGACTATTACGCCGACAAGGAGAGCGACACTGTAGGTCTTGCCCGCACCGCAAGCCTGATCCAGCAGGTGCGCGACGAGGCGTCCAACTCGCTGCTGATCGACAACGGCGATTTCCTGCAGGGCAACCCGATGGGCGATTACATCGCCTATGAGCGGGGCATGGCCGAAGGCGACAAACACCCCGTCATTCAAGCGATGAACACGCTGGGCTTCGACGCCTCGACCCTAGGCAACCATGAGTTCAACTACGGCCTTGATTTCCTGATGAAGTCCGTGGCCGGGGCCGAGTTCCCCATCGTCACGGCCAACGTCGCGCTTGAAACAGGCAGCGATCCGACCAAGGACAAGACGCTGATCCAGCCCTTCGTGATCCTTGATCATACCGTGACGGACGGGGACGGAACCGAGCATCCGATCAAGGTGGGGCTCATCGGCTTTGTGCCGCCGCAGATCATGAACTGGGACCGCCGCCATCTCGAAGGCAATGTGCAGGCCCGCGACATCATCGAAACGGCGAAAGCCTATATTCCGCTGATGAAAGAGCAGGGGGCCGATATCATCGTGGCCCTGTCGCACTCGGGCATCGGTGAAGCGGACGCCCACGACGGGATGGAGAATGCTGCCGTGCCGCTGGCGGGGCTTGACGGGGTGGATGCGGTGCTCACGGGGCACAGCCATCTGGTGTTCCCGTCGCCGACCTATGCCGATTTCGCCGGCGCCGACGTGGATGCGGGCACCCTGATGGAGACGCCCGCCGTGATGGCCGGCTTCTGGGGCAGCCACATGGGTCTGATCGACCTGCTGCTGGAACGGGACGGCAACGCATGGCGCGTGATCTCGGCGGAAACCGAGGCGCGGCCGATCTCCATGCGGGGCGAGGATCGCTCGATCACGCCGCTGGTCGAAAGCGATCCGGAGGTGCTGGCCTCGGTGCAGCAGGAACACGACGAGA
The DNA here is from genome assembly GCF_003072065.1 of Thalassorhabdomicrobium marinisediminis. GTDB lineage: Bacteria > Pseudomonadota > Alphaproteobacteria > Rhodobacterales > Rhodobacteraceae > Octadecabacter > Octadecabacter marinisediminis. Next base: position 234,891 of record NZ_QCYG01000001.1, read on the forward strand.
CACTAGCCTATGTGCGCCGCGCCGTGGGCAAGACCGACGCGCCGCTGCACAGCTATTTCGCGCTGGTCGCCGATGATCCGTCGGTGCAGGTCGTCTCGAACGCGCAGCGGTGGTATATTGAACAGATGCTGCAAGGGACCGAGCATGAGGGTCTGCCGATCCTCTCCGCTGCCGCGCCGTTCAAGGCTGGTGGCCGTGGCGGGCCCGAGTATTACACGGACGTGCCCGTGGGCGATGTGGCGATCAAGAACGTCTCGGACCTCTATCTTTATCCCAACACCGCCCGCGCGGTCCGGGTGACGGGGGCGCAGGTCAAGGACTGGCTGGAACGCTCGGCGGGGATGTTCAATCAGGTCGAGAAGGGCGCGCAGGATGCCGTCCTGCTCAACCCTGAATTCCCCAGCTACAACTTCGATGTGATCGACGGGGTCGAATACCAGATCGACCTCTCGCAGCCGTCGAAATATGACCGCGAGGGGGAGGTGATCAACCCCGACGCCAACCGCATCGTCAACCTCACTTACGAGGGAGAACCCGTTGACATGGATGCGGAATTTATCATCGCGACCAACAACTACCGCGCCAGCGGTGGCGGAAATTTCCAGGGTGCCACGCCCGAGACCACGGTTTTTGAAGGGCCCGACACCAACCGCGACGTGATCGTGCGCTACATCGTCGAGAAGGGCACCATCAACCCCAAGGCCGACAACAACTGGTCCTTCGCGCCGCTGGACGGCACGACGGTTCTGTTCGACACCGGCCCCGCGGCCTCGGCCTATCTCGATCAGGTGGACATGGACATCGAGGAAGCAGGCGACGGGCCGGACGGCTTCGCGCGGTTCCGCATCACGCTCTAGGGTGGCGCGCCGGTTGGTCCGGCGCTGCACGCAACGACCCACAAGGCCACGGCGCAGGCGCGTCGTGGCCTTTTTGCGCGTCCCCCCGCGCGAACCTGACAATTCGCTGACAATCGGATTCAGGTCCGTGACGGGGGCCTGCGGTAGATACGATTCGAACCCGGGCCACAGGTATGCGCCTACACAACAAAAAAGGAGACAGACATGACCGATCAGACCGACAAGAGCCTTTCGCGCCGCAAGGCCATCGCCCGCCTCGGCGGGGCCGCCCTTCTGGCCTATACCGTGCCCACGTTCGCCGCCCTCTCTGCGGCTGAAGCGGCCTCCTCTGCCAGCCCTGCCTCCGACCCCAGCCCCGCATCGGACCCGAGCCCCGCATCCACGCCCAGCCCCGCGTCCGACCCCAGCGCAGCCTCGACCCCGAGCGAGCCTTCGGCGGCCAGCGATCCGTCCACGCCGTCGACTCCAAGCACGCCAAGCACCGCGAGCGGCCCCAGCGGCCCGCGCGTGATGACGCAGGACGAATGCGAATCCGCCGGTGGTTCGGTCGTCACCCGCGCTGACGGCGTCCGTATTTGCGATTTGCCCTAGGGACACCCCCAACTCACGGAACTAGGGAAAACGAGGGCCGGGCGGTGCCACAGGTATCGCCCGGTCAGCGGCCTTTGCAGTGGGCCGAAAGTTCACTATGCATCAGACGACGCAAGGTAGGGCTATGGTGACCGAGACGACTTTCGTGCAATTCGACGGGCTGGATCATCCGGTGGCGCTGAACGGCGCATCGGACCTTCTGCCCTTGATCGCGGACATCGCGACGGCCTGTCCGCACCGGCACAGCCGCTCGGCCCGCGCCGCCCCGTTCGCCACGCTGGCCCCGGCCGAAGGCGGCGACTGGACGCTGACCCCGGCCGACGCCCCGGACGCGCCGCGCCGCTGGGATGGGGTCAATGCGGTGTGCGATCTGGTGGCCGAAATGGCGTGGGAACGCATCCGCTCGCACCCCGACATGCTGTGCCTGCACGCGGGCGGGGTGGCCTTTGGCGGGCGCCTGGTGGCCTTTCCCAACGGGCGGCGCGCGGGCAAAAGCACGCTGACCGCCGCGCTTGCGCATCTGGAGCATGAGGTCTTTACCGACGACGTGCTGCCCGTGCGCAAGGACATCGACAGCGGCACGTTCCACGGCATCGCCAATGGCGTCGCCCCACGGGTGCGTCTTCCGGTGCCCGACAGCTTCGACGCCGCGCTCTCGCAGTGGGTTGCGCAGGATTTCGGGCCGTCGAACCGGCAATACAAATATGTGACCACCGCGCCCATCGCGCGGGCGGGGGCCACCATGCCGCTGGGGGCGATCGTGCTGCTGGACCGGCAGGAGACGCCCTGCGCGCCGCGGCTTGATCCGGTGACCGAGGATGAAGCGCTCGCCACCCTGATCACCCAGAATTTCGCCCGTACCCTGCACGCCAGCATCATCCTGTCTTCGGCCGAGGTGTTGGCGCGGCACTTGCCAGTCTACCGCTTGACCTATGCTTGCGGTCAACAGGCGGCGGCATATTTGTCGGCGCATGAGGCCCTGCAGGACTTGCCCGTGGCGCGGCACGACGCAACCGCGCCCGAGGTCCGGCAGGCCCCGTTGGAAGAGCGGAACCGCCCCGCGCCCGCCTTCGATCCCGCCGCGTCCTATGTCCGCCGCGACGGCGTCACCGAAACCCGCGCCGGAGAGGCCTGGTTTCTGGCCGACAGCAGCGGGATCGCGATCTATCACCTCAATGGCAGTTCGGCGGCGATCTGGCGGCTTCTGGCCGAGCCGATCACTTTGGCTGAGGTCTGCGAGGTGCTGTGCGCGGCCTATCCGCAGGTTGATCCGGCGGCGATCCGCACGGACAGCGAAGCGCTGCTGCAAAACCTCGCCGCTGCCCGCCTGATCGAGACCGTCCCCGCGCAGGAGCCTGTGGAATGAGCGGTCGTAACCCCCTTACACGGCGCGCGGCACTGGCGCGGCTGGGGCTCGGACTGGCGGCGGCCTATGTCGCGCCGACCGTCACGGGGCTGAGCGTGGCCCATGCCTCGACCCCCTCGGACGCCTCGGCCGCAAGCCGCGCCTCGCCCGCGTCGAAGCCCAGCCCGGTCAGCCCGCCAAGTCCAGCAAGCCCGCCGACGGCGCCCACCGCGGCCAGCCGTCCGTCGCCCGTCAGCGGGCCCTCGCGCCCCGGGACGGGGTCGACACATTCGGCGCCTTCGGCCCCCTCAGCCGCATCGGGCCCCAGCGGTCCGGGGAGCTGTTCTGGCGCGCGCCTGCCCGATGGCGGCCAGATGTCCCGGCGCGATTACGAACGCGCGCAACAGGCGATCCAGCGCGGGCAGGCGCGCCCCCTGCGCGAGGTGCTGACCCGTGTGCAAGCCAGCCATCCCGGTACGGTGATCCGCGTCGGCTTCTCAAGCGATGGCGGATCGTTCCGGGTGCTCACGGTCAACAACTCCGGCGCTGTGGTCTCCGTGCGGGTGGACGCGGCCTCGGGCCGGATCACCGGAGCGCAGGCCTGTTGATGCGCATTTTGATTGTCGAAGACGAGCGCAAGATCGCCGAACTGGTGGCCGATGTGTTGACCGCCGAAGGCATGATCCCCGAGATCGCCTCGGACGGGGAGGAGGGCTGGTTTCTGGGCAGCACGGAAAGCTATGCCGCAGCTATTCTGGACATCGGCCTGCCCAAGCGCGACGGGCTGTCGGTGCTGCGCAACTGGCGCGAAGAAGGGCTGGACCTGCCAGTGATCCTGCTCACGGCGCGCGCCAACTGGAGCGAACGGGTCGAGGGGATCGACGCGGGCGCTGACGATTATCTGGGCAAGCCCTTCCAGATGGAAGAACTGATCGCCCGTCTGCGCGCCTTGTTGCGGCGCGCCAGCGGCCAGAAGACGACGACTTTCGAGGCCGGACCCCTGCGCATGGACCTGCGCCAGATGCGTGTCTCGGTCGATGGCAAGCCGCTGAAGGTCACGCCGCTGGAATACCGGCTGCTCAATTACCTGATGCACCAGCGCGGCAAGGTCGTCAGTCAGGAAGAGCTGATCGAGAATGTCTATTTTCGCGACCATGAGCCCGACAGCAACGCGGTCGAGGTCTTGATCGGGCGTCTGCGGCGCAAGATCGGCGGCGGCGTGATCGAGACGCGGCGGGGCTTCGGCTATCTGATTGCCGAGGACCTGTCGTGAGGACCGCGCTGAACCTGCGGCTGTTTCTTGCGGCGGTGATCGCCACAGCGGTGGCGCTGGTGGCGACGGCGGTGGTGCTGAACTTCCTGTTCCGGCTGTATTTCGAGGACCGCCTGCGCGACGAGCTTGAGACCTATCTCATCCAGCTCAGCGGCAATGTCGCCGTCACCGACAGCGGCGAGGTCGAGGTTGGCCCGCTCGCCGATCCGCGGTTCAACAATCCGTTGTCGGGCTATTACTGGCAGATCGAGGTCGCAGGTGCCGATCCGGTCCTCTCGCCGTCGTTCTGGGGCGCGCCCATGGCGTTGGAGCGGCCCGAGCAGCCCGGTGTGATCCGCGTTCAGGACATCAACATCGGCACCGAAGAGCCTCTTGCCGTAGCCCATTGGGTGATCCTTACTGGTCAGGACGCAGCACAGCGCAGCCTGCATCTGGCGGTGGCGCTGGACCGGACGGATCTCGACGTTTCGGTCGCAGGTTTCCGTTTGAACTCAACGCTTTGGCTGGCGGTTCTGGGGGCCTTCCTGCTGATCGCGAGCGCCGTGCAGATCCGGCTGGGCCTGCGCCCGCTTGAGAAGGTCCGCTCGGAGGTGAACCGCGTCAGCCGCTCGCCCGCGGGGCGTTTGTCCGACGACTATCCGACCGAGGTGCTGCCGCTGGTGGAAGAGGTCAACCAGTTGCTTGACACCAACGCCGCCACGCTTGAGCGGGTGCGGGCGGGGGCGGGCAATCTGGCCCACGGGCTCAAGACCCCGCTGACGATCCTGCACGGGGTAGAGCGCAAGCTGCGCAAGGCGGGGCAAGACCTTCTGGCCGACGAGTTGCAGACCGAGATCGCCAGCATCGAACACATCGTCGAACGGGAATTGGCGCGGCACCGCGACAGCGGCCAGTCTCGACAGGTCTGCGAGGTTGCCCCGGTGGTGAGGCGGCTGAGTGACGCGCTGAGCCAGCAGCCCGGGTCCGAGCAGATCCGCTGGTCCGTCGAGGTGGACGAACGATTGCGCGCGCCGTTTGACGAATTCGATCTGACCGAACTGGTGGGCAACCTTCTGGACAATGCGATGAAATGGACCGACGGGCGGATCGTCGTGCGCGGCGCGCTGTCGGGCACCGTGGCCAGCCTGACGGTCTGCGATGACGGGCCGGGGTTGAGCGACGCGGGGCACGAGATCGTGCTGGGGCGTGGGCGCAAGGCCGATCCGGAACGCTCGGGCACCGGGCTGGGCCTGAGCATCGCCGACGAGATGGCGCAGGCCCATGGTTGCGCGCTCACGCTGGATCGCAGCGACATGGGCGGGCTTTCGGTGATGCTGGCGTGGGAGCAGGCAGAGGCCGCCCCGCGCTGAGGTCAAGCCTTGCGCCGGTGGCCGTAGGGGCTTTCGCCGAACCGCGCCTTGAAGTGACGGGTGAAGACGTTGTTGGAATTGAACCCCGCCGCCATCGCCACCTCGGACACCTTGAGATCGGTTTCCATCAACAGCGCCCGCCCGCGGTCCAGCCGGATGTTGCGATAGATCCGGGCCGGGGGCTCACCCATGAGCTGGATGAACAACCGCTCCATCTGCCGGCGCGAGACATGGGCGTGTTCGGCCAGCTCATCCAAGCTCAGCGGTTCTTCGATGTTCTGATACATCAGCCGCAAAATGGCGAGGATGCGCGGATTGCGCGAGTTGATCGCCTTGGCAATCGAGGAGCGCTGTTCGCCGGTCTGCGACACGTCGGGCCGGTTCAGGCACATGTCCGACACCGCCAGCGCGAAATCCTGCCCGTAATCCTCGGCAATAAGCGACAGCATCATCTCGGTCGAGGCAACGCCGCCGCCGCAGGTGAGAAGGTCTCCGTCGCGCTCGAACCGGTGCCGGGTGGGGGTGAGGTGGGGGAAGGTCTCGGTGAAGCCCGGCTGGTTTTCCCAGTGCAGGGTGAATTCCTTGCCCTCAAGCACGCCGATCCGCGCAAGGGTCGAGGCGCCGGTGCAGATGCCCCCCAACGCGCCGCCGAACCGGTGATGCCGGCGCAGACGGGACAGGACCGCATCGCTGGCCACGCGGGTGCCGTTGTTGCCCGAACAGACAAACAGGTAGTCGCTGTCCTGCAATTGATCGAGGCTCCCATGCACCGCCAGATCGATGCCGGTGGACGAGGCCACGGGCGCGCCCGTCTCGGAGAGCACCTGCCAGCCGTAAAGGGGCTTTTGCGCAAGCTGGTTGGCGATGCGCAGCGGGTCGAGGGCGGCGCTGAAGGCCAGCAGCGTGAACTCGGGCAACAGCAAAAAGCTGAACCAGCGCGTGGGTTTGGGCGTGTCGATGGGAAAGCTGAACGCGCCAGAGGGCACCAGATCAGGGCGCTGCATTGATGCGGTCACGTGATCCCCCAAGGTTGCCGCTACTCTGCCATCTGCCGATCGACCTGCTGTTCTTCGTTGATCATCGCTTGCAGTTGGCGTCGGAACCTCAGTTGCCCGCCGTCGATGGGCAAGTCAATATGCGGCGTGGTCTTGTTCGTCATCCCCTTTTGCACTTCGTTAAGCACGGCGCGATCCTCTTCAAAGGCATGTTGCACATCCTCGCTCATCATTTTTGACAGCGCTTCGTCGTCCGGGCGGATGTTGCGCAGCTGGAACCAGTAGTAGCGGGTGCGCCCTTCGTCCGTAGGGGTCATGAAGTTGTAGCTGTCCATGATGAAGGTTTTCTCGTGCAGTGGCCCGTCCGGCCCGCCGGTGCCCGCAGGGGTGAACACCGCCTTGATCAGCGCGTGGGACGGATAGCGCACCTCGTAGTGCTGTAGGCGGTCGCAGTTGCCTTCGAACTCCACCACCTTTTTGTAGAAGGGCGCGGGTTCGTGGTCCATCATCCAGCGGTGCACGATCACCCCATCGTCGGTCTTCTTGATCCGCAGGGGGGCGTCCTTGGTCTGGTCCGAGCCGAAGCTGCTCTGGTGCACCCATGCGACGTGTGTCGGGTCGAGCAGGTTGTCGCACATCAGCAGATAGTTGCAGTCCAGCTCCATCGCCGCGCCGCGGTTGATGCCCCAGGCGGGATCGTCGTAATGCTCGATCTCGAAGATGTCCGAGGGGTCCGCCAGCGCGGGGTTGCCCATCCAGATCCAGACCAGCCCGTATTTTTCGTGGCAGGGATAGGCGTGGACCTTGGCGTTCGACGGAATCCCGCTGGACCCCGGCGCCCAGACGCATTGGCCAACGCAGTTGAACGTCAGCCCGTGATAGCCGCATTCGACGGTGTCGCCCTTGATGCGCCCCTTGCTGAGCGGCAGTTTGCGGTGCGGGCAGGCATCCTCAAGCGCCACAAGATCGCCCGCTTCCGTGCGGAAAATGCAGACTTTTTCGCCCAGCACCATGATCTGCTGCAACTCGCGCGTCACCTCATGATCCCATGCGGCGACGTACCATGCGTTTCTGAGAAACATCCCTTACCCCTTCAGAATTCCCGGCAGATTAAGCCCTTGTTCGCGGGCACAGTCCAGCGCTTCTTCGTAGCCCGCATCGGCGTGGCGCATGACGCCGGTGGCCGGGTCGTTCCACAGCACATTGGCGATGCGGCGGTCGGCGTCCTCGGTCCCGTCGCAGCAGATCACCATGCCGGAATGCTGGCTGAACCCCATGCCGACGCCGCCGCCGTGGTGCAGCGACACCCAAGTGGCACCCCCCGCGACGTTGAGCATCGCGTTGAGCAGCGGCCAGTCGGACACGGCGTCGGAGCCGTCGCGCATCGCCTCGGTCTCACGGTTGGGAGAGGCGACGGAGCCACTGTCGAGGTGGTCGCGCCCGATCACCACGGGGGCGCTGAGTTCGCCCGTGCGCACCATCTCGTTGAAGGCCAGCCCCAGCTTGTGGCGCAGGCCAAGGCCCACCCAGCAGATGCGCGCGGGCAGGCCCTGAAACGCGATCCGCTCGCGCGCCATGTCGAGCCAGTTGTGCAGGTGCGGGTCGTCGATCAGCTCTTTCACCTTGGCGTCGGTCTTGTAGATGTCTTCGGGATCACCCGAGAGGGCGCACCAGCGGAACGGGCCCACGCCGCGGCAGAACAGCGGGCGGATGTAGGCGGGAACGAAACCGGGGAAGGCAAAGGCGTTCTCCAGCCCCTCTTCCTGCGCGACCTGCCGGATGTTGTTGCCGTAATCCAGCGTCGGCACGCCCGCGTTCCAGAAGTCGACCATCGCCGCCACCTGCACCTTCATGCTGGCACGGGCGGCTTTCTCGACCGCTTTCGGATCGCTTTCCTGCTTTTCGCGCCACTCGGCCACGCTCCAGCCCTGCGGCAGGTAGCCATGGACGGGGTCGTGGGCGCTGGTCTGGTCGGTCACGATGTCCGGTTTGACGCCACGTTTGACCAGTTCAGGGAAAATATCCGCCGCATTGCCGATCAGCGCGACAGACTTCGCTTCACCGGCCCTGGTCCAGCGGTCGATCATCGCCAGCGCCTCGTCCAGATCGTGGGTCTTTTCGTCCACATACCGCGTGCGCAGGCGGAAATCGGCGCGGGTCTCGTCACATTCCACGGCCAGACAGCAGGCCCCGGCCATGACAGCGGCCAAGGGCTGCGCGCCGCCCATGCCGCCCAAGCCACCGGTCAGGATCCAGCGGCCCTTCAGATCGCCGCCATAGTGCTGACGGCCCGCTTCCATGAAGGTCTCATAGGTGCCCTGCACGATCCCTTGGGTGCCGATGTAGATCCACGACCCGGCGGTCATCTGGCCATACATCGCCAGACCCTTCTTATCGAGTTCGTTGAAATGCTCCCACGTGGCCCAGTGCGGCACGAGGTTGGAGTTCGCGATCAGAACGCGGGGTGCGTCCTTGTGGGTGTTGAATACGCCCACGGGCTTGCCCGATTGCACCAGAAGGGTCTGGGTGTCGTCGAGGTCTTTCAACGCGGCAACGATGGCGTCGAAATCCTCCCATGTCCGGGCGGCGCGGCCGATGCCGCCATAGACCACCAGCTCATGCGGGTTCTCGGCCACGTCCGGGTGCAGGTTGTTCATCAGCATCCGCATGGGCGCTTCGGTCAGCCAGCTTTTCGCGGTGATCTCGGGGCCCGTGGGCGGATAAATGTCGCGCTGGTTGTGGCGGGGATTGGTCATGTCGTGCCTCCGTGAGAGTGGGCCAGTGTGGGGGCCAGATCGGCCAGCGTGTGCAGGATCTCGGCCAGATAGGGGCGCAGGCGGTCGGCTTTGCTCGCGTCATAGCGCCAGGGCGGGCTTTCCGCGGCAAGATAGGTGGACTGCGCAAGCTCCATCTGAATCGATTCCACCCCCGGCACGGCATAATGCCGCGTGGTCCAGCCGCCCTTGAACCGGCCGTTCACGACATGGCTGAACGGGGCCGCCTGCGCGCAAATCCGCGTGGTCGCCGCTCCGATCGCAGGGCTGCAGGTGGTGCCGTTGTTGGTGCCGATGTTGAAGTCGGGCAGGGTGCCGTCGAACAGGAACGGAATGTGTGAGCGGATCGAATGGCAGTCATACAGAATAGCCACCCCGTGGCGCGCGCGGACGCGGTCGATCTCGGTCTGCAGCGCAGCGTGGTAGGGGGCGTGGAACCGTGCCAGCCGGTCGGCGATGGCGTCGGAGTCGGGGGCCGTGTTCCAGATGGGCCGCCCGTCAAAATCCGTGAGCGGCACCAGCGTCGTGGTGTTCTGCCCGGGATAAAGGCTCACGCCGTTGGGGTCACGGTTCACGTCGATCACGTAGCGGTGGGCATTGGCCCGCACGGTCGTCACACCCTCAAGCAGCCCGTCATAGAGCCGGTCGATGTGCCAGTCGGTGTCGGCCAATTGCCGGCCTGTCTCGTTAAGGGTGTCCCAAATGGCGTCGGGGACATAGGTGCCGCAATGGGGCAGGCCCAGGATCACCGGACCGTCGCCCGCCTGCACGGTGACCGGCGTCATGGGGCATCCCCCGTCACCGCGTCCGGCAGATCGACCGATCCCGCCAACCGTCCCTCGGCCACCAGTGCCGCGGCCGCTTCAAGCGAGGGGGCCATGTAGCGGTCCTGTTCCAGCGTCGGCACCTCGGCCCGCAAGGTGTCGATGGCCGCCTTGAGAGGTGCGCTCGTCCCAAGGGGTGCGCGGAATTCGATCCCTTGCGCGCCGCACATGGCTTCCACCCCGAGGATTACGTTCAGGTTTTTGTTCATCCGTGCAAGGCGATGGGCGGCGTGGGCGGCCATGCTCACATGGTCTTCCTGATTGGCCGAGGTGGGCGTGCTGTCGGTGGTGCAGGGATTGGCGAGGTGCTTGTTCTCGCTCATCAGCGCGGCGGTGGTGACCTCGGCGATCATCAGGCCCGAATTCAGGCCCGGATCGGGGGTCAGGAACGGTGGCAGGTCGCACGATAGGGTTGGGTCCACCATCAAAGCCACTCGCCGCTGGGCGATGGCGCCGATTTCGGACAGGGCGACGGCGATCTGGTCGGCGGCGAAGCCCACCGGTTCGGCATGGAAGTTCCCGCCCGAAACGATCAGCCCCTCCTCGACCAGCACCAGCGGATTGTCGGTCACGGCGTTGGCCTCAACCTCAAGCGTGCGGGCGGCGAAGTGCAGCAGGTCCATCGCGGCACCGGTCACCTGTGGCTGACAGCGGATGCAGTAGGGGTCCTGCACGCGGGTGTCGCCCTCGCGGTGGCTCTCGCGGATCTGGCTGCCCGCCATCAGGGCGCGTTGCGCACGGGCCACGGCGATCTGGCCGGCATGGCCGCGCAGGGTGTGGATCGCATCCTGCAGCGGCGCGGTGGAGCCCATGATCGCGTCCGTGGACAGCGCACAAGTCAGCACAGAGGTCGCCGCGTTGCGCCACGCGCCCCAGAGGCCGACGAGTGCGCAAGCGGTGGAGAATTGCGTGCCGTTGATCAGCGCCAGCCCCTCTTTCGGGCCAAGCACGATGGGGGTGATGTTTGCCCGGGACAAGGCCTGCGCCGAAGACATCCGTTCGCCGTCGTACATGGCCTCGCCCTCGCCAATCATGGTGGCGGCCATGTGGGCGAGGGGGGCAAGGTCGCCAGACGCCCCGACCGAGCCTTGCGCGGGGATCACCGGGGTGACGCCGCGCGCCAGCATGTCTTGCAGGATTTCGACCGTGGTCATGGCCACGCCCGAGGCACCCCGGCCCAGCGACAACAGCTTAAGCACCATCATCAGCCGCGTGGTGGCGACGTCCAGCGCCTCGCCCACGCCGCAGCAGTGCGACAGGATCAGGTTGCGCTGCAGGGTGGCCACGTCCTCGGGCGCGATCTTGACGCTGGCAAGCTTGCCGAAGCCGGTGTTGACGCCATAGACCGCCGCGTCCCCCGCCGCCGCCTTGGCGACCAGCCTGTGGGCCTGTTCGATGCCATCGTGAAACGCCGGATCAAGGGTCACGGCGCGGGCATTGGCCCAGACATCCTTGAGTTGGCCAAGGGTCGCGGCCCCGGGGGTGAGGGTAACGGTCATAACGTGCCTTTGAAAATGCGGGCGTGAAGCGGGTTGAAGCCGATGCGATAGGCGAGCTCGGCCGGGTGGGCGATGTCCCAGACACACAGGTCCGCGCGCAGCCCCGGCGCGATGCGCCCCCGGTCGGTCAGCCCAAGGGCGGCGGCGGCATGGGTGGTGACACCGGACAGCGCCTCAAACGGGGTCATGCGGAACAGGGTGCAGGCCATGTTCATCGTCAGCAGCAAAGACGCCAGCGGAGAGGAGCCGGGGTTGCAATCAGTGGCCAGCGCCATGGGCACGCCGTGGTCGCGGAAGGCCTGTATCGGCGGCGCTTGGGTTTCGCGCAGGGTGTAGAACGCGCCCGGCAGGACGGTCGCCACGGTGCCCGCTTTGGCCAGCGCACGCGCATCCGCCTCGGTCGCGTATTCCACGTGATCGGCACTCTGCGCCCCGTAGCGCGCCGCAAGCTGCGTGCCGCCAATGTTGCTGAGCTGCTCGGCGTGGAGTTTCACGGGCAGGCCAAGCGCACCGGCCACGTCGAAGACGCGGGCGATCTGGGCGGGATCGAAAGCGATGCCTTCGCAGAACCCGTCCACCGCATCGACCAGCCCCTCGGCATGGGCTGCGCGCAGTGTGGGAATGCAAACCTCTTCGATATAGGCGTCGGGCCGGTCCTTGTAATCGTCTGGCACCGCATGGGCGCCCAGAAAACTGGTGCGCACCTCGATCGGGCGGGCCATGGCGATCTGCCGCGCCACCCGCAACATCTTGAGTTCGGTGTCGCGATCCAGCCCGTAGCCGCTCTTGACCTCGATCAGCGTGACCCCCTCGGCGATCATGGCATCAACGCGGGTGAGCGCGTCCGCCAGCAGCGCGTCGTCCGGGGCCGCCCGGGTCGCGGCGACGGTCGAGACGATGCCGCCGCCCGCGCGGGCAACCTCTTCATAGCTGGCCCCGTTGAGCCGCAGTTCGAACTCCGCCGCGCGGTTGCCGCCAAAGACCACATGGGTGTGACAGTCGATCAGCGCAGGCGTCACCAGCCGCCCGCCCAGGTCCTGCACCGGGCCGTCGCGATAGGGTGTGGGGATGTCGTCCATGGGACCGGCCCAGGCGATCCTGTCGCCCTCCATCGCCACGGCCCCGCGCGGGATCAGGCCGTAATCCCCCCCGCGGGGCAGGGTGACAAGGTGCGCATTGGTCAAAAGCATGGGCGACTCACTTGCTTCATGTTGTGTTTAATGCGATTATGTGCAGACATAATAACCCTGTCAACCGGAGTGGACGATGCAGACGATTTGGGCGGAAACGGCGTTGTTGCCGCAGGGCTGGGCCAGTGATGTGCGGATCGGGATCGACGGCGACGGCCGGATCGACACGGTCGGAACGCGAATGACGCCGCAGGCCGGAGATGCCCGTGTGCCACTCTTGCTGCCCGCGCCGGTGAACCTGCACAGCCACGCGTTCCAGCGGGCGATGGCGGGCCTGACCGAACAGCGCGGCCCGGACCCGCAGGACAGTTTCTGGACATGGCGACAGCTTATGTTCCGCTTCCTTGACCAGCTCACCCCCGCGCAGATCGAGGCGATCACCGCCTTCGTGCAGATGGAAATGCTCGAAGCGGGCTACGGCGCTTCGGTGGAGTTCCACTATCTGCACCATCAGCCCGGCGGTGCGCCCTACGACGATTTGGCGGAAACCTCGGCCCGCGTCGTCGCAGCTGCGGACACCAGCGGGATCGGTCTGTGCCTGCTGCCGGTGCATTACCAGTTCGGCGGCTGCGACGGGCGCGCACTGGCGCAAGGGCAGGCGCGGTTTGGCAATGATCTTGACCGATTTCAGGCGCTGCATGACGGGGCGAAAGCGCACCTTGCCCATGCAGCGGCGGATGCGACGCTGGGGGCGGCCCCCCATTCGATCCGCGCCGTGGGCGTTGAAGACCTGCGCCGCTATTCTGACCTCTTCCCAACCGGACCGCTGCACATGCATCTGGCCGAGCAACGGGCCGAGGTGGAGGAGGTGCAGCAGCATCTGCGCGCCCGCCCCGTGGATTGGGCGCTCGAAAATATGGCGCTGGACGACCGCTGGTGCCTGATCCATTGCACCCAGATGACCCCCGAAGAGACCGTGGCGCTGGCCGGGACCGGTGCGGTGGCCGGGCTGTGTCCGATCACCGAAAGCAGCCTTGGCGACGGGATTTTCGACGCCGTGCGCTGGCTGCACCACGACGGCGCGATCGGCATCGGATCGGACAGCAACATCCGCGTGGCCCTGTCCGAGGAACTGCGCACGCTGGAGTATTCGCAACGGCTGCGCGACGGAACACGCGCGGCACTCGCGACCGCAGACCGCTCCACCGGTCGCCGCCTGTTCAGCAGCATCTGTGCGGGCGGCGCACAGGCCGCAGGGCGCAGGACCGGGCGGATCGAGGCCGGTTTTTGGGCGGATCTGATGACGCTGGACACCACGTCGGAACACCTGTGGGGGAAGACCCGCAACACGGCGCTCGACGCATGGATCTTCGCGGGGGATGACCGGCTGGTGCGCGATGTCTGGTCCGCCGGGCGCCATCTGGTGACGGACGGCCAGCACATCGCACGCGGCCCCATTGTCGCCGCCTACAAGCGCGCGCTGGATGACTTGAAGGACGCCCTATGAGCGCGCCCCGGCTCAACAACTGGCAGGCGGTGCAGGACGAGGTTCTGCGCCGCATCCATGCCCGCGAATGGCCCCCCGGCGCGTTGATCCCGAACGAAGCCGACCTCGCCGTTGAGTTCGGATGCTCCCGCGCGACCGTGAACCGTGCGCTGCGGGCCCTGGCCGACAGCGGGTTGCTGGACCGACGGCGCAAGGCGGGCACCCGTGTCGCGGCGCAGCCGGTGGCGAAAGCGACGCTCGATATCGCGGTGATCCGGCATGAGGTTGAGGGGCGGGGGCAGGCCTACGGCTACCAGCGTTTGAGCCGCGCAGAAGCGGTTCCGCCCGCCGCCGTCTCCGGTGCCATGGGCACGGCGAGCGACCGGCCGCTGCTGCATATCCGCGCCCTGCATCTGGCGGACGGCCGGCCCTATGCGGTCGAGGATCGTTGGATCAACACCGGCGTCGTTCCACTGGCGCGGGCCGAGGGGTTCGAGACCGTAAGCGCCAACGAATGGCTTCTGGAGCACGCGCCCTATACCCATGGCGACATCGCGTTTTCCGCCGTAATGCTGGGGGCCGAGGACGCCGGGACGCTGGACGTGGCCCCGGCTGAGGCCGCATTCGCCATCGACCGGTTGACGCGGGACGGGCCGGCCGCGGTGACGAAGGTCCGGTTGCTGTTCCCGCCGGGCTATCAGTTGCGGACAACACTTTAGAAAGCGGCGCAAGGGCCGGGGGTCAGTTCCCGGTCATGCGCAGGAGCACCTTCAGGGTCTTGGCGGTGATCCGCAGGTCTTCGCGAAAGGACAGGCGTTGCACATAGGCGCGATCAAAGGCGATGCGCGACAGGAACGAGGAATCGCCGCGTCCCTCAACCTGCCAATTGCCGCTGATCCCGGGGCGCACTTTGAAGTAATGCTGTCCACCCGCGGCCATATACATCGCCTTCTGCGAGGCCATGAATGGGCGGGGGCCGACGAAGCTCATGTCGCCGCGCAGCACGTTGAACACCTGTGGCAACTCATCAATGCTGGTCTTACGCAGAAATTTGCCCCAGCGGTTAACCCGCGGGTCGTTCGCCAGCTTCTGGTTGGTCTCCCATTCCTCGGCGATCGCGGGGTCGGAGGCACAGAGCTCGGCCAAGCGCTTGTCGGCATCGACCACCATCGTGCGGACCTTGATGCAACGGAACACCCGCCCGTCCTTGCCGATGCGATCCTGCAGAAAGAAGACCTGCCCGCCGGTGAACAGCCCGACCACGACGACCGGAAGCAGAATGGCGATCACGAAAGGAAGCGCGATAAGGCTGAGAACGATGTCAAACGCCCGTTTGCCGTAAACATTGTATAATCTGGAGGGCCCTTGTTCGTTGTCTTTTTCGAACTGTTTTTCAAAAGAAGTACTGTCCGGTGCCAGTGGCACCTCGACGTTCTGATCCAGCATAAGTCCCCACAGGTATTAAAATACAAACCGTTCCAGCAACGGGTGCGCGTTTGGGGCGGTGTTGCGCGGTCCGCGCGCGGTCCAGTTACTGCGGCTTAAACGCCAAGGGCTAGGGTCCTCTGACAGCCAATATCGGCGGCCCCTGATGCGTTCAGGTCACGCCGCCCTGCAAACAGGAATGTGCCATGACCGACCCCTTCGAAGACCGCGTTCTCAGCCTGAACGGCCCGGCGACAGACATCGTGCCTGTTACGCCCTCGGATACGGTGAACCTTGGCCGCGTTGCGGTCGCACTTTATGTAGAGACGGGCGGCGCGCTCTCGCTGGTGACGCAAGCCGGAGAGACCCGCAGCGTCACCGTGGCCGACAATTCGTTCCTGCCCGTGGCCGTGCGCCGGGTCAACGCGAGCGGCACGGCCGCTGTGGGGATTCATGCATTGATGGTGGGCTAACGCGGCGCGCCGGGGGCTGCCCGCCCGCTGCACGTCTGCGTTGAATGGACATCCGTCCGACCGCTCTGATAAGGAGGTGCGATCATGTATTGACGCTGCCGCCTGGTGCCGGATCATGGCAGTGATCCGCGCGCGGCTGGTGCGCGGGCAGCGGGCTGAGCAGTCTCGGAAAGTAGAAATTTGAACGAACCCCATCTTGTCCAATTCATCCTGAACATCGCCGGCGCGGCCGCGCTGTTGATCTGGGCCGTGCGTCTGGTGCGCACCGGCGTCGAACGCGGCTTTGCCGCGCCGTTGCGCTTCTGGCTGCGCCATTCCGCCCGCAACCGGTTTCTGGCCGCGGGCACCGGCATGGTGACGGCTGTGTTCCTGCAAAGCTCGACGGCGGTGGCGATGCTGGTCTCCAACTTCGTCGCCAAGGGCGGGCTGGTGCCTGTGGCCGGGCTTGCGATCCTGCTGGGGGCGGACGTGGGCTCGGCGCTTGTGACGCAGGTGCTGGTGATCCAGCAGGGCGTGCTCGTGCCGCTGTTGTTGCTGGCCGGCGTCGTCGTGTTCCTGCGGGCCGAGGGCAGTACGCGGCAGGTGGGGCGCATCCTGATCGGGCTGGCGTTGATCCTTGTCTCGCTGGACATGCTGCGCGCGGCGACGGGGCCGATGGTGGATCACCCAGCGGCGGGCACGATCATGGCCTATCTGG
Organism: Thalassorhabdomicrobium marinisediminis; assembly: GCF_003072065.1. Taxonomy (GTDB): domain Bacteria; phylum Pseudomonadota; class Alphaproteobacteria; order Rhodobacterales; family Rhodobacteraceae; genus Octadecabacter; species Octadecabacter marinisediminis. The sequence continues at coordinate 251,609 of NZ_QCYG01000001.1, forward strand.
GCCGCGACCTGATGACCGCCTTCGTGATCGGCGCGGTCTTTGCCTGGGTGGTGCATTCCAGCGTGGCGGCGGTGTTGCTGGTGGTCACGCTGGCCGGGCAGGGGGTCCTGCCCGTCACCGGGGCCGCCGCGATGATCCTGGGCGCGAACCTTGGTGGGGCGTTCATCGCCTATGTGCTGACGCTCGCGGCGCCCCTGTCGGCGCGGCGGGTGATCATGGCCAACCTTGCCCTGCGCGGCGGCGGCGCTGTGGCGGCGACGATGTTGCTCAGCATGATGCCTGAACTGATGTCCTATCTGGGTGCCACGGCGGGCCGACAGGCGATCAACCTGCATCTTGCGTTCAACGTGGCCTTGGCTCTTGTGGCCTTGCCCTTGAGCGGGGTGATGATCGATCTGCTGACCCGCATCGTGCCCGAGCGAGCCAAGGCGGCTTCGATTCAGGCCGAGGTGTCGGCACTGGATCACGGGGCGCTGGACCGGCCGCAGCGGGCTCTGGATTGTGCGGCGCGCGAAATCCTCAATATGGGCCAGAAGATCGAAGCGATGCTAGTGGCGGTCGAGCCGCTCTATGACAAATGGGACCCCGCCGGCGCGACCTCGATCCGTGAACAGGATGCGGCGATCAAGAAGACCCATCTGGACGTGAAACTGTATCTGGCGCGACTGGGCAAACAGGAACTCGACGAGGATCTGAGCCGCCGGTCGATGGACCTTGCGTCGCTCTCCAACAGTTTCGATGCCGCGTCTGATGCGATCGGACGCAGCATGCTGGATCTGGCGCAGGAATTGCACCGCAAGAACCTTCGGTTCTCGCCGCAGGGGCGCTCGGAGATCGGGGATTTCGCAGACCGCGTACAGGGCAACGTGCAGCTTGCCCTCAACGTGATGCTGAACCAGAACCCCTCCGAGGCGCGCGAACTGGTTGCCGCCAAGGAGAAGGTCCGCAAGATCGAGGCCAAGCTGCAACGCAACCATATCGGCCGTCTGCGCGAGGGGCTGGTGGAGAGCATCGAGACGAGCAACATCCATCAGGAAACCCTGCGCGCCTTGAAACAGGTGAACACGGCCTTTTCGCTGGTCGGCTATCCCATCCTGCTGAAAAGCGGCGACATGCTCAAAAGCCGGCTGGTCTAGGGCGCGGCCCCCGCGGTCACAGCCAAAGGTAGATCCCGACGGGCAGGATCGACAGCAGCGCGAGCGAGATCAGCGCCAGCACGCCGTCGCGGGTCAACAGGCTGGCGGCGAACAACGCGATGATCGCCGAGGCGATGGAGCCGGAGGTGGGCACGATTTCCATGAACGGCATGAACAGGGTCAGGCCCATCACAAGCGTCAGTGGAAGCCACATCCACGGGCGATGGAACAGCCACGTCAGGCGGGGCTTGAGGAACCGCTCGACAAACCGGACAGGCTTGCGCAGCCAACGGATGCCCTTGCACAGCGTCTTGGTCGAGAGCCGCCGCCGTGTGACAAACCGCGGCAGCCAGACGCTTTTCCGCCCCACGATCATCTGCGCCACCAGCACGAAAACCAGCGCCGCGACAACGGCGGTGATCCCCGGAATGGCGCTGGCCGGTGAGGTGGACACCAACGAGAACGCGAGCATCAGCGCCGCGAAGGAGCGCCGCCCCAGCGCCTCTACCACGTCCTCGACAAGGATCTCCTCACCCTCGACCGATTGCTCGAGCTCATCGAGCACGTCGCTGAGCGCATGGGTTGGTTCATGGTGCGTCATCGGGTTCCCCTGTCACCGCAGATTGAACAGCGGCACCACGCCGCCAAGATAGACCACCGCCGCGCTCTGCAGACAGCGCGGCGATGGTCGTGAGGGACAGAGCGGCAAACCTGCCCATCAGACCACCACGCGGGACCAGCCGCCGTAGCTGTGGCGCACCGGTCCGCGCGGCAGGCTGACCAGCATGAGCGCGACGCCCGCCACGATGTCAGCGCCGCTTTGCAGCCAGCTTGCCTCCATCACCAGCGCGCAGATCACCAGCGCTGCGCCCAGACAGACGTTGAGGAATCGGGCCGCACGAATGCTTTCGGCCATGGCGCTGACGGCGATGGTCAGGGCCAGCGCGCCGATCAGATGGTCGGTGTTCGCCAGCGTGCCTTCGGTGCCCAGCGTCAGGCGGGTGAACATCAGCCACAGGCCGATTGCCGCGCTGGCCGCCAGGCCCCATGTCACGTTGACGCCGCCGCCCAACATGTCACGGAGCACTGTGCCGACGGGCCGCTCGAAGCTTTCGTCGCGCCGGTCGTCCGGGCCGTCGTCGGTGTCGCCGGTCAGCAGCACCCGCAGGACAGGCGCGCCCGCCCGTTTGCGGCGGCCCAGGAACTGACAGGTGGCGATCAGCTCATCCACCGCGTAAGGAATCTGGATCAGCATGGCGGCGGCGGTGATCAGGCACAGCGTGCACCACGTGCCCAGAAGGATCGGCTGGATGATGATGAAGGTGATCGAGACCACGCCCAGCGGCACGATCATGATCCCGAAGATCAGCACCAGCCATGGCATCGTCCGCCAACGGCGGGCCGAGCCGACGAACCCGATGAGGATCTCAAGAAGGTAGGTCAGCGCGCCAAGCCCCGCGTCGGGCACAGGCCAGGCTTCGGAAATATCCGAGGTGATAATCTCTTCGGTGCCGTTCTTGGGGTTGTCCGGCGCGCCGGCGAAGAAAGGCTCCCACACGCCGCCGACGTGGTCCATCTGGTAAGCGGCAAGGTAGCGCGACACGAACAGCCCGATGAAGGCCAGCGCGATCACCGGCATCCGCTGGGTCCAGTCCGAGGGGGAATAGTCCCACCCGGGCGGGATCGTGGGACCGGTGGTCGCGGCCATGGTGCCCACCCCGGGCGCAGGCCGCACACAAACCGCAAGCGCGAAAATCACCGCCCCCGCCAACGTGCCGTTGAGGTAGGCCGCCGCACTTTCGGTCCAGAACAGCAGCGGGGCGGTCATGATCCAGACGGCCACGGCGGCCACCCCCCAGCGGACCAGCGCCGCGCGCCACGACAGCGCCAGAAAGCTGCCGATCATCACCAGAAGCCCCGCCGCCATGTCGCTCACCAGCAAGCCTGTCAACTGGGTGTAGCCAAGGATCACCGGCGCGGTCATCATCCATGCGCCCAGCCCGATGTTGAGGAAGTGCGCCCAGATGTTGCGGGCGTGGGCGGTGCGGAACGCCTCTTCGGCGCGTGTGCGCAGTGCCTCGGGGTCGTCGCGCCCCTCCGCCGCTTGCAACCAGTGCGGTTTGGTCAGCCCATTGGCCTCATACCAACCTGCGGGGTCCTGTTTCATGTTGGCGATCATGGCCGGCAGAGTCTCGCGCAGAGAGTGTTTCGGCCTCCAGCCCAACAATTCTTCCGCGCGCGAGATATCGAGCTCATAGTGGTCATCCGCCATGCGGATCATGAAGGGTTTGATAAAGGGTTCTTCGCCCTGATCGAAGTCGTCGGGCACCACCGGCTCGGCCTTGACCTGCGCCCAGGCGCCGGCGGCGGCGATGGGTTTGGGGACCGACAGGGTCTCCCAGTCCTCGGTGCCGTGGATGAGCTGCGCGATGCGCCGTTGCAGCGCGTCGTAGCCCATGGCCTCCCGCTCTCCGATCAGGATCGTCACTTCTTCGGGGAGGTCCGCGCGGCGGTCCACCGTGCGGGCGAAGGCCTCAAGCATATCAGCGCGGTGCAGGAACGCCTGACCGGTGGACAGATCGCCGGAATAGGCGTGCGACTTCGGGTCCCGCTCATAGATCCGGCGGATCTGCTCGGCCAACGTGGGCACCGCGGTCTGTTCGTCGTAAAGCCCCGCCAGATGCAACAGCGCATAGGGGATGCCGCCGTGTTCCGCGCGGATCACCTCTTCCGTGCGCGCTTTGGAGGCGGGATAGGCCCAGCCCGGCTCGATCGGGGTGTCTTCGGTGATGGGAATGCCCGGAGCGGACGGGCGGTGCAACAGCATGGTGCCGGAATAGATGAAGCGGTCGACGCGGAACCCCTGCAACGCCTGCAACAGATGGCGCGTGCCCTTTTCGTTGACCTGTTCGTAAAGCGGGTTCTCCTCACCCGAGAAATCGAAATAGGCTGCAAGGTGGATAACCGCCGCAAGGTGATCGCCGTGCTGCGCGCGGACCTTCTCCAACGCGCTTCGCACCGTCTCTTCCTCCGTGATGTCGAAGGCAAAAACATCCTCGCCTTCCTCGCGATCAAGCCCGATCACGCGGTAGGTCTCGGCCAGACGTTGCGTCAGGGCCGAGCCGAGATTGCCCGATGCGCCGGTGATCAGGACGACGGGTTTTTGCGGATCCTGGCCAATGGTGTCGTTCATGCCGTTCCTCGTGATGCCCCTTGTGATGTCTTGGCGGACGGTGCTGCGGCGCGTGATGCGGTGCCACCCGCCGATGCGATGCGATCTGTTGGGGAAACGATGTGCAGTGCGGATCGTTCCGCGTCAGCCGCAATGCGGCACATGTGCGGGGCCGGGACGCGGGCAGGGGTGCAAGCCGCGCGGAACCCGCGACACGCTCCGGTCGTTGATAACCAGAGACCGCAGGGGGCCTGTCGGGTTGCCGGATTACACCGCACCTCCGGGCCAGCCTCATGCAAATGAAAAGGGGGAGAGGTCATGCCGTCATCACCACTCGAACATGCGCGTGCGATCGTCACGGGGGCCAGTTCCGGGATCGGCGAGGGGATTGCGCGGGCTTTTGCCAAGGCGGGCGCGTCTGTCATCGTCAATTATCACTCCGATGCCGAGGCGGCCGCGCGCATCGTCGGCGACATCCGCGACGGAGGCGGTCAGGCCGAGGCCGTGCAGGCCGATATATCCACGCCCGAGGGCTGCGAAACCCTGTTCGACGCAGCCGAGGAGCGGTTCGGCGGGCTGGACGTGCTTGTCTCGAATGCCGGCATCCAGCGCGACGCCGCCTTCACTGAGCTGACCCTTGAGGACTGGCGTCAGGTGCTCGACGTCAACCTGACCGGCCAGTTCCTGTGTGCGCAGGAAGCGGTCCGCCGGTTCCGGGCTCAGGGGCACGCCCCCGACCGTTCCCCGGCGCTGGGAAAGATCATTTTCACCAGTTCCGTGCATCAGGCCATCCCCTGGGCGGGGCATACGAACTACGCCACGGCCAAGGGCGGGGTGAAGCTGCTGATGGAGTCGATGGCGCAGGAACTCGCCTGCGAGAAAATCCGCGTCAACGCCATCGCGCCCGGGGCCATCAAGACGTCCATCAACCGCGACGCGTGGGAGGATGAGGCCGCAAAAGAGCAGCTTCTGAAGCTCATCCCCTACGGTCGGGTGGGCGAGCCCGAGGATGTGGCACAAGCTGCGGTATGGCTCGCTTCGGATGCCTCGGACTACGTGGTGGGCACGACGCTTTTCGTGGATGGCGGCATGACGCTCTATCCCTCCTTCCGCGAGGGGGGCTGATGCCGGCCCGCCGGGACGGATACCTGCCGCTGCGCGATTACGCCCTGCTGGGCGATTGCCACGGGGCGGCGCTGGTGGGACGTGACGGGGCGGTGGACTGGTTCTGCCCGGGCCGGTTCGACGCGCAACCGGTCTGCTGGGCTTTGCTGGATGCGACGAAAGGGGCCACCTTCCGCATCGCACCCACCGAAGCCTACGACAGCGCGCGCGCTTATCTGGACGGCACCAACATCCTTTGCACCACCTTTACCACGCCCGAAGGCCGCGTGACGGTCACCGACTTCCTGCCGGTGCACGGCGCGCCTGACGGCCCCGATCCGTTCGTCGATCTCGACGCCAAAGGCTGGCTGGTGCGCGTGGTCGAAGCGTCGGACAGCCCTTGCGAGCTAAGCGTGATCTTCGATCCCGGCGATTGTGCCTTCGATCCGGGCGCGGAACCCGTGGCGGAGATGCGATTGTTCCAGCCGGATGCGCCAAGTGCGACACGCGTGGCATCGACTGTCCGGCTCGCCGCTGGTGAGCGACGCGCCTTCATCCTTGCGCCAGCTTCCGCCGAGACCCAAAAGCCGCTTGAGCAAGCGGAGCGGCTGTTGCAGGAAACGACGGAGTTCTGGCGCGGTTGGTCTGAACAATCGCGGTATCGCGGGCCGTATCGCGCGGCGGTGCAGCGCAGCGCGCTTGCGCTCAAGGCGCTGACCTATGCGCCCACGGGGGCCATCGTCGCCGCGCCTACAACCTCTTTGCCCGAGGACATCGGGGGCGAGCGGAACTGGGACTATCGCTACAGCTGGCTGCGCGATTCCGCTTTCGTCCTGCAGGCCCTTGGCGGGTTGGGATACGACGCAGAGGCGGGCCGATACTGCGAGTTCCTTGGAAGCTGCCACGTGCAGACCGTGCCGAAACTGCATGTCCTTTACGGGATCGAAGCGGAAAGCACGACCGGCGAGCGGTGCCTTGATCACCTTGACGGCTATGCGGGCTCGCGCCCCGTGCGCGTGGGCAATGCGGCGATCGATCAGGCGCAGCTCGACATCTATGGAGAGGTGGCCGACTGGGCGCTGGCTTACCGCGCCTTGGGCGGGCCGATCGACGAGACGCTGCACGCCATGCTGGAGCACATCGCCGATCACGTGGTCTCGAACTGGGACAAACCCGATCAAGGCATCTGGGAAATGCGAGGCGCGCCCCGCCACTACGTGCACGGGAAAGCCATGGCATGGGTCGCGCTGGATCGCGCCATTCGCTTGCTGGGCGAGCGGGAGCCATGGGCACAGGCGCGGCGCGAGATCTTTGAAGCCTTGCGCGCCCACAGCGAGGACGGGGACGGCGGCGGCTTCCGGCAGACGTTCGCGGATGGCGGCATGGACGCGGCGCTGCTGCTTTTGCCAATGCTGGACCTGCCGCTGCCAGACGACGCGCTTGACCAGACGGTGCGCGGGGTAGAGCGGGCCTTGCGCTGCGGCGACTATGTCCTGCGATACGATCTGGAAAATACCGACGACGGTCTGGCCGGTGACGAAGGGGCCTTTCTGATCTGTTCGTTCTGGCTGGTCGACGCGCTGCTGTGCACCGGTCGCGCGGATGAGGCCCGCGCCTTATTCGAAAGCCTGCTGGAGAAGGCGAACGACGTGGGGCTTTACGCCGAGGAGATCGATCCGGACAGCCATACCTTTCTTGGCAACTTCCCGCAGGCGTTCACACATCTGGCGTTGATCAACAGCGCCATCAATCTCGACCTTTACGAAACCTGCGGCCCCGACGCCCTTCGCGGGAGCCACGCAGACCGGATCATGCGCACGATCTCGCAGGCAGACCCGCAGACGGATGGCAAGCCATCCGGGCCGCGAACCCGCGATGTCGCTGCGGGGCCAGATGAGTGATGCCTCCTGCGCGGACCTCGAAACTTCGGAACCATTGGGCAGGCGTGGGGTTGGTTTACGAAGATCGACACAAACCGGAAAGAATTGCCTGTGCAGACATGCTTGACGATCAACGGCACGCAACACAAGTTGGATCTTGATCCCAGGACGACGTTGCTGGATGCCTTGCGCCACCACCTCGGGCTGACCGGAAGCAAGAAGGGCTGTGATCACGGACAATGCGGCGCCTGCACGGTGATGGTGAACGGGCGGCGGATCAATGCCTGCCTGACGCTCGCCTGCATGCACGACGGGGATGAGGTGACGACGATCGAAGGGCTCGGCCAGCCCGATGCCCTGAACCCGCTGCAAGAGGCCTTCGTGCGTGAGGACGGGTTCCAGTGCGGCTATTGCACCCCCGGTCAGATCTGTTCAGCCACAGCGATGCTGCAAGAGATATCAGAAGGGTGGCCCAGCCACGTGACGCAAGACCTTGAGGCGGGGGCGGAGCTTACGCCCGAAGAAATCTCGGAACGGATGAGCGGCAACCTGTGCCGGTGCTCGGCCTATCCCAACATCGTTGAAGCCATCCGGGTCGCCGCAGGGAAGCAGGCATGAAGCCGTTCGATTACATCCGCGCCGACAGCCCCGATCAGGCCAGCGACCATGCCGCACAGGGGGGCGTGTTCATCGCCGGGGGCACCAATCTGCTTGACCTGATGAAGCTTGAGGTCATGACCCCTGACGCGCTGATCGACATCAATCGGCTGGACTTGAACCAGATTGACGAGACCGACGACGGCGGCTTGCGCATCGGGGCCTTGGTCAGCAACAGCGATCTGGCCAATGACACTCGCGTGCGCCGCCATTGGCCGGTGCTGAGCCGCGCGTTGCTGGCCGGGGCCAGCGGGCAGCTGCGCAACAAGGCAACCACCGGGGGCAATCTGTTGCAGCGCACGCGGTGCCTGTATTTTTATGATCGCGCCATGGCCTGCAACAAACGCGAGCCCGGCAGCGGCTGTGCGGCGCGGGACGGGTTCAACCGCAGTCTTGCGGTGCTGGGCACCTCTGAGCATTGTATCGCGACCCATCCCAGCGACATGGCCGTGGCCATGCGCGCGCTGGGCGCCGAGGTTGAAACCCTGACGCGAGAGGGGGAGACACGCCGCCTCACGCTCGATCAGCTTTACCGTCTGCCCGGCGACCGCCCGGACATCGAAACCGTGCTGGCCCCGGGCGAGTTGATCACGGCCGTCGTCCTGCCCGCACCGGTCGAGGGACGGCAGACCTATCGCAAGGTGCGCGACCGCGCGTCTTATGCCTTCGCGCTGGTCTCGGTCGCGGGCATCGTCGAGATGCAGGATGGCCGTATCGCACGGGCCGATCTGGCCTTTGGCGGTCTGGCCCCGAAACCCTGGCGCGACGCTGACGTTGAGGCCGCGCTGCAGGGTGAAGCTCCGTCCGATGCGCTGTTCAAGAAAGCGGCCGATGTGTTGCTGCGGGACGCGCAGGGCTTTGGCGAAAACGATTTCAAACTCCCCCTTGCGCGGCGCACGCTTGTGTCGGTGCTCGAGGAACTGACAGAGGCCCGCAGATGACCGAACCTTTTCAGATGGATCACCCCGCAACGGATCGACGGCTGGACGATATGGCACAAGGCCTTGTGGGCGCGCCGCTCGACCGGCCCGATGGCCCCCTGAAGGTCACCGGCACTGCAACCTACGCCAACGAGTGGCAGGTTGAGGGGATGGTGCACGGCGTCATGGTGCGCGCACCGGGCAACAGTGGCCGCGTCGTGTTGTCGAACACAGCCGAGGTGGCGCGGATGCCCGGTGTGCTGTCGGTGGTGCAGGACGACCGGATGCTGCGCAACCCCGCGCAGGGCGGTGCCAATGAAGCGCCGGTGCAGGGGCCCCATCACGCCGCCTACTTCGGGCAACTGGTCGCCGTGGTCGTGGCCGAAAGCTTTGAGCAGGCGCGCCATGCGGCCCAAAGCCTCAAGGTCACGCTGGACGATGCGGAACAGGTGGCGGTGACACCGGAGGGCGCTGCGGTTGAACGTCAGACCGACAAGACGCTGGATCAGGGCGATCTTGACCGCGCCATGGATGAGGCCGCGCACAGTGTCGATGTGGTCTATACCACGCCGTCGCATTCAAGCTCGCCTATGGAGCCCCATGCCTCCATCGCGTCGTGGGAGGGGGAGGACCTCACCCTGCGCGGCAGCTATCAGATGCTGAAGTTCAACCGCAACGAGCTGGCGGATTCCCTAGGCATCCACCCCGACCGGGTGCGCATCCTGTCGCCTTACGTCGGTGGCGGGTTCGGCTCCAAGCTAGGGCTGGCGCCTGAGGCCGTGGCGGCCGCGGTTGCCGCAAAAGCGGTCGGGCGGCCGGTCTCGGTCGCGCTGCACCGTCAGCAGGTTTACGAGGCGACGATGCGTCGCTCGGAAACCCGCCAGCGCCTGCGCCTTGCCGCCGATGCCGAGGGGCGGCTCATCGGCTTCGGCCATGAGGCGCGGGTATCGAATCTGCCCGGTGAGACCTTCGCCGAGCCGGTGTTGCAGGCCTCGCATTTCCTTTACGCCGGGGCCAACCGCAAGATGTCGCTTGATCTGGCGCGGGTGCACCGGCTTTGCGCCGGCTCCGTGCGCGCCCCCGGTGAGGCGGTCGGCGTCACGGTCGTAGAAAACGCCATGGACGAGCTGGCCCATGCGGCAGGTCTTGATCCGGTTGAGCTGCGCTTGCGCAACATCCCCCCGACCGATCCGGAAAGCGGCAAGGAGTATTCGTCGCGCCGGTTTCGCGAAGCGCTGGAAAGCGGGGCGGAGATTTTCGGCTGGTCCGACCGCCCCGGCGTGAAAGAGAGGCGCGAAGGTGACTGGCTCATCGGCTATGGCATGGCTTCGGCCGCGCGGGTCAATGTCCTCAAGGAAAGCGAGGCTCGCGTGACCCTGTTGTCAGATGGCACCGCGCGGGTGGAAACTGACATGACCGACATCGGCACCGGCACCTATGCGATCCTTGGGCAGATCGCGGGCGATATGCTGGGCTTGCCCCGCGACAGCGTCGAGGTGGTGCTCGGCGACACCAATCTACCCTCGGGTTCTGGCTCGGGCGGGTCCTGGGGCGCCTCCTCAAGCGGAAGCGCCGTTTACCTTGCCTGCGCGGCCATCCGGCAGCAGATCGCGCAGCGGCTGGACGTCGACGAGCATGATTTGTTGCTGAAGGACGCGCAGGCGACCTTCAACAACCGAACCGAAACGCTGGCGGACATCCTGCAGGGGCACGAGATTGCGAAGCTCGGCCACGTGAAGCCGGGCGATACGTCCGACGCGGTGCGGCAAGCCACGTTCGGCGCCTATTTCGCGGAAGTCGGCGTCAATGCCGTCACCGGAGAAACCCGCGTCAGGCGCATGCACGGCACCTTTGCCGCCGGACGGATCCTGAACGCCAAAACCGCACGCTCGCAATGCCTTGGGGGGATGACCTTCGGCATCGGCATGGCCCTGATGGAAGAGGTGGCCTTCGATCCCCGCGACGGCCACGTGGTGAACCACAACCTTGCCGAATACCACATCCCCGTGAACGCGGACGTGCCGCAGCTGACGGTGGAGCTTCTGGAGGAGCGTGACGACTGGGCGAGCCCGGTGCAGGCCAAAGGCATCGGAGAGCTCGGCATCTGTGGCGCCGGTGCGGCCATCACCAACGCGATCTTCAACGCCACCGGCGTGCGCGTGCGGGATTATCCGGCCACCTTGGACAAACTCATCGCAGAGCTGCCCTAACGATAGATGCGCCTGCGTTGAATTTTCAGGCAGCGGCTGCTCTGAGCCTTGTTAGGCAGTCTTGGCACAGGATGGCCCACGTCGTGCCCCTTATCATCAGTGGGGCGTCAGTTTGATCTGGCCGGAAACCAAGCAGATGAGATAAGTCGAGGCCTGACCCGAATCGCGGGTGAAGCGAACGCTGGTGGTCTTGCTAGGGCAGTTGCGCGGTTGTCGCTTTGCTTTCGGGCCAACGAAGTTGAAAAACCCTTGGACGCCCAAATATCGTGAGTGAATGGCAGGACATACACTCCACTCACTCCGGTGGGCGGGGGTCGGATAACAGGTTAAGTAGGTTTATATGATCGACAACTTTGCATCACGCCTCTCTGTCGCACCCATGATGGATTGGACCGATCGTCACTGCCGCTATCTGCATCGTCTGCTGAGCAAGCGCGCGTTGCTATATACCGAGATGGTAACTGCGCCTGCCTTGGTGCGCGGCGGGGCGCGGCATTTGTTGCGCTTCGATCCTGCGGAGCAACCCGTGGCGCTGCAACTTGGGGGGTCCGATCCGGAGGAGCTCGCCCGGGCGGCCGAGATGGGGGGCGCTGAGGGCTATGGTGAGGTCAATCTCAACTGCGGGTGCCCCTCGGACCGGGTGCAATCGGGGGCCTTCGGTGCGGTTCTCATGCAGCAACCGGCCCTTGTGGCGCAGTGTTGCCGGGCCATGATCGCCGCGACCGATGCGGAAATCACCGTGAAGTGCCGCATCGGGGTGGATGACCAGACCCCCGAGGAGGTGTTGCCCGAGTTCCTGTCCCAGATCGTGGCCGCCGGGGTCGAGCGGGTGACGATCCATGCGCGCAAGGCCTGGCTTCAGGGGCTGAGCCCGAAAGAGAACCGCGACATTCCTCCGCTCGACTACGATCTGGTGTTCGAGATGAAGCAGCTCTTTCCCAACCTGCATATCTCGCTCAACGGCGGTATCGCCACGCTGGCGCAGGCCCGGGATCTGCTGGATGCGGGGATCGACGGGGTGATGATCGGGCGCGCGGCCTATCACACGCCCACCGACATCTTGCGCGCGGCGGACAAGGAGATCTGGGGCGGCGAGATGGGGCCCGATCCGGTGGACGTGGTGCTGCAGATGCGCCCCTATATCGAAGCACATCTGGCCGATGACACCCCCGGGGGCGGCAAGCTCTCGGCGGTGACCAAACACATGCTGGGGCTCTTTGCCGGACGTCCGGGGGCGCGGCAATGGCGGCGGCACCTGTCGGAACACGCGCACCGTCCCGGCGCCGGCTGGTCGGTCGTCGAGGATGCGCTGGCGGCGATGGAGCAGGCCGCGCCCCCCAGGGTTGCCGCGCCCTAGAATGTCGGGCAAAGCTGGCGCAAACTTTCGAAGGGACGCGCCATGCCGGACATCATGACACTTCTGCCGCAAGCAGGCTTGTTGCTGGCCATCGGCGCGCTTGCCGGCGCGCTCGCGGGGTTGTTGGGCGTGGGCGGGGGCATCGTGCTGGTGCCCGCGTTCTTCTATACCTTCTCAGCCCTCGGCTACGACAGTCTGCAACTGATGCAGATCTGTCTGGCGACCTCGCTTGCGACCATCGTCGTGACCTCGCTGCGGTCGCTCAATGCCCATCACCGCAAGGGCGCCGTGGAATGGCCAATCCTGCGGCGCTGGGGCCCGGGGATTGCTGTCGGGGCGGTGGTCGGAATGGTGGTGGCGACGCAATTGCGCTCGGACGTTCTGCAAGCGCTTTTTGGCGGGATTGGCGTGGTGATCGGCCTCTACATGGTGTTCGGCCGCACCGATTGGCGCTTGGGCACGCAGATGCCCGGCGGGATTTTCCGCATCGTGCTGTCACCTCTGATCGGGTTTCTGTCCGTGCTCATGGGCATCGGCGGGGGCAGTTTCGGCGTGCCGACGATGACGCTGTTCGGCGTGCCGATCCACCGGGCGGTCGCCACGGCCAGCGGGTACGGCGTGATCATCGCGCTGCCTGCGGTCATCGGGTTTCTGTTTGCTGATGTGGCGGTGGCCCCGCCGCTGACGGTCGGGACGGTCAACCTCGCCGCCTTCGGTCTGGTGGTCTGCATGACCCTGATCACCGCGCCCTGGGGGGCGGCCTTGGCGCACCGGATGAACCCCAAACCGCTGAAGCGGGCCTTTGGTGTGTTTCTCATCGTGATCGCGCTGAACATGCTGCGGACGGTGATCAATGGATGATCTGGCCGCCCGTTTTGACCGCGACGGGTTCGTCGTCTTCGATCACGATCCGCGTGTAGCCCGCTGGGCGGCGGCGGCCTTGCCGTTTGCGATAGAGGCCAGTCGCGATCCGCAGTTGCGCGAGACGTGGATGCGGCAGGGCGGCACGTGGTTTGTCGGGGTCGATGTCCTGCTCAACGGGGCGGATGGCGCGATTGGCGGCATGCCGCTTGAGGGGCCTTGGGACAGGCTCGTAGCGCCGCCGCCCGAGTGGCATCCGGCGCAGGTTTCTGTGACCTATCCGGGGTATCCCAGGCAGGATGCGACGGAGTCGGACGCGGCGCACCGGTTCCGCCTGCGCCGGGACGCGGCCCATGTGGACGGGCTGCATCTGGAGACTGGCCGGAGGATCTTGCGTGAGGCGCATATGTTCATTCTGGGCACGCCGCTCAACGAAAGCGATGCCTCGCCGCTTGTGGTGTGGCAGGGCAGTCACCGGCCAATGGCGGCGGCGCTGACAGCGGATCTTGCGCCTGGGGTGATCGGCACCGACGTCACCGAGGCCTATACGCAAACACGGGCGGAGGTGTTCGAGGACTGTGCCCGTGTCGAAGTGCCGATGCGGCCGGGGCAAGCGGTCCTGTTGAACCGGTTCCTGCTCCACGGCGTCGCCCCCTGGCGCGCGGAGATGCGCGCCCCGCCGGAGGGGCGCATGATGGCCTATTTCCGGCCGGAGTTTGCCAACCCGCGCCTTTGGCCAGATCTCTGACCGGCCCTTCGGGGAGAGTTTGTCGGGTCAGATGAAGCGGGGGGCGCGTTCATTCTTTCTTAACCATGACCCCGGATGCTGGACCCGCTTGGCAGACTGGAGAGTTGAGCCATGTGTCAGGTGAAGCTCCTACTGCAGTTGCTGATCCCGAGCGGCGTGCCGGTTGCGGGAAATCTCTGCGGATAGGAGTGGACCGGCACGGTTCCCCTTCATCTGACCAGATAAACTCAATCCTTGCCGGTCGGCCGGGGGCCACGTTTCAGGCGCGCGCTGCGGCCGCCGCGACGTTTGCGCAGCAGGGGTGCGCGGGCGGGCAGGTCGGCGAGCACGGCACGGCGGGCGTCCGGGGGCAGGCGCGACCACTGGGAAATCTCGTCGATCGAGCGCAGGCAGCCGGTGCACAGGCGCGTTTCCGGATGGATGACGCAGATCTTGATGCAGGGGCTTTCGACCTCGTCCCGTGTCCAGATCTCGTCGCTCTCGTCTGTCATTCAGGTGGCCTTCAGGTTGCGCAGGCGGTCCAGCAGTCCTTGCAGGATAACACCGGCGGCCACGTGGTCGATCACCTCACCGCGACGTTTGCGGGACGTATCCGCCTCAAGCAGGGCGCGTTCTGCGGCGACGGTGGAAAGCCGTTCGTCCCAGAAGGTGATGGGCAGATCGGTGAGCCGTGCGAGGTTGCGGGCAAAGGCGCGGGTCGATTGGGCGCGCGGGCCTTCAGAGCCGTCCATGTTGCGCGGCAAACCCAGCACGACGCCGGCAATTTGCCGGTGGTCGACGATCTTGAGCAATGCCGCCGCATCGACCTGGAACTTGCTGCGTTTGATGGTCTCGAGCGGGGTCGCGATCATGTGGCCCGCGTCGCTCACGGCGACGCCGATGGTCTTGGTCCCAAGGTCAAGGCCCGCAAGCGGAGCGTAGCGGGGCAGGGCGGCGGCGAAGTCGGCGGGGTCCTCGTGGATCATTCTATGAGCTCCGCTGCGCGGGCGGCTTCCCGGATCAGGGTGACGGCCTGCACGTCGCCGCCGAATGTCAGCTCGGCTTCGTTCAGGATGGCCCGGGCGCGGTCTTCTTCACCCAACACCGTCAGCGCGGTGATCAGACGGGCCCAATCCTGCGGCGGGCCGCCTTCGGTGGCTAGACGGTCGGACAGTTGCTGCACCATCCCCTCGACCATCGCCTGCCGGTCTTCGGGGGCCATATCCTCGGCTGCGGCCAGATCTTCGGCCGAGGGGCCACGGCGCGAGGGCAGGGCGTAGTCGATACCCAGTTGTGCGGCGACATCCTCGATCTGGCCTGCGGCAAGACGCCAGTGGAACACGTCCTGCTCGCCGTTTTCCACGATGGGTCGCCAAAAACTGAAAGCCCGGTCGGGGCGGTCGTTCTGGGCGTTCACCAGCCCCATGTAATACTGCGCGGGCAGGTTGTCAGGCTCATCGCGCAGGATGTTGCGGGCGATGGTTTCGGCCTCGGGCGAGACATAGCCGCGTGTGCCGATCACCAGAAAGTCGAGCAGCCGGACAAGGTCGGCCGAGGTCACATCCTCGCCCAGCAGCGAGATGGCCTTTTCCTGCGCGCGCGCGGCGCGGGTCATGTTGCCGATGCTGGCTTCGACCTGTGCCAGATAGACGTAGGCGGTGGCGTCGGTGGGGCGCTCAAAGGCGGCGGCGCGCAGAGCCTGCAGGATCTCGCGCGTCTCATCTCCGGCCTGGGCGATGGCGTCGGGCTGTTCGGCCAGGGCTTCCGCCTCAAGCTGTCCGGGGCGCGTGGCGCGCCGCTCTTCCGCTGCCGCGAGGCGCACGGCGCGGGGCACATCGCCATAGCCGAAGTTGCCCAGCGTGGCGTAGAGCCCGACAGCCCCTGCGACAATCGCCAGCCCGGCCAGGCCGGCCGCGATGCGGCTGCCCCGGGGCGGCGCATCGACCGCCCCTTTGCGCGCGGCGGCGTCGGCCTGCAACAGACGTCGCGAGACTTCGGTCCGCGTGCGCTCGGCCTCGGCCTTGTCCAGCACGCCGCGGGCAAGGTCGCGGTCCACCTCAGCCAATTGGTCGCGGTAGATGTCGATATCCGTCATGCGTTTGCCTGCGCCGGGCGCAGCCCGCCAGAGGGGTTTTAAAAGGGCGAGGCCCACCAGCAGCACCAAGGCGCCGCAGATCAGCACGAAGATCATCCATTCCGTATCCATGGCACTGGTTTAGGGGCCTTTGACGGGCTGGAAAAGCACCAATGACCGCTTTCCCTGTGACGTTTGAACACAGTGTCGTTAATTGGTGGTTTCATGTCGCGGGGGGTATCCTCAAAACCGGGCGGACCTCGCAAAAGGATTCTATCGATATTGCAACGGGGACCCGCCATGCGCCGCTTTTCTGCCTTCGCCATCGCCCGAGAGGCCGCCCGGTATCACACGGGATGGGAGCGGCACTGGCGCTCGCCCGAACCGAAGAAGAAATATGATGTGATCATCGTCGGTGCGGGGGGCCACGGGTTGGCCACAGCATGGCATCTGGGCAAGCACTACGGGATCACCAATGTGGCGATCATCGAAAAGGGCTGGCTGGGCGGCGGCAACACCGGGCGCAACACGACGATCATCCGCTCGAACTACCTGCAGGACCCGTCGGCGGCGATCTACGAGAAGTCCCGCTCGCTCTATGAAACGATGAGTCAGGACCTCAACTACAACGTCATGTTCAGCCCCCGCGGCGTGATCATGCTGGCGCAGACCCATCACGAGGTGCGCGGCTACAAGCGGACGGCCCATGCCAACGCCCTGCAAGGGGTGACGACCGAATGGATCGAGCCTGCGCGCGTCAAGGAACTGTGCCCAATCATGAATATCGACGGGCCACGTTACCCGGTGCTGGGGGGGCTGTGGCAGGCCCGCGGCGGTACGGCGCGGCATGATGCGGTGGCCTGGGGCTATGCGCGCGCCTGTTCCGACATGGGCATGGACATCATCCAGAAGTGCGAAGTCACCAACGTGCGCACCGAAGCTGGCCGCGTGGTCGGCGTGGACACCACCAAGGGTGCGATCGACTGTGACAAGCTCGGCATGGTCGTCGCGGGCCACGCCAGCCACCTGGCCGAGATGGCGGGCTTCCGTCTGCCAATGGAGAGCGTCGCCCTGCAAGCGCTGGTGTCCGAGCCGATCAAGCCTTGCATGGACATCGTCGTGATGGCCAACACGGTGCACGGCTACCTCAGCCAGTCCGACAAGGGCGAGATGGTGATCGGCGGCGGCACCGACGGGTTCAACAACTACACCCAGCGCGGCTCCTTCCACCATGTCGAGGAAACCGTCCGCGCCCTGAACGAGACCTTCCCCATCCTGTCGCGGTTGAAGATGCTGCGCCAGTGGGGCGGGATCGTCGATGTGACGGGCGACCGCTCTCCGATCCTGTCGAAAACCCCGGTTGAGGGCGTCTTCGTCAACTGCGGCTGGGGCACCGGCGGCTTCAAGGCGATCCCCGGATCGGGCTTTGCCATGGCTGAGCTGATGGCCAAAGGCGCATCGCCGCTCACGGACGAGTTTTCGATGTACCGCTTCCGCGAAGGCAAGTTCATCGACGAAAGCGTCGCCGCCGGGGTCGCACACTAATGACGCGGCGGACCCGATCCCAAAGCGAAGTCTTGTCCGGACGCAAGCGGTGCGGCGCGACCTTGGCCGGTTCCTGCGCATTGCGACGGCCCAATCTGGCCGACCGCCGCCCAAACCGCTTGGCCAATCCGGCATCGGTTCCGTCTGCCGCGCGTTTCGCCATGGTGCGCCCAGCATCGCAAAAGGACATACCATGGCAAACTACGATCTTTCCAAACCCGCACCCGACAAGCGCAGCCTTATCGACGCAGGCTCGCCCATCGGGGGCATCGGCCTTATCATCCTCGGCTCGGTCATCATCCTCACCCTGCTGTACTTGGTGTTCGGCACCGTCGGCCCTGCGGACGACCGCAGCGTCGATCAGGGCGCGCCGGGCACCGTCCAGACCGACGCCACCGGCTGAGTCGGCGGCAACGGGGGGCTTCGGGAACAAATCCCACACCGCGCGCGTTGCCTCTGTGTATCGTTATTCTGAATACACAGGAGATCTGACATCATGGCCGATCCACACAATACACCACCACCGGAGCGGGTCACCACGACCACCACGACGACTGACAAGAGCAGTAGCTCCATGGGGTTCATCCTCGGCATCGTCGTTGTCGTCGTTGCCATCCTCGCGTGGTTCATGTTCGCGGGCAGCGACGCGGGCGACGGCGTTGATGATGTCAATGTCACCGTTGAAGGGGCCAGCGATCCGGTTGAAAGCACAGGCGAGGCTGTTGAAGGGTCCGTCGAAGGCGCAACCGACTAAGCCGACCCCACCTTTGTTTGCACTCTCTCAGGCTGATGCCCCTTCGGGCGTCGGCCTTTTTGCGTTCGCACCCCCTGTTTTCCCCTGTCTGATCGGAGCACCCCCATGCTGACCCTTTCGTGCCCTTATTGCGGCGTGCAATGCGATGAAACCGAACTTGCGGCGGGGGGTGAGGCGCATCTGAAACGCTACGGACCCGAAAGCTCGCCCGAGGAGTTCGAAAGCTATCTGTTCGTGCGCGAAAACCCCAAGGGGGTGCATCTTGAGCGGTGGCGCCATGCCCACGGCTGCGGCAAGTGGTTCCACGCCGCCCGTTGCACCATGACGCTTGAGGTCTTCGGCACCTATCCGGCGCAAACCCTCGCACCGCCGCAAGAGCTGGTCGAGAAAATTCTGGCCAAACGGCCCGGCTGGACCTGGCGCGAGTTCGGCCAGTCCGACATGGAAGGAGCACAGGCATGAGCACACGTCTGGCAAACGCGGGGCGGCTGATCGACCGCAGCAAACAGATCTCGTTCAAGTTCAACGGCAAGACCCTGCGCGCCTATGCGGGCGACACGCTCGCCTCGGCGCTGCTGGCGAACGACCAGATGCTGGTCGGGCGGTCGTTCAAATACCACCGCCCCCGGGGCATCGTGGCCAGCGGCGCGGAAGAGCCCAACGCGCTGGTGAACCTTGGCACCGGCGGGCATTTCGAGCCGAACCAGCGCGTCACCACGCAAGAGGTGTTCGACGGGCTCACCGCGACCTCCCAGAACCACTGGCCGAGCCTTGAGTTCGACGTGGGCGCGGTGAACGCGCAGCTCAGCCGGTTCATGCCGGCGGGGTTCTACTACAAAACCTTTCTGTTCCCGCGTCCGTTCTGGAAGCACCTGTACGAGCCGGTGATCCGCAAGGCCGCCGGGCTGGGCAAGGCCCCCAAGGACCGCGACGCCGATGTCTATGAGTATTTCTACGCCCATGTGGACGTGATGGTCGTGGGCGGCGGGATCGCCGGGCTTGCGGCCGCGCTGGCGGCGGGCCGTGCGGGCGCGCGGGTGCTGCTGGTGGAACAGACCGCCCATTGGGGTGGCCGCGCGGCGGTGGACGGCGCACAGATCGAAGGAGCTGACGCGCAAGACTGGATTAATTCCATCGTGCAAGAACTTGAAAGCATGGAAAATGTCACCTTGGTGACACGCTGCATGGGCGCGGGCGTCTATGATCACGGCTACGCGCTGGCCTATGAGCGTCTGACCGACCATCTGGCCGAGAAGACCGGCCCGCGCCACCGGCTGTGGCGCATCCGCGCCAAACAGATCGTCACCGCCACCGGCGCGATCGAGCGGCCTTTGTCCTTTGCCGGGAACGATATTCCGGGCGTGATGCTGGCCAGTGCCGCGCGGGACTATCTGGTGAACTACGGCGCGTCGGTCGGGGACCGCACCGTGGTCGTGACGAACAACGACGACGCCTACCGCACCGCCATCGCGCTGGTGCAGGCCGGGCTTTCGGTGCCCGCCATCGTGGATGCCCGCAAGACCGCCGGGCCGCTGGCGGATGAGGCGAAAGCCCTCGGGATCAAGGTGATGCACGGCAAGGGCATTGCATCGGTGAAGGGCGGCAAACGGGTCACGGGCGTGGCCATTTGCAATCAGGCCGGCGAGGGTGCCGTGCTTGAGGAAATCGCCTGCGACGCGGTGGCCATGTCCGGCGGCTGGTCGCCCGTGGTGCACCTGTGGTCGCACTGTGGCGGCAAGCTGATCTGGGACGAGGGGCAGAGCCATTTCCGCCCGGACGCCGCACGCCCGCCCACCGGCGCGGATGGAGAAGGCTTCGTGATCCCCGCCGGGATCGCTGATGGCGCGATGCTGACCGGCGACGTCTTGACCAATGGTCACGAGGCGGGTGCCGCTGCGGCCAAAGCCGCCGGGATCAACGGTGCAGCCGGCAGCGCCCCCCAGGGCGACCTGGCCGAGGAAGCGCCGATGGAAGCGGTCTGGATGATGCCGCAGGGCGCGGGCTACAAGCTGCGCTCGAAAATGTGGCTCGACTACCAGAACGACGTGAAAGTGAGCGACGTGCAACTGGCCGCGCAAGAGGGCTATGAAAGCGTCGAGCACACCAAACGCTACACCACGCTCGGGATGGCGACGGATCAGGGGAAGTTGAGCAACATCAACGGCTTGGCGGTGCTTTCTGATGCCTTGGGTCAGGCCATCCCGGCCACCGGCACCACCACCTTCCGTCCGCCTTATACGCCAATCTCGCTGGGCTCTATCGGCGGGGAAGCCAGCCGAGAGCTGTTCCAGCCCCTGCGCAAGACCCCGATCCACGACTGGTCCGACGCCAACGGCGCCTATTGGGAGCCGGTCGGCCACTGGCGGCGCGTCTATACCTACCAGCGCGACGGCGAGAGCATCGAGGACGCAGTCAATCGCGAGGTCAAGAACACGCGCGAGAACCTCGGGCTGCTGGACGCCTCGACCCTCGGCAAATTGATCGTCAAGGGCCCGGATGCGGGCAAGTTCCTCGACATGATGTACACCAACATGATGTCCAACCTGAAGATCGGCAAATGCCGCTATGGGCTCATGTGCAACGAACAGGGCTTCCTGATGGACGACGGCGTTGTCGCCCGGATGGATGAGGACACCTGGCTGTGCCACACCACCACTGGCGGTGCGGAACACATTCACGGTCACATGGAAGAATGGCTGCAGACCGAATGGTGGGACTGGGATGTCTATGTCGCCAATGTCACCGAGCAATATGCGCAGATCGGCGTCGTGGGTCCAAAGGCCCGCAAGCTTTTGGAAAAGCTGGGCGGCTTGGACGTCAGCGCCGAGACCTTGCCCTTCATGCAATGGGCCGATGGCGAGATCGGCGGCTTCACCTGCCGCGTGTTCCGCATCTCGTTCTCCGGTGAGCTGAGCTACGAGATCGCGGTGAAAGCGAGCGAGGGGGAAGCCTTCTGGAAGATGCTGTATGAGGCCGCGCAGGAATTCGGCGTCATGCCTTATGGCACCGAATGTCTGCACGTGCTGCGGGCCGAGAAAGGGTTCATCATGATCGGGGACGAAACCGACGGCACGGTCATCCCGCAGGACCTTGGGTTGAACTGGGCGATTTCCAAGAAGAAAGAGGATTTCTTGGGCAAACGCGGCCAGCAGCGCAGTCACATGCTCGACCCCGACCGCTGGAAGCTGGTGGGGCTGGAAAGCACCGACGGCTCGGTCATCCCCGATGGTGCCTATGCCGTGGCCGGGGGAGAGAACGCGAACGGCCAGCGCAACACCGAAGGGCGCATCACCTCGACCTATTATTCCGCAAATCTGGAACGCGGGATTGCCATGGGGCTGGTCAAGGACGGGCCGCAGCGCATGGGCGAGGTGATCACCTTCCCGAAAATCGATGGCACGCAGGTGCAGGCGAAGATCGTCAACGCGGTCTTCTATGATCCGGAAGGGGAGAAGCAGAATGTCTGAACTGGCGACAATCACCCGACACGCGGAACGGGGCATGATCACGCTGCGCGCGGACCTCTCAGACGGAACCGTGGGAGAGGCCGTGCGCGCGGCGACGGGCCATGCAATCCCCGCTGCGGGCAAGATCGCGGGCGACGGGACCAAGGGCGTGCTCTGGATGTCTCCGGACGAGCTTTTGATCATGGTGCCTTATGACACTGTGGACGCGGCGCTGGAGCAGATCGTCACGGCCCTGTCCGGGGTGCACCATCTGGCGGTCAATGTCTCGGACGCGCGGGCAGTGTTCACCGTGGCCGGAGACGACGCGCGCGAGGTTCTGGCGCGTTTGTGTCCGGTGGACTTGCATGCGCAGAGTTTCGGGGTGGGCGATTTCCGGCGCACTCGGCTGGCGCAGGTGCCTGCGGCCTTTTGGCAGCATGAGACCGGGTTTGACGTGGTGTGCTTCCGCTCGGTCGGTGACTACGCTGAAGGTGTGTTGCGACGGTCCGCGCAGGGCACGCCCACCGGTGCGCTGGGGTGAACGGCCGGGGGCTGTCTGCCCCCGGACCCCCGAGGATATTTGAAAAGCAAAGATGGGTAGGGCCGGCGGCTCAGGCGGTCTGCGCCGCAGCGGCGAGCCGTTTTGCGCGGTAACACTGCATGAAGGGGATGGTCTGCCCATTGCTGATGGCGCGGAACACCTTGCGCCTCCAGATCGTGCCGGTCTTGTGATGGGTCAACGCAAAGAAAACGGGCGGGCGGGGTTATGAGGCAACCTCTTTCATCGGGGTGAACAGGCCGGTGTCGATGAAGGTGCGAAACTCGGGCACGGTAAGCTGATAGTCGAGCACCCGCTGCGAACAATCCGCGCAGGCGCGGGCGAGGGCGGCGAGATCGGGATCGGCCAGCCAGGCGTCCATCTGGGCGCGGATGCCGTCGGTGCGGATTGTCGTATCCTCATGGGTGTTGATGTCGTATTTGTCCCAATAGTCCATGTCGATCCGGCCCTTGTTCTTGGAATTGGCCGTGCCGCGCAGCCGTTTGAGTAAGAAATCCTCGCGCGATTTGATGGCGTAGTGGTTTACTTGCGCGAATGCGTTGCTGACGTTCTCGGCATTGCCGCGCCAGCCTTTCTGCAGGTATTTCTCGCCCATGGGCTGGCCGGCGGCATTGGTCCAGGTCACCATGTTGGGGGTGATTTCGGTCTTTTTGTTGAATTTCGGGCGGTGAACGCCGAAGAAATCGAACTTTGCCGGGCGGAACAGCGTCTTGAACCCCCAGACAAGGCCGTTTTCCGGCGCCTCGAAGGACGAGCCGCGGGTGAACCGTTCGGTGACAAGGTCGCCCTTGAACGGATCGATGGACATTTTCGACTGTCCCTGAGAGCCCATGAGCCGCCAATTGACGGAGATCGCGTCAGGGTGGCCGCAGGCTTCGATCAAAGCGTCGATGCTGCGGTCGCCCACGTGGATATTGAGGAATTCATCGGCATCGACGATCAGCACCCAGTCGGCGGATTTGACCCAGTCGAGCTTGTTGGCGCGCGAATAGGCCGAGCGTTGCGGGTCCATGCGGGGGCCTTGCGGGTTGTCGTAGTGCTTGACGACGCCCATCTGATCCAGCCGGTTCAGCATCAGGTTCGTGCCATCGGTGCAATCGTTTGAGAAGATGCAAAAATCCGTGATGCCGATGCTTTTGTGATAGGCCAGCCATTCCAGCAGATAGGGGCCTTCGTTCTTCATCGTCGAGACGAGAACCTTGCGGGATCGGGCGGGGGCGTCGGTCATTTCGGTGTCGCTTTCTTCGGGGCCACCCGTGTCGTGGCGGCCTTTGGTTTCGCGGCGACTTCGTCGGGGGCGGAGGCGACGGGAACGGTGTCGTTGGGGCTTTCGACCGAGGTCGAGGCGTCGAGGGTCACTTCGTCCACGATCCGCGCGAGTGGTGGGGCCGGCTCATTGATGTCGACGACCGCCTGTTCGGGCGCTGCCGCAGGCTCTTCGGTTTTTTTTTGCGCTTGCAATACCTTGCGGGCGGTCTCGACCTTTTGCAACAGCTTCGCCGCGTCCTTGTCATTCGGGTCGGCCGCTTGAGCGGCCAGGGCGATTTTCTGTGTCCGCTCGTTCATCAAGGGCACGCCGAGACCGGCGGCGGCGTCAGTGTTCATGAAGGGGTTGTCTAACGTGTCGCCCGTGGCGGATTTGTCTTTGAGCTGGTGGGCGTCGAGCTTTTCTTCGGCGTTCTCGCCCGCAGCCTCAAGCAGGGCCCTGCGCGTGTCGCCTTTCTTGGCTGTCTGGGTCTGGGCGATCATCTTGGCGATCTTCTTGTCGGGGATACCCGCAGCCTGCAGCTCCTTGACCTTCTCTTGCCATTCCTTGGGCAGGTGCTGGGTGAACAGAACCTCGTCCAACTGCTCCAGCGGGATTTCCGACGCCGCTTTCAGATCCGCAAGCCATTGGTCGTATTCGCCGGAGCTGCGCAACATCTCGACCCGTTTGGCGTGGAACTCCAACGCCTTGTCCTGCAACTCGCGCATGATCGGGTCGCTGAGGATTTGTGCCATTTTTTTCTTGGTGCCCTTGGCGTGGCGGGTCGCGTTCATGTGCTCTTCTTCGTTGCGGTCGAAAAGCGCGAAGTAGGCTGCGTTGTATTTGTCTTCCTTGTTGTTCACGTTGCCGCGCACCCGGCGCAGCAGATAGGCTTCATAGGACTTCACCGCATAGTGGTTCAGCTCGGCCCATTTGTAGCCCAGCGTCGGCTTGGTGGAGCGCCAGCCGGACAGCGAAAATTCGTCCGGCATCGGTTTGCCCGAGCCATTGAGCCATAGCTGATCGAACAAAAGCTTTGCGTTCGCAGGCTCTTGCTTGGCTTTCTTGATGTGGGGGCGGTGGATGCCGAGCTTCATGTCGCGGTAGGGTTTGAACAGGGTTTTCACGCCCCAGCCTTTCTTGAACATGTCCGGCGCGGCGCGGGTGTAATTCTCGATCACCAGCCCGGGGTTCCAATCGGTGATGCCGTTGGCCCCGAAGAACCGCCATGTGATCGCCATCGCCGAGGCTTGCGGGTCCATCCGCTCTTCCAGATCGGTGATCCAGCCGCGCCCGACCTTGATCGACAGAAACTCGTCCGCATCCATGGTCAGGATCCAGTCGGAGTCCGTCACCTCGGGGTTCTGGGTCGCCAATGCCAGCGCGTTGGGCTGGGGTTTCTTGCCTTCGGGGACGTCGTTGCGGAAATGCTGGACCCAGCCCAGCTCTTCCAGCCGGATCAGCATCTCATCGGTGCCGTCGCCGCAATTGTTGGTATAGACGCAGATGTTATCGAAGCCGATGTGCTTGTGATAGGCGACCCATTCGACCAGCGAATGACCTTCGTCCTTCATCATCGAAAGGATTGTGAACTTGTGTTTGGCCATCAGATGCGGCCCCGCTGGATCATGGTCACGATATCTGCCTTGTCGGGTGGCCCTGCCACCCCGTTGGCCGGTTGTCCCGGCGTTGGCGGGCACCATAACAACCCGTTGCTTCAAGTCCACCGGGGGGCGGGGGGATTTCCCTGCGATTGCGACCAATTTGATGCAATCTCACTTGACGAAAGAGTTTTGGGGGCTTTGTTAGGGGGAGAGACTGCAACACAAAGAAAGAGGTTTTCTCATGGCTTTCGAACTTCCTGATCTTCCCTACGCCCACGACGCGCTCGCCGATAAGGGCATGTCGAAAGAAACCCTCGAATACCACCACGACAAGCACCACAACGCCTATGTCGAGAACGGCAACAAGGCGATTGTCGGCACCGAGTGGGAGGGTAAGTCCCTCGAAGAAATCATCAAGGGCACCTATGATCCCAACGCCGTGGCGCAATCGGGCATCTTCAACAACATCAGCCAGCTTTGGAACCACAACCAGTTCTGGGAAATGATGAGCCCCGAGGACAGCAAGATGCCGTCCGAGCTGGAAAACGCGCTGAAGGAAAGCTTCGGCTCCGTCGACAAGTTCAAGGACGAGTTTTCGGCCGCCGGTGCGGGTCAGTTCGGCTCAGGCTGGGCCTGGCTGGTCAAGGACACCGACGGCAGCCTGAAGGTCACCAAGACCGAGAACGGCGTGAACCCGGTCTGCTTCGACCAGACGGCGCTTCTGGGTTGCGACGTGTGGGAGCACTCCTACTACATCGACTTCCGCAATGCGCGTCCGAAGTATCTCAGCAACTTCCTCGACAACCTCGTGAACTGGGAAAACGTCGCCTCGCGCATGTAATCTTCACGGGTCCGAGTGATTTTCAGGGCGTCCCGGATGCGGGGCGCCCTTTTTGCTGTGCGCTCAGGCGAGGCGCAGGGACTTGAGCGCGGCTTCCAGAGCGGGCACCGTGTCGATCACCTCGGCAAACCCGGCAAGCGTGCCATCCGCGAAGCCACGTGCGATGATCTGGTCCATCAACGCCAGCAGCGGATCCCAATAGCCGTTGATGTTGAGCAGGTAGATCGGCTTGTCGTGCAGGCCGAGCTGTCGCCATGTCAGAGCCTCGAAAAACTCGTCCAGAGAGCCCGCACCACCGGGCAGCACCACGACCGCCTGCGCGTTCATCAGCATGACCTTTTTGCGCTCGTGCATGGTCTCGGTGATGATGAAACTGGTGAGGTCGGTCTTGCCCACTTCCCAATCCATCAGGTGCTTGGGAATCACCCCGAAGGTATCGCCGCCCTCGGCCTGAGCGGCCCGCGCCACGCGCCCCATCAGGCCGACGTCGCCCGCGCCGTACACCAGCCGCCAGCCGTTGCGGGCCAGCATCGTGCCGCAGACGTCGGCCGCTTGCGCAAAGGCCGGATCGTCGCCGTCGCGCGATCCACAATAGACACAAACGGAAAGGGGGGATGCGGTCATAAAATCTCCGGTCTGGCAGGATGGTCACAGGGGCGCGGGGACTGCGGGATGCAGCTTTGACCCCTGATAAGCACGTTGCTACAGTCTGCCAACTGCTTGGGGAGGATCAATCTTGCGGACAAGGACACTCGTGCTCGGCGGCGGTGCCATTCTGGCGCTGGCCGTGGCGCTTACCCTGTATCTGCGTCCCTTGCCTGAGGGCGGCGGGGGCGCGCAGGATGGGAGCGGGGCGGACGGGCAAAGCGTCACTGTCGCCGCGCAAGACGGGCCGGGCACGGACGCCGGCACCGCCACGATGGCCGCAGTGACACCCGGCGATGCGCCGGCCGTGGCCGGTGATGAAGTGCCACCCGAACCTGCGACACCTGACACCGCCGATGCTCAGCCCGGGCTGCCGACAGACGTGCCCGCTGCGACTGCGCCGGAGGTCCGAGACATCGCTGCCACCGCGTCCGAGACGGAAGAGGCTCCTGCGACCGCACCCCAGACGACCCTACCGGTTGACGAAGGGGCAGAGGCTGCGCCCACGGCCCCGACCGCCGCTGCACTGCAGGCTGATCCCGCCACCGCAAGTGAGCCGGTGCCCGTCGCATCGGCCGCGCCGGTGATCACCGACCGGCGGATCGAACCGGACGGCAGTTTTCTGTTCTCGGGCCGCGCGACGCCGGGCCGCACCGTCGCCGCCGTGGTCGATGGGGAGGTGGTGGAGCGCGTGACCGCCGGGCCGGACGGGTCCTACATCCTCGTGGGGTTTCTGGGCCCCTCAGACGCGCCGCGCGTGATTGAGGTGATCAGCGATCCGGAAGGCGCGGCGCTGGCCGCAGGCCGTCGCTTCGTCGTCGCCCCCACGCCCGCGCCGCAAGAGGTTGAGACTGTCACCGCCCGTGTTGACGCGACGCCCCCCGGCGAGGGCACTGCCGCTTTGGCCGAGACGCCCGTGATCGAGACCGCGCTGCAAGACGCGGATGAGGCCGGCGCGTCCGTCACAGGCTCCGACACCGTCGCGCCCGAGGGGGAGGCCACTGCGGCAACCAGCACGTCTGCCGCTGCGCCTGCATCGGACCCCGCCACCGCGCCGGACGCGCGCACACAGGTTGCGGACGTCGACGCTCCGGACCCCGCCACGCTGTCCACCCCGGTGCCGGATGCGCTTGAGCCGACGGACACACCGCCGGCACCCGACGCGCCAAGCCCGCCCGCCGTGCTCGAGATCACCGACAGCGGCGTCAGCGTTGTGCAACCGGGCGGCCCGGCCAGCCAGGCGCCCGAGGTCATGTCCGTCGTCGCCCTCGACACCATCACCTATGACCCTGAAGGCAAGGTCGAACTGAGCGGCCGCGCGGTGGGTGAGGGCTTCGTGCGCGTCTATGTGGACAACGCCCCGGTCAGCCGTCTGCCCGTCGACACGGACGGCACCTGGCGGGGCACTTTGCCGGACGTCGATCGCGGGGTCTATACGCTGCGGATTGACGAGGTTGACCCCCAAGGCGATGTCGTCAGCCGGATTGAGACGCCCTTCCTGCGCGAGGACCCGCAAGAGGTTGCCGCCGCGATGGCCGATGAGGTAGCGGACCCGGGCTTCTCGGTCGCGACGCGCACGGTCCAGCCCGGTGCCACGCTCTGGGCCATTGCCAAGGATCGCTACGGCGCGGGCATCCTGTACGTGCATGTCTTCGAGGCGAACCGCGACCGCATCCGCGATCCCGACCTGATCTACCCCGGACAGGTCTTCACGCTTCCAGCGGACGTGGCGGTGGACACCGCGCAAGAGCCATGAGCACGGTGGACGTGCTGGCCCAGGCGCTGGAGTGGTATCGCGCCGGGCAGGCGGTTGCGGTGGCGACGGTGGTCGAGACCTGGGGCTCCGCACCGCGTCCGGTGGGCAGTCAACTGGTGGTGCGCGGCGACGGGCATATGGAGGGTTCCGTCTCGGGCGGTTGCGTCGAAGGCGCGGTGATTGTCGAGGCGCTTGAGGTCATGGAAGACCGCGCCGCGCGGCTGTTGTCCTTCGGGGTGAGCGACGACAACGCCATCGCCGTCGGGCTCGCCTGTGGCGGGAAGATTCGCGTGCTGGTCGAACCGGTGGCTGACGAGGGGCAGGGCGTTCTGCCGCTGGCCCTGCTTGAAGAATTGGTCGCAGCCAAAGCAGCGCGGGACCCGATTGCCTATGTGGCAGATCTGGACAGCGGCGCGCGGCGGGTGGACGGGCCTGCTAACTGGCCCGAGCGGTTTCGCCTCCAGCGCTCGGGGCTTGAGCCAGACGGCCGCACCTTTGTGACGCTCCACGCGCCGCCCCTGCGAATGATCGTCGTGGGCGGTGTGCACATCGCGCAACATCTGCTGCCCATGGCCCGCGCCTGCGGCTATGACGTGACGCTGGTGGACCCGCGTCCGGCCTTTGCCTCGCCCGCGCGGTTCGGGGATG
Organism: Thalassorhabdomicrobium marinisediminis; assembly: GCF_003072065.1. Lineage (GTDB taxonomy): Bacteria > Pseudomonadota > Alphaproteobacteria > Rhodobacterales > Rhodobacteraceae > Octadecabacter > Octadecabacter marinisediminis. Next base: position 280,751 of record NZ_QCYG01000001.1, read on the forward strand.
CGACGCTGGTCGAAGAGTGGCCCGACGAGGCGCTGCGAGGCGCAGGGCTGGACGCCCACACCGCCGTTGTGACGCTGACCCATGATGCGAAACTGGACGATCCGGCCATCGAAGCGACACTCGGCTCGGAGGCGTTCTATCTGGGCTGCCTCGGCTCGAAGCGCACCCACGCCAAACGGCTGGACCGCTTGCACCAACGGGGGTTCACGCCGGACCAAACCGCGCGCATTCACGCACCGGTGGGGCTGGACCTCGGGGGGCGCTCGCCCGCGGAAATCGCTGTGAGCATCATGGCCGAGATCGTGCAGACCGCGCGGCGCCAGGGAACGGCCCCCGTATAGCCAAAGGGCGCGGTCTTTCGACCACGCCCTTTCTAACTCTAAACGTTATGCAAACCGATTATTCGGTCGTCTCATCCGCGTCGTCTTCGGGCGGCGTGACTTCGAGCGTTGGAACCGTAATGGTTTCCTCCTCGACACTCACATCGCCAACGTCTGCGTCAAACTCGGGCATTTCACCCCCTTCGACAGAGACTTCAGGCATGGAGCCTTCCTGCGTCTGATCGATGTCGATCATGTAGAAGGCGAAGATGGCAAGCACGATGACGACGATAACGCCAATAATAACACCGGGTTTCATTACGGTTTCCTTTTCTATTTACAGACACCTAACCGAGTGGGACGCGTTTGGTTCCCGCAAAATCACGCTTCGGCAAGTTCCCGTGCGATCAGTTCCTCGATCTCGTTCATCGGGTGGTTTGTCAGCACCTTCGGCACGTCGAGAATGATCTTGTCGGTGACCGTCTTGTGCAACTCTGAGCGAAGCGCACTGAGCACCGGGCGGCTGGCAACGATCACCAGCTTGTCGAACTTGCCCCCGTGGGCTTTCTGGTAAAGATCTTCGGCCAAATCCTTGGCGAAGCGTTCCTTTTCAAGCTCGTGCCAGTCGGTGTCCTCCATGGCGGACCGGTGGCCGCTTGGCCCGTCGCTCTTGCGGCCGGGGCGGTTCGCGGCCCAGTCCTGCGCCATGGGGTTGTCTTGCTCTTCCTTGCGCACGACGTCAAGGTTCATATCCTCGTCATCGCCCTTGTTGACCATGTAAAGGGCCTTTTCGCCGTCCGCGATCAGCACCCAGGTTCCTTGTGGCAGGCCTGCGTTACGCTTCATCTTCGTTATCCTTTTCCATGGATTTCGTGACGCGCGTGGCCCCGGCGGGGCGCTCGGTCGCGCGCTTCAATTCGTCCTTGCTGCCGACCGCTCTGCTCAGGCGGCCGCCTTCGCGGCCCTGCTGGTCGACAGTGCCACCTTCTCCGAGGACTTTGTCGGTATCTCTGCTCCCGTCGGTGGAGCGTTTGCGATCTGCCATTGGCTGTCCTTTCTTGGTTTTCGGGAAATCAGGGGGCGTGCTGGCGCGTGTCAGAGAAGCTGAGAGAGAAGCGAGACGGCCAGCACGACCGGGATCCACGACATCAACGCCAGATCGGCGGGGGATGTCATGGCAAGGTGCAGCACCCGGGTCCCATGACGTACGGGCTCGTCAACTGTTCGATCGGGTCGGGAGAAGTGACGATGTGACATGGTAAACCCCTTGCTGCGTCTCGAATATGAAACGCGCAAGGCGAGGGATTTGTTCCCGGTGTGGGGGATTGTCCAGCGGAGTCAGGCAGGTATACCGTGTGGGCCGTCCCGGTCGGGGGACGGCTGCCTTTCAGCGCCGTGACAGCCCGTGTTCGGGCAAGGCCTCGGCCCGGCGGGGGAAGGCGATCTCGATCACGTAACCACTGTCGTCGAACTCGATGGACAACTCGCTGTTGAGCTGGTTGGCAAAGGCCGCCATCAGGCTGCGCCTGAGGTTCTCGTCCGCAGTGGGCTCGCGGTCGTTGCCCTCACCATCGGTGTTCTTCACCACTAGGCGGATCTTGCCCGTCTCGTCCTCATGCATCGTGACATTGACGTTGAACGTATGCGCGCGCCCGGTGCTGGCGTTGATCAGCGCGTTGGGCAGGGCTTCTGCCACGAACATCGACAGCGGCATCGCCTGATCGGGGAACAGGGGCACGCTTTCGAGGCTGGATTCAACCTCGACCACGCCGTCTCGGGCGGATTTCGACACGTCATCGACCGCCGCCTGCACCAGTTCGGCCGCGTCGATTGTCGTCATGTCCTGCGTGGTCTGCAACGTGCGGTGCATCATCGCCATGCCGCGCACCCGCCGCTGCAAGCTGGCCAACATGTCCTTGGCCTCTTTCGAGGTCGTCTGCCGCGCCTGCATGTTCATGATCGAGGCGATCAGTTGCAGGTTGTTGTTCACCCGGTGATGGATCTCGCGCAGCAGCACCTCTTTCTCGCGCAGGTTCTGGGTCTGGCGGTCTTCCGCGTCGGCGATGATCAGCGCCATGCGGTTGAAAGCCCGCTGCGCCTCTTCGAACTCTTCCGGCGGATCCTCAAGCTGCAACTCGATTTCCTGCCGGTCACCCAAGGCGAACTGCCGCATGGCCGAGCGCAGCTTGCGGATGTGGCGCACCACAAGGCGCTGCAGACCGAAAAAGGCCACAAAGACCGCCGCCATCCACATCAGGATCGGGAAGATCACCGCCGACCCGGGGAAGACATTGCCCGCGCCGCTGTTGATCGGCTTGCTGCCGACCATGAACAGGTTGTCTTCCAACACCGACGAGACCGCGAAAAGCCGCTGTTTGCCATCTCCGGCTTCGGCCTGGAAGGTCAGGCGGGATTGCCCGTCAAGCGAGCGCAACGGGAAATCGCGCGGCATGTAGAGGCTGGCGTTCTTGACCCCTTCCGAGGCTGAAATCACCTCGCCTCTGGTGTTGACGGTCATGAATTTCATGTCGCTGAGCACAGCACTCTCGCGGGAGACCATGCCGATCACGTCAATCGGGTCGGTGATCCGCAGATAGCCCAGCAGCGTCCCGTCGCGTTCGACAGGGTGCTGGGTGACCAGCACGGCTTCCTCGGAGTCGGTGTCCAGACGGTTGACCAGCACGCGCTGCATGGTCTGGTTGGGCAGCTCTTCGGTGGGGACGGGGGCGTATTGGTCGCCGCCCGTGCCGGTCGAGGAACAGATCGTCGCCCCTTTCAGGTCGATGTAGCGCGCGATCATGATCCGGTCCTGGCTGGCGACATAGTCGCGCAGCAGGCCCCGGCAGGTGTCTTGATCGGTGTTGCGCACGGCTGCCGCAAGCGCCTTGGCGGCGCCCCGCAGCTCGCGGTTGAACTCACGCTCCTTGGCGGCGACGTCCACGGTCTCGGACAAAAGCGCGGCCCGGGTCAGGGCCTGCGCTTCATCGACGACCACCTGCGTCTGATACACGGAAATCAGCCCAAGCGGCAGCATTGCCAAGGACATCAGCATCGCAATTCGCCAAGCCAGAGACTTGGGCAAGAACGAGAAGACATCCATGACGTTCAGCCTTACGCGATGCTTTTCTGTGCCGATACGATGCCGCTGGTCACGCGGTCCGTCATCTCCAGCGACTCGTTTTCATCCAACCCCATGAGCTCCGCCAGACGGGCGCGTCCGCGGTTCACCCGGCTTTTGATCGTGCCCACCGCAACGCCGCAGGTTTCGGCGGCTTCTTCATAAGAAAAGCCTTCCGCGCCCACCAAGGTCAAAGCCTCGCGCTGTTCCGCCTTGAGGGTGCTGAACGCGGTGTTGAAATCGCGCATCTGCAGGCGGCCGTCGTGATCGGGCTTCTGGGACAGTTGCGCCGACATGGTGCCGTCGCTGTCCGAAACCTCACGCCGGGCCTTGCGGAAGTGCGAATAATAGGTGTTGCGCAGGATCGTGAACAGCCAGGCCCGCATGTTGGTGCCGGGCTGGAAGGTGTCGATCTTCGACCAGGCCTTCACCAGGGAATCCTGCACGATATCGTCGGCAAGGGCCGAGTTCCGCGTCAGGCTGAGCGCAAAGGCGCGCATGGCGCCCAAGTGGTCTTTGAGTTCGTCGCGTGGATCTTCAGTTTGCATTTTGGGAACCGCCATTGCTCGACGTTTTGCCCGCTTCAGCGGCCTTCAGTTGCTCAAGCAGTGACGTAAATCTATCGGGGACCTCTTGCTGGATCACCTCATCATAGGCGCGCTTTAAATTCCGCTCGATCTCGAGCTGAACCTTCGAATTTGCCGACTTTGAGTTCATGTTATTTTACACTTTTTTCTCGCTTCTCGGAACTTAATGCTCCAAAAAGCGTTCTGGTTCCACTGTTTGAATAAAAAAGTTAGGGCTCTGGGAGATGACTACAACCGAAACGACGGATCTATCGGCCATGATTGGGAGCAATCTGCCGTTCTTGCGCCGCTATGCGCGGGCGCTGACCGGATCTCAGGACAAGGGCGATATGTATGCCGCCGCAACGCTTGAGGCAGTGTTGAGCGACATGGACTCCTTCGAACGCTCGCTTGCGCCCAAGGTGGCGTTGTTCAAGGTGTTCCACACCATCTGGTCGGGCACCGGTGGCGCGCTGGAAGGGCGCGACGACGGGCTTGCGGCCAAGGCGCAGAAACATCTGGCGCGTCTGACGCCGGACACGCGCGAAGCGCTGCTTTTGCACACGGTCGAGGAGATGAGCTTCGAGGACGTGGGCCACGTGATGTCCTGTTCCGCCGATGAGGCGAAGGAGCTGGTCGACATCGCGTACTCCGAGATGGCGAAATCCGTCTCGGGCCGTGTGATGATCATCGAGGATGAGGCGATCATCGCCATGGACATCGAGGGCATCGTCACCGACATGGGCCACAAGCCCACCGGCGTGGCCCGGACCGAGACCGAGGCGCTTGAGCTGTTCAAGGCCGAAAAGCCGGATCTGATCCTGTCGGACATCCAGTTGGCCGACAACAGCAGCGGCATCGATGCGGTCAACAAGATCCTTGAGGACAACGCCGATATCCCGGTGATCTTCATCACCGCCTTCCCGGAACGTCTGCTCACGGGGCAGGGGCCGGAGCCTGCGTTCCTCATCACCAAGCCGTTCACGGAAGATCAGGTGCGCTCGGCGGTCAGCCAGGCGATGTTCTTCTCGTCCACCGAGACGCTGGCGTCCTGACGCCCTTGCGGTGCTGGGGGTCAATCCTCCAGCACCGTGCGCGGCAACGTGATACGCTGCGCATATGTCCCCGCATCCAGTTCGGCCCTGCGCTCGCCGCCAAGCTGGCGTTCGATTGTCATGGTCAACAGTCGCGACCCGAAGCCTGACGTATCGTCCGAGCGGTCCGCTTCGCTTACCCCGTGTTCTTCCCAATCCAGCTGCAAGGCCTCGTCCGTCACATGCCACGTGATGGCAATACGGCTGTCCTTGGCCGAGAGTCCGCCGTATTTCACCGCGTTCGTCACCATCTCGTGCAGGGCAAGGGTCAGCGGCACCGCCGCCTCCGCCCGCAACGTCACCTGCGGGCCATCGAGGGACAAATGCCCGCTCGTGGTGCCGCTATAAGGGGCAAGCAGCTTCTCCGTCAGCGCCGCCAAGTCGACACCGGTCTTGCCGCCGCGCCCGCTTTGCACCACCGGCAGGATCAGCCCGTGCGCATCGTTCAGCGCGCGCAGCCGACCGTCGAGGCTTTTGGCGAAGGCGTCCACCTCGTCATGGCCGCGGCTTTCCATGCGGATCATGCCGCCCACAAGGGTGAACAGGTTCTTGACCCGGTGGTTGAGCTCATGCACGACAACCTCACGCGCGCGCGCAGTTTCGCGCAAAGAGAGCTCGGTTTCGACCATGGCGGCAAGGTCGTGCAAGCTGGCGAGCTCGGCTTCGGTCCAGTCGCGCGGCTGGTTATCGATGGCGCAGAACGATCCCAGCACCGCGCCGTTGCTGGCGTGCACCGGAACCCCGAGATAGGCGATCACATTCAGATCGTTGATCGCCATGTTGTCCCGCACAAGGGGGTCGTTGCGCGCGTCGCGCACCCGCAGGGGGGCATCGGTATCGACGACATGCTGGCAAAAGGAATGGGACAGAGGCGTGCCGCGCTCTTCGGCCGCCCAGCCGGTCAGCCCCTGTTGGGATTTGAAGAACTGGCGCGTGTCATCAACGAAAGACAACAGGCTGACCGGGGTGCCGATGATCTGCGCGGCAAGACGGGTGGCCCGGTCGAAGGCTTCTTCCTGTTCGGTGTCCAGCACGCCTGCGCCCTCAAGGGCTGAGAGACGCGCCGTGTCGTTCAGGGCGCGCGCCATGGCGGGATCCTGCGCCGTCTGATTGGTGTCCGTCATCTTGCTCCATCCGGTAGCTTTCGGCCTGTTTACCGAAAAAACCGCGCAGGGATACACCAAAACCGTCTTGATGGGCGGCAAATCGCGACCCGCCCAATGTGGCGGATCGCGCTTTTACTTGGGCCGTCATCGCAATCGGTCGTTCGCAGCCATGAGGGCAAGCGCGGCGATGAAGAGCACGCCGAACAGCACAAAGACGATCTGTGCAACCCCCTCGGATGCGCCGGCAAGTCCGGCGAACCCGAAAAGGCCTGCGATCATTGCAACGGCCAGAAAAATCAGTGCCCAATGTCGCATGGGACCCTCCTGTTTTCGTGGCGCGCCATTTGCGGGCCCAACCGGCCCAACGCAGATTCGGTTCCAAGGAACTTTAAGGCCTGTCATCCGTTGTTTGCCTGAAAGGAGACTTATTATGGCCAACACAACAACATCCACAGGTGCAACCACGTCTGCCGCGGCGGACAAATCGACATCTGCGAAGAAGAACAAGGCAGGCGAAAAGATTTCCGAGGCAGCATCCACCGCCAAGGAAAAGGTCGACACCGCTGTTGAGCGCACGCGCGAGGCAGGTCAGGACGCCATCACAAAGGCGCAGGAGACCGGCCAGAAGCTTTATGAGGATGGATCGGACATGGTGCGCACCGCGCAGTCCGAACTCGACATCGCCATCCGTCGCAACCCGACCGCTTCGGTTCTCGGAGCCCTCGGGCTGGGCATCCTGATCGGTGTCGCTATTCGCGGCCGCGATCACTAGGCACTGGTTTTCAGCGGGGCGTGCCCCGCCGCAAAGTTTCAATGGGTGGCCTTGGGCCACCCATTTTTTGTGCGGGACATGTTAGGGGGCGGGCAGGTGACCTCTGGACAAAAAGAAACCGCCAGAGGGGGCTCTGGCGGTTTCAAATGTGAGGTGGGCAGAGGGACAGCTGCACACCCGGGGACGATGCAGGGGGCCGACTGCTCCGGCTTTACCCAGTATCTGAAGGGTAACGCGGTGCGGTGACTTCGGTTCCGCCTTTTTCAGGAATTTTTCGGGCTATTCGGCCGGCCGCAATGCAAAAGGCCCCCGCGGGGCGGGGGCCTTCCATCAATAGATCGCAGCGCTTGGGTCAGTCCGACCGCAGCTCGTTCTGCACGGCTTCGACGCCGGAATTTACGGCGTCCGTGCCTTTCGCGTGCAGTCGGTCCACCTCATCGCGCAGGGTGGCTTCGGCCTGGCGCATCAATTGGTCGCGCTTTTCCCCCATGAGGTCGGCTTCCGCCCGGGTCGAGGGGATGAGCGAGCCAATGAGCGCACCGATCCCGGCAGCGGCCAACGTTGTCGCCAGGGGCTGCGTCTGATGCGCGAGATGGGCCGCCTCGGTGGCCTTCGCCGCCTGCCGCTCCACGCCTTCCTGCGCTTCGATCACTTTCAGCCGCGCCTTGGTCACGCGGTCGCGCGCCTCCGGGCTGAGTTTGTCGAGACCGGTGTCGAGCCATTGGCGCATGGTGCTGGACGACGTCGAGCCCACGGGGTGGTTGGCGCGAATGTGCTGCTTGGCCTTGATCTTGCTGTCGGCGGCAGCGATGCGCGCCTCTTCCCCGCCGCGGTAGTCGGGCGAGGCCACGGCAGCACGCGTCTGCTTGCCCGGATTGATCGCGACAACGGCGGCGCCAAGGGCCAGCAGTGCCAGTCCAGCCGGGTTGCGTTTCGCGGCACCGACCACCGTGTGGATCACGCTTTGTGAGAGGTCCGATGTCGTGCCCATCGCTTCATTGGCGATACGCTGCGGGTTGAGGGCGCGGCTCAGCTCATTGAGGGTTTCACCGACGCGAGCGCGATGTTGCGCGGCGTTCTTTTCATGGATTTCGTCTGCTTTAAGCACGGGGCGCCTCCTTGATTGTGTGAATGTCAGCCTTGATGTTGCGCAAGGTCTGCTTTGGCTTCAGATTTTCGGCCTTGATGCGGGATTTGCCCATGAAGAACAGGACCAGCGCGATCACCACAAGGATCAGCGCGACGATCAGAACAGCCCAGCCGGCGGCAATGTCCAGCGCCATCAGTCCGAAGACCGCAGCGGCGGCCAGGGCGTGAAACGCGGTGAACGCGATCAGCGCGGCCCCCACGAGCATGCCAGCCCCGACGCCTAACTGCGTCAGCTTGTCGGACACCTCTTGCTTGGCGAGCTTCACCTCGCTCACCACAAGCATTTTGGTTTCCGTCATCAACCGTGACAGAAGGGACGGCGCATCTGTGATATCAGGTTTGTGTGGGGTCATGATGCATCCTTCGAATTGTGCTCACCAACGGGACCCGCATAAAGATGTCCGGCCCAAGGATCGTCCCCGCGGCGGGTGCTGCTGCGGCGCGGGCTGGCTTTCATGAACCGTGCGGCGGCAAAGCCCAGCACAGCGGCGCCGGTCAGCACCAAGAGCGGGTTGCGGCGGGCGAAGACGGCGGCATCGTCGAGCATTTCGTCCACCGGCTTGTCGCGCAACTGGCTGGTGAATCCTTCGATGGTGCTCGACACCTGCCGCAAGGCTTCGGCCTGCAGCGAGTTCGGGTCGAAGTTCTGCTCGGCATCGTGGACCGCATCGGCATAGGTGTCTGCCTGCTCAACGGCAGTCTGGCGAGCACTTTCCGCCGCATCTTCAGCGGCCCCGGTCACCTGTTCTTGCGCCTTGTGGGCAAGGTCCTGGGCACCATCTTTGATCGCTTGTGCGGTATCGGTGGAGTCGGTCATGGTATAGCTCCTGTATCCTGGGAAGGGTGGGGCGTGGCCCACCTGTTTCGGCTCATCAACAAAACGTAAAGCAGGTTGAAAAGGTTCCCTTCTGTCCGCGTCGCCCATGCACAGAAGCAGCGGGCCCGGGGCCGGTCCCGAGACGCGCTATTTGTCCGAAGGGCTGGTGTCGGCCTGGGCTTCGGTTTCGGTCTCGTCGCCCAGAAACAGGGCCACCCGCTGCAGGCCGTCAATCTCGTCACAGGCGATCTTGATCACGGTGAGGATGGGCAGGGCGACGATCATGCCCATGATCGACCAGATCCACGCAAAGAAGGCCACGCACAAGAACACTACAGTGGTGTTGAGCTGCATCCGCCGCGAGATCAGCGACGGGGTGATGAACTGCGCCTCGAAAGAGGTCAGGAACATATAGGTGGCCCAGACCCCCAGCGCGGGCCAAACGTCGCCAAAGGTCATCAGCGCCAGAATGGCCGCGATGATCGAACCGGCAATCGCGCCGATGAAGGGGATGAAATTGAACAGGAACGCCATGACGCCAACCATCATGTAGTTGGGCAGACCCCAAACATACATCGCGGCCCCCACCACAAGGCCAAGCCCCGCGTTGATCATGGTGATCCCGCCCAGATAGCGGCCCAGACGGTCTTCGATGTCATAAACGACGTTCACCGCGCGGCGCTTGTCGCTGAACCGCCCGATGCTTTGCACCGTCTTGCGGATGAACATGTCGCCCGAGGAAACAAGGAAATACAGCAGCACGATGGCAAAGGCCATCTGGCCGAACAGCATCGGCGCGATGCGCGCGACCATGGCGGCGATTCCGGGCTTCTGGACCACCTCGACCTCGACCGTGTCGTCGGCCTGATCCTCGGGGTTGATGATGTCATCCGCCGCTTCGACGGCCTCGTTGACGGCCTCCATCGTGTTGCCGCCTGCGCTTTTCAGCTGGCCCTCGATCTGGCGGATCACTTCAGGGATGTCGGCAAGAAACGTAGAGACGGGGCCGCTGAGCCGCAGCAGGCCGTAGCCGATGGCGACCACGATGATGGTGCAGAAAATGATCGCGCTGCCCGTGGGCGAAATGCCGATCCGCGCCAGCCACCGGCGCGGACGATTGAGGATAAAGTACCCCAGAATGGCGGTGGTGACGGGGATCAGAAAGTCGCTGGCCCAGGTCAGGGTCTGGACAAAGAACAGGATGAACAGGCCGATGACCATCGCCTTGATCCCCCGCAGGTTCGCAAGCTTGGACAGGGCTTCGGTCTGGATACCGTTCTGGGGTTCGGACATTTACATCTCATTTTTCGAAAAGGGCGCAGTGCGGGGTCGCAGCGCGAGGGTATCGGTAAAAGTAGCGCGCGGCGGCGTGCGCTCAAGTCAGCGGCGGGTCGGGGCAGGGCCGGTACCGCGGCGTTCTATCTCCTTGCGCAGGATCGCCACGTTGCGATTGTTGGACTTGAACGCCATGTCGAACAGATCGCCCAGCAGCGGGATCGCCCCGACGGTGGTATCAAGGCCGGTGTTCAGGGCCATCCGCGCAAGCGTGCGTTTGCGCGCGCCCATCCGGTAGGCCTGAAACATGAGGTATCCGGCCGGGACAAGCATCACGGCATCGCCAACGCCGGGCACCAGCCCGACGATCGTGTCCCAGCCGAACCGCATGTTGGTTCCGGGCAGACGGAACCGGCTGTCGAGCATCGACGACAGCCGGTCAAGGTGGGCAAGATCAGGTGTCGCCATCAGTCCCTCGCGATGATGTAGATGGCGTGTACGATGCCGGGGATGTAGCCCAGCAGGGTCAGAATGATGTTGAACCAGAAGTGTTTGCCAAAGCCGACCTGTAGGAAAACGCCCAGAGGGGGCAGCAGAACGGCGACGATGATGCGGATGAGATCCATGAAAATGTCCTTTGATGTTGGTTGAAACTAAGGGGGTCAGCCCTTGTGAGCTTCGCCGAGGTTGTCGGCTTTCTCGGCGTCCCGTTCGCCCATGGGCTGGGTCGGGCCGACGGTGGTGTCATAGGTCGTTTGCGCTTCGAGTTCGGCGTTCAATTCAGCCCCCAGCAGGATGATGAAGGCGGAAATCCAGAACCACATCAGCAGTACGACGATCCCGGCCAGTGAACCGAAGCTTTCGTTGTAGGACCCGAAGTTGCCCACGTAGAAGGCGAACCCCGCAGAGCCCACGATCCAGAGGAAACAGGCGGCCAGCGCCCCGGGTGAGACCCACTTGAACTCGGGCTTGTCGCGGGACGGGGCGTAGCGGTAAAGCACCGCAAGGCCGAAAAGGGTGAGCAGGATCAGCCCGGCCCAGACCGTGATCGTGCCGATCAACTCGGCCAGCCAGCCCGCATTCAGTAAGGACAGGACGGCTGGAACGACGAGCGTGGCACCGAGCCCGACGAGAAGCCCGAAGATCAGAAACAGGGTCAGGCCCAGTGTGATGAAGGTGAGCTTGATGAACCCGCGCGATTCATCCTCGTCATAGGCGACGTTCATCCCCTCGATCAGACTTTTCATGCCTTTCGAGGCGGAATAGATCGCGATGAGGAGACCCAGAACAGCCGCCAGCCCAAGCCCGCCCTCGCGGCTGCCTGCGACGGCGGTGGCCTGATCGACGATGATCGTCATCACCTCGTCGGGGACCAGCCCCTTCATGGTGGAAATCTGTTCGATGATCTGGTTCGGCTCGATCAGCAGCCCGCCGATGGCCAGCATGGCCGTGATCGCGGGAAACAGCGCCAGAAGGCCGTAAAAGGCCACGCCCGCGGCAATAAGGCCCACGTGATCGGCGGCAATCTCGTCCTTGAGGCGGAAGGCGACATCCTTCCATCCCTTGGGCGGTATTTCGGTCGGGGTGGAGGCGTGACGACCTCGGGCCATGGCTGTCCTCGGGTATTTGTGATGTGTTCAGGGGGCAAACCCCCCTCCGACCGCATAAGTTCCGCGCACTTCGGCGGTTTTGCGCTGACATCTGCACGGGGCAGGGGGAGTCGGGCGGCGTTTGACCCCTGCGCGCCGGACAAATCCCGCCGGGGTAACTTGTGTTAACTTTCGCCCCCGTTGAACGGGGCGCATATGGAACATATAGTGAACACATGAAAAGCCAGACCTTACAGAACAAGCTTGCGATCCTGTCCGATGCAGCGAAATACGATGCCTCTTGCGCGTCATCGGGATCGACGAAGCGGGATTCGCGCGACGGCAAGGGGTTGGGGTCCAACAACGGGGCCGGGATCTGCCACGCCTATGCGCCGGATGGACGCTGCATCAGCCTGCTAAAAATCCTGATGACCAATTTCTGCATCTACGATTGCGCCTATTGCGTGAACCGCGTGTCGTCGAACATCGAGAGGGCGCGGTTCACGGTGGACGAGGTGGTGAAGCTCACCATCGAGTTCTACCGCCGCAACTACATCGAGGGGCTGTTTTTGTCCTCGGGCATTATCCGGTCCCCCGATGTGACCATGTCCGACATGGTGCAGATCGCCCGCAAACTGCGCGGAGAGGAGAACTTTCGCGGCTACATCCACCTCAAGACCATTCCCGATGCGGCGCCCGAGTTGATCGCCGAGGCCGGTCGGCTGGCGGACCGGTTGTCGATCAACGTGGAGCTTCCGACGGACACTTCGGTCACGCAATATGCGCCGGAAAAAGACCCCGGCCAGATCCGCCGCGCCATGGCCTATGTGAAGACGCGCAAGGTCGAAAGCAGCGACAAGAGCCATACGGGCAAGCGGCCGCCCAAATTCGCGCCCGCAGGCCAGTCCACGCAAGTCATCGTGGGGGCCGATGCTTCCAACGACGCGACCATTCTGGGCCAGTCAACGCGGCTTTATTCCAGTTACGGCCTGAAACGGGTCTATTATTCCGCCTTTTCGCCCATTCCCGACAGCACCAAGGCGCTGCCGCTGGTGCGCCCGCCCTTGCAGCGCGAGCATCGGCTGTATCAGGCAGACTGGTTGTTGCGGTTTTACGGGTTCGAGCTGGACGAGATCACCGGCGTGACGGCGGACGGCAATCTTGAGTTGGACTACGATCCAAAACTGGCTTGGGCGCTGGCCCATCAGGGGCTGTTTCCCGTCGACGTCAACAAAGCCAGCCGTGAGCTTTTGTTGCGGGTGCCGGGGTTCGGGGTGAAAACGGTGAACCGGATCCTCACGACCCGCCGTCACCGCACGCTGCGCTATGAGGATCTGACCCGCATGGGGGTGCCGATGAAAAAGGCGCGGACCTTTGTGACCGCCGGCGGCTGGTCGCCCGGGGGGCTGATCGACAGCGCCAATCTGCGCGCGCAATTCGCCCCGCCGCCCGAGCAACTGACGCTGCTATGAGCCACCGGATCACCCTGCCCAGGATCGGCACGGCGCAGGCTTGGCGCGACGCGGCGCGGGGGCTTTTGGGGGCGGGCGTGCCGCCAGCCGATATCGCTTGGGGGGATGAAGATGCGCCAGCGGGTCTGTTCGATGCCGCCCCCGCGCCGCCTGCGTCCGGTGCGATCACCGTACCGCGCAGCTTCCTGAGCCTTGCGCAGTCGGTCGTCTGGCACAGCGATCCCGCGCGGTTCGCTCTGCTCTATCGGGTGCTCTGGCGCTCGCAGGATGCGCCCCACCTGATGACCGACCGCGCCGATGCGGACCTCGCCGCCCTGCGACGAATGGAGAAGAACGTGCATCGCTGCCAGCACAAGATGAAGGCCTTCGTGCGTTTCCGCGATCTTGGCTCTGCGTCCGATGCGCGCCGGTCTTTCGTGGCCTGGTTCGAGCCCACGCACCACACGGTCGAGCCCACCGCCCCGTTCTTCGCGCGGCGGTTCGGCGATATGGACTGGCGGATCCTCACCCCGGATGTGAGCGCATCCTTCATCGGCGGCGAACTGACCTTCCATGAGGGGCAAGAGAAGCCGCCGCTTCCCGAAGATGCGAGCGAGGAGCTCTGGACGACCTATTTCCGCAACATTTTCAATCCCGCGAGGCTGAAGGTGAAGGCCATGCAGTCGGAGATGCCGAAGAAGTACTGGAAGAACATGCCCGAGGCGGCGGCCATCCCCGAGTTGATCGCCAGCGCCCCCGCCCGGGTGCGCGCCATGAACGAGGCGGCCCCCACCTTGCCGCCGTTGCGCGCTGGGAAGGTGGAGAAACAGCTTGCCGCCTTCGGGTCGCGCTGGAGCGGCTCGCGGGATGAGTTGAGCGCCCAGATTTCCGCCTGCACCCGCTGCCCGCTGTATTGCATGGCCACGCAGGCCGTCCCCGGTGAGGGCCCGTCACAGGCGGCGCTGATGATCGTGGGCGAACAGCCCGGCGATCAGGAGGATCTGCAAGGTCGGCCCTTTGTCGGACCGGCGGGGCAGCTCTTCGACCGTCTGGCCGGCGAGGTGGATTTCGCCCGCACGACTGCATTCGTCACCAACGCGGTGAAGCACTTCAAATTCAAGCCACAGGGGCGGCGGCGGTTGCACCAGCGGCCCAATACCTCCGAGATCGATCAGTGCAAGTGGTGGCTGGATGCGGAACGGGCGACGGTGCAGCCCAAGGTCATTCTGGCCATGGGGGCGACAGCGGCCACCGCGCTGACCGGGGACGGGCGCGGTATCGGCACGCGGCGCGGGCGGGTCTCGACGCTGGAGGATGGCACCGCGCTGATCCTGACCTACCACCCCTCATACATGTTGCGCCTGCGAGACACGGACCAGCGGGCGCAGGCGGAAGAGGCGTTTCGTCAGGATCTCGCCCTCGCCCATAGGCTCAGCCGTTCTATCTCAACCGAAAGACCGGTGGAGGAGGATGGCGCACCGATGCGCCGCGCCCACTGACGGGTCGGGTGTGCTTATGGGATGAAAGGGCGGGGATGACGGATTTAAAGCAGGGCCTTCGGGTGGCGATCGTAGGCCTCGGGCCGCGGGGGCTCGGGGCGGTCGAAGCCTTGATCCTGCGCGCCAGAGAGGCCGGATTACACCTTCAGGTCGATGCATTCGACACGGTCGACCACCCCGGCGCGGGGCCGAATTTCTCGCCCGATCAGACAGACTGCTGCTTGCTCAACACGCCCGCCCGCGCGCTGGATATCGCGCCGGATCCCGCGCTGGGGAAGAGGGTGCCGGTGTTCGACGCCCCCGACACCGACGCGAATGACGCTGACCATTTCCCCACCCGCGCGGCCCTCGGCTCTTACCTTGCGGACCGTCTGTCACAGGTGCGCGCGCTCAACTCAGATGTCCTGTCGTTGAACATTCGCAAACGCACGGTTTCAGACGTCGAGCAACGCGCGGATGGGCTTTGGTTGGAGACGGACGGCGCGTGGATCGGCCCCTATGCTGACGTTCTGCTGACCCTCGGCCAGCCGCAGACGCGGCCTGATGACCAGCTTGCCGCTTGGATCGATCACGTGGCTGCGGGCCATGGCGCACTGCGCGCCGCCTATCCCGACCGTGCCTTGCTTGAGGCCGCGCAGGGTTGGGCCGGGCAGACCGTGGCCATTCGCGGGCTGGGCCTGTCGACGATGGATGTGTTGCGCGTGCTCACCACCGGGCTGGGCGGCGAGTTCACCGCGTCGGGCTATCGCCGTTCGGGCCGGGAACCCGCGCGGATCTTGCCGTTCTCGCTCAATGGCCAGCCCCCGGCGCCCAAGCCGGTAAGCCAAGCGGTCGACCAGCTTTTCGATCTTTCCGACAGGGAGCTCGCATCGATCATCGACGCCCTGTGTTCGGGCATGCAGCAGGGTCCGGACGGCGCGCTCATGACGTTCTGCGCAGGGCTCGCCCCGCCCGTGGTGCGCATTCTTGATGAAGTGGGCAGCCCGGCGACCGCGGCCGATGTGGATCGATGGCTGGCCACCGAGCAGACCGATCCCGGTGGGCAGGCCACCCTGCCGCCCCTGCAGACGTTGCAGCACACTATCGCCATGGCCGAAGGGCGCAGCCCCGCCGACGTGGGCTTCACCGTGGGGCAGGTGATGCGCAAGCTCGAGAACGCGATCCGCAAGGCGTTCAACCCGGAAACCGTGCTTCCGCAGACCGCCAAGGCGTTGGTCGGCTTCAACGAAGGGCTGTCGCGCTACTCTTACGGGCCGCCGCTGCGCTCGGCGCGCGAGCTGTTGATGCTGGTCGAAGCAGGCGTGGTCAGCTTTGTCGAGGCAGAAGACCCGGACATCGAGATGGTCGACGGCGGATGGCTACTGCGCGACGGCAGCGAACAACGCAGGGCGACGGTGATGGTGGACGCCGTCCTGCCGCCGCCGGATCTGGACCGCGTGACCGAGCCACTGTTCGAGGCTTTGCGCCGCAAGGGGTGGATCACCCCCGTGGCCGAGGGGTTGGGCGCGCAGACGGCAGCGGATGGCGGGTTGATCGCCGCGCGCGGGCAGGGCGTGACGAACCTGTGCCTTTTGGGGCGCATGGCCTTGGGCAGTGTCATCGCGGTGGATTCGATCCACGATTGTTTCGGCGCCGCCACCCACCGTTGGGCCGATGGCGTCATGCAGCGCCATGCCACCGGCGGCGGGCAGGCCCCGCAGGGATTGGGCAACAATCCGCCGGAGTGAAAGGCCTCTGTCGGGAACTCTTCGATGCCGCATCCGTTAGTCGTTCGATCCGCCCCGCGGGGCGAAACAGGAAAGGATTGTCCGATGACAAGCAGATTCAACCCCCTCAAACTGAGGTCCACCACCGCCCTTGCGGTGACATTTTCGCTTGCCGCGTCCGCCGGTTGGGCGCAGCAGATCATGCCGTCCTGCACGCTTGACGCCCCCATGGTGCCCTGCGTGGCCGATGACGACGTGATCGAAACCGAAGCCCAATTCCGCGAGGCCCAAGACAGCGGCGAGATCGCGCAAGCGGCTCAGGGAGAGGGGACGTTCTACCTCGTCGAAGACCGTCTGCTGGGCGGCACCAAGGTCGAGATGATCGACGGTGCGGTTGCGGCGGACCTCTCGCCCGAGCTGAAGGCGCAATATGACGCGGCTGTGGCGGCACAGGCCGACCCGGAAGCGCCCGTCGCCGGTGAACTGCTCGACATTGATGAGATCGAGCCGATGGCCGACGAGGAAACGCCGGAGGCGGCACCCGCCGAAGGTGAGGAAGCCGACGTTCTGGACGGCGGGGCCGAGGTGACTGGTGAGGTTGACGCGACGGTTGATCCCGAAGCCAATGTCGAAGGCGAGGTGTCCGTCGATCCCGAACCACAGGTCGAAGCCGGTCAGGATCCGAACGCAACCCCCGAACCGGAGGTTGAGGCCCAGCAGGACCCCACCGTACTGCCCGAAGTCGACGCGCAGCAGGACCCGAACGCAGCCCCCGAAGCCGGTGACGTGACGACCGAAGAGGTCACACCCGAAGCCGAGGTTGAAGACGCCCAAACGTCAGCCGAGACAGAGGGAGACGTCGAAGGCGAGACCCAGACCGAAGGCTCCGTCGATGGCGCTGTGGAGGCTGACCCGACCGAGGATCAAGGCCTGTTCGACGCTATTGAACAGGAACTGGCCAATCAGGAAAACGCCGATGACGCAGCGTCAGTGGATGGCACCGTTGAGGGGGAAGCCGGCACCGAAGGCGACCCGACCCTTGACGGCGAAGTGACGGGCGAGACCGAAGAAGTGCCGGAAGAAGTCGCTCCGACGCCTGAAGAAACCGTTGAGGAAGCCCCCGCCGCCGCAGCCGCCAATGCCGAAACCGAAGGCAGCGCCGATGCGGAAGTGACCACCGAAGAGGTGACCGACGAGGACGTGCGCTCGGCCGATGAGGATTTCGACACCGCCGTGAATGACGATGTCTCGGCGCAAGCGGACGATGACGACGACGGCCTGTCAAGCTTCGAGCGGGCCCTGCTTTTGGGCCTTGGCGCGGTTGCGATCGGCTCGATCCTGGACAACGGGGACGAGGTCGTTTCGAACTCCGGCGACCGGATCGTGGTTGAGACCGAGTCCGGTGAGTTGCGCGTGCTCAAGAACGATGACGTGCTGCTGCGCCAGCCCGGCTCACAGGTTCAGACCGAGCAGTTCAGTGATGGCTCGACCCGCACCACCGTCACCCGTGACGATGGCACCAAGGTCGTGACGATCCGCGCCAACGACGGCCGCGTGTTGCGCCGTGCGCTGGTTCAGGCGGACGGCACCCAAGTCGAGCTGTTCGACGACACGCAAGCCGAGCAAGAGGTCGACGTGACCACCTTGCCCAAACAGACCGCTCCTGCGGCCAGCGTGACCAACATCGCGACCGAGGAAGAGCTGCGTCAGGCGCTTGCGGCGAACATCGACACGCAGATTGACCGCACCTTCTCGCTCCGTCAGGTGCGTAACATCAAGGAAGTGCGCGAACTGGCTCCGGTGATCGAACTTGACAGCATCACCTTCGAGACGGCGTCTGCCGCGATCAAGCCCGATCAGGCCCGCGAGCTGGCACTGCTTGGCACCGCGATCCGCGACTACATCGACCGCCGCCCCGAAGCGGTGTTCCTTGTGGAAGGCCACACCGACGCAGTGGGCGACGCGAGCTACAACCTCGCCCTGTCGGACCGGCGCGCGGAAACCGTGGCACTGGCGCTGACCGAGTACTTTGACGTGCCACCGGCGAACCTGATCACGCAAGGCTATGGCGAAGCCCACCTCAAGGTGCGCACCCTGCAAGCCGAACAGGCGAACCGCCGCGCCGTTGTGCGCAACATCACCGAGTTGCTGCGGTAACCCGCCACACCACTAAAACGACCAAGCGCCCGCTTTCCCCAAGCGGGCGCTTTTTCGTGCCGCGGTTTAACAAAAACACCAAAGCGGCCACAAAAAAGCGCCGACCCTTTCGGAATCGGCGCTCTTGCAAAATCTCGTTGACCGGATGTCAGCCTTTTTGCGGCAGTGGCCCGATCATCATCACCATCTGGCGGCCTTCCATCTTGGGGAAGTTCTCGACCTTGCCAAGCTCCTTGGTGTCCTCGGCCACCCGTTCCAGCAGCTCACGCCCAAGGTTCTGGTGCGCCATCTCACGCCCGCGGAATCGCAGCGTGACCTTGACCTTGTCGCCATGCTCAAGGAACCGGACGACGTTGCGCATCTTGACCTGATAGTCGTTCTCATCGGTGTTGGGTCGGAACTTGACCTCTTTCACGTCGATGATCTTCTGCTTCTTGCGGGCCTCGGCCTCACGCTTCTGGGTCTCGTATTTGAACTTGCCATAGTCCATGATCTTGCACACGGGCGGCGAAGCATTGGGCGAGATCTCGACCAGGTCCAGTCCAGCGTCTTCGGCCAGCGCCATTGCACGCGCCGGCGAGACCACACCGACGTTTTCACCGTCAGCGCCGATCAGGCGGATTTCGGGGGCACGGATGCGGTCATTGATACGGGGTCCGGTGTCGCGCGTTGGGGGCGCATTATGGGGTCTGCGGGCTATGGGTCTTGTCCTTCGATTGTTGTGACTAGAGGCTTAGACGTAGCGGGCTCCCCCTTGCAATTCAAGGCGCAAAAGCCCGTATCCCGGGCTGTTTCGACTTATTCGACGGCCGCCTTGTGGCTTTTATT
This sequence comes from Thalassorhabdomicrobium marinisediminis, assembly GCF_003072065.1. GTDB lineage: Bacteria > Pseudomonadota > Alphaproteobacteria > Rhodobacterales > Rhodobacteraceae > Octadecabacter > Octadecabacter marinisediminis. The sequence goes on from NZ_QCYG01000001.1 coordinate 300,198, forward strand.
CGCTGCAACTGCATGCCATACGGCCCGACAAGGTCCATTAGGGGGCCGGAATATGTGAAGGACGAAGATCATGAGAGGGACGATCGCAATTGTCGTCATCGTTTTGCTGGCCTTTTTCGGCTATCAGTGGGGCGTGAACGGCAATACTCCGGGGCAGGCATTGGGACTGTCGGAGACGCAGGCCGAGCTTGCCGCCAAGGCCGCCGCGGAAGAGGCCGCTGCAGAAGAAGCCCGGATTGAAGCCGAAGCCGCAGAGGCAGAAGCACAGGCCGAGGCCGAGGCGCTGGAAGCCGCCGCTGCCGAGGAAGAAGCCGCCGAGCTGGCCGCACAGGCGGAAGCAGAAGCTGAGGCTGCGGCAGAAGCGGCTGAGCAGGAACTGGCTGCCGCCCGTGCTGCCGCCGAGGAAGAGGCCGCTGCGGCTGAGGACGAAGCCGAAGCGCTGGCTACGGCTGCCGAAGCTGAAGCAGAGGCCGCGACCGAGGCCGCCGAAGAAGAGGCTGCCGAAGCTGCTGCTGAAGTCGAAGCGCTGGCCGCTGCGGCCGAAGAAGAAGCCGCTGCTGCCGCCGCTGCTGCCGAAGACGAAGCGGCTGCAACTGTGGATGCCGTGGAAGAGGACGCGGCCGAAGTTGAAGCCGCCGTGGATGAGGCGCAGGACAACGCCTCTGTCACCGTCGACGCCGTTGAGGACGCGGTGGATGCAATCAGCACCGAGGTGTCCGAAGGGGTCGCCGCGATCGAAGAGGCTGTTTCGGGGACTGACGACGTGAACCCCGCGCTGACCGTCGAAGGCTTCGACTTCGACGCCGCCGCCGAAGTGGTGGCCGACTCCGACCTGAGCGACCAGCAAAAGGCTGTGTTCCGCGCCGGTCTGATCGGTGCAGAGCGCAATCCGGACCTTCTGGAAGGAACGCTGGAACGTCTGCGCGACGCGCTCGATCAGTAAGACGGGGCCATCCCAGAATGCGAAAGGCCGCTCTTCCTGAGCGGCCTTTTTGCTGTCCGGGTGTCGGCCTCTCTAGTCCAGAAAGGCTTTCTCGACCACGTAATGCTGCGGGTTGGAATTTGCGCCCTCGACCAGCCCATAGCCTTCCAGCATGTCCTTCAGCTCAAGATTGAACGCAAGGTTGCCGCAGATCATCGCCCGGTCGGTCTCGGGGCTCAGCGGGGGCACCTCCAGATCGGCAAAAGCCTCGCCCGAGCGCATAAGATCGGTGATCCGCCCCATCTTCGGGCTCTCCTCGCGGGTGGTGGTCGGATAATATTTGATCTTCTTCCAGAACCCGTCGCCGATCACCTCGCCCAGCAATTCGTCGTGCTTCAGGGCCTCGATCAGGTCGCGGCCATAGGTGAGCTCGCCCACTTCACGGCAGGTGTGGGTGATGATGATCTCGTCGTAATCCACATAGGTCTGCGGCTCCCGCAGAAGCGAGGCAAAGGGTGCAAAGCCGGTGCCGGTGGCGAAGAACCACAGCCGCTTGCCGGGCAGCAGCGCGTCATGAACCAAGGTACCAACGGGCTTGGGGCGCAGGATGATTTCATCCCCCACCTTGATGTGCTGCAACCGGCTGGTCAGCGGCCCATCGGGGACCTTGATCGAATAGAACTCGAGCTCTTCATCCCAGGATGGCGAGGCAATGGAGTAGGCGCGCAACAAGGGCCGCTGCTTGCCCGTCTCGGGATGAGGATCGCCCATCAGGCCGATCATCACGAACTCGCCCGACCGGAACCGCATCGACGCCGGTCGCGTGCAGCGGAAGCTGAACAGACGGTCGGTGTAATGGGTGACCTGCGTGACGGTTTGCGCGTCGGGCAGGGTCGGGCTCGCCTTGATCGGGGTCTGGGTGTCGGACTGGGTCACGGGGGTCATTTCTGTCATGTCATTTCGGAGCAGGTCTTGGGCCTGCGCCCCTCTGTTACGCTGTCGTTGAAAGCAGTTAAAGGGGAAGCGGGCGCCCTAGGCCAAAACGCCGCGCAGGCGCGCCTGATAGTTGCGCGCGGTCCAGTCCGCCCGGGCCAGCCACTGGGGTTCCGGTTGCCGGGCGGCGAGATCCTCCGAGATCTCGACTTCGTCAAAGCCCGCCCGCCGCGCCATGGCATATTGATCGGCAATCACGTGGCCTTTGGCCCGCAACCGCCCGGCGTAGCCCATCCGCCGCAACATCGCCGCAACGGTAAAGCCGCGCCCGTCGCTGAAACTCGGGAAATCCACCCGCACCATTTCAACCCCCGCCAGAAGCGGCGCGAGCGTTGTGGGGTCGCAATCCGAAGCCACATCCAGCGCGACGCCGGCGCAATCGTTCGCGGCCTGCTCGCCCGGGGCGACGAAGCACCAGCTCTGATCCTCTTGCGCAAATCCTGTATCGGTGACGATCACACTCATCATCTCGGTCCTTTCCCTGCGGGTAGATGCCACTTCATCTGACCCGATAAACTCAATTCAAACAGCCCGTTGCGCGCTGCCGTCCGCGAAATGAATACCGCATTCAGTCTTACCCTGATCGCGCCAGCGTCCGGCGCGCGCGTCTTCTCCGGCGCCTACGCGACTGGTGCAGGGCATGCAGCCGATGGACGGATAGCCGCGCGCCACCAGCGGATGCCGTGGCAACCGGTGCCGCTCGATATAGGACCGCAGATCGGCGCTGTCCCAATGGGCCAGCGGGTTGACCTTGATCCGGGGCAGTTGACCCGTAGGGCGGTCCACCTCGAACAGGTCCAGCGCCGTCCGTGCGCCGCCCTGGAACCGCTTGCGGCCCGAAATCCAGGCGTCGTAGCCGCGCAGTGCCTTTTGCAGCGGTTCGATCTTGCGCAGGGCGCAGCAGGCGTCGGGGTCGTGCAGGTGCAACAGGTTCTCGTTGTCCCGCTCGAACACCACCTCGCGCGGGGCGCGCAGGGTCTGGATGTTGGTCAGCCCCAGCGCGTCGGCCACCTCGCGCTGGTAGGCGAGCGTTTCGGGAAACAACATTTCGGTGTCGATGAACAGCACCGGCATTGTCCGGTCGATCTGGGCTGCCAGATGCAGCAGCACGACCGACTCCGCGCCGAAGGAACTCACTACAGCAGTCTGCCCCAGCGTGTTCAATGCCACGTCGACGACATCCACCGCGCTGCGGTCGCGGTAGATCCGGTTCAGCGTTTGCGTGCGTCCATCAAGCGGCATTGCGGGCCTCTTTCCTGGCGGTTTCCGGGTAGAGCACGGCCTTGAAAGGCGCGGGCCCAAGGCGTCGGTAGGCTTGCAGAAAGGTCTCTTTCTCGGTCTCGCGCAGGTCCAGATAGCCCAGCATCAGCCGTTCGATGGCGGGCACGATCTCGGTCGCGCTGAAGCCCGGACCGGCCCGTTCGCCCACGGCGGCGGTTTCGGTGTGATCGCCGCCCAGCGTGATCTGGTAATTTTCCACGCCTGCACGGTCGAGGCCGAGGATGCCGATATGGCCCACGTGGTGATGCCCGCAGGCGTTGATGCAGCCGGAAATCTTGATCTTCAGGTGTCCCAGATCATGTTCGATTTTCAGCGCGTCGACGCGGGTCGCGATCTCTTGCGCGATGGGGATCGAGCGCGCGGTCGCCAGCGCGCAATAATCCATGCCGGGGCAGGCGATGATGTCCGAGGCGAGGCCGATATTGGCGGTCGCCAGATCGGCATCGCGCAGGGCAGCATAGACCTGCGGCAGGTCGTCCCGGTGCACATGGGGCAGGATGACGTTCTGCTCATGACTGATGCGCAGCTCATCATGGCTAAAACGCCGCGCGAGGTCCGCCATCACCCGCATCTGCTCGGCCGTAGCATCGCCCGGCGTGGCCCCGTGTTTCTTCAGCGAGATGCTGACGATGGCATAGCCCTCGGCTCGGTGCGGGGTAAGGTTGGTGTCGCTCCAGGACCGGAAGGCGGGGTTCGCCAGCCGCGCGGCCTCATAACCTCTGGTGTCGGCGGTCTTGAAGGCGGGCGGTGCGAACTGGGCTTCGATGCTGCGCAGAATCTGCTGATCGACGCCGCTGAATCCGGGCAGGATCTCTGCGAAGCGGGCGTCGACCCGGCGGCGGATCTCGTCGATGCCGTGCTCGTGCACGGTGATCTTGATCCGGGCCTTGAATTTGTTGTCGCGACGGCCGATCTGGTTCCAGACCGAGACGATCGCCTCAACATAAGGTAAAAGATGAGCTTCGGGCAGGAAGTCATTGATAACCTTGCCGATCATCGGGGTGGGGCCAAGCCCGCCACCAACGATCACCTCATACCCGCGCACGCCGTCCTGCTCAACGATGCGCAGCCCGATGTCGTGGGATTTGATCACCGCCCGGTCGTTGGGCGAGCCGGTGATCGCGATCTTGAACTTGCGCGGCAGGAACTGGAACTCCGGGTGATCGGTGGACCATTGGCGCAGCAGCTCGGCGACCGGGCGCGGATCGGCAATCTCGTCTGCGGCGGCGCCTGCGAAATGATCGGCGGTGACGTTGCGGATCGTGTTGCCCGAGGTCTGGATACTGTGCATTCCGACGTCGGCCAGGTCCGACAGCATGTCGGGCACGCGGCGCAGCTCGGGCCAGTTGAACTGGATGTTCTGGCGCGTGGTGAAATGGCCGTAGCCCTTGTCGTAGGTCTCGGCCAGATGGGCCAGCCGATCCATCTGCGCGGAATTGAGCGTGCCGTAGGGCACGGCCACGCGCAGCATGTAGGCGTGCAATTGCAGATACAGCCCGTTCATCAGGCGCAGCGGTTTGAATTCGTCCTCGGTGAGCGATCCGTCGATGCGGCGCTCCACCTGCGCGCGGAGCTGGGCGACCCGTTCGCGCACGAACGCCTCGTCAAAGTCGGTGTATTTATACATGGTCGCGCTCCTGCTTGCCGTGGGCGTAGTTCGAGGGGCCGCGGGTGCGGAAGCTCTCTCGGAAGTGGGTGGGGGCGGGACCCGCCGCATCGGGTCGCGCGTCGGCCAGATAGGCGCCAACGACCAGATGAGCCTGTGTCTCGGCGTCCAGAAGGCGTAGCTCGGCCGTGCCCGCGTCGGTGATCAGCTCTGCGTCGTCCATGCGCGGCGACCAATGGCCGTTCGCGGTGAGCCAGACGGCGTCGCCCTCCAGCAGACGGTTCGCGGTGACAACTTTGGGGGTGAAGGTGCGGGGCATCACAAGGCCTCCTGATTGGGAACGAAGGATTGGGCAGCGGCGCTTGCGGCGCGGGGCGCAAGGCCAAGGAAGATCAGCGCGGGGCCGGACAAGGCGGCGTCGGTCAACGTGGGTTCGAGTGCGCAAAGCGTCGTCGCGATCACCCGCTGATCGGCGCGTGAGGCGTTTTCGATCACTGTCACCGGGGTCGCCGGATCGGCCCCGTGCATGAGCAGCCGACCTTGCACGAAACGCGCCGAGGTCTTGCCCATGTAGATCGCCGCCACCTGTCCCGGCTCGGCCAGCGCGCGCCAATCGTGTTCGGCATAGCCCTTGGTGTCGTGTCCGGTGATGAAGCGCACGGCGGAATTGCGTCCGCGTTTGGTGAGGCTTTGCCCGATGCCCGCCACGGCGGCCGAGGCGGATGTGATGCCGGGCACGATGGTGTAGGGCAGACCGGCCGCTTCGATGGCCTCGACTTCCTCGTCCAGACGGCCAAAGACGGTGGGATCGCCGGATTTCAGGCGCACGACGTGATGCCCGCGCAGCCCATGTTCGACGATCAGCGCGTTGATATCTTCTTGCGCCATGGCCTTGCCGAAGCCCTGCTTTCCCGCGTCGATCAGGATTGCCTCGCGTCGGGCGAGCTCAAGGATCTCGGGGGTGACAAGGCGGTCGTGGATCACCACATCCGCCTGATCCAGCGCCTTGCGCGCCTTGAGCGTCAGCAAATCGGGATCGCCCGGGCCCGCGCCCACCAGATCCACGTGGCCGGGGCGGGCCTTGCGGGTCAGGTGGTCGTGCAGCAGATCGTCAAGGGCTGCTTCAACGGCACGTTCTCCGCCGCCAATCGCACGGGGGCCTGCGTTGAAATAATAGTCAGACCAGAACGTCCGCCGCGCGGCCCCGAAGGGCAGTTTCTCGGCCATGGTGCGGAAGCCCTTGCCGATCCGGGCGAGGGTGCCAAGCGAGGCGGGAAGACGTTCTTCCAAATCGGTCTTGATCGCCCGGGCCAGCACCGGGGCCGCACCCTCGGTGCCGATGGCCACGGTGACCGGGTCGCGATCGACGATGGCGGGGGTGATGAACTGGCTGTCGTGAAGGTTGTCGACGATGTTAACCAGCGCCCCGTCCGTGCGGGCGAGGGCGGCGGTGCGGGCATCCTCGGTGTCATCCTCATCAGCCGCATAGAATAGCGCTGCGCCGACGGTATCACCGGCGCGGAGCGGGCGTTCGATCAGGGTAAGTCTTCTCTGTGCCGCCCAATCCCGGATCTCCGGCGCAGCGTCGGGGGCGAAAACCGTGACCACGGCTTCGGTCTTGAGGATCAGCCGCAACTTGGCGAGCGCGGCCTCTCCGCCACCGGAGAGCACGACCTTGCGGCCTTCGAGATTGAGGAAGATAGGAAAGTGTTTCATCGGTCAGACCCCTTGCTTGGGGTAGAGATAGAATATTTTCCCGAAAGATGCGCCCCCTTGCGGGTTGAAAGGGAAGATCGTTCGCAATATTGAGGGGATCAGTCAGCATGTTTCCCAAAAAGGGTGAAAACCAGATGAGCGTTCGGATCGATGAATTGGACCGGAAAATCCTTTCGGTGTTGCAGGCGGATGCGAGCCGCAGTCTGGACGATATCGCGCGCGAGGTGGGCTCGTCCAAGACGCCGGTGTGGAACCGGATTCGCAAGATGAAAGAGGCTGGCGTGATCGGCCAGCAGACGGTCGTGCTGGACGCGGAAGCACTGGGGTTCGAGGCCTGTTTCTTCGTGCTGATCCGCACGTCGGAGCATGAAGCCAGCTGGCAGGCGAAGTTCCTCAAGGCCTTGCAGGACCGTCCGGAAGTGCAGGAAGCGCACCGGCTGGCGGGGGATATCGACTATATCCTCAAGGTGCGGGTGCAGAACGCGCGGGCCTATGACGTGTTCTATCAGGCGCTGATTTCCGAGGTGCGGGTGTTCAACGTGACCGCGCTTTTGAGCATGGAAGAGCTGAAATCGACGATGGCGCTGCCGCTTTGACCTAGCCCAGCACGCGGGCGACCTCGCGCAGGATTTTTTCGCGGATCGCGCGGGGATAGTCCCGGTGACGACGCGCGGTGATGACGAACCCGTCGCGGGTGATCACATGACGGCGGTAGAAGGTGGTGATCGCGAGCCCCATGCTCTCAATGGCGATGGCATTGATGGTGACGCCGCTTTGTTCGGCCCGGCGCGCGGCGGCGCGCGTGTCGCGCCCTGCATTCGGCGTGCCGTCGCCAGAGATGTCGATGACGCGGCGGGCGCAGGCGGGGGCGGTCGCAAATTGCGCCAACGCGAACAGGATCGCGTCCCCCGGTGCGGTGTCGCTTTGTACAAAGGCACGCGGCATCAGCCGGGCCTGTGCGGCGAAATCCTGCACATCGGCACGGGTGCGGACCTTGTGCCAGGGGATTGTGAGGGCCTGCCGATCCACTCCGGACCATTGCATCACAGCGAGGGCGACGCGGCCTTCGATCAGGGCCTCGGCCACCTCATCATCGAGCACTGCGTCGGCCATGCCGTCGGTTTGCAGCGCATATTCCGCAGCGTCGATGGAGTTCGACACGTCGATGGTCAGCAACAGCGCGGTGTCGCAGGCCGCAGCCGGGGCGGCAGCAAGGCCGAGTGCGAGGCAGAAACCTTTCATGACCGCAGTCTGCGCGAGGATCGCCGCGCGCGCAAAACAAACCGACGCGGCCAGCGCTGTTCATAGGCGACATGATCCGGTAGCCGTGGCCAAGTCATAAAATGTGTGGGGGGGAAGTGCAGGTTTCTGTTGCCAGGTACCTGCGAACCCCGCCTTGAGCTGCTAGGCCCAAGGGCTTAAGATTTAGGTGTTACGCACAGCTTACGCTGCGAGTGCGACCTGAGCATTGTTGTCATTTGCAACTAGCTTATATGTACCGATAACGGTGGTAACTCACCGAAACAAAGCTAACCCCTTTAGACGTTCGTCGATCCTATTTCGGCCCCATGGTCGCCAAATGAGCGATGTTTGGTGGAGCCGCCGGGTACCGCCCCCGGGTCCGATCCGCTTATTACGAGCGCGTTTATGTTCATAGTCCCGAAGGACAGGTCTAATATAGGGGGCGGTGCGCGCTTTGCAACTGGGGGAATAGGTATTTTTGAACCAGAGAAGCGGGCGGGGGTGCGGACCCTTAAAACGTGTTGTTGTATAGGATGAGCCAGGCGGCGGGGGGCCATTCAAGGGCCAGATAGAGCAGCGCTTTTTTCATGGGCGGGCTGTCGAAAAGCAGCGACAGCAAGCGACCCGCGCCGGCGCCCGCATAGGCCACGCCGAGCATGAAATAGGCGTAAGGCTCTCCGGTAAAAAGGCAAAAGGCGCCCAGGGCCACAAACAGGCCCCCCGACCCGGCGCGCAGTTCCGACAGGCCCATGGTGCTGTCGGTGGGGGCCAGATCAAGTGCGCTGGCGGCGTAGCGGGGGGCCAGAAAAGCGATGCCGCCGAAGATGATGGTCAGAAGGGCGAGGGCTGCGTTTATGAGGTCCATGGGATGTCCTTTTTGGCTCTGGACTTGATACGCGGGATCGGACGGATCGGTTTCAAGATTGTGTGACGGGGAACCGTTAAGGCCGGGACCGGGATACAGAAAGCGTTTGCGACAGAGGGCCGATGGCGTTTCACTGGCGCTCAAAGCGGCGCGCGCCAGCGCCGGACCACAGGAAAGGACTGCCCCCATGTTTGATGCATTGATCGTTGAGAAGACCGCAGAGGGCGAGACCCGCGCGGGCGTGCAGCAGATCGATCTGGACCGCCTGCCGGACGGAGAGGTCACGGTCGCCGTCGAGTATTCCACGTTGAACTACAAGGACGGGCTGTGTCTGGGGTCGGGCGGCGGGCTGGTGCGCAGCTATCCGCATATTCCGGGCATCGATTTTGCCGGAACGGTCGAGGCGTCAGAGGATGATCGCTATGCGCCCGGCGACAAGGTGGTGCTGACCGGATGGCGCGTGGGCGAGGCCCACTGGGGCGGCTATGCGCAAAAGGCGCGGGTGCGGGCGGATTGGCTGGTGCCCTTGCCCGACGGGCTGGACACGCGGCAGGCCATGGCCGTGGGCACCGCCGGGTTCACCGCCATGCTGGCGGTCATGGCGCTGGAGGATCATGGCATCAAGGCGGGGCCGGTGCTGGTCACGGGGGCGTCGGGCGGTGTCGGCTCGGTGGCGACCGCGCTGTTGGCGCAGTTCGGCCATGAGGTGGCGGCGGTGACCGGGCGGCCCGAAGCGGCCGAGTATCTGCGCGAGCTGGGCGCCACGCAGATCGTGCCCCGCGCTGATCTGAGCGAGACCACCAAGCGTCCCCTTGAGGGCGAGACATGGGCAGGCTGCATCGATGCGGTGGGCGGTGCGATGCTCGCCCGCGTGCTGGGGCAGATGAAATATGGCGCGAGCGTTGCCGCCGTGGGGCTTGCGGGCGGGGCCGCTTTGCCGGCCTCGGTCATCCCGTTCCTGCTCAGGGGCGTGAACCTGTTGGGCATCGACAGCGTGATGCAACCCTATGACAACCGCGTCCGCGCGTGGGAGCGGATCGCCAAGGACCTGCCGATGGAAAAGCTCGAAGCGATGGTGCAGCCCGCGACGTTGGCCGATCTGCCGAAGTTGGGCCGCGAGATTCTGGAGGGCCGGGTGCAGGGGCGCGTTGTGGTCGATGTGCAAGGCTGAGCCGCCGTTTTGTGGTGGGAGCGCGGCGTTCGAGTTTATTTGGTCAGATGAAGGGGTCGTCGGGCGCCCTTGGCCTCTGCGGGCGGCGCCCTAGCTTGCAGGTGATCGAAAAGGGGGGCGCTTCATGGCACCAGTGATCTATTGGGTTCGGCGCGATCTGCGGCTTGCCGACAATGCGGCCTTGCTGGATGCGGTGGGGCGTGGCGTGCCGGTCATACCAGTCTTTATTCTTGATGAGGTGGTCGAAGGGCAGGGTGCCGCGCCCGTGTTCCGGTTGGGTCGGGGCGTCGCGGCCTTCGCCGAAACTCTGAAAGGTCTCGGGTCGCGGTTGATCCTGCGGCGGGGGCGCGCGTTGGAGGTGCTGCGCGCCCTGGTGGCCGAGACGGGTGCGGGCGCTGTCGTCTGGAACCGGCTTTACGATCCGGCGTCGAAGGCCCGGGACAGCGCGGTGAAAGCGGCGCTGAGCGACGACGGCATCGCGGTGCAGTCTTTTGCGGGACATTTGATGTTCGAGCCTTGGACGGTGGAGACAAAAACCGGCGGGTATTACAAGGTCTTCACCCCGTTCTGGAAAACCGTGCGCGGCCGGGATGTGGCGCTGCCGCTGGCCGCGCCCTCCGCATTGCCCGCGCCGCAGGATTGGCCGGAGTCGGACCGTCTGGCCGATTGGGCGCTGGATGCGCCGATGCGGCGGGGGGCCGAGGTGGTGGCGCGGCACATGGTCGTGGGCGAGGCCGCGGCGCAGGACCGGCTGGCGGAGTTCATCGAGACCCGGGTGGACGATTATGACAGCGCGCGCGACCGGCCGGGGGTTGAGGGCACTTCGGGGCTGTCGGAAAACCTCACCTACGGAGAGATCAGCCCCGCCGTCTGCTGGCATGCGGGTCAGCGGGCCATGGCGCAGGGGCGCAAGGGGGCCGAGACCTTCTGCAAGGAACTGGCCTGGCGCGAGTTTGCCTATCATCTGACGCATCACACGCCGCGCATCGTGGACCGGAACTGGAAAGAGGCCTGGGACGCTTTCCCGTGGCGCACGGAAGAGACCGACGCCGTGCGTCGTTGGAAACAGGGCCGCACCGGAGAGCCTTTCGTCGATGCCGCCATGCGCGAGATGTATGTGACCGGCACGATGCACAACCGCGGCCGGATGATCGTTGCGTCCTACCTGACCAAACACCTTATGACCCATTGGCGGATCGGGCAGGCCTGGTTCGAGGCCTGTCTGATCGACTGGGACCCGGCGAACAACGCCATGGGCTGGCAATGGGCGGCGGGGTCGGGGCCTGATGCCTCGCCTTTCTTCCGCATTTTCAATCCCGAAACCCAGCTGGCGAAATTCGACCCCAAGGGGCGGTATCGCAGGATGTGGATCGCCGAAGGACAGGACGACCCGCCGAAGACGGCCCTGAGCTACTTCGACGCGATCCCGGAGCATTGGGCCCTGTCGCCTGCGGACAGCTATCCCGATCGGATCGTGGATCTGGCCGAAGGGCGGCAGCGCGCGCTGGCGGCCTACAAGAACCGCGATTTCTAACGCCCTCAGACCTTTCGGCATTTTGCGATTTTCCGGTTTGGTGTCATAGTATTCTTCGTGAAACCAAATCGCCGGGCCGCTCGTATCAACTGCAGACAGGACCAACTGGGAAGACCGATGATTTTGACCTCGACCGACGGGCAAGACAACCTGCCCCGCTATTTTGCCACCGTGTTCGACATGATGGCGCATCTGCCGCGCGGGCGGGTGGACTTTGTCTTGCCGGACGGGCGGCGGTTCAGGGCGGAGGCGGAGGCGCCGGGGCATGTGGCGGAAATCGTCATTCACGACAGCGACCTTTTCGCGCGGCTGATCCGTGAGGGGGATCTGGGCTTTTCCGAGGCCTACATGGATGGCTGGTGGGCGACGCCGGATCTGATGGCCTTCATGGATCTGGTCAGCGACGACGCCGAGGCGATCTATGACGGCTTTCCCGGCCAAGGGCTGTTGCGCGCTTATGAAAAGCTGCGCTTCTGGTGGCAGAGCAATTCCAAACGTCAGGCGAAGAAGAACATCAGCTATCACTATGATTTGGGGAACGATTTCTACGGGCTTTGGCTGGATGAGACGATGACCTATTCCAGCGCCAAGTTCGAAACCGGCCAGGAGAGTCTGGAGACGGCGCAGCGGCAGAAATATGCGAGCATGGTCGATCAGATGGGCGTGACGGCGGGGGATCACGTGCTCGAGATCGGCTGCGGTTGGGGCGGGTTTGCCGAATATGCCGCGAAAGAGCGGGGGCTGCATGTGACCGGGCTGACGATCAGTCAAGAGCAGTTCAACTTCGCGCAGCAGCGCATTGAAAAGGCAGGGCTTTCCGACAAGGTCACCTTGAAGTTGCAGGACTACCGGGATGAGGCGGGCACCTATGACGGGATCGCCAGCATCGAGATGTTCGAGGCCGTGGGCGAGAAATACTGGCCGACCTATTTCAACACCCTGCATCGCTGCCTCAAGCCTGGCGCCAGTGGCACGTTGCAGATCATCATGGTGCAGGATGACCGTTGGGAGCAATATCGCAGCGGTGTGGATTTCATCCAGAAATACATCTTTCCCGGTGGCATGTTGCCCGCGCCCACGGTGCTGCGCGACCAGATTACGCGCGCTGGCCTCGACGTGGCCCATGCCATCTCGTTCGGGCAAAGCTACAGCGATACCCTGCGGCGTTGGCATGAAACCTTCAACGAAAAGTGGGACGAGGTCGCGGCGCTTGGCTTTGACGCGCGGTTCCGGCGGATGTGGAACTTCTACCTCGCCTCTTGCGCGGGGGCGTTCCGCGGGGGTATTTGCGATGTAACGCAAATTACGGTGACCCGGCCAGCCTGACGAAGCCGGGCAACGAACAGACTTTCAGGGAGCAGTGCGATGCCGACAACGGGACGTTTTGTGGGGGCTGTGCTGTTCGGCGCGCTGGCTTGGTATACCAGCCTGCTGATCATCCCTTTGTTTCCCGAAGGCACCAATCTGGGCTGGTTTCAGGAGGTGAATACCCTGTTCGGGCTGATCGCGGGCTGGTCCGTGGCCGGATCGCGCGCCGGCACCGGATATGTGTCGGCGTTCAGCTACGGGCTGACCGCGATGGTCGCGATGGTGGTCATGGCGCTGTTCTTCAATTCCACGGTGGTGATGATTGAGCAAAGCCTGCGGCGGCGCTATGGCGGCCCCGGTAAAGCTGTGACCGCGGTCTTCGAGCTGTTCATGGAGTACGGCAGCATGATGCTGACCCCCGCCATCGTCGGCACGCTGGTCTTCGGCGGCATCGGCGCGGGCCTTGTGGTGGAATTCTTCGCCAAACGGTATCCGTGATGGAGCTGTTTTTGTTCGGCACCTTGCTGCACATGCCGCTTCTGGAAGCGGTGAGCGGCGACGCAGACGTCGCGGGCAAGGTCTCATGGGCCAAGCGGGAGGACTACAGCGTGCGTCGGGTTGCGGGGCAGGTGTTCCCGATGATGTATCCCGACGCAGGCGCGGTGGCCGAAGGGATCATCGTCGCAGGATTGGACGATACAGCGCTTGCCCGGCTCGATTATTATGAAAAGGCCTTCGGCTATAATCGTGAGCATTTCACCGTGATCGACGCAGACGGGCAGCCGCGCGAGGTGACCGCATATCTCCCCGAGCCGGACCGCTGGCAACCGGCCGAGCCTTGGGACCGCGAGGGGTGGATCGCCACCATGGGCGAGGTCACGGTGATGACCGCACATGAGGCAATGTCGGTGATGGCCACTATGACCGCGCCCGAGATGGGGCAGACCTATCCGCAGATGATGGCGCGGGCGGCCTCGAAACAACGGGCGCGCAGCAGCGGGCAGGGGGCGGGATACAACAGCTCTGACGTGGATCTCATCGTCGCGCGGCAGCAGCATGTGGGGTTTTACAACGTTGAGGAGGTCGATCTGGCGTTCCGGCGCTTCGATGGCACCATGTCCGAGCCTGTCAATCGCACGGTCTTCATCGGCGTCGATTGCGCCATGGTGCTGCCCTATGATCCGGTGCGCGACCGGGTGCTTGTGGTGGAGCAATTCCGCACCGGCGCCTATCTGCGCGGCGATCCGAACCCCTGGACGATTGAACCCATCGCCGGACGCATCGACCCCGGCGAAGGCCCGGAAGAGGCCGCGCGGCGCGAGGCGCTGGAAGAGGCCGGGATCGAGATCGGCGCGCTCAAATGCGTCTCGGCCGCCTATCCCAGCCCCGGCACCACGACCGAACATTTCTTCGTTTATATTGGCCTGTGCGATCTGCCGGACGGGACCGCGGGCGTCGGCGGTGCCCCGCAAGAGGATGAGGATATCCGCTCTTACGTTATGGATTGGGCCGCTTTCGACACGGCGCTCAACGCCGGTGAATTCCGCCTTTTGCCGCTGCTGGTGGCCGGTCACTGGCTGGCCCGCAACCGCGACACCTTGCGTGCTTCGGCTTGAAGGCGCTGGGGCACTCCCCTACACCCAAGGCAACCAAGCCCTGACGCGAAAGGCCACGACATGACGATCCGCACCGATCTTGCCGATGCTGTCGGCAACACGCCCCTTATCCGACTGACCGCCGCTTCCGAAGCCACGGGCTGCGACATCTACGGCAAGGCCGAATTCATGAACCCCGGCCAATCAGTCAAGGACCGCGCGGCGCTGTTTATCATCCGTGACGCGATCGCCCGCGGCGCGCTGCGGCCCGGCGGCACGATCGTTGAGGGCACGGCGGGCAACACCGGCATTGGTCTGGCACTGGTGGGGGCCTCGATGGGGTTCAAGACGGTGATCGTCATCCCCGAGACGCAGGCCCAGGAAAAGAAGGACATGATCCGGCTTGCGGGCGCGGAATTGGTCGAAGTGCCAGCGGTGCCCTATAAGAATCCCAACAACTACGTGAAATATTCCGGGCGTCTGGCCGAGCGGCTTGCGCAGTCCGAGCCGGGCGGCGCGATCTGGGCCAACCAGTTCGACAACACCGCCAACCGGCAGGCGCACATTGAGACGACCGGCCCGGAAATCTGGGAGCAGACCGGCGGCAAGATCGACGGGTTCACCTGCGCCGTGGGCTCGGGCGGCACGCTCGCCGGAGTTGCTGCGGTGCTGCAGCCCAAGGGTGTCAAGGTCGCGCTGTCGGACCCGGAAGGGGCGGGCATGTACAAGATCTACACCGGAGAAGAGAACCCCGGAAACTCGATCACCGAAGGCATCGGGCAGGGGCGGATCACCGCGAACCTCGAAGGGTTCACCCCTGATTTCGCCTATCGCATCCCCGACGCGGAAGCCGTGCAGGTCGTCTTCGATCTGTTGCAGGACGAAGGGCTTTGCATGGGCGGCTCGACCGGCGTGAACATCGCGGGGGCCATGAAGCTTGCGCGTGAGCTGGGGCCGGGCAAGACCATCGTGACGATGCTGTGCGACTATGGCACACGCTACCAGTCGAAGCTCTACAACCCCGCCTTCCTGCGCGAAAAGAACCTGCCCGTGCCCCATTGGCTCGCCGCGGAACCGCGTGACCTGCCCACTGTATTCGAAGACGCCTGATGAAACATTTTCTTTGCATGATTGCCCTGCTCGCCTCGGTCGCGGGCGGGCCCGCTTTTGCCCAATCCACGGGCATCCTCTCTGACGTGACCGGAGGAGAGGCCCCGGCCGAGGCAGAAAGCGCCCCGGCGGACACCGGTGCGCTGGCCCTGTCCGAGGAAGAGGAGGCCGCCGCCGAGGCGTTGCCCAAGGTCTTTGAGGATCAGGACGAGTGGCGCACTCTGGCCGACCGGGTGGGCGTCGCAGTCGAAGAGGCGCGGGCCTCAACCGCCGTGCTGGGGGACCTGCGCAGCCAGCTTGCAGCCTGGCGCGATACGTTCCTTGAACGGCAGTCCATCAACAGCGCGCGCATCGAAACGATCCGCGCCCAGATCAACGCGTTGGGGGAGCCCCCTGCGGAAGGGGTCGAGGACCCCCGCATCACCGAACGCCGGGTGGAGCTGTCGCAAAAGCTGCAATTGCTGGAAGCGCCGGCGGTTCTGGCCACCGAAGCCTACACCCAGGCCAACGGGCTGATCGGTGAGGTGGACGACCTTATCAGCTCGCGGGAATCGGACCGGCTGTCCGAGCGGGTGCAAACGCCGCTCAACCCCGAAAGCTGGCCGCGTGCCGGGGCCGCGGCGGTGGCCGCCACCCGCGCCATGACGTCCGAAGTGCGCGCCAATCTGGCGAACCCCAGTAAGTTGAACAGCTTTTATTCTGTTCTGCCCGCGATTCTGGTCCTCGCCACCATCGGTCTGATCCTGCTGTTCCGGGGGCGGGGCTGGTATAATCGGGCGACCCGGGCGCTGGTGGACCGCAGCAAGCGCAGCCGCGACGTGCTGCGTTTCGTCCTGTCCCTTGGCCAGATCCTGATCCCCTTCATCGGCGTGCTGGCACTGGCCGAGGCGCTGACCCTGTCGGGCTTTCTGGGCCGCAGACTCTTTCAGGTGGTCGAAGCGTTGCCCATTCTGGCGCTGTTTCCCATCGTCGCCCACTGGATCGCCGGTCATCTGACACCCCTGGGCCTTGACCAGGACCGGCACCCGCTGCTGATGACGCCCGAGGTTTCGACCCAGGCGCACCGCCAGTTCATCTTTCTGGGCTACATGTTGATGATCTTCGGGGTGATGGAACGGCTGATCGCGGTCAACGGGATCGATCCTGTCCCCGCAGCGGTGCTGACCTTCCCCTTCGGTCTGGTGATCGCATGGGCGCTCTACTGGTTTGCCGATGCGCTCAAGCCCGAGTTGGACGACGCGAGCGACGATGCCTCGCGGTCATTCCGGGTGACCCTGCGGACCTTGCTCAGTCGCGGCCTCAAGATCGTCGCCGTGGTGGGCGTCGTGGCCGGGGCCGTGGGCTACATCAACGCCTTCGAAGCGGTCACCGCGCCTGCGGCCCTCACGGTCTATGTGGTGGCGGTGATGTTGTTGCTGCAACGGCTGTCAGTGGACTTCTACGCGATGGTCTCCAAGTCCGAGAACGGCGCGCAGGACGCGTTGATCCCGGTGCTGATCGGGTTCCTGCTGATCCTTATCTCGCTGCCGATTCTGGCGCTGATCTGGGGCGCACAATGGACCGACCTGACCGAGCTTTGGGCGCGGTTCCGCGAAGGCTTCTCCATCGGAGAGACCAAGATCTCGCCCAGCAGCTTCCTGCTCTTCGCGCTGGTCTTCGTTGTCGGCTACACGGTCACCCGCCTGACCCAGGCCGCCCTGCGCACCACGGTGCTGCCGCGCACCAAGCTGGACGTGGGCGGGCAGGACGCGCTGGTGTCCGGGCTGGGCTACGTGGGAATATTCCTTGCCGCCGTGATCGCGATCACCACGGCTGGGATCGATCTGAGCGGCCTTGCCATTGTCGCCGGGGCGCTCTCGGTCGGGATCGGTTTCGGCCTGCAGAACATCGTCAGCAACTTCGTCTCGGGCATCATCCTTCTCATCGAACGTCCGATCAGCCAGGGCGACTGGATCGAGGTGGGCGACCAGATGGGCTATGTGCGCGACATCTCGGTCCGCTCTACCCGGATTGAGACGTTTGACCGCACGGATGTGATCGTGCCCAACGGTGATCTGGTCAGCAATCAGGTGATCAACTGGACCCGGGGCAACAACGTGGGCCGGGTGATCGTGCCCGTGGGCGTCGCCTATGGCACCGACACCGAATGGGTCGCCGGCATCCTGAAAGAGATCGCCGAAGCGCACCCGATGGTCCTGATGAACCCCGCGCCGTCGGTCGTGTTCCAGGGCTTCGGGGCCGACAGCCTCGATTTCGAGATCCGCGCCATCCTGCGGGATGTGAACTATGTGCTCAGCGTGAAGTCCGAAATGAACCACGAAATCGCCAAGCGGTTCGCACAGGAAGAGATCGAGATCCCGTTCAGCCAGCGCGACATCTGGCTGCGCAATCCCGAAGTGCTCGACTTCGGCAAAGAGGGGGACGCGGACGAGACGGATAACGACGCCGGCAAGGGGGCCTCGGCTACACACGCGGAGGACCATCCTAAGCAAGAGCGTTTCCGCGAGATCGAGGACACCGCCGAGGCCGCCGAAGAGGCGCAGGACGGGGATGGTGACGGAGACGGCCGATGACCAAGCCGCTGTTTCTTGATGACGCCTATCTGCGCGATGCCCGGGGCGAGGTGTTTGCTGTCACCGACGAAGGCGGCATCGTGCTCGACCAGACGATCTTCTACCCCACCGGCGCCGGCCAGCCGGGCGATTCCGGCACCCTGTCCTGGCAAGGCGGCCAGATCGAAATCGCCACGACCGTGAAGGGCGATCGGGGCGCCATCGTTTTGGTCCCGGCCGAGCCGAACCCGCTGCCCCCCGTGGGCGCGCAGGTGACGCAGACGCTCGATTGGGAACGCCGCCACCGGCACATGCGCGTGCACACCGCGCTGCATCTGCTCTCGGTCGTGATCCCCCTGCCGGTCACCGGCGGCTCGATCGGCACCGAGAAGGGCCGGCTGGACTTCAACATGCCCGAAGCCCCCGCCGACAAGGCCGCGCTAGAAGCGACGCTCAACCGCCTGATCGGCTGCGATTTTCCGGTGTCGATGGACTGGATCACCGACGATGAGCTCGACGCCAATCCGGGTCTGGTGAAGACCATGTCCGTGCAACCGCCCAAAGGGGCAGGGCGCGTGCGACTGGTCCGCATCGGTGAGGGCGACGACGTGGCTGACCTGCAGCCCTGCGGCGGCACCCACGTGCGCCGAACCTCGGAGATCGGTCGGGTGCGGCTCGGCAAGGTGGAGAAGAAGGGCAAGCAGAACCGCCGCGTCTACATGCATCTGGACGGGTGATGTATGCGGCGCTTTTCAGCCTGACAGGGGTGTTCCTGATCGCCGTGGGCGGGGTCCTCTTTGCCGCCCCCGAGGCTTATCTGTCGCTCTATGTCCCCTCGGACGTCGCCGAAGCCTCCTTCGCCGCCCGCAGGCTGGCCGCCCCGGTCTGCGGCTTGGGCGGCCTTTTGCTTCTGGCGCGCAACCTGCCAACAGGCGCGTTCGCGTCCCGCGTCGCGTGGCTCATATCCGCCGTGTGGCTGGGTGTAGCGGCGACCGGGATTTTCCATTTCTTAACCGGCGCGGCGACACGGGCCATCCTGATCGCGGCGGCCACCGAGGTGATCCTTGCCCTGCTGTTCGGCCTCGCCGCGCTTCAAAAACGCCCTCCAAGATAATCCGGCGTTTTTGCACAAACACCTCTTGCATTCCCCCGCCGTTCGCAGGTAGACCCCGCCTCGGACAGGTGGCCGAGTGGTCGAAGGCGCGCGCCTGGAAAGTGCGTAGGCGGGAGACCGTCTCGAGGGTTCGAATCCCTTCCTGTCCGCCACAAACCATTCGCGAACCCGAGACGAGGCCCCAGTGAGCGCCTTTTTTCTTTTTGTTTCAAAGGGGTTTAGCGAAGCCATCCGACTTTCGGAGACTGGCGTTTCCGCCGAAATCGGTCTCTGAACGCCCCGCGTCTCTTTCTATCCGCCCTTCATCCAAATCGAGACGGATTCAAAAAATGACGCACTTTCAGTGTGTTGGCGAAATCGAACTGCGCCGCAGTTGAGGCAGGTTCGACCGCTTTCGAAACGGTCAGAGACACCTGAAGGCGGCGTGGTTCTTCGAAAATGCGCGAATAGCTGCGAGAAGTCGCTGATGACAAACTCACTTTCCTTTCGTAGCTTTGGCGAGTGAGCTCTTAAGGGGGAGATATGGGAAGACGTCGCCAAAGCGGAATCTTTGAAACGCTATTCAAATCAGCCTTTGGTGTCGGCACCACTGTTCACTACAAGACAGACTGGCTCGGCCGAAAGAAAAAGGTAGTCAAGCACCACGATTCCGGGAAGACCAAGACATACACACACGGCACTGGCTTCTTCGGGAACAAGACGAGGACAAAAACCGTCAAACACGGGAGGGTTATTGAGGAAGGAACCGTCCGCGAGAACCTTTTTTGGAGCGGTGCCACCGAACACGCACGGAAGAGGGACGGTACTGAAGTTAAGCGAAATTATTCACCTGGAATATTTCGCGATCATGTCTCGACTCGGGAAAATGGGATTTGCTTCAAATGCGACGGCGCTGGACAGAAGCAGATCACTTGTAGGACTTGCAGCGGCACGGGAATGTTTACGTTCCCAGAGCGCGAATGTTGGACCTGTGGTGGAACCGGCCGCTATGGGGAAAATCAATGTCGAAGATGTTCCGGTAGCGGTATCTATGCGTCCGGGAAACAAGTCACCTGCAATCGCTGTAGCGGCACTGGGAAGCGTACGGTGACGTGCAACAAATGCGACGGCAGTGGTAAGTTTATCAATAACTCGTATCGTTAGCAGAGTGGGTATTAATGCTTGGTGTATAAGTTATCGGCACGTTACAGTCGTTATTTCATTTTTTGGTCAAATTCTTATGGAGATATCTAGTTCATTTGCCATGAACATACCGTCTGCAATTAGGAACCTCAGCACGCGGCGTGATTTCACGACATCATAGTCGTGATATTCCGCAAAACGATCATTACTTAGTACGAAGGCGTTCTTACCCTTCCCGGCTAGCTTCATCAAATACTCGTCTGCTGCTGTCTTGGTCGGCGCGACGTGTGTGGCGACCTTGGCGCCAAGTAATTTTTCAACGCCTTGGTTGTCTGTCTTCAGCATGGCGCGAATTGACGCATCGAAAACGATAGTGACCTTGAAGCGATCACCCAGCGCCCCAAGCAGCGCGGAAATCCCTCGCAACCCAATAAATGATTGCCCTTCGTAGCAGGCATTGTTTCCATCGATCACGAGATGCGAAATTGTTCGATCAAGTTTTTTCAACTCGTCTCGAATACGGCGCTCGACTTTTGGAATGTTATTTTCAAGCCGTCGAATTTTTCCTCTTCGATCATTGATGACATGCCTAGGGCTGCCAGAGCCAAATTTCTCTTCGCATTCCTGGTGAATCATTGCCCGCTCGTAACTATTCTCCGCAGCGGTCAAGTCTCGATCGAAACGATCTGCCTTTGCGATGTCAGAGTTAAAAGTTTCTAACTCAGATTCTAGCCGATCAAGCTCCTGCGAATGGGGCCGGATCTTTTCCTCAATCCTTTTAAGTTCGGCTTTTGCCGCAGCCAAGTCGCTATCAATCTGTCGGGTTTTTTGTTGAATGGCCGCAAGCTGCGTTTCTGCTTCATTGAGGTTGAAGCACTCGTGTTCAGAAATACGCTTTTGCGTCGAGCTTAAGTCTGATCGCGCCTTAGATAGCGCCTCATTGTCACTCATCAAGTGCTCATTTACTGAGGATATTTCTTTACGAAGCCGACTGGCTTCTACGCGTAGGCGTTTCTGTTCCGCTGTAAAAAACTTCCAGAACACAAGCGGATTGGTCTGGGCCGCTCGGGTATCCTTAAGGCGATTCTCAAGGTTTGCCTTGTAAACTTCCTCGTCCGCTATCTTTTGTGAAAGGCCAACTGAGGTGCTTTCGAAACGCTTTATTTTTCCTAGTTCGACTTCCGGTTCGAACGCTTTATGGCTCTCGATAGAATCCCGGAGAGCTCTTTGTGTCTCCTGCATGGCTCGGTGCTGTTCGGTCAGCCTTTTTATGCGAGAGCGTCGACGCTGGAGAGGTTCAAGAGGGCTGATCGCGTTCATTCGCTCGCTCGCAAGTCTAGGAAACGTCAAGCATTATATGTGGATGGGGGGCATTGGCAACACGATGGGCGCTTGTGTCGGCCTGGAATTGTGGGCATCGGTGCAAGTCACCCCAATGGCATATTATCATCGCTCAGCTCTTCTATGGCAATCAAACAAACACTGATTTCGTAATTGTGCCGAAGGATTGGGTTCCTGACCGCACAGAGCGCACCCTTGCTCAAGTTAAGTCCGAGTTGGGGCGAAACCACAGACTCGGAAGAAAATTAAGCACGCTACCTGTCTAGGCGGATAGCTTGGCTTACGCGGGAAAACCTTCTGGCTCGGGCGCGCGCTTTACCTGCAGTACTCTTTTCTTTCGACCTGTTCGGGTGACAAACACTAGTTCTTCGGAACCGTCCTTATTAACCACATACTTCAGCCGGTGGAGTGAGAACACCTGACCATCCACGGTCAAATCCTTGTGGTCATCCGAAAGCGAAACATTGTCCAACTCGGCATCGAGCCGCGCGAGGATCGTTTCGAGGGAGTGCGCTTCCAGAAGTCGCACTTCCCTAATGATACCCGTCAGAGTTGTCGGTTCGAGCCCGCCCTTTGCACGCTCTTCATTGATCTTACGCATCGTTTTGCGTGTTACATATAATCCAAGCGTGGCCGCGACAGTCGCAGCGGTGCCAGCAATCGCCCATCCAATGGGCGTCAGACCCAAAAAGGTTACCGTGGGGGCAATTCCGAGCGAACTGGCGACGCCGCCCAGGCCGACGGCTGTCAGTGCAGATCCCACACCGAGAGCAGCACTAGAAGAGAGCGCCGCGAGACCACCAGTTGCACCGAAAATGCCCGCCGCTGATACTAGCCCTAGACTGCCGAGTAGGGAGCTGTTTCCGAGAACGAATGCACCGATCCAAGTGCTCGATAGCGTACCTGCGATATAGCCCGAAGCAGCAGTTGAGGCGATCCAAGCGCCTGATGAATGCAATACTGGAATTGAAATGGCGAGAAAAGGCAGTGGCATGAGCGGGCTCCGACGAAATATTATTCCTTAAACTTGGGCGCTCTACCGACCTTGTTCAAGAGTTTGTGAGGTTTTCGCGCAAGCGATGCCACATCACCTGTGAAAAAGGTTGGAGATGGCCTTGGAGCTTTGGTTGAGCTGCTGCAAACGCAGTTGGGCGTAAATGAATCGCTGACCCCGCATTGTCATTGGCTGGCAGGGAACACCCGGCCCATTTGCTTCTCCCATGCCTCTCCTGCCGTAAAACAAAGATCTTAGAGGCTGACCGCTGAAGTCTCCCGCCCGCAGGTCAGCCGCTTCAACACCTCCGGCGCGAGATAGGCCAACCGCGGCGAATTGGGTGGATGGGCGGCTCTGACGCAATTGAGCTCTCTCTGCTAAATGGAGATGCGATCGCTTCTCGACATTGCTGCCGCCATCATTGGCGCTGGACCGTCGCCAACTTGGTCAGAACCTCCATCGGATCAAGGTCGACGTAAACTTCGTTGTTATTCGGTTCCGTCCGATGTTTTGCGAACGCCTCACCCAGATATTTCTCCACATCAATGGCGTCCTGCACAGAGCCGATGGCTTGGTCTGTGTTCAACACCCATTGCGGTTCACATGACAGCCGGAACTTGTTGAATTCGGTCACGCGCTTCATCGCATCCTGTGCATGACCGATTTTCACAACGCGACCACCTTTCCCAAGAGTGGCGACATAAATGCTGTTCATGGCTTCAGCGTTCGGCTCGACAGCATATCCATTTATCGCGAAGGGATGCTTCTGCCGCAGCTGCCGCACTCGATTTTCCATGGTCTGGAAGCGCGGTGTCATAACTTCCAGCTCTTTACCGTTCGTGACGAGAAGGTCTCTGAGAGCCGCAGCCAACTCGCCACCGACTTCCTGCAAAGTCGTGATTGCGCGTTGGGTATGGGTAGAGGGACCGTATCCCGGAAGCTCACGAAACTCTGGAGCATCTCGGATGATCCAAGTGCGTATGGGTTGGAGCGCGTAAGGCCAACGATAGCTGCCATCTTCCAGCTTGTCCCAGGTGTTCGCCGCTTCAACTCCGAATTCGGAGGTGTCCGCAGTGCTGTGGCTTATCTGCCAGACATTTAGAACGCGACCTTTCCATTCGTCGGGGATCTGTACCTTTGGATCGCCGGGGTTTCGGCTGACAACACCAAAAGCGAAGTCTCCTTCCTGTGTACTGCGAACGGCGACGGTTCTGTTTTGTTTGCTGGTAAAGGTAAGTGGGCCGCCACTTTTGCCGTGGCTCCCCCAAACATAGGTAAAAAATACTCCGCTCATGAAACCCCCGTCACTTCTCTTTTCTCAAGCGTAACATCGAAATCAAACAATCCACATAGAACCTAATCCCGTTCCTTGATTGTGTCGCTAGGAAAGCAATCTCATGCCCACCCCACGTGAAGCCATCCTCACCGCGCTGCAAGCGCGGCTTTCAACGCTGCCCGGCACGGTCCTTCGCGGTGAGGTGCTACCCGAGCGCGTGCCGGCCGACGGCCTGCTGATCCTGCGCGATGGCGAGCCAGGCGATCCAGAGGTAACCCTGTCGCCGCTGCGCTACCACTACCAGCACCGCGCCGAGATCGAGGCCGTCATGCAGGGCACCGACCGTGATCCCGCCTTCGATACGCTGACCGCCAGCATTGGCTCCGAACTCGCCGCCGACCGCACGCTGGGCGGCCTCTGCGACTGAGTCGAGGCGGAAGCGCCCCGTCCGGTCGATATGCCGGTTGAGGGCGCCGCCAGTCTGAAGGCGGCCGTCATTCCGGTGGTGCTACACTATTCCACGGCCGACCCGCTCGGCTGATCCCGACAATCTGAGGAGAACACGATGGCACGAGCCCAAGGGGCGCGGGCGCAAATGGCGCTTGCGTTCGAGACGACCTATGGAACGCCCCCCGTGGGCGGTTTCACGAAGATGCCCTTCGCCAGCACCTCGCTGGGGGCAGAGCAGCCGCTGCTCAATTCTGAACTCTTAGGCTACGGCCGCGATCCACTGGCGCCGATCAAGGATGCCGTGACGGCCGATGGCGATGTCGTTGTGCCGCTCGACGCTGAGGCCTTCGGATTTTGGCTGAAGGCGGCCTTTGGTGATCCAACCACGACCAGCACAGGGCCATGTACGCATGAGTTTCAGTCGGGGTCCTGGACGCTGCCCAGCATGTCGATCGAGACCGGCATGCCCGAAGTGCCGCGCTTTGCGATGTATTCGGGTTGCGTGCTGGACCAGATCAACTGGCAAATGCAGCGATCTGGCCTGCTGACCGCAACGGCCCGGCTGGTGGCGCAGGGCGAGACGGTGGACACAACCACCAGCGCCGGGACGCCAGAATCACTCGAATTGCAGCGCTTCGGCCATTTCAACGGGGCGATCACGCGGAACGGCTCCGCCCTCGGCAACGTGGTCTCGGCCGACATCACCTATGTCAACAACCTCGACCGGATCGAGACCATTCGCTCGGACGGCCGCATCGACGGCGCAGACCCGTCCATTGCGGCGCTGACTGGCTCCATCGAGGTTCGGTTTGCCGATCAGACGCTTGTGACGCAGGCGATCAATGGCGATCCCTGCGAGTTGGAATTCGCCTATGTGCTGCCCTCCGGCGAGAGTTTCAGCCTCACTGTGCATGCCGTCTACCTGCCGCGCCCACGCATCGAGATTTCCGGGCCGCAGGGCGTTCAGGCCACCTTCGACTGGCAGGCCGCGCGCGACAGCACGGTCGGCCGGATGTGCAAGGCAACGCTGATCAACGACATTGAGGTATACTGATGCTGACTCTCGACCTGACGAACACGCCGCGCTGGCATGATCTCGTGACAGGTGTGCGGGCGGAGCTGCGTCCACTGACCACGGCCCTGATGGTTGCGACGCGGAGCGATCCGGCCGTCGAGGCGGTCGCCGACGAGGCCTCCGACGAGGAACGCGGTGTCGCCTTCGCCAAGGCGCTGGCGCGGCGTGCCGTGCTTGCATGGGAGGGTATCGGTGATGCGGATGGCAACGCAATCGAGCCGACCCCGGAGGCCATCGACGCGCTGCTTGATATCTGGCCGATCTTCGAGGCCTTCCAGCTAACCTACGTCTCCAAAGGCCTGCTGCTGGAACAGGAAAAAACGCATCCGCGCCCTCGCCGAGTGGTCCTTCGGCGGGGGCGAGCGATACTGCGAGGGTTGCGAACCCAGCGAGCCCGGCCAAACGGCGTGCGAAGACTGCCCGGCGCGGCTGAACCAACCCATCACATTTGAGGGCTGGCAGGTCTGGGACCTCGTCGGCCGTCTCGGCGGACAGCTGCGCGTGCTGCCGGGCGCGGTGATCGGCTGGGACATGTCCGCCGCGCTAGCGCTCGGTGACGCGCTCGGCGTCCCGCCGCTCGCCATGGCCGAACTGTTGCCCGTCATCGAAGCGGTGATGGTGGCCAAACTCAACGAACAGATGGAACGCCCCAATGGCTGAAAAACGCGTCAGCGTCCGCCTCGCTGCGGTCGGCGGGCGACAGGTGCGCGCCGAACTGGAAGGCGTCGGCGAGGCGGGGTCGCGCGGCTTCGGACGGCTCAGCCGCGAAATGGAGGCGGCGAACGCCCGGCTTGCGGCCTTCTCGCGGCGGGTCCGGGTCGCGGCAGCCGCCGCCGTGGCAGCTGCTGCCGCCGCGGGCGTGGCGATGATCCGCTCCGGCCTCCAGACCGTCGATGCGCAGGCGAAGCTCGCGCAGTCCCTCGGGACCACAGTCGCGTCAATCCAGACGCTGGAGCGCGCAGGTGAACTGGCGGGCGTCTCGATGTCCGGCATCGAGCAGGCCACCAAGGATCTGACGCGGCGGCTCAGCCAGGCAGCCGCCGGGACCGGTCCCGCCGCCGACGCGCTGGATCGGTTGGGCCTCACCGCCAACGACTTGATCGCCCTGCCGCTGGACCAGCGCGTCGGCGCGATCAACGCGGCCATCGAGGAGTTCGTGCCGGTGGCCGAACGCGCGGCGGTCGCGGGGCAGCTCTTCGGTGAAGAAGGCTCCATCGCGATGTCGCGGATCGACACCGCGACGCTGCGCCAGGCGACCGAAGACGTCCTTGCGTTCGGTGTCGCCGTCTCGGAACAGGATGCCGACCAGATCGAACGCACCAATGATGCAATCTCGCGCCTTGGCCTCGTCTGGCGCGGGCTGTCGAACCAGCTGGCGGTTGCAGCGGCACCGGCGCTCGAAGCTGTTGCAGACGCCATGGCGGCGGTCGCCAGCCGCACCGGGCTGCTGGGCATTGCCATCCGCGATCTCTTCGACAACATCGGCCGTCTGACGACCTATGCAGCGACCTTCGCGGCGTTTCTTGCGGGCCGCTGGGTCGCTGGGATAGCTGTCGCAGCGCTGTCGGTCCGTGGGCTCGCCACGGCGCTGGTCCTGCTGCGAGGGGCCCTGATCCGCACTGGCATCGGGGCGTTGATCGTTGGCGCGGGCGAGCTCGTCTATCAGTTTACCCGCCTCGTGTCCGGCGCCGGCGGTTTCGGCGAGGCAATGTCGCTGCTGAAGGACCTCGCCGTCGAGGTCTGGGAGCGGATCAAGATGGGCGCTGCTGCGGCGGGCGCGGCCGCCACGGCGATGTTCTTCGACCTGAAGGCCGACGCCGCATCGGGCATGCAGAGTGCCATCGAGAGCGTCGTGGCTTTTGGCAACACCGCCGCGAACGCCTTCGAGGGCGCCTACGAGGCGATCAAGGCGATCTGGGGGCTTCTCCCGGCGGCCATCGGTGATCTGGCGTTTCAGGCGGCGAACAGCCTGATCGACGGCGTCGAGGCTATGCTTAACGGTGTCGTCTCGCGCATCAATGGCTTCATCGGCGGGATCAACCAAGGGCTGGAAGCGCTCGGCTCTGAACGGCGCATCTCGATCATCCCCGATCTTGAG
Organism: Thalassorhabdomicrobium marinisediminis; assembly: GCF_003072065.1. Taxonomy (GTDB): domain Bacteria; phylum Pseudomonadota; class Alphaproteobacteria; order Rhodobacterales; family Rhodobacteraceae; genus Octadecabacter; species Octadecabacter marinisediminis. The sequence continues at coordinate 327,563 of NZ_QCYG01000001.1, forward strand.
CTGGGCCAGATCGAGAACCGGTTTGAGGGCGCCGCGACGGCTGCGACCACCGCAGCACAGGCTGCTTTCGACCGGGCCTTCGACGACAATCCGCTCACCGCGCCCGATTTCGGGCTCACCCAGGCGGCCAATGCTGCACTGGCCAAGGCCAATACGTATCGCGGGGCGGCACGCGATCTGGCTGAAGGCGCGCGTGCGCCACTCGCCAGCTGGCAGGCCCTGCGTGACGCGGTGCAGGGCAGCAATCAGGCTAGCGCGGACGCGCTGACCGAGGCGACCGACGCGGCTGAGCGGTCCGAGACACCCCTTGGCGATGCGGGACGGGCGGCCACCGGCGCTGGTGCTGCGGTCGGGGCTGCTGCCGCTGCCGCCGGACCCGACACCGAAGCCGCCGTCACCGGCTGGCAGGCGGTCACCGCAGCGCTCAGCGACTATGCCAGCAAGGCGCGCGAGATCGGTGGCGATATCGGCCAGAGCCTTGTCGGTGCCTTCCAGTCGGCCGAGAACGCCGTCGGCCAGTTCGTCAGGACCGGCAAGCTGGACTTCCGCAGTCTGGTCACCTCGCTGCTGGCTGATCTCGCCAAGCTGGCGGCGCGGCGGTTCATCCTCGGGCCGATCGCCAATGCGCTTTCCGGCGCGCTTGGGGGTGCGGGCGGGATCTTCGCGAACATCTTGCATGCAGGCGGCATGGTAGGTGCCTCCGCGCCAGGCCGGATGGTCCCGGCCATGGCGTTCGCGGCGGCACCCCGAATGCATTCCGGCGGCGTAGCCGGTCTCCGCCACGATGAAGTCCCGGCCATCTTGCAACGCGGCGAGCGCGTGCTGTCGCGGCGTGAGGGGCAGAGCTACGGCGGTGGCGGCGGGGTCAACGTCACCATCATGGCCCGTGACGCCGAGAGCTTTCGGCAGTCACGCACCCAGGTCGCGGCGGATATCGCCCGTGCTGTGTCTCTCGGTCGGAGGGGCATGTGATGGCGTTTCACGAGGTCAGGTTTCCCGACAACATCAGCCGGGGCGCGCGGGGCGGGCCGGAGCGGCGGACGCAGATAGTCGAACTTGCCTCGGGCGACGAGGAGCGTAATGCGAGCTGGGCCAATTCGCGCCGCCGCTACGACGTCGCCTATGGCATCCGCCGCGCGGACGATCTGGCGGCCGTCGTCGCCTTCTTTGAGGCCCGAAACGGTCGCCTGCACGGCTTCCGGTTCAAGGACTGGGGCGACCACAAGTCCTGTCTGCCCTCGGGCGCGCCATCGCCGAGCGACCAGGCGATTGGCACCGGCGACGGGACGACAACCGCCTTCCAGTTGGTGAAGCGCTACACGTCCGGGGCTCAATCCTGGACGCGCGACATCGCCAAGCCGGTGACGGCAACCGTGCGCATTGCACTCGGCGGGGTGGAGCAGCTCTCCGGATGGTCGGTCGATACCACGACCGGGACCGTGACCTTCAACGCTGCGCCCGGGGCGGGCGTTGCGATCACCGCAGGCTTCGAATTCGACGTGGCCGTCCGCTTCGACACTGACGCGCTCGACGTGACGCTTGATCTCGAGCGGCTGGGCTCGATTACCTCCATACCCTTGCTAGAACTCCGCCAATGAAGAGCATCACCCCTAACCTGCAGGCGCATCTGGACGACGGGACAACAACTCTGGCCTGGTGCTGGCGCATCCACCGCGCCGACGGCGCGAGTTTCGGCTTCACCGATCATGACCGGACGCTGAGCTTTGACGGCACGGACTTCGAGCCCGAGAGCGGGCTGACAGCCGCCGAGGTCCGGTCCGGCTCCGATCTCTCTGTTGATGCCCAAGATGCCGAAGGTGTGCTCACCTCTGACCGCATCACCGAGACCGACATTCTCGACGGCCGCTGGGACAACGCCGAGGTCGAGGTCTGGCGGGTGAACTGGGCCGATACCGGCCAGCGCGTCCTGATGCGGCGCGGCGCCATCGGCCAGATCCGGCGCGGGCGGCTGGCCTTCGTCGCCGAGGTCCGCTCCCTCGCGCATGTACTCGGCCAGACGGTTGGCCGGACGTTTCAGGCGACCTGCGATGCGGCACTCGGCGATGCCCGCTGCGGCGCCGATCTCGAGGATCCCGCCTTCAAGGGCATTGGCGCTGTCATCGATCTTCTGCGTGATCGGGCTTTCACCGCCTCGGGGCTTGGCAGTTTCGCATCTGGCTGGTTCACCTTTGGCACCGCCGAATGGACCAGCGGCGCAAATGTGGGGCGGCAGGCAGAGATCATCGCGCATGACCTGACTGACAGTATTGCAGTGCTGACGCTGCTCGAAGCACCAGTGCGATCTATCGCTGAGGCCGATGCCTTTACCATCCGCGCGGGATGCGACAAGCGTATCGAGACCTGTGGGGCGAAGTTCGCCAACACCGCCAATTTCCGAGGCTTCCCGCACATCCCGGGTCAGGATGCGGTGCTGCGCTACGCGACGAAGGACGGCGGGCACGAGGGGGCGGTGTTGTGAACGCCGCCGATCCCGAGCGCGTCATCGCCATCGCGCGCTCCTGGCTCGGCACGCCCTACCACGACCAGGCGAGCCTGTGCGGTGTCGGCTGCGACTGCCTCGGGCTGGCGCGCGGCGTCTGGCGCGAGGTCGTAGGTCCCGAGCCGTTCGCGATCCCGCCCTATAGCCGCGATTGGGGCGAGACCGGGCCATGCGAGGTTCTGGCCGAAGGCGCGCGCGCCAGGATGATCGAGTTACCTATAACTGAGGCCTGTCCCGGCGCGCTGGTGCTGTTCCGGATGACGCCCCGCGCCATCGCCAAGCATGTCGGGATCCTCACTGGGCCCGACAGCTTCCTCCACTCCTATGAGCGCCTTGGCGTCATTGAGGAACCGCTCACCCCATCCTGGCGGCGGCGGATCGCCTTCGCTTTCCTGTTCCCGCAACGCTGAGACCCCGACATGGCCACCCTCGTTCTCGGTGCCGCTGGCGCCGCCATTGGCGGTTCGATCGGCGGTGCAATCCTCGGCGTGAGTGCCGCGACAATTGGTGGCTTCATCGGCTCCACCATTGGCTCGGTCGTCGATAGCTGGATCATCTCGTCACTGGCACCAACCCAGCGGATCGAGGGCGCGCGGATGGACAACCTGCGCATCACCTCGGCCACCGAAGGGGCGGTGATCCCGCGCCTCTATGGCCGCATGCGGATCGGCGGCAACATCATCTGGGCCACGGATTTCCGCGAGGAGTCCAAGACCACCACGCAGGGCGGCGGCAAGGGTGGTGGCGGGGGCGGCAAGGTCAAGACTACCGAGTATTTCTACTATGCGAGCTTCGCGGTCGCGCTGTGCGAAGGGCCGATCACCGGCATTGGCCGCATCTGGGCCGACGGCAAGCTGCTAGACACCGCCGGGATCACCTGGCGCTGGTATCCGGGTGACGAGGCCCAGACAGCGGATCCATTCATCGCCGCAAAGATGGGCGCTGCCGACACGCCGGCCTATCGCGGCACCGCTTATGTGGTCTTCGAGGACCTGCCGCTCGGCAATTACGGCAACCGCCTGCCGCAGCTCTCCTTCGAGGTATTCCGCCCGATCGCCGATCCCCACACCGCCGAGGGGCTGACGCAGGCGGTCACGATGATCCCGGCTTCGGGCGAGTTCACTACGCGACGCAGGGCATCCGCAAGGGCAGCGGCGGCGCGCAGACGCCGGAGAACCTGAACGCGCTCTCGGACACCGCCGACATGGTCGTGGCGCTGGACCGGCTGCAGGCCATGGCGCCGAAGGTGGAGAGCGTCAGCCTCGTCGTCGCTTGGTTCGGGAACGACCTGCGTGCGGGCGACTGCACCATCCGACCTGGCGTAGAGGTCTCGGAGAAGACAACGAGTCCGCAGACATGGAGCGTGAACGGCGTCTCCCGCGCCGGCGCCCATCTCGTCAGCCGTGATGACCAGGACCGACCCGTCTACGGCGGCACGCCGGCAGATTTCGCCGTGGTGCAGGCGATCAAGGAAATGAAGGCGCGCGGGCTGCGTGTCACCTTCTATCCCTTCATCCTTATGGACGTGCCGCCCGGCAACAGCCTGCCCAGCCCTTATTCCGACAACGCCGCCGACATGGGCCAGCCCGCCTTCCCGTGGCGCGGTCGGATCACCTGTTCGCCCGCGGCTGGTTTCGCCGGGACCGTGGACAAGACCGCCACGGCGGCAAGTCAGGTCGCGGCCTTCTTCGACAGTGCTGGACCGGAGCGGCGGGCGACTGGGGCCTGCGGCGCATGGTGCTGCATTACGCCCATCTCTGCGCAGCGGCGGGCGGGGTCGATGCCTTCCTGATCGGGACGGAGATGCGCGGGCTGACCACGATCCGCTCGGGCGCCAGCGCCTATCCGGCAGTGCAGGCTTTCCGCGATCTGGCGGCCGACGTGCGGAGCATCCTAGGGTTCGGCACGGCGATCAGCTATGCTGCCGACTGGTCGGAATACTTCGGTCACCAGCCAGGCGACGATGAGGCGGGGAACGCCACCGGTTCGAGTGACCCGCCGAATGGCGACGTATTTTTCCACCTCGATCCGCTCTGGGCGGATGCCGAGATCGATTTCGTCGGGATCGACAACTACATGCCGCTCTCCGACTGGCGCGACGGCTTTGAGCATGCCGATGCGCAGGAGGGCTGGCCCGCGATCTACGACCGCGCCTATCTGTAGGAGAATATCGCAGGCGGGGAAGGCTTCGAGTGGTTCTATGCCAGCGCCGCCGACCGCTCCGCGCAGGTGCGCACGCCCATCAGCGACGGTGCCGCCAGCAAGCCGTGGGTTTTCCGCTACAAGGATCTGCGAGCCTGGTGGTCGAATCCGCACTACGACCGCCCGGGCGGGGTGGAGAGCGCTACGCCGACGGCGTGGGCGCCGCAGTCGAAGCCGATCTGGTTCACCGAGCTCGGCTGCCCGGCCATCGACCGGGGCACCAACCAGCCGAACGTCTTCTTCGACCCGAAGTCGTCGGAGAGCTTCACGCCGCATTTCTCGCGGGGCTGGCGGGATGACGCGATCCAGCGGGCATATCTGGAGGCGACGTATCTCTGGTGGGGTGAGGCTACGAACAACCCGCTGTCCTCGGTCTATGGCGGCCGGATGGTGCATGTGCCGGAATGCGCGGCCTGGACCTGGGATGCGCGGCCGTACCCGTCCTTTCCGGCGCTGACCGACGTCTGGACGGACGGCGCGAACTGGCGGCTCGGCCACTGGCTGACTGGGCGGCTCGGCGCGGTGTCGCTGGCGGCCCTCGTGCGGCATCTCTGCCTGCGCGCCGGAATGCCCGAGGCAAGGATCGACGTCACCGGCCTTTGGGGCGCGGTCGAGGGCTACGCCATTGGTGCGTTGGAAAGCCCGCGCGCCTCGATCACCGCGCTGTCGCGACACTTTGGCTTCGACGCCGTTGAGACCGAAGGCATGATCCGTTTTGTCAGGCGTGGCCGGGCGTCCATCACCAGCATCGCGCACGACGATCTTGTCGCAGCCCGCGAGGGCGACGTGCTAGAGCTCACGCGCGCGCAGGAGACGGAACTGCCGCAGGCCCTCAAATGGCAGGTAGCCCGCGCCGACGAAGATTACGATGCCGCTCTCGTCGAGGCGCGACGCATCACCGTGGACACAACCCGGATTGCCTCTGAGAGCTTTCCGATGGCGGTCCCGCCCGAGGAAGCCGAACGGCGTTGCCGCCGCGCGCTTATGGAAGCATGGACCGGGCGGGAGACAGCTGCATTCCGCCTGCCGGCCTCGCGGCTGGCGCTCGACCCGGCGGACGTCGTCACGCTGGAACATGACGGGCGGCACATCCCGCTGCGGCTTGTCTCCATCGCGGAAGCCGAATCTCGCGGGATCGAAGCTGTTCGTCAGGACCGCGAAGCCCATGATCTACCGCCGGGATCGCCACGACCGTCGTCCCTGTCGAAAGCTGTGGCATTCGGCGCACCTGAGGCGGTGCTGATGGACCTGCCTCAACTTACCGAGGATCAGCCCGCGCATCGGCCGTTCATTGCTGCCCATGCCGTTCCCTGGCCAGGCGAGATGGCAGTGTTTCGCAGCCCCTCGACCGATGGCTTCGAGCTGCTGACGACCTTCGGCAGCCGCGCCCGGATCGGGGCGCTCGTCTCGGACCTCTATGAGGGGCCCACGTTGCGCTTCGACCTCGGCAATGCGCTGGTGGTCGATCTGCTGACCGGCACGCTTGAAAGCGTCACCGACCTGACTCTGTTCGGCGGCGCCAATGCGCTGGCCATCGAGAGCGCGCCGGGTATCGGGGAGATCGTGCAGGCGGGCTCGGCCGAGCTGCTGGCGCCCGGCCGGTATCGGCTGACCCGGCTGTTGCGGGGCCAGCGTGGCACCGAGGCCGCCATGGGCAACCCGGCGCCTGCAGGCGCGCGTGTCGTCGTGCTGGACACTGCGCTAGCATCGCTGCCGATCGCCGAGGCCGACCTGGGCATCCCGTGGAACTGGCGCATCGGCCCCGCGAGCCGTCCTGTCAGCGACGAGACCTATGTGGCGCGGGTCTTCACGCCCGAGGGCGTCGGTCTGCGGCCGTTCTCGGGCGCCCATGTCGAGCAGCCATGGCGCAGACCGCGTGCGTCCGGCGATCTCACGATCCGCTGGACGCGCCGGTCCCGCGCACTCGCGGCCGACAGCTGGGGAGGGCTCGAGGTGTCGCTAGCCGAGGAGCTCGAAGCCTACGAGGTGGAGATCCTAGACGGCGCCACCGTGAAGCGGGTGCTGAGCACCGCCACCACGAGCGCGGTTTACACGGCCGCCCAGCAGACCGCCGATTGGGGCGCTCCGCTCGCCCCCGGTGACACGCTCGACATCCGCATCTTCCAGCTCTCCGCCCTCGTGGGGCGGGGCTCGCCCAAGACCGTCATGCTCACGTTCTGAAGGCCATCCCATGTCCGACGCCACGACCCATCTCCTGCTGCCCTACATCCTGGCGGCGCAGGCCCAGAAGCATGTCACCCACAACGAGGCGCTGCGGATCCTCGACGGGCTCGTCCATCTCTCGGTCCTCGACCGCGATCTGGCAGCACCCCCAGCGAGCCCCGCCGACGGCGACCGATACATCGTCGCTTCGGGCGCGACGGGCGACTGGGCGGGCTGGGACCTGAACGTCGCGCTCTGGACCGATGGCGCTTGGCTCCGCTTGCCACCCGGCACCGGCTGGCGGGCGTGGATCGAGGATGAGGGCCTGCTGCTGGTCTACGATGGCGCGGGCTGGGTCGGCACCACGCCCAGCGAGTTGCAGAATATGGCGCTGCTCGGGCTCGGCACAACGGCGGACGCCTCGAACCCGTTCTCGGCCAAGCTGAACGCCGCGCTCTGGACGGCGAAGACCGTGGCCGAGGGCGGCACCGGCGATCTGTTCTACACCTTGAACAAGGAGGCAGCGGGCGACGATCTCGGCCTGACCCTGCAGACCAACTTCGTGACCAAGGCGCTGGTCGGGCTCTTCGGCTCCGACCGCTTCCGCCTCGCGGTCTCGGCCGACGGCAGCACCTTCTTCGACGGCCTCAACGTCGACAACGCCACCGGCAGCGTCGACCAGCCCCGGCTGCCGCGGTTCAAGGCTTACACGAACTACGACAACTATGTCGGCGTTGGAGCCTGGAAAAAGATCGGCCTGAACAACACCGACTACAACGATCAGGGCGCCTTCGACGCGGCGAACAACCATTTCGTGGCGCCCGTCGACGGCACCTACCTCTTCGGCGCGTCGCTCATGTACAAGGTCAATGCCAGCACGACCGCGCGCATGCGGGGGCGGCTCGTTCTGAACGGCACAACCGAAATCCGCGGCTCCCTCGGCGAAATCTCCGCCACCCACGTCTCGCTCGCCACCGCGATCTGGCTTCAGACCATGGTGCCGCTGACGGCGGGCGATACCATTGAGCTTCAGGGGTATTTCCGGGTCGCGGACGGCTACTTTGCCGCCGACCACACGTCCTTCTGGGGCTGCAAGGTCGGCTGAGCGGCGGGAGGAGGATCCGATGACACCACCCCGATCTGATCAGGGCTTTGACCGCATGCCCGATGCCGAGTTCGAGGCCATGCTGGCACGCGCGGCCGAGAAAGGCGCCAAACGCGCGCTCGCCGATGTCGGCCTCGATGGTGAAGAGGCTGCGCTCGACATCCGCGACCTGCGATCCTTGCTCGACTGCGTGCGGCTGGTGCGGCGCACCGCGATGCAGACCGCCGTCCGCATGGTCACCACCGGCGTCATGCTGGCGCTGCTGGCTGGGATCGCGATCAAGCTGAAGATCTTTGGCGGCGGTCCGTAGCCGCCCGTCGCGACAATTCCCGCACCAACCGGAACCCGCCCATGTGGCGGGTCTTTTCGTTTCTGGAGGACTCCCAATGACCACGACTTTTTACGACCACTGGCGCGAGGTGCCCGAGAGTGCCTGGCGCTGGCCGAACTTCAGCCCGGCCGAGATCGCTTGTCGGGGCACCGGTAAGCTGCTCGTCAACAAACCCGCGCTCGACAAGCTTCAGGCGCTGCGTGACCGACTGGGCAAGCCGCTGATCGTCCGCTCGGCCTATCGCAGCCCCGAGCACAACCGCGCTGTCGGCGGCGCGACCCAGTCGAAGCACATGGATGGCGCCGCCTTCGACATCGCCATGGCGAACCACGACCCCGTGACCTTCGAGGCTGCGGCGCGCGAGGTCGGGTTCCTCGGCTTCGGGTTCTACCCGCGCTCCGGTTTTATGCATGTCGATCTCGGGCCCGCGCGGCAGTGGGGCGAGCGGTTCCTAGTCCGGGCGACGGCCATTGCGTCGGAGACGCCGCCAGCGCGCGAGGTGCTGACTGACAGCCGCAAAATGAAGGGTGGAGGGGCGGCCGGAGTGGCGACGCTGGGTGCCGCGGGTGTCGAGGTGGCGCAGAGCGTCCTGGCGGAGACCCAATCCTCGATCCTGCCGCTTGTGCCGTATCTCGATACGCTCCGCTGGCTGTTCATCGCAGTCGCGCTCGGGGGCATCGCGGTCACGATCTACGCCCGCCTCGACGATTGGAAGCGGGGGCGTCGGTGATCGGCGGACTCGTCGTCACGCTCGCCGGATCGGAATGGGCGCGCATAGCGCTCCGTTCCGCCGTCACAGCCTTCGCGATCCTTCTGTTCCTGCTGGCCCTGCGCCGTTCCGGCGAGCGCGTCGGTCGCTTGGCCGAGCAGCTCGAGACCATGGAGAAAACCAATGAGGTTCAGCGGAGGATGCTGGAAGCGGCGGCTCGCCGTCCTCGTAGTCGCGACGAGTTGGTTGACCGGCTGCGCGACGGCAGGTTTTGAAGCTGGCGGCGTGGCAGCGTGTCCGCCGGTCGTCGAATACAGCAGGGAGTTTCAGGCACAGGCTGCCGAGGAACTGGCGACGCTGCCAGACGGATCGGCTGTTGTCGAGATGATGGCGGACTATGCTGTTATGAGAGACCAAGCTCGGGCGTGCGTATCCAGTTGAAACGTGATGATCATAGGCCGTTTCGAACCTATTCGACGACGGGATAAAACGGCTTGCCCCAGTTTTCATTTGGGTTGTCCATCATGATGTCGATGAAAACAGGCATCAGAAACCCAAGGATCTCAGCGCCGTCCCGAACCTGCGATCGATTCACGCCGCTGTTCCAGGTCGATCCTCCGTGGACGAGTTGATTTCGCAGGACGTACAATCGGTCGAAGACGAAGCTCAGGACGCGTGCGGTGTCACCCGCTTGGAATGATGTTGCGAATAATTGGGCTGAGGTCTTGAAGCGTTCCTCCCAATCCTCGAAGCCGTCAATCCCATTGTGGTATTGCCAGAAGGGATTGAAGACGTACCGGTTTTCCATGAGCATCCGAACAGGACCGGAAAACTGCTGCCACAGTGCCTTGTAGATGCGTTGGTCTTGATCAAGGGCGACCAGTCGACCGAAGTACTCGACGAAAGCAGCGCGTTCTCCCGGGGCGACAGCCTGAAACTCCTGCTCGTCGGCGTATGCCGCGTTGAATGCGATCCAAAGGAAAATGAAACGCGCATCATCATCCTCGCCACAAGCTTCTGCACGGCCGATCCAACTGATGGCGCGGTGAGCGCGCAGCCCCATGGTTTCGGGGAAGCCTTCGCGAATGGCGCGTTGTTTTGCTTTTAGAGCTGTATGGTCAAGGCCGTTTGTCATAGTAAATTCCTGTTCAATATTTTCATGGTAAAGCGTCGAAATCCGACCTCTGGTGGCCCGCAATCAATTCGCGCAATCCTGCTGGCGCCAATACGTCTACCTTGTCGCCCCATTGATAGAGGTGCCAAGCCATTTCCAACCAACCCGCTGCCTTGAACCTGACGATCAGGCTGCCATCGTCCTGAGGCTCGACAACTTGGGTGGGATGAAAACGGAATTCGGCGGCGCGCTCCGCGGCTTCAGGTGTGAAGCGCCACACGACTTCGCCGTATTGTTCGGGGTCTTGATAGACACCAAACGCCTGAGCGGCATAGGCCTCTAGAGAGAAACCCGAGGCCGGCTGAAAGCTCTCGTTCAGAACCTCCGCTTCATGAATCCGATCCATGCGGAAGTTCAGGATGTCTTCTCCACGCGCGGGTTGGCGTGCCACAAGATAGGTGCGGTGCCCCAGCAACATGCCATGCGGTTCGATCACACGCGGCGCAGCGCCCTGAGCGCCATAGCAGACGCGCAGCCTGAAGGGACCGCGGAGCGCTTCGATGACAGCATCCGTCACGGCAGGCTTCAGTGTGACGGTAGGGCCTGGGCGCGTGACTTGTCCCAATCCAGCCAGCACTGCCTCTGCATCGGCTTCCGACCGCAGCGCGTCCCTTGGATTCAATCGCGCCAGCAACCCGTCGCGGAGATCCTCCAGAGCGCGTGAGTGCCGTATTCGCCCTTCATCGCGCGCGGTGCGTGCCGCGATTTCCAGCGCCTCGATCGCCGTTTCCTGCCGGGGCTGCAGTCGGTCTGGCAAGGGTGCGTCCATCCGCCAGTATCGCCGTCGTTCGGCGTCGTCTACGGTCGAAACGTTCACGAAAGTTGCTTCGAGAGCCTCGGTCATCCGTTGAGCAGTGCGATGCGAAACATCGAACTCAGCGGAGATGTCCTCAAGGCTGACGCCTCCTCGGCGGGAAGCCGCCATCTGGGCAAGGCGAAGCAAGTCCTGCGCTTTTGCAAAAGACATTTGAACTCCATGCCAGAAATTGACACCCTTGCAAGATATTGATGAGCTTGCGGTCTGTCGAGGTGATTCCCTCGGAGGTTGATTTTTAAAGGTATTGGAGCAGCCATGAGGGATTTCGACGGTCGCATATTCTTGTCCGCTACGGATCTCATGCGCTTCACAGGCTGCGCACATGCGACCACCCTTGATCTGGCACATATGCGCGGAACGGGCCCGGAGCCGGGCGACGACAGCGAGGACGCAGCGCTTTTGAAAAAGCAGGGCGATGCCCATGAGGCGGCGCATCTCGCACATCTCAAGGAGGCCGGGCGCACGGTCATTGAAATCGAGCGCGGCAAGCTTGGCGAAAACGCCGAAGCCACGCGCGCGGCGCTCGCCGCTGGTCCGGATGTGGTGTTTCAGGGCGCGTTTCTGTCGGGAAACTGGGGCGGCTGGTCTGACTTCCTGGAGCGTGTCGAGACACCTTCGGCGCTTGGATCGTTCAGCTATGAAGTGGCCGACACCAAGCTGAAACGTCGGGCTGATCCCAAACATGTGCTTCAGCTGGTTCTGTATTCCGACCTGTTGGCGGAAATTCAGGGGGTGGTGCCCGAGTTCGCGCATGTCGAATTGGGAGACGGTACCCGCGCGACGCTGCGCCTGGCAGACTACTCTTCCTATGCACGGATGGCGCGACAACGGCTGGAAGCCTTTGTCGCCGATCCGCAGCCCACACGCCCGGTGCCATGTGCTGATTGCGGTCTGTGCCGCTGGGCCGAACATTGCAACAGCGTCTGGCACGCCGAAGACAGCTTGTTCAATGTCGCCAACATCAGTCGCGGTCAGGTGAAAAAGCTAGAAGCCGCAGGCATTCACACATTGGAGGCTCTCTCGACGCTGGATCACCCAGTGCGCGGAATGGCCGAAAACACCCAGGCCCGTTTGGTCACTCAAGCCCGCCTGCAGCAGGCTCGCAAAACCGGGGAGCCAGATTTCGAACTACGGGCACCCGAGCCTGGCAAAGGCTTCGACCTGTTGCCGGAACCGCAGCCGGGCGACCTGTTCTATGACATCGAAGGCGACCCGCACTACGAGGGCGGCCTCGAATACCTGCATGGCATCTGGTTCGACGGGGCGTTCAAGGCGTTCTGGGCCCATGACCACGATGCCGAAGCGCGGGCATTGTCCGACTTGCTGACGTTCTTTCGCGCGCGGATTTCGCAGTACCCCACTGCGCGTATCTATCACTACGCGCCATATGAGATCACAGCGCTCAAACGCCTGACCACGAAATATGGGATCGGAGAGGCTTTTCTTGACCGCCTGCTTAGGGAACGGCGCTTCGTCGATCTGTTCGCCGTGGTCCGTGGCGGACTGATCGGATCGGAACCGAACTATTCCATCAAATCGATGGAGGCCTTTTACGACCGCAAGCGCGACGGTGAAGTCAAGACGGCGGGTGGCTCGGTCGTGGCATATGAGCGCTGGCGCGAAACGCAGGACCAGCAGATCCTGGACGAGATCGAGGATTACAACCGCGTCGACTGTGTCTCGACCGAGGAATTGCGCGACTGGCTGGTCGGCATCCGACCTGCTGGCCCTTGGCCGACACTTGCCCCGGATGCAGGTGATAAAGAGGTCGAAGAGGACGCCGATACGCAAGCTCTGCGCAACCTGCTGGCAGCATCAGGTTTGCCGGAAGCGCGGCAGGATATGTTGTTCAACCTCGGCGTTTTTCACAGCCGCGAAGTGAAGCCCGCGCAATGGGCCGTATTCGATAGCGCTGCGAAGGACGAAGATGATCTGCTCGACGATCTCGAAGCGCTTGGCGGGCTTGAGGCAGCGGGTCCTGTCGAACCCGTCAAGCGATCCTTTGCGCGCCGATACACCTATCCCGAACAGGAAACGAAACTGCGTAGCGGTAAGAAGGCGACGGTTCCGGTGTTCGACAGTCCCCCGACAACGGTCGGAATCGAGACCATGGATCGCCGCGCCCGCCAGATCACAGTCAAAGCAGGTCCAGGCAAGGCCGAACTTCTGGCGGATCAGCTGACGTTGCATCCGGACTGGCCGATCCAGACAGGTGTCATTGCCGGTGCTTTGCGCGATATGATCGCCGATCAGTGCGGCGCGCGCAGGTACACGGCGGTGGATGACCTACTGTCGCGCGCTGCGCCGCGTCTGGGTTCTGGCCCACGGGGCGATCTTTTGGGCGGGGCAGACCCAGTAACGGGCACTATTGCCGTAGTGAATGACATGGATGGAACGGTCCTGTCGATTCAGGGGCCACCTGGTACCGGCAAGACCTATGTGAGTGCACGCGCGATCCTGTCTTTGGTGCGCAAGGGCCATCGCGTCGGCGTCGCATCCAACAGCCACGAGGCTATCAGGAACGTGCTGATGGGCTGTCTTTCAGCGTTGGAAGACGAAGACCTGCCGATCAATCTCGAACTCGTGCACAAGGTTTCTGGCAGCGAGGATGGTTATCCCGAAGATTGCGATGTTCATCGTACGACCGACAACGCAGAGGCCGCCAACGGCGGGCATGTCGTGGGCGGCACCGCGTGGTTCTTCTCGCGCGACGAAAATGTTCAGGCATTTGATTGGCTGTTCGTGGACGAGGCAGGCCAGGTCGGACTTGCCAACATGGCCGCCATGGGGCGTGCCGCGCGAAACATCGTGCTTGTGGGCGACCCACGCCAGTTGCCGCAGGTCATTCAAGGAGCGCATCCCGAGCCTGCGAACCTGTCGTGCCTGGATTGGATGCTCGGTGAGCATGCGACAGTTCCAGCCGAGCGGGGCATCTTCCTTCACACATCCCGGCGCATGCATCCGGAGGTCTGTCGGTTTGTCTCGGAACAGGTGTATGAGCGCCGACTGACCAGCCACCCTGATACGGCTAACCAGTGCGTGACAGGCACGGCGCTCCCCGAAGCCGGAGCTTTCTGGGTGCCGGTCCCGCATGAGGGTAATGCACAGATCGCACAGGAAGAAGTCGCCGCTATTGGCAAAACCGTCACTGACCTCCTCGACGGCAGCTGGACGGAGAAGGACGGCAGCACGCGGCCGATGCGCGAGACGGACATCATCGTCGTCGCCCCATACAACGCACAGGTAAACGCTTTGCGGGATGCCCTTCCTTCAGGCGTCCGCGTCGGAACCGTGGACAAGTTTCAGGGGCAAGAGGCGCCGGTCTGCCTGGTTTCCATGACCGCATCTTCCGCCGAAGAAACCTCGCGCGGGATGGAGTTTCTGTTTTCCCTGAACCGCATCAATGTCGCGGTCTCCCGCGCCAAGGGACTCGCATTGGTATTTGGAGCCCCGCGATTGCGTGAGGCGAAGTGTAATACTGTTGAGCAAATGCAGCTGGTGAATACGCTGTGTGCTTTGGCTCTTGTACAAAGTGCTAAATGATGAAGGGTCTTTTTTCTAAATTTAGGCGAAAACTGGCTGGCTCCTCGGATGCGTCCGCGCATCCAGATTTGAAGCCACTGTCCAATTCTGATTTCCCCGATGGTGATTACTTGCCGGAAGCCACACAGGCTAAGGTCAGCTCGGTGCCTGACGAACCCGCGGCCGCTCCCCCGGATGTAATCGAGAGCAGTCTTCATCCGGACCTGCTTGTTTTCGAGCGTGAGTTTTTCGCGACGGATATTCCTGCCAATCCACGCGGCGAAGACCCAATGCGAGTGAATACTCCTGCTTCCGGGCAAAATCCTTCAACAACTGAGACATTCACAAAACTTGAAGTGGAGAATGAAGTTTCGGGTAAAGAGGAGTCCGATCCGGATCCCGGCTTGGCTCCACCAAGTCCCCTTCCGTCGAGCTTGAGTAGCGAAGTCGAGCTTTTGGAGGCGGATGACAAATATGATGAACTCATTGATGAAGACGATGAGTTCGCTGAACCGGCCGACGAGCTCTGGGAGGTTGCGCTTCCATACAAGTTCGGTGAGGAAATTGAAGGCGACAGCACCCATGACGCTTCGTTTGACGTTACTGATTTCAGAGCGTTTCCGGAGTTTGGTTCACGAGAGGTCGAGAAGGAAACCGAGAACGCCCAGTGGGAAGACCTTTTGGATCTGGATCTATTTGAGGAAGATCCAGATCTATCTTCTCAGATTGTTGAAGAAGAGACTATCACCGATAGTCACCTATTGGATGAATACGCCGCAAGGCTGGTCAGCCAGATGCGGATCATAAAGCTTGCCGAGCGTGCCCTGCTTCAAGGTCGCTGGAAAGCAGTCTTGGAGGAGTTCCCGTTCTCGTCAAGTTTCAGAGCGCTTTCGAGGCTGGTGCAAGCTGGCATCAGTCTCGGAGAGCTGGAAGATGCATGCGAACTGAAATGTCTTTGGCGGGAATCTCCTTGGCTTTGGTCTCACCGTAAGTTCAACAGAATGCAGCGTGCTTGGGAGATTGATGAACGATCGAGCTATCGCAGCGCTCTTTCTTGGAAACTTGCATTGGCATTGGTCCATCGTGTTGGCCGTGCAGAGGCCGAGCGAAAGATTTTCGATGATTGGCGAAACGAATGGCTTCAAATGCAGCCAGAGCAATTGAGCGACGGTGTTCGCATGGACGCACGGTTCTGGAGCTATCCTGCTTTCCTTAATCTCGATGCCGAATGCATTGAACTGATTGATACTGAAACTTGGTATTATGAGGAGCCTATCGATATTCAACCGTCGAGTTCCTTCCGCCTCGAGGATAGCGAGGGCCAGATTTGGCGTTTCGAACCGAAAAATGGACGCTGGGACACTGGCTTTCTGTCATTGCTACCACACGCCAAACGGGTAGCAGCAAAAGAGGAAGCCGAGGCAAAAGAGGCAGGCAAGAATGCATAGATTGTTATTTCCATCAAAGGGCGCTCTCGTGAAATTGAAAGACGGCGCGCGTGGGGTGATCCATGATCTGAGGCCGAAAGCAGAGCCGAACGAGGCTCAAATCGCCATGGCTGGCAATCGCCGCGTATGGTTGGCGCTATCAGATCTGAAGCCCGCATATGCGCCTGGACAGCAAGTACAGCACAAGCCACCGCGAGGTCGCGGAGCTAGCCTTGGGACCGGGGTTGTACTTGCTACGCGCCCGCTGGGAGGCTTCGAGCAGGTTCTCGTTCAGTTTGCAGAGACTGGAGAAACCAGGTGGCTGGACTGGCGTGTTCTCGCACAGGCGATGCCTGTCGAGTTGCGGATCGCAAAACGACAAACTGGCCAGCATTTGGACCATGCGGAGCGCTTCCGGCTCCGTATTCTGTCCAAGGCACTTCAGATATGGAATTCGAACACCGGAGCATTCGGTCGTCTCGACATCGACCCTCTGCCGCATCAACTTGATGTGGCACGGAAGGTCGTAACTTCCCCTCAGGCACGTTGGCTGATCGCCGACGATGTTGGGCTTGGCAAGACCATTGAGGTTGGTCTAATTCTTCACGCCCTCTCGCAGCGTAACCGCTGCAGGCGCGTCTTAATCGTCTGTCCTTCTTCGCTGACCAAGCAGTGGAAGGATGAGATGCGCGTCAAGTTCGGGCGTGCCTTCGAGATCTATCAGCGCGACTTCCGCCCCGAATACGCGGACGAAATGCGCCTAAGGGAGAATGTCATAATCTCACTCGATCTCGCCAAACGCGACGAGCATTTGGCAAGGCTCATCGAAGCTGGCTTCTGGGATGTAATTGTGTTTGATGAGGCGCATCGGCTCGGGCGGTCTGAAACCGGCGAGCAGACGGAACGCTATGCGCTCGCTCACAAGCTTCGCGACCGGACCCACTCTTTGCTGTTGCTTACCGCAACGCCGCACCAAGGCAAAACCCGTCGCTTTGCGGCTCTATTGGAGTTGGTGCGCCCGGACCTCCTGCCCGAAATCCGAACACTGGAGATGAACCCAGAGGTGGTTGGAGATATCATCATTCGTAACCGGAAGACCCGCGTCACGGATGCTGAAGGTACGCTGATTTTTCGCGGCCACGACACGCTTCGCCACATGGTGATCCCGTCGCCCGAAATGCGCACTGCGGACAAGGCGCTTCGGAGGTATTTGAGCGAGGGGTATCGCGCCAGTGCAGACGCACAGGATAGAATGATCGGCCGCGCCATCGGGTTTGTCATGACGACGTATCGCAAGCTCGCTTCATCTTCCGTGGCGGCAATCGAGCGCGCGCTGGAACGTCGCTTAGAACGACTTCGAGATTTCGATGCCGCTTCGGCACTGGCGATACCTTCTGACGACCAGCTCGAAGGCGACGACAATCTTGCGGAAGCTGGGCCCATCGGTGAGGTCGGCGCCTTCTTCGCCGATGAAGCAAGCGAGGTTCAGGCCGTTCTGAAACTCATCCGCGTGGCTCGGCAATCGGATGCGAAACTGCAGACATTCCTTAATGACGTGGTTTCGCCGCTTCTAACGCAGGGCCAAAATCTGTTGGTGTTTACTGAGTACAGGGCTACACAGAGTTACCTAGCAGAGGCAATCGCAAACGCATGTCCGGGGGTCCAGGTCGCCGCGATCAACGGCTCAATGCCTCTGGATGAAAAAATGAGGAACGTCCGCGCTTTCAACCGCCGAGAGGCTCAGATCATGGTTTCGACTGAAGCAGGCGGCGAAGGCTTAAACCTACAAGACGCCTGTCATATCATGGTAAATTACGATCTGCCATGGAACCCGGCACGCCTAGTGCAACGGATCGGCCGTTTGTACCGCTATGGTCAGACGCGACGCGTTCAAGTCATTAATTTGCAGTCGGATGACGGCTTCGACAACAGCGCCATCATCTTGTTGTTGGACCGTGTCAGCACGATTGCACAAGACATGGCCAGTGTTGCCGGCGAAATGAAGGACGCCTTGGCCGCGGAAGTGCTCGGTGAGCTGATGTCCTATATCGACATGGAAAGCATCCTGGAACGAGCGACGAGCATGAAGATGGACCAGACCGAAGAGGAAATCGCGGAAGCCATACGCGAAGCACAGAAGGCGAGGGCGGCCGAGGATGATATTTTGCAGTTCGCATCCGCACAACAGACACGCGTTTCGGGCGGCTTCGACTTTCGGCATATCGTCAGCTTCGTGAAAGGGATGGCGCCAATCGCCGGGTATAATGTGCGAGCCGAGATGCATGGCGGAAAGACGCTAGAGCTTGAGCTTGCCGAAGAGGATATCGGCCGTTGGCCGGAATTCGGCCGTCGTAGCATTGTGCGCCTGACCGCAGACCACACTAGGGCGACATCCGATCCCTCACTAATCCCAATGGACTTCGAAGCTGGCTTTGTGCGCGATCTGTCAGAGCTTGCCAACGATAGGCTGCTCTTCGATGGATTGTACGCAGAAGCGGAAACGAGAACCGACAATGACGAGGAAGACGACGTAGTTGCTGTCCATCAGATCCGCTGGCAGGGTCTATCCGGCGAGTTGCTAGAGGAAGAGCTGATTGCCCTTTCGGGCAAAAAGGACGGTGCCGCGGAGCTAGCGCATGACGAGTTTGCGGACCTGCTGCTGAGGCGGCTGGACAGTGTGCCGGCATCGATGGCCAGCGATGAGGACCGGTTGATCGCTAAAGCCTTTGCACCGACAGTTGAAAGTATTGTCACGCGCTCGGCCGAAGCCGACCGCATGCCCTCGTCCGTGTTCATGGCTGCAGGTCTTAAAAGAAGGCGTCGGCGCACTCTGTCGGAGTAGGCCGAAAACAGTTGGGGCAGAGAAGGTTCGACGCTAGACCCATCCCCTCCGCCACTTGCCCCATTAAGAACCGGTAGTGAAGTCCAAGTTAAGCATTCTCCGGCGTAACACGGGTTTGACGATACTTTCGGATTTCTAGCGTCAGGTAGTCAGGCACGCTTGGATTTTCCGGACCTGATGCGTGTTAAGGTCAGACCAACGACTCTTCGCTACGGATCAGGCGCACGGTGAGCACAATCAGGCCCGCCCGCTACCTGAGGCCTCGTCCCGCCGCACGGGTTCCGGTGCGATGGCGGAGACGATGGCGTCGCGGTCGGTCTTGTCCCGGGCGGAGGTCACCTGTTGTGCCAGCCTGTCAGCGTCCTGTTTCTTAACCCGTGCGACAATCTCTTCGGCGTTATCGTCCGCGTAGCCCAGTGCCCGCAGGGTCTGTGCGCCCAGCGCGAGACCGGACAGCCATGTTTCGCGCAGGATGGCGCTGGCGGGAACGCCTTCGCCCGCCAGCCGGACCGCATGGATGCGGTCGTGGGCGCGGACCTGCAGGGCCGCGGCGGGGAATTTTCGCTGCACGGTGCGCACGATCTCCAGCGTGGTGTCCGGATCATCGGTGGCCACAACGATCACCTTCGCAGTCCCGGCCCCCGCGGCGGTCAGCACATCGGCCCGCGTGCCATCGCCGAAATGCACCCGCACGTTGAAGCGCTTCGCCTCGCGGATGCGGTCGGCGTCGTGGTCGAGAAGCGTCACGGAAATTCCTTCCGAGATCAACGGCTGCGCCACCAGTTGACCCACACGGCCGAAACCGACGATCAGGACCGATCCCTCGGCATCGGTGTAATCCTCATCAAGGGTTTCCCGCTCGGGCCGCCCCATGATCCAGCGATAGGCGCGGTCGGATTGCGATGACAGGGCCATGGACAGGGTCACGATCGCCACCACGATTGATGAGACCTCGGGGGGCAGGATCAGCGCGGAGCTCGCCGCGGCGAACAGCACGAAACCGAATTCGCCGTGCTGGCCCATGGCAAAGGCGATGCGCAGCGCGGTCGGGTGGGGGGTGCCGAAAGCGCGGTTAACGCCATAGGCCCCGATGCCTTTCAGCGCCACGGTGACCGGCACCGCAAGGGCGATGATCAGCCAGTTGTCCGCGACGGCGGCCAGATCAAGGGAAAGGCCGACCGCAACGAAGAACAGGCCCAGAAACAGGCCACGGAAGGGTTCGATATCCGCTTCGACCTCATGCCGGTATGAGGATTCCGCCAACATCACCCCGGCGATGAACGCGCCCATGGCATAGGACAGGCCCGCCGCGGCCATGATCAACGCGGCGAGAACCACCACGCCAAGGGCGGCGGCCGTCATCAATTCGGGCGTGCGGGTGCGGGCGACGATGCGGAAGATCGGGTCAAGCGCGTAGCGCCCGATCAGGATCAGAAGGACGATAGCGCCGATGCCGATGGCCGTGGCCTGAAGGTTTTCGGCCAGCGTCGCCTCATCCCCCGACGGTGCCAGCAGCGTAACAAGCAACAGGAACGGCACGATGGCCAGATCCTCGAACAGCAGCACCGCGATGGCGGTCTGTCCGAAGGCGGAATTGCGCTCGCCCCCTTCGTCGATGCCGCGCATCACCAGCGCGGTCGAAGACAGGGCCAGCCCCAGCCCGACGATCAACGCCGCGCGCCAGTCCAGCCCCGTCAGTAAGGCCGCCGCCGTCAGCAAGACCGCGCAGACCATGACCTGCGCCAGCCCCCGACCGAAGATCGTGCCGCGCATGTCCCACAGGCGGGCGGGGCGGAACTCGAGCCCGATGACAAACAGGAACAATACGACGCCGAACTCGGCGAAATGCAGCAAGGCCTCCGGATCGCGGGTGAACGAGATCGACAGAACCCCGCCCGCGACGACCCCCGCCACGAGATAGCCGATCACCGTGCCCAACCCCATCGCACGCGACAGGGGCACGAAGATACAGGCCAGCACGATCAGCGCCAGCGCTTCGAGGAACGCGAGCTCCATGCCGACAAGGCCGAACATCGAGCGTGCGTCCTCGGCTCCAGCGGCGACTGCGGGCGCGGCTGCCAAGGCGGTGACGACCGTCAGTGCGGCGCAACGGGCTGGCCAACCCCTCACGGGTAATGCACCCCGCCTTCGGCGCGCATGATCTCGCGTTGGTCCTCGGGCAGCGGGATGAACTCCTCTTCGTCCCCCGGCACGGTCTCGAACCGCCCGCGCCGCCATTCATCCTTGGCCTGTTCAATCCGCTCGCGCCGCGAGGAGACGAAGTTCCACCAGATGTAGCGCGGCCCGTCCATCGGCGCGCCCCCGAACAACATGAAGCGCGCGTGATCGCCGGTGCCGTCGGGCACACCGGTGACAGTGATCTCGTCCCCCGGGCGCAAAACCAGCAGTTGACCGGGCTCGAAGGTCGCCCCGGCGATCTCGATCTTGCCGCGGATCGTGTAGAGCGCACGTTCTTCCGCGTTGGGCCGGATCGGGGCCTTTGCACCGGGGGCCAGTGTGACATCGGCATAAAGCGTGTCCGACGCGGTCTTGAGGGGCGAAGTCGCGCCGAAGGCGGACCCCGCGATCAGCCGCGCGGTCAGCCCCTCGGCCTCAACCGTGGGCAGATCGGACTTGCCGTGGTGCATGAAGGCCGGATCGGATTCCTCTTCATTCTCGGGCAGCGCCATCCAGGTCTGCAAGCCGAACAGGCGCTGCCCGCTTTCCTTGCGCTCTTCCGAGGTGCGCTCGGAATGCACGATGCCTTTTCCCGCTTTCATCCAGTTCACCGCGCCCGGTTCAATCGCAAGATCCGAGCCCAGTGAATCCCGGTGCAGGATCTGGCCCTCGAACAGGTAGGTGAGCGTGGCAAGGTTGATGTGCGGATGGGGACGCACGTCGATCCCCTGATCGGTGAGGAACTCCGCCGGTCCCATCTGGTCGAAGAAGATGAACGGCCCCACCATCTGGCGCTTGTCCGAGGGCAGGGCGCGGCGCACCTCCATCTCGCCCAGATCGACCGCGCGGGGCACGATCAGGGTTTCTACCGCATCGACGCTGCGCGCGTCACCGGGAACGGGGTCGGGGCAGGGGCTCCAGCTCATCTTGCGTCTCCTTTACTGGTTTTTCTTTTCTAGCACATCCTGCCACTCGGCGTGTCGCTCGATCTGCGCCTTGGCGAAGGGGCACAGCGGCACGATCTTGCGGCCCTCGGCGCGGGCATCCTCGACCCCGCGTTTGACCAGCGCCTGACCGACGCCGCGCCCACGCAGCGCGTCCGGCACCCCGGTGTGGTCGATGATGATCGTGCTCTCGCCCATGCGCGAATAGGTCATCTCGGCTTCATGGCCATCGACGACCGCCACGTAACGGCCCTTGCTGTCGGTTTCCTCGCGGGTGATGTCGAAGTCAGTGCTCATGGGTCTCTCCCTTGTCATTGAGGTGTTTGCGCAGCCACGCCGCTTCATCCGCGACGATCCCGTGACCGGCGCCGGGCATGATGATCGTCTCGACCGCCGCGCCCATCGCATCCAGAACCTTGGCGCTTTCGCGTACGCGGGCAAGGGGGATGTGCGGGTCCTGTTCGTGGCACCCCAGCAGGATGGGCACGTCCGGCAGTTGTCCGGCGTAGTCAAAGGCCTTGGCTGTGCGGCCATAGAGATCATCGCGGGCCGCGCCGCCACCCTCGCCGGTGCCGACAAGCGCGCCGGACAGGGCCGCGACCGCGTGGTAGGGCGCCGCCTGTCGCGCCGCCGCCTCAACCGCGAGGCAGGCACCTTGGGAAAACCCGACCAGCGCCACACGCTCAGGCCCGAAGCCTTGCGCGTTCAGGTCGTCCAGCAGATGTGCCACAACGCTCAGCCCGCTGCTCAAGCCCGGCTCATTTGCCTCCAACGGCGCAAGAAAACTGTCCGGCCACCAGGACCGCCCGGCCGCTTGCGGTGCCAGTACCGCAAGCTCCGGCAGGGCAAGGTGGTCGGCCAGACCGATCATATCCTCGGGGCTGCCGCCCCGTCCGTGGATCATCACCAAGGCCAGCGCCGCCCGGTCCAGCGGGGCCCCGGCCGTCACCAGCCGTTGCCCCGCATGCGGACCGGTGCCGCGGGTTGTGGTCTGGGGGGCGCCGCTCATGACGGCACCCGGATGTTCGGCAGAATCTGCTCGATCCGGTCGCGGTGCGCCTCGTATTTCTCGGGCAGTTTCAGCGCTTCACCCAGATGGGCGGGGTCTTCATCCACGGCAAATCCCGGTGGATCGGTGGCGATTTCAAACAGCACCCCGCCGGGCGTGCGGAAATAGATCGCATCGAAATACTGCCGGTCGATCACCGGTGTCACCTGTTGCCCGATCGCCGACAGCCGCTCGCGCCACGCGAGCTGTTCTGCCTCATCACGCGCGCGGAAGGCCACGTGGTGGATGCTGCCCGCGCCCTGCCGCCCGATGGACCGCGCCTGCGAGGTCATCAAATCCACCGCAGAACCGCGCCCGGGATCGGTCGAGCGATAGCGCAGGCGCGTTTCTTCCGCGTCGGTGCCGCCGGTCGCGGTGGTCTCTTCCGCCTCGCGCTCATAGCCCATGGCTTCGAGGATGCTGGCGGTCGAGGCGACATCCTCAAGCCAGAGGGTCACGGAGTGAAAGCCTTCGTCCTTCTTGCCGCCTTCGATCAACTCCACCCGCAGGCCGTCGGGATCGCGCAGCGCGATGGCCCGTTCGCCGAACCGTTCGAAGGGGCCGTCGAAGTCGATGGCCGCCTCAGCCAGGTCGTTCATGCGGCGGTCCAGATCGGGGATCGCATAGGCCACGGCCGAGGCCATCCCCGGACCTGCGCGACCGGGGCCCGCATCCACGAAGGGAAAGAAGGTCATGATCGAGCCGGGTTCTGCATTCTTGTCGCCATAATACAGGTGATAGGTGCCCGGATCGTCGAAATTCACGGTGCGTTTCACCAACCGCTGGCCCAACGTGCCAACCCAGAAATCAAGGTTGTCCTGTGGTGGGCCGGAAATCGCGGTGACGTGGTGCAGGCCGGCAATGGCCGGTTTTTGCGCTTGAGACATGGTGTTCTCCTTTTGGATGGCGGGGCCGGAGGGGGCCCCGCGTCTGTTGTGTTTGTGTGTTGAGGGCTTATCTAGGGCGCAAGGCACCAAGTGAAAGTCGTTACCAAATGGAAACCACCCCTGAAACCCGCGCGACCGCCAGCCACGACGGCGGGCATGGCGCCGCGGACGTGGTTGACAATGCCATGCCCTGCGGCGCGGACCGGCTGTTGCGCATGCTTTGGGGGCAGTGGAAGACTCACGTTATCTATGTGCTGGGCGAGCAGCAGGCCTGCCGCTTCGGCGTCTTGCGCCGGCGGATCGCGGGGATCTCGCCCAAGGTGCTGACGACCCGTTTGCGCGAGTTGGAGGCCGATGGTCTGGTCTGGCGCGAACAGGACAACACGATCCCGCCCAAGGTGACCTATGGGCTGACCGAAACCGGGCGGGCGGTGCACCACGTGCTGCGGGACATCGAGAAGATCGAAGTCTAGCCCCGCTCCCACGGGAAATCGGCGGCGGTGTGGACCAGATGATCCACGAAAAGCCGCAGCCGCGCGGGCTGGTAGCGGCTGGGCTGGAACAGCACGTGAATGTCCCGCTCGGGCCATGTCCGGTGGTCGGGCAACAATTGCTCCAGATGCCCCGCCTTCAAGTGATCGGCAACGTAGAACACCGGCAGGATCGCGATGCCGATCCCGTCGAGCGCGGCGCGGCACAGCATCTCACCCGCGTCCGAACGGAAGGCCCCGCCGAGCGTGACCCGCCCGACTTGTCCCGCGCCGTCGCGGTAGCGCCATTCGTGCAGGGTCTGGTTGCCCGAATAGGCCAGCATCTCATGCCGGGTGAGGTCTTCGGGCGTCTCGGGCGTGCCGTGCCGCGCGAGGTAATCCGGACTGGCGCAGAGCATGAACGGGCAAGAGGCGAGCCGCCGCGTCATCAACGACGAATCCGACAGCGTGCCGATCCGCACCACCACGTCATAGCCGTCGTTCATAGGATCAATGAACCGGTCGCTCAGACTCACGTCCAGCGCCACACGGGGGTGCGTGCGGGCGAACGCCGCGATGCTCCCCGTGAGATAGGTCGCGCCCAGACCGTGCGGCACGCTGACCCGCAACGGCCCGCGCGGTTGCGCCTTGAGCGCGTGCAGCTCTTCCTCGGCCTCTTGCAGATCAAGCAGGGCCCGTTTCGCCCGTTCGGAATAGATCGCCCCCTCTTCGGTCACGGCGACATGGCGGGTGGTGCGGTTCAGCAGCTTGACCCCAAGATCCTGCTCAAGATTCTGGACCTGTTTCGAGACGGCGGAACTCGTCATGCCAAGGCTACGCGCGGCGCCGGCGAAACTTTGCGCTTTGACCACGGCGAGGAAGATGCCGATGCGGGTGACTTGGTCCATGGATTATCAACTCTTTGGAATGAGTGAGCTTCCAATTCTTCATATTATCAATCACGGCGCAATGGTCGATATGGGGGGCAGACACGATCAGCCCCTATCAGGAGATAAACCATGACTTTCGAAACCAACACCAACGTCGGTGCCACGCTCGCCCGCCTCTCGCTCGGCGTTATCCTTTTGGCCCACGGCCTGCTCAAACTGTTTGTTTTCACGCTGCCCGGCACCGTCGCCTTCTTCGACAGCCTCGGCTATCCCGCGATCATCGCCTATCTGACCGTTTTCGCCGAAGTCGTGGGGGGCGCGGCCCTTATCGCGGGCCTGTATTCGCGCCTTGTGGCCGTTCTGTCCCTGCCGGTCCTCATCGGGTCGTTCTGGGTGCATGCGGGCAACGGCTGGCTGTTCAGTAACGAAGGTGGCGGCTGGGAATTCCCAGCGTTGCTGGTCGCGCTGGCGGTCATCGTCGCCATTCAGGGCGGCGGCGCCTTCGCCCTGCGCCGGTTGCCAGTGGTCGACGGCTTCGTGCCACAGGCGTTGAAGGCTTGAACCATCACGTTACCTTTCTCATCAGGGGCGCCGCCGTCGCGGTGCCCCTTTTTGTTTATTCACGTAAAGCGCGCGCAGGCGCACCGTTCGGAAAGGACCATCGATGACACAGATACTTGGTATTTCGTGAAGCCTCAGACAGGGGTCGTTCAACACGGCGTTGCTGCACGCGGCGCAGGATCTGATGCCCGAGGGCAGCGAACTTATCCGGGGCAGCATTGACGGCATTCCGCTCTACAACGCTGATGAGGAGCAGGCAGAGGGCATTCCGCCCGCGGTGCAGCGCCTCAAAGAGCAGATCATCGACGCCGACGGCGTGCTGCTGTTCTCGCCGGAATACAACAATTCGATGCCGGGCGTGTTCAAGAACGCCATCGACTGGACAAGCCGCCCGGCCAGCGACATCGCGCAGGTGTTCGGCGGCAAGCCTTTCGCGGTCATCGGCGCCTCGCCCGGGGGATTTGGAACCATACTGGCGCAGGACAGTTGGCTTTCTGTGCTGCGAACGCTCGGGACACGCCCGTGGTGGTCGGGGCGGCTGATGGTGGCCCGGGCCGGCAATGTTTTCGACGATGCGGGCCAGATGACCGACGCGCAGATGCGCGACCGACTTGAGCGTTTCCTGCAAGGGTTTGTGGCCTTTGCCGCCTCGGACGCAGGTTGACACAGGGCGCCCCTGTCCTCACCGCAGGGGGACCCGCACTGCTGACTGACCCCGACGCCCTCGGACACCTCTGAAAGGATATTCCATATGCCAACGCTTTATACCATGCCCGGAACCTGTTCGCTGTCGCCCAATATCGCGGTGGCCTGGCTTGATGCACCTGTCGAGGTGCACACGATGGCCTACGGCGACCACAAGAAGGACGCCTATCTGGCGATCAACGACAAGGGGAAGGTGCCTGCGTTGCAGTTCGCGGATGGCGACGTGCTGACAGAAGCGGCGGCGATCCTCGCGTGGCTGGGTGCTGCCCATGGCGGCGACAGCTTCGCCCGCGACACGGTGTTGGGGCGCAAGGAAGCCGAGGCGCTGTCCTACATGACCTCGGAGGTGCACGCGGCCTATGGCGGCCATTTCGGCCCGCAGAACTTCGCCGACAGCGACAGCGCCATCGAAGAGGTCAAGCGCAAGACCTACGACAAGCTCGACGGCCACTACAAACGTCTGAACGACACGCTGCGCGACGCCGGCGGCGACTGGTATCTGGGCAAACGCAGTTTTGCGGATACGTTCCTGTATGTCCTGACCCGCTGGATTGACCAGACCCCGCTGGCCTATGACGACTACCCCGAATTGAAGCAGCACATGTCACGGATGGAAGCGGACGCCGGCGTGCAGCTGGCCCTGACGCGTCAGAACATGGAGCCGATCGGATGAGCGACGTGGCAAAGGAGCCGGGCTGGCCGTCCCTTGGCTACGGGGACTGGTCGGACACCTGCGCGGCGCTTCATCTCTGGACGCAGATCCTCAGGAAATACCGGGTGGCCCATACGCCCTGGGTCAACCATTCTTGGCATTCGACCTTGTATGTGACGCCCCGTGGCCTGACGACGGGCCCGGTGCATGAGCGCGGCGGTTGCGTCAGCCTGAGCCTTGATTTGACCGAGCACCGGCTTGTCGCCGAAGCGGATGGCGGCGCCCGTGAAGGGTTTGCCCTGACCGAGATGAGCGTGGCAGAGTTCCATGAGAGGACGCGACAGGCAGTGGAGGCCGTCGGCGGCACCTTCGATATTCACGGCGCGCCCAATGAGCTGCCCGATCCGGTGCCCTTTGCGAAAGACCACGCGCATCGCCCCTACGACGCGGCCGCCGTTGCGCGGTATCATCGGGCGTTGCTGCACATCGTGCCGGTGTTCGAGCATTTCCGCACCAGCTTTCTGGGCAAGGTTTCGCCCGTGCACCTGTTCTGGGGGGCGCTCGATCTGGCAGTCACCCGGTTCTCGGGGCGGCGCGCCCCTTTGCACCCGGCGGGCATCCCGAACCTGCCGGACACCGTCGCGCAAGAGGCGTATAGCCACGAGGTGTCATCGGCGGGCTTCTGGCCGGGCGGTGGTGGCGTCGATGAGCCGATGTTCTACGCCTATGCCTACCCCGAGCCGGATGGCTTCGCCAAGCAACCCGTCTCACCGAAAGAGGCCTATTACGATACCACCTTGGGCGAGTTCCTGTTGCCCTATGCCGCCGTGCGGGACAGCGAGACGCCCGCAGAAACGCTCATGGCGTTCCTGCAATCGACCTATGACGCCGCCGCAAACGCCGGCGGCTGGGATCGCGCGGCGTTGGACTGCAGCTTGGGCAGGCCGGGCGAGCCGCGACCGATACATCGCCAAGGCGAGTCCTGACCGGCACGCGCGGCTCTGCCACGGGCCGCGCGGGTAGGCCTGCGCAGGTGGTTTTTGTCCCCGGGTCAGCGCACTACGCGGCGTGGACCGGCAAGGGATTGGCCAAGGGCGGCGACCGCCATGGCGCTGGCGGCCCAGCCTATCGGCGGCCAGTGGGCCGCGTCTGCACTCTCGGCCCGCGCCGTGTGCGGGGATCGCTCCGGCTGGCCGCCATCGTCTTCCCATCGGGCGATGCAGGCCGCGTTCGGGTCTTCGGCGGACGACGTGGGGAAAACATCGGGCAACAGGTCTTCGAAATCGGCTTTGGACAGCATCATGGTGTTTCTCCTTCAGTGACGGTGGACAGGGCGCGCGGCGATTGGCGCGCGGGATGGATTGGCCCCGCGCGCCCGGATCAGTGCTATCGCAGCGTCGCCTGATCCAGCGGGCCAGAGGCCGCGCCGGGCGTCGGTGTCATTCCGAGCTCGAGGTCGTCATAGCCATAGACGACGCCGTGGATTTCACCCCGGGTAAGGCCTATGTCGCGCAGGATCCGGTCGTCCAGCGCGTCCAGTGCGGCCACCATGCGCTTGTTCTGGTAGGACTGCGTTGCCGCCTTCACCCAACGGCCAAGGGTGCGCCGCAGCGAAGACTTGTCGCGCAGGGGCGATTTTTCGGGGAACAGGGAAATCTTGTAGTCGTGATGAGTCATGTAAGGATGCATGCCACTCTCCAATTCGGGGGGGGGAACCCTGATCAGCCGTATCAGGGCGGGCAGCCACGGGGCCGCACCGCGCCAACAGACGTTTCAGGACAGACAAAGAGATTGGATAACGCCCCGAGGCGTGGCCCGCCCAAAGGACGGTGCCGCGCCCGGGGTTACAGGCGGTTCAGCAGTTTTCCCGCAAACAGCAGGAACCTCTTATGGCGCAGGAATATCATCATGACCTTCATGTCGGCTTTCCACCGCCGGGTTTCAAGGCCGGGCGACACGGTGCGACATTATGGCCAAGTCCCTTGTTTTTAACGGTTTTTGCCGAGGTGACCGGGCGTCACAAGGGGGGGCGGTTTCGGGGGCGTTTTGCCAGCTGCATCCGGGGTGGGGCATCCGTGTCAACGTTTTCGTGATCGCGATGCCGAACGGCAGGCCGTCGCGGGGCGTCTCGTCGCGTTGCAAGGGTTTTAGCTTCGGTAAATCAGCGGCTTAGCAAGGACTTCCGCGGTGGATCGCTGTCTCGAATTAGGTGCTGACATTGCCACGGGCTTTGTCATATGGTCCCGCCGTGATGATGGCGCATGCCGCGAACACCGGTTCGCGCGGCCTAAGTGCAGGTCGTGTGGCGACGTGGGACCGGGATGAGCTATCAGTTGTTCAATGCTGTCGGGCTGGCTGCCGCGGCGGTTCGAAATGTCGATCCGCACCTCGGGCGGTCGGCTGGCGCGACGTCGCCCTATGCGACCGATGCGCGTTCAGACAAAATTGATTGATGTCAGGGAGACAGCAATGAAAACCAAACAGACGCTCTTGAAAGGTGCGGCCATCGCCGCATTGATGACCTCGGCCTCAGCGGCGCAGGCCGACTGCGGCGAGGTGACGATCACCGAAATGGACTGGGCCTCCTCTGCGGTGGTGACCTCGGTCGCCAGTTTCCTGATGACCACCGGCTACGAATGCGAGGTGAAGGTGGTGCCGACGACGACCGTTCCGGCCATGACCTCGGTCGCCGAAACCGGTCAGCCGGATATCCTCACCGAACTCTGGACCTCCTACACCGAAGTTTACGAAGACCTTGTCGAGGAAGGCAAACTAATCGAATTGTCGAAGGTCCTTTCGGACGGGGGCGTTGAAGCCTGGTGGGTGCCCGAGTATCTGGTCGAAGAGCATCCCGAACTGGCCACGCTCGAAGGTATCCGCAACAACCCCGAGCTTGTGGGCGGCCGGTTCCATGATTGCCCCTCGGGCTGGGGCTGCGACGTGACCAACTTTAACATCTTCAAGGCCGCCGGTCTGGACGATGCCGGAATCGAACGCTTCCAGCATGGCTCGGGTGAGACGCTGGCCGCAGCAATCGCGGCCGCCTATGCCAATGAAGAGCCATGGTTCGGCTACTACTGGGCGCCGACCTCGGTGCTGGGCAAATACCCCATGGTCGAGGTTGATCTGGGCGAGTACGACGAAGAAACCCACACCTGCAACGGTCTGGAAGACTGCCCGACGCCCGGCGTCTCTGCCTATCCGGCGTCGAACGTCGTCACCGCCGTCACGCCGTCTTTCGTCGAGCGCGAGCCGGAGGTTGCCGCCATGCTTGAGAAGTTGAGCTTCACCAACCAGCAAATGGGCGAGGTTCTGGCTTGGCAGTCCGACAACAACGCCTCTTACGAGGAAGCGGCCGTCTTCTTCCTGTCGAACTACGAAGAGGTCTGGTCTGACTGGATCAACGACGCCGCGCGCGAAAACCTTTCGGCGTTGCTGCAGTAAACCTGCTCTGAGAAGAACTTTAGCATGAAGTGACAAGGCCCTTCGCCCGGTGCGGCGGGGGGCATTGGACGGGGCGGGGGTCTCATGGCGTTCTACGACAAGGTTTTCGATGCCCTTGGGCTGCGCGGCTGGTGCGGTGAAAATGCCGCCGATGCGCCGCTCTCCATGGCCGATCTGATGGCGCAATCGGCGGGCACGTCCGAGCCGGGCGGCAAGTTTCCGTTCCCCTCGCTCGACACGCTGCACGAAAGCTGCAACCGGATCGTACAGTCGCGCGACGTCACCAAGGGCATCGAATCCGGCTTCCTTTCCGTGCGGCCGGTGCTCAAGTCGGTGCTGGACCCGATCACCCAACCGCTCAGCTGGATGCTGGATGGCGCGCTGTGGCTCTTCGTGGTGACGCCGTGGTATGTGATGGTGCCGATCCTTGTGGGCCTGTCGTGGCTTGCGTCGCGCTCCAAGGGGGTGACGCTGTTCGTGCTGCTGTCGATCTTCGCGCTGAGCCTGGTGGACCACTACGGCGTCGCCATGCAGACCCTGTCGATCATCTTCGTCTGCACCACCATCTCGGTGCTCTTCGGGGTGCCCATCGGCATCGCCATGTCGAAATCCGACAAGTTGCAAAAGGCGCTGGTGCCGGTGCTGGACCTGCTGCAGACCCTGCCAACCTTCGTCTATCTCATCCCGCTGATCTTCCTGTTCGCGGTCACGGAATCAAAGCTCTACGGGATCGCGATCATCCTCTATGCCATCGTGCCGGTGATCCGGCTCACCGATCTGGGCATCCGTCTGGTGGACCGTGACGTGATCGAGGCGGCGGACGCCTTCGGCATGAGCAACCGCCAGAAGCTGTGGCGCGTGCAACTCCCGCTGGCGTTACCGAACATCATGGCGGGGGTGAACCAGACGATCATGATGAGCCTTGCGATGGTGGTGATCGCCTCGCTCGTCTCGGCGCCGGGGTTGGGCGTGAACGTGCTGCGCGGCATCCGCAATCTTGAGCTTGGCGTGGGCATCGTCGCGGGGATCGGCATCGTGCTTCTGGCGGTGATCCTTGACCGGGTGTCGAAAGCCGCGCTGACCCGGGTCGATGTCACCCGGATGAAACGCTAGCGGTCAGCGCCGCGCGGCCTCCCAATCCTCGAACATCTGCGCGTGTTTGCGCTCCAGCCGGGCGCGGGTTGCGGCGCTCAGCGTCAGGTCGGCCGCGGGGGAGACGTTGCGCGTGGGCAGGTTGATGATCTTGTCGAGCCGCTGGCCGAGAAACGCCACCAGAAGGTCCATCTGTTCGTATTGAAACAGATGATCGACCATCACCCGCCCGTCGTTGTCGCGAATAAAGCGCGGCGGATAGCCGACCCGCGCGGCGGGGCCGGGATCGTCCGAGGCATAATCCGCCACGAAAGCATCGAAGCTCATCGCTTCGGTGCTGTTCGCCGCGCCCTGCTTTTCGGGCCGGCTGCGGTAGCGATACCAGCTGCCCAGCCAATCGACCGGATGGCGCAGGACGCAGACGGTCTCGGGCTCCTTCACCCCGCATTTGCCCAGATAGGTCTTGAGATACTTGTCGTAGCGATACCCCGGCGTGTGCTTGAGATTCGGCGAATAGCGCAGCACCATCGCCGCCATCGGCTCCAACGCCGCTTCAAGTGCTGTGGTCCCGGTCTTGGGCAAGGCCAGAAAGACCAGTTTTTCTTTCGCGAATACAAGCATTTCCGGTCCGTTCCTACGTCAGTTCCCCGTGTAAACTACTCATTAACCCCTCTGCGCGAAAGCTGGGTTACGCATAATTTTAGTTGTAATGTTCACACTTTGGTCCCATATAGACAAGAACAAGAGGTGAACGAAGCAAATGATCAGCCCCGATTGAAGCATCCTCTCGGGCGTGGAATAAGGATCAGAAGAATGGCAACGGCAGAAGTTTTGAAAATGACAGACAAGAAAGCTGCGGATAAGCAAAAGGCGCTGGATTCCGCATTGGCCCAGATTGAGCGGCAGTTCGGCAAGGGGTCGATCATGACGCTGGGCGGCAATGCCGTGCAGGAAATCGCAAGCACCTCCACCGGATCGCTCGGGCTTGATATCGCGCTTGGCATCGGCGGCATTCCCAAAGGCCGCATTGTTGAGATTTATGGCCCCGAAAGCTCGGGCAAGACGACGCTGACGCTGCATTGCGTGGCGGAAGAGCAGAAAAAAGGCGGCGTTTGCGCCTTCGTTGACGCGGAACACGCGCTTGATCCGACCTATGCCAAGAAACTGGGCGTCAATCTCGATGAGCTGCTGATCTCGCAGCCCGACACTGGCGAACAGGCGCTTGAGATCGTGGATACACTGGTGCGTTCGGGCGCGGTGTCGATGATCGTGGTCGACTCGGTTGCGGCCCTTACCCCCAAGTCCGAGCTTGAGGGCGACATGGGCGACAGCTCCGTCGGTGTGCACGCGCGCCTGATGTCACAGGCCATGCGCAAGCTGACCGGTTCGATCAACCGCACCCATTGCACGGTGATCTTCATCAACCAGATACGCATGAAGATCGGCGTCATGTTCGGCTCGCCCGAGACGACGACGGGCGGCAACGCGCTCAAGTTCTATTCCTCCGTGCGTCTCGACATCCGCCGCATCGGTGCCCTGAAGGACCGCGATGAGGTTGTCGGCAACGCCACCCGTGTCAAGGTCGTCAAGAACAAGGTCGCCCCGCCGTTCAAACAGGTGGAATTCGACATCATGTATGGCGAAGGCATCTCCAAGATGGGCGAATTGTTGGATCTTGGCGTCAAGGCCGGCGTGGTCGAGAAGTCGGGCTCGTGGTTCAGTTACGGCGACGAACGGATCGGGCAGGGACGTGAGAACGCCAAGAACTTCCTGAAAGAGAATGAGCGGTTCGCGCTCGAGATCGAAGACAAGATCCGCGCAGCCCACGGCCTCGATTTCGATTTCCAGCCCGGAAACGACGACAAGGACGATGGCGCACTGCTTGAGGATTGATCCCCCACGCGGGCGTATCGTCGCTCTGGTCGTGCTCCCGTGACGTCAGCATTCAAAGGGTCGCAGTCCTGCGGCCCTTTTTCGTTGCGCCCTGTGGACTTGCCGCAGGGCGACAGCTATTTCTGCGCAAACGTTTCACACCCCGATGAAAGCATCTGCAATGACCAGCCTCAGCGACATCCGCTCGACCTTTCTTGACTATTTCGCTCGGCAGGACCACGCGGTCGTCCCCTCGGGGCCGCTTGTGCCGCGCAACGATCCCACGTTGATGTTCACTAACTCTGGCATGGTGCAGTTCAAGAACCGCTTCACCGGCGTTGAACAGGGCGACTACCAACGCGCCACGACCAGTCAGAAATGCGTCCGCGCCGGTGGCAAGCACAATGATCTCGACAATGTCGGCTATACCGCGCGGCACCATACGTTCTTCGAAATGCTCGGGAATTTCAGCTTCGGAGATTACTTCAAGGCCGAAGCCATCCCTTTCGCGTGGGAACTTCTGACCCGCGAATTTGGCATCGATGCCTCGCGTCTGCTGACCACCGTCTATCACACGGACGACGAAGCCTTCGAGATGTGGAAGAAGATCGGCGTGCCCGAAGATCGCATCATCCGCATCGCCACGGACGACAATTTCTGGCGCATGGGCCCGACCGGCCCCTGCGGCCCCTGCACGGAGATTTTCTACGACCACGGCGATCACATCTGGGGCGGACCGCCCGGATCCCCCGAGGAGGATGGCGATCGCTTCATTGAGATCTGGAACATCGTTTTCATGCAAAACGAACAGTTCGAGGATGGCACCATGAAGCCGCTCGAGATGCAAAGCATCGACACCGGAATGGGGCTGGAACGGATCGGCGCGCTGCTGCAGGGCCATCACGACAACTATGAAACGGACCTGTTTCGCGCCCTGATCGAAGCCTCGGCCACCGTGACGGGGACCGATCCTTTCGGGGACAAGAACGTCCACCACCGGGTGATCGCGGACCATCTGCGCTCAACCTCTTTCCTGATCGCCGAAGGGGTTCTGCCCTCGAACGAAGGGCGCGGCTACGTGCTGCGCCGGATCATGCGCCGCGCCATGCGCCACGCCCATCTGCTGGGCGCCAAGGACCCGGTGATGCACCAACTGGTGCCGGCGCTGGTGCGCGAGATGGGCGCTGCCTATCCGGAATTGGGGCAGGGCCAGACGCTCATCAAAGACACCCTTCTGAACGAGGAAGTGCGCTTCAAGTCCACACTGGACCGTGGCCTGAAACTACTGGACGAGGCTCTGGTGGATGTCCCCGAGGGTGAGGATCTCCCCGGCGAGACGGCGTTCAAGCTTTATGACACCTATGGCTTCCCCCTCGACCTCACCCAAGACGCGCTGCGCGAGAAGGGCCGGGGTGTGAACACCGAAGGCTTCACCTCGGCCATGGACGCGCAAAAGGCTAAGGCGCGCGCCGCATGGTCCGGCACCGGTGCCTCCGCCGACGCCGCAATCTGGTTCGACCTGTTGGACCAGCACGGCGTGACCGAATTTCTTGGCTACGAGACCGAAACCGCTGAAGGTCAGCTTCTGGCCATCGTAGCCGAGGGCGACGCCTGCGACACCGCCAAGGCCGGCGACACGGTGACGCTGGTCTTCAACCAGACCCCGTTCTACGCCGAAAGCGGCGGTCAAGTCGGCGACGCGGGTCGCATGAAGACCGACACCGGTGTCGCGGAGATCACCGACACCAAAAAGGTAGGCGGGCTGTTCTTGCACATGGCGACCGTCACCGAGGGCACGCTCCAGCGCGGTCAGGGGGCCGAGCTTGCGGTGGACCACGACCGCCGGACGAACATCCGCGCCAACCACTCCGCGACCCACCTGCTGCACGAGGCGTTGCGCGAACGGCTGGGCGATCACGTCGCACAACGCGGCTCGCTCAACGCGCCCGACCGACTGCGTTTCGACTTCAGCCACAACGCCGCGCTCTCGCTCGAGGACCTGCGCGAGATCGAGGCACAGGTAAACCGGATGATCCGCCAGAACTCGACTGTGGACACCCGGCTGATGACCCCCGACGATGCCCGCGCGCTTGGCGCCCAAGCCCTGTTCGGCGAGAAATACGGCGATGAGGTGCGCGTCGTCTCCATGGGCCGCGCGGACACTGGCAAGGGGACCGACGGCAAGACCTGGTCCATCGAGCTGTGCGGCGGCACCCATGTGCGTCAGACCGGCGACATCGGCGCCTTCGTCACCTTGGGCGATGCAGCCTCTTCGGCGGGTGTGCGCCGCATCGAAGCGCTGACCGGTGATGCTGCGTTGGCCTATCTGCGCGCGCAGGATCAGCGTCTGGCCGAAGCCGCACTGGCGCTGAAAGCGCAAGCGGCGGATGTGCCGGACCGGATCAAGACGCTGCTGGACGAACGCAAGGCGCTGAGCAATGAGGTTGCCCAACTGCGACGCGAGCTGGCTTTGGGCGGTGGCGCAAAGGGCGACGATTCCGCGGCCGAGACGATCAACGGCATCCCGTTCAAGGCGCAGGTGATGCAGGGTATCTCCGGCAAAGACCTGCCCGCCATGATCGACGAGATGAAGGCCGCTCTGTCCAGCGGCGCGGTGCTTCTGATCGCCGACAGCGGCGGCAAGGCCGCGGTGGCCGCCGGCGTGACGCAGGATCTGACCGACCGGATCAGCGCCGTCGATCTGGTGCGCGCGGCGGTGGCGGAACTGGGCGGCAAGGGCGGCGGTGGCCGGCCCGACATGGCGCAAGGCGGCGGCAAGGACGCAAGCAAAGCCGACGCCGCCATCGCAGCCGCAAAATCGCTCCTCTCGTAACAAAAAAAGCCCGGGCCATGAAACAGCCCGGGCTTCTTCTTTGGTTCAAAAATACCTCAGGGGGGTCCGGGGGACGGGTCCCCCGGCAGGTCCCATGGGCGCAAGCCCATGGAAACCCTTTAATACCAAATAATTAGCTGTCGGTCTTCGCGTGGCGCTTACGCTCATGCGGATCGAGGTAGCGCTTGCGCAGGCGGATGGCGTTCGGCGTCACTTCGACAAGCTCATCGTTGTCGATATAGGCGATCGCCTCTTCCAGCGACATCCGCACGGGCGTCGTCAGGCGCACCGCATCATCGGTGCCCGAGGCCCGCACGTTGGTCAGTTTCTTGCCCTTCAGCGGGTTCACTTCAAGATCGTTCTCGCGGCTGTGCTCGCCGATGATCATGCCCTGATAGACCGCTTCCTGCGCGCCGATGAAGAACTTGCCGCGATCTTCAAGGTTCCAGATCGCATAGGCGACCGAGGTGCCGTTCTCCATGGAGATCAACACACCGGCCCGGCGGCCCGGAATCGAACCCTTGTGCGGGGCCCATTCGTGGAACACGCGGTTCATCACGCCGGTGCCGCGCGTATCGGTCAGGAATTCCCCGTGATAGCCGATCAACCCGCGCGAGGGCACATGTGCGATGATCCGGGTCTTGCCCGCGTTCTGTTTCATCTCGACCAGATCGCCCTTGCGCGCGCCGGTCAACTTTTCGATCACTGCGCCGGAATATTCGTCATCCACGTCGATGGTGACTTCCTCGACTGGCTCGTGCTTGACGCCGTCGATCTCCTGAAACAGCACCTGCGGGCGCGAGACGGAGAGTTCGAACCCTTCGCGGCGCATGTTCTCGATCAGCACGCCCATCTGCAATTCGCCGCGTCCGGCCACTTCGAAGGCGTCGCCGCCCGGCGTGTCGGTGATCTTGATCGCGACGTTCGATTCGGCCTCTTTCATCAACCGCTCACGGATGACGCGGGATTGCACTTTCTTGCCGTCGCGCCCGGCGAGCGGGCTGTCGTTGATGCCGAAGGTCACGGTGATCGTGGGCGGATCGATGGGCTGCGCGGGCAGGGGCTCATCCACCGATGGTGCCACAAGGCTGTCGGCCACGGTCGCCTTGGTCATCCCCGCGATGGTCACGATGTCCCCCGCTTCCGCCAGATCGATGGGCTGCTGGCCCAGACCGCGGAAGGCAAGGATTTTGGAGGCGCGGAAGGTCTCGATCAGGTCGCCTTCGCGGCTGAGCGCCTTGACCGTCTCACCGGCTTTCAGGGTGCCGCTTTCGACCCGCCCGGTCAGGATGCGCCCGATGAAGGGATCGGAGCCCAGCGTGGTTGCCAGCATGCGGAACGGCTCATCCCGAGCGTTGACCTGCTCGGGTGCCGGTACGTGTGACAGGATCAGATCGAAAAGCGCGTCGAGGTTTTCGCGCGGCCCGTCGAGTTCCGTATCGCACCAGCCGGAGCGGCCCGAGGCATAAAGGTGTGGGAAATCAAGCTGTTCTTCCGTCGCATCCAAGGAGGCGAACAGGTCGAAACATTCATCCAGCGCGCGATC
Organism: Thalassorhabdomicrobium marinisediminis; assembly: GCF_003072065.1. Classification (GTDB taxonomy): domain Bacteria; phylum Pseudomonadota; class Alphaproteobacteria; order Rhodobacterales; family Rhodobacteraceae; genus Octadecabacter; species Octadecabacter marinisediminis. The sequence continues at coordinate 365,477 of NZ_QCYG01000001.1, forward strand.
GGGCTCTGCGTCGGGCTTGTCGACCTTGTTGAGCACCACGATGGGGCGCAGCCCCAGAGCCAGCGCTTTCGAGGTCACGAACTTGGTCTGTGGCATCGGCCCCTCGGCGGCGTCGACCAGCAGCACGACACCGTCCACCATCGACAGAATCCGCTCAACCTCACCGCCGAAATCGGCGTGGCCGGGGGTGTCGACGATGTTGATGCGGTGGTCTTTCCACTCAACCGAGGTCGCCTTGGCCAGAATGGTGATCCCGCGTTCCCGCTCAAGGTCATTGCTGTCCATGGCCCGTTCGGTCGTCGCCTGATTGTCGCGGTAGGTGCCCGATTGCTTGAGCAATTCGTCCACAAGGGTGGTTTTGCCATGGTCAACGTGGGCGATGATGGCGATGTTGCGCAGGTCCATTAAGACTCCTCAAGGTGTTCGACCCCGCCTGCAGCGGGCAGGCGGGAATATCCGTTGCGCGGGCCATACCGCGCCGCGCTGCAAAAGGCAAAGGGTTATGCCGCGGCGTCAGTGGGTGGCGGTTTTGGAATACAGCTGGATGACCACGATGCCCGCAAGGATCATTGCCATGCCGATGATTGCCGGCAGGTCCAGCGTCTGGCGGAAGACCACCCAGCCGATGATCGCGATCAGCACGATCCCCGAGCCGGACCAGATCGCATACATCACCCCCACGGGCAGCACCTTGAGCGTCAGGGTCAGAAGATAAAACGAGATGCCATAGGCGACAATCGCCGTGACCGACGGGCCGAGGCGGGTGAACTGCTGGCTGGCTTGCAACGCGGTGGTGCCGATGGTTTCGGCGATCACGGCCACGAAAAGATAGATGAAGTGCATCGGCATATCAGCGTCCTGTATAACGGTCCGCGCGGTGGTTCGTGGCGATGATCAGGTTCGCCACCACCGCGCCAAGCAAGGAATATATCACCATCATCGGAGCCAGCACGAAGAAGGCCGCGGCGAACAGCACCAGATCGAAGACCAGTTGCGTGTAGCCCGCGCGAAAGCCGGTCCGATCCTGCAGGTAGAGCGCCAGAACGCCGACACCCCCCAGTGAGGCCCCGTGCCGGAACAGTACGATCAGCCCCAGCCCGGTGATGCCGCCGATCAGCAGCGCGCCAAGGATGGGATCGAGGGTGTCGAACGTGATCAGCTGGGGGAACAGCTCGGTCATGGCGGAAACCATCGCCACGCAGACGAAGCTTTTCAGCGTGAAGGCAGGTCCCATGCGCACCCAGGCGAGCAGGTAGAACGGCAGGTTCACCATGAAGAACACCGCGCCGAAGGACCAGCCGGTGACATAGGACAGCAGCACCGCAAGCCCCGCCGTCTGGCCGGTGATCAGCCCCAGATGGGTGAGCATGGTCACCGCGAAGGCCGCGAGCGCCGTGCCTAGAACAAAGGCCTGCGCATCCTCGGTCGGAGAGTGTTTGCTGATCGGGGTCTCGGTCATGCCCCAAGCCCTAAGCGAGCCCGCGTCGGGGGGCAATACGAAAGGCCGCCCCGGGGTGGAGCGGCCTTCAAATTCAAAGCGATGCCAAGTGTTTAGCCCAGGGCTTTCTGCAAGTTCTCGTCGATCTTCTCAAGGAAGCCTTCGGTGGTCAGCCACTTTTGATCGGGGCCGACCAGCAGGGCGAGATCCTTGGTCATGAAGCCGGATTCCACGGTCTCGACGATCACCCGCTCAAGCGTTTCCGCGAAGTGCATCAGCTTGTCGTTCCCGTCCAGCTTGGCACGGTGACGCAGGCCGCCGGTCCAAGCGAAGATCGACGCGATAGAGTTGGTCGACGTTGCTTCGCCCTTCTGGTGCTGGCGGTAGTGGCGCGTCACGGTGCCGTGGGCGGCCTCCGCCTCGACGATCTTGCCGTCGGGCGTCATCAGTTGCGAGGTCATGAGGCCCAGCGAGCCAAAGCCCTGCGCCACAGTGTCGGACTGCACGTCACCGTCGTAGTTCTTACAGGCCCAGACGTAGCCGCCGGACCACTTCATGGCCGAGGCGACCATGTCGTCGATCAGGCGGTGCTCATAGGTCAGGCCGGCTTCGGCGAATTTCTCGGCATATTCGTCGTCGAAAATGCGCTGGAAGATCTGCATGAACTGGCCATCATATTTCTTCATGATGGTGTTCTTGGTGGACAGATAGACCGGATAGTTGCGCTTGAGGCCGTATTCGAAGGACGCGCGGGCGAAATCCTCGATGGATTTGTCGAGGTTGTACATCGCCATGTAAACGCCGGACGAGGGCGCATCGAAGACTTCTTCTTCCATCACGGTGCCGTCTTCCCCGACGAACTTCATCGACAGCTTGCCCGGTCCGGGGAATTTCATGTCCGTGGCACGATACTGGTCACCAAAAGCGTGGCGGCCGATCACGATAGGCTGGGTCCAACCGGGCACAAGACGGGGCACGTTCTTGCAGATGATCGGCTCGCGGAAGACCACGCCGCCCAGAATGTTGCGGATCGTGCCGTTGGGGGATTTCCACATCTTCTTGAGGCCGAATTCCTCAACCCGCGCCTCATCCGGGGTGATGGTCGCACATTTGACCGCACAGCCGACTTCCTTGGTCTTTTCCGCCGCGTCGATGGTGACCTGATCGTCGGTCGCATCGCGGTTTTCCATGCCCAGATCGTAGTAGAGCAGGTCAATGTCGAGGTACGGCAGGATCAGTTTGTCCTTGATGAACTGCCAGATGATGCGGGTCATCTCATCGCCGTCCATCTCGACGATGGGATTGTCGACTTTGATCTTATCCATGGGTCGGTCCTTTGTGCTGTGGCTGATTTGGCGACCGGATAGCGCATGTCCGCGCCTATTGGAACCCCTGTATGCCATTGTATACGGATTTGTCGCGACGGCTGCGCGGGCGGGCGGGATCAGGCTGGGGCGTCCGCTTCGGGGTCGGGGCGGTGGGCGGCGAACCAGGCGTCGATGCGCGGGGCGAGCGCGGCCCATAGGGCCGGCGCGCCGCGTTTGACCTTGTCGCCCACGCGGGTCTGCAATTGCGCCCGGCGCACGGGATAGTCATGCCATGAGCCGCCATCGGTCTCCAAATTGCAGATCAAGGGCTGGGCGCGGTCGACGGCTTTGGCAAAGATCGCATCGGGGGTCTGGCTGGCCTCGAAGGTCTCCCAGATGGCGCGCAGGGCAATCCGCTGGTGGGCGGGCAGCATCCCGAACAGCCGCGCCGCCGCCGCCTGTTCCTGAGCTTCCACCGCGGCGGCGTCGAAGTCGCCGTGGATCGGATTATCGCCTGCGTCGATCTCGACCAGATCGTGCAGCAGCAACATCTGCAACACCAGATCCAGCCGCACCGGTGCGGCGCTGTGCTCTTCCAGCGTCCAGGCCCAGAGCATGATATGCCACGAATGTTCGGCCGAATTCTCGCGCCGGGACCCGTCGCAGAGCGTGGTGCCACGGATGACGGATTTCAGACGGTCCGCCTCCATCACGAAGCGCAGCCGGGCGGCGAGCGGCTCCATTGCGATGGGGTTGCGACGCGACAGCAGCGCGTCGGCGTAGTCATAGAGATCGGGCCAGTCGTCGTGCAGCGCCGCGAAGGCCCCGGTGTCGAGTTCCGCGCGCAGGGCGTCGAACTCCTCCCCCCGCAGGCTTGTGCTGGAGAGATCAAGGAAAACAGGCAGGGCCGCGACGAGGGCGCGAGCGAAACGCGCATCGGTCGTCCGCCCGACGTGATACTCCTGCCAGAGACTGCCATAGGCCACCGCCTGATCGGCGGGCAGACGGGAGAACAGGGCCTGAATGGCGGCGCTCTCGGCAAGCGCATCGGCCTCGCTGTCGCCGGTGGGCCGCGTCGTCAACGTGGGTAGGGCGTGCAACAGCAGCATCTGGATCACGCGGCTGAGGTTCGCGCCACTGGATTGGTCGGCAAAAACCAGCGCCCAGAGACACAGATGCCACGCATGTTCGGCGGCGTTCTCGGGGCGCGACCCATCGGCGAGCGTCGTCGGCCGCTGGACCGATTTCAGACGGTCCGCCGCCACCAGAAAGTCGAGCTGTCGTTCAAGACGTGTGGGCATAGGGCGGCCTTGCTGCGACGGTTGTGAGGCGGGGCGCGCACGCGGGACGCCCCGCCGGGGGGTGCGTCAGCCGCGGGCGCGGCTGGCCAGCAGGTCGCGGGCGCGCTTTTCCGCACGCCGCACCCGGATCGCGGTCAGATACGCTTCTTGCAGGGTCTGCGAAGAAGAGCCGAGGATCTCGCCCACCTCTTTGACGATGGTTTCCGACCCGGTGCGGGCCTCATCCTCAAGCGCAAGCTGGGCGATCTCGTCCGCCATGTCGTCCAGCAGGGCCATCAGCGGGTGCTTTCAGTCAGACGGCGTTTGACGTAGCTTTGCACGGTCTCGATCATCGGCTCCATGTGCGGCTCCTCGAAGAAGTGGCCTGCGCCTTCAACCTCTTCGTGGGTGATCGTGATGCCCTTCTGCTCATGCAGCTTGCTGACCAGATTGGTCGTGTCCGCGGGCGGGGCCACACGGTCCGCTGCGCCGTTGATGATGAGCCCCGAGGAGGGGCAGGGCGCAAGGAAGCTGAAGTCATACATGTTGGCCGGCGGCGAGACGCTGATGAAGCCCGTGATCTCGGGCCGGCGCATCAGAAGCTGCATGCCGATCCAGGCGCCGAAGGAGAAGCCCGCAACCCAGCAATGCTTGGAGTTGTTGTTCATCGACTGCAGATAGTCGAGCGCGCTTGCGGCATCGCTCAGCTCACCCACGCCCTGGTCGTATTCGCCCTGGCTGCGGCCCACGCCACGGAAATTGAACCGCAGAACGGTGAAGCCCATGTTGTAGAAGGCATAGTGCAGGTTATAGACGACCTTGTTGTTCATCGTCCCGCCGAACTGCGGATGCGGATGCAGCACAATGGCGATCGGCGCGTCGCGTTCTTTTTGCGGGTGGTAGCGGCCTTCAAGGCGGCCTTCTGGTCCGGGGAAAATAACTTCGGGCATGGGCGTCCGTTCGTTGCTGGGGTGGCTGCGCGCATTGTTGACGAAAACGCTCAGGCACCTTAGAAAGATTCTAAACCGAGGGGCGTGGCCCTCGCGGTCAAGATGAAGTAATCGGCTGCTGCGGCAAGGTCAACGCATAAGCCACGGCAGGCAAGGGGGCGAGGTCCATGAAATTAAGCACGAAAGGCCGGTATGCAATGGTCGCGCTGGCCGATATCGCGCTGCAGCCCGAAGGGGCGCTTGTCAGTCTGGGCGAGTTGAGCAAGCGGCAGGATGTGTCGCTGCCCTATCTGGAGCAGTTGTTTGTGAAGCTGCGCCGGGCGGGGCTTGTGGAGTCCGTGCGGGGGCCGGGGGGCGGCTACCGGCTGGCGCGGCCCGCTTCGGAGATCCGCGTGGTGGACATCCTCTCGGCCGTGGATGAGACGGTGAGCGCCCTGCATCAAGGCGCCGGCGCCTCGGGCGGGCTGTCGGGGAGCCGCGCGCAGAGCATGACGAACCGGCTGTGGGAGGGGTTGAGCGCCCACGTTTACGTCTTCCTGCACCAGACGCGGCTGAGCGACGTGGTGGGCAACACGCTGGCCCCCTGTCCGGCGGTGCCCAGCCTGTTCGAGGTGGTGGACGAATGAGGTGCGAGACGGCTGTGGGAGTGAGGTGTCCCGGCCCTTGTGGCGGGGCGATGACCGTGGCTGGGGCAGGGGGCGCTGCCCCCGGTGCTGCGCACCTCCCCCGGGATATTTGTGAAGCAAAGATGATGAGGCGGGACTTTAAGTTGAAGGGGCCGCGCTTGTGACGGGGCGGGTGTATCTGGACCACAACGCGACCACGCCCCTGCGGGACGAGGCGCGGGCGGCGATGCTGGCGGCGATGGATGTCGTGGGCAATCCCTCGTCGGTGCATTCCGAAGGGCGGGCCGCGAAAGCCTTGATCGAGCGCGCGCGGGGGCAGGTGGCCGAGGCCATCGGGGCCTCGGGGGCCGATGTGGTCTTTGTCTCGGGCGCGACGGAAGCGGCGGCGTTGGCCTGCAAAGGGCGCGAGCTTCTGGGTGCCGAGGTTGAGCATGATGCGGTGATGGGCTGGATTGATCCGGTCTTGCCGGTGACACCGGATGGGCAGGTCACGGTGACGGAGCCGGAGCGCAGCGTGTTGCAATGGGCCAATTCCGAGACCGGCGTGGTCCAGGACCTGCCGCAAGGTTTGGCGGTGTCGGACATCACTCAAGGGGTTGGGCGGATGCCGTTTGCGTTTTCCTGGTCCGGGATCGGCATGGCCTTCCTGTCGGCGCACAAATTCGGCGGGCCGAAAGGCGTGGGCGCGCTGGTCTTTCCCCAAGGCACCGATGTGGCCGCCCAGATCACCGGCGGCGGGCAGGAAATGGGGCGCCGTTCCGGCACCGAGAACATCATCGGCATCGCCGGTATGGGCGCCGCGATCACCGCCGCCATGGGCGACCTTGAGGCCGGGGTTTGGGAGCGGATCGAGAAACTTAGAAATATTCTAGAAACTGGGATTGTGTCTGCGTCAAAGGAGACTATTTTAGTCGGGAATAAGAGTCGTCGCTTGCCGAACACCTCTTGTCTGCTCACGCCCGGGTGGACCGGAGAGCGGCAGGTGATGGTGATGGACCTTGCCGGTTTTGCGATTTCCGCAGGGTCGGCCTGTTCCAGTGGCAAGGTTCGGCCCAGTCGCGTGTTGCAGGCGATGGGCTTTGGTGAGACAGACGCGGCGAGCGCCATCCGGGTCTCGCTCGGGCCGCAGACGACACAAGAGGACGTCACACGCTTCGTGGACGTCTGGACGGATAAACTGGCCCGGCACCGCACCCGACACGGGTAGGACGCAAGGCACGAGAGAGAGGTGAATGAGATGGATGTTGTGGATCAGGTAGAGGTCAAGGAAGGTGTCGATCAGGAAACGGTCGACGCGGTCCAGAAGCTTTCGGGCACCTATAAATACGGCTGGGAGACGGACATCGAGACCGATTTCGCGCCGCTGGGCCTGTCCGAGGATATCGTGCGGCTGATTTCGGAGAAGAACGAAGAGCCCGAATGGATGCTCGAGTGGCGGCTTGCGGCCTATCGCCGGTGGTTGCAGATGGAAGAGCCGGACTGGGCGATGGTCGATTATCCCAAGATCGACTTTCAGGACCAGTATTACTACGCCCGCCCGAAAAGCATGGCGGTCAAGCCGAAGTCGCTGGACGAGGTCGATCCCAAGCTGCTGGCGACCTATGACAAGCTGGGCATCCCGCTTAAAGAGCAGGCCATCCTCGCCGGTGTCGAAGGCGCGGAAGAGCTGACCGACGCGCCGCGCAAGGTGGCTGTCGATGCGGTGTTCGACTCCGTCTCCGTCGGCACCACCTTTCAGGATGAGCTGAAGAAGGCCGGCGTGATCTTCTGTTCGATCTCGGACGCGATCCGCGATCACCCAGAGCTGGTGCAGAAATACCTTGGTTCGGTTGTGCCCATGCAGGACAACTTCTACGCCACGCTCAACAGCGCGGTCTTCTCTGACGGCTCGTTCGTCTACATCCCCAAAGGCACGAAATGCCCGATGGAGCTGTCGACCTATTTCCGTATCAACGCGGAAAACACCGGCCAGTTCGAGCGCACGTTGATCATCGCGGAAGAGGGGTCCTATGTCTCCTATCTCGAAGGGTGCACCGCACCCAAGCGCGACGTGGCCCAGTTGCACGCGGCGGTGGTTGAGATTGTCATCCTCGACGATGCGGAGGTGAAATATTCCACCGTGCAGAACTGGTATCCGGGCGATGAGGACGGCAAGGGCGGGATCTACAACTTCGTGACCAAACGCGCCGATTGCCGGGGCGACCGCTCCAAGGTGATGTGGACGCAGGTGGAAACCGGCTCGGCCGTGACGTGGAAATACCCAAGCTGCATCCTGCGCGGTGACGACAGCCAGGGCGAGTTCTATTCCATCGCCATCGCCAACAACCACCAGCAGGCGGACACCGGCACGAAAATGGTGCATTTGGGCAAGAACACCAAGTCGCGGATCGTCTCCAAGGGGATTTCCGCGGGTGTTGCGCAGAACACCTATCGCGGGCTGGTGTCGATGCACCCGAAAGCCAAGAACAGCCGCAACTATACCCAGTGTGACAGTTTGCTGATCGGCGACAAATGCGGGGCGCACACGGTGCCCTATATCGAGGTGAAGAACAATTCGTCGCGCGTGGAGCATGAGGCGACCACGTCAAAGATCGACGACGACCAGATGTTCTACTGCCAATCCCGCGGCATGGACGAGGAAGAGGCCGTGGCACTGATCGTCAACGGCTTCGCCAAGGAAGTGCTGCAGGCGCTGCCGATGGAGTTTGCCATGGAAGCGCAAGCGCTGGTGGCGATCTCGCTGGAAGGCTCGGTTGGCTGACACCCGATGACTTACTCCGCCCCCCTCAGGCTGTTCTGGTACAACAAGGAACAGAACTTCGGTGACGCGATCAGCGCCACCATCGTCGCCCATGTGGCGGGGCGGGATGTCGTCTGGGCCGGTCATGGCCGCTGTGAACTCTATGCTCTTGGCAGTCTGATGAAGATGATCCGCAACAACCAGACCAAACCACGAGAGAGGGGCGGCAAGCCCTTCGTCTGGGGCTCTGGCGCGATGTCGGGGTTTGCGGATCTGTCGTTCCTCAAGCACGTCCGCGTGACCCTGTTGCGCGGGCCAGTGACGGCGGCGCTGTTGCAGCGCGACGACCGGCTGTTCGGGGATGCGGGGTTGTTGATCGCCGAGGCCTTGCGCGCGCTGGATGGCGCGCCGCCGCAGCGGCAGGACGTGATCGGGCTGGTGCCGCATATGCATTTCGCCGACGATCCGAAGTTCGTTCGCATCGCCGCCGAGAACCCGCGCATCAAGCTGATCGACGTGCGCAACCCGGACGCCCATGCGGTGGTGCGCGAGATCGCCTCTTGCGCCCATGTGTTCAGCCAGTCGCTGCACGGGCTGGTCACGGCGGACGCTTACGGCATTCCCAACACATGGATCGACCCGCAGGGCATTCACGGCGGGGCGATGCTGAAGTTCCACGACTATGCGGCGGGCATCGGGCGGGCTTTGGGCACACCGGTTGAGCCGCGCGACGTGGCCGATTTGGCCGTCAAAGCACCCACCGGGGATCTGCCCTACGCCGAGGGGATCGCCACCTCGAAAGAGGCGTTGCGGGCGAGCTTTCCCGCCGGCCTCAAACAGCGGGAGGCCGCGTGATGCCCGCGTTTCTAACCAATCGCCGCGATCCTGCCCATGGCGTGCCGCATTTCCGCCTTATGTCTTGCCTAGGTCTTGAGCCAGAGCATTCCAAGGACGACCGCGATGGCTGCGAGCAAGACGACCTTTGCCCAACGGATGGACAAGATTCATTCCGGAAAGACAACGTCCTGGACGGTTCCGGGCAGCGGGCTTGCCACGCATTCGGACGAACAGAGCTTTCTGCGCAAATCCGGCATGAAAATGCGGACACGGTCAACGCAGGTGCGGCGCAATCCGTTGAAACTCGTGCTTGCGCTGGTCGCGGGCGCGGGCAGCGTAATCGCCGCGCGCTGGCTGGACTTCACCTATCTCGATACAGCGCTGACGCTGGCGTCCGAGCGCGGCGTGGATGCCGCAGCGACGTTGGGCGGGGTGCCGACGGCATTGGCGCTGGCGGTGATGATCAGCATACTGGCCATGTTTATTCTTGGCCTGCGTTCGAAACGCACCGTGCCCTTGCAGGCCGCCGGATTCATCGGCGCGCTGGTGTTCGAGGCGGATCTGGTGAAGCTCGCCCCCGAGGTCTATGCCCGGTTCTATCCGGAAGCCTGGGTGGTGGACATGATGGCCAGCGCGACGCTGCTGACCTAAAACAGACACAACAACTGAAACCCGTGATGAGGGCCGCATTCCCGCGTGCCCTCTCAACGCATATGGAGACATCAAAAGATGCTTGAAATCAAAAACTTGCACGTCGAACTTGAAGAAGAGGACAAGCGCATTCTGAACGGGGTCGACCTGACCGTCGAAGACGGCAAGGTGCATGCGATCATGGGGCCGAATGGCTCTGGCAAGTCCACCCTGTCCTACGTGCTGTCCGGCAAGGACGGCTATGAGGTGACCGAGGGTCAGGCCATGCTGGACGGTGCCGATCTGCTCGCCATGGACGTCGAAGAGCGCGCGGCGGCTGGCCTGTTTCTGGCATTCCAGTATCCGGTCGAGATCCCCGGCGTGGGCAACATGACCTTCTTGCGCACCGCGGTGAACGCGCAGCGCAAGGCGCGCGGCGAAGAGGAAATGTCCGCCGGCGAATTCCTCAAGGTGATCCGCGCCAAGGCCAAGGACCTCAAGATTGACGCGGACATGCTCAAGCGGCCGGTGAACGTCGGCTTCTCGGGCGGTGAGAAAAAGCGCAACGAGATTTTGCAGATGGCCATGCTCGAGCCAAAAATGTGCATCCTTGACGAGACCGATTCCGGTCTGGACGTGGACGCCATGAAGCTGGTGGCCGACGGTGTGAACGCGCTGCGCGAAGAAGGCCGCGGTTTCCTGGTTATCACGCATTATCAACGTCTTCTGAACCACATCAAACCCGACGTCGTGCACATCATGGCCGAGGGTCGCATCGTCAAGACTGGTGGACCAGAGCTTGCCCTTGAAGTCGAGAACAACGGCTACGCGGGTATTCTGGCGGAGGTGGCCTAATGGCTATGCCCAAGCAGATTGTCCAAGTAAAACAGGACACGACCGAAGCGCGTCTGGCGGGGATGACCCGACCCGACGGCGCTGGCTGGTCGAACGAGGCCCGCGACGCGGCCATCGCACGGGTGCGGGACATGGGGCTGCCCCATGGGCGCGATGAATATTGGCGCTTCACCAAGCCCGCCGATCTTGTCGCGTCCGATGCGCCCAAGGCCGCGGTCTTCGAGACCGACGAAGCCCCGCTTTGGGACGACCGCGACCGGCTCAAGGTCGTGTTTGTCGATGGCGTTTTCGATGCCGAAGCTTCGGATGACCTGTCGCTCGAAGGTCTCAGCATTGAGCGGCTGTCGCAGGTGACAGGTGCGGATATCCACTGGGCCAAGGAACTGTACGGCACGCTTGAGGCGCGCGGTCAGGATCCGGTCGACCGGCCCCTGGCGGCGCTGAACACCGCCTATGCCACGGACGGTGTCGTGATCCATGTCACGGGGCGCGTGAGCAAGCCAGTGAACCTGATTTATCACCATAAATCAGAGGCTTCCGATGCGTTCCTCCACCATCTTGTGAAGTTGGAGGAAGGGGCCGAGATGACCCTTCTTGAGACCGGACCGGGCGCCGCGCGCCTGAACACCGTGCTCGAGGTCGAGGTGCCCGACACGGCGCGTTTCCACCACGTGCGGGTGCAGGGCCGCGATCACGAACGCCGCGCCGCAACGGCGATTTTCACCCGACTGGGCAAGGAGTCGACGTTCAAATCCTTCACGTTGACCATGAACGGGCGTCTGACCCGCAACGAATGCGTGATCGAGCTGACCGGTGACGATGCGGTGGCCCATGTGGCGGGCGCCTGCGTCGGGGACGGAACCGCGTTCCACCACGACGACACGGTGTTCATCACTCACGACGCGGTGAATTGCGAAAGCCGGCAGGTGTTCAAGAAGGTGCTGCGCAACGGGGCGACCGGTGTGTTCCAAGGCAAGATTCTGGTCAAGGCCGATGCCCAGAAGACCGATGGCTACCAGATCAGCCAGTCGCTTCTGCTTGATGAGGACAGCCAGTTCCTCGCCAAGCCCGAGCTTGAGATCTACGCCGATGACGTGATCTGCTCGCACGGGTCCACCACAGGCGCGATCGACGAAGAGGCGCTGTATTACCTGCGGTCGCGCGGGGTGCCCACGGATGAGGCCACGGACCTTCTGGTGCTGGCCTTCCTTGGCGAAGCGCTCGACGAGATCGAGGATGAGGCTTTGGCCGAAGGCATCCACGAACGCCTTGTCGGCTGGCTGTCGCGGCACAAGAGCTGATGCCGGTCAGCCGCGACATCGTGCACATGTATCGTCGTCCGCGCCAGGTGGTGCGGACGCTTTACGCTATGGGCCCGCGTGAGGATCGCGCAATCATGTGGCTTATGAGCGGCTGCTTTCTGGTCTTCCTGTCGTATCTTCCCGCCCTGCAGCGCGATGCGGTGCAACTGGGCGGGGACTTCCAACAGGACGTGATCTATGCGTTTTTCGGGCTTTTGATGGTCCTGCCGCTGCTGTTCTATATCCTTGCCGGGATCCTGTTTGCGGTGACCAAGGTGCTGCGCCCTGCGGTCACCGGCTACGGGGCGCGTCTGGCGGTGTTCTGGGGCTGGCTTGCCGCCGCACCAGTGGCGTTGTTCTATGGGTTGCTGGCCGGGTTCAACGGCAGCGAACAACCGGGCACGATGCTTGTGGGCGCGATCTGGTTGATCGTGCTTTTGTGGTTCTGGATCAGTGGATTGGCCGAGGTTTCTAAAGTAAGATGATGCAGTTTTCCGCCCAGGGCATGACCGAGCTGACCAAGCTTGTGGTGCGCGATCCCTCCACGGCTTTCGCCATCGTGAAAGCGGCGCGACTGCCGGTGCCTGCGTCGGTCATGATGATCGCGCTTGCGGGGGTGATCGGCGGCTTCACCGTGGGGGTGCTCGACGTGCTCACCGGCACGCCGGATGTGGTTCTGGAGTTCGACGACGGCCGCACCGCCACCGTCGAGCGCGCAGGCCCGATCCTGCAGGCGATCTACGCCACAGCCACCGCGCTGGCTTTGGCGCTGGCGCTGCTTTGGGTGGGGCGCCGCCTGGGTGGCGGTGGCTCCGCACCAGAGGTTCTGGCCGCGGTGGCGGTGCTGCAACTGGTGATGACCGTGATCCTTGTGGCGCAGGCGATCTCGGCGGTTCTTTTGCCGATGCTCTCCTTGATCCTGATGATTTTCGGCCTCTATGTATTCTTGCGCGGCCTGGCCCACGCGGTGAACGTCGTGCATGAGTTGCACAATCTGGCACGCTCCGCCGGGGTGATCTGTCTGTCGTTCCTTGGCGTCATCATCGGCGTCATGATTGCAATGGCCGTCTTCGGCCTTGGCCCACAGGCCACCATGCTGGGAGAGTTATGATGCCCTTTGATGTCGCCGCCGTCCGCGCCGATTTCCCGATCCTCTCGCGCGAGGTGAACGGCAAGCCGCTCGTCTATCTCGACAGCGGCGCTTCGGCGCAGAAGCCGCAGGTGGTGATCGACGCCGTGACCCGCGCCTACGGCGAGGAATACGCCAACGTTCACCGCGGCCTGCATCACCTGAGCAACCTCGCGACCGAGAAATACGAAGGCGTGCGCGCCACCATCGCGCGGTTTTTGGGCGCGTCGGACGAGAATACGATCGTCCTGAACTCGGGCACCACCGAGGGGATCAACATGGTCGCCTACGGTTGGGCCATGGAGAACCTGCGCGCGGGGGACGAGATCGTGCTTAGCGTCATGGAGCACCACGCCAACATCGTGCCCTGGCATTTCCTGCGCGAACGGATGGGCGTCAAGCTGGTCTGGGTCGATGTGGACGCCCGCGGCGATCTCGACCCCCAGCGGGTGCTGGATGCGGTGACCGAACGCACGAAGCTGATCGCCGTGACGCAACTGTCCAACGTGTTGGGCACGGTGGTGGACGTGAAGACGATCTGCCACGCCGCGCGCGAAAAGGGCATCGCCACGCTGGTCGATGGCAGCCAGGGTGCGGTGCATATGCCCGTGGACGTGGAAGATATCGGGTGCGACTTCTACCCGATCACTGGCCACAAGCTCTACGGGCCCAGCGGCTCGGGCGCGATCTACGTCCGGGCCGAGCGGATGGCCGAGATGCGCCCCTTCATGGGGGGCGGGGACATGATCCGCGAGGTACACAAGGACCGCGTGATCTACAACGCGCCGCCGATGATGTTCGAGGCCGGCACGCCCGGCATCGTGCAGACCATCGGTTTCGGCGTGGCGCTCGAGTATCTTATGGGCTTGGGGATGGAGAACATCGCCGCCCATGAGCGCGCAGTGCGCGACTATGCGCGGGACCGGCTTGACGGGCTGAACTGGCTGAACGTGCAAGGCACAAGCGCGACGAAAGCGGCGATTTTCTCCTTCACGCTGGAGGGAGCCGCCCATGCCCACGACATCTCGACGGTGCTCGACAAAAAAGGTGTGGCCGTGCGCGCCGGCCAGCACTGCACGGGGCCGCTGATGACGCATCTGGGCCTGACCGCCACCTGCCGCGCCTCGTTCGCGATGTACAACACCACCGAAGAGGTGGACGCCCTGATCGAGGCGCTGGAATTGTGTCACAAACTTTTCGCCTGACCCATTGCAGCGCCCCGCGCGCGCGGTTATAGCGACAGGACTGGACCGTTAGCTCAGCTGGATAGAGCGCTGCCCTCCGAAGGCAGAGGCCAGAGGTTCGAATCCTCTACGGTCCGCCACCTGAACAAAGCTCCCCAATACTGAAGCAATCCGTTGCGGGTTGGCGCTCGACGACCGAGATCAGGCAGAAAGCCCTCCCTCTGAGAATTGTGGCCTCGTCGCAACGTCCCCGCCTGAAACTGCCCAGTGCGCCCGAAAACAGTTCTGGAGGTCCCGCGGGTGATGCAAACGTGCAGCACGAACAGCTTTCGCTCACTGCATTCCGGTTCACTGCCAGGATCCGCTCACAAACTGGAGTTTCCCGTGTGACCCATTCGACATGGCGGCCCCTGTCAAGGACGGCCCGCTCGCTCGTTGGTATTTTGATCGTCTTGCCCATCGCGCTGTTCGCGATTGCCTATAAGGTCGACGATCTGATCCGGGAGAATTACGATCAGGATCTGCGCCTGTCGCATACCTTCGAGCTGGTCGAGGCGCGCGCCGAGGTCGAGAAGACGATGGTCGATCATTTCCTGTCGCTGGGGCGACTGGCGGCACTGGTTGAGGCGAACCCGCAGCTTGACCAGAGCCAGTTCGAAGAGCTCGCCCGCGCCGTGGCCCGGCCAGAGGATCTGGTGATCAACTATGCCGCCGCGCCGGATCTGGTGGTCGAATTCGTGCATCCGCTTGACCGGAACCAGGCTGCCATCGGGTTGGATTACGCGGCCAATGACCAGCAGCGCGACGGCGTGACAAGCGCGCTGGACAACCGCGCGGCGGTCGTGGTCGGCCCCATCGATCTGGTGCAGGGCGGTCGCGGGTTGATCCTGCGCCAACCGGTGTTCGCGGGGGCGGGCGGCAGCGGCGGATCGCGTCGCCTCTGGGGCGTGGTCTCTTTGGTGCTGGACTACGATGCGTTCTGGGACGCGAGCGGCGTCATGGAGCTTGCGGCAGACTACCAGCTTTTCGTGACGTCGGACTTCAACGGCGACGGCGTGGATGAAGCGGTTTTCGGGGATCCGCAGGTCGCCGGGGCGAACCCGATCGAGCTTGCCTTCCAGTTCCCCACCGGCAGTTGGACGCTGATGGCCGTGCCGCGCCCCGGCTGGCCCGCCGGTCCGCCCGACGCGACGCGCAACCGGCTGGTGATGGCGCTAATTTCGGCGATCCTGATCGCCAGCGTCCTGACCATCGGTGCGCTGGCGCTGTTGCACCTTACGTCACGTAAGCGCCTGTCGGCGGCAGTCGAAGCCATGAACGACGGCTTCGCCATGTTCGACAGCGAGCGTCGGCTGATCGCCTACAACAAGCGCTACGCGGAGATCTACGACAACGCGGCCGAGAAGATCCGGCAAGGCACCACCTTCGACGAGATCATCACATTGGCCGCGGAGCACGGCATGCACGTGGCCGCCCTTGGCCGGGAGGACGAGTGGGTGCAGGAGCGGATCGCGAGTTTCGACGGCCCCGATACGACATTCGAGCAAGAGCTGTGCAGCGGCCGCCATCTGCTGGCCTCGGACCGAAGTCTGGAGGATGGCGGCAAGGTCTGTCTGCGTACGGACATCACCGAGCTGAAGCACGCGCAAGAAAAGGCCGAAGCTGCGAGCAAGGCGAAATCAGAGTTCATCAACACGCTGTCCCATGAGTTGCGGACGCCGCTGACGGTGATTCTCGGGGTTTCGGGGCTCCTGAAGCAGGCGGACCGGCTGGGCCCCGTGCGCGCGCTCATGGCCGAGTTGGAGCGTGACCCGGTTGATGCCGCCGCCACGCGCGCCGCGACCGAGGCGGTGTTTGCCCAGTTCCGCGACATGCTGGACAAGCAGGAACGCTCGGCGCGGCAGATGCTCGATCTGGTGAACGACGTCCTCGACATGGCGAAGGTCGAATCCGGGTCTTACGATTTCAACCTGGCCCGTCACAGCACGCAGGACATCATCGATCACGTGCACGAACAGATGATCCAGCGCGCGCACGCTAAGGGGCTTGAATTGATCATGCCGCCGGCCAGCGGCCATGTGTATTGCGACAAGCTGCGCACCACCCAGATCTTGTTGAACCTTGTGGGCAACGCGATCAAATTCACCGAGGCCGGGCGGGTCACCCTATCGGTGCAGCAGACCGACAGCGTCGTGAGTTTTGAGGTCTCGGACACCGGGCAGGGCATCTCGGCCGGGGATCAACAGCATATTTTCGAGGCGTTCAAACAGCTCGATTCCTCGGACATCCGCGCCCATGGCGGGGTCGGTCTGGGGCTTGCGATCTCGCGCCAGTTGGCGCAGCTGCAGAACGGCACGCTTGAGGTGTCCAGCGAACTGGGCGCGGGAAGCAGCTTCGTCCTGCGGCTGCCGGAACGCGCGCCGGAGGCGGACGGTCTGGCGGCGGATAAGGCCGATGGGGGCCCGGTCGGCCGTCACGCGGCCTGACACGCGATCGGAGGTGAATCCCTCCCCCCCTCGTTCTCTGGTTCCCAAATACCTTATCCGCCCGCGCGTTGGGCGCCGTCCGGGGCAGGGGCGCTCCAACCGGTGCCGCGCTCGTCAATTTGCTTCGAAAGCGGCCTTACCCGTCGTTGCGCTCGGCTTCGACGATCTGGCGCATCTGGGCCAAGGGCACGTAGCCGCGCACCATCTGGTCGTCAAAAACGAAGGTCGGCGTGCCGGTGATCTGCATTCGCTGCCCAAGGTCGCGGTTGGCGGCGATGATATCTTGAACCTCGTCGCGCTCCATCGCGGCAAGGATCGCGTCGGCGTCAAGGTCGAAGCCCTTCGCCAGATCCGTAAGGCTCGCCTCTGTGACATCGGCCCGCATGGTCATCAGCCCGTCCGAGACCTGTTTGTAGGCCTCATCTCCGGCCGTCAGTTTCGTGGCGATGGCGAAGCGCGACGCCAGAACCGACTGTTCGCCTAGAATGGGGAATTCCTTGGTGATGATGCGGATATTGCCGTCGGATTCGATCAGCTCGGCCACTTCCGGATGGGCGCGGCGGCAATAGCCGCATTTGTAATCCACAAACTCGACGATGGTGATATCGCCGTCGGGGTTGCCGCCGACATGGGAAAATCCGTCATTCGTGAGCGCTTCGGCGTTGGCCTGTGCGAGGTGTTCGTCGCGCATGACTTCGGCTTCCTGCTGCCGCGTCTCAAGCACGCCGATCGCTTCCATCAGCACTTCGGGATGCTCCAGAAGATAGGCGCGCACCTCGGACCGGAACGCCTCGCGCTCCGCGTCGCTCATGGGGTCGGCGGCCTGCGCCTGTGCCAATGTGGTGCTGAGGGCGAGGGCGGTGAGGGTGGGCAAAATGCGCATCTTGAACTCCGAGCGGCTGGTCATTGGCCTGCTGAAAGCACGTCTTGCGCCCGCTGCCAAGGGGCAGACCCCCGGGGCAAGCGATCCGCCGCCCGTCTGGCATGCACAATCGCGTCATCCAGACGCCCCAGTAGCGCGTAGCGCTCGGCCGCCGCGAGAGAGGCGAGCGCCGGTTGACCGGCCTTCGCATAGGCCTGCCCGAGGTCGCGCAGAATCGCGGCAGAGTGTCCGTCCAGCGCGCGGGCGCGTTCCAGCATCTGCACCGCGCGGGCGCGGGATTCGGCGGTATCAAGCGCGAGAAGCGCGCGCCCGTAGCCGCCAAGGATCAACGGCTCGGACCCGTTCAACGCCACTGCATTCTGATAAGATTGGACAGCCGGCCCGATCTGGCGGCTTTCCAGCAGGATCTGCCCGAACAGCTCGTGCCAATAGGCGTCGCGCGGGGCGGCGGCCAGCAGGGTCTGCATGGTCTGGATCGCCGCAGTGGCGTCCGCCTGACGATGCTGGGCAACAGCACGGCGCATCAGCGCGACGGGCGAGGTGTCGCCGCGGGTTTGCCGCAGGGTCCAGCCGGGGTTCTGGATGAACGCGCTGAGTTTTCCCTGGGCACGGGCGAACAGGGCATCGGCGGCCGCGCTGTCGGCGGCGCGCCCGGGGTTGGCCGCGACAAGACCGCGCAGGGTGCGCAGACGTGTCGCGGTCAGCGGATGGGTGCGCGCATAGGGGTCCTGCCGCGCCGACGAAAGCGCCTCTTGCCCGCGAAAAAGCTCAAGCACCTCTACTGTTGCCGCCGGATCGACACCGGCGCGCAGCAAATAGCGGATGCTCGATTGATCGGCGGCGGATTCCTCGGCCCTTGTGTGCGCGAAGAGCTGGCGCTGCGCCGCACTCAGGGTGCCCGCCGCAACACCGCCTGCCGCCGACCCCTCATCCGCGGCAAGAGCGACCGCCAAGGCCAGCGCCAGCCCGAACCCGGCGGCCGTGTTGGCGTTGCGGGTGTTGGCCAACCTGCGCGAGATATGGCCGTTGGCGATATGCGCGGCCTCATGGGCGATGATCGCCTGCAGTTGCGCGGCGGTGCCGACCCGTTGCAACAGGCCCGAATGGATAAAGATCGCGCGGCTGTTGAGCACGAAGGCATTCAGACCGCGATCCTCAACCACAAGGATTCGCACGTCCGACGGGTTCAACCCTGCCGCCCGCAACACCGGCGCGGCCAGTTGGGACAGGCTGTGTTCGATATCGGCATCGCGGATCAGCGACACCGCGCGCGCGGTTGGGGCAGTGGCAAGCGTGATCCAGAGCGAGCCGATCAGGGTGAGAAAAAGAAGGCGCATTGACGGGCTCCGGTCCAGCGGGGCAAAGAGGGGTCAAGGCAACGTAGGGCAGAGCAGATGCGGAACTCAAGACGCGGGGACGTCGATCCTTTTATCGTGATGGATGTGATGGAAGCGGCCCGTGCCGCCGAAGCCTCCGGGCGGCATATCATCCATATGGAAGTGGGCCAGCCGGGCACCGGCGCGCCGCAGGCGGCGCTGGACCGGTTGGCGAAGGACATGGCGGCGGGGCCGTTGGGCTATACCGTGGGGCTGGGCCTGCCTGAGCTGCGGGCCCGGATCGCGCAGCACTACCGCGACTGGTATGGTGTCGAGCTGCCCGCCGAGCGCGTGGTCATCACCGCGGGCGCCTCGGGGGCGTTTCTGCTGGCGTTTTCGGCCCTGTTTGACACCGGTGAACGGGTGGGCCTCGGCGCGCCGTGCTATCCCTCTTATCGGCAGATCCTCAAGGCGCTGGATCTGGTGCCGGTGGATATGCCGACGACGCTTGCGGCCCGTATGCAACCCGTGGCGGAAGATGTGGCGCGGCACGGGCTGGACGGATTGATCGTCGCCTCACCGGCGAACCCCACCGGCACGATGCTGGGACATGACGAGCTGCGCGCGCTTGCCCAGGCCTGCACGGATGCGGGGGCTGCCTTCATCAGTGACGAGATCTATCACGGGCTGGGCTACAGCGACCGCACGGCGACGGCGCTTGAGGTCACAGACGAGGTCTATGTCATCAATTCCTTCTCCAAATATTTCTCGATGACCGGCTGGCGCGTGGGCTGGATGGTCGTGCCCGAGGATCACGTGCGCCGGATCGAACGTCTGGCGCAGAACATGTTCATCTGCCCGCCCCATGCCTCGCAACGGCTGGCGCTGCATGCGATGGATTGCGGCGCGGATCTGGACCGCAACGTGGATGTCTATCGCGCCAACCGCGCGCTGATGATCGAGGCGCTGCCCGGCATGGGGCTGGGCAAGTTCGCGCCGCCCGACGGGGCCTTTTATGTCTATGTGGACGTCTCCGAGCACACCGATGACAGCGTGGCCTTCTGCGCAGAGGTTCTGGCGCAAGCGGGTGTCGCGATTACGCCGGGGCTGGATTTCGACCCGGTCGAGGGGCGCAAATGGGTGCGCCTGTCCTATGCCCGCTCAACCGAGGATATCCGCGAAGGACTCGCCCGGTTGGCGGCCTTTATGGCAAACCGCGAGGCCGGCGCATGAGTTTATTCGGTCAGATGAAGGGAACGCTCGGCGCGCTCTGTCTGATCGGGGCGCTCGGCCTTGGGCCGGTGCAGGCGCAGGATTTCAGCGGGCTTGCGCGGCTTGATGTTGCGCAATCGGGGGCGGTGGACCAGTTTCGCAGCACCGAGCTTACGCTCTATCTCTCGCAGCCCGTGCCTTACCGCGTGTTTACGCTCGACGCCCCGCGCCGTCTGGTGCTTGATTTCCGCGAGGTGGATTTTCGGCAGGCCAAACCTGACGCCTTCACCGCAAGCGACTGGATCGGCGGCGCCCGCTTCGGCGTATTGCGGCCCGGGTGGAGCCGTATGGTGCTGGACCTGAGCGCACCGGTCGCGGTCGATCTGGCCGGGATGCGCGTGGACGCCAGCACGGGCACGGCGACGATCACGGTGGCCCTGCGCCGCGCGAGCGAGGCCGAGTTTGCCGCCGCCGCCGGCGCACCGGACGATCCCGACTGGGCGCTTTTGTCGCCGCCCGAACCCGTTTCACCGGCACCGCGCCCCGATGGGCCGCTGGTGGTGATGATCGACCCGGGCCACGGGGGCATCGATCCGGGCGCGGGCTATGACGACGTCCATGAGGCGGACGTGATGCTGGCACTCGCGCGGGAACTGGCGAGCGCTTTGGGCCGGGTGGAGGGCGTGCGCCCGGTGTTGACCCGCAACGACGACCGCTTCGTGCCCTTGCAAGAGCGTCTGACCCTTGCGCGACAGGCGGGCGCGGGGCTGTTCATCTCGTTGCACGCCGACGCGTTGGAAGGGCAGCAGGCCACTGGCGCCTCGGTCTATACGCTGACCGATGCGGCGGAAGAGGATGCGTCGTTGCGGATGGTCGAGCGGCACGAGAGCGGCGATCTTCTTGCCGGGGTCGATCTGTCGGGGCAGGGGGACGAGGTGGCGACGGTCCTGCAGGACCTGGTCCGGGTCGAGACCGCCGCCGCCGGTGAGCGTTTCGCCACCGGGCTGGTTCAGGCGATGCGCGACACTGGCGCGCAGCTCAACAGCCGCCCCCGGCGCGAGGCGGAGCTGGCGGTGCTGAACGCGGCGGATTTCCCGTCGGTCCTGCTTGAAGTGGGGTTCCTGTCCAACGCGCAAGACCGCGCGCGCCTGACCAGCCCGACCGGCCGCGCGCCCATCGTGGCGGCGGTGACGCTGGCCGTGGCGCGGTGGGCCATCGAGGAGGAGGCGCTGGCGCCCTTGCTGCGCCAGTAGCGAGAGCGCCTAGGCGTGCCCGGGCGCGCCGATATAGCGCGCTAGCCAAATCGTATGCCCATGGCAGGAGGGATCCTCGGGGCGGTGGTCGATCAGCTTGAAATCGTGTTGCACCAGCAGGTCGCGATACTCTGCCGGATCAAGGCTGGAGTGATAGACTTCCGCGCCCGCAGCCTCGCCCCAGACTTCGCCGGCGGACGTGCCAGTGGTGAACATCAGGGCAGCATTCGGGGCCGCGTGCCTGCGGAACACCTCGAACATGGATCGCTGGTCGTCTGGGGAGAGGTGGAAGAAGCTGTTCCACGCCAGAATGGCATCGAAGGTCTGGGCCAGATCAAGCCCCCTCATATCTGCGTGAACGGCAGTTTCCCGGGGCAGGGTGCGCGCGAAGAGCTCAACCATGCCCGCAGCGCCATCAACGCCCGTTACCGCAAGGCCCCGTTCGGCCAGATAGGTGGCGATGGGCGCGCCCGTGCCGCACCCCAGATCAAGCAGGCGGCGCGGCGACATGTTGCGCGGCGTGACGCCCAACATCCTGTCCAGCATGGGTTTTTCAAACAGGGAGCGGTCCCGTTGGGCATAGAAATCCAGCGCAACACGGTCGTAGGTCGGCAGAATGTCGGAAGGAGAGCTTTGCAGTGTCATGGCCGAGATCTGCCCCTTTGTGACGCGGCCTTCAAGCGCTCTTTACGCCCGCTTCCCCCCGCAAGCGGGAGTTGGCCGAAGGGGGGCGTCATTCTTTTGACCGCGCCTGTGGTTCTGCCTATAAGCGGGGCAACTTACCAAGGGCGCATCCTTTCATGGTTCTACGTTTCATCCTCTCATTTCTGGGTGGCATCTTCTCGATGATCACGCTGGGCATCGGCATGGGCGCACTGACGCTGGGGGCCGTGTTCTACATGTATGGCCAGAGCTTGCCGACCTATGAGGCGCTGGCGAACTACACGCCCAAGACGATCAGCCGTGTCTATTCCGGTGAGGGGCAGGTGATCGACGAATTCGCCGAGGAACGTCGCCTGTTCACGCCTGCGGCAGAGATTCCCGACATCGTCAAACAGGCGTTTATCTCGGCCGAGGACAAGAACTTCTACACCCATGACGGGTATGATCTGCGCGGCATCGGCGCCGCCATGTATGAGGCTGTCGCCACACGCGGGGAAACTCTGCGCGGGGCCTCGACCATCACGCAGCAGGTGGCAAAGAACTTCCTGCTGGATGGCTCGCGCCGGGTGGAGCGCAAGATTCAGGAACTGATCCTTGCTCCGCGAATGGAGGAGATTCTCGGCAAGGAGGGCATTCTCGAGCTCTACCTCAACGAAATCGACCTTGGCGTGCGTTCATTCGGAGTGACGGCTGCGGCGCGGTCCTATTTCAACAAATCGCTAAGCGAATTGTCCCCGGCCGAAGCCGCCTTCCTCGCCGTGCATCCCAAGGCGCCCTATCGTTACCACCCTGTGCGCAACCGCGAAGCGGCACTGGCGCGGCGCGATTTCATTCTCGAAGAGATGTATGAGAACGGCTACCTCACCGAAGAGGAGTTGCAGACCGCGCTCGCCGATCCGTTGCGCACCGTGCAGAACGGCGATTTCCCGAGCTACAACAGCGAACGCCCCGACCGCGACTATTTCACCGCCGCCATCGTCAACGAGGTTGAGGAGCTGTTCCCCAACTACGAGATGAACAGCGCCGGCCTGTCGATCCGCGCCACCGTGGACGAGGAGTTGCAGGCCGCCGCCCGCGATGCCCTGCAGCGCCAGCTTGAAAGCTTTGACCGTGGCCTCGGCGTCTGGCGCGGCACGGGGCTGAGCCTGCCCGAGGATCTGTTGCAGGACGAAGAAACCTGGCGCGCCAACCTGCGCAACGCGCCGGTGATTCGCACCATTGATCTTGAGAACCCGTGGTATCCCGCGGTCGTGCTCGAGGTGGGCGAGACTCAGTTGCGCCTTGGCATCGAGGACTGGGAAGAGGGCGACGAAGAGCCCGTGGTTCCGCGCCGGGACATCGAATGGATGCGCGGCAGTTTTGCCGACAATTTCTCGCGCGGGGACATCGTCCACGTGCGCAAGATGACCTCGGACGAGGATGGCTCTTTCATCCGCTGGACCCTGCGGCAGGTGCCCGAAGTGCAGGGTGCTTTCATGGCGATGGACGTGAACACCGGGCGGGTTCTGGCGATGCAGGGGGGCTTTGGCTACGAGATCCGGATCTCCGAGCTCAACCGCGCCTATGCAGAGCGCCAGCCCGGTTCTGCCTTCAAGCCATTCGTGTTCGCGGCGGCGCTGGATTCCGGTTACACCCCCGCGACGGTCGTGGTGGATGCGCCCATCGAAGTGGCCGCAGGCGGTGAGATCTGGCGACCGCAGAACTATTCCAACCGCTATTACGGCCCCACCCCCCTGCGCACCGGCATCGAGCAATCGCGCAACGTGATGACCGTGCGTCTTGCCCAAGAGGTGGGGATGCCCACGGTGGCCAATTACGCCGAGCGCTTCGGCGTCTATGACGACATGACCGCCTATCTGTCCGCTTCGCTCGGGTCCGAGGAAACCACGCTTTACCGGCTGGTCGCGGCCTATGCCATGTTCGCCAATGGGGGTGAGCGGGTCGAGCCGACGCTGGTGGACCGGGTGCAGGACCGCAATGGCGACACGATCTATCGCCACGACCAGCGGGTCTGCCGCGAATGCGCGGACGTGAACCTTGAGCCCGGGCGCGCGCCGCGGATCGCGTCGGACCGCGAACGGGTGATGAATGCTGTGACCGCCTATCAGCTCACCTCGATGATGGAGGGTGTGGTGCAACGGGGCACGGCGCGCGGTGCGGTGAACCTGCCGGTGCCCATCGCAGGCAAGACCGGGACCACCAACGACGAAAAGGATGCGTGGTTCGTGGGCTTTTCCAGCAATATCGTCGCCGGCTGCTACATCGGCTATGACACGCCCCGCCCCATGGGCCGTGGCGGCTCGGGCGGTGGGCTTTGCGCGCCGGTGTTCAACAGCTTCATGAAGACGGCGATCCAGAAATACGGCGGCGGCGCCTTCGAGGCCCCCGAGGAATGCATGTTCATCAACATTGACCGCTACACCGGCGCCCGCCTGCCGGACGGCGCCTCGGGCGGCAACGTGGTGCGCGAATGTTTCCGTGCGGGCGAAGAGCCGATCTTCGGGATCACCTTCGATGGCGGTTTTGCCATGGCATCGGACTTGCCGTTGTTTGACGAAGTGCGCACCAATAACCCGGTGAGCGTCACCACCTCGACCGGGGAAGAGGCGACGATCAACTCGAACGCCTCATTCGGGTCACTGTCTTCGGGGGGCCTCTATTGACGGTTGGGCGATTGCCCCGCTTCCGGCAATGCTTTAGACCGCGAACAATCCCAAAAACAGAAGACTGACATGCGCGCTGAAATCCAAACCGTCGTGACCGAAATCGAAAAGAGCCTTGCGCTGCTGGCCCAGCGGATGGACCGCGACACAGCACCCCACCGGCTTGAGGAATTCAACGCCTGGGTCGAGGATCCGAACCTGTGGAACGATCCCGAAGCCGCCCAGAAGCTGATGCGCGACCGCCAGTCGCTGGTCGATGCCATGGAGAGCTATGACAGCATCAAGCAGGAACTGTCCGACCAGCAGGAACTGATCGAACTGGGCGAGATGGAAGAGGACGACGAAATCATCGCCGAGGCCGAGGCCGCCCTGAAAGCGCTGAAGGCCACCGCTGCGGAAAAGGAGCTGGAAGCGCTTCTGAACGGTGAGGCCGACGGCAACGACACCTTTCTTGAGATCAACTCGGGCGCGGGGGGCACCGAGGCCTGCGACTGGGCCGCCATGCTCGCCCGGATGTATATCCGCTGGGCCGAACGCAAGGGCTACAAGGTGGAATTGCAGTCCGAAAGTGCCGGCGAAGAGGTGGGCATCAAATCCGCCTCCTACAAGATCAGCGGACACAATGCTTATGGCTGGCTGAAATCCGAAAGTGGAGTGCATCGGCTGGTGCGGATCTCGCCCTTTGACAGCGCGGCCAAGCGGCACACGTCGTTCACCTCGGTGAAGGTCTATCCGGTGGTGGATGACAACATCGAGATTGAGGTGAACCCCGCCGATATCCGTATTGATACCTACCGGTCCTCCGGGGCGGGCGGGCAGCACGTGAACACCACCGACTCGGCCGTGCGGATCACCCACGCGCCGACGGGGATCGTGGTGACAAGCTCGGAAAAGTCCCAGCACCAGAACCGCGACATTGCCATGAAGGCCCTGAAATCGCGGCTCTACCAGATGGAATTGGACAAACGCTCGGCGCTGGTGAACGAGGTCCACGAAAACGCGGGCGATGCCGGTTGGGGCAACCAGATCCGGTCCTATGTGCTGCAGCCCTACCAGATGGTGAAGGACCTGCGCACAGGATACGAGACATCGGATACCAAGGGCGTTCTGGATGGGGACCTTGACGCCTTCATGGCAGCGACGCTGGCAATGGACGTGAGCGGCAAGAGCCGGGCGGATGCCTCTGACGATTAGGGCTTACGGGCGGGGTTTGGGGGCGCTGCCCCCGGCGCTGCGCGCCTCCCCCGAGGTATTTTGAACCAGAGAAGCAGGCGGCGCTTGACCTGACGGGGTGCGCGGCAATGATGGGGGCAGGAGGGTTACATGACCGATCTTGCGCACCCCGCAGCCTCACCCGTGCCGGAGATCGGCCGGCTGACCCTGCATGAAATCTGGACCTGCCTGAAGGCGGGTTTGCATGATTTCCGCACAGCGCCGCAGTTCGGGCTGCTGTTCTCGAGCCTTTATGTTCTGGGCGGCTTCCTCATGACATGGCTCGGGGCCGGGCATGTGACCTGGGTGCTGGCCACATCGCTCGGGTTTCCTTTGGCGGCGCCTTTTGCCGCCGTGGGGCTCTATGAAGTCAGCCGAAGGCTTGAGGCGGATCAGCTGTTGGAGTGGCGCGCTGTTCTGGGTGTCGTCTGGGCGGAACGTACGCGGCAGGTGCCTTGGATCGGCGCGATCATCGTGATCTATTTCCTGTTCTGGACCTTTTTGGCCCATTTGATCTTCGCGCTCTTCATGGGGGTCAGCACGCTGACCCATGTCACCACCTCGTGGGAGGTGTTCTTGACACCTCAGGGCCTTGCGATGATGACGGTGGAGCTTATCGTGGGCGGCGTTCTGGCCTTCGGACTGTTCAGCCTCACGGTGGTGAGCCTGCCGCTGGTGCTCGAGCGTGAGATCGATTTCGTCTCGGCCATGCTGCTCAGCATCCGGACGGTGGCGCGGAACCGGGGCGTCATGCTGCTTTGGGCGTCGGTGATTGCAGGGCTGACCTTTGTGGCGCTGCTGCCGTGGTTTCTGGGCCTGATCGTGGTGTTGCCTGTTCTGGGGCATGCGACCTGGCATATCTACCGGCGGGCGCTGTACGATCCGCTCTAGGGGGCGCCGGACATGCAAAGGGGCCGACACGAAAGTGCGGCCCCGGATTGCGAATAGTAGAAAGTCTTAGCCCTGCGGTGCAGGTTTCGGCGCGGCCTGTGCCGGGGCGCCTTTGGGGCCTGCGTTCAGGGGATCGTCCTGACGCTGCACGGAGCCTTCGAAATGCGCGCCGCTTTCGATCGCGATGGTCTTGTGGATGATGTCGCCTTCAACACGCGCGGTCGAGGTCAGGCGCACTTTCAAGCCGCGCACCGTGCCGATGATCCGGCCATTGACGACCACGTCGTCCGCCATGCATTCGCCGTTCACCGTGGCACCTTCGCCCACGGTCAGCAGATGCGCGCGGATGTCTCCGTCGACCGTGCCTTCGATGGTGATGTCGCCCGAGGTCTTCAGGTTGCCGGTGATGTGCAGATCGGTTGAGATCGTGCTGGCCGGCGGCTTGGCCTTGGGCGCGGAGGATTTGAAATCGCTCTGGGACGGGGCCGGGCTTGCCGGTTTGGCCGCCGCATCGGGCGAGGAAGGGGCGGCAGCGTTGCCGGGTTCGTTGATTTTGCTCTTAGAAAACATCTTGTCCAGCTCTTATATAGATCATGGGGTTTACGGGCCGTCCGCCTACACGGATTTCGTAGTGGAGGTGCGGGCCGGTTGACCGTCCGGAGTTACCAATATCACCAATACGATCCCCGCGCGAGACTCTTTGTCCGACCTGCACGCGAATTTGGCTTTGGTGGGCGTAGCGCGTCTCAACCCCGAAGGCGTGCTGGATCTTGACGAGGCGCCCATAGCCCGAGGACCAGCCCGCAAAAGTGACGACGCCATCGGCGGGCGCATAGATGGGCGTGCCGATGGGGGCTGCGAAGTCGGTCCCGTTGTGCATCCGGCCCCAGCGCATCCCGTAGCCCGAGGTGAAGCGGAAGCCCGAGCGCACGGGCATATCGAAGGGAATGCGTTCCGCGGCGATGCGGTAAAGGTTCAGCCGGTCCATGGAGGACAGGATGTCATTGGCCCGGGCCGCGTCGGGATCGGGCTGGCCGCCCCGGGTGGAGAATTGCAGCGGGGTCAGCGGGCCACCCATGCCGGAATAGCCGCGGCGCACCTGGCTGAGCACGTCGTCGGGGTCCATACCGGCGGCGCGGAACATGTTGTCGAGCGGTTCGACCGAGACGGTGAACGCCTCTTCCAGCTGGCGGAAAATCTGGTCGTTGCGTTCCTGCAGCAGGCGCAGTTCCAGCTCCATCTCGGCGGCGTGGGTGAGGGCGAATTCCGCGTCGGAGGCGATCTTGTCACGTTCGGCGGCGGTGTCGGCCAAGGCGGTGGCCAGCAGGTCAACCGTGCCCGTGGCGTCGCCGGACTGGGCAAAGCCTGCAGGCACTTCGCCGTCGCCGTTCAGGGCATCTTCCAGCGCGGCGATCTGCTCTTCGGCGGCTTCCCGTTCCTGCATGGTGCGACGCAGGGTGACCTGCACAACCTCAAGCCCGGTCTCAAGCTCGCGCCGGCGGTCTTCCGAGCGCAGAAGCTCGGATTGCATGAGGGAAATCTGTTCAAGGGCGGAGGAGAAACGCTGTTGTGCGGCGACAGCCTCACTCGCCCGTTGGTCGCGTTCCTGCGACAGCGCATTGAGACGGTCTTCGTAGGTGGCCTGATCCCGCTGCGCCTGAGCGCGGAAGTTGCCCGCGCCGATGCTGTCCATCAAAAGGACGGCGGTGGCGATGATCGTCCAGCTGACGACGATGGCGCTGCCGGTCCAGGCGACAAGCTGGGTTTCGGGTTTGAGCCGGATGAATCGCGTCTCGGTCTCGGACCGCAGGAAGAGGCGTTTTTCCGGAAATCGTTTCTCCAGGGCGACGTGTAATTTGTGTATTAAGGGTGATTTCACGTGTTTGTCCTGAATGGTCTTGCCTTTGACGTGCCCCGGCCCACGTCCCGAACCTGTTAACGGGTGGGAGAATCTCTGGCAAGGTTTTTGGTCAATTTTGTGCTTTTACAGCGGCATATGATGCAGATTGGGCATGAAACCGCCGACAAGATGGTTAACGGGCGGGGGAGTCAGCCAGGGGCCAGTAGAAGTCCGGCGGCAGTCCGGCCTCGGCGCGTTTCTCCTCATTGAAGGGCGGTTTGAGGCTGCTGTGAAAGTAGCGCCGGACAAGGGCGTGGAACTGGGGCGTCGGGTCCAACCCGTCACGGCCGCACAGGAAATGGAACCACTTTGACCCATAGGCCACGTGGTGAACCTCTTCCGTGTAGATCACGTTCAGCGCGTCGATGGCCTGGGCGTCTTTGGCCTGCTGGAAAATCCGGATCATCCCCGGTGTCACGTCAAGGCCGCGCGCTTCAAGCACCATGGGCACCACCGCAAGACGGCCCATGAAGTCGGTGGCCGTATCCTCGGCCGCGCGCCACATGCCCGCGTGGGCGGGCAGCGCGCCATAGTGGCTGCCCTGCGCTTCAAGACAGTCGCACATGAGGTTGAAATGCTTGGATTCTTCGTCGGCGGCTTTCACCCAGTCGTCATAGAATCCGATGGGCATGGGCGTCGTGGCGAACCGCGCGATCAGGTCCCAATGCAGGTCCACGGCGTTCAACTCGATATGGGCCACCGCGTGCAGGATGGCGATGCGGCCTTCGGGCGTGCCCGGTTTGCGGCGCGGCACGTCGCGCGGGTCAAGCAGCGCGGGCGCGTCGGGGCGCGCGGGCTGATCGGGCGGCGTGGCGGTGCCGATCGGGGGCGTCGCGCCGGTTGCGCGGGCCGCCTGCCAGGCCGCGGCATATTTGCGCGACAGCGCGGTCTTGGCGCGGCCATCGGCGGTGCGCAAGACATCTTCGGCCACCTGGGCCAGCGGTTTTGGAATCTCGGTCATGGGCCTGTGGGTAGCTTCGGCCCGCCGGCGATACAAGATCAAGCGCTGTCCCTCGGCGGGCTTCGACCGATGCCCTAAAGCGCCCGCACTGCGTCCAGCACCTCATCGACGTGACCGGGCACCTTGACCTTGCGCCAGATGCGCCGGATCGTCCCGTCCTTGAGCAGAAAGGTGCTGCGTTCGATGCCCATGAAGGACTTGCCATACATCTTCTTTTCGACCCAGACGCCGTAGCGCTCGCAGGTGTCCCCCTCGGCATCCGACAGCAGCGCGATGGCTAGGTCATGTTTTGCCGCGAATTTTTCGTGCTTGGCGACGGTGTCTTTGCTGACCCCGAGGATGGTCGCGCCCGCCTGTGCGAAGGCGTCGCGCTGCGCGGTAAAGTCCAGCGCCTGCGTGGTGCAGCCCGAGGTATCGTCGCGCGGGTAGAAATAAAGCACCACCGGGCCGGAGATCTCCGCGAGCGTAACAATGTCGCCCCCGTCGCGGGGCAGCGAGACCTGCGGCGCGGGGTCGCCTTCGGTCAGGAGGGCGGGGCTATCGGCCATGGGGCTCCTTTCGGGATGCAATCCCTTTGCGTTCTGCGGGTCACTCGGGAATATAAGCGCAATGGAAATGCAGCGTCCACCAGCAACACCCCAAGGCGAGGGGGGCGGGGCCGAAGCCCGCACGGATCCGGCCCCGCGCGGGCGGCGCCGCCGTGCGCTCTGGCTGACGGTGCGGGGCCTCGGTCTGGTGCTGCTGGCGCCGGTGATCATGGCGCTGGTCGCGGCGCTGCTGGTGATCGGGCGGGACGTGAGCGCGCCAAGCTGGATCGTTCGCGAAGTTGAGCTGCGGGCCGCCGAAAGCCTCGCCGGGGGGACGCTGGGTTTCGGCGCGGTGAATGTCACCATCGGCAGCGATCTGCACCCGCGACTTGTTTTGAGGGATGTGGTGTTGCGCGACCGGGACAATGCGGTGCTGGCGCGGGTGCCCCGGATCAGCGCGCTGCTGTCGCCGCGCGGCATCCTGCAGGGCCGCGTGCTGGCGCAGCGGGTCACCCTGACCGGGGCGCAGATCTCGCTCAGGCGGGCCAAGGACGGCACCGTGGCGCTGGCCTTCGATCAAGGTGCGGCGGCCATCGGCGCGGCGGACGGGTTTCTGGGGCTGCTCGATCAGGTGGACGGCATGTTCACCCAGGGCGCGCTTGAGGCGTTGGAGCGGGTCGAGGCGAACGGGCTGATCCTCAATTACGTTGACGGTCGGGCGGGCCGGTCGTGGATCGTCGATGACGGGCAGGTGGCCTTGGACCTGCGCGGCGACGCGATGGATCTGCGGGCCGAGGTGGCGCTGCTGTCGGGGCGATCCTTCGTGACCACCGCGGCGCTCAGCTACAGCTCACCCCGGGGCAGCCGTTCGGGGCAGGTGGGGGTGACGATCACCAATGCCGCCGCGCGGGACATCGCCAGCCAATCGCCGCTGCTGGCGTGGCTGGGCGTGCTCGATGCGCCGATCTCGGGCGCGGTGCGCGGGCAGATGGATGCGGACGGGCGGCTGACAACGACCTCGGCCACCCTGCAGATCGGCGCGGGTGAGGTGCAGCCCTCGCCCCAGACGCGGCCGATCCCGTTCAACAGCGCCCGGACCTATCTGCGCTATGAGCCGCGGGAGGAGCGTCTGATTTTTGATCTGATCGAGGTCGACAGCGGCTGGGGCTCGTTCGCGGGCACGGCGCGGACCTATCTGCGTGAGTTCCGTGACGGCTGGCCCGAGGTTCTGCTGGGGCATATTGACCTTTCCGCAATGGAGTTGGCGCCCGAGGCGCTCTATGACGCGCCGGTGGAACTGTCCGACGGGCGGGTGGATTTCCGGTTGCGGCTGGACCCGTTCACTTTTGACATCGGGCAGGCTGTCGCGGTGGTGGACCGCACGCCGGTGCGGATTGGCGGACAGGTGCGCGCCGCACCCGAGGGGTGGGCCGTGGCGCTGGATCTGTCGGCGGATCAAATCCCCGCCGCGCAGGTATTGAACATCTGGCCCCGCGTCGTCACGCCGCGCAGCCGCGCCTGGGTGGCCGAGAACATCCGCAGTGGCATGGTCCACAACGCCGAGCTGGCCTTTCGCGCACAGCCGAACACCCGGCCCGGGATGGCCGTGACGCTTGAGGTGAGCGACGCCGAAGTGCGCTTCATGCGCACCATGCCCCCGATCGAAGCGGCGCGGGGAACATTGACCATTCTCGACCGGCGCATGGCGATGGAGCTGAGCGCGGGCCATGTGACTGCGCCCGAGGGCGGGCGGCTCGATCTGGCGGGCAGCACGATGGTGGTGCCGGTGACCAACCTGCCCAAGCCGCCCGCGCGGTTCGATCTGGCCATCGCGGGGCGGGTGACGGCGGCCATGTCGCTTCTTTCGCAGCCACCGTTCAACATGCTCAAAACCTCGGACTTGCCGGTGAGTTTCGCCCAAGGTCATGCCAGTGTCACCGTGGGGATCGACACGCCGCTGGGCAAGGATGTGCCCCCCGATGCGCGGGACTGGACGGCGGAGGCGGTTGTGCGGGACGTGCGCTCGGACGTGCTGGTGCCGGACCGGACGCTCACCTCCTCGGCGTTGCAGGTGCGCGCCGATCCGCAGAGTTTTACCGTCAGCGGCCCGATGCGGTTGGGGGGCTTGGGCGGCACGGCGACGTTTTCGCGCGCCCTTGGCCCGGGGTCCGAGGGGACGGCGCGGGTCGATGCGACGTTGACGGTCGGGCCGGAGGATCTTGAGGCGCTTAACATCACCCTGCCGCCGGGCATGCTCAGTGGGCAAGCCACGGCGCAGCTTTCGCTGGACCTGAGCGATGCGGCCGCGCCCGCCTTCCGTCTGACCTCGGATCTGCGCGGCGCCCGGGTTGCGCTGGACGCGGTTGGCTGGTCCAAGCCGCGCGGCGTGCCGGGGGCGCTTACGGTGGCAGGGCGGATGGGAGAGACTCCGCGGATTGACGAGCTATCCCTGACTGCACCGGGGCTCTCGACATCGGGCACCGTAGCACTTGCGCCGGGGGGAGGACTGGCGCGCGCCACCTTCGATCCCGTGCGGCTTGGCGGCTGGCTGAATGCGCCGGTGGTCCTGACCGGGCGCGGCAAGGGGCGCCCCGTGGGCGTGCAGATTTCCGGCGGCACGCTGGACCTGCGCGCGGCGAACTTTGGCGCCCAGCGGGCCGCTGCTGGCGGGCCGATCTCGCTTGCGCTGGACACCTTACAGGTCACTGATGCGATCCGGCTGGACGATCTTCGCGGGGATTTCACCACGGCCGGGGGCTTTCAGGGGCAGTTCACCGGCACGGTCAACGGGGCCGCCCCGGTGCGCGGCACGGTTGTTCCGATGGAGGGCGGAACGGCGGTGCGGATCGTCAGCGACGACGCGGGCCGTGTCTTGCGGGCGACAGGGCTTTTGCAGACCGCCGCCGACGGCACCTTCGAGATGATCCTTGTGCCTGCGGGCAGTCCGGGCAGCTATGACGGGCGGATCACCGGGCGCGACTGGCGGGTGCGCGATGCTCCGGCGCTGGCGTCTTTGCTGGATGCGATCTCGGTCGTGGGGCTGCTGACGCAACTGGACGGGCAGGGGCTTTTGTTCAACGACATCGAGGTGGCGTTCCGGCTGACCCCCGATCAGGTGATCGTGACGCAGGCGAGCGCCACGGGGCCGGGTCTGGGCATCTCGCTGGACGGGATTTACGCCACGGCGGCGCGGGTGATGGATTTTCAGGGGGTGATCTCTCCGTTCTATCTGTTCAACGGCATCGGATCGATCCTGACCCGCCCCGGTGAGGGGTTGATCGGGTTCAATTTCAACTTGCGCGGCCCCGTTGACAACCCGAGCGTTTCGGTCAATCCGCTGTCCGCGCTGACGCCGGGCATGTTCCGAGACATCTTCCGCCGTTCGCCGCCGCAAGTTGCACAATAGGGCGCAGGGCCATGAAGCTGAGTGAATTCGATTATGATCTGCCGGAGCGTCTGATCGCCGTGCGCCCGGCGCGGCCGCGCACCTCTGCCAAGCTGCTGGTCGCCGACAGCGGCGGTCTGCGTGATCTTGCGGTGCGCGATCTGGGGCAGGTGCTGCGCGCGGGCGACCGGCTGGTGCTCAATGACACCAAGGTGATCCCGGCGCGCCTGTTCGGACAGCGGCACCGGGCCAGCGCGGACGGGGCGGGGGTCTCGAAAATCGAGGTCACGCTGCTTGAGCCGCAGGCCGACGGCGCCTGGGCGGCTTTGGTCAAGCCCGTGCGCAAAGTGCGCGAGGGCGAGGCTGTCGTGTTCTCACCCGACCTGTCGGCGGTGCTCGACCGCAAGGGCGACGGCGGCATGGCCTATCTGCGTTTCAACCTGACAGGTGACGATTTCGACGCCGCGCTGAATGCCGCAGGCGCGATGCCCCTGCCGCCCTATATCGCTGCCAAACGGCCCGCGGATGCGCAGGACAAAAGCGATTATCAGACCGTCTGGGCCGAGAAATCCGGCGCGGTCGCAGCACCCACCGCGTCGCTGCATTTCGAAAGGTGGCTGCTGGACGATCTGGCGGAGATGGGAGTCACCTTCAGCCATGTGACGCTCCACGTGGGCGCGGGCACATTCCTGCCGGTGAAGGTCGATGACGTCTCGGACCACAAGATGCATGCGGAATGGGGGCAGGTTTCCGCGCAGGCAGCGGCCGAGATCATGGAGACGAAGGCAAACGGCGGGCGGGTGATCCCCGTGGGCACCACCGCCTGCCGCCTGATCGAGAGCGCGGGCCGGTCCGGCACCCTGCGCGCTTGGGAAGGGGAGACAGACATTTTCATCACACCGGGGTTCGAGTTCCAGATCACCGACGGGCTGATGACCAATTTCCACCTGCCCAAATCGACGCTGATGATGCTGGTAAGCGCACTGATGGGGCAAGAACGGATCAAGCAGATCTACGCCCACGCCATCGCCAACGACTACCGCTTTTTCAGCTACGGCGACAGCTCGCTTCTGCTGCCCTAGCGCCGGCGAGCAAGCAGGCTGTGTGCCTGCCGCGCGAGGTCTGCGGGATGGGGGCGCGCGGTTTCTGCCGAGACGAGATTTGTCTTCTTGCGCCGGTGCGATGTCGCGTTTAGGGGCGCAGCGGGGGACGGGCCTGTTAGGTCGTCCGCAGGAATATGGTCAAAGGACGGTGCCATGATCAAAGTTTTCTTCGCCTCATGGGCGCTGTTTCTCGGCATCTTCATGCTGATGGTGGGCAACGGTCTGCAAGGGACCTTGCTGGGGGTGCGCGGCAGTCTAGAGGATTTCTCGACCTTCGAGATGTCCATCGTCATGTCGGCCTATTTCGTAGGCTTTCTGGGTGGGTCGCGTCTGGCGCCCGAGATGATCCGCCGCGTCGGCCACGTGCGGGTCTTTGCGGCGCTCGGCTCGACCATTTCCGCGGTGCTGATCCTTTATCCGGTCCTGCCTGAGGTCTGGGCCTGGACGCTGGGCCGCGTCGTCATCGGGTTCTGCTTCTCGGGCGTCTATGTCACTGCGGAAAGCTGGCTCAACAACGCTGCCACCAACGAAAATCGCGGCCAGTCGCTGTCGCTTTACATGCTCGCACAGATGTCCGGCATCGTTCTGGCGCAGGTGATCCTCAGTTTCGGGGACGTGAGCGGTTACATCCTGTTCATCATCCCTTCGGTGCTCGTCTCGCTCGCCTTTGCGCCGATCCTGTTGTCGATCACGCCGACGCCCGCTTTCGAGACGACACGGCCGATGAAGCTGAAGGACCTGATCGGGACCTCGCCGCTGGCCTCGGTCGGCATGTTCCTGCTCGGCGGCGTCTTTGCCGCGCAGTTCGGCATGACGGCGGTTTACGGGGTCGAAGCGGGACTGAACGTGAAGGAAATTTCGCTTCTCGTCTCGGTGATTTACGTGGCGGCGCTTGCGGCGCAATATCCCATCGGCTGGGCCTCGGACCGGATGGACCGCCGGGTGTTGATCATCGGGCTGGCCGCCTTGGGGGGCGCGGGCGCAATCCTTGCTGCACTCTCCGGTGGCAGCCTGCCGGTCATCCTAGTGGGGGCCGCATTGGTTGGTGGCACAAGCAACCCGCTCTATGCGCTCTACATCGCCTATGCCAATGATTTCCTTGAGCATGAGGACATGCCCGCCGCTTCGGCCGGGTTCATCTTCATCAACGGGGTCGGCGCGATCATGGGGCCAATCCTGCTGGGGTACGTCATGGGGGTTTTCGGCGAAGCCTCGTTCTGGGTGGCGGTGGCGACCCTGATGCTGGCCATGGCGGCCTATGGCGGGTTGCGGATGCTGCAACGTCCCAGCGATACCGCGGTCGAGGATCAGGTGTCC
Source organism: Thalassorhabdomicrobium marinisediminis (assembly GCF_003072065.1). GTDB lineage: Bacteria > Pseudomonadota > Alphaproteobacteria > Rhodobacterales > Rhodobacteraceae > Octadecabacter > Octadecabacter marinisediminis. The sequence goes on from NZ_QCYG01000001.1 coordinate 401,526, forward strand.
TATGCGCCGGTTCTGGCCAACGCGTCGGTGGTGGCCGTCGACATGGCGCAAGAGGTCTATATCGAAACCGAGCTGGAAGAGCAGGCGCAGGACGAAAGCGACAGTTGAGCAACAAGCCTGTGGGGCGAAAAACCCAAAGGTTGCCAAGGTTTACGGATCATGCGACGCTGGGTTAACAGTCGGGTTTTGTGGTCGAGAGGACAGGATATGGTCACTCCGGAACAGGTGCTTTCTTTCTGGGTCGATGAGGTCGGGCCGAAAGGCTGGTATGACGTCGATCCCGCGCTGGATGCGGCCATTCGCGACCGTTTTGAGGAGACATGGCGCAAGGCCCGCGACGGCGGCTGCAGCACGTGGCAGACCTCCTCGAAGGCGGCACTGGCCTATATCGTGGTGATGGACCAGTTCCCCCGCAATATGTTCCGGGGCGAGGCCGAGGCCTTTTCCACGGACAAGGCGGCGCGGGCGGCGTCGAAAGTGTCGATCGACCGCAATTGGGACCAGAAGATCAATGGTCCCGAGCGACAGTTTTTCTACCTGCCCCTGATGCATTCCGAGAACCTGATCGATCAGGATCGCGCCGTGCGCCTGTTCAAGTCGCGCATGCCCGACGGCGGCACCAGCAGCCTGCGCCACGCCCGCGCGCACCGCGCCGTGATCCGCAAATTCGGCCGCTTTCCCTACCGGAATGAGGCTTTGGGCCGCAAGAACACCGCCATGGAAGAGGAATGGCTGCGCGACGGGGGCTACAAGCTGGCCCTGCAGGAAGTGGACGGCCGCGCCAGCGCCGAGGCCTGAGGGCCGGTGCTGAACGGGTCGCTTCCGGTTTTCAATCCTGAAGCGCAACTGCTTAGTTTTCGTTTCCCTAGCGGGCCTTCATAAATTAGTTTAATGCTAAACTAATTTCGGATGAGGAGGACGCGCAGCGTGGCCCAGGATACAGCTCAGAACTTTGATATGATCGTGATCGGTGCGGGACCGGGCGGCTATGTGGCCGCCATTCGGGGCGCACAGCTGGGCCTGAAGGTCTGCGTGGTCGAGCGGGAACATCTGGGCGGCATCTGTCTCAACTGGGGATGTATCCCCACCAAGGCGCTGCTGCGTTCGGCCGAGGTGTTCCACCTGATGCACCGGGCCAAGGATTTCGGCCTGAAGGCGGACGGCGTGGATTATGACCTGCCCGCGGTCGTCAAGCGCTCGCGCGGGGTGGCGGGCCAATTGTCCGGTGGCATCGGTCACCTTCTCAAGAAGAACAAATGCACCGTGGTGATGGGCGAAGCGACGCTGTCGGGCAAGGGCAAGGTCAGCGTCAAGACCGACAAGGGCACCGAGGAGCTTTCGGCCAAGAACATCGTCATCGCCACCGGCGCCCGCGCCCGCGAGCTGCCGGGGCTGGAGGCGGACGGCGATCTGGTCTGGACCTACAAGGCCGCGCTGGACCCGGTGCGGATGCCCAAGAAGTTGCTGGTGATCGGCTCGGGGGCCATCGGCATAGAATTTGCGAGCTTTTACAACACCCTTGGCGCGGACACGACCGTGGTTGAGGTGATGGACCGGGTGCTGCCCGTCGAAGACGCGGAAATCTCCAAGTTCGCCAAGAAGCAGTTCGTGAAACAGGGCATGACGATCATGGAAAAGGCCATGGTCAAGAAGCTCGACCGCGGCAAGGGCAAGGTCACCGCGCATATCGAGACCGGCGGCAAGGTGGAGCAACACGAGTTCGACACGGTGATCTCTGCTGTGGGCATCGTTGGCAACACCGAAGGGCTCGGGCTGGAAGAGGCGGGCGTCAAGATCGACCGCACCCATGTTGTAACCGATGAATACTGCCGCACCGGGGTCGAGGGGCTCTATGCCATCGGCGACATCGCCGGCGCGCCCTGGTTGGCGCACAAGGCCAGCCACGAGGGCGTCATGGTCGCGGACCTGATCGCCGGCAAACCGGCCCATCCGGTGAAGCCCGAAAGCATCGCCGGCTGCACCTATTGCCATCCGCAGGTAGCCAGCGTCGGCTATACCGAGGCCAAGGCGAAACAGCTGGGCTATGACATCAAGGTCGGTCGTTTCCCCTTCATCGGCAACGGTAAGGCGATCGCTCTGGGTGAGCCCGAGGGGCTGGTCAAGACGATCTTCGACGCCAAGACAGGCGAGCTTCTGGGCGCGCATATGGTCGGCGCGGAAGTCACCGAGCTTATTCAGGGCTATGTGATCGGCCGCAAGCTCGAAACCACGGAGGAGGACCTGTTCGAGACGGTCTTCCCGCATCCGACCCTGTCGGAAATGATGCACGAATCCGTGCTCGACGCCTACGACCGCGTGATCCACATCTAGGCGCGACGGTCGGGCGCAAGACGAAGGGGTGCCGCCATGGCGCCCCTTTTGCATTGCCCCGCGCGCGCCAGCGGCGTAGCCATCTGATATGCAAGACACTTCCCCCCACGCCCCGACGCCCTGGCCGCTGATCCTGTTGCTCTGGAGCACCGGTCTTCTGGCCGCCGCGCAGTTTGCCAAGCTGACACTGACCATCGGTCCGATGCAGACGCTCTATGACGGTGCGCCCGTGGCCCTAGCTGTGTCGGGCGTGTCGATCATCGGTATCATCGGCGGCGCGGTGGCCGGTTACCTCGTGGCCCGCATCGGCGCGCGCAAGGCGGTGCTCTGGGCGGTGGCGACCTCGGCCGTGCTGGCGCTGGGGCAGGGGGTCGCCATGCCCTTCTGGGCCTTCATGACCACGCGTATTCTGGAAGGGTTCGGGCATCTGTTGCTCGTGGTGGCGCTGCCGACGATGATGGTGGCACTGGCCGCCCCGAACGACAAAAGCGTCGTCATGGGGCTTTGGGGCACCTTCTTTGGCGTGGGCTATGCTGTGCTTGCGGTCGTCGTGCCGCCAGTCGAGGCTTGGGGCGGCATCCGCGCGGTTTATGTCGGGCACGGATTGCTTCTGGCAGCGCTGTTTCCGGTGCTGTGGTGGGTGCTGCCGCGGGTCATGGCGGGGGCGTCGAAGATCCCCGATATGATCTCGCTGCACCGAACGCTCTATTCCCACCCGCGCTATTTCGCCCCCGGTCTGGGGCACGGTATCTACACCACCCTGTTCATCGCGCTCGTGGCCTTTCTGCCGCCGGTGCTGGACGCCATGTGGCTGACGGCGATGATGCCGCTCGCCAACCTTTCGGGCACCTTCGCAAGCGGCTTTATCGCCCGACGGGTCGCAGCCTCGCACCTGTCGATTTTCGGCTTTGCCGTGGCGGCGGTGTGCTTTGCGCTTCTGGCCGTGACGGGCTCTGCGGCGTTGGCGCTGCTGGCCATGGTCGCGACGGGCATCACCGCGGGGGCGAACTTCGCTGCGGTGCCGGAACTGAACGCCCGCCCGCAGGATCAGGCCCGCGCCAACGGGGCGATGGCGCAGGTCGGCAATCTGGGCACCTTCTCGGGGACGCCGCTTTTTGCACTGGTGGCCGGATCGCTCTGGGGCCTTGTCGGACTGAGCGTTGCGATCTGCCTTTCGGGGGTGATTTTCGCGGGCTACACCTACCACCGCGCCCGCGTCTCGACGCCGTTGGGTTAATTCTTCCCAATGTTCCGTTAATGTTCTATATCGGGGGTGGTTTTGCCGCGTAGCCTGCCTATGTGGTGGACTGGTATAGACTGGGGGCCTCATGGCTGAGCTGAAAAACATCGAAGTGCGCGGCGCGCGCGAGCATAACCTCAAGAACATCGACGTGGATATTCCACGCGACCAGCTGGTGGTGATCACCGGGCTGTCCGGCTCGGGCAAGTCGTCGCTGGCGTTTGACACGATCTACGCCGAAGGGCAGCGCCGCTACGTCGAGAGTTTGAGCGCCTATGCCCGCCAATTCCTTGATATGATGGGCAAACCTGACGTCGATCACATCTCGGGTCTGTCGCCCGCGATCTCGATCGAGCAGAAGACCACGTCGAAGAACCCCCGCTCGACCGTCGGCACCGTGACCGAGATTTACGATTATCTGCGGCTGCTTTTCGCCCGCGTCGGCACGCCCTATTCGCCCGCCACCGGCCAGCCCATCGAAGCGCAGCAGGTGCAGGACATGGTCGACCGCGTCATGGCGATGGAAGAGGGCACGCGCGGCTATTTGCTGGCCCCCATCGTGCGCGACCGCAAGGGCGAGTATCGCAAGGAATTTCTGGAGTTGCGCAAGCAGGGCTTCCAGCGCGTGAAGGTGGACGGTGAGTTCTACGAGCTTGATGAGCCGCCCACGCTCGACAAGAAATTCCGTCATGACATCGACGTTGTGGTCGACCGGATCGTCGTGCGCGACGGGCTGGAAACACGGCTTGCCGACAGTTTCCGCACTGCGCTGGACCTTGCCGATGGTATCACCATCCTCGAGACCGCCCCGAAAGAGGGTGAGCCGGAGCGGATTACCTTTTCGGAGAATTTCTCCTGCCCTGTCAGTGGCTTCACCATCCCCGAGATCGAGCCGCGCCTGTTCTCGTTCAACGCGCCCTTCGGCGCCTGTCCGGCCTGTGACGGTCTGGGGGTCGAGCTGTTCTTCGATGAAGCGCTGGTCGTCCCGGACCAGACGCTGAAGATCTATGACGGCGCGCTGGCCCCGTGGCGCAAAGGCAAATCACCCTATTTCCTACAGACCATCGAAGCCATCGCCAAGCATTACGGGTTCGACAAGAATGCCCGCTGGAAAGACCTTGATCCGAAGGTGCAGCAGGTGTTTCTGCGCGGCTCCGGCAAGGAAGAGATCAAGTTCCGCTACGACGAAGGTGGCCGCGTCTATGAGGTGAAGCGCGCCTTCGAAGGGGTGATTCCCAACATGGAACGCCGCTACCGCGAGACCGACAGCAACTGGATTCGCGAGGAATTCGAACGCTACCAGAACAACCGCCACTGCGGCACCTGCGGCGGCTATCGCCTGCGGGAAGAGGCTTTGGCCGTCAAGATCGGCGGGTTGCACATCGGGCAGGTGGTGCAAATGTCGATCAAGGAAGCGCACGACTGGTGCCTTTCGGTGCCCGAAGCGCTCACCACGCAGAAAAACGCTATTGCCACCGCGATCCTGAAGGAGATTCGCGAGCGTCTGGGTTTTCTCAACAACGTCGGGCTGGAGTATCTCACGCTAAGCCGCAACGCGGGCACACTGTCGGGGGGGGAAAGCCAGCGCATCCGGCTGGCCAGCCAGATTGGGTCGGGTCTTCAGGGCGTGCTCTATGTGTTGGACGAGCCCAGCATCGGGTTGCACCAGCGCGACAATGACCGCTTGCTGACCACGCTGAAAAACCTGCGCGATCAGGGCAATACGGTGATCGTGGTCGAACATGACGAAGAAGCCGTGCGCGAAGCGGATTACGTCTTCGACATCGGGCCGGGGGCCGGTGTGCACGGCGGCAGCGTCGTCGCCAAGGGCACGCCGGCCGAGATTATGGCCAACCCCGACAGCATCACCGGCGACTATCTGGCCGGTCGGCGCGAGATTGCCGTGCCCGCCAAACGCCGCAAGGGTAATAAGAAGAAGGTCACCGTGAAAAAAGCCAGCGGAAACAACCTGCAAGCGATCACGGTTGATTTCCCTCTGGCGAAATTCGTCTGCGTCACCGGCGTCTCTGGCGGCGGCAAATCCACCCTGACGATCGAGACCCTGTTCAAGACCGCTTCAATGGCGTTGAACGGCGCGCGGCAAACGCCCGCCCCCTGCGAAACGATCAAGGGGCTGGAGCACCTCGACAAGGTGATCGACATCGACCAGCGGCCCATCGGCCGGACTCCGCGTTCGAATCCAGCCACTTACACCGGAGCGTTCACCCCGATCCGCGACTGGTTCGCCGGTCTGCCGGAAGCGAAGGCGCGGGGCTACAAACCCGGTCGCTTCAGCTTCAACGTCAAGGGCGGCCGTTGCGAAGCCTGTCAGGGCGACGGGGTCATCAAGATCGAGATGCACTTCCTGCCCGACGTTTACGTGGAATGCGAGACCTGCAAAGGCCAGCGCTACAACCGCGAAACGCTGGAGATCAAGTTCAAGGGCAAGAGCATTGCCGACGTGCTCGACATGACCGTGGAAGAGGCGCAGGAGTTCTTCAAAGCGGTGCCCTCGATCCGCACCAAGATGGATGCGCTGATGCGGGTCGGGCTGGGCTATATCAAAGTCGGCCAACAGGCGACGACGCTTTCGGGCGGCGAGGCGCAGCGCGTGAAACTCTCCAAGGAGCTCGCCAAGCAATCCACGGGCCGCACGCTTTATATTCTGGATGAGCCGACCACGGGTCTGCACTTCGAAGATGTGCGCAAACTATTGGAAGTGCTGCATGAATTGGTTGACAGCGGGAACACGGTGGTGGTGATCGAGCACAATCTGGATGTAGTGAAGACCGCCGACCATGTGATCGACATCGGCCCCGAAGGGGGCGACAAGGGCGGCACGGTGGTTGCCGTGGGCACGCCGGAACAGGTGGCCGAAGTAGAGGCGTCTTACACCGGTCGCTACCTCAAGCCCATGTTGCAAAAGACAGATCTCGCGGCGGAATAGGCCCGCGTCAGAAACAAAAAGCGGCCCTACGGGGCCGCTTTCGCGTTTGGTTGTGACGGTTCGCGATGGTCAGTTGGTGAACTCGTCGATATTGCCGACAAGGGCGAGGATTTCGGCGGATTCCGCGTCAACCTCATACACCAGCCCGTCATAGATGAAGTAGGACAGGGCCGGGTCGAGGCCGGCAAGCGGCGGCTCCTGGGCCACGGGGGCGCGGGTGTCGGTGCTTTGCACGGTGATGAACTTGGCCCCTCCGATGTTGCCGTCGTTGGGGTTTGCCATGGCCGCAGGTGTCAGTGCGACCGTTAGGGCAGCGAGAAACGCAGTGGTTTTCATTGTACTTCCTCCGGTCAGTGTGACTTCGGAAGTATAACGGGATCAGGCCGCGCCGGTTCCCCCCTCGGTTGCCAAATGTGGCAGAATTGCGGAGAAATCAAGGCCGCCTTTGCCGTATGTTTCAACAAATTCATTATAGATTTCCATAGCTTGCGCCCCCATGGGCGTATTTGCGCCGACAGCTTGCGCGGCCTGTTGGCTCAGCTTGAGGTCTTTGAGCATCAGGGCGGCGGCGAACCCGGGCGCATAGTTGTTGTCGGCCGGACTCTCGGGGCCGACGCCCGGCGCCGGGCAATAGGCGTTCATCGACCATGAATAGCCGGACGAGGTGCTGACCACGTCGAACATCTTCTGCCGCTCCAGTCCCAGTCGGTCGGCCAGCGCGAAGGCTTCGCAGGTGGCGATCATCGTCGCACCCAGAATCATGTTGTTGCAGATTTTCGCGGCCTGACCGGCGCCGGAGTCCCCGCAATGGACGGCCTTCTGGCCCATGATGTCGAACAGTGGCGCGACCTTGGTAAAGGCGTCTTGCGTGCCGCCGGCCATGAAGGTGAGCGTGCCGTTTGTCGCCCCGCCGATGCCGCCGGACACCGGCGCGTCGACTGCCATAAGCCCTGCCTTTTCAGCGGCTTCCGCTACGTCCCGCGCCGATTGCACGTCCACGGTCGAGCAGTCCAGATGCAGCGCGCCGCGGTCCATCGCGGGGTGAATCTCGTCCGCAACTGCGCGCAATATGTCGCCGTTGGGCAGCATGGTGATCGCCACCTCGGCGCTTGTCACCGCCTGCGCCGCGCTGTCGGCGCAGGGGATATCGTCGGGGGTGGTGGCGGGATCGAACCCCACAACCTCATGGCCCGCGGCGATCAGGCACCGCGCCATGGGCGCCCCCATGTTTCCGAGTCCGATGAATGCAATTTTCATGCATGAAGTCCTTTTGCTTTTGAAATGAGGTCCAGAGGCGGCGTGACCGGCGCGGACATGCGGGCGAGCAGCGCCTCGGTCACGTCTTGCCAGCTTGCGTGTTGCCAAGTGGGACTGCGGTCGCGGTCGATGATGGCGGCGCGCACCCCTTCGAGGAAGTCGCCGTGCTCCATCGCGCGCGAGGTGAAGCGGAACTCGTGGGTGAGGGCGGCCTCAACGGTATCAGCGGCGCGTGCGGCGTGGATCAACGCGACGGTGGCCCATTGCGACAGCGGGCTGTGCCGCGGCATCAGCTTATCCGCTTGGGCGTGCGCGGGGGAGGTCTTGGTCTGTTGGTCGAGGGTGCGGCAGATGTCGCCGAAGCTCTCGCCCGCGAACAGCGTGTCGATGTCGGCCTGCCAGTCGGCAAGACGCGCGCGGGGCGGGGTCTGCGCGAACTCTTCGATTTGTCCGGCGTCCCCGGTGCGACACAGAGTGTCGATCAGCGCGGGCCAATCGTCGCGCGGGATGTAATGGTCTGCAAACCCCGCATAAATCGCATCCGCCGCGTCCATGCGGTCTGCCGTCAACCCGATATATTCGCCGATCCGCCCCGGCGCGCGGGCCAGCAAGAGGGAGCCACCCACGTCGGGGACAAGCCCGATGGACACTTCAGGCATGGCGATCTGGCTGTCAGCGCAGACCACCCGGTGCGAGCCATGACAGCCGACGCCCACACCGCCGCCCATGGTAAAGCCGTGCAGGAAAGCGACGATCGGTTTGGGGAAATTGGCCAGCTTGGCGTTCATGCGGTATTCGTCGCGCCAAAACTGCCGCGCGTAGTCGAAATCGCCCGCGCGACCGGCGTCATAGAGCTTCTGGATATCGCCACCGGCGCAGAACGCCTTGTCACCTGCGCCGTCGATCACGATGAGGGCCACCTCTGGATCGTCGCGCCAACGGTCCAGCGCGTGCTCGATCGTGTTGCACATCCCGTGGGTCAATGCGTTCAGCGCCTTTGGGCGGTTCAGCGTGATCCGGCCCGCGCGGCCTTCGGTCCGGATGGTGATATCGCTCATACGGGGGGCGGTCCTTCGACGTTTGCCATGGGCGCAGTCTAGTCCCGCCCGCGGGCGTTGCAAACCGGTATTCGGTTCAGGGCGCTCACAAATCCCGGCTGAACTCGTCGATCAAATGGTCGATCACCGCGTTCATCTTGTCGCCGTTCGATCCCTCGGTTGCGGCATAGACGGCGCGCTGGCGGTCGCTGCTGGTCCCTTCGGTGAGGATAGGCCGCAACCCGTCCAGCGCCTGCACCGCCTGCAGCACGCCTGCATCCTCGGCCACCAGCTCCAACAGCTCGTCGAACAGGTCCGCGAAGGGCACAATCTCGCCCCGGCCGAAGTCGATCAGCCCCTTGCCCGTGCCATAGCGTTGCGCCCGCCAGCGGTTTTCGCGCACCAGCACGGCATCATAGCGCCGCCACCGCTGGTTCTTCACCCGCAGCCGCCAGAGCATCCGGCACAGGCATTGCACCAGCGCCGCCAGCCCGATGGTGTGGCTCAGACGCGGGGGCACGTCGCAGATGCGGGTCTCGAGCGTGGGGAAGGCGGCCGAGGGGCGCAGGTCCCACCAGATTTTCGAGGCATCCTCGATCACGCCGAGGTCGACCAGAGCGGTGACGGAGCGTTCGTAGGCGTCCCAACTGTCCAGCAGTGGCGGCAGGCCGGTGCGCGGCAGGTTGTCGAAGATCGAAATGCGGTAGGAGGCAAGGCCCGTATCCTCGCCCTGCCAGAAGGGTGAGGACACGGAAAGCGCCAACAGATGCGGCAGGAAGTAGCTCAACTGCCCCATGAGATCGGCGCGCAGGGCGTCGTCATTCAGCCCCACATGCACGTGCATCCCGCAAATCAGCATCCGCCGCCCCACGCCGCCCAAATCGCGCCGCAGCTGGTTGTAGCGTTGCTTGTCGGTGTGGTGCTGCTTTTTCCAGTCCGCCCAAGGGTGGCAGGACGCGGCGATGGGCGTCAGCCCGAAGGACGCCGCGCAGTCGCGGATGGTGCGCCGCAGGTGCGCAAGATCGTCAAAGGCTTCGCCGGCGGTGCGACAGATGCCGGTGCCCACCTCGATCTGGCATTGCAGAAATTCCGGGCTGACCTGACCGCCAAGGGCGGCTTCGCATTCCTTCATCATCGCGTCGGGCACCACTGCCAGCGCGCGGGTCTGTTTGTCGACGAGAAGGTATTCCTCTTCGACGCCGATGGTGAAATCAGGCTCATCCATGAAAGAACCCTGCCGCATCGCTGCGACAGGGTCCAGAAAAAGCGTGGCCCAAGGGCGGCGTCGGCGGCGATCAGAGCAGACGCACCTGCGTGCCGATCTCGACCTGTCCGTAAAGGCTTTCGATGTGTTCGTTGTAAAGCCCGATGCAACCGGACGAGCTTTGCCGCCCGATCTTGCGCGTGTCATGGGTGCCGTGGATCAGATAGGCGGGCCAATCGAGGTAGAGCGCATGGGTGCCCAGCGGGTTGCCCGGTCCGCCTTCCATCCGCAGCGGCAGCGAGGGGTCACGCTCCCGCATGCTGGCGGTGGGCGTCCACGAGGGGGCCACCTTCTTGCGCACGATCCGGCTGTAGCCGCGACGGGTCAATTCTTCGGACAAAGGCACCGAGGAGGGGAACAGACGGTAGGACCCGTCGGGCTTCCAGAAATGCAGCGCGCGCGAGGTGATGTCGGCAAGGATCGCGCCATTGCCCAGCGTCTCGAAATGGTCGCGCCAATCCTGCACCACGAAGCTTGAGGCATTGCGTTCCGGGGCCGGGCCGGTCTGCGCGCGCACCAGCGCAGGGGCCGCAAGCGTGGCTGCTGCGCCAAGAAGGAATGTGCGTTTGGTCTGCATGGAGATCTCCATCCGTATGATCCAATAAAACAGGGGTTTCACACGGATCAGCCCCCCGATCAAGGGGGGCGGCGTCACGCTTGCGTCAATGGGCGGATTCAGACCACGGTGATCGTGCCGCGCATGGAGGCATGGGGGCGACAACGATAGGAAAAGCGGCCCGGACCGCCGAAGGTCAGGCTGGCGCTGTCGCCGGGGGAGAGCAGGCCGGTGTCAAAGGCGTTGCCGGTATCCTCCCATGCGGAATGGCGCATCCGGTCCTCGTTGATCCAGGTGACGGTATCGCCCGCGTTGATCGTCAGGTCCGCGGGGTCGAAGGCCATGTTGCGGATGCGCACGGTGTGGGTGGTCTGGGCACGTGCGGTGGTGGCCAAGGCGGGCAGGGCGGCAAGGCCGGCGGCGGCGGTGCGCAGGAAGGTGCGACGGGTGGAGGTCATGGGATGTCCTTTCAGGTGCGATGGGCTGACAGTGTCAGCAGAGACCCGAAGTCACGCAATCCCGCACAGATAAGTTTCACCGGGACGTGAAAACCCGTCAAGACAGCGTCATAAGCTCCGATTGGGCGACGCCCGCGATGTCGCAGGCCTGATCCCAGTTTTGGGCGCTGCGGATGAGGATGGCGGTCGAGCTCTCCCAGGATTTGCGCGCCAGTTCCACCATCTCGGTCGCAACTCCCGGAGGGGCACAGAAAATGACAAGCTGTTCGCCGCGATCCTCGGGGTAGAGTTCCGCGATCCTTGCCTGCATCGCGAACATCTTCACCAGATCGCGCTCATACCCCGTCACCTCGCGGAAATCGAACAGATGGGGCATGCCGTGGCGGAAGTCAGGCTCGCTCGTGCAGCGCTGTGCCACGTCGATATTCTCCTGCAGGGTGATGTGCCCCCAATAGCGCACGTAGCACAGCGTGGACCCTTTCAGGATCTTATAGGCGATCGGCATGCAAAAACCCCATTCAAGACTGGCTTGAATGGGGCCTGATTTTGCCTGCGGCGTCAATGGTCTATGTCAGTCCATCGCTTTGAAGTTGAACTCTCCACCGTCCTTGATGCCCGAGGGCCAGCGCGAGGTGACCGTCTTGGTGCGGGTGTAGAACTTGAACGCATCCGGCCCGTGCTGGTTGAGGTCGCCAAAGGCGGATTTCTTCCAGCCACCGAAGGTGTGATAGGCCAGCGGCACGGGGATCGGCACGTTGATCCCGATCATGCCCACGTTGACACGGGCGGCAAAGTCGCGCGCCGCATCCCCGTCGCGGGTGAAGATCGCGGTGCCGTTGCCCATCTCGTGGTCCATCGCAAGCTTCAATGCCTCTTCGTAAGAGCCTGCGCGCACAGTGCTCAGGACAGGGCCGAAGATTTCCTGCTTGTAGATGTCCATCTCGGGGGTGACGTTGTCGAACAGGTGCGGGCCGACGAAGAACCCCTCTTCATAGCCCTGCAGACTGAAGTCACGCCCGTCGACGACCAGATCGGCCCCCTGATCGATGCCCGACTGCACAAGACCTTCGATGTTCTTCTTCGCCGCGGCGGTAACGACGGGGCCGTAGTCCACATCATCGCCCGAGGTATAGGGGCCGACGCGCAGCTTTTCGATCCGCGGCACCAGCTTCTCAATCAGCCGGTCGGCGGTCTCGTCCCCAACGGGAACGGCGACGGAAATCGCCATGCAGCGCTCACCGGCGGCGCCATAGCCCGCGCCCACCAGCGCATCGGCGGCTTGGTCCATATCGGCGTCAGGCATGATGATCATGTGGTTTTTCGCACCGCCGAAACACTGCACGCGTTTGCCGTTCGAGCAGCCGCGACCGTAGATATATTCCGCGATCGGGGTGGAGCCGACGAAGCCCACGGACTGGATCGTCTCGTTATCAAGGATGGCGTCCACGGCTTCCTTGTCGCCGTTGACGACCTGCAGGATGCCTTTGGGCAGGCCCGCTTCTTCCAGCAATTCGGCGAGCATCAGGGGCACCGACGGGTCCCGCTCCGAGGGTTTGAGGATGAAAGCGTTGCCGCAGGCGATGGCGGGCGCGAACATCCACATGGGGATCATGGCGGGGAAGTTGAACGGCGTGATGCCGGCGGTGACACCAAGGGCCTGCCGCATGGAATACATGTCGATGCCGGGGCCTGCGCCGTCGGTGAATTCGCCTTTCAGCAGCTCTGGCGCGCCGATGCAGTATTCGACGACCTCAAGTCCGCGCTGCACGTCGCCTTTGGCGTCCGGCAGGGTCTTGCCGTGCTCGCGGCTGAGCGCTTCGGCCAGCTTGTCCATGTCACGGTTGAGCAATCCGACGAAAGCCATAAGGACCCGCGCACGGCGCTGGGGGTTGGTCGCGGCCCATTTGGGCTGTGCGGCGGCAGCGACCTCAACCGCGTGGTCCAGCTCGGACACCGAAGCCAGCGGCACCTTCGCCTGCACTTCGCCCGTGGCCGGGTTGAAGACATCTGCAAACCGGCCCGACGTGCCTTTGACGTGTTCGCCGCCGATGTAGTGGGTAAGTTCCGTTGTCATGGGGTCCTCCATTCATTCAGGTTGCCGTGACCATAGTCTTGCGTTTGTGTTCGTAAAACCGCAAACATGGCAAAGTTGTTTTGCAAAAATGCAAGGGTGCGATGGCACAGTGGGATGATTTACGGGTGTTTCTGGCGGTGGCGCGGGCGGAAAGCCTTAGCCGCGCCGCACCGGGCTTGCGCATGGATGCAGCGACCGTCGGCCGCCGCATCGCCCGGCTGGAACGGGATCTTGGCGCGGCTTTGTTCGTGAAGTCCCCGCAGGGTTACGCGCTCACCGATCTGGGGGAGCGGATGCGCGACCGCGCAGCGGAGGCTGAAGCCTCGCTCTCGCTGGCGCTGGACGAGGCGCGCGGCGCGGGCGCAGGGGATCAGGCCGGGATGAGCGGACAGATCCGCATCGGCGCGCCGGACGGAGTGTCGAACTACCTTTTACCGCAGGTCTGCGCCGCCATCGGTGCCGACAACCCCGGGCTCGAGATCCAGATCCTTGCCCTGCCGCGGGTGGTGAACCTGTCGAAACGCGAAGCCGATCTTGCGATCACGGTGTCGCGGCCGCAGGCCGGACGGCTGACGGTCAAGAAGATCAGCGACTACCATCTGCATCTTGCCGCCCCGCGCGATGCTGAGATCCGCACGCTGGACGATCTGCAGCACCGGCGGATCGTCGGCTACATCCCCGACATGATCTTCGACAAAGAGCTGGACTATCTCGACGAGCTTGGCGCGCAGAGCGTGCAGCTTGCGTCGAACTCCGTCTCGGTGCAGGCCATGGCGCTGCGCCACGGGGCCGGGGTCGGCATCGTCCACGACTTCGCGCTGCCATTCGCGCCCGAACTGAAACGCGTGCTCACCGACAGCATTTCGCTCACCCGTTCGCTCTACCTTGTGCGCCACACCTCGGACCGTTCCTCCGAACGTCTGACGCGCTTTGCCGACCGCCTCAGCCAGGGTCTGCGGGCCGAGATTGCCCGCCTTGAAGCGCTGGTCGCTTGACAGGGATAGGGTCTGCAAGCGTAGGCTGTTGGTATCAACAAGGAGTGTGCCATGATCGTATCCCAGATCCTCAAGTCCAAAGCCGCGCCCGGTGTGCTGACGCTCACGTCAGATGCTTCGGTGAAAGAGGCCGCCAATATCATGTCGGACAAGCGGGTGGGGACGGTGGTCATAAGTGACGATGACGGCAGCACCGCAGCGGGCATCCTGTCCGAGCGCGACATCGTGCGCGAGCTGGGCAAACGCGGGGCAGAGTGCATGTCCGACAAGGTCAGCGCCTTGATGACGACATCCCTTGTGACCTGCACGCCATCGGACAGTTCTGAATCGGTGCTCACGCAGATGACCGAAGGGCGCTTTCGCCATATGCCGGTGCTTGAGGGCGGGCGGATGATCGGGCTGATCTCGATCGGGGATGTGGTCAAGGCGCGGCTGGCCGAACTGGCGATGGAACGGGACGCGCTTGAAGGCATGGTCATGGGCCATTAGTCCCCCGCGGCCGGACCGGGGGCGCTGATATCCGCGCAGGGCGCATTAGGGTTGCCCTCCCGTCGCATCTGCGGTTGAGTGACGCGCACGACAGATACGAGGCAGCACATGCGCACAGGGCTCTACCCCGGCACCTTCGATCCGGTCACTTTGGGCCATCTCGACATCATCGAACGCGCCTGTTCGCTTGTGGACCGGCTGGTGATCGGGGTCGCGATCAACCGCGACAAGGGGCCGTTGTTCACGCTTGAAGAACGCGTGGCCTTGCTGCAGGGGGAATGCACCGCCCTGTCCGAGCGCACGGGCTGCGTGATCGAGGTTCACCCTTTCGAGAACCTGCTTATCGACTGCGCCAAGGACGTCGGCGCCTCGATCATTCTGCGCGGCCTGCGGGCGGTGGCGGATTTCGAATATGAATACCAGATGGTCGGGATGAACCGGCAACTCGACAACAGCATCGAGACCGTGTTCCTGATGGCCGAAGCGCAACATCAGGCGATCGCCAGCAAACTGGTCAAGGAAATTGCGCGACTGGGCGGGGATGTGACGAAATTCGTGACACCGCCGGTGCTAGAGGCGCTGACCGAGAAATTCGGCAAGACCTAATTTGGCAAGGGCTGACTGGTTATGTGCATCCCGTGCGCGTGACGGGGCATCGCAGAAGCGGCAACAGGCGGCGCTTGCGCGCCGCCCATGCCGAACGCCCTGTTAAAGGTATTTGGCCATCGCCATGGCCGTGTCGCCCATCCGGTTCGAGAAGCCCCATTCGTTGTCATACCACGTCAGGATGCGGCACATGTTGCCATCCATCACCTTGGTCTGATCGGTGGCAAAGATCGACGAGCGCGGGTCGTGGTTGAAGTCCATCGACACCAGCTTCGCATCGGTCACGCCGAGAACGCCCTTGAGCGGGCCGGAGGCGGCGGCGGCGTGCATCATCTGGTTGATTTCCTCAACCGTGGTGTCGCGGTCCGTCTCGAAGGTGAGGTCCACACAGGACACGTTGGGCGTCGGCACGCGGATCGCGACCCCGTCGAGCACACCGTCCAATTCGGGCATGACAAGCCCCACGGCTTTGGCGGCACCGGTCGAAGTGGGGATCATCGACATGGCGGCCGCCCGCGCGCGGTAGAGATCCTTGTGCATCGTGTCCAACGTCGGCTGGTCGCCGGTGTAGCTGTGCACCGTGGTCATGAAGCCGCGTTTGATGCCCAGATTGTCATGCAGCACCTTGGCCACCGGGGCCAGACAGTTGGTGGTGCACGACGCGTTCGAGACGATCAAATCCTCGGCCGTCAGGCTGTCGTGGTTGACGCCGTAAACGATGGTCTTGTCCGCCTTGGTGGCCTTGGCCATCGGCGCCGAGATCAGAACCCGGCTGGCGCCATTTTCCAGATGCGCCTGACAGGCCTCTTTGCTGGTGAAGACCCCGGTGCATTCCATGACAATATCCACATCCGACCACGGCAGGTCAGCGGGGTTCTTGATCGCCGTCACCTGGATCGGGCCGCGCCCTGCGTCGATGGTGTCGCCTTTGACCTTCACTTCATGCGGGAAGCGCCCGTGGACGGAATCGTATTGCAGCAGGTGGGCGTTGGTCTCGACCGGGCCAAGATCGTTGATCGCCACCACCTCAAGGTCCGTGCGGCCGGATTCGATGATGGCGCGCAGCACGTTGCGGCCGATGCGGCCGAAGCCATTGATTGCTACTTTTACGGTCATGGGAGCCTCCTGAATGTGAAACGCCGATTGGGGCACCGGCGGGGCAGGGCAGATGTTGGCGCTAACATCGCACGATTTTCGTTGACGTCAAGGGCCGCGCTTAGCGCCAGAACGCGAGATAATTGATCAGGTCCAGAGCTTTTTTGCCAAGGAACACGTCCGCGTTCAACCCGAGCACGTAGTGGTCGAGGACGAAAAACCCCGCAATCAGCAGGATCAGGATCAGGGCAAGCCGCGTGGTCATAGCAAAGACCCCACACCATTCAGGCGCGCTTGTCGAGTGCGGGTGTGGGGGGGCTGGCGCGTGACCGGTGTTTCAGCGCGCACATAGGGGTGACGGTCCCCCGCCCGGGCGGGATTGCGTTTGGGGCGGGGGGGAATTAGGTATTTTTGAACCAGAGAAGCAGAGGCCGCGCGCCGCCTTGGCCTTAGTTCAGGCGGCCCATGTGGGCGGCGACATCCGCCATCCGCACCGAAAAGCCCCATTCGTTGTCATACCACGCGAGCACGCGCACCGTGCGACCGCCGATGACCTTGGTCTGGTCGGGGGCGAAGATCGACGAATGTGGCGTGTGGTTGAAATCGACCGAGACTTTCGGCTCGGGGTCATAGGACATCACCATCCCCATGTGCCCGTCGCAGGCTTCGGCGACCACCGCGTTGACGTCGTCAACGGTGACGTCTTTCGCGGCTTCAAAGGTCAGGTCCACGCAGGAGACGTTGGGGGTCGGCACGCGCATGGCGGTGCCGTCGAGCTTGCCGGCCATCTCGGGCAGGACGAGGGACAGGGCCTTGGCCGCGCCGGTGGAGGTCGGGATCATCGCCATGGCCGCCGCCCGCGCGCGGTAGAGATCGGAATGGCGACGGTCGAGCGTCGGCTGATCGCCGGTGTAGCTGTGGATCGTGGTCATCAGGCCGCGGTCGATGCCAATCGCGTCATTAAGAACCTTGACCAGCGGCGCAAGGCAGTTGGTCGTGCACGAGCCGTTGGAGACCAGACGATGCTCTGCGCGCAAGTCACGGTGGTTCACACCGTAAACGATGGTCTTGTCCACGTTGGTGGCCGGCGCGGAGATCAGCACCTTGCCGGCGCCGCGCGCCAGATGAATGGCGGATTTCTGGCCGTCGTTGAACTTGCCGGTGCACTCGAGGACCACGTCGCACCCCTCCCAATCCAACTCGGCCGGATCATAGGTGGACATCATGGCGATGGGACCGCGACCAAGATCGAGTTTGCCGTCCTCGACCGTCACAGTGCCGGGGAAGCGTCCGTGCACGGAATCGTAGCGCAGCAGGTGGGCGTTCGTCTCAACCGGGCCGGTGGCGTTGATTTTGACCACCTGAACGTCGTTGCGGGCGGCTTCGGCGATATGGGCCAGCGTGCAGCGGCCAATGCGGCCAAATCCATTGATCCCTACGGTCACGGTCATTACAGGCGTTCCTTCTGATCTCTCGTTTGCCCTGTCATAGGCTGGGCCGCGGATGAACCCAAGGAAAAAGCAGTAATCTTTCAATATGTTAGCGGTAAACCTGAGGGCGCGTCACGGGTTTGCGCTAACACTTTGACTGGGCCATGCCTGCGTTTGCGCTAACGTTGAATGCAGCAGACAGGGGGCGAGGATGAACCACGAGCGAAAGAATCACATGGCCGATGCGGCGGTGTTTGTCGGGCGGCTGTTGCTGGCGGTGCTGTTTCTTGGCGGCGCGTTGCAAAAGGCGGTGGATCCGGCCCCGGCGATGGGCCTGCTGGCGGATCGGGGCTGGCCGAGCGTTTTGATCTGGCCCGCGCTGGCCTTCAACGGGGCGGTCGGCCTCGGGCTGGTGCTGGGGTGGCAGGTCCGGGCGGTGTCTTTGGCTGCAGCGCTCTATTGTGCGGTCACCAGCCTGTTTCATTTCCTGCCCGACGACCCCTGGCAGATGTCGATCTTCGTGAAGAACTGGGCCATCGCAGGTGGCTTGCTGGTGCTCGGGGCCCACGGCAGCGGCCGCTGGGTCTTGCAGCGCCGCAGGGCCACGCTAGGTTCGCAAACAGACGAAACCTGACAAAACCCACGACGCGGAGACCCTGGATGAGCGGATTGATTGCCCTGTTGGACGATGTTGCGGCCCTGACGCGGATCGCGGCGGCGAGTTTGGACGATGTCGCCGGCATGGCCACCAAGGCGGGGACCAAGGCCGCCGGCGTGATCATCGACGACGCGGCGGTGACGCCAAAATATGTCACCGGGCTGGACCCGAAACGCGAACTGCCGATCATCTGGAAGATCGCGCGGGCGTCGTTCTTCAACAAGCTGGTGATCCTGCTGCCCGTGGCCATGCTGCTGCGCTACTACGCGCCATGGTTGCTAGTGCCGCTGTTGATGATCGGCGGGCTTTATCTGTGTTTCGAGGGGGCCGAGAAAATCTATCACGTGCTGCGCCCGCACAAGGACGCCCATGTGGAGGCGGACATGTCCGTTGGCGATCCGGTGCAGCTGGAAAAGCGGCGCGTCAAGGGGGCGATCAAGACCGACTTTATCTTGTCGGCGGAAATCATGACGATCACGCTGAACGAAATCCCCGACGGCAGCATCTGGTTGCAGGCCGCGGCCTTGGCCGTGGTGGCGGTGGCGATCACCGCGCTGGTCTACGGGGTGGTCGGGCTGATCGTGAAGATGGACGACGCGGGCGCATGGTTGGCCTTGAATGGCCGCACCGGGGTTGGGCGCAAGCTCGGCAAGGGGCTGGTCTATGGCATGCCGCACCTGCTGACGGTCCTGTCGACCGTGGGCACGGCGGCAATGCTCTGGGTGGGCGGGTCGATCCTGGTGCACGGGGTCCACGATCTGGGATGGCATGCGCCCTACGACCTGATCCACGGGGTGGCTGTGTCCATCGCCGGCAGCAACGGCTTCGGCGTCTGGGCCGTGACCGCGCTGGCGGACGGCATCATCGGGCTGGCCGTGGGGCTGTTGCTGATCCCCATCGTGACCCGCGTGCTGTCACCTATTTTGGCGTCGGTCACCGGCACGAAGGCGGCGCACTGAGGCCTAGTGCCCGCCGGAGTTGCGGCGGCGCAGGTCGGGGACGGTGTAGCTGATGCGGATCCCGGCCTCATCCCGGGGCTGGAACCGCGGATCCATGGTGATGCAGCCCAGACCGCAGATCTGCCGCGTCGACAGGGTCTGGAAATCCACCAGCCAGACCCGCCCGCCGGGGGTGGAGACATAGCCGTTGATGCCATAATCGAAATCCGACGTCAGATCGATGGCCGAGGGCACTTCGTTGTCATAGCCCCCGCCATAGGCGCCGTGCGTGTGATAGCTGGCGATGATCCCCTGACCCGGACGTGGCTCGGGCATGTCGCAGGTGGCAAAGGTGCCGATACGGGGCGGGGTGCCGCGCAATTGCCCCTCGGGGGTGATGTAGAAATAGCCGCAGTATTCCCGCCGGTCCGCGATGGACGCCGCCTGAATGTTGTCAAGAAACGCCTTGGCGAAAGCATCTACCGCCGGGCCACGCGGTGCATTGGGCGGGGCCACGGAATACACCACCGGAGCGGTTTGCGGCACGCCCGGACCGGACATCGGTTGCAAGCCGGTGGGTGTGGGCGGCGCGGCGCAGGCCGACAGGGTCAAGGAGACAAGGGCAAGCGTCGCGGCGGTGCGGATCATGGCGGGTCCTTCCAAGGGTCTGAGGAAGCCTAGCAGACAGGACGCGGGCCACAATCCATAAGGAAAGTGGCCCGCGCATGTCATATCGTTTTTCTCGTGGGGTTCCTAGCCCAGCAGATCACGGACCTTCTGCGCGGTGGCTTCAGCGGTGATGTCGAAACGCTCGAACAGGACTTCGGCAGGGGCCGATGCGCCGAAGCGGTCCATACCGACGAAACCGGCCTTGTTCTCGCGCCCGCGCTCGCCCAGCAGCCACTTGTCCCAACCGTGACGCACGCCCGCCTCGATCGCGACGCGCACGGGACCGGCGGGCAGGACGCGCTTGCGGATCTTCTCATCCTGCTCCTCGAAGAGCTCCCAACAGGGCATGGAGACGACACGGGTGCCGATGCCTTCGCCCTCGAGAATGTCGCGCGCGGCCATGGCGACGGAGACTTCCGAGCCCGTGGCCATCAGGATCGCCTGACGTTTGCCGTTCTCCGCATCGGCCAGCACATAGGCGCCCTGCGCGGTGAGGTTTTTGGTCTTGTGCTCGGTCCGCACCAGCGGCAGCCCCTGACGCGAGAGCGCCAGCACCGAAGGTGTCTTTTTGGACGTCAGCGCCAGTTCCCAGGCTTCGGCCACCTCAACGCTGTCGGCTGGGCGGAACACGCGGGTGTTCGGCGTGGCCCGCAGCATGGCGAGGTGCTCGACCGGCTGGTGGGTTGGCCCGTCTTCGCCAAGGCCGATGCTGTCATGGGTCATCACATAGACGGTCGGCACCTCCATCAGCGCCGACAGCCGCATCGCTCCGCGCGCGTAGTCGGTGAAACACATGAATGTGCCGCCATAGGGTCGGATGCCGCCGTGCAGCGCCATGCCGTTCATCGCCGCCGCCATGCCGTGCTCGCGGATGCCGTAGTGGATGTAGCGCCCGTCGCGGTTCTCCGGCGTGAAGACGCCAAGATCGGAGGTCTTGGTATTGTTCGAGCCGGTCAGATCGGCGGAGCCGCCGACGGTTTCCCACATGATCGGGTTAACCACCTCAAGCACGCTCTCCGAGCTGGCCCGCGTCGCCGCTTTCTTGCCCGCCTCGGAGGCCTGCTTCTTGAAGGCCTTGATCGTGGCGGAGAGCTTTTTGGGCGCCTCAAGGTTCAATGCGCGGTTGAACTCGTCCTGCTTGGTCTTGGAGAGCTTCTCGAACCGGCCCTGCCAATCGGCGCGGGCCTCGGCACCGCGCTTGCCCATGTCTTCCCACTGGGACTTGATGTCGGCGGGGATTTCGAAGGGGCCGTAGGGCCAGCCGTAAGCCTCTTTCGTGGCCTGCAACTGCTCTTCGTTGGTCAGCGCACCATGCCCTTTCGAGGTGTCCTGCGCGGCGTGGCCCAAGGCGATATGGGTGCGGCAGTTGATCATCGTCGGGCGGCCGGTCTCGGCCTTGGCGGCGGTGATCGCCTCGTCAATGGCGACGGGATCGTGGCCGTCAATCTCGAGCACGTGCCAACCCGAAGCTTCGAACCGTTTGCTCTGGTCGGTGATGTCCGCCAGATCGACGGTGCCGTCGATGGTGATGTTGTTGTTGTCGAAGAAGCAGATCAGGTGGCCGAGCTTCTGCATCCCCGCAAGGCCGATGGCCTCCTGGCTGATGCCTTCCATCAGGCAGCCGTCGCCGGCGATCACATAAGTGTGGTGGTTGACGACGGATTTCCCGAAGCGCGCGCGCAGCATCTCTTCGGCGATGGCGAAGCCTACGGAATTGGCCAGACCTTGCCCCAGCGGGCCGGTCGTCGTCTCGATCGCGTCGGCGAGGAAATTCTCGGGGTGGCCCGCGGTGCGCGCGCCGAGCTGGCGGAAATTCTTGATCTCATCCAGCGGGAACTGCTCATACCCCGTCAGGTGCAGCAGCGAATACAGCAGCATGGAGCCATGCCCCGCCGACAGGATGAACCGGTCCCGGTCGGGCCAGAGCGGTGCCTTGGGGTCGAACCGCAGGTGGTTCTGGAACAGCACCGTGGCGACGTCAGCCATGCCCATGGGCATGCCCGAATGGCCGGAATTGGCGGCGGCGACGGCGTCCAGTGTCAGGGTGCGGATGGCAGCGGCGCGCATCCAGTGATCGGGGTGGTCTTTGCGAAGGGTCTCGATGTCCACGGAGAGCGGTCCTTTATACCATATACCAGCGTTGCGCTTGACGCAGGTCATATCAAGCCCGTGCCCAAGATCAAGGCAACAAGCGGGCTTGGGTGAAGGCTGGGCCATAGTCTGCTGTATTGGCTGGGTTTTCGTGGTTTGCCGCTTTGCGGGCTTTGGCATAGGCTGAAACAAAGCGGGCGCGATTCGAGGCATGGGCCCACGGCAGCAACAGGGCGACCTGCGCAGCATGGTCCCCGAAAGGACAGGCGAATGACCGATCTTTCATTGATTGAAACACGTTTGACAGCCGCGTTGGACCGGATCCGGCAGGGGACCCGGACCCTTGCCGAACGTCCCGCCGCCGCAGACACAAGCGACGCCGAGGCCCGCATCGCGGAGCTGACCGCGAAGCTGGATGAAGAGGAGACCGCCAACGCGCAACTGGTCGAACGTGTCAAACTGCTCAAGGAACGGCAGGACGGCAAGCTGGCCGAGCTGGAAAGCAACGTTGAGGCGGGGCGCACCCGCTCGGCGCGAATGGACCGCGAATTGCAGCGGCTGCGGCAGGTCAACGCCGAGTTGCGCGACATCAACACCCAACTGCGCGAGGCTGTGAGCGCGGGGGTGAGCGAGGCGCATCTGGTCAACAAGGCCATGCTGGCCGAACTCGAGGCCCTGCGCGCCACCCAGTCCGCCGATGCCGCCGAGATGGACGCCATTCTGGACGAATTAAAACCAATCATCGAACAGGAGGCCCGCGATGCCACAGGTTGAGATCACCATCGGCGGCCGCAACTTCGAGGTCGCCTGTCAGGACGGGGAAGAGCAATTCCTGATGACGGCGGCGGCGATGCTCGATGTCGAGGCCTCGTCGCTCTCCACCCAGATCGGCCGCATGCCGGAAAGCCGGATGCTGCTGATGGCAGGCCTGTTGCTTGCCGACCGCACGGCGGGGCTTGAGGACAAGCTGCGCGAGGCCGAGGCCCGCATCGCGGAGTTGCAAGCGCAGATCGACAGCGCCCCGACCCAAGCGCCGGAGCCGCAGCGGATCGAGGTGCCGGTGATCCCCGCCCAGACCGTCGAGCGCCTGTCCGACATCGCCGCCAAGGCCGAAGCACTGGCTGATGAGGTTGAAGCGAAGGCCGCAGGCTAACCGACTGTTACAAGAAAGAAACGCCGCCCCGAGACATAACTCGGGGCGGCGTTTTATTGTGTCCGGTGCGGCGCGGCGCGCCCCCGTGATCCAATCAGGCGTTGGCTTCGCGGATCTTGTCGGCGGCGTCCTTGTCGAAGGTCACGCCATTTTCGCTGAACAGGGTGTCCAGCTCACCGGAAAGCGTCATTTCCGTAATGATGTCGCAGCCGCCGACGAATTCGCCTTTGACGTAAAGCTGCGGGATCGTGGGCCAGTCGGAATAGTCCTTGATGCCCTGCCGGATTTCTTCATCCGCCAGCACGTTCACGTCCTGATATTCGACACCCATGAAATTCAGCACGCCCGCCACGCGGGACGAGAACCCGCACTGCGGCATGGATTTCGTGCCCTTCATGAACAACACCACGTCGTTGTTGGTCACGGTTTCCTTGATCTGGGTTTCTGCGGTCATAGTCTGTCCTTTAAGTCGGTGTCGTCCGCATGATGCGGAATTAGCTGGGGGCCTTGGTCGTCAGGGCCAATGCGTGAAGCTCACCATTAGAGCCGTCCATCTTGCCCTTGAGCGCGGCATAAACGGCGCGTTGTTGCTGCACGCGGTTCTTACCGGCGAAGCTCGCGTCGATGACTTCGGCGGCGAAATGCGCGCCGTCGTCGCCTTGCACGGTGATCTTCGCGTCGGGAAACGCCTCCCGCAGCAGGGTTTCGATTTCATGGGCAGTGATGGGCATAGAAATTTCCTGTCGTTTGGCGTGAATGTAGGCGGCGCGGCGATCCCCCGCAAGGGGGCGCACCTGCGGCGGATCGGCCCGCCGGACGTCCGGTCCGCGCTTTGAACGTGCCGCCCCGGACCGCGCCGGGGTGCGTCTCAGGCGAAGGTGTCGGCGAAGGTGTTGCGGAAGATGTCCGTCAGCTCTGACAGGGGGGCCGAAGCGCCGCCCATGGTCACAAGGTCGCCGTGGAAACGGCCCACGGTGGTCACCGGAACGCCAGCCTGACCGGCGGCGATCATCAGCGCCTCGGCCTTGTCGAAGTTGCAAGCCACGAGGTAGCGGGCCTGATCCTCTCCGAACAGGGTGGGCGTGTCGCCTGCGTCCAACGTCACGCCGGTGCCAGCGGCCTCGGCCATCTCGAACGCCGCAAGCGCAAGGCCGCCGTCGGAGAGATCGGTGCAGGCGTCGATCCACTGGCGGTTGTCGCGGATGAAATCGCCGTTGCGCTTCTCGGCCTCAAGATCAACCTCGGGCGCGTCGCCTTCCTCGCGGTTGAACACCTCCGCCAGAAGCGCGGATTGCCCCAGATGGCCCTCGGTCTCTCCGATCAGCAGGGCGACGTGCCCGTCGCGCGCGGTGCCGCCGATGATGTCGTCCGGATGGTCGATCAAGCCCACGGCGCCGATGGTCGGGGTGGGCAGGATGCCCTGACCGTCGGTCTCGTTGTAAAGCGAGACATTGCCCGAGACGATGGGCATGTCGAGCGCCTTGACCGCCGCCCCGATGCCTTTGATCGCGCCCACGAACTGGCCCATGATCTCGGGCTTTTCGGGGTTGCCGAAGTTCATGTTGTCGGTGGTCGCCAGCGGCTTCGCGCCCACGGCCGTAAGGTTGCGATAGGCCTCGGCCACCGCCTGTGCGCCGCCGCGTTCGGGGTTGGCCTTGACGTAGCGCGGTGTGACGTCCGAGGTGAAGGCCACGGCCTTGTCGGTGCCATGCACCCGCACGATGCCCGCGCCGAGGCCCGGAGCGCGCACGGTGTCGGCCATCACCTGACTGTCGTATTGCTCATACACCCATTGTTTCGCAGCATAATTCGGCGTGGACAGCAGCGCCCGCAGCCCATCGATCGGGTCGATGTTGGGCACGTCGGCCAGCGGCTCGGCGGCGGGCGTCTCAACCCAAGGCCGGTCGTATTCGGGGGCGGAGCCGGACAGGGTCGCCAGCGGCAGATCGGCCTTCACCTCACCGTTGTGCAGGATCAGGAAGCGATCTTCGGCGATGGTCTCGCCCACGATGGCGAAGTCGAGGTCCCATTTCTCGAACACGGCGCGGGCTTCGGCCTCAAGCTCGGGCTTGAGCACCATCAACATGCGTTCCTGACTTTCCGACAGCATCATTTCATAGGCGGTCATATCAGGCTCGCGCTGTGGCACGTTCTCGAGGTTGAGCTTCACGCCCAGCCCGCCCTTGTCGCCCATCTCGACCGCCGAACAGGTCAGCCCCGCGGCCCCCATGTCCTGAATCGAGATCACCGCGCCGGTCGCCATCAGTTCCAGCGTCGCCTCCATCAGACGCTTTTCGGTGAAAGGGTCGCCCACCTGCACCGTGGGGCGCTTGTCCTCGATGGTGTCATCGAATTCGGCGCTGGCCATGGTCGCACCACCAACGCCGTCGCGGCCGGTTTTGGCCCCCAGATAGACCACGGGCATGCCGACGCCCGACGCGGCGGAGTAGAAAATTTTGTCGGTGTCCGCCAGACCCGCAGCGAAAGCGTTCACAAGGCAGTTGCCGTTGTAGGCCGGGTGGAACCGCACCTCACCGCCGACCGTGGGCACGCCGAAACAGTTGCCATAGCCGCCGACGCCTTCGACGACGCCGTGCACAAGCTGCCGCGTCTTGGGGTGGTCCGGCTCACCGAAGCTGAGCGCGTTCATCGCCGCGATGGGCCGCGCGCCCATGGTGAAAACATCGCGCAGGATGCCGCCCACGCCGGTCGCCGCACCCTGATAGGGTTCGATGTAGCTGGGGTGGTTGTGGCTTTCCATCTTGAAAACAATGCATTGGCCATCGCCGATATCGACGATGCCCGCATTCTCACCGGGGCCGCAGATCACTTGCGGGCCGGTCGTAGGCAAGGTGCGCAGCCACTTTTTCGAGGATTTGTAGGAACAATGTTCGTTCCACATGGCCGAGAAGATGCCAAGCTCGGTAAACGTCGGCTCGCGTCCGATGATGTCGAGGATTCGGTCATATTCCGTGTCCGATAGCCCATGGGCTGAAATCAGGTCGGGTGTGATGGCCGGATCTTGCATATGTGTCCCCTCGGATGCTTGGCGCACCCTTTATGCCAAGGGGCGCGAATGGGCAACATCAAGGGTGCCCTGCGCTGCACGAAGGGGTGCGCCCCGGTGCCGCAACACCGGAGCGCGGGGGGCCATTACCCTTGGGTGTCGAGCTGGCCTTCGAGATTGGCGAGGAAGTCCGCCTCGGTCTGCGCGATGGAAATTTCGCCGTCGCTCGTGGCGTCGGCATCCATCATCACGCTGAAGCGCTCGACCTCGGTCTCAAGCGCGTCGTCGATCTCGACGAAGATCTGCTGCTTGTTCTTGGCCTCAAGCATCACCTGATCCACGGTGCCGACGACCGTGCCGTCGGTCAGAACCACGGTATTGCCGTGAAAGTCGCTTTCTTCCGTGATATCGGTGGCGACGTCAGCCTGTGCGGTGACTATCGTATCGGTGTCGCCACCGCCTGCCGTGCCGGTGCCATCGACGTTGGCGTTGGCGTTCGCCGTCAGGTCGGTTCCGACCCCAACCGTGCCAGCGGATGTCGTGGCGTCCACGTTGGCGCCCGCATCAACGCTGCTTTGGGTGCCAACCTCTTGCGCGACGGTGGACGTGGCGAGCAGGCCGGCTGCGGCGGTGGTGGTGAGGAATTTTGCAAAGGACATAGAGCCTCCTTCTTTTTGTGTCCGAAGCGGGGGTGAATTTGCTGTGTCCGCTTCGGTCGCGAAAGGAACGGCTGCCCCGGCCATGAGTTTCCGGGGGCTTTGGGACTGTGCAGGAATTTGCTGACAGGTTTCGCGGGTGCGGTGTCGCTCAGGCCTATGAGCGCCGCCCAAGTCCTTGAAATGGCGGGCTAACGTTCGTTGAACCCCTTGCCGGCGAAAATTTGCGGACGCAGCTTCTCGATGCGGCGGGCGCGGGTGACGCTTTGTTTGGCGCTGCCGATGTGCATGTAGTAGCCGCGTTTGCGACCTGGGGTCAGGGCTGCGAAGGCGTCGGCGAGTTCAGGATCGGCGTCCAATGCATCGGTCAATTCGTCGGGCACGTTATGGTCTTTGACAGTCTTGGGCGGCTTAAGACCCTTGTCGGCGTATTCCTTTGCCTCTTCGAGATAGGCGGCGAGCACCGGGGCCATGGCCTCGACCGTTCGACAATCCGAAAAGCGCACCATGCTCCTTGTCTTGGTGTTGGGGCCAGGCGCTTCGAGTATGCCCTCGGGGTCTTTCAACAAGCTCGCGTTCATATACGTGAAACGGAAATCGTTCTGGAACGCCCCGATCATCGCGATGTTGTGGCCTGCGTGCATATAGACGGGATGGCCCCATTTGACGTGTTCGGACAGTCCTGCGTCAAGACAGATACGCCGTAGAACGATCACCCCATCGTGCCATTTGGCCACGGAACAGGCCGGTGTGTCGAACCGTTTGCAGCGGCCGCACCCCTTTGAGAAGTAGTCTTCGATGTCGGTAATCATATGGCCCCCGCTGTCCCGCAACACCTTATCCGGGTGCTGGAAAAAAGAAAGCCGGGCACAAGGCCCGGCAAAGTCCAACAGGGAGGTATAGAGCGACGCATCGCCCTATGCCTCTGTAATATATTTTGGCGTCCTTCCATTCAAGGCAAATGGAGGCCCGGGCGCTCATAGCCGCTATGCGTGTGACGCATAGAGCACGACAGGAAGTGTCGGGAATTTGGGCCGGGGGGCGGCGCGCTTGCCCCTTAGGTGGTGACTTGCGACAAGGCGTTCTGCCCGTCGCGCATGGTCTTGCGGTAGGCGATCACCTCATCCTGGACGAAGTCGCGGAAGGCGCGGATGCGTTTCGAGCGGCGCAGCTCCTCGGGGTAGGCGAGGTAGACGGGCACATCGTTGCTTTCCAACTCGGGCACGACCCGCACCAACGAGGGGAAATCCTCGGTCACGTAGTCGGGCAGCACGCCGATGCCCAGCCCGCTGACGACAGCCTGCAACACGCCGAAGTAATTGTTCACGTGCAGCACGTTGGGCCGGTAGTCGTGCAAAAGCTGTTTGGTCATCTTGGCCCCCGCTGCGACCTGAAACGCCGTCGGGTTCTGACAGATCAGCCGGTGCCGTGCGATATCCTCTTCGACGTTGGCCGCGCCCGCATGATCGAGATAGGATTGCGACGCGTAAAGCCGCATGGTGACGGTCATCAACCGCTTGCGGATCAGGTCGGCCTGCGACGGCTCTTTCATGCGGATGGCGACGTCCGCCTCGCGCATGGGGAGGTCCAGCACCCGTTCCTCAAGCATCAGGTCGATGTTCAGGTCTGGGTATTTCTCATAAAGGGCGGGCAGGCGCGGGGCGAGCCAGAGCGTGCCGAAGCCGGTGGTCGTCGTGACCTTCAACTCTCCGAAAACCTCTTCCGCGCTGTCCTTGATCCGCGCGCTTGCGGCGTCCAGCCTGCGCGACATGGCCTTGGTGGCATCGAACAGCAATTCGCCCTGTTCGGTCAGGATCAATCCGCGCGCGTGGCGGTGGAACAGAATCGTCGAAAGTGATTCTTCCAGCCCCCGGATCTGGCGCGACACGGCCGATTGCGACAGGTGCAAGGTGTCGCCGGCATGGGTCAGCGATCCGGCATCCGCCACAGCGTGAAAGATTCGTAGCTTGTCCCAATCCATCGGGTTTCCTTTGGTTCATCTTTGCGGCGCACATTATGCGTTTATTGCGCAAACCGCTATGACTGTTTCATTCCGTGAAAATGGCCGGAAAATCCTTTGGTAGGTCAGCAGGTGTGACCTATGATGGAGCCAACAGGATCGCGGCCTGCCCGTGATACCAGCGTTGGGAGGCGCTGCCCATGACCTATCACAATATCAGTCTGAGTGACCGCTTTGACCTTGGCAAATCGCAGGTTCTGCTGAACGGGACGCAGGCGCTGGTGCGGTTGATGTTGATGCAAAAGGCCCGCGACACCGCGCGGGGGCTCAATACCGCGGGCTACGTCACCGGCTATCGCGGCTCTCCGCTGGGGGCGGTCGATCTGACCATGGAGCAGGCCGAGAAAATCCTGACCGAGGCCAAGGTGACGTTCCAGCGCGGCTTGAACGAAGACCTTGCCGCCACTGCGCTTTGGGGCAGCCAGCAGGCCGAGTTGCGGGGCGAGGGGACGCACGACGGCGTCTTCGGGCTTTGGTATGGCAAAGGCCCCGGGGTGGACCGCAGCGGTGACGTCATGCGCCACGCCAACATGGCGGGCGCGTCGAAACATGGCGGCGTTGTCATGGCCATGGGCGACGATCACACCGGCGAAAGCTCCACCACGCTGCACCAATCCGACTGGGCGATGGTCGATGCCTATATGCCCATCGTCTCTCCGGCGGGGGTGCAGGAGATCCTCGATCTGGGCGTCTATGCCTATGAGATGTCGCGTTTTGCGGGGGTCTGGGTGGGTCTGAAAACGATGAAGGACACCATCGAGGTCACGAGCGTCGTCGACGGCGACCCGCACCGGATGCAATTCGTTGCGCCGGAGTTCGAGATGCCCGAGGGCGGGCTGAACATCCGGCTGGTCGACACGCCCGTCGCGCAAGAGGCGCGGATGATCGACTACAAGCGCTTCGCCGCCGAGGCCTTCGCCCGCGCCAACCGCATCGACAAGGCCGTCTGGCCGCGCGAGGGGGCGAAGATCGGGATCGTCGCGGCGGGCAAGAACTGGCTCGACGTGGTGCACGCCATGTCGCTGCTGGGCATCGACAAGGACGAGGGCAGGCGGCTTGGCATCTCGCTTTATAAAGTCGCGCAGGTCTGGCCGCTGGACGCCGAGAGCTTCCACGAATGGGCGGTGGACCTCGACCTTATCATCGTGGTTGAGGAAAAGCGCAAACTGTTGGAAGTGCAAATCAAGGAAGCGATCTTCGACGACCGCAACGGGCGCCGCGTCTATGGCTGGCACAAGGGCGACACCTGGGAGCACGGGCGGCAGGTGGAACTTTTCCCCACGCGCCATGCGCTCGATCCGGTCTGGATTGCCGAGAAGCTGGGCATGATCTTCAAGGAAGAGGGCTGCGGCACCGACGGGATCGACGCGGGGCTCGCCCGCCTCGACGCCGCCAAACGTGCCGACAACGCCGAAGAGATCGCCGCCCGCCTGCCGTATTTCTGCTCCGGCTGTCCGCACAACACCTCGACCCGTGTCCCCGAGGGCGACCGCGCCTATGCGGGCATCGGCTGTCATTACATGGTGCAATGGATGGAGCGCGACACCGTGGGCTTCACCCAGATGGGCGGCGAGGGGGCGAACTGGGTGGGCGAAGCGCCGTTCTCCACCCGCGAGCATGTGTTCCAGAACCTCGGAGACGGCACCTACAACCACTCCGGCGTGCAGGCCATTCGCTTTGCGCTGATGGCGGGCACCAACATCACCTACAAGATCCTCTACAACGATGCGGTCGCCATGACCGGCGGGCAGCACAATGACGGCGACCTCAATGCCGACCAGATCTGCCGCGAGCTTCTCGCCATGGGGGTCAAGACCGTGCATCTGGTCCACGACCCCAAAGAGGGTCTGGACCTGTCCACCATCCCCGCTGGGGTCGCGGTTTCCACGCGCGAGCACCTTGACGAGGTTCAGGAAAAGCTCAGCAAGGTCAAAGGCGTCTCGGCGCTTGTTTATGTGCAGACCTGCGCGGCCGAGAAACGCCGCCGCCGCAAACGGGGCCAGTTCCCCGACCCCGACAAACGCGTGTTCATCAACACCGACGTCTGTGAAGGCTGCGGCGATTGCGGGGTGCAGTCGAACTGCGTCTCGATCGTGCCGGTGGAGACCGAACTGGGCCGCAAACGCGCGATTGATCAATCGTCCTGCAACAAGGATTATTCCTGCGTCGATGGTTTCTGCCCGTCCTTCGTCACCGTGGAAGGCGCGCAGCTGAAGAAAGCCGCCACAGCCGAGATCGACCTGCCGCACCTGCCAGAGCCGAAGCTGCCAGCGATCAACGGCACCCACAACGTGGTGATCACCGGCGTTGGTGGCACCGGCGTCGTGACCATCGGCGCGGTGCTGGCCATGGCCGCCCATGTGGATGGCAAGGCCGCGGGCATGATGGAAATGGCGGGATTGGCCCAGAAGGGCGGCGCGGTGCATATCCATTGCCGCATCGCCGAACACCCCGACGACATTGCGGCGATCCGCGTGGCGACCGGCGAATGCGATGCGCTTATCGGGGGCGATCTTGTGGTCTCTGCCGGTGCCAAGACGCTGGGGCTGATGTCCACCGGCCGCACCCGAGGCGTGGTCAACAGCCATGAGATCATCACCGGCGATTTCACCCGCAACACCCATTTCCAGCTCCCCACCGACCAGCTCGAGGTGGCCTTGCAGGCGCGGTTGCAGGACAATCTGGCGCTGTTCGACGCCTCGGACCTTGCCCGCGCGCTGATGGGGGATGCGATTTTCTCGAACATGATGGTGTTCGGGGCGGTCTGGCAGATGGGCGCGCTGCCCGTGTCGCTTGGGGCGATCCACGCAGCGCTCGAGCTCAACGGCACCGCTGTCGCGCGCAACAAACAGGCGTTCGACTATGGCCGTTGGGCTGTGCTGCACCCTGAAGACGCCGCCCGCGTGATCCGCCCCGATGAGATCGCAATGCCGAAAACCGTGGACGAGAAAATCGCCTTCCGCGCAGACCATCTGACCCGCTACCAGAACGCCGCATATGCCAAACGCTACACCGATTTCGTCGACACCTTCGACGGGGACCTGCGCGAAGCGGTCGCTTTGGGCTACCATAAACTGCTGTCCTACAAGGACGAATACGAGGTTGCGAGGCTGCTGGTCGACACCCGCAAACAGGCGCAGGCCGAGTTTGACGGGGATCTGAAACTGACCCACCACCTCGCCCCGCCGCTTTTGGCACGCAAGGGTCCACGCGGGCGTCCGGCGAAGATCGCCATGCCGCAGATCACCGCAAAGCTCTTCCCGCTTCTGGCGCGGCTCAAGGGGTTGCGCGGCACCGCTTTTGACCCGTTCGGGCGCACTGAAGAACGGCGCATGGAACGCGGGCTGATCACAGAATATGAAGGCGACATGGCCTTCGTGCGCGACGCTGTGCGCTCCGACACCCATGAGGCGGCGCTGGCGCTTGCGAAACTCCCGCTCGAGATTCGCGGCTTCGGTCCGGTGAAACAGGCCAACGCAGCGAAGGCTGCGAAACGGCGCGAGGAATTGCTCGCCACCTTGCGCGCCCCCCAAGGGCGGGCCGCCGCCGAATAGCCCCGAGATAGCGCCAGAGATCGGCACGGTCGCGTATGGATTTCCCGCGCAAAGCGCCCTATGCCTGTGCCGAACAGCAAGCAGAAAGGCATGTGATGGCAGTAGGGATTTTCGACAGCGGTCTGGGGGGATTGACGGTGCTGGACGCGGTGCAAAAGCGCCTGCCGGACGTGCCCTTCATCTATTACGCAGACAGCGCCCACGCGCCATACGGGGTGCGCACGGCCGATGACATCTATGAGCTGACGACAGCCGCCACCCAGAAGCTGTTCGACGCGGGCTGCGATCTGGTGATCCTCGCCTGCAACACGGCCTCGGCGGCCGCCCTGCGCCGGATGCAGGAAGGTTGGGTCCCCGAGGGCAAGCGCGTTCTGGGCGTTTTCGTGCCGTTGATCGAGGCGCTGACCGAGCGGGACTGGGGCGACAATTCCCCCCCACGCGAGGTGGGCACCAAACACGTGGCGCTTTTCGCCACGCCCGCCACGGTCTCGAGCCGCGCCTTCCAGCGGGAACTGGCGTTCCGTGCGGTGGGCGTTGACGTGGAAGCGCAGGCCTGCGGCGGCGTGGTCGATGCCATCGAAGAGGGGGACATGATCCTGGCCGAAGCGCTGGTGAACTCCCATGTCGAGGCGCTCAAGCGCAAGATGCCGAACCCCGATGCCGCCGTGCTGGGCTGCACCCATTACCCATTGCTTGAAAACGAATTCCAGACGGCTTTGGGGCCAGATGTAAAGGTGTTCAGCCAAGCCGATCTGGTGGCCGAGAGCCTCGCGCATTACCTCGACCGGCGCCCCGAGATGGTCGGCGGAGGAGAGGCTGCGTTCCTGACCTCGGGCGACCCGAAAAAGGTCAGTGACCGGGCGACCCAGTTCCTGCGACGACAGATCACATTCCAGGCCGACTGAAGACCCGCTAAGACATAACATGGAGCGCGACATTTGCGCGCGAAGGATTTGATATGACGTATAAAATCGCCATTCTGGGGGCGTCGGGCTATACCGGGGCCGAGCTTGTGCGGCTGATCGCGTCGCACCCGTCGATCGAGATTGCGGCGCTGTCGGGGAACTCTAAGGCGGGCCAGAGCATGGCGCAGGTCTTTCCGCATCTGCGCCACCTTGATCTGCCGACCCTCACCACCATCGAGGATGTGGATTTCGCCGGCATCGATTTGGCTTTCTGCGCGCTGCCACACAAGACCAGCCAAGAGGTGATCGCCAAACTGCCGCGGGACCTCAAGATCGTCGATCTGAGTGCCGATTTCCGGCTACGCGATCCGCAGGCCTACAAGACGTGGTACGGCAACGATCACGCCGCCCCGGAGCTGCAGGAAGAGGCGGTCTACGGCCTCACCGAGTTCTACCGCGACGAAATTGCCAAGGCGCGACTGGTGGCAGGCACCGGTTGCAACGCGGCCACCGGGCAATTCGCCCTGCGGCCGTTGATTTCGGCCGGGGTGATTAATCTGGACGAGATCATCATGGACCTCAAATGCGCGGTTTCTGGGGCCGGCCGGTCGCTGAAGGAAAACCTGCTGCACGCGGAATTGTCCGAAGGGGCCCACGCCTATGCGGTCGGTGGCACCCACCGGCATCTGGGCGAGTTCGATCAGGAGTTCTCCGCTTTGGCCGGACGGCCCGTGCAGGTCCAGTTCACGCCACATCTGATCCCTGCGAACCGCGGTATTCTGGCGACCACTTACGTGAAGGGCGACCCAAAAGCCATTCATAAGGCTCTGGAAATCCGCTATGTGAATGAGACGTTCATCGAAGTGCTTCCCATGAACGAGCACCCGTCGATCCGCCATGTGCGCGGCTCGAATTTCTGTCATATCGGCGTTGTCGCGGACCGGCGCGACGGGCACGCCATCGTGATTGCGGCGCTCGACAATCTGACCAAGGGCTCCAGCGGGCAGGCCTTGCAGAACGCCAACCTGATGTTGGGACTGCCGGAAACCGAAGGGCTGATGATGGCCCCGTTGTTCCCGTAAAGAACGGATGACAAGCTCATGAGATCGCTCAAGAAAACCCGACGCATCCAGATCATTTCAATCGCGATTGCCTGTATCGTCGCGATGCTGTCGGTGCTGTGGTTCCTGCCCGACGACTCATTCCAGTTCTTCCGCTCGCCCACGGAGGTGGTCGACGCGCCCCCCGCCGAAAGCGAGCTGTTCCGCATCGGCGGCATGGTACAGGCCGGATCAATCCAGCGCGGTCAGGGCACCAAGGTCTCATTCGTTGTCACCGATTGCTACAACGCGGTTCCGGTAAGCTACGACGGCATTCTGCCCAGTCTGTTCGAAGAGGGTCAGGGCATGGTCGGGCAGGGACGCTACATCAATGGCACCTTTGAAGCTGTTGAAATCCTTGCCAAACATGATGAGACCTACATGCCGGCCGAGGTCGAGAACATGCACGAGCAGCAGAACTTCTGCGAGCCGCAAGACGCAGCCAAAACCGACGCAACGGCCGCCCCCGCTACCACCGGTTAACCCTGCATCTGCATCCTGCCACGTCATCGGGGACATGCGCCCCGGGATGCTGGGGGAAAGATGCAGACTGTCGAAGACATTGCCAATGAAATCGTCGCCCGCGAGGGGGGCTTCGTCAACGATCCCGATGACCCGGGCGGGGCCACGAACCACGGCGTGACGATCCACACCATGCGCCGCCTCGGCCTTGATCTGGACCGCGACGGAGAGGTGACCACCCGCGACGTGCAGCTTCTCACCCGCGCTCAGGCAACGCGCATTTTCGTGGATCATTATTACCGCAGGCCGCGGATCGACCAATTGCCGGCGCCCGTCCAGCCGTCGGTGTTCGATATGTATGTGAACGCGGGCGCCAATGCGGTGCGCATCCTGCAACGGCTGCTGTGCGACATGCGGATCGAGGTTGCGGTGGAGGGCGTGATCGGGCCGCAAACCCGCGCGGCTGCCGCCCAAGGGATGCAGGCCGCGCCGGATCATTTCGTCGACGCCTACGGGATTGCCCGGCGCAACTACTACTACGCGTTGGCTGACGCGCGCCCGCGCAGCCGCAAATACGCAAGACGGCGGGATGGGGGGAAAGGCGGCTGGATCAAACGGGCCGAGGCGTTCATCTCTGAGCGCTACCACCTGACCGAGGCGCAGCATCGCGAAAGGACGGCACAATGGGATTGATCGACCGGATCTTCACCACAATCTTCGGCGGCGGGCGCAACGTGATCGTCGAGACGGCGGAAGTCTTCCGCGAAAACAGCGAGAAGGGCGCGGCCCGCGATGCGGCTTTGCGCGAACAGGCCCTGCAGCAATACGCGGCGGAGTTCGCCGTTGCCCGCGTGGGCCGGTTCGACCGTCTGATGGATGGGCTGAATCGGTTGCCGCGCCCCTTGCTGGCCTTCGGCACCATCGGGCTGTTCGTGGTCGCCATGGTTGATCCGGTGTGGTTCTCTACGCGGATGCAGGGGATTTCGCTGGTGCCGGACCCTTTGTGGTGGCTCATGGGGGCGATCGTCAGCTTCTACTTCGGCGCACGGCATCAGGCGCACACGCAAGAATTCCAGCGTTCCATCGCGCAGACATTGGCCCGCGTACCCACGGTGGTCGAGAACACCCGCGCGCTTGAGGCCTTGCGCGCGACCACGCCGCAGATCGCCGACACCGCGCCCTCGGCCGCGACCACGCAAGCGGCTGTGACGCCGCAGGACAATCCGGCGCTGCAGGACTGGACCGCTGCGCGGCGCTGACCCTCACGCAGGCGTGACGTTTCGCCCCGTGTGCCCGCGCCGGAACCGCTGGTTCACGGGCTCGAGGCGGTTATACTGCGCGACATGATTGTAGAGCTTGGACATTTCGCATTGATTCTGGCGGCGCTTGTGGGCGTGGTGCAGATGATCGTGCCCCTTTGGGGCGCCCACAAGGGCTGGCGCGGCTGGATGGCCATGGCGCATCCGGCGGCAACGACGCAATTCGCACTGATGGCCTTTAGCTTTCTGGCGCTGACCTATGCCTTTGTGGTCTCGGACTTTTCGGTCCGGCTGGTCTTTGCCAACAGCCATTCCGCTAAGCCGATGCTTTACAAGATCTCTGGCGTTTGGGGCAATCACGAAGGTTCGATGTTGCTGTGGTTGCTGATCCTGACGCTGTTCGGCGCCTGTGCGGCCTGGTTCGGTGGCAACCTGCCGCGCAGCCTGCAGGCCCGCGTGCTGGCCGTTCAGGCGGCGGTGAGCGTCGCCTTCTACGCCTTTATCCTTTTCACCTCGAACCCGTTTGAACGGCTGGAGTTTCCGCCCTTCGATGGCCGCGACCTCAACCCGCTGTTGCAGGACCCCGGCCTCGCGTTTCACCCGCCGTTTTTGTATCTGGGCTATGTGGGCCTTTCCATGGCCTTCTCCTTCGCCATCGCCGCCCTGCTTGAAGGGCGGGTCGATGCCGCATGGGGGCGCTGGGTCCGGCCCTGGACGCTGGCGGCTTGGGTGTTTCTGACCATCGGCATCGCGCTGGGATCGTGGTGGGCCTATTACGAATTGGGCTGGGGCGGCTTCTGGTTCTGGGACCCGGTGGAGAACGCAAGCTTCATGCCATGGCTTCTGGCGGCGGCGCTGTTGCACTCGGCCATCGTGGTCGAGAAACGCGAAAGCCTGAAAGCCTGGACGATCCTGCTGGCGATCCTCGCCTTCGGCTTCTCGCTTCTGGGGACGTTTATCGTGCGCTCCGGGGTGCTGACTTCAGTCCATGCGTTCGCCAACGATCCGGAACGGGGGGTGTTCATCCTCGCCATCCTCGGGGTCTTCGTGGGCGGCGGCTTGCTGCTGTTTGCGTGGCGGGCCACGGCGATGGAGGCCAAGGGCGTCTTCGGCATGGTCAGCCGCGAGACGGCGCTGGTGACGAACAACGTCCTGTTGGCCGTCTCCTGTTTCGTGGTCTTCGTCGGGACGATCTGGCCGCTGGTGGTCGAACTCGCTTCGGCCCGGTCCATGTGGCAGGTCGGAGGCTCTCTGATCGAGAATCCGTTCTATACGATGGGGCTGTTCTCAAAGCCTGAACAGGTCTCGGTCGGGCCGCCGTTCTTCAACGCAGCCTTCACCCCGTTCTTCGTGGCTTTGGCGGTAATCCTTCCCGTGGGCGCGGTGCTGGCGTGGAAACGCGGCAGCCTGCGCCGGGCCGCAGCGCCGATGCTACCGGTTGCGGGTCTGGCCATCGCCCTTGGCGCGCTGGCCTTCGCTTTGCAAACCGGACGCAGCGCCATGGGGCCTGTGGGCGTCGTGCTGGGTGTCTGGGTCGTGGGCGGGGCCGCGATGGACCTGTGGCTGCGCACCGGGCGGGGGGCGATGGGCAACCGTCTGTCGCGCCTGCGCCGCCTGCCGCGCGCCGACTGGGGCAAGTTCACCGCCCATGCGGGCCTTGGCATCACCATTTTCGCCATTGCCGCGCTTATGGCGTGGGAGGATGAGGACATCCGCGTGGCGCAGGTGGGCGACCGCTGGGATGTGGGCATTCACTCCATTCAGCTCAATTCCGTCGACAACGTTGACGGCCCGAACTATTTCGCCGAGCGGGCCGACATGACCGTGTTCCGCAACGGGCGCGAGGTGGGGCACCTCTATCCCGAGAAACGCACCTATCCGGTGGCCGGCATGCCCACGACCGAAGCGGGGATCCGCAACGGGGTGCTGCGCGATGTCTATGTGGTGCTGGGCGACGCGCAAAGCGCGGGAGGTTGGGCCGTGCGTTCCTACATCAAACCTTTCGCGAACTGGATCTGGGGCGGCGCGATCCTGATGGCGCTGGGGGGCTTCATCTCGCTCTCCGACCGACGCTTGCGGGTGGCCGCAGGTGCGGCGCGGCGCAAGCCTGAAGGGGTGCCGGCGGAATGAAATGGCTGGTCCTGATCCTGTCCTTGCTGGTCACGCCGACCTTCGCCGTGCAACCGGACGAAATGCTCAACGATCCGGCGCTTGAGGCGCGGGCCCGCAGCCTTTCCGAAGGCCTGCGCTGCCCGGTCTGCCGCAATGAGAGCATCGACGAGAGCAACGCCGACATCTCGCGCGACCTGCGGCTGCTCCTGCGGGAGCGGCTGGTGACTGGGGACACCGATGAAGAGGCCGTGCAATATCTGGTGGACCGCTACGGGACCTACATCCTGCTCAAGCCGCGGGTCGAGGGGGCGAACCTGCTGCTCTGGATCGCGGCCCCGCTGATGCTGATTATTGCCGGTGGCGTGGCCTTTGTCAGCGTGCGCAGCCGCGCAACCGCCGGGGGCGCCGATCCCCTGAGCGCCGAGGAACAGGCCCGCATTGACGAGATAATGCAGCGCGATCCATAGCCAAGCAGGTTTATCCGTGGGGGCAAAGTGACGGAGGGTTCGGGCTTTCGGCCCGGGATCACTGCGATACACTCGGCCGAGACATTGCAAAGGACGCCCCATGGATTACCAAACCATCCGCCTGACCATCGCCGACGACGTCGCCACGCTGACGCTGAACCGTCCGCAGGTGAAAAACGCCCTTAACACCCAGATGCGCGGGGAGATCACCGACGCGGTCAAAGCCGCCGAAGGCGCCGCCCGCGTGCTGATCCTCACCGGCGCAGGCGATGCCTTTTGTTCCGGTCAGGACCTCGCCGATGGGGGCAACGCGGCAAGCCTTGATCTTGAGGCGACCTTGCGGGACGAATACGTGCCCATGCTCAAGGCGATCTTCGACTGTGCGATCCCGACGATTTCGGCCGTTCAAGGTGTGGCCGCCGGGGCCGGTGCCAACCTTGCGCTGGCGGCGGATGTGGTGATTGCCGCCGAAGAAGCCGCGTTCATTCAGGCCTTTACCCGCATCGGTCTGATCCCCGACGCCGGCGGCACCTATTGGCTGCCGCGCCAGATGGGGGCGGCCAAGGCCATGGGGGCGGCGCTCTTCGCGGACAAAATCACCGGACGGCAGGCGGCGGATTGGGGCATGATCTACGAAGCGGTGCCCGCCGCTGATTTCGAGGCCCATGTGGCCGCTCGAGCCGCCCATTTGGCGCAGGGGCCGACGGCGACCTATGCGCGGGTCAAGGCGGCGATCCGTGGGTCTTTCGACAATACGCTGGACGGGCAACTCGCCGTGGAAGCCCAGCTTCAGGGGGAATGCGGGCAGACGCGGGACTTTCAGGAAGGGGTGCAGGCCTTCTTGCAAAAACGCCCCCCGCAGTATGAGGGGCGTTAACATCTGCGCCAAACCACAGGCACGAAAAAGCCCCCCGGGATCACTCCCGGGGGGCACTTTTTGCCGCTTTTAGCGGTTTTCGATGTCGGTGTAATCGCGCTGCGTCTCACCCATGTAGAGCTGTCGCGGGCGGCCGATTTTCAGCTGCGGATCTGCAAGCTGTTCTTTCCACTGGGAAATCCAGCCCACGGTGCGGGCCACGGCGAAGATCGGCGTGAACATCGACGTGGGGAAGCCCATCGCTTCGAGGATGATGCCGGAATAGAAATCGACGTTCGGGAAGAGCTTCTTTTCCTGGAAATAGGGGTCGGCGACGGCCTGCTTTTCCAGCTCCATCGCGACCTGCAACAGGGGGTTATCCTCAACCCCCAGAAGTTCGAGCACCTCATCGGCGCTTTCCTTCATCACCGTCGCACGGGGGTCGAAGTTCTTGTAAACGCGGTGGCCGAAGCCCATCAGGCGGTAATTGTCGTTCTTGTCCTTGGCGCGGGCGATGAACTCGGGGATGCGGTCGACGGTGCCGATTTCCTTGAGCATTTCCAGCGTTGCCTGGTTGGCGCCCCCGTGGGCCGGCCCCCAAAGGCAGGCGATGCCGGCGGCGATGCAGGCAAAGGGGTTCGCACCGGAGGACGACGCCAGACGCACGGTCGAAGTCGAGGCGTTTTGCTCGTGATCCGCGTGCAGGGTGAAAATCCGGTCCATGGCGCGGGCAAGGATCGGGTTCACCTCATACTCGGCGGCGGGCACGCTGAAACACATGTGCAGGAAGTTCGACGCATAATCGAGATCGTTGCGCGGATAGACGAAGGGCTGACCGATGGAATATTTGTAGGCCATCGCCGCAATCGTCGGCATCTTGGCGATCAGACGGATCGACGCGACCTCGCGCTGGTTTTCGTCGTTGATGTCCGTGCTGTCGTGATAGAAGGCCGACATCGCGCCCACCACGCCGACCATGGTCGCCATGGGGTGGGCATCGCGACGGAAGCCCCGGAAGAAGTTGTGCATCTGCTCGTGAATCATCGTGTGATTGGTCACGAGGGCTTCGAATTCCTCAAGCTGTTCGGCTGAGGGCAGATCCCCGTAAAGAAGCGCGTAGCACACCTCAAGGTAGTGGGATTCGCTGGCCAGTTGCTCGATCGGATAGCCGCGGTGCAAAAGCTCACCCTTGTCGCCGTCGATGAAGGTGATTGTGCTGTCGCAGGCGGCGGTGGACGTGAAACCGGGGTCATATGTGAACACGCCGGCCTGACCATAAAGTTTGCGAACGTCGATCACCTCGGGCCCTGCGGTTGGGGTCAGGATCGGCAGCTCGTAAGACGTGCCATCAATGGTCAGTGTCGCGGTTCTGGTTTCGGCCATAATGTTCCCTTTCTCGGAACGCAGCCCCAAGGTGCGGGCGCGTTTGTGCTTCTTCTGGTCTGCCGCCGGTTACCGCCGTTTGGTAACCAAAACGTTGCGACCGGTTGTGTTCACTGCACGCAGCTTACTGCGTTGCGTCCTTGATCCGGGCGATCGTTTCATCGCGGCCAAGAACCAGCATCATATCAAAGACGGAAGGGGAAACCGGACGCCCGGCAAGTGCTGCACGCAGCGGGCCGGCCAGCTTGCCCAGTTTGGTCTCATGGGCCTCGGCAAGGGCGGCCACGATCCCCTCAAGGTCGTCTCGGGTCCAGCTAGCATTTTGCAACTGCGGCGTCAATTCTGTCAGTATACCTTTGTGCACATCATCCAGCGCCTTGGCGGCCTTCTGATCCGGCACCACGGGCCGTTCGATCAGCAAAAAGTGTGCTTTATCAAGCAGGTCGGGGAAGGTTTTGGCCCGTTCCTTGAGGCTGTCCATGGCCCGTGACATCGCGTCACTCTGGGCGTCGGTCAGGGGAAGCTGACCGGTCGCTTCAAGGAAGGCCTCAAGCTCATGCAGCAGTGCAGCATTGTCGCTGGCCGCCATGTGCTGACCACAGAGATTTTCCAGCTTCTTGAAGTCGAAGCGCGCGGGGCTTTTGCCGATGCCGTCCAGGTCGAACCAGTCGCGCGCCTGTTCGTCGGTGAAGAATTCCGCATCACCATGGGCCCAGCCCAACCGCGTGAGGTAATTGCGCATGCCCGCCGCAGGATAGCCCATGGCCTGATACTCGGCCGCACCGGTGGCCCCGTGGCGTTTTGACAGCTTCTTGCCGTCCGGCCCGAAGATCAGCGGAATATGCGCCAACACCGGCTTGTCCCAGCCCATCGCCTCGTAAATCATGTTCTGGCGAAACGCATTGGCAAGGTGATCGTCGCCGCGGATCACATGGGTCACGCCCATGTCGTGATCGTCGACCACGACGGCCAGCATATAGACCGGCGAGCCGTCGGAGCGCAGCAGCACCATGTCGTCGAGCTGCTCGTTCTGCCAGGTCACATCCCCCTGCACGCGGTCGTGCAGCGTGGTCTCCCCTTGGCGTGGGGCCTTGATGCGGATCACATACGGCAGATCGGGGTGATCAGCCTTGGCCACGTCGCGCCAGGGCGAGCGGAACAGAGTCGAGGTCTTGTTGGCGCGGGCTGCCTCGCGGAAGCCCTCGATCTCTTCCGGGGTCGAGAAACATTTGTAGGCGCTCCCGTCGGCCAGCATC
Organism: Thalassorhabdomicrobium marinisediminis; assembly: GCF_003072065.1. Taxonomy (GTDB): domain Bacteria; phylum Pseudomonadota; class Alphaproteobacteria; order Rhodobacterales; family Rhodobacteraceae; genus Octadecabacter; species Octadecabacter marinisediminis. The sequence continues at coordinate 443,851 of NZ_QCYG01000001.1, forward strand.
TGGTGGGCCACCTCCTTATGCCGCTCGGCCCGCGCGGCCTGCGAGATCGGCTCGCCGTCCCAGTCGAGGCCGAGCCACGTCAGCCCGTCCAGAATGGCTTGCGTGTTTGCCTCGGATGAGCGCGCCTTGTCCGTGTCCTCGATCCGCAACAGGAACTTGCCACCGCGTCCGCGGGCATAAAGCCAGTTGAACAGCGCCGTGCGCGCGCCGCCGATGTGCAGCGCGCCGGTGGGCGAGGGTGCGAAACGGGTGACGACCGGGCGGGTTTCGGTGGCTGCGGTGGCTGTAGCGGACATGAAATCTTAACCTTTTGCTAACCATCTTTGGAAAAGATGAATGGAGGTCTCGGGGGGATACTAAGGCCGGAGGGGGAGGACAAGTGCAGACGGCTCGTTGGGTCTGGCATCAGGTGCACGTACAGGGGGGGCATCTGTTCGGCTGGGCGCCGGTCTGTCTGGGCGTCGGGATCGCAGGCTATTTTCTCATCCGGTTTGAGCCGCCCGGAGGTCTTTGCGTGACCGCCTTGCTGACCGGCCTCATGCTGCTGATCGGGCAGGGGGTCCTGCCGGACCGAGGCCGGGTGGCGCTTGTCGCGCTGGCGCTCGTGCTGGCGGGTTTCGGTCTGGCCGGGGTGCGGGCGCATCTGGTGGCCGAGCCCGTTCTAGGCTTTCGCTATTTCGGCCCGATCGAGGGGCGGATCGTCGCGATCGACCGCTCCCAATCGGATGCCGTGCGACTGACGTTGGACCGCGTGGTGCTGGCGCGCATGGCGCCGGTGCGTACACCGGCGCGGGTGCGGGTCTCGCTTCACGGCTCGCAGGGGTTTCTTGATCCCGCGCCGGGACAGGTGGTGATGACCACCGGCCATCTGTCGCCCCCGTCCGGGCCGGTTGAACCAGGCGGTTTTGATTTCCAGCGCATGGCCTGGTTTGAGGGGCTGGGCGCGGTCGGTTACACGCGCACACCGCTGCTTTTGGCGCAGGCGTCCCGGGGCGGGGCCGACCTTTGGGTCTACCGTTTGCGCCGGTCCATCAGCGCCGCCGTGCAAGCGCGTCTTCCCGGACCCTCCGGTGCCTTTGCCGCCGCGATCACGACTGGCGATCGGTCGGGGATGGAGCGTGAGAGCCTGCAGGCCTTACGGGCGTCGAACCTCGCACATTTGCTGGCCATCTCGGGGATGCACATGGGGATCCTCGCGGCCTTTGTCTTTGCGACGGTGCGCTACGGGTTGGCCCTGATGCCCGATGTGGCCTTGCGCTGGCCGACCAAGAAAATCGCCGCCGTGGTCGCCCTGGGGGCTGCGGGCTTCTATCTGGCGCTCTCAGGCGGGAACATTGCAACGGAGCGGGCCTTCATCATGGTCGCGGTGATGCTGACGGCGGTGCTGTTCGACCGACGCGCGATGACCTTGCGCGCCGTGGCAATCGCGGCTCTGATCGTCCTGACCTTGCGACCCGAGGCACTGCTGGGCCCGGGGTTCCAGATGTCGTTCGCGGCCACCGCAGCCCTCGTAGCGGTTTTTGCAGCGCTGCGCAGCGTCGACCAAAGCCGCGTGCCACGCTGGATGCGGCCCCTGCTGGCGGTATTCGTCTCCTCGCTCGTGGCGGGGCTCGCCACCGCGCCTTTCGCCGCCTACCATTTCAATCAGATCGCCCGGCTCGGGTTGGTCGCGAACCTGCTGTCGGTTCCGTTGATGGGCCTTCTGGTGATGCCCGCGGCGGTGCTTGCGGCGGTGCTGAGCCTGCTGGGGCTGGAGATGTTGGGCCTATGGCCGATGGACCTGGGCCTTCGGTGGATCTTGGCCGTCGCGCGGTTCATTTCGGCGCAGGACGGGGCGGTGCAGCACGTGGTGACGCCGCCGCCGCATGTCCTGGCGATGATCGCCCTTGGCGGAGTGTTCCTTGTCCTTTGGCGGGGTCCGCTGCGCGGGTTGGGGGGGGTCCCTTTGGTCGTGAGCGCCATTCTCTGGCACGGGGCCGAGCGTCCGGCACTGCTCGTAGCTGATAGCGGTTCGCTCATCGGCGTCCTGACAGAGGGCGGGCGTGCCGTCTCAAAAGAGCGCGGCGAAAGCTTCGCGGTTTCCGTCTGGCTTGAGAACGACGGCGCGCCGGTGCCACAAGAGGTGGCGTTCAGGCGAGACGGATTGCCCGAGCAGAACCGAACCGTGCGCGCCCGGATCGGCGATGCGACGATCCTCAACCTTCGGGGCAAAACCGCCGTGTCTGACCTTGACGGATGTGGCGGCGCGGATCTGTTGATCACCAACCAGCGTTTGTCCCCCCGTACGGGCTGCACGATTTACGACATCGATAGGCTGCGTGAAACAGGCGCGCTTGCGGGGTGGCAAGATGACACCGGGCTGCGCCTCGTATCGGTGCGCGATGTCAACGGGGCCCGGCTTTGGAACGATCTAGACGTGCGGCGGACCCGCGGACCGGTGGCGCGCAGGCTCGACGTGTTGCGGTAGAGTGCAGCACCCAAACTGGCATTGAAGCCCTAATACGAGCGGATCAACCCCACAAGGCGCCCCTGCACCTTGACCTGATCGTCGCGGAACAGGCGGGTTTCATAGGCCGGGTTCGCAGCTTCCAGTGCGATCGCGTTGCCGTTGCGGCGATAGCGTTTCAGTGTGGCTTCCGCATCCTCAACCAAAGCCACGACAATATCTCCGTTGTCGGCGGTCACAGTCTCTCGGATGATGACCACATCGCCATCATTGATGCCCGCGTCAATCATGGAATCCCCTTTGACCTCAAGGGCGTAGTGTTCACCCTTGCCGACCATGGCCGCCGGCACCGCGACGTTGTGACTGACTTCGGAGATCGCCGCGATCGGCACACCGGCGGCAATCCGGCCCATCACCGGAAGGTCGATCACGCCCGCAGCCGCACCCGACGTGGGGAGAGACTGCGCCGCAACGGGGCGTTGGTCCGGGCGGTCGCCATCGATAACCTGCGGCTTGAAGCTGCTTTGGCTCTGGCCGAGCTTCGCTTCCAGCGCATCGGGGAGCTTCACGATCTCAAGTGCGCGGGCGCGATGGGCCAAGCGCCGGATAAAGCCCCGTTCCTCAAGCGCCGTAATCAAGCGGTGGATTCCAGATTTCGATTTGAGATCAAGCGCTTCCTTCATCTCATCAAAGCTTGGGGGAACCCCGTCACGCTGAACGCGCTTGTGAATGAACTCCAGCAGATCGAGTTGCTTCTTGGTTAGCATGGGTCGCTCCCTCAACATCAGACGGTTGCGGTTGTTCTACATAAGTTCCTGTTTTGTGTCAACATGTTCCACGAGCCCCTTGGCGGGCGAGGGTAAAGCGAGAACAAACAGGGTTAGAACGGCAGGATGGTAACGGCATCGCCCGGGGCGCTTACTGGACAGTTGATCGGCCTCAGCAGCAGGCAGTTGGCGGCGGCGAGGACCGTGAGCATTGAGCTGTCCTGCCTGTCGAAGGGCGTCACTTCGCGGTGGTGTTCTGTTTCGGCGAAGGCTGCACGCATGTAATGTGCGCGTGGGCCTCCGGCGGGAAGGGTCGCTGTCAGGCGCGCGGTTAGAGCCTCGGGCAGTACGCACGTTTGACCCAACATGCGGCGGATCATGGGCAACATGAACAATTGCCCGCAAACAACCGCAGAGACTGGATTTCCCGGCAGTCCGAGCACGGCCAAGTCGCCCTTCGCACCGGCCATTAGCGGCTTGCCGGGGCGCATGGCGATTTTGTGGAAACTGCGGGTCACGCCAAAGCGGTCGAGCGCCGGTGCGACGAGGTCGTGGTCGCCCACCGAGGCGCCGCCAATGGTGACGATCAGATCCGCGCCCCAGTCGGCTGCGTCGAGCAGGACCCGGTCGAGCGCAGCAGGCGTATCGGCCGCGATGGGCAGCACCAAGGGGTCGCCCCCGGCCTGTCGCACCATGGCTTGCAGGGCGAAGACGTTGGAGGCGATGATCTGGTCGGCGGTGGGGTTTGCCCCCGGCATCACGAGTTCGTCGCCGTTCGAGATCAACGCGACCTTGGGGCGGCGGGTCACTGTGACCCGCGGGCAATTCATCGCCGCCAAAAGCGCGAGGTCGGCGGGGCCGAGGATGCGAGGGGATTCGACAGAGAATCCGATTTTGAAATCAGCACCTTGCGCTCTGATATTAAGGTTGTCGCTAAGCGGCTCGGTGAGTGTGATACGGTCGCCGTCGCGCGTGACATTCTCTTGCAAAACCACCCGGTCGGCCCCGTCAGGGACCGGCGCGCCGGTGAAGATCCGAATGGCCTGACCTTTGCCGAGCGTCCCGTCCCACCGGTGGCCGGCGGCGGATTCTCCGATAACCGGAAGCGTGTCGCCCTGCAGCGCGTCGCGCAGCGCGTAGCCGTCCATGGCGGAGGTGGGAAAGGGCGGCTGGTCGCGGGTCGCTTTGGCTGGTGCGGCGAGGGTGCGGCCCAGAGCGTCGGCCAAGGAAACCTCTTCGATCGCACCGGGGCGCACGAGATCAAGGCAGAGCGCCTGCGCCTCTTCGACCGGGATCATCTTTCGAACCGGCCCGACGCGCCGCCATCTTTAAGAACGACCTGCAAGCCGCCGATTTCCATGTCTTTTTGCACGGCCTTGAGCATGTCGTAAACGGTGAGTAAGGCGGTGGAGACCGCCGTGAGCGCTTCCATCTCGACCCCGGTCTGGCCGGAGGTTTTGACCGTGGCCGTCACGCGCACGCCGGGCAGGCTGGCGTCGGGTGTCAACTCGAGCGTGACCTTGGTGATCGGTAAGGGATGGCACAGCGGGATCAGATCGGCGGTCTTCTTCGCGCCCTGAATGCCAGCGATCCGCGCGATGCCCAGCACGTCGCCTTTCTTCGCCGTGCCTTCGGTGACAAAGGCCAATGTCGCTTCGGTCATCCGGATCCAGCCCGTGGCCGTGGCGATCCTGTCCGTGACCGGTTTGCCCGAAACATCGACCATATGCGCCTGGCCCGAGCTGTCGAAATGCGAGAGGGAATCGCCGCTTTTGCTCACATCCCGCCCATGGTTTGCGGCGCGGCCAGCAGCTCTCGCGTTGCGGTGGCGACGTCGTCCTTGCGCATGAGGCTTTCGCCGATCAGGAAGCTCCGGGCCCCGAACCGCGCGATATCGGCGAGGTCATCGGGCGAGTCCAACCCGCTCTCGCTGACGATCACCCGGTCTGGCGGCACCAGCTTGGCAAGTTTTCGTGTGACGTCGAGGGAGGTCTCGAACGTGGACAGGTTGCGGTTATTGATGCCGATGAGCGGTGATTTGAGCCGTTCGGCGCGTTCTAGCTCTTCCTGGTTGTGGACTTCGATCAACACGTCCATGTCCCATTCGAAGGCCGCGGCCTCAAGCTCAGCGGCCTGTTCGTCGTCGACGGCGGCCATGATGATCAGGATTGCATCCGCGCCGAGGCCCCGCGCTTCGGTCACCTGATAGGTGTCGAACAGAAAATCCTTGCGCAGGACCGGCAGATCGCAGGCAGCGCGGGCGCGGGTGAGATATTCGTCGGCGCCCTGGAACGACGGTCCGTCGGTTAGCACGCTCAGACAGCTCGCGCCGCCTTCGGCATAGGCTTCGGCGAGAGCTTCGGGATCGAAATCCTCGCGGATCACGCCCTTGGACGGGCTGGCCTTCTTGATCTCGGCGATGAGCCCATAGCCCTCACGGCTGGCTTCGGCCAGACGGTCCGCAAACCCGCGCGTGGGCGAGGCATCGCGCGCGGCGGCTTCGACCTCGGCCTGGGGTCGCTCCTCTTTGCAGGTGGCGATGTGGTCGAGTTTATAGGCTTTGATTTTGTCCAGTATATCCATGGCCCATAGCTAGCGCCGACCCGGGCGGAAGGCAATCGCGGTGGGATGGGGAAGGTGGGAAAATTTTGCAGGGCGCAGGCGGTCTATATGAGAGAAGCGGGGGGCGCTGCCCCCGTCGCTGCGCGACTCCCCCGGGATATTTGTGAAGCAAAGATTGAGTTGAGGACTGCGGGGATCAGCCGCCTTGGGTGATGCGGGCGACGGTCTCGACGCTGCGTTTGGCGGCGCCGCTGTCGATGCTGTCGCGCGCCATGGCCACACCCTCTTTCAGGCTGTCGGCGCGGCCTGCCACCAGCAGGGCGGCCGCGGCGTTGAGCAGGACGGCGTCGCGGTAGGCGCCCTGTTCGCCGTCGAGCAAGTTGCGGAAGGCGCGGGCGTTGTCTTCCGGCGCGCCGCCCAGAATCGCATGGAACGGGTGGACCGGCAGGCCGGCGTCCTCGGGGTGAACCTCACGCGCGGTGATCAGGCCCTGCGAGAGGGCCGCGACAGAGGTGGATCCGCAAATCGAGATCTCATCGGTGCCGTCGGAGCCGTGCACGATCCAGGCGGCATCCGAGCCGAGGTCCTTGAGCGTTTCGGCCATGGGGAAGATCAGGTCGATGGCGAAGGCCCCGGTCAGCTGACGTTTGACGCCAGCCGGGTTGGTCAGGGGGCCAAGGATGTTGAAGATGGTCTTGCAGCCAAGCTCTTGCCGTGCGGGCATAACGTGTTTGATCGCCGGATGGTGCATGGGGGCCATCATGAAGCCGATACCCGCCTCCGCGATGCAGCGTTCCACGACCTCCGCGCCGACCATGACGTCGATGCCCATCTGCCCCAGAGCGTCCGCCGCGCCGGATTTCGACGACAGGTTGCGGTTGCCGTGCTTGGCCACGGGCACGCCCGCACCCGCCACAACAAAGGCGGTGGCGGTGGAGATGTTGAGCGTGCCTTTGCCATCGCCGCCGGTGCCGACGATGTCCATCGCCCCCTCGGGCGCGGTGACGGGCACGCAGCGGTCGCGCATCGCCTTGGCGGCGGCGGCATATTCAGCCACGGATTCGCCCCGCGCCCGCATCGCCATGAGAAGCCCGCCGATCTGCGCCTCGCTCGCCTCGCCCTCGAACAGGGCGTCGAAGGCAAGCTCGGCCTGGGCGCGGCTCAGCGGGCCTTCGGAGGCGGCGTAGATCAGCGGTTTCAGCTTGTCGCTCATGCGGGGACCTTCTCAGCAGTGGGATGGGACGAGGGCAACATGTCCAGAAAGTTGCGGATCATCCCGTGCCCGTGTTCGGATTTGATGCTTTCGGGGTGGAATTGCACGCCGTGGATCGGCAAATCGCGGTGCTGCAGGCCCATGATCGTGCCATCGGCCAGCTCGGCCGTGACCGCAAGACAGGCGGGAAGGGTGGCGCGCTCAACGATCAGTGAATGGTAGCGTGTGGCCTCGAACGGGTTGGGCAACCCTTTGAAAAGGCCAATGCCCTTGTGGTGCATGGTGCCCATCTTGCCGTGCACGATCTCATGCCCGCGCACCACGCGGCCGCCGAACGCCTCTCCGATGGTCTGGTGGCCCAGACAGACCCCCATGAGGGGCATGCGCGCGGCAGCGGCGGCTTTTGTGACCGCAAGGCAGATGCCTGCGCGGGCGGGATCGCAAGGCCCGGGTGAGAGGACGATGCCCTCGGCCCCCATGCCCATCGCCTCGTCCACGGTGATCGCGTCGTTGCGGCGCACGACCACATCGGCGCCCAATTCGCCGAAATAATGCACCAGATTATAGGTGAAGCTGTCGTAGTTATCGATCAGCAGAAGCATCGGTCCGCCCCCCTTCGGGTCCGCTCAAATTGGGGCTATCGTCCGCAGGCGCGACCCCTTTATACTGCCGCCATACATGGGCCGGTCCGGAAGGTGCGTCAAGGCCCGCATTGGCATCGCGACGCCCCCGTGAGAGGGGCACGCACAGCAGACAAGGGGCGACGGCAGTATGCAGGGGTTGATTGGCGGTTTGTTGGTGGGCGCACTGGTCTCATTGCTGGGGCTGGGCACGCTTTCGGTGATAAGCGAACAGCCCGCAGGCTCGACGCCGCCGGAAGCGCCGCTGGTGGATGCGCCGGAAGTGGCGGCGGTCGAGGGGGACGCGCTGCAGGATCAGGCAGAAACCGCAGCAGAAGGGGGCCGCGACAGCGCGCCGTCCTCGCCGGTGGGCAGCGTGACGATCACCGTTCCGATCACCCCGGCCTTGCCCGAGGAAGAGGCGGCGAGCACCGAGCCAGCCACACCGCAGGCAGCCACGCCCGAGGCAGAGAGCCCCCGCGCAGACACCGACCCGCTGGACCAGCCCACCGTCGTGTCGGTCGAGGGCAGCATGACGGCGCCGGACCCCTCCGACGAAGCCGGCTTCGGGGCCGAGCCCGTGGCCCCGGTCTTGCCGAACCCACAGGGGCAAGCGCCCGCCGTGCCTGATGCCGAATCGGATTTGACTGTCTCGACCGCGCCGGCGCAGCCGTTGGTGGTTATCGAGCCGGACGCGGTGGAGGCGGATACGCCCACGGATGGCACCGCGCCGGACGCCGAATATGAGGTTTTTGTTATTGAGCCCGGGACGGAGACGACCGGGACGGAGGCTGACGGACCGGAGGCGGAGACCGTGAGCGGCGACCTCGCGCAAGATAAAGCACCTGCCGTAATCCCCGACGCCCCGGCGCAGCCCACGGCGCCTAGCGCCGAGCCGGGCACGTCCGACGCGCCGGAAGTGACGATCCTGTCGCCCGAAGCCGAAGCGCCCGACGTCGTGGACGTGGCCCCCGAGGTCGCCGCGCCGGCGGATGATCCACGCCGGTTGCAGATGCAGGGGCAGGACAACGGGCTGCTGGCGGATCGTGACACGGGCGTGACCGTCCGCCGCCCCGGTCTTGAGGATACGGCAGATGCGCCAGAGGCCACAGCGGCGGGGGTAAAGGGGGCAGAGGGGCTGGATGCCCTCTCGCTTTATGCCGCCGACGCGGGGGACGCGGATGGGCCGCTCATGTCCATAACGCTGCTGGACGACGGACGCATGTCCGCCGCCGCCGCTGCCCTGTCGGGCCTGCCGTTCCCGGTCACCATCGCGCTCGATCCCGCGATGCCCAACGCGCGCGACCGGATGCGGGCCTACCGCGATGAGGGCTATGAGATTGCCGCGCTGGCGAAGATCCCCGAGGGGGCTCAGCCGGCGGATGTCGAGGTGACGCTGGAGAGCGTCTTCGCCACCTTGCCCGAGGCGGTCGCCCTGCTGGATCTGGGGCAGGGCGGGTTGCAAGCAGACCGCGCGGTGACGGCGCAGGTGATGCAAATCCTCAGCGCGCAGGGGCGCGGCTATGCCACGGTGGCACAAGGGCTGAACATGGCGACCCGGGCCGCCGCCCAGGCCGAGGTGCCCGCGGTCGAGATCTACCGCGACCTTGATCCGAACAACCAGGATGCGCGCGTGGTGCGCCGCTTCGTCGATCAGGCCGCATTCCGCGCGCGGCAGGAAAGCGGCGTGGTGCTGGTCGGGCGCGTGCGGCCGGATACGATCTCTGCGCTGATCCTCTGGGGCACCGCGAACCAGCGCGGCGAAGTCGATCTGGTGCCGCTCTCCGCGATCCTGATGAAAGACCTCGCGGAATAGTTTTTCCTTTCAATGGGTTGCGACCGGCGCGGGGAATTCGTCCCTCCCCCCGGGAACCTTTGTGTCTCACCTGCATCCAATGGGGCGTGTGTCTGGTTGTGACACAGGCTTTGAAAGGAAACGCTATGTTGAGACCCATCATTCTGAGTGCCGCGCTTGCCGCCGGTTCTGCCGCTTTTGCCGAAGGGCATGATGCCATGATGCAGGCCCCTCCGGGGGAGCCTTTCGTGCAGGTGAGCGACGCGCTGCCCTTGCCGGAGTTCATCCCGGGGCTGGGCACGCTCTTCGTCAATCCCGACATGCTGCCCGCCGGGCCGTTTCTGGCCTACGACCACGACGGGATGCTCTCGGCCACGATCTACATGACGCCGCTGGCCGAGCTTGAGGGTGGCACCTCTTACGACGACCTCGCCCTTGGGGCGTCCGAGGTCACCTCGGTCGATATCTACTACAATGCAGGCCACCCCGGGGTTGAGGCCCCCCACGCCCATGTCGTGCTCTATCACGATGACGGGGCCAAGGCACGGTTGGCAGAATGACCCGGCATCGGCGTGACGTCCTGAAACTGGGGGGCGGCCTTTTGGCGGCCCTCTCGCTCCCCGCGATCCTGCGGGGGGCCCCGAGTGACGCGGTCGCGGTTGTCGAGATGGCCGGGACCGCGCGGGGCGAGCATGTCTGGTTTCGGCCCCACGGGCTGCATGTGAACCCGGGCACGCTTGTGCGCTTCGTCAATCGCGACGCGGGCAACAGCCATACGGCCACCGCTTATCATCCCGACCTTTACGGTCGCAGCCTGCGCATCCCCGACGCGGCCACGCCTTGGGACAGTGGCTTTCTGTTGCCCGACGCGCAGTTCGAGGTCATGCTGACGGTGCCCGGCGTCTATGACTATTATTGCCTGCCGCACGAGATGGCGGGCATGGTCGGGCGCATCGTGGTCGGACGGCCCACGGATGCCGGATGGCAGGGGCCGGTGGAAAGCGCCAGCGACCTGCCGGACGCCGCGTTGAACGGGTTCGCGCCGGTGGACGATATTCTGGCACAGGGCGCGATCCAGCAAGGGGGTGAGCCATGAGCGTGCTGAACCGATCCGCATCCGAGACGACGGACCCGCGCGCCTGTTCAGAGCAAGCTCTGGTCGCGGCCGCCCGGACCGGTGAGGAGGCCGCCCTGCGCGAGTTGATCCGCCGCATGAACCCGCGCCTGTTCCGCGTGGCCCGTGGCATCGTCGGCAGCGATGAAGAGGCCGAGGATGTGGTGCAGGAAAGCTACCTCAACGCCTTCCACAAGCTTGAGACTTTCCGGGGTGAGGCGCGGTTCTCCACCTGGATCACCCGCATCGCGATCAACAATGCGCGGATGCATCTGCGGCGCAAGCAACAGCATAAGGAGTATGACACGGTGACAGAACACAGGCCCGCCGCAGCGTCCATCCATGCCTTTCCCGGGCAGGATCCGGACCGACCGGAGGTGGCTTTGGGGCGGGCACAGATCCGCGCCTTGCTTGAGGATGCGGTCGCCAGCCTGCCGTCCGAGTTGCGACTGCCGTTTCTGCTGCGCGAGGCGGAGCATATGACCCTGCGCGAGATCGGGCGCGATCTGTCGCTGAACCCGATCACTGTCAAAACCCGCCTGTTCCGCGCAAGGCGCAAGCTGCGGCAGGCGCTTGAGCAGCGGATCGAAGGCGGCTTCGACGCGATCTTTCCCTTCGACGGACAACGTTGCGCCGGCATGGCGGACCGGGTGATCGCGGCGCTGGGGGATTAAGTCCGGCTAGCGGTTGCCCGACCCGAACATCGCCGCATCGGCCGCCGCGCGTCGGATGGCGTTGCTCTTGTGCACGGTCTCCATGTATTCGGCTTCGGCGTCGCTGTCATAGACCACGCCACCGCCCGCCTGAATGTAAAGCTGGTCGCCCTTGAGCACGGCGGTGCGCAGGGCGATGCACATATCCATGTCCCCATTGGCGCTGAAATATCCGCATCCCCCGCCATAGACACCGCGCTTTTCCGGCTCAAGCTCGTCGATAATCTCCATCGCGCGGACCTTCGGCGCGCCCGAGACGGTGCCCGCGGGCATGCCCGCGAAGAACGCAGACAGCGCGTCCTGATCCTCGGCCAACTCGCCCACCACGTTGCTGACGATGTGCATGACGTGGCTGTAGCGTTCGACGACGAATTGTTCGGTCGGGCGCACGGTGCCGATCTTGCTGACCTTGGCCGTGTCGTTGCGCCCCAGATCAAGCAGCATGAGGTGCTCGGCCAGCTCCTTCTGGTCGGCCATCAGGTCCGCTTCGTTGGCCTTGTCCTCTTCTGGCGTAGCCCCGCGGGGCCGCGTGCCTGCGATGGGCCGGATCGTGACCTCGTCCCCGAAAACCCGCACAAGGATCTCCGGGCTGGCGCCGATCACCTGATAATCGCCGTAGTTGAAATAGAACATGAAGGGCGAGGGGTTGGTGCGCCGCAGCGACCGGTAAAGTGCAAACGGCGGCTCGGAGTAAGTCTGCGTCCAGCGCTGGCTGGGCACGCATTGGAAGATGTCGCCCGCGCGGATGTAGGCCTTGGCCTTCTCCACCGCCTCAAGATAGCCGGACTTTGTGAAGTTCGACACGGGCGCGGGGGCTTCGGCGGCCGCCCCCAGCGTGCGTTCGGCCATCGGCATGGGCAGCTCTAACGCCCGTTGCGCGTCCATCACCCGTTCGGCCGCCTGCGCATAGGCCGCCTTGGCCGAGAGCCCCGAGGTGGCATAGGCGGGCGCGACGAGGATCACCTCACCCTTGACGCCGTCCAATACCGCCACCACCGAGGGGCGCAGCATCACCGCATCGGGCAGGTCCAGCGGGTCCGGGTTCACCTGCGGCAGATGTTCCACCAGCCGGATCATGTCATACCCGAGATAGCCGAACAGCCCCGCGCTGGCGGCGGGCAGGTCGTCGGGCAGGTCAATGCGGCTTTCCGCGATCAGGGCGCGCAGGGCGTCGAGTGGCTCTGCGTCCTGCTCGGTGAAGGCAGTGTCATCGAAGCGCGCATCTCGATTGATCCGGCTGCGCGCGCCGTGACATTCCCAGATCAGATCGGGCTTCATGCCGATGATCGAATAGCGCCCGCGCACCTCACCGCCGGTCACCGATTCCAGCAGAAATGCATGTCGGCCCGCCTGCGTCAGCTTCAGCATCAGGGACACCGGCGTGTCGAGGTCGGCGGTCAGGCGGGTATAGACGATCTGGTTCTCGCCTGCGTCATATCCGGCGCGGAAACTGTCGAAATCAGGGGTCATGATCTACCGGAAGTTCGCGTGGACGGCATTGATGGCCGCGTCGTTGATCTGCACATCGGTGCGCACCTGCACCGCGCGGGTGTAAAGCTCGTAGATGTCCTGCGCGATGCCTTCACCGGCCTGTCCGGCGACCGCATCGACCTCAGCGGTATAGGCTTCATCGCCGGTGTCCGCGGCGCTGATGTCGTCCAGCCGCACGATGACCGCCGCCCCGTCGTTGGGCAGCACGCGCACCTCGCCCACCTCCATCTCGAAGACGCGGGCCATGAAGTCGCGCGGGGCCCCATTGATGAACCCGCGGCGGGTCAGCCCCTCTTCCTCTTGCGGCTCGAGGTCGACGGCGGTGAAGTCCTGCACGCCTTCGCGCAGCCGTGCGGCGCGGGCTTCGGCCTCATCCAGCACCGCCTGCGCGGTGGCCTCGGCCTCCCATCCGGCGATCACGTCGGCGCGGGCCTCGTCCATCGGGATCAGCGCCGGTTCGCGCACCTCGGTGACTTCCAATGCAAACAGTCCGCCATCTTCCAGTTCGCTCAGCTCGGCGTAGTCGCCTTCGCCCTGCGCCTGTGCCTGATCGCGGAAGGCGGCATAGGCGGCGATGCCGTCGTCGACGCTGGCAGACCACTCGATCTCACCCAGTTGCATGTCGGTCTGCTCGGCCACATCGGCAAGCTGCGCCCCCCCGGCGAGCAGGTTGTTGATCGGGTCGATCTGGTCCTCGATCATGCGGCGGGCACGGGCGGCGGCCTGATCTTCGCGCAGGTCGGGCATAGCCTCTTCAAAGGTGATTTCCTGCGCGGCGAGCACAGCGTTCACGCGGTAAAGCGCGGGGCCGAGGTCGGTGGGAAAGGGGCCCACGACTTCGCCGGTCTCGGCGCCAAAGATCGCCTCACCAGCCTCACCCATCTGCGCCTCGGTCACGTCGCCCGCGTCCACGTCATCAAGCGTGAGCCCGCGCTCCGCCACCAGTTCGGGGAACGACGTCTCATCCGTCGCGATGGCGTCGCGTGCGGCTTCGGCGGTGGCCTCATCGCGGAACACAAGGCGCTCGATCAACCGGCGTTCGGGCTGGACGAATTCGGCGATCCGGTCGTCATATTCGGCGCGCAGCGCCTCTTCGTCGACGGGCATATCGTCCTGAATCATGTCCGGCGTCAGCCAGACATAGCGGATCACCCGTGTCTCGGGGCTGGTGTAAAGGTCGGGGTTGGCGTCGTAGTGGGCCTGCAAATCCTCTTCCGAAGGTTCCGGCAACACGATATTGAGATGCTCGGCCGACAGCGTGGCCCAGGTGAACGCGCGCTCCTCGCGCACGAATTGCGCTACGGTCTCACCATAGGTCTCGGGCGCAGGGATGCCGGTGAAGACCGCCCCTTGCAACAACGCGCGCGAGGCACCGTCGCGCAGGGTTGTTTCATATTCCCGCACGGTCAGGCCAGACCGGGCGAGCGCTTCGCGGTAGGCATCGCGACTGAAGGCACCGTCCAGACCGCGGAAGGCCGGGGTCTGGCGGACCTGTTCGCGCACGACCTCATCGCCCACCGACAGGCCAAGCTGCGCAACCTCGTTGTCCAGGCTGCGCTCGGCCACGACCGACTGCAAAGCACGGATCGGCAGACCTTCGGCCTCGGCCTCAGGGAAGGACATCTGACGGCCAAGTTGGTTGCCGCGAATGTTCATCTGCGTCTGCAGTGCGTTGTAATAGGTCTGCACCGTCACGGGTTTCTCACCTACGGTGCCCACGGTGTTGACGTTGCCCGTCAGGCCCGTGGCCCCAAAGCCCATCAAGCCGACGAAAAGCAGGCCCAGAATGATCCAGACAAAAAAGTTCTTGGTGGTGCCTTTGGCCATGGTCTAGTCGCCCCGATCTTGCGCAGAAATCCTGTTTGCAACTGCATATGCAAGGGGGCCGGTGCGTGCAAGCGGTGTTGGCTACGGCGCGGGGCTGTAGGCTGCAAGCCGGTCGAACAATACCGTGAGGCCCGCGCGATCCACATTGGCGAAGGCCAGACGCAGGTGCCGCTTGCCCTGACCCTCTGGCATGAACATGGTGCCGGGCAGGGTCAGCACATGGGCCTGCCGCACCAGATCGCGGGCCAGCTCGTCCGAGGGCATATCGAAGGGGTGTCGGACATAGGCGAAATAGGCGCCGCAGCCTTCCAGCACCCAGCCTTGGGCGGCGAGCTTGGGGAACAGCGCTTCGATGGCGGCGCGGCGGTCAAGGATTGCGCGCCGCTCCCCCGCCAGCCAGTCGCCGAGGTTGCGCATCCCCCAAAGGGCCGCGTGCTGGCCAAGCTGGTTGGGGCAGATGGTCACCGTGTCGAGGAACTTCTCTGCCTCGGCCAGACGGGTGTCCGAGGCCACCATCGCGCCGACGCGGTGCCCGGTCAGACGGTAGGCCTTGGAGAAGGAATAGAGCTGGATCAACGTCTGGTCCCAGTCGGGATCGCGAAACAGATCATGGGGCGCGCCGTCGCGGCTGTGGAAATCGCGGTAGGTCTCGTCGATGATCAAGGCGAGGCCACGCGCGCGAGCCAGCTCGAAGAAGGCCCGCACCGTTTCGGCGGGATATTCAACGCCGCCGGGGTTGTTCGGCGTGACCAGCACGATGGCGCGGGTGCGCGGGGTAATGCGGGTCGCAGCGTCCTGCGGATCGGGGATCAGCCCGGCGCGGGCGGGCAGCGGCACGCAGCGCAGGCCCGCCATGTCGAGCCACATGCGGTGGTTGAAGTAATAGGGCACCGGCACGATGACCTCATCCCCCTCGGCGCACAGGGCGGCGATGGCGGCGGTGAAGGCCTGATTGCACCCGGAGGTGATCGCCACATTCTCGGCCCCGATCTGGCCGCCATAGGCTTGCGACCAATCCTGCGCCACCTGCGCCCGCAACGCCGGCAGCCCCAGCACGGGGCCATAAAGATGGGTGTCATCCTGCTCTACAATCATCCGCGCCATCGCTTGGCGCATCTCCAACGGCGGAGGATCGACGGGGGCGGCCTGGCTCACGTTGATGAGCGGGCGGCCGGTGAAGTCGACCCCCTCAAGCCAGCGGCGCGCCTCCATCACTGGGGGCTGGAAAGTGCTGGCGGTGCGCGAAGGGCTCATGAACAGTGTCCTGACGAGAGGGCGGAAGCCTCCGGCGGGAGTTTATCGGTCAGATGAAGGCGGAACCGGGTTCGCTTCATCTGACCCCGCAAACTCTCCCCGAAGGGTCGGGCGCGGTCTGTCCGTCCGGTCAGTCCTTGCCGCGGTAGGGTTCCACGTATTGCAGCGCCATATCCCAGGGGAAGAAAATCCAGGTGTCCTGGCTCACGCCGGTGATGAAGGTATCGACCTGCGGTTCCCCTTCCGGCTTGGCGTAGACGGTGGCGAAATGGGCGTTGGGATAGCGGCCCCGCACCAGTTCGATGGTCTTGCCACTGTCTACAAGATCATCGACGATCAGGATGCCGGTGCCGTCGCCCATCATCTCGGCGTCGGGGCTTTTGAGCACTTTCGCATCCCGCCGTTGGTCCGCTTGACCGCCACCGGAGTGATAGGAGACGACCGAGATCGTATCGACCGTGCGCACGTCCAGTTCCCGCGCCACGATCATCGCCGGCGCCATGCCTCCGCGGGTGATCGCGACCACCGCCCGCCAGCCGCCATCGTCCGGCCCTTTGCCATCCAGCCGCCAAGCCAGCGCGCGACTGTCGCGATGGATTTGATCCCAGGAGATGTGGAAGCCTTTTTCGTGGGGCAGACGGTTGTCGTCTCGGGTGCTCATGGGCGCTGTTCCTTCGCGGGTTTGATCGTATCAGTCCTTGTTGGGCGACATGTCGGGCGCGTCGACCGCCTTCATGCCCACCACGTGATAGCCTGCATCGACGTGATGCGTCTCACCGGTGACGCCGGTGCTCAGATCGGACAGAAGATAAAGGGCCGAGCCGCCCACCTCATCGATCGTCACGTTCTTGCGCAGGGGGGAGTTGTATTCGTTCCATTTCAGGATGTAGCGGAAGTCGCCGATGCCCGAGGCGGCCAGCGTCTTGATTGGCCCGGCCGAGATCGCGTTCACGCGGATGCCGTCCTTGCCCAGATCCTCGGCCAGATAGCGCACGCTCGCCTCGAGCGCGGCCTTGGCGACGCCCATGACGTTGTAGTGCGGCATGATCCGCTCGGCGCCGTAATAGGTCAGCGTGATGGCCGAACCGCCCGCGTTCATCATCTTCTCGGCCCGTTGCATGACCGAGGTGAAGGAATAGACGCTGATGTCCATGGTCATGGTGAAATTGTCGCGGCTGGTGTCCACGTAACGGCCGCGCAGCTCGTTCTTGTCGGAGAACCCGATGGCGTGAACGACGAAATCGAGGCTGTCCCAATGCTCTTTCAGCCCGTCGAACAGGCTGTCGATCGAGGCCTCATCGCTCACGTCGCAGGGCAGCACGATGTCCGATCCCAAAGAGGCGGCCAAGGGCCCAACACGTTTTTTCAACGCCTCGCCCTGATAGGAAAAGGCAAGCTCGGCCCCCGCGTCGCCCAGGGCCTTTGCGATCCCCCAAGCGATGGATTTGTCGTTGGCCAGGCCCATGATCAGCCCGCGTTTTCCCTGCATCAGATTGTTCGACATCCAAGACCCCTGTGTTCGGCGCGCGCGACTGGCGGCCTTCTTGCGCTTCGGTTTAGGCGATGATGACGCCTGCTTCAAGGTTCCCCGCGAAGGGGACTTGACCAAATCGGGCCCAGCGTCACCTATGGGGCGGAAGCTGAAAAGGACGAGGGCGCAGATGGCGGACCGGACGGGAAAATTTGCAGGCGACGACCCTTTCGAGATCGCCCGCCGCTGGCTTGCGGAAGCCGAAACGCAAGAGCCGAACGACCCCAACGCCATCGCGCTTTCGACGGTTGATGCCGACGGCATGCCCAATGCGCGCATGGTGCTCTTGAAAGAGATTGAGGCCCACGGCGATGGGGACGGCGCCTTTGTCTTCTATACCAATTACGACAGCCAGAAGGGGCAGGAGATCGCCGCGACCGGCAAGGCGGCCTTTGTGATGCACTGGAAATCCCTGCGCCGACAGATTCGTGTCCGCGGCACTGTGACGCGTGAAGAGGGCGCGAAAGCCGAAACTTACTACCGCTCGCGCAGTCTTAAAAGCAGGCTGGGGGCCTGGGCGTCGGAGCAGTCGCGGCCGCTCTCGTCCCGCGCGGCCCTCGTGGCCGAGGTCGCCAAGGTGACCGCGCGCCACGGCACCGATCCTGCGCGGCCGCCATTCTGGGGCGGCTTCCGAATCTCTCCGGTGGAAATCGAGTTCTGGGCCGATGGCGACTTCCGGTTGCATGACCGCTTTCGCTGGTCGCGGCAGACGGGTGCGCAGCCCTGGTCGGTGGTGCGCCTGAACCCTTGAAACCCACGGCACCTGCGGGTGACCGTTTGAAAAGGCTTGTAATTTTTCGGGGGCGGGTCCACGGTTCCGCCCATGGGACAGGCCTGCAGCGGCTGGGTGGCGCGTGGGCAAGGGAAGAAAATGCAAGATTTACAGACTGACGAATATGAAATGGTCGGCCATGTCAAATGGTTCGACCCGGGCAAGGGGTTCGGTTTCATCGTGGCGCAGGACGGGGGCCCGGACATCCTGCTGCATGCCAATGTGCTGCGCAATTTCGGCCAATCCTCGGTGGCCGACGGCACCGAGATCGAGGTGCGGGTGATCCGTACCGACCGCGGGTTGCAAGCCTCGGAAGTGCTGCACATCCCGCAATCCGAGCGCTCGCCCGCCTCCGCTCTGGCGGATTTCGCCGATTTCGATCCGGCCGCCGTGGCCAGCGCGCCGGCCGAGCCTGCACGGGTGAAATGGTTCGACAAGGTCAAGGGCTTCGGCTTTGCCAATGTCTTCGGGTCAGACGCTGACGTCTTCGTGCATATCGAAGTCTTGCGTCTGTCCGGTCTGGCTGATCTTTTGCCCGGTGAGGCCATCGCAGTGCGGGTCATTGACGGCAAGCGCGGATTGATGGCGGCTGAGGTGTTGCCATGGGAAATCGCTCTCTCGCAGGGATGATCGTCACGAGCGCCGTGGTGTCGGGCCTAGCCGGCAGCGCGTCTGCGGCCTGTACGGAGGATGAGCTGCGGATTCGTGGCGCGTTCGGTGAGGCGCGGTTCACGGTCTCGGTCGTCGATACCGTAGAAGAACGCGCGCAGGGATTGATGTTCGTCGAACAGATGGGCCGGATGGAGGGGATGCTTTTCGTCTATGACCGTCCGCAAAGCGTCAGTTTCTGGATGCGAAACACGCTGATTCCCCTTGATATGGTGTTCATCGGCGCGGATGGCATCGTCTCCAACATCCATAGCAACGCGCAACCGCTTGATGAGACGCCAATCTATGGCGGCCATGCCGTGCAATATGTGCTTGAGGTGAACGGCGGCATGGCGGACCGGCTGGGGCTGGCCGCGGGGGATGAGGTCCAGCATCCAAGCCTTGGGGCGGACGCGGCCTGGCCCTGCGCAGAAAAATAGAAAATTTCCGAAAAAAGCACTTTTCAACCGCGCGTGTAGGGATTAGATGAGGCCTCGGATCGGGGCGTGGCGCAGCCTGGTAGCGCACCTGTTTTGGGTACAGGGGGTCGGATGTTCGAATCATCTCGCCCCGACCACTTCTTCAAAAACCCAACCTCTCACAAGAACCGTCTGTCAGAGGAGCCGCCCGCCGGCGGCTTGCAACACGCGGGCCACTTCCGCTTGGACCTCCGGATCGGGCAGGCGCAGCAGCACCGCGCCGCCCTGGCGTTGCGGCACCCGGATATAAAGGTCGGCGGTGACGAGATAGCCCTGCGCCGTGGATTCGCCGCTGAAGGCGGTCACGAAGGTGGGCAAGTCCTGAACAGTTCCGTCGTAGCCGAGGATCAGCGCGGCAGCTGCGTTCGGGTCGGGCAGGGCGGCACAGAAAACCTGATTCCGACGGGGACGCGACAGCGTGCGCGCGGGTCCGTCGCAGACATCGGCGGCCAGTTCGAACAGGCCCGCAGGGTAAGTGTCGAAAAAGGCGCGCTGCAAACCCGCAGGTGGGGAGGGCGCCGGCGCGACACCAGATGTGGGGCCCTGAGTGCAACCCGCTACAATGAGAGCCACGAACGCGACGGTTTTACGCATGTCTCTGCCTTCGATCTTGGACGTTGTGACAAGTCTGACACAGACTTTGCCCTGACCCCAGCACCGAATCCCCCCACGAACAGCCGCACAGGCAGCGCTGTGGATAATTCACGTAAAAGGTGAGCCGCGCCCGCTAAATCCATAGGGACTATAACGCTTTCCGGATCGGTGGCCGCTCCGAAGGCACAGACCCCACCTGTGCGTAACCTTGAGGATGAATTATCAACCGTGTCCGGCGGCTGGTGTCTTGTCCCGGTCAAGATATTTAAATCCAGATTTGGGGTAAAAATTCCGTTGACCCACAAGGTGTAGTTAGGCCAGTTTGTGCGGGCTGGATCGGACAACACAATATCTGGTGTTTCTCCCGGCATGGGACAGTTTTCAGGATATGGGCACCATATGTGCCTCGAACCTTTGGGTCGCCCCCGGTGGGCACCGGTCTCATGCTGCACGCCTGATTGTCGGGCCAGCGCACAGGATTTCGGCCGCAGGGGCCGGGGGCAAGGGACACGGCGCTGCAACGACAGGCCATCAGAACAAAGGCAAGGGCACGATGAAGATCGAACGCAATTTCACGACTTCGGGACAGGACGCTTACGCAGAGGTGGCCTTCAAAACCGCAACCTCTGAGATCCGGAACCCGGATGGAACCATCGTCTTCAAGCTCGACAATTGCGAGATCCCCAAAGCCTGGAGCCAGGTTGCCTCGGACGTCATCGCGCAGAAATACTTCCGCAAGGCGGGCGTGCCCTCGGCAACCGAAAAGGTCGCAGAAAAGGGTGTTCCGGAATTCCTGTGGCGGTCGGTGCCCGCAAAAGGGGCCACGCTGGGGGGGGAGACCTCGGCCAAGCAGGTGTTCGACCGGCTCGCCGGGGCCTGGACCTATTGGGGCTGGAAGGGCGGCTACTTCACCACCGAAGAGGATGCCCGCACCTATTTCGACGAAATGCGCTACATGCTGGCCACCCAGCGTGCGGCCCCGAACTCCCCCCAGTGGTTCAACACGGGCCTGCACTGGGCCTACGGCATCGACGGACCCGCACAGGGCCACCACTACGTAGATTACCAAACAGGCAAATTGACGAAATCAACGTCATCCTACGAGCACCCCCAACCCCACGCCTGCTTTATCCAGTCCGTCGGCGACGATCTGGTGAACGACGGTGGCATCATGGACCTTTGGGTTCGCGAGGCGCGCCTGTTCAAGTATGGCTCGGGGACGGGGACCAATTTCTCCTCGCTGCGCGGCGAAGGCGAACCCCTTTCGGGTGGCGGCAAGTCGTCCGGCCTCATGGGCTTTTTGAAGATCGGCGACCGGGCTGCGGGCGCGATCAAGTCTGGCGGCACCACGCGGCGTGCGGCGAAAATGGTCATCGTCGATGCGGATCACCCCGACATCGAAGAGTTCATCAACTGGAAGGTGCTGGAAGAGCAGAAAGTGGCGTCGATCGTCGCAGGCTCCAAGATGCACGAACAGAAGCTCAACGAGATCTTCGCCGCCATTCGCGGCTGGGACGGGGCCGAGGCTGACGCCTATGACCCAAAGAAGAACGAGCAACTGAAACAGGCCGTGCGCGGCGCGAAAAAGGTTGCCATTCCGGAGACTTATATCAAGCGCGTGCTGGATTACGCCAAGCAGGGCCACACCAGCATCGAATTCCCGACCTATGACACCGACTGGGATTCCGAGGCTTACAACTCGGTCTCGGGCCAAAACTCGAACAACTCGATTCGGGTCACGGACGCCTTCCTCAAGGCGGTCGAGAACGACGAGAACTGGAAGTTGATCAATCGCCGCAACGGTGAGGTCGCCAAGATCATCAAGGCGCGCGACCTGTGGGAAAAGGTCGGCCACGCCGCATGGGCCTGTGCCGATCCGGGCATCCAGTATCACGATACGGTCAACGCCTGGCACACCTGCCCGGAAGATGGCGCGATTCGTGGCTCCAACCCGTGCTCGGAATACATGTTCCTTGACGACACGGCCTGCAATCTGGCGTCGATGAACCTGCTGACCTTCTACAAGGACGGTGAGTTTCAGGTCGAGGACTACATGCACGCATCGCGCCTCTGGACCGTGACGCTGGAAATCTCGGTGATGATGGCGCAGTTCCCCTCCAAGGAAATCGCCCAGCGCTCCTACGACTTCCGCACGCTGGGTCTGGGCTATGCCAACATCGGCGGGCTGCTGATGAACATGGGGCTGGGCTACGACAGTGACGAAGGCCGCGCCATGGCCGGTGCGCTGACCGCGATCATGACCGGCGTGAGCTACGCCACCTCGGCCGAGATGGCCGGTGAGCTTGGCCCCTTCGCCGGGTTCAAGAAAAACCGCGCGCACATGCTGCGCGTGATCCGCAACCACCGCAACGCGGCCTATGGCGCCTCGGACGGCTATGACGCGCTCGACATCAAGCCTGTGGCGCTGGATCACGCCAACTGCCCTGACAGCCGGCTCGTGGATATTGCTATGTCCACATGGGATGAGGCGCTGAAACTGGGCGAGAAGCACGGCTACCGCAACGCGCAAGCTACTGTGATCGCGCCCACGGGCACCATCGGGCTGGTGATGGATTGCGACACCACGGGAATCGAGCCGGACTTCGCGCTGGTGAAGTTCAAGAAGCTCGCCGGGGGCGGATACTTCAAGATCATCAACCAGTCGGTGCCTGCCGCGCTGACCAAGCTGGGCTATTCCACCAGCCAGATCGAAGAGATCATCGCCTACGCTGTGGGTCACGGCACGCTGGGCAACGCGCCGGGGATCAACCACACAGCGCTGGTGGGGCACGGGTTCGGGCAGGCCGAGATCGACAAGATCGAAGCGGCGCTGCCGTCGGCCTTCGACATCCGTTTCGTGTTCAACCAGTGGACCCTCGGCGAAGAGTTCTGCCGCGATGTGCTGGGCATTCCGCCCGAAAAGCTCAACGATCCGACCTTTGATCTGCTCAAGTCGCTGGGCTTCACCAAGGCGGATGTGGACGCGGCCAACGACCACGTTTGCGGCACCATGACCCTCGAAGGCGCGCCCCATCTGCGCGAAGTGCATTATTCCGTCTTCGACTGCGCCAACCCTTGCGGCAAGAAGGGCAAGCGGTTCCTGTCGGTCGAAAGCCACATCACCATGATGGCGGCCGCGCAGTCCTTCATCTCGGGCGCGATCTCGAAGACCATCAACATGGCCAATGACGCGACGATCGAGGATTGCCAGAAAGCCTATGAGCTGTCGTGGTCGCTGGGGATCAAGGCCAACGCCCTCTACCGTGACGGCTCCAAGCTCAGCCAGCCGCTGGCGGCAGCGCTGATCGAGGACGATGAAGAAGCCGAAGAAATCCTCGAAAGCGGCAACACGATGGAAAAGGCCCAAGTGATCGCCGAGAAGATCATCGAAAAGGTCGTCGTCAAAGAGGTCATCAAATCCCACCGCGAAAAGATGCCCCAGCGTCGCAAGGGCTACACCCAGAAGGCCAACGTCGGCGGGCACAAGGTCTATCTGCGCACCGGCGAATACGAGAATGGCAACCTGGGCGAGATCTTCATCGACATGCACAAGGAAGGCGCAGGCTTCCGGGCGATGATGAACAACTTCGCCATCGCGGTCTCGGTCGGTCTGCAATACGGTGTGCCGCTGGAAGAGTTTGTGGATGCCTTCACTTTCACCAAGTTCGAGCCTGCAGGCATGGTTCAGGGCAACGACAGCATCAAGAACGCGACGTCGATCCTTGACTATATCTTCCGCGAACTGGCGGTCAGCTATCTCGACCGCACCGATCTGGCCCACGTGAAGCCCGAAGGCGCGTCGTTTGACGATCTCGGCCGGGGTGAAGATGAGGGCGTGAGCAACATTCAGGACGTCTCCGAGAGCACCGCGTCGAAGTCGCTGGAAGTGCTCAAGCAGATCAGCTCGGCCGGATATCTGCGCAAGCGCGTGCCCAACGATCTGGTGGTGCTGCAAGGCGGGGCAGGGACCGTGGCCTTCTCTTCCGAGACGGATGCGGAGACTGCGATGGAAACCCTGATCCCCGCGGTGATCGCTGGCAACGGCATGACGCAGGCCACCACGACGACGACCACCGCAGTGGCATCGGGCACGGTAAACCTGACCGCGCGGGACAAGGCCAAGATGCAGGGATACGAGGGCGAAGCCTGCGGCGAATGCGGCAATTTCACCCTAGTGCGCAACGGCACCTGCATGAAATGCAACACCTGCGGCGGCACGAGCGGATGCAGCTAAGGGACAAGGTTCCGGGGCGGGTGCGCTCGCCCCTGGTGCGGATCGGGCCGACAGGCAATAAACTTTGAGCGGTAAACTATGAGCCCGATCAGCAAGACTAACGGGGCCCCATCGCGGGGCCCTTTTTTATAGCCGGTTGCGGCGGTCTTGGGCGGAACTTCACCCGAGCTTTCGGCGTTACAACCTTAAGGCTATCCAAGATCGATCAGGGACGAGGTCATGCTCACGTCATCATCCAGCACATCCGCTCAAACGTCGCCGAGCAAAGCAGGGCTTGCCGCTTTGCCGGACCTGTCGCAGGTGGCGCTGTTTCTGGATTTTGACGGCACGCTGGTCGAGATTGCCGAGCGGCCCGATGCCATCATCGTTCCCGATGATCTGCCTGCAACCTTGCGCGCCTTGGATGACGCAACCGGGGGCGCGGTGGCCGTTGTTTCGGGCCGACGGCTGGATGAGTTGGACGCATGGCTCACGGGGTTCGACGGCGTGCTCATCGGATCCCACGGGGCGGAAACGCGGAACGGTGCGGACGCAGGTGGGGACGGCGCCGCCCATACCGGCCGAGCGTTCAGTGACGCGCGTGATCGGCTGAGGGGCTGGGTCGCAGGGCGCGACGGTGTTCTGCTGGAAGAAAAGCCAGCCTCGCTGGTGCTGCATTACCGCCAGGTCCCCACGTGCGAGGGGGCCTGCGCTGACATCATGGACACGGTGGCGAGTGACCTGCCGGGGTTCGAAGTCCGTCCGTCAAAGATGGCGTTCGAGCTGATGCCGAAATCCGTTTCAAAGGAAACCGTTGTGCAGGATCTCATGACGCGCTGGTCCGGGCGCATCCCGGTGGCCATCGGCGATGACCGCACCGATGAGGGGATGTTTCGCGCAGCACAAGCGTTGGGCGGCACGGGGATCAAGGTCGGTGAGGGGGACACCCTCGCCAGCAGCAGGTTGCCCGACGTTACGGCGCTGCGCGCGCTTCTGGCCGATTGGCTCGAGGCCGAAGCAAGGGGGGTGACATGCCGAACCGCCTGATCGTCCTGTCCAACCGCATTCCCACCGATGGCCCCCCATCGGGGGGGCTTGTCGTCGCATTGCATGAGCTTCTGGCCGAACGGGGCGGGCTCTGGATCGGGTCGTCGGGCACCTTCGCCGAGACCCCCGGCGAAGAGCTGCAACCGGTGCCGACCGTTGATGGCTACGACAAAGCCACCTTTGACCTCACCGCGCAAGAGCACGAGGATTTCTATCTCGGCTACGCCAATTCCGTGCTCTGGCCCCTGTGTCACCACCGGACCGATCTGCTCGCCCTCGACCGGCGTTATGCGGCGGCCTATGATACGGTGAATGCCCGCGTGGCGCGGATGCTGGCCAAGGTGATCGGGCCGGACGATCTGGTCTGGGTCCACGACTATCACTTCCTGCCCATCGCCTATGAACTGCGCCGCCTGAACGTGACCGCGCGCATCGGGCTGTTCCTGCACATTCCGTTCCCGACCTCGCCGGACCTCATGGCGCTGCCCGAACAGAAAGAGTTCTTTCACTGGCTGGCCGCCTTCGATCTGGTCGGTTTGCAGACCGAAGCCGATGTCGCCCGCTGTCTGTCGGGTTTCCGCGAACAGCGGGAAGGGGAGCTGTTGCTGAACGGGCGGGTGAAATTCGGCCCTCGGGTATTTCAGGTCCGGTCCTTCCCCATCGGCATCGACGGCGCGGCCTTCCGCGACCTCGCCGAACGGGATGCACCGCTCGACCCGCTGCACCTTGGCAAGAACACGCGGCTGGCGATTGGCGTGGACCGCCTGGACTATTCCAAGGGCTTGCCGCAGCGGATCAAGGGGTTCGCCCGCTGGCTCGAGACGCGAAAACCCGGAACAGACCGCGCGACGCTGTTGCAGATCACCCCGCCCTCGCGCGAGGCGGTCGAAGCCTATCAGGAGATCACGACCGAGCTGGAAACCCTGACCGGGCGCACCAACGGCCAATTCGGAGAGATTGACTGGACCCCGGTGCGCCTGATCGAAAACGGCGTCCCGCGGGAGGTTCTGGCCCCGCTTTATCGCAGGGCCGATCTTGCGCTGGTCACGCCGCTGGCCGATGGCATGAACCTTGTAGCGAAAGAGTTCGTCGCAGCGCAGGACGCGGAGGATCCCGGCGTGCTGATCCTTTCGAACGCTGCCGGTGCGGCGGAACAGATGGTCGATGCGCTGATCGTCAATGCCCATGATGCAGATGAGATCAGCGAGGCGATCGAGCGTGCGCTGACCATGCCGCTTACTGAGCGAAAGGCCCGCCATGCGGCGCTGATGAAAGTGGTCGAGGACACGGACATTGCCACTTGGGGCGCGAGCTACATCGACTGTCTGCGCACCTCGGGTGAGGGTGGCGGCACATCCTCGCGTTTGCAGGATCTTCTGAGCGCATTGAAACGAGGCGAGCAGTTGCAACCGGCTCCGGTCGATCTGACGCCAAAGACCGAAGAACAGGCGGAATGAACGCCTAGACCCCCGGCGGGGTCCGGGGCAGGCTGAGCGCGCGCACGAAAATCTGTTCGACTTCTTGAAACAGCGGCGCGAAGGACCGTGTTTCGCGGTGTCGCCGGGCCAAGAACCCACCGGTTCTTGCCACGCGGGCGGCCATGTGCGGATCGGCCCCCACCAGATCGTAGCGCAGGATCCGATGCGCCGGGGTCCATGATTTTTTCTTCAACTCGTTGCGAATGACCCGCAAGCGCAGCGAGGCATGCAAGCAGGTGAAAATCTCGAACCGTTTGATAAAGTCTTCCTGCTTCGCGGGGTCGTCGGTCAGCGCCGCGTCGCGCAGGATCGGACGCAGGCTGTCGTAGATCGGCGCGATCTCCATCGGCAGGGCTTCGTCCGCGATGAGCCAGCCGAAATCCTCATACCCGCCGCGCAGCCCGCAATGTTCGAAATCGAACCAGCCGATGCGGTCGGCATCGTCAAGTGCGGCATTGGCGCTGCGGCAATCCCACTTCACCATGCGCGGCGCATCCACGGTCAACACCGCCTGCAACGCGTCGACCTCAACTTTGGGCACCGGCAGACCGTAAAGCCAGGCCAGACGTTCGGGGCCGCGGGCAAAGTGCCGGATCTCTTTGCGGGTGGCGGTGATCGGTGCAAGCAGATCGCCCCATTCGACACGGGCGGCGCAGGTGTGAATGTCAACAAGCGCGCGCAGGGCATCGCGCAGCAGCTCGGCTGCCGCCTCGGCCCCGCGCTGGTGCAAGACCACATTCAGCCGCCGCCGCCCGAGATCGCGGATCACGGTGAGGTCCCCCTGTTCATGCAGCACTTCGGGCACCCGGTCACATCCGGCGACCGCGAGCTTTTCCAACGCGGCCCGCTCATGGCGCAATCCGGTGCTGTCGACGCGCCGCGCCACGATGACGCTGCGGTTTGGCGTATGGACGCGATAGACGGGCCGTTTCTCGCCTCCGGGCATGCCGATGCGGATCACGTCTTCGCCGAATGTGGCGGAAATAAGGGCGCGCAGGGACGCAACGTCAGCGTCGATATCCGGTCGTGTCACTCTGGGTTCGCCCTTGTTTATCGTTGTTCCGCCCACGATTGACTTAGGACAGGCAACAGAAGCGGCACAAGAGTGATTCGCAAAATGCGGCGAAACTGCCCCAATTCGGTGCGCCCTTGTGGGCCAATTGTGGCAAGGAAATCGGCCAATCGGGCGAACTGGCGTCCGTTTGTGAACAATCCGCTGGCATATTGGCGATTGTTCACTGCCCAAGGTTGTGCTGCCGCCACCGACCAATCACTGCGCCGCACTCTAAGTCCCCATAATTTATAGATGAATCTGTTAAAAATGACCTAAATGTGTTCGAATTTCGGCAGGCTGCCTCATGTGGCCACTATTTTTTGACAATTGTCTTGGGTAGAACAATGGACGGGGGTGTCGATCTGTCTCACCTGGGGTGAGGGTTTCGACCAAAATATTTAGTCTGCGCCACGGCAACGTGGCCCGTTGTTGAATTGGTGCTCTTGCGGAAGCGGACGCACTTTTGATCGAAGGATTGCTGCCATGGCCGAAGAAACGAAGAATACGATTGGAACGCGTGGAGTCTATGTGACTGCCGGAACCGGCGGCACTGGCACGGGTGGAACCGGAACGGGTGGAACTGGCACGGGCGGCACGGGTGGCACTGGCACTGGCGGAATGGGCACGGGCGGCACTGGAACCGGCGGCACAGGTGGCACGGGCACGGGTGGAACCGGAACCGGCGGTACGGGCACTGGTGGAACTGGCACGGGTGGAACGGGGACGGGTGGAACCGGAACGGGCGGTACGGGGACTGGCGGCACGGGCACGGGTGGAACTGGCACGGGCGGCACTGGATCCGGCGGTACGGGCACTGGTGGCACTGGCACTGGTGGAACCGGAACGGGCGGCACTGGCACGGGTGGAACCGGAACGGGCGGCACTGGCACGGGTGGAACCGGAACAGGCGGCACCGGAACAGGCGGCACCGGAACAGGCGGCACTGGCACGGGTGGCACGGGGACCGGCGGAACCGGCTCTGGTGGCACGGGCTCTGGCGGCACGGGCAGTGCCGGCAGCACCTCGCGCGATGGCTATGTGACCGGCACCAGCGGCGATGACACGATCGTTCTGGGCTATACCGATGCGGACGGCGACCAGATCGACGAGGGCGATGCGATCCTTCCCGGCGAATATGACGATGACGACATCGTCTTTGCTCTGGGCGGCGACGATACCGTGCGCGCGGGTGAAGGGAATGACGAAGTCTATGGCGGCTCGGGCAACGACAGCATCGAAGGCAATGCCGGGGATGACGTGCTTTACGGCGACACAGGCGGACGCGCGCCCGAAGGCGGCGGCGGCCGGGAGAGCTTCGAGTGGGATCTGCAAACCGAGCATGACGTCGACACCTGCTTCACGCAGGACACGGGCCAGGTCGAGGTGACGTTCACGCGGCTGGTGGATGCCAACCGTCACGACAGCCATTTGGCGAAGGACAAGCTGAACGTCGACGGAATCGACTCCGGGGACGAAGCCATCGACAACCGCAGCGGACTGCACTCAGAAACCCACGGCCGCGACGGTCGCGGCAAGTTCCAGTGGGAGTTCTCGGAGGCCGTCTCGGACGTGCAGTTCAACGTGAACGACATCGACGGCGACGGCGTGGTGAAGATCACCGCCTATGATGCGGACGGCAACAAGATCCCGGTCGATCTGGACGGCGGCAGCTGTCTGAAGCTCATCGACACGGATTCTGTCGCCGGAGCGGATACCGCCGACAGCCAGGGCGGTTATGCGGGCGTGACCTCGCCGCATTACAACCTTCAGGTGACGATCCCCGGCCCGGTCGCTCGGATCGTCGTCGAACACACGCAGGACGGCTACAACAACTCAGGCATCCGCATCACCGACCTGTACTTCGACGCCCCCGCGGCGACGGACGACGGCCCCGATGGCAATGACACGATCGACGGCGGCAAAGGCAATGACGTGATCTACGGCGAAGGCGGGGATGATGTCCTTTACGGGGGCTATGGCAACGATACCATTTACGGCGGCCCCGGCGACGACAGCATCTTCGGCGGCAAGGGGGACGACGTCCTCTACGGCGGTGACGGCCACGATTATCTGGACGGTGGCAAGGGTGACGACACGATCTTTGGCGGTGACGGCCGCGACACGGTCTATGGTGGCGACGGCGACGACGTGATCAACACCGCCGGCGGGTCCGACCCTCGGCCGGACATCGGTTATCCCGGCCTCTACGGCGCGGACACCGACCCCGACAACGACCGGGATCTGGTCTACGGCGGCGACGGCGACGACCGCATCTTCACCGGTGACGATGCTGATACGATCTACGGCGGCGACGGCGACGACCAAATTCATTCCGGCTTCGACGACGATTATGTCGAAGGCGGCGATGGGGACGATACGATCATCGCCTCTGAGGGCAACGACGAGGTCTATGGCGGATCGGGCGATGATGTCATCTATGGCGGCCTTGGCCCTGATGCGCCCGATGTCGTTAATATCCCCGACGACGGCTCCGGCCCCTTCGGCCCGGATCTGGTGACCGACAACAACCGCGACACGCTGTTCGGTGGTGACGGGGACGACTCGATCTTTGGCATGGACGATGCCGATACGCTCTATGGCGGCGACGGCGACGACTACCTCGACGGTGGCGTGGACGATGACACGCTGTTTGGCGGCGACGGTGACGATGTGCTCAGGGGCGGGCAGGGTGCCGACGAACAGTTCGGCGGCTTCGGCTCGGACCGGTTCGTGATCGATGAGGAAGGCCACGGCGCGGGCGATGTGATCGTCGGCGGTGAGGATCCCGACGACGGTGACATCGACGTGCTCGACCTGACCGGGTCGAACGTGGATTACATCACCTATGATCCCGACGATGCCGAGGCCGGCGTGGTCACCTTCGGCGATGGCTCGACCCTGACCTTCTCGGAAATCGAGAATGTGATCCCCTGTTTCACGCCGGGCACCACGATTGCCACGCCGCGGGGCGAACGTCTGGTCGAGGATCTGCGGGAAGGCGACCGGATCATCACCCGCGACAACGGCATTCAGGAAATCCGCTGGGTGGGCCGCAAGGAGATGACGGGCAAAGCTCTGGTCTCGAACCCGCACCTCAAGCCGATCCTGATCCGCGCGGGCGCATTGGGCAACGGTCTGCCGGAACGGGACATGCTGGTCAGCCCGAAT
Source organism: Thalassorhabdomicrobium marinisediminis (assembly GCF_003072065.1). Lineage (GTDB taxonomy): Bacteria > Pseudomonadota > Alphaproteobacteria > Rhodobacterales > Rhodobacteraceae > Octadecabacter > Octadecabacter marinisediminis. The sequence continues at coordinate 474,637 of NZ_QCYG01000001.1, forward strand.
CACCGGATGCTGGTCGCAAGCGAGCGCACGCAGCTTTACTTCGAAGAGCGTGAGGTGCTGGCCGCCGCCAAACATCTTGTCGGCTCGGACGGCATTCACGAGGTGGACGTCATGGGCACGGCCTATATCCACTTCATGTTCGATCGTCACGAAGTCGTGCTGTCGAATGGCGCCTGGACCGAGAGCTTCCAGCCGGGGGATTACACGCTCAAAGGCATCGGCAACGCGCAGCGCAACGAAATCTTCGAGCTGTTCCCCGAGTTGCAGTCGAAGACCGGGCTTGAGGGCTATCAATCGGCCCGCCGCTCGCTGAAAAAGCACGAAGCGCGTCTTTTGGTGAAGTAAGATGCAGCTACGGCCCGCGCCTTTGGGGGGGGGCGCGGGGCAGAAACCGGAGTGCGCGAGCGCTCCGGTTTTTTGCTGTCAGCGCGTGCGGTAGGCGGCCCAGTCCTGCGGCGTGTCGAGGTCGAGCCGCGCGCGGTTGCCCGGCAGCGCGACGGTGACCGCGTCGGGGCAGGCGGCGATCAGTTTCGCCGCGCCGCGATCCCCGCGCAGCCCGGCGAACCGGGGAAACTGCGACGCCGCGAAATAGACCGGGTGGCCGGGCTGGTGGTCCTGCGTTGTCGCACGCACGATGGGTGCCTGCGTGCGTTGCGCGGCCTCGCGCAGCGTGGCAAGGTTTTCAGCGGTGATATCGGGCATGTCCGCCGGCAGGATGATGACGCCGCATGCGGTCTGGGGCAGGGCGGCGATACCGGCTTTGAGGCTGTCGGACATGGTTCCAGTCACCGCCACGACCTGCGCCGTGGCGGGCAGAACCGCCCGTCTTGGGTGATCCAGCGCGGGAAGCGTCACGAAGCAGGGCCCCAACTCCAAAGCACGGGCGGCCATACGCGCCAGAAGCGGTGTGCCGTCCACCTCTTCCAGCAGCTTGTCGACCCCCTCCATACGGCTGGACCGGCCAGCCGCCAGAAGCAGAACCGGAATCACCGAGGGCACCGGCCGGATGCAATCACGGAATGATGCGCGTGTATTTCGTGCCTTCGATGGTCGCCCCGGCGCGGAAACCCGCCTGCGCGAAGACCACCGCGATCACCGGCGCGAGCGAGGTCGTCGTCTCGGCCCGCAGGGATTCCCCGGTGTCGTTGAGCGCGTATTCCACATTGGCACCCACGGCCCAGCCGCTGGCGCGGCGGAAATCGGTCAGCGCCTCTGGCGTCATGAAGAACAGCACGCTCGAGAACTGCTGCCCGCCCACCTGCAACCCGGCGCTGGCGCTGGCGGCGGAATAATAATCGACCGTCGTCTCGCCAATGCGCAGCGCGCCGCGCCCGAACGAGCCGCCGACGCCCAGACCGGCCTGCGTGATCACCGGCATGACCAGCATGCCGCTGGCCTTGTTGGCCAGATCGCGGGTGCCGGGGTAGGTGGCATACATGTGGTTGAGCGTGCTGTCGACGCGGCTGTCGATCACCGCCGCCCCGGCGCCGCCGATGCCGTTGCCGCAAGCGGCCAATGTTGTCGCCGCCACGGTGCCGAGCGCGAACGTCCGTCTTGAAATCTGTGTCATAACTGCCTCGTGCCAAAACTTCGGGGTTTGTCCCCGTTATGGCCGACACTATAGGCAGTATTTCGCAAACTGTCAGCAGCTAGATGCAGCTGGGCGGGTTTTGGCCAAGACGCAGGAGCGGGTCAGCCGTTCAGGGCGCGGGCCGCGGCGGGGGCGAAATAGCTCAGCACACCGTCCGCACCTGCCCGTTTGAACCCCTGCAACGATTCCAGCATCACCCGGTCGCCGTCCAGCCAGCCGTTCTGCGCGGCCGCCTGCAGCATCGCGTATTCACCGCTCACCTGATAGGCGAAGGTGGGCACGCCGAACTCGGCCTTCACCCGCTGCAGAATATCAAGATAAGGCATCCCCGGTTTAACCATCACCATGTCCGCCCCCTCGGAGAGATCGCGCGCCACAAGGCGCAAAGCCTCATCGGAGTTGCCCGGGTCCATCTGATAGGTCTTCTTGTCCCCGGTCAGCGCCGCAGACGCGCCCACGGCATCGCGGAACGGGCCATAGAACGCCGAGGCATATTTCGCGCTGTAGCTGAGGATCGTGACGTCGCGGTGCCCTGCCTCTTCCAGCGCCTGCCGCATGGCGCCCACGCGCCCGTCCATCATGTCCGAGGGTCCAAGGATGTCGGCGCCGCAATCGGCCTGCGCCAAGGCCATTTTCACCAGCGCCTCAACCGTGCGGTCATTGACGATTTCGCCGTTCTCGACAAAGCCGTCGTGGCCGTTGACGTTGTAGGGATCAAGCGCGATGTCGGTCATCACAGCGATGTCCGGGCAGGTGTTCTTAATTTCGCGGATGGCGCGGTTGGCGATGTTGTCGCGGTCCCAGGCCAGCGCGCAATCTTCGGTCCGGGCTTCCATCCCCGTGTAGGGAAAGACGCAGATCGCGGGAATGCCCAGATCCCAAGCCTCACGCGCGGCGGCGCCGATCCGGTCCACCGTGCGCCGGACTACGCCGGGCATCGAGGGGATCGCCTCTTCCGCGTCGGAGCCTTCCATCACGAACACCGGCCAGATCAGATCCGACGGCGCCAGCGTGGTTTCGCGCACCAGCGCCCGCAAGGCAGGGCTTTGGCGCAGGCGGCGCAGGCGGGCGGTGGGGAAAGATGGAAGCGGGTGGGTCATGGATCGGGCCTTTCTGGTCACAGCCCGTGGGTGCCATGGAATTGATTGCATCACAAGGCTGGGCATTGCCGCAGACCCCCGCTAGGTTGCGCCAAAATGACATCAGGCTGCCGCACCCCGTGAACTGGACCGCTACCTTATTCGAAGTCATCGACATGCGCTCGTTCAGCAACCTCTGGTACTGGATCGGGCTTGCCGTCTTGTGGTCCACCGTGAGCCATTGGGTGCTTGGTGTGCCCTATGACATGATCCAGCGGGCCCGCAAACACGGGGGCGAGGCCGAGATCGACCTGCAGGATCTGGTGCGCATCAACGTCAACCGGCTGCTCTATATCGGGCGTGTCTCGGGGCTGGTGCTGCTGGCGCTGGTGTCCTTCATCCTGACCTCGCTGGCGATTCTCGCCTTCTACTACGATGTCGAATTCGCCCAGGCGACCTTCCTTCTGGCCTTTCCGATGACGCTGGTCGGCGCGCTGAGCCTCTCCACCGCCACGGTCATTGCCCGCGAACAGCCGCAGGGGGATGCGCTTTATGCGCGGCTGTCTAAACACCGGGTCATCACCCAGTTCATCGGCATGATCTCGATTTTCGTGACCGCGATGTATGGCATGTATCAAAATCTCGATGTTGGCCCCTATTTCTAGGCCGCCAGAACAGTTGACAGGACCGGCGGGTGACGTAAGTCCGACCTTATGACCAATCCAAATCACATCACCGTCTCGGGCGCGCCCGAAGGCTTCGACGCCCGTCTGGTTCTGGCCGAGGCCGAGCGCGGCCCCGTGGTTCACGTCTGCCGCGACGACAAGCGCTTGGCCGCGATGAAAGCCGCGCTCGCGTTCTTCGCGCCGCAGATGCCGGTGGTGGTGTTTCCGGGGTGGGATTGCCTGCCCTATGACCGCGTGTCGCCCAATGCCGACATTTCCGCCGCGCGCATGGCGGTGCTGGCGGGGCTGGCCCATGGGATGCCGGAACGGTTCGTGCTTCTGACCACGGTCAACGCGGCGACCCAGAAGGTGCCCGCCCGCGCTGTGCTGCGCGAAGCCGCGTTCACCGCCCACGTGGGCAGCCGCATCGACGAGGCCGCTCTCAAGGCGTTTCTGGTGCGCATGGGCTTTGTGCAAAGCCCCACGGTGACCGAGCCGGGCGACTACGCCGTGCGCGGTGGCATCATCGACATCTTCCCCCCGGGGCAAAGTGGTCCGGTGCGGCTGGACCTGTTCGGCGACGATCTGGACGGCGCGCGGCGGTTCGATCCGGCCACCCAGCGGACGACGGAAAAGCTCGACGTGGTCGAGTTGGCCCCCGTGTCCGAGGTGATATTGGACGAGGCGGCGATCACCCGGTTCCGGCAGACCTACCGTCTGGAGTTCGGCGCGGCGGGCACCGATGATCCGCTGTATGAGGCGGTGTCGGCCGGCAAGAAACACGCGGGCGTTGAACACTGGCTGAGCTTTTTCTACGACGAGTTGGAAACGCTGTTCGACTACGTACAAGGCGCGACGATCTCGCTGGATGAACAGAACGCGGCCCAACGTGAGGCGCGCTGGTCTTCCATCGACGATCAATACGACGCCCGGGTTGAGGCGATGCGCGCCAAGGGGCGGATGGACAGCGTTTACAAACCTGCCAAACCCTCCGGCCTTTATCTCGATGGGCCGGCTTGGGACGCGGCAGTGGCCGATTTCCGGGTGTTGCAATTCAACGCCTTGCCGCAGGCGACCGGTCTGGGCGTGATCGACGCGGGGGGGCGTATCGGACGCAACTTCGCACCGGAGCGCCAGCAGGAAAGTATCAGTCTTTTCGGGGCTTTAGCGCAACATCTTAAAGCAAAGCTTGAAGACGGGCCGGTGGTCGTCGCGTCCTATTCCGAGGGCGCGCGGGAGCGTCTGATGGGGCTGATCGAGGATGAGGGCATCGCCGAAACGATCCCCGTCACCGACTTTTCCCGGGTGGGCAAATCCGGCCTGCATCTCGCGGTCTGGGCGCTCGAACACGGGTTCGAGAGTGACGGGCTCACCGTGGTGTCCGAGCAGGACGTGCTGGGCGACCGGCTGATCCGGCAGACTCGCAAGAAACGCCGCGCCGAGAATTTCCTGACCGAGACCCAAAGCCTCACCCCCGGCGATCTTGTCGTCCATGTGGATCACGGGGTCGGGCGGTATCTGGGGCTTGAGGTGGTCACGGCAGCGGGGGCGGCGCACGAATGCTTGCTGTTGGAATATGCTGAAGGATCAAAGCTTTACCTGCCGGTTGAGAATATCGAACTGCTCAGCCGCTACGGCCATGAGGTCGGCCTGCTCGACAAGCTGGGCGGTGGCGCATGGCAGGCGAAGAAGGCCCGCCTGAAGGAACGCATCCGCGAGATGGCCGAGCGGCTGATCCGCGTGGCGGCCGAACGCGCGCTACGCACCGCCCCCGCGCTGACCCCGCCTGACGGCATGTGGGACCAGTTCCTTGCCCGTTTTCCCTATGCAGAGACCGACGACCAGTTGAACGCCATCGCCGATGTGCTCGAAGACCTCGGCTCGGGCCAGCCGATGGACCGGCTGGTCTGCGGCGACGTGGGCTTCGGCAAGACCGAAGTGGCGATCCGCGCGGCCTTTGTGGCGGCCATGTCCGGCGTGCAGGTGGCGATCGTCGCACCGACGACCTTGCTGGCACGGCAACACTACAAGGGGTTCGCCGAGCGGTTCCGCGGATTTCCCATCAATGTCAGACCCTTGTCGCGCTTTGTGAGCGCGAAGGACGCTGCCGCCACACGCGACGGTCTGGCCAAGGGCACGGTGGATATCGTCATCGGCACCCATGCGCTGCTGGCGAAATCGGTGCGGTTCAAAAACCTCGGGCTTTTGATCATCGATGAAGAGCAGCATTTCGGCGTGCAGCACAAGGAACGGCTGAAGCAGATGCGCACGGACATCCATGTTCTGACGCTCACCGCAACGCCGATCCCGCGCACGCTGCAGCTCAGCCTATCGGGCGTGCGCGAATTGTCGATCATCGGCACGCCGCCCATCGACCGGTTGGCGATTCGCACATACGTCAGCGAGTTCGATACGGTCACGATCCGCGAGGCGCTTCTGCGCGAGCATTACCGCGGCGGGCAGTCGTTCTTCGTCGTCCCGAGGGTGTCGGACCTGCCCGAGATGGAGGAGTGGCTGAAGACCGAGGTGCCCGAGGTCAGCTACGTCACCGCCAGCGGCCAGATGGCGGCGGGCGAGCTCGACGACCGGATGAACGCCTTCTACGACGGAAAATACGATGTTCTTCTGGCGACCACCATCGTCGAGAGCGGGTTGGATATCCCGACAGCGAACACGATGATCGTGCATCGCGCCGATATGTTCGGGCTGGCGCAACTCTACCAGATCCGCGGCCGTGTGGGCCGGTCAAAAACCCGCGCCTATGCCTATTTGACCTATAAACCGCGCCAGAAACTCACCCCGCAAGCGGAAAAGCGGCTGCGCGTGTTGGGCTCGATCGACACGCTGGGCGCGGGCTTCACACTGGCGAGCCAGGACCTCGACATTCGCGGGGCCGGCAACCTTCTGGGCGAGGAACAGTCCGGCCAGATGCGCGAGGTTGGCTATGAGCTTTATCAGTCGATGCTGGAAGAGCAGATCGCCAAAATTAAATCCGGCGAGGTGACGCTGGTTGAGGACGGTCAGTGGGCGCCGCAGATCAATCTGGGCGTGCCGGTGCTGATCCCCGAGGACTACGTCCCCGATCTGGACGTCCGGCTGGGACTCTATCGCCGTCTGAGCGAATTGACCACCAAGGTCGAACTTGAAGGGTTCGCCGCTGAATTGATCGACCGGTTCGGGAAATTGCCGAAAGAGGTCAATACCCTGATGCTTGTGGTGCGGATCAAGGCGATGTGCAAACGCGCCGGAATCAGCCAGTTGGACGGCGGGCCGAAGGGGGCGGTGATCCGGTTCCACAACGACAAGTTCGCCTCACCCGAGGGATTGGTCGCGTTCATCGAGGACCAGCGCGGCATGGCGAAGGTGAAGGACAACAAGATCGTCATCCGGCGCGACTGGTCCACGGACCGCGAGAAAATTCAGGGCGCGTTCAACATTGCGCGCGACCTTGCAGCGAAGGTGAAGGCTGCGAAGAAGGCCCACGGGTAACAGGGCTGTTGGGCTGCGGTTGCGGGCGGGGGTTGGGGGCTTTGCCCCCCGGCGCCTGCGGCACCTCCCCCCAGGATATTTCCAAAGCAAAGATGGGGGAAGGCGGACTTGGTCAGTCGCTGTCGCGGCGGATCTTGGTGGTGATCCAAAGCGCGATGCAGGCGCAGATGAAGATGCCGATGGCCAGCGGCAGCGGCGTTCCGTCAAAGTTCAGGCCGATGGGCACCGCGATGATCACCGCACCGACCGTGGAGGTGGCCGTGATGATCGAAGCCGCCGAGCCCGCGATATGCCCCATGGGCTCCATGGCGAGCGCGTTGAGGTTGCCCAGGGTCAGCCCCGCCTGAAAGAAGACCGAGACCGTCCAGAGCGCGTAGAACACCAGTTCGACCTGCTTCGGCAACCCTAGCATCATGACCAGCACCATGCCCGCCGAGAGGGCCATCTGCGCGGTGAACATGCCCTTGATGATCGCGCGCATGCCAAGTCGCCCGACCAGCCGCGCGTTGATCAGCGAGGCAGAGGCGGCCAGCACGGCGATCCCGCCGAACCACAGATGGAAGGTCTCGCCCTGACCGTAGGTGATGTCGAACACCTGTTGGGTCGAGCTGAGCACCGAGAAGAGCATTCCCATGCTGAGGGTCTGCACGAAGGTCGACAGGCGCGCGGTGGGGTGTCGGAACACTTCGGCTGCGGCGTGAAACAGTGTTGTGAACCGCAGGGGGCGGCGGTTCTCGGGCGCCAGCGTTTCCGGCTGGCGCAACATCAGCCAGAGCGTGGCCACCAGAGAGAAGAGCGCAAACGCGATGAAAATGCTGCGCCAGCCCGACAGCGCGATTATGAAGGCGCCGAGACTGGGTGCCAGCGCGGGGACGAGCGAGAAGATCAGCATCACGAAGGACATGATCCGCGCCATGTTGCGCCCGGCATAAAGGTCGCGCACCAGCGCCATCGTCGCCACCCGCGGCGCGGAGGCGGCCAGCCCCATAAGCAGCCGTGAGGCCAGCATGGTTTCCAGCGTCGGCGCGAGATAGGCCACGAGAGTCGCGGCCACATAGAGCGTGGCCCCGACGGCAATCACCGGTTTGCGGCCGAACCGGTCGGCCACGGGGCCGATGAAGAAGGTGCCCAGCCCCATGCCCAGCACGAAGCTGGTGATGATCAGTTGCGCGTTGTTGAGATTGTCCGGCGACAGTTCCGCGCCGATCTCGGGCAGGGCGGGGAGCATGGCGTCGATGGAGAAGGCCACCGTCGCCACCAGCATCGCGATCAGCGCGACGAATTCGACCTGTCCGAGCGCCTTCTCGGGGCGTCCAAAGGGGCGCCGGCCATGGGCTTTGTCTGCGATGCTCATTCCGAGGCCTCGATCTGGTTCATGATTTCTTCCATGACCTTGACCCACATCTCGGGCGGCTGCGCTCCGGGGACGGCGTGCTGGTTGGCGACGATGAAGGTCGGCACCGAGGTGACGCCCATCTCGCGGCTGTGGGCGTCGCGTTTGCGGATGTCGTCCACGTCGGCATCGGACTTGAGCAGCTTGCCGATCACGGCGGCGTCCATTTCGCAGCCGTCGGCGATGTCGAGCAGCACGTCATGGGCACCGATGTCGCGGGCGTCGCGGAAATAGGCTTCGAACAGGCGCTGGACCACGAAACTCTGACGGCCCTCGATGCCCGCCCAGTGGATCAGCCGGTGGGCGTCGATGGTGTTCGGCGTGCGCTGCATGTCTTCGAAGTTGATCGTCAGCCCCGCCGCTTCGGCCTGTTCCAGCACCGGCGCATAGGCTTTGACCGCGCCCTCCTTGCCGCCGAACTTCGCCTCAAGGTAGGTGCGCCGGTCGAGGCCTTCGGCGGGCATGTGGGGGTTGAGCTGGAAGGGATGCCATTCGATCACGAACGGATGGTCGGGAATCTGTTCCAGCGCGCGGTCCAGATTCGTCTTGCCAATATAGCACCACGGGCAGATCGGGTCGGAAATGATATCTAGTTTGACCATGCTCGGCCTTTCATCGGGGTCTTGGCGCGGGGCGCAACAGGTATGGGACACGCCGCGCGGCAAGGCGTCGGCGCAAGGAAGGCGCGGCGTCATGTGGCGGGCGATGGGCCGCTCAGGGGCGGCTACTTCGGTATCGTCTATCACATAGGTTTGGGTATGAAAGACGCCAATGGCGTGCGGGGGGAATTAACCAGATGCCGCCGCAGGGTCTTCCACGGGGCGCGTTTCACGGGACCTGCGTGGCTTGCCCGACATCAAAAGCGCGGCGCGTGGCCCTTTCGCGCCGGCAGCCGGCCTGTCAGGCGGCGAGCGCCCCGTCGTGGTGCCGGCGGCGGATCAGCCAGTCTTGCAAAGTTTCCGCGGCTTCCCGTGGGGTAAGATCGTGGGCCCGGGCGAGCTGCGGGATGATCGACGGCCAGTCCTGTCCCGCCTGTTTCAGCGGGACCGGGTCGAGAAAGGGAAACTCAGCCAGCAGAAGGTCGAGAACGGCTGACCCGGGGGGCGGCGCTGGAAAGGCGGTCATGTTCAGGCTCCTCAAACCGTGGGGGCTGTTGCGGGAAGTCTGCGGATAAGTGCTTTACATATGGTTAATCGGCGCCCCGCAGGGGGCCGCAACAAATAAGGGCGCCACGAAAGGCGCCCTTTTGCATTGGACAATGAGGTGGCCTTACCCCTCGTCCCACCACCAGACATCGGGCTGCCAGCCGGGCCAGTCCCCGAAAATCGGCATGGTTTCTGGATACTTGAGCCGTTTGTCATGGGCGATGCGGCTGATGTTCCACTGGTAGATCGGCAGCACGTAGCGCCCTGCGGTCAGCAAGCGGTCAAGCGCGCGTGTGGCGGCAAGGAAGTCGTCCTGGCTCTCGGAGGTGAGCAACCGGTCGATCATCGCGTCGATGGCTTCGGACTTCACGCCCATCAGGTTGCGCCCGCCTTCCACATCGGCCGCCTCGCTCCCCCAATACAGGAACTGCTCGTTCCCCGGAGAAAGCGACAGCCCCCGGCGGTAGTAGGTCATGCCGAAGTCATAGGCATCCGTACGTTCGGCATATTGCGCGTTGTCGACCACGGTGATCGTCGGGGTGATGCCCAACCGGCGCAGGCTTTCCACATACATGTCGATGATCGACTGGTTCTCGGAGGAGCCGGACTTGAGCAGGATCTCGAAGGTGAACGCCTCGCCCGCGTCGTTCTTCATCACGCCGTCCTGCACGGTCCAGCCGGCCTGTTCCATCAGATCAAGCGCGCGGGCAATGTTGGCGCGGTTGCGCTCGGACCCGTCCGAGACGGGCAGGGCATAGCCGCTGATGGCATCCTCGGGGATCTGGTCGGCGTAGGGTTCGAGAAACTCGAGCACGCGGCCCGTGGCGGGCCCTTCCTGCATCGCCAGCGGCGAGTTCGAGAAATACGAGGTGATGCGGGGCTGTTCGCCACCGGTCATCGCTTCGTTGATGAACTCGAAGTTGAACGCATGCAGCAGGGCGTCGCGCACGCGGATGTCTTGGAACTGCGGCAGACGGGTGTTCATCACGAAGCCGGTGATGCCCGAGGGGCGCGAATGGGGCAGGATCGAGCGGACGTAATCGCCCGACTGCATCAGCGCGAAATCATATTGGGTGGTCCACTTGGCCACGTTGAATTCGCGGTTGGTGTTTACGTCGCCGACCTTGAAGGCCTCGAAAGCTGCGGTCTCGTCACCGAAGAACTCCATCCGCAGGGTGTCAAGATTGTAGAGGCCGTTCACGAAGGGCACGACGCCGTAGCCCCAGTAATCCTCATCGCGGGTGAGCTCGATGAAGCGACCGGCCTCGAAATCCGTGATGATGTAGGGGGAGGAGACGACGGGGATCGTGTCGAGCCCGGATTCGGCGAAGGCCAGCCCGTCCCATTGGGATTTCTGCAGGATCGGACGCAAGCCGGCCAGCAGCGCAAGTTCGCGGTCCTCGGTGTTGAAGGTCAGACGGACGCTGCGCTCTCCGGTTTGTTCGATGCTCTCGACCTTGCCGTAAAAGCCCTGATAGCGGGGGTGGCCTTCGGTGCCCAACGTCTCATAGGACCAGATCACATCCTCGACCGTGACGGGGCTGCCGTCCGAGAAGCGCGCCTCGGGGCGCAGGGTGAATTCCACCCATGAGCGGTCGTCCGCCGTTTCAACCGATTCGGCGAGCAAGCCGTATAGCGTGAAGGGTTCATCCAGCGACCGCGCCATGAGGCTTTCGCCCATGAGGTAGCGCAACTGCCAATGCACCGAGCCCTTGGTGATGAACGGGTTCAGGCTGTCGAAGCTGCCCACGTTGGCGGTGACCATCCGCCCGCCCTTGGGCGCGTCGGGATTGGCATAGGGCAGGTGGTCGAAATCCGCAGGCAGGGCTGGTTCGCCATACATGGCGATGCCGTGCATCGGCTCGGCCGCGGCGCCCAACGCCAGAAGCGAGGTGGTCGCGGCCAGTGCGATCCCGCGCCAAAGCGCGCCGATTGCGGTGGATGGTCGATTGGTCATAGGCTGTGTGCTCCCGATTGGACCCCGGTTTCGGCCGGGTATTGCCGTCAGCCTAGAGGCGGAAACAAACCATTTCAAACTTTTAGCTTGGATACGGGCGGCGGATTGCTTATAACAGGGGCACTGCTCGATAGGTTTCTTGCCTGTATGAAACCTGCCTCAATAACTTAACCCCAGCTTCGGCTGGGGTTTTTTTCTGCCTGTATTTATTGGCGTTCAGGCCCATTTGCTTAAAGCTTTACCGAATGTTCGCGCCTATATGCGCGACGCGTTCAGATACCCGAGAATCACCTGCGGCAATGGCCTTGATCTACGCCCACGGGAGAATGGAAAAAAGCCCCTGTGCCGTCCGATAAGCGGGTCAAACGGGAGCTTTCACAGGATTGTGAGAGCACGTCCGACCAGGGAGGCACAGCATGCATGAGCGGGGCCGGTGTGCGACCGGCCCGCGCAGGCCGATTTGCGCAAGAATCGTGGCAAGGGCCACCCCCGTGGCGTGGGTTTTCAGTCGTAAGCCCACCGTACCAGTCCTCGGCGCTTGCTGTCCCGCGCGGGGCGCCTATGCTGCGCTGCAATATCGTAAAACCACGGAGCCCCCATGACCCTTGCAGGAAAAACCGCCGTCATCACCGGATCGAACTCAGGCATCGGGCTGGGAATCGCGCAAGAGATGGCGAAGGCTGGCGCGAACGTCGTCCTCAATTCCTTCACCGACCGGGATGAGGATCACGCCATCGCCAAGGATCTGGCCGCAGAGCACGGGATCGAGGCGCGCTACATTGCGGCGGACATGTCGAAGGCCGAGGACTGCCGCGGCTTGATCGAACAGGCCGGGGCCTGCGACATTCTGATCAACAACGCGGGCATCCAGCACGTGGCCCCGGTGGACGAGTTCCCCACCGAAAAATGGGATGCGATCATTGCGATCAATCTGACCTCGGCCTTCCACACCACGGCGGTCGCCCTGCCGATGATGCGCAAGGCAGGCTGGGGCCGGGTGATCAACATCGCCAGCGCCCACGGGCTCACCGCGTCGCCCTACAAAAGTGCTTATGTGGCGGCGAAGCACGGGATTGTGGGCCTGACCAAGACGGTCGCGCTCGAGACCGCGCAGGACCCGATCACCTGCAACGCGATCTGCCCGGGCTACGTGCTGACGCCGCTGGTCGAGGCGCAGATCCCCGACACGATGAAAGAATACGACATGAGCCGTGAGGACGTGATCAAGAACGTGATGCTCACCCGCCAGCCGTCCAAGGAATTCGCGACAGTGGAACAGCTTGGCGGCACGGCGGTGTTCCTGGCCTCGAACGCGGCGGCGCAGATCACCGGCACGACACTCAGCGTAGACGGCGGCTGGACCGCACTTTAGAGCGCGGCCCATCGCAGCCTAGTTTTGCGGGTCGTCCGGCGTGGAATGGGCGATCCGGCCCACCAGTTCATCCAGCGCATCGGGGGCGCGGCCGTCCTTCTCGCCGGGGTAGACCAGCCCGGCCGAGATCACCAGCTTCGCCGCATCCTCGACCGTCATATCGAGTTCCACGACATCGGCCGTGGGCACCAGCAGCAAAAAGCCCGAGGTCGGGTTCGGCGTGGTCGGCAGAAAGACCGAGGTCATCGGCCCCGCATTGGCCTTCTCCAGCAGTTCGCCCTTGGTCGTGGTCGAGATGAAACCGATGGCCCAGATCCCCTTACGCGGGTATTCGATCAGACAGGCCCGGTCAAAACTGCTCTCGGTCTGGGCGAAGACCGTCTCGGCGATCTGTTTGACCGCGTTGTAGATCGAGCGGACGATGGGCATCCGCGCGACAAGGCTTTCGCCCCAGCGCAAAAAGCTACGCCCGATCAATCCCTTGCCCAGCCAGCCGACGAACATCGTGAAGATCAGGAAGATCACCAAACCGATGCCGCGGACGTTCACCTCGATCCAGTTGGGGTCCGAGGGGTCGCGCCCCATGGCGTAGTTCAGCAGGGCTTCGGTCTGATAGGCATCGGGCACGAAGGGCCAGACAAAGCTGTCGACCCAGCCCACGACCGTCCAGATCAGCCACAGGGTCAGACCGATGGGCGCGATCACCACAAGCCCGGCAATAAAGTTGTTCCGCATCGCGGTCAGAACGGGACGACGCAGTTTAGGGTCTTGGGGTGTGCTCACGCGTGGGGGGCCTTTGTCAGGGGTTCAAAACGATATGTAGTGCACCCCTGTGACTTGGACAATGCGAGGTTGGGCGAAGCTCTCTCTCGCCGGATTTGACCGACTCAGGCCACCAGCGATTGGGCGATCTTCGCAGCCAGACGGGCGTTGTTGCGCACCAGCGCGATGTTCGCGGTCAGCGAAGCGCCCTCGGTCAGCTCGAAAATCCGGCCCAGCAGGAACGGGGTCACCGATTTCGCGGCGATGCCCTGATCCTCGGCCTCTTTCAAGGCCTTGTCGATGATGGGGGCAAGGGTGCTGGCAGGAATTTCCGCGTCCGAGGGGATCGGGTTGGCGACCATCTGGCCACCGGGCAGGCCCATCAACGCGCGCATCTTGTGGGCGGCGGCGATGTCTTCGGCGCGGTCCATGCGCAGCGGTGCCGCAAGGGACGAGGCCGAGGACCAGAAAGCGGGGAGGGTGTCTTGCCCATAGGCGATGACCGGCACGCCGAGGGTTTCGAGCACTTCGTAGGTCTTGTCGAGGTCAAGGATCGCCTTGGCCCCGGCGGCAACAACCGTCACCGGTGTCTGCGACAGTTCCTGCAGGTCGGCGGAAATATCGAAGCTGGTCTCGGCCCCTTTGTGGACGCCGCCGATCCCGCCGGTGGCGAAGACCGAGATGCCCGCCAGATGCGCCGCGATCATGGTGGCGGCGACGGTGGTGGCCCCCGTGCCGCCCAGCGCGATGCAGGCGGCCATGTCGGCACGGCTGAGCTTGGCGACGTCATCGGCCTGCGCCAGCGTGTCGAGTTCCGCGTCCGTCAGGCCGATGTGCAAAGTCCCGTCCATCACCGCGATGGTGGCGGGCGTGGCACCTGCGTCGCGGATGTCCTGTTCCACCTGACGCGCGGTCTCCACGTTCTGCGGATAGGGCATGCCGTGGGTGATGATGGTGGATTCAAGTGCGACGATGGCCGTGCCATTGTCCTTGGCGGTCTGCACTTCGGGGGCGTATTTGAGCGGGAGCTGCTGGGTCATAGGGGTGTCTTTCCGGATACATAGGTTGCGGCTGCGTTCAACGCGCGTTCCAAGGCGGCCTGCGGGGCCATACCTTGCAATTCGGACGCGATATGGGCGGCCATGAATGTATCACCTGCGCCGGTGACGCGGGTGACGAGGACTTCGGGCGGCTGCGCCGTGCGCAGGGTGTCGCCGTGGCTTTCCGCGGCCAGACTGCCGCCATCGGTGACAAGCACCCGGTGCACCCCGCGTTTGGTCAGTCCGCGCGCGGCGTCGGGGGCGGTGTCAAAGCTGGTCTGGCAAAGCAGACCCGCCTCTTCGAGGTTCACATAGAGCGTGGCCGAGGGATGGCCGACCAGGGCCAGCAGACGTTCGGCCTTGCCCGGAGAGGCCGGGGCCACGCGCAGGTCGGCGGCGCGGAACAGGGGCGAGTTGGCGATGTCGTAGAGCAAATCCCGCGTCAGGTTCCCGTCCAGCGCCACAAGACTGTCCCAGGGCGCTTCAGCGCTGCCAAGGGTGCCGTCGGACATGGGCGCAAGGATCTTGGTGCCCGCCTGTTCCAGCGAATGGGCGTCGGCAATGGCCGCAATCAGCCCGTTGGCCCCCTCGATCGCCATGTATGAATCCGTGGGCAGATCGGCGGAGCGGTAAAGATATTCGGTCATCAGGCCCATGTGCTCGGCCTCGGTCACCAGCTCACAACCTTCCGCGTCGCGGCCCACGGCCGACAGCAGCGCGGGCGTCAGGCCGAATTTGGCCAGCGTCATGGCAATGTTCATGGCCACGCCGCCGGGCAAGCGGGTGATGCGGCCGGGCACGTCCGAGCCCTCACGCATGTGGCTGGGCGCGCGGCCGATGATGTCCCAGAGGACCGAGCCGATGCACAGAATGTCAGGTGCCGTTGTCATGGCGTGGTCATGGCGCGACAGGGCGCGAAGGTCAACGCCGATTGCGCCTTGCCCGCAAGATATCCGCCCCGCGCCCCGGCTTGCGATATTGATCGGAGGCGGCGCTTGCGGCAGTCTGGGTGGCACACAGCGTCGGAGGGATCGTCATGCCGCAAAAGCCAATCGTCTATCACATTCCTGTCTGTCCGTTCTCGCAACGGCTCGAGATCATGCTGGCGCTGCGGGGGAGGGAGGATGCGGTCGAGTTCCGCGTCGTCGACATCACCAAGCCCCGCGACCCGGCCCTGTTGGAAAAGACCCGCGGGACCACGGCGTTGCCGGTGCTGGAATGCGCCGACGGCACGATCCTGAAAGAAAGCCTCGTGATCCTGCAGTATCTGGATGAGGTGCTGGACGGCGGCCCGCTGCGCCGCCGCGATCCCAAGGAGCATGCCATCGAGCAGATGCTGATCGGGCGCGAAGGGGCGTTCACCACGGCGGGCTATCTTTTCGTGATGAACCAGGACCGCGCCGCGCGGGACGACCATGCCGAGAAGCTGCTGTCGATCTACCGCGACATGAACGACTTTCTGGCGCATTGGGCCCCAGGCGGCCCCTTCCTGTTCGACACCTTCGGTCTGGCCGAGACGGTCTTCACGCCGATGTTCGTGCGCTTTCACTTCCTGGATTACTACGAGGGCTTCTCACTTCCCGAGGGGCCCGACTACGATCGCGTTCGCACGTGGCGCGCCGCCTGTCTGGAACATCCGGCGGCGCAACAGGTCAGCAAGGAGGAGGTGGTCAAACTCTACTACGACTACGCCTTGGGTGCGGGCAATGGCGCGCTGGTGGCGGGGCGCAAGGTGTCGAGCTTCGCGTTCGAGCCGCACTGGAAAGACCGCCCCTGGCCACCGCAGGACAAATACGGCGGCAGCGCCAGCGATGCGGAACTGGGGCTTTCAAGCTAGATCACGGGTCGGGTCACTCGGGCACGGCGAAGGTCAGCGCGGCCCAAAGCGTTTCCCACTGAATATCCTCGGCGTCCGCCAGGGCGTCCGCCGGTTCGCGCAGGACGACGTGATCGACGAGGTAGCTGTGCCCGGGCTTGACGGGCAGGGTGGCGATGCCCTCCTCATCCGTGCGGTGCAAGGTCACCTCAACGGCGCCATCGGGGGCCTTCTCGAACAGCTCCACCTGTCCATCGGCTACGACCTCATCGAGGTAATAAAGCTGCACCCGCATCCCCTGTGACAAATCCTCCGTATAAGGATTGTCGAGCGCCACATATTCCACCGCCAGCCCGGTGCGGTAATCCCGCCCGACCCCGTGGCCCGCGGCGATCAACGTCTTGGCAAACCGCCAATAGCCTTCGCGGATGTCGTCACGGGCCAGCCCGCGGGCGTCGTGGCGGGCTTCGATATCGCGAAAATCCTTGTGGCTGGCGAAGCTCAGGAACTTTTCCCACTCCGAATAGGACACAATCGACATGCGCGATTGATAGCTGACGATGTTAAGCCCCTCGCGCAGCGGTGGGATGTCCAGCGCCGGGCGCGCGCCAAGGCGGTTCTGAACCGCCGCCTGTTGCATCCCCGCAGCGACTGTAAACCGCGTGAAACGCTGGGGAATATAAGCCAGTTGCGTTCCTTCGAATTCTTCCCCATTGAGAAGTCGACCTTGCAGCATACCGTCCGGCTCAATCTGATAGGCCTGCGGTTCGATCCAGAATTCATGGGATTGGGCGGGCAGGGCGATGGTGATGGCAAGAAGGGCGGCAAGGATGCGCATGAAACTCTCCGATTGGTTGGCTGTAACAGTGGTCTGGATGCGGGCGGTGTCAATGATCACCGTGCTGGCGATCACGGGCGCGTCAGCGGCCACCGCACACGAGGTCCTGCCCACGATCGGCGACATGGAGGTGCAGGGCGATGCGCTGTCCTTCACGCTTGAGGGCAATTTCGAAAGCCTTGTGGCGGGGATCGACCTTGACGGGCTGGAGGACACCGAAGCCGCCCCCGAAGCCGACACCTATGACCGCCTGCGGGCACTGGACCCGGCCGCGTTCGAGGCCGAGGTCGAGGCCTATTGGCCGCAGATGGCCGAGGCGATCACCGTTCTGGTGGACGGAACCGACGTGCCGGTCGAACTCGTCGGTGTGCAGGTTCCTGACGTTGGCGATGTGGACCTCGTGCGCGCTTCGACCCTGCAATTCCGCGCGCCGCTGCCCGAGGGCGCCGAGAGCGTGCAGGTCGGCTGGCCTGCGGAATATGGCGTGCTCGTGTTGCGCCAGACCGGGGTTGAGGCTGGCTGGGATGGCTACCTCTCCGGTGGCGGGCTGAGTGATCCGGTGCAACTGGGCGGCGGGAACGAGATGTCGGGGCTGAGCGCGTTTGTGCAGTTCATCCCCGTGGGCGTGGAACACATCGTGCCGCTGGGGCTTGATCACATCCTTTTCGTGCTGGGCCTGTTCTTCCTGTCCACCCGGATGCGTCCGCTGCTGTGGCAGGTGACGGCCTTCACCGCCGCACATACGGTGACTTTGGCGCTGGCGACGCTCGGCTATGTCAATATCCCCGAAGAGTATATGTGGCTGGTGGAAAGCATCATCGCCGCCTCGATCGTCTATGTCGCGGTCGAGAACATCTTCACCGACGGGCTGAACCCATGGCGCCCGGCGATCATCTTCGGCTTTGGCCTGTTGCACGGGCTGGGCTTCGCCTCGGTGCTGACCGCCTACGGCCTGCCTGACGGCGCGGTGATTCCGGCGTTGCTGGGCTTCAACATCGGCGTCGAGTTGGGGCAGCTCTTCGTGATCGCCATCGCCTTCATCATCGTCGCCAGCGCGATCCGCCTGTCCGTGGACGGGCAGGTGAACAAGGTCGCGGCGGCGGTCTATATGGCGGTGGCGGTGCTCGTGGTGCCGCTGGCGCTGATCCCGATCTCGGCCATGGGGCCCGAGGCTGTCGAAGCCTATCTGCCGCTGCTGTTCATGGTGGCCCTGCTGGCGGGGCTGTCGGCAGCCTCTTGCGCTGTTGAGCGGTTCGACACCTATCGCCACATGGTCGCCATGCCGGCCAGCGTCGGAATCGCCCTTGTGGGCGCCTACTGGGTGGTTGAGCGGGTTTTCCTTTAAACCCGTTCATACAGCCTGACGACACTATCGCGGGGGGCGCAGATAATCCCTGACGCCCCTTGCGCGCGATGCGGTCCCGCAGTATAGGACGCGCACGAAATCCCCAGACGGGGGCGGGTGAATTGGGTAGACATCCCAAGGCATCCACCGGTTGGGCCGATCTTTCCTCCGGGGCAGGGCGGTCTGATACCCCTGTCCAAGGCTTATGAAACCGGAAAGGAAACGACCCATGGCTCTTCCAGAGTTTACCATGCGCCAACTGCTTGAAGCAGGCGTACACTTCGGCCACCAGACCCAGCGCTGGAACCCGAAGATGCAAGAATTCATCTACGGCGCCCGCAACGGCATCCACATCATGGACCTGACGCAGACCGTCCCCATGCTGGACGCCGCGCTCAACGTCATCCGTGAGACTGTCGCCAAAGGCGGCCGCGTGCTGTTCGTCGGCACCAAGCGTCAGGCGCAGGCGCCGATCAAGGACGCTGCCGAGAAGTCCGCTCAGTTCTACATGAACCACCGCTGGCTGGGCGGCACGCTGACCAACTGGCAGACCGTGTCCAAGTCGATCCAGCGTCTGAAAAGCATCGACGAAGCCTCCGAGCGTGGCTTTGAAGGTCTGACCAAGAAAGAGCGTCTTGGCATGGAGCGTGAGCAGGGCAAGCTTGAAGCCTCGCTCGGCGGGATCCGTGAAATGGGCGGCGTGCCCGACCTGCTCTTCGTCATCGACGTCAACAAGGAAGATCTGGCCATCGCCGAAGCCCGCAAGCTGGGCATTCCTGTTGTTGCCGTGGTCGACACCAACTGCTCGCCCGAGGGTGTGGACTACATCATCCCCGGCAACGACGACGCGGCCCGCGCCATCGCGCTCTACACCGATTTGGCTGCCCGCGCGGCGCTGGACGGCATGACCGCACAGATGGGTGCCGCTGGCATCGACATCGGTGAGATGGAAGCCTCCCTCGAAGAGGAAATGGCTGCCGAGTCCACCGGCGTGGAAACCGGCAACGTGAGCGAAGAGACCGCCCACGACGACGCCGCTGCCAAGGACGACGGTCAGCTCGACAAGCTGAAGTCCAAGCAGGAAACCGTCGCCGACGCCAAGGCCTGATCCGGCCCCACGCAGGACGATTTCGCCGGGCGCGCCTGTCGCGCCCGGACCCCATTCATTCTTTAAAGGAGACCAACAGATGGCAATCACTGCTGCATTGGTAAAAGAGCTCCGCGACACCACCGGCGCGGGCATGATGGACGCAAAGAAAGCGTTGACCGAAACCGATGGCGACATGGAAGCCGCCGTTGACTGGCTGCGCACCAAGGGCCTTGCAAAAGCTGCCAAGAAATCCGGCCGCACCGCCGCCGAAGGTCTGGTGGCCGTGGCCGTCAAAGACGGCAAGGGCATCGCTGTCGAAGTGAACTCCGAAACCGACTTCGTGGGCAAGAACGCCGACTTCCAGAAGATGGTCGGCAACATCGCCCAGACCGCACTTTCCGTGGATGATGTCGATGCGCTGAAGGCCGCTGACATGGACGGCAAGACTGTCGAGCAGACCGTGACCGACGCCGTCGCCGTCATCGGTGAGAACATGTCCGTGCGCCGGATGGTCAGCGTCACCGGCGAGACCGTCGTTTCCTACGTGCACAACGCTGCGGCCCCCGGCATGGGCAAGATCGGCGTGCTGGTCGCCATGACCGGTGGCGACGAAGCGCTTGGCAAGCAGATCGCCATGCACATCGCCGCTGTGAACCCTGCGGCACTGTCCGAGGCTGACATGGACGCCGCAACGGTCGAGAAGGAAAAGCAGGTCCAGATGGACATCGCCCGCGAATCCGGCAAGCCCGAGCAGGTAATCGAGAAGATGATCGAAGGCCGGATGAAGAAGTTCGTCGCCGAATCGACGCTTCTCAACCAGCCGTTCGTCGTGAACCCCGACCTGACCGTGGGGCAGGCGGCGTCCGACGCTGGTGCGACGATCACCGGTTTTGCCCGTCTTGAAGTCGGCGAAGGTATCGAAGTCGAGAAAGAAGATTTCGCAGCCGAAGTCGCCAAGATCAAAGGCTAAGCCAGCAGGTTAGCTTTGTGGCGCAAGTCATTGAAAAGGCCACCCCTTACGGGTGGCCTTTTTGGGTTCGGCGGTCCGCCCCGGGAGCAGGCGGAACCGCCGTACAGACAGCGCCTTGGGAATAATGGGATGGGCGCCTGTCTGGGTGCCGGCCGGACCGGGCTTAGCCCGGTCCGAACCAGCGTCCGGTTTCCCGGCATGACCCGAGCGTCCCAGACAATACATGGGCGGCACGGATCACAGTTCCCGGGCCTTAGGCCACCACTCACGGAACGTTTTCACCTTTACATTGACGTAACGTAAACAACAGTCCGGAAAACCCTACCTGTATCATTTTATTTCAAAATGGTAGCAAATTTCGCACGATATTTATTTCAGTTGCGCGGGGATTGGGCCGTATCGATCACGAACATCTGGTTGTAGAATGCCGCTTTCAAAACCGCCTGTGCCGTCGTCTCGACATCCAAAGCCTCCCGTGCGAGGCGCAGGTGCTTCTCCACGGTCGCCGGCGAGACATCGAGCAAAAGCGCGATATCCTGATTGGTTTTGCCATCGCCAACCCATTGTAAAACCTCGCGTTGGCGTCGCGTCAGGTGTCTCTGGCTGTAAGGCAGCGTCTGAAGTTTCAGGTGCAACACGTTGTTTATGATGGTGATTTCGGCTCCGTGTTCGGCCCAGACTGCATCGACGTCGCTTTGCGTCAGGCCCGGACGGGCCGTCAGGGCGATCGCGCCTTTGATCCGTTTAGACACGCTGAGGAAACTGACGGTATAACCCGCGGTGACGTTCTGGCTTGCGTTGAAGGCGACGACATTGCGTTCCGCTTCGGTAAGCTGCGCTGGGTCGCGCAGGCGCATCCAGGAACAGGCGCCGGTGTTCTCCAGCGCCCAATGGATCATCGGCGCGTTGTAGAGGTGACCTTGGCCGAGAAAGGCGTCCATGTAGCTGTCGCCGTGGTTGGTGAGCAGGACCCAGTCTTGTGGATCGCCCAAAGACGCGCCGGAGCGATAGCGGGTGAAGCCGTAGATCAGCCGATCGAACCCATAGGTGGCCATTCTGTCGCAATGCAGGGCCCAGAGCTCCTCGACGCGGGAGGCGTTGGTCAGGGCGTCAAGATGGGCGACAAGGTCGGACATGGGATAAGAGGTAGCACCCGGGCGGCGCGACGCGAATTGTTTTTTGACGCGCGTGGCCCTTAGCGGAGGTATAGCGGTTCCGCCCATGGTGCAGGATGCTCAGGGTCGCTTATATATATAGATCTTCGGTATTCTATATTTTACATAATACTGATTATGCGAACCCGATATGGAAGATGGTGGATTCACAAACGAAGTGCAAATTCTGTAAGAATTCAGAGAGTTGCATGGAGTATGAAGAATGGGAACCCACTACTGTCACCTGAAGCTGGACGAACGTCGCAAG
Source organism: Thalassorhabdomicrobium marinisediminis (assembly GCF_003072065.1). Taxonomy (GTDB): domain Bacteria; phylum Pseudomonadota; class Alphaproteobacteria; order Rhodobacterales; family Rhodobacteraceae; genus Octadecabacter; species Octadecabacter marinisediminis. The sequence continues at coordinate 496,611 of NZ_QCYG01000001.1, forward strand.
CTTGCAAAATGGCTTGAAGCTAAAATGCCGATTTCAGAGATCGCGGATCGGCTGGGGCGCGACCCCTCCACGATCTACCGAGACATTAAGCGTAATCGGCACACGGACGACGAACTGCCTGAGCTAAATGGGTATCACGCGCTCGTCGCTCAGGACAAGTATGAGCAGCGCCGCGCGATTCAC
>NZ_QCYG01000010.1 GCF_003072065.1 Thalassorhabdomicrobium marinisediminis
TAGTGGGTTCCCATTCTTCATACTCCATGCAACTCTCTGAATTCTTACAGAATTTGCACTTCGTTTGTGAATCCACCGGGCTCCAGCGAAATGTCTCATAAGGTTAGTTATGTAAAGTGCGCCGCTCGCTGCGCGTTGAAAGGCGGTCGTCGCCTGACCCGCGCCCGGTTGATAGGCGCTGAGACCGCCAGCCTTTAGAGCTGCACCCAGTCGGCGGGGGGTTTGCCTTTGCCGGGGTGGACCTCGCCGCAATTGGGGCAGGTGCGCGCGTCGATGTCGGTGTCGAAAGCCTCGTAGATCTTCGGCAAGGCCGAAACGATCCCTTCCGCGCCGTCGAGCGTTACCTCCGCACGGTGGACAAGAGCCTCGCAGTTGAAGCAGAACCACTCGAACCCCTCGGTCATGCCGGGCTGGCGCGGGGCCTCGACCACGATACCGATGGACCCCTCCTGTGGCCGCTGCGGCGCGTGACGGACGTGGGCGGGCAGCAGGAACACCTCGCCTTCGCGCACCGGCACATCATAGATTTTGCCCCCGTCCGCAATCTTGAGCATCATGTCGCCCTTCTGCTGGAAGAACCACTCTTCGACCGGATCGTCATGGAAATCACTGCGGGTGTTCGGGCCACCGACAACCATCACGATCATGTCACCTTCTTTGTGCAAAAGCTGGTTGCCCACGGGCGGACGCAGCTTGTCGGCGTTCTCCTCGACCCATTTTTTGAAGTTGAACGGCTTGAGTGTCGGATGGGTGGACATGGGACTCTCCCTCGGGATGGCGCGGCGTTGTGGGCAGCCTAAAGCGATCCGGACCACCGGAATACGGATTTCCGCAAATGCCGCTATCCGGTTTCCTGATAGCCGAGGCCTCAGCGCAACATCAGCGCGGTTCCAGCAAGGGCCACCGCGCCAGCCCCAATGAGGCGCGGCAACTGTGCGGGGCGCTGGCCGGTGAGCGCGGCAAGTAAGAGCGCGGCGAAAACCACCTCAAGCGTGCCAAGGGTGGCGACACTGACGACCGTGGTGGTTTGCAACGCCAGAAATTGCAGAAACTGGCCGAGGCTGAGCGCCAGCGCCGCCAGCAGATGCCATGGGCCGTGATCGACCACGAGCGCAGTCAGGCGGCCTTTGCGGCCCCGTCGCAGGCTTGCCGTCGCGACGATCCAGACCAACCCGGCGAGCGCGCCGATGCAGGTGCCGAGCGCCGCGTCGGGCAAGGGCTCAAGGGCCGCGCTGCGCAGGGTATAGGCCAACGCGTAGGCCCCCGCCGAGCCGACGCCGAAGGCCAGCCCGATGCGGCTGAGCGTGCCCGTCCGCAGGGCGCGGGGCGGCAGGTAGATCATCACCCCCGCCAACACCAGCGCGGCCCCCGCGAGGGTCGCACCGTCCGGTAGTTCCGAGAGCATGACGAAGGCCAGCGGCAGCCCGAACACCGGCGTCAGGCGGCGCAGCAGGCTCGCGGTGACAGGGCCGGTGCGCTCAGTCGCTCGGAACATCCATGTGCGGCCCAGCACGGTCGAGAGCAGCCCCGCCGCCACGAAAAGACCAATGGCGGGGGCCGTGTCGGGGGCCAGCAGCGCGTCCAGCGGCACGCGCCCCCAAAGCGCCCAGATGCTGAAGGTCAATGCGGCGGTCACAAGGACGGAGAGGAAGACGCCATTGTCCCCCCGTGCGGTGGCCCGCCCCCGCTGGATCGCGACGCCCGCCGCCCCATAGGCCAGCGCGGCGAGCAGCGCGTAAAGCTCCCCGATCATCGAGGCGTCTTCACAGTTTTAGCCCGCACCCCTCGAAAGCCTTTCGGATGGCGTCTTTCTCGGCGTCGGTCAGCTCCAGCATGGGCGGGCGCACGCGGCCGCCGACCTGCCCCAGCAATTCCTGCCAGTATTTGCCGTGGGCTGTGGGCTTGCCGCCGGGCTTGCTGTCGTGGATAGCCTGCCGCACCGGATCAAGGCTGTCGCGCACCCGCCGCGCCTCTGCAAACTTACCGGCAAAGGCAAGCTCGGTGTATTCGTGCATCCGCAGGTCGTTGGCCGTCTGCAACTGGTAGGGCGGCGAGGAACACAGGTAAAGCTGCCAGCCCAGTTCTTCGATGTTGTCGAGCCAGTCCGGTTCCGCCGAGGTGGAGACGAGGATCTTGTCGCCCACCATTTCCGTCAGGCGGACATACATCTCGCGCGGGACGGAATATTTGATCGCCATGATGTTGGGCAGCTCCGCGATGCGGGCGCAGGTCTCAGGCTCCATCAGATAGCCGCTGTCAGGGTGGCTCCACATGGCGATGCCGATGTCGAGCCGGTCGCACAGGTGCTTGTAGTATTGGTAAAGCGCCTCGTCCCGGTCGGTCATGAAGCTGAGCATCGGCGCGTGGACAACAACGTAATCCGCGCCGCAGTCCTGCGCATGGCGGCCCAGTTCCAGCACGGTGTCGAGGTTCTGGTCCGAGATCGACATGATCGTGCCCGCCTTGCCCGCGCATTCGTCCACGGCGATGGACATGTTACGCTTGCGCTCGTCCAGCGACATGGACCAGAACTCACCCTGCTTGCCCGCCACGAAGAGGCCCTGGATTTTCAGATCGTCGATCCAGTGGCGGATGTTCCGGCGCAGGCCCGCTTCATCAAGGTTCAGGTCCGCGTCAAACGGGTTGAGGGCGGCGGCCCAGATGCCGCGCATGGTCTCGCGCGCGTGGGCTTTGGCGTCGTGCTTGGCGTAGTTCATCGGGCGGACTCCGGCTTGAGGGCTGATTGCCCGCACTAGAGCGTGATGTGGCCGCGAATGCCAATCGGAGCCGCTCTAAGTGGATATTCATATTCCCTATAGCAGAGCGTTTTGGGTTTCGCTTATATAAGGGAGGTGAACAAGGAGGCAGCCATGAAAATCGGGCTTATCGGGGGCGGCGCCATTGGCCGCTATGTGGCGGAGAGGTTAACGGCGCAGGGCGACGGGCCCCATGCGCTCTTGGTGCGACCCGGGCGGCTAGACGAAGCAAGCGGCGACGGGATCGACCGCTTTGGGAGCGTGGCGGACCTGCCGTCGGACATCGACCTGATGGTGGACTGCGCGGGGCACGGGGCGTTGATCGAACACGGTGCGGCAATTCTCGAACGGGGCATCGACCTGATCACCGTCTCGCTGGGGGCTTTGGCGGACCCGCAGCTTGAGGCGCAACTGACGCATGCGGCAGAGGCCGGCGGGGCACAATTGCATCTGGCCAGCGGGGCCATCGGCGCGTTGGACGCCTTGCAGGCCGCACGGGTCGGCGGGCTGACCGACGTCACCTATACGGGCCGCAAACCGCCGAACGGCTGGCGCGGCTCCCCTGCAGAGGACCACCTCGACCTTGACGCCTTAAATGAGGCGGCGACCCATTTCGAAGGCACCGCCCGACAGGCGGCCACCGACTATCCCAAGAACGCCAACGTGGCCGCCGCCGTCGCGCTCGCGGGGATCGGCTTCGACGCTACACAGGTCCGGCTGATCGCCGATCCGCAGGTGACGGCAAACATTCACGAGGTCACCGCCAAAGGCACCTTCGGCCAGTTCACCTTCCATATCGAGGGCACCGCCCTGCCCGACAATCCGCGCAGTTCCGCCCTTGCGGCGATGAGCGTGATTGCCGCGATCCGGCGACGCCGTGCCGCGATCACCACGTAAGGCAAGCAACCATGGCCTCGAACCACACCCGCATCGTCGACCGCGCGCTCACCCGCCTCAAGCTGCGACAGCTGCGTTTGCTGGTGAAGGTGGGCGATCACGGCAGCATCCAGCACGCCGCGCGGGAGCTTGGCATCTCGCAACCCGCCGCCACCAAGATGATCCAGGATCTCGAGCTTGATTTCGAGGTGCAACTGTTCGAGCGCACCAATCGCGGCGTCGTGCCCACAGTTTTCGGAGAGGCGTTGATCCGCCACGGCAAACTGATCTTCGCGCAGGTGTCCAACGCGGCGCAGGAGCTGGACGACCTGAACGAGGGCAACAGCGGGCGGGTGGTGGTCGGCACCCTGCTCGCCGCCTCCCCTGCCCTTTTGCCGCGTGCGATCAACCGGCTGGTGCAGGACCGCCCCAACGTTGCCGTGAAAATCGTCGAAGGCACGAACGAAGCCCTGATGCCGGCCCTGCGTTCGGGCGAGATCGACCTGATCGTCGGACGTCTGCCCAGCCACCGCCACCGCGCCAAGATCGAACAGGAGCAGTTCTTCGAAGAGAAGGTAATGGTCGTCGCGGGGCCGGATCATCCCTTGGCTGCGGCGCAGTCCGTATCCTTCGACCAGCTTGAACCCTTCGGCTGGATCCTGCCCCCGATCGAGACGACGTTGCGACGGCAGACAGACCAGTTCTTTGTCAAACAGGGGCAATACCTGCCGCCCACGGTCATCGAGTCGGTGTCCTACCTTGCCAACCGGTCGTTGTTGCGGTCGAGCACGCTGCTCGGCCTGCTGCCCGCCCCCGTGGCCGCACTGGATATCGAGGCCGGATTGCTCAGTGCAATCGATTGGGATGTGCCCTTTGGCCGCCGTCCGGTCGGGGTGTCCTATCGCGGCGACGGAAGCCTGTCCCCGGCCGGAGCCGCCTTCGTGCAGGCCTTGCGGGATGAGGCGGCGGCGATGCGCCCCTAGTATCAAGGAAACGGATACCAGTATACGGCCAATTCCATTGAGGTGATGGCCGACCCTGTGGGACCGTGCCCCCGATCCCGGACAAGCACGAGGCCCCCCATGAGCACCTATCCCGAACTCAAGCTCTATATCGACGGCGCATGGCGCACGACCTCAGACGATATGGCGGTGATCAACCCCGCCACCGAAGAGGAGATCGGCCGTTTGCCCAAAGCGGCGGTCTCGGACCTGGACGACGCGCTCACCGCGGCCGAGGCCGGGTTCCGTCTGTGGCGGCGCACCGCCCCGCGCGCCCGTGCCGACCTGATGCTGAAGGCCGCCAAGCTGCTGCGCGAGCGGCAGGAAGAGATTGCCTGCTCGATCACTGCCGAACACGGCAAGCCGCTGGCGCAGGCCCGGCTTGAGGTGATCCGCGGGGCCGAGTTCATCGAATGGGACGCGGGCGAGGCCGTGCGCACCTATGGCCGCGTCATCCCGTCAGCCCAAGGCGTGCGCTACGTCGTCCACCATGAACCCGTCGGCGTGGTGCTGGGCCTGTCGCCGTGGAACTTCCCGATGAGCCAGCCCTGCCGCAAGATCGCAGGCGCGCTGGCCAGCGGCTGTTCCATCATCCTCAAGGCCGCCGAAGAAACCCCCGCCGGAGCGCAGCACATCGTGCAGGCGTTCCACGACGCGGGCCTGCCCAAAGGGGTGCTGAACCTCGTCTTCGGGGATCCCGCGCAGATCTCCAGCCACCTGATCGCGCAAGAACCTGTGCGCCTTGTCGCCTTCACCGGCTCGACCGCCGTGGGGCAGCACCTGACGACGCTCGCCTCGCAACACATGACCCGCGTGTTGATGGAGCTGGGCGGCCATGCCCCCGTGATCGTCTGCGACGATACGGACGTCGAGGCCGCGGCGACAAGCTGCGCCATCCGCAAATATCGCAACGCCGGACAGGTCTGCACCTCGCCCACGCGGTTCTTCGTTCACGAAAGCCTTTATCAACCCTTCGTCGACACCTTTGTTCAACGCGCCAAGGCGGTCGTCGTGGGCAACGGCGCCGAGGACGGGGTCGAGATGGGCCCCCTCGCCAACGACCGTCGCGTGCCCGCGTTGCAAGCCTTGGTTGAGGATGCTCGCGCCAAGGGGGCCGACGTGCTCACCGGCGGCGCACGGCACGGCAACACCGGCTATTTCTTCCAGCCCACGGTGCTGGCCCATGTCCCCGACGAAGCCAAGGTCATGCAGGAAGAGCCCTTCGGCCCCCTTGCCGTCATCAACCCCGTCGCCTCACTGGATGAGGCGATTGCCAAGGCGAACAGCACGGAATTCGGTCTGGCTGCCTACGGTTTCACCAACCGCGCCGACTATATCGAGCGCATGTCCGACGAGGTCGAGGCGGGCAACATTTCGTTCAACACGCTCGAAGCCTCCCTGCCCGAGACTCCCTTCGGCGGTGTGAAGTCCAGCGGCTACGGACGCGAAGGCGGCACCGAAGGGCTGGAGAACTACATGAACGTCAAAAACATCTCGCACAGCATGAAGATCGTTTAAGCGGCGCGGGTTGGGGCGACGGCAAACTTCGGCGTCGAGCCTATAGTAACCGTGCCGACCTAGCAGCTATTCCCCGTTGCAACACCGCATGCTTTGCAGAAGACGGCCCACCGCTGCCGCTCACGCCCATCGCAGGATGCTGCGTCGCGGTTCGGCGAAGGCGTTTCGCAAGGTTTTGGCGCAACAGCGTGATCGAAATGCCGAGCCAGACTTGAGACCCGCGTGAGAAACTGAATATATTGCAACATATGAACTCGCGATGCTCGACTATTCACTGCGAGGGACACACAAGATGTCGGATCGAGCTTTTGGGGTTTAATTCATGAGACGATGGTTTTGGTATGCAGCCGCGGTGTTCGTTTTAGCCGTCGGAATAACGTCCTGCTCAAAAACACAAGATTATATATTCGGATGCAACAATCCGACCGGTTATTGTAGAGGAAATGTGCCCGACGCTCATGCTGTTGGGGGACCTGCATGGTTTCTATGGCGCGCCACGGCTCCAGAGCGGCTGGCTTATTTTAGTGAGAAGTGTTCAGCATTCGATCCATCGCAGTCCGCCCAGGATGTCAGGTCATGCGCTCTTGATACAATAGAACGCGAAACCCATCATTATTGCGTCATGTATTACCTGCCTCCGATGAGGCCGAGTAATGACGCGGAGGCGGCAGATCGTCGGCGCAATTTTGAAAACTGCAAACGGAACGTCTTGTCACAACACGGACTGTGAATCTCGACAATCCGGTTTTAGACAGCCCCCCTCACGATCTGCCCTTCGGGGCTTTCTTCGCGCGCGCCACATCCGCTTCGTTCCAGAAACCGATCCAGATGCCCTCGTCCTTTTCGACCTCGGTCAGGCGGTCGACGCGGGCGTCGGTGATGGTGGTGCGGGTGCGCAGACGTTCGGTCCAGCGCAGCAGCTCCGCGCCCAGCCGGTCGCGGGTCTCGGCATGGGCGGGATCGTCGCCAAGGTCGCGGAACTCCTGCGGGTCGGTCTCTAGATCGAACAGCATGGGGCGGAAGCCGGTGACATGGACCAGCTTCCAGCGCCCGTCAAAGACCATGACCGCGCGGCTGTCGCGGATCTCGGTGCCCAGCAGGGTCCGCGCCTCACGGAAGGCGAAATCGTATTCGGACACGGCCGTGCCACGCGGCCAGTCTTTGGCTCCGTGCAGCAGCGGCATCAGGGAGTGTCCTTCGAGAATGTGGTCCGGCACCTCGCCGCCCGAAGCTTCGATCAAGGTCGGGACGAGGTCGATGGCTTCCACAAGGTCGCTGTTCACCGTCCCGCGTGTGGCATCCGCTGCCGGGTCGGGATCGACCACAATCAGCGGCACGCGGACGGAAGGATCGTGGAACAGTTCTTTCTCGCCCAGCCAGTGGTCGCCCAGATAATCCCCGTGGTCCGAGGTGAAAACGATGAGCGTATCGTCAAGCTTGCCCGCCGCTTCAAGATGGGCCATCAGCACGCCGATCTGGTCGTCGATCTGGGTGATCAGGCCCATATAGGCGGGGATGACGGCCTCGCGCACGTCATCACGGGCCATGCATTTCGAGGTGCGATGCGCGTGATAGGCCGCGAGCAGCGGGTGCGGGTCTTGCAACTCTTCCTCACTGCGGATCGCGGGCGGCACGTCCCCTGCTCCGTACATGTCGTGATAGGGCGCGGGCGCGATGTAGGGCCAGTGCGGCTTGATGTAGGACAGGTGCAGGCACCACGGATCGTCGCCCGCCTGATCGATGAACTCCATCGCTCGGGTGGTGGTGTAGTTGCTTTCGGAATCCTCCAACTTCACCCGCGCAGGCCGGCCTGCGTTCTGCATCAGCCAGCCGGACAGGATCGTGCCGTCCTCGTCCTCGCCCGAGTTGGCCCAATCCTCCCACGGGTTTTCCCCGTCGTAGCCCTGTTCGTTCAGGTAGGCGTTGTAATGCGACGGCATCTTGCCGCCCGTGGGGTGGACCCCGTCGAGCCTGTCCCAGACCTCGAACCCGCATTCCGACAGCAGCGCCCCGATGTCCGAGGATGTCTCGACCCCCAGCCGCTGCATCCCTTCGATGTCGGCGGTCATATGGGTCTTGCCGCAGAGCACCGTGCGCAGGCCGTGGGGGCGAAGGTATTCGCCCAGCGTCCGTTCCCCCACCTTGAGCGGCACCATGTTCCAGCTTGAGCCGTGACTGCGCACATAGCGGCCGGTGTAAAAGCTCATCCGGCTGGGGCCACAGATCGGCGACTGCACATAGGCGCGGTCAAAGCGCACGCCACGGGTCGCCAGCGCATCAATGTGTGGCGTGCGGATCGACGGGTGGCCGGTGCAGCCCAGATAGTCGAACCGCAACTGGTCGCACATGATGAACAGGATGTTGCGCGGGCTCATGTCACCAGAGAACGCTTCTGGAACTGCTCCTCTTTATAGCGTTCTTCCTTGAGGATCGTCTCGAGCGTGTCGACGGCGGCGCGAATGTCGTCCTCGGTCGTGAACAGCGGTGTAATGCCGAAGCGCATGACGTTCGGGGCGCGGAAGTCTCCGATGACATTAGCGGCGATCAGGGCTTGCATGGCGGCATAGCCGTGCTCGAACGCGAAAGAGACGTGACTGCCACGGGCCTGCGGGTCGCGCGGGCTGACAAGGGTCAGGCCGGGGCAGCGGGCCTCAACCTCTTGGATGAACAACTCCGACAGTTCAATGGACTTCGCGTGCAGGTCGTTCATGTCGACCTTGTCCCAGATGTCGAGTGCTCCTTCCAGCAGCACGAACGAGGCAATCGACGGTGTCCCGATGCGCATCCGTTCGATCTTGTTCGGCATGGGGCGGTAGTCGGTGTCGAAGGCAAAGGGCGCTTCATGGCCATACCAGCCGCTCAGCACGGGTTCGACCCTGTCCAGCAGACGCTCGGCCACATGGATGAAGGCCGGCGCGCCGGGGCCGCCGTTGAGGTATTTGTAGGTGCAGCCGATGGCGAAATCCGTGTCGCAGCCCGCGACGTCCACCGGCACCGCCCCGGCGGAATGCGCCAGATCCCAGACCACCACCGCGCCCACGGAATGGGCCTTGTCGATAATCGCCTTCATGTCGTGGCGGCGTCCGGTGCGGTAGTCCACCTCGGTGATCATCACCACGCCCACCTCTTCGGTGATGCCGTCCATGACATCTTCGGGGTCCGGTGTGCGCAGCTCGTGGCCGGCGTCCTTCAGCTTCATCAGCCCCTCGACCATGTAAAGGTCCGTGGGAAAGTTGCCGTTGTCCGACAGGATCACCTTGCGGTCCGGCACCAGCGCCATGCCTGCGGCGACGGCTTGGAACACCTTGATCGACAGGGTGTCACCCACCACGGTCGTGCCCGCAGGTGCGCCGATCATGGCACCGACACGGTCGCCCAAAGTGTTGGTCTGCATGAACCAGTTCTTGGTGTTCCAGCCCTTGATCAGCTCCGTCCGCCATTCGTCATTAAGAAACCGCGTCATCGCGGGAACGCTGGCCTTCGGCATGGGCCCAAGGGAGTTGCCGTTGAGGTAGATCATCCCCTCGGGGAGGTCGAATTGGTCTCGGGTCCATGCGAAATCGGTCATGGTGTCTCCTCTCAAGGTGGGGCGGCCTGTCGTGCGAAAGCATGTCGCGGCAAGGCCGGGGCGGTCAGCCGGTCTTTGTCGCAGATACCGGACCGCGCTTATCCGTGCCTGTGTATTGCTGCGAAGTTGGTATGCCAATAGCCGATAGCAAAACCGCCTGAGGCCCGCGCTCCTCTGGCCCCGCAAGTTTTTGCTACATTCCGCCGCCCTCCGGAACACATGCCCGACCGCGCGGGTTTTACCTTCAACCCGAAACACGCAACCAAGGAGCCGCTATGTCGACCGAGACCTTTACCGCGATGGAGAGCCCGCAGGACCAGCCGGGGGATGAGCACAAGATGGACCCGAAACCGGACTACGCGCCGCGCTACGCCGGTTCCGACCGGCTCAAGGGGAAGTCCGCCCTGATCACCGGCGGGGATTCCGGGATCGGGCGCGCAACGGCGGTGCTCTATGCCCGTGAAGGGGCGAATGTGGCGATCGTCTATCGCAATGAGACCCGCGACGCCGAAGAGACGCAGAGATTGATCGAAGCGGAAGGCGGCAAAGCGCTGCTGATCGCGGGCGACGTGGGGGAGAAATCCTTTTGCGAGGATGCCGTGCGACAGACCCTCGACCGGTTCGGCCAGTTGGACATTCTTGTGAACAACGCCGCCGAACAGCACGCCCAGCAAGAGCTTGAGGACATCGAAGAAGCGCAAATCGAGCGGACCTTCCGCACGAATATCTTCGGCACCATGTTCATGACGCAAGCCGCCCTGCCGCATTTGGAGAAAGGCGCGCGGATCATCTGCGTGACCTCGATCACCGCCTACAAGGGGCAGGATCTGCTGGTGGATTATGCTTCGACCAAGGGGGCGATCCTCGCCTTCCTGCGCGCCATGTCCAGCAAGCTCGCCTCGCGCGGGATTCTGGTCAACGGCGTGGCGCCGGGGCCGATCTGGACGCCGTTGATCCCGGCCTCCTTCCCCAAGGACGCAGTCGAGGATTTCGGCAAGAACGCGCCCTTGGGCCGCCCCGGACAGCCAAACGAAGTGGCCCCGGCCCTGCTGTTCCTCGCCTCCGAGGATTCGTCTTACATGACGGGGCAGGTCCTGCATCCGAACGGTGGCACGCTGATCGGCGGCTAGGTCGGCCCCGGCCCCTTAACATCGGCCATTTGTCATAGCGCTTGACAAATGGTCACCCCCTGCCCGATTTTGTCGCCAGATGGCCGCTGCGCGGGTCCTGCGTTTCTACGCAAACGCGCGGCGCCACGGCACATGAACGGGAGCATTCACCATGAAAACCACCCTCACCGCCGGCCTTCTGGCCGGTGTCGTCGCGTCCTTCGCCGCACAAACCTCCGCGCAGGACATGTCGGCGCAGCAGGCTATTGAGGCATTGAACCTCGGCGCCTTGGCCGAGCTTTACGAGAGCGGCGCTGCAGGTCCGGACACCTCGCCCGCGGAAGCCCTTTTGATCGACATGGGTGCGCTCACGTCCGAGGATCTGGGCGACAGCGAGGCCGCTTCCGCCAAGCTCGACCGCTTTGTTGCGGACCTTCAGGACCGGTCGGAAAGCTACATCGGCAACGTCTCGGACCGCAACATCGTCGAGCGCGTCCTCAAGGCCTGGGACGAGGCGACGGTGATCGAGGATGAAGCGGTTCTGGGTCTGCTCAACGGGCTGGTCGATCAGGGGTTCATGACCGGTTACAATGTGCTCGATACCGCAGACTTGTCGAACTTCGACCCCGAACTGATGCTGCGCTACGGTCACAGCAGCATCGACCACGCGGTGCAGCTTCTGTACCTGATGAAGCGCGAAGGCTTCGACCCCAAGGTGCAATTCACGCCGAAATCCTCGGCCTTCGTGTTCCTGCCGGAATGGGGCGAGCCGCCGGCCAGCGTCGTGACCTTCGACAGCGGTACGATGGTTAACGTGATGGTGGAATACAACCTCGACTTCGAGTTCTCGTCGGTCGAGCGCAAACAGGCCTTCATGGACCTGATCAACGATTACGCCAAGCGCGATGACGAGGATGAGGCCGGGTTGATCATCGACGCCTGGTGGCAGCCGTTCTACCGGTCCTACGTGCCGATGGACCGGTATGAGCCGCTGAGCGAGAACCGGGTGCAGATCGGCGGCTATCAGGCCGATATCGTGACCCTGCCCGCCGACGCCGCCCCCATGGTCGAGAAGATCGCCACCGTCGACGGGGTGGGTGAGGTTTCCACGACCGAGATCTGGGTGAACCCCGCCTTCTATCGCTACATGGTCGGCGACTTCAAATAAGCCCCGAACCAACCCATGGCGCGCTCCGGTCGGGACCGGGGCGCGCTACATCTGTGCGGGGCGCAGCTTGACGAGACATGTGTGCGCGATGGGCCCTTGCGCGAGTTTCGAGGTGCCGCGATCCTCGGTCAGCACGTTGGGATTGCCGTTCAGGCACAATCCCTCGACCTGACGGGACGGGTTGAACCACGCCCCCGTCGCCATCTGCGCCACCCCCGGCCGCACCGCATCATCCAGCACCACCCGCGCAAGACAGGCACCACGGCTGTTGAACACCTCGACCGCCGCCCCATCGGACAAGCCCCGCGCGGCTGCATCCTTCGGGTTGAGGCGCAGCCGTTCCAGCCCGCCGGGCCGGTCGCCCTGGCTGACGAGGCCGTGGTCCAGTTGCGAATGCAGCTTGGTGCGCGGCTGGTTCGAAATCAGGTGCAGCGCGTCCGTGTCACCGTTGCCAAGCCACTCGAACGGCTCAAGCCAGGTGACGTGGCCCGGGCAATCGTCATAGCCGAAACTGTCGATCTCGGCGCTCCAGAGTTCGATCTTGCCACTCTTGGTGGGGATCGGATGGGCCTGCGGATCGGCGCGGAACGCCTCGAACATCACATTGGGTTTGTCCGGGACGGGCACCTTGTGCCAACCGCGCGCGCGCAACGTGTCATAGTCGGGCAGCTCCACGCCCGCAGCGCGGGCACGGTTGCGGCTTTCGCCGTAAAGGTGGCGCTGCCAGCCGTCTTGGTCGCGCCCCTCGCTAAAGGCCGCGCCCAGCCCCATGCGTGTGGCCAGCCCGTGGAAAATCTCATAGTCGTTTCGGGTCAAGGGCGGCGGCGCGGACACCTGTTCCATGGCGATGATGTAAGGATCCCGCCCGCTCATGCTGATGTCGGAGCGTTCCAGCGGGTTGGTGCAGGGCAGCACGATGTCCGCGTGTTGCGCCGTGGCCGTCCAGCACCAATCGTTAACGACAACGGTGTCCGGGCGGCGCCACGCCGCGCGCAGCCGGTTGAGGTCTTGATGGTGGTGGAACGGGTTGCCCCCCGCCCACCAGATCAGGCGGGTGTCGGGGTAGGTCAGCTTCTGCCCGTTGTAGTCGAACGCTCCGCCGGGGTTTTCCAGCATGTCCGTGATCCGCGCGACGGGGATGAAGCGCTGCACCGGATTGGCCCCCTGGGGCATCGCCGCATAGGGCAGGCTGTGGTTCTCCAACCCCAGCGAGTTCACCGCCGAATAGCCCAGACCGAAGCCCCCACCGGGCAGCCCGATCTGGCCCAGCATCGACGCCAGCGTGATCGCGGCCCAAAAGGGCTGTTCCCCGTGATCCTGCCGCGTGAGGGACCAACTGGCCGAGATCATGGTCCGTTTGCGGTGCATCTTGCGCGCAAGTTCAAGGATCACCTGCGGATCAATGTCGCAAATTCCGGCGGCCCATTGGGCAGTCTTGGGCGTGCCGTCCTGCGCGCCGGTCAAATAGGCGGCGAAGCGGTCGAAACCCACTGTGCAGCGGTCGAGAAAGGCCTGATCGTGCAGCCCCTCGGTCAGCAACGTGTGGCACAGACCCAGGATCATCGCCACGTCGGTCGAGGGGCGCGGGGCGATCCACTGTGCGTCTAGGGCGGCGACGGAATCGTCGCGAAGCGGTGAAACAGTGACGAATTCCACCCCGTTTCGCCGCGCGTCCAGCATGGCTTCGCGCTGCCGGTGCCGGCCCGTGCCGCCTTGGGAAATCTGCCCGTTGCGCAGGGGCAGTCCGCCGAAGGCGACGAACACTTCACTGTTGTCGACGATGCTCTGCCAATCCGTGGTGTCCGCCGCCGCAACCCAGAACCCGCCGATCACATGTTCGCAAATCACCTCTCCCGCAGCGAGGCTGTAGGTATTCACCGACGTCGTATGCCCGCCAATCAAGTTCAGGAATCGCCGCAGATGGCCCTGCGCGTGGTGGAACCGGCCGGCGCTGGCCCACCCGTAGGACCCGCCGTAAATGGCCTCATTCCCGTAGGTCTGCGTCACGCGGGTCAGCTCGTCCGTCAGAAGGGATTCGACCCTGCCCCAGCTGACTTCGACGAAATCATCCGCCCCGCGCCGGTCGCGGTTGCGGCCTTCGGGATCCTCCAGCCAGCCCTTGCGCACCATCGGCGCGGTGATCCGCGTGGGTCCGTCGAGCACGCCGAAATAGCCCTGCGCGATGTTCGACGGATCGACGTCCTCTTCAAAAGGATGCAGCGCCTGCAGGGTCGTGCCGTCTGTCTCGGCGCGGTAGGTGCCCCAATGCATCGCGGTCAGGGGCATGTGACTGCGGTCGGGTCGGTCAGTCATCGGTCAGAAGTCCCGTGGCAATGTCACAGCAGGTTACCAAATGGGTCGTGAAGCCGCCCCGGATCGCCGCGCGGGTGGCGGCCGTTTTGTCCGCGCCCGAGGTCGCAAGAAGCCCAAGCTCTTTGCCGCGCATCTCCGCGACGGTCGTGCCCATGATCCGGTCGTCAATCTCGCCGGGGATCGGCTGGCCCTCGGCGTCGATGAAACGCCCGCAAATCACCGCTGCGGCCCCCCTGGCGCGGTAACGCTCCAACGTCTCAAGCCCGACCACACCGCTGCGCAAAACGTGACTGTCTTGGCCAACAGAGCCTGCGGCGAACAGCACCTTGTTGCAAGTGCGGATCGCGTCGAGCTGGGCGGCGATCACCGGCTCTTGCCGCAGCAGCGCCGCAAGTTCCGGACTGTCCAGCAACAGCGGCGCGTGCAGGTTGATGCAGTTGGCGGAGAACTTCATCGCCAGATTGGCCGAACAGGTCTCGGCCGCGAATCCAAGCGGCGTCGCGCGTGAGCCCACAAGCTGCACGATGTCGAGGTCGGGCATGGCGATCTCTTCCACCTCGGTCGAGATGTGGAACACCGTCTCGCCCCAGGACACGCCGAGCCGGTCTCCGGGCCCAAGCAGGTCCGGCAACAGCTCGGCCGCCGCCCGCGCGACCCGCAACAGGGTCGCCTGCGGATCGTCCGGCAGGCCCGGCACCACGAGCACATCCGCCAGCCCGTATTTCTGCTTTACCTCTTCGGCCAGCTTGCGTTCGCGGAACACCTCCGGCTGCAGCGACACGCGCACATAGCCCTTGGCCCGTGCCTGTGCCAGGTAGTTGACCACCGTGCTGCGCGACAGGCCCAACCGTTCGGCAATCGCCGCCTGGCTCATGTCGTCGTGAAAATAACACCAGGCCGCCTCGATAATCTGCTGTTCGGTGCGGGATTTCAGGCCGTTACCGGGCAAGGCGCGCCCTCCGGTTGCGGAACACCAGCATCAGCACGACGATCGCCAGCACGTAGGGCACGCTTTCCGTCAGTTGCTGGGGCAGGCCCAGCCCCTGCATCCGGAAGCCGAAGGCATCGACCAGCCCGAACAGGAGCGCCGTCGGCAACACCCAAAGCAGCCGCGCGTTGCACATCATCACGATCACCAACGCGATCCAGCCGCGCCCGGCGCTCATCCCGTCGGTGTAGAGTGTGACGTTCGAAATCGAAAGCTGCGCGCCACCCATGGCGCAAAGCGTGCCGCAGGTGATCAACGCTGACGTCTTGAGCGCCTCGGGCGAGACGCCCACCGTCCGCATCGCCGCATCGTTCTGCCCCGCCGCGCGCAGACGCAGCCCGTATTTGTGGTTTTTCAGGAACCAATGCACCACGAAGACCATGATCACCGCGAACCAGACCAGGATCGACTGCCCCGAGAGAAAGTCCCCCAGCAGTGGAATATCGGCCACCGGGCCAAGATCGATGCGCGGCAGTTGCACAATGCGGGGATCGTCAAACTGGCCCGACACGCCGAAAATCTGCCCCAGCAGGAACGCCGTCAGCCCGATGGCCAGCACGTTGAACCCGATGCTGACGATAATATGGTCGCCGCCGCGCGTGACGCCGAAATAGGCAAAGACCAGCCCCGACAGCGCCCCGGCCACCATGGCGACCCCCAACCCCGCAAGCGCGTTGCCGGTGTAATAGGTGCCGACCACGGCGAAGAAGGCACCGATCAGCATCATGCCTTCGAGCGCGATGTTGAACACGTTGACCCGTTCGCACAGCGCGCTGCCGATGGCGGCCAGAAGCACCGGCGTGAACAGCCGCGGGATCGAGTCCATCAATGCGCTGTCGAAAAACATCTAGCGGCCCTTTCCGTCACGACCCGAGAGCATCTTGCCCGCCACACCCGAGAGATACAGCACGATGATCGCCTGAATGATCTGCCCCACCTCACGCGGGATGCCGACGCTGCGTTCCATGCCGATGGCCCCGGTGGCCAGGGCAGCGAAGAAAAAGGCGGTGATCGGCGTGACCCAGGGAATGATCGCGGCCATGAGCACGGCGGCAATCCCCGTCCAGGCGTAAAGCGGCGCGGTGAGCATGCCGTCGATAAAGCGCTGGTTCATGCCGAAGACAGCGACGAAGCCTGTCATCCCCGCAATGGCACCGCTGATCATCAAGGTGCGGTAATAGAGCCTGCGCGTGGGAAAGCCCGAGGCCCGCGCGAAGCCCACGCTGTAGCCCTGCATCCGCACCCGGTAGCCGAAGACGCTGGTGCGTTCGAGGACGATCACGACAAGCGCGGTGATACCGATCAGCACGATCCCGTAGTCAAGGATGGTGCCGGTGAACCGCGGCAGGCCCGCTTCGCGCAGAATGCGGAAAGATTGCGTCGCCCCGCTGTTCACGTCGCGGAACGGGTGCGAGACGAAGTAGGACGCAAGATAGACCGCCGGATAATTCAGCAAGAGCGAGCCAATGAGCAAAGGCACATTGGTCGCCCGTTCGATCAACCCCGCCAGCATGGCCCAAAGGGCCGCGACCACCATGGCCCCCAGCAGCGCCGAGACGGTGACGACCAGTGGCGGCGCGGGCAGATAGACCCCGATCATCGCCGCGGTCAGCCCGCCCAGCACCAACTGGCCCTCGGCGCCGATGTTGAGCAATCCGGCGCGGAACGACACCAGCACCGACATGGCTACTCCAAGCAGGATCGCGAAGCGGCTGAGCGTGGAGTAAAGGTTGAAATTGTTGCGCCCGCCGAAGGCTCCGTTGAGGAAGGCCAACACGGCTTCGCGCGTGGGGGCAAAGGCCAGCAGAAGCACCAGCCCGAGGGCGACCACCCCGATGGGCAGGGCCACCTTGCGCAGGGTTCGGGTCATGCCGGCACCCCTTCCCGTCCGCCGGTCATCGCGGCCCCCACGGCGATGGCGTCCAGCCCGTCGCGCGGGAAGATGGCGTTCAAGGCCCCGTCGCAGAGCACGCCAACGCGGTCGGACAGGGCGAACAACTCCTCAAGGTCGCTGCTCACGAGAACCACAGCGCAGCCGGTCGCCGCTAATTCGAGGATCTGCTTGTGGATGAAGGTAATCGCGCCTACGTCGACGCCCCAGCAGGGGTTCTCCACCACCAGAAGCTGCGGGCGGGCCGACAACTCACGCGCGACGACGATCTTCTGCTGGTTCCCACCCGAGAGCTTCGCCACCGTCTGCCGGTCCGAGGGGGTGCGGATGTCGAAGCGGTCGATCAGGTCGCGGCTGAACTTGCGGATGCGGGATTTCGTCAGGAAGCCGCGGGTGGAAAAGGCGCTTTTGCCCTCGCGTCCGGCGATCAGGTTTTCCGCAACGGAGCCCGCCTGCGCCAGCCCCATCGCCATGCGGTCCTCAGCCATGTAGCCCAGCCCCAGCGCGCGGCGCGCGGCCACGTCGAGCGGCAGGATGTCACGGCCCGCGAAACGCACCGCGCCCTGTGCGCCTTCCAGCCCGACGAGCGCGTTGACCAGCTCTTTCTGGCCATTGCCGGACACGCCGGCGATGCCGAACACCTCGCCCGCGTGGACCTCGAAGTTTACGTCGCGCAGGGCGGGCTTGCCCTGTTGCCGCTGCACGGTAAGGTTGGCGACCGAAAGCACCACATCGGCCCCCGCGGCGCTGTGTTTCTCAACCACCTCAATCCTATCGCCCACCATAAGCTCGGCCAGTTCTGCCGTGTTGGTCTCTGCCGTGGCCCGTTCGGCCACCAGCTTGCCCCGCCGCATGACCAGAATCCGGTCGGCGTTGTCCATCACCTCATCCAGCTTGTGGGTGATCAGCACGATCGACGTGCCCTGCGCCTGCAACCGCGCCAGCATCCGGTACAGCGCGATGCTTTCCTGCGGCGTGAGCACCGCCGTCGGCTCATCCAGAATGACGACCGAAGCACCGCGATAGAGCAGTTTGACGATCTCGACCTGTTGACGCGCATCGACGGGCAGATCGGCCACCTTGCGATCCAGATCGAGGGCGAAATCGAAGTCGCGCAGGATCTCTGTCGCCCGAGCGCGGTGGGTGGCAAGGGGGATGCGCCCACCGCGGCCGGTGTCCTCTTGTCCGACGATGATGTTTTCCAGCACCGTCAGATCAGGGTAGAGCATGAAATGCTGGTGCACCATGCCCAGCCCCGCCGCAATCGCGTCGCGCGCCGACCGCATCGCCTGTGGCCGCCCCGCGATTTCCACCGTCCCCGCGTCCGGATCGAGCAGCCCGAACAGGATGCCCATGGTGGTGGATTTGCCGGCGCCGTTCTCTCCGATCAGGGCGAGGAATTCGCCTTTGCGCACTTCGAACGACACGTCTTGCAAGGCCTGCGTCGCTCCGAAGGCCTTGCTGATGCCCGACAGGCGGCAGACCGCAGGCGTTGACGTTTCATTCTGCTTCACACGCGCCCCCACGGTCGGCCTGCCTTCCATTTACCGCCACGCCTGCAGCGGCCTGAACCCTTCGGTTCAGTTCGCCATCAGCGGATCGTTGACCTCAAGCGTGCCGTCGATGATCTCTTGGGCGATGGCCTGCACCTGTGCGGCCACCTCGGGATCCTCTGCGATCATGCAGCCACTTTCGGCCATCACGGCAGGATCGCTCAGCGCCACCGCGCCCATGCCACCCTCGGCCAGCCCGTAAGAGGCAAAGTGCGCCTCAGCCCCGCCCTGAATGGCTTCGATGGACTGCAGGATCGCTTCGTCCACCTGCTTGAGGGCGACGTCATACATCTGCCCCGGTGCCGCGTCGCACTGGATCGTGTCCACGGCCATGGTAATGAAGCCCTGTTCGCTCGCCGCTTCGAACACCCCGTAGGAGCCGCCCGCAGCCGCGCCGTAGATCACGTCGGCCCCGGCCGCACTCAGCGCCAGCGCCTGTTCCTTCGCGCGCACCGGATCGGAGAAGGCGTTCTGCCCGCCGACCCAGCGGGTCTCCACGGTCACATCGGGGTTCACGTGCTTCGCGCCATCGGCAAAACCGCCGGTGAAGCGGTGCATGAAGGGAATGTCGATCGGGCCGACCACGCCGACGGTGCCCGTCTCGGTCTTGAGGCCGGCGATTGCGCCCATCAGGAACGACGATTCATGCTCGCGGAAGACAGCGCAATGCACGTTGGCGGGGCGCTCCTCGGACGGGCAAGCATCGACCAGAAGAAAGTCTGTATCCGGCGCGGTGGGGGCGACTTCCATCACGCCATCCACGGCCGAGAAGCTGATGCCGATAATGATATCCGCGCCGACGCTGGCGGCGGCATAAAGGTTTTCGAGCATCGCTTGCGGAGCTTCGCTTTCATAGGTCTCGACGCTCGCGCCGATCTGCTCACCCGCGGCTTCCGCGCCGGCCCGTCCGAGAACGAGGAACGGGTTGTTCCCGATGGGGTTCGGCGTGATGTAGATGATCGAGGTGTCCTGCGCCGTGGCCGCCGCTCCCGAAAGCGCAAGCGTCAACCCCGTTGCCAAGGCCGTCGTCAGGTATTTTGCCGTGAAATGTGCCATCTGGTCTGGCTCCCTGTTGTGTCAGCTCCAAGCCGCCCCTGCGGCCCTGTTCACCCGCCTTGTAAGCCGCATCGGCGGCACACGACAAGCACGGAATGAACCCTCCATACCGCAGGCTCCGCGATTTTTGCACAAATGTCAACGCGCCTGTTTTTTGTGTTTTTTCTTTCCTTTCCGGAATTGACGGTGCTAAGGATTGGCCGGTCAAACCGGACAGGGGGAACGAGTCATGCTTAAGGCGCAAGTGTTGGAAGCGGTCGAGGCGATCCGAAAGCGAAGCGACGTGGTGCCCGAACTGGCGCTGGTTCTGGGGTCCGGCCTGGGGCCGCTGGCGGACCATATCGACGGCGTGACGATCCCCTATTCCGAGATTCCCCATTTTCCCGTCTCGACCGTGCAGGGTCACGACGGGGTTCTGATCGTCGGCACCCTGTTCGGCCGCACCTGCGTGGCGATGCGGGGTCGGGTGCATATGTATGAAGGTTATTCCGCGCAAGAGGTCACCTTTCCGATGCGGGTCATGGCGGCCCTGGGCGCGACGACCACGGTGATCACCAATGCCGCCGGTGGCATGGGCGATGGCATGGTGGTGGGCGACATCGTCGCCATCGAGGACCATCTGTCGCTGGCTGTGGCCGCCGGGTTCGACCCCTTGCGCGGCCCCAATGAACCCGCCTTCGGTGAGCGGTTCGTGTCAATGAACAAGGCCTATGACCCCGAGCTGATCGCGCTGGTGCAATCTCTGTCGCCGATGGTGTCGCGGGGGGTCTATGGCCATGCCATCGGCCCCAGTTTCGAGCCCCCGGCGCTGATCCGGTTCCTCAAGCAGGCGGGCGTCGATCTGGTGGGCATGTCCACCGTGCCCGAAGTGATCGTCGCGCGGCACATGGGGCTGAAGGTTCTGGCGCTTTCGGCCGTGACCAATATCGCCGTCAGCTCCGTCAACGACGCCCATGTCACCAACGAGGATGAGGTCTGGGAAGCGGTCAAACTGGTGCAGCCCAAGCTGCTCACGTTGATGGAGGCGCTGATCCCCGTCCTGCCCCGCGCCGACAGCGGGTCCGCAGCATGAACGTGCAGGTCGATACCTTAATCCACAACGGCACCGTCCTGACCATGGATGCCGAACGCACGGTGCATGACGGAGGTTTCGTCGCGCTCACCGATGGCAAGATCAGCCATGTGGGTCCCGCGTCCGGCGCCGCAGAGCTGGCCGCGACGACTCGCATCGACGCGCAGGGCGGGCTGATCCTGCCCGGCTTCATCAACACCCATTGCCACGCGGCGATGGCGCTGTTTCGCGGGCTGGCGGACAACGTCAATCTGGACGGGTTCCTCAACACTGTCTGGGCCGCCGAAGCCGCCCACATCACGCCCGAAACCGTCGAACAGGGCGCGGCGCTGGCTATGGCGGAAATGGCCCTGGGCGGGGTGACCCATGTGCTGGATATGTATTGGTATCCGGACGCCACCATCACCGCCGCGCGGACCGTGGGCCTTGGCATCACCTCGGGCCCGCCGATGTTGAACGTCGAGGGCGTGGACGGGCTGTCGTGGGACGACCGGATCGCTTTCACGCGCAATTTTCTGGCCCGCTATACCGAGGTTGACGGGGTGCAGCCGATGCTGGTGCCCCACGGGTGCTATACGCTCGATGCCGACAAGCTGGCACAGATCGCCCAGCTTGCGCAGTCGGAGGGCGTCGGCGTTCATATCCACGCGGCCGAAGCCGATTGGGAAATGGACCTTGTGCAAAAGGCCTATGGCACGACCCCGATCCGCGCGTTGCAGCAGGCCGGTCTGTTGGAGCAACCGCTGTTGCTCGCCCACGCGGTGCATCTGGACGACGCCGAGATCGACATGCTTGCCGCCGCGAACGTCGCCGTGGCCCATTGTCCGCTGTCCAATGCCAAGCTCGCCTCAGGCACGGCGCGGATCGGCGATCTTGCGGCTAAGGGCGTAACCCTCTCGCTGGGCACGGACGGGCCGGCCAGCGGCAACGACCTTGATATGTTCGCCACCATGCGCCTTACCGCGCTGCTGCACAATCTGCGCACCGGCACCTCGGACACGCTGCACGCCCGCGACATCGTCGCCATGGCGACCTGCGGCGGGGCGGCCGCGCTGGGTCTGGCGGACCGGACCGGCACGCTTGAGGTGGGCAAACAGGGCGACGTGACCGTGATCGCCACCGATGCACCGCACAACGTGCCCACTTACGACCCCTATTCGACGCTGGTGTTCAGCGCCGGCCGCAGCGACGTGCGCCACGTCTTCGCGCGCGGCCGGGCGATCGTCAGCGACCGCGCGCTGACCACGCCGGTCGCGCCGCTGATCGACGATGTGAAACGGCTGGCCACAGCCATCAGAAGTGAGACGACGTAATGGCATTTCGTGCAATTGAATGGCTGGATGACAGCGACACCCTGCAGCTGATCGACCAGAAGGTCCTGCCGCAGCAGGTGCGCTATCTTGAGCTGAACACCACCGCCGAGATTGCGCGCGCGATCCATGACATGACGGTGCGCGGTGCGCCCGCCATCGGGGTCGCCGCCGCGTTCGGCATCTTGCAAGCGGCCCGCAGCTTTGCCGACGCGCCCGCAGAGGAGATGCAGAGCGCCCTGCAACAGGCCGACGCGGTGCTGCGGGCCTCGCGCCCGACGGCGGTCAACCTGTTCTGGGCGCTGGACCGGATGAAGGCCGTCTGGGCCGATGCTACAGATCCCGCCAACCTGCCCGCGGCCCTACACCGCGAAGCACTGGCCATCGAGGAAGACGACATCGCCGTGAACCGCGCGATTTCCGCCGAGGCGCTGAAGATCCTGCCGCAGAAGGTGACGTTCTTCCACCACTGCAACACCGGATCGCTTGCCACCGTCGATCTGGGCACCGCGCTTGGCATCATCCGCAGCGCCCATGAGGCGGGGCACGAGGTGTTCGCCTACCTTGATGAGACCCGCCCCCGCCTGCAGGGAGCGAAGTTGTCGTCGTTCGAACTGCTGGAATTCGGCGTGCCCCATGCCATCGTCGTGGACGGCGCGTCAGCCCATATCATGCGCACACAGGACGTGGACATCGCCGTGGTCGGCTGTGACCGCGTCGCGGCGAACGGCGATGTGGCCAACAAGATCGGCACCTATAACCTCGCCCTCGCGGCCGCCGACAACGACGTGCCTTTCTATGTCGCCGCCCCCATGTCCACCATCGATTTCGCGACCCCCGACGGCGACGCCATCGAGATCGAGGAGCGCGACAGCGCCGAAGTGACCGAGATCAACGGCCACGCCATCGCGCCGCCCGACGCGCCCGCGTTCAATCCGGCCTTCGATGTGACACCGAACCGCCTGATCGCGGGGATCATCACCGAATACGGCATCGCCCGCCCGCCCTTTACCGACAGTCTGGCCGCGATGCGAACCGCACAGCAAAATGCCCTCAAGGAGGACGTATGAGAAACGAAAAAACCACCGAAGACATCGCACTGGGCATCCGCCGCCGCGTCTTCGAACATGCCATGCGCAACAACGGCGGGTATCTGTCTCAGGCCTGCTCGGCCGCCGAGCAGCTCGCCTGGCTCTATAACGAAGAGCTGAACCTTGGCGCGCCGACCTTGCCGATGATCCCGAAACCCTTTGAGGGGGTGCCCCATGCGGACAACCCCGATTACCACACTGGCGCGGGTTACAACGGCCCGTTCGAGCCCGAGTTCGACCGGCTGTTCATCGCGCCCGCGCATTACGCGCTCGTCGCCTATGCCACGCTGGTGGAAACCGGACGCATGGCCGCCGAAGGGCTCGAGATGTTCAATCAGGACGGCTCAAGCGTCGAGATGATCGGCGCGGAGCATTCGCCGGGGATGGAGGTTCACAACGGCACACTTGGCATCGGTCTTTCGACCGCCGCCGGTCTGGCCTGGGGGCGCAAGCGGCGCGGCGAAACGGGCCGGGTTTGGGTCTATATGTCCGACGGCGAGGTGCAGGAGGGCCAGACCTGGGAAGCCATTCAGGCCTGCGCGCATCACCGGATCGACAACGTCAAGGCGATCATGGATGTGAACAACCAGCAATGTGACGGCGCCATGGACAGCGTCATGGAAGTGCGCGACATCAAGGCCAAGATCGAAGCCTTTGGCGGCGTCGCCGTCGAGTGCGACGCCCACAATCTTGACGAGATGCGCGAAGCGGCCAAAACCCCGCACGAGGGCAAGCCGCTGATCATTCTGGCGCAGTCCAACCCGTTCCACGCGATGCCGATCCTGGAAGAGCGGTTCCCCCGCCTCCACTACGTGCGCTTCAAATCCGAAGAGGAACGCGCCCGCATGAATGCCTCAATCGCCGAGTCGCTGGGTGTCGAACCCATCGACTACGCCCACTAAGCCGGAGTTGTCCCAATGGTAGAAATGGTAAACCGCCCCTATGAGGCGGCCTTCGAAAAACACGCCTTGGCCAATCCGGACGTCTTGTGCATCTCGGCCGACCTCACCTCGTCGTGCGAGATCGACAAGTTCCGCGACAACCACCCCGACCAATTCCTGTCGATGGGCATGGCCGAGCAGAACATGATGAGCTTTTGCGGCGGCCTTGGCCTCGCCGGTTACCGCCCCTTCGTGCACACCTTTGGCGTGTTCACCTACCGGCGGCCCTATGACCAGCTCATGGCGTCGATCGCCTATCCCCGGCGCAAGGTGCGGATCATGGGTTTTCTGCCCGGTATCACCACCCCCGGAGGCATGACCCATCAGGCCATCGAAGACATCAGCGTCATGCGGTCGATGCCGAACATGACGATCCTCGAGACCGGCGACGCGACCGAGGTCGAAAGCATCTGCGAAGCCGCAGACAGCATCGACGGTCCGGTCTATTGCCGCGTGCTGCGCGGCTCGGTCCCGCGTCTGTTCGACACGCCGATTGTCGTGGGCCAGATGCGGGAGATCTCGCTGGGCGAGGACGTGTTGATCGTCACCGCGGGCATCACAACCGAAGAGGCGCTGCGCGCGACGGCGGCGTTGGAAAAGGCCGGTGTGTCGGTGCGGCACCTGCACCTCAACACCATCAAACCGTTCAACGATCAGGCGCTTCTGGACCATATCAATTCGGTCAGGGGCGGTGTGATCACCCTGGAAAACCACGTCACCGAAGGTGGAATAGGGTCGCTTGTGGCCGAAGTCATGGCCGACAACGGCGTTGGCAAGAAGTTGCGGCGGCTGGGCCTGAAAGACACCTACGCCCACGGCGGCAGCCGCGCCTATCTGATGCGCTATTACGGGCTGGACGCGCTGGCGCTGACGCAAGGGGTTGAAGAGCTTCTGGGCCAGCCGCTCAACATCACCGAAGACGATCTGGCGCAGGCGCGGGTCGAGGCGGTTCATTCGCTCGCCAAGGCCGAAGGCCTCTGATGGAGCGTTTCACCGTCACCTATCGCATCGTGGCCGACGACGACCACGATGCCGCCGCCCGTGCCGATGCCATCGCGCTTGAGGATACCGTCGAAATCCCCCGCGACGTGGTGCCCAAGGGCTACGTCGAGGACGTGATCCTTGGCCGGGTCGAGGATGTCACGCCCACGGGCGACGCCGTCTGGTCCGCGCGGATCGCCTATCACATCGACAGCGTCGGCCACGATCTGGCGCAGCTGCTCAACGTGATCCTGGGCAACGCCTCGATCTTGCGCGGCGTTAAAGCGGTGGACCTGACGCCCGACGCCGCCCTGCGCGCGCGCTTTCCCGGCGCGCGGTTCGGCGCGGCGGGCGTGCGTGCGCTCACCGGACGCAGCACTGGCGGCTTTGTCTGCCCGGTGATCAAGCCGCAGGGCACCTCCTCGGACAGTCTTGCCCAATTGTGCTACCTGACCGCCGTGGCCGGGGCCGATATCGTGAAAGAGGATCACGGCCTTGCCGGGCAGGACGCCGCGCCCTTCCGGGAGCGCGTCACCGCCTGCGCCGCCGCCGTGGCCCGCGCCAACGCCGAACGGCAAGAGAAGGGCGACCAGACGCAGGCGCTGTATTTCCCAAACATCAGCGGCCCCGCCCACAAAATCCACGATAACGCCCGTTACGCCCGCGATGCCGGTGCCGATGGGCTGCTGATCATCCCCGGGCTTTACGGCTTCGACGCGATGAACCAGCTTGCGCAGGACGATGAACTGGACCTACCAATCATGGCGCACCCCAGCCATCTGGGGCCCTATGTGCTGTCGCCGGATCACGGCTACGGCCACGGGATGCTGTTCGGGCAACTCATGCGTCTTGCGGGGGCCGATATCTCGGTCTTTCCCAACCATGGCGGGCGCTTCGGCTTCTCGGTTGAGGAATGCGACGCCATCGTCGCCGATTGCCGGGACCCATCAGGGGTCGGCCCCGCAATCCTGCCCAGCCCCGGCGGCGGCATGTCGGTCGAGCGCTTGCCCGACATGCAACGACAATACGGCGCGGATTGCGTCTATCTTCTGGGTGGCAGCCTGTTGCGGGCGGGGGATGGCATCGGTGATGTGATCCGGGACATGCGCCGCGCCTTGACCCCGTAGGGCAATCGCAAACGTGGGTGAAAGAATTATTGCATATATCTAAAAATTTTAGATAGTCTGATCTTGCAAGAAGATCGGAGCCGCCCATGACCGAAACCGCCCACCCCGACCCGACCGGACAACAGCCGCCTGTCGGGGCCCTGTTGCGGGCGGCGCGGCGCAGTCAGAACCTGACCTTGCAAGAGCTTAGCACCCGCTCCGGCCTCTCGGTCGGCTACCTGAGCCAGATCGAGCGCGACATCGCGACCCCGTCGCTGGGTTCGCTCAACCGGTTGGCGGCGGCGCTCTCGCTGGATCTGGGGCACTTCATTCCGCTGCCCAATGCCCGTGGCCTTGTCACCCGCAAACAGGATCGCGAAACGATCTGGGTGCGCGAGGGCGGCATGACCTATGAACGGCTGCACGGCGAATTCGTGGGCGCGGCCTTCTCCGCGTTCCTTATCACCATGCCCGCCGGGTTCGTGACGGAAACCGACATTCACACGGGTGAGGAGTTCGTCGAGGTGCGCAGCGGCCGGGTGATCTTTACCATCGGTGAACGCGACTACGATCTGCAGGCTGGCGACACGCTGCATTTCAACTCCGACCAGCGCCATCAGGCCCGCAACCCCGAAGGCGATCCGGCGGTGCTTTTCTGGCTTGGCAACGGTCCGACCTTCCAGATGACCCCGCAATCGGGCACCTCGGCGTGACCGGGGCCAGCCGACTTCCCCTGATGTGGCTGGCGCAGCGCATCGGCATGATGCTTCTGACGCTGCTGGCGATCATCACCCTGACCTTTGCGCTGATGCACGCGGTGCCCGGCGGGCCCTTCGTGTCGGAGAAAATGCTCGCCCCCGAGATTGAAGCCGCGCTGAACGCCAAGTTCGGATTGGATCAGCCGATCTGGCGGCAATACCTCAATTATCTGGGCGGCGTGCTGACCTTCGATCTGGGACCGTCGTTCAAATACCCCGGCGTCAGCGTCAACAGCATGATCGCCGACGGACTTGCCGTGACCGCGCAGACCGGGCTTCTGGCGATGATCTGCGTGGTGGCCGTGGGTGTGCCCGCGGGGATCGTAGCGGCCCTCAACCGTGGGCGCTGGCCGGACACGCTGGCGATGTTCCTTGCCAGTCTGGGCATTGCCGTGCCCTCTTACGTTATCGCCACGGTGGCGCTTTACATCTTCGCGCTGCGGCTTGGTTGGACCCCGGCCTTCGGGCTGGACGACTGGCGCGGCTACATCCTGCCGGTTGTGGCGCTGTCGGGCTTCTGGATGTCCTTCGTCGCGCGCCTCACACGGTCCAACCTGCTTGAGACGATGTCGCAGGACTACATCATGACCGCCCGCGCCAAGGGTCTGCCCGCGCGCACGGTGATGCTGCGCCACGGGCTGCGCAATTCGCTGATTCCGGTGGTCACCGTGCTGGGGCCCGTGGTGGCCAACCTGCTGACCGGAAGCTTCGTGATCGAACAGATCTTCGCCTTGCCGGGGATCGGCCGGCATTTTGTGCAGTCGATCACCAACCGCGATTATACCGCGATCATGGGGATCACGATTTTCTATGCGGTCTTCCTGATGCTGATGATCCTGATCGTCGATCTGCTTTACCTCTGGCTTGACCCGCGCATTTCATACGGAGACCGCAAATGACCCGACCGGCCATTGCGCCTGATATGTGGCTGCCCCTTGATCCGCAGACCGGGCGCCCGGGCGATCCGGTGGTGGGCAGCGCCAGCCTTGGCTTCTGGGCCGGAGTGCGGTCGCGGCTCTGGCGGCACCGTCCGGCGATGGCGGGGCTGGGGTTCATCATCCTCCTTATCGTGGCGGCGGTGTTCGGGCCGATGCTGTCACCCTACAGCTACTTTCAGCAGAACCTTGAGCTGTCGAACCTGCCGCCCGTCTATCGCCCCTATACGGTGGCCGAGGGCGTGCAGGTTCACGTCAACACCAGCAACCTAAGCCTTTACGAGGTCGGCGACGGGGGCGGGCTGACCGGCCTGCTGCGGCCGGACGGGCGCGACATGATCAACCGTCAGACCACGTGGGAAATTGCGGGCAAGACCGTGGTGCTGGACTACGGTCAGCGGCCCGCCGTGCTGACCATTGACGGCGAGGTCGCGCAAGCCGGCGGGCGCAAGCTCAACCGGCGCAACCCCTTCGGCACCGACCAGTTGGGCCGCGACGTGCTTGTGCGGCAGCTTTACGGCGCGCGAATCTCGCTGCTGGTGGCCGCCGCCGCCGTGCTGGCGAATTTCGTGATCGGCGTGGTCTATGGCGGGGTTTCCGGCCTGCTGGGCGGGCGCGTGGATGCAGTAATGATGCGCATCGTCGAGATCGTCGCGACGATCCCGCTCACGCTTTATGTGATCTTGATGATGGTGGTGCTGCAATCGGGGCTCCTCTCGGTCGTGCTGGCGATCGGCACCGTCTATTGGGTGGACATGGCGCGGGTGGTGCGGGGGCAGATCCTGACGCTGAAAAGTCAGGACTACGTCGCCGCCGCGCGCACCATGGGGGCCTCGACCTCGCGCATCCTGTTCAAACACCTGCTGCCCAACGCCTTTGGCCCGATCCTTGTGACGCTGACCATGCTGATCCCCTCGGCTATCTTTATCGAAAGCTTCATGAGCTTCATCGGCCTTGGCGTGACACCGCCACAGGCAAGCTGGGGGACGCTGACCTCGGAAGCGGTGGAGACCTTGCGCGCCTATCCGCACCAATTGTTCTTTCCCGCCGTGGCGATCAGCCTGACCATGCTGGCGTTCAACTTCCTCGGCGATGGTCTGCGCGATGCGCTGGACCCGAGGTTGTCGTCATGACCGCGCCTCTGCTGTCCTTGCGCGATCTGCGTACCGAATACCGCACCGACCGGGGCGTGGTGCAGGCCGTGCGCGGCGTCGAACTGACCCTCCACCGGGGGGAGATTCTCGGGCTGGTCGGGGAGAGCGGGTCGGGCAAGTCCGTCACCTGCATGAGCCTTCTGAAACTGCTCAAACGCGGGGGGCACATCACCTCGGGCACGGCGGACTTCGACGGCGTCGACCTGCTGAGCCTGTCGGACCGGGCGCTGACCCGGGTGCGCGGTGACCGCATCGGCGTGATCTTCCAAGACCCGATGTCGGCGCTTAACCCCACGATGACCGTGGGCCGCCAGATCGTCGAGGTGCTGATGCAGCACCGCCGGATCGGCAAGAACGCCGCCCGCGCCCGCGCGGTCGAGTTGTTCAAACTGGTGCGTATCCCCTCGCCCGAGACCCGCATCGACAATTATCCCCATGAATTCTCCGGCGGAATGCGGCAACGGGTGATGATCGCGATTGCGCTGGCCTGTGAGCCGGACATCCTGATCGCGGACGAGCCGACGACCGCGCTGGATGTGACGATCCAGCGGCAGATTCTGGCGCTGCTGAAAGAGCTGCGCGACCGGCTGGGCATGGCGATTATCCTTGTGACCCATGACCTTGGGGTGATCGCCGAGACTGCCGACCGGGTCATGGTGCTTTATGGCGGTCAAGTGATGGAGGAAGCCCCGGTCGCGGACCTGTTCGCGGCCCCGCAGCATCCCTACACCCGCGGGCTACTGGCGGCGATCCCCGATCCGCGCCTTGCGGGGCGGCCGCTGTCGCCGGTGCGCGGCAGCCCGCCGGACATGCGCAGCCCGCCGCCCGGTTGCCCCTTCGCGCCCCGCTGCCCCCGCGCCATGCGGATCTGCGCCACGCCGCCGCCGATGTATGACGGCACGGAGTCCGCCCGCCTGCGTCCGACGCAACGCAGCCGCTGCTGGCTGGCCGATACCAATGCCCCTGCCCCGACCCCGGAGCCCGCAGAATGACCCGCCCCCTGCTCGAACTTCACGACCTGGAGATGCACTTTCCGACGCGGCACGGCGTGCTGAAAGCGTTGGACGGGGTCAGCCTGACGATCCAGCGGGGCGAGACCTTGGGCCTTGTGGGGGAAAGCGGCTGCGGGAAATCCACCCTCGCCCGGGCACTGATCCGGCTCTATCGCCCGACGGGTGGCCGCGTGGTGCTGGACGGGACCGACATCACGACGCTGGGGGACAAGGCGCTGAAACCCCACCGCAGGCGGGTGCAGATGATTTTTCAAGACCCTGTGGCGGCTCTGAACGGGCGGATGACCGTGGGGGAGTTGATTGCCGAACCGCTTGAGGTGATGGGCATCGGCACTGCCAAATCCCGCCGTGCGCGGGTGGCCGCGTTGCTCGATCAGGTGGGGCTGGGGGCCGAGGCCGCCGACCGCTACCCCCATGCCTTTTCCGGCGGTCAGCGGCAGCGCGTGGGCATCGCCCGCGCCATCGCGCTCGAACCCGATCTGGTCGTCTGTGATGAGCCGATCTCGGCGCTGGACGTCTCTATTCAGGCGCAAATCGTCAATATGCTCTCGGAGCTCAAGCGCGACACCGGGTTGGCCTATCTGTTCATCACCCACGATCTGTCGATGCTGCGCCATATCGCCGACCGCATCGGCGTGATGTATCTGGGCAAACTGGTCGAGATCGCCCCGTCCGAAGCGCTGCACACCGCGCCGCGCCATCCCTATACGCAGCTTTTGTGGTCGGCCATTCCAGTCCCCGATCCGGAGGCCCGTCGCGACGATGCGTTCGAGACGGGCGAGGTGCCCAGCCCGCTGGACCTGCCATCCGGTTGCCGGTTCCGCACCCGCTGCCCCCGCGCGACCGCGCTTTGCGCTGAAGTAGAGCCTGATCTGACGCTGCACGACGACGGCCACGCCGTCGCCTGTCATCACCCGCTGCCCGCTGGCAGCACATCTCATACTCAGGAGGAGAGAGAGAATGCGTAAACTGTTCATGTCCACCGCCTTTGCCGCGCTTGTCGCGGGGCCAGTGCTGGCCGCAGGCGATCTGACCTATGTGGTCAACAACGAATCCGCGACCTACGATCCCGGGCTGACGTCCGAGACCTTCGCCGCGCCGATCATCGGCAACACCTTCGAAGGCCTCGTGCGCTTCACCGAAGAGGGTGAGATCGAAGGCGCCATGGCTGAAAGCTGGGAAGTCTCCGAAGACGGGCTGACCTATACCTTCAAGCTGCGCGACGCCAAATGGTCCGACGGAAAGCCCGTCACCGCGCAGGATTTCGTCTATGCCTGGATGCGTGTGCTTGATCCCGCTGCAGGTGCCAAGAACCCGTCGATGTTCTATCTGATCGACGGGGCCGAGGCGCATTACGCCGCCGGTGGAGAGGGCGACGTGGCGATTTCCGCGCCCGACGACAAGACGCTGACCTTCACGCTGACCAACCGCATTCCCTACATGATGCAGCTTCTGACCTACACCAACTGGTTCCCGGTGCGTGAGGATGTAGTCGAGGCCGACCCCGAAGGCTGGACCCGCAACCCCGAAACCTTCATCGGCAATGGCCCGTTCAAGGTGACCGAGTTCAACTTCGGGGAATCCGTCGTCTTCGCCAAGAACGATGCGTACTATGGGGCCGAGGACGTGTCGCTCGACACCCTGACCTTCCGGTTGATCCCCGATCAGGCGACCGCGCTCACCGCGATGGAATCCGGTCAGGTGGACGGGATCGAAGCCGTGCCCGCGCCGGAAATCCCCCGTCTGATGGCGGAAAGCGACGCCTTTATGATCGTGCCGGCGTTGGGGACGACCTATGCGTTCTTCAACCCTGCACAGGCACCGCTGGATGACGTGCGCGTGCGCAAGGCGCTGTCCATGGCGATCGACCGGCAGGACATCGTGGACTTCGTTCTGCAATCCGCCGATCAACCCGCCATCGGCCTTGTGCCCTATGGCATGACCCTGAACGGTGAGGATTTCCGCGACGGTGTCGATACCTACGGGCTAGACGCGGACGCCCAGCCCGAGGCTGCTGCGGCCCTGCTGGCCGAGGCCGGCTATCCGAACGGCGAAGGCTTCCCCGAAACCGTGTTCGTCACCTACACCTCGCCGCCCATCGAAAAGCTGCTCGAAGCGATTCAACAGATGTGGAAGGAAAACCTGAACATCGACGTCTCCATTCAGGCGACCGAGTGGCAGGTCTATTATCCCGAAGTGCAAAAGGTCGAATACCAGATCGCGCAGATGGGCTGGGGCGCGGATTATCCGCACCCGATGACCTTCCTTGACGTCTTCCTGCCCGACAGCCCCAACAATCTGGCGGCTTGGCAGAGCGAGGACTTCGCCGCAGCGGTTGATGCGGCCAAGGCCACCGCGGACGAAGCCGAGAGCCTTGCCGCTATGCGCGAAGCCGAGGCCGTGTTGATGAACGACCACGTCATCCTGCCGATGTATCACCGCTACAACTACATGATGATGTCGCCGGATGTCGAAGGGTTCTGGCGGTCATCGCTCAACGTGCCCTACTTCCGCGATGTGACAATCACGGAATAACACGACGGTCAGCGGGCGCTTCGGTGCCCGCTGGCCTTTGCCCTAGGGGAATCCGGCCCCCGCAAGCCCCTCAAGGAACCGCGAGAAGCCGGGCCATTCCCGAAGCGGATTGACCTCGGCCGCCAGCGCCACGCTTTCCTTCGGATCGATCTTCAGAACCTGCGCCGCGCAGGCGCGGGCCTTTTCGGTTTCACCCAGACGGAACAGCGCCGACGCCTTGATGCGCAGCGCGTTCTTCATGTCCGGGTTGACCGCCAACGCCACCTCGGACAATTCCACCGCCGCCGCGTCCTGCCCGCCATGGATCGCCGCCAGCGCGCCGGCAAACCCGTGGGTCACCCGCATCGGGTCCAGCGGGCTGATCGCCAAAGCCCGGCGGGCATAGGCAAGCCCCGTTTCGAAATTCAGATCATAGGTCATGAACAGGCTGCCCCAGCCGAGGATGTGACTGCCATGGGGTTGCAAGGCGGCGGCGCGGGCGACCAGGTCGGCCGTCAAGGGGTAGTCACGAAAGATCATGCCCTGCGCAAAGGCCGTGGTCCAAAGGATCGCCGGGTCCTGCGGATCACCTTTCCACGCTCGCGCGCAGGCCTCCTCAATTGCCGGAGCCACGGTGTCGCGCCCCATGATCCAGCCGCTGCGATAGGCGCGCGTCAGCAGAAACGCCTTGTAGCCATTGGCCGCCGGGTGGTCGGGATCGGTCGAGAGGACCTCGTCCACCAGAGCAAGCGCCGCCTCATTGCCCGTGCGGTCAAAACTCCAGATCGCGTGGCGCGCCTGACAGAGTTTGGCAAAGATGGTCGGGTCTTCGGCGGCGCGCGCGGGCGGAAAGATCCAATCCGGCCGGGGCGGCTGCGCCTCGGTCAGCATTCCGGCAATCCTTTGGGCCGCCCCGTCGGCCAGCACTTGCAGGGTTGCGCCCTCAACCGTGACGGTCTGCGCCTCTGCGGTGGTGAGGTCGTTCAGCGTCAGAGTCAATTCTGACGAGTTTTCGGGAGTAAACCTGCCGCGCAGCGCATGGCTGACCCCCATCTCGGTCAACGCCTCGGGCGAGCTGTCGAAGGCAGGCTGAAAGGTCGTGTGATGGGACAGCGCCCGCGCCTGCGCCAGACGCACCACCTCGTTCAACACGTCTTCTGCCAGCGCCGGACCACGCCAGTCGGGTGCGTCGGTCGCAAACGGGAGCGCGCAGAGCACGGGGCGTGCGGTTTTCACGATCCGGCTTTGCGCCTTGGCCGATGTTTCCTGCATGCTCCGGTGCCTCCTGCGGTGGGTTGCGAAAAGGCTAGGCCAGCGGGACACCGCAAAAAAGTGAGAAATACGCGAAGGTCGTCTAAGTTTTAGACCGATCATCGCGGCAGACCCGCAGCAGCCAGCGCACCACCGCCTGAACCGCGCCCTCTTCCGCGCGCTCCGGCGTGACCCGCAACACATAGACCCAGTCGTGGTCGATGATCCGGTCGGAACAGGGCAGAAGCGCGCCGCTTTCTAGATGCTGCGCTACCAAAGCGCAGCGCACAAAACCCACGCCAAGCCCCTGCAGCACCGCCGATTGCAGCAGGGCCGAGCCTTCCAGCAGCAGATGCGCGGCGTCGCCCACCAGAGTGGTCTGCGCGTCGGGGCGATGCGCACTTATCCATGCGGGCCACATGCGCAAATCCTCATCGTGGATATGCGGCCCCGCCTCGAGCAGTTCGGCCGGGGACAAGCCAGACGATTGGACCAGTCGTGGCGAACAGGCGGGGATCGCGTCACCGGGAAACAGAATCTCGTCACTGGCCAGAACCGCAGCCCGGCGCAGGAACAGAACCTGCACGTCGGGTTTTGCCATGGTCGGCCGATCGGCGAAGGCCATCGAAATATGTAGGCGCACCTCGGGATGGGCGCGAGCAAAATCGGGCTGGTTCGGCAGAATCAGCTCGGTCGCCAGAAGTGGCAAGGTCGCCACGGTCACGGGATCGACCCGGCGCAGGGGCAGCCGGTCGACTTCATGGCGCACCTCGTCAAACGCGCGGTGCGCGGTCATGGCAAGGCTGCGTCCCGCATCGGTCAGCACTGTGCTGCGCCCGCCGCGCTTGAACAGCGGCGTGTCGGACCAATCCTCAAGCACCTTCACCTGATGGCTGACCGCGGAATGGGACACCCGCAGCTGTTGCGCGGCCCCAGTGACCGACCCGGCCAGATAGATCGCCTCAAGCGTGCGCAGGGACTTCAGGGGCGGCAATCTTCGGACGGGGGGCGTGCTGGTCATGTTAGCTATTTAGACGATAACCGCAAAGTTTCTACTTTTCTTTTGCGTGTGCCCCGTCATGGTATCCACAAGGGAGCCCACCACACCGCAAGGATGTCCAGATGACCCAGACATTGCGCCTCAGCATTGCCCAGATGACTTCGACCAACCGGCACGAGGGCAATATCGCCTGGATGGAGGAGGCCGCCGCGCAGGCGGCAGAGGACGGCGCGCAGATGCTGGCCCTGCCCGAGGCGTCGGGGCTGGTGAACAAGGACCGCGACGATGCCCTGCGGCTTGTGGTCGATCACGACGCCGACCCTTTCATCGCCGCCTGCCGTGAGGCTGCCGCGAAGCACGGGCTGTGGGTTCAGACCGGATCGACGCCGGTGAAGGGGCCCGATGGCGTGGATGGTCCGCGGTTCCTCAACCACGGGGACATGATCGACCCCGATGGCCGGATCGTTGCCGGATATGACAAGATCCACCTGTTTGACATTCATCTTGACGGCAAACCACCCACTGGGGAATCCCGCCGCTACGGTCCGGGCCGTCGCGCGGTTCTGGCTGACACGCCGTGGGGGCCGGCGGGGCTGGCGATCTGCTACGACCTGCGGTTTCCGCAGCTCTTCCGCGATTACGGCCAGCGCGGCGCGACTTTGCTTTTCGTGCCCTCTGCCTTTACCGTTCCCACAGGCCGCGCCCATTGGGAGGTGCTCTTGCGCGCGCGAGCCATTGAAAACGGCGCGTTCGTCATCGCGGCGGCGCAGGTCGGCAAGCACGACGACGGGCGGGTGACCTACGGCCATTCGATGGTCGTCAATCCGTGGGGCGAGGTGCTGGTCGACATGGGGTCCGACGGACCCGGATTGCGCACCGTCGATCTGAACCTCGACGAAGTTGCCGCCGCCCGCCGCCAGATCCCGTCCTTGCAGAACGGGCGCGACTACAGCTTCGACGACTGAGCCTGCCATACGATTTACCGAAGGGAGACCGAGAATGTTCCACAAAAACGTCCTATCCGCGGCCTTTGCACTGGCGCTTGCCGTGCCCTTGGCTGCGCAGGCCCAAGACCGGCCCGACATCACCCTTGCCGTCGACAACCTGTGGGAGACGATGGACCCCGTGATCGGCATTTCCACCTCGGGCGCGCGGGTGCATTACAACGTGTTCGACACGCTGATTTCGCGCAACCGCTGGGAAGACCCCGACGGCGCGACGCTGGTGCCGCAACTGGCGACAAGCTGGGAACGCAAGACGCCGTATATCTGGGAACTGACCCTGCGCGAGGGCGTGCCGTTCCACGACGGGCACATCATGGACGCCGAGGACGTGGCCTTTTCCATGTCCGCCGAGCGGCTTTGGGGGCCGGAACCCCTTGCCCCGCGCGGCACCCGCTATGCCGCCAATATCGTGCGTGTCGAGGCGACCGGCCCGCTGACCGTGGAAGTCGAGCTCGACATCGCCGACCCGACCTTCCCCAACCGGCTGGCAACGCCTTTGGGGTTCGTCTTGCCGAAACATTACTACGAAGAAGTGGGCACCGACGCCTTCGGCCAGATGCCCATGGGCACCGGCCCCTACCGCGTCACCAGCTTCGACCCTTCGGTTGAGCTGACCGCTGAGGCCTTTGACGACTATTGGAACGGCCCTGTTCCGGCGGAATCGCTGACCTTCCGCATCGTGCCGGAGTTCTCGACCCGGTTCGCGGGTCTCGTCTCGGGTGAGTTCGACATCATCGTGTCGATCCCCGCCGACCAGATCGAACAGGTGGAAAACGCCGACGGGGTGCATGTTCTGTCGAAGGGGATCGAGAATTATCCCATGTTCGCTTTTAACATGCTCGAAGACGACGAAACCCTCCCTGACAACCCGTTGACCGACCCCAACCTGCGCAAGGCGATGGTCTCTGCCATCGACCGCGATGCTATTGTCGAGGCGCTCTGGGGCGATGCGACTTTTGTGCCCACGCCGTTCAACTTCCCCGAATACGGCGATTACTTCGATCCGGAGCGGGAACGCGCCTACCCCTATGACCCCGAACGCGCGGCCGAGCTTCTCGAAGCCTCGGACTACGACGGGGAGGAACTGGAATGGCACATCACCCGCGGTTTCTATCCGAACTATGAAATCGCCGCCGAATTCATGGTGGAACAGTGGCGCGATGTCGGGATCAACGTGAAGATCACCCTCGTCGACAACTTCAGCTTGGCCTATGAGCGTCCGTTCCATCTGCTCAACATGTCCATGTCGTCGGATTTCTCGGGCGATCCGTGGCGGCCGCTCTGGCTCGACTGGGGCCCAACCTCGAGCCGCGTGAACGCCAGCCACCGGACCTATGTGCCCACGGACAAGTTCCTTGAGCTGGGCGAAGCCTTCGTGCAGGCGCAGGATTTCGAGACGCGCTATGCGGCCTATCTCGATCTTGTCGCCGAGTGGGAGGACATCACCCCCGGCATGTATCTGTGGCGCAACGTGGTCAGCTACGGGGTGCGCGATGATCTCGACTGGGATCCGGGCAACTCGGCCGTCACCATCTTCGACAAGCGTTACCTGAAGAACTGACGTTCATGACCGTATTGACGATCAACGGGCTCTCGGTTGCCTTGCCTTCGGGTGGCGACCGGGCCTTGGCGGTTGAGGGGGTCAGCCTGTCCGTCGCCAAGGGCGAGACGCTGTGCCTCGTGGGGGAGAGCGGATCGGGCAAATCCGTGATCGCGCAGGCGGTCATGGGGATGCTGCCGCCGCAACTGCCCATCACGGCGGGGAGCATCGCCTTTGACGGTGCCCCCCTGCCCGCGCAACGCAGCGATGCGTTCTTGCGGTTGCGGTCGGTGCGGATGGCGATGATCTTTCAGGACGCCAGCGCCAGCCTTGATCCGCTGCGGCGCGTGGGCGACCAGCTTGAGGAAATTGCCGAAGTGCACGGGATCGATCGGGCCGCGCGCAAACGCAAGGTCGCCGAGATCCTGCAGGCGGTGCGTCTGCCCGATCCGGCGAAACTCGCGCGGGCCTATCCACATCAGCTCTCCGGCGGGCAGGCGCAGCGGGTAGTGATCGCCGCTGCGCTGCTGCTCGATCCCGAACTGCTGATCGCGGACGAGCCGACGACCGCGCTGGATGTGACCACACAGGCGGAAATTCTGGCGCTGATCGACGATTTGCGGCGTGAGCGTGGAACGGCGGTGCTGTTCATCACCCATGATTTTGGCGTGGTCAGCGACATCGCCGACCGCGTCGTCGTGCTCCGGCAGGGCGAGATCGTCGAAACCGGTGCGGCCAAGACGTTGCTGGCCGATCCGCAACACCCCTACACCCGCACCCTTCTCGCCGCGGCCACGGCCCGCGGTGCGCCGCGAGACACCGAACGCTCGGACGTGGTGATGGCGGCACAGAATATCCACCTGACCTACGGTCTTGGCGGTCTGTTCAACCGCCGCGAGGTTGAAGCCGTCAAGGATGTCTCCTTGACCCTGCACCGCGGACGCACGACAGCGGTGGTCGGGGAAAGCGGCTCGGGCAAATCCTCACTCGCGCGGTGCCTGCTGCGGCTGGAGGAGGTCACGAGCGGCACGATCACCTTTGAAGGGCGTGACATCACCCACCTGCACGGGGCCGAGATGCAGGCTCTGCGCAAACGGATTCAGGTGGTGTTGCAAGACCCCTTCGGGGCATTGAACCCCCGCCGCACCATCGGGTCTGCCATCGCCGAAGGGCCGATCATCCACGGCGCGTCCAAGGCCGAGGCCCGCGCCAAGGCGGAAGAGCTGCTCGACCTTGTCGGGCTGACACCGCAGGCTTTTGACCGGCACCCGCACGAGTTTTCCGGCGGCCAGCGACAGCGCATCTGCATCGCCCGCGCGCTGGCTCTTGATCCCGACGTGTTGATTGCCGACGAATCCGTCAGCGCGCTGGACGTCTCTATTCAGGCGCAAATCCTTGATCTGTTCCGCGA
This sequence comes from Thalassorhabdomicrobium marinisediminis, assembly GCF_003072065.1. Classification (GTDB taxonomy): domain Bacteria; phylum Pseudomonadota; class Alphaproteobacteria; order Rhodobacterales; family Rhodobacteraceae; genus Octadecabacter; species Octadecabacter marinisediminis. Next base: position 38,879 of record NZ_QCYG01000010.1, read on the forward strand.
ATTGCAGGCGCGATTGGGGTTCACCATGTTGTTCATCACCCACGACCTGCGGGTCGCCGCCGCCATTGCCGACGATCTGCTGGTGATGCAGAACGGCCGCGCGGTCGAACAGGGCGACGCGGCCGAGATTTTCGCCAATCCGCAACAGCCCTATACCCAAGCCCTTCTGGCCGCGGCCCCGGGCAAGGACCTGCCCGAGGTGTCAGCGGCATGATCGGCTACATCGGCTCTCGCTTGCTGCGGGCGGTGGTCACGCTGTTGATCACCATCACGCTGGTCTTCGTCTTCATCCGGTTTTCCGGAGACCCCGCCGCAGCCCTCGCCCCGCCCGACGCGCCGCAAGAGGTGATCGACCAATACCGCCGCGCCCTCGGCCTCGATCAACCGCTGTGGAAACAATACACCGCCTATCTGGGCCAGCTGTTGCAGGGCGAGTTCGGCTATTCGATCCACACCGGCCTGTCCTCGGCGCAGGTTTTCATGGGGCGGCTGCCCTCGACCCTGCTGCTGGGCGGCTCGGCTTTGGCGATTGCCCTGCTTCTGGGCTTGCCGCTGGGGGCGATTGGGGCATTGAACCGGGGCAAGCCCATCGACCGTTTTGCCATGGGCTTCAGCGTTTTCGCCTTTGCCCTGCCCAATTTCCTGTTCGGGTTGATCATCATCCTCGTGGGCGCGCTGGTCTTTCAGACCTACGTCGGCGCCAGTCCGGACAGTTTCGTCGATGTGTTCTTCCCGGCCCTGACCCTTGGGCTTGCGTCCATGGGGGCGTTTGCGCGGTTCGCGCGCTCCTCACTCCTTGAGACCATCAACGCGCCTTTCATGGTTGCGGCCGAAGCGCGGGGCATCGGCGGGCGGCGAAGGCTGCTGCGCCATGCGCTGCCCAATGCGGCGATCCCCTTGGTGACGCTTATCGGGTTGAGCCTTGGCGGGTTGATCGCGGGCTCGGTGGTGACCGAACAGGTCTTCGGCTGGCCCGGTGTCGGGCAGCTTCTGGTGCGCTCGGTCGCCACGCGCGATATTGCCATGGTGCAATTCATCGTGCTGGCGGTGGCGGTGACGATGATCACCGCCAACCTGATCGTCGATCTGCTTTACCTGCTCATCGATCCGAGGATCCGGTCGAAATGAAGAACAAGGTCCCCTTCGTCGTCAAATGCGCCATGGTTTTCGTGGTGCTCTTCGTGCTGTTCGCGCTCTTCGGGCAATGGCTCAGCCCCTATGAGTTCCGCGAGACGTCGCTGCTGAACCGCCTCAAACCGCCGGGAACCGAAGGCTACATCCTGGGCACCGATGCGCGGGGGCGCGATGTGCTGGTGCGGCTGGCCGTTGGCGCGCAGATCACGTTGATCGTGGCGCTGGTGGGCACCATCATCGGCGCGGTTCTGGGCTCGCTTCTGGGGATCCTCGCCGCCGCGCGACGGGGCTGGACCGAGAACGTGATCGTCGCCGCCATCGACGTGCAGGCGAGCTTGCCGATCATCATCGTCGCGCTGTTCGTGCTGGCGATGTTCGACAATTCCTTCACGCTGTTTTTGCTGCTGATCGGCCTGACCGGGTGGGAGGTTTATGCCCGCCTGATGCGCGGTGCGGTCCTGTCGGCCAAGGAACACGGCTATGTCACCGCCGTGCGCGCGCTGGGGGCCTCGCCCTGGCGGATCTATCTGGGGCATATCCTGCCCAACGTGATCTCGGTCGCGCTGGTGCAGTTCACCGTCAACCTGCCGCTGACCATCCTGCTTGAGACCGCGCTGTCCTTCTTGGGGCTCGGCGTGCAATCGCCGCTGACGTCGCTGGGGCAGATCATGTCCGAGGGGCGCGACCGGCTGTTGACGGCGTGGTGGCTCACACTGTTCCCCGGCGCGATCATCTTTCTGCTGGCGTTGTCGGTCAGCCTGATCGGGGACTGGCTTCGCGACCGCTTAGACCCTACATTGAAGGCGAGATAGGCGCAGCCTAACACGAAAGTCAAAACGTGCCGAACCAACCTTCAACCTTGGCGGTGTTTCAGAACCAGACGTTCCGGTCCTTGTGGATCGCAGCGCTCGCGTCGAACTTCGGCGGGCTGGTGCAGGCAGTGGGGGCGGCGTGGTTGATGACCTCGCTCACCGCGTCGGACAGCATGGTGGCGCTGGTGCAGGGGTCGGTCGCGCTGCCCATCATGGTGTTCTCGCTCTTGGCGGGCATCTTCGCGGATAATTTCGACCGCCGCCGCGTGATGCTTCTGGCGCAGGCGTTCATGTTCGCGGTGTCGGTTCTGCTGACGCTGCTGGCGTTCAATGGATTGCTCACGCCGTGGACGCTGCTCACCTTCACCTTCCTGATCGGCTGCGGCACCGCGCTGCACAACCCGTCATGGCAGGCGACCATGGGCGACATCGTCAGCCGCGAGGAATTGCCAACGGCGGTGTCACTCAACTCCATGGGGTTCAACCTGATGCGCAGCGTCGGTCCGGCCATCGGCGGGGCCATCGTGGCGCTGGCAGGGGCGGCGGCGGCCTTTGCGGTGAACGCGTTGAGCTACGTGGCGATCATTCTGGCGCTGGCGCGGTGGAAATCGCCCCGACGGGACACCCATCTCCCGCGCGAGCCCATGGGAAGCGCCTTTTCCGCCGGGCTGCGCTATGTCTCCATGTCGCCCAACCTTCTGGTGGTGATCCTGCGCGGCGCGTGGTTCGGACTGGCCGGGATCGCGCTCTTGTCGCTGCTGCCCATCGTGGTGCGCGAAACGCTACAGGGGACGGCCTTTGTCTATGGCCTGATGCTGGGGTGCTTCGGCGCGGGGGCGGTGGTCGGGGCGCTCACCAACAGCCGCCTGCGCGCGCGCTACAAGAACGAAAGCATCGCGCGCGGCGCGTTTCTGGGCTTTGCGACCAGCCTGATGATCATCGCCGTCAGCACGACGCCCGTGGCCAGCGGGCTGGGCATCGCCGTGGCCGGGGCCTGCTGGGTGCTGGCGCTGTCGATGTTCAACACCACGATTCAGCTGTCGACGCCGCGCTGGGTCGTGGGGCGGGCCATCGCGCTGTATCAGACCGGCACCTTTGGCGGGATGACGTTGGGAAGCTGGCTTTGGGGGACTATCACACACAATTACGATTCCGCTCATGCGCTGGTCGGCGCAGCGGCGGTTCTGGTGGCCGGTGCGCTGGTGGGGCTGCGCCTGCCCCTGCCGGAATTCGCGGGCCTCAACCTTGATCCGCTGAACCGGTTCACCGAACCCTCGCTTCCCTTCGATCTGAGCTACCGCAGCGGCCCGGTGATGATCATCGTCGACTACGACATCGCGAAAGAGGATGTGCCCGTCTTTCTCAAGGCGATGAATGCGCGGCGCAGGATGCGCATTCGCGACGGGGCGAAACAATGGACGCTGCTGCGCGATTTGCACAATCCCGAAAGCTGGAGCGAGAGTTACCACGTGCCCACATGGGGCGAATACGTCCGCCACAACGAACGTCGCACGCAGGCGGATGCCGCGCTCAGCGACCAGTTGCGCGGGCTGCACCGGGGGCCGGGTGGGCCGGTGGTGCACCGGATGATCGAAAGCCACACGGTGCCGCTGCGCGATACGCTGCCGCTCAAACCCGACATCGCCGCCGATCCGCCAGTGCGCAAAGACGCGAGTGCTACGCCGGAGTCCGCTGGCTAGGGCCCACAGGCTCTATCCCAGCAGCAAAAGCTCGAAGGTGACGCAAACGCGGTTGCGGCCGGGGGTCGGCGGCCCCGCCACCGGAGGCCCGTCGAAACCGACAGCGATGGCCGCCGCGCCGGCGTCACCGGTCAATACGACCTCGCTGGCGATGTCGTCGATGGTGGCACCCGGCCCCAGATCCGCACCAACCAGACTGCCCAGCCCCCGGACCCGGGGCGCGGCGCTGCCGATCCGGGCGGCGCAATCGGCGAGTGCATCTTCAAGCAAGACATTCGGGCGCACCGAGGTGAGCAGCGCATTTGGCTGCTCGACCGGCTGCGTTGCCACGGGTCGGAACAGGGTAAAGCCCGTCTCGGTGTCTGGCGCACTCTCATAACGGGCACCCTCCAACAGCCAGAGGTCCACCGGCTGATCGAAGGCAAGTTCGCTTTGCTCGGCCAGCAGATGCCCGGCATGGGCGACACCCTGTGCGTCGGTCCAGAGCCCGTGAACATGGGCGAAGGCTTCGCCGTCACGCAGCCCAAGATGCGCGCCCGCATAGTCGATCATTGCATCTTGCAGCACCGTCGTGGCGCTATACCACGCCACATGTTTGCCATCCGGGGACGGCGCAGGGCGAACGAAAGCCAGCCGCCGCAGCCTCAGGTCTCGAAGGTCGAACCACGCGCCCGCCTCACCCGCAACCTCGGCCATCGCCTGCAAGAGCGGTCGCCCCGCCCGCAACGTCACCCGCCGCTTATCCGCGCGGCAGGGAACCGCCGCGATCCGCGGGGCGGTTGCCGGTCCGGGGTGGCGCAGCACGTGTGGCTCAGACATCGGCGATCTCACCCCGCGCGGCGAGTTCGGCGCGGATCAACTTCTTGGTGATCTTGCCATAGCCGGACTTGGGCAAAGCGTCCCAGAACAGCACCCGCTTGGGAAGTTTGTAGCGCGGCACTTTGGCGCCCAGCCATTCGAGCAAGGCAGCAGCCTCGGGGGCGCTGTCACGGGGAACGCAGACGGCGACGCCAACCTCACCCCAGTCGCGGTCAGGCACGCCCAGCACGGCACATTCAGCGATTTGCGGATGAGTCAGGATCTTCTCTTCCAGCTCGCGCGGATAGATGTTGGACCCGCCCGAGATATACATGTCTGACGCGCGGTCGGTCAGATAGAGGAACCCTTCGGCGTCCATATGGCCCAGATCGCCGGTCAGGAACCAGCCGTTGCGGAACGCCTTGGCGTTGGCTTCGGGGTTGTCGTGATATCCGGCGAAGACCGCAGGCCCGATCACCGCGACCTCACCGGTCTCGCCCACGGGCACCTCGTTTCCTTCCGCGTCCTGCACCTGCACCTGCATGCCCGTGCGCGCAACACCACAGGTGCCGATGCGCATCGCACTGTCGTCAGCCGAATGCTGTGCGGGCGGCAAAACTGTGATGTTGCCTGTCACCTCACCCAGTCCGAAATATTGCACCAGCACCGGCCCCAAAACCTCAAGCGCGCGGACTTGATCGGCGCGATACATGGGCGCGCCCGCATAAACCACATAGCGCAGGCTGGAATGGTCGTATTCGTGAACGGAGGGGTGCTCGACCAGCATCTTGACGATGGTCGGCACGGTAAAGGCATTTGTCACGCGCCAGTCCTGAACCAGACGCCAGACCTCGTCCGGATCGAAGCGCGTGCCGCCGGGCAGGATCGTCTTGGCCCCCCGCGCGACCTGCGCCAGCTGATGCACGCCCGCGCCGTGGGACAGGGGGGCGACGACGATCGAGGCGTCGTCCGGCCCGGTGCCCGGCATCAGGTCGCACAGGTGGTTGGTCACCACGAAAGCCAGTTGTCCATGGGTCAGCACCGCCGCCTTGGGCTTGCCCGTCGTGCCGGAGGTGAAAAAGAACCACGCGGGGTCATCGCGCTCTACCTCGGCGGGTGTGACAGAAGCCTCGGCGTGGGCGGCGACAAGCGCGTCGTAATCGTCCGCCGAGGGTTCGCCGCCGATGGTGACGGCAAAATCGACCCCGTCGCAAGCCTCGATATGAGCGGCGAATTCGGCCCCCGCCAGCAGACCCTTCGCCCCCGAGGATTGCGCGAGCCAGGCCACATCTTCGGGCGTTTGGCGGAAGTTGGCGGGCACCCAGACGCAACCGAGCTTCCAGCAGGCGAAGGCGGCTTCAAACATCTGGTTGCAATTGGTCGATTGCACCAGCAGGCGGTCGCCCTTGGTCATGCCGTAGCGGTCGCGCAGGGCGGCGGCAAAGGCGGTGGCGCGGGCTTCAAGCTCAGCCCAGTTCCATGTTTTTTGCCCCCAGACCAGCCCGATGGCGTCGGGATGGCGGCGCGCGCTCTCAGACAGGAAATGCGCAAGGTTCATCACGCGGGTCGAGACCGGAAAGCTCATGCCACGCGCTCCAGAATCGAGGCGTAAGAGGCCACGGCCGCGCCGCCCATGTTGAACACTCCGGCAAGTTCCGCATCCCGCACCTGCATGGCCTGCGCCTCACCCATCAGTTGCATCGCGGCCATGACGTGCATGGACACGCCAGTGGCGCCGATGGGATGGCCCTTGGATTTCAACCCGCCCGAGGGGTTCACCGGCAAGCGGCCGTCCTTCAGCGTCCAGCCGTCGCGGATCGCCTGCGCCCCCTGCCCCGGCGCGGTCAGGCCCATGGCCTCATACTCCAGCAGCTCGGCGATGGTGAAACAATCGTGGGTCTCAACAAGGCTCAGATCTTCGACGGTGACACCGGCGGCGGCATAGGCCTGATCCCACGCGCGTTTAGCGCCTTCGAAGCGAGTGATGTCGCGGCGCGACAGGGCCAGAGGTTCGTTGGTGTGGCTGCGCGCGCGGAACCGGATCGCGCGGTTCAGATCGGCCGCCACCTCGGGCGCGGCCAGAACCAAGGCCGCCGCCCCGTCGGAGACAAGCGAGCAATCAGTGCGCCGCAAGGGCCCCGCGACCAGTGGGTTCTTATCCGACACGGAGTTGCAGAAGGCCACGTCGAAATCGCGCTGCATGTGGGCCAGCGGGTTGTGAACCCCGTTCTGGTGGTTCTTGGCCGCGATCATGGCCAATGCCTCAGACTGGTCGCCGTGACGTTGAAAATAGGTGGCGGCGATCTGCCCGAAGAGGCCCGCAAAGCCTCCGCCCACGTCCGCCTCTTCGCGGCGGTAGGACGCGCCCAGCAGGATGTCCCCGACCTCGACCCCCGGCGTGGCCGTCATCTTCTCGGCCCCCACGACAAGCGCGATCCGGCCGCGACCGCTGGCGATGAAGTCCATCGCGCCGTGCAGGGCAGCGGTGCCAGTGGCGCAGGCGTTCTCAAATCGGGTGGCAGGCACACGGGACAGCGCCTCATTGCCCATGCCCACCAGCGCGCCCTGAAAATCCTGATCGGAGAAGCCGTTGTTGAACACGCCAACGAAGAGCCCGTCCACATCCTCGGGCCCTAGACCTGCGTGATCCAGCGCGGGACCGGTCACCTGTGCCATGAGCGCTTCGGTGTCCGGAGCGTCGCTGCGGCCGAAGGGGGTGTGGGCCCAGCCCACGATATGCGGATCGGTCATGTCTTGTTCTCCTTTCGGGCGGCATGGGGCATCTGGCGCGCCAACCGCTGTTCAATTTCTTGCACCTCATGGTGCAGCAGGGCCGCCAGTTCACCGTCGCGCGGCGGCTGCATCCGGCTTTCGATGGCGGCGATGGACAAAGCACCGATCACCGAACCGTCCGGACGGCGCAGGGGCACGCCGATGCCCCAGCTTCCGGTGACGATCCGCCCGGGGTTGAGCGCGAATCCCCGGCGGCGGGTGGCCTCTACATCCGCCTGCAACTGCGCGGCATCATACCCCGGATAGCTTCCCTGCAACCGGTCCGCGTTGTCTGCCACCACCTCGGCAACCTCGGCATCGGTCAGCGCGGCGAGAATCGCCAGCGATCCGGCGCCGATGCCCAGCGGATGCTGCGCCCCGGTTTCCAGCGCGTGGGTGCGGATCGGAAAGGCCCCGTCTTCCCGCAGGAGGCACACCGCCGTGGGGCCGCGCCGCATCGTCACGAATGCCGTGTCGCCACTGTCCCGCGCCAGCCGCCGCACCGCGTCTGCCGCGATCTCCAACAAGCCGTGGCGCGGTGTCGCCTGCGTGCCCAGAACATAGCTTTCTTCGCCCAGATGATACAGCCGCGTTACCGGGTCCTGCTCAACCAGACCGCGGCGCATCAGGGCCAGCATCAGCCGCCGCACCGTGGGCTTGCCCAATCCGGATGCGGACATGAGCGCGGACAAGGACACGCCCTCTCCGCCCCCCTGCCCCGCCGCGCGGCCGGTGATCTGCAACAGCGCCAGCGCCCGGTCCACGGCCTGACTACCCCGAACCGGAAGCGCATCCGCGTCGTCCACAATGTGGACCGATTGACGATCACTCACCGCAGCCTCCCCTGCTTTTCACCTCAAGACCTGCGCATTCCGCCACCTCAATGCAAGAAATATCTTGTCGCGGTCGCCGTTCTCTGTTCCACATTGTGGCGAACAAAGGAGGACGTCTTATGAAAATGATCGCAAAGGCCGCTCTGGCCGCCATGTTGGCCACCACCGCGCTGTCCGGTGCCCATGCGGAAACCCTGCGCCTGTCGCACAACACCGGGGACACCACCACTTGGCATCAGGGGGCCGAGAAATTCGGGGAATTGCTGTCCGAGAAGACCGACGGCGCCTACGACGTCCGCGTCTTTCCCAACGCGCAGCTCGCCGGTGGCGACCAGATGCGGCAGGCGGAAATGGTCGGGCGCGGTGCGCTTGACGTGGTGGTCACCTCTGCGATCAACGTGACCCCGCTGGTGCCCGAGATGGCCGTCTTCTCGCTGCCCTATCTCTATGCGGATTACGCGCAGGTCGATGCGACGACCCAGGGTGAGCCTGCAAAACTGCTTGAGGATATCCTGCGCGACAAGGGGATCGAAGTCCTCGCTTGGGGCGAGAACGGCTTCCGCGAAGTGACCAACAACGTGCGCCCCATCACCTCGCCCGAGGACATGAAGGGTCTGAACATGCGCGTGGCCGGTCCGATGTATATCGACGTGATGAACGCCTTGGGCGCCAACCCCCAACAGATGCAATGGGGCGAGACGATGACTGCCTTGCAACAGGGCGTTGTTGACGGGCAGGAAAACCCCATCGGTGCGGTGATCATCCCGCAGCAGGTCTTCGAGGTGCAGAAATACCTGACCACCTGGCACTATTCCTATGACCCGATCTTCCTGGGCGTCTCGTCCGACCTCTGGGCCGATCTGGATGAGGAAACACAACAGCAGATGCGCGACGCCGCCGTCGAAGCGATGGAGTACCAGCGCGAAATCACCCGCGAAGGCACGGCCGAGGGCGTGGCCTTCTTGCGTGAAAAGGGCATGGAGGTCTATGAGCCTTCGCAGGAGGAGCTTGCCGCCTTCCGCGAGGCCACGAAGCCCGCGTTCGACACCTGGGCCGCCGAAGTGGGCACCGAGATCGTCGGCGCCTTTCAAGAGGCCATTGCCGAAGTGCAGGCAGACTGATCGGGCGCAACATTGAAACGGTGCGGCCCCGGAAGACGGGGCCGGGCCGATCCGGGGAGGATCGCCACCATGCGCTTTGTCTTGCGCGAGTTTGAAAAGATCGTTTGCGCCGTGCTGTTCCTTGGCATGACGCTGATCGGCTTCGCCAATGTCGTGGTGCGCTATGCCACCCATTATTCCTTCGCCGTGTCGGAAGAGATCCTGACCAACGGGTTTCTGCTGTTGACCGTTTTCGGCGCAGCAGTGGCCGCGCGGCGCGGGGATCATCTGGCGGTCACACTGGTGCAAGACGCCCTGCCCCGTCGCGCCGCGCAGGCGGTCTTCATCCTTTCGGTGATCCTGTCGGTGATCCTGCTTGCGGCTTCGGCGTGGTTTTCATGGGCTACCCTGATGAACCAGATCAGCAGCGGCATGCGCAGCTACGCGCTGGGGATTCCTGCGTGGTATTATCAGGTCGGCCTGCCCTTCGGCTTCGGCCTTATCATCCTTCGGTATCTGCAACACGCAGCCGAAATTTGGCGCGCCCCGCGTCAGGAACCACAGGCGACCCCCAGTGTTTGATATCCTTGGCATGAGCGCCGGCACCCAGATGATTGTCGGCTTCTTTCTGTTGATCGCCCTGCGGGTGCCCGTGGCCTTCGCGCTTGGCCTGTCGGCGATGTATGCCATGTGGCAGATCGGGTTCGGCTTTGAGCTAGCGGGCGATCTGATCGCCACCGGCATCGCGAAATATGCGCTTCTGGCGATTCCGTTCTTCATTCTTGCCGGCACGCTCATGGGGACGTTGGGGATCGCCGAGCGCATGATCCGCTTCTTCCGCATCCTGATCGGCAATCTGCCCGGCGGCATGGGGGTGGTCGGCACTGTGGTCTGCCTGTTCTGGGGCGCGGTTTCGGGTTCGGGGCCAGCGTCGGTCGCCGCAATCGGGCCGATGATCATCAAGGGCATGCACGAAGACGGCTATCCGCGCGCGGCGGCGGCGGCGCTGGTCTGCACGGGGGCGGCCTTTTCCATCGTCATCCCCCCCTCTATCGGGTTGGTGATCTACGGGGTCATCGCCCAGACCTCGATTTCAACCCTCTTCATCGCGGCGATCATTCCGGGGCTGTTCATGGGGCTGATGATGCTCGTCGTCCTGCCGTTTCTGAAACCGCGCGGGCGGGACAACCTCGACCGCCTGTCCCCCGCCCCCGAGACCGCCGGCTACTGGCGCGCGCTGGGGCGCAGCTTTCGCGAGTCCTTTTGGGGGCTGCTGACGCCCGTGGTGATCCTTGGCGGGATATATTCGGGGATTTTCACGCCCACCGAAGCCGCGCTGGTGGCGACCGTCTATGCGATCCTCGTGGGGGCTTTTGCTTATCGCACGCTCACCCTGCGGGCGCTTTATGACGCGCTTTCGGACGCGGCCTCCTCGTCGGCGGTGGTGATGCTGGTGGTGGCCTATGCGAGCCTGTTCGGCTGGGTCGTCACGGTTGAGGACCTGGTCGGGCAGTATTCGGGCCAGCTTCTGGGCCTGTCCGAGAGCAGCGCGGTGATCTTGATGGTGATCATGCTGATCCTGTTGGTCGCCGGCATGTTCATGGACCCGGTGACGGTGATGTTCATCTCCTTGCCGATCTTCCTGCCGGTGGTGCGCGAATTGGGCTGGGATCCGGTCTGGTTCGGCGTTCTGGTGATGATCAACCTTGCCATCGGACTGATTACGCCGCCGGTGGGGATCAATCTTTACGTGGCGGCGAACATCACCCGCATGCCGTTGGAGCGGATCGCCCGGGGAGCCGTGCCGTTTCTGGTCATCAGCGTGATTGGTCTTGCCATCGTGGCGGCGATCCCCGCACTGTCGTTGGTGCTGCCCGAGCTGTTGCGCTAGCCCTGCACGTCAGTCTTGGGGCGCAACGCGGCGATCTCCGCCACGCGGGCGGCGTTGTCGGGGGCCAGCGTGCCGGCGGCGGAATGCAAGTTGTTCTCGAACCCCACCCGCGCCTTGCCGCCGAGATCGAAAGCCCGTCGCAAACAAGCGGTTTCGGTCTGACCAAAGGCGCAGGCCGCCCAATCGGCCCCCGGCGCGACAGTTTGCAACTGCGCCACCAGCGGAACGAGCGTCTCGGGGTCGGAATACTGGCCCGTGGTGTAGCGCCCCAGCACGATCAGCGCTTGCAGCGGCCCGTCGGGAATGCGCCCGGCCGTTCGCTCATCCGCCAAAAGGGCGATGTCGTCCGCGCCGTAAAGAATGTGCTGCACGGCGATCCCGGCCTCACGCGCCCAATGGTAGAAATCGGGCACAGGACCGTCGGCCAACATCTCGCGGATCGAGACGGATACGGCGGAGGGGACCACGTCGCGCACCAGTTGGCGCTGTTCGTGCGGGGTGTAGCGGCCCACGGCCTCGGTCGTGATCTGGACCTGCATGTCGGGGCAGCTGCGCGTCATCTCGGCCAGCAGCTCGCGGTAGAGCCCCGCGTCCAGTACATGCGCGCCAGAGGCATCGCGGACATGGGCGTGCAGCCCCCCTGCCCCCGCCTCCCAACAGGCTTGGGCGGTGGCAACCGTGTCTTCAACCGTCATCGGCAGTTGCGGATGATCGGCCTTGGTGCGGCGCGCGCCGTTGGGCGCGACCATGATGCGAGGCAGAGCGGTCATTGCGTCAACGCCGTATCGAGGGCGCGACCCAGTTTCTCGACCACTTCATCGAGTTGATCCTCACTTATGATGAAGGGCGGCGCGAGAAGCACGTGATCGCCGTGCTGCCCGTCGATGGTCCCGCCCATGGGATAGCACATCAACCCGGCCTCCATCCCGGCGGCCTTGATCTTCTTGTTGATCGCGCGCGCGGAATTGAAAGGCGCTTTGCTGTCGCGGTCGGCCACAATCTCGAGCCCGCGGAACAGCCCCCGTCCGCGAATGTCTCCGACATGGGCATGATCGGAGAAAGCTGTCTCTAACCGGGCAGACAGAGCCTCACCCAGCTGTTGCACGCGCGGGATGAGCCCGCCTTCGGTCAATTGCGTCACCACCGCCAGCGCCGCCGCCGTGGCCATGGGGTGGCCCAGATAGGTGTGGCCGTGCTGGAAAAAGCCGCTGCCGTCGGCGATGGTGTCGAAGATTTCAGAGGTGCAGAGCATCGCGCCGATGGGCTGATAGCCCGCACCAAGCCCTTTGGCGATGGTCACGATATCCGGCGCGATCCCGTCCTGCTCACAGGCGAACAGCGATCCCGTGCGCCCCATGCCGCACATCACCTCATCGAGGATCAGAAGAATGCCGTTGGCGTCGCAAATCTCCCGGATCCGTTTGAAATACCCCGCGACCGGGGGCACCGCGCCGAGAGTTGCGCCGACGACCGGCTCGGCGATGAAAGCCATGACGCTCTCCGCCCCGAGACGGTCAATCTCGGCCTGCAACTCGTCAGCGACGCGCTGGCCGTAGGCCTCGGCGGTCTCGCCAGGCTCCTGCCCGCGATAGGCGTAGCAGGGCGCGATGTGGCTGGCTTCGATCAGCAGCGGATCGAACTGCTTGCGCCGCCAGGCGTTGCCGCCTGCCGCCAGCGCCCCCAGCGTGTTGCCGTGATAGCTTTGCCGCCGCGCGATGATCCGGTGGCGCTGCCCCTCCCCCTTCTCAAGGAAATACTGCCGCGCCAGCTTGATCGCCGCCTCGATGGCTTCCGACCCGCTTGAGACAATATAGGCGTGATTGATAGCCCCGGGCGCGTGACGCACCAGCAGCGCGGCGAGCGCCTCCGTCGGTTCAGACGTAAAGAATCCGGTGTGCGCATAGGCGATCTGGTCAAGCTGGGCATGCATCGCCGCGCGGACCTTTTCGTTGGAATGCCCCAGACAGGACACTGCCGCCCCGCCACAGGCATCCAGATAGCGTTTGCCCGTATCATCAATGATATAGCACCCGTCGCCGCGAATGGCGGTTGGCAGGTTAGCGCGCGATGCGCGATGGAAAACAGACGACATTTTCAGGTTCCCGGTTCTAGGCGGTTGGAAATCATATTTGCATTTTGCCTTTACTTGCAAATAAATTTGCATATTCATGCGGACAGGACAAGAGGTCCGTTCAACCCAAGGGAGGACATATGAATACCTTTAGCAAACTGATTGCCGCAGCAGCGCTTGCCGTCGCCGGAACAGGCGCCGTCGCTGAAGACCTGATCGTCGCCACGGACACCGCTTTCGTGCCGTTCGAGTTCAAGCAGGACGGGGAATACGTCGGCTTTGACATCGACATGTGGGATGCCATCGCGCAGGATCTCGGCGTCACCTATGAGCTGCGCCCGATGGACTTCGGCGGCATCATCCCCGCGTTGCAGACCGGACAGGTTGACGTGGCGCTCGCTGGAATCACCATCAAGCCCGAGCGTGAGGAAGTGATCGATTTCTCCGACGGCTATTATGACAGCGGCTTCCTGCTCATGGTGCCCAGCGACAGCGACATCACCGGCGAGGCCGACCTGGCCGGCAAATCCATCGCGCTGAAAACCGGAACCTCGGCTGCGGATTACGCGAACGAGAACTTCGGCGAGAGTGACATCCGCCTCTTCCCCAACATCGACAACGCCTATCTCGAACTGCGCACCGGCCGCGTGGATGCGGCGATGCACGACACGCCCAACGTGCTCTACTACATCGCCAACGCCGGCAACGGTGACGTCAAGGCAGTGGGTGAGCAGATGCTGGCCCACGAATACGGCATCGCCTTCCCCAAAGGCAGCGAATGGGTCGAGCGTGTGAACGAAGCGCTCGCCGCCATGCGCGAAGACGGTCGTTATGACGAGATCTACGCCAAGTGGTTCGGCGAAGCGCCCTCGAACTGATCACAACCAGCCCGCCCGCGCCGCACCCGGCGCGGGCCACTTTGAAAAGGGGACGCCATGCAGGTCGACTGGTCCATCATGATCGACTTTATCCCGCAGCTTCTTGCGGGGGCCAAGGTCACAATCTACATCACCGTTCTGGGGTTGATCGGTGGCATCATCCTGGGTGTCATTGCCGGTCTCATGCGCGCCTATGGCGGCAAGATCCTGAACGCCATCGCCTTTACCTATATCGAACTGATCCGCGGCACTCCGATTGTTGTGCAGGTCATGTTCCTGTATTTCGCCCTGCCCGTGCTTGCCGATATCCGGATTGACCCGATGTCGGCGGCGGTGCTGGCCATTGTCGTCAACGCGGGCGCCTATATCGCCGAGATCGTGCGCGGGGCCTTCCTGTCGATCCACAAGGGGCTCACCGAAGCCGGCCTTGCCATCGGGATGCCCCATTGGCAGGTTCTGCTCTATATCGTCGGACCGCTGGCGTTCCGCCGGCTCATCCCGCCGCTTGGCAACCAGTTCATCGTCAGCCTCAAGGACACATCGCTTTTCATCGTGATCGGTGTCGGGGAGCTGACGCGCACCGGACAGGAAATCATGGCCGCCAACTTCCGCGCCGTCGAAATCTGGACCGCCGTTGCGATCTGTTACCTGATCATGACCGGCACCATGACCATCGCCCTGCGCGCCATCGAGAAAAGGATGCGGATCCTATGAGCTTCATCGAATTCAAGAACACCTCCAAATCCTTTGGTCCCCTGCAGGTTCTGACCGAAGTGGACCTGAGCATCGAACAGGGCGAGGTTGTCGTGCTGATCGGGCCGTCCGGGTCGGGCAAGTCCACGCTCCTGCGCTGCATCAACGGGCTTGAGATGATCACCGGCGGCGACCTGATCGTGGACGGGCTGTCGGTCACGGCGGGCAAGAAGACCTTGCGCGAAATCCGTAAGGAAGCCGGCATGGTGTTCCAGCAGTTCAACCTGTTCCCGCAAATGACCGCGCTACAGAACGTGGCCCTTGGCCCCCGCAAGGTGCGCGGCCTGTCCCGCACCGAGGCCGAGACCCAAGCGCAAGAACTGCTCGACAAGGTGGGCCTGTCGGACAAGGGCGGCCACTACCCCAGCGAGTTGTCGGGCGGACAGCAACAACGGGTCGCCATTGCCCGCGCCCTCGCCGTGAAGCCGAAAGTGATGCTGTTTGACGAGCCGACGTCGGCGCTGGACCCTGAGCTGAAGCAAGAGGTTCTCAACGTCATGTTGCAGCTCGCCAAAGAAGGAATGACGATGGTCGTCGTCACCCACGAGATGAGCTTTGCCAAACAGGTCGGCACCCGTCTGATCTTCATGGAACACGGCAAGATCGCCGTGGACGACGATCCGCGCCGGGTGATCGACACGCCGCCGAATCCGCGCATGAAGGACTTCCTCAGCCATGTCGAATAAATCCAATCCGCTGGGCTGGCTGACGGTCTCAGGCACCCCTTATGAGGTCGGGCACGCCATGGGCGTGCAGGGCCGCGACGCGGTGCATAGGCAGCTTTTGCCTTCGGACATCTGGGCCGAGATCACCGGCCCCACCCACGCGCAGACCGTCGCGCGACTGATCGACGACACGCAGGCGAAGTTTCCCGCGATCCACGAGGAACTGCGCGGGCTGGCCGAGGGGCTGGGCCTGCCGTTCCGCGATGTCTTCGCGTGGAACTGTCGTGGCGATTTGCTCGCCTCTGTTCCCGACGGCTGCACCACGATCCTCACCCCCGGTGATGCCATCCAGATCAGCCACAACGAGGATGGCCTGCCCTTCTTTCGCGGGCATTGCTTCATTCTCGAAGCGACTCCTGAGGGCTCGACCCCGTTCCATGCCTTTTGCTACCCCGGCTCGGTCGCGGGGCATACCTTTGGCTGGAACAGTGCCGGTCTGGCGCAGGCGGTGAACAACCTGCGGCTGACCGGGGTGACACCGCAGATCCCGCGAATGGTGCTGGGCCGTGCGGTTCTCGCAGCCGCGTCGTTGCAAGCGGCGATGGATGTGCTGACCGACGATCCCCGAAGCGGCGGGTTCCACATGGGGCTTGCGCAAGTGGGTGAGCCGGACCTGCTAAGCGTCGAATACGGTGGCGGGCGGTCCTCGGTCCGCACGATCACGACCCGCAGCGGCCACGCAAACCACGCGCTGCATCTGGAATGCGGCGGGCAGATCACCACCCAATCGTCCGGAGATCGCCAGATCACCGTGGACCGCCTCGTGACGCAGCCCGAGCAGACCGATCTGGACATTCTGCGCGACACATCGGGCCCCGGCCTGCCGATCCGTCGCGATGCCCCCGACGATCCCGATGACGAGAATACCCTTGCCACCGGCGTGCTGCGCGTTGCACCAACAGGGATCGAATGGAGAATCTATGCCGAAGGAGACGGACCGGCGACCTTTGAAGGCGCGCAACAGCCCGCCTGAGGCACCTCCGGCCACGATCGAAGACCTGCGCGCCCTGCTGATCGATATCACGCAAGGCGCGCAGCCGCGCCTTGGCCCCAAGGCCCGCGCCGCCTTTGGCCGCATTCTGGACGTGCAGAACAGCACCGACCTGTTGTCAATCACGACCCTGTCCGAGCGGATCGACACCAATCCGTCCACCATCACGCGTCTGGCCAAAGCGCTTGGCTATTCCGGTTTTGGCGACTTCCAGAAGGCGCTTTTGTCGACCCGTCTGCGCCAGCGCGGATCGTTCTACCTCAATCAGGCGCAATCTGTCATTTCCAGCGCGGACCAACCGGTGGCGCAGCGGGCGGCGAGCCTGTGTCGCGAAAATCAGGCAAATATCGACCAGTTTATCGACAGCTTCGACGCAACGGCCTTCGAGACCGCAGTGCGCCTGATCTCCGAGGCCCCGCGTGTGACGATCTACGGCATCCGGCAGTTCCACTCGCTCGCGGCGTTTCTGACCTATGGGCTGCGCCTGATCCGCTCGGACGTGACCCTGCTGAATGGCAACGGGCTTGGCGTCGCCGAGGAGATCGGGGCCATGTCCGCAGGGGATTTGTGTATCGTCGCAAGTGTGGCCCCCTATTCGACCCAAGTGGCCGATGCGGCACGTATTGCCCACGAACAGGGTCTAAACGTCATCGCCCTGACCGATCTTGCCAGCTCCCCC
The DNA here is from genome assembly GCF_003072065.1 of Thalassorhabdomicrobium marinisediminis. Classification (GTDB taxonomy): domain Bacteria; phylum Pseudomonadota; class Alphaproteobacteria; order Rhodobacterales; family Rhodobacteraceae; genus Octadecabacter; species Octadecabacter marinisediminis. The sequence goes on from NZ_QCYG01000010.1 coordinate 56,016, forward strand.
CTTGTGTCCCATGCAGCGGCGTCGATCTTCGTGCCCCATCAAAGCAGCTTCATCTCGAACTCGATCACCAGTTACTTCGCCGCTGCGGAATGTATCATCAACGCAGTCGCGGCGGCGAACTCGGAACAGACCGAGAAGGCGCTGATCACGCGGCAGGACCTGTTCAAACGCTTGTCGATCGAAAGCCGCTAAGGCCGGAGGGTCACAGCTCGAAAATATCGCGCAGGTTCTTCACCGGCTGCTGCTCGGAGGTGAGGTTCAGGTCCGCCCGCAGGTGTTCGATATGCTCGCTCACCAACCGCAGCACCTCATCCTCATTCCCGCCCATCAGCGCCTCGACGATGGCGTCGTGTTCATCCGGGCCGCAGTTGAAATATCCGGTATCGCGATAGACCGCAGTGATCAGCGAACTGCGCGAGATCAGATCCCGCAGGATGCTCTGCAACACGCTCGACCCGGTCAGTTCCGCCAGTTTGAGGTGAAACAGACCCGAAAGCCGGATCACATCCGCCAGATGGCCGTCTGCAATCGCTTCGCGTTCGCGTCTCACAATATCGCGCAGATCGTCAGCGGCTTGCGGGGTCAGCTGTCCGGTCAGCTGTGCCGCGACGCGGGTTTCGACCGTGCTTCGCAGATAGAAAACGTCGCGGGCTTCCTGCACGCCGGGCGCGGCCACCTGCGCCCCTTTGTTGGGTATGATATCGACCAGCCCTTCCCGCGACAATTGCAACAGGACCGAGCGGATGCGTGCGCGCCCGACCTCGAAACTCTCGGCCAGTTCTTCCTCTTTCAACCGGGCCCCGGGTGCCAGACGCCCCTGCGCGATGGCCAACCAGATCCGTTCTGCGATTTCAGATGAGTCCATTGCATTCTCCAATTCCAATGTGACCAAGTAGGGCCAACAATACTGCTGACAAGAATGTCGACAGTCCTGCGCTAAATTGCCATAGAACCAGAAATTGAACAGAAGCGCGCCATGAAATTCGACTTTACCACCGAAACACCCGAGGTCCGCTACCGCCTTTTGTCGAACTTTGTCGGCCCCCGCCCCATCGCCCTTGTCTCTACCACTGGGAAAAACGGACCCAATGCGGCCCCAATGAGCTTTTTCAACGTGTTCTCCCACGATCCTGCGATCCTGATCCTCGGGATCCAGAAACGTCTCGACGGGCGCGACAAGGACACCGTGGCAAATATCCAAAGCACTGGCAGCTTCGTGGTCAACATGGTCGATATGGCCATCGCCGAGGGCATGCTGATCTGCGGCCTGCCCTTCGAGCCGGGCGTCGACGAGATTGCCACCGCTGGCTTGACCAAACGGCCCGGCGTTCACGTGCCGGTGCCCTCGATCGCCGAAAGCCCCTGCGTGATGGAATGCATCACTCAAGAGGTGATTGACTACGGGCGGCGCGATCATTCTGGACAAGGTCGTGCACATGGACGTCCGCGACGATTGCCTTGATCCCGAAGGGCGCTACGTCGACCCAGCCGCCTATCAACCGATCGCCCGCCTGCATGCGGACAACTACATCGTGCCGGACGCCCAGTTCGAACTGAAGGCCCCTGCCCTCGACACCATCACGCCCGTGCCGGCGGACACGCGCGCGGATGCCGAGGGGTAGGTAGGTTCAGACCGCCGGAACAGTCTCGGTTTCGCCCGCAGGGGCGCCATTCTCATCTTCCACCCGATGACACGCCGTGCGCGGCTGTCCCGGGTCCTGAAAAATCATCTGCGCCGCATAGCGGCGGCCGTCGGACGCAGTCCCGAACGCGGGCGTGCCGTCCGTCGGTGTGACCAACCCGGTGACCAGGCGCGCGACGGTGGGTTTGCCGCAGCCGGATTCCCCGACCCGCGACAGGCATCCCCCGTCGGGCACATCGAAATCCAGGGTGTCAACGGCTCGCAGCTTGCGCTTCGGGGCCCCTTCCAGAACCCGGTTCAGCCAGGGCGGTGACACATCGAAAATCCGGGTCAGACCCCGGACACTCAAGGCAGGCGGACGGCTCATAGCGTGACCCCTTTATCGTGAAGATGACAGGCGGCAAGCGCCGTTTTTGGCAGGAACGAGTGCGGGAACCTCGACGCGGCAGCGGGGGCCAGCATGGGCGCAGCACGGGTTGAACGCGCAACCTTGCGGGATCGCCGACAGCCGCGGCAAAAGCACCTTGCCGCCCGCGATCTCTCCTGGGGGCTCCAACAGTTGCTGCACGGCCAGCCCGGTCATCGACTTGTCCGCGCCGCTTTCTCCGGCAACCCCGAGGATCTCTCCGGCGGCGATGGAAAAGCTCACCTTGTCCAGCGCGCGCAACGTCCCGTGGCGGCCAGGAAATTGCACGACGAGGCCTTCGACCTGAAGAACGGCTTCAGTCTGGCTCATCGGTGCGTTCCTCCAGTGGGAAAGACGGCGGGAAAACTTCGGACTGCGGGGGATGGTTCTAGCTGCGACCGGGGTATTGCGCCTTCATAGTGTCGAGATCCTGAAAGCCGCGGTCTTCGTCGAAATAGGGCACCGGCTTGCCCAGTTCATCCAGCACCATCCCACCTGCGCGATAGGTGGGCGACAGGAAAACCCGCAGGCCCATTTCTCCAACGGCATCCGCAGCGGCATCGAATTCCGCGACGGTCTCACCCCATTCGCGTTAGAACAGGCTCACAATCGGGGCGCCCGAAGTGATCCCGGACATGAGCAATTGCCCGAAGGCATAGCGCTTCTGAAAGGCGAGGTCCTCGGGGGAATACATCTCACGCGCGCATTCGGCGTAGGCCCGTGGCCAAACGCGACCCTGGCCCAGCCGGGGCTGTGATCGATGCCCAAAATGGTCGTGTCCAGATCGCTGAGCGCATCGAAGCCCACAAACGCGGGGGAGATCAGCGCAGACCCGAAATTGACCACCCAGGCCTCGATGCCCGTGGATTTGCCCGCGTGCAGCACACGGCCGTTTTCAATCAGCACTTCGCCGTCGCGGCACAACCGGTGGCCGTTACCGTTATGCAGCAGCACCCATCCGCCCGGAGCGCAAGCTTGCCTTTTTCGGCAGTGCCCAGTGTCAATGATGAGAGGTCAGAAATGTAACGGCTCATGACATCACCTCATTGTCTTGCGTAAAGACCCCGTCGCGGACAACGACCCGGCCGGATTTCAGGGTCATGCGGCGCGGTGCTGTCGCGGCGGCCGCATGGGCGGGCGTCATGGGCTCGATCGAACACAGATCCGCCAGGGACCCGATTGACAGGTATGCTCGTAGAGCGGCGCGGCAAAGGCGGCCACGACGATCAGCACCAGCACCGCGAACGAGAATAAGGCCGGAGGTTTGTGCGTGAATGACCACCAAAGGTCGCTGTCGCGGAACCGGCGCAGGCGCGATGGGCCCTCCCCGTCCGAGGGCACCATCTGGTTGGCATGACTGACAAAGGGTGTTTCAGGAAGATCAGAGGGCATCGTGCGTGCTTCAGTCGGGGATTAGTCATCGCGTAAACGATATCGACCGAGGTGTTGAGGATGACGAAAATGGCGCTGATGATGGCGAGATAGGCAGCCATCGCAGGGAATTCGAGGTAGGTCACCGTCTGGATGCCCGGCCATTGGAACACTGTCTCAGCGATCAGCACAAAACATACACAAAACATATTTGTAAACAATAATGTTGACACGAACTGATCTGTGACATGCCTATCCACTCGTAAAGCCTGAACAGCACTGCATCAGTGATGAAAAAGATCGCAGATGCTGCGCGGGCCGTCGCCGGGCCAGAGACCGAGATTGTCGCCGCCACTGTGACAACCGCGCCTGCGTCTATCGAGAGCCGCAGCGACGAATCGTCGCGCTCTAAGTGCCGAGGGCTGTCAACGTCATTTCTGAGAACCTCCTGCAGTATGGCTTGGACCGAAAATGCCAAAGCGTTCGCTCGGCTCAGATTCCTGTACTCGCCTTAGAAACTGCAGGTGCATCGGCCACAGAACGCATTCGGGCCGAGATCCGTCGTGCGATGGAGGTTGACGGCGCTGAGGCAACCGTTTTGGGTTGCGCCGGAATGGCCAACCTCGCGATGAATCTCAGTCGCGAATTCCAGATCCCTGTAATCGATGGCGTTGCCGTCGCAGTGAAACAGGCAGAGGCGTTGGTGGCCTGTGGAAGAGCGGAACGTTCGCGCCGTTGCAGCATGCCGCCCTGCCCGCTTAGACCACCGCATTAGAGCGAGCCACTCTGTAGTCCCCGATTGTCCACCGCGGTGGACAATCCTTTCATCAGGCCGCGCGCTGTCCACCGCGGTGGACATCACGAGACACGAGCCTGCATCGACATACGTTTCAGCAAGGTTGACGGCACAAACTGGGTCCGCTTGCACCCCAGCGTGATACTGTGGAAATAGGCCATGAAATCCTTGATGCGGTTACCAAGTTGCAAGACGATAAAAATGGCCGCTGACGCTTTCTGTGCACCAACGCTCCGTTTTGCTTGCTCGAAAACCTGCGGAGGAATCCCCATCATCGGCGCAAGCGTCCGGGCGTGACCTTCAATGTCCGCCCAGGTCGTCAGCCGCTTACAAGAGAAGGACATCGCCTGATCGCAAACCGCGGTCAGCATCTCGGGTTGGATGTTTTCATCGACTGAAGGGCTGTCTAAATCTTTTTTTTCTTTTATAGATATAGAATGGTGCCGGACAGTTTGACCGTCATTGGCGGGCAATTGCGCTGGTTCGGGACTGCGATCCGTGGCGAGGATCTCCAGACACAATGCCTCTGCTTCGCTCAAAATGGCGCGGTAATCAGTAAGACTGAGCTTGCGGCGCAGCGTTTTGCGGGTTTGAGCGACGAATGCAAGATCTGGATCTTGATCTTCAAGTTGCGAAAGTTTGGTGAGGATTTGCTTGCGCAGGAAAATCTTGTCACGCCGTGCGTTCTCGAACTCCTGCGCAATTGCCATCAACTCGCCCGCCCGCTGCAAGAGAGGGGCCAAGGATAGGCCATAGCTCACGCAGGCGCCGCCTGAAGAGCGCACACGGTAGCGTTTGCGGTTCGAGCTGTCCTGCCGGTGGATGAAACCCAGTTCGACAAAGCGACTGATGTGCCGCCGCAGCGTCCGCTCATCAATCCCACCGACACGCTGACAGATCGAGTCATTGGACGCAAAGACCGTCTCACCATGGCCGGGCTTCAGGAAGCTGAGCATGGCCTGCAGGGTTTGCAAGTGCCCCGGGCGGAGGCCAAAAGCGCTGCGGGCATCCCGCAATGCACGGAAAATCGCCCAGATCTCGGTTTGCGAATTGGCGCCGGGAACGCTTGGCGCTCCGGCGGCTTCGATGGATAGTTTGGTAAATGCCATAACTGCATCACGATGACCGTTCGGCCCACAGCTTTCCCGGTCTTTGACGCGGATAAACGCGAAAAAGGGCAACAAAAGTCCGTCCACCGAATCGGTGGCACTTGACCGTCATATAGGAGGTTGCTACATCATGAGTGCTAATCAGATGATGAGGGCTCTCCAGGGGAAACTTTGGGGGGCTCTTTTCTTTCTGGTCCTCGCTTTTCTCCTCTGCTCGGGTTTCACGTTTTGACGCGGGTCAGGATCCTGCGTCGTTCTCCTTGCGCCACTGCTCGAAGATCTGCTGAAGCGAGGCTTCGGCATGCTCTTCAAGCCATCGGGCGAAGTCCGGGTTGTCAATGCGCGCCACCTTGATGGCGAGCGCTTTGTCGTCGACGGTGAGCGTTCCGAGCGTGCCGCCTTCAGGGGCCGTCACCACAGAAGTGCGACGGGCTAGGGTGGGGGCCTTCGTCGCCCGCACCTGCCGCGTGCAAGCCGAGTAGACCGCCTGAAACCTGTCCGGACTGGGCGTGCCGTCGGGCAGGGCGCCGATCACCTCGCGCGCGGTGCCGACAAGATCAACCTTCTTACCCAAAGCGGCGAGATCGGCCCATTGCCGCCGACCGATCCCGTGCGCAGGACCGATCAGGGATACGAGGTCGGCCGGCAACTGGTCCAGCACCACGCGATGGTTGGACACGCCCTGCCGCGTCAGGCCAAGGGCGTCCTGAATGACCTTAGGGCGATAGCCTGCGGACTGCATCTCATTTATAAACAACGATTTTTCGATGAAGGAGGGGTCCAGACGCAGGTTGTTTTCCTGACCCTGCGCAATCAAAGAGGCATCGTCGTCCAGCGTCCGGACGATGGCCTTGATCGTGCCGCCGATCTTGCGGATCGCGGCCAAGCGGCGGCGCCCGTAAACGATGTTGTAGCGGTCCGCCTTCTCCGAGGGCCGCACCATGATCGGCACCTGCTGCCCATGTTCGCGAATGCTCTCCGCAAGCTCATCGATGCTGCTGTCATCCAGCGCCAGACGGTCGCGCAAACCATCCATGTCGATCTGATCGGGGTCGATGTCGCGGATCGAATTGGCGGTGATTTCCCGCAGGGAATCCCGCAGCCCGCCCACGGAGCCAGGCAGTTTCGCAGCGCGTGGCAGGGCAGGGGAGGGGGCCGTGCTGCCCGTCTCGTCCTTGGGGGGCTGGTTGAAGATATTCCGGGCCATCAGCGTCGCCCCCATGACATTTGAATGGTCTGTTCCAACTCGTCCGCCACCCCGTTCACGCTGGTAAGGGCGCGGTCGATCGTCTTGCGGATAAATTGACCCGGATCGACCTCGTAGACCGTCTGTTGGGTCATGCCCGCATCGGAGATCGCGGTGGATTTCAGCATCGGCTCGGTCATCACCTGCCCGGCAAGGATCGAACGCAGATAGCCCGCCATTTGGGTTTGTGGCCCGTCCGAGGGCTCGTATCGGGTGATCAGGAACTTCACGAAATCCCAAGTGACCCGCCGGCCGATGGCGTCTTCGACGGCCTTCACCGTTTCCGAGGCAAGCTTGAGAAATTGGCTCATCGAGGCGATGTCGAGCATGCCGGGCACCACGGTGACCAACAGCCCCGTGGAGGCCGCGAGCGCCGTCAAGGTCAGGAACCCAAGCTGCGGCGGGCAGTCGATCAGAACGATGTCGTAATCTCCCTCGACCTCTTCCAAGGCCAGCGCCAGCCGTTCCGCAAAAATCGGCTGCACGCGGCGGGCGAGGGCATTGGCCGTCTCGGTTTCGTATTCCGAAAGCATCAGCCCTGCCGGCACCATGTCCAGCTTGTGGAAATAGGTCTTCTGGATCACTTCGGACAGGGGCAGCTGATCGTCATATTTCAGCGCGTCATAGATCGTGCCGCCTTCGGCGAACTCGAGCTCGGGCCGAAAGCCGAAGAACGTCGTCAGACTGGCTTGCGGATCGAGGTCGAGCACCAGAACGCGGTAGCCGCGCAGAGCATAGCGCTGCGCCAGATGGATCGTCGCCGTGGTCTTGGACGAGCCGCCCTTGAAGTTGACCACCGAAATGACCTGCAAGCGGTCACCCTCGCGTCGACCGGGTCGGTAGCTCTCGGCGTTCTTTCCGGTCCGTTCCAGAATATCGCGAAGGTTATCAACCTCTTGCGCGGTATAAAACCGATGGCCGCGATTGTCCGTATGCACTTCGGGAAAGCTTCCGTCCTTGTGCCGGTTGCGCAGGTTTGACGGGCTCACCCGCAGCAGGCCCGCGACCTCGGTCGAACTGAAACGCCGAAGGAATTTCCGCTCTTCGGGTTCAAACGCGATCTTCATCTGCCGATCCAGAGATCCTGCAAGATTGTCCGCGAAAGCCCCGATATCAGAAGAGCCTATGCCCTGTGCGAATCCACCGTTAGGTTCATCCATGTCTGCCGCCTGCGTTTGGCCTTTGCGAAGGCTCTTTGTCATTCTGACGGCAAGCAGCGTATCTGACGCATTTTGCCGTCAGAATGGAAATGCCATGTTCCGTTGGGTCCGGCAAGACAAATCTAAATGTTGTGGGAAAGTTATCCACAGTCGCTAGGGAGCCTCTGGTTGCGAATAGCGCCTAACCTGTTGAATTGACGCCTAATTTCAAACCCGGCGGGCAGACAACCTTAAGGCCTCGGGCCGACTATGGTTGCCGCACCCTTGGCGGTCCGACCGCAAACGACACAACCACCCCCACTTCGATTCGGACATATTCCTCTCTCCGGCTTCCTTTTCGCGGCAAACCCGCCATCTAGCGCCAGTAAGGTTGAGAAATCATGAATCCCTCGCGTTTTTCAGCCACCCGATGCAGCAAATACGCTTTCTTTCCCGCGTACCTTGGCATTCGCCCCCTATGCGCTAGGTTTTTCTCCGAAGCGGGCGCCGGTGGCGTTCCGTCAATGCTATTTCGGGGAGATTTTCTGATGACATCGACAAAATTACTGGCCGCCTCTGGCCTCATGGCGCTGCTTTCGACCACGGCACTGGCGGACATCACCGTCTCGTCGAAGATCGACACCGAGGGCGGATTGCTGGGCAATATCATCGCACTGGCCCTTGAGGATGCGGGCCTGCCGGTTGAGCGGCGTTTGCAACTGGGCGGCACGCAGGTCGTGCGCGAAGCCATTCTGGCCGATCAGATCGACATCTATCCTGAATACACCGGCAATGCCGCGTTCTTCTTCGGCGAGGCTGACAGCGACGTCTGGAAGGACGCCGAGGCCGCGCAAGCCCGCGCAGCCGAGCTCGACAAGGGTGAGAACAACGTGATCTGGCTCGACTCCGCGCCCGCCAACAATACATGGGCGATCGCTGTCACAGGGCCAATCGCCGAAGAGAACGACCTGGTGACCATGTCGGACTTTGGCGCATGGGTCGCGGACGGGGGCGAGGTGAAGCTCGCTGCCTCGACGGAATTCGTCTCCTCCCCGGCGGTTCTGCCCGCCATGCAAGAGACCTACGGCTTCGAGCTCACCCAGGATCAGACGGTGATCCTGTCCGGTGGGGACACAGCGGCGACGATTCAGGCGGCGGCGCGGGGCACCTCCGGGGTGAACGCGGCGATGGTTTATGGCACCGACGGCGGGGTGGGCGCTACCGGGTTGGTGGTCATGGAAGACGACAAGGGCGTGCAGCCAGTCTATGAGCCCGCGCCCATCGCCCGCGCCGAGGTGCTCGAGGAATACCCTTCAATCCCGGACGTCCTCAACCCGATCTTTGCCGAGCTCGACATGGCGACCCTGCAAGACCTGAACGGACGTATTCAGGTGGGCGGTGAGCCTGCGGAAGCGGTCGCGCGGGATTATCTGACCCAGGCCGGGGTTCTGGACTGATCCCGGGCACTACGGTGATCCAAGACCGGGTGGCGGGCACGGTCTCGCCGCCCGGTGTTCTGTTTGCGATGCTCGGCGTCGCGGCATTGTTGACCCCGTTCATGACGCTGGCCGCCAACCGCATCGTCGCGGGTGAGGGGGTCATGGCCTGGGCGGTCGCCGCACCGGCTCTGGTGGCACCGGGTTTGCTCGCGGTGGCAGCGGGTCTTTTGCTGGGGGTGCCCGCGGGCAAGCCGTGGCTGCGGCTTTTCGGCTCTGTTTTAGGGCTGTCCGGGCTTCTTTGGCTACTGATGCAAGGGGCACCGGCCTTGCTCGACGGGGAAGGGGGCTATGCACGGGTGTCCCCCGCGATAGGCTTTTGGCTGCTGCTGGTGATCCTGTCACTCTTGCTCGCCGATACGCTCACCGCTTTGGCGCCCGGGCCGTGGATGCGGCTGGGGTTTTTGGCGGTGGCGAGCGCGGTTCTGGGCGTGGTTCTCTGGTCCGGCGCGCTGGCTGATCTTTCGGTGATGCAGGAATTCTCCAGCCGCCGCGATGCCTTTCTCCGTGAGGCGTTGCGGCATCTGGGACTGGCCTTCGGCTCACTCGCCACGGCCACGGTGATCGGCTTTCCCTTGGGCATTCTTTGCCATCGCCGGGCCGGTCTGCGCGGGGCGATCCTGCCGGTGCTGAGCTTTCTGCAAACGATCCCCTCGCTGGCGATGTTCGGCCTGATGATCCCGATCCTCGGCTGGGTCGGCGACGCGGTGCCCGGCGCGCAGGACTTGGGCATCGCGGGCATCGGCTTTGCACCCGCCTTTCTGGCGCTTGTGCTTTATTCTCTGCTGCCCGTGGTGGGCAACACGGCCGCCGGGCTGGCCGCGGCACCGCCAGCAGCCCTTGAGGCGGCACGCGGCATGGGAATGACCCCGCTCCAGCGCCTGTTGCGGGTGGAATTGCCCCTCGGCCTGCCGATCATCCTGACCGGGTTGCGCATCGTTCTGGTACAGAACATCGGCCTTGCGGTGATCGCGGGGCTGATTGGCGGCGGCGGGTTCGGCACCTTCGTGTTCCAAGGCCTCAACCAGACGGCCACCGACCTTATCCTGCTGGGCGCTTTGCCCACTGTCGCGCTGGCCCTTGCGGCGGCCATCGTGATGGATGCCTTGGTGGACCTGACACGCCGCACCCCGAAAGGCACCCCATGATCGAGATCGACGGCATCACCAAGACCTATGGCGCGATGACGGCGGTGGACGCCGTGTCGATGACGGTCGAGACCGGAACCATTACGGTGATCGTCGGCACCTCGGGCTCGGGCAAGACGACGCTGCTGCGTATGATCAACCGGCTGGAAGAACCCAGCGCCGGTGAGGTGCGCATCAACGGAGAGGCGACCCATAGCCTCAAGCCGCACATCCTGCGGCGGCGCATCGGCTATGCCATTCAGGGGCACGGATTGTTTCCCCATCACACGGTGGGGCGCAACATCGGCGCGGTGCCCGAATTGCTGAACTGGCCCAAGGACAAGATCCGCGCCCGCGTGGATGAGCTGCTTGAGCTGTTTTCCATGGACCCCGATGCCTTCCGCGACCGCTATCCGGCGGAGCTGTCCGGCGGGCAGCAACAGCGGGTCGGTGTGGCGCGGGCGTTGGCGTCGCGGCCTGATCTGTTGCTGATGGACGAGCCTTTCGGCGCGCTTGACCCGATCATCCGCACCCGCGCGCAGGAGGATCTGCGGCGTATTCAGCAACGATTGGGCTCAACCATCATGCTGGTGACCCACGACATGGAAGAGGCGATCCGGCTGGGCGACCGTGTGGCGGTCATGGATGGCGGCAAGCTCGTGCAACATGGCACTCCGGCCGAGATCATCGCCGCACCTGCGACGGAGTTTGTGGCCGACATGGTAGGCGATGTGGAACGTCCCCTGCGGTTGTTGTCGCTGATCCCCGCGGGCGAGGTCGTGGAGGAGGGCACAGCAAACGGCGAGGCCCTGCCTGCCTCCGCCAGCCTGCGCGACGCGCTGTCGGCCTGTCTCTGGACGGGGCGCGAGGCTGTGCCGATTGAACGCGACGGAGCGGCGGCAGGGCGGGTAACGCTTGCGGCAATCCGCGCCCGGGCCGAGGCTCACGGATGAGCATCGGGTGGTCTCTGCGGCCAATATTGGCTCTGTTCCTGCTGGTTTTGGTGCTGCGGCCCGAGTGGTTCGCCCCGATGCTGGCACCGCTTGCCCCCGAGGGAGGGCCGGTGATCTATGAGCGTGCCTCGCTTCTGTCGCTGTCGCTAAGCCATCTCGCACTGGTCGCGGCCGCCTCGGCTGCGGCGGTTGTGGTGGCGGTGACGCTGGCGATTCTGGTGACGCGGCCTTCGGGCGCCGCGTTCCGGCCCGTGTCGCGCACGGTGGCCAATATGGGCCAGACCTTCCCGCCGGTGGCGGTTTTGGCGTTGGCCGTGCCTGCGCTCGGGTTCGGCGCAGGGCCGACGCTGGTGGCGCTGTTCCTTTACGGGCTGTTGCCGATCTTCGAGAACGCGGTCACCGGACTGTCCAACCTGCCGCCCGCCACGATGGAGGCCGCGCGGGGCATCGGATTGAACCGCTGGCAACGTCTGGTGCGGGTGGAATTACCGCTGGCCCTGCCGGTGATCCTGACCGGCGTGCGGCTCTCTGTGGTGATTGCCATGGGCACGGCGACGATCGGCTCGACCGTGGCGGCGCGCACCCTTGGTGAGGTGATCATCGCCGGATTGCTGACCAACAACACCGCCTATGTCGTGCAGGGTGGTCTGGTCGTGGGCCTCTTCGCGGTGCTGATCTATGACGCGATGGTGCAGCTTGAGCGGCGGCTGGCGGCGCGTGTGGGTCTTTGATCACTCCGTCGCGCCGGCCCAATCCTGCAACTTGTCGATCACGCCTTCGGTCAGGCTTTGCAGATCGTCCTGAAGCTCAAGCGCAGGGCAAGGCGCATCCAGCCGGTCTTTCATGTCCGACAGGGTGAACCTGTTGGCCCCTTTGAGCGTCTTGAGTTCGTCCCATGTCACCGGCGTGGCCACCGGCGCGCCAGTGCGGGCGCGGATCGAATAGGGGGCGATGGCCGTGGCCCCGCGTTCGTTGCGCAGATAGTCGATGAAAATCCGGCCCTTGCGCTTGGATTTCGACATGCTGGCAGTGTAGCGGTCGGGGAATTTCGTCTCTAACACATGGGCGACGGTCTTCGAGAACAGCTTCACCGTGTCCCAACCCTGACTGCGGCGCAGGGGCAGCCAGACGTGGACACCCTTGCCGCCGGTGACCATCGCGCCCGAGGTCAGGCCAAGATCGGCCAGCGTGTCGCGCAGCTGAAACGCTGCGGCGCGAACGTCCTTCCAGTCGAGCCCCTCGTCGGGATCAAGGTCGAACACCATCCGGTCGGGCCGGTCCAGCCGGTCCGCGCGCGCGCCCCAGATGTGGAACTCGATCGTGCCCATCTGGGCGGCGGCGATCAGGCTTTCAGGGCGGGTGGCGTAAAGGTAATCGGCAGCGTCTCCGTCGCTTTCCTCGATTGCGATGCGCGACAGCTCGGACGGCATTCCGCCGCTGTCGTGCTTTTGGAAGAAACAGGCGTCGTCAATGCCGGAGGGGCAGCGGAAGAGCGACAGCGGGCGGTGCCCGGCCAGCGCGATCGACCGCTCTCCGACACGGGCATAGTGTCTGGCCACGTCGCCCTTGGTGCAGCCTGCGTCGGGGAAAACCGCGCGGTCGGCGTTGCTGATGCGGATACCCGCGATCTTGTTTGAATCCGTCTCTGTTTCGGCGGACATCGGCTCCTCCAGCGTGATTTCATCGGCGGTTTTGTCCGCGCGGAGACCAAGAAAACTGCCATGCCGGACAGCGCCGTCGGCGGTGAACTCGGCGAAATCGACCTCGGCTACAAGGGTTGGGCGCACCCATTTGGCGTCCTTCGCGATGGCCTTGGGCACATCGTCGGCGGGTGGGGTTTTCCGCGGGGTCATCTGAGCCGCGATGTCGTCCAGATCGCTGTCGGAGAAGCCGGTGCCGACGCGGCCACGGTAGCGCAGCCGATCGCCTTCGTGACTGCCCAGAAGCAGCGAGGCGAAGGGGCGGCCTTTCTTGTCGGACGGCGAATAACCAATGATGACGAACTCCTGCCGGCGGGTGCATTTGACCTTGCGCCAGGCTTTGGAGCGGGTGCCGCGATAGGGGGCGTCGATGCGTTTGCTGATGATCCCCTCGGCCCCCGCCTTGCAGGCGCTTTCGAACAGCTCGGGTCCATTGCCGACAATCTGGTCGGTGAGGCGCAGGGGGCCATCAGCGGGCACGCCGGAGAGCAGATCAGCGAGTTTCGCGCGGCGCTCCGACTGCGGTTTCTTGCGCAGATCTGCCCCGTCGAGGTGCAGCAGATCGAAGGCGAAGAACACCAGCCCGGTACCGTCTTTCAACGCCCGTTGCAAAGACGAAAAGGCGGACCCCTCGATCCGCGCGGCCATGACCTCTCCGTCGATCAGTGCTGCGTCGCAGGGCAGGGGGGCGAAGGCCCCGTCGAGGGCGTGGAACCGGTCGGTCCAGTCTTTGCCGGAACGGGTGTAAAGCCGCGTGCCGTCCTTGCCCAAGGCCGCGAGACAGCGATACCCGTCGAACTTGGTCTCATGCACCCAATCGTCCCCGTCCGGTGCAGCCTCGACCAGCGTAGCCAGTTGCGGCTTGACGAAGGCGGGACGTTTGCGGCTGCGGTCGGGGCGGGGGTCAGGGGCGGGTTTTTTCGCAGCGTTCTCGGCAATCTCATCCATCGTGCGGCCCGTGGTGACCGAGATCACCTCGTTGTCCGTCAGGTCATCGGCACCGCCCACGTAAGCGTCACGCTCTTTTATCAGAAGCCAATTCTCGCGCTTTTCTTTGGGCTTGCCGCGCATCCGAACCAGTGTCCAGCGGCCCTGCATGCGCTGGCCTTGCAGGGTGAACTGCAGCTTGCCTTCGGCCAACCCCTCTTCCACGTCCTCTTGCGGCACCCATGTGCCGGTGTCCCACAGCATCACCGTCCCGCCGCCGTATTGCCCCTTGGGGATCGTGCCTTCAAAGGCGCCATAGTCCAGCGGGTGATCCTCGGTCCGCACGGCCAGGCGCTTTTCGGCCGGATCAAGGGACGGCCCCTTGGTGACCGCCCAACTGAGCAGCACGCCATTCCATTCCAGCCGGAAATCGTAGTGCAATCGCGTGGCCGCGTGTTTCTGCACCACGAAGCTGCGCCGCGCCTGTGTCGTGCCGATCTGGCCGCGCGGCTCATCCGTGCGGGTAAAATCCCGCATCCGGTTGTAGTCGGCAAGGGGGTCGGGGGACTTGGCCATCTACGACGCCTTTTTGCGGGTCGTCTTCTTTTTCGGCTTCCTGCCGTCGGCGGCCTTCAGGCTCTCTTTCAGCGCAGACATAAGGTCGACGACATTCTCGCCACCGCTGCTGCCGCCGTCATCGTCGGCATGAACGCGGGGCGTTTTCTTGTTCTTGATCTTGGCGTCCAGAAGCTCTTGCAGGGCCTCGGCGTATTTGTCGTGATAGGCCCCCGCGTCGAAGGGTGCGCTCTTGCGGTCGATGAGCGAGGTTGCGACGTCAAGCAACTCCTTGTCGACCTTCTCGTCCTCGATGTCGGTGAACATTTCGTCCGCCTCGCGCAACTCATCCTCGTAGTGCAGCGTTTCCATCAACAGCCCGTCGCCGCAGGGCTTCACTGCCGCAAGGTATTCCTTGCCGCGCATGGTGACCTGCCCCAGCCCGACCTTGCCCGCCTTGCGCAAGGCATCGCGCACCACGCGGTAGGCGTCTTGCGCCAGATCGTCCGAGGCGGTGATGTAATAGGGTTTGTTGAAATACAGGGGCGAGATTTCGCAGGCATCGACAAACTGCACCAGCTCGAAGGTTTTCTTGGTCTCCAGCTTGATCGCGTCGATCTCGTCAGGGTCGAGGAGGATGTATTCATCGTCGCTCACCTCATAACCTTTGACGATGTCCTCGGACTTCACCGGCCCTAGACCGGGCACCGATTTCTCATAGCGAACGCGCTTGCCCGAGGGTTGGTGGATTTGCCGGAACGACACCCGCGCGCCGGTTTTCGTGGCGGAGAAAATTTCCACGGGGATCGAGACCAGCGACAGGCGAAGCTGTCCTTTCCAGAGTGCGCGCGGAGCCATGGCGATGCCTTTCTGTCGGTTCGTTCCCTGCTCATGTAAGGCAATCGGACCCGGGGTCGAGATTTGGAACCAAGCGCCCCGCACCGGGTTGGTCCTATGCCACCGTGCCACGGTGGGTTGCATATGTGGGAGATTGAAGGTGCGCGGTTTGGCGCTACTCAAAAGAATGCTGCAGCGCGGGCTTACAGGGGCCGCGCTTGTTGCCTTGGCCGCCTGTTACGTGCCGGCCGATCCCGAGGGAACCACCGAAGATGTCACCGGATCGACTTTGCGCGTGGGGCTGTTGACCCCAGAGCTGGACCCGCTTGAAGACGAGGTTGTTGCACGGCTGGCGGGCGCTCTGCAGGCCGAGGTTGAGGTGGTCACCG
The DNA here is from genome assembly GCF_003072065.1 of Thalassorhabdomicrobium marinisediminis. GTDB lineage: Bacteria > Pseudomonadota > Alphaproteobacteria > Rhodobacterales > Rhodobacteraceae > Octadecabacter > Octadecabacter marinisediminis. Next base: position 71,709 of record NZ_QCYG01000010.1, read on the forward strand.
GCGATCCGCACCAGCTTTTCGACCAACTGACGCACGGCGCTCTGCATATCCTTGCGGGGCAGATCCCTTCCGATACCCCCTTTGCCGATCACGCCGCGCTGAGCGATCCTTTGGGGGTGGTGATGACCTATGACGGGGAAGCGGATTGGGTCTTGCTGCTGCGGCGGGGCGAGAACCGGTTTCTTGTGACAGCAAACCGCGCGATCAAGGGGGCCGGGCGATGAAATACGACGTCCCCGATGAGATTGAACGCAAGCTGCGCCGCGCGCAGCGGCTTGAATGGTGGTCGATCTTCTGGTTGGTCACGATCATCGCGGTGATGTATTTCGCCATGGGTTCCAGCCAGGCGATGAAAACCGCCTGGATCGAAGACACGCTCAGCCTGCTGCCGCCGATCCTGTTCCTTCTGGCGCGAAAGTTCGAGGAGAAAGAGCCGACGCGAAAGTATCCGTTCGGGTTCCACCGTGGCGGCTCGCTGGGGTTCTTTCTTGCGGCGTCGTCGCTGGCGGCAATGGGGGGTTATCTGCTCTTCAGTTCTGCGCGGTCGCTGATGATGCAAGAGCATCCGACCATCGGCAATGTGACCCTGTTCGGCTGGGACATCTGGCTGGGCTGGGTGATGGTTGTCGCGCTGATCTATTCGGTGATCCCGCCGGTGATCCTTGGCCGGATGAAAAAGCCGCTGGCCCGCGCGACGATGGACAAGATCCTTTACACCGACGCCGACATGAACGCCGCCGACTGGAAAACCGGGCTGGCCGGGATCGTCGGGGTCATTGGTGTCGGCTTCGGGTTCTGGTGGGCGGACGCGGTGGCGGCGGGGCTGATCTCGCTCGACATCCTGCGCGACGGTATCCGCAACCTGCGGATTTCGGTGGCGGAGTTGCTTGATGGCGCTCCGCGCAAGCTGGACTCGGCCGAGGTTCACCCCATCGTCGACGAGATCAGCGACACTCTGGCGCGCCGCTATCCCGGGCATCGGGCGCGGCTGCGCGAGACGGGCCGTTTCGTGCGCGTCGATCTGGTGCGGCATGATGAGGACGCCACCCCGCCCGAGGCGATCGACAACTGGCGCGTGGTCGAGGTCACGCAGGAGCTTGGCGACAAGGACCTCAGCTAAGCCGCTCGGCTGGAACCTGCGGGCGGGCGCATACGTTGGGAAGGAAGGGGGTATCTCATGCCAAGTTTTCGCGCGCGCACCATCACCAAGCCAATCCATTCCTGGGCCAAAAAAGCCCTGCCGGCCTTGTCCGAGACCGAGGCGGAAGCCCTCGCCGCCGGGGAGGTCTGGTGGGAGAAAGAGCTGTTTTCCGGCAATCCGGACTGGTCCAAGCTGCACGCGGTAAAGGCCCCGAAACTGTCGCCCGAGGAACAGGCGTTCTTCGATGGCCCCGTGCAAGAGTTGTGCGGAATGATCGACGACTGGAAGATCAACCACGAAACCGGCGATCTGCCCGAAGAGGTCTGGCAGTTCCTGCGCGACAAGAAATTCTTCGGCATGATCATCCCGAAAGAGCACGGCGGGCTGGCCTTCTCGGCCTTTGCCCATTCCGAGATCGTGCGCTTTATCTCGACCCGTTCGGTCGCCGCGGCGGTCACGGTCATGGTGCCCAATTCGCTGGGGCCGGGCGAGTTGTTGCACCAGTTCGGCACCGAGGAACAAAAACACCACTGGCTGCCGCGACTGGCCGACGGGCGCGAGCTTCCCGCCTTCGGGTTGACCAGCGCCGAGGCCGGATCGGACGCCGGCGCGATGATCGACACTGGCGTGATCTGCAAAGGACAATGGCAGGGCGAAGAGGTGCTGGGCATCCGGCTCAACTGGGCGAAACGCTACATCACCTTGTCGCCGGTCTGCACCGTGCTGGGGCTGGCGTTCCAACTGCGCGACCCCGATCACCTGCTGGGCGACATCGAGGACATCGGCATCACCTGCGCATTGGTGCCTACGGACCTTGACGGGGTTGAGACGGGGCGGCGGCATATCCCGTCGTCAACCATGTTCATGAACGGGCCGACGACGGGCACGGATGTGTTTATCCCGCTGGATCACATCATCGGCGGCACGGAATATGCGGGCAAGGGCTGGATGATGCTCATGTCCGCGCTTGCGGCGGGGCGAGGGATTTCGCTGCCGTCCATGGGCTGTGCTGCAATTGCGCTCTCGGCCCACACCACCGGCGCCTATGCCCGCATCCGTCAGCAGTTCAACCTGCCGATCGGCAAGTTCGGCGGCGTGCAGGAACGCATGGGGCGTTTGGCGGCAGACGCCTATGCGATGGACGCCGCGCGGCACCTGACCTGCGCCGGGCTGGACGAGGGCCGCGCACTTTCGGTGATTTCCGCGATCATGAAGCTGCACGCGACCTTCAAAATGCGCGAGGCGCTGAACGATGCGATGGATGTGCATTCCGGCAAGGCGGTGATCGACGGGCCGTCGAATTACCTGCTGCCGCTCTACCGCGCCGTGCCCATCGGCATCACCGTCGAGGGCGCGAACATCGTCACCCGCAGCCTGATTATCTTCGGGCAAGGCTCGATCCGCGCGCATCCGCATATGCTCGACAACATGTTCGCGCTGCAAGAACCCGACGATGAGGTCTCGCTCGAGAAGTTCGACAAGTCGTTCTGGGCGCACGTGGGCCACACGACGAAAACCATGGGCCGCGCCTTCGGGCGGGCGCTCACCGGCGGGCGATTTGCACCAGCCCCCGACGCGGGGGCTGCGACGCCGATCTATCGCCAGTTGGCGCGTTGGTCGGCGGCCTATGCGCTGACGGCGGACGTGCTGTTCCTGACGCTCGGCGGTGCGCTGAAACGCAAAGAGATGATTTCGGGCCGGATGGGCGATGTCCTCTCCGAGATGTATATCCTGTCCGCCGCCCTGAAACGGTGGGAGGACGAGGGCCGGCAAGAGGCGGACCTGCCCGTGCTGCGCTACGCCGCTGCGGGCGGCCTGCACCGGATACAGACCGGTTTGGACGAAGTGGTGGCGAACATGCCGACCCGCTGGGCCGCATGGCTCCTGCGCGCGATCACCCTGCCGGGGGCGACAACGCGCCGACCCGATGACCGGCTGACCGAGGCCTGCAGTGACCTGCTCTACACCCCCTCCGCCGCGCGCGACCGGATCACGGGGCGCTTGCACGAAGGGTGCCAGCGCGACGGGGTGCAACTGCTCAACGCCTGTTTCGCCAAGGTGAGCGAACTGGCCCCCGTGATGAAACGCCTGCGCGAGGCCCGCAAGACCCCGCAAGAGGCTTTGGACGCAGGGCTGCTGAGCGAGGCCGATTTCGCCCGGATCGAAGAAATGCAGACGCTGGTCGATCAAGTTATCGCGGTCGATGAATACTCGCGCGAGGAGTTCGCCGCACTTTTCCCAGCCCCATCGTCCGACACGCCAAACACCAAGGAGGCCGCAGAATGAACGACGCAAACCGCAACAGGGTGTTTCTGGTGGACGGGGCGCGGACGCCCTTCCTCAAGGCGCGGTCGGGGCCGGGGCCGTTCACGCCGGTCGATCTGGCCGTGCAATGCGGCCGCCCCCTGTTGGCGCGGCAGAGCTTTGATCGCAGCCTGCTGGACCTTGTGATCCTCGGCTGTGTCAACGTGATCGCGGACGAGATGAACCCCGCCCGTGTTGCCGCCCTGCGGCTGGGCCTGCCGGAACGGATGGTGGCCTTTACGGTGCAGATCAACTGCGGCTCGGGGATGCAAAGCCTCGACACCGCCTATCGCTACATCCGCGACGGGTCACACCAGATGGTGCTTGCCGGCGGGGCAGAGGCCCTCTCTCACGCGCCGCTGACCCTGCGCCAGTCCGCGGTCGAATGGTTCGGCCAAATGAACGCCGCCAAAGGGCCGCTGGAACAGGCCCGTGCCATGAAGGGGCTGCGGCCCGAGTTCTTCAAGCCCGTTGTCGGGCTGGAGCGTGGGCTGACCGATCCGATCACCGCGCTCAGCATGGGCCAGACGGCCGAGGTTCTGGCGCACCGCTTCGACATCGACCGCAAGGCGGCGGACATGTATGCCATGCAAAGCCACCACCGCCTTGCCGCCGCGCAGGACGAGGGGCGGTTGAAGGGTGAAGTCATGCCCGCCTTCGCGCGCGACGGTTCGGTTTATGACCACGACGACGGCGTCCGCCCCGACAGCGATATGGAAGGTCTGGCCAAGCCCAAACCGGTCTTCGAGCCGCCTTACGGCAAGGTCACGGCGGGCAACTCAAGTCAGATCACCGACGGCGCAAGCTGGTGCATTCTGGCCTCGGAACGCGCGGTTGAGGAACACGGGCTCGCGCCGCTGGCCGAAATAACCGACAGCGAATGGGCCGGGCTCGATCCGTCGATCATGGGGCTGGCCCCCGTGCTGGCGGCGACGCCCATCGTGCAGCGGCAGGGCCTGAGCCGTGAGGATATCGACCTGTGGGAGCTGAACGAAGCCTTCGCGGCGCAGGTCTTGTCGTGCCTTGCCGCATGGGACGACGCCGAATTCTGCCGCGAGATACTGGGCCTCGACGGTGCCTTTGGCCGGATCGACCGCGACCGGCTGAACGTCGATGGCGGGGCGATCTCGCTGGGCCATCCGGTGGGCACAAGCGGCAACCGTATTGTGCTGCATCTGGCGAACGCGATGAAAGAGCGCGGGGCGAAACGCGGGATCGCGACCGAGTGCATCGGCGGCGGTCTGGGCGGTGCGATGATGTTGGAGGCTGCGTGATGACCGGACGTGTATTGAGCCATCTGGGCGAAACCAGGCTTGAGCTGGGGCCTGTCGAGCCGGGGCCCGGACCATGGCGCAGCGCGCGGGACGCCGACAATGTGCTGTGGCTGGTGCTTGACGTGGACGGCAGCAGCATGAACACCATCTCGGAAGAGGTTATTCGCGCACTCGATTCCGCGTTGCAAGACGCCGAGGCAGATCTGCCGAAAGCCGTGGTGATCCGCTCCGGCAAGGTCGCAGGCTTCGCTGCCGGGGCCGACATCACCGGGTTCGAAAAAATGTCCAGCACCGGCGCGACTGAAATGCTGCAAGAGGCGCATCGCGTGCTCGACCGGCTCGAGGCTTTGGACTGCCCGACGATCTGCGTGGTCCACGGTGCCGCCCTTGGCGCGGGGTTCGAGATTGCTTTGGCTTGCGATTACCGCATCGCTACGCCGGGCGCGTCCTTCGGCCTTCCGGAAGTGCAGCTTGGCCTGCATCCGGGGCTGGGTGGCACCTTCCGTCTGCCTGCGCTGATCGGCCCGACTGAGGCGATGACCCTCATGCTCACCGGCAAGACGGCGCATACGAAACGGGCGAAATCCTTGGGCATTGCCGATCTGGTGGTGGAAGAGCGCCACATCGCCGCCGCCATCGCTTCGGTGATCGACGGTGAGGTGAAACCCGCCGCCTCGGGCTTCACCGCGCGCGCCTTCGGCTTTGATCCCGCGCGCAGTCTGGCTGCTCGCAAGATTCGCAGCGAGACCGAGAAGAAGGCCCCTGCGAAACACTATCCCGCCCCCCATGCCTTGATCGACCTGTGGGAGGAATACGGCGACGACCGCGACCGGCTGCAAAAGGCCGAGACCGACAGCTTCGCACTGCTGCTGCGCTCCGAAGCCTCGCGCAATCTGCGGCGGGCGTTCTTTCTGCGGCAGGGCCTGAAAGACGCGGGCCGGGGAGAGGATGGCATCACCCACGTCCACGTGATCGGCGCGGGTTCCATGGGCACTGAGATTGCCGCCATGGCCGCAATCCGGGGCAAACAGGTGAGCCTTGGCGATCTGTCGGAAGAGGCGCTCGGGCAAGCGGTGAAACGCACCGCCGAGATCTGCAAGGACAAACACCTCGACAGCCTCGAAACCCGCGACGCGCTGGACCGCCTGATGCCGGACCCCAATGGTTACGGATTGGCTCAGGCCGATCTGGTGATCGAAGCGGCAAGCGAGGATGCCGAGGTCAAGGCGAAGATTTTCAAGGGTTTGAAGGGCAAGCTGAAGAAGGACGCCATCGTGGCGACCAATACCTCAAGCCTGTCGGTGGACGATCTGGCGGCGAACGCGCCTGCGAAGTCGCGCTTTGCCGGGCTGCATTTCTTCAACCCGGTCTCGAAAATCGATCTGGTCGAAGTGGTGCGCGGCACCGCCACCAGCGACAAGACGGTGCAACGGCTGGCTGCCTTCTGCGGGGCCATCGGCAAACTGCCCGCAAGGGTGGCCGACAGCCCCGGTTTCGTCGTCAACCGGATGCTGGTCCCCTACATGCTGGAAGCAATGGTGCTGATGGATGAGGGCGTCTCGAAAGAGGTGATCGACACCGCTGCTTTGCGCTTCGGGATGCCCATGGGTCCGGTGACGCTGGCCGATCAGGTGGGGCTGGATATCGGGCTGCACGTGGCCGAAAGCCTGAGCGACAGCCTCGAGACGAAAATGCCCCCCATCAGCGACGATCTCAAACGGCGGGTCGAGGCGGGCGATCTGGGCAAAAAGACCGGCAAGGGATTCTACGACTGGTCGAAAGGCACGCCGCATCCGGATGCCGATCTTGAGGATGCGCCCGACGATCTGCGCGACCGGCTGATCCTGCCGATGCTCAACGCCGGGGCCGAGGGGCTGCGCCGCAACGTGGCCAAATCCGCCGACCAGATCGACGCCGCAATGATCTTCGGCACCGGCTGGGCACCGTTCCGCGGCGGGCCCATGTGCTACGCGCAAACGCGCGGCATCGACGACGTGGTGCGCCGCCTGAGAGAGCTTGAAGCCGCCCACGGGCCCCGCTTCGCTCCCGACGACGGATGGTCGCGCTTTGCCTGACGACGGGTCCACGTTCCGCGACGCTACCGCCCTCGCGCGGGACATCTTCGACCGCACGGACGGAGAGGTGCGGCTGGCGCTCCCCCTTGGGTTGGGAAAGCCGATCACGCTGGTCAACGCGCTGACCCGCATGGCCGCCGACGATCCGTCCCTGTCGCTGACCATCTTCACTGCACTCACCCTACAACGGCCACGCCCCTCGTCGGACCTCGAAGACCGCTTCCTCGGTCCGGCGATGGAGCGGCTTTTCGGCAACGCGCCGCCGCTCGCCTATGCCAAGATGATCCACGAAGGCACCTTGCCCGACAACATCACCGTCTCGGAGTTCTTCTTTCAGGCGGGCGCGTGGCTGGGCAACGACTACGCGCAGCGGCACTATATCCCCGCCAACTACACCCATGCGCGCGACGTGCTCATGGCGCGAAAGCCTAACGTTCTGGTGCAACTGATGCCACGGCAGGGCGACCAGTTCAGCCTGTCGTGCAACACCGACATTTCCGCCGACCTGTTCGCGGCGCGGGCCGCCGGTGAGATGGATTTCATCGCCGTGGCGGAGGTCTGCGACGCGCTGCCCTTCATGGGCGGCCCTGCGGTGATCACCGCAAAGGAGGTGGCACTGGTTCTTGATCCGCCCACGCAGATCGACCTGTTCTCTGCCGTGCGCCGCCCGGTGTCCGACGCGCAACACGCCATCGGCCTGCATGTGTCACGGCTGGTTGAGGATGGCGGCACGCTGCAGATCGGCATCGGAGCGATTGGCGACGCCGTGGCCCATGCGTTGCTGCAACGGGACCGTGGCACGCTTGGCCCGGTCTGGTCGGATGCGCCGGTGCCGCTGCAGGGCGACGGGATCGCGCCTTTTGATGAGGGGCTCTATGCGGTGACCGAAATGCTCGTCGGCGGGTTGGTCGCCTTGTTCGAGGCTGGCATGATCCGGCGCGAGGTTGCGGGGGCGGCGATCCACGCGGGCTTCTTCGTCGATGCGCGCGACATGTATGAACGCCTGCGCGCCATGCCCCGGCCCCAGCGGGACAAGATCGAAATGCGCCCTGTGAGCTTCACCAACGCGCTCTACGGGGATGAAGCGGCAAAACGGGCCGCGCGGGTCAAGGCGCGTTTCGTCAACGGGGCGATGCAGGTGAACCTGCTGGGCGACGCCATGTCCGACGCCGCCAAACCGGGACAGGTGGTCAGCGGCGTGGGCGGGCAGTTCAACTTCTTCGAACAGGCTTTCGCGCTCGACGACGCCCATGCGGTGCTCACCCTGCCGGCCACGCGCACGTCCGGGGGCGAGACCTCGTCGAATATCGTCTGGCAGGTTCCCGTGGTCACAGTGCCACGGCACATGCGCGATATCGTGGTGACGGAATACGGCGCGGCGTTCCTGCGCGGTCAGACCGATGAAGAGGCGATCAAACGGTTGATCTGCATCGCCGACAGCCGGTTTCAGGCCGAATTGGTGACGCAGGCGCAAGAGGCCGGCAAGCTTGCGCCCGATTGGCAGGTCCCCGCTGCGCATCGCCAGAACACGCCTCAGGCCATCGCCGCATGGCGCGCAACGCACCGGGACCTCTTGCCGGATTATCCTCTTGGCACGGACTTCACCGCGATCGAGCAGGCGCTTCTGCCCTGTCTTGAAGTCCTGTCCAACGCCGCCGGTCGCAAACGGGACTTAGCGGGGCTTCTTGCAGCCTCACTCACCGCGCCCGCCCATCCGCAAGAGGGTGCGATGATGCGCCGTATGGGCTATGATCCCGCGCCGAAATTGACCGAGCCGTTGCAGGCCCGCGCCCTGCGGGGCGCCATGCGCAAGGTCGCGGCCTGCACGCTTTGAGGGCCACATGGAACTTTGCCTGCCGGTCCCGCGTTTTCCTGTAATTACAGGGAGACTTCGACGACGGGAGGCCGGACATGACCGGGACACAGGCGCGCGCACATCACACCACCAAAGGCACGATCGGACATTGGTGGACCCTTTTCATGGCAGCGGTGCTGAGCGTCATCGGCCTTCTGCTCGCGGTCGGCGGCGTCTGGCTCGCCACCCTCGGAGGGTCCTGGTATTATCTGATCGCCGGTCTGGGTCTCGTCCTGGCCGGCGTTTTGCTGTTCGGCAGCCATATCGGCGGGTTCTGGATCTACGTTCTGGTCTATATCGGCACCTGGATCTGGGCCGTGTGGGAGGTCGGGATGGACCTTTGGCCGCTGGTGCCTCGGGTCGTGGCGCCTACGGTTCTGCTGATTCTTTTGCTGTTCTGCCTGCCGTATCTGCACCGCGCCAAACGGTTCGGCCTGCAGCGCGGCATCGCGGCGGCCCTGACAGGATTGGCGCTGGTGGGGTTTGGCGCGCCCGAGGTGCAGGCGCAAGAGGGCGATACTGTTCCCGTGACGGAGCCCGCCGAGCAGGCTGACCCCGAAGCACCCGGGACGCCGGAAGCGGAAGCGCCCCAAGCCGCGAGCGAACCCGACGCAACCGCTGAGGGCGACACCCCGCCTGATGCCACCCCAACCGCTGCCGACACCGCGCCAGACACCGGCCTTGCCCGCGCGCCGCAGCCTCCGTTCGAGATCGGCGCGGATTGGCCGGCCTATGGCGGCACCTATGCCGCGACCCGCTATTCCCCCCTCAATCAGATCACCCGCGAGAATGTCGGTCAGCTTGAAGAGGCTTGGCGCTATCGCACCGGCGACATGCCCACCGATGACGCGGCCTACAGCCCCGAGAACACGCCCCTGAAGGTCGGCGACAGCCTCTATCTGTGCTCTGCCAAGAACATCCTGATCGCGCTGGATGCAAAAACGGGGCGCGAGGAATGGCGCTTCGATCCCGGCGTGTCCAACGACGCGATCCCCTACGGCGCGACCTGCCGCAGCGTGGTCTATTACGAGGCCGCGGACCTTGACGACGACGCCCTGTGCAAGACCCGCGTGATCGAGGCGACGATCGACGTGCGCCTGATCGCGGTCGATGCGCAAACCGGCCAGTTGTGCCCGGACTTTGGCCGCGAAGGCATGGTCGATCTGAACGAAGGTCTGGGGGACACGGTGCCCGGCTGGTATGCCATGACCTCACCCCCCACCGTGGTGCGCGGCGTTCTGGTGGTCGGTGCGCAGGTCTCCGATAATGAGGCCGAGGACGCACCCTCGGGCGTGGTGCGCGGCTACGATGTGGTCACCGGTGAGCTCGCCTGGGCCTGGGATCTCGGCAACCCCGACCGCACCGGTGCCCCACCAGAAGGCGAGGTTTACACCCGTGGCACGCCCAACATGTGGACCATCGCCGCCGGAGACGATGACCTCGGGCTGGTTTATCTGCCCATGGGCAACAGTTCGGTCGATTACTACGGCGCGAACCGGACCGAGGCCGAGAACGAGTATTCCACATCGCTGGTGGCTCTCGACGTGACCACGGGCAAGCCTGCGTGGCACTTCCAGACCGTGCATTACGACGTCTGGGATTACGACCTCGGCTCGCAACCCACCTTGCTGGATTTCCCCACGGACGAGGGGCCCGTGCCCGCACTGGTCCTGCCCAGCAAGCAAGGCCAGATCTACGTGCTGGATCGCGCCACAGGCGAACCCCTGCACCCGGTTGAGGAACGCGAGGTGCCCATCGGCGGGGTCGAGCCTGAGAACCTGTCGCCCACCCAGCCCTATTCCGGCTATGCCGCGTTGAACCAGCCGCCGCTGACCGAAAAGGACATGTGGGGGATGTCCCCGCTGGACCAGCTTTGGTGCCGCATCCAGTTCCGCCGCGCCTACTACGAGGGCGAATACACGCCGCCCTCGGTTGAGCGCCCGTGGATCCAGTATCCCGGCTACAACGGCGGCTCGGACTGGGGCAGCATCGCGGTGGACACCGACCGGGGCATTATCATCGCCAACTACAACGACATGCCCAATTTCAACCAGTTGATCCCCCGCGAAGAAGCGGACGCCCGTGGCTTGCGGCCGATCAACGAAGGCGGCAGCGACGAGGGCGCGCAGGGCGCTCCGCAAGCGGGCGCGCCCTATGCCATCGACGTCAACGCGGGCTGGCGTTTGCCCACCGGATTGCTGTGCAAGGAGCCGCCCTATGGCGGTATCCGGGCGATCGATCTGGAAACCGGAGAGACGCTCTGGGATCAGCCGATCGGCACCGCCCGCAACAACGGCCCCTTCGGCATTCCGTCGCGCCTGCCGCTGCGGATCGGCACCCCGAACAACGGCGGCCCGATCATCACCGCCGGTGGGCTGGTGTTCATTGCCGCCACCACAGATGATCTGTTCCGCGCCATCGACATCGAGACAGGTGAGGTCCTGTGGGAGGTCGTGCTGCCCGCAGGGGGCCAGACCACTCCGATCACCTATGAGCAAGACGGCGAGCAATACGTCGTCATCTCGCCCGGTGGACATCACTTTATGGAAACGCAGGTGGGGGATTACGTGATCGCCTACAAACTGCCCGGTGGCGAATAACACCGTGAAAGGGGAACGCATCCATGGTGGAGGCGGAACAGGATAAGCATGCGGGCCCGGAGGGCGAGACCGAGCTCAAGCGGGTGATGGGCCCCGGGCTGCTGCTGTTGTTCATCGTCGGCGACGTCCTTGGGACGGGCATTTACGCGCTGACGGGCAAGGTCGCCGGAGAGGTGGGCGGCATCGTCTGGTTGCCGTTCCTTGTGGCCTTCGTTCTGGCGGCGGTGACCGCCTGCAGCTATCTGGAACTGGTGACGAAATACCCCCGCGCCGCGGGGGCCGCGCTCTACACACACAAGGCGTTCGGCGTGCACTTCCTGACCTTTCTGGTGGCCTTCGCAGTCATGTCTTCGGGCATCACCTCGGCCTCGACCGCTTCGCGCGCCTTTGCCGAGAACTTCGGTGAGAGCATCGGCTTCGGCACGGGGGCCTTCGGGGTTACGACTGTCGGGCTGGTGTTCATGGCGATCATCGCGGCGGTGAACCTGCGCGGCGTCGGCGAAAGCGTGAAGATGAACGTCGTCTTCACCTGTATCGAGCTGTCGGGCCTTGTCATCATCATCCTGATCGGGGCTTGGGCGCTGACGGACGGACAGGGGGATTTCGCCCGCGCCTTCGACTTCAGCGACGTGGGCGAAAAGGGCATCTTCTGGCCCGTCATCGCGGCCACCACGCTGGCTTTCTTCGCCATGGTGGGATTCGAGGATTCGGTGAACATGGCGGAGGAATCGAAGAACCCGACCAGGATTTTCCCCAAGGTCCTGCTGGGCGGGCTGGTGTTGACCGGCATCATCTATCTGCTGGTCTCGATCACCGCCATCGCCCTTGTCGACGCCGACAGCCTGAGCGAGGGCGCAACCCCGCTTCTCAAGGTGGTCGAGGTCGGCGCGCCGTGGTTGCCGCTGAGTGTGTTCGGGATCATCACCATGTGCGCCGTGGCCAATTCCGCGCTGATCAACATGCTCATGGCCTCGCGCCTGCTGTATGGCATGGCGAAAGAGAATGTGTTGCCTGCGGTGCTGGGCAAGGTCCTGCCTAACCGCCGGACGCCCTGGATCGCGATCCTGTTCACCACCGCGCTGGCCGCCGCACTCATCACCTTTGTCGGCGCGGTGCCCGCCTTGGGCGGCACCACGGCGCTGTTGCTGCTGGCGGTCTTTGCGGTGGTGAACGTGGCCGTGCTGGTGCTGCGCTCCGACACCGTTGAGCATGAGCATTTCACCGCGCCGTTCGGTCTGCCCTATCTTGGCGCGGCCAGTTGCGCCTTCTTTGTCGGGCCGTGGACCGGTCGCGATCCGGTGCAATATCTGATCGCTGGTGTCTTGCTGGGGTTGGGTGTGGCGCTTTGGGGTGGCACGGTCGCCTATATGAAATCCAAGGGCAAGACGCCCGGCATCGACGATGCAGAACATCTGGCTGAGTGACGGAATGGGGCAGGGACGACGACAGCACAATTGGAAAAGCCACGCCGCTTTGACGGGGATTCTGTTGCTGGCGGGTTGCGGCAGCGGGCGGCAATCGGTGCTGAATCCTGCGGGCGACGACGCGCTGATGCTGTTCGATCTGGCGCGGGTGATGTTCATCGGCGCGCTGATCCTGTGGCTGCTGGTTGCCGCGCTCTTCATCTATGTCACCCGCATCGCCCCGCGCGAGTTTTCGCGCTGCAGCGCCGAGCGGCTGATCGTCGGCGGCGGGGTGATCTTTCCGGTGCTGTTGCTGGGCGCGCTGCTGATTTACTCCCTGCCGCTCATGTCCTCGCAACGAGAGGCGGACGACGGGCTTGAGGTCCAGATCACCGCCGAGCAATGGTGGTGGCGGGTTAATTACGTCCTGCCCAACGGCGACACGATCACCTCGGCCAATGAGTTGCGGCTACCCGTGGGCGCGCGCACGGGGCTCCGGCTCAACGCGCATCGGGTGATCCATTCGTTCTGGGTGCCCGCCCTGGGCGGCAAGACCGATATGATCCCGGGGCGCGAGACCTTCATGTCCCTCAAGCCCGAAACCCCCGGCATCTATCGCGGCCAATGCGCGGAGTTCTGCGGTGCCTCGCACGCCTTGATGGCCTTCGAGGTCGTGGCGATGGAGCCCGAGGCGTTTGCCGCATGGCTTGCCGCCGAAGCCGCCGACGCGGTGCCGCCGCAAACGCCGCTCGCCCGGAAGGGGGCCGGGGTCTTCGCGCGCGAGGGGTGCGGCGGCTGCCACACCGTGCGCGGCACGGATGCGCAGGGGCAGGTGGGGCCGGACCTGACCCATGTGGGCAGCCGGGTGTCGCTTGGCGCGGGGATCCTGCCCGACGGGGTCGAGGATTTCGCGAACTGGATCGCCCACACCGAAGACCTGAAGCCAGAGGTCGCCATGCCGACCTATGATTACCTGAGCGACGGCGACCTCACCGCGCTTGCCACCTATCTGGAAGGGTTGGAATGACCGAAAAGCTGCACATGCCCGCCCCCGAAGGCCCCTATCCCCCGACGGAGGAAATGCTGTCGGTTCCGGTCCCGCATGAGGAGCAGGAGCGGGGCAAGGCAGAACTGCGCGCGGCGTGGAAAACCCCCACCGGCTGGCGCTACTGGTCGGCGGTCAACAACACCGAGGTGGGCGTCTGGTATACGCTCACCGCCTTTGGTTTCATGCTGCTGGCCGGATTGCTGGCGCTGGCGATGCGGGTGCAACTGGCGTTCCCGGGGATGGAGTTCCTTGACGCCGACCGCTTCAACCAGTTCTTCACCATGCATGGCTCGGCGATGATGTTCCTGTTCGCCGTGCCCATGTTCGAGGCGATCTCGATCCTGCTGCTGCCCGCCTTCGTTGGCTCCCGCGACATGCCCTTCCCGCGCCTGTCCGCCTATGGCTACTGGTGTTTCCTGATCGGCGGCATCTTCGTCATGGGCTCTCTGCTGTTTGACGCAGGGCCCAAGGCGGGCTGGTTCATGTATCCGCCGCTGGCCACCAAGGACGAAGGGATCGGGCCGGACGTCTGGCTTTTGGGCCTGTCGTTTATCGAGGTCGCCAGCATCGCGGCGGCGGTGGAATTGATCGTCGGCGCGCTCAAATGCCGCCCGCCGGGGATGCGCGTCAACCTGATGCCGCTTTACGCGTGGTACGTGCTGGTCGTGGGCGGCATGATCCTGTTCGCCTTCCCGCCGCTGATCGCGGGAGACTTTTTGTTTGAGCTGGAACGCTCGTTCGACTGGCCCTTCTTCGATCCGACGCGGGGCGGTGACCCGATGCTCTGGCAGCACCTGTTCTGGATTTTCGGCCATCCGGAGGTCTATATCGTTTTCCTGCCGTCCATCGCCGTGGCCGCGATGATCGTCCCCACGGTCGCGCAGCGCCCGATGGTCGGCTATTCGTGGATCGTGCTGAGCGCCGTGGGCACCGGCTTTCTGTCCTTTGGCCTCTGGGTGCACCACATGTTCACCACCGGCTTGCCGCAGATCTCGCTGGGGTTCTTTTCGGCCGCGTCCGAGGCGGTGGTGATCCCCACGGGCATCCAGCTGTTCGCCTTTGTCGCGACCCTGATGGTCGGGCGCGTGAAAATGAGCCTGCCGATGCTCTGGATCGCGGGCGCGCTGGCGATTTTCGTAGCAGGCGGGCTCACAGGAGTGATGCTCGCCATCGTGCCGTTCAACTGGCAGGTCCATGACACCTATTTCATCGTCGCCCACCTGCATTACACGATTTTCGGCGGCATGGTCTTTCCGGTGATCGCGGGGGTCTATTACTTCTACCCATTCTTCGCCAAGAAACTCCTGTCCGAGCGTCTGGGCCGCTGGTCTTTCTGGCTGATCTTCAGCGGGTTCAACATCACCTTCCTGCCGATGCATATGACGGGCCTTCAAGGCATGCCGCGCCGCGTCTTCACCTATCCCGAAGACAGCGGCTGGGCGCTGCTCAACCTCGTCTCGACCGTGGGCGCGTTTATCATCGCGGCGGGTTTTGCGGTGTTTTTATATGATCTTTTGCGCTCCAAGAAGCATCAGGGCCAAATTCCCCGCAACCCGTGGGGCGCGGGCACGCTGGAATTTTCTCACGACGTCCCCGAGGAGTCTTGGGGCGTCCGGTCGATCCCCTATATCCGCAGCCGCTATCCCCTGTGGCAGCAGGACAAGATCGTTGAGCGAATGGACGCAGGGCGGTTCTATCTGCCCGATGCGCCGGACCACCAGCGCGAAACCATCGTCACCAGCGTGATCGACGCCAAGCCGCTTTACGTGCAGCCGATCACCGGGCCTGCGTGGATCTGCATGTTGGCGGCGGTGTTCACGGGCGGGGCGTTCATTTTCCCGACGTTCCACATCTACACGCCCGCGATCGTCTGCGCCGCTTTCGCCATCGTCTGCGTGTGCTACTGGCTTTGGACGGCCACCGCGCGGCCGCCCCGATCGAACATGCGCGACGCGGGGTTGGGGCTGCGCCTGCCGACCTATGCCTCGGGCCCGAACACGGTGGGCTGGTGGGCCATGTGGATCACCATGCTGGGGGATTCCACGGCCTTTGCCTCGCTCGTGTTCGGGTTCTTCTTCTACTGGACCGCGCGACCCGACTTCCCGCCCGCCGGGGCCGAGCACGCCATTGGCCTTTGGGTGGCGCTGGCGGCTTTGTTGCTGGTGGTGTCCTGGGCCGCGACGCTTACAGCGCGTGAAGTGAACCACCGCGGGCACGTGAACGCGGCCCGGTTGGCGCTCTGCGTGGCCATCGCCGCTGCCCTTGGCGGGGCGGGGGCGGCCTATCTGGCGGTGGCCGACCTTGATCCGACGTCCCATGTCTATCCGGCGATCCTCTGGGCGCTTATGGTCTGGCTGGTGGTGCATGTCGGCGCGGGCGTCATCATGCAGGGCTATTGTCTGGCCGGAAGCCTCGCCGGGAAGTTGACGCCGCTGTATGACGCGGACCTGCACAACGTGGCCCTGTTCTGGCACTTCATCGGCCTGAAGGCGCTCGTCACGGCAGCGGTGCTGGGCCTTGTTCCGGGGTGGCTGACGTGACCGACATCAACAAACATGAAGAGCAGAAACGTTTTCGCGCCGAAGCGACCAGCCTGTGGAAAATCACCTTCGGCCCGCTGGTCTGGGCGGTGCATTTCGTGGCGACCTACGGGCTGACGGCGCTGACCTGCGCCAAGGGTTGGCCGCTGGACCCGCTGCGCATCGGCGTGGGGGTCGGCACGGTGCTGGCGCTGGCGGGCATCCTCTGGCTGGGGTGGGGCGCTTGGGCGCAATGGGACACCCTGCGCGACCGCGAATGGGAGAATGACGCCCCGACCGACGAAGACCGCCATCAGTTCCTTGGGCATGCGGCCTTTCTGCTGTCGATTATTTCTTTCATCGGGGTCGTCTACGTGGCCCTGCCGATCCTTCTGTTCGGGTCCTGCCAATGAAGGCCGCTTTGGGATATGCCGGGGTCGCGGGGCTGGCGGCTCTGTGGCTGCTCCCGTGGGAGGTTTGGTTCGCCACCGATTTCCCCCTGCACATGGTGCGCCACATGGGTCTGGTCGCCGTGATCACGCCGCTTCTGGTGCTGGGGTTTCCGGCCCTGGGCACGGCCTTCGCGCTGTCGCCCTTGGCCGGCGCGGTGATCGAGTTCCTTGTCGTCTGGGGCTGGCACGTGCCTGCGCTGCACGGCGCGGCGGACGGCGGCGGGTGGGCGTTTGTGGCGGAACAGGGCAGCTTCCTTCTGGCGGGGTTGCTGGTCTGGGGTGGTGCGCTGCGCGGCGGGCAGCCGCTGGCCGGGGCCGGGGCGCTGCTGCTCACCTCGATGCATATGACGCTGCTCGGGGCGCTGATGATCCTTGCCCCCCGTGACCTTTACGCCGCGGTCTGTGGCCGTCTGCCTGATCTGGGCGGGCAACAGTTGGGCGGGTTGTTGATGCTCGGCATCGGCACGCCAATCTATCTGGTCGCCGGTCTCGCGCTGGTCGGACAGGCGTTGCAGCCGGAAAGGAGCACCGCATGAGACAGGTTTTATGGACCCTTGCGACCTTGGCCGGACTGGCCGTTCTCGGCGCCGCGGCGGTGATCGGGTTCGGGCTTTACAACACCTCGGCCCGGGGCGCGCATCTGCCCGGCATCGGCTGGGCGCTGCATACGACCTTCAAGCAATCGGTGCGCCTGCGCGCCCCTGCCACCGAAGAAGTGCCGGCGGATCTGCGCCATCCGGACCGCGCAGCCCTTGGCGCCTTGCATTATCAAAACGCTTGCGCCTTCTGCCACGGCTTCCCCGACGCGGCCCGCCCCGCCACGGCGATGGCGATGAACCCGCGCCCGCCCCATGTGACCGAAGCGGTGGCCGATTGGGACGCCCGACACATGGGCTGGATCGTGCAAGAAGGCGTGAAGATGAGCGGCATGCCCCATTGGCCTGCCGAGGGACGCGAGGATGAAGTCTGGTCGGTGGTCTCCTACCTCATGGCGATCAAGGAAGGGACGGAACTGCCGCCGCGCCCCGCCTCTGCGACCTGCACCGCTTGTCATGGAGAGGACGGCGACACCACGAACGCCTATATCCCCCGGTTGGATCTGCTGACCCCGGATCAAATCGCGCAGGCCTTGCGGCACTACCGCAGCGGCGCGCGGGAAAGCGGCATCATGGCCGCCGTGGCGCGCGACCTTGAGGATGCTGAGATCGCCCGCGCCGCCCGCGCCTTTGGCCGGTCCGACCCCGCGCCAGCGCCGATCCCGGACCCGGAGGCTCCGGCGGCGCTGCTGGCCACGCGCGGCACCGGTGATGTGCCCGCCTGCACCGCTTGCCACGGCCCCGAACGGGACGCGGAGGCCCCCATTGCGCCGGTGATCACCGGGCAGAACGAAGGCTATCTGCGCGCGCAGCTTCGGCTCTGGCGCGACGGGGCGCGGGGCGGCGGGGTGCGCGCCGAACTCATGCGCAAGGCCGCGCAAGACCTCACGGATGCCGAGATCGACAACCTTGCCGCGTTTTTCGCGGGCCTCGCCCCCGCCGAACCCTGATCTAATCCCCCGTGGGCACGCCGTTTGCGCCATTGTCCCCTTGAAACCCGTCTGATTTCCGGTTCAAGTCGCCGCCGATCCATTCTGCGCGGGCGGAAGGACGGACGCCGAACAGGAGGGCGGATGCGACACGGGTTTCTCAGGATCTGCCGTTGGCTTGACCGGCTGACCACATGGATCTGCGCCAGCGCCTGTGCGGTGCTGACCGGCGCGGTTCTGGCCATCGTCATCCTGCGGTTCGGCTTCGACAGCGGCTTCGTGAAACTGCAAAACCTCGCGGGCTATTCCTTCGCGGTGCTGCTGATCCTGTCGCTGCCCTATTGCCTGCGGCGCGGGGGCCACGTGCGGGTTGAGGTGCTGTCGGAACGGCTTCCCGCAGGCTACGGGCGTGTGGCGGACTGGGTGGCGCTGGCTCTGTTCATCGTGCCGGTGTTCGGCCTGCTGGTCTGGGCCTGGCTGCCCGATCTGGCCTACAGCTGGCGCATCCGAGAGGGCGCGATCGAGACCGGCGGCCTGGGCGGTATCTTTCTGATCAAATCCATGCTGCCGCTGGCCGGTGCGCTGATGATCCTGCAAGGGCTTGCCGTGTTGCTCGATCCGCGGTTGACCGACCAATGAGCGCGCACGAGGGCTATCTTCTGGCGATGGTGCTGGCGCTGTTCGCAGGCATCCTGAGCGGCATCCCGGCGATGTTGGCCATTGCGGGCGTGCCGCTGGTGATGGCGGTGATCGGCAGCTTCACCGGCGTCTTCGATCTGGGGTTCCTGAGCTTCTTTCCCGCGCGGGTTTACGGCGTGATGTCGAACCCGTTGCTGATGGCGGTGCCGCTGTTCGTGCTGATGGGCGTGCTGCTGGAAAAATCGCGACTGGCGGAAAGCATGCTCGACGTGCTGGGCCGGATGCTGGGTGGCTCACCGCGAGGCATGGGGCTGTCGGTGCTGGTGTTTTCCGCGATCATCGCGGCCTCGACCGGGATCGTCGGGGCGACGGTCGTGATGCTGGTGCTGATCGCCCTGCCCACGATGCGGCAGGCGGGGGTTCCCAAGAGCCTCTCGGCCGGAATCATCTGCGCCTCGGGGACGCTGGGGCAGATCATCCCGCCGTCGATCCTGCTCGTGCTCTTGGGCGACCAGATCGGCAACACCTATCTTGAGGCGCAGCAGAAAGCGGGCAATTTCGCGCCGGACCCGGTCTCGGTCGGTGACCTGTTCGCCGGGGCCCTGTTGCCCGGTCTGATGCTGGTGGGCCTTTATGGGCTGTATATTTTCGTGCGGCTGCGGCCCACGGCGCGCGGCGTCATCGCGCCCGCCACCAAACGCCCCGTGCGGCGGCGCGAAATCCTGTCGAGTTTCGCACCGCCGTTGTTGCTGATCCTGTCGGTGCTGGGCTCTATCCTTGGCGGGATCGCCACCACCACGGAGGCCGCAGGGCTGGGCGCGGTCGGCGCGTTGATGCTGGCGGGCTATCGCAGCGGCGTGGCGGGCACAGGCCGGGTGCTAGTGCTGGCCGCCGTGGCCGCCGCCTTTGCCCTGATGGCGCTGCGCCTGTTCAGCGATTCCCGGACCGAGGCCACGGGCCTTGCGATCTTTGCGGCGGGGCTTGCCCTGATGCTGGTGCTGGGGGTGATCGTAGCGGGCGCACGGCTGTGGGCCAGTGGCACGCTGCAGACGGCCGTGGGCGATACGGTGCGCATCTCAGGCATGGTCTTCGGCATCGTGGTCGCGGCCTCGATGCTGGCTTTGGTGTTCCGCGGCTTCGGCGGCGATGAGCTCGTGACCCAAGCCATGGCCGCAGTGCCCGGCGGCACATGGGGTGCGCTGGCGATGGTGTTGCTTGTTGTGTTCCTATTGGGGTTCATCCTCGAAGCGGTCGAGATCATCTATATCGTCGTGCCACTGCTGGGACCGCCCATTCTCGGCGGAGACATCTCTCCGGTGTGGTTCGGTCTGCTGCTGGCGATGAACCTGCAGACCAGCTTCCTTACGCCGCCATTTGGCTTCGCGTTGTTCTACTTCCGCTCAACCGCGCCGCGCGACATCACCACGGGCGACATTTATCGCGGGGTTGCACCCTTTGTGGCGCTGCAGCTTCTGGGGCTTGGCCTGCTGATCGCCTTCCCGGCGCTGGCCACATGGCTGCCGCGTCTGGTCTTCGGTCCGTGAACCCCCTACGACTTATGCAACCGATTTGAAGGAAAAGGGAGAATTTCCATGAAACGCAGAACTTTCATCGCCTCGGGGCTGGGCGTGACCGCCGCCGCAGGCAGCCTTGCGGCGCCCGCGCTGGCGCAGGGCAATATCGAATGGAACCTGCCCACCGCGTTCCCCAAGAACGCCCCCGGCGTCGGCTCCAACGTGGTCAATTTCGCGCAGAAGGTCGCAGAGATGTCCGACGGACGGCTCAGCTTCAAGGTCTTCGGGGCCGGTGAACTGGTGCCCCCCTTCGCGGTCGAGGATGCAGTGCAGCAGGGCAACGCGCCCGTGGGCCACGGTCCGACCTATTACGCGGCGGGCAAGAACCCGGCGCTGCACTGGTTCACCGCCGTGCCCTTCGGCATGACCGCAGGTGAACAGGTGGCCTGGCTGAAATACGGCGGCGGGCAGGAGATCTGGGACGACATCTACGCCCAGCGGGATCTGGTGCCCTTCTACTGCGGCAACTCCGGCACCCAGTCCGCCGGCTGGTTCAAGAACGAGATCAACAGCGTTGACGACCTCAAAGGCCTCAATATGCGCATCGCCGGTCTGGGCGGTGAGGTTTTCCGCAAGCTTGGCGTGAACGCGGTGCTGATGCCCCCGCCCGAGATTTTCCAGGCGCTGCAGTCCGGCGCGATCGATGCGGCCGAATGGGTCGGCCCGATGCTGGATCAGGCCTTCGGTCTGCAAAAGATTACCAAGCTGTGCTACCTGCCCGCGCTGGTCGAACCGGGCGCAGGCCTGTCGGTGGTGTTCAACAAGGATGCCTGGGCCGAGCTGTCGCCCGATCTGCAAAGCATCGTGCGCAACGCCGCCGCTGCCGCTGCGCTCGAGAACCACGCGAACTTCGACTATCACAACGCGCAAGCCATGGCCGCGCTGAAAGCCGATGGCGTCGATTTCCGCGCGTTCAACGATGATATTGTCGACGCCATGCGCACCGCCTGGCTTGAGGTGCAGGACGAGCTGACCACGCAAAGCGAAGACGTCGCCCGCGTGCGCGAAAGCTACGACGCCTATCTGGAAAGCGCGCGGGATTATGCCAGCGCGATGGCTCTGCCCATGCTCTCTGGGCGCAGCTGAATCGCAAAACGGTCAGGCCGGGGCTTCCGGCCTGACCGCTTCTGAACGCTTTGAGACGGGTTTCAGGCTGTCCGGTTCTCGGCCATCCGCGCGAGACCTGCTGCGAACGCACTCACCTCCATGTCTTCCTTCAACGCCCGCAGGAAAAACGCCTGCTGGGTTTCCGGCGCAAGGCCTCCGGCCGGGGGATCACGATCCAGATTGGTCGGGAAGGAATAGCCCTCGGCCGTGGCGGCGATGGCAGCCTTCAGCGCGGCGGGGCTCAGGTCGCTTGTGTCATGGGCCCGTTTCGCATGGGGGAAAAGCGTGCGGCACATGCCGTCACGATCGACCGATTCCATCGCCCGCCCGAAGGCCGAAGAGACCTGCAACAGATTGGCCATGCGGTGGATGTCGGCGCTGGTGTTGGCCCCGGCTGCGTGGAACAGCGCCGGATTGAAGAAAACCGCGTCGCCCTTGGCCAAGGGCACCTGCACGCAACGCGCCTCGAACAGCGCGCGAAAATCGTCACGTCGCCATGCGGCGTAGCCCGCGCGATACTGTTGCGAGAAGGGCAAGAGCTTGGTCGGCCCGCTTTCAACCGGCATATCGCAATGGGCCACCGCCCCTTGCAGGGTCAGAGCCGGGGAGAGGTCGTGCACGTGGGCGGGATAGGCGGTGCTGACCTCAGCGCTTTGGAAGCCAAGGTGATAGTCCCGATGCGCCTGCTGCGCGGCCCCGCCGGGATGCACGAGATTGATCTGCGCCGTCATCTGGTAGTTCGGGCCAAGCCAGGCTTCGCAGACCGCGGCTATGGCCTCATTGGCGAAATAGCGCAGGAACAGCTCGGGGGCGGCTTCGCACAACTTCTGCAGCGCGTTCCAGATCCGGTCGTTCGATCCTGCCGCGGCAAAATGGTCCGCGCCGCCGCCGGAACCCGCTTTCTCCTCTGCGATGATCTGCTCGTAGACCTGCGTGGCCTGATCAAGAACGTCAGTCTCCGCATAGGCCCCTTTGAGGACCAGCACACCGGCCCCGGACAAAAGCCCCTGTGCCCATTCCGCCATGAGGGTCTGTCCCGCCGCCGGATCCCCCAGCTTCGCCGCCAGATGCCCCATGTCATAAAGGGGGATATTGGCGACGATCTCGCTGGCCTGTGGCACCGTCGCCGGGTCCAGCGTTTGCCCGATCAGCGCCTCGAAATCTGCGATCTCGCAGGCCTCCGGCTCAAAATACCCTGACGTTTGCGGCTGATGATCCTTCATCCCAGACCCTCCTTGCTAAAGAAAACCCTAAACGGTGCCGCCAAGGCTGCCTTCGAGCACCGCAAGCTCTTGCCCGCCGGCCATCATGTCCTGCAGCTCTTCGGCGGTGATCTCACCCTTCTTAGCGGTCCCCAGCGTGGTGCCCCGGTTCAACACCGTGAACCGGTCGCCCACAGCCAGCGCGTGACGCACGTTGTGGGTGATGAAGACCACAGCCACCCCCTCTTTGCGCACCTTGTCGATGGTGGCGAGGACGTTGGACGTCTGCCGCACCCCCAGCGCGCTTGTCGGCTCGTCAAGGATCAGCACTTTCGCTCCGAAATGCACCGCGCGCGAGATGGCCACCGTCTGCCGTTCACCCCCCGAAAGCGTGCCAACCGCCTGATCGGGGCCGCGCAGGTTGATGCCCATTTTCTTCATCGCTTCCATCGTGACCGTGTTGGCGTGCTCGTGATCGAACAGCCGGATCGGGCCGATTTTGCGGATGGGTTCATTGCCCATGAAGAAATTGCGGCTCACGCTCATCAACGGGATCATCGCAAGATGCTGGTGCACCGTGGCAATCCCCGCCGCCATGGCATTGCGCGGGCGGGCGAAGTTCATCGGTTTGCCGTCAAAGACAATCTCGCCCTTGGTGGGCTTGTGAACCCCCGACATGGTCTTGATAAAGGTGGATTTTCCGGCGCCGTTGTCGCCCAGAAGGCAGTGGCATTCACCGGGGAAGATGTCGACCGAGACTCCGGCCAGCGCGATGACGCTGCCGAAATGCTTCTCGATGTTCTTCATCTGGATGATCGGTTCGGACATATCAACGCTCCCCTGTGATGATGCGGCGGATGTAGGTGTTGAGGATCACCGCCGCGAGGAGGATCACGCCCAGGAAAACACGGAACAGAGAGCTTTCGACCCCGGCAAAGAACAGCCCCTGTTGCACGACGCCGAAAATCAGCGCCCCAAGAGCCGCGCCGATGACCGACCCGTAGCCCCCCGTTAGCAAGGCCCCGCCAATCACCACGGCGATGATCGCCTCGAACTCTTTGAGCAAACCACGGTCCGCCCCGGCCGAGCCGAACTCCATCACTTGACAGACGGCGAAGACGGTGGCGCAGAAGGCGGTGAACATGAACATCTTGATTTTAACGGCGGTGACCGGAACACCGGAATTGCGCGCCGCATCGGCATCGCCGCCGGAGGCAAAGATCCAGTTGCCAAAGCGCGTGCGGGTCAACAGCCAGTGCCCGAAGATCACCAGCCCAAGCGCCCAGATGATCAGCATCGGAATGCCGTCAACCACAGGCTCTCCGATCCGGCTGCCCCGCTCGAACGTTGAGATCACACCGGCGTCGCCGAGCCATTGGAAAATCGGCTTGCCGATCTTCGCCCCGAACACCGCCGCCAGCCAGTCGCCCTCGGCCGCCTCGCGGATGCCGCCGATGATGGTTTTGCGCTCAAGCGTCTGGGGAATGAAAATCGTGAAGCCGCGCAGGATGAACAGGGTCGCCAATGTGACGATGAAACTGGGCAGGCCCGTCTTGACCACGATGTAGCCGTTCAAAGCGCCGAACGCGATGCAGATGGCAAAGGTGATCAGGATGGCGATCCACATCGGCAGCTCGTAGGTCACGCCGAAGATGGCGATCATCATGCCGGCAAACCCGATCATCGACCCCACCGAGAGGTCGAACTCACCGGCGATCATAAGCAGGCAGGCGCCCACGGCGATAATCATGAACTGCGCCGAGACGACGGACCAGTTCATCACGCCTTGCGCGTTGAACATGCCGCTGTCGTGGGCGAACAGGAAGAAAAATACGAAAACTGCGACGGTGCCAACGATCCCGCCCAACTCGGGCCGGATCAGGGCTTGCCGCAGTCTTGACGTTTGCTTGATTCGTTCGTCTGTATGCGAGACGTCAGCCATGGGCTATCCCCTTGTTCAGGCTTATAGATTTGGGAAAAAAGGGGCAGCCGTGGTCGAAGCCTCGGCTGCCCTTCGGGTCTGGTCGCTTAGCGATATTCGCCCGCGAACTTCTCGACCATCTCGAGCCCGTCGGCGGTCACGAAGCCGGGGCCCGAGTTGATGTTGTTGCCGGGCAGAACGCCGTAGCGGTCGTAGTTGGCCAGCACGACGACGGGCAGATAGGCCTGCAGGAACGGCTGCTGGTCGATGCCCCATTGGATCGTGCCATCCTTGATGCCGGCGACGATGTTGTCGCCCAGATCGAAAGTGCCGAAGTAGATGTCACCAGCGATGCCCATTTCTTCCACGGCAAGGATCGTCGGGTCGGCTGAGACGGGGCCGAGCGTCAGGATCGCGTCAGTCTCCGGATTGGCATTGAGATAGGCGGTGACGCGGTTCTTGATCTCCGAGGGGTCTTGTCCGGCGTCGATCATCGATTCGCCCAGATCGATGCCCAGTCCGTCTGCAAAGCCACGGCAGCGTTCCGCCACCACCGCGTTGGAGATCACGTGGTTGACGCAGACGAAGCTTTCCACACCATCATCCTTGGCCCGCTGACCGGCGGCAAGGCCTGCGTCATATTCCGGCTGGCCCACGAACATCAGCGCCCCGACTTCGCGGGTCTGCTCGGGCGTGCCCGAGTTCATGATGATCACATCAATGCCCTGATCGACCGCCTCGCGGATGGGGCCGGACAGCACGTCGAAGTCGGCCAGCGTGGTGATGATCCCGTCCGGCTGAGAGGCCGCGGCCTGTTCGATGATCCGCGCCATGTCGGCCAGATCGCCGGTGGGCGGGTTGCGGTATTCGACGGTCACATCAAGCTGCTCTCCGGCCAGCGCGATGCCGTTCTTGACCGTGTTCCACCAGCTGTCGGAATCCGGCGCGTGGCTGACAAGGATGTAGGTCAGGTCGTCGCCGTGCCCGTCCGCCACGGCGGTGGTCGCAAGAAACGGTGCGGCCACCAGCGCTGCAGAGGCAAGTAATTTGCTCATCTTGGATGTCATGATTTCCTCCCTAGGAATAAATGTGTGACGGCTGATTGGCAGGCAGCTCCCCAGCGTCGCCCCGAATGAAAGCATGAGTCGTTTTATTTTGCAACCGGTTGCAAAAATTACTTCGACCGGGCTAGTTTTATTCCATATAAACAGTCGCATTCTCGACCTGTTACCGATTGCACAAAGGAACGCCATGTCATGCCTGTGACCCTCAGGGATGTTGCGGCCCGCGCCGGGGTCTCTGCCTCGGCCGTGTCGCGAACCTTTACCGATGGCGCTTCGGTGTCGGAGAAAATGCGCCGCAAGGTCGAGAAGGCCGCGCTTGAGCTGGGCTATTCGCCCAATGCGCTGGCGTCCTCTCTCACCACCGGGCGTACGAAACTGATCGGGCTGGTGTCGAACAACTTTCACAACCCGATCTTTCTTGAGGTTTTCGACCTGTTCACCCGGCTGTTGCAGGACAAGGGCCTGCGTCCGCTGCTTTTGAACCTGAGCGGGGCGCATGACGCGGTGACGTCGGTGCGGCTGTTGCAGCAATATTCGGTCGACGGTGTCGTCGTCGCCTCGTCCACCTTGCCGCCTGAATTTTCCCGCGCCTTCCGCGATGCGGGCGTGCCCGTGGTGAACAGTTTCGGGCGATTCTCCACCGCGCCCGAGGTGCATGTGGTGGGGGTCGACAACTCTGAATGCGGACGCATGGCCGCCCGCGCGCTGGTCGAACGGGGCTACCGGTCGGTCGCTTTGATGGGCGGACCCGAAACGGCCACCTCGACCCAGGACCGGTTTCGCGGCTTCAGTCAGGAGCTCGCCAAACATCCCCATGTCGCGCACAGCCATTCCTTCGCCGAGGATTATTCCTTCGACGCGGGCCGGGCGGAGATGCAGCGGCTCTTGTCCGAAGGCCCCCCCGCCGAAGCCTATTTCTGCGGGGATGACGTCTTGTCCATCGGCGCGCTGTCAGCGTTGACCGATGCCGGGCTGAAGGTGCCCGAGGATGTCGGCATCATCGGCTTCAACGACATGGAAATGGCCCGTTGGGAGAACATCAATCTGACCACCATCGGGCAGCCGATCTCGCAGATTATCCATTCCTCGGTCGAGCTCATCGTCGACATGGTGGATGAGCCGGACCGCATGCCCGAGGTCCGGCTGTTTCCCTGTAAGCTGGTGGAGCGGGGCACGCTGCGCCCGCTCCCTGCCGATTAACCTTTTGTTAAATAAGCATAACCTTATCCGCGGATAAGGTCTAGCGGAACATCGGCGGGCGCGCATCGACCCAGACGCCGCTCTCCCGCGCAGAGGCGACCGCCTGATGCACCGCCGCCATCGACCGCACGCCATCCTCGGCAGTGGGCAATCCATCTCGGGCCTCGCCGCGAATGCTGGCCGCAAGGTCGACGTAGATATTGGCCACCGCAAGGGGGAACCCCTCGGGATGGGCAATCGGGACGCGGCTCAAACGTTGCGCCTCATCCGACAATCCGCCCTCGCCTTTCTCGATGATCTGGGTGCGGCCGCCGACGGGGGTGAAATAGACCTGATTGGGCTGCTCCGACGCCCACCGCATCCCGCCGGTCTCGCCGAACACCTGAATGTCGAACCCATGCTGTCGCCCGATGGCCACGGACGAGGTCCAGAGCCGCCCGACGGTGCCGCCTTCCATGCGGAAGTTCACCATCGCGTCGTCTTCCAGCGTGCGGCTGGCAATGGTCGAGGCGAAATCGGCACTCAGCGCGCGCACGGTGTCATCGGCAATGAAACTCGCCATATGCAAGGCGTGGATGCCGCAGTCGGCAAACTGCCCCGACACGCCGGCCATCGCCTGATCATACCGCCAGCGCACCCGCGGGTTGTCGGCGTCCGTGGCGTCTCCGTGGTGACCGTGGGCGAAATTGGTCACGATCAGGCGCACCTTGCCGATCGCGCCGGAGCGGACGATCTCGCGCATCTCGCGCACCATCGGGTAAGCCGAATAGCAGTAGTTCACCGCGCAAATCTTGCCCGAGGCGCGGGCGATCTTGACGATCTCTTCCCCCTCCTCGACGGTCATCGTCATCGGCTTTTCGCACAGGACGTTGAAGCCCGCTTCCAGAAAAGCCTTGGTGATCTCGAAGTGGGTGGCGTTCGGCGTGGCGACCGTGACCAGATCCACCTTGTCGTGGCGCCCTGTCTCACCGGCGAGCATTTCGCGCCAGTCGCCATAGGCCCGGTCGGGCGCCACGCCAAGGGTCTGCGCATAGGCGCGGCCCTTGGCTGCATCATGGTCCAGCGCGCCTGCGGCCAGAACGAAATTACCGTCGGCCTGCGCGCCCAGCCGGTGTGCCGGTCCGATCTGGCTGCCTTCGCCGCCGCCGATCATGCCCCAATTCAATCGTGTCATAGTCTCTCCTGTCGGGCGCGCGGCCCTTACTGTGTCCGGGGAAGGGGCCCCGTGGGGCGCTGTCTAGAATCCGATGCTTTGCAGATATTCACGGTTGGCTTTCGCGTCTTCCATCGGGGTGCCGGGCATCGAGGGGTCGCAATCCTGCTCGACCGTGCACCACCCCTCGTATCCGTGATCCAGCAAGACCTGCCGCACGGCGGGGAAATCCACGTCGCCCTGACCCAGATTGCAGAAGATGCCCTGACCACAGGCGTCGTAAAAGCCTGTGCGCTTGTCGATCACATCGGTCTTCACCGCCGGGTTGATGTCCTTGAAATGCATGTAGCTGATGCGGTCCATATGGCGCTTCATAAAGGCCACGGGATCATAGCCGGCATAGGAATGGTGGCCGGTGTCGAAGCAGATTTTCAGGATATCTTCGTCCACCTCGTCAAGCAGGCGCTCAAGCTCAGGCTCGAAATCCAGAAAGCCCGCCGCATGGGCGTGGATGCCCACGGTCAGCCCGTGATCCACGCCGATCTTGGCGCTTTCCTTGATCCGGTCGCGGTAGGCGGTCCATTCGGCCTTGTCCATCTGCTCGGCCTCGGTGGCGCGGCCAGCGGTGGGGGCGCGACGGGGCGAGATGCTGTCGATCAACACCAGATGTTTGGCGCCATGCGCTTGCAGCGCCTTGCAGGTGCGCAGCGTGCCGTCGAGCACGTCATCCCAGGCGTCAGGATCGTGATAGGGGCGGAACACCACGCCGCCGATCAGCTCCAGATCGAATTCGGACAGGGCCTCCCCCAGCACAGCAGGGTCTTCGGGCATGTAGCCGACGGGGCCAAGTTCGATCCCCTTATAGCCCGCCTCCGCACATTGGCGCAGCACCTCTCGCCACGCAGGGTAGTTGGGGTCAGAGGCGAATTCGATGCCCCAGGAGCAGGGGGCGTTGCCGATGCGGATGGTCATATGGGTTAGCCTTTCGGAATGGTCTGCCAACTGCGGCTTTGCGCCGAGGTCAAGGCGGTGTCGATAACGCGGGCCACGTCGAGCCCGTCACGGAAGGTGGGCCAGACAGGCTGGCCGGTGTGGATGGCCTGCAGGAAATCCCGGGCCTCGATGATGATCTGGTCCTGATAGCCCGTGCCGTGGCCGGGGCCTTGGCAAAAGGGTTCATAATCGGGGTGGGCCGGTCCGGTGAGGATCTTGCGGAAGCCGCGCTCAGCCTCGGGGCCTTCGGATTTGTAAAGCCAGATCGCGTTCTGGTCTTCCTGATCGAAACGGATCGCGCCCTTGGTGCCCGTCACCTCATACGCGTAGCCCATCTTGCGGCCCGTGGCGATGCGGCTGAAGAACATATGCCCCATGGTGCCATTGGCAAAACGACACATGATCTGGCCGTGATCGTCGTTGGTGACAGTGCCGCCCGGGCGGGTGTGGTGGACGGTTTCCAACTCGGCCACAAGGCTGTCGAGTGGCCCGATGAGCGCCAGCGCCGCGTTGATCATATGCGGGGCAAGATCGCCCATGGTGCCATTGGCCATGCCTTCGGTGCGCCAGTTTGCGGGCGCGTCGGGGTTGGCGAGGAAGTCTTCGGTGTGCTCCCCCCGGAACCACGTGATCTCACCAATGGCGCCCTCGGCGATCAAGGCCCGCGCGTATTGCGAGGCCGGCGTGCGGATGTAGTTGTAGGCGACCATGTTGGCCACGCCCGCGGCTTCGGCCGCTTCGGTCATGGCCGCCGCGTCGGTCAGGTCCGCGCCCATGGGCTTTTCGCACAGCACCGGCTTTCCCAAGGCGAAGGCCACTTCGGCGATGGCGCGGTGGGTGGATTGCGGCGTGGCGATGACGATGGCGTCGACCTTGGGATCATTGACCAGTTCCCGCCAGTCATCCGTTGCGCGGGCAAAGCCATAGGCGGCGCGGTAGCGCTCGGCGCTTTCGGGCGTCGAGGCGCAGATCATCTCGAGCCGGGGGCGCAGCGCGGTGTTGAACACGGCCCCCACGGCGGCCATCGCGACGGAATGGGCCTTGCCCATGTAGCCGCCGCCCAGAATGCCAATGCCGATGTCAGCCATCTCGTGCCCCTTCCTAAAACCCGTTTGCAACCGGTTGCAAAATGGTTATCGTGAGATTCGCAGACACGCAAGACGCAATCGTTTTGCCGGGCTTAAATCGGAGAGCTATCACCATGACCGACGCGACGATCCGCCTGACCACGGCGCAGGCCATCATCCGCTATCTTGAGAACCAGTTCATCGAAATTGACGGGGATGAGCTGCGGATCTGCGGCGGGGGTTTCGGCATTTTCGGGCACGGCAACGTCACCTGTCTGGGCGAGGCGCTGTATAACGTGCAGGACACGCTGCCACTGTATCGCGGCCAGAACGAGACCGGCATGGGCTTCGCGGCGGCGGGCTATGCCAAGGCGTGGCTGCGCCAGCGTTTCATGTTTTGCACCGCCTCGGCCGGGCCGGGCACGACGAACCTTTTGACGGCGGCCGGGCTGGCCCATGCCAACCGGTTGCCGGTGCTGCTTTTGTGTGGCGATACCTTTCAGACGCGGCTGCCCGATCCGGTCTTGCAGCAGATGGAGCACTTCGGCGATCCGACGTTCGGCGTGAACGATGCCTTCAAAGCCGTCAGCCGCTACTGGGACCGCATCACCCATCCGGCGCAGATCATCCAGTCGTTGCCCAATGCGCTGGCGACGATGCTGGACCCGGCCGATTGCGGCCCGGCGTTCCTTGGCCTGCCGCAGGATGTGCAGGGCTGGGCCTATGACTATCCCGAAGGCTTCTTTGCCAAACGGGTGCACAAGATCCGCCGCCAGCGCCCCGACCGGGACGAAGTTGCCGCCGCCGCCGCCGCGATCAAGGGCGCGCAACGGCCCGTGATCATCGCCGGGGGCGGGGTGCAATACTCCGGCGCGGTGGCCGAGTTGACGGCACTGGCCGAGGCTCTCAACGCGCCGGTGATCGAGACCATCGCAGGCCGCGCCAACCTGCTGGCGACCCATCCTTTGAACATCGGACCGGTAGGTGTCACCGGATCGGACAGCGCCAACACCGTCGCCGCTAAGGCCGATGTGGTCGTGGCCGTGGGCACGCGGTTGCAGGATTTCACCACCGGGTCATGGACGGCCTTTGCCAAGGACGCACAATTCATCGGCGTCAACGCAGGGCGCCACGACGCGATGAAACACATGTCCCTGCCGGTGGTGGGCGACGCCAAGATGACACTGGCCGAGTTGCAAGAGGCGCTCGACGGGGTTCGCGCGCCCGACGACTGGACCGCCTTCGCCAAAGAGCAACGCGCGGCGTGGGACGACTACGTGGCGGAGAATGTGAAACCGGGCAATCGCCCCAACTCCTATGCGCAGGCCATTGGCGTCGTGAACGATCTGTGCGACCCGCGCGACCGGATTGTTGCGGCCGCCGGTGGGCTGCCCGCCGAGGTGACGGCGAATTGGCGCACGCTGGCGGTCGGCACCGTGGATGTGGAATTCGGCTTCTCCTGCATGGGCTACGAGATCGCGGGCGCATGGGGCGCGCGGATCGCCCAAAGCCAGCGCG
The DNA here is from genome assembly GCF_003072065.1 of Thalassorhabdomicrobium marinisediminis. Taxonomy (GTDB): domain Bacteria; phylum Pseudomonadota; class Alphaproteobacteria; order Rhodobacterales; family Rhodobacteraceae; genus Octadecabacter; species Octadecabacter marinisediminis. The sequence goes on from NZ_QCYG01000010.1 coordinate 103,343, forward strand.
AACCCGAGCGGGACACGATCACCTTCTGCGGGGACGGCTCTTACCTGATGCTGAACTCAGACATCTATTCCTCGGTGCTCACGGACAAGAAGATGATCGTGCTGCTGCTCGACAATGGCGGGTTCGCGGTGATCAACAAATTGCAGAACAACACTGGCAACGAGAGTTTCAACAACCTCATTGAGGACACGCCAACGGCGACGCGGCAATTCACCGTAGATTTCGAAGCCCACGCCGCCGCGATGGGGGCCAACGCCGAAACCGTCGCCAATCCGGCCGAACTGGCCGAGGCGTTCAAACGCGCCAAGGCGGCCGACAAGACCAGCGTCATCGTGATGCAGGTCGACGCCTATGAGGGCTGGACCACCGAAGGCCACGCTTGGTGGGAGGTGGGCACGCCCGAAGTCTCTGACAGCGCCCGCGTCCGTGCCGGCCATGAAGAGACCGAGGCCGGTCGCGCCGATCAGCGCAGGGGCGTGTGATGCGCGCGATAGAAGGGATCAAGGGCGGCAAGTTCGTCGTTATCGGCCGCGTGGGGATGGACCTGTCGCCGCTGGACCGCAGCCAGACGGAACGGGCGAGCGAAATGTTCGTCGCCATGGGCGGAAGCTCGGCCAATACCGCCGCGGGCTTGGTCAAACTGGGTCTCGCCGCCGATCTGGTCACCTGTGTGTCCGATGATGCGGTGGGGCGCTATTGCCTCAACCAGCTGGACCATTACGGCGTCGGGCGCAGCCATGTGCGCACCATTCAGGGGGAAGAGCGCACGTCGCTTGCGATCTATGAAACCCGTGTCGAAGATCATCAGTCAGTGATCTACCGCAACAACGCGGCGGATTTCCGGATGGACTTTCCCGACGTCGAAGGGGTGGATTACAGCCGGTTCACCGCGCTGATCACCGCCGGGACGGTGTTCGCCGCCGAGCCGTCGCGCAGCGCCGCCTTCCGCGCTTTCGAGCTGGCCAAAGCAGCGGGGCTGCCGATCATCTTCGACATCGATTATCGACCCTATTCCTGGCCTTCGCCGCAGGTCGCCGCCGAGGTGCTGTCGCGCGCGGGCGATCTGGCCGATGTGGTTGTCGGCAACGATGAAGAGTTCGGCTTCATGGCGGGCGACATCGACAAGGGCCGCGCCAAGGCGCGGGACCTCGCCCGCAGCAGCGCCGAAATCGTGGTCTATAAAATGGGCCAGCACGGCGCGATCACCTACGTGGGTGACGAGGAAATCCCCACCGGGATCTTCCCCGCCGAAGCCGTCAAACCCACCGGTGCGGGCGACAGTTTCATGGCCGGGTTCATGTCCGGTCTGGCCCGGGGGCAAGATATGAAAACGGCGATCCTGCGCGGCTCGGCCTGCGCGTCGATCGTCGTGTCCCGCCCGGGGTGCGCCCCCGCGATGCCCGATCACGACCAGCTTGAGGCGTTTTTGAAAGATCATCCCGGCCCCACGGCTGGCCCCACGAGATAAGGATATTTCCATGCATATTGCCCCCCACGACAATCACAACAAACCCATCGTCGGCGCAGATGATCCAACGGTGCCGCTGAACTATTTCAACATTGTCAAACTCAAATCCGGCGAGGCGTTCGAGTATCAGGTGCCCGGCTACGAGACCTGCATCGTGCCCGCCACCGGCACCGTCACGGTCGAGGTTGAGGGGCTGACCTACACCGCGCTTGGCGGGCGCGGCACGGATGTCTGGGACGGCGAGCCACAAGGCGTCTATATCCCCTCGGGCGCCAAGGCGCGGATCATTTGCGAAAGCGCGCAGACCGAGACCTTCATCGCGGGCGCGAAATACGACAAGGTGCTTGAGCCCTTCGACGTGCGCGAACATGACTACGTGCAATACGGGTCCGACGACACCAAGACCCATCGGTGCATCAAGCACATTCTGGGCCAGAAACAGCACGACAAGGTCGGGCGCCTGCTGGTGTCGGAGCTCTTCACTGTGGGGCAAGGCGGCTGGTCGGGCTTTCCGGCGCACAAGCACGACACGGACCGCAAGGACGACGCGGGCAACATCATCGAGACGCGCCACGACGAGACCTACAATTTCCGCTTCCGCCCCAACCACGGAGCGGGCGTGCAGATCATCCAGCATGAAGAGGGCAAGCCGGGCGATGCCTATCAACTGATGGACGGCTCCACGATCCTGCTGGGCTCGGGCTATCATCCTTGCGTCGTGATGCCGGGGTACGAGATGTATTACTTCACCATCCTCGGCGGCTTGTCCCAGCGCAGTCTGGTGCAGTTCTTCCAACCGACCCATGCCTATCAGGTGGAAACGATCCCCGGGATCAAGGACATGGTCGCCAAGTTCAAATAACGCGCTTGGCCCCAAGCAATGCCCCCCGGGGGCCGCAACAGACTGGAAACTGCCGATGCCTTTGGTCACCCTTGCCGATGTCCTGCAACCTGCCCTGCGCGATGGCTATGCCGTGGCGGGCCTTGTCACTCTGGGGTGGGAGGATATGCGCGCCTATGTCGCCGCCGCCGAGGCCGAGGGCTGCCCGGTGATCCTGCAGGCGGGGCCCGGCTGTCGCGCCCACACGCCCCTGCCGGTGCTGGGCAAGATGTTCCGGCATCTGGCCGAAGGCGCCAGCGTGCCGGTCGTGGCGCACCTCGACCACGGTTACACCTTCGACGAGTGCCGCGAAGCGCTGGACTCCGGCTTCACCTCGCTGATGTTCGACGGGTCGCGCAAGCCCCTGACCCAGAACATCGACGAGACCGCGCAGATCGCCGAGATGGCCCATGCCGCAGGGATTTCCTGTGAGGGCGAGATCGGGTTTGTCGGCTATTCGGGGGGCGAATCCTCGGCCGGGACCGACCCCGAAGAGGCCGCCCGTTTCGCGGCCGAAACCGGGGTGGATGCCATGGCGATCTCGGTGGGCAACGTGCATTTGCAGACCGACAAGGAGGGGGGGCTGGATGAGCCAAGGATCCGCGCCATCGAAGCGCTGACCGACGTGCCGCTGGTGATCCACGGCGGCTCTGGCGTGCCGGTGGCGCAGCGCAGCGCCTTGGCGCGCACCTCTCAGGTGTGCAAGTTCAACATCGGCACCGAGTTGCGCATGGCCTTCGGCGCCGCCTTGCGGCACGCCGTCAACAGCGATCCTGGGCGGTTCGACCGCAACCAGATCCTTGCAGACACCCACGACCCGCTTGTGACCGCGACGCGCGGCGTTTTGCGGGCTTTCATGAAGGACGCATAGAATGATCCGTGTCGGTATTTTGGGCTGCGGCCGTATTGGACAAGTCCACGCCCGCACCTTGCGCGCGATGGATGGGGCGACGGTCGTTGCCGTGTCCGACCATTTCCCCGAGGCAGCCGAAGCGCTGGCGAAGACCTGCAGTGCCGAGGTGCGCAGCACCGATGAGATCATCGCCAGCGACGATGTGGACGCGGTGATCGTCGGCACCCCGACGGACACGCATTTCGCCATCATCGAAGCAGCAGCCAAGGCCGGCAAGGCGATCTTCTGCGAAAAGCCGGTGGACATGTCCGCCGAAAACATCCGGACCTTGATCTCGATCGTCGAGGACGCGGGCGTGGCGTTTTTCACCGCGTTCAACCGGCGGTTCGACCCGAATTTTGCCAACGTGCAGCAGCGCATCACGGCGGGCGAGATCGGCGACGTCGAGATTGTCACGATCCTGTCGCGCGATCCGACACCGCCCCCGGTGAGCTATATCGAAAGCTCGGGCGGGTTGTTCCGGGACATGATGATCCACGATTTCGACATGGCGCGGTTCCTGCTGGGCGAGGATCCGGTGTCGGTCTATGCGGTGGGCTCCGCGCTGGTGGACCCCGAGATCGGCAAGGCGGGCGATGTGGACACGGCGGCGGTAACGTTGACCACCGCCTCGGGCAAGATCTGCCAGATCAGCAATTCACGCCGCGCGACCTATGGCTATGACCAGCGGATCGAGGTGCATGGCTCGGGCGGGATGCTGCGGGCGGCGAATGTGTTGGAGAATACGGTCGACGTGGCCACGGCGGAGGGGTTCCGCGCGGCGCCGACGCTCAATTTCTTTCTGGAACGCTATGAGGCGGCCTATGCCAACGAGATGAAGGCCTTCATCGCGCACCTTTCGGATGCATCCGTGCCGGTGCCGGGGATCAAGGACGGGTTGCAGGCGCAGGTGCTGGCCGATGCGGCACAGCAATCGCTTGAGACCGGACAGCCGGTCGCGGTCTGATCGGGGTCCCCCGCGCAAGGGTTCACCTGCGCGGGGGGAGTGTTCTTAGGCCCAGACGTTGGGCAGCAGCGCGTCGGGGACGTTCTGGAAGCTGACGGGGCGCAGGAAGCGCCGGATCGCCATCGTGCCGACCGAGGTGCCCGAGAAGGTGGCCGCAGGGTAAGGGCCACCGTGGACCATGGCATCGCTGACTTCGACCCCCGTGGGGAAGCCGTTGACCAGCAGACGCCCGGCCTTGCGTTCCAGCACGGTGACAAGGCGCTTGGCCGCGTCGGTGTCGGCGTCGTCCATGTGCAGCGTGCAGGTGAGCTGCCCGGCGAGGTCTTTGGCAAGCTGTTCCATTTCATCCAGATCGGCGACACGGACGACGATGCCCAAAGGCCCGAAGACCTCATGCGACAGGTCAGGGTTCGCGCGCCAGTCGGCGCCGCTGGTCACGAAAAGCGCAGGTGCCGCCGTGCGGCCGTCGCACTCTTTCGACAGGACGCTTTCAACCGCGCCCGTGGCAACCACGGCGTCGCGGCCGCTGCGATAGGCTTCGGCGATCCCGTCGGTGAGCATGGTCTGGCCGTCAACCTCACCCAGAGCTTTGGCAGCGGCGTCGATGAAGGCGTCCGCATCCGGCCCGTCCAGCACCACGGCCACGCCGGGATTGGTGCAGAACTGGCCCACGCCCATGGTCAGCGATCCGGCCCAGCCTTCGCCCAAGGCGGCGGCGCGGTCGGACATGGCATTCGGCAGCAGGAACATCGGGTTCACGGACCCCAACTCACCGAAGAAGGGGATCGGCTCGGGGCGGGCGGCGCAAAGGTCATAGAGCGCACGGCCACCGCGCAAGGAGCCGGTGAAGCCAGCCGCGCGGATCAGCGGGTGTTCCACCAGCGCCTTGCCCACGTCGAGCGATCCGCCGTGCACCATCGAGAAGGTGCCCGGATGCAGGTCGCATTTGGCCACGGCGGCGGTGATCGCATCGGCCACAAGCTCAGCGGTCGCGGGGTGGGCTTCGTGGCCCTTCACGACGACGGGACAGCCCGCTGCCAATGCCGACGCCGTGTCGCCGCCTGCGGTGGAGAAGGCCAGCGGGAAGTTCGAGGCCCCAAAGACCGCGACCGGGCCGATGGGCCGCTGGATCAGCTTCAAGTCCGGACGCGGCAGAGGTTCGCGGTCGGGCAGGGCGGTGTCATGCCGCCGGTCGAGGTAGTCGCCCTTGCGGATGTGATCGGCGAACATGCGCAACTGGCCGATGGTGCGGCCGCGCTCGCCCTCAAGGCGGGCGGTGGGAAGGCCGGTTTCGGCGTGGCCCATCTCGGTGATTTCGGCGCCGCGGGCGTCGATCTCGTCGGCGATGGTCTCAAGGAAGCGGGCGCGGGTCTCGGTGTCGGTGTTGCCGTAGTCCACAAAGGCCGCATCCGCCGCGCGCACGGCGCGGTCGATCAGCTCGGGGTTGCCGGCGGCAAAAGAGTGGCCCTCCCCCGCGATGGGCGAGGAGGTGAACCGCGCGTCTGCGTCGATCTGTTCGCCTGCGATCAGGTGTTTGCCGTGGGGCGTATAGGTCATGTATCTCTCCTGTTTAGGTCGGATTTCGGGTGGCCCGGGGGCCTATCGTCTCAGGTGACGACGAAGCCGTGGGCATAGGGATCACGGTCGTCGATGAAAATGGTGTTGATGCCGGTCTGGCGCGCCCACCCCCCGATCGAGGGGATGATCGCATCGCGGTCGCCCACCTTGGCGGCGGCTTCGACGCGGCCCTTGAACAGGCTGCCGATGATGCTCTCGTGCACAAAATCATCCCCAACCGCAAGCGACCCGCGCGCGGCCAGATGCGCCATGCGCGCCGAGGTGCCGGTGCCACAGGGCGAGCGGTCAATCGCCTTGTCGCCGTAGAACACCGCGTTGCGGGCATGGGCGTCGTCCCGCGTGGCCGCGCCGGTCCACAGGATATGCGACAGGCCGTTGATGGCGGGGTTTTCGGGATGCTCGAAGCTGTAGGCTTCGTTGAGGGCGCGGCGCAGCTTGGGGCTGTAGCCCACAAGCTCTCCGGCGGTGAAATCGGCCATGTCGCGGAAGTTCTCTTGCGGCTCGACGATGGCATAGAAGTTGCCGCCATAGGCCACATCGACAGTGACTTTGCCCAAGCCTTCGACCTCGGCCTCAAGCCCTTCGGCATAAAGGAACGCAGGCACGTTGGTCAGGCGGACCTCTTCCACGAAGCGGCCCTCTTGCCGGTATTCGACGGTGACCAGACCGGCGGGCGTATCTAGGCGCAGCTTGCCCGGCTCACGCGGGGTGACAAGGCCGTTTTCCAGCGCCATGGTGACGGTGCCGATGGTGCCGTGGCCGCACATGGGCAGGCAGCCCGAAGTTTCGATGAACAGCACGGCGACGTCGCAATCGTCGCGCGTGGGCGGATAGAGGATCGCGCCGGACATCATGTCATGGCCGCGCGGCTCGAACATCAGGCCGGTGCGGATCCAGTCATATTCGGCAAGGAAATGGGCGCGCTTCTCGATCATGTTGGCGCCCTCAAGGCGGGGGCCGCCCCCCGCCACCAGCCGCACGGGGTTGCCGCAGGTGTGGCCGTCGAAGCAGGAAAAACTGTGGTTGGTCATGGTCTGTCCTTCAAGAAGCGCTGTGGCGCGAATGGTGTCAGGTCAAGGGCGGCGGGGCGTCCGGCGACCAGATCGGCCACCAGCTCGGCGGTGCCCGCCGATTGGGTCAGCCCCAGATGCCCGTGCCCGAAGGCCAGCACCAGATCGGGGTGACGCGGGGCCGCGCCGATCACCGGCAGGCTGTCGGGCATGGAGGGCCGGAACCCCATCCACTGCACGCCGCCCGTGGTGTCAAGCTCGGGCAGGAAATCGCGCGCCTTGTCGAGCAGGATCTGCGCCCGTTTCATGTTCGGCGGCAGGTCCAGCCCGCCCAGTTCAACCGCGCCGCCGACGCGCAGACCGTCGCCGATGCGGGTCACGACGAAGCCGTGGGACGAGAATGTCACATGGGTGCGCAGATCGAAAGCGCTGGCGGGCAGGGTGGTGTTGTAGCCGCGCTCGGTCTCCAGCGGGAGCTTGAGGCCGAGGGGCCGCAGCAGGGTGTTGGACTGCGCGCCCGCAGCCAGCACGACCTTGTCGAACTGCGCCGTGCCGCCGTCGTGCGTCACAGTCACGCCCGGCCCGCTGGTGTCGAGCCCGCGCACCGCCGTTTGCAGAATTTCGCCCCCGCCCGCGACCACGCGTTCGGCCAGCGTCTTGACCCAAAGCTCCGGATCGGTGGTGTTGAACCAGTCGGGGGTGAACACGGCCGAGGTGAACTGCGGATTGAGGCCGGGCTGCACCTCGCGGATCGCGTCGCGCGAAGTCAGGGTTTCGAAACGGATGCCCGCGGCGGCGCGTTCGTCCCAGCCCGGTTTGGCAGCGGCCAGTTGGCGCGGGCTGTCGTAGATCTGAAGCTGGCCCTCGCGGCGGATCAGATCGTGCATGTCGTGCGTGTCGAGCAGCCGGTCGAGCGCCTGTGCGGAGAGTTGCATCATCGCGGCCTGCGCATCCCGCGCGGCGGCGTAGCGGCGCGGGGTCGAGGCCCCGGCAAAGCGCACAAGCCACGGCAGAAGCTTCAGGGCATAGGCCGGACGGATCGACAGCGGCCCCAAGGGGTCCAGCAGCCATTTTGGCGCCTGTTTCCAGATGCCCGGGGTGGCCAGCGGGATGATGTCGGCAAAGGCAAAAGCCCCCGCATTGCCGCGCGACGCGCCCTGCGCCACGCCCTCGGGGTCGAAAAGCGTGACCTGATGCCCGTCGCGCATCAGCGCCTGCGCGGCGCTGACCCCGATCACTCCTGCACCGATAATCCCTATGCGCATGGGGCACCTCTCGTCTTCATCGCCAATGTCTTACCGATCCCCACTTTCGGTGTCGACAGAAATAATACATTTGGCAATTGCCCATATGCTCGCTTAAGACTTGCAACGAGACTGGTTTTCCACGGGATGGATTGATGAGCACAGCGAGCAGTGTGACTGGAGCAAAAAGCAAGAACGGGCGCAAGCGGGGGTCCGGCGTCGCCGTGGTCTATGAGACCCTGCGGCGAGAGATTATCGACCTGACGCTGGCCCCGGGCAGCCCCATTGACGAAGTGCAGCTGTCCGAGCGGTTCGAGATGTCGCGCACCCCCGTGCGCGAGGCGCTGGTGCGGCTGGCGGCGGAGAACCTGATCACCATCCTGACCAACCGCGCCACGGTCGTCTCGCAGATCGATTTCGTCAATATGCCGGCGTTTTTCGATGCGCTGACGCTGATGTATCGGGTCACCACGCGGGGCGCGGCGGAAAACCGGACCGAGGCCGATCTGGAAAAGATCCGCAAGTTGCAGGCCGCGTTCGCGCGCAGCGTCGAATCGAGCGACGCGCTCGAGATGATCTCCACCAACCGCGATTTCCACTACGGGATCGCCGAAGCGGGGCGGAACAAATATTACATCAACCTGTTCGCGCAGTTGCTGGACGACGGGTTGCGCATCCTGCGGCTGTATTATTCGTCGTTCAACGATGATCTGCCGCCCCAATATGTGACCGAACACGATGACCTGATCGACGCGATCGCGCGGCAGGATGTCGAAGCGGCCGATAAGCTTGCGCTGGCCCATGCGGACCAGATCGTGAAGCAGATCCAGTCCTACGTGGCCGCTGACCGCCGCACCAGCACCGGACTTTCGCTTTAGGTCGCCCGCCCGCGCGGGGTATTTCTTACCGCAGATCAAGCGCTTGGCTCTGGGCGCCCCGATAGGGGCGTGCGGCGATGGGGCGTGTTGCCCGCCGCGCGGGCAAAACGTGATCGACCGTCGCTCTGCTGTGGGTTGACAGAAAATGCAACGCGTATCACACTTGTCGACAATGATTACACAAAGGGAGAACTGTATGATCACGTCTTTCCATGGGGCGCGCCGCGCGGCCCTTGCAAGCACAGCCGTCGCGCTGGTGATGGCCGGGGCGATGCCCGCTTTGGCGCAGGGGCAGGAAGGCGGCGTTCTGCGCATCCTCGGCTCTGGCGATCTAGGCCGGTTGGACCCGATGACCGTTGCTACGGTCGGCGACAACAACTTCGTGCGCGCAACAGCCCGCACGCTGATCAGCTACGAAAGCTCGATGGACGAAGACGCGCGCATCGCGCCCAAGGCGGACCTTGCGACCGAGGTGCCCGAGCCGACCAACGACGGGCTGACCTACACCTTCACCCTGCGCGACGGCATCACATGGGACGCGCCAGACGGCGCGCGTGACATCGTGGCGGCGGATTTCGAACGCGGCCTCAAGCGAACTTGCAACCCCTCGCTCGGTACGCCGTTCCTGACATACTACGTCTCGCTCATCGAGGGCATGGATACATTCTGCGACGGCTTCGCCGAAGTCGAGCCGACCGTCGAGGCGATGAAGGACTACATCCAGAACAACGACATTTCCGGCATCGAAACCCCGGACGAGGACACGGTGGTGTTCAACCTGACCGAAGAGGCGGGCGATTTCATCTACATGCTCTCGCTGTCCGCCGCGGCCCCCGCGCCGGTCGAGGTTCTGGACTACCTCCCCGACAGCCCCGAATACCGCGAGAACTTCATCTCGTCGGGGCCCTATACGCTGGCCGAGAACATCCCCGACGTGCAGACCCGTCTGGTTCGCAACCCGTCGTGGAACGCGGACAGCGACCCGCTGCGCGCAGGCTACGTGGACGAGATCGAGCTGACCTTCGGGCTTCAGGCCGATGCGGCGATCCAGCAGATTCAGGCCGGTGACGCCGACATGCTCTATGACATCCTTGTGCCACCGGCGCTGATCCCGATGTTGCAGGCCACTGGTGACGACAAGCTGGTCGCAATCTCGACCGGGCGGACGGCGTTCATCTTCATCAACACCAAATCCCCCAACGTGGACGGGGCCTTGGCCGATGTGCGCGTGCGTCAGGCGATCAACTATGCGATCAACAAGGCGGCCGTGGTGCAGCAGCTGGGCGGGCCCTTCGTGGCCGCACCCCAGAACGGGATCTTCGGACCCGGCCTGCTGGGCTATCACGATTTCGACCTCTATCCGTCCGAGGATGCAAAGGGCGATCCGGAAAAGGCCCGCGAACTGTTGGCCGAAGCCGGATACCCCGATGGCATCAGCCTGAAGATGCCGTTCCGCAACCTCAACAACGAAAGCGCCATCGCGCAGACGTTGCAGGCGAGCTTTGCCGAGGCCGGAATCGAGATCGAGCTGATCCCCGTCTCTGCGGCGGACTACTACTCCAAGTATATGACCAACCCGCAGAACACGACCGACGGCGCATGGGACATCGCCCCGGTGAGCTGGTCGCCCGACTGGGCCGGCGGGGCCGCGCGTTCGGTCTTCCAGCCGCAGTTCAGCTATGACGGCCGGCACCAGACCTACAACTACACCGACTACAACAACGATGAGGCGAACGCCCGCGCCAAGGAAGCGATCAACGCCACCTCCGCCGAAGAGGCCGCGCGCCTCTGGGGTGAGGTCGACGAGATCGTGATGGCCGATGCGCCGGTGGCGCCGTTCATCTCGCAGAACGTGGTGGTGTATCACAGCGACGCGGTCGAGAACTTCGAGCCCTACGCCCTGGGCGCGAACGGCGACTGGACCAACGTCTGGCTCGATCGCTGATCTGCCCTGACGGACAGGGGCGCGCCGCACGATCTGCGGCGCGCCCTTTCTCTTCCCCCTTCCCTCGAAGCAGCCCCAAGGACCCGCCATGCCGTTGATCGAGGCGCGCAATATCTCCATCCGCATCCCCACCGAAGACGGTGTGGTCCACGCGGCCCGCAACCTGTCCTTCACGGTCGAGGCCGGCAGCCTGTTCGGCATTGCCGGGGAAAGCGGGTCGGGCAAAAGCGTTTTGATTCAGGCGATCATGGGGCTTCTGCCGCAAGCCGAAATCGAGGGCGAATGCCTGTTTCAGGGCCAGGACCTTCTGGCCATGTCGCAAGACGAGCTGCGCGCCCTGCGGGGGCGCCAGATCGGCATGGTCTTTCAGGACCCGCTGTCGAGCCTGCACCCCTATTACAGCATCGGCCGCCAGATCACCGAGGTGATCCACACCCATGAGGACGTGTCGAAGGCCGAGGCCCGGCGCCGCGCGGCCGAGATGCTCGAGAAAGTCGGGATCGTGAACGCCGCCGCACGGCTCGACGATTTCCCGCACCAGTTTTCCGGCGGTATGCGCCAGCGCGTGATGATCGCCATGGCCCTGATCCTTGAACCGCCGCTGATCTTCGCCGACGAGCCCACCACCGCGCTGGACGTGACCGTGCAGGCGCAGATCATGGAATTGCTCAAGCGGATGTGCGACGAGCTGGGCGTGACCATCGTGATGATCACCCACGATCTGGGGCTTTTGTCCTCGGTCGCGGACCGGGTGATGATCCTTTACGCAGGCCACCGGCTTGAGCTTGGCCCCGCCGGCGCGGTCTTCGGCACGCCGGCGCATCCTTATACGCAAGGTTTGCTGCTCTCCTCGCCGGGGATTTCCGGCCCGGATGAGGCTTTGATGTCGATCCCCGGACGCCCGCCCAGCCTGCTCGCCACGCCGCGCGGCTGCATCTTCGCGCCCCGCTGCCCGCAGGCGCAAGACATCTGCCGCACGCCGCCACCGGTGCGCGAATACGCCGATGGCAGCGCGGCGCTGTGCCATTTCGAACCGGTGCCCCACGACATGGAAGCGCTGAGCCACGGCGACCGCATGGCCGATGCGACCGGAGCCGCGCCGCTGGTGTCGATCCGGGGGCTGACCAAGACCTACCGCATCGCCTCGGGCTTTGCCCGGACCCGTGAATTGCAGGTCATAAAGGGCATCGATCTGGACGTGATCCGCGGTGAGACGCTGGGGCTCGTGGGCGAATCCGGTTGCGGGAAATCCACCCTTGCGCGCATCGTCGCAGGCCTTGAACCCGCCACCGGGGGTGAGGTGAACTTCGACGGCACGCGCCTGTCCGACGTCTCGGGCCAAGACTGGCGCGAGTTGCGCAAGCGGGTGCAGATCGTGTTTCAGGATCCCTACGGCTCGCTCAACCCGCGCCGCCGTGTGGGGGCGATTATCGGAGCGCCGTTGAAGATTCACGGGCTGGCGCAGGGCGCCGCGCTCAAGGATGAGGTGCGGCGGCTCATGGGCCTCGTCGGGTTGAACCCTGAGCATTACAACCGCTTCCCGAACGAGTTTTCCGGCGGCCAGCGGCAACGCATCGGCATCGCCCGCGCGCTTGCGCTCAAGCCCGATCTGATGATCTTCGATGAGCCTGTCTCGGCGCTCGATGTCTCGATCCAGGCGCAAATCCTCAACCTGATCCGCGAGCTGCAGGATGAGTTGAACCTTACCAGCCTGTTCATTTCCCACGACCTGACGGTGGTGCGCCACATGTGCGACCGGATCGCGGTGATGAACGGCGGGCAGATCATCGAGCTGGAAGAGGCGGGCAAAATCTTCGCCGCCCCGCGTGAGGAGTACACCCGCACCCTGCTGGCGGCGTCCCACGTGCCGCCCCGTCCCGCCACGCCCGAGCATCGGGAGCTGATTGCAACCTTGCCACAACAGGGGGCCGTGTGATGGGCCAGTTCCAGACCCGCAACCAGAAAGCCACCACCGAAGCCGAAACCGCCGAGGCCGGGGACGCGCCCGTGGTCGTGCAACGCTCTTCGGCGTCACTGACCTTCCGGCGGCTGGCCCGCGATCCGGCGAGCGTCATCGCCTTTGTCTTCATCATCGCGCTGGTGGCCTTTGCCGTGGGCGCGCCGCTGGTCGAAGCCTGGACCGGCCACGGCCCGATCGAGCAATACCGCGAAACCGCCCTGTCGCCGGTGGGGCTGCCCGTGGGGCCGAACGCCGAGTTTCTGTTGGGCGGCGACCAGTTGGGCCGCGACGTGTTGGTGCGCATCGCCTATGGCGCGCGCGTGTCGCTGCTGGTGGGCGTGCTCGCCTCTCTGCTGGCGGCGACGATTGGCGTCACCGTGGGCATGTTGGCCGGGTATTTCGGCGGCTGGGTCGACGTGGTGCTGGGCCGGCTGATGGATCTGGTGATGTCGGTGCCGTTCCTGCTGTGCGCGCTGGCGCTGGTGTCGGTGTTCGGGCCGTCCTTGCCGCTGTCGGTCTCGGTCATCGTGTTCTTCAGCTGGACGACCATTGGCCGGGTGATCCGCGCCGAGACCACATCACTCGCCCGGCGCGAATTCGTGCAGGCGAGCCGCTCGCTGGGGGCGGGGCACGGCTACATCCTGTTGCGGGACATCCTGCCCAACCTTGCGCTGACGATCATCATCTACACGACCATGCTGATCCCCAACGCCATCGTGTTCGAGGCGACGCTGTCATACCTGGGCATGGGGATCGTGCCGCCGACCCCGTCCTGGGGCGGGATGCTGGCCGAGGCGGGCGCGAACTCGATCTATCTGGTGGCGTGGTGGCTGGTGGTCTTCCCCGGTCTGGCGCTGCTCGCCTCAACACTGGCGTTCAACATTCTGGGCGACGGGCTGCGCGACGCGCTGGACCCCTCCGCCCGTGGCCGCGCGGTGCTGCGCAAGAAGAAAAAGACGAAGGGGTAAGCCATGATTTCGTTTCTTATCAAACGGTTGACCTTCGGTCTGTTCGTGCTTCTGTCGCTGAGCCTGTTCGTGTTCTTCCTGTTCTTCGTGGCCCCCGGCGATCCGGCCCGCGTGGTTGCCGGCGACAAGGCCCCCGAGGCCCAGCTTCAGCAAGTGCGCGAGAATCTTGGCCTCGACCGGCCCATGCCCGAGCAATACCTGCGCTTCGTGACCCGCGCCGCGCAGGGCGATCTGGGCTTTTCCTATCGCAACCGGCAGCCGGTCACCGATCTGATCGTGCGGCGCATTCCGGTCACGGTGTCGCTGGTGTTTGGCGGCGTGCTGTTCTGGCTGGCGCTGGGGGTCCCCATCGGCATCATCTCGGCGCGCAATCCGGGGACTTGGAAGGACAGGCTGGGGCAGGTGTTCATCCTGTTGGGCCTGTCGTTTCCGACCTTCGTTCTGGGGATGCTGGCCCTTTATACGCTGTATTTCCTGCCGCGCACCGCAGGCTTCACCCTGTTCCCGCCCGGAGGCTACGCGCCGTTTCTGGAGAACCCCGCCAAATGGGCCTGGCATCTGGCCCTGCCCTGGACCACGTTGGCGCTGGTCGTGGCGGCGATCTATGCACGCCTGACGCGGGGCCAGCTTCTGCAGGTGCTGGGCGAGGATTACATCCGCACCGCCCGCGCCAAGGGCCTGACCGAACGGCGGGTCGTCTATCGCCACGGCATGCGCGCGACGCTGACGCCGCTGGTCACGCAACTGGGGGCCGATATCGCGGTGCTTCTGGGCGGGGTGATCGTCATCGAACAGGTCTTCGGCTTGCAGGGGGTCGGCGCGCTGGCCGTGCAGGCGGTGCAGAACCAGGACCGGCCGATCATCATCGGCGTGGTGATGCTGGGCGGGCTGTTCATTGTCACCACCAACCTGATCGTCGATCTGCTTTACGCAGCCCTTGATCCACGGGTCAGGTAACTTTCACTTTCATCACAGGCAGGCAAACCGATGCAACGCATTCCCGGCTATGACACGCGCGACCGGATGGTCGATGTTCCCCTGAATTGGGCCAAACCCGACGGCGCGACGATCGAGGTCTTCGCGCGGGAGGTGACGGCCCCGGGCCGGATGCAGGAGGACCTGCCGGTGCTCGTGTTCCTGCAAGGCGGGCCGGGGGGCAAATCCCCGCGCCCCAACCGCGGCCCGGCGTGGCTTGACGTGGCCACAAAGCGCCACCGTGTGCTGTTGCTGGACCAGCGCGGCACCGGGCGCTCGACGCCCGTGCAGGGCCGCCAGTTCGCAGCGATGGGCGCGGACGAGGGCGCGGATTACCTGTCGTGCCTGCGCGCGGACAGCGTGGTGAAGGATTGCGAACACATCCGCAAGACGCTGTTTGACGGCAAGCCATGGTTCACGCTGGGGCAGAGCTACGGCGGGTTCCTGACGCTGTCTTATCTGTCGCATGCGCCCGAAGGGCTGGCGGGCTGTTACGTCACCGGCGGCATGGCGGGGATCAAGGCCGATGCGGCGACGATCTACCGCCACACTTACCCGCGCGTGGCCCACAAGAACGCGCTGTACTTCGACCGCTACCCCGATGATCGGGCCAAGGTCGACCGCCTCGCCGACCGGCTGGCGCGGGGCGACGTGCGCTTGCCCGATGGGGACGTGCTGACCGTGCGGCGGCTGCAATACCTCGGGATGGAACTGGGCACCGTCGAAGGGTTCGAGACGTTGCACTGGCTGCTCGACGAGGCCTTTGCCGCCGATGGTGAGGTGTCGGACAGTTTTCTGGGCACCGTGCGCGGCATGACCTCGTTCGACGACAACCCCCTGTTCGCGGCGATCCACGAAGGGATCTACGGGCAGGACGGCGCGCGCACGGGCTGGGCGGCCGAGCGGGTGCTGTCCGAGTTTCCCGCCTTTGACGCCGCCGCCCGCCCGCTGCTGTTCACTGGCGAGATGATCTATCCTTGGATGTTCGACGACATCCGCGCGTTGCGGCCCTTCAAACCCGCCGCCGAAGCGCTGGCGCAGCGCCCGCTGGATGCGCCGCTTTACGATCACGCACAGCTGGCCGAGAACACCGTGCCGGTCTGGGCGGCGGTCTATGCCGACGACATGTATGTGGACATGGACCTGTCGATGCAGACCGCCCGCGACGTGGGCAATGTGCGCATCTGGCTGACCAACGAATACGAACACAACGGGCTGCGCCACAGCGGCCGCGTTCTGGAACATCTCTTCGCGATGGAGGACTCTCTTGATGGACACGCATACCTTCGCTGACCACAGCACCCGTCTTGCGCGTCTGCGCGACTGGATCGCGGGGCAGGGGCTGGATGGCATGATCCTGACCACCGCCGACGCCTTCCAGAACGAGGATGCGCCGGAGCATGACCGCGATATTGCCTGGCTCACCGGGTTTACCGGCTCGCTCGCCCATGCGCTGGTGATGGCGGACGGCGCAGTCTTCCTTGTCGACGGGCGCTACGGCATTCAGGCGCAGCAAGAGGTGGACGGGGCCGACTGGACCTTCGGCCACATTCACGATGCCCCGCTGGGGGGCTGGCTGCGCGACCGCGCCGCAGGCTGCACCATCGGCTACGATCCCATGCGCTGGAGCGTGGCGCAGATGCAGGGTCTGCGTGACAAGGCGGGGACGGCGACGCTAACCCCCTGCGACGACCCGTTCGATGCGGTCTGGAGCGACCGACCCGCGATGCCGCAGGCGCCGGTGCGCGCCTTGCCCGAAGCCGAAGCGGGCCGCAGTGCGGGCGACAAGCTGCAGTGGCTGGCGCAGGAACTCGATCAACAGGGCGCCGGCGTCTGGGTCGAAACCCGGCCCGACAACATCGCGTGGCTGTTCAACATGCGCGGCGGGGACGTGGCGATGAACCCGCTGCCTTTGTCCTTTGCCACGGTCACCGCCGAAGGCGCGGCCCATTGGTTCATTGACCCCGCCAAGTGCAAGGACATCCAGCCCGAGGGCGTGACCCTTCACCCGATCGAAGCCTTCCTGCCGTGGCTGAAAGAGCAGACCGCGGCCTGCGCCTTCGACCCCGCTTTTACGCCGGATGCGGTCGAACAGGCGCTTGGCGAAAGCCGTCATGCGAAAGGCATCGTGACCATCGAAAAGGCGCTGAAGAGCCGCGCCGAGCTTGACGGGTTCCGCCGGGCGCATCTGGATGACGCCGTGGCGATGGCGCATTTCGGCCATTGGCTGTCAGAGGTGATGCAGGGCGAGGCTCTGCCGGACGAGACCGCCGCCGCCGTGCAGCTTGAGGCGTTCCGCGCCAAGTCGGAGGACTATCAAGAGCCGAGCTTCGTCACCATCGCCGCCACGGGCGGCAATGCGGCCATGTGCCATTACCACCCGCCCGCGCAAGGTTCAGCCCGTCTTGCGCGCGACGCCGTGTTCCTTTGCGATTCCGGCGGGCAATACACCGGCGGCACCACCGATGTGACGCGGACCTATGCCTTCGCCCCGGTGAGCGCCGAGGTGCGCCGCATCGCCACGGCGGTCCTGCGCGGATTCATCGCCCTGTCGCGCGCGCAATTCCCTGACGGGACCATGCCGCACCAGATCGACGCGCTGGCGCGGGCACCCCTTTGGGAGATGGGCCTGGATTACGATCACGGCACCGGCCACAACGTCGGGCATAATTTGCTGGTGCACGAACACCCGCACCGGATCGGCCAGAAACCCAACCCGTTCGCGCTGCGCGCGGGCCATGTCCTCACCCTTGAGCCGGGGTTTTACGAGGCGGACGTCTGGGGCATTCGCGTGGAAAATCAGGTCGAGGTGGTCGCACGGGATGCGGGCTTCATCGGGTTCGATGCGATGACGCTGGTGCCGATTGATCTGGGTCTATACGACCTCGACACGCTGGACGCCGGGGAGCGGGACTGGATCGACAGCTATCACGCGCAGGTGCGCGAGGCGGTTGCACCGCTCCTGTCCGGAGCGGTGCGGGAGTGGTTGATCGCGGCGACCGCGCCGCTGGATCAGCGCGCGCCCCAAGTGTCGGACAAGCGGTAACCGCGCGGCCATGGGTCATCGGGGTCCAGCATGTGCTGGTGGGTCCCGGTGATCCAGCCCCGGCCCGAAATTTCGGGGCGAATGCCGGTTTTGTCGCCGATCTTCGTTTCGCCCAGAATGCGGCCCGAGAAGGTGGAGCCGATCAGCGATTCCGCCGTGAGCCGGTCGTCCGGCCCCATCTCGCCCCGCGCCGACAGCAGCGCCATCCGCGCAGAAAGCGCCGTGCCCGTGGGCGAGCGGTCGACCTTGCCCGGCCGGATCGCCACCGCCTGCCGGCTGCGCATGCCGTTTTCGTCGTGGCCCATGGGACCAGCGAACAGGCAGAAAGAATAATGGTTCCAGTCCGGGTTCGTCGGGTGCTGGAAGGGCAGGGCCTTGGTCGCGGCTTCGGTGATCTTCACGCCCATGCGGGCGATCTTGTGCGCCTCATCCTCGACCAGCGACAAGCCAAGCGCCTCGGCGTCCACCACTACGAAGCTGTCGCCGCCATAGGCCGTGTCGACGGTCAGCGTGCCGATCCCCTCAACCTCGAGCGTCGCATCCAGCCAGTCCGCATAGCTGGGCAGGTTCTCGACGAAGATGCGCTGCGCCTTGCCGCCGGAACATTCCGCGCGGACCTGAACCAGACCGCCCGGCGCTTCGAGCACCATTTCCGTCACCGGTTCCTGCATCGGCACCAGCCCGCTGTCGAGCAACACGGTCGAGACGCAGATGCTGTTGGAGCCGGACATCGGCGGCGTGTCCTCGGGCTCCATGATGATGAAGGCGGCATCGGCGCGGGGGTCTTTCGGCGGCACCAAAAGGTTCACGTGCCGGAAGACACCGCCGCGCGGCTCATTGAGGACGAAATCGCGCAGCGTGCCGTCCCGCTCGATCCAGCGGGACTGCTCCCAGATGGTGTCACCGGGGGGCGGGGCCACGCCGCCGACGATGACGTCGCCGACTTCGCCTTCCGCATGGGCGGATATGATATGAACGATTTTGCTGCTGCGCATGGGGTCCTCCGACTATAGCCCGTGGACCGGCGGCACCGGGCCGATCCTATTGGTCGGGACCCTAGGATGGCCCCCTGAGGTTGTCGACAGAAAAAATACTAGCTTGCTGAATGGGCCCCGTCCGCCTATCCAGATTGCGATGTATCCCACGGGTAAAGGAGGGTCGGATGTCTCATGAGTTGGTATCGGTCGCAGCGTTGACCGAGCGGGTCGAAGCGATTTTCGTCAAGGCCGGATTTTCGGCGGATCACGCGGCCACCCTCGGCCGGGCGATCGTCGCCGGTGAGCGGGACGGCTGCAAGTCCCACGGCGTTTACCGCATCGCGGGCTGTCTGCGCACGCTTGAGGCGGGCAAGGTCGTGCCCGACGCCGATCCGGTGGTGGCCGAGCCGGATGGCGCAATCATCCGGGTGGACGCCAAGGGCGGCTTCTCGAACCTTGCCTTCGCGCGCGGGCTGCCGGTGCTGGCCGAGCAAGCGCGCAAGAGCGGGCTGGCGGCGCTGGTGATCAACGACTGCGTGCATTTCGCCGCCCTTTGGCCCGAGATCGAAGACATCACCGCCGAAGGGCTGGCCGGGATGGCCATGTGCCCCAGCTACGCCACCGTCGCGCCGGTGGGCGGCACCGAACCGTTGCTGGGCACGAACCCCTTTGCCTTCGGCTGGCCGCGTGAAGGCAAAAACCCTTACGTCTTCGACTTCGCCACCAGCGTCGTCGCGCGGGGCGAGATCGAGCTTTACCGCCGCGCCGGTGATCCCCTGCCCGAAGGCTGGGCCTTGGACGCGGACGGAAAGCCCACCACGAGTCCCGAAGCCGCGCTGGACGGGGCGATGCTGCCCTTTGGCGGGCACAAGGGGTCGGCAATCTCGACGATGATCGAACTGCTGGCGGGCGCGTTGATCGGGGATTTTACCTCGGACAAGGCGCTGGAGTGGCTGGGCACGACGACCATCGCGCCGCGTCATGGGGAGCTGATCCTGGCTTTCGATCCCGAACGCTTCGCCGGCGGCCGCGCCGATCCGCGCGCAACGGCGGAAGCCTTCATCGGTGCAATCGAAGGGCAGGGCGCGCGCCTGCCCGGTCAACGCCGTTTCGCGGCCCGCGCCGAGGCGCTGCGCGACGGGATTCCGCTGACCAAGGCCGAGCTGGACGAACTCGACCGGCTGGAAAAAGAAGGCGCGGCCTAAGCGGCCACGCCTTTTCGATCATTCCGTACAGGAAAATGGACCGGACACCCGCAGGGGTGTCCGGTTTTTGCGTCAGGCCGCTTTCGACCACTCCGCATACCATGTCTTGAACAGGTCATACTGCGCATCGGCAAAGGCACGCTGCGCGTCGCTCAGCTCGTCTGTCTCGTTGAAGTGCAGGCGGTATTCCTCGTCCCCGCCGCGCACCATCAGGTGCTTGTAGTAGAGGACAAGGTCGCCTTCTTCGTCGAACTTGGACAGGACGTAAAGCGCCTGCTCAAGCTCTTGCGCGCGGCGGCGGGCGTCCACGTCGCCCTTGGCAGCTTTCTGCGACAGCTCGACCAGATGCAGCACTTCCTTGGGCAGCACGTTGCCGATGCCGGTGATCGCGCCGGTTGCACCGCAGTTGACGAAGCCGTGGAACACGGTGGTGTCCACGCCGACCATCAGCGTCACGTCGGGGTTGCCGCTCGAGATGTGCTCGGCCGCATAGGTCAGGGCCGCCTTGCCGCCGAATTCCTTGAAACCGGCAAGGTTGGGGTGCTCGCTCTTGAGGGCGAAGAACAGGTCCGCGCCGGTGGAGAACCCGTAGTGGGGCGAGTTGTAGATGACGGCGGGCAGGTCAGGCGCGGCCGAGAGGATCGCCTTGAAGTGCGCCTTCTGGGCCGGGATCGACGCGCCGCGCGACATCACGCGAGGAATCAGCATCAGGCCTGCAGCGCCGACGCGGGCGGCGTGGGCAGCGTGTTCGGCGGCGATCTTGGTGTTCACGGCACCGGTGCCGACAACGACCTTGAGGCCCGCGTTCACCAGCGCTTCCACGCCTTGCATGCGCTCTTCGTCCGTCAGCAGGGGCCAGTCGCCCATGGAGCCGCAATAGACGACAGCGGACATGCCGGCGTCCACAAGCTCACGCCCCTTGCGGACGAGCGCGTCAAAATCGGGGGTGCGATCCTCTTTGCAGGGGGTCATCAGGGCTGGCATGGTGCCAGTGAAAACTGCGTTGTCCATCGGTCAATCCTTTATTCTTGGGCATCGCGTCAATGATCCGCACCCCGTTCAGGGGCCACGGCATCGGGTTCCCGGCCATATAAGCCGTTTGCATACTCAATGTCGACAAAAGAATTCCGCCACGTATTTTCTGTGCGCGGAGCCGTGGCTACATCGCGAAGGTCCATCAGGATTTGGGGGGCGCTACAACGCGCCCGGGGCCTTGGCCGGATGCGGCGCATCGCCGCCGCGCCAGTCGGTGATCTGGTCGAACAGGGCCACGGTGCAGGCGGCAACCCCCGCGCCGGCCATGGTCAGCACCACACGGGTGAAGATCGCATAGCCCGCATCCTGCGTGGACAGCGCACCGGCCACCAGCGACAGCAGCACCGAATAGCCATATTGATAGACCATGCTGGGCTGCGGCCCGTCGAACATTTTGCTGCCGAAATAGAGCCCTGACAGAAACACAAGGCCGAGCAGAATCAGCAGATGCTGCGACAGCACGAAAACGGCGAGCACGACGATGGCAAGGGCGCTGCCATAGACCGTGGCGCGGACCCGTTGCTCGGCTTCGGACCAGACGCCGCTGCGGGTGGGAAAGACGATCACCATCGCTGCCACCATCGCCATCATCATGTCCGACGGCTGCATGACCGAATACAGCCAGAATGACAGACCCAGCAGGACCGTTGCCCGAATCGCAGCACCGGTGTTGATCCGCCCGGGGTTGGGCTTTGGGTCATCCTCGTGAATCTCGCGGGTGCGGGCGGGCAGCAGCAGATAAACCAGCGGGCCAACCACCGCCGCGACGAGCGATGCTTGCACGAAGCCGTCGCGCATCGCCTCAACCGTGGCGTTGCCGTTCATCCCCATGACCGACATCAGGACGGCGACGATCAGGATCAACATCCCCGCCATCGCGCCGGTTTGCAGCACCATCCGGAAGCCGAAGAAATAGGTCAGCCACATGGCCCCCACATAGACCACCGGCATCGGCCGCAGCTGTTCGACGAACCACGTCATGATATAGACGAGCAGGATCATCACCACCGGCGCGGCAAGCATCCGCACCGGGTTGAACGCCTTGCGCTGCGCCGCGATCAGGCCTACGGGCAGGGCCGCAATGATCGGCGGCAAAGCGGGATTGAGGATCGGGATCGCCGCATAGGCCAGCGCCCCGGCCAACCCCAGACGCACCGCGTAGAGCGGATCTTCCGACAGGACGGGGCGCGGGGTGACATACATCGCGGCGACCTAGTGCAGATAGGTCGTGATCGACCGGATGCGCTGAAGGCCAGCCGCGATCCATGCGATCGGATTGCCGGTGCCGCTGGCATAGACGACCGCATGCACCTTGCCGCCCACGCGCACGGCGTCGGGCCAGTTCTCCATCCCGCCGGCGAGCTCGATGCGCACGGGGATCTGCCGCGCGGGCTCGAACCAGCGGTTCGACGGCTGATTGACCACCAGCCCGCCCTGCACGTTGCGGCCCGGGTTGATCCCCCAGGCGATGCTTTGCACGTGGCCGTCGAAAATCCTGCCGGGGATGGCGTCGAACAACAGGCCGACCGGGTCTCCGGGCGCGACGTTCTGCAACTGGTTCTCGCGCAGATCGACGGTCACCCAGGCGGCATCGGAATCGATGAAGGTGAGCGCGGGGCTGCCCGCGCCGACGAACTGCCCGGGGGCCAGCGTGACATTGGTCACCACACCCAGATGCGGCGCACGCACGGTGGTCGAGGCCAGATCATATTGCGCGCGCTCAAGCTGCGCTTGGGCTGCCAGAATAGCAGGGTTGTCCGCCCCGTCTGAGCCAAGCTGCTGGCGGGCGCTTTCAAGGTTCGCTTCGGCGGTGGCGAGACGGGCCTCGGCGTCGGCCACCTGCGCGCGCGCGGTGTCGGCCTGCGCGGTCGAAGCGATGCCCCGTTCCTCAAGCCGGAAGGTGCGGTCGGCCTGATCGCGGGTGGTTTCCAGCGATGTGCGCGCCTGCGTGACAGAGGCCTGCGCCGCGACCAGCGACGCGCTCGAGGCGCTGATGTTCTGGGTCGTGGTGCCAAGGTTGGCCTCGGCCTGCGCCAAGGCAAGCTCGAAAGGACGAGGGTCGAGTTCGAACAATACGTCGCCCGCTTCAACCACTGCGTCATCCGCGACGGCGACGCGGGTGACTTCGCCGGGCACGCGGGCGGCGATCTGCACCACATGGGCCGAGACGATCCCCCGCGACGAGGCGGGTGCCATCCGGTCGCTGAGCGCATAGATGACAACCAGCACCAGCAGCAAAAGGATCACCACAAGGGCGATCTTTCCGGCCGGATTGCTGGCCGGCGTCTCGTCCGCCGCACCCGTTTCAGGGGTTTCGGCGGCAACGACGGCCTGCGTTTCGGGCTGGTCGGGGTGCGGATGGTCGGAATGGGTCATGGGATCTCCTTTCGCCCAAGGACACACCGCAGCGCGGCAACAGGACGGACAGTTGAACAGGCCCGCCGGGCAGAATCACCAGCGCGCTTCGGAGCGTTACGCCAATCTTGTAAAGAGGGGAATACCTTTTGTCGCCGCGATCAAAGCCTGAACGCTCTGACACAGATAATGCGCATGATTGACGCGCACGTCCTGTGCCCCTATGGTTACCGCAGGAGGTTCCATGACCAAACAGCCCCGCAAGCCCACGAACCTGTCGCTTGACGCCGCCCTGCTGTCCGAGGCGCGCGCGCTTAAGGTGAACCTGTCCCGCGCCGCCGAAGAAGGGGTGCGCCATGCGGTCGCCTCCGCCAAGGCCGAACGCTGGAAGGCCGAGAACGCGTCGGCGCTGGAAAGCTCCAACGCCTACGTCGAAGCCCACGGCGTGCCGCTGGCGCGGTTCCGTCAGTTCTGATGGCGCGGTTCGACGTCTTTCCCAACCCCGAGGGGCCGGGGTATCTTCTGGACGTGCAAAGCGATCTGCTGGACGGATTGAACACCCGGGTCGTCGCCCCCTTGATGCCACGGGCCCATGCCCCCGAGCCGGCCAAACGGCTCAATCCGGAGTTCGAGGTCGAAGGGGCGGCCGTCGTGATGGTGACGCAATTCATCGCCGCCGTGCCCGCCGCGATCCTCGGCCAACCGGTCGCCCGCCTCGACACCGCATCCGATACCATCACCAACGCTTTGGACATGTTGACCCAAGGGTTCTGACCGCCGGATCACCGCAACCTGACTGAATGGGAACTGGCACGGCTACCGAAGATGTCTGAACTACGTAGCAGGGTCGCGCAGCGGCGCGGGGCGTGTGGGATCAGGATCGCGTCAGCAGGGTGTGAACTCACGCTGAAGTGCAGTTCCTGATATGTCGCTTTACTCCAACCGGTTCTGTATTTCCATCAGGTTGCTTT
>NZ_QCYG01000011.1 GCF_003072065.1 Thalassorhabdomicrobium marinisediminis
ATAAGCATGTGCTTAAGGCTATCCTTAAGCCTCCTTGGTCAGTCCAAGGTGTCCGGTCGAAATGGGGGCCAGTTCACGCGCGAAAAAAGTTTGTAAGTTGGTTTCCGAGTTTTGGCGAGCGGAACCACATACATCCTGTAACGAAAAACACAGGAGAAAATGATGCGAAAACCAATATATACCAACGCCGAAATCATAGAAGCCGGGGAGAACCTGCTGTTGCGTCGTGGCAGCGAGGTTTCAGCGACCGACATCCACAAGGAGCTTGGCGGCAAAGGGAAGTATTCGAGGGTGAGGAATCTGTGGGAGGCCCACTGCGCCACTCGGGAAGAAGAACAGTCCAACGATGACCCATTGCCGGATGAAGTTCAGGAACAGATCGACCAAGCCATCGTCGGGCTCGAAAAATCAATGCGGGATCTCGTCCAGGCACAGATTTCTCGGATGACCGAGCAGAGTGTTCGACAATTCGCTATTCGTGAGCGTGATTTTGTGTTGCTTGAGAAGGCAAACGCCAAGAAGGTGCAGGCACTAGAGGCCGAGATTGCCTATTTGACTGAACGCCTCGACGAATTTTGTGCCACAGAAGAGGAAGAACACGTTAGCGAGAACGCGGACCGCGCACACGAACGATCTGTATCTGCAAAACCGGCTCCGGCGCCGGTGGCCCCGGTGGCGGCTCGAAAGACTCCAGATCGACCTCTTCCGAGAACTCATCGTCCTGCTCAGAAGACGGCGCGTCAGCCTTCCGCGAGGCCCAAGAAATCGCCTCAGCAAGAGCGGACCCGGTCTTAGTGCTGTCAAACTGGTTTGCTTGTGCGAGAGCCGCTTCTGCCTCCTCGCCCGTTTGAACATCTTGAAGCCGGCGCCGTTGCGCGTCGGCTTCTTTCTTGCGCGCTTCCTCCCGCTCGCGTGCCACGACCTTTGCGGCGTCACGAGACTTTTCACGTTCCAGGGCCCGCAGTTGTAGCCAGGATTTCCATGCCAACCCATTAAGCTTCTGGATGGCCTCTCGGCGCCGTCCAGCAGCACTGTCATCACCCCCCTGCTCTTTGAGCCGCCTTGATCGAGCAGCGCGGCGGGGTCCAAGATGATCCTGGGCGATCAGCCCCTCTGGTGCATCCCCAGCAGCAGCCATGGACTTGTAGGAGCGCAGATCGACCCGTGCAGCCGATCCGACGCGCTCCAGTGATGCATTGGTTCGTTTCTCCCACTCTTGTCGCATCCGAAGGAGCTCGTTCGGGCCTGTCTTTACATCATCGAGCACTCGGGTCTTGGCACCAAACGAACCAGTGTCCGAGCATACCTCGCGCGTTGTCATCAGGATGTGAGCGTGGAAATTGCGATTGCTCTGCTTGGCATCGAAAAGGCATTCCATGTAGGCTTCGAGCGACATCGCGAGCTTTCCCGCCTGATGAAGCTGCTCTCGTTTCAGATCGTGAAACCTTGGCGCATGAAGGTCGGCTTGCACAGCAACGCCATACGTATCTCGGAGCCAAAGGCTAAACCCACGAACGAGCCTCACCTGCTCGTCGAGCGGTAGCTCGGCAGGCAGGCTGGGGCGAAGCTCTCTGATGACCCGCGCGTTGCTGCGGGTTTCAGCCTTCTCGGCACGGTTCCAAAGCGTGGCCGCGTCGCCGTCCCAATTGATCAATTCATGGGATAGGAGCCCGCCTCTCTTGCCCGCTCGAAATCGCTTGCCCAGCCGCTCGTCCCGGTAGGACGCGCGGGCGCAGTAAGCAGCCGATTTGACGGCACTCCGACCATCGGCTCGGGAATGAACGACGACCTCAAGTCGACTTGCTGGATGTATCATGCAGTGGATGTTGGACCCGAACCTCACATCCGCTCCTTCAGCCCCGCCGGCCAGGCGCTCAGGCAAACTTCAGTTTGCGTAACTGCGCGCTCGCCTGCGGCAGACGAGGCAGACGGCCGACGTCGATTTTTTTGGAGCGGACCCCGTGCATGGGTCGCATCTCCTGTTCAGATCACGAAAGGAGAGACCCCGATGAAAGACATTGATACCCGTATTAGCCAAGCGCAAGCTAGGCTGAACGACCTCAAGTCGATTGCTCGCAAACAGGAGCGCCGCGATGACACACGCCGCAAAATAATCTACGGTGCGGCGTTCTTGAATATCGTGAAATACTTACAGGTTGAACGGGGCAAGAGCGATGAACAAAGGATGAAAGACGCTAAACGAGCGACGCACATGCTGAAGACGCTGAACGATCAAGTTACCAGAAAGAGCGATCGAGAGTTTTTAGGACTGATCATTGATGCACCTTCGTTGGAGCAAGGCGATTGAAGTGAAGAGAATTATCATTGATAGCCGAATGTAGTTGACGGAAGGAGTGATGATAGCCAGTGACCTGCCACTGAACTTTCATCCGGCCGCGACCGGAGCTCGGTTGGTGATTACGCCGTTCGGCACAGGTTGCGACATCATACGGGCAAAGTCACTCCTATCGCTCCAGCGCTTCCCGCGGTTGTAGAGCGTGTTGTGCGGCCCTTATTCCGCAAGCGTGTCGCATCAACGCAACCTATTGAGATAAAATAATGCCACTGAGCACTCGCCGATCATCGATTCGCGGCTACCGTGGGACTTGAGGAAATAGGGTTCAAGACGCGCCATCTGCGTGTCACTCAACCAGAAAAAAACAGACATGTTCACCACTTGGTGTTTGAGCCGTGAATCATGCTATCAGCCGAAAATCAATGGGTCCTGACCCTATGTCTGCTGCGTCGCCTTTTCCTGCCCGGCTGATGTCAAAACGGTTTCTGTTCCTTTTTCGGTTGAGAGTTCGAAGGCAGCTCTTGCGCGCGGGGTTAGACCGTATCGCCCCACGTATTCCAGCAAAGCATCTTCTAGCATCGTCAGTCTGTCGTTATCGGTTTTCTCGCGCACGATAGGTCCTCTCAAGCTGTCTCAGATCATGAGAGTGCAAAAGGGTTAAAAAAATGTTAAGATGACTATTTGGAGGGTATCATATGGCCTCCCAGTTTGATCGACAATCGGTGCGGGTTGAGTTGATCAGCAAGCTCTCTACTGTGCCAACCAGCAGGCGCCAAGCGCTTATTGCGGAATACCGCAAGCGTTCTGAGGCAGCGTTTGCTGCTTCAACCCTGCGCAACTACAGAATGACCATACGGCTTTTCACTGAGTGGTGTCACCGCGAAGGCCACTGCGCAACGCTTCCGATCGAACCGCGAACGGTTGCAGCTTGGATTGATGCGATGGGCGGAAAACTTGCGGCGAATACGATTGAAACGCGGCTGTGGGCGATTGCTGAGCTTCACCGTTCAGAATTCTTGCCCTCTCCGACGCGGCATCGATTGGTTGATCTCGCGCTCAAGGCAGTCAAGAGGAAGTATGGAACGATGACCCGTCAAGCTCCACCTCTTTGCAAAAAGGAGGTCATCGCGACAATCGGCCGACTAGGAGCTTCTCGCCAAGACATTCGTGATAAAGCGGTGCTCTGGATCGCTACAGACAGTTGGTGCCGAGCATCGGAAATTGTAGCCTTTCGTGTTAAAGACCTGCAAAGGCAAGAGGATGGCAGTAGCCTCCTATTCGTCGCGCGATCTAAGACCGATCAAAATGGTCAGGGCGGATACGCATTTTTGTCTAAGCGAGGATCTGAAGCTGTTATTAAATGGATCGAGATGGCGAACCTAAGAGCGGACGACCCAATCCTCACGAAGTCCCAGTCTGGTGCAACCATTAAGCCCCTCGATCCGGCTACTTTGTCTCGCATAATCAAACGATGCACCGGTAGAACGGATGTCTCTGCACATAGCACTCGTGTCGGTGGTGTTCATGATGCCTTTCGGCTCGGATGTGACCTATCGTCGATCATGGTAGCTGGTAGATGGTCATCACCCGAGATGCCTGCCCGATACGGACGAAGGATATTAGCGTCTCAATCTGCTGCAGCAAAGGTCTCCAGTCACTTTAACGAGGTCGACTGAACAGACGAAGAAAGACTAGATTAAGCTAATCTCCCTTGGTTGGGCGGAACCTAATGCTATGTAAGATACTCATTGTATCTGCTGATCGGAGTGGGTTGTTTCGCGTCTAGCCGCGGTTTCAATCGCAACTTCTTTTTGTCGCTCGGCATCATACCTGTCAGGTTCTTCTAGCGACGACATCGGACAGGTCAGCTTCCAAATAAAACCTTCGGAGGCATAGTCTATGCCGACCTCTCCCAGCATCGCAGCGCTGGTCATCTTTTCCAGAACAGTGGTTCCAAACCCTTGCCGTTCCGGGGGCGTGACTTGGGGCCCACCCGTTTCTCGCCAGATCATGCGAAAGCTATCATCAACTATGGTCCAAGATATCTCGACCTGGCCTGTATCTGTGCTGAGACTGCCGTATTTTGCTGCATTGGTTGCCAGTTCATGCACTGCCATACCAAGTGCCTGTGCAGCGGCGGGTGGCACCTGAACGGGCTGCCCTGATAATTGAACCCGATCGGCAACCGATTCAAAATGAGATAACTGACCGGCGATAAGATCGGACAGGTCGACGGATTTCCACTCGCTATGGACCAGAATGTCTTGATTGGCCGCTAGCGCCTGCAACCGTTTGCCAAGGGTTTGGACGAACGTGTCCGGAGAATGCTTCGCAGTCTGACGGGCGATAACCTGCACAATGGCCAGAAGATTTTTCGCTCGGTGATTGACTTCACGAGCGAGCAATTGTCGCAAAGCGTCCGATCGTTTGCGCTCGGTCACATCTTGAATGACCTTAATCAGGTAGTCAATCGTGCCGTCCTTCCGGCGCACGCAGCTGACCGTCGTATGACCCCAGACAATCTCATGTGATTTACTAAGGTAGCGCTTCTCTTGCTCGTATTCATCCATTCCATCCATAAGCCGGGCCCAAGCGACATCAATCATTGAGCGATCTTCCGGATGGGTAAAATCTTCTATTTTGCGCCCTTCCATCTCATCCGGACAACGGCCCAAGATCGCTGCCAGACTATCGTTCACCTGAATAAGCGTTCCGTCTCCACCTACGATACCAATGCCGACACCGGCATTCTCGAATGTGGCTTTGAACCTTTGTTCCGCAGCCTCAATAGCCTGAGTGCGCTCGGCAACCCGGTCTTCCAGATGCTGATTGGCTAGCGCCAGCTTTCTAAGCGCGTTCCGTTGTTGGCGAGCAACCCCTGCAACAATCAGACCGGTCGCCGCAGCAACCAAGATCAGTGCTCTCAGCATATTCTGATGGCTGGCTCCAACCACAGATGCGCTCAAGAGATGATCGAAGTTCTGCGCATAGAACGCAATGGCCGTAGTCAGCACCAACACCCCAAAGCTGGCCCCACGGAATTCAAAACGCAGCGCGGACCATACGATCGGCATTGGCAATATGAAAGCATAGGAAGCGCCAGTCGACAAAACCCAGACGCTTAGCAGGCAAATAACAGTTGCAATGGCCACGGCCTCGAAGATTTCCATGCCCTCGGGCCGTGCTTTTTTCCGCCATGCATTCATGAGCGATATCATCAGCGGCGTTGCGATCAGGATCCCCGTTGCATCACCTAGCCACCATTGCGGCCAGGTCGTTGTGAACGGCTGCTTCCCGACGAAGGCATCGATTGCACTTCCAAGAGTGGCGCTAATGCTAGGGGCTATGAGCACACCAACAACGAGAAACCTTAATACATCAGACAATCGATTGAAGCAAAAGCCTTCGCTCTGGCTCATCCGCAAGAGCGTAGCGGCCAATAAGACTGCCGCCGAATTGGCCGCAACATAGCCAAGAGCCCAGCCGATAGAATTATGAAACCAGAGGACATTCCCGGTCAACTCGCCCACAGCAGCAAGCGCAATCCACCACGGCCATGCCTGTCTGTTCTGGGTCAAGAGCGCCGCAAGGACAATTCCGTTAGGCGGCCACACTACGATGGATACGTCCGGAATCACCAGCACCCAGCTGCCAAATACCATTGCCACCATGTAGGCTGCGTAGAAAGCGAACAGCTGCGCGGGGGCGGGTCTGCTTTGAACCAGCCCGACAGTCTCTGGCACTTCGGTCAGGCTCTCTCTTGCGGTCGGAGTGTCCGATCTGGTCTTCATATCATCTGATTTCCCCATGGGCCGCGTAATCACATACTACGCAGCTTGCAGCTAAAACAAAGCGCTAACTCAGCGTCCTTCAGGAGCCCGGCCGCAAACGCGGAAGGTAGGATGCATGAGATAGTTTGTTCCGCTGTGAAGATAGGACGGCACCATGTGGATCTAAGCCTGCCTGACACATAACGCTTGCATGCGTTCCCACAACCATGACACAAATGCTGTCACACGCGGAGTCATGCCGCGGTCGAACGCGTTTTTTCGTTTGTATTCTGGAGGTTGAGGCCTGTTTCTCAGGCCCCTACCGCCGGAGCCAACTTCATCTAAACGGTTGATTTTTATGCGTGTGTCCCCGATCAGAGTCGGAGCCAGCTGGGCGCACAAACTGGACCTCAGACTCGCTCCGTGGACGCTTTCAAATTGCTTCCAAGCGTCCAGTCCTTGGGGTGCACTCTTGGGGACGCCGCCGCGCGCGCTGAGCGTTAGTCAATCCGGAACGACGCGGCATGAAGGGATTGATGATGGAGGCCGCCCTTAAGAGCGTCATGTTTAAAGGATTCTATGTGCGCTTGTCGGGGATCCGGGATCGGACAAAGTGAACTGCTGCGCGCCAGGAGGTTCCGCGTGCCGTGATGTCTGGGCGTCATCCCCGGGCGTGGCCTATTGAAGCGCGGTGTCCTGCGTTACCTCGAATTCAAAGCGCCCCAGGTTCGGTTCAAGGTCGTAGACACCGTCGGTCTGTAGAACGATCTCGTATTGTCCGGGCTCGAGTGGGTATTCCCACGCATAGAAGGCGTGATCGGTGGTCTTGGCGTCGGTACCGAACCGGTAAACGAAAGAGATGTTTTCGTCGAATGAGGACGCTCCTGCCGGAACAAGGGCGGCATAGAAGGTCGCATTATCTTGCAGATCTTTGCGGCTTCGCAGCTGGAAGGCGATGTCTTCGCCCTGTGTGAAACGCTGCGGGCCGAGGTATTCGAACGCCGCCGTGTCGGCGCTGAAGGGGATGGTGATCCGGTCGGTCGTTGCGTCAAGATCAACGGTGACCTCATCGGTGCCCCCGTCGCCGGTGGCCGTGAAGGTCCACCGCCCGGGCGAGAGGTTGATCGGCAGCTCGCTGATGACCTGTTCTGCGCCTTGCAGCACACCCAGATCACGGGTTTCGCCGTTGTGATGATCGCGCGCCGTAAGGCTGACCTGCGCCGGCCGTGCCGTGCTATCCATTTCTGCCAAAACGATGGGCGCAGACACGATGCCTGCAGGTTCGGCCGGGGGCGCGTCGCTCACGCGGGTCAGCGCAGTTGACAGCGCTTCAGCACTATCAGCGTCAAGATACTGGCCTCCGGTGTTCGCAGCAAGGCATTCTAACTGCGCGCGGTCTGCGTCGGAGCGAATGTCGAAGCCGATGACATGCGCGGTAAAATCGATGCCCAGCCGTTCCAGATCGGCGCCCGCGGCACAGACGTCCATCGCGCAAGTTTCAATTCCGTCAGATAACAGGATCACCGTGGCCGCGTTTTCCGTGTACTTCAGTTCTTCCGCGGCCATGCGCACGGCAGCCGAGAGGGGCGTTTTCCCCCGGGGGGAAAGGTCCGCGACCTGTGCGGGCATGGCGGCCGTAGCTTCGAGGGACGGTCGGGACAGCAGCTCAATATCGTCGCAATCCCCTGCCCGCCGATGGCCATAGGCAATCAGCCCGGCAGACTGGCCGGACTGCAGCCATCCCTCCGAGATGTCCGCAAACGCGTCGCGTGCGATCTCGATCTTTGCTGTTCCGTCGATCTGCCCCCACATCGATCCCGAGGCATCAAAGACCACCATCAGGTCCGTTTCATCCGCAATCGCAGCGCTGGACCCAAGAGAAACAAACAAGACACCAGCGGCAACAATCGTGTGAAGGGACATCAAATAAATTCCTTAGAGTTCTGCCCTGCAGGCGAAAAGCAGGAAACGGTGCCGCGGGCTTTCTGACTTGAATTTCCGGGAGCAGCCAATTTCAGTCACCGATTTTTGACATGAGCGAATAAGCTGTTGCCAGGCCTCGCAGCTAATCGGTCCGGCTGCTGCAAGGCCACAGAACGGGCTCCGCGGCGCCGGCGGACAGTGTGACCTGTTGGAATGGATCTAATCGGGCGATACCAGGTCCGGCCCGGCCAGCTGCATGATGGCCTGTGCAAAGCGGGTGCGCACTTGAAACACGTTGGCCCCGACGTACCTCCTTCCTGCGTTCATTCCCGAGGCGAGTACAAACAGCTATGCAGAGTTCAGACACCCCCGCATCAATCTTTCGGACTGATGAAAACTGTTGGCGCGTGGCGCGTGCGGACAGAATGGCTCTGATCGTCGATGCGGCGGATTATTTCCGGGCGCTGCGCAAGGTCATTCTTAGCGTTGAACGTGAGTTGCTGTTCATCGGTTGGGACTTCGACTTCGAGATCGAAATGCTGCCGGGCGAAAGCGACGATGAGGGGCTTGCGCCCGACGGGTTCCCGAACCAGCTTGGTGCGTTTCTTGAAGCCGCTGTGGACCGGGCGCCGGATCTGAATATCTATCTGCTCAAGTGGAACGGCGCGGTTCTTGCGGCGCCCGGCCGTTGGGCGCCGACCGTCGCGCTCAGCATGTTCGGAAGCGATCGCATCCACTTCGCTTTGGACGGACATCACCCGTTCGGAGCCTGCCATCACCAGAAGATTGTCGTTGCTGACGACACTCTCGCGTTCTGCGGGGGGATCGATGCGACCGAGAATCGTTGGGACACGTCGGAGCATCTCCCGGACGATCCGCGTCGTGTGCGCAAGGATGGCTCTCCGTCCGAACCCTGGCACGATGCGACATCTGCGCTGACGGGACCGGTGGCAACCGCACTGGCGGAATTGTCGCGCCGGCGCTGGCATCGTGCGACAGGCGACACCTTGGAGCGGAGCGCGCGCACGACGGCCGATACCTGGCCCGATACCCTGAAGGTGGATGCGACAGACGTCGATGTCGCCATCGCCCGAACCGAGCCACCCTACGACGGGGAGCCGCTGATCAACGAGATCGAGCAGCTCTATCTCGACAGCATCGAGGCGGCGACCGATGCGATCTATATCGAATCCCAGTATTTCGCGTCCGAGACCGTTTGCGCCGCGCTGGAAGATCGCCTGCGGCAGGATGGCGGCCCCGAAATCGTTGTGATCAATCCCGAAGCAGCCCTGTCCCAGCTTGAGGACGATGCAATGCACGTCTTGCGCGGGCGGATGATCGAGAGGCTGCGGGATGCGGACCATCAGGACCGGTTTCGGATCTTTTATCCGGTCACAGTGGAAGACGAGCCGATCTATATCCACGCGAAAATCATGATCAGTGACGCCAGCCTCCTTCGGCTTGGGTCCAGCAATCTCAACAACCGCTCCATGGGGTTTGATACGGAATGCGACGTGGCGATTGAGGGGCCGGAGGCTCTGATCACCGAATTCCGCGCCCGGCTTCTGTCCGAACATCTCGGCGTCGCGCAAGAGGTCTTCGAAGAAACCTTGCGAACGGAAGGCTCGTTGATCAAAGCCATCGAGACGCTTAACCCCCCCACAGGGCGCGGGTTGCGCCGGATCGATCCGCGGCCCGACGGCGTGGTTGGCGGGTTCTTGGCTGATACACGTCTGCTCGATCCGCGCTATCGACCAGGAGAAGATACCTCTGCCGGAGAAGGGCTGCGGCCCCGGCACTTGACCGGGATCGCGGCTGGCGCACTGGTGGGCGGTCTGGCTTTTCTTGCATGGCGAAGATGGCGCGGCGGCGGGTCGCAGACCTGAACCCCTGCCGGGTTTCTGAACGTCTCCGCGCGAGCTGTTCGCATGAAACGTCTAACAGGTTGGGCAGATCGTGATGATCAAAAGCGTTCAGAAAAGCTGGATGTTGCGACCGAACCCAGACGCCGAACCGATCCCACACCCTCAAGAGTTGGCCGGGAATGCACAATACGAGATACAGTGGAACTCCGGTAAAAAAGCTAACTCGAAAACATGGGAGACCCGACCAATGGAACATGCAGCGAAGGTGCGGACCTGTCTGGGCTCGTGAAAGGTGGCCACGAAGCGGCCCGAGAATATGTGAAGCTCGTGCCGGACATCCGGATAGAAGCCGTGCGCGAGAACGGTCAACCGGATGATCCGATGATTGTCGAGTTCACACTGGCCGGCGCGCCGATGATGATCCTGACAGGAGGTCCGCATTACAAGCTGACGCCCGCCGCCTCGATCTCAGTGTTGACCGAGGATCAGGACGAGACGAACCAGCTTTGGGACGCGCTGACCACGAATGGCGGTGAGCCGGGGCGCTGTGGTTGGGTCGTGGATCGTTTCGGCGTGTCTTGGCAAATCGTGCCGAAGCGGTTGCCGGACCTGCTGGCCAGTGACGATCCTGCAGTCGTCGGGCGCGTGAGCGAGGCCATGATGCAGATGGGCAAGATCGAGATCGCGACCCTCGAAGCCGCCGCTGAAAATACGGCTGCGCATGGCTGATATGGCACATTGCATGCACCTGCCGGTGCCCGATTGACCGTCATCACACGCGCGGAAACGCCTCAAAGCGTGCTTTGACCAGTTCCAGAAACTGCCCCGCGACGCGCGACGGTTGGCGGGTCGCCGGAAGGAGCAGGTCGTAGCGAAAAGGCTGGGGAGGCGACAAAGGGCGCACCACGCAGCGGCCAAGGTCGGCAAAATGCCGTGCGGTCACCGGTTCGACACTCGAGACCCCGGCGCCCGCTGCCACCATTTCGCAGATCGAAGCGGACAATTGCGCCTCGGCGACGATCCGGGGGCGGGCATCGCCAAGCAACAAGAAGACATCTGTTTCCGTCCGCGTGCCGATTTCGGCCCCGAGTGCGATGAACGGGCGCTGATCGAAGTCTTTCGGCGCGAGCACGGTCTTCTGCTCAAGCTCATGCCCCCGCGGCAGAACCGCCAGCATCGGCCCCGTGAACAGCGGGCGGCGCAGAACGGCGGGGTGGTCACTGTCCAAAGCCGCAAAGCCCAGGTCGAACTGTTGCGAACTGAGATGACGCATCACCGCCGGGGAACTGCGCGTGCGCAGGGACACGGCGATGCCCGGCTCATTGGCTATGAACTCGGCAATAACGTCGGGGAGGAACTTCAAGGCCAAGGCCGGCATCCCGGCGATGAGCAGGCTTCCGGTCCGGAAATCGCGGATATCCTCAATCACCCGCGAAATCTCTCCCATGCCGACGAAGGATCTTTCCACCTCTTCATACAGCGCCCGGGCTTCCGGCGTGGGCACGACCTGCCGTCCCTGCCGCTGGAACATCGCAAAGCCGGCCGCGTGCTCGAGATCGGCGATCAACTTGCTGACCGAGGGCTGCGTCGTGCCCAACATCTGGGCCGCCGCGCACGGCGTTTTGTACGAGGGGTGTCTGTTTCGACTGCCTTGCTGAGGTTGACGGAACCCCGAACACCTAAGCCTACATGACGCCCTTGCGCGAAGGAATGGTGGTGGGGCGCCAATTGGGTCTGCGCGGCCCGAATGGGGTCGCGGCATGAGTGCGCCCGACCCCCTGTCAGGGCCGCATGTGCGACGCCACCTTGCGCGGCCTGTTGCGCGCCGAAGTCACGGACCGCGCCCCGATCACCCCGCCCCGTGCCCGCAGCCCGATCAAACCGGTCGCTCTGGGCGAGCTGGCCGCACTCTCATCCCTCAAGGAGGACCCCGCATGAGCGCTCCCGCCGCTTTGAAAGTCAACGATCTGCACAAGAGCTTCGGCGCCCATGAGGTCATCAAAAGTGTCTCGCTCGAGGCCCAGAAGGGTGAGGTCATCGCGATCCTCGGGGCCTCCGGTTCCGGCAAAAGCACCTTCCTGCGCTGCATCAACCTGCTCGAGACCCCGAACGCCCGTGAGGTCTGGCTGAGCGGCGAGATGATGCGCATGACGCGGAACCGCCGGGGCGAGATCGTCCCGCAGGTTCTGCGGCAGGTCGAAGGCATGCGTGCCCGTCTGGCGATGGTCTTTCAGGGCTTCAACCTGTGGTCGCATATGACTGTGATGGAAAACGTCATGGAAGGCCCGCTTTACGTTCAGGGCATCGCAAAGGCGCAGGCGCGCGAGAAGGCCGAGGCGCTGCTGGCCAAGATCGGACTGTCGGACCGGGCGGACTATTACCCCGCGCCTCTGTCGGGTGGCGCTGAAGGCCCGCAAGTTCGACGCCATCGTCGCCTCGATGTCGATCACCGAAGAGCGCCGTCGCCAGATCGATTTCTCCGAGAAATATTACCAGACCCCGGCGCGGCTGGTCGCTCCGGCGGATGCCGGGTTCGAAGGCACCCCTGAAGGGCTGGCTGGCAAGCGCATCGGCGTCCAGCGCGGTGCGACGCACCAGTGCTACGCCGAGAAGATGTTCCCCGACGCGGAAATCGTGCTCTATGGCTCGCAGGACGAAGTCTTCCGCGATCTCGTCCTTGGCCGAGTGGACGCGCAAGTGTCCGACAGCCTGATTGCCCAAGAAATCTTCCTCAGCTCCGACGAAGGGGCGGACTACGCCTTCCTCGGCGGGGATCACCTTGACGTTGAATGCTACGGCGAAGGCGTGGGCATTGCCGTGCGCAAGGACGAGGAAGAGCTGCGCGATGCATTCAACGAAGCCATTGCGGCGCTGCGTGAGAACGGCACCTATGCCGAGATAAACGACACATACTTCCTCTTCGGCATCTACGGCGGACGACCGGAAGGCGAGTGATCTTGCGGAATGAAACCTGCGTCGGGGCGGCCCTTTGTCGCCCCGGTGACCCTGTGAAGGACACGTGAAGAACCTGCTTCTGGACTATCAAACCCAATTGATCGACGGCACGATCATGACGATCAAGCTGGCGCTAGCAAAACCATCCGCGAGCGTGCCGTTGCGGCTTGGCCCCCCGCTTGGGGCGGGCAGAACCTGCGCGATATCCTCGTGTCGCTCGGCCATGACATCGACATCCCGTGGCGGGATTTGCCGCAAAAAACACGGGACTGGATCCTGTTCACGGACGAGACGCCCACGGCGCCGGTCTATCCCGGTCTCACCCCGGCGCAGACCCGTCTGGCGCAACAGCGCGATATGGCCCCCGGTTACATGGGCACCTTTACCAGCGCGGAACGCTATGTGCTGCATTCCTTTGCGACGACGCAAAGCCACCGCACGAAAAAGCGCGTCTCGCAATTCATGCAGATTTCCGTGTGTCCGGAGTGTCACGGCAAGAAGCTGAAACGCGAGTCGCTGGCGGTGACATTCGCGGGGCTGGATATCGGCGAGCTGTCGCAACTCCCGCTGAGCGCGCTTGCCGAAAAGCTGCGCGGGATCACGACGACCGGCCCCGAGGCGTCGGACCAACACCCCGAACAGACCATCGTGGCACAGCGCATTGCCGGTGACATTCTGGCCCGTGTCGAGGCGCTGACCAATCTCGGGCTTGGCTATCTGTCGCAGGACCGCAGCACGCCGACCCTGTCGCCGGGCGAGTTGCAGCGGCTGCGGCTGGCCACGCAAATCCGATCGCAACTGTTCGGGGTGATCTATGTTCTGGATGAACCATCGGCAGGGCTGCACCCCTCCGACACGCTGGCGCTTCTGGCGGCTCTGGATGAGCTGAAAGGCGCAGGCAACTCTCTCTTTGTGGTCGAACACGACGGCAGCGTCATCCGCCATGCCGACTGGATCGTGGATATCGGGCCGGATGCCGGGACCTATGGCGGCGAAGTGGTCTACAACGGCCCGCTTGAGGGGCTGCGGGACGTGACGACCTCGCATACCGCGCGCTCGCTGTTCGCGCCGGAGGCCATCCCGTCCCGCGCACCAAGGCAACCGAAAGGTTGGCTGAAGCTCGAAAGTGTCACCCGCAACAATCTGCAGGCTCTGGATGTGGCTTTCCCCTTGGGCGTTCTGGCAAGTGTCACGGGCGTGTCGGGTTCGGGAAAATCCAGTCTTGTTGCCCAGGCGCTTGTCGAACTCGTTGGCGACGCCCTTGGCCAGAAGCAAACCATCGAGACCCCCAATGACGAGGCGGAGCTGCTCGAGCAGGACCTGGAGGCCGAGACAGGCGGACGGATCGTTGCCGGTATGAACGGGGTCCGGCGGCTGGTCACAGTCGATCAGAAACCGATCGGACGCACGCCGCGCTCGAACCTTGCGACCTATACCGGCCTGTTCGACCACGTGCGCCGATTGTTCGCCGCCACACCCACGGCGAAAGCGCGCCGTTATGACGTCGGGCGGTTTTCCTTCAACGTCGCCAAGGGGCGCTGCCCGAACTGCGAGGGGGCAGGATTTGTCAGCGTGGAATTGCTGTTCCTGCCCAGCGTCTATGCCCCTTGCCCGGTCTGTCAGGGGCAGCGGTATAACCCCGAGACGTTCGAGGTGACCTATCGGGACAAAAATATTGCCCAAGTGCTCGATCTGACGGCCGAGCAGGCTCATGATTTCTTTGCCGGTGACGTGGCGGTGCTGCGCGCCCTCGATGCGCTGTTGCAGGTCGGGCTTGGCTACCTCCGCCTTGGTCAACCGGCGACAGAGCTTTCGGGAGGTGAGGCGCAAAGGATCAAGCTTGCCACAGAGCTGCAACGCGCCAGCCGCAGCGATACGCTCTATATCCTCGACGAGCCGACAACCGGATTGCATCCCTCCGATGTGACCTTGCTGATGGCGCAACTGAACGGGCTGGTCGATGCGAGCAATTCCGTGCTTCTCGTCGAACACAACATGCACGTTGCCCGAAACAGCGACTGGATCATCGACATCGGCCCCGGCGCAGGCGGTGAAGGCGGGGAAATCGTAGCACAGGGCGTGCCCACTGACGTGGCAAAGTCAAAGACCAGCCGAACTGCGCCGTTCCTGTTTCCATAGTTCAAAAGGCAAATCGCAGTGCGATGCCGCTCCTTTGATAGCATGAGTTGCGGCGACGGCGCCGAACTATGGGACTGACACGACCGGATAAATTCGGTGATGATGCCCTGCGCATTGCACTGATGGGCTGGCTGAGCAGAAAACAAGTGACCTCATGCGGCCAGAAGGCTCGCTTCGAAAGACCTCAGCGACAGGCGAGCCGATTTTCCAAACACGTTAGGATACGACATCAGTTCTGGAAAAAGACAGTAAATCTCGGCCCTTGTCTCTTCTGAAAGTGTGGCCATGCCGACAGCGCCGGGATG
Organism: Thalassorhabdomicrobium marinisediminis; assembly: GCF_003072065.1. Taxonomy (GTDB): domain Bacteria; phylum Pseudomonadota; class Alphaproteobacteria; order Rhodobacterales; family Rhodobacteraceae; genus Octadecabacter; species Octadecabacter marinisediminis. Next base: position 15,254 of record NZ_QCYG01000011.1, read on the forward strand.
GAAGCTCTCGCTCTCGATCCCCTCGGAAAAGACGATTTCATGCCGGTCGAACAGCATGTGAAAATATTCCACCGATGCTATTTCGACGATTTGGATACCATTGAGGTTAACAAGATGTTTGGCCGGGATCAGCACCGCCGCCTCGCCGAAATGCAATTCCACTTTCCACCCTGACAACATTAAGCGGTGTTGCTGCGAAACCCAGAGCGTGCGCGTATTTCCCAAGGCCCCTGCAGCGATCCGTACGGGGGCATGCGCGCCGCGTCCGGGCACGCGTGTTGACCCTATCCAGCGGATGCTTTGCAAGCCGTGATCCAGCGTTCTTATCCGATCACCCACCCGCAGAGTCTCGATCCGGACCTCACCATTTTCGCCATCGATTCGTGTTCCACGTGCGAAGCAAATCGTCTCGAAGTTCTTCGCATCGGGGAAATCCGTGCCGGAGCGAAGTGTGTCGTCCCCCTTGCCGCCATCAAGTTTGTCGATCGACCCGCCGGTCCCGATGATCACGGTATCGTCGCCATCTTTCGTCTCAAGCTTATCGGCGGTGAAATTATCACCGACCGTTACCGTATCGTTGCCCTTGCCCGTCTTGATGTCATCAACAACAGCGTCATCCCCGATGGTGATCGTATTGTCGCCACCGCTGATCTTGATGTCGTCGGCAATCAACCCGTCACCAATGGTGATGCTGTCGTCGCCCTTGCCCGACTTGATGTCATCGACGACCGCGACATCGCCGATGGTGATCGTATTGTCTCCGTCGCCGATCTTGATGTCACCCGCGGTTAACCCGTCACCGATGGTGATGGTGTCGTCTCCGTCGTCGGTCTCAATCTTGCGTATGGAAGCGTCATCGCCAATGGTCAGGAAATTATCGCCGCCATTCAGCTTGATATCGTGATCGGTCGAAAATCTGTCGCCGATGGTCACTACATCAACGCCGTTTTTCGAGCCTTCGAATTCTCCAAGCGAAACATCGTCACCGACTGTCATCGTGACTGAAAGTGCGTGTTCCGCCTTGATATCGACCTCGGAGAGATCAACCCCGTTCGAAATTGTAACCTCGGCGTCCAGATTCTCTTCAATATCTATGTGAAAATCGTTGCTGTTGCTGGTCTCGAACCGGACTTCGAAATTGGTTGCGTTGCCGGTGGCGGATTCGAATTTTACATCGTCGTCCGCGGATTCAGAGACGATAAATACGTCGCCATTCGTGACATCAATGGACGTGCCCGCGTGGATTTCGTTCGGTCCAAGTGGGTCAGCGTTCTTGCCAACAATAATATATGTCGCCACGAGCCTCGTTCCTCAACTGCCTCTTCTGAAACTCGGGCTGTATAAATGCAGCAACCGGTTGGCGTCGTTGCGCCGTGGAAAAGGTCATTTTCTTTAGAGGACAATACTAACCCAAGGCGCGGCAAGAGACAATCATCTCGGCCCTTTCGTTCGACCGAGCCAAAAAAGTGTCTCCATACGAAGAATCTTATTTTCGGGCGAAACTGATATATTCATCACAAGGTCAAATCACTCTGCTTCGTTACCTGTTGAGCGCAGGTTTTACCATCATGCTACAAGACTGCCATGGTGCTGGCCGGGGTTACGAGTACGGCAGTCGCATTTTGGGGCCCCGGCCCGTGAAGCTGAGTTTGAACTTCACCGAGACAGGCTTCTGCCTAACCGACCCGGAGGCCGTGGGCATTCAATGAGAGCAGACCATGGAAACGACACGCTCTCCAACCGTCAGATGAACTCCCTCCGCGCGGGAGTAGATGCCGAAACTCGCCTTGCGGCCTGAGGTGCGCTCCCGGCTCATCGTCGCGATCGTGTAGAGTGGTTCACGGGCAACCTGTGCTGTTTCCCGGCTGATGTTCGGAAGCACGCAGCGGACCGATGGCTCAGTCAGGACAAGGCGGGCATCCCCAAAATCGATTGTCGAAACCTCTTCCTCTTGCCAGGCGTGCTCAACGGACAGAATCACATTCGGGCGAAAGCGTTCGATCTCAACCGTCGGCTGGCCTTTGTCGGCCAAGCGGTCGTTCAACGCCGCGTGCGACTTGTCTGAAACGACGTGAACCGGGTTAAGTTTGGGCCAACGGTGGGCGGCCTCTCCGACCCGGACCAAACGCACGGCATGGCCCGTCCAGTCCGAGATTGCCTCGGCCATTTCGTCGCCCGCGTCCACCGCCGGAAAATCGAACCCGTATTGCATGACGCAGCGGTCCCGCCCTGCATGGTCCGCGTCGATGTTCACCGTCTCGCCCGCACGGTTGCGGACACTCAACTTTTCTCCGTCCAGTTTTGCGGACAAGAGCGTCAATTGCGGAATGTCGCCTTGCCACCGCACCTGATCATCATCCGCTACCACGATCCATTCGCGGTCGCCTCTCAGGGATCCGGAGGGAGTGATAACGGCCGATCTCACCGGCATGCCGCCAACGGATTTCACCGGATAGATATGCAGGGCTTCGATCTTCATGGGGTATCTCCGTCGTTTCGGCCAGTCGTTTGAAAGAAACGCCTGTCTGGCAATGTCGAAGTGATGGTGTGGCGGTCCACCCGAGTGGCATCGGCCAGATCCAACGCGAGCGCCACCGCCCCGACCACCGGTATCGCATTCGCTTCCTCACGGCGGGCGGCGGGAAAGCGGCCTTGGAATATCTGCCAGACGCGATCTTTCATCAGCTCGGATCCGGACTGGAATACGCCCCCGGACAACAGCAAGGTGACGGGCGCACCGCTGGCGATCCCGACCTTGCGCGCGGCCACCCGGGCATAATCGGCAAGCTTGTCCGCATGGGTCAGAACGATATCCCGGGCCACAGGGTCAGCCTCCTCGGCGGCGCGAACCAGACGCGGCGCGAAATAGCCGATCTCTGCGGGCCGTGAAGCCATCCGACCTGTAAACCGGTGCAACAGCGCTTCGACATCCGCGACGCCGAAATGCGCTAAAGCTTCTGCCGTCAGCGCTGTCGCGGGTCCGATGCCCAACTCAGCCAAATAGACAGCTTCAAGCGCGGCCTCGGCCAGCTCGACCGCACCCTGCGTGCGTTGCCAGAAGCTGGAATGCCATGTGACGCCCCCGGCACTGCGGGCACTGACGGCGGCCCCCGTGCCGCAAACAACCGCAACCGCCGCACCGGCCTCGCTCAGGGACTCCAGCCCGCCAATTCCGTCATTCACGACAGAAAAACGCTGCGCTGGAAGACACCCAAGCCCCAATTCCGCGCGTTTGCTGTGCCAATGTTCGAAATCTTCCGGCCAGTCAGCACCTACAAGACTCAAGGTTGCGGCCAAGATGTGTTCCGGTGCAATGGCCGCGTCGGCGACGGCCTGTGCGATGGCATCGGCCACATGGCTTTCCGCGCGCGTCGTCTGATAGATATCCGCGTTGCCAGAGCGCCCTGCCCCCACGACCGTGCCGTCATCACACCGAGCCACAAGCGCGACCGTTTTTGAGGCTCCCCCATCGACGCCCAAGACGTAGCCGCCATGCCTCATGGCCCGTCCCAGGCAGCACGATCCGCCAGAACAAGGGCGTCGGGATGGTCCTGGAACAACGAGGCAGGAACGTCGGGCGTTACGGGACCCTCAATCGTTTTGCGTAGAATTGCATGCTTATGCGCGCCGGTGACCACGAAGATCACCTTGCGGGCTGCCAAGAGTGGCGCCATCCCCAGCGTCAATCCCTGCTTGGGCACGTCAAGACCGTCCCAATAGCCGGCATTGCTGTTCAGGCTGTCAGCCGTGAGGGTCACGGCGCGGGTCGGTGCGTCAGCGCCCGATGGCGGTTCGTTAAAGGCGACATGGCCGTTTGGCCCCAACCCCAGGACCGCAAGGCCAAGACCACCCGAGGCAGCGATGGCACCGTCATATCGACGGCATTCCGCCGTCACATCCTGCGTCATCGCGTCGAACTTCCCGGCGCGGTCATTGCCAATGTCCAAGGGACGAAGGAACGCCTCTTCCATCCAGCGCCAGAGCGAACGGGGATCGTCCTCGGGGATGCCAAGGTAGGTGTCGAGCTGGAACACCTTCACCGTATCGGTGTCTACCTGCCCCCGCCGGCGAAGCTTGGCCAGTTGTTCATAAAGGGCAATGGGCGATCTGCCTGTGGCAACCGTGATTGCCATCTGCGGATCCTGCGTCAGGGCCTGTGCTGTCAGCTTGGCCCCTTCCACAGCGAGCAGACCAGCGTCATCAAAAATCCTGACCTGCATCAACCGCCCCCCCCGTCGACGAGCCGCGCGGGCAGATGCGCGGATTGCGCTTGCGCCATTTCCGCATAGAGCGCTTCGGCAACCGGGAGAGACGGCACCAGCGGATTTGCCGCCAAGGCTTGAACAGCCATCTCCCTTGAGCCGTGCCACGCGGCTTCCGCGGTCAACAGCTGGTAGCTCGCAAGGGCTGCGACGAGCCCCTGCACGTTGGCGGGCACGGGCCCGGAGGCGATGGGTCGTGCCCCGCGACGGCCCACGAGGCCAGGCACTTCGACGACCAGATCGTCGGCAAGGCCCTGGATCGCACCGCAGTTCGGCACATTGACGGGCCAGACCTCAGCCTTGTCGTTGGCGATGGCGTCCATCACGTCCACTGCGATCTCCAGAAGGTCCATACCCCCTCGACAGCGTGCCGGATCGAGGGCCGGGTTGGACGCATCCGCCTGCTCGGCATAGTGCGCCCACTGATCGGGAACGTCCGCCGTGATATCCTCGGCGCGAGACGTTGGTGACGATTGCAACTCTGCAAGGATTTCGTCGCGGAAATAGTAGTATTTAAAATACTGGGCCGGAACCGACCCGAACGTGGCCGTCATATGCAACAACCGCCGTTCCTGGGCTGTCATCCCTGGATCCTGCGCCCGCTCCTGGAAGGCAGCGCGAACCTTTTCGATAAGATCGTCCCCCGCATGTTCATGATGGATGGACCACGACCCGTGGTTCAGGCCGATCATCGTCACATCAAGCTGTTCGGGGTCGAGCTGCGCCGCTTCGGCCACTTCGCGGGGAAAGATGATCGGCCCTTCGCAGAGGGAGATGACCTGCCGCTGCGCGTAGCTGGCAACCGCCTGTGCCACGATGTTGACCGGATTGGTGTAATTGAGAAGGATCGCGTTCGGGCAGACGGCGTTCATGTCATCCAGCATCGGCTTCAAGGCCTCGATCGCGCGAAGGGCCATAAAGAACCCGCCGGGTCCCTGGGTCTCTTGCCCGATCACGCCATGACGCAAGGGGATCAATTCGTCCTGCCGCCGGGCTTCAAACCCGCCCGGACGAAAGCTGGTCAACACAATGTCGGCGTCCCGCAAACCTGCGCGCCGGTCGGTCGTCGCGCTGAATGTGATGTCGGCCCCTGCACTCTCGGCCATGCGCCGGGACAGACGCAGGATCACGTCAAGATGATCCTCGTCAAGGTCGATCAGAACGACTTCGGACCCGGCGAAGGCTTCCGCCCGCTCGATGATGCCGCGGGTCACGGCCGGCGCGCGGGTGCTTCCGCCGCCGATATAAGCGATCTTGATGGCTGCCATGGTTCAATGCTTCCTTTCACCGCTATACACGGTTGTGAATTGCGCGCCGTTCTGCGGGCCGGTGGCCGAGCTGAGTTCGAATTTTTCGCCGTGGAAACTGGACAGGCACAGCTCGATCACCTCGCCGCTGTCAAGGTTCGTGCATTGCTCGGTCCGTAGCACAGAGGCGGGCGGCACAAGCTTAAGGAGCTCCGCCTCGGCTGGGTTCGCAAGCGCTGCGCGAATGGTTGTCGTGCCCCCGACGAGGGTGAGGTTGAAATCGCGGCGCAAGGTATCGAAAAGCGATCGTTCCGCGAAGTCGTAGTGCAGTAGCCCTGGACAGCGATGCTCCGGTAAGTAGGACGTCTGGATCGCAAGGGGCCGATCACCCAGCAACCGCAAACGGCTTAGCTTGGTCACCGGCGCCTGCACGCGCATCCCCAAAGCTAACGCGATGTCCTCATTAGCTTCGACCCGCTCCAGCGCCAACACTCGGGTCCGGACATCCTGCCCCTGACTGCGCAGATCTTCAGTGAAGCCAACCAGCAATCGCAGTTCTTGCCGAAGCGGCCGCTCAGCCACAAAGGTTCCCTTCCCCGAAACGGTATAAAGGACGCCATCGTTGACAAGATCATAGATCGCGCGGCGGGCGGTGGTGCGACTGACACCATGCAGTTCGCAAATCTCCCGCTCCGACAGAATTTTGTCGTTCGGCTTGAAGGTCCCGGCAGCGATTTCTCTCAGGATCGCCTCCCGTACCTCGTCGTGGAGCGTGGCGAGGGTCATCGTGTCAACTCCAGTCTCTTGGTGCTCGCGGCATCGAAAACGGAAATACGGTCAGCCGTCGCCCTGAGCCGCACCACGGGGTCAAGGCGATCGGCGTCTTCGGGGGCAAGCCGTACTGCGATCCGCTGACCGGCAACCTCGATCCACACCAACGTGTCCGCGCCCAAGAGTTCCGCGACCACCACCTTGCCGGTCAGATCGGCGGCCTCACCCTCTTCGCACAGGGCAAGATCCTCGGGCCGTATGCCGACAACGATCTCGGTGCCGTCTGCCGCTGTCAGTCCCGGAATTGTCAGGGCGCCATCCGCCAGTTGGGCATAAGCCTGCCCCGCGTCAGACCGGACGACAGCGGGGATCAGGTTCATGGGCGGCGCGCCGATGAATCCCGCGACGAAAAGGCTGGCGGGCCGATTGTAAATCTCTTCAGGGGTGGCGAATTGTTCGATCACACCGCCGTTGATCACAGCAATGCGGGTGGCCAGTGTCATTGCTTCAACCTGATCATGGGTGACGTAGATAAACGTTGCGCCCAATCGTTGATGCAGCGCCTTGATCTCTACCCGCATCTCGGTTCGCAACTTCGCATCAAGGTTCGACAGCGGCTCATCGAATAGGAACAAAGACGCTTCCCGCACCAGCGCGCGCCCGATCGCCACGCGCTGACGCTGCCCGCCCGACAGGGCCGATGGCTTGCGGTCCAACAACGGCGTGATCTGCAACAGATCGGCGGCCCATTCGACGCGCTTGCGGATGTCCGCTTTCGGCAGCTTTTGCGTTTCGAGACCGAACGACAGGTTGTCGCGGACCCTCATTGAAGGGTAGAGCGCATAGCTCTGGAAAACCATTCCGATATCGCGATCGGCTGGCTCGACCCCCGCAACGTTCTGGCCATCGAACAGGATCTCCCCGCTTTGCAGATCGTCGAGCCCGGCAATGGCAGACAACAGGGTCGACTTCCCGCACCCAGATGGCCCCAGAAGCACCGCGAATTCCTGATCGGCGATGTCGAGCGATACATCACGCAAGACTTTCAACGCGCCGTAGCTGCGCTCCGCATTGCGTATGGTGATCTGTGTCATATCATTATCCCTTGATCGCGCCGGCGGTGACACCCCGGACGAAATACTTGCCGGAGAGGAGATAGAGCAGCAGCGGCGGCAGAGCCGTGATCAAGGTCGCGGCCATGTTGACGTTGTATTCCGGCACACCGATGCGCGTGCCGACGAGCGAAGCCAGCTGCACGGTCATCGGCAGATTGTCGCGTCCGGCAAAAATCAGCGACAGCAGATAGTCATTCCACACGCCCGTTACGGAAAGGATCAGTGCAACGATAATGATATTTCCCGACATGGGCAGCACGATGCGCCGGAAGATCCGGAAAAAGCCCGCGCCATCCACCCGCGCGGCCTTGATCAATTCCGGCGGCAAACCCTTGTAGAAGTTGCAGAAAATCAGCGTCAGGACCGGAATGCCAAAGATGACATGCACTGCGACGATTCCCGGAAGGCTGCCGTAGATCCCCACGGTCGACGCCATGCGAACCAACGGATAGATCATCACTTGATAGGGAATGAACGCGCCCAAAAGCAATGCGGCAAGGATCGCACCGGCCCGGGGCACATTCCACAGCGACAGGGCGTATCCGTTCAGCGCCGCGAGGCCGACGGACAGCACGGTGGACGGGATCAGGATGATAACCGAGTTCCACAGGCCGGCCGAGATACCCTCGCAGGTTCGCCCGATACAGGCCTCCCCCCAGGCCCGTGTCCAGGCCGCAAAGCCCGGCTCCACCGGCAAGGCAAAGACCGATCCGGCACGCACCTCCGCGGCTGTCTTGAGAGATGTGGAAATCATGATCAACAGCGGGATCGAAAAGAACAGCGCCGCCGTGAAAAGAAACAGATAGAGGCCAAAGTGTTGCGCACGCACGATCGACTGGCGATGCCTCGGGCTGCGATACCGGGCGGATCGGGCGGCCGTCACGGTCTGGCCTTCCGAATTCTCTGGATACAGGCCGATAGCAGCAAAATGACCAGCACCGCGAGCAGCATCACCGTGGCACCAGCGGAAGCAAGCCCGATATTCGCCCTTTGGAAAAGGTTGTCGACCACGAACTTTGCGGGCAGATCCGTCGAAAACCCGGGGCCGCCGCCGGTCATGGCCACAACAAGATCGTAGCTTTTGACGACGTTCATAGCCAGCAGCACCACGCACACCAGCAGCACCGGGGTCAACATCGGCAGGATGACCCGTCGATACATGCGGACCTTGGGAATGCCATCGACGCGCCCTGCCCGCCAAATTTCGGAATCAATCGACCCGAGACCCGCATATACGATCGCCATGACCAGACCGGACGATTGCCAGACACCGGCGATCACCAAGGTGAAGATCGCTTTTTCGGGGCTGGAGAGCCAGTCGAAAACAAAGCCTTCAAAGCCAAGCGATCGCACGAAGGCCTGCAAGCCCACAGTCGGGTTCAGGAACCACTGCCATGCAAGGCCGGTGACGATAAAGCTCAGTGCGATTGGGTAAAGAAAAAGCGACTGCAGAAAGTTCCGGCCGCGCACGCCCTGATCGACAGCGATAGCAAGCGCGACGCCGAAAACGAGACACCCACCAACATAGAGCGCGCCAAAGATGAACATGTTTGCGAATGCCGTGTGCCATCGCGGCTCGCTCCACAGCCGGATGTACTGATCGAACCCCGCAAACTCGTATTTCGGCAGAATACCCGAGGTGGTGAACGACATGCCAATGGTCCAACCAATTGAGCCGTAATAAGCGATCAGACAGATCACAACTGTCGGCATGAGCGTGAGTACCGCGGTGCATCCCGCGCTCCACTTGCGCTTACCCGCTCGTCCAACAGCCATCGCGCCTGCCCCCCTCAAAACCTTGCACAACCTGTTATATCAGGTTACAACCTAAGGTGTCAACGGGCCGACCGGCTGCTTTGTCAGCCATCGTTCTCGCGGGCATACACGGTTCAGGGAGGAAGAATCATGAAGCATATCAAACGAATGTCCGGAACGGCGGTTGCAGCCCTGCTCTCGCAAGGGGCGCTTGCGCAAGACGCACCGGAGCTGGACGTTATCCACTGGCTCACCGCCGGAGCGGAACAGGCGGCGATCCAAGTTTTGGCGGACGCGGTCGAGGCGCGCGGCGGAACTTGGGTCGACTCGGCCGCGCCGGGCGGCGGGGCGGATGCACGGGCGATCCTGATGAGCCGCATCGCGGGGGGCGATGCGCCCGGCGCTTCATTCCTGGCCCTCGGACCTGAGGCGATCGAGCTGGGCGAAGGGGGTGCGCTTCGCGACCTGCGCGAGATCGCGTCCCAGCACGGCGTTGAAAATGTTGCACCCGTGATGGTCGACATCTCCAGCACCGAGGACGGATCTCTCTACGCGCTGCCGATCGGGCTCGAGACGCAGAACCTCATGTACTACTCCCCCGCGGCATTCGAAGCAGCCGGCGTGGACATGCCGCAAAGCTGGGATGACGTCATCGCCAGCGCAGACACCCTGCGCGATGCTGGCATCATACCGGTCGCGGTCGGCGCTCAGGCTTGGCAGCTTGGCATTCTGTTCACCTCGGTTGTCGTCGGCGAAGGGGGATCAGACCTTTATGCCGCAACTTTTGTCGACAAAGACAGTGACACCGCTGGCAGTGCGGACATGGTGGCCGCGTTCGAAACCATGCGGGCGTTGTCCGACATGGCTGATGAAGGGGCGGCGAACCGCGCGTGGAACGACACGCTGAACCTGCTGGCATCGGGCGATGCGGCTTTCCAGATCATGGGAAGCTGGGCCGGGGCCGAGCTCGCGAACATGGAGCTGGAACAAGGCACCGTTTGGGACTGCGCACTCGCGCCCGGAAACGATGCTGTTGTCGTTGAAGGCGCCGGTTTCATGTTCCCCGAACCCTCGTCGGGCGAAACCCGCGCAGCGCAGGATATCTTCGTCGAAGTTCTGCTTGATCCGACCGTTCAGGCGGAATTCGGTGCCGTCAAAGGGGCCGTTCCACCAAGTTCCACCGCCGACACATCCGCGATGTCGAGCTGCACACAACTTGTCGCCGGTGTGCTCGGCAGCGAGGATGGCACTGGCCTGCCGACGATCTCAGCCTCCCTGTCGAGCGACGGGTGGGGCCAGGTTCAGGATATGCTGGCGAACTTCTGGGCTGACAGCTCCATGAGCGCGCAAGCCGGGGCGGATCAACTCGCCGCCATCATTGCTTCGCAAAACTGATCGATTTTCCCCGGCCGCACATCGTGGCCGGGGCAATGGCCAAGTATTTTCAGCGCGCGAAAGGGCAACACCTTCTGTGTCTTGCCCGACACCAGCGCCGCGCCGGTCCCAGCGGAAATGGTGCGGAGGGAAAGCCCCCCAAGCGCCTGTATCGTCGCGGCCGCCAACCGGCACTCTACAGGCTCATGCGCGCTCGAAGTTGCGAGCCAGACGCCTGTCCGCTCACGGCGTCCTTTGTCCCTTCAACGCCTGTGCCAAAGCGGAGCCGAGGGCACTTTGCTCCCCATCGCCCTTAGGCGTTGCATGTCGTTTACCGCCTGATTTCGGCTTCGCTGCGGTCGCCTTGTTGCGCGATTGCCCTGCGCTGTTGTCTTTGCGCATCGTCAGTCCAATCCGTTTGCGGGGCACGTCGACCTCGGTCACCCGCACCCGCACCACGTCGCCGGCCTTCACAACCTCATGGGGGTCCTTCACGAAGCGGTCCGCAAGCTGGCTGACGTGAACCAGCCCGTCCTGATGCACGCCAATATCGACAAAGGCCCCGAAGGCCGCGACGTTGGTGACGGTCCCTTCGAGCGACATGCCGGGCTTGAGATCGGTGATGCTATCGATCCCCTCGGCAAAGGCAGCGGTCTTGAACGCCGGTCGCGGATCGCGCCCGGGTTTTTCCAGCTCGGACAGAATGTCGCGCACCGTGGGCAGGCCGAATGTTTCGTCCACGAATTGCTCGGCCCGCAGATTGGCCAGCGCACCAGTGTTGCCCATGATGTCGCGGACATCGCGCCCACAGGCCTGCACGATCTTGCGGGCTACGCCGTAGGCTTCGGGGTGGACCGACGACGCGTCCAAAGGCTCACTCCCGCCGGTGATGCGCAAGAAACCGGCGCATTGCTCATAGGCCTTCGGCCCCAGCCCGCGCACGCCGAGAAGGTCCTTGCGGCTGACATAGGCCCCGTTGGCATCACGGTGTTCCACGATGCTCTGCGCCAGCGACGGCCCCAGCCCCGCGATATGCGACAGCAGCGGCGCGGAGGCGGTGTTCAGATCGACGCCGACCGCATTCACGGCGTCCTCGACCACGGCGGCCAAGGATTGCGCAAGCTGGCGTTGATCCACGTCGTGCTGATACTGCCCCACGCCAATCGCTTGGGGTTCAATCTTAACCAGTTCGGCTAGCGGGTCCTGCAAACGCCGCGCGATGGACACCGCCCCGCGAATAGACACATCGACATCGGGAAATTCGAGCGACGCCAACTCCGAGGCCGAATAGACCGAAGCCCCGGCTTCGGACACGATCACCGGCGTCGGGCGGGCGACACCCTCGGGCAGACGTTTAAGAACATCGACGACCAGCCGCTCGGATTCGCGGCTGGCGGTGCCGTTGCCGATGGCGATGAGCGACACGCTGTGCTTCTGGATCAGGTGGCGCAGGGTCTCCTCGGCGCCGGCCAGGTCCTTGCGCGGTTGGAACGGGTAGATCGTGGCGGTGTCCAGAAGCCGGCCGGTGCCATCGACGACCGCGATCTTGCATCCGGTCCGAATGCCCGGATCGAGCCCAAGGGTGGTGCGTGCACCTGCGGGGGCCGCCAGCAAAAGGTCGCGCAGATTGCGGGCGAAGACGTCGATGGCCGTCGCGTGTGATCTGCGCCGCAAGTCGGTCAACAGGTCCATGAACATCGACAGGCTCAGCTTGACGCGCCACGTCCAAGCTGCGGCTTCGCGCAGCCAGACATCGCCGGGGCTCTGTCCGGCTAGGCCGATCTCGGCAGCAATGATCCCGACAAGACGCGTCAGACCGTCCTCATCCGCAGGACCGATATCGACCGTCACGATCTCTTCTTTCGAAGCGCGCAGAATGGCCAAGGCGCGGTGCGACGGGATCGTTGCCCATTTCTCGGAGTGGTTGAAGTAATCCGAAAACTTGGCCCCCGCCTCCTCCTTGCCGGGGTTCACGCGCGCCGTCACATGGGCAATCTCCTGCATCACCTGACGCAACCGGCCCAAGAGCGTGGCGTTCTCGGCGAGCTCCTCGGCCAGAATGTCACGTGCCCCGTTCAAAGCGTCCTTCTCCGTCGCTACGTTCTCGGAGAGGTAATCCCTGGCGAGCGTTTCCGGCACGGCCGTCCGGTCCGCCAGAATTGCCCGCAGCAAAGGCTCCAACCCGTTCTCGCGCGCGATCATCGCCCGCGTGCGCCGTTTCGGCTTGAACGGCAGATAAAGGTCCTCAAGCGCGGCCTTGGTCTCGGCCCCCGCGATCTGCCGCGTCAGATCGTCGGTTAGTTTTCCCTGATTTCTGACCTCATCTAGGATCGATGCGCGGCGTTTCTCGAGATCCCGCAAATAGTCCAGCCGCTCGGCCAGCTTACGCAGTTGCGCATCATCCAGACCGCCGGTCACCTCTTTGCGGTAGCGGGCGACGAATGGCACGGTATCGCCGCCATCCAGCAGCGCCACCGTGGCCCTGACCTGTTCGGGGCGGGCATCAATGTCACCGGCAATGGTGCGGGCAATTCGGTCGGCTACGGCGGTCATGGGGCATCCTCAAGCTGTCTGGATGATCCGTGATACCGGTGATGCGACCGGGGGCCAAGCGCGTATTCTGCGCGCGGATCGGCGCCGTCCGCGCGCCCCGCTGTTCGGGATTTTCGGCCCGGTTGACAACCGGAATCGGCCGCCCGATAGTGCCCCCACATAACCAGGGGTGCTCCGGTCCGGAGCTGAGATACGCATGAGGCGTAGACCCTTCACAGCTGATCTGGGTAATGCCAGCGGAGCGAGGTGCAGCAATGTTCATAGGCGCGCAAGTGTCACTGTATCCGATGACGTCCGATTTCGTGGATGTCATCATGACCGGGCTTGAGGCCCTTTCCCCTTACGAGGCTGATCTCAGGATCGAGACCGACGACATGTCGACGCTGATGGTCGGGGCGCCGGAGCCGCTGTTCGCCGCGATCCGCGATCTGTTCGCGGCGGCGGCCAAACGGCCCGAACATGTGACGATGCACGTGACCTTCTCGCGCGGCTGCCCCGGTGAGCCGGACGACCCGAGCTGCCGCTGCGAAACGTTGGAGCAGGCGCAGGAGCAATCCCTGAGCGACCGGCAAGCGCTGGCCGCACAAGCGGTCGTTCAGGCCCCCGATCTGGGCGTCGGGATCGATGTGCAATTCTCGCTCTATGTCATGGGGTCCGGCAACCACATGGATGAAATCTACGGCTGCATCGACTTTCTGAAGGGCAGCGGCACCTTCCACGGGTCCAAGAACTTCTGCACACGTCTGCGCGGGGATGCCGGCGCGGTGTTCGAAACGCTGCGACAGGCGTTCTTGCGCTTCGGTCCGGCGCAGGGGCACGTGACCATCGACATGACGGCCTCGGCCAACAGTCCCAGCCTGCGCTGAGATGTGACGGAGACGGAAGCGGGCGCGTGAGCCCTGCATCCGGAGCATATGACACGCATCAAACATCTCTTTCCGGCCTTCGTGTTGCTGGCGGCTTTCCTCGGCCTATGGGAAGGCTACGTGGCCCTGACCGGCGCCCCGGCCCTTGTGTTGCCCGCCCCGAGCGACGTGGTGAACGGCTTGCGGGTCGAGTGGGACGACATCGCGCGGCACACGCTGGCCACGCTGGGGGTCGCGGTGGTGGGCTTCAGCCTTTCGGTCGCTTTCGCCTTCATAGTTTCGGTCGTCCTGCATTTCTCGGGCTGGCTGCGCCGGGGCCTGATGCCGCTTCTTGTCGCCAGCCAGACGGTGCCCATCGTCGCCCTCGCGCCGCTGATGGTGCTGTGGTTCGGGTTCGGTTTGCTGCCGAAGGTGCTGCTGGTGATCCTTGTGACCTTCTTTCCCATGGTGGTCAGCCTGACGGCGGGCTATGCCAGCCTGCCGCGCGCGTTCCGCGACCAATTGGTGTCCATGGGGGCCACGCGATGGAGCGTCTTTCGTCGTGCCACTCTGCCCTCGGCGCGGACGCAGTTCTTTTCGGGGCTCAGGATTTCGGCGACCTATGCCATCGTCGCCACGATCTTCGCCGAATACGCAGGTGCGCGGCGGGGGCTTGGCATCTACATCCTTGCGGCCAAGAACAATTTCCGCGCCGATCTTGTCCTGTCCGCGGTGCTGGTCTCGGCCTGCCTGACGCTCGCGCTTTTGTCCGTGATCGCGGGGATCGAACGGATAACAGGCCGCCGGTATCGACGGGGCGCCCATGCTTGAGGTGCGCAATCTGACCATCCGGGCGGGCGCGGAGCCGCTGGTGAAGGATCTGTCGCTCAGCCTTGCCGAAGGCAGCTTGACCTGTCTGATCGGCCCCTCGGGCTGCGGCAAAAGCTCGGTCATCAAATGGCTGGCCGGCGTGCTTGCGCCGGAACTGACGGCGCAGGGGCGGGCTACGATCGACGGCGTGCTCGCCCGTTTCCCGCACCACGACATCGCCTATCAGCCGCAACAGGACGCGCTGTTTCCATGGCTCACCACCGTCGAGAACGCGGCCCTCGGGCTTGAGATCGGCGGCATGGACCGGCGGGCCGCTCGGGCGCGCGTGACCGAACTCTTGCCAATCTTCGGGCTGGAGGAGCATGAGGACAGCTTCCCCGATCAATTATCCGGCGGCATGCGCCAGCGCGCCGCGTTCCTGCGCACCATCGTTCAAGACACGCCGGTGCTGCTGCTGGATGAGCCGTTCTCTGCGCTGGATGCGGTGACCCGCCTGCGCTTGCAGGACTGGCTGCTTGAACGGCTGGCCGAGCGCCCGCGCGCCGTCCTGATGGTCACCCACGACCTGTACGAGGCAACCCAGATGGCCGACCGGGTGCTGGTCATGACCGGCGGGCCGGGTCGCATCGTGGCAGACATCCCCATCCCCACACCCATCGGCGCGCGCAGCGAGACTGCGTTGGCCGGGACCCGCTCAACCCTGAAACGCATGTTATTGAAGGATACATCATGAAGATCGCCCCCCTGAGCCTTAGCCTTGGCCTTGCGGCCACGTCCCTTGCCGCCGATGAGGTGAGCATCGCCCTCGACTGGACGCTGAACACCAACCACATCGGTCTTGTTGTCGCGCAAGAGAAAGCCTTCTACGCCGACGCGGGGCTGACGGTGGACATCCTGCCCTATTCCGACACCGCCTCAACCGCGCTTCTGGCCGCGGGGGCCGTGGACTTCGCCTATATGACCGCGCTCGGTTTCATGTCCGCCAAGGCGGGCGACGCGCCGATCACGGCGCTTTGGGCCACAATCCAGAAAGAGGCCGGGCGGCTGGTTTACAACAGCAACAACGACGCGATCTCGCGCCCTGCGGATCTGGAGGGCAAGACCTACGCAGGCTTTGGAAGCGCCTGGGAAGACGCCCTGATCTCAACCATGATCGAGGCGGACGGCGGCACAGCGGACTACGACACGGTGACGCTGGGCACGGGCGCCTATGAGGCGCTGGCCTCGGGCGCGGTCGATTTCACGCTTGAGGTCACCACCTGGGAAGGGGTGAACAGCACGCTTCTGGGACACGAGCAGTCGCATTTCGTCTATGCCGATTATGGCGTCCCCGAACCGCAAGGGGGCTACATCGGCACGCAAACCGCGCTGCTGGAAAGCGACCCCGAGACGGTGGACGCCTTCATGCAGGCGACCCAGCGGGGCTACGCATGGGCCGCCGCCCATCCGCAGGAAGCGGCCGAAATCCTGATCGGCGCGGGTGATTTCCCCAATGAAGACCTCGTCCGCGGCTCCATGCGCGTGATCGACGAAGGCGGCTATCTGACCGATGGCACGACGCCCGTGGGCCAGATCGACGAAGCCCGTCTGACGGAAATGGCGCAGTTCCTTTATGACAGCGGCGTGCTGCGCGGGACCGACGGCCAGCCCCTTGCATGGCCTGGTAGCGTGTCGGACTGGTTCGACCAAAGCTGGATGGCCGAATAACCAAGGCCAAGCGACCACCAGCCATAGAAGGGCCGCGCTATTCTCCCGCGCGGCCCGTAGAGAGGCATCTGACGGCAACCCTCACCGGCCGAGCGTGGGCCATAGTGGCCACGGCGCAGGCCCGTCGTGGTCCGACGGTAGCCCGATATCACGCCGCAGATACGCGCTCAGCGTGTCAGAGGTGGGCGATGTCTGCCGCGCGGTCCGAAACAGGCGTTTGAACATCTTCGCATTCCTTACATGAACAATTTTCTTGAACATCGACTGCAAGGGCTGTTCTGTGAAACGGATAGACAACATGACTTCCATCAATTTCTCTCATGATAGTGAACTCGACCGCCCTGCCCTCCCTGACCTGCCTGCGCGCCTTCGTTGCGGTGGCGGAGCTGAAAAACTTCACCCGCGCCGCCGAGGCGCTCGGGTTGACGCAGACGGCGGTCAGCCACCAGATCGCGCAGCTTGAGGAGTTCGTCGGCAAGCCGGTCTTCGTGCGCAGCCGGACGGGTGCGGTGCTTACGCCGGCGGGGCGGACGTTGCGTCCCGCGGTCGAGGGCGGGCTTGCCCTGTTGCGCGACGGGGTCGCCACCGCCCGCCGGGCCGGTGCGGCGGGCCGTCTGACCCTCCAGACGACACCGGAATTCGGCGCGCAATGGCTTGCCCCGCGTCTTGAAGGTTTTTTGCGCGACAATCCGGACATTTCGGTCAACCTGTCGATGGACTACCGCCGCGCGGACCTGAAAGCCGGAGAGGCCGATCTGGCGGTCTGGCTGGGCGGCGCCAGCCCGGAGCTGGACAGCCGACGGCTCAGGCTGGAGGAGGAGTTCCCGGTCTGCGCGCCCGACGTTGCCAAAACCCTGCCACCCACCAAAGCCTTCTGCGCCGCGCCCCTGCTGCGCTATCGCGGCGGGCGTCATACGGTGCTGGATTGGGAACGGTGGCTGGTGCAGATCTACGGGGAAGCGCTCGCAAAGGACGCCCGGATCGCGCGCCATCTTGACGACCGCTCCACCCCCGAGTTCGAGACCTTTTCGGCGATGCTTGACGCCTGCCGCGCCGGTGCCGGCTTCGCCTTGGTGCGATCCTCTCTTGTGGCCGATGATCTGGCGGCCGGACGGCTTGTGAGGCCGGTCGAGGAGGCGATCTTGTCAGACCTGCACCATTACATCGTCGCCGATCGCGCCGCGCTGGACCGCCCCGAGGTTCGGGTCTTCCATGACTGGATCGTCGCCCGGGCGCACGATGACGGGTCTTCGTAGCCGGTCCCCGCGCCTGCCGCGCGGCCCGGAACATCCGGCGCACCTGCGTGGTTTGTCTGACAGGAGGACCCGATATGACCCTACGATTCGAACAGATTCTGGCCGATGGCGTCGCCGAATGCTCCTACCTGCTGGGCGACGACGCAACCCACACCTGCGCGGTTGTCGATCCCCGGCCGGACGTGGAGATCTACCTTGAGGCCGCCCGCCGTTTCGGTCTGGCCATCACCCATGTGTTTGAAACCCACATCCACGCCGATTTTCTGAGCGGCGCGCGTGAACTGGTGGACCGGCTCGGGGGGCAGGCAAAGCTTTACGTCAGCACCGAGGGCGGCGCCGAATACGGGTTTGAGCATGAGCCCGTGCGCGACGGCGACGAATTTACCTTTGGCGGCATGCGGATGCGGGCCCGTTTCACGCCCGGACACACGCCCGAGCATATGTCCTATCTGCTTTTTGACGGCGACACCGAAACCCCTTGGGGTGTCCTGTCGGGCGATGCCTTTTTCGTCGACAGCGTCGGACGCCCCGATCTACTGGGCGACGATCAGTCTGACGCGCTGGCCGAACAGCTTTTCCACACGGTCCGCGACGTCTTCATGGCGCTGCCCGACGATGTGATCCTTTACCCCTGCCACGGCGCGGGGTCGGCCTGCGGGCCGGATATCGGTGACCGCATGTCCTCCACCATCGGTTATGAACGCCGGTTCAACCGCTACGCCCGCATCGAAGACCTCGATGCGTTCAAAGAGGCGATTTTGGGGGACGCGCCGCCGGTGCCGAACCATTACCCACGCATGAAGAAGGTCAATTCCGACGGCCCCGAAGTACTGCGCAACCTGCCACGGATCGAGCCGATGACGGTGCAGCGTTTCGCCGAAGCCGCGGAGGGCGGCGCCCAACTGCTCGACGTGCGCGACATGCTGGATTTCGGCGCCGGTCACGTGCCGGGAAGTCTCAATATCGGGGCCCGGCCCGAGCTTTCGGTCTGGGCCGGCTGGCTGCTCGACCCGGAGCGCCCGATCCATCTTGTCCTGCACGATGATCGTGATCTGCCCCGGGTGCTGCGGCTGCTGTGGCGCACGGGCTTTACCGATTTTGGCGGCTATCTTGCAGGCGGCATGGCCGCCTGGCGCGAGGCGGGCCGCGATTTTGCCCAGCTCGCCCAGGTCTCGGTGCATGAGCTGAAGAAAGCGGAAGATCTGCAACCGCTCGACGTGCGCAAGCCCGACGAATGGGAAAGCGGCCACATCCCCGGCGCGCGCCACGCCTTTCTTGGAACGCTGCGCGACGACCTCGACAGTCTTGATCGTGCGGCCGCCTATGCCACCTATTGCGCCAGCGGTTTCCGCGCGTCGATTGCGGCGAGCCTGTTGAAAAAGAACGGCTTTGAACATGTGCGCAACGTGCCGGGAAGCTGGAAAGCCTGGCAAGCCGCAGGCTACGCCGTCGAACAGCCGGAGTGACAGGCGATGCGCGCGTGCCATCGCAGAACACGGGGCCGCAGGCTGCGCCATTGGCCTGCGGTCCTGCGTTTGCCGGTTAAAAAACGGATTGGCGCGGGCGCAATTGTAAATCGGCCTCTATTGCGCGGTCGTGCCTTAAAAGATTTCCTCTGCTTCGAATTGACAATTGTTCTGAACCTGTTGTTCTGGCATCGAAAGACCCTGCACAAACGCAATAGCCCTTTACCATGACCGGTTTTGTCACCCTATTGTGCAAGTCTTGAACCACTGCGCGACTCCGTCGCCGACAATCGTTTCAGGAGATGCCCGTGACCTTCCGTTTCATTCATGCGTCCGACCTTCATATTGGCCGCAAATTCGCCAATATCCCGCAAGCGGCCGACGGCAACATTCGCGGCCGCCTGATGGAGGCGCGGCATGCAGCGATCGGTCGTCTGGCACAGGTGGCGCGCGATCAGGGCGCGGCGCATGTCCTGCTGGCGGGCGACACCTTCGATACGGCGACGCCCTCGCCCTCGGTGATCCGTCAGGCACTGGCCGCGATGGGTGAAGCCCCCGGGGTGACGTGGTGGCTGCTGCCGGGCAACCACGACAACCTGCGCGACGCCGAACCCTTGTGGGAAGCGATCCACCGCGATGCCCCGGCCAATGTGGTGGCGCTTGTGGAAGCCACGCCGCACGCCATGGGTGACGCGGCGACCCTTCTGCCCTGCCCTGTCGCCTTCCGCGCGGGCGCCAGCGATCCGACCGAGCCGTTGGTCACGATGGCCAGCGACGCAGGATCCTTGCGGATCGGTCTGGCCCATGGCGGCGTGACCGATTTCACCGAAAGCGGCGCGGCCATTGCGCCGGACCGGGATCGCAGCGCGCGGCTCGACTACCTCGCGCTGGGGGACTGGCACGGGCGCATGGCGGTCTCGGACCGAGTGCACTATTGCGGCAGCCCCGAGCAGGACCGCTTCAAACACGACCGCCGGGGCGTCTGCCTGAGCGTGGCAATCGATGGCCCCGGTGCGGTACCGCAGATCGTCGAGGTCGAAACCGGCAGCTTCCTGTGGACGCAGGTGGACCTGCCATTGCACCCCCGACAGGACGCCGCCACAACACTGGACGAGGTTCTGCCCGACACAGGTCGGCGTGACGTCCTGATGCGGGTGAACGCGACTGGCTGGGCGGGATTATCCGATCACGTGGATCTGCAGCGCGCCGCCGACCGCTGCGCCCCCGACTTCGCGCATTTCGAATTGCTGACGGACGCCCTTGGCACCCAGTATGAACCGTCGGACCTTGACGAGATCGACCGCGGCGGCGCGTTGCGACTGGCGGCGGACGGGCTGATGGATGAGGCGGAGTCGGACAGCCTCTCGCAAGAGGATCGCGAGGTGGCCGCCGACGCGCTGGCCCGGCTCTACGCCTATGTCCGGGAGGCCGCGCAATGAAGATCCGCGGCATCACCCTGAACAACGTGCGACGCTTTTCCGATCCGGCCCGGGTGGCCGGGATCGGCGACGGGCTCAACGTCCTGTGCGAGCCCAACGAGCACGGCAAATCCACGCTCTTCGACGCGATGCAGGCGCTGTTTTTCAAGCCGCACGGGTCGCGCGACAAGGACGTCGCCGCGCTGCGGCCCCACGCGGGCGGCGCGCCCGAGGTGACGGTCGAGGTCGAGACCGCGGACGGCGTGTTCAGCGTCGCCAAACGCTGGTTCCAGAAGCCCGCCGCCACCGTCCACCGCAACGGCACGCTGATTGCGCAATCCGACGCGGCCGAGGCCTGGATCGGGGAGCTGCTGGGCAACGATGCGGGCGGTCCGTCCGGGTTGATCTGGGTGCGACAGGGTATGACGCAGCTCACCGGCGGCTCGAAAAAAGAACAGGACGCGGCTTTGGAAGCGCGCCGCGACCTCATGACGTCTGTGGGCGAAGAGGTCGAGGCGATGACCGGCGGGCGGCGGATGGATCAGGCCCTTGCACGCTGCCGCGAGGAGCTGCTGATCTATGCCACCGCGACCGGGCGCCCGAAGGCGAGCGGCCCGTGGAAAGACGCGCAGGAGGAGGTCGAGGCGCTCACCACCCACCGCGACGGACTTGCCGCGACCACGCAGGAATTGCACGACGCGTTGGCCGAACGCGCCCGCACGCGCCGCGATCTGCGCGAGCTTGAGGCCCCCGAGGCCGTGCAGGACCGCCAGAGCCGGCTTGACGCCGCCCGCGCCAACCATGCCGCCGCCGAACGCCACGCCCAAGAGGTCGAGGCCGAGACCCGCAAGCTCGACATGGCGCGCCTGACCGCCGAGGGCGCGCAGAGCCGCCTCACCGCATTCCTCACGGCGCTGACCGAACAGGAAGAGGCCGCGCAGCTTGTCGCGCAGGCCGAAGCCGAGGCGCAGGACAAACAGGCCGAGCTTGAGCAGCAGCGGGTACTGCGCGATGCGGCCGAGACCGCATTGGCCGCAGCGCAAGAGGCGTTCGAGGCGGCCGAGGCTGTCCGGACGCGGGCGCTGCGGGCGCAGGCTGCCAGGGATGGGGCCGACCGCCGGCGTGAGCTTGAAGAACGCATCGCGCAGGCCGAACAGACCCGCAGCGCGATGGAGACCGCCGCCGCCGACGCGCGCTCCGGCCCCGACGCCAAGACCCTCAACCGGCTCGAGACGCTGGCGCAGGCCCATGCGACGGCCATTGCCACCCGCGACGCCACGGTGACGCAGGTCATCGCGCAGTATGCCGAAGGCCGCAGCGGCGCGATCCGCGTCGGCGATACGCCCCTGCGCGACGGCGCCCCCCTGCCTCTGCCCCGCGCCACGCGCCTGACCATCGACGGCGTCGGCACGCTTGAGGTGCGCCCCGGTGAGGGCGGACATGACGACACCTCGGTCGAAGCGGCAGCCCAAGCTCTGCGACAGGCGCTCAATGACGCAGGCGCAGACGATCTCGACATGGCCCGCAATGCCGCTGCGGCACGGGCCGAGGCCGAGCGTCGCCACGGTGAGGCCAAGGCGGTGCTGGACAGTCTGGCCCCGCAGGGGATCGATCAGTTGCGCGCGGCGCTGGCGAAGATCCCGCAGAGCGACGCTGATGCGGACACCCCCGACCCCGAGCAGGCCGAGGCCGCGGTGACGCAAGCCCGCACAGCGCTCGAGGCCGCACGCCTTGCACGGGAAGCTGCGTCCGAGCGCCATGCGGATGCCCGCGCCGAGGCGATGCGGACCGAGACCACGCTCACCTCGCTCCGCGACCGCCTGAAACGGGCGCAGGATGCGCGGGCGACGGCGGGCGACCGGTCCGAAGCCGATCTGGCCGCTGAAGCAGAAGCCGCTGCCGCCGCCTATGGCACTGCGCAAGAGGCGTATGCCGCCAAAGCGAAAGATGCGCCGGACCTCGCGGCGACCAAAGCCGCACTGGACCGCGCCGAGTCCATCGTCGCCCGCGCGACCGAGGACATCGCCCGCCTTAAGCCCCTGCTCGCCCGACTGGACGAGCGCATCAGCCGCTCCTCCGGCGACGCGGTCGAGGAACGGCTGGCCGAGGCGGACCAGCAGCTTGAGGCCGCGCAGGCCAACCTTGCGCGGGTCGAGCGCGAGGTCGCCGTGCTCACCCGGCTTGAACAGGCGCTCGAAGCGGCACGGAACGAGGCGCGCGAACGCTATTTCACCCCCATTGCGAAGGAGTTGAAACCGCTGCTGCATCTGCTCTGGCCCGAGGCCGAGCTGACCTGGGGCGAGGAATCGCTCCTGCCTGACACGCTCACCCGGAATGGCGTGACCGAACCGATTGACGTGCTGTCGGGGGGCACGCAGGAACAGGTGGCTCTGCTGGTCCGGCTGGCCTTTGCACGGATGCTCTCCGCCTCGGGACGGGGCGCGCCGGTCATTCTGGACGATGCGTTGGTCTTTACCGACGACGACAGGATCGAGCGCATGTTCGACGCGCTGCATCGACAGGCGAGCGATCTGCAGATCATCGTGCTGACCTGCCGCCAACGCGCGTTCCGAGATCTGGGCGGCAAAGCCCTGCGCCTTGCGCCGCTTGGCACAGCCGGCCCGGTCACGGACTGAAAACCGGCGCGATCAGGGAAGGCCTGCCCGAACACCGCCGACGCCCTGCCCCGTCACTCCATGGGAAGCAGCAGCGTCACCTGTGAGCCTTCGCCCGGCGCGCTCTCGAACGTCATGCGGCCACGGTGCCGGGTCACGATGTGTTTGACGATGGCAAGGCCCAGACCGCTGCCCCCGGACCCGCGGGAGCGATGATCGTCAACGCGGTAGAACCGTTCCGTCAGCCGGGGGATGTGGTGGGCTTCGACACCGCCGCCGGTGTCGCTGACCCGCACCTGCGCCCAAGGTCCGGCGCCGCCCGCGCTGCCCGACACAGGGGCGCAGGCCACGGTCACAACGCCACCGGCTTCGCTGTATCGGACGGCATTCTCAACCAGATTGGTGATCGCCCGGAACATCTCGCCCGCGTTGGCCCGCACGCACAGGGGCCGGTCCGGCAGCGAGGTTTCGATTCGCACCTGCGCCCGTTTTGCGACCACGGCCAAGGGGGTACAGGCCTCGGTGATGACCGTTTGCAGCACGATCTGAGCGTCCGGCGCGCGCCGCTCGTTGGCTTCGACCCGTGATAAGGTAAGCAGATCGGCCACCAGCGCGTTCATGCGGGCAACTTCGCCGCTGAGCACCGGCAGGAAAGGCGCCACCGCGTCGGGGTCTTCCGTGCAGGTCTCCAATATGCCGGTGATCGCCGTCATCGGTGACTTGAGCTCATGGCTGAGGTCGGTCACGAAATTGCGGCGCGTCTCGATGGCCTTGGCGGTTTCGCTGACGTCCTGCAGACAAACAAGGACATCGCCCGAGGGCAGTTTCGCGCCCGTTGCGTTGAACACGCCCCGGGCGCGGCCCCGCAACGTCAATTCCTCGGCCCCGGCTGGGGTGCCCCCACGCGTGGACTCAACAAGGCGCACAAGGTTGGCGTGCCGCAGCACGGTGAGATAGCTGCGCCCGGCCTGCGCATGGGGAAACAGCGCGCGGAACGCCCCATTGCAGGCCGCGACACTGTCTTGGTCGGAAATCACAAGGGCCGGCACCGGAATGGCCTCGATCCCGTAGTCGTCCATGACGGCACCTCCAAAGCTGTGGTCTGCATAGCCAAACCCGCTGCGCGTTTCGAGCCTCGAAATAAAAAGGCAGATGTCACACGCCTGTTACAGAAGCTTTGTAAAACCGTCACATCGGCCCGCTAGGCACAGGGCACCGTCATCTGGACGGCAACCAAGAACGGAAACGATATGCTGACTCGAACCCTTTCCATGGCCGCGACCGGCCTGCTTCTTGCCTCACCCGCCCTGGCCCGCGACGAAATCCGCATTGTCGGGTCGTCCACCGTGTTTCCCTACACCCAGGCCGTGGCCGAAAATTTCGCGAACCTGACCGGCGCCCCCTCGCCCATCGTCGAATCCACCGGGACCGGCGGCGGCATGAAGGTGTTCTGCGGCGGTATTGGCGCGGCCTTCCCCGATCTCACCGGTGCCTCGCGCGCGATGAAGCCTTCGGAATATGCGCTGTGCGAAGAGAATGGCGTGACCGAAGTCTCCGAAGCGCTTATCGGCTACGACGGGCTGTCGATCGCGATCTCGCGCGACAGCGACACCGAATGGGACCTGTCCCTTGAAGAGATCTATCTGGCGCTGGCCGCGCAGGTGCCCGTGGACGGGGAATGGGCCGACAACCCGCACCAGACCTGGGCGGATGTGAACCCGGACTTGCCCGCCATCGACATTCTGGCCTACGGCCCGCCCCCGACCTCGGGCACGCGGGATGCCTTTGTCGAGCTAGTGATGCACGAGGGCTGCAAACGCCTCGACTTCGTCAAGACCTCCGGCTTCGACTCCGATTGGGTGGGTGAAAACTGCTCGCGCATGCGTCAGGACGGGCCGTTCGTGGAAGCGGGCGAGAACGACAACCTGATCGTGCAACGTCTGAACGCGGACGAGAATGCCATGGGGATTTTCGGCTTCTCCTTCCTGTACGAGAACCTCGACGTGCTCAAGGGTGTGCAGATCGAAGGCGTCTCCCCCTCGACCGAGACCATTGCCGACAAATCCTACCCGATCTCGCGCCCTCTGTTCGTCTATTTCAAGAACGCCCACCGCGGGGTGATCCCGAACCTGGACGCGTTCATCGAGGAATACATGTCCGACGACGCGCTTGAGGCGGACGGCTATCTCGCCGAGCGCGGTCTGGTTGCCCTGTCCGATGAGGCCCGCGGCGCGCTGCAGGACCGCGTGTTGGCCGCCGTTCCTATGACGCTGAACTGATGCAGATACGAAAACAGCCGAACCCCACCGGGGTTCGGCATGCCCGAAGGCCCGGCCCATGACCCTCTTGCCCTTTGTTTTGCTTCTTGTCGGCGCGATGCTGGCCTATGCGGTGAACCACCGCGCGGCGGCGTCCTTGCGCTCCGGCGGCGCGCGCTTGCACTCAAGCCCCCAGTATCACGGGCTTTTCGCCGCTTTGACCGTTCTGACCTCTGCGCTTCTGCTGGCGCTGGTCTGGCTGGCGCTGGACGACGTGATCATCGACCATCTGATCCGGCGCAGCCTGCCGCCGCCTGACGGAGACGCCGCCTCCGCCGGTGCCATGGATCTGGTCATGGCCGAGATCCATTCCCTTGCCCGTGGCCAGACTTTCGGAACGCCGGAGCCGTGGAAACAAAAGGCAGCCGACCGCTTGACCGCCTTCCGGACCGGGTCCGCGGTGGCCCTGCTGGTGAGCCTCACTTGCCTGTCCATCGGGGTTCTGACGCTTCGCCGTCGACGGTTCACACCGGAGTTGCGCGCGCGGCAGGGCAGCGAGCGGTTGACCCATGCGGTAATGTTCGCCTGTTGCGCGGTCGCCCTTCTGACCACGGCCGGGATTGTCGCGGCGCTGCTGTTCGAGACCGCGAAATTCCTGCAAAAAGTTCCCCTGAGCGAGTTTTTGTTCGGCCTGAACTGGGAGCCGCAGATCCCGATCCGCGAGGATCAGGTCGCAGCCTCTGGCGCCTTTGGCTGGACCCCGGTGCTGGTCGGCACGCTGGTGGTGACTGTGGTCGCGCTGGTCGTGGCGGTGCCCACGGGGCTTTTCGCCGCGATCTATCTTAATGAATTTGCCCATCGGCGGTTCAAACGTGTCGCCAAACCGGTGCTTGAAGTGCTCGCCGGGGTGCCGACGGTGGTTTACGGGTTCTTTGCCATTCTCGTCATCTCGCCCGCGATGCGCCGTTTGGGCGACGCGCTGGGGCTCGACGTCGCGCCCAACTCGGCGCTTGCGGCCGGATTGGTCATGGGGGTGATGCTGATCCCGTTCATCACCTCTTTCGCCGATGATGCGCTGTCGGCGGTCCCACAGGCGTTGCGCGACGGGGCGCTGGCGCTGGGATCGACGCGCGCGGAAACGATGCTCAAGGTGCTGTTTCCCGCGGCCTTGCCGGGGATCGTCGGCGGCGTCCTTCTGGCCGTCAGCCGCGCCATCGGCGAGACGATGATCGTGGTCATGGCCGCAGGGCTGATCGCCCGGCTGACGCTGAACCCGCTGGACAGTGTGACGACGGTCACCGTGCAGATCGTGACCCTGCTGATCGGCGACACCGCCTTTGACAACCCCAAGACGCTGGCCGCCTTTGCCTTGGGCACGATGCTGTTCCTCGTCACCTTGATGATCAACATCCTGGCGATCCGTGTGGTTCAGAAATACCGCGAAACCTATGACTGAGGACGCAATTCCCATGACACCGCAACTCACGACACTGGACCGGGTGCAAGCGTCGCTCGGGCGGCGCAGGCGCAAGGAACGGCTCTTGCGCGCCTCGGGCCTGCTCGCGATCCTGTTTGCCTTCGCGATGCTCGGCGCGCTGTTCTTGTCGCTGATCTCGACCGGGCACAGCGCCTTTGTCCAGACCCACGCGACCCTTGAGGTCTATGTCGATCCCGACGAAATCCGCGAAGACCGTCTGCCCCGGGGCGGCTTTGACGAGGTGCTCGTCGCAGCGTTGGGCCGCGCGCTTGACGGGGTGGCCCTTGATGAACGAAGCACGCGCCGCCGCGTGGGGGCGATCCTGTCGAACGGCGCGCAGTTCCAGCTGCGCGACCGTGTGGCCGCCGACCCGTCGCTGATCGGCCAGACCATAACCCTCACCGTGCCGGTGTCCGACCCCTACGACCAGCTCAACAAGGGGGCGATCGACCCCGACACCCCCGAGGCCAACCGGCGGCTAGACGACGACCAGATCGCCATGTTCACCCAGCTTCAGGCGGCGGGGCTGATTTCGACGCCCCTGAACTGGGGGTTGCTGGTCAACGCCGACAGCCGCTTTCCCGAGCTCGCCGGCCTCAAGGGCGCGTTGATCGGATCGGCCTGGGCCTTAATTGTGTGCTTTCTGATCTCCTTCCCGCTGGGCATCGGGGCGGCGATCTATCTTGAGGAACTGGCCCCGCGGAACCGGTTCAGCACCCTGATCGAGGTCAATATCAACAACCTCGCCGCGGTGCCTTCGGTCGTTTACGGGCTTCTGGCGCTGTCGGTCTTCATCGGCTGGTTCGGGCTGCCCCGCTCGGCGCCGCTGGTCGGCGGCATGACCCTTGCGTTGATGACTATGCCCACGATCATCATTGCCACCCGCGCCGCATTGAAAGCCGTGCCCGCGTCGATCCGCGAAGCCGCCCTCGGGCTGGGCGCGTCACGACAACAGGTGGTCTTCGGCCACGTGCTGCCACTGGCGATGCCCGGGATCCTCACCGGGACGATCATCGGTCTGGCGCAGGCCTTGGGGGAGACCGCGCCGCTGCTGCTGATCGGCATGAACGCCTTCATCACCTCGGCCCCCGACGGCCCGCTGTCCAGCGCCACCGCCTTGCCGACGCAGATCTTCATCTGGGCCGACAGCCCCGAGCGCGGCTTTGCCAGCCGCACCTCGGCCGCGATTTTGGTGCTTTTGGGCTTTCTCATCACAATGAACGCCGTCGCAGTCTTCCTGCGCAACAAACTGGAAAGGAAATGGTAATGCTGGATAGCATGGCCCCCGCCCCCGATATGCGCGCAACCGCCGCCCCGCGCGCCCCCAAGATCGACGCGCGCGGCGTCAACGTCCATTACGGCGAGACACAGGCGCTGCACGATGTGTCCATCGCCATCCCCGACCGCAGCGTCACCGCTTTCATCGGCCCGTCGGGCTGCGGTAAATCCACCTTCCTGCGCTGTTTCAACCGGATGAACGACACGATCCCCTCGTGCCGTGTGTCGGGCGGGATTACGCTTGAGGGTGAGGATATCTTCGATCCGCGCATCGACCCCGTCCAGCTTCGCGCCCGCGTCGGCATGGTCTTCCAGAAGCCCAACCCGTTCTCGAAATCGATCTTCGACAACGTAGCCTACGGGCCGCGGATCCACGGGCTGGCGCAGGGCCGGGACGAACTGGCGGACATCGTTGAGACGGCCCTGCGCAAGGCCGCCCTGTGGGACGAGGTGAAGGACCGCCTGACCGCGCCCGGCACCGGCCTGTCCGGCGGGCAGCAACAGCGGCTGTGTATCGCACGGGCCATCGCCACCCGGCCCGAAGTCTTGCTGATGGATGAGCCCTGCTCCGCCCTCGACCCCATTGCCACCGCCCAGATCGAAGAGCTGATCGCCGAGCTGTCGTCGCGGTTTTCGATCGTGATCGTCACCCATTCGATGCAGCAGGCCGCGCGGGTCAGCCACCGCACGGCGTTCTTTCATCTGGGGCATATGGTAGAGTTGGGTGACACGGACGCGGTTTTCACCAACCCGCGGGACCCGCGCACAGAGGCTTACATCACCGGTCGGATCGGATAAGGCAGAAGCATGAAGACAGAACACATCTCATCGGCGTTCGACGCGGATCTGGAACACATTCAAGCGCTCATGCTGCGCATGGGCGGGTTGGTCGAAACCGCGTTGCACGATGCCATGACCGCCCTGCAGCAGGGCGATCTTGAACTGGCCGAACGGGTCAAGGCCGGGGACCGGGTAATCGACGATCTGGAACTCGAAATCGGCGCGGAGGTCGAACGCGTCATCGCATTGCGTGCGCCCACCGCGGGCGACCTGCGGACCGTTCTGTCGGTGTTGACCATGGCCAGCACGCTGGAACGCTGCGGCGATTACGCCCGCAACATGGCGAAACGGATGCGGGTGCTGGAGCAATTCCGCTATGCCTCGACCCTGAATGGCACGTTGCGCCGCATGTCGCGCGTGGTGGAAAGCATGCTGGCCGACGCGCTGGATGCCTATGTCTCGCGCGATCTGGACAAGGCGCGCGACGTCATCGACCGGGATCTTGAGGTCGATCAGCTCTACAATTCGCTGTTTCGCGAACTGCTGACCCATATGATGGAAGATCCCCGCACCATCGCCCCGGCAATGCACCTCCACTTCATCGCCAAGAACATTGAACGGGTGGGTGATCATGCGACGAACCTGTCGGAACAGGCGATCTATCTTGTCACCGGCGAGCGGCCCGATGACGCGCGGCCCAAGCAGGATGTGACCTCGCTCAACCTGTCGGACCTGCGCGATGGCTGACGGGGGCGAGCAGATATTGGTGGTCGAGGATGAACCCTCGCAGCTTGCGGTCCTCACCTACAACCTGCGCAAGGCCGGCTATCAGGTGCGCTGCGCCGGCGATGGTGAGGAAGCCGACCTCATGCTGCTTGAGCAGACGCCCGATCTTGTTCTTCTGGACTGGATGATGCCGGGCGTCTCGGGCTATGAGCTCGCCCGCCGCATCCGCGCGCGGCCGCAAACGCAGGACGTGCCGATCATCATGCTCACCGCGCGCGCCGAAGAGAATGACATCGTGCGCGGGCTGGATGTCGGGGCGCATGATTACATGACGAAGCCCTATTCGGTGGCGGAATTGCTGGCCCGCGTGCGGGCCGCCCTCAGGCGCAACGGAGGGGGCGGCGCTGAGACGATCCGCGTCGCCGGAATCGAGATGAACACCGGGACCCACCGCGTGCATGTGGCCGGACAAGAGGTCGCCCTTGGCCCGCTGGAGTTCAAGCTCCTCCGCACGCTGATGGAACGGCCGGACCGTGTTTTCGAGCGCGAGCAATTGCTCGACCGGGTCTGGGGTCGCGATCTTTACGTGGAAAGCCGCACGGTCGACGTCCACATCAGCCGCTTGCGCAAATCTCTGGGACCCGAGGCCAGCCGCCTGCGCACGGTGCGCGGGAAAGGCTATGCCATCGGCTAGGGCCTGCGGCCCATGATCATGTCCGCTGCCTTCTCGGCGATCATCACCACGGGCGATGCGGTGTTGCCAGAAACGATCTTTGGCATGATCGAAGCATCCACGACCCGCAGACCGTCCAGCCCGTGCACACGCAACTGCGTGTCGACCACCGCCCCCGGATCACTGCCCATCTTGCAGGTGCCGACGGGGTGGAAAATCGTCGTTGCTATATCACCCACCGCGTCAAGTATCGCCGCATCATCGGCGCGGGCCGGGCCGGGCAGGATTTCTTCGGGGCTGTACCGCTCAAGCGCGCGGGCGGTCATGATCTGGCGCGCCTGTTTGACCGAGGCGACCGCCACACGGCGATCCTTCTCGGCCGACAGGTAGTTCAGGCGAATCTCGGGCTGTTCGTCCTGCGCGGGGGACGCGATGTGGCTCGCGCCGACGCTTTCGGGGCGCAGATTGCAGACCGACACCGTGATCGCCGGAAAGGGATGCAGCGGGTCGCCCAGCTTGTCTGTGGACAGCGGCTGCACGTGATATTCCAGATCCGGCGTCGCCATGGCGGGATCGGACTTGGTGAAGATGCCGAACTGACTGGGCGCCATCGACATCGGCCCCGAGCGCGTCAGCCCGTAGTGTGCCGCGATTTTCGCTTTGCCGATCAGGCTGTTGGCCATGGTGTTGAGCGTCTTGGCGTTCTGCACCTTGAACACGGTGCGGATTTGCAGATGGTCTTGCAGGTTCTCGCCCACGCCGGGGCTGTCGTGGCGCGGCGTGATGCCGTGGGCGGCGAGCACGTCGGGCTGACCGATGCCCGACAGCTCAATGATCTTGGGCGAGTTGATCGCCCCCGCCGCCAGCAACACCTCGCCCCGCGCCATCGCGCGGAACGTCTGCCCCTTGCGGCGAAACTGCACGCCGCGCACCTGCTGCCCCTCAAGGATCAGGTGATCCGTATGGGCATGGGTCAGCACCCGCAGGTTGGGCCGTTTCATTGCCGGACGCAGAAACCCGCGCGCGGTATTCCAGCGCACGCCGTTCTTCTGGTTCACCTCGAAAAAGCCGGACCCTTCGTTGTTCCCATCATTGAAGTCCGCACGCGGCTGGATGCCGAACTCTTTCGCGCCCTCCTGCACCGCTTTCAGAATGTCCCACTTCATCCGTTGCGGTGCGACCTTCCATTGGCCACCGGCGCGGTGCATCTCGCTGTCGCCGCCGTGGTGATCCTCTGATTTCAGGAAATAGGGCAACACATCGTCCCAGCCCCAGCCGGTATTGCCCAACTGCCGCCAATGATCGTAATCCGCCGCCTGCCCGCGCATGTAGATCATGCCGTTGACCGAGGAACAGCCGCCCAGAACCTTGCCCCGTGGATAGGTCAGCGACCGTCCATTCAAGCCTGCTTCGGGTGCGGTTGTCATCATCCAGTCGGTGCGCGGATTGCCGATGCAGTACAGATAGCCCACGGGGATGCGCACCCAGTGGTAGTTGTCCGACCCGCCCGCCTCAAGCAGCAGCACCCGCGTCTTCGGGTCCTCACTTAGCCGATTGGCCAGCACGCAGCCGGCGGTGCCCGCCCCGACGATGATGTAATCATACTCGCCCTCAAGCGGTGTCGTCCCTGTCATTCCCGCGCTCCCTTTGCTGCGCTTCTATCCGGCGCGATTGGCCTATTGGGTGGCCCAGAACCCCTGCATCGCTTCGGTCAGGCCCAGATAGGTCCGATAGCGCGCGGCGTAATGCTCCTGCATCACGGGGTCGGGATCAAACACCTGTTTGACCCGCGTCATCCGCGCCAGCCCCTCTTCGTAGTTGGCCACGCAACCGGTGGCGACTGCAACCCCGGGGAGGCCTATGCGCGCCGCAATACCCAGGAAACTCTTCAGCCGAATCAGATGTCGGCTCCGCATCACCGTTGATCACGTCCCGGTAGCGCTGTGCCTCGGTGGCCCCAGTCTCCCCGCCGGGGACGTGCTCGGGGCCTGCGGGCCCGTGATCCGGGGCTAGACCGCGCCGGTCTTCTCAACCCGGCGCAGGAAGGCCTGCGTTCGGGGGTCTTGCGGTGCGTTGAGCACCTGCGCGGGCGGGCCTTGCTCTACGATCTGCCCGCCGGTCATGAAGATGATCCGGTCGGCAATCTCGCGCGCGAATTGCATCTCGTGGGTGACGATCAGCATGGTCTGCCGCCGTTCGGCCACGCGCCGCATGAGGTCGAGCACCTCACCCACCCATTCGGGATCCAGCGCCGAGGTCGGCTCATCGAACAGCATCAGATCGGCGTCGAGCGCCATGGCGCGACCGATGCCGACCCGTTGCTGCTGGCCCCCGGACAGCGCGGCCGGATAGGCATCCGCTTTCTCAAGCAGGCCGGTTTCGCGAAGCGTCTCATCAGCGCGCGCGTTCGCTTCGGCCCGAGTCAGGCCTTTGACGGTGACCAGCGCTTGCGTGATATTCTCGCGCGCGGTCTTGTTGGCAAAGAGCGCGTAGTTCTGGAACACGAAGGCAGTGCGGCGCCGCAATGCCAGAATATCGCGCCGCGACGCCGAGGCCGCATCCACCGCCAGATCGCCCACCCGGATCGTTCCCGCATCGGGCCGGTCGAGAAAATTGATGCACCGCAGCAACGTCGATTTCCCTGTTCCGGAGGGTCCGATAACCACCACCCGTTCGCCCGGGGCGATGTCGAGAGAGATGTCGCGCAGCACCGGCGCGGATGCGAAGGCCTTGCTCAGTCCCGAGATCGATATTCCGTCTGCCTGTGTCATCGCGCGTAGGCCTTGTTGAGGTAGGTTTCCAGATGTCGCTGAGCGAAGGACAAGGCTTCGACCATCACCCAATACAGCGCCGCCACCACTAAAAACGCCTCGAAATACAGAAAACTCCCAGCGGCTTCCTTCTGCGTCGCCCCCATAAGCTCGGTCACCCCCAGCGTGAACGCAAGCGACGTGCCTTTGATCATGTCGATGAAATAGTTCACCAGCGTTGGCGCCGCGACGCGGGCGGCCTGAGGCAGGATGATCTGCCGCATCATCTGGCTTTGGGTCATACCCACGGCCTGCGCGGCTTCCCATTGGCTGCGATCCACGCCAAGGATCGCCGCGCGGATGCTTTCGGCCATATAGGCCGAGAAATGCAGCGTCAGCCCCATGATCGTCGCGGTGACCCCGTCGATCGTGGTGAGAAAGGACAGCACCTGCGGCAACCCGTAGTAGAACAGGAAAAGCTGCACCAACAGCGGCGTGCCGCGAAAGAAGCTGATGAACAGACGCACGAAAAGGTCCAGCACCGGCACGCGGAACACCCGCTCTACCGCCAGAATCGACGCCAGCACAAGCGCGAAGGCCATGCCCACCAACGCCATGAACAGCGTCAGCGGGACATAGCCCAAAAGCACGGGGACAAGGTCCGCCATGTAGTCCAGATCAAGCCCCCGCATGGCGGCTATTCAGCGACGGTGATGTTAGCGCCGAACCACTTCTGAGAGATTTCGGCCAGCGTGCCGTCGTCTTTCAGGGTGGTGATCGCCGCATTGATCCGGTCACGCAGGGCGCGGCCCTCGGCGTCGTCGCGGAACGGCAGGGCATTGCGGATTTCGCTGAAGGGTGCGCCGGCCAGCGCCAGCGGCAGCGGGCTTTCGGCAATCAACTGCGCCGAAGACACGCGGTCCATCACGAAGGCGTCCACGCGGCCAAGGGCCGTGTCCTGCGCAATGTTGCTCTCATAAGTCCGCACGTCGATCTCGTCCGCATTGGGCAGCGCGTTGAGCAGATCCTCGAAGTTCGAACCAAGGTTCACCGCCACGGTCTTGCCGCTCAGATCGTCCGGTCCGGTGATGGCATCCTCGGCCCCGGCCTTGACCACCACCTGTGCGCCGTCGAAGACGTAAGGCTGGGAAAAGACGAACTTTTCCTCGCGCTCGGGGGTGATGGTGATCTGGTTGGCGATGGTGTCGATGCGGCCGGTCTCAAGCGCGCCGACCAGACCGGAGAAGGACATGGTGACGAAGTTCACCTCGTCCCCGGTCTCTGCGGCGATGGCGTTCATAAAGTCGACCTCGAAGCCTTGCAGCTCGTCCAGCTTGACGAAAGTGAACGGGAAATAGCCGCCCGACATGCCCACGTTCAGCGTCTCGGCATGGGCTGCGCCCAGAGAGGCGGACAAGGCGAGTGCGGCGATGGTAAACGATTTTTTCATGTGGTACTCCTCGTGTTCGCGCTGCACCTAACCCATCCGTCGGGGCCTTCAACCGGCCCACTGCAGAGAGGTTCAACGTCGTGAAATTCTCGCCCCAGCCGGAACGCCAACCCTCCGCAGGGACGCTTTGCAGAACGTTATTTCAGCACGCTGACCGGTTTTTGGCCCATACCGGTCCGTTGTCCCCTATCTGGCCTCCAGCTTTCGCGGCCACAACGCGACTCACCCCGACCCCGCGCATCGGCAAATGCTTTGCCTTTGCCGTGTGAATCCCACTATCCTGCATCCCAAGCGACGGGAGCAGGATCTTGACCACCCCAGAGACACTGGACATCCCCCTCAGCCCCATGGCTCAGGGCGCGACCGAGCAAGAGGCCGTCTATGCGCGGCTGCGCCATGGCATCATGATCGGGACCATCGCTCCGGGCACCACGCTGACGATGCGGGGGCTCGCCGAAACGCTGGGGGTCAGCCCGACGCCGGTGCGCGAAGCGGTGCGCCGTCTGGGCTCCGAGAACGCGATCCAGATGCTGCCCAACCGGCGCATGACCATCCCGATGATGACCCTTGGCCGGTTCGAGGAACTGGTCGCCCTGCGGGTCGCCCTTGAGGTGCACGCTGCCGAACGCGCCCTGCCCTATGTGTCGGACATCATGATCGACCAGCTTGAAGCGCTCGACCTGCAGATGGACCGCGCCATGGGGGAAGAGCGTCACGACGACCTGACGCTTCTCAATCAGGATTTCCACCGGCAACTCTATTCGGCCAACCCGCATCAGGTCTCGATCCCCGCCATCGAAAGCGTCTGGCTGCAATTGGGGCCGTTCCAGCGACAGGTCGTCAAGAACGTCAAGGAATTCTACGTCATAGACCGGCACAAGGAAATCGTCGCCGCCCTGCGCAGCCGCGATGTTGCGGCGCTCGTGGGGGCCATCGACAGCGATATTCGCGAAGGCATCAGCCGCAGCGGCCGTCGGGTTCTTGAACAGATGCGCGAAGCGACAAATCTGTTTTGAAACGGGGGCCGCACGGGCGCGCAGGACGCGCCGAGCTTCGGCCGCTATGCAAAGCGAAAGGGTTTTGCGAGTCGGGAAATTTCAGTTGCCCGTATTGAACACCAAAGCGTTTTAACGGATGATGCCGTGGAATAGACCCGCACGGGGTCTTTGATTCATTTCACCCTCAATATTTCCCGGAGATCCGATTTGTCAATTTCACCCGTAATTCTTTGTGGCGGTTCCGGCACACGGCTCTGGCCTCTCAGCCGTCAGTCCTATCCCAAGCAATTCAACCAGTTGATCGGAGAGACGTCGCTTTTTCAGCAAGCCGCCTTGCGTCTGTCTGACGGGGAAAACCTTTTCGCGCCGCCGATGGTGCTCACCGGCTCGGATTTCCGTTTTATCGTCTCCGAGCAATTGGACGCGATCGGCATTCCCCCGCAGGACATTCTGATCGAGCCCGACGCTCGCAATACCGCGCCTGCGGTTCTCGCGGCGGCTTTGCACCTGTCGGCCAGCGAGCCCGACGCCGTAATGCTGGTCGCCCCCGCCGACCACCTGATCCCCGACACCGCTGCCTTTGTCGCCAGCCTGAAGGCCGGGCTTAAAGCGGTCGAGGCCGGACAGCTCGTCACCTTCGGCATCCGTCCGGACCGTCCGGAAACCGGCTTCGGCTATCTGCAGACCGCCACCCAGCCCGGTGCCGATGGCGCGGCGGTCCCGCTCGCCCGTTTTGTCGAAAAGCCCGATCTGGCCACCGCGCAAGAGATGATCGCGTCGGGGGACTATCTTTGGAACTCGGGCATTTTCCTGTTCCGCGCGCGTGACATCATCGCCGCCTACGAAACCCACGCGCCCGAGCTTTATAGCGCGGTACAGGCCGCGGTCAGTGACGCGCATCGCGACCTGTCCTTCGTGCGTCTGGCACCTGAAGCTTGGTCGCGGATCGAGGATGTGTCGATCGACTACGCGGTGATGGAGAAGGCCGACAACCTGAGCGTCGTGCCCTTCATGGCGGAGTGGTCCGATCTTGGCGGCTGGGATGCGATCTGGCGCCACGGCGCCCCCGATGCGGCCGGCGTGGTCGAGAACGGGCAGACGACCTCGATCGATTGCGAAGACACGCTGCTGCGCTCGGACAGCCCGCAGGTCGAACTCGTGGGGATCGGGCTGAAAAACATCGTCGCCGTGGCCATGAATGATGCGGTGCTCGTGGCCGATAAGGACCGCGTGCAGGACGTCAAAATCGCCGTGGACCGGCTGAAGAGCAAAAAGGCCAGTCAGGCGACACACCTGCCCATCGATCACCGGCCCTGGGGCTGGTTCGAATGTCTCGCCATCAGCGACCGGTTTCAGGTCAAGCGGATCCACGTCAATCCCGGCGCGGCGCTGAGCCTGCAGTCCCATGTGCATCGCTCCGAGCACTGGATCGTCGTCAGCGGCACGGCGAGAGTGACAGTGGATGACGAGGTGAAGCTCGTCTGCGAGAACGAAAGCGTCTATATTCCACTGGGCGCGGTTCACCGGATGGAGAACCCCGGCAAGGTGCCGATGGTCCTGATCGAAGTGCAGACCGGCGCCTATCTGGGTGAGGATGACATCATCCGGTATGAGGATGTCTATGCCCGGGGTGAGGGGGCGAAGGGCTAGCCGCGCAGCCTTGACGCGCCCCCGAACCGTCTGACA
Source organism: Thalassorhabdomicrobium marinisediminis (assembly GCF_003072065.1). Lineage (GTDB taxonomy): Bacteria > Pseudomonadota > Alphaproteobacteria > Rhodobacterales > Rhodobacteraceae > Octadecabacter > Octadecabacter marinisediminis. The sequence goes on from NZ_QCYG01000011.1 coordinate 52,545, forward strand.
AGGACCGCGCAGGATGTGCGGGCGGCGCGCGCGCGATCCGGAACGAACTGACGAACCGCGAGGTTTAATTTTAGCTGGTTCGCCTGCGCGTCTCTGAGAGGGATTGGATATTGATGGTTTGGGTATCGACAAAATCGCACAAGATCAAAATCTTGCGCGCCGTCCTTCATGTTTCGGCACCGATCCGCAGGAGGGTGCTGTGACAAAAACCATGGACACATTCGCCCCGGACAACGACCCGCGCGCCTTTCGAGATGCCTTGGGGGCCTATGCCACCGGGGTCACAGTTGTGACCGTGCCTTCTGAGGACGGCCCCATCGGGATCACCGCGAACAGTTTCGCCTCGGTCTCGCTCGACCCGCCATTGGTGCTTTGGTCCCCCGCGAAATCATCCAACCGTTTCAAATACTTCTCAGGCGCTCCTCATTTCGCGATCCACGTGCTGGACGGCCACCAGCAGACGGTCTGCGACGGCTTCACCCGCGACCGCGCCGCTTTCGGCTCGCTGGACTGGCAGCCGGATGAAAACGGCGTGCCGCTCATCGAAGGTTGTCTGGCACGGTTTGAATGCAGCTTGGAAGCAGAGCATGACGGCGGGGATCACACGATCATCATAGGCCGCGTGACCCGTGCCAGCGCCCGCTCGGGCCTGCCGCTGCTGTTTCAGGCCGGGCGCTTTGTCTCCCTTAAAGGTTAATATCAAGTACGACTGATAAGCAATTGGTTTAGAATTATAAAGTGACGCCTCCCTAGCGTGGATCCAGCGGCTTCTCTGGACGTTTTAACACAGGCGCGATGCTTTAACTTCTCTGGACGCCGCACAGGAATTCAGAGGGCGGAACCATCCGGCGCGCGCGCACGTTTCTCTTGCATCCTGTCAAAGAGAGATCCCATGCCCAATCTGAATGCGCTGTCTATCGACCCGACCTCGACCCGTGGCAAAATCCTGTCAAAGGTGAACCCCGACGACTTCGCTTGGGCGCTGCCTATTATGCGCACGGGATACGCGGGCCGCGGGCTGGTGTATCTCGTGGTTGCGGGTCTGTCGCTGTGGTCCCTGTTCCAGGGCGGTCAGGCTCAGGGCACCAAAGAGGCGTTCCAGTCCATGAGCGACAGCGCATGGGGCACGTTCATCATCGGGGCGATCGTTGCGGGCATGGTGGCCTATGCGATTTGGCGTCTCATTGATTGCATCTGGGATCTTGAGGCTTATGGCACCTCGGGCAAGGGGATCATCGCCCGCGCCGGCATGCTGGTCACCGGGCTCACCCACCTCGGGATCGGGGTTCTGGCGGCGACGGCGATGGGGGCGCTGTCGTCTTCTTCCTCCGGATCAAGCGGCAAATCCATCCTCACCCGCATCCTCGAATGGCCGGGCGGGCAATGGATCGTCGGGATCGCCGGGGTGCTGACCGTCTGTGCGGCCATCTATTATTTATTCAAAGCCTATGCGCAGACCTACCGCGACACCTTGGCCGCCAACCACTTCACCACCCATTGGAACTGGCTGCTGCGCCTTGGCGTCGCCGCGCAGGGTTTTATCGTCGGCTTTATCGGCGTCCTGCTTGTCTATGCGGCGCTGCAATCGGATGCGTCGGAAGTCGGCGGGTTGGGCACCCTGTTCGACTGGCTCAACAGTCAGGCGTTCGGGAAAATCCTTGTCGTGGCGCTGTGTCTTGGACTGTTGGCCTTTGCGCTCTTCTGCTTCGTGAACGCGTTCTACCGCGTGGTGCCGAAAGCCGCCGGAGACGATGTGGAAACCGTCTCGGCCCGCTTGCGGCGCCAGTGACCTAGCGGTCCTCGGGCTTCCCCTGACGGCGGGCCTTGCGGTAGAATTTGCGGTTCTTTTCCATAAACTCGTTGAACAGCGCGCCCATGCCCTTGCTTTCGCGCCCTTTGAGGTAAACGAAGCCCGAGAACCCGCCGATGGCCGCGCCGATCGTGTCGATGATCAGATCCCACATCGTATCGACCAACCCGCTTTTCTGCATGTTGAAGCCGAACGTCTGGTCCATGAAGAACTCGAAAATCTCCCAGATGGCACCGAAGGCGACGCCGACACAAAAGGCCAGAACCGCGATGGCCCAAGCGGGGGCGGCGTATTTATCGCCCTCGAACATCATGAAAATGAACAAAAATCCCATCGCACCGAAGCTTAGCGCCGAGAAGAAGTGCAAGACCACGTCCCACCACCAGAACCTCTCGTAGAAGTTGGCGACTTCGCCGAGAAACAACGTCGCAAAAATGAAGACGACGATGGCCGTCAGAACCGTACGGGGCAGCTCGATCCCGAAGAACCGCGCGGCCTTGTCCGGCAGGAACGTCAGGATCAGCGTCGCTCCGGCCACGAAAACCGCGGTCCAGGTCTGGGTCAACACACCCGAGATGACCTCAATCGCGAGGACCGCCTGAATGAGCCGGATGACGACGGGAACAGAAGACAGTTTCACAGTGTTTTCCCCACAGAGCAAAGCCAATAGAGTGGACCTATGACCAAGCACGCGCCCCTCCGCCTTGCCAGCTACAACATTCGCGCCGGTCTGGGAATGGACCTTCGGCGTGATCCGCTGCGAATTCTGTCCCATATTGCGGCGTTCAAGGCCGATATCGTCGCCCTGCAAGAGGCGGATTTTCGCATGGGATCGCGCCCCACGGCCCTGCCCCGCGACATGATCGAAAGCCACACCGGGCTGACACCACTGCCGGTGGCCGAGAACGACGTCAGTCTGGGTTGGCACGGGATTGCGATCCTCGCCCGGCCCCACCTCAAGCCTGAAGCGGTCCACCGCTATCCCCTGCCGGGGCTGGAGCCGCGCGGTGCCGTGGCGGTCGACTTGCCGCAGCTGCGTGTTGTGGGCGTGCATCTGGGTTTGCTGCGCCATTCGCGGCGCCAACAGCTTGACCACATCCGCGAGGCGCTGGAAGAGCTCGACGACCGGCCGACGGTGATCATGGGGGATTTCAACGAATGGTCCCGCAAGGTCGGACTGGGGCGTCTGGCGCGGAACTTCACGATCCTCACGCCCGGGCGCACTTTTCCCGCCAGCCTGCCCATCGGTGCGCTGGATCGGGTCGCCCATTGCGACCGGGTGCAGGTCAAGATGCTGGACGTGCCCCCCAAGGTTGCAGGCGGTCACGGGTCGGACCACCTTCCGATCATGGCCGAGGTGCAGCTGAACTAGCGGCGCGGCATCGGACGGAGCACCTCGCCCAGCGGACGTCGGGCGCGGGGCGGCGCATCGCCAGTGGGCACGCCGAAACGGATCGCTTGGATCAATCGGCGTTCCGGCAACAGGCCGAAATGTGCAACGATGTCGGCGCGCGCGCCGTCGTGATCGGTCAGCGCGGCCATGGGCCAGCCCGCCAATCCGAGCGAGGCCGCTTCGAGACACAGCCGCAGATACGCCCGCCCGGACTCCACCGCAGGCTCCTCCCGGTCGCGGTGGAACAGGCCGATGAGCGGCGCGGTCATCGTCGCTTGGGCTTCCTGCGCAAGGCCCCGCGTGCGGCCCAGCATCCGCAGCAATGGCCAAGCTGGCCCGAAGGCCAGTGGCAGCGCACGGGCGGCCTTGGCGGCCAGCCGCAGCGCTCGCCGGTCCATACCGTCAAGCCCTGCGCGCGGGTGGCGCGGGGTCAGCCGCATCCAGTCCAGCAATTCCTGTCGCACGCCGCGGATTTGCAACTGTTCATGGCTCGCCGCGTCATTGCGCGTGGCCAGCCAGGCGCGCCCGTCATGATCCATCACGAAACGCGTGTCGCGCCGGGTCCAGCCAAAAAGCGCCGGCGCTTCATCGGCGAAAGCACCGCGCCATGTGAAGCGGCGTTCAAGCTGCCGGTGCAGCCCGTCCTCGGCCCCGTCGGTGAGGGTTAGATGCGCCACGGCGACAAGGCCCTGCTTCGGGCTCGTGTCGTGGCCCGTCAAAGTCACCTCGGCCCCGATCCCCTGCGCCGACAGCGCCAGCACCATCGCCTCAAGCACCGCGCCACAGGACAAAGCCGCCCCGCGACCTTCGGGATCACTGACCGGCAGGCCCACGTCCGTATCGCAAAACAAAGACAACGCCGCGCCATCGCGCAGCCATCGGGCGGGCTGGGTGTTGTGGATCGTGGGGGCCAGCGCCGCACGGGCCACGCACCCCTCGAAGGTGGTCTGGTCAATCATCGGAGGACGCGCGCCGGACCGCTCATACCGTCGCGCCGACCGCCCGTTCGCAACCTGCGCGCGCCAGCGGCGTCAGGCCGTCGCCCCCCGCGGCAAGATGCTCGCCCATCTGCGCAAGCATCCGCGGCTCCCAAAAGGCGCGCAGGTGGTCCGCGACGCATCCGGCCTTGTCCGCGTCGGGCTGGCTTTCGAAGAAGGTTGCGATCTGGTTCGCCATGCGGACGAGCTTGTCATGCGACATCGGTGGCCTCGCTCAGTTGGATGCGGTGGGGATGGGTGAAAATTTCGAACCGGTCATCACGGGCCAGCGCGACCAGCGTGACCTGCGCGGCTTCGGCCGTGGCAACGGCCAGCGTCGTGGGCGCGGATACAGCCAGAATGATCCCGCAGCCAGCAGCCGCAGCTTTCTGGACCATCTCCACCGACACGCGCGAGGTGAGGACGAACGCCCCCGTGGCACACTCCGGCACCGCGCCGATCAGCTTGTCGAGCGCATTGTGCCGGCCCACATCCTCACGCACCGTGAAAAGCCCGCGCCCGGCGCTGTAGAACCCCGCACCGTGAACCGCGCGCGTGCGGTCGTGCAGCGCTTGACCCGCGCGCAGGGCCTCCATCGCGGCCACAACCTGCGCAGAGGTCAAGGACACATCGGCGGTCACGGGCGACACAGGCCGCAGCGCCTGATCCAGACTGTCGATGCCGCACAGCCCGCAGCCGACCGGACCGGCCATCGCGCGGCGCCGCGCGGCGAGCTTCCCGGCCATTGCCTCGGGCAACCACATCCGCACCTCAAGGCCTTGCCCGTGGGGCACCACCTCAACGCTGTCGGGCGCGCCCCAGCCTTCGGTGCGGGTGAAGCCGCGGCCGAAGTCCTCAAGATCGCGGGGCGTGGCCATCATCACCGCCTGCGTCGTGCCGTTGTAGACCAGCGCGACGGGCACCTCATCGGGCAGGCTGCGCGGCTGCACCGTTGCCCGCCCCGCGACCACAACGCGGGCCTGCGCGGTCTGATAGCCCTTGCGCACCGGTGTCACGCTCACTCGGCCGCGGGAAGGATGCGCCGCGACTGCTTTGCCTGCGCCGCATAGTCCTCCTGCCACTCGCTTGGCCCGTTGGACAGCGCCACCTGCACCGCCGTCACCTTGTATTCGGGGCAGTTCGTCGCCCAGTCCGAATAATCCGTGGTGATGACATTGGCCTGCGTCTCGGGGTGGTGGAAGGTCGTATAGACCACCCCCGGAGAGACGCGATCGGTCACCTGCGCGCGCAGCGAGGTCTCGCCCGAGCGCGACGAGAGGCGGACGAACTGTCCGTTCTGAATGCCGCGCACCTCGGCGTCGTGGGGATGGATCTCAAGCACGTCCTCATCATGCCAAGCCACGTTGTCCGTCCGCCGGGTCTGCGCGCCGACGTTATACTGCGACAGGATCCGCCCGGTGGTCAGCAACAACGGGAAGCGCGGGCCGGTCCGTTCGTCCGTGGCGACATATTCGGTGACGATAAACTTGCCCTTGCCACGGGCAAAATCATCGATGTGCATGATGGGCGAGCCATCGGGATGGTCGTCGTTGCAGGGCCACTGGACCGAGCCGCGCGTCTCCAGCATCTCGTAATTCACATTGGCGAAGCCCGGAGTGGTGGCGGCAATCTCGTCCATGATCTGACTGGGGTGCGTATAGGTCCAGTTCGACCCCATGGCATTGGCCAGCATCATGGTGATTTCCCAATCCGCATAGCCGTTCTTGGGCGCCATCACCTTGCGCACCCGGTTGATCCGCCGTTCCGCGTTGGTGAAGGTGCCGTCCTTTTCCAGAAAAGTGGACCCGGGCAGGAAGACATGGGCGTAATTCGCCGTCTCGTTCAGGAACAGGTCGTGCACGATCACGCAGTCCATCGCTTCCAGCCCCGCCTTGACGTGCTTGGTGTCCGGGTCCGATTGCAGGATATCCTCACCCTGACAATAGAGCCCCCGGAAGGTGCCGTCGACGGCAGCATCAAGCATGTTGGGGATCCGCAGGCCCGGCTCGGGGTCGATCTTCGTGCCCCACATCTTCTCGAAAATCTCGCGGGTCGCATCTTCGGCTACGTGACGGTATCCGGGCAACTCATGGGGGAAAGAGCCCATGTCGCAGGCGCCTTGGACGTTGTTTTGCCCGCGCAAGGGGTTCACGCCGACGCCGTCCTTGCCCAGATTGCCCGTCATCATTGCAAGGTTGGCAATGGCCATGACGGTGGTCGAGCCTTGGGAATGTTCCGTGACACCCAACCCGTAGTAGATCGACCCGTTGCCGCCGGTGGCGAAGAGCCGAGCGGCCGCACGCAGCTCCTGCGCGTCCACACCGGTCAGGATCGCGGTCGCTTCCGGGGAATGCCGTGGGTCGCTGATGAACTCGGCATAGTGCTGGAACTCGTCCCAATCGCAGCGCGTGCGAATGAACTCTTCATCCATCAACCCTTCGGTGACGATGACATGGGCCAGCGACGACAACACCGCCACGTTGGTGCCCGGCCGCAGCGGCAGATGGTGCTGCGCCACGATATGCGGGGATTTCACCAGCCCGATGCGGCGCGGATCGATGACGATCAACTTCGCCCCCTCGCGCAGACGCTTCTTCATGCGGCTGGCGAACACCGGGTGCGCGTCTGTCGGGTTGGCGCCGATCACCATGATCACATCCGTCGCCTCAACCGAGTCGAAGTTCTGCGTGCCCGCACTGGTGCCAAAGGCGGTCTTGAGCCCGTAGCCCGTGGGCGAATGGCACACCCGAGCGCAGGTGTCGGTGTTGTTGTTGCCAAAGGTCGAACGGATCAGCTTTTGGACGAGGTAGGTTTCCTCGTTCGTGCAACGGCTTGAGGTGATCCCGCCGATGGCCTTCACCCCGTATTGCGCCTGAATGTCCTTCAGACGCTGGGCCGTATGGGTGATCGCCTCCTCCCACGTGACTTCGCGCCACGGATCGGTGATCTTGTCGCGGATCATCGGGTTGAGGATTCGGTCCGAATGTTCCGCGTAACCATAGGCGAACCGGCCCTTGACGCAGGAATGGCCGCGGTTCGCCTCGCCATGCTTGTAGGGCACCATGCGCACGACCTGATCGCCGTTCAGTTCGGCCTTGAACGAACAGCCCACGCCGCAATAAGCGCAAGTGGTCACGACCGAGCGTTCCGGCGTGCCCATTTCGATCACGGATTTTTCCTGCAGGGTGGCGGTTGGACAGGCCTGCACACATGCCCCGCAGGACACGCAATCCGAAGACATGAAATCGTCAAAGCCCGCCCCCGCCGAAACGCGGCTGTCGAACCCCATGCCTTCGATGGTCAACGCAAAGGTGCCCTGCACCTCTTCGCAAGCGCGCACACAGCGCGAACAGACGATGCATTTCGCCGGATCATAGGTGAAATAGGGGTTGCTGTCGTCCTTGGGAATATAAAGCGGGTTCTCGGCCCCCTCGGGCGCGCGCCATTTTGCCTCCGCCTGACTGCGCGCACCGATGCCCGCCGGATCATAGTGATTGGCCCCGGGTTTGTAGCGCACGTCGCGCAAGCCGACCATTCCGGCCATATCCTGCAATTCGCAATCGCCATTGGCCGCGCAGGTCAGACAATCCAGCGGGTGGTCCGAGACATAAAGCTCCATCACCCCGCGGCGGATTTTCTTCACCTTGGCGGACTGGGTCTGCACCACCATCCCGTCGGCTACGGGCGTCGTGCACGACGCCGGCGTGCCCCGCCGCCCCTCGATCTCAACCACGCAAAGCCGGCAGGACCCGAACGCTTCGATGCTGTCGGTCGCGCAAAGCTTGGGCACCTTGATCCCCGCCTCTGCACTGGCCCGCATGACGCTGGTCCCCGCAGGCACGGTGACGTCGAACCCGTCGATCGTCAGCTGCACCATCTCGTTAGACTTCGACGCCGGGGTGCCCATGTCGATCTCGCCGTTCTCCAGTCGGGTCGGAAGGATGAAATCTTTCATGACGCGGCTCCCTTGTTCTTTGGTTCAAAAATACCTCGGGGGTATGGGGGCTGGCCCCCATGACTGTTTGGCTTCGCTGGCCCCAGGGTCATTCCGCAGCCTCTTCGGCCGGCAGGAACTCCTCGGGAAAGGCCCGCAGGGCGCTCATCACCGGATAGGGGGTGAAGCCCCCCAACGCGCAGAGCGAGCCGTCCTTCATGGTCTCGCACAGGTCCTCCAGAAGCTCCACGGCCCCGGCCTCTCCGGCGGCGATCCGGTCAATGGTCTCGACCCCGCGCACGGCCCCGATGCGGCACGGGGTACATTTACCACAACTTTCGACTGCGCAAAACTCCATCGCGAACCGGGCCATGCCGCGCATGTCGGCGCTGTCGTCGAAGACGACCAGCCCGGCGTGGCCGATCAGCCCGCCCTGCCCGTCGAATTCCTCATAGCCGAAGGGTGTGTCGAAGGCAGCGCGGGGCATATAGGCACCCAAGGGGCCGCCCACCTGCACCGCCTTCACCGGCCGCCCGCTCAGCGTGCCGCCCGCCACCTCGTCCACCAATTGCCCCAAGGGCATCCCGAAGGCCGTCTCATACAGGCCGCCATATTTCACATTGCCGGCAATCTGGATCGGGATCGTGCCACGGGACCGGCCCAGCCCGAAGTCTGCGTAGTGCTGCGCGCCCTTCTCGAGCACGACCGGAACCGTGGCGAGCGATATGACGTTGTTGACCACCGTGGGCTTGCCCAGAAACCCTTCGAGCGCGGGCAACGGCGGCTTGGCGCGGACCACGCCGCGCTTGCCTTCGAGCGAATTGAGAAGCGAGGTTTCCTCGCCGCAAACATAAGCCCCCGCACCGACGCGAATTTCCATCTCGAAGGCCCGGCCCGACCCGAGCACATCCGCACCCAGCATCCCTGCCCGCTGCGCCAGACCAACGGCTTTCTCCATGATATCAATGGCATCGGGATACTCCGAGCGCAGATAGACATAGCCCTGCGTCGCTTCGACCGCCAATCCGGCGATCACCATGCCTTCGATCAGGGTGAAGGGATCGCCTTCCATGATCATCCGGTCGGCAAAGGTGCCGCTGTCGCCTTCGTCGGCGTTGCAGACGATGTATTTTTGCGACGCGGGCGCGGCCAGAACCGTGTTCCACTTGATCCCCGTGGGAAAGCCCGCCCCGCCCCGGCCCCGCAGGCCCGAGGTGGTGACTTCGTCGACGATCTCCTGCGGGGCCATCGCGATGGCCCGGCGCAGGCCCGCCAGCCCGCCGTGGGCCTCGTAATCGGCAAGGTCGAGCGGGTCGATCACGCCGCAGCGCTGGAAGGTAAGCCGCGTTTGCCCCTTCATCCAGTCGAGGTCTTCGACCAAACCAAGCCCCGCCAGTTTTCCGTCCAGCAGCGCGGGCACGTCCTCTACCGCGACCGGTCCATAGCCCACGCGGCCGGCATCGGTTTCGACCTCGACCAGCGGTTCCAGCCAGATCATCCCGCGTGAGCCAGTGCGGATCACCGTCACATCCAGATCGCGCGCGGCGGCGTCCTTAGCGATTGCTTCGGCCACGTCGTCTGCGCCCACGGCTTTTGCTGCGGAATCGAGGGGAACATAGATCTTCATGCCTGCACCTCCGCCAGCAGCCGATCGAGCTTATCCGCGTCCAACCGACCGACCACCTTGCCATCGATCATCGCAGCCGGACCGCACGCGCACAGGCCCAGACAATAGACGGGCTCGACCGTGACGGTGCCATTGGCGGTGGTGCCATGCCAATCCACGCCCAGCTTTTGCAGCGCCGCTTGCGACAGCGCCGCACCCCCGACCGACTGGCAGGCCTCGGCGCGGCACAGTTTCACCACATGTCGGCCCGAAGGCGCATCGCGGAAATCGTGATAGAAGGTGATGACGCCGTGCACCTCGGCGCGGGTGATATTCAGGTCGTCGGCGATGATCTGGATCACATCGGCGGGAATATAGCCGAACTCGGCCTGCACCGCGCGCAGGATCGGCAGCAACGGCCCTTCGCGCCCCTTATGGGCGGCCAGAATGCCTTGCATCGTTTCTGTCGTCGCCGCATTGGCCATGGAACACTCCCTTTGCTCCGGTCAGTCCCCCGAGTTGTCGCGCCGATTGCGCGGGCAATCAATATCGTTTTCTCGTCTATTGATAGGGAATACCTATCAAACACCCGACACGTCTGAAAGCGTCCGTGCGCGATCCAAAAGCGTCGCCAAGACCGGTGTGAGGGGTTCGCGGTGCGGGGCCACAAGCCCGACGATGTGGCTGGCGTCCGGGCTGATGAGCGGAACCGATTGCAGATCGTCACCCTTGAGGAAGATTTCGGCCGCGCGCACAGGCAGAATCGTCGCCAGATTGCTGCGCACCACGTGGCTGACCAGCACCACCACCGAAGAGGCTTCGATCCGCGGCGTGACCTCGACCCCCGCTTCCAGCAGGTGCTGGTTGATGATCCGGCGGTTCTGCATGTCCGGCGTGAGCAGGCACAGCGGCACCTGCTCCAGTTCCGCCCAGCGCACGGGGCCAGACAGCAACGGATGCCCCGCCCGCGCCACCAGCACATAGCGTTCCGCATAGATCGGCACTGTGGTCACGCGGCCCAGCGGTTCGTTGTCGAGGTAGGTCAGCCCGGCGTCGATCTCGAGGTTTTCCAGCATCTGCAGGATCTCGACCGAGGTCTTCGATTGCACCGAGAAGCGCACGTTGGGGTGCGCCTCTCCGTAGCCCGCGGTCAGATCGCTCACCACCGTAAGCGCGGTGGGGATCACGGCCAGCCGCAGATCACCCGACAGCCCCTCTCGCGCGACGCGCATCTCCTGTTTCAGCGACCGCGCGTCGCCCACGATCCGCCGCGCCCAGTCCAGCGCGCGCTGCCCTTCGGGGGTCAGCCCGCGATACCGCGAGCCACGCCAGACCAGCATCACGCCCAACTGGTCCTCAAGCTGTTTGATCGCCGCCGATAAGGTGGGCTGCGTCACGCCTTGGGAAATGGCCGCGCGGCCGAAATGCTCTTCCCGGGCGAGCGCGATGAACATTTCCAACTTGTCGATCATGAGGCAGGCTTTCGATAGGGATGCCCTATCAGACGCCATGCCCCCTGCGGGCGCAAGGCTAGTTCTTCTCCGCCCGTTCGGCGACGCGCCGCGCCCTTTGTGCCTGCAGGATCGGCAGAACGATCAGCGCCACGGCGATCAGCAGCAGCACCAGCGTCATGGGCCGTTCCCAGATGAACCGCACGCCGCCGTAAAGCTGCATCGAGCGCGAGAAGTTGTCCTCCATCATGCCGCCAAGAATGAAGCCGATGAGCAGCGGCGGCAGGGGATAATTGGCAAATTTCAGCGCGATACCGCAGATGCCGAAGCCCACGAGGATCAGCAGTTCGGTCGCGTTGTTCTGCCCGATATAGGCCCCCATGAGGGTGAAGAACAGGATGAAGGGGATGAGGTAATTGCGCGGAATCGCGAGCAATTTCGCGATATAGGGGATCAGAGGCAGGTTCAGGATCAAAAGCACCAGATTGCCGATGAACATGGACATGATGACCGCCCAGAAGATCTGCGGCTCATCCACCATCAGACGCGGCCCCGGTGTGACGTTGAGCGCGATCAGCGCCCCCAAAAGGATCGCCGTGGTGCCCGACCCGGGAATGCCCAAGGTCAGCAGCGGCACGAAGGACCCCGTGCAGGCCGCGTTGTTGGCGGTCTCGGGCGCGGCCAGCCCCTTGACCGAGCCCTTGCCGAATTCGGCCTGCTCTGCTTTCGGTGCGATATTGCGCTCAACCGCGTAGCCAAGGAACGACGCGATCGTCGCCCCCGCGCCGGGCAAGACACCGATAAAGAACCCCTGCACCGACTGGCGACCGATCACGGGCGCGATGGCCCGCGCCTCGGCCCCGGTGATGCGCAGATCCTTGATCTCGCCCCCATCGTCGCCAAGGTTCTTGGGCTTGAGCACAAGGAACACCGCTTCGGGCAAGGCGAACATCGCCATGGCCAGCGTGATAAAGCCGAAGCCTGACTGCAGGTCCATGATCCCCATGGTGAAACGCGGCAGGTTGAACAGTGCCCCCTCACCCACCGTGGCCATGATCAGCCCCAGCACGGTCATCAGCAGCGCCTTGATCACCTGCCCCGGTCCGGCAAAGGCCGCGATGGCCGACAAGCCCACGATCATCAGCGCGAAATACTCGGCCGAGTGGAACAGCAACGCCACCGAGGACAGCATGGGCGCGAAGATTACCAGAAGGATTGCACCGATGGTGCCGCCGGCGAAGCTCGAGATTGCGGCAATGGTCAGCGCCTTGCCCGCCTTGCCCGAGCGCGCCATGGGGTAGCCGTCGAAGCTGCTGGCCACGGTGCCGGCCACGCCCGGCGCATTGAGCAGGATCGAGGAAGTCGAGCCGCCGAAGATCGCGCCATAATAGACGCCCGCCAGCAGGATCAGTGCGGCCGAGGGATCGCCCATGGTGATCGCGACGGGGATCATGATGGCGATGATCGACATGGGCCCAAGGCCCGGCAACATGCCGATAAAGGTGCCGATCAGGCAGCCCCCGATGACCACCAACAGGTTTTGCAGCGACAGGGCCGTTTGCAGGCCGATGAGAATTCCTTCGAGCATGTCAGTTCACCAACGCAAGGGGCCAGGGCCGCAGGAAAATGCCCAGCACCTCTTCCACGAGATACCAGACGGCAAAGGTCGCGATCAGGGCAACGGGCACCATGATGTACCACTTGCGCTCTCCGAGGATGACGCCGCCGATGACAAGGAACGAGGCCGTCGAGATCATGAAACCCACGGGCCGCAGGCAGAGCGCATAAACCACCATCAGCCCCAGCAGCAGCAGCGCCTGGCCGTAGAAATACTGCCCCAGTTTTCGGTGATCGATGTCGCCCACGGTCTGCTCGCCCTTCTCGAGCCCCAGCAGAATGGCGAGCGAGGCGAGGATGCCCAGAACCGACAGGACCTTGGGAAAGGTGCTGGGCCAGATCGGATTGCGGCGCATGAAGGGGGCAAGGGTTGCGTCCATCATGAACCAGGCGGTGTAGCCATAGGCCAGACAGACCCCCAGCAATATCAATGCGATCCAGCGATCCAGCGTCATTCTTTGCCCCTCCCCAAGGCAGATGTGAAAAAATCAGGCGGAGCGGTTGGCCGCTCCGCCCTTGTGTCATGGCGGGGGCCTAGAGGAAGCCCAGCTTGCGCATCAGATCGCCGATGGTCTGTTCCTGCTCTTCCAGGAACGTCAGGAAATCATCGCCTGAGTTGTGGATGTTGACCCAGCCGTTGCGGGCGCGGACCTCTTCCCACTCCTCGGTCTCATACATCTTGGCCAGTGCGTCCTGATAGGTGGCAATCTTGTCGTCGGGCAGGCCCGGCGCACCGAAGAAGCCGCGCCAGTTGACGAAAGAGGTGTCGATGCCCTGCTCCATCATGGTCTGTGCTTCGGGGGCGGCGTCCACGCGCTCTTCAGCGGTGATGCCGATGATCTTCACCTCGCCCTGATTGGCCAGATCGACCGCTTCCGACAGCCCGGTGGAAAGCGCCTTGATCTCACCGGACAAGAGTGCCGCCATGGCCGTGCCGCCCGCGTCATAGGCGATGTAGTTCACGTCGAGTGCATCGCGCCCCGAGGCTTCCATCACCATCGCGGCAACAAGGTGGTCCATCCCGCCGGGGACCGAGCCGCCGCCGATGGGCGTGCCCGCCGGGTCTTCGTCATAGACCGCAAGGAACTCTTCCATGGTGTCGACGTCGCTGTCGGCTGGCACCACCAGTGCTGCATAGTCGCCGATCACGCCCGAGACGAGCGTCAGATCGCGGAAGTTGTGTGGGAACACCCCGGTGAGCGAGCGGATCACGATGGGGGTCGAGTTGACCATCAAGGTGCCGTGGTTGCTGTCCGCGTTCTCGATCAGATAGCCGATCGCCGTGCCGCTGCCCCCACCGGACATATTCTCGTAAGAGGCCGAGCCCACAAGCCCGGATTCCGTCAAAGCCTCGCCCACGCCGCGCGCGGTGCCGTCCCAGCCGCCGCCAGCGCCGCCGGGGATCAGAAAGTGGATGCTGTCCACGACCTGATGGCCCTCTGCGAAGGCCGGTGTGCCCAGACCCAGCGTTGCCACAGCCGTCGCAATCAGGGCCCGTCGGCCCAGTTTCATCGTTGTCATCGTATTCTCCCTTTTGGTAGCCGTTTGCATCACGGCTTGGTGAACACAGACAAGCACGGCAACCTGACATTAACCTGTCACGGGGGCAAAGATGGGGGACGGGATGTGAAATATCTGTTGGTCGAAGACAACGTCGATTTGGCCGACGCCATCGCCGCCCGCATCAAGTTCGACGGACATACCGTTGATCACGCTGCACGAATCGATGAAGCGGTGGCCTTTGTCCAGACCAACGAATACGATCTCATCCTGCTGGACATCATGTTGCCCGACGGCGATGGGCGCAGCTTTCTGCGCCAGCATCGAGCCACCGCGAACACCACGCCGGTCATTGTTCTGACCGCACGCTCGCAGGTCTCGGACAGAATCAGCCTGCTGGATCTGGGGGCCGATGACTATCTGACCAAGCCTTTCGATCACGCCGAGTTGCAGGCCCGCTGCCGCGCGGTGCTGCGCCGCAACGCAGGCGCCGCGCACAGCACGCTGCGGCTGGGGGATGTGGAGTTTGACAGCGTCGGCGGCGTTCTGAAGGTCGGCGGTGCCGTCATCACACTGCGCAACCGCGAGCTGCGCCTGCTCGAATTGCTGATGACCGCGCGGGGGCAGGTGTTTTCGAAGCAGAAACTTGTGGACCGGCTGTTTTCCTATGACGACGACGTCTCGGAGAACGCGATCGAGGTCTATATCGCCCGGCTGCGCAAACATCTTGAGGGCTCGGCGGTGCAGATCACCACCTTGCGCGGGCTGGGCTACAGGCTGGACCATGACCGCTGAGGTCCATGTCCATGGATCGCTGCGCCGCAGGCTGGGGTTGATCCTGACCGGCGGGGCGGCGGTGCTGGCGGTGATCCTGTATCTGGCGGTGCGGACCTTCGCCGCGCAGATCGCGCAACAGGGGCAGGACAGCATCCTGAACGCCTCCGTGACCTCGATCCTCGATACGGCGGTGCTGCGCGACGGTGAGGTGCTGCTCGACTTTCCCTATGCGTCCCTGTCGATGTTGGGAACCTCGGCTGACGACCGCGTGTTCTATGCCATCCACGCCGACGACAGGCTGCTGTCCGGCTATGACAGTCTGCCTGCGCCGGGCGCGTCGCAAGACAGCCTGCCCCGGTTCCGCACCACCGATCACGGGGGCGAGCCTGTGCGCATGGCCACCGATGCGCGGACCCTGATCGGCGCCCAGGGGCAAACCACCGTCACCGTGAGCGTCGCACAGACGCAGGACGCGCTGTCCGAGACCTTGAACGCGATCTCGCGGCGGGTGGCGCTGTTCGGCATCGGCTTTTTCGCCTTGTCCACGGCGCTGGCGCTCTGGGCGGCGGCCACAACAAGCCGCCAGTTGCGCCGGTTGACGACCTCGGTCACGCGGCGCGGCCCGCAGGACTTGCGCCCGGTCGCCCAGCCCGTGCCGTCGGAAATGGGGCCGCTGGTCGCATCGCTGAACACGCTGATGGGGCGGCTGGATCACGCCCTGACCCGGTCGGAAGAGTTTCTGGCCGAAGCTGCGCACCGGGTGCGCACGCCGCTCGCCACCGTGCGCGCCTATGCGGAGACCACGCTGCAGCGGGTGGACAATCCCGACAACCGCAAGGCGCTGCACGCGATGATCCGCGCCATCGACGAAAGCAGCCGCGCGGCCAGCCAGCTTCTGGATCATGCGATGGTGACCTTCCGGGCCGACACGCTGACCCGTGAGGATCTGGAACTGAGCGAGCTCTTGCGCGATCTTGTGGACCGGATGCGTCCGGTGGCCGACATGAAGGACATCACCCTGTCGCTGCGCGCGGAGGGTCCGGCCGTCCTGCACGGGGATGCGATCCTGTTGCAGAACGCCCTTCGCAACCTGATCGACAACGCGCTGAAATACGCGCCGGCGGAAACCCGGGTCGAAGTGGCGGTGCGTTCTGAGGGCGCGGGGCCCGTCGTGACCGTGATCGACGAAGGCCCGGGCTTTGACGCGGCCGAGATCGACACCCTTGCCACGCGGTTTGTGCGCGGCAAGGCCATGGGCCACACCATCGGCTCTGGTCTGGGTCTGACCATCGTGCAGGCGGTCGTGCTGGCCCATGGCGCGACGATGACCCTGAGCAACACAGCGGAGGGCGGCGCATGCGTTACCTTGCAGTTCTGATCGTCGCGCTGTGGCCCGCGCTGCTGGCCGCGGCAGAGTGGGAGGATCACCAGACCTTCGGCGACACCGAGGCATCGGCCCCGCTGCGCATCCTGTCGAGCACCGACACCTCGTTCTTTGCGCCGATCATCGCCGCCTTCGTCGCACGCCAGCCCGGGGTCGCCGTGGAATACCTTGTCACCGGCACCGCCGATCTTGACGCGCGGTTCCGCGATGCGCCCGCAGCCTATGACGTGGTGATCTCAAGCGCCATGGACCTGCAACTCAAGCTGGCCAACGACGGCTTTGCCGCACCGCTGGACATGCCCGAGCATCCCGACCGCGCGCAATGGCACAAACGCCTTTTCGGCTTCACCACCGAACCTGCGGCCATCGTCGTCAACAAGGAGCTTTTCGCCGATCTGCCCTTGCCCCGTTCGCGGCAGGACCTGATCGAGGTGCTGCGCGCCAACCCCGAGCGCTTCACCGGAAAGGTCGGCACCTATGACGTGCGCGACTCCGGTCTGGGCTATTTGTTCGCCACACAGGACGCCCGCTCGTCCGAGACGTTCTGGCGGCTGATGGAGGTTATGGGCCGGCTTGATGCGCGGCTCTATTGCTGCTCGGGCGAGATGATCGACGATCTGGCCACGGGGCGGCTTGCGGTGGCCTACAACGTGTTGGGCAGCTATGCCGAGGCCCGCGCGACCGAGGCTGGGGCGCTGACGGTGATCCTGCCGTCCGAGTTTCCCACCGCGATGATGCGCACGGCGCTTATCTCGCGCGCGGCGCCACAGCCCGAGGTCGCCAAAGCCTTCCTGCGCCACCTGATCCAGATGCAGGCCGGCGGCGGCGACGCGGGCTTTCCCCTGCCCCCGCTGGCCACGTCCAATGATGCCACGGGCGGCACCTCGATCTCGCTCGATCCGGCCTTGATGACCTATCTTGATCGCATGAAACGGCAGATGTTCATTCAGGAATGGGAGAACGCGATCGTGCAGCAGGATTAGGCTTGCCCGGTGCGCGAAACACGCCGCCCAGCCGCCTTTGGGGGATTTTTCTTGGGCGAACCAAACGCTTGCACGGTTGACAACCCGGCACGCAGGCCAGAATGTCGCAGGTGTGTTTCCTGGGGGTAATGCATGACGGAGGATTGTCAGACAGCGAATAACGCCACGAACTGCGCACGGCTGCATGCTGCAGGGCGCTTCGCTGCATGGCCGGAACCGCCTGATGATATCGGGCGGCCTGATGCCTTCCATGCTGCGTCCCACGGGGAAAAATGACGGACCGCGGATGTCATCCCGGTCCGTGATACGTCTGGAACATACAACAAGGAGAGTCCTATGTTCGCGAAATTGAAGTTTACGGCAGTCGCTGCGGCCACCACCGCACTGATGGCCCCGGCCGCCATGGCCGAGGAATTCATCAC
This sequence comes from Thalassorhabdomicrobium marinisediminis, assembly GCF_003072065.1. Classification (GTDB taxonomy): domain Bacteria; phylum Pseudomonadota; class Alphaproteobacteria; order Rhodobacterales; family Rhodobacteraceae; genus Octadecabacter; species Octadecabacter marinisediminis. The sequence continues at coordinate 70,399 of NZ_QCYG01000011.1, forward strand.
CATCGGCACCGGCGGCGTGACCGGCGTTTACTACCCCACCGGCGGCGCGATTTGTCGTCTGGTCAACAAGGGCCGCCGCGACCATGGCGTGCGCTGCTCGGTCGAATCCACCGGTGGTTCGGTCTACAACATCAACACGATCCGCGAAGGCGAGCTTGAGTTCGGCGTCGCGCAGTCCGACTGGCAGTACCACGCCTACAACGGCACCTCGCGCTTTGAGGAAGACGGTGCGTTCGAAGGTCTGCGGGCCGTGTTCTCGGTCCACCCCGAGCCCTTCACCGTCGTCGCCCGTGCCGACAGCGGCATCCAGAGCATCGAGGACCTTGAAGGCAAGCGCGTGAACATCGGCAACCCCGGTTCCGGCCAGCGCGGCACGATGGAAGTGCTGATGGAAGCCCTGGGCTGGACGACTGACGATTTCGCCCTCGCAACCGAGTTGAAGGCCGCCGAGCAGTCCGCAGCGCTGTGCGACAACCAGATCGATGCGATGGTCTACACCGTGGGCCACCCCTCGGGGTCGATCCAAGAAGCCACGACGGCTTGCGACTCGGTGCTGGTGAACGTCTCCGGCGATGTGGTCGATGGTCTGGTTGAAGAGAACTCCTTCTACCGCACCGCCACCATCCCCGGCGGCATGTATCGCGGCAACGATGAAGACGTGCAGACCTTCGGCGTCGGTGCGACCTTCGTGACCTCGGCGGATGTATCCGAAGACGTGGTCTACACGCTGGTCTCCTCGGTCTTCGAGAACTTCGACGACTTCACCGGCCTGCACCCTGCCTTCGCCAACCTCAAGCCCGAGGAAATGGCCACCGCAGGTCTGTCCGCGCCGCTGCACCCCGGTGCCGAAAAGTACTACCGTGAGCAGGGCTGGATCGAGTAAACGGTCCGCCTGCACCACTGTCGGGGGCGGCGCGCTGCCCCCGGCGCACCGGTTGTTGGGGACAACCGGACAAATCTGAAAAGATGCGCCGGCCCACCGGCAAAAAGGGGGACAGATGTCACAATCCGAAAGCCGCGCTCTGAGCGAGCAGGAACTACAGGACCTCGTTGCGGCCAGCGACAGCGGAGCCCGCAGCCCGACCGGGGCCGTGGGCCTTTTTATTGCCGCCGTGGCGCTGATCTGGTCGATCTTTCAGGTGCTTCTCGCCTCACCGGTGGCGCCCTACATCCTGCCCGCCGATGCGATCAACAACTCGCGCCAGATCCATCTGGCCTTTGCGATGTTTCTGGCCGCGATGGCCTATCCCCTCTTCAAACACAGCCCGCGCAGCTACATCCCGTGGTATGACTGGGCGCTCGGTCTCGCCGGCGCCTTCCTCGCGCTGTATGGCTATTTCTTCTACGACAAGATCGTGCAGAACGGCGGTCTGGCCGACACGCAAGACGCCTATTTCGCACTCGCGGGCCTGATCATCCTGTTCATTGCCTCCTACCGGGTGCTGGGCCCGGTGATGGTGATCCTCGCCGTGGTGTTCCTCGCCTACGTCTTCTTCGGCGCCTCGGACTATGTGCCCGACCAGATCCGTTGGGCGGGCGCCAGTCTGCGCAAGGCGATGAGCCATATGTGGATCACCTCGGAAGGGGTCTTCGGCATCGCGCTGGGGGTCTCGACCAAGTTCGTGTTCCTGTTCGTGCTCTTCGGCGCGCTGCTAGATAAGGCGGGCGCGGGCAATTACTTCATCAAGATGGCCTTCGGCGCGCTTGGTCACCTGCGCGGCGGTCCGGCGAAAGCCGCCGTTGTCGGATCGGCCGCTACCGGTCTGATCTCGGGCTCGTCCATCGCCAACGTGGTCACCACCGGGACCTTCACCATTCCGCTGATGAAACGGGTCGGGTTCTCGGCAGAAAAGGCAGGCTCGGTCGAGGTCGCCTCTTCGGTGAACGGCCAGATCATGCCCCCGGTCATGGGGGCCGCGGCCTTCCTGATGGTCGAATACGTCGGCATTTCCTATGTCGAGGTGATCACCCATGCCTTCCTGCCCGCGGTCATCAGCTATATCGCGCTGGTCTATATCGTTCACCTTGAAGCGGTGAAGAACAGAATGCCGACCATCGGCAATAAGGTGGTGAACCTGTTCAACACCGTGCTGGGCATGTTCGGCTTTTTCGCCGGTTTCGCGCTGCTGTGCTATGCCACGCAATATCCCGTGGGCTGGATCGTGTCCCTGTTCCCCGAGGGCGCGGGTTGGATCCTGTCGGCGCTGCTGGGGGTGATCTATCTCGGCCTCGTCTATCTCGCGGCTCAAGGCCCCGATCTTGAGCCCGACGATCCCAACGCCGAAGTCGTGGAACTGCCCGACGTGGCGGTGATCTACAAAACCGGGCTTTATTACCTGCTGCCCATCGTGGTTTTGGTCTATTTCCTGATGATTGAGCGCAAGTCGCCGGGCCTGTCGGCCTTTTGGGCGACCTTCCTTTTGTTCTTCATCCTGCTGACGCAGAAACCGCTGAAAGCGCTGTTCCGGGGAGAGGGCAACTTCGGCGCGCGGCTCAAGGACGGGGTTCTCGACCTTGTGGGCGGCATGATCGACGGGGCGCGCAACATGATCGGCATCGGTCTGGCCACAGCCACCGCCGGCATCATCGTCGGCACCGTGTCGCTCACCGGCATCGGTCAGGTGATGGCGGACTTCGTCGAGTTCCTCTCGGGGGGCAACCTGATCCTGATGCTGATCTTCGTGGCGATCCTGTCGCTGATCCTTGGCATGGGCCTGCCGACCACGGCGAACTACATCGTCGTGTCGTCGCTGATGGTCGGCGTCGTGGTCGAACTCGGCGCGCAGAACGGGCTGATCGTGCCGCTGATCGCGGTGCACCTGTTCGTGTTCTACTTCGGCATCATGGCCGATGTGACACCGCCCGTGGGGCTCGCCAGTTTCGCCGCTGCCGCCGTATCGGGTGGCGATGCAATCCGCACAGGCTTTACCGCCTTCTTCTACTCGCTGCGGACCGTCGCCCTGCCCTTCGTGTTCATCTTCAACACCGACCTGTTGCTGATCGACGTGACATGGACCCAAGGCATCATCGTCTTCATTGTGGCGACCATCGGTATTCTGGTGTTCACGGCCGCGACGATGAACTGGTTCCTGACCAAGAACCGCATCTGGGAAACCGTGGCGATGCTGCTCATCGCCTTCGCGCTGTTCCGGCCGGGGTTCTTCATGAACCAGATCCAGCCCCCGTTCGAGAACGTCGAACCGGCCGCCTTCGCCCAAGCCGTGGGGGAAGCGCAGCCCGGCAACCAGTTGCGACTGGTCATCTCCGGCCCCGACTTCGACACGCTTGAGGTCAAAGAGGTCACAGTGCCCGTCACCGTGCCCGAGGGCGCCGACGCGCAGGCCCGCCTCGATACGCTGGGCTTCATCATCTACGATGAGGACGGCGTGCAGCGGCTGGATGAGCCGATGTTCGGAACCGAGCTGGGCGACGCCCTGTCGTCCTTCGACTTCTACGGCGACGAACCGGTGCAGATCGCCAGCGTGCAGGCCACGGCGGACCAGCTCCCGAAAGAGCTGATCTTCATCCCGGCGCTGCTGCTGCTTGGCCTGATCGCGTTTTTGCAACACCGCCGCGCGGAACCAGACCTGCAAGGAGAGCCCGCATGACCCAGACGATCCTTTGTGCCATCGACATCAACCGCCCCAAGGAAGAGGCGCACGTGCTGGAAGCGGCCAAACGGCTGGCCGATCTGGACGACGCGCAGCTTGACGTGATCACGGTTATGCCCGACTTCGGGTCCGGCGTCGTCGGGGTCTATTTCAAGGACCATCAGGTGAAGGCCGCCAAGGACAGCGCGAGTGAAGCGCTTGAAAAGCTGGTGAGCAACGTGCTCGGGCCGGACCACAGCAAGAAGGTGCGCCATGTGGTGGCCGTGGGCAAAGCCTATGAAGAGGTGCTGCACGCCGCCAAGGTGTCGCAGGCGGACCTGATCGTGATCGGCGCCCAACGGCCCGACTTCAAGGACTACCTGCTTGGCCCGAACGCCGCGCGGGTGGTGCGCCATGCGACCTGTTCGGTCTATGTCGTCCGCGCGGACTGACCGCCGCCGGCAGGGCCTGCCTGTCACCGTGCCGCAGGGGGGAACCGACGCTTCACGGTGGCAGGGCGCGCAGGACTGTGCCATTCTGCGGCCATGAACACCGCCGCCTCCCGCAAGCCCGCGTCCCGCCGGACCCTGCCCCGACTTGATGAAAGCCTGCTGACGCACATGGCGCCCTTCGAGAAGCTCGATAAGGCGCAGATCCGCGCGATCCTCGATCATGCGGTCTCGCGCCGTTATGCCGCTGGCACGGCCCTGTTCGACGAAGGCGCGCCCGCCGACCGGTTCTTCATGTTGCTGGACGGCTACGTGCGCGTGGTGCGCATCACCCCCACGGGCGAACAGGTCACCGCGCTGCACATCCCCGCGGGGCAGCTTCTGGGCATCGCCAAGGCGCTTGGCCGCGACACCTATCCCGCCTCGGCCATCGCCGCCACGGATTCGATTGCGCTGAGCTGGCCCATGCGATTGTGGGACAGTTTCGTGGAAACCTACGACGGGTTTTCCACCGCCAGCAACAAGACCGTCGGCCAGCGCGTGGGCGAGATGAACAACCGCATGGTGGAAATGGCGACGCAGCAGGTGGAACAACGGGTCGCCAATGCGCTTTTGCGTCTGATCAACCAGACCGGCCGCAAGGTCGACGACGGGATCGAGATCGACTTTCCGATGACCCGGCAGGACCTGTCCGAGCTGACCGCGACCACCCTGCACACGGTCAGCCGTCTGCTCAGCAAATGGGAAAAACAGGGGCTGGTGCAAAGCAAGCGCAAGCGGATCACGGTGACCGACCCCCATGCGCTGGTGGTGATCGGTCAGACCTGACCCGTCACCGCCGCCGTGAGCTCCGACAGGAAGCTGTCCTCGTCCAGATCGTATTCGGCGCAGGCATCAACGATGGTATGGAAGGGGCTCACCAGACAGCCCACACACAGCATCTTGTGGCGCATGAAGACCTCGACCGTGTCCGGCCAGAGCGTCATCATGTCCGCCAGTGGCAGATCGGGATCATCCAGTCGTGGCTTGCCCATGGTGTTTGGTCCTCCTCCTTGCGATCCTAGGGCGGCAAGTGTCGCGGACTTTGTGCCAGATCAAACTTCGACGCGGTCGGATGCCCTAGATCGGGCACATCAAGATCCACGCGGCAGATCCTGCCGGTTTCAGAAAGACGTGTTCCCATGGCACAAACTTCCGCAGAACAGATGCGCGCCTGGACGGGGCCCGCGCTGTTCAGTTTCGGCTTCCGTCCGTTCTTCCTTTTCGGCGCGCTTTGGATGGCGCTGGCGATGCTTCTCTGGCTTGCCGCCCTTGCCGGTGTGATCGAACTGCCCACGCGGCTTGACCCGATCTCATGGCACGCCCATGCCTTCCTGTTTGGCTACCTTGGCGCGGTGATCGCGGGCTTCCTTCTGACCGCCGTGCCGAACTGGACGGGCCGCCTGCCCATGGTTGGCTGGCGGCTGGCCGCCCTTTTCGGCCTTTGGGTGGCCGGGCGCGTGGCGGTGCTCACGTCGGCCCTGCTGCCCGCGGGGCTCACCCCGTTGATCGGCGTGGCCTTTCCGGTGGTGCTGGGGCTGATGATCCTGCGAGAGATCGTCGCCGGCAAGAACTGGCGCAACCTTGTGGTGCTGGCGCTGCTGGCGGTCTTCGCGCTGGCCAATCTGATGTTCCACATCGAAGCCGCAAGGGGCGATTTTGCCGCCCAGGGTTACGGGCTGCGCCTTGGGGTCGCGACGGTGGTGATGATGATCGCGGTCATCGGCGGGCGCATCATCCCGTCGTTCACGCGCAATTGGCTGGCCGGCCAGGGTCATGCCGCCCGACCCGAGCCGCCCATGCAGCGCTTTGACAAGGCCTGCCTGATCGCGAGCGTTCCGATCTTGGGGCTTTGGGTCTCTGCGCCCGCGGCGGCGGTCACGGCGGCGGGGCTGGCGGTGTTCGGGCTTCTGCATCTGGCGCGTCTGCTGCGCTGGCAGGGCCAGCACACGGGGGGCGAAGCGTTGGTCTGGGTGCTGCATCTGTCCTACCTGATGGTCCCCCTGGGCGCCTTCGCTCTGGCGTTCGAGGCGGCCTTCGGCGGCTTGGGCGCGGCTGCGGCGCAGCACGTCTGGATGGCTGGCGCTCTGGGGGCGATGACGCTGGCGGTGATGACGCGGGCGACGCTGGGCCACACCGGCCAGACCCTGCACGCGAATGCCGCGACCGTGGGGCTTTACCTGTGCCTCTTCGGCTCGGTGGTGCTGCGGCTGCTTGCAGGCGGCCTGCCCGCGCTTCTGACCTTGTCGGGGCTGCTGTGGATCGCGGCTTTCGTAGTCTTTACAATGATATACGGGCCGCTCTTGATGCGGCCAAAACAAAGGAAAACCCTATGAGCTGGCTCGGCTTCGGCGGCGTATTCGCCGCGTTCTTCCTGACCCATTCGATCCCCGTGCGCCCCGCGGTCAAATCCCGCCTGACCGCGTGGCTCGGACCCCGCACCTTCACGATTGGCTACTCGCTGCTGTCGCTGGCCATGCTGGCGCTGCTGATCTGGGCCGCCGGTCGCGCGCCTGCGGTCTCGCTCTGGCCGCAGATGATGTGGCAACGGCACCTTGCGCATCTGGGCATGCTGGCGGCCTGCCTGATCCTCGCGGCCTCTTTGGGGCGGCCGAACCCGTTCTCGTTCGGGGGCGCGCGAAATGACCGCTTCGACCCCGCGCACCCCGGTATCCTGCGCCACCTCCGCCATCCGGTGCTGGTGGCGCTGGCGCTCTGGGCGGGGGTGCATCTGGCGGTGAACGGCGATCTGGCCCATGTGATCCTGTTCGGCGTGCTGGGCGGTTTCGCGGTGCTGGGGCGCAAGGTGATCGACCGGCGCAAACAGCGCGTGCTGGGTCCGGACAGGTGGCAAGCACTGCTGCACGCAACCCAAGCCGCCCCACTCTTCCCCGCGCCGCAAAGCTGGGCCGGGGCCGCGTTGCGCCTGCTGGCGGGGCTGGCGGCCTTTGTCGCGCTGCTGGCGCTGCACCCCATCGTGATCGGGGTAGCGGCGCTCTAGCGCCGCCACCCTTCGTCAGGACGCGCGAGAGTATCGCACCCCGTCAGGCACATGCTGGTCCAGCGTCGCGGCGATTAACCGGGTGAGCGCCTGCCCCTTCGGTGCGATGCGGACCTGGGTGCCGTCGAAGGTCACGAAGGGTGCGAAGGCCTCGGCCATCTTCGCAAGCTCCGGCGCAAGGCTGCGGGCCTGCGGGCCCATCTCGGCCTCTAAAACCGCAAGATCGAGACCGAAGTCGCACATCAGGCATTCAATCGCCCGCGCGCGCAGCTTGTCCTCCTCAGCCAGCGCATAGCCCCGGGCGCCGGCCAAGGTGCCAGCCGCGATGCGCTGCTTATAGGCCGCCGTCGCGGTGGCATTCTGCACGTAGCCTTCCGGATAGCGCGAGATCGACGAGGCGCCGATGCCGATCAGCGTCGCGCAGCTGTCCACCGTATAGCCCTGAAAATTGCGCCGCAGCGTGCCCGAGGCCGCAGCCTGCGCAAGATCATCGCCGGGGCGTGCGAAATGGTCGATCCCGATCCGGTCCAGACCCGCCGCGCCGAACATGCCGGCGGCCAGCTCCGCCAGCCGGTAGCGCGCCAGATCGCCTGGCAGGGCCGCCTCATCGATCAGCTTCTGCCGTTTGGACGCCCATGGCACATGGGCATAACCGAAGAGCGCCACGCGGTCGGGTGCGAAGGTCAGCACCTTTTCCACCGTGTCGGCGATCCGCGCCTCGGTCTGGTGCGGCAACCCGTAGACCAGATCCGTGTTGAGCGAGGCGACGCCGGCGGCGCGCAGATCCTCGACACAGGCGCGGGTGACGTCGAAGGGCTGCAACCGGCCGATGGCCTGCTGCACCTCGTCGTTGAAATCCTGAATCCCGATCGAGGCGCGGTTCATGCCTTCGGCCGCAAGGGCGGTGATCTTGGCGCGGTCCACCATCGTCGGGTCGATCTCGACCGAGAATTCGCAGGTCTCCGTCGGCGGAAACACGGCGCGGATCGCGGCGGCCAGCCGGTGGATCAGCGGCGGCGGCAGGATGGTCGGCGTCCCCCCGCCCCAGTGCAGCCGCCCCATGCGCACGCCCTCCGGCAAACGCTCTTTGAGCAACGCAAGCTCTGCCTCAATGCTTTCGAGGTAGCTTTCCACCGGGCCCAGCGTCTGCGTGCCTTGCGTGTGACAGGCGCAAAACCAGCACAGCCGTTCGCAAAACGGAATATGCACATAGACCGACACCGGATCGCGCGGATCAAGCGCGCCCAGCGCCCTGTCCTGAAACGCGCCGTCCACGCGCGGCGTGAACACCGCAGCGGTCGGATATGAAGTATAGCGCGGCACGCGCGCATCGAAGAGGCCAAGCGCCTTGAGCTGTTCAATATGTTCCATGCCCGTCCTGTGCCACGGATGCAAAGCCGCGACTTTGTTCTGGATCAACAAGCGCGGATCGGTCGTGCGAAACTGCGAATTTTCCGCGTGCCGTTGAAACTCGCCCGGTTCCCGATACCATTGCTGCAAGCCACGGACGACGTCCGTCCCTCAAAAAGGAAATGCCATGACCAACACGCTCAAGATCATCACCACCTCGACCCGCCCGGGCCGCGTGGGCCCCACCGTTTCAGACTGGGTGGCACGGGTCGCGCGGGACGTGGATGTTATCACCGCCGAACCGGTGGATCTGGCGGACATGGAGCTGCCGTTGCTGGATGAGGCGCAGCACCCGGCCAAGCAGCAATACGAACACGCGCACACAAAACGCTGGAGCGCGCAGATCGCCGGGGCCGATGCCGCGATTTTCGTTCTGCCGGAATACGACTATTTCGCGCCCGCCAGCTTCGTCAACGCCGTGCAATGCCTGATGCTGGAATGGAAATACCTGCCCGTGGGTGTGGTCTGTTACGGCGGTGTCTCGGGCGGGCTGCGCTCTGCGCAGGAGGCCCGCCAGCTTCTTGGAAACGTGGGCGCCTATGCGATCCCGCAGACCGTGCCCGTGCCCTTTGTCGCCAATGCCATCGGCGCGGATGGCGCCCTTGAGACCAACGACAAGATGGACCTGGGCCTTGCGGGGATGATCAAGGAACTTGCCAAACTGGCCGAGGTGATGAAACCTTTGCGCAGCGGGATCGAAGCGGGCTAGGCCCGCCGCACAGGCCCGGCCCATCTTCGGCGCAGGACGCCCCAAACTTCCGGAGCCTTCCCCATGAGCTTTCTGTCGGTCACCTCGGTTCCCGTTCTATCGTGGAGTTCGCCGCGAGCCTTCACCCTCACCCCGCCTCTGGCTTCGGTGGTCTATCTCATTTTAGGGCTGGTGATCTTCGGGCTGGGCGAAGCACTGCTGGTGACGGCAGGCGTCGGGGTCAGCCCCTGGACCCTGTTCGCCGAAGGGGTGACCCATGTGACAGGCTGGAGCCTTGGGTTCGCGACCTTCATCATCAGCGCCGCCGTGCTGGCGCTTTGGGTGCCGTTGAAGCAGACGCCGGGGTTGGGCACGATCCTGAACGCCATCGTCGTGGCGCTGGTGTTGGAGTTCATGTTGCCGGTCCTGCCCACATTCGAGACCTATGCCGCCAACGCGCTGCTGGCGCTTTGCGGGGTCTTCGTCACCGGCTTTGGCGGGGCGATCTATCTGGTCGCCAACCTTGGACCCGGGCCCCGCGACGGGCTGATGACCGGCTTGCAGCGCCTGACGGGGCAACCCATCGCGCTTGTGCGGATGGGGATCGAACTGTCCGTCGTCGTCATCGGCTGGGCGCTGGGGGGCACGCTGGGGCTTGGCACGGTGCTTTTCGCCATCGGGATCGGCCCGGCCATGGCGATCGGGATGCAGATCCTGCAGGCCGTCGGGAACCGCCAGCGCCGCGCCCGGCACTGACCGCGCTTACCCCACGAAAAAGGCCGCCGGACAACTCCGGCGGCCTTTGTGGTTCTCACCGCTGTGGCGCGATCACTCTTCAGGCAAACGGTAAGCGATCACCGCATCGCCCAGCTTGGTGCCTACGTAGCCGTGCCCACCGGCCACGACGACCACATATTGCCGGCCATCGCGCCCCAGATAGGTTGCGGGCGTGGACTGTCCGCCCGCAGGCAAGCGGGATTTCCACAGCACTTCGCCGTTGGAGAGGTCATAGCCGCGCACGTAGTAGTCCACCTGCCCCGACAGGAAGGCCACACCGCCGCCGGTGACGATCGGCCCGCCGATGCCCGGCACCCCGGTCTCAAGCGGAAGCGGGATCGGTGCCATATCCTCAACCGTGCCGTTGACGTGCTGATACACGGTCTCGCCGTTGGTGAGGTCAATCCCGGCCACAAAGCCCCACGGCGGCTGCTGGCAGGGCAGACCCAGCTTCGACATGAACGGACGCAGGACGGCCGCATAAGGCGTGCCGAAGTTTTCGTTCCCCATGGGATAGCCCGGTGCCGAGACGATGGAATCCAGCGTGTCGGGGCGCGGGTAGAGCGTTGAGGTGAAGCCCAGATAGACCGGCATGGCAAAGGCCACCTGTCGCGCCGGGTCAACGGCGACGCCGCCCCAGTTGAACACGCCGAAGCTGCCCGGATGGGTCAAGGTGCCCTCAAGGCTGGGGGGCGTGTAGCGGCCTTCGTAGTTCAACCCTGCGAAGGCGATGCGGCACATCATCTGGTCCACCGGGGTCAACCCCCACATCTGCGCACCCGTCACATGGGGGGGCGCAAACGAGATTTCGGACACCGGCTGCGTTGGCGCGGGCCGCTCTCCGGGCACTGCGTTCTGCGAGACCTCGATCTCGCTCACCGGCAGCACAGGTTCACCGGTTTCACGGTTCAGCACGAAAATCTCGCCCTGTTTGGTGGCCTGCACCAGTGCGGGCACGGTCTCGCCATCAATCGTTAGGTCCACAAGCGTCGGCTGGGCCGGCACGTCGTAGTCCCAGATGTCGTGGTTGACCGTCCGGAACACCCATTCCAGCGCGCCCGTCTCCCCGTCGAGCGCCACGATGGACGCGGTGAACCGGTCGACATTCTCGCTCCGGTCGCCGCCATACTGGTCCGGCGAGCCGCTGCCGAAGGGCAGAAACACCAGATCCCGTTCAACGTCATAGCTGCCCGGGGCCCAGCTGTTGGGCACGTTCTGGGTGAAGGTTTCGCCCGGCTCGATGGGGCTTGTGTCGTCCGGATTGCCCGGATCGAAGTTCCATGTCAGCCGTCCGGTGCGGATGTCATAGGCGCGCACGGCGCCCGAGGGCAGCGCGTCGGACAGGTTGTCGTTGACCGACCCGCCGACGACCAGAACGTCACCCGCGATGGTTGGGGGCGAGGTCGAATAGAACGCCGTGGGCGAGACGTTTGGCATCCCGATCCAGAGGTTGACCGTGCCGTCCGGGCCGCCAAAGCCCGGGCAGATCGTGCCGGTCTCGGCGCTGACCGCGATCAGGCGGGCATCGCGCGTCGGCAGGAAGATACGGCGCAGACAATCGGCGCGCATGGGTTCGGGCGTCTCGGGGGCCTGGTCAAGAATGATCGGGTTCGGGTCGCCTTCCTGTGCGGTGCCCGCGACGATGTTCTGGGCCACACCGGCGGCCTGCGTGGTGGCGCTTTCCATGCTGGCACGGATCAGCGCTTCGGCCTCTTGCTCAGTGGGTGCAGGTTCGTCCGAAACCTCCCATCCCAGGTCGCTGCCGTCGTGATAGGTCAGCCCGCGACAGGTGGCATAGGTGGACAGGGCGGGCGTGAGTTCGATCAGCGTGGGCGAGAAGCGCCAGCGCTCTTCACCGGTGACCGGATCAAGGGCGATCACTTCGCTTTTCGGGGTGCACAGATACATCGTGTCATCGACGATCAGCGGCGTGGTCTGCAGCGCGGTGCCTGGCAGATTCACGTGCACATCCCCGGCGTTGTATTGCCAGGCGACTTCCAGATCGGCGATGTTCTCGGGCGTGATCTGCGCCAGCGGCGAATAGCGCTGCCCGGCGGCGGTGCGCCCGTAGGACGCCCATTCCCCATCAGCCACATCGGCGTCGGTCACCGGCGGCGTCGCGACCCGGTCGCTCGCCAATCGGCCTGCGGTGTCATAGGGCTGCGTGACCATCGAGATGACCGCGACAACGGCGGCGACGGCAATGCTCGCCACCAGCACCATGCCCTCGGCCCCGTAGCCGCGGAAGCCTTCGGTGCCGTGGGTCAGACCGCGCGGAATCGGCGGCAACAACAACACCAGCCCCAGCAGGACCAGCAAGCCGCCACGGGGGGCAAGGCCCCACCAGTAAAGGCCAACCTCAAGCACGCCCCAGACCAGCGCGAACAGCACGGCCACGCCATAGACTGCAAGACCGGATTTGCGCCGGGCGAACATCAGCACCGCCGAGAGGACCAGCAGCGCGCCCAGCGCCACATAGCCCCAGGCGCCACCGAGCGAGATCAGCTCGACCCCGCCGACGGCGAGAACGCCCCCGAGCGCAAGAATTAGAATTGATAGTATGATGCGCAGCATGGGATTCTCCTGAAGGGCCACTCGTGATGTCTTCCCTGTGTATCACCCTGAACCGGTTATGCGACCCCGGTGGGGCGATCTTCGGATTAGACAGACGGGATATGCAGCGGGCGCAAGGCTAGCAGCGGTGGCGCACAAGGCCTACTTCGCCTGCCCCTCGCGGAAGATGATGAACAGGCCGCTCGATACGATGATCGCGGCCCCGATCACCGTGGTCGCGTCCGGCACCGTGCCCCAGATCCACCAGCCCAGCAAAGTAGCCCAGACAAGGCCGGTGTATTCGAACTGCGCCACGATGGACGCCGCGCTGAAGCGGAAAGCCTGGGTAATCAAGGTCATCCCGGCGGTGCCGAAAAACGCGATGCCCAGGAACAACCAGATGTCTTCGGCGCGGATCGGGGTCCAGAAGAACGGGCTGATCGCGCCGCTGATCAACGCCCCTGCCCCCACCAGATAAAGCATCATCGTCCAGCCGCTTTCCCCCGGATCAACCCAGCGCGCGCCGATCATCATCAGCGCGTAAAGCGCGGCCGTGCCCACCGGGAACAGCGCCACGACCTGAAAGACCTCGCCCCCCGGGCGGACGACGACCAGCACGCCGATAAACCCCACGCAGGCCGCGCCCCACCTGCGCCAGCCCACCTGTTCTTTAAGGAACAGGCTGGACAGGGCGATGATGAAAATCGGTGCCGCGAAAATCAGCGTCGTCGCCTCGGCCAGACCCAGCGACCGCAGCCCGGTGAAAAACAGAATTGCCGCCCCGGTCCAGACCGCGCCACGCAGCAGGTGCGCCATGGGCTTGCGGGACTGCAGCGCCGGCCAGCCCCCCGCGAAATAGGCGATCAGAAGCGCGGGGATGAGGGCGATAGCGTTGCGCAAAAACAGGATCTGTACCGGCGCATAGCTGGTGGTGAGGGTCTTGGCGATGGCGTCATTGACGCTCAGACAAGCGATGCCGATGCACATGAGCAAGACGCCCCGACCGGCGGAACGCGATGTCGCGATATTGGTTTGCGCGGTCATGAAGTCCTCCACCCCCGGTTGAACCAGAAAGGCCGCCGCCGGGCAAGCCGCACCCTCACCCCGTCACAGCGCGGGTCGAGGACCGCTCGATCAGGGTCGGCGCGATGGGCGGGTCCGTGAGGTCCAACGCGGATGGCGCGCTGTCGGCCCCGGTCATCCGCTCGATTAGATACCGGGTCGCTGCCCGGCCCATCTTGTTGCGCGGCTGGTGGATCGTGGTCAGGGATGGCACAAAATGATCGGCAAAATCAATGTCGTCGAAGCCCATGACCGAGACATCGCGGGGAACGTGGACCCCCAGATGTGCGCATTGCGACATGAAGCCCAGTGCGCATTCATCGGACGCACAGAACACTGCCGTGGGGCGGGTGTGCAGCGCCGCCCAGTCCCGCGCCGCCTGCGCCCCCGCCGCAAGGGTGAAATCAGCGTCGAACACCAGCGGATCGAAGCCCCGCTCGGCCGCTGCATCCAGAAACGCGCGGCGGCGGGTCTCGGCCAGAACGTTGCCGGCCGGGCCGCTCACATGGGCGATGGCGCGATGCCCGAGGTCAAGAAGATGCGCGACCGCAAGCTGGGTTGCCGCGCGGTTGTCGATCCCCAAACGGGGCGCATCGTAGGCGTCATTCCATTCACTGACCTGCACCAGCGGCACCTGCCAGCCGTTCACCACCTCGGCAGGCAGGCTCCCGTCAAGCAGGATGATCCCGTCCGCGCGCCCGTCATGCCCTAATGAAACCAGCCGGTCCCCCTCAATCCGGCTGTCGGAGATCTGCACCGTCAGCCCGGCCTTGCTTGCCTCGTCCTGAACGGCGGCGAAAATCTGGCTGAAGAAGGTGTTGGACAGGTTCGGCGCAAGGATCAGGATCGAACGGGACCGTCTTTGCCGAAGATCGCGGGCGGCGGCGTTTATCCGATAGCCGGTCTGTTTCACCGCCTCCATGACCTTTTCACGGGTCGCGGGCCCGACGCTTTCGGGCGTGGACAGCGCGCGGCTGACCGTGGCTGTCGATACGCCCGCCAATGTGGCGACGTCTTTGATCCGTATGCGCTTGGACATTCAGGCTCCTGCGTTCGCCCAGCTTTGTAATCGATTTCATTTTGATTGCAATCGCGATCCGAATCGGATGTAATCGATTTCATAAGGTGTCGAACCGCGCGGTGGGGACCGCGGGACGGGCGACGTCGGCAAGCGTTTCGGCGTCCGCAGGGGCGCACGAGTGGGAGGTTCTATGAAGACGATCAAGGGTCCGGCCCTGTTTCTGGCACAGTTCGCGTCGGACGAAACGCCGTTCAACGATTGGGACTCGATCACGAAGTGGGCTGCTGACTGCGGCTATGTCGGGGTGCAAGTGCCCAGTTGGGACGCGCGGTTTCTTGATCTTGAGACCGCCGCCACCTCGCGCGATTATTGCGACAGCTTCAAGGGCCGCGCCGCCGAAAACGGCATCACGGTAACCGAATTGTCCGCCCATCTTCAGGGCCAGCTTGTCGCCGTGCATCCGGCTTATGATGTGGCTTTTGACGGGTTTGCTGCCCCTTCGGTGCACGGCAACCCCAAGGCACGGCAGGAGTGGGCGGTGCGTCAGGTCAAACTCGCGCTCGATGCGTCGCGCAATCTGGGGCTTTCGGCGCTGGGGGCGTTTTCCGGCGCGCTGGCTTGGCCCTATGTCTATCCTTGGCCCCAGCGCCCTGAAGGGCTGGTCGAGATGGCGTTTGACGAACTCGCCACGCGCTGGCGTCCGATCCTTGATCACGCGGAAGAGGCTGGCGTCGACATCTGCTATGAAATCCACCCGGGCGAGGACCTGCACGACGGGGCGAGCTTCGAGATGTTTCTCGACCGCGTGGACCAGCACGCGCGCGCCAAAATGCTTTACGACCCTTCGCACTACGTCCTGCAATGCCTTGATTACATTGCAAACCTTGACGACTACGCCGAGCGGATCGGCATGTTCCACGTCAAGGATGCCGAGTTCAACCCCACGGGCAAACAGGGCGTCTATGGCGGCTTTCAGCCTTGGGCGCAGCGCGCCGGACGGTTCCGCAGCCTGGGCGACGGTCAAGTGGACTTCAAGGCGGTGTTCTCGAAGCTCACGACCATGGGGTTTGACGGTTGGGCCGTCGTGGAATGGGAATGCGCGATGAAGCACCCCGAGGACGGGGCCCGCGAGGGCGCGCAGTTCGTCCGGGATCACATCATCCGCGTGACCGACCGCGCTTTCGACGATTTCGCAGATGGCGGGGCGGACGATGCCGCCAACCGCAAAATGCTTGGATTGGAGCGATAGGATGGCACAGGCTCCGATCAGATTGGGCATGGTGGGCGGCGGCAGCGATGCCTTCATCGGCGGTGTTCACCGCATGGCCGCGCGGCTTGACGGACACTATACCCTCCTTGCGGGTGCGCTGAGTTCGACCCCGGCCAAGGCACAGGCCAGCGCCGATGCGCTGGGGCTGGCACGCTCCTACGGGTCGTTCCACGAGATGGCCGAAGCCGAAGGCGCGCGCGACGATGGGATTGAGGCCGTTTCTATCGTGACGCCGAACCACGTCCACGCCGACGCCGCCATCGCCTTTCTCGAGCGTGGCATTCACGTGATCTGCGACAAGCCTCTCACCTCGACCATGGAAGACGCCCAACGACTGTCCGATGCGGTACGCGCCTCGGACGCGCTGTTCATGTTGACGCACAATTACACCGGCTATCCGATGATCCGGCAGGCGAAAGAGATGGTTGCCGCCGGCGATCTGGGCCACCTGCGGCTGGTGAACGTCGAATATGCGCAGGACTGGATGACCGGCCCGGCGGACAGCAAACAGGCCGAGTGGCGCATCGATCCGGCACGGTCAGGGGCCGGCGGGGCCATTGGCGACATCGGAACCCATGCTTACAACCTGGCCTGTTTCGTCTCCGGTCTGACGTTGGACCGGCTCGCCGCGGACCTCGACGCCTTCGGCAGCGGGCGCACGCTGGACGACAACGCCCACGTGATGCTGCGCTGGAAAGGCGGCGCGAAGGGCATGCTGTGGTGCAGTCAGGTGGCCCCGGGCAACGAGAACACGCTTCGACTGCGGATCTATGGCGACAAGGGCGGGCTGGAGTGGTCACAGGAAGACCCCAACGTGCTGTGGTTCACCCCGCTGAACGAGCCCAAACGCATGCTCACCCGCAACGGCGCTGGCGCGACCGGCGGCAACACCAATGCCAGCCGCATCCCCGGCGGTCACCCCGAAGGCTACCTTGAAGCCTTCGCCACGCTCTATTCCGACACGGCGCGGGCGATCCACGCGCACCGCAGCGGCGCCCCTGCCCCGTCCGATCTGCTGGTCCCGACATTGGACGACGGGCTGGACGGCATGCGGTTCATCGCCGCTTGCGTGGCCTCCTCGGACCGTGACAGCGCCTGGGTGACACCATGAAACTCGGCATCAATCTGCTCTGTCTGGGCGGCCATATCGACGACAGCCACATGCCGCAGCTCGAACGGATCGCGGACATCGGATACGATCACGTCGAGGTGCCGGTCATGCACGGCACGCCAGAGCATTACGAACAGCTCGGGCGTCGGCTGGCAGACCTGGGTTTGGGCCGGGCGCAAACTTCGATCGTGCCTGATCCCGCCGCGAACCCGCTGTCGGACGATCCCGATGTGCGCCAACGCGGGCTTGCGCATCTGGCGTGGATTCAGGATTGCGCCGAGGCCTTGGGCTCGCAGACCGTGGGCGGCCCGTTCCATGCGCCGATCGGTGCGTTCACCGGACAGGGCCCGACCGAAGACGAGCTTGCCCGCGGGGCCGAGGCGCACCGCACCATGGCCGAGCGCGCGGCGCGGCATGGCTACACCTTGGCCCTTGAGCCGCTCAACCGGTTCGAGACCTATTTCCTCAACACCGCCGCACAGGCCCGCGCCTATGCCGACCGCGTGGATCATCCGGCCTTCGGCATCATGTATGACACGTTCCACAGCCATATTGAGGAACAGGACCAGCACGCCGCAATCCAGCATCTGGGCGCAGCCATGCGGGTTCTGCACGTCTCAGAGAATGACCGCGGCGTGGTCGGGCGCGGGCAGATCGACTTTGCCGGCATCCTGAAAACCGTGCGCGACACGGGTTTTGACGGGCCAATTGTAGTTGAGGCGTTCGGCGCGGGCGTGCCCGAATTGGCCGCCGCCACACGGGTCTGGCGGCCGTTGTTTCCCGACGTCGAGACGCTGTTCCGCGAATCCCACGACACCATCCGCACCCTTTGGGAGGCCGCAGCATGACCGAACCGGTGATCGAAATGGAAGGCATCAGCAAATCCTTCCCCGGCGTGCGCGCCCTGTCCGATGTGAGCTTCGACGTGCGCCCGGGCGAGGTGCAGGCGTTGGTGGGCGAGAATGGCGCGGGCAAATCGACGCTGATCAAAATTCTCTCTGGCGTCTATCACGCGGACGCGGGCACGGTGCGGATGCACGGGAAGGCGGTGCATTTCACCCACCCCGTGGACTCGCTAAAGTCCGGTATCGCAGTGATCTATCAGGAATTTTCCCTGCTGCCGGAACGCACGGTCGCGCAGAACCTGTTTCTGGGGCGCGAGCCCCGGGGGCGGTTCGGGCTGATCGACACGGCCCGGATGCGGCGCGAAACCCGCGATGTTCTGGCGCTTTTCGCCGCCGCAGGGCGCATTGACCCCGATCAGACCGTCGGTTCTTTGGATGTGGCCACGCAACAGGTGGTCGAGATCGCCAAAGCCGTCTCGACCGGGGCCCGCGTGATCGTCATGGACGAGCCGACCGCCGCGCTCAACGAAGCCGAATGCGAAGAGCTGTTCGAGACGGTCGACACCCTGCGCGAGCGAGGGGTGGCGATCATCTACATCTCGCACCGCATGCGGGAAATCACCCGTCTTGCGGACCGGGTGACCGTGTTGAAAGACGGTGAGATCGCGGCGCGGTTCGACGATCTGCCGCCGCCCGACGCCATCGTGCGCGCGATGGTGGGCCGCGACATCGCCGATTTCTACGCGCCGCCGGCGACCGAGGCCGAAATCGGCGCGCCGGTGCTGACCGTGCGCGGCGCGGGCAACGACCGGCTGGACGGGATCGACCTTGACGTGCGCGCCGGGGAGATTGTCGGGTTGGCGGGCATTCAGGGCGCGGGCCGTGTGGCACTGGCCATGGCGCTCTTCGGTCACGCGCCCTTTACCCATGGCGAGGTTACGCTCGATGGCGCGCCGGTGGCCTTCAAGACCCCGCGCGAAGCGATCCGCGGCGGCATCGGCCTGTTGCCCGGCGACCGCAAAAGCGAGGGGCTTGTCCTGATGCAATCGGTCCGGGACAACGGCATGCTCACCTCGCGCGCCTTCGCGCCGCTTTGGGGCCGCGCCAAGCGCAACCGGCACACGGACGAGACCGCGATGGACGGGCTGCTTGATGCCATGGAAATCCGCGCGGCCTCTTATGACCAAGAGATCCGCGGCCTGTCCGGGGGCAACCAGCAAAAGGCGATTGTGGCGCGTTGGCTGTCCATGCGGCCGCGCCTGTTGATTTTCATCGAACCCACGCGGGGCATCGACGTGAACGCCAAGGCGGGGATCTATCACCTGATGCGCGACCTCGCACGGGACGGCGCGGGCATCCTGATGATCTCGTCTGACCTGCCTGAGGTGATCGGCGCCGCCGACCGCATCCTTGTCATGCAGAACGGCAAGATCGCCGCCGAATTCCCCCACGGCGCGACCGAGCCCCAAATCATGCACGCCGCGACCGGCGAAACAGAGGTGGCCGCATGAGCGTTTCCAGCACCCCCCCCGCCCAAAACCCGCAAAAGCGGTTTCCGTTTCGAACGCTGGGCGCCGCTGATCCTTCTGGGCGCGGCCTTCGCGATCTACGTGGTGATCGCCGTGGCGACCAACCAGACGCAATACCTCAGCCTTGAGAACCTGATCGCCATTCTGGGCCGCTCCATCGCGCTGGGGATCACGGCGATTGGACAGACCTTCGTGATCCTCGTCGCCTCGATCGACCTAAGCGTGGCAAGCCTGATTTCCGCCACTTCGGTTCTGGCCTCGGTGATCATGGACGGCGCGCCGGCGATGATCGTCCCGGCGGTGCTGGCCTGCCTTCTGCTTGGCGCTTTCGTGGGTGTGCTCAACGGGCTGATCGTCAGCGCGCTCAAGGTCAATCCGCTGATCGCCACGCTGGGGATGAGCCTGATCATCCAGGGCTGCCTGTCGGCCTTCGTGTCGAACTTCGCAGGCTCGGTTCCGGAAGCTTTCCAGATCTTCGCCTATGGCCAGATCGGCGGCGTCCCCGTCGCACTGGTGTTTCTTGTGCTGCTGGCGCTGCTGGCGTGGGGGATCTTGCGGTTCACCAAGTTCGGCTCGGACATCTATGCGGCGGGCGGCAACGACGAAGCCGCGCGGTTCGCCGGGATCAAGACCGGCCGGATCGTCGTACTGACCCATGTGATCTGCTCGGTCTGCGCCGCGATTGCCGGGCTCTATCTTGCGTCGCGGCTGCGCTCGGGCGCGCCGTGGATCGGGGCGGACGGTGTCTATGACCTTGAAAGCATTGCAGTTGTCGTCATCGGTGGCACCGTGCTGGCCGGGGGGCGCGGCGGCATCTGGGGCACCATGGCGGGCATGCTGATCTTCTCGCTCATCGACTCGGCCTTCAACATCGCCGGGGTCGACAGTTTCGCCAAACAGGTGCTGCGCGGCATCATCATCGTCGCCGCCGTCGCCTTCTACGCCATTCGCTCAAAAAGGATTGTCGCATGACCGACGGGGCTGACATGCAAACCGCAAGGCGGTTGCGCCTGCCGCAGATCAACCCGGTGTGGGTGCTGCTGGCCGTGCTGATCGGCGCGATCATCTTCATGAACCCCGGGTTCACGCAACCGACCGGCTATATGAACTTCCTCAAGCGGGCGGCACCTTTGGCCATCCTCGCTGCGGGGCAAGTCTATGTGATCACGTCGGGGGGGTTCGATCTGTCGGTGGGTTCGCTGATCACGCTGGTGGTC
Organism: Thalassorhabdomicrobium marinisediminis; assembly: GCF_003072065.1. Taxonomy (GTDB): domain Bacteria; phylum Pseudomonadota; class Alphaproteobacteria; order Rhodobacterales; family Rhodobacteraceae; genus Octadecabacter; species Octadecabacter marinisediminis. The sequence continues at coordinate 90,961 of NZ_QCYG01000011.1, forward strand.
GTGGGCGCTTCGATGCTGACCAACAACGACCCCGCCGCGACCTACTGGGTGGTGCCCCTGATGCTGGGGATGGGCCTTGGCGTGGGGCTGCTCAACGGGCTGATCGTCTGTTTCCTACGGGTGCCATCGCTGATTGCAACGCTGGGCATGATGATCACGCTGACCGGTCTGGCCTTCATGTGGTCGGGCGGCGCACCGCGTGGCTACCTGCCCGACACGTTCCGCTTTTTCGGGCGCGAGCTGATCCGCGACGTGCCGCTTGTCCGGTTTATTCCGATCTCGGTGATCGTGCTGCTGGTTGTCGTGGGCCTTCTGGCGTGGCTGATGCACCGCACAAATCTGGGCCGTCAGGTCCATGCCATCGGCGACAACCCCGTTGCTGCCGGGTTGGCGGGTGTGCCGGTCAACCGGGTGCGAATCACCGCCTTTATGCTGTCGGGTCTGTCCGGTGCCATTGCCGGCATCCTGCTGGGCGGCTTTGCCGGCGTATCCACAGACGTGGGCTCGGGCTATGAGTTGCAGGCGATCACCGCCGCCGTTCTGGGCGGGGCGCAGCTTCTGGGTGGGCGGGGATCGGTTCCGGCGGCCGTGGGCGGCGCGCTGGCCCTGACCGCCATCTTCACGCTTTTGAATTTCCTAGGCCTGCCGCAACCCGTCCGGCAGGTGGTGCAGGGCCTGATCCTGATCGCAGCCGTCGCGCTGGCGATGCACCGGAGACAACAGACGGGAACCTGAGGAGGCCGCAGCGGCACCCTCAACAACAAGGAGTAGAACAATGAAACGCATGATTATGGCCACCGGCGCGCTTGCGCTGGGACTGTCCCCGGCCTGGGCCCAGAACTTCAACGACCCTGAAGAATTCGCCAAGCAGCAAGAGCAGTTGCAGGCGACCGCCGAGGGGCCCGAGGGCCAGCCCTGGGTCGAGAACATCGGCGGCGACATGGTCGAGATGCCGGGCCTTGACCTCGCCTCCGGCGCGACGGTCTGCTTCTCGAACGCGGGCGTCAACAACCCGTGGCGCGTGGTGGGCTTCACCAACATGACCGAAGAGCTCAAGAACCACTCGTCAATCGAGAACTTCATCCACGTGGACGCCGAAGGTTCGGACGACAAGCAGATCGCCGACATCGATGACCTGCTGGCCGGGGGCGATTGCGACGTGATGATCGTCTCGCCCAACACCACCGCCGCCCTGACCCCCGCGGTCGAGCGCGCCTGTGAAGCGATGCCGGTGATCGTGTTCGACCGTGGCGTGAACACCGACTGCCCCGAGACCTTCGTGCACCCCGTGGGCGGCTACGGCTTCGGCATTCAGGGCGCGGAATTCATCGTCGACCAGCTTGACGAAGGTTCCAACGTGCTGATGCTGCGCATTCTGCCCGGGGTCGACGTGCTCGAAACCCGCTATTCCGCGGGCCGTCGCATTCTTGACGAAGCCGGCATGAACGTCGTCGGGGCCGAATTCACCGACGGGGACAACGCCAAGACGAAATCCATCGTCGAGGACTACCTGATGCGCGGCACGATCGACGCGGTCTGGATGGACGCCGGCGCCACGGCGGTCGCAGCCATCGAAGCCTTTGAGGATTCGGGCTACGACATCCCTGTTTTCGTGGGCGAGGACCAGCAGGACTTCCTGCGCAAGTGGCAGGATGAGGGCATGACCGCCATCGCGCCGACCTATCCAGCCTACCAGTGGCGCACCGCGATCATCGCCGCGTCCCGCGTGATCGAAGGCGGTGAGTTGCCCGCGCCCGAGTGGGTCCTGCCGCAGCCGGCCATCACGCAAGACACCCTTGCGGACTACGTGAACCCGGCCATGCCACCGCTGCACTATGCCATGTGCGGCTGTGAAGAGATGGAAGGCTACCCCGAGGCCTGGGGCGGCAACTAAGCCCCCCTCGCCGTACTGAACGGACGGATGTCCAGCGAACCTGCCGCTTGAAAAAGCGGCAGGTTTTTTTGCGTGCGCACGTCCGGCCCGGCACCGGCCAATCTTGAGAAAACCCGCCCTGCCCCCACCCTCTTCGCGCCGAATTTGCGCTAGAGCAAACTTCGCGCGGCGCCCGCAGCCTAGACCTTGGGGATCACTGGCCCAAGGAGAGCAACCAGAATGGCTGAACTGTTAACCAAGTCGCGGGCGCGCAACATTTTCTACGGGGGCTCGATTTTCTTCGTCGTCGTCTTCGTGGCGATGACCGTCCATTCCCATAGATACGTCGTCAACACCTCCACCGCCGGCATGGAGCTGAGCGAAGAGGTCGTGCGGGGCAAACACGTCTGGGAACGCGAGTCCTGCATCAACTGTCACAGCCTGCACGGCGAAGGCGCCTATTTCGCGCCCGAGGTCGGCAACGTCATGACCCGCTGGGGCGTGCTGGACGACCCCGAAGGCGCGTTTGAAATCCTCAAGGGCTGGATCGAGGCCCAGCCAAGCGGCATCCCCGGCCGCCGCCAGATGCCCGCCTATGAGTTCACGGACGAAGAGCTGCGCGGCCTCGCGGAATTTCTGCGGTGGGCCGACCAGACAGACACGCAGGGCTGGCCGCCCAACGACGCCGGCTAAGCGGCACGAAAGGACAATACTATGAAATATCAATCACAACGTGTGGCCTACTGGTATATTCTGGCGGCCCTTGGTCTGTTCGGGATTCAGGTTCTGGGCGGGCTTCTGGCGGGCTGGATCTATGTCGCGCCGAACTTCCTGTCAGAGATCCTGCCCTTCAACGTCGTGCGCATGATCCACACCAACGCGCTGATCGTCTGGCTCTTGCTGGGCTTCTTCGGCGCGGCCTATTTCCTTGTGCCCGAGGAATCCGAGCGCGAGCTTTATTCCACGAAGCTGGCCTATCTGCAGTTGATCATCCTTGTGGTCGGCACGCTGGGGGCCGTGGGCAGCTATCTGGTCGGCATCCACGGCGGGCGCGAATTTCTCGAACAGCCGCTCTGGGTAAAATTCGGCATTCTCGTCGCCGCGCTGATCTTCCTGTTCAACATCTCGATGACCGTGCTGGCGGGCAAGAAAACCGCGATCACCAACGTGCTGCTCATGGGGCTGTGGCTGCTGTCGCTGTTGTGGATCTTCGCCTTCATCAACCCCGACAACCTGAGCCTGGACAAGATGTACTGGTGGTTCGTGGTGCACCTGTGGGTCGAAGCCACGTGGGAGCTGGTGATGGCCGCGATCCTTGCCTTCCTGCTGCTGAAGCTGACCGGCGTGGACCGGGAAGTCGTCGAAAAATGGCTTTACGTCATCGTCGCCACGGCGCTCTTCTCGGGGATTCTGGGGACCGGACACCACTTCTACTGGATCGGCCTGCCGGGATACTGGCAATGGGTCGGCTCGATCTTCTCGACCTTCGAAGTCGTGCCCTTCTTCCTGATGATGTCGTTCGCCTTCGTCATGGTCTGGAAGGGCCGCAAGAACCACCCCAACAAGGCCGCGCTTTTGTGGTCGCTGGGGTCGAGCACGGTGGCCTTCTTCGGCGCCGGTGTCTGGGGCTTCCTGCACACGTTGCACGGGGTGAACTTCTACAGCCACGGCACGCAGATCACCGCAGCCCACGGGCACCTGTCCTTCTACGGCGCCTATGTGGCCCTGAACCTCGCGCTGTTCAGCTATGCGATGCCGATGCTGCGTCAGCGTGCGCCTTATAATCAGGTGCTGAACATGGCGTCCTTCTGGCTGATGACCGGCGGCATGGCCTTCATGACCTTCGTGCTGACCTTCGCGGGCACCATCCAGACGCACATGCAACGGGTGGTCGGCGACTATTTCATGATCGTGCAGGATGATCTGCAACTGTTCTACATCATGCGCTTTGGCGCGGGGGCAGCGGTCGTGATCGGGGCGCTTCTGTTCATCTATTCGATGCTGGTGGTCCGCAAGGACGAGATCATCGAACCCGGCCCCGCCAACCCCGTCCCAGGAGAGTGATCATGAACATCGCAACCCATCCCGAACTGCCGTTCTACCAACCGACGGGCCGCGAATGCGATCTGTTCGAGACGGCCTACACCAACGGTTTGCCCCTTCTTTTGAAGGGGCCCACCGGCTGCGGCAAGACGCGCTTTGTCGAACACATGGCCGCCCGCATGGGCAAGCCGCTCTACACGGTCGCCTGTCACGACGACCTCTCGGCGGCGGACCTGATCGGGCGTTATCTGCTGAAAGGCGGGGAAACCGTCTGGGTCGACGGCCCCCTGACCCGCGCGGTGCGCGAGGGCGGGATCTGCTATCTGGATGAGGTGGTCGAGGCCCGCAAGGACGTCACCGTCGTACTGCACCCGCTCACTGACACGCGGCGCACGCTGATGATCGACCGCACCGGAGAGGAACTGGTCGCGCCGAAGGATTTCATGCTCGTGGCGAGCTACAATCCGGGCTACCAGAACGTGCTGAAACGTCTCAAACCCTCTACGCGTCAGCGGTTCCTTTCCGCCTCGTTCGACTTTCCCAAGGCCGAGACCGAGATCGCCGTGGTCACGCGCGAAAGCGGGCTTGAGGCCGGGCGCGTGGCCCCCCTTGTGCGGCTGGCGGGGCATATCCGCAAGCTGTCGGGCATGGACCTTGAAGAAGGCGTCTCCACCCGCCTGCTGATCTACGCGGCGACCCTGATGGCCGGCGGCATGGGGGTCGAACCGGCGCTGGAAGCGGCGGTGATCGAACCCTTGAGCGATGAGCCGGACGTGCAGCAATCTCTGCGCGACCTTGTCAGCACGATCTACGGATAAGCCAGATGCACCTTCTCGATCTCATGGAGCCCGAAGAAACCGTCGGCAACCTGTGGCACGACATGGCCAAGGGGATCGGGGCGCAGGTCTCCTATCCCCAGGCCGGGGTCACGCTCGCCTCGGTCCGGCCCAGCCTTGCGGTGCTGTTTCGCGCCTTGGGCGGGGCTGCGGGGGTGGAACTGGCCGAGGCCCCCGCCACCGTCATGCAGCACCGCCGCCCCGCGCGGCGCAAGCTGGGGGCGGATCAGGACCACGAATGGATCGCCCGCTTCGATGGGGAGCGGCTGACCCTGCCCCCCGTGATGGCAAGCTTCCCCGAGGCTGAGTTGAACCGTGCGGCCTACTTCTGGCTCACAGCGCTGGCGGCCCGCGCCGAGCTGCCGCAAGACCCGCTGCCCCAAGGCGGAGCGGCGGCGGACTGCGCGCAGATCCGGCTCAACGCGGCGGCCGCCGATGCGGCCTATGCCGCCTGTCCGGGGTTGCGCGTGGCCTATGACCAGATGGCGGAACTCTGCGTCGCGACCCGCCCCGCACTCACCCGTCCGGCCCCTGAAGCAGCGATGGAGGCGGCGGTCGTCGATCAGCTGTGCGGCACGCGCAGCGATGCCCGCGCCACGGAAAGTCACCGCAAACATATGCCCTTCGCGCCGGTGCCGATCTGGTTGCATTTTGCCCAACCGGGCAGCGGCGCTTCCGCGCTTGAGGAGGAGGACGCCGACCCCGCCGCCCCGCCCCCCACTGCCGCGCACACCAGCCGCAAACTGGGCGAGCGCAAGGACAACGAACAGAACCGCCGCACCGACAGCTTCATCATCCACCGTTTCGAGTCGATCCTGTCGTGGGTCGAGTCCATGAACATCAACCGCAGCGTCGATGATGACGACGACGAGAACGCCCTGAAAGCCGCCGACGATCAGGACAAGATCACCCTGTCGAAACACGACCGGAAGGCCGCGACACGGCTGCGGCTGCATCTTGACCTGTCTCCGGCGGATGCGGATCACGAGGCGCTGGCCGGCCTGCACACCTATCCCGAATGGAACCACCGCAGCCGCAGCTACATGGCGGATCATTGCCGGATTCTGGACGCGCCCGCCCGCCCCGATGGCAGCACCTTCACCCCCGATCCCCGCCGCATGCGCGAAGTGCGCCGCCAGTTCGAGGCCCTGCGCCCGCGCCGCATTCTCCAGCCGCGCCAGATCGACGGGGGCGAGCTTGACCTTGATGCGCTGCTGACCGCGCAGGCCGATTTGCGGGCCACGGGGCGTGGCTCTGACCGGATCTGGCAATCGGCGCGGCAGGTCGAACGGGACCTGTCCGTGGCCTTCCTGATCGACACCTCGCGCTCGACCGAGGCGGCGATCGGCGACACCAGCGTGATCGAAGTCGCCCGCCACGCCATGGCCGCGCTGGCCACGGGGATCGACGCGGCGGGCGACCGGCTGGGCATCTGGGGCTTTTCGTCCCTGCGCCGTGACCGCGTGTTTCTGACCCGGTGCAAGGACTTCGATGCACCCATGTCGCCCGAAGTCACCGCCAATATCGGCGCGCTCAAGCCCGGGCATTACACCCGCCTTGGCGCCGCGATCCGCCACGTGAACGCGCAACTGGCCGAGCAACCCAGCGCCCGCAAGCTGTTGATCGTGCTCACCGATGGCAAGCCCAACGATCTGGACCACTACGAAGGCCAGCACGGTATCGAAGACAGCCACATGGCCGTGCGCGAGGCCCGCGCAGCCGGTCTTAGCCTGCACGGCATCGTCATCGACGAGGACGGCCAAGACTGGTTCGCGCGCATCTTCGGGCGGGGTGGTTTCACGCTGCTGCCCGATGCCAACCGGCTGACCCGCGCCCTTCCCGACATCTACCGCACCCTGACACAGGAGACCTGACATGCGCTTTTTCCTTCCCCTTATCGCCTTGACCGCCGCCTCGCCCCTCGCGGCCGAGGCGTTCGAGCGCCCGGTGCCGCAGGCCCAGACGGCCACGGCGGAATTCTGGTTCGCCCTTGGCAGTATCGGCCTGATCGCGGCGCTGGTGCTGGTGCAACGGCTGGTCGCGCGGTCATGAGCCGGACGGGCTGGCCCACGGCAAAAATCGCGGTGGCGCTGTATCCCTTCGGGGCCGGGGCCGCCGCCGTCAACGTGTTCTTCGCCTCGCTGATCTGGAGCTGGCTGGGCGGGCCGATTGCGTCAACCGCTTGGTCCCTCGGTCTGGGGGGCCTGATCGGCGCCCCCGCCACGTGGTATTTCGCCCGCCATATCCGGCACCTGATGGACGTCTCCGACGCGCGTGATGCGTCTTAAGACTGCCTTGACCGGTCCTGCACCGGACCCGAGGGGACGCCGTCACCCGCCCCCTGAAATCCCGTGATCCGCGCCGAAACTGTCCCCGCCCACATGGGCCTCGAAAAAGTCCGAGAAGGCCGCGACGCGCAGGGGCAATTGCTCATAGGGCGGATAATAGAGGGTGAGCCAGATCTCCGGCGTCGTCCAGCCGGGCAGCACCGGCACCATGTCCCCCGCCGCAAGCGCGTCCTTGATAATGAACTGCGGCAACAGGGCGATGCCCTCACCCTTGCGGACGAGCTGGGCCAGAAGATCGCCGTTGTTGGTGCAGACATGCCCCGCCGCCTTGTGACTGTGCCGCTGCCGCCCCCGGGACAGGTGCCAGACCTCTTCGGGCAGGTCATCGCGGTATCCAAGGCAGACATGATCGGCCAGATCCTCGGGGTGCTCGGGCCGGCCGCGCGCGCGCAGGTAAGCCGGAGCGGCGACCAGCAGCCGTGGCACCTTGCAGATCTTGCGCCAGATCGTGGATTTGTCGCGCGGCGGCGGCGAGATGCGGATTGCCAGATCGAACCCACCCTCGACGATGTCGACAAAACCGTCAGACAGGCTGACCTGCAGATCGGTCCGGGGATGGAGCGCCGCGAAGCGCGGCAGCACCTCGGGGAGGATCTTGACCCCCAGCGACAGCGGCGCGCTGATGCGCAAGGACCCCGAGATGATGCCCTCGGCCTCGCGGGTTTCGTTCGCTGCCTCGGCCAGCTCATCGGCCAACGGTCCTGCACGGGCGGCATAGATCGCACCCGCCGAGGTCAGTGAGACTTGCCGCGTCGTGCGCACCAACAATTGCACACCCAACCGCGCCTCAAGCCCCGCGATGGTGCGGGTGACCGATGCCGGTGTGATGCCCAACTGCCGCGCGGCGCCGGCAAAGCTCCGCTGTGAGGCGACGGCCAGAAAGACGCGGATGGATTCGAGTTCGCCCATGGGTGATTATTACGCCATGCGCAATAGTGAATGCAACATTATCACCCTTCACGACAGTATGGTCGAGTCCTATGTCGAAGTGAGTGAAACCCGAACGCTCGGGCGGCACGGCGCTGTCGCTCGAGACCAACACACCTACGGAGGACCGAATGTCTGTCAAACTCGCCATTATCTTCTATTCCACCTACGGCACCAACCACCAGATGGCCACCATTGCCGCTGACGCCGCCAAGGCTGCTGGCGCCGAAGTGCGCCTTCTGAAGGCGCCGGAAACCGCCCCCGGTGACGTGGTCGCCGGCCAGGATGCCTGGAAAGCGCAGGCCGAAAAGATGTCCGACATTCCCGAAGCCACCGTCGAGGATATGGAATGGGCGAACGCCTATCTCATCTCCGCGCCGACGCGTTTTGGTGTCATGGCCAGCCAGATGCGCGCCTTTATCGACACGCTGGGCGGTCTTTGGGGCAAGGGCGCTCTGGCGAACAAGCCGGTCTCGGCCATGACCTCGGCGCAGAACGCGCACGGCGGTCAGGAAACGACCCTCACGTCCTTCTATACCACAGTGATGCACTGGGGCGGGTTCGTCGTGGCGCCGGGCTATACCGACGAAGTGATCTTCAAGACCGGCGGCAACCCCTACGGCTACAGCCACAACGCCGGGGACGACTTCTCGGATGAGGCGAAAACAGCCATCGGCCATCAGGCACGTCGTCTGGTTGAGGTGGCCGGCAAGCTGAGCTGACCCTTGGGCCCCGGGTGCGGCGCAAGCTGTCGCCCGGGGCTTCCTCTCCCTTTAAACTGACGCGAGCAGACGCCCGGAAAAAAAAGGATCACCGAACATGAGCTATTCCCCCTGCCCCGATCCCGTGTTGGGTGACGCCGAGGGCGTCAACGCTATCGAGACCCTGATCGTGCCCCGTGCGGTCGATCTGGGCGAGATGGAGGTGCGCCGCGCTTTGCCGTCGGTCAAGCGGCAAATGGTCGGCCCGTTCATCTTCTTCGACCAGATGGGACCGGCCGAATTCCTGACCGATCAGGGGATCGATGTGCGCCCGCACCCGCACATCAACCTTGCCACGCTCACCTATCTGTTCGAGGGAGAGATCCTGCACCGCGACTCTCTGGGCACCGAACAGACGATCCGCCCCGGCGCGGTCAACTGGATGAAGGCCGGCAAGGGGATCGTTCACTCCGAGCGGACGTCGGAAGAGAAGAAGAAAAACGGCCAGCGACTGTTCGGCCTGCAGACGTGGATGGCCCTGCCCGAAGCGGACGAGGAAAGCGCGCCGGACTTCATTCATTACGGCTCGGACCACCTGCCGATGCTCGACAGCGACGGGATCAAGGCGCGGATCATCGCCGGTGAGGCTTTCGGCAAGAAGAGCGGTCTGAAGACGGCGTCGGAAACGCTTTACGGCGATGTGGAACTGCAAGCCGGACGCAGTATGCCGATTGACGCCACCTATGAGGAACGCGCGCTCTACACGATCTCGGGCGAGATCGAGATCGCCGGCGACCGGTTCGAGAAAGGGCAGCTACTGGTGCTCCGCCCCGGCGATGCGATCACCGTCAAAGCAAATGAAACCGCACGGTTCATGCTGTTCGGTGGCGCGCCAATGAGCGGCCCGCGCTATATCTGGTGGAACTTCGTCTCCTCCCGCCCGGAACGGATCGAGGCCGCGAAACAGGAATGGGCCCGGGGCCGGTTCGACACCGTGCCGGGTGATGAGGCCGATTTCATCCCCCTACCCGAGGATATCGGCAAACCGCGCCGCGCGGTCGGTGGGGTTTATTATCCCTGACCCCACCCGAGCATAGTGCCCTGCGGGGGTCGGCCCCTTTCCGCCTGCGGGCACGCGCGGGATTGAGATTGGCCGCCCGCAGGCTACATCGATACCAGACAGTCACCCGCCGGACGATGATGCCCGGCCCGACACGATCAAGGAGATCTATTATGCGTATCAGCCTCTTGCCGCTTGCCGCCGTTGCCTTCGCGGGAACCGCGTCCGCCGACGTCGCCCTGTCCGTCCCGCTCAATCTGGGCACCAACGGAAGTGTGGAAGCCCAGACCTATGCCTGCGGCGATGATGCGCCCTTTGCTGTTCAGTATGTGATCACAGACGCCAACACGCTGGCCATCGTCCCCGTCGACGGCGAAGACCGGATTTTCGTCAATGTGGTTTCGGGGTCCGGCTCGAAATACGTCTCGGGCGCCCATGTCTGGTGGAGTAAGGGCGACAGCGCCACGCTTGAGAACACGATGGACGAGACCTCTGTCATGGAGTGTCAAGCACAGGGCGGCGCCGCGTCCGAGTGACCGGCCCCGCCGCCCTAACCGCGGCCCCGTAACCCCCCTTGCAGGGCGGTGAGTAGCCCGGGTCGCGGTTTCGGCACCTCTTGCGCGATCTCGATCATGTCGCCGATGTCCCGGCGGAACTGATCCAGCGTGAACCCGATCCCGAACATGCGCCGAAGGGTGGCGGGCGGCAGTGTGGCCGTCTCGCCGCTTTTGCGGATCTCTTCGAGCGTACCGAGATAAGCGCGCACGGCGGGGGTGAGCGTGTCGAAATCCTCGGACACCTTCTCTCCGGCCAGAAGGGCAGCGATGCTGTTCAGGGTCTGAGCCGCAGCCCCGGCGGCATGGCACCATGGGGCCGCGATACTCTCGGGCAGCGCATCGTCACCGATGTCGCGCCCCGCCCGACGCAGCATGTCGGTGTTGTGCCGCAGACGCCGCAACGTGCGCAACAGCCGCGGCGCGCCGACGTGGCGCTTGGTGCGCCCGCGCCGTTCATGTTCGGCCGCCTCGGTCAAATCGGCAAGCTGCATGATCTGTTCACGCACCTGTGCGGCCAGCCGACTGTGCTGCCCCCGGGCTGTAGGTGCCCGCTGTGCCAGCACCGCCAGTTGCCGCGCCAGAAGTGAACAGATGCCCGCCGCCGTATCCACCGCCGCCGGAAAGGCGCGCGATGGCAAGACCGTGAGCGAGACCAGAACCCCCATGGCACACCCCAGCGACACGCCAAGCACCCGGTCCAGCGCCAATGTGAGCGTATCAAGCTCGAGGATCGGGCCGTTCAACAGGATGATCACCGCGCTGATCGGCGCCACGCGAAACCCCGGGGACAGCGCGCCCAGCAAAGCCAGCGGCGTCAGCGCCACGACCAGTGCCAGCGACATCCACATCGGATCCTGCGGCAGGATCAACGCCGCCGCCCCGGCCCCGCAAACCGCCCCGGCGATGGCCGCGAAGAACTGCTCGACCGCCACACGATAGGACCCGCCAACGTTGCTTTGGGTGACGAAAATGGCGGTGATCACCGCCGAGAAATCCACCTGAAGGCCCAGCAGGAATACCAGCAAATAGGCGCCCGCGCCGGACACCACCATGCGCAACGCGTGTTTGATTTGCCAGTGCAAGCTGTCCATGGGGCCCTTTCCGATTGCTGCCGGTTCGCGTGGCCCAGCCTAGCGGTCAATCGTGGCGATGGGTATGGCCGTCGTCGTGGGCGTGATGATGCGGCGCCATCGGGCCGGGATCGACGGGCACGTGGTCACCGCCTGCATAGGTCTTGTGCATCTCGCGCACCCAGTCGCACAGCTTCTCAACCGTGTCGGCCTGCTTGCGCGACAGCGGCAGGACCGGCCTGCCGTCACGGGCCTTTTGCGCGTCGGCCACCATCCGATCCACGTCCACATCCACATGGGGGCCAAGGTCGATCTTGTTGATGACCAGAAGATCGGCGCCGCTGATCCCCGGCCCGCCCTTGCGCGCCACATCGCCGCCGCCGGCCACGTCCAGCACGAACAGTTGCGCGTCCACCAGCGCCGGAGAGAACGTCGCCGTGAGGTTGTCTCCGCCGCTTTCCACCAGCACGATGTCGAGCGGAGCGAAATCGCGCTCCAGATCCTCGACCGCCATCAGGTTCATGGTCACGTCGTCGCGGATGGCGGTATGGGGGCAGGACCCGGTCTCGACGGCGCGGATCCGCTCTTCCGGCAGCACGCCGGCAGATTTCAGGAACCGCGCATCCTCGTCGGTGTAGATGTCGTTCGTGATGACCCCAAGGGCGAATTCGTCGCGCAGGTGGCGACAGATCGTGGCAATCACCGAGCTCTTGCCGGTGCCCACGGGGCCGGCCACGCCAAGGCGCAGGGCACGGGTCTTCGGGGCTGTCGTGTGGTCATCATGCATGGGATGTCTCCTTCAAGTGGCCCAAGGCGGGCCGAGTTCATTCAAGCCGCGCATCAGAAGTTGACGCAGGGACAGGCTGTCGGGCGCGACCGCGCCGATGGCGACGCCCGGTCCGGCCAGCGGTGTCAGCGCGGCGGTGGGCGCATAAGGTTGGACGGATGGCGCAGCGTCGATCCAGTCGGGGTCGACCGCAATCACCGATCCGACCGCACGGTGCCGATCCAGAACCGCAGCACCCTCCCAGCCATCGCTGGCGGGTCCGAACGCGATTTGCTGGTCATAAAGCGGCGTACCGTCCCGGGTGACGCGCAACCGGCTGGACAGATCGCCCGCAGGCTCACCGTGACGGCCCAGCAAAGTCTCTTCGCGCAGGATCATCCGGGCGTCGGGCGCGAGCGTCACGCGCACCTCGTGGCGGTGGTTGCAGCGATGGGCGGCGATGATCGGCTCGGCGAGCCAGACGAAGGTGGCGCCGTCTTCGACCTCTACCCGGATCGTCATGCGCGAGGCCGCGCCGGACAGGCCCGGCAGGATCAGCATGGCCGAAACCTCTTGCAGGACCAGTGTGCTTCCCGCCCCGACCCGCACATCGAGCGCGTAATCGTCCCCGCCCAGCGGTCCAGCCGTCCCCGCGGCAAGGGCCACGCGGGCCACGTCGGGGCTGCGGTGGGTCAATGGCTCGGGCCCCTTGGGGTTGCTCTTGCGCAGCACCAAAGGCCCGTCGGACCGCAACGTCTGGATCAGGCTGCGGCCCCGCGCGTCAAGCGCGCTTGTCAGCACGGCCCGCGCGGACATCGCACCGATGGGACCGGCGGGCGGTTTATGACGCGAAAAGTCGTACATCCCGCCTCCTGTGGTGTTCGGCGGCGATGTCCGACAGCGGCGCGCCGGTGGATGGCAGATCGGAAGGCGGCCCTTCAGCCGCAGCCGCCGCCTGCGCCGCCAGCGTATCCAGCCGCGACGTCATCCGGGCCAGAATGGCATGCACGTTGAACGGATCAACCGGCATCAGCTTGGCCGCCGCTGCCGCCGCGCCGGAGTTGCTCTCGTGCAGGCTCGCCATGGCGGCCTCTTGCGGGGCAAGGCCCAGAACCGCCGCCGCGACCCCCATCACGATCGGCTGATGGGGGGCCGCGCCCAGCGCTTCGAACCTTGGATCGGGGTGAATGCTGCTTAACGCGCGGCGCAACTGCCGCCCCAGATCGCGCGAGATCTTGCGCAGCTCGGGCGAAGGCGTGCGCGCGTCCAGCTCGGCTTCAAGGTCCGGCAGATCGCTGAAATCGCCCCGTCCTGCCCGCGCGCAGGCAGCAGCGGCGAAAGCAGCGGCGATCAGGCCGGTGGTCTGCGCCCGTCCGATAAGGAACCGCTCAAGCCCCGGCATATCGGTGACCCGGCCCGCAGCGACAGCAGGTTCCAGCCCACCGGAATGGGCATAGCCGCCCGCCGGAAGGCGTCCGTCCGCCAGCAGCATAAGTGCCGCCTGTCTGTTCATCCCGTCCGTGTCCATTCAGAACAGGAAGTAGCGCTGCGCCATCGGCACTTCGCTGGCCGGCTCATGATCCGCGATTTCGCCGTCGATCTTCACCGAATAGGTGTCGGGATCGACCTCAATCCGTGGCAGGGCGGTGTTTTCAGGCATATCCTCTTTGCCGCGTCCGCGCGTGCTTTCGATGGCGACGAAGGCGCGGTTGGTGTTGATGCGGTCCGCGATGCCGTCATCGATGGCCGCCTGCGACACAAAGGCAAGGCTGGTCGCCCCCGAGGCAGTGGAATGCACGTTGAACCCGGTCCGCTCCATCACCGGCTGCGGCGTCGGGATCGAAGCGTTGGGATCGCCCAGCGCTGCCGTGGCCACCATGCCGCCGGTGAAGACCGTATGCGGCCGCACCCCGAAAAGCGCGGGCTGCCACATCACGATATCGGCCTTCTTGCCCACCTCGATCGAGCCGATCTCGCGCTCCATCCCGTGGGCGACGGCAGGGCAGATGGTGTATTTCGCCACGTACCGCCGCGCGCGGTGGTTGTCGGCGCGGTCATCCCCGGGGAGCGATCCGCGCAGCTTCTTCATCTGGTGTGCGGTCTGCCACGTGCGCATCACCGTCTCGCCGATGCGGCCCATGGCTTGTGCGTCCGACGACATGATGGAAATCGCACCCATGTCCTGCAGGATATCCTCGGCGGCGATGGTGCCCGCGCGCACGCGGCTTTCCGCAAAGGCCAGATCGTTGGGCACCTGCGGGTTCAGGTGGTGGGCCACCATGACCATGTCGAGGTGTTCGGCCACAGTGTTCTTGGTGAACGGCCGCGTGGGATTGGTCGAGGCGGGCAGCACGTTACGCTCACCGGCGATGGAGATGATGTCGGGCGCATGGCCGCCCCCTGCCCCTTCGGTGTGGAAGGCGTGGAAGGTGCGGCCATTCACGGCCTTGAGCAAATCTTCCACAAACCCCGCTTCGTTCAACGTGTCCGAGTGGATCGCCACCTGCACGCCGGATTCTTCGGCCACGGACAGGCAGGCGTCGATGGCCGCCGGGGTCGCGCCCCAATCCTCGTGCACCTTGAAGCCGCCGACGCCGCCGCGCAATTGCTCCCACATCGCTTCTTTCGACATGGTGTTGCCGCGCCCCAAAAACAGCACGTTCACGGGCCAGGGGTCGAAGCCTTCCAGCATCCGCTCCATCCACCAGGCGCCGGGGGTCGCCAGCGTGGCCTTTGAACCCTCGGTCGGGCCGGTGCCGCCACCGGTCACTGTTGTGACGCCGGAGGCCAGCGCCACCTGCATCATCTGCGGCCCGACGAAATGCACGTGGGTGTCGATGGCGCCTGCCGTGGCGATCAAACCGTTGCCGGCCATAACTTCCGTTGATGGCCCGATCACCAGCGCCGGATCGACCCCGTCCATCGTGTCCGGGTTGCCGGACTTGCCGATGCCCACGATGCGCCCGTCGCGCACGCCGATGTCGGCCTTGATGATGCCCCAGTGATCCAGAATGACCGCGCCGGTGATCACCAGATCGGGGGTGCCTTCGGCGCGGGTGTGCGAGGATTGGCCCATCGACTCACGGATCGACTTGCCGCCGCCGAAGACGGATTCATCCCCCCCGCCCGAGCGGTCCTCTTCGACCTCGATGGTCAGGCAGGTGTCGGCGAGCCGGATCCGGTCGCCCTTGGTCGGCCCGTATGAGGCCACGTATTCGCGGCGATCAACCTTTTGCATTGTCGAGCTCCCCTTTGCACAATCCACGCAACCCCAGAACGATGCGCTTGCCCTGAATGGGCACCAGTCCCACCTCGGCCACGGCGCCCGGCTCGAACCGTTCCGCCCCGCCGGACAGCACCGCAAGGCGCTTGCCCCAGGCCGCATCGCGGTCGAATTCAAGCGCTGCGTTCACTTCGGCGAAATGGAAATGCGAGCCGATCTGGATCGGACGGTCCGAGGTGTTGGCGACGCGGATCGTCGTCACCTCCAGACCTTCGTTGATCACCACATCCCCCTCGGCATAAAGGATCTCGCCGGGGATGATCGGATCGCTGTCATGGTCCAGCGCCTCTTCGGTCTGGCGGCGCGGGGCTTGCCGCGTGCCGCCGCCCGGGCGGCGCGGCTCACTGGGGCTGCTGGTGCCTGACGATTTCGTGCGTTCGGACGCGTCCGAACTGGTCTGGTCATAGTCGCGGCCCGGATCGTCCGTCGGATGCGCGGCGCGCTCGCTTGCGGCGCGGGTCGCGTTGTCGGCCGCCAGTTGCGCGAAGGGATTGAGTTTGCGGGTCATCGGATCGGCTCCATCACTGTGACAAGTTTGGTGCCGTCGGGGAACGTCGCCTCAACCTGAATTTGCGCGATCATCTCGGGCACGCCTTCCATCACGTCGTCGCGGGTCAGCACGTTGCGCCCGGACTCCATCAGGTCGGTCACGGACTCGCCGTCGCGGGCCCCTTCCAGAAGGTAGGATGTCAGAAGCGCCGTCGCCTCGGGCAGGTTCAGCTTCAGCCCCCGCTCCTTCCGCTCAAGTGCCAGCTTGCCGGCCGTATAGACCATGAGCCGTTCCTGTTCGTGCATGCTGAGTAACATCGACACCCTCCGAGTTTTTCATTCGCCACAGGTCATGGTGCCGCATGACCCGCGACATGTCACGTGGAAAACCAAGGCGACGCCCTTCCGGCCCTTTGCCCTTTCGCAGGCCACCGCCAATCCCGCGCCCCTTGTTGCTTTCCGCGCCGCGCGCATTACCCTTCCCCCAAACTACACAGAAGGAGGCCTGCCGTGCCGTATTTCGGAAAATATGACACCCCCGACGAGCTGTTGCGCGACGATACGGTGAGCCGGGAGGAGAAGATCGCGATGCTTGAACAATGGCGCGACGACAAGAAAGACTACATGCGCGCCACCGATGAAGGCATGGAGGGCGAGGATCGGGCCGAATTGCTAAAGAAAATTAAAAAGGCTCTGGCCGAGCTTCAGTAAGGCGCGCGGGCGGCAGGTGATACGCGTTACCGCGCGTCCCCCAGCCTCGTGCTATACAGGCCGCGGTTCCCGTCACGGTGAGGGGACGACAAAATCAGGACGAGAGCCATGGCCCAGACCCTGCGCGATACGTTGGCTTCGGTAAGATCGCTTCTGGGCGGAACGGCGGCTTTCGTCGCCGGCAACAGTTTGCTGGGCGTGGTGCTTCCGCTGCGCATGGAGGCGGCCGATTACCCCGTGGCCCTGATCGGTGTGATCATGTCGGCCTATTATCTGGGGCTGGCACTTGGCGGGTTCCGGTCGAAACTCGTGATCCTGCGGATCGGCCATATCCGCGCGTTTTCGGTCTTTGCCGCGATCACCGCCGCGACCTGCCTTGCCTATGACACCTTCTTTGGCCCCGCCGCATGGGTGATTTTGCGGGTCATCAACGGGTTTTGCATCGCCGGCATGACAACGACGGTCGAAAGCTGGCTGAATGAACGCAGCAGCAATAAGACCCGCGGGCGCGTTCTGGGGGCCTATATGCTCGCCTTCTATCTGGCGATGGCGCTGGGGCAGACGCTGGTGAACCTCGCACCGGTGGGCGACGGGGACCTTCTCGACCTGTCCGCCGTGCTGATCGGGCTGTCCCTTGTGCCCATCGCGATGACGGGTCTGGGCAAGCCGGACCTGCGCGACATCCGCGTTCTGGGCGTGCGGCAGATCTTCGCCGCCTCGAAGATCGGCGTGGTGGGGGCCGGCGTGGCCGGGGTGCTGATCGGCTCGTTCTACGGGTTGGCGATCGTCTTCGCCCGACAGATCGGGTTGAGCGTGTCCGAGGCGGCGCTGTTCATGTCGGTCGTGGTGCTGGGAGGCCTTGTGTTTCAAGTGCCCATCGGGATGCTGGCGGACCGGTTCGACCGCCGGATCGTCATGGCGAGCATCCTGCTAACCGTTGGCGCGTCCTGGGGCCTGTTGTCGATCTCGATCGCCCACGGGGTGCCGCTGACCGTGCTGATGGGCATGGCGCTGGTCTTTGGCGGCGCGATCAGCAGCGTTTATCCGCTGTGCGTGGCCCAGACCTTTGACCGGCTGGACCGCAAGTTCTACGTGGCTGCGTCGGGGCGTCTGCTCATGGTCTATTCCATTGGTGCGACGATCGGGCCGCTGCTGACCTCGGCCCTGCTCGCGGCGTTCGGGCCATCGGCCTTTTTCATCTTCGAATCCGTGATCGCGGTGGGCTATGCGCTGTTCGTGCTGTCCAACCTGCGCAAAGCGCAGCAACTGCCCGAGCCAGAGCGCGAGAAGTTCGTGCCCCTGCCCGACAGCTCCCCCGCCGCGCTGGTGCTCGACCCGCGCACCGAGCCCGAGACGTCCGATCCGACCTGACCGCCACGGCGGCGCTTGCGGTCAGCTTGGCCGTTTTTCTGGTAGAGCCTCCGGTCTGCTCCGACACACCGACACAACTTCAGCGGTCAGCTTGCGGCCTCATCGAAGCCTTGCAACACGTTCACGGTGTTCACGCCGACCTCTTCCACCGCATAGCCGCCCTCCAGCACAAAGACCGTCGGCAGCCCCAGCCCCGCCAGCGTACGGCCGCAGTCGGTGTAATCCTCGCTTTGCAGTTTGAAGAAACTGATCGGGTCGTGCTCGTAAGTGTCGAGCCCGAGTGACACGATCAACAGATCGGGGGCATAGTCCGCAATGCGCGCAAGAGCCTGATCGAGACACTCTTTCCAGACCGCATAGGGCGTATCGGGCGGAAGCGGATAGTTCACGTTGAAGCCCTGCCCCGCGCCGGTGCCGGTTTCATCCGCATGGCCCAGAAAATGCGGGAAAGCGTCCATCGGGTCGCCGTGGATCGACAGAAACAGCACGTCATCGCGGTCGTAGAAAATCTGCTGCGTGCCATTGCCGTGGTGAAAGTCCAGATCGATGAGCGCGACCCGCTGTGCCCCGGTGTCGCGCGCGTATTGTGCGGCGATGGCCGCGTTGTTGAGGAAGCAATAGCCGCCGAACTGGTCGCTTGCGGCGTGATGGCCGGGGGGGCGGCACAGGCCGAAGGCCGCCCGCTCCCCGTTCATGACAAGGGCGGTCGCGGTCAGGGCCACGTCCTTGCTGGCGACTGCGGCCTCATAGGTGCCGACCGATATGGTCGTCTCGCAGGCCAGTGCGTAGTAGCCGATCTTGCCTTCGATGAACCGCGGGATATGCGGAGAATTCATCGTGCGCGTGGGCCAGCAATTGGCGATGGCCTCACCCCCGAAACCGGCGGCGGCCCATTCATCGGCGCAGGTCCGGAGGAATTCGACAAATCCCGCATCATGAACAGCGAGCACAGGGTCGAGCCCGAAATCATCGGGGGCCACGACCTCCCCCAGGCCAGTCTCCATGATCCGCTCAAGAATGATCTCCGCCCGGCGCGGACATTCGAACGGTGCCACAAGCCCGCCTTCGTGGATCTCGATCTTGGCGTCGCGCAGTTTGTGCTTGTCGGTATAGACCGTCTTCATCGAACCCTCCTGATGGACCGTTGCGGCAATCCTTCTGGCAAGCAGGCCGCAAGATCAAGCGGCCGCGGACCTTATCAAAGCCGAGCTACGCCAGACTGTTCGCCCGCAGCGCTTCGGGCGCAAGGTCAAGAACGGCGTCTGCACCGGTCACGACAGCGCTTTGACAGGCCTTCGCCTTCGGCAACAGATGGGTCGCGTAGACCTGCGCGAGCGCCAGCTTTGCGTCAAGATGGGGCGAGCCCTGCCCCGCCTCGGTCCGTGCAGTGGCCGCCCGCACCGTGTCGCCCATGATCCATGCGCCAAGACACAGGCCGAAAACCTCTTGTATATTGGTCGCCGCCGAAAGCGCTTTCGGCGCGTCTTGTGCCATGGCCCAGTCAACGCAGGATTGCATCAGGTCCGCCGCGCCTGTGACGTGGTCGGCCCAGTCTTCGGGCAAATCCGCGGCCGACCCTCAACGACGTGAAGGGGCTCCCCGAAGTCTGCACCCAACTGCACGACATCATCGCCGACCTGTCCGACTGGAAAGCTGACTGCGTCCGCTCGAAAGATGTCAGCGACAGCGTCCTGCTGCACGGCCCACCGGGGACGGGCAAAACCATGCTGGCCGAAGCACTCGCGGGATCAGCGGGGGCGCACTTTATCGCCACCTCCTACACTGACCTGCAAGCCGCAGGCCACTTGGGCGACTACTTGAAGGCCATGGCGATGGTCGTGGCCGAAGCTATGGCTCGGGCGCCGTCAGTGATCTTCTTCGACGAGCTCGACAGCTTCGGCACGCGAACCCGAGATCCAAGCTCGGGGAACAGCCGCTACATGACCGCTGTCATCAATGACCTGCTGCAACAGCTCACCCGGTTGAACGCGGCCGAAGGCGTCATTGTCATCGCCGCAACGAACCACCTGGACCACATCGACCCGGCGATCCTGAGGGCGGGGCGCTTCGATATGACGCTGCGTGTGCCGATGCCGGACAAGGCCGGTGTCCGCGATATCCTGGCGCATCACTTCGGCACGGAGATCGAGGTCGAAGAGGCTATTGTCACAACCCTTCTCGGCAAATCCGGCGCAGATCTCGCCCACATCGCCCAAGACGCAAAGGCCCGCGCGACGGGCGCGAACATCCCTGACCGCAGAGCACCTCCACCAGACAGTTGCAGACCACGCCCCGCCGGTTTGCGCAAAGCATCTCCGCCGAATCGCTGCCCATGAGGCGGGTCATATCGTGGCCGCCGCGGTCCTCGACCTCGCCCTGCCCGTTCGTGCTCGCATCACCCCTACAGGCGCCGAGGTCCTACGCCCCGCCCGCACAAGCTACACCGCCGATATCATCAAGGCAGAACTCGTCTGTCTCATGGCCGGCCGCGCCGCCGAACAGCTCCTGATCGGCGATATCTCCTCCGGGTCTGGTTTCTGGCCGTAAAGCGACCTTGAGTTGGCTACCGCACTGCATATGGCGCAGGAATATCAGTGGAGGCTTGGGGAGAGCAGTCTGATCTACACGCCGATGGCGACGTCCCCGTTGGCACGGACGCACCGCGGTCTAGAGGGCCGTGTGAAGGCCGGCAAGTCAGCAGGAGGTAAGAGCTACGGCTATGATATCAATCGCAGCCCCCTGCCCGACGGCACCTTCACCACCGGGGACCTTGTCATCAATGAAACAGAGGCCGAGATCATCCGTCGGATCTTTACCGACTACGCGGCTGGCCTCAGTGCGCGGCGCATCGCCACTGCATTGAACGAAGTAGGTGTCCCTGCCCCACGCGCGCCAACGTGGTCGTTCTCAACCATTTCTGGAAACTGGAAGCGAGGTACAGGGATCCTGAACAACGATCTCTATATCGGAGAAAGGATCTGGAATCGCCAACGCTTCGTCAAATGCCCACAATCGGGCAAGCGCCAAGCACTCCCGAACCCAGCGGAGACTTGGCTGCGCGAGCCGGTACCCGAGCTGCGTATTATTGATGAAGAACTCTGGGACGCGGTCAAGGAACGTCAGGGCGCCACGCGCAGCGCGATCCTTGAGGCCCGCTGTGACGGTGATGGCCCGCAAGCGCACAATGGCCGCCGCGCGCGTTACCTGCTGTCGGGGACTGCCGAATGTGGAAACTGCGGTGCGGGCTATATCATGATCAGTGCCGATCGGATGGGATGTTCTGCCGCGCGCAACCGCGGCACCTGCCAGAACCGCAAGACGATCAAACGGCTCGACCTCGAGGAGCGCGTGTTGTGCGGTCTACGCGAGCGCCTGATGACGCCCGAGATGACCTCGACCTTGTGGAGACCTATCAGGCCGAAAGCCGCAAAGAACGGCGCGCCGCCCAAGCGGCCTGCGACCAAGCCGAACAGGACCTCGCCCAGATTACGCGTGAGATCGACAATATCGTTGAAGCGTTTGCGCAGGGCATGTTTCAGGCGAGCATGAAGGAGAAAATGGATGCGCTCGAAGCCCGCAAGGCTGAGCTGGAAGGCACCATCGCGGCCCACACCGAAGAGAATACGGTTCTGCTGCATCCTGGTCTTGCCAATCAGTTTCGCTGGCAGGTCGAGGATCTGGTATCCAGCCTCAACGATCCGGCGCTCAAGACGGAAGTAAGCGTTGCATCTGACCCCCTGATTGCGCTCTAAAACTGACCGCTTCTCTTCGGCTAATCTGCATCCGCAAGATAATCGGAGGCGACTATGGCAGAACGTGAAGTCTGGGGTTTTAAGATCGGAACATCCCCTTCCGGCAAGAGAATTTGGCCGAACGCACTCAAGCGAGAAGCAACGAGAAGGCTTCGAGAAGACGGCGTGTCTCCAGGCGAGGTGGCGGCCGAATTGGGAGCGCATGAATGCCTCGTGAGGAAATGGTGGGTGGCTGATCGGCGCGAACGCGGAGAGAAGATCTCTGTCGAGGGCTCAGCCTTCACGCAGGTGTCAGTCGATCAGAGGGCCGTTCCGGCTGCGTTACCAACGACTGCTCCCGTCAATGGATCGACTTGCTCCGCCCATCTGTATGTGGGTGGTATCTGCCTTCAGTTTCCCTTGTCCATCGACGAAGCCGACCTTTTGAAACTGATCCGTGTTGCGGGACAGTGCCAGTGATTGCGCCGTCCAGCAGCTATCGAATCTATCTGGCCACTCACCCCGTCGACTTCCGAAAGGGGATGGATGGCTTGGCCAATTACGTCATGACCAATTTTGAACTCGATCCTTTTTCTGGTGCGTTCTTCGTCTTCCGCTCAAAGGGACGGGACAAGATCAAGATCCTTATGTGGGACGGCACTGGCTTGGTGATGATCTACAAGCGCATTGAAGGCGCAGGCTTCGTCTGGCCCAAACTCTCAGAGGGAACTATGACCCTGACGAAGGCACAGTTCGAAGCTCTCTTTGAAGGGATTGACTGGCGCCGCGTCGTCTCGGCTGCCTATCACCACCCCACCTTTTTCGAAAAATCAAGTGCCGAGGTCGAGTGAGGTGGCAACTATCCCTTTCATTCAAAGCAAGCGCTTATTCATCTGGCAGACCGCCGATCACTCTGAAATGCAACTTGCCAAACACCTGCGGCGATCGCATATCGGTTAACGCGCCAAAGCTTTCGGATCTTCCCACGCGGGAAGCGGATACTGATTAAGCTCATCGCGTATGCTGCGCCACTTCGGCATATTGTCGTCAAGGATTTTGATGAAACGCTTATCATGGTTCGGCGATATCAGATGAGCAAGCTCATGCAGAATAACATAGTCGATCATGCGCTCAGGCTTCTTCGCGAGTTCTGAATTCAGCCAAATGATCCGCTTTTCAGGATCGCAGCTGCCCCATTTCGTCTTCATCGGCCTGATGCCCCATTTCTCGGGGTGACGGTCCAGGCGGTTTGCCCAGAACGATATCCGGGGAGCCGAGTAGGTCCGTAACCTGGCTTTCAACCAGGCATCCATCCAGCGCCGCATCTGTTCGGTCGTGCCGTCGCCCGGCACCTTCATGGCCAGCCGATCACTACCCTGCCGGAGGATCCGATGGACCTTCTTGTCCCACCGTTGAACGTCGAGACGAAGCGCTCTGCCGAACAGATGATGTGTTTCGCCCGACACGAACCGGCGTTCCGCCTGACGCTCCTGTTTCCGAAACTGGGTTTGCTTGCGCTTGATCCACTGCATCCTGGTCAGGACGGCAACGCGGATGGCCTCGTCACTAACCCCGTGCGGCGCCGCGATCCTGACGCGGCCCTCAGGGGGGTAGCAGCCAATATGCAGATTCTTGATCGCCTTGTGCACGATTTCAACCTCGATGCCGCCGATCTGTGAGGTTTCAGTATTCATGCTGGTTCTTCAGGATTTCAAAGATCCGTTCGACTGCGTCGGGATCAGCCAGAACTTGCTCGAGGCAGCGCCGAACCCTCCGCTCCTTCATAGCAGTGCCCCGCCAGCCGAAAGGCGCGGTGTCGCGCACGGCACGGTCGACCTCCAGTGCCAAAGCCTCATCGCAATCGAGGTTGTCATAGAGCGCCTTTTTGCCCGGGGTCGTGATCGCCTCGGGATATTGCCTGCCGTGGCCGCTCTTCGCGTCCTTCACCAGGGCTGCGATGCGCTCGAGATATTCGGCATATTCGATAGCATCGTCTCTGCGCTGACAAATGAGGTCCGTCAGCAAGTCTGACATTTTCTCGTAGAAACGCGGGTTGACCGGCATCTCCTCGATGATCAGCTTTCGCACGTTGTTCTCGATAGCCTCGGCCACGTTCTCGCGCTTGCGCTTTGCCGCGGGCGGCAGGTCATCCACGGCCGCAGCGCCCTTGCTGAGAACGAGGTCGACCAGGCTGATATCGTCGAGGTGAGAGATAATCTCTGAATCTTCGGCGCGGATGTAATTGTCGATCAGGTGCCGCATGGCAGGCTCGTAGAGCTTCATGTCGACCGCATCGGCGCTGTGCAAGCGAACGGCATCCCTGATCCCGATCGCTCGCTCCACCTCACGCCGAAACTCGCCCAGTTCCAGATCGTTGAAGCTTGAGCCCTCGGGCTCGGCGGCGATGTTGGCATAGACGCGGGCGTAGCGGCCCGAAATCTTGTAGAGCGCCTGACGCCGCCGCGTCTTCTCCTCGGCGTCCGGGTCGTTGTCGATGCCTTGCGGGCTCGAGAAATAGGTAAAGCAATCTTCAAGTGATTTCGGCTGCTCGACGCCATCCATGAGGCCCAGCCAAGCGTCGCGCGCGGTGCGCAAATCCTGATCCGCCTGTTTGGCGCGATCAGTGATCAGGCCCTCCACGTCTTCCTTGTCGAAGGCATCGAAGGCTTCCGAGGTGTAGTCGTCCACGGCGCTTTCGATGTTCCGGAACAGGTCCTTGTAGTCGACGATATAGCCGAAATCCTTGTCATCGCCGTCCAGCCGGTTCACCCGGCAGATCGCCTGGAACAGGCCATGATCGCGCATCTGCTTGTCGATATAGATATAGGTGGCCGTGGGCGCGTCGAAGCCGGTCAGCAGGCGGCTGACCACGATCAACAGCTTCGTGCGGCCGGGCTCCTTCTTGAACAGCCGCAGCGCCTCGTCCTCGTAATCCTCCTCGGAGGTGTCGCCCAGCAGGTCGGTATAGACCCGGTGAACATACTGCCTCTCGGTCTCACCCATGCCGGTTTCTTCGCCGGTGATCTCGGGTGCCGCGCGCTTGTAGGAGGTCACGATGGCGCATTTGTCGGCCAGCACCGAGCCGGATTTGCGGAATGTCTCGAAGAATTTGCAGGCCTCTGGGATTGACCCGGCCACCAGCATGGCGTTGCCCATGCCCGCGCTCAGGCGGGGCTTCATCTCCATATCCATGATGATGTCGTTGGCGATCTGCTCCAGCCGGTCACGGCTCGACAGCACCCGCTGCAAGGTGCCCCACCGCTGCTTCAGCGTTGCCTTGGCGATCGGGGTCAGGCCTTTTGTTTTGGCTTCGAACCAGGCGTCGATCTTATCTGGTGCGCTGATCCGCTGGTCGATGTCGCGCGCCTCATAGCGCAGGTCCAGCACCACGCCATCCTCGACCGCCTCGTCGAACCGGTAGGGGGTGCCGATATAGGGGCCGAAGGTTTCCAGCGACGTGCCCTTGTCGGATTTAAGAAGCGGCGTGCCGGTGAAGCCCACGAACATTGCCTCGGGCAACACCTTGCGCATCGCTTTGGCGAGCTTGCCGGACTGGGTGCGGTGCGCCTCGTCAATGAAGACGAAGAACTCGCCGACGGGCGCGCCGATATTGGCGTTCTGGATGTCCGTAATCAGACCCTCTATCTCGCCCTCTTCGCGCTTGCCGAACTTGTGGACGAGCGAGCAGATGACCCGGTCGGTCGGGTCTGCCAGCGCCGCCATCAAGTCGTTGCCGGAGCGGGCGCGGCGCACCTTGTCGCCGGTATTGCCGAAGACATCCTCGATCTGACTGTCCAACTCCTTGCGGTCGGTGAC
The DNA here is from genome assembly GCF_003072065.1 of Thalassorhabdomicrobium marinisediminis. GTDB lineage: Bacteria > Pseudomonadota > Alphaproteobacteria > Rhodobacterales > Rhodobacteraceae > Octadecabacter > Octadecabacter marinisediminis. The sequence goes on from NZ_QCYG01000011.1 coordinate 116,543, forward strand.
CACCAGGATACGCGCATCCGGCAGTGCCTCCCGGATCCAGCGGGCCAGCATGACCATGATCAGGCTCTTGCCCGAGCCTTGGGTCTGCCAGATGATCCCGCCTTGCTTGTCGCGCACACGGTCCTGCGCGGCCTTCACGGCGAAATACTGGTTCGGGCGGGCGATCTTCTTGATGCCGGCGTCGAACAGGGTGAAGTCGTGGATGATCTCCAGAAACCGCTCTGAAGCCATCAACTGCGTCACATCGCGATCAAGGCGGGCGGTGATCTCGCTGTCTTCCTTCCAGGTCAGCCAATAGGGCTGCGGCGTCTGGATCGGGGCATAGCGCAACCCCTCGCTGTCATTGCCGGCGAAGGTGATCTGCACGGTGGTGAAGAAATGCCGGATGAACTCGGGCCGCTGGTTGTCGAGGGTCTGGCGGATGCCTTCGCCAACGCCCACGGTGGATTTCTTCAGCTCCACGGTGCCAAGCGCAATGCCGTTGACGTAGAGCACCAGATCGGGGCGCTTGTTCCAGGCCTTGGCGGCCTTGCCCTTGATGGCGACCTCTTCGGCGACGCCCATGTCATTGGCGGCGGGATCGGCCCAGTCGATGAAGCGGACGGTGACGGGGGCCTCGCCGGGGCCGGGGGCGACGGCCACGCCATAGCGGAGCATCTCGTAAAAGCTCTGGTTGGCCTCATAGAGCTTCGTGCCCTCCATCCGCGCCTCGCGTTTCAGGAGGGTGATGGCTTGAGTGACGATCTCGGGTGCGTAGCCGCGGGAGAGGAGCCAAGGCCGCAGCAGCTCCTCCTCTATATTGGCGTTGCCATCACGCTTTTGCCAATCGCCGAGGTAGCGCCAGCCGAGGCTGCCGGGGGTGTCGGTCTGGTGTGCGCTGAGCAGGTCGATGACCCGGTTCTGCGCCTTGCGTTCCGCCTCGCCGATCTTGCTCATGGGGCCCCCTCCGTTCTGGAAAATACTCGTTGAAAAATATCGTCAGACCAGCCTGATCCGTCCGGTCAGAAGGTTCTGCATCATGCCCTCCTTCACCTGCCGCGCTTTTTCGAGGCGGGCTTCGAGGGGCTGAATTTCGGCGTCCATGTCCGCGAAAATCTGTGCAATTGCGGCTTGTTCGTCCACCGGTGGCACGCGGAACTTCAATCCTGCGAGATTTTTTTAGAAATGCCGTAGACAGAAGACCCGGTTGCAATACTCTCGATCCCGGCCCGCACATCACGCAGGAATTGGATGTAGGCTTTGAAGCCATCCGCCACGATTTTGGGATTGCCTCGAAGAAGGAATGTGTGCAGCCCTGCGACGATGTCAGCACTTTCAGCACCACGAACCTCGACAGACTTACCGACATCCGCGACATCCTCTGATGCGTCTGCAATCACCAAATCACCATCTTGGACTCGCGACAGCGATGCCACCTGCGCTGGCACGATTTCGGGAAGCCGGGTCCGGGACAGGTCCAAAACCGCGGACGTCATTCCGTGAATATCGCCGTAGTGGATGTAGCCGACGCCGAGGTTGCTCCCAAGTTGGGAACGCGATGCCGAGCCAGTTCGCAAGAACTGAAAGCAATGGCCGAAAGTGGTCTCCATCCACTCCCCCGAGAACCCCGGAAGACGGCGCTTGGCGGTCAGGAGGTCCTGCATCGCGCCCTGCTTGATGTGCCGCTTCTTGGCGATCAGCCGCTCCAGCCCCTCGATCAGCGCATCCGCATCCGAAAGCGCCTCGGCGATAGCTTCCTGTTCGCTGAGAGGTGGACAGGGAAATGTGAGCTTTCCAACCGTTGTGAGATTGATGCCGGTCTTCGCGCCAACATCAGTCATCTCGATAAAGCGCCGTTGGGGGGCGGCAGAAGCCAGGTAATAGGCCACGAATTTCGGTGACACTTGATCCGGCGGAAGTCGAAGGCAGGCAACGTGCTGATTGATGTATGCTGGTGTTGGAACACTTTCATCGACATAGCCGATAATGCCGATGTCTGCGGTAATCGAAATCAGGATGTCGCCCTGCCGTAGGCCAGTGCGTAACCCTTCTTTCTCGCTCGCAGGCAGAGCGACGTGCTGCCGGTCAGATAAGTCTGGCGTGATCCTGTGACGTTTAAGATTTGTGATCCGCATGAAAAGATCGCCATGGTCGGCATAGTATTTCGCCCAACCCCGCGAGCCGCTTGTAATGAAAGGATTAAATGACGCGGCGGTGCGCATCGGCCATTCATCCGGTTTCTCAACGTCGGCATTGGTCACCAGATCGGAAGCCGTCATGATGCAAAGCCCATCGCTTCAAGGTGCGAAAAAACTTTCGCACCCAGCAACTCAACATCGTCGGACATCTCTGGCAGCGTATGCCCATACCGCTCCGTCAGCACTCGCACCCGGGCGGTCAGCTGCTCGGTCCGCGCCTCGATCTCGGCCTCGATCAACTCGGCGATGTCGGTTCGCCATTTGTCATCCACGACAAGGGCGCGGATCTCTTCTTCAGTCAGCTCGGGGTATTTCTTCAGCGTGGCCTCGGTCAGCGCCTCCTCGGCCTCCTTCACAGCCTTTTTCGCTGCCGTCTCGGCCGTCATCAGTTTGGCGACCTTTCTCAGCAGAGGCGCTTCCTCGGCATCGGCCTCACCCGATTTCACGCGAGCCTTGATCGATGCGGCGGTCAGCTTACCCGCCTCGGTCAGCGAATCGGCCAGCAGTCCACCCTCGGCCCCGTGTTCCTCGACCTGTTCCTCGATTTCGCGGCCCACCTCTTCGACCCGGGTCTGAGCGTCATCGACGGCCTGCTGCATTTGGGGGAAGAAGCGCGCGACGATCAGCCGGGGCGGGATGACATCGGCCACGAGGCGCACCTTGTTCACGATCAAGTCGGCCTCTTCCAGCCATTTGACCTTCTTGCCGGCGACCTCCTTGCGCGCCTCGCGCAATTCCTTCGCGGCCTCCCAGCCCTCGTGTGCGATGATGAAGACATCGTCCTGCATCACCTCGGCCCAGTAGGACATGAGCCGTTGATAGGCCTCATACTGGTCGATGAGCGGCGCGTCGGCAAAGCGGGTCAGCATATCCTCGGCGATGGTATGAATCAGGTCCTTGGGCTTGTCGCCGACCTGGATGCCATCCATCAGCGGCGCGTTTTCCCCGGCCCAGCCGTCAAGGATGCCATGGACGTGGTCGCGGAAGGCGTCGAACTCCGGATGGTGGTGCGGACCTCCTCCGGCGCGACCAGCGGATCAGAATAGCCCGGGCGCGGGTTCGGCCCGAAGAGGGTGGCGCGGACGCCCGGCATGAAGTCCCAAAACTCGGCCAACAGGTCGATGTCGCGGTTCGGCACACCACCCTTCAGGTGGGCCTCGATGTCCTGGAGGTCTTCGGGGTCGGAGCCGTCGATATAGCGCGGGATGTTCAGGTTGAAGTCGTTGCGCGTGATCTCGGCATAGGGGACGAGGCGGGAGTAGCCGTTGATCTCGGCCTCGCGGGTGTAGGCGTCGGTGATCTTGTGGATGTCACGCTCGCGCAGGCGGTTCTTGTTGCCGTCCTTAGTGAAGCCGCGGGAGGCGTCGATCATGAAGACGGGGCGCTCGGTGCAGGCCTCCGATTTGTCGAGCACAATGATCGAGGCGGGGATGCCTGTTCCGTAGAAGAGGTTCGCCGGCAGGCCGATGATCGCCTTGATGTATCCGCGCTTGAGGATCTTCTCGCGCAGTTCGGCTTCCCTGTTGCCCCGGAACAGCACGCCCTGGGGCAGGATGACCGCGCCGGAGCCGGTGGCTTTCATCGATCCGAGGATATGCAGCAGAAAGGCGAAGTCGCCGTTCTTGTCGGGCGGCATGCCGAGGTCGAAGCGCCCGAACCTGGTGTCACTGGTTAGCCCCGCTCCCCAGGCTTTGGCCGAAAAAGGCGGGTTGGCGACGACGAAATCGAAGGTCTGAAGCTCGGTCTCGGAGGCCATGAATTGCGGCTCACCGATGACATCGCCCTGGGCGATCTCGGCATCCTCGCGGCCATGCATGATCATGTTCATCTTGGCGAGGCCGCGCGTGGTGATGTCGAATTCCTGACCATAGATCGTCAGATCGACATCGGCGGCATCGGCAGCCTTCAGCAACAGGGAGCCGGACCCACATGTCGGGTCGTAGACGGTCTGCTTGGGGCTGGTGGCACGGTCGACACCCGCCACGGCGGCAACCACGCGCGAAACCTCGGCAGGGGTGTAGAACTGCCGCTTGCTCTTGCCGGACTCCGTGGCGAAGTTCCGCATCAGGTATTCGTAGGCATCACCTAGGATGTCATCGCCATCCGCCCGGTTGCGACTGAAGTTCAGCTCCTCGCGGCTGAATATGTTGATAAGTGCGGTCAGCGTGGAGACCATCTTGGCACCGCGGCCGAACTTCTCAGTGTCATTGAAGTAGGCACGGTCAATGACGTTCTTGAGATCGTTGGCTTCAGCAATCCCAGCAATGGCCGTATCGATAGCTTCGCCAATGTCCTTGGTTCCGCGCAGCTTCTTGAGGTCTTCAAACGAACAGCCACTGGGCACCTCGATTAGCGCGTCCGGCTTGCCCACTCGATCGGAGACGTACTTAACGAACAGGAGCGTGAGGATGTAATCCTTGTATAGAGAGGCATCCATACCACCCCGCAGCTGGTCACAGCTGTCCCAAAGGGATCTGTAGATATCACTCTTCTTGATAGCCATTGTGCTCTGCCCTTTGCCAAGTTGCCCGTATTCTCATCGCGCAAGATGATTGAGGTCTAGCCCTTTCTTGGACTCAGGAACAGAGATGCGTTTGCCGATCTGGTCACTCAGAGGGGGCGAAGGGTCGGTAGAGAACGCCAGATCGGCTGCAACGAAGCTGGTAGCGATGCCGTCGCAGAAAAAAGTTCATGACCAACGCCGCGCCGAAACAGATTGCGAAAAACACGCAAAATGCTTTGCGAGAATTATAGTGTTGTTTTGTTTTTCCCTATATGAATTACGGCCTCCTAGCAGTGAAGAGATTTGCGAAAAATTGACTATTGCGCTTGCAAAAAATGAAGAGTAAATAGGCCATCAGCGCCGTTCGAAAGACAGGCGACGCTTGTGGTTTTCGACTTGAATGTTGACCTTTGATTCTCGGTACGTCATTTCGTTTTGAAGTGATTCGCGAAGATGAAAGGCATTCCGTTGGATTTGACCATTGATCGAGAAAAACATGCCCGTATCAGGTACGAGCTTTCTCTGCGTGGCTTGACGCTGGTTGAGATCGCGAATCGCGCGGGGGTGAGCATTTCTGCCGTAAGTGCGGTGTCTCTTGGCAAAAGTAGATCCGCGCGCGTCGAGACGATTTTGGCGAAGGCGCTGGACATAGAGCCAGACAGACTCTTCCCCGAAAGGTACCCTTCCAACAACGGAGGGTGTGCATGAGTTAAAGGCACAGGGCTCTGGAAGAGTTGAGGCCCCGGGACTGCAATCCCAAGGGCCTCGAAAAATCGCTCGGCGCGACACCTCGTCTATCCCCGACACCAATTAAGAAGTCAAGCCAAATGCTCGTCGTTTGATTGGCATGCTCACTCCGGTCTCGCTGGAATATTTGGGCTGAGACCGTGTCTGACCTCTGGGATAGCGGAAATGGAAATTATAGAAAAAGCGTGCGCCCAACTCGCAGGCCATGCCGACCACTTTGTTCAAGAGCTGGCGGATGAGATCTCGCGGGCAGATAGCCAGCGCCACACCGAACTCGTAAAACTAAAAGCCAAGCTCTCGACAGCTTCGGCCGAAATCAAAACCTTGCGTGCTGAGCTGAAGCGTAAAAATGCTCAGATCAAAGACCTTTAACGGGGCAAATTTGGTCCAAGTAACGAGAAGGGCAATCGCAAAGACGATCACCTTGAGGATGTAGCTTTCAAAGACAGCGATACCGACGATGGCGAAACATTCGAGAAGGATGATGCTCAGAAGGGAGCGGCCCCAAAGGACGCGGCGTTAAAAGAAAAACCGCGCGGCATGCGTGGCAAACAGCGCCTTGAATTTCCGGAGCACCTTCGCCGCGAAATACGGATCATCGAACCTGCCCCTGCCCAGTTTTGTTCCTGCGGCTGCGGCACAGTGAGGATGGATCAGCAGGTTATTTAAAAACTGAGCCATAAACCTGCCGAGATCTATGTCATCCAAGAAATCTATCCCAAGTACAGGTGCCAGAACTGTGATCGTTTTGCGCAGGCCAAAGTCCCGGGACGGGTGTTCGACTACACAAGGTTCGACGATAGTCTTGTTGTTGGTGCTCTCGTCGCAAAATATGCGGATTTCTTACCGCTGTATCGCATTCAGCAAATATTTGGCCGTTCAGGCATTCGCTTGAACCGCACGACGCTCAGTCGCTTGGTCCTGAAAGCCGGTGACTTTTTGAGGCCAATCTACGAATCCTTGATCGCAGACATTAAATCCGACACGAAGCTCTTTGCAGATGAAACTCGGATCCCAGTCTTGCAGCCAGGGTTGGGCAAAACAAAAACATGCTACGCTTGGGCGATTTGCCGAGACGATCGGCGATGGCGAGGCAACAAGCCCCCTGCCGTCTCTTTTCACTTTACAGGGTCACGGGAAGGACGACATGCGGAGACCATTTTGGAAGGATACAGTGGAGTTCTGCAAGTCGACGGCTACGCAGGCTACAATCGCCTGACGCGTGAAGAACGGGCTGGAGGCTCCTTGGCGCTCGCCTACTGTTGGGCGCATGCGCGTCGGAAATTCGAACATGTTAAAAAAAGTACAGGTTCAGCGGAGGCGTCGGAGGTTCTCGAACGGATCCGCGCACTTTACGCCATTGAAAAAAGTTTGCAGAAGAACCACGCAACGGCCTTGGTTCGGCAGGCCGTTCGAGAGGCCCAGAGCAAGCCCATTGTGGATGCACTGTTTAATTATCTGGAAAATCTCAGTTCACGGATCCTAGGGAAATCAGTGCTTGGCGAGGCGATCAACTACACGATGAAACTGCGTAATGGGTTGCGCGTATTCCTGTCCGATGGTCGTGTGGAAATAGATAGCAACCCAGTTGAGAATACGATCCGGCCTCTGGCTGTGCTTCGAAAGAATGCGCTCTTTGCCGGTTCGGCGCGCGGCGGCGATGTCTGGACCATCATAAGCAGCCTGATCGGGACTTGTAAGCTGAACGGCGTCGAGCCGCATGCATACTTCTCCTGGGTATTTGAGAACTTGGCGAACAAATTGCCACTCTCGAAATATGACAAACTCTTACCTTGGCATTGCCCGAGGGGAGCGTATGCGGTCTGACTACACACAATGAAGAGGCCCTGCGTTGGACATGGCACCGGAAAGACCGCCAGTCTGTAGCCCTGCTTCGAAAGAGGCTGGATCATGGAGGCGGCCAGACTGGGCGGTAACCAGACCTTCGCTGTGCTCGACATCAACGGCACGACAGCGCGCGAAGCTGCCGGTCGCAGGCGATCGGCCGTTCCGAGAGGCGTTGTCGAGTAGGAAAGAACTTCGCAGCTAAGCGTGCGAGTTCGCCGGGTCTTGCCATCTCAAAGACCTTGGAGCTGCGAGATGAGTGTCTTCAGGTCTTCATGGATCTCCTCTGGGGCCATCTCCCCCCAAAGGTCATCAATCGATTTACCAGCTTCTTTTAGGCGGGTCGCAAGCGCTTCCTTAAACTCACCCTCCAAAATTGGCGGCGCGTCAGCCGGAGGGGCCTCGGACCAGGGCAGGAAGAGTATTTCTTCCCACCAGGTTCGGATTGCCGTTATCTCCAACCCGAGAGTGCGGGCAATGCAGGCTGGCACCAACGCATAGTTCTCGATCTCTCGGCGCCGGAAAGTCCGGGATGCGAAATTTGCCAGCCCATGACCATCCGACTTGTCGCGCAGCGTCTTTTCGCAGACGGTGTTCAATGGAACGCCATCGCGGTCGCGCAAACTAAGGGCCCGAATTCCCGGAATACCTTTCTCCAACTTTTGGAAAAATTTGCGCCGGTCTTTGTGACTCTCCGTTGTCGGATAAGCCTCTATGTCTGATAGCGAACTACCAAGCGAATTGGCCATGGCTTTCAAGGCGCGCAGATCGGAAGCATTCTCCACGAACACAATCCTTTTGGTCTTCCGGACACGGTCGATGAAGGGGTCATACACTTCTCCCAAACCAGAGAACATGCGGACCCGGTCGGCCTCGCTTACCAGATACTTGGGCTTGGCCTTTTCAAAGGAAATGATCTTTTCTAAGGGCGCGCCGAGCAGGACCTCGCGCGAATGGGTGGCTACAAGGACCTGCTTTCCGTTCGACTCAATGAGTGCATCAAGGGCATCGATTAGGACACCTTGAAGGCTTGAGTGCAGGTGCGCATCCGGCTCATCGAGCAGCAGGGTGTCTGTGTCTGGATTAACCGCATAAGCATAGACGCAAATCCACTGCAAAGCACCGGCTCCCTCGACCATGAGATCACGTTTGGCCCCGGCATTCCGATAGCGTTTGGTTGCTTCGTCATAAACCACAGGCTGAGTGAAGGCTTGAAGCGCAGTATGATAAGTTTCGTCGTAATCGGCCATAAAGATCTCGAAGCCGAAGGTCTCGCGCAGAGTGGATTGCAACCGCTCCCAAGGATCAGTGGCGCGCAGTTCTTTCAGGTCGCTGCTGGAAATTTTCGTCTTGCCCTCTTTCAATTCCGCTCGTTTCACCTCGTTCGCCCGGCGAAGATCCAAAAGGACATTGCGCAGAACAGACCCCGCCAAGCCGCGGCCCAGCATTGCGCGGCGCATGGCGGGCGTAGCGAAGGGCTCCTTGGCATCCAGCCCGGCAACGGGCGGCAGGTAAACGATATCCGGAAGAACGTCGCAGCTGGTGAGCGTAGTTTCGTCAGCTCGGATAAAGAGACGGTCGTTGGTCAGCGACAGGGATATCTTTAGGTGATGATCTCCGTCCACGGGGTGCGTCCAGTCAACCCTGATCGTGAGGGAATACCCTTCCTCTCCGGGTATCTGCGTCTTTAGCCCATACCAAAGGTGCTTTAGGTCTGGCAGATTGATCGGGTTAAAATCGTCATCCGAGAGCCCGTAGCCCTGACCGGAGAACCCCATCATGATCGCCTCGTCCCCCTTCCCTCGGCGGAGAACGAACATGCAAAAGCTCCAGACTGCCAGCGCATGCAGCAGGGTGGATTTACCGCTGTTATTGGGCCCAGCCAAAAGAGTATTACCGCTTCTGGAAACTTCGATCCTTTCGGCTTCAAAACGTTTGAAGCGCCGCATCTCGATGGATGTAATCATGCAGGTTCCATATCCCTTCAGGTCCGTAGCCACCGGCGCGGTGAGCGTCCCATAAGACCAGAATAGACCTCCTTTAAGCGTAGATCGAAACAACTTATTCAGGAAAAAGCTCTCGTCTACAATCGCGAATGGCTGGCGAATGGTCTTATTTGGCGGGTGGAAAATTAAGCAGAGACTGTCAAATTCCCCCCCCTCTCGCGAGCGTAAAAGGGGAAAGTTCAAGCAGCAGCTTCGATCGCGTCCGCTTTGGGGCTGATCGGTAGTCAGCTGCGTTAGGCATGAATGTCCGCCCAGGGCCGAGGGCTCCCACGAGCAACATCTATATTGGCGCTACGCGCCAATATATGGGGTAAGGTTTGCTTGAGATAGCTGTCATAGCCGGGGTCAGATGCAACGCTTACAGACGGAAGCCGGGGACCTACTGCGCAGCTTGATCGACAAGATCATCCTGACACCGGACCCCGATGCGCCCAACGGGCATCGGGTCGTGCTCCAGGGAGAGCTGGCCGGGATTTTGTCGTTCTGTGAGAATGGGATGTCTACAAACGCCAACACCCGCAGCAAGGCTACGGGCGTTCG
>NZ_QCYG01000012.1 GCF_003072065.1 Thalassorhabdomicrobium marinisediminis
GCAGGGGAATATCCGGCAGTCGCTTTGAGGCCAACTCACGTTGATGCCCGTTGTAAGATAGGAATAGCCCCGAGACGCACATTCGGTCATGCGGTATCCAACCCGCGCATCAGAGCTTGTTCACCGACGTCTTCAGACCTCGTGCCCTCCTTTGGGGGTCCACAATGCAAAAAACGCTCAGGCGTCCCCATTCGCGTGAAAAAATCCTTGAAAAAAGACATCAGAGCGCTGTCTGCGCCCCACGCTGGATCAGCTTGACGTCGTAAAGTTCCAGGGCAGCAGTTCGTTGATCCTGCTGGCCGGGTGACCGGCGGCGATCGCTTCGAGGGTCGCCTTGAGGTAGGCGAAGGGTTCCACGTCGTTGATCTTTGCGGTGGCGATCAGGGAGGCGATGCGGGCCCAGGTGCGGCCGCCCTCATCGTGGCCGGCGAAGAGTGCGTTCTTTCTTGTCAGGGCGATCGGGCGGATCAGGTTTTCGACGGCGTTGGAGTCCATCTCGACGCGGCCGTCGTGGAGGAAGGTCTGCAGGCCGCCCCACTGGCGGTGGATGTAGGTCAGCTTCTCGCCGAGGCGCGACTTAACCGAGATACGCAGACGCTGCGCCTGCAGCCAGTTGCCAAACTCGGCCACGAGGGGCGCGCTGCGAGCCTGACGGGCCGACAGACGTTGGCCCGGGCCCATGCCCCGGATCTCGACCTCGATGCGGTAGAACTCGGCGATCCGGCGCAGGCCCTCGGCGGCGATTTCCGAGCCGTCGCGGTCGAAGACCTCTTTCAGCTTGCGCCGCGCATGCGCCCAGCAGTGGGCCACCGTGATCGGCGCGCCGCCCTTGCGGGAGGGGCGCGTCAGTCGATCGTAACCGGTATAGCCATCCAGTTGCAGGATGCCGTCGAAGCCCTGCAGGATCTGCTCGGCATGGGCGCCAGCACGGCTTGGGCGATAGGTGAAGACCACGCCGGGCGGGTCATCGCCGCCCCATCCACGATCATCCCGGGCAAGCGCCCAGAGGTAGCCGGTCTTGGTTCGGCCACGGCCCGGATCCAACACCGGGGCGGTCGTCTCGTCCATGAACAGCTTGCCGGAGGACTTGAGATGCTCGGTTAGCCTGTCGACCACGGGGCCGAGGTGGAAGGCCGCTGTGCCAGCCCAGTCCGCCAAGGTGCTGCGATCGATCTGGATGCCGGAGCGGGCAAGGATCTGGCTATGTCTGTAAAACGGCAGGTGGTCCGCGAACTTGGACACCAGGACATGTGCGATGGCCCCTTCGGTCGGCAGCCCGCCTTCGATCAGCCGGGGCGCGGCGGGCGCCTGGGTGACGCCATCGGAGCAGATCCGGCAGGCATACTTCGGTCGGATGTCGACCAGCACCCTGAGCTGCGCCGGGACGATGTCGAGGCGCTCGGTGCGGTCCTCACCGATCCGGTGCATCTGGCCGCAGCCGCAGGGGCAATCGAGGCTGGTCGGCTCAAGGATACGTTCGATGCGTGGCAAGCCTGCGGGCAGATGGCCGAGGTTGCGCTGACGCGTCCGGGGCGGCGTCATGGTAGAGGGCGCGGCCTGTTCCTTGCGGGTCTCGACCGCCGCGACAGCCGTTTCCAGGTCCTCGAAGGCCAGTTGCCGGTCGTCATCGTTCAGTTTCTCGGACCGCTTGCCATGCACGACATGGTTCAGTTCGGCCACGAGATGCTCGAGCCGCCGGTTGGCGTCCTTCAGCGCCCCATTCTCCTGCAACAGCGCCAGCACGGCGGCGCGCTGGCTCTCGGGGATTGCGGACAGATCGATGGGCGGGGCGCTGGACATGGCTGGATTATACATTGCCCAAGGCCCTGATGCCCGGTCATTCAACGAGCTGAGTCACTCTGCCACAGCCGGTCGGCGGGCTTCCAACGACCGCACACGGCGCCAGTCCAGCCCGGCAAACAGGGCCTCGAACTGCGCCCGGTTCAGGGTCATGGCCCCGTCGCGGATGGCCGGCCAGGTGAATGTGCTTTCCTCAAGCCGCTTGTAGGCCATGACCAAACCACTGCCGTCCCAGAACAGGATCTTCAAGCGGTCGGCGCGCTTCGAACGGAAGACAAAGACCGTGCCAGTGAACGGGTCCTCGGCCAACATCGACTGCACCAGCGCCGCGAGGCCATCATGTCCCTTGCGGAAGTCGACCGGCTTCGTCGCCACCAGGATCCGCACGCCCTGCGAGGGCATCAGCATGGATGCGTCTCGAGCGCGTGGGCAATCTCGGCGATCCGGGCCGCGGGCGCATCATGGGCGAGCTCGATCACGACAGTGCTTCGAGTGATCCTGACCGGGGCAGCCTGCGATGCAACCTCCGGGCGCTCTTCCTCCTCGGCGACCTCGCAGACGACGAGCGGCGCGAACACAGGCTCATCGACCTCGACCGCAGGCAGCACGAGCTTGCCTTGCTTGGCCTCTCGACGCCAAGCCGAGAGCTGATTGGGCCGAATGCCAAACCGCTCCGCCACGGCATTCACCCTCGCACCGGTTTCCAGGGTCATCGAGACGGCCAAGGCCTTTGCCTCATCCGGCCACCGACGATGACCCGACGCGTGGATCTCGACGCCCAGCGATTTGAGAAACGAATTTGTAGCGCACGTTGCGAAACGCACTCCCCATCATAAGATGCAGATCACCTCGCACCCGAACCCATCAGCAGCAACGTGGGGTCGAGGCGCCGCTTACGCTTACTGCGAAACGCACTCCCCATCATAAGATGCAGATCACCTCGCACCCGAACCCATCAACAGCAACGTGGGGTCGAGACGCCGCTTACAGTACGAAGGTCGACTTTGGTCTGGGGACCGGTCGACGGCTGCGTCCCGCATGAATGTCCGGTGGTAGAAGCCTGAGCGATCCAGCTCAGTTTCGGCCGCAGCATCTCTTGTATCCGTGCCCGGACCCGCCGGCGCATGGATCGTTCCGGCCTGGCCGGGGATCTGCCTTGAACGGCAAACCAGTACTCATTTCGGAATCTTGAGGTGAAAGCTCAGGGCGAGACTGATGGAGTATAGTGGCGACGCAGTTTGGAATCAGGTCTGGTGCTCCCAGATCAATCTCGTTGATCTCTTCTTCCGTGAACTTACTCTGACCGGTGCAGATATCTTGAAGCGCCATCAGGAAGATCATCGTCGCCCGCGTCTCCTCGTTGGCCTGATCGAGAAGTTCGCTCCAAGCATCCGGTCGTAGCTGCATGGCGCGCGTGAATCCATCGACCCAAGGCTCCCACATGACTTCGTCACTATTTGGATCAACCTCGTAGATCGGGTCGACCCAGCGCGAGCCGGTCATGGAGGCGACGACCGAATCATAATGAGCCATTACCGCGCTGATGGTTTCCTCGCCGGCTTTTTCGTCAGGGAATTCGGCCTCTCCAGTCTTACCCCAGACTTGAGGCAGCCACTGCGAAGGCGGAATCATCTCCGGGCAGGCAAGAATACCGACTATGTAGCCATCGAGCTCGCTAACCGTCATCGGCATGTTATCGATGGGCAGCGCCTGCAGAAGCGCGTTAAGTTGATCGAGATCTTGATCCGACTGGTCCATCGATACCTCCCGGCGATATTGAGATCTTCTTCATCGGCGCTTCGAAATGTACTATAAAGGTAACATTGAGGCCTTCAATGTTGTATATATCTGACATTCTTGTTGCTGATCTGCCGCCCCATTCTTTAATCAATAGCAGCTCTGGCGTAACGACGGACGCCCAAGCTCAGGGTCCCTTACGCCGCACTACGGGTTGCTGTTTCTCTCGGATCTATGCCGCTCGCCCCGCACCCCTTACCGCCCGCTGGAACATCAGCCCCATCAACATATCCCGCGCCTCCTGATCCTGCATGAAAGCATTGCGCATCGCGTTGTCGCGCTGGAAAGCCCGGATCGCCCGGCGCGTGAACTCCGCATCGAACCGCGGCCGCACGTCGCGCGGATCGTTGTTGCGCAGCATCTCGGCCCAGACGTCGTCATCGAGGATGTCGTTGTTCACGGCCTCGAACCGGATGTAATCCTCCTCGGAGAACTCGGTGCCGTGGCGCGCGTTGAAGGCCTGGATGATCTCCGTGAGGGTCTTCGATTCCTCCTCGGTGTAGGGGTTCGCGCCGAAGCGGTCGATCGGGCTGAGCGCTTGGTTGTCGTCCTTGCCCAAGGAGGCGTTCTGCTCGGCTCCCTCCTTTTCAAGGCGGAAGGCGGCCATCTCCAGCATGTCGTCGGTGACATCCTCGCCCTGCGGTGCCTGGCGGGTTGGCAGGATGCGTTTCAGCCAGGATCCGTAGAGGTGCAGCTTCTCAAGATCCGTATCCGCCAGATCCACAACCTGCGCGATGAACGAATAAAAACGCAGGAAGGAGGCCAGAACCTGGCGGAATTCTTCCTGGTCATCCTCATTGAGGTTCTCGTTGAAACGGGTCACGGCCTGGCGCACGATGCCTTCAAGAATGGGGCGTTCATCCGTGCGCCTGGTTGCTTGCAAAAATCGTGTCACGAAGCGATCGATTTCCGCCTGCTCCAGCACGCCGAAGGCTTTCAGGCGCGCCTCCAGGTTATAGACCTGGTTGGGATCGGAGATGTCCTCAAGCTGGGTCACGTTGTAGTAGGGCTTGAAGGCCTCCTGGATCTCCTCGACCGTGTTCCGAAAGTCGAGAATGAAAGTGCGCTCCTTGCTGGGGTAGATGCGGTTCAGGCGCGCCAGGGTCTGGACGGTCTGCAGACCGCTCAGACGACGGTCGATATACATCGCCACGAGTTTTGGCTGATCGAAGCCGGTCTGGTATTTCTCGGCCACCACGAGGACATTGTAGGTCCCGCCATCGAACTGCCGCGGCAGCTCCGTCTCAGAAAAGCCGTTGATGCCCGGCTCGGTGTAAGGGGTTCCGTCGATCGCGATCTCACCCGAGAAGGCCACCAGGGATGTCACATCCGTATATCCCTGGTCCTTGATGTATTTGCTGATCGCCTGATGGGTCCTGATCGCGTGCTCGCGGCTCGAGGTCACGACCATGGCCTTGGCCTGCCCCGAGAGCTCCGGCAGAACATGCCTGCGGAAGTGCTCGACGATGACTTCGGCCTTCTGGATCATCGCCGTTTCATGGAAATCGATGAAGCGGGCCACCTTGCGCGATGACTTGCGCTCCAGCAGCTCGGGATCCTCATCGATGGCCTTCTCGAGCTTGGCGTAAGACTTGTAGGTCTGATAGTTGCGCAGCACATCGAGGATGAAGTTCTCCTCTACTGCCTGGCGCATCGAATAGAGGTGGAAAGGCTCGGGGCCGTTCTCGCCGGGGCGGCCGAAACGCTCCATGGTGACGTTTTTCGGCGTGGCGGTGAAGGCCAGATAGGACAGGTTGGCCTGGGGGCCGCGGAGACGCTGCAACTCGAGCAATGCCTGCTCGGTGGCGTCGTACTCGCGCTCCTCCTCGGAGATCCCGCCATCCGCCAGAACGCGGGCCATGCTGTCGGCATGTTTGCCCGACTGGGAGCTATGCGCCTCGTCGATGATGATGGCGAAACGCTTGCGGTCCTCGTTTTTCAGAACCGAGAGCTGCTCGGTCGAGAACTTATGGATCGTCGAGATGATGATCTTGGCGCCATCCTCGATGGCCTTTTTCAGCTGGCGCGAGGTCCCGTCGATCGGCTTCACATAGCCTTCGGTCTGGGCAAAGGATTTGATGGTCTGCTGCAGCTGGCGGTCCAGAACGACACGGTCGGTGACCACGATCACGGTGTCGAAGATCGCCTGGTCCTGATCATCGTGTAGCGTCGCCAGGTGATGGGCGGCCCAAGCGATGGTGTTGGACTTGCCGGAGCCTGCGGAGTGCTGGAACAGATAGTTCTGCCCCGCGCCGTTGGCTTTGGCGTCCTGGATCAGCATGCGAACCGCATCGAGCTGCTGGAACCGCGGCCAGATCGTGGTGCGCTTCACCCGGCCGCCGGGCTGCTCGACCTCATCGACGAGGACGAAGCGGTGGAGGATCCCCAGCAGCACCTCGCGGGAGAAGACCGCTTTGCGCGCGCCAATGTCGCGGTAGAGGTAGGCGATGCGGAATTCGTCCTCGACATCCGGGTTGCCGGCGCCACCATCGCGGCCGCGGTTGAAGGGCAAAAAGCGCGTCTTGCCGTTGTTGAGCTGCGTGGTCATCGAGACGTTGTCCTGGTCCAATGCGAAATGCACCAGGGCACCACGCTTGAACGTGAGCAGCGGCTCGCCGTTGGGGGCGCGGTCCTTGCGGTATTGCGTCTCGGCCGTCTGGTAGGTGGAGCCGGTCAGGGTGTTCTTGAGCTCCATCGTGGCGAACGGGATGCCGTTGACGAAGAGCACCACGTCGATCGCGTTCTCGGAGCGCAGGGAGTAACGCACCTGGCGCATGACCCCGAGGATGTTCCCTTCATAGGCGCGCAGCGTTGCGGGGTTCAGCCCGGAGGCGGGCTTGAAGGTGCAAAGGGTGATCTTGATGCCCGGGACGATGGTGATCCCCTGGCGCAGGACCTCAAGCGTTCCCACCGCCTTGAGCCGCGCCTCGACCTGGCGCGCCAGAGTTTCGCGCTCCTTGCCGGGGTATTGGTCGCAAAGCCGCGTCCAGGCGTCCGGCTGCGTCGCGCGGACGTATTGCTCGATCATCTCGGGGTCGAGGGCCGACTTGCGATCAAAGGCCGTCCAGGGGCGTTCCTGCCAGCCCTGTTGGGTGACGAGCTGATCAACGAGGTGGAGCTCAACGGCTTCTTCAGTGTGAAGTTTTTCGCGGGAAATGGCTGGATCGGTCATGTGGTCACCGTTTTGCAGAAATGCTTGTAATGGAAGTTGAGTGCGGATGCGGCCAACTTGTGGTCCACGGATTTACCCCGCATCTCCTCGTATGGAGACCCTTCGAGTTGGGTGGACACCAGGATTATGCCGCTACCAGGGTCAATGCTGATCAGAAACAAGTCGAACAGCGCATGTATGTCGCGCCGCAGCAGGAGGTTGTTCTCGGGGCGATCGAATTCCGGCGCACCTGTGTGCGGGATCACGTGGGCCGCCTCGAGCACTTCTTCGACGCCGGTTCCGGTGAAGGCGCATTTACCACCATGGCGTTCCAGAGACTGTCGCCGGAATTCGGCCTGCCCGTGGCGGGGCTTAATCCAGGTTTGCTTTCGGACGGGAAGCGCGGCTTCAATCGCGTCCTCATTTTGTTTAAGCGCCCGGGCAATAGGATCAACTTGATCGAGGTCTTGTAGACCACCTGCATAGGCGATCAGATCGTCCAAGGCGTCAGTGTCCTCCGCAGTAAGACTCCAGATGCGTTCTGGTCTGTATTTTTTAACGGCGATAAGGATTTTCGCCAAAGGAGAGCGTTCGAACGCGCGATCGAAAGGAACGAACTCCTTCAGAAGCCTCAGGCCGTTCGTCTTCAAGCGAAGTTCACTATTATCCTCGATCACATCGTCGATCCATGCGACGGCTGTAAGTCCACCCCCGCTGGAATCGCGGCCACTCTCATTGATCCAGATATAAACCCGGTCGCCCGTCACCGGCCTGCCGGCCTTCGTTCCGTCAGCTCTTGTCGATGGAGCGCTCTTAATCAACTTGGCGGAGAACACCCCCGGAGCCCAGTCGTCGGGGCATTCTGGGACATTGATGCGTTCAGGACAGCGCGTGTCGCCGTTGATGCGTAGCAGGAAGTCACTCATGCCTGCATCTCCTCTTCGATCTGGTCGAGCGTGGCCGAGGTGGTGCCGGTGCGGCCGTAGGTGTCCACGTCGATCTGGCCGGTGACGGCGGCGGTGATCAGGGCGGCGCGGTATTCGCGAAGGCGGTCGATCGATTCTTTGGTGCGCTCCTTGATGACCTCAAAGACTTCCATCTCGAGGTCGAGAAAATCAGCGACCTTTTGTTGGAGGGCTACGTCCGTAACATGAGGACGATAATTTAGGATGGCAGCATCGCTGACCCGCTTCAAACCACCGGCTCCGGTCATGCTCTTCATGCCGTCCGCCCTAAAATCTTCGGACGAGAACAGATACATTAGGAAACGGTGATCCAATTTGCCGGGCTTAGGGCGAAATACATGCACTTCTGACGTGGCAAATCCCACGCCGTTGATCAGATCATGAGCAAGGGCCTTCTTGCCGTTTTCAAAGCACGGAGTGACTTTCGCCAACAAGATATCACCATCCCGGAAATAATTGTAACTGCCGGCGGCAACCTCTGCGAGTGGGCGGGACCCGGACACATCAAGACCACCCAGCCCATCGCCAAGGGCATCCATCGGAGCAAAGGTGACTTCGTCGTCGGCGGACAGGTTTTCGACTTCCCCGGCCGACGGGGCTACCTGAAGCATGAACCGAAGTCTGACTTGATTCTCTGTCGCGTCCGATTTCGTTGGTGTCTCAGAAGCGGGACCGATCTTTCCGGTCACAGCTGCTGTGATCACTGCAAGACGCCGTTGGTCAATCAAGCCGCCCAACCGCTCCTTCTTCGCGATCAGCTCATCAATTCGGGCCGTCTCGCGGTCGAGGAAGGCCGCGATTCGTTTTTGGGTGGGGAGGTCGGGGAGGTAAAACCGGATGTTCTTCATCTCTGCGTATCTGGTCGTCCAGAGGTCTGCGACGATACCATGTCCCACCCGATAGAACTCCTCCTGAAAAGCAACTGAACGCAGTAGGTGGTGCGCAAAAGCCGGATAGAGATCCTTGCGCGGCTGCAGGACGATGCTGATCAGAGACACAGTTCCATCCAAAGGCGAGATCCCTCCGGACCCCTTGCGATCCGAGCGGCTGTTGATGACATAGTCGCCCTTGCGCACCAGTTTACGGTTGTCGCCGTCGTCGGTCTTCGCAGCAGTCTCGAGCTGCGGGACGATGCCCTGCATGGTGACACTGAGAGCTTCGTAGTCCTTGTCGCTCGCCTTCTGCTTCCGCTCCTCCAAAACCTGTCCAAGACGGTACAGGTTCCAGCCTTCCTGTCGTTCTGCGAGCAAGATCTCATTCATGCCACCACCTCCTTCAGCAACCCGGCAATCTCCGCCTCCAGCGCCTTCAGCTCCGCATCGATCTCCTCGAGCGGCCGCGGCGGCACATACTGGTAGAAATACCGGTTGAAGTTGATCTCGTAGCCCACGCGGCCCACCTCGCCATCTGTCGGATCCACGTGCGAGGTATCCACCCAGGCGTCCGGCACGAAGGGCTCGACTTCCCGGGCGAAATACGCCTCCCAATCCTCGCTCAAGGGCACCAGCTCGTGATCGCGCAGCTTGGGATCAGCCTCCGGATCGCCGTCCTTGTCGAGACAGATCTCTGCGTCCTCATGGGCCTCACCAAAGGCCGCAATCAGGATCTTCAAGGCGGCGGCCGGCAGCTTGATACCCGCCTCCTTCATGTCCGATGTGATCTCGGCCACGAAGGCCGCGCGATCCGTCCAGACGTCACCCACCCGGGCCACCAGCACGCCGAAGAGCGCATCCATGAAGTCGGCGAACTTCTTGCCGGCCTTCTCGAGGGCCGCAACCGATTTGTCGTTGCCGCGCAGGGCGTCGATCCGGTCCGTGGTGATCTCGAAACGCAGGCGCAGCGGACGCTCCACCCGGATCTCGCGATAGCCGAAGTCCGTGGTGTCGAACGTTTTCGACACATCCCCGAAGCCAGCCGCCCCGTTCAGAAATTCGCCATAGATCCGCACAATCTCGGCCCGGGCGTCGTCGCCGATGGCGCGCCGCTTGGAGCCCAGAGACTTGCGCATGGATTGCCAGAAACGCTCACCGGAGGCGTCGATCAGCTGCACCTTGCCGCGCCGCGCCTCGGGTTTGCGGTTCGAGAGGATCCAGATGTAGGTCTGAATGCCGGTGTTGTAGAAGATGTCCGTGGGCAGGGCGATGATCGCCTCAACCAGATCGTTCTCCATCAGCCAACGGCGGATCTCGCTTTCGCCCGAGCCCGCACCTCCGGTGAAGAGGGGCGATCCGTTCATGACGATGCCCACGCGCGAGCCCTTTTCGTCATCGCGCATCTTCGAGACCATGTGCTGGACAAAGAGCAACTGCCCATCCGAGATCCGTGGCAGACCGGCACCAAAGCGCCCGTCAAACCCCAGATCCTCGGCCTCCTCGCGGATCACCGCGGCATACTTCTTCCAGTCCACACCGTAGGGAGGGTTCGAGAGCATGTAGTGATAGGTCTCGCCGCGGTGGGCGTCCTGGGTCAGCGTGTTGCCATAGGCGATGCGCGAGGCGTCATGACCCTTCACCATCATGTCGGATTTGCAGATCGCAAAGGACTCTCCGTTCAGCTCCTGCCCGAACAGATCGACATTGAGATCCGGGTTCAGGTCTTTCATGGCCTCCTCGGCCACCGACAACATACCGCCGGTGCCGCAGGCCGGATCGTAAACCCGGCGGATGATGCCCTTGCCGGACAAGGCCTCTTCGTCATTGGCCAAAAGCAGGTCGACCAGAAGGCGGACCACCTCGCGCGGTGTGAAGTGCTCCCCGGCGGTCTCATTGGAGATCTCCGAGAAACGGCGGATCAGCTCCTCGAAAAGATACCCCATCTCGAGGTTGGTCACCTCGTCCGGGTGGATCTGCAACTGGCAGAAGCGATCGAAGACCATCCAGAGCGAGCCCTTGTCATCGAGGTCTTTCAGAATTTCGGTGAACTTGAACTTCTCGATAAAGATGTCGCGCACGTTCGGGCTGAATCCGGTCAGGTAGTCCACCAGGTTGCTGCGCAGCTCTCCTGCATCCTGCTGGCGCAGGGTCGCGAAGGTGAACTGGCTGGTGTTGTAGATCTGGCCACCGGCGTCCGCGACCTCCGAGAGGATGGTCATGCGCATTTGCTCGTCCATCTCTTCGGGCAGGCCCGAAGCCGTCTCAAGCACGGCTTCTTTTGTTTCCTCCAGCAGGCAATCGAGGCGGCGCAGGATCGTGAAGGGCAAGACGATCTTGCCATATTCGGACTGCTTGAAATCCCCGCGGAGCAATTCCGCGATGGACCAGATGAACGATGCGTTGGTGTTGATGGTATCCTGGCTCAAGGCAGGTCTCCTGAAATATCGAGAAGCAGTCCAATGTACCCGTTATGGTAGAACATAAGATGTTGGAATTGAATCTCTGCGTTGAAAAACTTCTGAGGGTGAGGGGTGTGTTCAGCCCTCACGCTTCAGTTGGTTATGTGGCCATGTTTGTTCCTGGACGCTCCCCACCTTGGCCTCGAGGGCTTCTATTTGATCGAAGATTGCCTGCCTTCGGGTAAACCCGACCTCCACTGCATCAACAGCTTCGTCATCCGGCACCGCAACCGGAAAGCTCTTGAGGTCTTTCATGGCAAGGTTCTGAATGGTTGCCCCACCTGCCAACGATTTTAGATACTCTTGGACGGTTGCGTTCGAGAGGTATTCAAAAAGAGCGAGTGAGCTTATGCCGATCCGCTTTTTCGGGCGGAGGATCATCATCGACTGGCCGGCTGTCCATATTTCGCTTTCGCCTTCTCGGGGAACGTCCTCGGGTACCAGGGAAGCGATACCGATATTGCCCTTTATGGAGAGCAAGACATCTCCGGCGCGAAGCTGCTGGTTGGAGGCTTTGTTGTACTTCGCGCGATCGACTGTGATGGTCCGGCTTGGGAGCTTGATATAGCCACGGACATTTACGTCTGCGGGTGACGCTTCGTTCAAGATGTATGCGCCACCATCGTCCTCGGTCATACTTAAAGGGCGGATCATGTCGACCAGTTCTTGTAGTTCGGCGACGTCAGATTTTTGGAGAAATTCATCAAGACGTTCTTTCGCGTCGACGTTCAGGTATCGGTCTGGGAGGAGCGCCAGATTGTTTCCGTAAATTTCTTCGATATCGACGTCGCGTACAAGTGTTCTGTCCTCAGGGCGCGCGGATTCCAGGAGTGCGCTCCAATCCACCCCTGGCTTTATTTCAGAGCGACCCCGTCGCACCTTCTGTGCCAATACCGGATGTCCGAGGTCGCAAAGCCGTATCTGCTCTTGATGCATATTACGGGGAGCGATGATGATCAGGTTGGTCTTGATGATCGTACCGCCGAACATAATGCCGGGCGGTGCGCCGAGAATGGCTCGCAGGCGACCGCTGTCGACAAGGTTCCGGCGCGCAACTGGTTCTGCCCCAACCATGCGAAAGAGCGCCCCGTCGGAAAGTGAGATGATTGCGTGGCCCCTTGAGTGGGTCAACGCATCTGCGATAGCGATGCTTTCCGCCGAAAGCCGACCTCCATTGCTCTTCACCAAGCCAAGGCTTCCGAGTGTGTCATTGGGGAGTTCGCAGATCTTTGGCCGCTGCCCGCCGAGCGGAGGGAAGACAATTTCGACCAGATCATCACCCAGCTCCTCGCGCGCCCATGGTTGGCCGGTTACGATGGAAACGGTGGCCCCCAGTTCAAGCACGTCCAACAGGTCATACAATAGATGGCTGTCGTCAGGGTCGGGGGAGCAAAACGTCAAGCGGCGTTTGGTACCTTCCAGAACGCCGTGGTAGGCGTGGGTCAAGCAAGGGCGCAAGGCAGCTGAGTAGGAGAACCGTACGGTCGAAGCGCGGTCGAGCAGTTGTAAGATTTGGTCGCATGCATCCTTGCGGATCCAGAAGTCACCGCTTTCAAGATGTGAAGTATCGTCAAGAAAATCAGAGATTGCCTCGAAGCGGATGGCAGGGTCTGCATCGTTGAGAACCTTCGCTGCGGCTTCAAGCATGTGAAGAGGCTCGGAGGTGCGTATCAGGGGACCTTGGCGCAATCCATGGGTAGAGTGACTGCCGGTCCTGAGGTTCGCAGCAATCTTGAGGAGGGCGCGGAATGCATCCATTTCCCCCATTTGGCCACGCGTTGATCGGAGCAAGTCCTGAATTTTCATAGGGATCCTGGAGGCACAGCCTGCTTCTCTATCGGGGGGTTAACCCTGAGGTTTTGGTTGAAGGGCTTGGACGACTGCGCGTTCGTTGGTGACAAGGTATTGCCTCCCTCTCTGTGGGCTTCATCCAGTGACCGCATTTTGCGCTGGAGGGCTGGCATCTCTCCTCTGTCGGGCTCGGATCCAAGGGGTAGCGATCGTCTTCAATGTGCCCAAGGTCGAAGGTGAATTCGACAGGGCCCTTGCGAAGCCCGCGCAGATCCAGTTTGGCGTCGCAGTACAGGTCGATGTTCATTTCGATGCTCGTGTTTGATGTCTGGAGCTTGCAGGGGCGGCGGAAGCTTTTCAACATAATATTCGAAAGTCACAGTCTGATATTCTATTTATGCGTAGTTTTTATATGATCGGCGGGCTCTAAAAAAATTATTTCGGTACGCAAGGGCCAGGTGCAGGTCGATTGACTATGTAAAATTATTTTGTTGTATTTATTGAATAAATTGGCTGCGTTTGTTGAGCTAAATGAAGTTCGCCTGTTGCCCTACAAGCGTGAGGAAAAAGTTCACCCAATTTTTTCTACCTTGCCAGCGCGTCGTTGATTCGACATGAGTGAAGCATGACCAAGACAACGCATCATATCGCTAAACGCTTCATACGGATCGCTTAACCAGCGCCCATCAGTCAGCATTTCATGCGACTGGATCCGTACGATTTATGCGAAAGCGACGTCCATGCGTTTCTACACTCCCCATATGATGAACGATCACGCCGAGCTTGGTGCAATTCCTGCCGTTCGCTCATGCGTTCTCGCCATGGCTTCCCCTGGCTTCAGGATAGCAGGCTGATTCAACCGGACTCCGGTTGATCTCGCCCTGCCTTGTCCGACCCTCAAAGGTCCGGACCCTGTGTTACGAAGGGGAAATCCCATGCTCGATCATTCTGATGGCATCGTCCTGCCACAACCGTCACAAGCCGAACGCAATATCGCCGGTGCATCTTCCCACCACTGCGTTGCCCATACCGTACTCGGAAACGGTGTTGGTATTCACACCCAGGCTGAGAGCCTCCTGGAACTCCATAACCTGTTCTTGCTCAACGCGATGCCGAACGTGGTTCAGCTGCGCGAGCAGGTCCGTTTCTATTATGGCTGGGACACGAAAAAGCAAAAGCAACATATCTTCGACGCTGTTGCGTCTCTTGATTGCGGCTCGCGCATTGCATTCGCCGTGAAACCTGAAGCGCGTCTTGCTTCGGGTCGCTTCGAGGCGGAGATGCAGGAGGTGGCCTGGTGGGTGTGTGAGCGTGGCTTTGCCGATGAAGTGCGGATCATGTCCGAAGCGGACATCAATCCTGTCGACCTGCGCAATGCGAAGATCCTGGCCTCAGTTCGTGAAATTGATCCTGAAGCAGATGCTGTCGCCCTGGAGGTCGTGCGTGGCCTTCCACCGGGCGGAGGCTTCTCGTTGCGAGACTTAACGCATTCAACTGGCCTGTCGGCGCGCGGTTACCGGTCTCTGATCCGCCTTATTCGGTCGGGCGTTCTGCGCCTGCAGCAGCATGAAGTCATTGGTCCGAAAGCCGTGGTGATGAGTGCGATCGCGCGAGGCAGGGTCGTTGAAAGCAAGGATAGAGGTGGCCTCATGATCCGAGCCTTTAACATCAATGACGGCGGCCCAGCTCACCGAACCACAGCCTGACACTACGACCAGCAACAGTCACTGACCCGCGCGAATGCTTGTGTGGGACCAGTATCCCCTTGTCCAAAACCGGGCTTATTGCCCCGCCTTCCAGGAGATTTTTCATGGCAAAATTCGACCGCAACCAGTTCATCACGTTCTCTCTCGACATGCATCACATCTATAGGATGAACGGTACAGAATATCGCTTTGTCTACGAGACCAACGGCACCGTCACGTTTTCGGCTGTCGAGGATGCGCACAGAAAGGTCACCTACGAGGTCGGAACGCTCAACCGGATGAATGGCGCCGGACAGGTTGAAATGGTGCCTTACGGTTTGTTGCCGGAGCATCTGCGCCCCGCAGTCGTTCATGATATCGACGATGTAGCCTTTTCTGGGCTCCCACGTGCGAAGCGCAAGCGCATGGAAACCCGGCACGCTATGGTGCAAGGCTACCGTGCCCTGAAGAGCGCCAATGCTTTCAAGGTAAATGATGCCGAGATCAATGAGGCGATGGATGACATCTGTAGGGAGGCGGCAGCCTATCTCGCGATGACCTTACCTGATCCTGAAGGCGACCTGAAGGTGAGGGCGTGGCAGGCGGGAGAGGGCCCGAAGCCGCGTTCGAAAAGTACGGTTGAAATCCCGGATGCTGTTTCAGCACGCACTTTGCGTAAGTGGGACGCGGCGTTCGAAAGGGGTGGCAAGAAGGCACTTCTTGATAATGTCGACAAGCAGGGCAATCGCAACAGCTACTTCTCGGTCGAAGAGATGCAGTTGATGTCCGAAACCATCAACCGAGAATATTTGAATCTCCAGCGCAAAACCATCGCTACTGTTGTGGCGGATGTGCGACAGGCGTTCCGCGACGAGAATAGCCGCCGTGCCGAAGAGGGTCAGGCGCCTCTGAGAACGCCAGGTCGTGAGGCTGTTCGCCAGTTTATTAAACGGCTGGACAAGTTTCGCGTCCTTGTTGCCCGTTTCGGCCAGGAGCAGGCCATGAAGCGTATGCGCCCTACCTTCAAGGGCCTGGAGGTTCAACGACCGCTCGAGCGCGTCGAGATGGATGAATGGAAGATCGACCTGCTGACCATTCTTGCCAAGAGCGGCCTCATGTCGATGTTCAATCAAGAAGAGCTTGGGGAAATGGGTCTTCTCGACCGGATGAAACGCTGGTGGATGTGTGCTGCAATGGACTGTCGAACCAATTGTTTTGTCGGCATGTCTATCACGGCAAATCCACAGACGAGCAGTGCGATTAAATGTCTCCGGATGGTGGTCAGCGACAAGGGTCAATTTGCTGATAAAATGGGTGCGCTCGCGCCATGGTCTATGTTTGGCACGCCAGAGACACTCTATGTCGACAATGGTAGCGCGTTTAAGTCCGCACTTTTTACCACTACTTGTGTGGAGCTGGGCATCACCAAGGTGCAGACCATTGCAGGATGTCCCGCCATGCGCGGGAAGGGTGAAGGCGGGTTTAACACCCTGGGAGTCACTTTGCTGCCGCGGCTCTCAGGGCGAACTTTCGGTGATGTGGTTGAAAAGGCTGACCACCCTTCGGAGAAGCGCGCCTGTCTGAGCATTGACGATCTGATCTACACGCTCGTGCGCTGGGTCGTCGATGTTTATCACAACACGCCGCAGGAGGCGCTTGGTGGACGTACGCCGCTGGGGCAGTGGGAAGCCGATTTGCGGGAGGGTAATTATCCCTTGATGCCGGCGCCCTCCCAGCGTCGCAAGCGCATCGCTTTCGGTCTGCCGCTGGAACGGGTGCTTCAGAAGGACGGGATCCGGGTTCTGAATGTTCGGTACCAGTCTGCTGATCTGGCCAGGCATTTCCTCGACAATGGTGTCACGCCTCTGAATGTCCGTTGGTTCGAGGAAGACATCGGCGTTGTCGAGGTAGAGCTTAATGGCGAATGGAAACCGATCGATGCTGTGTCCGATGCGTTCCAAGGCCTTGATGCCAGTACGTGGATTGCCACACGCCGCGCCATGCGGGCAAAGGATCCGAAGCGCAAAGAGTGGGAAGAGGACGTTATTGCGCAAACCATTGCGGACATCGAAGCGCTGAACGCGGACCGCAAAGCAGCGAAAAGCGTCATTGATCATGGATGGAGTGAGAAGCGGTTTGCTGCAGCCGAGAAGGAAGCCATGGCCAGTTTCGAGATTGTGCCGCCGCGCCAAAAAACTGCGGATAGCCCAGATGGCTACGGCTGTTCTGTGATCCCTTCGGAGCCCTCAAAGCCCACTCGCGCAAATCCCACAACCAACGGAGCCGGCGAGTCTGACGCTGGCGCCTACAAGTTCCGCGACTGAGTTCGCCCCAAAATTCCCAGAGGAGAAGACCAATGACGAAGACTATTCAAGAAGTATTTGCGACAATGAAGTCCCTGCGCTCCCAGCATGTCGTGACAGAGCGTGACCGCAACTTCGAAGCCCAGCTCCTCCGCCAATTCGAAGTGGAGGACGGGCAAATGACTCACGAGCCCGTTCGGTATACGGGCGGTACGGAAACCAATGGCATCGCTTTCATCGAAGGATCTGGCGGCGGCAAGACGACGGCCATCATCGAGGTACTGCGGAATTTTGAGCCTCTGTCCCTCAATCCCGAGACGGGTGAGCCGCGGTACCTGCACGTGAAGGTGGAATCGCCCGCAACGCTGCGTAGCTTGGGTGTTGCAATCCTGGGCAAGCTTGGGGCCGACGGGGTTGCTGAGCGCACGAAGGTTTACGACGTCTGGAATTTGGTTCGGTTTCAGCTGGCCCGGCGAGGGATCACGCTGCTTTGGCTCGATGAGGCCCACGACCTCTTTCGATCCGCGACATCCGCCGAGACCGACAACATGTTCAAAATGTTGAAGGGGTTGATGCAAGGAGACCATCCAGTCGTTTTGGTCCTGAGCGGAACGGAGCGGCTGTCGGCCATCACCGGTCTGGATCCCCAGGTCAATCGCCGCTTTATCAAGATTCGACCCAAGCCCCTGGCGTTCGGTGTCGACAATAACCGTCTCAAGGCGCTCGTTCAGGGCTACGCAGAGAAGGCTGGTCTGGACGTGGCGCTGGACGATGATGTGATCAACCGTCTGATCTACGGAAGTCGCTATCGGTTCGGCCGCTTTGTGGTCAATGTCTTGGAAGCAATCGAATGTGCGTTGATGGACGATGTTGCCGTTTTGGAAGTGAAGCATTTCGAGGATGCCTGGGCGCAGCGGGAGGGCTGCGATGTGTCCGACAACGTGTTCACCGCTGTGGAATGGATGAGCATTGACCTCGAGGACGAGGGCGAAGAGGTGGAAATGCGTACCGCTGTTCAGCCAAGAGCCAAGCGAAAGAAGGGGGCCTGATCATGGCGCTTCTTCCCACTCTTCCTCTGATCCCAGGCGAAAGCCTGACATCATACGTAAATCGCGTGGCAAAGTTTCATTGCAATCTCAGCCTTACAAAGTTCTTGAGGTTCTTCGAAATTTCTCAACAGGAACTTTTGCGTCCGGAACCGGAGACACTGAGGCGGATCTCAGACTTGACAGGGCAACCCGCTGAAGACCTCGCGAACATGAGCTTCCTCCGCGCAGGGACCAGACTACTCACGATCATGGGTGAAACCGTCCACAGTGAGTTTACGGACCTTTCAACGAGACCACTGTGCCCGGAGTGTCTTCTCGAAGATCTCGGAGCGGACAGCACATCGGGCGGGATGCCGGTCGGCCGGCTCGAGTGGCAGATGCAGCCAGTCCGGGTTTGTGGAAAGCATGGCGTCGTCCTTCAGGCACGAAATGCGTCCACCTATGTAGATCGCTTCCGGCTTCTGCCAGAGCTTTCTGCGGAGCGAGCCATGCTGGACGAGATGATGAGCAAGGCACAGTTCCATAAACCATCACGCTTGCAGACATATGCCATCGACCGCTTGAACGGTTGCGTCGGTCCTGCGTGGTTGGATGAGCAGCGCCTGGATTATGCCGCCCGTGCCTGTGAGATGTTGGGCGTAATTCTGGTTGCAGGAACGCACATCGACTTGCGCGCAGTTACCGATGCACAGTGGAGCGCTGCGGGTGATCTGGGTTTCAGCTATGCGATGGATGGAGCAGAGGGTATTTACGCAGGTCTGCAGGTGGCATTCGACCAGTTTGTGTCGAAGAACGCGAAAGGGGGCCCCCAGAAGGCATTTGGCCGCTTCTATCAATGGCTTCAATTTAATAAGAACAAGAAACCGGCTGGGCCTATTCGCGATGTCGCGCGTGATTTCATTCTCGATCACTTTTCAATTGAGCCTGGTACAAACTTGATGGGAGATATCGTGAACGAACGGCGCGTCCATTCCGCCAGTTCACTCGCGCGGGAATCCGGAGATCATCCGAAGACGATCAACCGCGCTATCATTTTGGCAGGGCTTGCAGATGGTGACACAGAGAAAGTGACTGCGACCATGACGTTCGATGCCAAAGCAGCAGAAGAGCTTATGGACCGAATTCGAACCTCGATCAGCGTCCGCGGCCTTGAAGGTTACCTGAACTGCAACCGAGTTCAGGCGCAGCAACTTGTCCGAACCGGAATTTTACCAAGGCTATTGCCTGATGGTCCGAGGGTAGTCGGCTCCCTTAAGAACGTTTCCCGCGAAAGTGCGGACGAATTTCTGGAAGCTCTGATGGGGGAAGCCAAGGTGGTTTCCACCGCAAGCGAAGGCGCGCTGGATATTGTCGCAGCTGCAGAGAAGTCGCGGTGGCCGGCGATCGATATCGTTCGGGGAATTTTGTCCGGCTTATTCGAGACGGTTGAAGTGGTGAGCCCCAGTTTGAAGTTCAAAGGAATTCTGGTTGACCCCCGGGAGGTGCGGGCCACACTCGAGAGAAACCAGCTGCAAGGCTACATCGGGGTCAAGGAGGCGGTAGAGCTCTTGGGAATGCGCCAGCCAAATTTGAACACCCTGTTGCGTATCCGGAAGGCCGATGGCTCCCGGTATATTACTGAGCGTATTGTAACCAATGCAAAGGATGTGCCGGTAAGGCTCTTCCCCGTCGAGGAGATCGAGCAGTTCCTCAGGGACTATGTGTCCCTTAAGGAAATTGCTGATCGCGAGAAGTTATCTTCGAAGGTGATGAGGGCGAAGATCGACGGGTGGGGGGTGGCGCCCATTACTGAAGGTTTCGAGCTTGGCCGCATCTGGTACCGAAGGGTTGACTTGGAAACCGCTGATCTGGAAAACGCCTGAACCTCGATCTTTATATTTCCTGGATGAAAGCCGCCCTTGGGCGGCTTTTTCCTTTCATGAAGCTTGTAAAAAAATGGAAGAATTATGCAGCATCAAGTGGAAGGTTGACCCGCCGAATAGGTAGTGGGCTTCAACAAAATCAATTGGTTACAGGATTTAGTGGGCCTGAATTGCCTGATTTTTCAGCAAAACACCAGGCAATTCAGCGCCACTTTGACTGTAAAATCTTCCACTTTACGGGTCTATTTTTTCCATCAAGTCCTAGAAGCGCAGAGATTATAAAAGGGCGCCGTTCCGGTTGGAATGGCGCCCTTTAATTTGTCGACAAATGGCCCATCTCGCGGATGGCGCTATTTGGCTTTTTGCGGCAGCCCGCTCTGATCCGTTCGGGCCGCGATGGTCGTGCCAAGTTGCGGCACGACCGGGCAGAGCTTAGGTGTCGAAGTGGATGACCGAGCGGATGCTTTTGCCCTCGTGCATCAGATCGAACGCCTCGTTGATCTTTTCCAGCCCCATGGTGTGGGTGATGAAATCGTTCAGGGCGAACTCACCGTTCATGTAGCGCTCGACGTAGTCGGGCAGCTCTGAGCGTCCCTTGACGCCGCCGAACGCCGAGCCGCGCCAGACGCGGCCGGTGACCAGCTGGAACGGACGGGTGGAGATTTCCTGACCGGCCCCGGCGACGCCGATGACGACCGACTCGCCCCAGCCCTTGTGGCAGCATTCCAGCGCCGAACGCATGACATTAACGTTGCCGATGCACTCGAAGGAATAATCGACGCCGCCGTCGGTCATCTCGACGATCACGTCCTGAATCGGCTTGTCGTGGTCCTTGGGGTTGACGAAGTCGGTGGCCCCCAGCTTGCGGGCGAGGTCGAACTTGCTTTCGTTGATGTCGATCACGATGATCCGGCTGGCTTTCGCCATGGTCGCGCCGATCACGGCCGAGAGGCCAATGCCGCCCATGCCGAAGATCGCGACGGTAGAGCCTTCCTCGACCTTGGCGGTGTTCATCACAGCACCCATGCCGGTGGTGACGCCGCAGCCCAGCAGGCAGACTTCCTCAAGCGGTGCTTCGGGGTTCACCTTGGCGAGCGAGATTTCCGGCAGCACGGTGTATTCCGAGAAGGTAGAGCAGCCCATGTAATGCAGGATCGGCTGGCCGTCCTTGTAGAACCGGCTGGTGCCGTCGGGCATCAGGCCGCGGCCCTGGGTTTCGCGGATCTTTTGGCACAGGTTGGTCTTGCCGGAGAGGCAGAACTTACACTCGCCGCATTCGGGGGTGTAGAGCGGGATGACGTGGTCGCCCACCGCCACGCTGGTCACACCTTCGCCGACGGATTCGACGATGCCGCCGCCCTCGTGGCCCAGGATCACCGGGAAAAGCCCTTCGGGGTCCTCGCCCGACAGGGTGAAGGCATCGGTGTGGCAGACGCCCGAGGCGATGATCTTGATGCGCACTTCGCCCGCCTTGGGGGGCATGACCTCGATCTCTTCGATCGAGAGGGGTTCGTTCACGGCCCAGGCGACGGCCGCTTTGCAGGTGATGATGTCGGTCATGGAACTCACTTCGCTGAATGGAAGGCGTCGCGGGGACGCGGAATGAAGGGCCAAATACATCATTCCCAGCAGGGGATAATTACCCCATTATGCAAAACACTGTTGCGGCATAGTAAGAATGAGGGAGCAGGATGAACATTTGGGACGGCGTGTCAGAATTCGTCGCCGTGGCAGAAGCGGGGAGCTTCACCGGAGCGGCGGACACCTTGGGCATCTCAACGGCACAGGTCAGCCGGCAGGTCGGCGCGCTTGAGGGGCGGCTGGGTGCCAAACTGTTCTATCGCACCACGCGCAAGGTCACGATCACCGAAACCGGGCAGGTCTATTACAATCATTGCCGTCAGGTGCTCGATGGTCTGGCCGAGGCGGAACGGGCGATTTCGGACCTGCACCAGCACCCCCGGGGGCGGCTGAACATCACCGCGCCCGTGACCTTCGGCGAGACCCGTATCGCCCCGCTTATCAACGATTTCCTGCAACATTATCCCGAGCTTGAGATCCATCTGCATCTGAGCAACCAGCGGCTTGATCTGGTGGCGGAAAGCTTCGATCTGGCCATTCGGCTGGGCGATCTGGAGGACAGTTCCATGATGGCGCAACGGCTGGGCACGCGGCGGCACCAGACCTGCGCATCGCCGGACTACCTCGCCGCGCGGGGCATGCCGCACAGTCTGGTCGACCTCGAGGCGCACAATTGTCTGCAAGGCACGCTGGGCTATTGGCGGTTTGAAGAGGACGGGGGCACCCGCCATGTGCGCATCAAGGGCAATTTGCGGTGCAACAGTGGCGCGGCGCTGGTTGATGCGGCGCGCAAGGGGCTCGGCCTCATCCAGTTGCCCGATTACCACCTGAAGGACGCGCTGCGGGCCAAGGCTTTGCAGCCCGTGCTCGAGACTTTTCGCGCCCCTGACGACGGCATCTGGGCGATCTATCCGCAGAACCGGCATCTGTCCCCGAAGGTGCGGCTGCTGCTGGAGCATCTGCGCGCGGGGCTGCGGTTGTCCTAAAGCCCGATGAGGTGGTTGTCCCATCGCAAACGGGCAGGGGTGCTTACGCGCAGCGCGGTGCCGTGTAGCTGTGCAAGGGTGCCGATGCCCGAGGTGAGCGCAAAGCCGTCGCCCATGGCTGCCACGCCGCAGACGTCCGCGACCTCGTGGGCGCGCTGCAAGCGTCCGTCGTGGAACACCTGCACCAGCCCGCCACGCGGTGAGGTGACGGCGATGCTTTCGCCGTCCGCCGCGATGGCGATGCTGCCGATATAACCCTGCATGTCGCGAAGATTGTCGGGGTCGGACGCCATCAAGGCGACCTCTTGTCCAAAGCGATGGAGCCCCACAAGCGCCGGGGCCGGACCGTGGCCTTGCCACTGCATCCCGAAGGCGACCGTGCCATCGGGGGCGACTGCCAGATGACGGATGGAGTTCTTGTGCATGTCGCGGGGCAGGTCGATCTGCTCGATCACCGCGCCGTCGTCCAGATAGGACAGGTTCGGCCGCATGGTGGGGATGTTGAGCTTCGTGCGGCCCGTGTCCGGGTGGGTGTCGATGCCGCCGTTCGCCACCACAAGTGCGTCCGAGCCGGGGCACCGTTTGATGTCGTGGGGGCCGATGCCGCCGCTGTCCCATTCGCCCACGCGGGCATAGCCCCGGGCGGCATCCCAAAGGCCCACGACGCCGCGCCCGGCCTCAAAGTCGTTCTCGGTCGTGAACAGCAGCCGCCCGTCTTGCGAATAGGCACCATGGCCGTAGAAATGCCGCCCCCTCGGGGCCTGCAAAACCGTCTGTTCGGTGCCCGTCGCGCAGTCGATCACCACGGCGAAGGTGCCCGGCCGCCGGGCAAAGGCCACGGCCTCGGGGCGGGTGGGGTGCGCTGCGGCGGCGTGGCCGCGGTCGGGCAGGGGGATCTGGAAGGCGACCGCCAATGTCGCATCAATGCCGCACAACACGAACCGGCCATCGGGGCGCGCCGCGGCAGAGAGATAGGACGGAGAGCCCGCGTCGGCCCATGTGGGCGCAGGTGCAAGTCCGGTGGCCAGCAGGCCCGCAAGAAAACCGCGCCGTCCTGTCAGCATGTCAGTCCCCGTCCAGCGCGTTGAAGCCGGCCGCGACGCCCAAGGTGGGGCCAAGCTCTTGCTGCACGGTGTCGCGGATCGCGTTTACGTCCTGTTGCAGCACTTCGATCTTCAGCCGCGTTTGCGGATCGGCCACACCCGCAAAGGTCGGATCGGCCAGCGCGTCGAGCCGGGCAAGGGCGGTGTCGAACTGCTCGCCCAGCCTCTGCGCCAGCGCGTCATCCTCTGCCGCAAGGTAGAGCGCGAGGTCGCGCAGGGCCGCAAGGCTCAGCCGCACGTGTCGGGCGGACCGCTCGGACCGCCGCGCTTCGGCGCGCATGGGGCGCGGCTGGTCGAAACTGCCAAGGGGCCGCCCGAGCCGGCTGTCATGGGTGAGCTGCAACCCCTGCGAAAGGGCGCGCAGCAGCTCTTGCAGGGCCTCTTCGTCGGAGCGGTAGGGGGCATCGGGGCCCGGGGTGGTGATCACCTCGGCGTAATCGTCGCGCCAGTCCTGTTCGATGTCCGCCGAGAGCTGCGCGATGTCGGCGGTGATCGTCTGCACAAGGGTGCAGCGATACTCCGCATGATCGTCCCCGGTGAACCGGTCGTCGAAAAGCAACGCCTCCAGCGCGTAGAAGCCGCGTCCGGCGATGGAGACTTCGGCATAATCCTCTGGGTCCATGGCAACGGGATCTTCGGCGGCAATCAGACCGGAGAGCACGCGCGGCGTGGCACCGCGGCTGTCGGGCCAGAAGGCCAGCGCAAAGGCACGGTCGTCCACCTCGGTCGGGCCGAACCGCAGGTGGCTGGCGGAGATCCAGGCGTCGAAGGCGTCGTGATAGGCCGCGCGCAGGGGCGCGGATGCGGGCTGGCAGTCGTCCTGTGCGGCTTGCGCGAGGATGTCGGCCGTCTCGGTCAACGCCTCAAACCGGGGCAGGATATGTTCCTGCACGATCTGCCCGGTTGAGGGCGCCGAGAGGGCCGCAAGCGGCGTAAGGGCAAGGGCGGCGGCAAGGATGTGGCGTGTCATAGGCTCTCCAAAAACCTCAGAAGGGCGGCGCGGTCTTCCGAGGGCATGTCGATCACCGCGTCACGCTGGGCTTGTGCTTCGCCACCGTGCCACAGGATCGCCTCAAGAAGCGAGCGCGCACGCCCGTCGTGCAGGAAATAGCTGTGACCGCTGACCTGTTCGGTCAGCCCGATCCCCCAGAGCGGCGGCGTGCGCCATTCCTGCCCGGTGGCGCGGGCCTCGGGGCGGTTGTCGGCCAGCCCCGGCCCCATGTCGTGCAACAGCATGTCCGTGTAGGGCCAGATGAGCTGGAAGCTTTGTTCGGGCTGGTTTTCCAGCCGGTGGGTGACAAAGCTGGGCCGGTGGCAGGCGGTGCAGCCGGTGGTGTAGAACACCTCTTTGCCGCGCAAAACCTCGGGGTTGTCCACGTCGCGCCGCGCCGGAACGCCAAGGTTGCGGCTGTAGAAGGTCACAAGCGCCATGCCCTCGGCGTCGATCTCGGTCCCGCGGGCGTCGCCGTCGCCGTGGATCGCGGCCTGACAATCGGCCTGCAGGTCGGTGCATTCGCCGCTGGCGGCGGGGAACAGCGGGTTGGAAATGCCGATGTCACCGACAAAGGCGCTGGAGGATTGCTCCATGATCGTGGGGTTGCCCGCTTTCAGGCCGAACCGGCCCAGCATCGGGCGGTCGAATTCGTGGCTCCAGACGATGTTGGGCCGCCCCGAGATGCCGTCACCGTCCAGATCGTCAGGGTCCGCGCCCGCCAGAATGTCGGCGGCGGGGATCGCTTCCAGCAGGCCAAGACCGATCATCTGCGGGGCCACGCGTGGGGACAGCATCGCGCCCTCGGCCAGAGGGCCATAGCCAAGATTGTCGGCGCGATAGGTGGGCGCGCGCAGGGACACCTCGGTCCCATCGGCAAGGGTCACAGGCTGTTCTTCGTAGTCGATGCCGAGGGTATATTCCGCCGGATGCCCCTGCACGGCGACGTCCTGCAACTGGGTGCCATAGGTCGGGTCGGGCAGGGTGGCGATGTAGTCGGCAATCTGCGCGAGGTTCGCATCGTCGGGCACGCCGTCGGGGTCCATGACCGAAACGCGCAGAAACATCGACACCGCGTTGTCGGCGGCGGTCTCGGGCGGGTGGCCGCGCCCGTCCTTGATGTGGCACCGCTGGCAGGACCGCGCGTTGAACAGCGGCCCCAGCCCGTCCGACGCCAGTGTCGAGGACGGGGACGAGACCCAGAGCTTGCGGAACAGCCCGTTACCCAGCTTGAACTGCAGCTCATCTTCAAAGGTGATGTTCCCCGAAGGCAGCGAGAAGGCATTGGCATCGGCCCGCGCGCGCACGGTGGCGGCCCCGGCGGAGCGTTCCTCGAACGGTTGCGCCTGCGTGAAATCGGTGGTGGGGGTGGTGACGGCGGCGATGCGCGCAACCTCATCCGCGGTGCGGGGGATCACGTCAAGGTGCGGGTCGTCCAGCCCCGGATAAGCGGGGAGGTCGGCCCCCGCGACCGAGCCCATCACCAACGTGGCGACGATCAGGGTGACGGGGTTTGCCCATTTGCGGGGGCGAAGGCTGCGCATGGCGATACCGTTACTGTTTGCGATGGGGCGCCCCTGCTGCGGGGCAGGGGCGCCCCCCGTCTCTTATTGGAACACCGCGTCGGGCGCGTCGAGGCTGTCGGAGCCTTCGATTGCCGTGCCGTCGAGGTTAAGCGCGGCGATCACCCGTTCGATCGAGCGGGTCTGGTCGATCAGACCGTTCACGCCGCCCATGATCAGTGCTTCGCCCGCGTCGTTGCCGCGTTCCAGCATCTGGTCATAGGCAAAGCCCGCTTCCGCCGCGTGTTTGATCCGCGACAGGGCCATCACCGCATCCTTCAGCTTGCTTTGCATTTCCGCATCCAGCGCGGCATCGGTTTCGGCCACCAGATCCGAGAGCGACGGACCCGAGACAAGGCTGCCATCGGCGCGGATATATTCGCCCAGATAGACGTTCTGGATGCCCACGCCGTTGTAGTAATGGTCGTTGTGGGTGTTGTCGGCAAAGCAGGAATGCTCTTCCTCGGGGTCGTTGAGCATGACGCCAAGGCGCATCCGTTCGCCTGCCGTCTCTCCGTAGGACAGCGAGCCCATGCCGGTGAGGATCGCGGACAGGCCCGCGTCGGTGTCCGCCATGAGCTCGGCGCGGGCCTCGCCGCCCTCGGCCCAGGCCTGCGCCATGTCGTCAAGGTCGGAGATCAGCAAGTCCGTCGCCGCCGAAAGGTAGTCCGCGCGGCGGTCGCAGTTGCCGTTGGTGCAGTCGTCGCCGGTGGCGTAGTCGGTCCAGGGCCGGTCGCCCGCGCCTGGGGCGTGGCCGTTCAGGTCCTGCCCCCAGAGCAGAAATTCGATGGCGTGATAGCCGGTCGCGACGTTGGCTTCGATGCCGTCCGCTTCCTGCAAGGTCTCTTCCAGCAGGGTCGGGGTGATCGTCGTGGCGTCAATCTCTTCCCCTGAAAGGATGAAGGTCGGGTTGGCGATCACGTTCAGGGCGGCCAGGGCATTCTCGTCCGAGGGGCCCCCGTAGGAGGCGTCCACATAGTCGATCAGACCTTCGTCCAGGGGCCATGCGTTCACCTTGCCTTCCCAATCGTCGACGATGGCATTGCCGAAGCGGAACACTTCGGTTTGTTGATAGGGCACGCGCGCGGCCAACCATGCGGCGCGGGCGGCGTTCATCGTCTCGGCGGAGGGGTCGGCGATCAGCGCTTCGACCGCCGTTTGTAGCGTCTGCGCGGTGGTCAGGCTGTCTGCGTAGTTCGCGGCGGCGATGTCGGCGTAGGTGTCCAGCACCTCTTCGGGGGTGGCGGCGAAGGCGGGCGTGGCAAGGGCCAGCGCCACGGCGGTCAGCGCGATGGGTCTGATGGGCATTCTCGGGGTCCTCTTGATGGTGTCCGTCCGCGGGGTGGAACGGTTGCGCCGATAACTGAGTAAATCGCTAGGATATGTCAACCCGACAAATTTAGTCGGGTATGCAAGGCGCTGATCTCAAGAGGGTTTTTCAAGGTTGGTCGGGTCGCGAGAGGGCGGTTCCCTGCTCCGGTCGGGCCAATGCACAAACCGCGTCGTGTTGACTGAGGAAGATGTCACCGGTCAGCGCGTCAAGGAAATGGCTGCGCTTCAGGCGGTCCATGACCGGGCCCTTGACCTCGCTCAGGTGCAGGCGGATGCCCGCGTCCTGCAGGCGGGTGTTGATCGCCTCGAGCGATTCCAGCGCCGAGAGGTCGATTTCGTTCACCGCGGGGAACATCAGCACGACGTCCGTCAGGTCCGGTTTGTCCGCCGCAAAGGCAGAGAGCTGATCCTCAAGGAAACGGGCGTTGGGGAAATACAGGCTTTCATCCACCCGCAGCGACAGCACGTGCGGCTGGGTTTCCACCGCGTGCCTCCGCACGTTGCGGAAGTGCTCGGTGCCGGGGACGCGCCCGACCACCGCCATATGCGGGCGCGAGGTCTTGTAAAGATGCACAAGGATTGAGGTCACGACACCGGCGGTGACGCCGGCTTCCACGCCGAACAACAGCGTGAGGGCGATGGTCACAGACACGGCCGCAAAGTCCGCGCGGCTGAAGGCCCAGGCCCGTTTCAGCACGCTGAAGTCCACAAGGCTCAGCACGGCGACGATGATCGTCGCAGCCAGCGTGGCTTTCGGCAGGAAGAAGATCAGCGGCGTGAGGAACAGGGCCGCCAGTACAAGCCCCACGGCGGTGAAGGCCCCCGCCGCCGGGGTTTCGGCCCCTGCGTCGCTGTTGACGACCGAGCGCGAAAAGCCCCCAGTGACCGGAAAACCGCCGGTGAAAGCGGCGCCAAGGTTCGCCGCGCCCAGCCCGATCAGCTCTTGATCCGGGTCGATCCGCTGCCGCTTCTTGGCCGCAAGGGTCTGCGCCACCGAAATGCTTTCGACAAAACCGATGATCGAGATCAGCAGCGCGGGCACCAGAAGGTCCGACACCAGCGCGGGCGAGAAAGACGGCAGCGTCAGCGGCGGCAGGCCCTGTGGCACGTCGCCCACGATGGCCACGCCGCGTGCGCCCAGATCAAAGGCCCAGACCGCAAGGGTGGTCGCGACAATGGCAAGGATCGGGCCGGTCTTGGCGCCGATGTCCGCCAGCGTCGGGCCAAGGCTCAGACGCCGTAGCGCGGGTTTGAGGCCCCGGCGCACCCAGAACAGGAACCCCGTGGCCAGAACGCCGATCACAAGGGTGATCGGGTTGGTGTCGCCCAGATTGGCAAAAAGGGTCGAGAGCAGCTCAAGAAGCGTGTGGCCCTGCGCGTCGATCCCGAGGATGTGGCGCAGCTGGCTGGCCGCGATGAGGATGCCCGAAGCGGTGATGAAACCGGCGATGACAGGGTGTGACAGGAAGTTCGCCAGAAACCCCAGCCGGAACACCCCGAGCGCCAGCAGCATGACACCGGACAGGAACGCCAGTGTCAGCGCCGCGACGACATAGCCCGCGGTGCCGCTGTCGGCCACATTGCCCACGGCTGCGGCGGTCATCAGAGAGACGACGGCCACCGGCCCCACGGCCAACGCGCGGCTGGTGCCGAAGATCGCATAGAGCACGATGGGCGCAATCGAGGCGTAGATCCCCGCTTCGGGTGGCATCCCCGCCAGCAGCGCGTAGGCCAGCGATTGCGGGATCAGCATCACCGTCACGATCACGGCGGCCACCATGTCGCCGGTGAACGTCGCACGGTCATACCGGCGGCCCCAGTCGAGAATCGGCAAGTAGCGTGACAGCGAAGAACGGGTCATCATCGGGGTCCAGATGCTGGAAGAAAAAGGGGGCTGGCGGCCCGAAGGCCGCCCGGCGGGATCAGTCGAAGCGGTTCACGGGCAGCTTGAGGTAGTGGTTCCCGTCATCCTCGGCCTCGGGCAGGCGTCCGCCCCGCAGGTTGATCTGCAAAGCCGCCAGAATGCGGTTGGGCAGCGACAGGGTTGCATCGCGGGTCTGACGACGCTCGATGAAATCCTCGCGCTTCGTGCCGTCCTTGACGTGGATGTTGTGCGCCTTGTGCTCGGCGACGGTCGCCTCCCACGCGGGTTCCTTGCGGTCCTTGGTGCCGTAATCGTGGCCGATATAAAGCCGCGTGTCGCCGGGCAGGGACAGGATCTCTTGAATGCTGTCCCAAAGCTCTTCCGTGTCGCCGCCCGGAAAGTCCGAGCGCGACGTGCCGGCGTCGGGCTGCATCAGCGTGTCATGTACAAAGGCCGCGTCGCCGCAGACATAGGTGATCGACCCCAGCGTGTGCCCGGGTGACAGCAGGATGCGGGCGTCGAGTTCGCCGATCTTGAAGCTCTCGCCTTCCTTGAACAGGTGGTCGAAATCGCGCTCGGGCGCGAAGGCGTCGGGCAGGTTGTAGAGGTCGGCCCAGATCTTCGCGATGTCCCTTACGAGCGCGCCGATAGCGTTGGGGGCGCCCGTGCGCTCTTTCAGGTGGGCCGAAGCCATGACGTGGTCGGCGTGGGGGTGCGTGTCGAGGACCCACTGCACCTCAAGCCCGTTGTCGCGCACGATGTCGAGGACCTGATCCATGCTCTCGGACGAAAAGCGGTAGTTCTTGGGATCGAAGTTCCACACCACGTCGATCAAGGCGGCCTTCTTGGTGGCCGGGTCCGCGCAGATATACTGGATGGAGCCTGTGTCCGGCTCATAGATGCCCCAGACGTCCGGGCTGTTGGCCCCGGTTGAGGGCGAATGGCGGACCACGGGCGTGTTGAGAGGGTCGGTCATTGTGCAGTTCCTTTCTCAGCTGTGAAGGTCAGGGCGGGCGTATGGCGGGCAAGCCACATACCAAGCAGCATGAAGGGGACGAAAATCAGCGTGCCTGTGGCGGCCAGCGGCAGGGCCGTCAGCGCAGGCCCGGGGCAGAAGCCGCCCAACCCCCAGCCGACCCCGAAGACGGCCGCGCCGGAGATGAGTTTCGCATCCATATCGGCCTTTGTCGGGAACCGGAATTCGCTGTCGAACAGGGGCCGGGACAAGTTGCGGGTGAGCAGCGTAAAACCGACGAAGGCCACCAAAACCGCACCGCCCATGACGAAGGCAAGGCTGGGGTCCCAGGTGCCGAAGAGGTCAAGGAAGTTCTGGACCTTGGCCGGATCGGCCATGCCGGACAGGATCAGGCCGAGGCCGAAAACCAGACCGGAGAGGAGGGCGAAAAGCTGTTTCATGTCAGGCTCCGATCAGGTGGCGGGTGATGAAAACGGTGGCGATGGCGGTGGTCATGAAGGTCACTGTCGCCACGATTGAACGGGCCGAACCGCGGCTGATGCCGCAGACCCCGTGCCCGGAGGTGCAGCCGTTGCCATAGGTCGCGCCGAAGCCCACCAGCGCACCGGCCACAGCCATCAGGATCGGACTGTCGGGCACGGTCTGCACCGGCCACGCGCCCGAGGCCAGCCGCCAAAGCGGCGCGGCCAAGAGCAGACCCAGCACGAACAACGCCGAGACGCCGCGCGCTTCGCTGTCGGATGCACGGGCGAAAATGCGCGACGTCAGCCCGCTGATGCCCGCGATACGGCCGTTGGTTGCCATCAACATCACAGCGGATGCCCCGATCAACATGCCGCCGCCAAGCGACAGCCAGGGGGTGAATTCGGTTTCCATATCTTGCCTCCGGTTCCGGCATCTGGGGCCGGGCTTGAACTCTCTTGCGATCTCTATATATTCTGTTTCGGATATATTCAATGGGTCGCATATGAAAGTCTCGGACGATTTTATCAAAGACAACATCAAGGACGCGGCGGCGCTTATGGAGATGCTGTCGTCCGAGTCACGGTTGCAGATTCTGTGCCGCTTGACCAATGGCGAACGCTCGGTCGGGGAGCTGGCGCGGATGTGTGATCTGCCGCAGCCGACCATGTCGCAACAGCTCAAGCGCTTGAAAGAGGCCGGTCTGGTCGAAGGGCGCCGCGCCGGGCAGACGATTTATTACAGCATCAAAGGGGATGAGGTGGGGGCCGTGCTCAACACGCTATACGGGCTGTTTTGCGCAGCGGGCCCCATCACGCCCGACGGCGAACCCATCGCCTCTGCGAAGGCCTAGCATGCCGTGGGGGGCGCAGCAGGGGGCGATCTCCGATCCCGGTGCCTTCCTGCGCGACCTGTTCGATGTGGCCCTTGCCCGCGCCGATCCGATGCAATGTGTGCCCCCGGCCTTGCCCCCCAGACCTGCGGGGCGGGTGGTGGTGCTGGGCGCGGGCAAGGCCTCGGCGCGCATGGCGGAAGCGGTCGAATCCGTCTGGGGCCCGTGCGAGGGTCTGGTGATCACCCGCTACGGCTATGGCCGCCCGTGCCACGGGGTCGAGATCGTCGAAGCGGCGCATCCGGTGCCCGACCAAGCGGGCGTCGACGCCACCCGTCGGTTGCTTTCTCTTGCGCAGGACTTGGGGCCAGAGGACACCTGCGTGATGCTGGTCTCCGGCGGCGGATCGGCCCTGCTCTGCGCGCCCGCCGACGGGCTGACCCTGTCGGACAAGCAGGCGCTGGGCGAGGCGATGTTGGCCAGCGGCATGCCCATCGGCCAGATCAACGCTGTCCGAAAAGAGGTTTCAGCCGTCAAGGGCGGGCGGCTTGCAGCGGCGGTGCATCCGGGCCGGCTGATCACGCTGATCATCTCGGACGTGCCCGGCGACGACCCCCGCGACATCGCAAGCGGTCCGACCGTACCACACCCCAGCGATGCGGCCCGTGCGCTCGCGATTTTGTCCGACTGGGGCATTGAGGCCCCGCCCGCGGTGGCACGGTTCCTCGCCGCAGGAGGGGCCCCACAGGACGCCACCGCGACCGCCAGCGGCGAAACCCGCATCTGCGCCGCCCCCGTCCAGTCGCTTGAGGCTGCTGCGGCGCAGGCGCGGGCCGCGGGCGTCGAGGTGCGGATGCTGGGCAACGCGCTGGAGGGGGAGGCGCGAGAGCTTGCCCGCACGCAGGCCGCGCTGGCGCTCGAGATCGCGCGCGACGGCCCCGACCGCCCGGTGTTGCTCTTGTCGGGGGGCGAATGCACCGTGACCCGGCGCGGCAAAGGCATCGGCGGGCCGAACGCGGAATTCGTGCTGGCGGCGGCGCTCGCGCTAAATGGACAGCCCGGGGTGCATGTGCTGGCCTGCGATACGGACGGCGTGGACGGCGGCGCCGAGGTGGCCGGTGCCTTGGCCGATCCCGCTACGCTGACGCGGGCGCGGGCGCAGGGTGTGAGCGCGCAGGCCGAGCTCGACGCCAACAACGCCCACGGGTTCTTCGCCGCCGCAGGCGGGCAGGTGATCACCGGGCCGACGCTGACCAACGTGAACGATTTCCGCGCGTTTCTGATCCTGCCCTGAGCCCGCCGGCCCTCAGGTCCAGTAGAGCACGCAGAGGTGGTAGAAGACCGGCGCGGAGAAAATGACCGAGTCGAGATGGTCCACAAAGCCGCCCTGACCGGGGATCAGGTGCGACCAGTCCTTCACGCCCCGGTCGTTCTTGATCGCCGCGAAGACCAGATTGCCGAACATCCCCACGACCGAAGCCAGCGCCGCCATGACCATGGCTTCCACAACGCTGAACGGCGTGAGCCAGGCCAGCAGCCCACCGATCACCGCAGCCGAGACGACGCCGCAGATCATCCCCTCCCACGTCTTGGCCGACAGCGCGGGAAGGATGCGGGTGCGGCCGATGCGGCGGCCGAAGAAGAAATCGAGCAGGTCGCCGAACTGCACGACCATGATCAGGAAAGCGATCAACAGCACGCCGCGCTCTTCGGGGTAGCCGGGAAAGTCGATCATCATCAGCGCGGGCACATGGGACATGCAGAACACCGCGATCATCAACCCCCATTGGGTTTCTGCCACACGGATCAGGAATTTCTCGGCGTTGCCGCGCAGGGCCGAGACGATGGGCAACATCAAGAAGGCATAGACCGGGATGAACACGGTAAACAGCGCCTGCCAGTCGAAACCGATGAAGACATATTGCAACGGCAGGACCACGAAGAACCCCAGCGCCAGCGACAGATGGTCGGCGCGGCGTTTGTTGGTCATGGTCAGAAACTCGCGCAGTGCCGCGAAGGACGCGAAGGCGAACAGCACCAGAAGTCCGATCTTGCCCGCGATCAGCGCCAGCGTGAACAGCACCACGATGGCCCACCAGCTGCTCACGCGGGTGTTGAAGGTCTCGACCACGGGGTTGTCCTCACCCCCTTTGGCGCGCAGAAACTCGCCAAAGAGCGACAGCACAATCAGCAGGCCGCAGACCCCGATAAAAAGCCACAGAATGTCGGTATCGGTATCGGTCACAGGCGGGCATCCGTCGGAGCGAGTGCGACCAGCGCCTGCGCGGCCCGGGCAAGGAAGGCATCCTTGTCTTCCCCGGCCTCCACCTTCACGGGCGCGCCGAAGGTCACGGTACAGATCAGCGGCAGGGGGATCACCTCACCCTTGGGCATGATCTCGGTCACGTTGGCGATCCATGTGGGCACAAGATCGACGTCGGGCCGCGCCTTGCCGATGTTGTACAGGCCCGCCTTGAACGGCAACAGGGGGTCGTCGGTCATGTTGCGGTTGCCTTCGGGAAAGATGATCAGCGACGACCCCTCGTCCAGCGCGTCGAGGATGTTCTGCATCGGATCGTGGTCGGCGGCGCGGGCCTCGGGGCGGCGGTCCACCAGCACGCAATTGAAGACCTCGGGGCCGACGAACGCGCGCAATCTGGTCTTGAGCCAGTAGTCCGCCGCTGCCACGGGTCGCACATCGCGGCGGATGTTGGGCGGCAGGCAGGACCAGATCATCGGCATGTCCGCGTTGCTCACGTGGTTGGCGTAATAGACCCGCTGAATGTTGACCGGCTCGATCCCCTGCCAATCGGCGCGCACGGCGGTGATGAAACGCGCGAACAGGGCGATGGCCAGCCCGACAAGCTTGGCGGCGATGCGGCGGGGATAGGACAGAAGTCGTTTCATTGCTGGCCACTGTGACCCAGGGGGCGGGCTTTGGAAAGGGCGCGCGGAACGATCGGTGCGGCGCGGGCGTTGGGGGGTATACTGCCGAAGGGACACCCATGGAACCGATCACCATTCTGATGAACCAGTTGCGCGACATCGCAAGGGGCGCGATCGAGGTTGCGCCGATGATCGTGGTGGCCATCCTTGTTCTGTTCCTGACCTGGGGGGTGCGGGCGATTGCGACGTCGATCCTGGATCGGGTCCTGCGCCGCACCAAGCTGCGCGCCAGCCTGAAAGAGCTGTTCCATCTGCTGCTGTCGATCTTCATCTGGACGATGGGGATCATGGTCGCCGCGGTGATCGTCTTTCCCGGCCTTACGCCGGCCAGCATTCTGGCGGGGCTGGGGCTTGGCTCGGTCGCCATCGGGTTCGCTTTCAAGGACGTGTTCGAGAACTTTCTGGCCGGGATCATCATTCTGTTTCGCCCCGAGATGCGGATCGGCGATTTCATCGAATGCGAGGATGTCGAAGGCGTGGTGGAGCATATCGCCATTCGCGAGACCCACATCAAACAGACCGACGGGCAGTTGGTGATCGTGCCCAATTCGATCCTGTTTAAGAACCCGGTCTGGGTGCGCACGGACCAGCCGAAACGCCGGGTGACGGTGATGTGCGGCGTGGCTTACGACGTGGACGTGGACGAGGCGCGCGACGTGATCACGCGCGCGGTGAAAAGCTGCGACACCGTCGAGCAGACCGACAAGCCGGTGCAGATTTTCGCGCAAGCCTTCGGTGCGTCCTCGATTGATTT
The DNA here is from genome assembly GCF_003072065.1 of Thalassorhabdomicrobium marinisediminis. Classification (GTDB taxonomy): domain Bacteria; phylum Pseudomonadota; class Alphaproteobacteria; order Rhodobacterales; family Rhodobacteraceae; genus Octadecabacter; species Octadecabacter marinisediminis. Next base: position 35,124 of record NZ_QCYG01000012.1, read on the forward strand.
CGAAGTGACGTGGTGGACGGGGTCGAAGCCGGTGGACATCCGCACCTCACGCGATCAGGTGGTCGCGGCGGTCAAACGGGCGCTGGATGACGCAGGTCTCGAGATTCCGTTCCCGTACCGCACCCTGACCTTCAAAGAGCCTCTGCCGGTCCGGCAGATGGATGCGGACGACGCGCCCCGGGACGGGGGTTAGCGGGCGCGCCCACGGGGCGCGCGCCCAGCCTGCCCATGCTTCAGATATGACCGATAGAGGTGAGGAAGGTGCGGATGTGATCCGCCACCTCCTCGGCGTGGGTCAGTGGCGCCAAGTGCCCCGCCCCCCGGATCAGGTGGAAGCTGCTGCCGGGGATCAGCTCGACGGTTTCACGCACAAGGTCCGGCGGGGTGGAGCGGTCCGCGTCCCCGCACAGGCCCATCGTCGGCAGGCGCAATCCGGACGTGGGGGTGTAGAAATCGGTTCCGGCGATGGCTTCGCAAGTGGCGGCGTAGCCTTCGGCGTCGGTCGAGGTCAGACGTTTTTGCACCGGGGGCATGTCCGGCACCGGCTGCCAGCGCGAGATGATGTCCGGCGCCAACGCCGCCATCCCGCCGCTTCGCGCGGCGGCGGCGCGGGCGTGCCACGGCTCGGGCTGGCCGAACTTCGCCGCCGTGCCCGACAACACCAGCCCGCGCACCAGATCCAGCCGTTTTACGGCCAGCCCTTGCGCGATCATGCCGCCCAGTGACACGCCCACGAAGACCACGTCCTCAAGCTCAAGCGCGTCGCAGACCGCTTCGGCATCGGCCACCAGCGTGCCCATCGCATAAGGGCCCTCGGGCGCGTCGGAACGCCCGTGTCCGCGCATATCATAGCGGATGCAGCGATGATCGGGCAGGCGCTCCGCGACCGCGTCCCAGACGTGGTGATCCAGCCCCAGACAATGGGCAAAGACCACCGTTGGCCCTTGGCCGCTTTCGGTGGCGAACAGCTCGGCGTCCTTGGCGGTGATCTTATGCATCTGCCCCGTCCCCCATCACCATATGCGCGATGATCTGGCCGTGATCGGATGCCAGCTTGTTGTAGGGGGCCTCGGGGTGTGAGCCGTCGGTCAAATGGTCGTTCAGCACTGAAAAATACTCCATCTGCCCAAGCTTGCGGGCGTTGTCGGGGTGGAAGTGGCGCGACATGTAGATCTGGTCGATGCTTTCGAACACGCCGCCGAAGGCCGAGGTATAGACCATGTCGCGGGCGGATTTGCGCACGAAAAGTTTCTCGGCGGAATGCAGCCGCACCCGTTCGATGTCGCGGGTGATCTGTTCGTTCTCTTCGTCGGTGTAGCGGTCGTTCGGCGTTTGCGCATCGTGGCGCAGCATCCAGCCGTAGTTTTTGAACGGCACCTCGCCCGAGATGATCTCGGAGCTGACCGCGTGTTCACCGTCGTTGAAATCGCCCAGCACCATGACCGGATTGCCGTCGTTGAGTTCTTCGATGATCTCGGTGCGCAGCACCCAGGCTTCGGCCATGCGGCGCAGGGCGGCGCGCAGCGAGCCCATGGCGCGGGCGACGGGATCATACCGCGTAAGGTCCGCCGCCGGCGGATAGGGATCGCCCGGTTTCTGCGGCAACTCGCCCAGTTTCGACTTCAGGTGACAGTTGAACACGGTCAGAATCCGGGTGCCGCCCGCGCCGTCGGGCACCGGGATGCGCGCCTTGAGGATCGGGCGCGAGAGGCGGCGCAGACGGAAATGCCCCGCGTCCGAGTTGCCGTCCATGCCGCGCAGGGCCGAGAAGGGCACGATCAGCGGCTCGGGCAGGTCTTGCAGCACTTGCACCGGTTCCGCGAAGCCGAACCGTGACAGGATCGCGTTGCCGGGGCGGCGGTGCCCCGGCTCTCCGTCCGCGACGTTGGGCGCGAAGGCCAGCGCCGCATCGGGGTTGTCGGCCAGATAGGGCGTCACCGCCAGCCGCCGGAAAATCGCGCGACGGTGGTAGCCCTTGGACTGGTCGGGGATCGAGGCACGGTTGGAGGCGATGGCGCGGCGGTCGGTCTCTTCGATCACGTCGCGCAGGGCCTCTTCCTCGAAGATTTCCTGAAAGCCGATAATGTCACTGTTCATCGTCAGAAGCTGGTCGGCCATCCAGTCCCGTTTCCAGGCGTATTCCTCGGGCGTGTATTCCTGGAACTTGTAGTATTCCTTGTCTGCCCCGATGAGGTTTTTGACGTTGAAACTGGCAATCGTGAAGCGGGACATGGAACGGCACCTTTCGTTGCGGGGGCGGGAGCCTCCGGCGGGGATATTTGAAAAGCAAAGATAGAGCTGTCAGGGCAATGTGGAAAGGGCGCGGGCGAAAACGGCCGGGTCGACGTTGCCGCCCGACAGGGTGACGATGACCGCATCGCCGGTGATTTCGCCCGGCCGCGAGAGGGCCGCAGCCAGTGCCACCGCGCCGCCGGGTTCGACCACCAGCTTGAGCCGCAAGAAGGCCTGCGCCATGGCGCGCAGCACCTCGGCCTCGGTGACCGACAGGCCGGGCCCGCAAAGGCGTTTGAGGATCGGAAAGGTCAGATCGCCGGGCCGGGGCGTGACGATCGCGTCGCAAATGCTTGCAGCGCCCGGGGGGTTGCTGCGAATCTCGCCCGCCGCGAGCGAGCGTTTCACATCGTCGAACCCTTCGGGTTCGACCGTGCGCACGCGCAGGGTGGGGGCCTCGGCCGCGCAGGCCAGGGCGATGCCCGACGACAGGCCGCCCCCGCCGCAGCACACGAGGATGTCGGCATTGCGAAGCCCCAAGGCATTGGCATCGCAGGCGATTTCCAGCCCGGTGGTGCCCTGTCCGGCGATCACTTGCGGGTCGTCGAAGGGCTTGATGAGCGTCAGGCCGCGCTGCTCGGCTACGGCGGCCCCGAGGGCGTCGCGGTCGTCAGTGGCGCGGTCGTAAAGGATCACTTCGGCCCCCAGCGCGCGGGTGTTGGCGATCTTCAACTGCGGCGCGTCGGCGGGCATGATGATGACGCAGGGCACCCCGTGCCGCTGGGCCGCAAGGGCCACGCCCTGCGCATGGTTGCCCGAGGAAAAGGCGATCACGCCGCGCGCGCGGGTGGCAGGGTCAAGCGCCGAGATCGCAGACCAACCGCCGCGAAACTTGAAGCTGCCGGTGTGTTGCAGGCATTCGGGTTTGACGAAGACCCGGCGTCCCGCGATCTCGTCCAGAAAGGGCGAGGTCAGCAACGGCGTCGGGCGCACGTGGCCGTCCAGCCGTGCGGCCGCGGCGCGGATCATCCCGATGTCGCAGCTGTCCGCCGTGGGCTCGCTCATAGGTCGGCGATCCAGTCTTTCAGCACCGCCAGCGCCTCGGGCTCATCAAGGAACGGCACGTGGCCCCGGCCCAGCACTTCGGCGGCGTGGGCATCAGGGCGGCGGTTGCGCATTTCGTCAAAGGTGACGGGCGACAACAGGTCCGAGGCATCGCCCCGCAGAAGCGCCAGCGGCAGACCGTCGAGCGCGTCAAACAGCGGCCAGAGATCGGGGGCCGGGTCTACATTGGACCCGAAGACCGCATCGCGCAGCTTCGCATCGTAGCGGATCACCAGCCCTTCGGGCGTCTCGTCGTAGTGGTGGCGTACTTCGGCCAGCCAGCGGTCGTGGGGCACGCCCTTGAAATGTGACCACGCCTGCGCGCGGAAGCGGGCGGCCTCTTCATGGGTCGCGTGGGGCGGATTGCGGCCAAGGTAGTCCTTGATGACGCTGAGCCCCGCGGTCGACAGCTCCGGCCCGATGTCGTTGAGCGCCACGCCCAGAAGGCGGTGTTTGGCCGTAGCGGCAAGCATCATCGCGATCATCCCACCGCGAGAGGTGCCCAGAACCGCGGCCTTGTCGATCTGCAGATGGTCCAGCAGCATCAGCGCGTCCTGCGCTTCGTGTTTGACGGTGTAGGTGGCGGGGTCGGCATGGTCCGATTGCCCCCGCCCGCGGTAATCCATCCGGATCAGTCGCACCCCGAGCGCCAGCAGATGCGGGGCCACGTGGTCGAAATCGTGCAGGTTGCGGGTCAGCCCGCTCAGGGCCAGAAGCGGCAGCCCCGTGCCTTCATCGGCATAGTGCAGCCGCGTGCCGTCCGCCGCCGTAACCTTGGGCATCAGACGAGATCTGGGATCGCGGTGAGGTCCTTGACCGTGCGGTGGGGCGCGGCCCAGAGCCTGTCTTGCGGCCTGCCATCGCGGTTGACCCAGACCGTGGCGAACCCGTAGCCCGCCGCGCCGGCCGCGTCCCAGCCGTTGGACGAGGCGAAGAGCACTTCGGTCTGCGGCACGTCGAACCGGTCCCAGACCATGTCATAGACGTGGGTGTGTGGCTTGTAGATGCCGACCTCTTCCACGCTGAGCACATCGTCGAGGTATTCGCCAATCCCCGCCGAGCGCACCGCGGCCACGAGCATGTCGGGCGAGCCGTTGGACAGGATCGCGACGTTCATGCCCTTGTCTTTCAGCGCCTTGAGCATGGCGGGCACTTCCTCGTAGGCGGGCAGTTCCTTGTATACCGAGAGCAATTTGGCGCGCAGGGCGTTGTCGAACAGTCCATTGTTCTCCATCGCCCAGTCGAGCGCGTCCTGCGTGACCTGCCAAAACGGGATGTGCCGCCCGCCGATGGCCCGCAGCCAGGAGTATTCAAGCTGCTTGGCGCGCCAGTCCGCCGAGAGCGTCCCCCAGACCGCCGCAAGCTGCGACTGACCCGGCTCTTTCGCGACCTGTCGGGCCGCGGCGTCCACGTCCAGCAAGGTTCCGTAGGCGTCAAAGATGCAGGTGGTGATGGTCATGGCAGCCCTTTCTGTTCGCGGGCAGCTTTGCACGCACGGATGCGGTTTGAAAGACGGAAATAAGTGCGGGGTGTGACGGGACGCACGCCCCTGCGGTGTCAGGATGCGCGGCGCGGTCCGGAGCGTCCGGCGGGGATATTTGACAAGCAAAGAAGAGCGCGGCGCAGGTGCCAGACCGGTGCCGGTTTGCAATTGCATAAAGCGGTTGTTAGGCACGCGGCGATTCTGATGAGATGATAAGGATAGAGAATATGACTGAAGTGAAGACAGGCGACACCGTCGCGATCCACTATACCGGCACGCTGAACGACGGCAGCACCTTCGATTCCAGCGCCGGGCGCGACCCGCTGGAATTCGTGGTTGGGTCCGGCCAGATCATCCCGGGGTTGGACAAGGCGCTGCCGGGCATGGAAGTCGGTGACAAGAAGACCGTGGAAGTGCCCAGTGCAGAAGCTTACGGCGAAGCCAATCCGGCCAACCGTCAGGCGGTCCCGCGTGAGCAGATCCCCGCCGATATCCCCCTTGAAGTCGGTCTGACGCTGCAGATGCAATCGCCCGATGGCCAACAGGTGATCCCGGTGACCGTGGCCGAGATGAGCGACGAGGAAGTGATCCTTGACGCGAACCACGTGCTGGCCGGCAAGGATTTGACCTTCGCGATCGAGCTGGTCGACATCAAGGCCGCCTGAGCCACGATGGTTTGACATGCAAAAGGGCGCCCCGAAAGCGGGGCGCCCTTTTTCGTTGGCTGTCGGGGGTGCCTTAGCCGAGGTTTTCCAGCGCCGGCATCATCATGATGTGCAAGCCGCTGTCGACGTGGATGATCTCACCCGTGGTGCAAGCGCCTGCGTCGGAGGCGAGATAGACCGCCGTGCCGCCCACCGCATCCAGCGTCGCGTTGTGGCGCAAGGGGCTGTTGGCCTCGGCGTATTTGAAGGTGCGGCGCGCGCCGGCGATGGCGGCCCCCGCGAGCGTCTTCATCGGACCGGGGCTGATCGCGTTGACCCGGATCTGCTGCGGGCCGAGGTCAGCGGCCAGATAGCGGGTCGCGCTTTCCAGCGCGGCTTTGGCCACGCCCATGACGTTGTAGTTCGGCGTGATCCGCTGGCTGCCGTCATAAGTCAACGTGAGCAGCGTGCCGCCCTCGGGCATCAGCTCGGCCGCACGTCGGGACACGTCGATGAAGCTGTAGCAGCTGATCGCCATCGAGTTGGTGAAATTGGCGCGCGTGGTGTCCGAGACGCGGCCCGTCAGCTCGTTCTTGTCCGAATAGGCGATGGCGTGGACCAGAAAGTCGATGCTGCCCCATTTGTCCTTGAGCGTCTGGAAACAGGCATCAAGCGAGGCATCGTCGGTCACGTCCGCCTCAACCAGCGTGTCGGAGCCCACGCTTTCGGCCAGCGGGCCGACCCGCTTGAGCAAACCTTCCCCCTGATAGGAGAAGGCAAGCTCGGCCCCCGCCGCCGCCATAGAGCGGGCAATGCCCCAGGCGATTGAGCGGTCGTTGGCCACGCCCATGATCAGGCCGCGTTTTCCGTTCATCTGAATCGTCATGGCGGTCACTCCCGGAATTTGGACAGCAGCATCGAGCCGTTGGTGCCGCCGAAGCCGAAGGAGTTGGTCATCACCGTATCGAGCCTGGCGTCGGCCTTGAATTCGGTGGCGATTTCTTCGGGCTTGAGCGCGGGGTCGAGGGTTTCGACGTTGATCGAGGGGATGATGTAGTCGCCCTGCAGCGCCAACAGGCAATAGACCGCTTCCTGCGCGCCGGTGGCGCCCTGGGAGTGGCCGGTCATGGATTTGGTCGAGGAGATCGGGGGTGTGGACCCCTCACCGAAGACCCGGCGGACGGCCTCAACCTCGCCCACATCGCCCACCGGCGTGCTGGTGCCGTGGGCGTTGATGTAGCTGACGCTGCGGCCTTCGGGCAAGGTTTTTAGTGCGCCGCGCATGGCCCGCTCACCGCCCTCGCCCGAGGGGGCGACCATGTCGGCCCCGTCAGAGGTGGCGGCGAACCCGGTCACTTCGGCGTAGATTTTCGCGCCCCGGGCCTGGGCGGACTCGAGGCTTTCGAGGACCACCATCGCGCCGCCGCCCGCGATTACGAACCCGTCGCGGCCCGCATCGAACGCGCGCGAGGCTTTGGTGGGGGTGTCGTTATACTTGCTGCTCATCGCACCCATGGCATCGAACAGGCACGACAGGGTCCAGTCGAGTTCTTCCCCGCCGCCGCCGAACATGATGTCCTGATGGCCGAGCGCGATCTGCTGTGCGGCCATGCCGATGCAGTGCAATGAGGTGGAGCAGGCCGAGGTGATCGAGAAGTTCATGCCCTTGATCTTGTAGGCGGTGGCGAGGTTCGCGCTCACCGTCGAAGACATCGTTTTCGGCACTGCAAACGGCCCGATCCGCTTGGTCGATCCGGTCTTCAGCACCGTCTGGTGGGCGGCGAACATCGCACTGGTCGACGGACCGCCGGAGCCTGCGATGACCCCGGTCATAGGGTTAACGATCTGCTCTTCGGTCAGGCCCGCATCCTCAATCGCCTGACCCATGGCGATATGCGCATAGGCGGCACCGGGGCCCATGAACCGCAGCGTGCGCTTGTCCACGTGGTCGGCCACGTCGATCTTGAGCGTGCCCGCAACCTGCGAGCGGAACCCGTGTTCGGCCATGTCCGGTGAGGCTTCAATGCCGGAGGTTCCGGCCCGCAACGCCTGATCCACTTCGGCTGCGGAGTTCCCGATGGGTGAAACGATGCCCAACCCGGTGATAACGACACGACGCATAACTGCTCCCTTTGCGGTTTCGATCTTGTGTAGGCGACAGGGCCGGTGTGAGCAAGGGGAGCGACCGCAGCCTTTACAGGCGGGAACCAAGGAACAACTGACCCGCCCCGGCGTTGGGGTGCAAATCAGAACAACAAGAACAGGACACCTTCCCATGCGCAGTCATTCCCCCCTCATCCTCGCCGCGGCGACCCTTCCCTTGGCCGTTATGGGCAGTTTGGCCGCCGCACAATCCGACGGCGCGGACCCGTCGATTGATGCGAACGCCATCGAGGCCGCGACGTATGACGGTGGTCCCTTGCCCGAGGGGCAGTCGGCGCTGACAGCAAAGGTGCAGGTGCTTTTGGACCGGGCCAACATCTCTCCGGGGATCGTGGACGGCTGGAAGGGCGGCATGTCCTCCAGCGCCATTCACGCCTTTGAGGTGCGCGAAGGGCTGACGGCGGACGGGGTGATGGATCAGGCGGTCTGGGACGCGCTGGGCGGCAACGCGGCGGCGCCGATCACCTCGACCTATACGGTCACCGAAGAGGATCACGCGCGGATCGGCGGGCCGCTTCCCGACGATTATGCGGAAATGGCCAAGATGGACTGGCTGCATTACACCAGCGTCAGCGAAAAGCTGGCCGAGGATTTCCACATGGATCAGGAGTTTCTCGAGGCCCTGAACCCCGGCAGCAATTTCGCACCGGGCAACACGATCACGGTGGTGCAACCGACCGAGGACGCCACGGGCGAGGTTGCAGACATTGAGATCGACAAAAGCAGCCAGCGCCTGATCGCGCGGGATGCCTCGGGTGGGATCATCGCCAACTATCCGGTGGCCATCGGCTCGGAGCAGACCCCGTCGCCCAGCGGCAACGTCGAGGTTGAGGCCATCGCCATCGAGCCGACCTATTCCTACAACCCCGATCTGAACTTCCAGCAGGGTGACAACGACGAATTCCTGACGATCCCGCCCGGTCCGAACGGCCCCGTGGGGCTGGTCTGGATCGATCTGTCGAAACCCACCTACGGCATCCACGGCACGCCCGAGCCGGCCAGCCTGTTCACAGCGCAAAGCCACGGTTGCGTGCGAATGACCAACTGGGACGCGCTTGAGTTGGCGCATATGGTCAGCGCGGGCACTACCGTCCGGTTCGTGGAGTGAGGCCGGACATGAAGCTGGCCGCCGCCCTGATCGCGACCCTGCCGCTGTCCGTCGTCGCACAGACGGCGGTCGAGGTGTCGCCCGCGCCCCAGTCCCGCCCCGATCCGGAGGAACGCGCGGAGGAAGTGATCGCCGAGATCGAGGTGGAAGCCGATGAGAGCGGCGCGCTTGAGGTGACCGCGCCTGCAACCTCAGTGCGCGACAGCCTGACCGAGACCGAAGAGGAGTTCGCCGCCTGTCTGGCGCAGCTTGATGGCTTCGGCACGGTCTATGAGGTCTCGACCACCCTGACCGAGGAAAACGACGCCGACTGCGGCGTGACGCGCCCCGTCATGGTGTCCGAGATCATCCCCGGCGTCGCTCTGCAGCCCGATGCCATGATGCGCTGCGCCACCGTGGCGCGGCTGGCGGAATGGATGCAGGGCAGCGTCCAGCCCGCCGCTGCGCTGATCGAAGATCGCGGCCCCGTGGTCGAGGTGCAGCACGGCTCGACCTACATCTGCCGCCGCCGCAACAACCTGCCCGATGGCAAGCTGAGCGAACATGCCTTCGGCAATGCGGTCGACGTCATGGGTTTCACCTTCGAGGACGGCTCGCGCCTGAATATCGAACCCCGCGCCGATGCGGGCACCATCGAAGAGGCTTTTCAGAGGGCGGTGCGCGGCGCGGCCTGTCTGAGTTTCACGACCGTGCTGGGGCCGGGCACCGATGCAGCCCATGCGGACCATCTGCATCTGGATATCAAGGAACGCAACGGCGGCTATCGCTTGTGCCAGTGAGCCGCGCCGCAGCGCGTCGGGACGGACACAGGATGGTGACCGTCGCGCGCCGGAACATTCCCCACGGGCGTCCGTTGGGTTTGCAGTGAATGAAAGGATGAGTGACATGGGTAAGATTCAGACGATTAACCCCGCGACGGGCGAGGAGCTGAAAAGCTACGACACGATGAGCGTTGAGGACGCAGGCAAGGCCGTTGAGGCCTGTCATGAGGCATTTCTCGAGTGGCGTAAAACCAGCTTTGAGGACCGCGCCAAGCATCTGAAGAACATCGCGCAGGCCCTGCGCGACAACGTCGATGAGCTCTCGGAGTTGATGACACGCGAGACGGGCAAGCTCTACAAGGACGGCAAGACCGAGATCGAGCTTTGCGCCGCGATCTTCGACTATACCGCAGAGCAGGGCCCAGATGCCCTGGCCGACGAAGAGCGCACCCACGGTGACGGCAAACGCGGCATCGTCACCTATCAGCCGATTGGCGTGATCTATTCGGTCCAGCCGTGGAACTTCCCGATCTACCAGCCCACCCGCGTGCTGGCGGCGAACCTTATGGCGGGCAACGCCTGCGTGCTCAAACACGCCTCGATCTGCACCGGCAGCGCGTTGCGGTTCGAAGAGCTGTGTCTCAACGCCGGTCTGCCCAAGGACCTGTTTAAGGTGGTGCTGATCGACCATGACACCAGCGACACGCTGATCGAACACGATCTTGTGCGCGGCGTGACGATGACCGGCAGCGACAAGGCCGGCAGCCACATCGGCGCGAAGGCCGCGGAACACCTGAAAAAGTCGGTTCTGGAGCTCGGCTCGAACGATGCCTACCTCGTGCTTGAGGACGCGGACATCGAAACGGCGGTCAAGTTTTCGGTCATGGGTCGCTTGTTCAACAACGGCGAGACCTGCGTGTCCGCCAAGCGCTTCATCGTGACAGAAAAGAATTACGATGCCTTCGTGACGGCGTTTGTCGAACAGATGGAAGCCATCAAGATGGGCGACCCCATGGACGACAGCACCGACCTTGGCCCGCTGTCCAGTCAGGACCAGTTCGAGAAGGTCCGCGATCAGGTGAATGAAAGTGTCGACGCCGGTGCCACGGTGCTGGCCGGCGGCGAGGTCCCGGACCGGGAGGGGGCTTATTACCCTGCGACGGTGCTGGGCGACGTGACCCCCGGGATGCCCGCCTACGACGACGAGATTTTCGGCCCCGTCGCCTCGGTCATCCGCGCCAAGGACGACCGCGACGCGATGCGCATCGCCAACGACAGCCGCTACGGTCTGGGGGGCGGGATCTTCTGCACCGACGAGGATCACGCGATCCAACTGGCGAAAGAGGAGTTCGACACCGGCATGGTGCGTATCAACTCTTTCGGCGCGGCCGATCCGAACATGCCCTTCGGCGGCGTGAAGAATTCCGGCTATGGGCGCGAACACGGCGGCTTCGGCATGAAGGAATTCATCAACGCCAAGGCGATTTTCCTGCCAAGCTGACGGGCAACGCGACAGACAAAGGAGCACAGGCATGAATGACATGTTTTCATCGGATACGCTGACATTCATGACCGTGGCTTACCGGCTGGTGGCGGCGACCCTGCTGCCACTGGCCATCGGGCTGGAACGCTACTTTCGCAACAAGCCCATCGACTTTCGCCCCTTCGTGATCATCTCGCTTGTCGCCTGTGCGCTGATGATCGGAACCGCCGATTACCTCGCAACGATGCAATCCGACGGCAACCGGATGGACCCGACGCGGATCATGGAGGGCGTGATCACCGGCATCGGGTTTCTGGGCGCCGGGGCGATGTATCGCGACGGGGATTTCATCAAGGGCGCGGGCTCGGCCGCGAGCATCTGGAGCGCCGGGGCCATCGGGCTGCTTTGCGGCATTGGCGAGCTTTGGCTGGCGGGGATCGCGACGGGCGGCATTCTGGTCCTGATGATCGCGGCCGAGCCTTTCGCGGGCCATTGGAGCAACCAGCACGACGACGACGAAGGGCTGTCTTGACCGCGCACCGGTCGGGCCAGCGCATCCACCAATACACATCAGAAAAGGGGACGTTGTGACCCAGAAAATACTTGTCGCCGGAGCCACCGGCAAAACCGGCCGTTTGGTCGTTCAGGAGCTGCAACAGCAGGGCGCCACACCCATCGCGCTGGTGCGCGACAGCTCGGATACCAGCGTTCTGCCCGAAGGGACCGAACTGCGCTACGGGGATCTGACCGACCTTGACGCAAGCGTCTGCGACAGGGTCGATGCGGTTATCTTCGCCGCCGGATCGGGCAGCGGCACGGATGCGGCGATGACCGACAAGGTGGATCGCGAAGGGGCGCAGAAGCTGACTGACCATGCCAAGCAGGCCGGCGCGTCGCGCTTCGTGATGCTCAGTTCGATCGGCGCGCAGACCCCGCCGGACGAGGGCGCGATGGCGAAATACCTGCAAGCCAAGCACGACGCCGATGCGCATCTGCAAAAGTCGGGGATGACCTATGCCATCCTGCGCCCCGTGGCGCTGTCAGATGGCCCGAAATCCGGCGCTTCTGTCTTTGGCGATGCGGTCGATCCCGAGGGCGAAGCGGCGCGTTCGGACGTGGCAGCGGTGCTGGCCGAGGCAGCTGTGAAGGGCAATCTGGATGGGCAGACCACGCGGATGCAAAGCGCCGCGACCTGAAATGCAAAAGGGGGCCATCGGCCCCCTTTTTTAGTTCCTCTGGCGGGTGGCTCAGCTTTCGCTGAGGGCGACCTTCATGTCTTTGACCTGATAGATCACCTCACCATCGGCTTCGACGATCCCGTCGGCCACACCCATCGTCAAGCGGCGGGTCTGGATCGCCTTGGTGAAATCGATCTTGTAGGTGAGCATCTTGCGGTCCGGGCGCACCATGCCCGTGAGCTTCACCTCACCCACGCCAAGCGCATAGCCGCGCCCTTGCCAGCCGCGCCAGCCCAGATTGAATCCGGTCAGCTGCCACAGCCCGTCCAGCCCCAGACAGCCGGGCATGATTGGATTGCCGGGGAAGTGGCATTCGAAGAACCACAGGTCCGGTGTGATGTCGAACTCGGCCACCACGTGCCCTTTGCCGTGGGCGCCACCGTCGGCCGAGATGTCGGTGATCCGGTCCATCATCAGCATCGGCGGTTCGGGCAGTTGTGCGTTGCCCGGCCCAAACAATTCGCCCCGTGCGCATTTGAGCAGGTCGTCGCGATCAAAACTCGTCGGATAGTCGCTCATATCAGCGTGTTCCCTCAGGTGTGTATCGGTTTCCTGTGTGGCTATCATCAGCGCAACACCAAGGGCAAGCACGCAGCACGGGTGGGGCAGGGCGGGGCGGTTTTGCGATCTATTCGCATTTGAGATTGAAAACCGGGCGCATTCTCACATATGGATGGGGAACAGTTGCAAGATCGGGCCTATGACTGAGACAATCACATCACAGCGGCAAAAGCGCGGGGCGGACTGGCTTTCGGCGGCCGGATTGCGCCCGACGCGGCAGCGTGTGGCCTTGGCCGGCCTGCTGGTGGGCGACGGTAAGGACCGGCATGTCACGGCCGAAAGCCTGTTCGACGCGGCCACGCGGGCCGATGCGAAGGTGTCGCTGGCCACGGTCTACAACACCCTGCGCGCGTTCTGCGATGCGGGTCTGCTGCGCGAGATTACCGTGGACGGATCGAAAAGCTACTTCGACACCAATATGACCGATCACCCGCATTTCTACTGGGAAGACGATCAACGTCTCTCCGACGCGCCCGCCGAACAGCTTGAACTTGCCCGCGTGCCCGATGCCCCCGAAGGGACCGAGGTGGCCTCGGTCGATGTGGTGATCCGCCTGCGGCGCAGCTAGGCGGCCACCGCCGCGCATCCAACCCTCACTGACAACCTGTCACTGCACCCGCAGCTAGAACCACTGCCCCGGCTCGATCAGGCCCAGATCCAGCAACTGCTGGCTGTGCCACTCGAACGGCGTCGAATTGTGCCATTTGAAGGTTTCGATATCGAAGGTACTGCCCGGATTGCGTTTAAGCGCCTTTGCCGTGCGGAACGAACAGATCGCGGCGGTCAGGTTGTGGTGCCAAGGGCAGGCGTAGGTGTTGTATTCGGGATCGTTGAAGGTGTGATCGGACCGGAACACCAGCCCCGGCTTGTTGCGGAACAGGGCCACCCGGTCGATGCGGCGGCGGGGGGCGGGGATATGCTCTTCAAACCGCCAGCGCAGACCGCCGAAGAAATCAAGCTGCCGGTCCAGCACGTTGTTCCAGCGATCCTTGCGGGCCAGCGCGTAATACCCCGTCTTGTCCAGATGGGCATCCTCGAGACAGACCGCGTTCGGGTGCTGCCAGAGGTCGCCGGTATAAAGATCGACCACATAGGTCAGGATCGTGTCGCGCCGCTCTTCCACGTTGAAAGTGATCATCTCCCCGACCGAGCGATGCTCGGAGAAGGGATAGAACAGAAACTCCGCGTTGAAACAGTAATAGAACCAGATGTCGCCCGCGGCCTTCATCGTGCTGTTCATCGCCATCTCGAGCGCGTCCGGCGTCTGCAGGCTGTAGCTGACGCGGATGATCCGGTCGGCCACATCCTCGGCGATCGCGAACTCGGGCATCGCGAAGACGACCGTGTGTCGGAAGCCCGCCGCAAGGTGATGGCGGATCGTCGCGTCAAGCTCGACCTCATCCTCGGCAAAGATCAGCGCCACGGGGCCCTTGGTCAGCACGGGGACGCCGGCGGTGAGGAAGCTGGAAAGGTCTGGATGGTGGATCATTGGGGTGCTCTGCCTGATTGGCGCCAATGTCCCGCAAAGCGCTGTTCATTGCAAGAGCGGGGGCACTGCTGTATGGGGCACCGATCCACCGCAAGAGGCCCGACATGACCGCGCAGAAGAAGCTTTTCATCAAGACCTACGGCTGCCAGATGAACGTTTACGACAGCGAACGCATGGCCGAGGCGCTGGGCGGGCAGGGCTATGTCGAAACGCAGACGCCGGACGATGCGGACATGATCCTGCTCAACACCTGCCACATCCGCGAGAAGGCGGCCGAGAAGATCTATTCCGAGCTGGGGCGCTTCAAGGGTCTCAAGGCCGAGAAGCCGGATCTGAAGATTGGCGTCGCCGGATGCGTGGCGCAGGCCGAGGGGGAAGAGATCATCCGCCGCCAGCCCATGGTCGATCTTGTGGTCGGCCCGCAAAGCTATCACCGGCTGCCCGCGATGGAGCAGGCGGTCGCAAAGGGCGGCAAGGCGCTCGACACCGATTTCCCCAAGGATGACAAGTTCGACACCCTGCGCAGCCGCCCCAAGGCCAAACGCGGGCCGACGGCGTTTTTGACCGTGCAGGAAGGCTGCGACAAGTTCTGCGCCTTCTGCGTGGTCCCCTATACCCGTGGCGCGGAAGTGAGCCGCCCGGCCGAGCGCATCATCCGCGAGGCGCAGGAGCTGGTCGAGGCCGGCGTGCGCGAGATCACGCTGCTGGGCCAGAACGTGAACGCCTATCACGGGCACGACGGCGGGCTTGCAGGGCTGATCTGGGCGCTCGACAAGGTCGACGGGCTTGAGCGGATCCGCTTCACCACCAGCCACCCCAACGACATGGACGACGCCCTGATCGAGGCGCACGGCACCTGCGACAAGCTGATGCCCTATCTGCACCTGCCGGTGCAGTCCGGCTCGGACCGGATGCTCAAGGCGATGAACCGCAAGCACACCCGCGAGCAGTACTTCCGCCTGATCGAGAAGATCCGCGCCGCGCGGCCCGATCTGCTCCTGTCAGGGGATTTCATCGTCGGCTTCCCCGGTGAGACCGAAGAGGATTTCGAGGATACGATGGATCTGGTGCGCACGGTGACTTACGGGCAGGCCTATTCGTTCAAGTATTCCACCCGCCCCGGCACGCCCGCCGCGGAAAAGCCGCAGCTTCCCGAGGAGGTGATGACCGACCGTCTGCACCGGTTGCAGGCGCTTCTGGGTGAACAGCAACGCGCGGTGCAGGACAGCATGATCGGGCGCGACGTGAAGGTCCTGTTCGAGAAGAAGGGCCGCGAGGCGGGCCAGATGATCGGCAAATCCGAGTATCTGCACGCGGTCTTTGCCGAGACTTCGGACGTGGCCGTGGGCGACATCCGGACGGTACGGATCGTCAAGTCCGAGCGGAACTCGCTGGGCGGCGAGCTGCGCTGACCCTGTCCTGTTGCCGGGCGCTGCGCCTGTCCCGCGGTGCGCGTCGCATTGTCATTGATCCCCGCAGCAATCCGGCCAACGGGCCCGTTCTGTCCCCCGATCGGACACAATACGGGGCAAATATACCTTTTATTATGGCCAAAGTTTGCTAACGATAGATAGTTAATGTGACACTGTTTTTTCGTCGCGCGGGCTGGCCGATCCGGCCCAGTGGCGCAGCGGAAAACGGCGGCGCACGACGATTTGAGACAAACACATTGGGCTGGGCCGGAGATCTGCACCGCTGCCAGCTATGTCAGATACGGGGGATAACGGATGTTAAGTATCAAACGCCTTCTCAGGCTTGGCCTTGGGGCTTTGGCTGTTGCGGGGGCTCTGACCACCTCTGCGGCGGCGCAGGATGTGCAGCGAGGCCAGCAATCGGGCCTCATTCAGTGGGGCATCTGGATCGATCCGGATGGCTGCATGCACTGGATGGCCGACGGCGGGCTTGAGCAGTATCAGGTGAACCGGCTGAACCCCGAGACCGGGCGCCCGGTCTGCGTGAAGATGGACACCTGCTACGTGGGGAACACCGACACGATGTTCCACACCGACAGCTACCAGCTGACCGCTGCCACGCGCCAGCGTCTGCAACAGGTCTTCAGCCAGTCCGGCGTCTCGGGCTATGCGGTTTACGGCCACACCGACAGCCGCGCCTCGCACGCCTATAACCAGACGCTGTCCGAGAATCGCGCCCGCGCCGTGGCCGATGTGGGCCGGAGCGTCGGTGCCGTGATCGAGCGCGAGATGGGCTTTGGTGAAACCCGCCCCGTCGCCTCGAACGCCAACGCCGCGGGCATGGCCAAGAACCGTCGCGTCGAAGTAATCTGCTACAGGTGGTAATCATGAACATTCTCAAACTTACATTCGCGATGACCGCCGTGGGCCTTGTGTCGGCCTGTAGCGTCGAGGGCACGATCGAGACGGGTTTGTCACCCTATGACGGGCCGGACAGCTATATCGCCGTGGCCAATGACATGGGCCGCGACAGCGACACCAACGCCAACGACAACGCGGCCATCGCGGTCACGCCTGACGGCTGTCAGGCCTGGGTGATCGATGACGGGGTTGAGGGGCGCGCCAGCAACCGGCTGGACCCGGTCAGCGGTCTGCCCGTCTGTCAGGGCACGCCCGGCGTGGTTTACGGCCCCTATCAGAGCGGCACCCAGGGGTTGACGGATTACACCCCCAACGGGCCCGTGCCCACGCGCCAGCAAAGCTATGAGGTGCGCCCCTGATCCGGCCATACCGGAGGGTGCATTCAGCGTCCTGACCCGAGGGGTGGGGCGCAGATCTCGCCAGATAACATATGTTACCAAGGGCTGCGGAACACTCCGCGGCCCTTTTTCGTTTAAAATGCACAGCATCATGCTTAGGTGCCTTGCGTGTCGCGAAAACTGGCGTCACCATTGTGCAAAAGAGAGCGGAGAGTTTATTGGCCACCAGCACGCTGCCCCCCACCGCCTACGAAAAGGACGCCCCCGCTGTCACGTTGGAGTTTCCGGACAATTTCCTTTTGATCGACCTGTGTGGCGAACATGACCGCCACCTTGCCGACATCGAATTGAAGCTGGGCGTCCAGATCCTGCGGCGCGGCAACCAGTTGTCGATCCACGGTGAGCCTTCGGCGCAGGCCGAAGCGGCCGAGGTGTTGACCGCGCTTTACGAACGGCTTGAGGCCGGACGCGCCGTCGAGATGGCCGACATCGATCGCGAGGTGCGCATGGGCGCTTCGGAAAAGGGCACCGGCCATCCGCCGGGCGACCAGATGGATCTTGAAGGGCTCAACGGGGCCAGCCGGGTCGAGATCAAGACCCGCAAGAAGCTGGTTGAGCCGCGCACCGATGCGCAAAAGGCCTATGTCACCTCTTTGTTCAAGAACGAGCTGGCCTTCGGGATCGGACCTGCAGGCACCGGCAAGACCTACCTTGCGGTGGCCGTCGGCGTGAACCTGTTCATCGGCGGGCATGTGGACAAGATCATCCTGAGCCGCCCGGCGGTCGAGGCGGGCGAAAAGCTCGGCTATCTGCCCGGCGATATGAAGGACAAGGTCGATCCTTACATGCAGCCGCTTTATGACGCGCTGAACGACTTTCTGCCCGCCAAGCAGGTGGAAAAGCTCATCGAAGAGCGCAAGATCGAGATCGCGCCGCTGGCCTTCATGCGGGGCCGCACGCTCAGCCGCGCTTTCGTGGTGCTGGACGAGGCGCAGAACGCCACGACCATGCAGATGAAGATGTTCCTGACCCGTCTGGGCGAAGGGTCACGCATGGTGATCACAGGCGACCGCACCCAGATCGACCTGCCGCGCGGGGTGAACTCGGGCCTGCGCGACGCCGAGCGCCTGTTGGCGAACATTCCCAAGATCAGCTTCAACTATTTCAGCTCGAAGGACGTGGTGCGGCACCCGCTGGTCGCCGCCATCATTGAGGCCTACGACAAGGACGACCCGAAGTAGGGCCGATGTCAGTTGCGCTGGATATCCTGATTGAGGACGACCGCTGGGACAGCGGGGTTGAGGCTTTGGCCACCCGTGCGGTCACCGCCGCGCTGACCGGCGCGGGGCTGGACCCGTCTGAATTCGAGGTCAGCTTGCTGGCCTGTGACGACGCGCGCATCGCCGCGCTGAACGCCGACTTCCGGCAAAAGGGCAGCCCCACCAACGTGCTGTCCTGGCCTTCGGACGAGCGGGGGGCAGAGGTCGAGGGCACGCGCCCCGATCTGCCCCACGGCCCGATGGATGCGGAACTGGGCGACATCGCGATCTCCTATGACACCTGTGCGCGGGAAGCGGCCGAGGCGGGCAAGCCGTTCGAGGCCCATGTGACCCATCTTTTGGTGCATGGAACCCTGCATTTGCTGGGCTATGACCACATTCGCGACGGGGATGCGGCCCTGATGGAGGGGTTGGAGACAGAAATACTTGGCAAACTGGACATCCCCGACCCATATTCATAGGAATAGCACGGGCCGCAGCGCAAGCGTAGGCGGCTGTTTTTGGATCTGGAGACAATGGGCGACACCACGGACGGCTCTTCTAGCGCGGCGCAGCGCGCGCAGGATGACATAGACAACAGCAACAAGGGCGGCTTCTTCAGCCGCATTGTCGAGGCGCTCAGCCCCTCGGACACCCCAATGGATACGACACCGGCACCGGGGTTTTCGGCCCCGGTTGAGGCGCGCGGCATGATGAACCTTCGAAGAATGCGGGTTGAGGATGTGATGGTTCCGAAGGCGGATATCGTCGCCGTGCCCGTCACCATCAGCCGCGACGATCTTGTGCAGGTGTTCCGCGAAAGCGGCATGACGCGCCTGCCGGTGTTCGATGGCACGCTCGACACCCCTATCGGCTTTGTGAACCTCAAGGATTTCGCGCTGATCCACGGGTTCAACGAGAACACCAAGACGTTCAACCTGCGCGATCTGACCCGCACGCTTTTGTTCGTGCCTCCGTCGATGCCTTTGGGCGTGCTGCTGCAAAAGATGCAAGGCGCGCGCATTCATATGGCGCTGGTGATCGACGAATACGGCGGCTCGGACGGGCTGGTCACGATTGAGGACCTGATCGAGCAGGTCGTCGGAGAGATCGAGGACGAACACGACGCCGACGAGGACGCGCTTTGGGTCATCGAGAAGCCCGGCGTCTATCTGGCCGAGGCGAAGGCCCCGCTTGAGGAATTCGAGGCCGAGATCGGCATGCCCCTGACCCAGAACGACGAGATCGACGAGGAAGAGATCGACAGCCTTGGCGGTCTGGTCTTCATGCTGGCCGGCCACGTGCCCGCCCGCGGTGAGGTGATCCAGCACCCCGAGGGGCCCGAGTTCGAGGTGGTCGAGGCAGACCCCCGCCGCATCAAGCGGTTGCGCGTGCATGTGCACGGAGCGGTCAGTGGCTGAGACACCCGCGCGGGTCCGCAAATCGCGGATCGGTTGGGCGGGCGTCAGGCGCGGGGCTTTTGTGGTTCTTCTCGGGGCGGCGATGGGGCTGGGCCACGATCTGCCCGCCTTCGGGCTGGCCATTACCCTGATGGCATTTCTGCTGGCGCTGCGCCTTGTCCTAAAGCCCCACGCGCGGGCGACGGGCCTGCAGGGCTGGCTGCTGGGGGTCGGCTATTTCGGCTGGACCCTGCGCTGGATCGTCGAGCCCTTCCTTGTGGACATTGCCCGCCACGGCTGGATGGCGCCTTTTGCGCTGGTGCTGATGGCGGGCGGGCTGGCCCTGTTCTGGGGGCTTGCGTTCTGGGGCGCGCATCGGCTGGCACGGGGGCAGGGGGCGGTGGTCCTGTGGCTGCCAGTGACGCTCACGCTGGCCGAACTGGCGCGCGGGCATCTCTTCACCGGTTTTCCCTGGGGCCTGCTGTCCTATACCGCGATCGGTGGGCCGGCGGATGTCTGGCTGGCCTGGGTCGGCCCCTATGGCGCGACGGCGCTGCTTGTGGCCACGGTCTGCACGACCCATCACTTGTTGACCCGTCGCCCCCGGTGGCTCTGGGTGCCGCTGGTCCTTGGTGCGGTGGCGACCGCAGGGCTACAGGGCCTATCCGCGCCCGTGCCCTCACCCTCGGACCAGATCGTACGGCTGGTGCAACCCAACGCGCCGCAGCACCTGAAATGGGACCGCGACTGGATGCCGGTCTTCTTCGACCGCGCCCTTGCCGCGACCGGCGCGGGCGATGGGCAGACGGTGCCCGACGCGGTGATCTGGCCGGAAACCTCGATCCCCTCGCTGCTGAACTATGCCGCCCCCCTGACCGACAGGATGGCGCAGGCCGCGCGGGGCGCGCCTGTGGTGGCCGGTGTGCAACGGCGCGAGGGCGAGGCCTATTACAACTCGGCCATCGTGATCGACGGGCCCGACATGATCTCGGACGTCGTGGACAAACGCCATCTGGTGCCCTTTGGCGAATACATCCCCTTTGCGGAGCTGCTGCGCCCCCTCGGGCTGAGCACGCTGGTCGATCAGGTGGCCGGGTTCAGCGCGGGCACCGGAACCGGGCTGATGGAGGTCGGCGGCCTTGGGCTGGTGCGGGTGCTGATCTGCTATGAGGGTATTTTTCCCGAAGAGATCGACCGCGGCGGTCCGCGGCCCGACGTGCTTCTGATCCTGACCAACGACGCTTGGTTCGGGGCCAATGCCGGCCCGCGCCAGCATCTGGCGCAGGCGCGCGCGCGGGCGATCGAACAGGGCATTCCGGTGATCCGCGCCGCGAACACGGGCATCTCGGCGGTGATCGACGGGCGCGGGCGGATACTGGACAGCCTGCCGTTGAACACCCAAGGGTTTCTGGATGCGCCCGTGCCCACCCGCCTGCCGGTTACGCTTTACGCGCGGCTGGGCGATTGGCCGCTTGCGGTGTTGCTGGCGTTCCTCATCGCGGGCAGGGCGCTGCGACGGCGGGCGATTGTCGTTGACCGCACCCCGCCGCAGGAGTAGGCGGGTTCGAACTTAATCCGTCCACAACGGCTTCCTGACGTGGTTCGGCACAACAAATGGAGCACTCCCCATGACGCGCAGCAGTTATACCTTCACCTCGGAATCCGTCTCCGAGGGGCATCCGGACAAGGTCTGCGACCGGATCTCCGACGCCGTGCTCGACGCGCTGATCGCGATCGAGCCCGAGGCGCGCGTGGCCGCCGAAACCTTCGCGACCACCAATCAGGTCGTCATCGGCGGTGAGATCGGCTTGTCGGACGACAGCAAACTCAAGGACGTGATGGGTGAGATCGACGGGATCGCACGGGCCTGTATCCGCGACATCGGATACGAGCAGGACAAGTTCCACTGGGAAACCTGCAACATCCTGAACCTGTTGCACGAACAATCCGCGCACATCCGGCAAGGCGTCGACGAATCCAAAGACAAGGCCGAAGGGGCGGGCGATCAGGGGATTATGTTCGGCTTTGCGGTGAACGAAACACCCGAGCTGATGCCCGCGCCGATCCATTACGCCCACGCAGTGCTGCGGCGGCTGGCGCAGGTGCGCAAGAACGGGACCGAGCCGGTGCTGGGACCGGACGCCAAGTCGCAGCTTTCGGTGCGCTATGAGAATGGCAAGCCGGTGGGCATCTCGTCGCTGGTGCTCTCGACCCAGCATCTGTACGAGACCATGACCAGCGCCGATGTGCGCGCCGTGGTCGAACCCTATATCCGCGAGGTTCTGCCCGAGGACTGGCTGACCGATGAGACGGTCTGGCACGTGAACCCCACGGGCAAGTTCGTCATCGGCGGGCCCGATGGCGACGCCGGATTGACCGGCCGCAAGATCATCGTCGACACCTATGGCGGTGCCGCGCCCCACGGCGGGGGCGCGTTCTCGGGCAAGGATCCGACCAAGGTCGACCGCTCCGCCGCCTATGCCGCGCGCTATCTGGCGAAGAACGTGGTGGCCGCCGGCATGGCCGACCGCTGCACGGTGCAGCTGTCCTATGCCATCGGCGTGGCCGCGCCCCTGTCGATCTACGTCGACACCCACGGCACCGGAGAGGTTCCGGCCGCGGCGATCGAAGCGGCGATCCCCGAGGTGATGGACCTCACCCCGCGCGGCATTCGCACGCATCTGCAGCTCAACCGCGCGATCTATCAGCGCACGGCGGCCTACGGCCATTTCGGACGCGCGCCGGACGCGGATGGCGGCTTTTCGTGGGAGAAGACCGATCTGGTAGAGAAGCTCAAGCGCGAGGTCTGAGCAGGCGGGCGGGGGCCGGTTTGGCGGTCCCCCGTTCTGCGCATTTGCGCCTAGCTTTCGGCGTGTTCGAGCGCTAAACGGCGCCCATGACACATCCAGACCGACCGCACCGCAATTTCTATGGCCGCCGCAAGGGCAAGCACCTCAAGCAAAGCCAGGAAAGCTATCTTGAAGAAGACCTGGCGGCCTTGTCGCCCGGCGCGGTGGATTGGGACGCCAACCCCACGCGCGAGAACCTCGATCTCGACGCGCTGTTCGGCGGAAAAGACGTCTGGCTTGAGGTGGGCTTTGGCGGCGGCGAACATGTGATCCATCAGGCCGCAGCGAACCCCGATGTCGGGATCATCGGCTGCGAGCCCTACATCAACGGTGTGGCCATGCTGCTGGGCAAGATCCGCCGCGCCAGCGTTGACAACCTGCGCATCTATCCCGGCGACGTGCGCGACATGTTCGACGTGCTGCCCGATGCCTCGATCTCGAAAGCGTTTCTGCTTTATCCCGATCCCTGGCCCAAGGCGCGACACCATCGGCGGCGCTTCGTGACGCCGGAGCATCTGGAGCCGCTCGCACGGGTGCTCAAGCCCGGCGCCGAGTTCCGGGTCGCCACGGATATTCCCGATTATGTGCGCCAGACGCTGGAAGAAGTGCCAGGTGCCGGGTTCGAGTGGTTGGCCGAAGGTCCTGAGGATTGGCGCAAGCCCTGGGCGGACTGGCTGTCGACCCGTTACGAGCAAAAGGCCCTGCGGGAGGGGCGGGTGCCCCATTATCTGACGTTTCGTCGTCGGTAGCGTTGGAATGCGCCTGCGGCGCGGCAGGTATTTTTGAACCAGAGAAGCAAGGGTCGTGTCAGGGCCATGACGGATTGCGCCGGTTGCTGATGTGGCATGGGCGCGTGGCTTCTGGCGTGGACCTTGGCCGCGGGGCGGTTTATCAGACGGCAACAGTTTGAAGGACACGCTATGTCAAGCCACGGTGACCCCATTCC
Organism: Thalassorhabdomicrobium marinisediminis; assembly: GCF_003072065.1. Lineage (GTDB taxonomy): Bacteria > Pseudomonadota > Alphaproteobacteria > Rhodobacterales > Rhodobacteraceae > Octadecabacter > Octadecabacter marinisediminis. The sequence continues at coordinate 58,515 of NZ_QCYG01000012.1, forward strand.
TATGACCGCCCGCCAAGGTGGGCCCCTGCGCGGTGAGGCCCTTGTGCCCGGCGACAAGTCGATCTCGCACAGAGCATTGATCCTAGGTGCCATGGCCGTGGGCGAGACGAAGATCAGCGGGCTGCTGGAAGGACAGGACGTGCTGGACACCGGCCGCGCGATGGAGGCTTTCGGCGCCGAGGTGGTGAACCATGGGGGCGGAAACTGGTCCGTGCATGGGGTTGGCGTCGGTGGCTTTGGCGAGCCTGATCAGGTGATCGACTGTGGCAACTCCGGCACCGGGGTGCGGTTGATCATGGGCGCGGCAGCGACCACGGATATTGCCGTGACCTATACCGGTGACGCATCACTCAATTCGCGGCCCATGGGGCGGGTGACCGATCCGTTGGCGCTGTTCGGCACGCGCGCCGTTGGCCGTGCGGGCGGGCGTCTGCCGATGACGCTGTTGGGCGCGAAAGAGCCGACCCCGGTGCGCTATGTGGTGCCCGTGCCATCGGCGCAGGTGAAATCGGCGGTCTTGCTCGCAGGGCTGAACGCGCCGGGCGAAACCGTGGTGATCGAGCAGGAGGCCACGCGCGACCACACGGAACGCATGCTTGCCGGATTCGGGGCCGAGGTCTCGGTCGAGGACACCGATGAGGGGCGCGTCATCACGCTCAAGGGCCAGCCCGAGTTGCGCCCGCAGACCATCGCCGTGCCCCGCGATCCGAGTTCCGCCGCCTTCCCGGTCTGCGCGGCGCTGCTGGTCGAAGGCTCGGACGTTCTGGTACCCAACATCGGGCTGAACCCCACGCGGGCGGGGCTGTTCTACACCCTGCAGGAGATGGGCGCAGACCTGACCTTCGAGAACATGCGCGAGGAGGGGGGCGAGCCCGTGGCCGATCTGCGCGCCCGCTATTCCCCCGCAATGAAGGGGATCAACGTGCCGCCCGAGCGCGCGGCGTCGATGATCGACGAATATCCCGTGCTGTCGGTAGTCGCGGCCTTCGCCGAAGGGCAGACGGTGATGACGGGCGTCAATGAATTGCGGGTCAAGGAAAGCGACCGGATCGACGCCATGGCACAGGGCCTGCGGGCCGCGGGAGTCGAGGTGGACGAGGGCGAGGATTGGTGGACCGTGACCGGCCGCGGCTTTGGCCAAGTCGCCGGCGGGATCACCGCTGAAAGCCGTCTGGACCACCGCATCGCCATGTCGTTCCTGATCCTCGGATTGGCGAGCAATGCGCCCGTTTCTGTAGATGACGGCGGGCCGATCGCCACCTCTTTCCCGATCTTCGAAGACCTGATGGCCGACCTCGGCGCGCAGATTGAGCGCACGGCCCGGTGATCGCGCGGGCGCGGCGGCTGGCCGGATGGGTCGCCCTTGCGGCCTATCTGTGGATGGGCGCCGTGCTCTATCTGCGGGTGCTGCCCGTGACGGGCTGGCACTGGCCGCCCGACTTCCATCTGACGGGCTATGACGCGCAAAGCATCGCGCCGTTTCTTGCCGGATTGGACCAGAGCGCGAAGGACGCCTACACGCGGGTTCTGGCCGTTCATGACCGGGTGTTCATCGTGGCGCTGGCGCTATGGCTGGCGCTGGTGGGCTGGCGCGGATCAAGCCTGCGTTTCGTGGTGGCGGGGCTGGCGCTGCTCTATGCAGGGATCGATCTGGCCGAGAACGCCGCGCTGCTGGATGTGCTGCAAGCCGGGGTCCCGACGTCGGCTTCGGTCGGGGCGGCGCATCATTTGACTATGGCAAAATTTGCCGCACTCTATCTATGTGTGCTGGTGTTGATTGTGCATCTCAGGAGGACCGCGCGTGGTGTTTACGATAGCGATTGATGGCCCCGCGGCGGCGGGCAAGGGGACGATTTCCAAGGCGGTGGCGGCGCATTTCGGCTTTGCCCATCTCGACACGGGGCTGCTCTATCGGGCCGTGGGGGCAAAGACCCTGGCCGGAGACGAGGCGCTGGCGGCGGCGCAGGCGCTGGACCCGGCGGACCTTGAGGGCGATCATCTGCGCACGCCCGAAGTGGCGCAGGCTGCCAGCCGCGTGGCCGTCGATCCGCAGGTGCGCGCGGCGCTCGTGGCGTTCCAGCGCAGTTTCGCCCGGCGCGAGGGCGGCGCGGTGCTGGACGGGCGCGACATCGGAACGGTGATCTGCCCAAACGCGGACCTCAAGCTTTTCGTGACGGCGAGTGCCAAGACGCGCGCCCAGCGGCGGCTGGATGAGCTCAACGGCAAGGGACTGGCGACGACCTTCGACGCGGTGCTGGCCGATGTGGAAGCCCGCGACAAGCGCGACCGCGAACGTGAGACCGCGCCGCTGATCCCCGCCGGGGATGCGATCCTGCTCGATACCTCTGACCTCACAGCGGAACAGGCCATCGCGCGGGCGGTGGAGCATGTGACCCGCGCCAGAGCCCGTTAAAGGTGGGTGCGCTGATCGGCGAGGTCGGGGGCGTCGAGATGCGGGATGCCGTTGAAGGTCAGCAGGAACGTCCCTTCGGGCCGGATGCGGAAGCGGTGCAGCGAGGAGTTGTAGATCGGCAGCAGAACATGCGCCATTTGCTCGATGCTCAGCCCCAGCGCGCCACGCATGACCATGGCGATGACCCCAGCCGAAGTGATGCACAGGACCCGTTTTCCCGGTTTGGTGGCCCCTGACACGGCTGCTTGGATGCGGGTTTCGAAAGTCGAAAAGGGCTCCGCTCCGGCAATGGTCGTCTGCTCCCACGCGTTCAGGGTCTGGGTCATGTGATCCGCGAAATCCTCGGAGGAGGCCGGCGGGCGAATCCCGTGGTTGACCTCCATATCCCGGACGAGGGCGAAATATTCCATTTCATTGAGCCGCGCGTCGATATGATCGGGGGCATAGCCCATGCCCTTGGCGGTTTCCCGATGGCGCCGCATGGAGCCGCAGAGCACTTGATCGAACGGGCCTTCGTGGTTGCGCATCCAGTCGCCCAGACGCCGGGCCTGCGCATGGCCCAAACCCGAGAGGCGGTCGTAATCCTCTTCCGTCGTCGCGCCGGAATTGGCCTGTCCATGCCGGACCAGATAGAGCTCGCCCATTGATGTCCCCTTATTTTGAACGGCCTTGTGGCATGGGTTTCCCCATGGGCGCAAGCGGGGTTGGCGCGGCGGGGGCGCCGTCGGGGGAGGGCGGCGCACCGTGTCTTACAGACGTCCCAAGTCGCGGTTTTGGGATTCGTGGAAAATTGCACAGATGCTGTTCGCCCTCATGGGTTGTGTGCGGGGGCTAAGTGACTAGATCAGGTGCCGAACGCTGCCCGTGGCGGCCCCCAGATACAGGATTTCCGACATGCTCGACGCCCTTCCCTCTGACCTTCGTGACGCTTTGCAATGGCGCTATGCCGTCAAGAAGATGGACCCGACCAAACCCGTCTCCGAAGACAAGATCACCGCGATCAAGGACGCGATCCAGTTCGCGCCGACCTCGTCGGGCACCCAGCCATTCAAGGTTCTCGACGTGCGCAACGCCGAATTGCGTGCCAAGCTGCGCGGCGCAGCCTTTGACCAGAGTGCGATCACCGACAGCACGACGGTTCTGGTCTTCGCCGCATGGGACAACTACTCGGATGCACGGCTGGACGACGTGGTGGACCATCACGCCAACGAACGCCCCGACACGCGCGAGGCGCTCGAGACCTATTTCGGCAATCTCAAGGGCATGTATCTGCCCCGCGACGCGCAGACCAATTTCGAGCACGCCGCGCGGCAGGCCTATATCGCGCTGGGGTTCGGGATGCTGACGGCCGCACAGTTGCAGGTGGATACGACACCGATGGAAGGGTTCGACCCCTCGGCCGTGGACGACATCCTCAACCTGCGCGAACAGGGGCTGAAATCTGCGGTGATTCTGGCCATCGGCACCCGCGACGCGGAAAACGACTGGCTTGCGCCGATGAAAAAGGTGCGCAAACAGGAAGATGTGCTGTTTGAGCGGATCGACTGATCCGCGCGGGGAGGGGCCGTGCCGGGCGCGCCCCTGCTACGGCCCTTGCAAAGCAAGGCGATCCGGCCTATACGGCCGCCCATTGACGCGTCGTTAGAACGTGCACTACAGGCAGGGTCGGTTCTCCGGCCCTGTTTGCTTTGCGAAACACGCCCGATGAGACGACCTGCCCAACGCTGGGCGCAGACTGAAACCCAAAGTCCGGTGGACCCGTCCACTTGGCCAACAACGACCTTATAGGAAACCCACGCCACATGGCTCAAAACGTATCTATGGACGAGTTTGAAGCACTCTTGAATGAAAGCTTCGAAATCGACACGCCGCAAGAAGGCAGTGTCGTCAAAGGCAAAGTCATCGCAATTGAAGCTGGCCAGGCCATCATCGACGTCGGCTACAAAATGGAAGGCCGCGTTGACGTTAAAGAATTCGCAAACCCCGGCGAAGCCCCTGAAATCTCTGTCGGTGACGAAGTCGAAGTGTTCCTTCGCTCCTCCGAGAACGCCCGTGGCGAAGCCGTCATCAGCCGTGAAATGGCGCGCCGTGAAGAAGCCTGGGATCGTCTTGAGAAGGCCTATGCCGACGAAGAGCGTGTCGAGGGCGCGATCTTTGGCCGCGTGAAAGGTGGCTTCACCGTTGATCTGGGTGGCGCTGTTGCGTTCCTGCCCGGCTCTCAGGTCGATGTGCGCCCCGTGCGCGATGCCGGTCCTTTGATGGGCCTCAAGCAGCCGTTCCAGATCCTCAAGATGGACCGTCGCCGTGGCAACATCGTGGTGTCGCGCCGTGCGATCCTCGAAGAATCCCGTGCCGAGCAGCGCGCCGAAGTCATCGGCAACCTCAGCGAAGGTCAGGAAGTCGACGGCGTGGTCAAGAACATCACCGAATACGGTGCCTTCGTTGACCTTGGCGGCGTAGACGGCCTTCTGCACGTGACCGACATGGCTTGGCGCCGTGTGAACCACCCCTCCGAGATCCTCTCCATTGGTGAGACGATCAAGGTGCAGGTCATCAAGATCAACAAGGAAACCCACCGCATCAGCCTTGGCATGAAGCAGCTGCAGGATGATCCGTGGGATGCCGTCTCCGCGAAATACGCGCTGGATTCCGTGCACACCGGCCGCGTGACCAACATCACCGACTACGGTGCTTTTGTTGAGCTCGAGCCCGGCGTCGAGGGTCTGGTTCACGTCTCGGAAATGTCTTGGACCAAGAAGAACGTGCACCCCGGCAAGATCGTTTCGACCTCTCAGGAAGTCGAAGTCATGGTGCTGGAGATCGACGAAGCCAAGCGCCGTGTGTCCCTTGGCCTCAAGCAGACGCAGCGCAACCCATGGGAAGTCTTCGCTGAGACCCACCCCGAGGGCACCGAAGTCGAAGGCGAAGTCAAGAACATCACCGAATTCGGTCTGTTCGTTGGCCTCGAAGGCGACATCGACGGCATGGTTCACCTGTCCGACCTGACTTGGGAAGGCCGTGGCGAAGACGTGATCGGCGACTACCGCAAGGGCGACGTCGTGAACGCGAAAGTCACCGAAGTGGACGTCGAGAAAGAGCGCATTTCGCTCTCGATCAAGGCCATGGACGGCGATCCGTTCGCGGAAGCCACCGGCGGCGTGAAGCGCGGCTCGATCATCACCGTTGAGGTGACCAAGATCGAGGATGGCGGCATCGAAGTGGAATACGAAGGTCAGAAATCCTTCATCCGCCGCTCCGATCTGTCCCGCGACCGTGCGGAACAGCGCCCCGAGCGCTTCCAGGTCGGTGACAAGGTCGACGTGCGCGTTACCAACATCGACAGCAAGACCCGCCGTCTGGGTCTGTCGATCAAGGCGCGCGAAATCGCGGAAGAAAAAGAAGCCGTCGAACAGTTCGGCTCCTCCGATTCCGGCGCGTCCCTGGGCGATATCCTCGGCGCGGCCCTGAACAAGGGCGACGACAGCTAAGCCTGTCGTCCCAAACGAAAAGCTTAGGCCCGCCGGTTCATCCCGGCGGGTTTTTCGTATGTGCGGCCGGGCAGCGCGCCGAATCGGCCCGGAATGCTGCTCTGCGGCATGGCCGCCGCAGGCCGATCGCGCCGCCCAAACCCGCGGCTCAGGGCGCAAAACGGCGGATAACCCACGGAAATCAGCCCTCTAAGTTCTTTCTTGAGCCGCCGTTCCATCCTATAGTCGGGCAAAATCGGACAACTGCGCCACGTCCGAACCTATCCTGCGGGGGAAACCATATGATCCGATCTGAACTGATTGAAACGATTGCGTCCGAGAATCCTCATTTGTATCAGCGCGATGTGGAAAGGATCGTGAACACGATCTTCGACCGCATCATCGAAGCCATGGCCAATGGCGACCGGGTTGAGCTTCGCGGCTTCGGGGCGTTCTCGGTGAAGAGGCGCGATGCGCGATTGGGACGGAACCCGCGGACCGGTGAAGCCGTTCAGGTAGAAGAGAAACACGTGCCCTTCTTCAAGACAGGTAAGCTCTTGCGGGACCGGCTGAACGGGAAGTAGACAGCCCCCATGAAATACATCAGATACACATTCTGGGCGATCGTCGCGATCTGCCTGATTATTGTCGGCATGGCCAACCGCGGGATCGTGACCCTGCGGGCCATTCCCGAAGCGCTGGCCAATCCGCTGGGCGTGTCGCCCGACATCAACATGCCGCTGTTCATGGCGATCTTCATCGGTGTCGGCATCGGCCTGCTGATCGGATTTTTGTGGGAATGGGTGCGCGAACATCAGGTGCGGGCCGAAGCCCGACGCAAATCGCGCGAGGTTGAGGCGCTGCGCCGTGAGGTGGACCGCCTGAAAGAGCAACGCCACGAAGGCAAGGACGAGATTGTCGCGCTGGTCGACAAGACCGGCTGAGCGGATGGCCGACACGCGCGTGAAAATCTGCGGCCTGCGGACCGTGGCGGACATTGAAGCTGCGGCCGGGGCGGGGGCGTCTTACGTGGGCTTCGTTTTCTTCGAGAAATCCCCCCGCGCCGTTTCGATAGCAGAGGCTGCGACGCTCGCTGTTGAGGTGCCACCGGGCGTGGCGAAGGTCGGGCTGGTGGTGAACGCCGACGATGCTTTCCTTGATGCGCTAACCGCCCGCGTGCCGCTCGATATCCTGCAACTGCACGGCTCCGAGACGCCCGAGCGCGTGGCCGAGGTCAAGGCCCGCTACGGCCTGCCCGTGATGAAGGCCATCGGCATCGCGGATGCGGGCGATCTGCCGCAGATCGACCTCTATGCCGCCGTGGCCGACCAGCTGTTGATCGACGCGAAACCGCCGAAGGATGCCGCGCTTCCGGGCGGCAACGGGCTGGCCTTCGACTGGACGTTGCTGGCCAACCGCAAATACTGGACGGTCCCGTGGATGCTGGCCGGGGGGCTTACGCCGGAGAACGTGGCCGAAGCCGTGACGCGCACCGGCGCGCGGCAGGTGGATGTCTCCAGCGGGGTCGAGGCCGCGCCGGGGCAGAAGGATCCCGCCCGGATCACCGCCTTCTGCGAAGCAGCGTTAACCTGACGTTTACCGTGTGGCGGGCACTCTAGGCCCATGAAACACGCGATCATTCCCGAGAATCCCGAGCTTTGGTTTCGTCACTTGTTCGCGGCACAGGCCGCGCGGGACGGGGGCGTCGTCCGGCGCAAAGTCCGCGATATGGAGCGGATGGTGGGCCGCGCCCTGTTTGAACGGAAAATTCGGCGACGGGGCTTCACAGCGGTTGAGAACACGGGGCAGGTGGTCATTTTTTGCAACGCCGAACCGGTCCGCACCCTCGTCGGGGGGCGCAAATCCTCTTAGAGGATTTGCCCGCGGACTTTCACGGAAAGTCTGCCATCCAGCGTCGCGGCGGTTGCACTTTACGCCCTTGCGTCGCCGCGCTACATCTCGCGCCAGCCCATCCCGGGTGCAGGAGGCGCGCGATGACCGATCTTTTCAATTCTTTCATGACGGGACCCGACGAAAAGGGCCGGTTCGGCGATTTCGGCGGGCGGTTCGTGTCGGAAACCCTCATGCCGCTGATCCTCGAGCTGGAGGAGCAGTACGAGCACGCCAAGACCGACGACAGTTTCTGGGCCGAGATGCACGACCTCTGGACCCATTACGTGGGCCGCCCCTCGCCGCTTTACTTCGCCGAACGGCTGACCGAGCATCTGGGCGGGGCAAAAATCTATCTCAAGCGGGATGAGCTGAACCACACCGGCGCGCACAAGATCAACAACGTGCTGGGCCAGATCATTCTGGCACGTCGCATGGGCAAGACGCGGATCATCGCGGAAACCGGCGCGGGCCAGCACGGCGTGGCCACGGCCACAGTCTGCGCCAAGTTTGGCCTGAAATGCGTGGTGTACATGGGCGCACATGATGTTGAACGTCAGGCGCCCAACGTCTTCCGGATGCGCCTGCTGGGGGCCGAAGTGGTCCCCGTGACCTCGGGGCGCGGTACGCTCAAGGACGCGATGAACGACGCCCTGCGCGACTGGGTGACCAACGTGCGCGACACCTTTTATTGCATCGGCACCGTCGCGGGGCCGCACCCCTATCCGGCCATGGTGCGCGATTTTCAGGCGATCATCGGCAAGGAAACCAAAGAGCAGATGCAGGCCGCCGAAGGGCGCTTGCCTGATACGGTCGTCGCGGCCATCGGCGGCGGGTCGAACGCCATGGGGCTGTTCTTCCCCTTCCTTGACGATAAGAGCGTGAACATCATCGGGGTCGAAGCCGGCGGCAAGGGCGTGAATGCCAAGATGGAGCATTGCGCCTCACTCACCGGCGGGCGCCCCGGCGTGCTGCACGGCAACCGGACCTATCTGTTGCAAGACGACGACGGGCAGATCCTTGAGGGCTATTCGATTTCCGCCGGGCTGGATTATCCCGGCATCGGGCCGGAGCACAGCTGGCTGCATGAGATTGGCCGTGCGCAATATGTCGCCATCACCGACAAGGAGGCGCTCGAGGCGTTTCAACTCTGCTGCGCGCAAGAGGGGATCATTCCCGCGCTCGAGCCGTCCCACGCGCTGGCCCATGTGATGAAGATTGCCCCCGATTTGCCCAAGGACCACCTTCTGGTGATGAACATGTGCGGCCGCGGCGACAAGGACATCTTCACCGTCGCCCGCCATCTCGGCTTCGATATGTCCGGCCCCGAAGGCCGCAGCGTCCAGTAGGAGGTTTCCCCATGGCCCGCATCGTTCTGTCCAGTGACCACGCCGCGATTGACCTGCGTCAGGCGATTGCCAAGCACATCGCCGAAAAGGGCCACGAGGTTGAGGATATCGGCCCCGACATTCCCGAGAGCACCCATTACCCCAAACACGGAGAGGCTGCGGCCCGCAAGGTTGCCGCAGGCGACTGCGATCTGGGGATCGTGGTCTGCGGCACCGGGCAGGGGATCATGATGGCGGCCAACAAGGTGGACGGTATCCGCTGCGGCGTTTGTCAGGACACGTTTTCGGCCCGGATGATCCGCGCCCACAACGACGCCAACATGCTAGCACTTGGCGCGCGCGTGGTGGGCGAGGGGCTTGCCCTTGAGGTGGTCGATGCCTTTCTCGACACCCCGTTCGAGGGCGGACGCCACGCCACCCGCGTCGACATGATCAAAGCGATCGAGGGTTAGTCGCCCGCGCTGTCGTAGCGCTCCAACACCTCAAACGGCACGATTTCCAACGCCCTCTGATGGGTCGCTTCAAGATTGACCTGCGGCGCACAACCTTCGTCGTGGGCCTGCAGGAAGCGCGCGGCACAGAGGCACCAGCTGTCACCGGGTTTGAGGCCGGGGAAGCCGAACTCGGGCCGCGGCGTGCTCAGATCGTTGCCGACGTATTTCGAATAAGCGAGGAACTCGGCCGTCATCACCGCGCAGACCGTGTGGCTGCCCGCGTCTTCGGCGCAGGTGTCGCAGGCTCCGGTGCGGAAATAGCCTGTCATCGGATCGGTGGAGCAGGGCCGCAGGGGCGCGCCCAGAACGTTGAGGGACGGGTCTTTCTGCATCAGTCCAAAGCCTCGGCGATTTGGCGGAACATGGCGACGTTTGCCTCGGCCACGCCCGGGTCACGGAAGGAACGGTCGGCCCCGTTCACGGCGATCACGACGCCCCGTGGGCGGTCGATGTAGATATATTGCCCATAGATGCCCCGGGCCATGAATTGGCCTTCGGTCGCGCCCACGGGCACCCACCATTGATAGCCATAGCCGATCTCTCCGGGGGCGGTGGGGGCGCTGGCTGCGGTGCTTTCCGCGATCCAACCCTCGGAAACGATGCGGGTGCCCGCGATAGTCCCCCCGTTTGCCACCATCTGCCCGAACAGCGCATAGTCGCGGGTGGTGAGGTTTAGCCCGCCCAGCACGAAGGCCACCCCGTGCCCGTCGGTCACGTAATAGGGCGTCTGCGACAGCCCCAGCGGCGCAATGACCTTTTCAGACAGGAGATCCGGGATCGAGCGGCCAGTGGCGCCCCGGATCACCATGCCAATCACATGGGTATCGATGCTGACATATTGCCACTGCTCACCAGGGGCGGTGAAGCTTTCGTCCTGTCCTGCCGCGAAGCCGTCCATTGACTGGCCAAGCGCCAGAACTCGCCCCATCTTGTTGATATCGCTCCAGAAGTCGAGGTAATCTTCGTTGAACGTCACGCCCGAAGACATCTGCAGAACGTCGCGGATGCTGGCGCGCTCATAGGCGGAGCCGTCCAGCGCGGGCGCGTAGCGCACCACCGGCGCGTCGAGGTCCGGGATCGTTCCGTCCTCGTGCAAGATGCCCAGAAGCACCGACAGGAAGGACTTGGCGACCGACCAGGAAATCCGCAATGAGGTTTCCGGCGCGGCTTCGTCCGGCGCGGTGAGGGGGTAGCTCTCATGGCGGATCGCACCGTCTTTGAGCACCACGATACCGGTGACCGCCCGCGCCTCGGTCCAGACGTCGAACCCGTCGGGGATTTGCATCGGTGCGCCGCGGCTCAGCGCGTGGGTGATCGCGGGATCGCGGGACACCTCGGCGCTGTCAAACATCGTGCCCATGGCGGTGAAATTGGCCACGATGCGGTCCTCGGCGAACAGCGAGTTCACGGCGAGCAAGCGGCTTATCCGCTCCTTGTGCCAAAACCCGAGAATCGCCAGACCGATCCCCACGATCAACAGGCCCAGACCGATCCGTTTTGCCATCGTCCTCATCGCGTGCCTCCCCCGCTTTATTCGCAGCCTGACACGGGGGGTGACGGGCGGCAAGCCGTTGATGCGGCGGCGCTTTAGGCGGCCTGCACGCTCAGCGGAACCGGTCCGCGAGCTTTTGCAAGGGGGAGCGGTCGTCGGGCGTGTCCGGCGTCTCGGGCGCGGGCTTGGCCGGTTGCGCCTGTTTCGGCTTGGGCGAGGTTGAAGAACGCGGCGGCGCCACGCGCAGGGCCACAGCGTTGAGGAATTTCGGCCCGTCCCCCTCGGCCAGCAGGGGCGCGCCATCGGATATGCCGCGCAGCACGTCGTCCAGCCAGTCCTGATCGGCCTTGGCAAAATCGCTCAGCACGTAGCCGGGAACGCGGTCCTTGTGGCCCGGATGCCCCACGCCGAGCCGCACGCGGTCATAGTGCGGGCCGATATGCTGGTGCAGCGAGCGCAGCCCGTTGTGCCCCGCATGCCCCCCGCCGGACTTAAGCCGGACCTTGGCCGGGGCGAGGTCGATTTCATCATGGAAAACAACGATATCCGTGCTGTCGAGTTTGAAGAACCGCATCGCTTCGCCCACGGATTGACCGCTCAGGTTCATGAAGGTCGCAGGCTTGAGAAGCATCACCTTCTCGGACCCCAGCCGCCCTTCGCTCAACTGGCCCTGAAACTTCGCCCGCCATGGCGCAAAGCCGTGATCGGCGGCGATTCGATCCAGCGCCATGAAGCCGATATTGTGACGGTTCTGCGCGTATTTCGCGCCGGGATTTCCAAGGCCGACAAAAAGTTTCATGGCGCGGCTTATAGCGGTCCTGCACGCGGCCGCCCAGCCCCTGATTGCGCCGCGGGATCATCGCGCGGCGGGGTAAATGTCACCCGCCTGCGCGCGGATTGGTAACCCTTTGTTGAGGTAAAAGGGGCATTGTCGCCGCAAACGCCCCGAGGAGTTCCATGTCCGACGTGAACCATATTGCAGCCGGCATTGTGCCGCGGATGGCCGGCGCGGACGGGGACCTGATCGCCAATGCGCTGTCCTTCGCGCGGGCCCATCTGGGGATGGAGGTCGCCTATCTCGCGCGGGTGGCGGGGGACCAGTTGATCTTTGAGGTGGTGATCGCGCCGGGGCTTGAGGATGTGGTCGACGTGGGGCGGTCGCTGCCCTTTGCCGATACGATCAGCCGGCAGGTCTGGCTTGGCCATCTGCCGCCGATGATCGCGGATATCGAGGATTACCCGCAGATGAAGGGGCTGCCGGTGCTGCAAAGCATCGCCGTGCGCGCGCAGGTCAGCATCCCGATCACGCGGCCCGACGGCTCGCTTTACGGGATGTTCTGCTGCTTTGACCGTGCCCCCTGTCCAACGCTTAATTCCCGTGACCTGGAAGTGTTACGGGCCTTTGCTTCGCTCTCGTCGGACCAGATCAATCGGCGGCTGGGGGTTGAGGCGGCGGTGCGGGCGAAACGGCTGGCCATCGAAAAGGTGCTGGATCATCAAGCCTTTGACATCGCCCTGCAGCCGATCAAATCCCTGCGCGATCAAAGCACCACGGGGTTTGAAGCGCTGTGCCGCTTCTCGCCGACGCCGTACCGTCCGCCCAATATCTGGTTCGACGACGCGGCCGAGGCGGGGTTGCAGGTCTCGCTCGAATTGCGCGTCATCGAGGCGGCGCTGACCCTTCTACCGCGCCTGCCGGACGCGAGCTACCTTGCGGTCAACACCTCGCCCGCGACGCTGGCGTCGGGCAAGATCGCGCCCTTGCTTGCGGGATACGACGGCGCGCGGGTGGTGATCGAGATCACGGAACATGCCGAGATCGGCGATATCGACGCGATGCTGCTGTCCATCGACCGGCTGCGTGAGCTTGGCGTGCGGATCGCCATCGACGACGCGGGCGCGGGCTACTCGGGGTTGCAACAGATCATCCGCCTGCACCCCGATATCATCAAGCTGGACATGTCCCTGACCCACGATGTGGACAAGGATCTTGCACGGCGGTCTCTGGCTTCCGCCATGGTGCGCTTCGCGCAGGATACCAACGCACGGGTGGTGGCCGAAGGGATCGAGACCGAAGCAGAGCTGCGCACCCTGCGCACCATCGGGATCGAAATGGGGCAGGGGTATCATCTGGCCCGTCCGGGCCTTGCGCAGGACGTGCTCGCCCTTCCTAAAACCGCCTGAGACACGGCGCAGGCAAACGCGCCGCAAAAAAAAAAGGGCGCACCGATCGGTGCGCCCCTGTGTTTGTCAGGTCTGGCCGGTCGGGCTTATTCGCCGTCCGGAGGACCCATTTCCGTGGTCGGAACTTCGTCGGCTGCGGTGTCCTCGTCATCCTCGTCAGCGGAGGTCAGCGCGGACGGCGCCTGGATGTTCGCGATCACGAAATCACGGTCGATGGTCGGCTTGGCCCCCTTGGGCAGCTCGATCGAGGAGATGGTGATCGTGTCGCCGATCTGCGCTTCGCTCAGGTCCACGGTCAGACGCTCGGGGATGTCGCCGGCGGTGACGACCAGCTCGACCTCGGGGCGGACGACGGTCAGGATGCCGCCCTTCTTGAGACCGGGGCAAACCTCTTCGTTTTCGAACTCGACGCCGATGAACAGGTTGATCTTGGTGGTCCGCTTGAGGCGCATGAAGTCGAGGTGCGTCGGCAGGTCCTTGACCACGTCACGCTGCACGTTGCGGCAGATCACGCGGACATCGTCCTGACCGTCGACCTTGAGGTTGAACAGCGTGGACAGGAACCGCCCGGCTTTCAGCTTCTTGATCAGCTCGTTGAACGGCACGTTGATCGCGATGGGGTCTTCGCCGCCACCGTAAACCACGCCGGGCACAAGGCCGTCGCGGCGGGCCTGACGGGCGGCGCCCTTGCCGGTGTCGGTGCGCAGGGTTGCGGTGAAATCTGGAACTTGGTTGGCCATTTGGCTTATCCTTTCAATTCGCGCGTCGTCCAACTCTCTTGACGACCCACTTTGCCATGTCAGGACCCTGAACGGCCCCAATGAAGTCGCGCGTATAGGCGAGGGCGGGTCGTTTGGAAAGGGGATTCGTGCGCCGCGGGGCGGGTTTTACGCCCAGCGTCCTTCGAAGTCCTCGGGCACCAGCAGAACGCTGCGATCCAGATCGGCGACGTCGCGTTTGCCGCAGAGTGCCATGGTGGTGTCGAGTTCCTTGCGGATGATCTCGAGCGCGGTGGTCACCCCCGCTTCGCCCATGGCGCCCAGCCCGTGGATATAGGCGCGGCCGATCATCACGCCATCGGCCCCCAGCGCCAGTGCCTTGAGCACGTCCTGTCCACTGCGGATGCCGCTGTCCAAAAGCACTTCGACGCGGTCGCCTACGGCGCGCAGGATGCCGGGCAGCATCCGGATCGAGGACAGCGCCCCGTCCAATTGCCGCCCGCCGTGGTTCGAGACGACAATCGCATCGCAGCCGACCTCGGCCGCCATCTTCGCGTCTTCCACGTCGAGCACCCCCTTGAGGATGATCTTGCCGCCCCATTTGCGTTTGATCTGACGGATCTTTTCCCAATCGAGGCGCGGGTCGAATTGCGCCGCGGTCCATTCGTTGAGCGAGTCCATCGTGTCGATGCCCTTGGCGTGGCCCACGATGTTGCGGAAGGTTTTGCGCTCGGTCCGCAGCATCTCAAGCCCCCAGCGCCATTTCGTCGCCAGATCGGCCATCACCGGCAGTGTTAGGCGGGGCGGGGCGGTCAGCCCGTTCTTGAGGTCCTTGTGCCGCTGGCCGAGGATCTGCAAATCCAGCGTCAACACCAGCGCCGAACAGCCGGCGCGTTTGGCGCGTTCGATGATGCCGTCGACGAACTCTTCGTCGCGCATGACGTAAAGCTGGAACCAGAACGGCTTGCGCGTGTGTTCGGCCACGTCCTCGATCGAGCAGATCGACATGGTCGAGAGCGTGAAGGGCACGCCGAAGGTTTCTGCCGCACGGGCGGCCTTGATCTCTCCATCGGCGCGCTGCATCCCCGTCAGGCCGACGGGGGCAAGGGCGAGCGGCAGGGCCACCTCTTCCCCGATCATCTGGCTGGCGGTGCTGCGGTTGCTCATGTCCACGGCCACCCGCTGGCGCAGGCGGATCAGGTCGAAATCCGAGGTGTTCTCGCGGAAGGTCTGCTCGCTCCACGACCCGCTTTCGCAATAGTCGTAGAACATTTTCGGCGTGCGCCGTTTGTGCAGCCGTTTCAGATCGTCGATGGTGGTGATGACAGCCATGGCGGGGCCTTGTGGGTTCGGGGGCGTGTCCGGGCGGTCCGCGCAGGCGGGGCCCGGTCGGGATCAGGCGGAATGTGCGCCGTCGGCCAGGGATTTGACGAAGGCCAGCACGTCCTCCACGCTTTCGCCCGCGCCGATCTTCTCGACGATGGCCGAGCCTACGACCGTGCCGTCGGCCACGCCCGCTATGTCTTTCGCGGTCTCGGGTGTGCGTACGCCGAAGCCCACGATCACGGGCAGATCGGTCGCGGATTTGATGCGCGCAACCTCGGGGGCGACGTCGGCGGCCTGCGCTGCCGCTGCGCCGGTGATCCCGGTGATCGAGACGTAATAGACAAAGCCCGAGGTGTTCTGCAGCACCTTGGGCAGGCGTTTGTCGTCGGTCGTGGGGGTCGCCAGACGGATGAAATTCAGACCGGCCTTTTGCGCGGGAAGGCACAGTTCGTCATCCTCCTCGGGGGGGAGGTCCACGATGATCAGCCCGTCGATCCCGGCCGCTTTCGCATCGCTGAGGAATTGATCGACGCCGCGCGAATAGATCGGGTTGTAGTAGCCCATCAGCACAATCGGAGTGCGGTCGTCGGTCTTGCGCAATTCCCGCGCGATCTGCAGCGTCTGCTCCAGCGTCATGCCGTGCTCCAGCGCCCGCTGACCGGCCAGCTGGATCGTCGGGCCGTCGGCCATGGGGTCGGTGAAGGGCAGGCCCAGTTCGATGATGTCGACACCGGCGGCGGGCAGGCCCTTGACGATGTTGAGCGAGGTCTCGAAGTCCGGATCACCCGCCATCACATAGGCCACGAAAGCCTTTTTGTTGGCGTCGCGCAGCTCTGCGAATTTGGCGTCGATTCTGCTCATGTTCGTTCCCCTGACCGTCCCGTGCGATGTGCTCAGGTGTCTGTGCGCGAATGGGCGGGGAAAATCAATGGGGCGCGTGGCTCAGCTTTGATCAGGGGCCTCCTCGGTCGAGATCATCCACTTGGTGCCGAAGCGGTCCGTCGCCATACCGAAGCCCTTGGCCCAGAAGGTTTCCTGAAACGGCATCTCGACCGCGCCGCCCTCGGCCAATCTGTCAAAGGCGGTCTTGCAGGTGTCAAAGCCGGGCAAGGAGACCATGACCGAGCTTCCGGCCATTGCCTCGGCCTCGCCCATCAATGCATCCGAAGCATAGATTTCTCCGCCCGCAACCTGAATGCTGCAATGGGCGATGAGGTCCTTTTGCGCGTCCGGCACATCGTAATCGGGCATGTCGCCCGCGGGCATGAGCATGTCGATCCTGGTGCCGAACACATCGGCATAGAATGTCATCGCTTCGCGGCAGGTGCCGTTGAACGTCAGATAGGGAATCACAGGCATGGCGGGGTCCTCCTTCAGCACTTATACCACAGGACCGCTTGCGGTGTCGCGCCGCGCAGCCTAGAAGCCCCATGTTTATCGCAAAGGAGCGTCGCCATGGGTTTTAAAATGGGTATCGTCGGCATGCCGAACGTCGGCAAATCGACATTGTTCAACGCATTGACCCGCACCGCAGCGGCGCAGGCGGCGAATTTCCCCTTCTGCACCATCGAGCCCAACGTCGGCGAGGTGGCGGTGCCCGACGCGCGCCTTGATAAACTGGCCGAAATCGCCAAGTCCAAGTCGATCATCCCCACGCGAATGACCTTTGTGGACATCGCCGGACTGGTCAAAGGGGCCAGCAAGGGCGAAGGTCTGGGCAACCAGTTCCTGGCCAACATCCGCGAGACCGACGCCATTGCCCACGTGCTGCGCTGTTTCGAGGACGGGGACGTGACCCACGTGGACGGCCGCGTGGACCCGGTCGCCGATGCGGAAACCATTGAAACCGAGCTGATGCTGGCCGATCTGGAAAGCATCGAGAAGCGGCTCCAGAACCTTGTGCGCAAGGTGAAGGGCGGCGACAAGGACGCCGTGCAGCAGGTGCGTTTGCTGGAACAGGCGAAAGCGGCGCTGGAAGACGGCAAGCCCGCCCGCGTGGTCGAGGTGGACGACGAGGACCGCAAAGCCTGGAAGATGCTGCAACTGCTGACGACCAAACCCGTGCTCTACGTCTGCAACGTGGGCGAGGCCGAGGCCGCCGAAGGCAATGCCCATTCCGCGAAAGTGGCGGAGATGGCGGCGGCGCAGGGCAATTCCCACGTCATCATCTCGGCCCAGATCGAAGAAGAGATCAGCCAGCTCGACGACGACGAAGCGCAGATGTTCCTTGAGGAAATGGGGCTGGACGAGGCGGGCCTCGACCGGTTGATCAAGGCGGGCTACGAATTGCTCAACCTCGAGACGTATTTCACCGTCGGCCCGAAAGAGGCCCGCGCCTGGACGATCCGGCAGGGCACCACCGCGCCCAAGGCGGCGGGCGTGATCCACGGCGACTTCGAGAAGGGCTTCATCCGCGCCGAGACCATCGCCTACGACGATTTCGTCACGCTGGGCGGTGAGCAGGCGGCGAAAGAAGCGGGCAAGATGCGGGCCGAGGGGAAGGGCTACATCGTCAAGGACGGCGACGTGCTGCACTTCCTGTTCAATACCTGAAGCGGCCTAGTCCGCGCGCTCGACCTCGGACTTGAGCTTCAGGACGGTCTGACCGTCGTCCTGTTTGATGACCAGTGCGGGGTCGTCGTCGCTGCCGTTGCGGGTGATCTCGCAGCCGTTGATGGTGCGGGTGATCTTGCGCGCATGGGTCTCCGCGACCTTGCCCGTGGCCGTGCCCTTGCCCCAGTCCCATTTCACCCTGGTGCCTTCCCGGATCATCTGACGCCCTTTCGTACCAATCATAGCCCCAACCCCCGCGAGAGCGCGCAGGTTCCGCGCAACGTTGGAAATGAAATGGCGGGCAGGGCGTCGACGACATCGTCGGTGCGTCGAAACAGATTGCCGTCAGAGGTCTTGCGACCAGGGGGGATTGGCCCCCGCGCGCGAGACGGTGACGCCGGCCACCTTTGCGCCAAAGGTCATCGCCTGTTGCAACGCATCGCCTGAGAGCGACGCCAGCGCGTCTTTGCTCAGGTGCCCCATCCGGGCCAGCTGCGCCAGAACGCCCGCGTTCAACGTATCACCCGCGCCGACAGTATCGACGACCGTGACCTGCGCGGCGGAGACCTGCACCTGTGCGCCGTCCGCGAGATAGCCGGTGGCCCCGTCGCCACCGCGGGTGACGATCACCACAGCGGGTCCGCGCTCGCGCAGTGTGGCGACCCTTTCGGCCTCGGAGGCGCTACCGGGCAGGATCCAGGCCAAATCTTCGTCGGAGACCTTCACGATATCGGTGTGCGCCAACATAGCATTCAGCCGCGCGCGATAGCGCGAGGCGTCTTCGATGAAACCGGGCCGGATGTTCGGGTCCAGCATCACCGCGCGGGGTCCGCCCTCGCGCGCGAGCAGCGGCATAGGCATCCGCGGCGGGTTCACAGGCAAGGCTGATGCCCCCGAAGAAAAGCGCGCTGACTTGATCCGGCACGGCGGGCATGTCGGCGCCGGTCAACATCCGTCCGGCGGAATTTTCGTCGTAGAAGTTGTAGCGGGCCTGCCCGTCGACCAATTGCACAAAGGCCAGCGTTGAGGGTCGGTCGCACCGCACCGCCAAGCCGGTGTCGACATGGCTGTCCGCCAGGGCCGCGACCAGTTGCGCACCGAACATATCCGTCGAGAGACCGGTCAGCAGGCTCGCGTCCGCCCCCAGACGCCCCAGCGCAATGGCCGTGTTGAAGACCGCGCCACCGGCGTGGGGGACAAAGGTGGTCTGCCCGTCCGCCGTCGCGGCCGGGAGCATGTCGATCAAGGCTTCACCGCAACACAGGATCATATCAAACCGCGTCTCCGTCCAAGGCCCTGCGCAGCACCGAGCGCACATCACCGGCCCAGACCGCTTCGACCTGCCGCGCGAAGGCATGGGCAAATCGTTCGTTCTGGCCGAGGGTACCGAAGACCTCGGTCAATGCAAGAAAAGCCGCCGGGGTCTGGCGTGCGCGCCGGGCCGCAGCGCGCAACGCTTCGCCGCGCGGATCGTCCAGCGCCTCGCTCTCGGCGCAATAGCGGCACCACAGGGCAACCTCGAGCGCGAGCCCGTCCAGGGGGCCCGACACATAGCGGATATCTTCGTCCAGGCTGGCCCCATCCATCCGCGCAGCCTTGAGGATCTCCCCGGAGATTTCGCGGAAGTCGGTGGAAACATCCGGACGATGATCGGCCCCTCGGCGACCAGTGCGGTGTACTCCGCAGAGGTGCTTTTCGATGAACGTCTTGGTCACTTCGATCGCATCCGACCCGGCCGGAACGGCCAGCGCCCACGCCCACAGCCAGTTGCCGCGATCCTCCTTGCCGGCGCCCGTCGAACGGGTTTTCTGGGCGTTGTTAGGTTTTTTCGATAAACCCCAATCTGGCCTTGTATTCCCTGCGTTTGCTTGTCTATACGCATCGGTGGAGACGTGGCCGAGTGGTCGAAGGCGCTCCCCTGCTAAGGGAGTAGGCCCCTAAAGGGTCTCGAGGGTTCGAATCCCTTCGTCTCCGCCACTTTTTCTTTGCAAGTGATTGATATATCATAAGGTCTCTCCCTCTTGCTTGGGCGAGGTACCTATTAAGGTACCATTTGGATTTATTTGCCGGATTGCTCGCGTGGTCCTGGGTTCCGAATTGAGCCAAGAGGGTTCAAGAGCGCGTCGATTCTCATCCTGTTCAACTCGTGCTCGTTCAGCAAGGCTTCTGCAACGCGCACCAACATGTCCTTGTGTTCGGCCAGCAGCTTCCGCGCCTGTGCCTCCGCCGCTCTCAAACGGTGATTGATCACCTGCCGTCGCGGTTCGCTCAAGCCATGCCATTGGCACGTCGCCATCGGCGTGTAGATGAGGTTGCTCGCCCCAAGCCCCCACTAATACTCCTGCGCGACCAGCAGGGCTGTTGCGAGTTCCAGGTCGCTTTGCTGGCCGGATTCGGACCCGGATGAGACATCACCGATCAGGAATTGTTCAGCGGCGCGACCCGCCATGAGACAGACGAGTTCTTTCTTGATGATCTCGGCGGTGTAGCTCGGGCGGGCAGGGCGCAGGACCTCGCCCCCGTTCGGAGTGATGCGAGCGCGAACGGGCAGGGGAAGATCGAGGACCGCGGCGGCCACGATGTGGCCGGCCTCGCGGGTCGCGATCCGGCGGAGGTGTTCATCACAAACCGGGGGCGCGTGGTCTGCGACCGTCTGCTGGAGGTGCCCTGCGGTCAGGGGCATCCGCGCGCGGCGCGCCCGGGCCTTTGCGTCCCGAGCGATGTGGGCGAGATTTGCGCCGGATCTGCCGAGCAGACTGGTGACGACGGCGTCGTCAATGGGAATCTCGGGGTCTGGTCCAGATGGTTCGTTGCGGCGATGACAATGACGCCTTCCGCGGCGTTCAGCCGGGTGAGCTGTTGCAGCAGGTCATTGATCACCGCTGTCATGTAGCGGCTCAACTTCGAACCCGGATCGCGGGTTCGCGTGCCGAAGCTGTCGAGCTCGTCGAAGAAGATCGCCGACGGCACGCGCGTCATAGCTTCGGCCACGACCGTCGCCATGGCCTTCAAGTAGTCGCCCATGTGGCCTGCGGCCTGTCGATCGTGCACAGAACGGCGTCGAGCTGGCCGGGGAGGGATTTGGCGTATCGGGCCGAACCCGTTTGAGCCGTCGGCAACACTGTAATATTGGAACCGGTAGTCATAGGGATCTCCTTTACAGATCGCTGTGATTAGGGCAGGGCTTGGAGAAGAGCATGTTGCAGATGCTCGATGACGCCTGCCGCAACGCAGCCGACTTTCCTACCAGGCCAGAGATGATCCGCAGAATACTAGCAGCCTGGGCCGAGCAGACCAAAACGTCCTGATCCGGAAGGCAGAGGCGTGGTTCTGAGGGGCAGGACGACCAAGCCAGTCATCCAAAAATGTTACAGGCTGTTGCGCCTTTTACATCTCTGACATTACACAAAAAAGTTCATGCTTTGCCTTCAGGGTCGATCTGGACGTGTTCTGACGGGGGTCGAAGTTATGCTGGTTTGAACTCCGCGCTTATTTTCTTTCGCGGCTTCAGTGGCTCGAGCTCAAACTTCGTATATTACGTCGTAAGCTATCAGGGGCGGTGAGGCGTCCGGCCGTGGTCGAGGATAGAAGCGAGTGCGGACAGAATGATACCGTTGGAGTTGATGTCAAAGTAATCTGACATGGGCGCGTCGGGTTGTGCGTAGACGCCAACTGTAAAGCCTTTGCCTTCGCGGCGGCATTGCCTGCGGATTTTCTGCACTGCCGCCTCGGTGTAGGGATGCGCCGATTTTGCGCGCCAAAGATAGACCGCTTTGGCAACGATCACCTCCGCAGAGCTGCGAGCTGCGTCGGTTTGGAAGCTGCTCGCCCGTCCGACGCTGTTGATTGTCCATGCGTCCGGCCCGAGGACGTCAAGAGTTAACCCCTGGTAGACGAACCACGGCGGGCGGTCGAGCGGGGTTTCGGACATGAAGCGGAACCTGTCCGTGGCTTCGAACCACTCCAATTGTGCGTCGAACAACACATCCGAGATAAGCTTCGAGGCCGGGCTGCTCGCACCTTCGACCTGCGCAAGCAAAAACGGCTCCGTGCCGATCGGACCGGCTGCGGCGGCCCGCGACAGCATCGCCATCTGCCAGTCCGTTTCCGAGGCGTCGCCCTGCTCGGGGTAGAGGTTTTCAACCATCAGGCCACGGCGGTGGAACGCGGGGCGGATATAGTCGGTGCAGTGCGACACCGTGATATCTTCCCAGCGGCCGGAACGGAAACTATGCAGACGGCCGTCGCGCACGGCGGCATCAATGTCCCAAGGGCTGATGACGGCATCGGCGGCGTCCTGCGTCATGACGCCTTGCCATACGGCGTTGTCGAGTGCGAGCAGAAAGCGGCCAAGGTCACAGACATCAAAATCCGGGCGCAAGGCCTCAAGCGTATCCGAGGCGAAAATCGCTGGCGGCAAGCGACTGCCGCCGATCTGCAAACTGGGTATGTTGGCGACAAGTTTGCCAATCCGTTCCGCGCAGTCGTCAGGTGAAATCAAGCCGATGCGGGCGGCTGACAGACTGCCGTTGATCTGGCTTCCGCTGTCCCAAAGTGTGATTTCGACGTTGCTTGTGCGCTTTGCACCCAGTGAGATCGTCGGAATGACATGGCCGGTGTCACCATCCGTCAGGGCGTCGATATAGGCCCATGCAGCGCGGGCATCCGCCATGAATTCAGCGCGCTCGGCCTTGGTCATCATATTTGGGCTGCGGCCCGGATCCGTGGCGGCCCGCCGGCGTGCGGAAAGATATCGGGCACGTAGCGGGTCAGGCGCCTGAATATAATCGGCCCAGTCAGTCAACGTGCGGTAGTGCACGCCGCCGTCGGCAACCAACCGTTGAAGACGGCGGATGAGAGCATCGCGATTTCTTTGCGCGGGGAAATCCTCTGCCCGGAGATAGAGCACGGCGTCGGCCACCGGACTGCGCTGTGCGAAAACGTCAGCAAGCGTTTCGGATGCGATATGCAGGCGACCATCGTTTCGCACTCCGGTGTGTTGGCGATCAGCGTCCGGAGGATGCAGCACGATGTCTGCCGGATTGCCCGCCACCACCTCGGTCTCACGCGGTTGCAGGCAGCGCGTCACGACGGCTGCAGTGTTGATGGGGTCCGCCATGATACAGTCGTCGGGGCGGCCGAGACGCTCAAGCAGGTCGGATGCAGCGACCAAGGTCGCCGAAATCCCGCGGCGGGCCAATTGGCTGAGCAAGGCCTCGGCCGCGGCTTCACTGCGTGGGCTCGCCTGAATTGCAACGGCAATCCAGCGTGACAGACCCGCGCTGGCTTGCAGCAAATAATCAATCGGTTGCATCAGTATGATTTCGCCGGTGCGGGTGCTGGCCACCAGACGGTCGGCAAGGGCTTCGATCTCGACCAGGCGGTCGGCCATGTTGTCGGTGGACAGTGTCTTGAAAGGCAAGACAGCAACGGCAATCGCGCCGGATTGCAACAAAGCCGAAATCTGATCTTCGAGCGACGGCCCGGACGGCGACAGGTCGAGCACCGCCCCGCCTTGCAACAGAATCTGCCCGCGTCCTTGGGGTATCGCTGCAACGGGCAGGCTGCCGTTGACAGCCAGCAGGCTGCGAAAGCCCGAGGCGCGAAAGGCTGGAAGATCGAACCCGTCGGGCTCGCCAAAGGTGATCAGCCCCGTGGCAGGCGCAGGCGTGGTACGGCTGTCGATCAGGCTGGCTCGCGCGCGGTCGGCGCCGCGCATTTGAGTATAGCGGGATGTGCCGGATAGCGCGGGCGCAGGGGTCAAAAACTCGAGCAGACCAGCATTGTCGGCGACGATGTCGGAGAGTTCAGAGCTGCCGTGGCCTATGGCTGCAACGGGCAAGCCGCGCTTTACAAACGCATCAAGCGCGGCGGGGCCGATCCCGGCTTGCGCCTCGTCCAGCCCGTCAAAGACAAGCGTCAAAAGCGCTGATTCCGCCTGAGCCCAAAGCCGCGTCGCTGCGATGGCAGGGACCGACGCGATGCCTTGGGCCAAGAGAGTTCGGCGGGATACGCGCATTGCTTAAACCTTCATGCCAAAAATCAAGATTGTTTCCAGCCCATCGTTCAGACCTGTATAAAAGGAGAAGTATAGCGAAAAAAGTGTTTCTCCATACAGCCTTATCGTGCTCGCCTTGTTTCATGTCTTATGTGCTGCTGCCCGGGGGGGGAGGATTCTGCCACCCCTGAGAAAGGAAATTGACTTGCGTGGAACCAGAACTGTCCAACGTTCCGGTGTTCGAAGCCAGAACCCGATTTCGTAGAGATCTTTTTGCCATAGTTTGTGGCACGATAGGTGCACTGGTTTCAGTGACCGTCTTCTTGTTCTGGATTCACCTTGTCAGTATGGCACCCTTGCAGAATGCCGTCTCGAACGAGCAAGTCGCGTTAAATAGCTTCAAGGCTGTATCCGAGAGGTCGATACGATCCGGCGCTGACAGTATGCCGGGGCCCGCAGACGCAGCGGTTCGGTGGGAATTCGCAAACGAACAAAACGGCTGTAGCGCCCCGAGCGCGGTTTCAACGCCCGAAGTCTTGGCCTATCTGCCAGCAGATGACGCCGCCGCCCGGTCGTCTCTGGCGCGCAATTGCGCAGCGATCTCGACGGTCTTAGCGGAAACCTGGTTGCTTGAAGATTGGCAAGGCACCCTGCGGCTGGTGGGCGATGCAGCCAACCCTCAACCGGGGCCAAAGGTTATTCCGGTTCTATCGCTGGGGCATTGGTTGGACCCGGATCAAGCCGCAAAGACGCTTTCCGATCCGGCCTTTCTGTCGGGTTTGGCATTTCGGCTTAGCCTGATTTCCGAGCAGCCAAACGCCGGACTGTGCCTAGACTTGTCATCGCAGGATGCGCTGCCAGACGCGACCGTCGTCGCCGCCATCACGGCGCTTGCGGGGGCCGGCACACGCTGTCTGATCGGACCGGCCGAGGCGACCTTTTGGGAAAGTTCGACCCTTGTCGAGATGCTGGATCTGGCCGTGGTACAGCTGTTCCGGCGGCCCAGCGGTCCGGGCCAGCCCCCCGCGCCGCGTGACTGGTTTCATGACGCCAGCAGCCGTATCGCTGCACTGGTGCCGGCAGACAAACGCGTGGTCGCGCTGGCCACTCGGGGGTTTTCCTGGAGGAGCGGACAGCGCGGTTTGCAAGAGGCAGATTATATCCGGACGATGACAGCCGCAGCCGATCAGGCCGCGCCTGTGGTTTTCGTACCCTGGGCCAATGCCGCCCGTACACGGTTTGTTGTTGGCGGCGAAGGCGTGATCGAGACCTGGATTCCAGATGCGGTCGCGTTGCAAAACCAGATTGCCCAGATTGGTCCTGATCAGCGCTTGGCGGTCTGGCCACTGGGGGCAGAAGATCCTTCGATCTGGTCGCTGTTCCAAAGACCGCAGTCCGTGCAGGCCGCTTTGGAAGCGCCCATCCGAATGGATACGGCGGTACGGATTCAGGGCGAAGGTCCGGTAATCCGCGCCGCTGCTTTGCCGGCTCCCGGGCGCCGCACTGTCGAGGTGGACCGCAAAACCGGTCTGATCGTTGAGGCTGACTATGCGGATTTGCCCACACCGGCTGGGCTGACCCAGGGGGGCGGACAGGATGACCATGTGCTGAGCCTGTCATTTGCAGCACTGCCGCCGCAACGCCACTGGCCGGCATTGGCCCGACTTCTTGCGACGGCTAATATCGAAGCAACCTTTCTGCTTGAGACCTCCGACCTGCTGCGCCAGCGCGAGCTGGTTCAAGAGGTGGTTGCCGCAGGGCATCTGGTTGGCCTGAAACAGCCGGATCGTTTGCCGCATGTCAGTCGCGGGCAACGGATCGGTGACAATTTCCGGCAAGCCCTGATGCAGGAGCGTACGGGCTTTGGCGCACGCGTTGTCGAAGCTGGCACAGTCGGTGACTGGACCGGGATTGCAGCGACAGCAGCGCCATTGCTGGACGCGGGCTACGTGCCTCTGGTGCCGGTTCACGATGCGCGTCACAGGCCGTTTCCCACGGAAGCGACCGACCAGATTGGTGCCGTGCCCCCACCCGCGCATGACCGGATTTCGATCGTGGCGGGGCCGTCTGACTGGGATGCGGTCCTTCGCGATTTGCCGGATTTGCTAAAGAATTTGACGCTGCAGGCGTATCAGTTCCAACCTTTGGTTCAGGTCGCCGGGCTAAACCGTGAAAGCGCCATGCCCCGGTTGGCGGACCCCGCTGTTCCGTTAGCCGCAAGTGCCGTCTTCGCCGTGCTCGCGTTTGCCAATGATGAGCTGAACACCATATTTTTCTGGTTTCTGATTTACTCGGCTGCCCGGTCGGTGGTCTATCTTGGCTTGTCGCTGCTGCGGCGGCCCAAAGATGACTTCAATCCGAAGTGGGCGCCACCGGTGACCGTGCTGATCCCGGCCTACAACGAAGCCAAGGTCATTAAGAATTGTATTCAGTCCATCCTCGGGGCCGACTATCAAAACCTGAAAGTGGTCGTGGTTGATGACGGATCGACCGACGACACCCACTTGGTTGTCGAAGAGGCGTTCGGCCATGACAACCAGGTGACCTTGGTGCGGCAGGCGAACGGGGGCAAGTGGGCGGCAGCGAACCGCGGCCTTGAGGTCCTCGACACGCCGTATTTTCTCATCGCTGACGCGGACTCCATTTTTACACCCGAGACCATCGGCTGGTTGGTGCAGCAGTTTCAGGATGAGAGCGTGGGCGCGGTGGCTGGCGTCGTCGAGGTCGGCAATCGCGGCTCGTTTCTGGGCAGATGTCAGGCCCTGGAATATCTGGTCAGCCAAAGCGTGATGCGCCGCGCGCAAGAGGTGTTCGAAGGCATTCTCGTCGTACCCGGTGCTGTTGGCGCGTGGCGGACGCAAGCCGTCCGAGAGGCAAAATTATTTTCCGGAAACACCGTGACCGAAGACGCGGATTTGACCGTGGCGGTCCACCGGGCCGGCTACCGCGTGGTGTTTCAAGAGCAGGCCCGCTCGGTCACGGAAGCGCCCTCATCCGTGGGCGATTTCATGCGGCAGCGCCTGCGGTGGACCTTCGGGATGCTGCAAACCTCTTGGAAACACCGCGGTGCGATCGTCGAAGGGCGAACCGTTGGCTATATCTCGATCATTGACGCGATCTGGTTCGGCGTGGTCTCGTCGATCTTCGCGCCGCTGGTGGACTTTTTGCTGCTGCTGTTGTTGGGGCAGGGGCTCTGGGCGCTTGCAACAGGCGGCCCTGCGCTTCTTGCCTCCGTGCCGATCGGGTTGTTTGCAGCATATTTTGCCCTGACAGTGCTCGATGTAGGCAACACGTTGGTGGCATTCTGGTTTGAGAAACGCTTCGACTGGAAACTGCTGGCACTTGTTCCAATCCTGCGCTTCGGATACCGGCAACTGCTTTATGTCTCGACGCTTCGGGCCTTGGCCCAGGCCGTGACGGGGACAACCGCGGGATGGAACAAGCTGAATCGGACCGGGGCGACCTTGTCGCTCTGGAGCGAGGCGGCAGCGACGGAAGCGGCCGTCGGGCAGGCCGCGTCGTCGATCGCGAATGCGAGAGGCAGAGTCGTCGATTGACGTGGAGAACGCGATTGCCTTTAGCTGGACGGACGAACCGGCGCGAAAGGCATCTCATAATCGGCCAATGTGGTGATGTAGGTGACGATGGGCGTCCCATAGGGATCGCGCAGGTCCGCAGTGCCATTGCTTGCAATATATTGAGCAAGCGCGCCGGGCCCCAGCAGGTGCATCGCCGCAATCATCCCTGACGGCGTCAGCTCGGATCCTCCGACCTCGGTCCATGCGAAGTGATCTATGTTATGAATCTCGGCATAGGACCACAACAGATCAACCCATTCGAACGCGGCCTTGTCTTGCGCATCGCGGCTGCGAAGGAAGTCGCTCGCTGAGCGGACGCCATGTTTGCCGGTCCAACCGCCGCTGTAGTTGTTGTCATAGGCATTGCCGTCGTAGTGCACGAAGCCTAGATCGGTCAGCGCGGCCTCACCGAACTGGTAGGCGCCAAGATAGTTCAGGCTGTTGACAATCTGATAGTCACCGCCCGACTCCATAGACTGGAGCGCGAGCAAGAATGCACCTAAGGTATTCAATATTCTGTCCCTCTGCTTCTATTTCCCGCACCGGCAAGTTGCTTAGGCTCGATGCGCCTTGCGCCGAAGAGACCCTCTTGGACGCAACCAATTGACGCATGAATTGCGACAATAGTTGGGTTGAAATTTGGCATTCTGGGATCGTTCACTGCTCGATCCCGGCCGACGTGACGTGCTGTTGTTATTGGCCCGAAACCTTAAGGCACGGTTAATTTAGGGGGGCAACAAGCTGGGGTCCAGTCGCCTTGAATGGCATCCGCAAAAGTTCGCTGATGCAGCGCGTCATCTTTGCATCAGTCGAACGACCAATGCCCCTCGAAGCTGTTGCAAGGCTGGCGTATTTCGCGCGCGGTCTCATCTGATCCGGCGGCTCGGTCGCCTGCATGAAACAGGCTCGCGGCTGGAAATTCTGGACCTATTGCAACGGGTTCGGCCCTTTGCACGAACACGTCCGTGTCGCCAGTCTGAACGGTGGCTGCCAGCCGCAGGCGTCTGAGCAGTTGCGGTTGCAGGGCGGCATCGCGTGGAACCTCAAGGATGACCGCGTCCAGCAGGTGCGCGAGTTCTGGCAGGTCGAGAGCGGCGATTTCGATCTCGGCGAAGTCCAAAAGCAGATCGGCAGAGACCGCGACGGCGATGCTGATTCTACGGTCGGTCGCCCCTCGAGCGGCACCCGCTGCGCCGTTCACGAGCGTTGTGAGACGATCTGCCCGCCAATAGACCCACTTGAGATAGGCCGTATGCATGACCGTATTTATCGTCAGTCCGACAAGCCCGGTATCAGCCCCGAACTGGTCCAACGTGTCTTCTGTCAAACCGTCGCGGACACTGGACTGGCCAAGTCCGACCAGCACCAGCCCATCAACGGAAGGATCACGTGCGAGATTGGCGGCCCGTGCCGCAATAGATCGCACCGTCACCTGATCGAGCAACGCTGCAGGCTTTTCCTCACGCATATCAAGCTCGAGGTGCAGGCGAACCCCGTGATCGCGTAACGCAGCAAGATGGGCGGGGAGTCTGGGCGGCGCAGTCGATAGTTCGCTGTCGCTTTGGGCTGCGGCGTCGCTCCCGAGGGCGGAGGTCGGAGCCGAGGGCAGTATGAGATCTGTAATGCCATTCTGGATGACGGCACGTCGCACAGCGGCGACTTCTGCTGCCTGCGGTTGGCGCGGCAACCGAAGGGAATTTCGCGGGCCGCCCGTCTGTGCCTGCTGCATGAATGCATCCGCGGTCAGAAATTGGGCCCCCGCAGCACGGGCATGATCAATCAATCCATGAAGCACGTCCGGCCGCGGTCCGATGACGCGTGGGTGCATCAACACCACGAACGGCAAGCCACGTTGCCGCTGGTAGTCGAACGCGGCGATGAGGAAAGGCAGACCAGGCGGCGCGGAGCCATCCATCGGCTCCAGCGCATCAATGTCCGAGACCAAACGTCCGTCATGCACCGTGATGGCCAGTTCGGGCAATATCGCGTTGACGGGCCATGGCAGCTTGTCCGAACTGTCTGCCAGATAGCCTGCGTTTGCGACCCCCCGCATTACTCTGTCGTTATAGGCCAGATAGGGGGCGCGGAACCATGTGACCGGCTGACAGGTGATGGCTTCAAGGGTCATCCGCGACAAAATGAGGTCCAGCGCAAGATGCCGGGGGGTTAGCGTGGTCAGATCATCGTGGAAATGGCTATGTGAGCCGATACTGTTGCCCGCCTTGGCCAAACCACGAACGAGGTCAGGGAACTGGCCGCCATAGTCGCCGGTGAAGAAGTAGGTGGCTGGAACGTCGATGTTTAGCGCTTCGAGAAGCGCCGCATCGCCCGGCTCCTCTACGTCGAAGGTGAGAAGCACCGTAGGCCGGGGCTGCTGTTGCGCGCAGGTCGCATGGGGCAGGGCGCCTGAGATCAGGCCAAGGATAAGCGTCGCGCGTTCGGCGATGTGCCTGAGCGCAATTGGTAGAATGGACATCTCTGCGTCCTCCTGTGCCACCAGAATGCGCATCCGTTCCCCATTGGGCAATGGGCTTTGGCGGTATTGCTCAATAGATTAAGCTTTATATGATGTGCGCCCGTCGATAAGCTACTCTGGACGGCTGTGATGCAAGGACAAGCGGACCATGGGACAGCCCCATGACGTGGGACGGGTCAACAGCGTGATCGGCGCCGATGGCAAGGCTGAGTTGCGCTATCGTCCCGACATTGACGGGTTGCGTGCGATTGCGGTGATCGCGGTGATCCTGTTTCACGTGGACCCCCGGTTGATGCCGGGCGGCTATCTCGGCGTCGATTTGTTCTTCGTGATCTCCGGCTATTTGATTACGTCCTTGTTGCTGCGCGATCTGTCGGCTGAGGGGCGGGTGTCCCTGGCGCAGTTCTACGAGCGCCGGGCCCGCAGAATCTTGCCAGCGCTGTTCGTCGTCGTGGCCGCGACCATACCTTTTGCAGCGTTCCTGATGCTGCCGTCCCGACAGGCCGACTTTGTCATGAGCATTATGGCCATCATCGGGTTTGCGTCGAATTTCCTGTTTTGGTCGCGCGCGGGGTATTTCATGCCTGCGGCAGAACAAGAGCCTCTGCTTCACACCTGGACCCTTGCGGTGGAAGAGCAGTTTTATCTCGTATTCCCATTGGTGCTCTGGCTGGTGTGGCGCGTGGCCCCACGAGCCGTATTTGTCGTATTGCTTGGCTTGGCCCTGCTGAGCTTAGGGTTGAGCGAGTATCTCTCACGCAATGCGCCATCGGCCAACTTTTACCTGCTGCCTTCACGGGCCTGGGAGTTGCTGGCGGGCGCGCTTCTGGCGAAAGAGGCTTCCCGGCTTACGGCTGTGCGACGCAAAGCGGATTCGATGCGGCGTCAATTTGCGGCTGCTTTCGGGCTTGCGCTGGTTGTGGGTTCGCTTTTTGCTCTGGATGATGGCTTTGCGATGCCTTCGTTGTGGGCGCTGGCGCCCGTCGTTGGGGGGGTCGTGTTGATCGCCACGGCAGAAGGAACCCTTGTGGGGAAGGTGCTGGGATCTGCCCTGCCGCGAAGCATCGGTTTGATCAGCTACTCAGCCTATCTGTGGCATTGGCCGATCCTCGTTTTCGCACGCTTACACTTTGGCGGGAATCTGAACTGGGGAATGCTGACGGCCTTGGTGGGTTTGACGATGCTCTTGGCGTGGTTGACCTATCGGTTCGTCGAGGTGCCGTTCCGAAGGCGCGGGCGGGATGCGGTGGTGCCCCTGCGCGGCTTGACCGCGGGCGTCGTCATTGCGGCGATCGCCTTGCCCAGCACGGCCGAAATAGTCCGCCGCTTGCCGGACCCCGAAAACGACGCCCTGACCCCGGCCGAGATTGAGGCAAAGGTAGCAACCAATTTTGGCCTGTCGGAGGTCTGCGAAGGGCGCTTCACGCTTGATCCGGCGTGTCGCACATCGGACACCCCCGCCGTGCTCATCTGGGGTGACAGTTTCGCCATGCATCTGGTTCCCGCATTGATGCACGAGGTCGACGGCGGATTGATCCAGATGACAAAATCGGTCTGCATCCCTGCAATCGGTGTCTCGGTCGTAACGTCGGAGTATCCGGCCACCTGGGCAGAGGGCTGCATCGCGTTCAATGATCAGGTTGTGGACTGGCTGGCAACCCAGCCGTCGATCCAGACGGTCGTGGTTTCCTCACCGTTGGGGCTGATCTTCAATGATGTCTATTTGCGGGGCGGAACAGTGGAGCAAGCGCCGCGACCCGACCTTGTGGCCGACGCCCTGCGCAAGACGGCCGAGCGGGTCCGCGCCATGGGCAAGCAGTTCGTCGTGGTCTCGCCCCCGCCGGTCACGGGGGAGGATATCGGCCAGTGTCTGGTTCAAGCAGCATTGCGTGACCAGTCCGCCGGGGCATGCGATTTCCCGGTGACCGAAATCCATCGGCTCAGCCGCATGGTTCTAGATTTTCTCAAGGAATTGAGCGCTGAGGTGCCCGTCGTCTCATTGGAGCCTTTGATTTGCAGTGAAACCGTATGCGACACGCGGATCGGTGAGACATTCCTGTTTCGAGATACGGGGCATTTGTCCATAGAAGGGGCGCGTCTGCTGGGGCGGCATCATAATCTTTATGGACTGATCCGCCACGCCGCGCATCAATAGGTCCGGCGTCGATTGTCGGCTGAGCTCAGGTCTGCCACGCAGCTATTTCCGCGGTTGCCATGACAGAAGGGTGTCAATGGCTCTCGCCAGAGCATCGAAGAGATTGCCGCTATGGCCCAGGACGACGTTGATGGCTGCCTGATCCTTGCGAAGCTCGAGCAGCTTTGT
>NZ_QCYG01000013.1 GCF_003072065.1 Thalassorhabdomicrobium marinisediminis
CGGAATTTCAGCGCGTGTCGTGATGTCGCCGGGGAAAGGGGCGATTTCGTCTCAAATTCGATCCATGCAACAAGGCCCCTTTTCGGTGCCGTCGGCGTTCAGGGCGGCCACGGCCTGTGCATCCTCACCCACGGTGAGGTAGTCGCCGGACACCCAACCGGTGTTGTCATCGGCCGTCACCTTGCACCATGTCAGGTCTTCAAGGCAGCCTTCGATCGACACGCTGGCATTGGCGTCCAGAACCATCTGCGATTCCGTGAACTCGCTCGGGCCCGTGCGCAGGTTCAACGCGGTTGAGGTCGACCCCTCGGTCGCGGCAAAGGCGGGGGCGGCGATACCGCCGATAAGGGCACTCGTCAGGAACATTTTAGTCAGTTTCATGATCGTCTCCTTCTTGTCTGGTCGCAGGCAGATGCGTCTGCATCACTGCCCGACCGCTGGGGGACAAACGGGGTGCGGGGCCTTCCGTTCCCGCGTGTTTTTCCGTTTCGGCAGGAACCCGCCCGACGGCGCGCTGTCCATCGGCCAACCTCTGCCAAACAGAACAATCTTAATGTAACGAGCTGATTTCGGGTAACTTTCTGTCACCCGTCACGCCCACCCTAGAGTCGTGCCGCCAGTGCGGAATCCAGGTCGCTGACGGAGTCGTGCGCAGCAGGGGCGGAGAAGGCCACGGCGAGGTCTTCGGCCCGTTGCGCATAGCGGGCATAGGCGTTCATCCGGTCTGCCATGACATCGGCCCGCGCGCTCAGCCGCCAAGGCAGAATATGCAGCCTGCGCACCTGCCCCTTGCTTCGAACCTGCACCACAATCCAAGCGGTCACAGGGACCGGCCCGCAGTGGACCCGCTGCACCTCGGCCCCCGAGTACGAGGGCCAAGAAGTCGGACCGTGCCCCATCACACTGAAGCCCTGCGCCCCCGCTGCAAAGCTGGCGCGGGGCCACCAGATCACCCGCGCAACCGGTCCCAGAAGCATGAGACCGGTGAGGCCGGACACCACCGCCCCCCAAAGACTCCCGTTGCCGATGCTCCAAGACAGCACCGCACCGCACAGGCACAGCAGGCCGGCCACGGCATAGCGCCTGAGCATTCCGGTGTCTGGGAAAAGGGCAATCGGGTCCATGGCGCATCCTGACAGGGCGCGCCCAGACTGGCAGAGATCTATGACCAAATTATAACGGCACCGTGCGCAACCCGTGACGCCCCCCGCCGCGCGGCCCTATCCGTCGTCGCGGTAGCGGTTCACGATGGGGTAGCGCCGGTCAAGCCAGAAGGACTTCATCGACAGGCGCGGCCCGGGGGCGGACTGAAACCGTTTGTATTCGCTGATATAAAGCAGGTGTTCGACCCGCTTCACCGTCTCGCGATCATATCCTGCGGCGACGCATTCCGCGACGCTGGCCTCGCCGTCCACCAGCATCGTCAGGATCCCGTCGAGAACCTCGTATTCCGGCAGGCTGTCGCTGTCCTTCTGGTCGTCGCGCAACTCGGCCGAGGGGGGCTTGTCGATGATCGCGGTGGGGATCACCTCACCCTGGGGGGCCTTCATCCACGGGCGGTGATGGGCATTGCGCCAGCGGCAGATGTCGAACACCCGCGTTTTATAAAGGTCCTTGATCGGATTATAGCCCCCCGCCATGTCGCCATAAATCGTGGCATAGCCCACCGCGACCTCGGACTTGTTGCCCGTGGTCAGAAGCATCTCTCCGAACTTGTTGGACTGCGCCATGAGCAATAGCCCTCGGATGCGGCTCTGGATGTTCTCCTCGGTCAGCCCCTCTTCCAGCCCCGCGAACAAGGGGGCGAGCGTGTCGGTCACTGCGTCGCGCACCTTGCCAATAGGCACGATGTCATAGGTCACGCCCAACGCGGCGGCGGCGTCCTTGGCATCGGTGAGCGATGCTTCCGAGGTATATTCGGACGGCAGCATCACGCAGCGCACGTTCTCCGGCCCCAGCGCATCTGCGGCAATCGCCGCGACGATGGCCGAATCCACCCCGCCGGACAGGCCCAGCAGCGCCTTTTTGAACCCCGTCTTGCCCATGTAATCCCGCAGGGCGAGCGTCATGGCCGCATAATCGGTCTCGAGCGTGTCCGGCTCAAGCGCGCGCGCGCCCTCTTGCGCGACCCATCCGTCGCCCTCGTGGGTGAAATCGACGTGGACGACAGCCTCTTCGAACCATGGAAGCTGC
Source organism: Thalassorhabdomicrobium marinisediminis (assembly GCF_003072065.1). Taxonomy (GTDB): domain Bacteria; phylum Pseudomonadota; class Alphaproteobacteria; order Rhodobacterales; family Rhodobacteraceae; genus Octadecabacter; species Octadecabacter marinisediminis. Next base: position 2,194 of record NZ_QCYG01000013.1, read on the forward strand.
ACCGCCAGCGCCCCGCCCGGGTTGAGCACGAAGGAACCGCCGTCGAACACCTGATCGTCCTGCCCGCCGACCATGTTGAGATAGACCAGCGGCACCTCACACTCGACCACGCGCGAAATCATCGTGTTCAGGCGAAGCTGATGTTTGTCGCGGAAATAGGGCGAGCCATTGGGCACCAAAAGCAGCTCGGCCCCGCTTTCGACCATGGCTTCGGGCACGTCGGGATACCAGGCATCCTCACAAATCGGGGTGCCGATGCGCAGCGGGCCCGCGTCCCAGGGGCCCTGCATATCCGCGCGCTTGAACAGGCGCACTTCGTCGAAGACGTTGAAATTGGGCAGGAAAAACTTGCGGGTGATCGCGTGGATCTTGCCGCCCTTGAGGATGAAATAGGCGTTGTGCAACCGCGTCTCTTCCCGCAGCGGGCCGCCGATGGCCAGCATCGGCCCGTCGGCGCAGGCGGCGGCCAGCACCTCAAGCTCGGCCATGGCGTCCTGTTCGAACACCGGCTTGGTGACAAGGTCCTGCGTTTGATAGCCCACCAGAAACATCTCGGGCAGCATCACCAGATCGGCCCCGGCGTCGCGGCCCTGTTCCCACGCGATCCGCGCCTTTTCGGCATTGCCGGCGATGTCGCCCACGGTGGGGTTCAGCTGCGCCATCGTCAGACGGAATCGGGTGCTCATAGCGGTGCCTTTCATGCCTTTGCCCCCCATCTAAAGCCCAACGGTGGCAAGGGGAAGCCGAAGCGCGCAAAGCGCCGTTGCCCTACCCCCGCCTTCCCCGTATCGTGCCCCGAAACCTTACCAAGAAAGAGCCGCCCCTAATGATGCGCCTGACACCGCACCTGATCGCCGCCCTGATGCTCGCCACGCCCGCGCTGGCGCAATCGGTCCAGACCAAACAGTACGACGACGGCGGCATCTACGAAGGGCAGTTCCTGAACGGATTGCAGCACGGGCGCGGCATCTACACGCTGCCCAACGGCTACCGCTATGAAGGCGAATGGTTCGAGGGGGAAATCCGCGGTCAGGGCACGGCGCAGTTCCCCAACGGTTCGATCTATGAAGGCCAGTTCGCGGCGGGCAAGCCCGAAGGCTTCGGCGTGATCAACTTCGCGGACGGCGGCACCTACGAAGGCGACTGGACCGACGGCAAGATCACCGGACGCGGCATCGCGCGCTACGCCAACGGCGTGGTCTATGAAGGCGACTTCCGCAACGCGATGCACCACGGCCAAGGCACCATGCGCTCGCCCGGGGGCTATGTTTACGAAGGCCCGTGGGTCAATGGCGTCAAGGAAGGCGAAGGCAAAGTCACCTACCCCGATGGCGCGGTCTATGAGGGGACGCTTGCGGATGGCGAGCGTGAGGGCCTCGGCACCCTGACCATGCCTGACGGTCTGGTTTATGAAGGCACGTGGAAGGACGGCCAGATCGAGGGGCGCGGCCGGCTGATCCAGCCCAACGGCGACATCTACGAAGGCGATCTTGTCGCGGGCAAGCGTCAGGGCGCGGGCACCGTCACCTATGCCAATGGCGACGTTTATGAGGGCACCTTCGACAACGACCTGCGCCACGGCGAGGGCACGTTCACCGGCGCGGACGGCTATCGCTACGTGGGCGACTGGTCCGAAGGCATGATGCAGGGTGAGGGGGAAGTGACCTATCCCGATGGCTCGGTCTATGTGGGCACCTTCAAGGACGATCTGGCCCACGGCACCGGCAAGATCACCTATCCCGACGGCTCCACCTATGAAGGCGAGTGGGAGGCCGGCGTGATCAACGGCACCGGCGTCGCGACCTATGCCAACGGGCTGGTTTATGAAGGCGAGTTCAAGAACGCCAAGAACCACGGTCAGGGCATCATGCGCTATGCGGACGGCTACACCTATGAAGGCGCATGGGAAAACGGCCAGCGGGAAGGTTTCGGCGTCGCCACCTATGCCGATGGCACGGTTTATGAGGGGGAGTTCCGCAACGGCCAACGTCACGGCACCGGCAAGATCACCATGGCCGACGGCTTCACCTATGAAGGCGAATGGGACATGGGCGAGATTTCCGGCGTCGGCGTGGCGACCTACAGCAACGGAGATGTTTATTCGGGCATGTTCCGCTCAGGCCGGCGGCAGGGCGAAGGCACGATGACCTATGCGGATTCGGGACAGGTGGCCGAAGGCGAATGGCAAGACGGCGCGTTAGTGACGCGCGGCACCGCCACCCCCGGATCGGACACCGTCACCCCCGAGCCTGCCGACGCGCCAGAGGCCACCCCGACCCCCGGTGAGGGCGTGGAAACGGACGACGCAGCACCTGACGCAGACGCGGGCGCGGACAATTAATTCTGCACCGCCTGCGTGTCATAAAGCGGAATCGTTGAGATCGACATCTTGGCCGACCCTTGGCTGAGCTCGTTCGCGTGGCTCAGATAGATCAGCACCTGATTGTCCTCGTCCAGAATGCGCGTCAGCCGCAGGGATTTGAACACGATCGACCGCCCCTCTCGGAACACCGTTTCCCCGTCGTCCGAACGATCGATGTCGCCGATGACGATCGGTCCGGTCTGACGGCAATCAATCGAGGCGTTCGACGGGTCCTCGAACCAGTTGCCGTTTGACAGCCGGTCGATCAGGCTGCGCTCGAAATAGGCGATGTGACAGGTGACGCCCTGCACATCCGGATCGTCGATGGCCTCAACGATGATATCGTTCCCGACCCAGTCCACGCCGACGCGCCCCACTTCTTCCGCCGCGGCCGAGGTGACGAGGAGCGTAGCGCAAAGGGAGATGAGGGACTTGATCGGGGACATGGTGCGGCCTTTTGTGATGTGTGCCTGACCCAACGCACAAAGCCGCCGGCCCGTTCCCCGATCTGCATAGTAGTCGCACCAAACCACCGCCCGCCCCCCTCTGCCCCCGCGCTTACCACTTTTTCAGGTTTTTCTTGCAGAACACCCCGACGCAGCAGACGGGGGAACGGACGTGGAAAAACTTGTCGATGTGATCGCACCGACCAACCTGACCAATTTTCTGGTGAAATCCTTCATTCTGGTCTCTGTCTATACTGCGACCCATGTCACCGTGACCCAGGCCGTCGCCACCCGCGTGGACGACACGTTGCACACGCAGGTGCTTTTGACCTTCCTCATCGGCGCACCCTTCTCTTTGTTCGTGATGAGCATCATGTCCGTCCAGCGGCGGTTGAAATCCCGCCTGCGTCGTCTGGCGGAAACCGATGCGCTCACCGGTCTGCGCAACCGCGCGCAGTTCCTCAAAGTGGCGGCACTGCACCTTGGGGGCGACCAACCGGTGGCCGCCCTGATGATCGATCTGGACCACTTCAAAGCGATCAATGACCGTTACGGCCATTACGTGGGCGACCTGACGTTACAGCAGGTGGCCCGACATCTGCAGACATCGGTTCGGGCCAGCGACATTGTCGGGCGTCTGGGCGGAGAAGAGTTCGCAGTCGTGCTGCCGAATACAATGGTTGAGACCGCACAGCACGTGGCCAAACGGATTTGCCGCCCGGTCCGCGTGCAGATCACGGACGCGGACGGCAAGCCGCAGGGCGCGCTTGAAGTCACCATGTCCGTGGGCGGCGTGATGAACCTGCCCGGAAAATCCCTTATCGACCTTCTGAAACAGGCCGACGACGCCATGTATCAGGCAAAGCATTCGGGCCGGGCACGGGTCGTCTTCTACGACTCGACCAGCCCCACCCAGCTCGCAGGCTAGACCGGCAGCGCAGGCGCGATCCGACTCCCGCGTATCGCGGATTTGTTCCCGCTTGCTGCAAAAATATCCGCCGGAACCAATCCGCCTTTTCGGTGTTTTCACAGTGAAGCAGGGCACAACAGCCTTGCCAAACGAATGAAGGAGAATGCCGTGAAGAACCTACTGACAAGCACCGCTACAGTGATTGCTCTGACCGCGTCTGCCGCTTACGCAGAGAGCCACACAGCCGCCTTTTCTGAAATGACCTTCGATGAGGCGATGAACCTCAACGCGTCCGAGCTGATTGGCAAGCGCGTCTATGCCTCCGAAGCCGATATCGAGAACAACTCCATGATCGCCGAAGACGGTGAAAAGGAATGGGACGACATCGGCGAGATCAACGAAATCGTGCTGACCCGTGACGGTCAGGTCCAGAACGTCGTTGTTGGCGTCGGTGGCTTCCTTGGCATGGGCGAAAAGGACGTCGCCATCGCGATGGACCAGCTTCGTTTCGTCATGGAAGAGGGTGAAGACGACCCGGATGACTATTTCCTCGTCGTGAACGCCAGCGCCGCCGGTGTTGAGGATGCGCCCGAGTATCGCTCCAACCGTATGGACGATGACATGGACGACATGGACGACGAGATGGACGACGCCGCACAAGAGGCCGAGACCGAGATGAATGAGCTCGAGGTCCAGACCGAGTCGGAAATGAACGAAGCCGAGGCCGAGATCGAAACCGAGATGAACGAGGCTGAAGCCGAAGTCGAAACGGAGATGAACGAGGCCGAAGCCGAGCTGGAAACCGTTGAAGCGGAAACCGAGCAGGAACTGGCCGAAGCGGACGCCGAAATGGAACGTCTGGCCCTGACCCGTCCGGCTGTTGAGCGTGAAGGCTATGCCGACGTGGCCTACGACGACCTGACGACCGAAGACCTGACAGGGGCCAACGTCTATGGCGCCAATGATGAAGACATCGGCGAGGTCTCCGAGCTGATCCTCTCCGAAGACGGCAAGATCGAACAGGCCGTTTTGGACATCGGTGGCTTCCTGGGCCTGGGTGAGCACTCTGTCGCCGTCCCCATGGACGAGCTGCAGATCATCCGCGACGAAGCCGGTATGGACCTGCGCGTCTATATCGAAAGCTCGCAGGAAGCGCTGGAAGCACAGCCTGAATACGAAGGCTAAATCCTTCCGCTTTCAAACCAACGGCCGGAGCATCGCTCCGGCCGTTTTCGTATGCGCTTCACCAGTCCACGCGCATTCCGGCATAGTCGAAGAACTGCCCGGATTGCGACGGCTCCAAACGCAACAGGACGTCGCACAGATTGCGCGCGGCGACTTGTGCTGTCACCTTCCGATAGCTGCCATAATCGGCGGTGAACCCTGTCTGGACCGTGCCCGGGTGCAGGCTGACCACCACCGCGTCGCGCGCCTTGCGCCCGATCTCGATCGCCGCGCCGCGCACGATCTGGTTCAGGGCCGCTTTCGAGGCTCGGTAGGAATGCCAACCGCCGATCCGGTTGTCCCCGATCGACCCCACGCGCGCCGACAACACGCCCACATGGGCCCGCCCCTCACGCGGCAACAAACGCGCCACCTCTGCCAGAACCAAGGCCGGCCCCACCGCGTTCACCGCATAGACATCGAGCATCCTCTGCGGCTCCAACGCCGCCAGCGACTTCTCCGGTGTGGCACCCACGGCCAGCGTGCCGACCGCGATCAACACCACCTCGAACGGGCCGCTCAGCCGCCCCAGCACCCGCTCGACCGAAGCCTTGTCGGTCACTTCCAGCCCATCCGCGCTGCGCGACAGCCCGGTGACCGCGAACCCGCGCCCCTGCAACTCCGCCACCAGCGCGGCTCCGATCCCGCCCGAAGCGCCAATCACCAATGCGTTCTTCATGCCCCAACACTAACCTATCCCGCGGCCCGCGCTACTTCTTTGGTTCAAAAATACCTCGGGGGGGGGCCGGGCCTCTGGCCCGGGCCGGGGGCCGCGCCCCCTGCCATGCCGCGGCCCCCGCTGCAAAAATTTCCCGCGCTGCCCCCTTTTCAATCGTCCCCGCATCCGTATAGTCGCCCCCATGACGCGTATCGCCCATACCCCGGCCCTCCTTGGCCTCCTCCTTAGCCGCCTCTGAGCGTGCCGGTTGGCGCGACCGCTCAGGGGGATTTTCGCGCCGACACTTTTAGGAAAAACAAGGACTTAAAAACATGACCGATCATGTATTGATCTTCGACACGACGCTGCGCGACGGCGAGCAATCCCCCGGCGCGACCATGACCCACGCGGAAAAGCTGGAAATCGCCGAAATGCTCGACGACATGGGCGTGGACATCATCGAAGCGGGCTTTCCCATCGCTTCCGAAGGCGACTTCAACGCCGTGGCCGAGATCGCCAAACGGGCAAAATCCGCGCAGATCTGCGGGCTGAGCCGCGCCAACTTCAAGGACATCGACCGCTGTTGGGAGGCCGTGAAACACGCGGGCAACCCGCGCATCCACACCTTCATCGGCACCTCGCCCCTGCACCGGGCGATCCCCAACCTCGACATGGACCAGATGGCCGAACGCATCCACGACTGCGTGACCCACGCCCGCAACCTGTGCGACAATGTGCAATGGTCCAGCATGGATGCCACCCGCACCGAATGGGATTTCCTCAAGCGCACGGTGGACATCGCCATCAAAGCCGGCGCGACCACGATCAATATCCCCGACACCGTGGGCTACACCGAACCGGGCGAAAGCGCCGATCTGATCCGCCGCCTGCTGGAAGAGGTCGAGAACGCCGAGACGGTAATTTTCTCGACCCATTGTCACAACGATCTGGGCATGGCGACGGCCAACAGCCTCGCCGCTGTGAACGGCGGCGCGCGGCAGATCGAATGCACGATCAACGGGCTGGGCGAGCGGGCGGGCAACACCGCGCTGGAAGAGGTCGTGATGGCCCTGCGCGTGCGCAACGACGTCATGCCCTATGACACGAAGATCGACACCACGAAGATCATGAATATCTCGCGCCGTGTCGCCACCGTCTCGGGCTTTCCGGTGCAGTTCAACAAGGCCATCGTCGGCAAGAACGCCTTCGCCCACGAGTCCGGCATCCATCAGGACGGCATGTTGAAAAACCGCGAGACCTTCGAGGTGATGAAACCCGAGGATGTGGGCCTGACCGGAACCTCCCTGCCGCTGGGCAAGCACTCGGGCCGGGCTGCGCTGCGCGACAAGCTGGGCAAACTGGGCTTCGAGATGGGCGACAATGAGCTCAAGGACATTTTCGTCCGGTTCAAGGATCTGGCCGACCGCAAGAAAGAGGTGTTCGACGAAGACCTGATCGCGCTGGTACACCAGAACAGCAGCGACGACGATCACCTCAAGCTGAAAGACCTCACCGTGATCTGCGGCATGTCCGGCCCGCAAAAGGCCACGATGGTGCTGGAAGTGGGCGGCACCGACCAGACCATTCAGGCCACCGGCGATGGCCCCGTGGACGCGACCTTCAACGCGGTCAAGGAACTCTACCCCCACGCCGCGCGCCTGCAACTCTATCAGGTCCACGCCGTGACCGAGGGCACCGACGCTCAGGCGACGGTGTCTGTCCGGATGGAGGAAGAAGGCCGCATCGCCACGGGTCAATCCGCCGACACCGACACTGTCGTCGCTTCGGCGCGGGCCTATATCAACGCGCTCAACCGGTTGATCCTGCGTCGCCAACGCACTGGCCCGGGCGCGGATGCCAGGGAAATCCGCTATACGGATGCGGGCGAATAGCGGGTCTTGGCGCAGCGTTTGCCCCACCCGTTCCAGCCGCGGCGCCCGTCGCCGCGGCCCCCCGCGCGGCGGAATAACGCCATCGGACCGGCTGCCCCCCTTTCGCGCAGGGCGTCATCGCCATATAAGCCGCCAATGTCCGCGCCCATGGGGGAGTCGCGGGCCCAATTTCGATGGGAACGGCTTTTACGATGTTTGGCTTAGGCAATCTATTTTCGTCCGATATGGCGATCGACCTCGGGACCGCGAACACGCTGGTTTATGTCAAGGGCAAAGGCGTGGTTCTGTCCGAGCCTTCGGTCGTCGCCTATCATACGAAGGACGGACAAAAAAAGGTTCTCGCCGTTGGTGAGGATGCCAAGCTGATGCTGGGCCGGACCCCCGGTAGTATTGAGGCGATCCGCCCCATGCGCGAAGGCGTCATCGCCGATTTCGACACCGCGGAAGAGATGATCAAGCATTTCATCCGCAAGGTGCATCGCCGGTCGACTTTCTCGAAGCCGAAAATCATCGTCTGTGTGCCCCATGGGGCCACGCCAGTGGAAAAACGGGCGATTCGCCAGTCGGTGCTGTCTGCGGGCGCCCGGCGGGCCGGTTTGATCGCCGAACCGATCGCCGCAGCCATCGGCGCGGGCATGCCGATCACCGATCCTACGGGCAACATGGTCGTCGACATCGGCGGCGGCACGACCGAGGTTGCGGTCCTCTCGCTGGGGGATATCGTTTACGCGCGTTCGGTCCGCGTGGGCGGCGACCGCATGGATGAGGCGATCATCTCCTATTTGCGACGCCAGCATAACCTGTTGATCGGCGACGCCACCGCCGAGCGGATCAAGACCTCGATCGGGACCGCGCGGATGCCCGACGACGGGCGCGGCCAGTCAATGCACATTCGCGGCCGCGATCTGCTCAACGGAGTCCCGAAAGAGACCGAGATCAGTCAAGCGCAGGTGGCCGAGGCGCTGGCCGAACCGGTGCAGCAGATCTGCGAAGCGGTGATGACCGCGCTGGAAGCCACACCGCCCGATCTGGCCGCCGACATCGTCGACCGCGGCGTGATGCTGACCGGTGGCGGCGCGCTGCTGGGTGAGCTGGATCTGGCCCTGCGCGAGCAGACAGGCCTTGCCATTTCGGTGGCGGACGAGAGCCTGAACTGCGTGGCGCTCGGCACCGGCAAAGCGCTGGAATATGAAAGCCAACTGCGGCACGTTATCGACTACGATAGCTAGAGTTTGCGGGGACGACCGTGGCCCGGGACCGACAAACAGGCGAGGATTACGTAAGCCCCGTCCGGCGCTTGCTGGTCGGCGTGCTGGTGCTGTTCCTGCTGGGGACCTTCGTGATCTGGCGCATCGACAATCCGCGGGTGGAACGGTTCCGCATGATGGTCATCGACCGGGTCGTGCCCAGTTTCGACTGGGCCATGGCCCCGGTGACCGGCATCGCCAACCTGCTGGCGGATTTCCAATCTTATCAACGCCTTGCGCAACAGAACGTGGATCTGCGGCGGGAATTGCAGGACATGAAAAGCTGGCGCGAGGCGGCGATCCAGCTGGATCAGGAAAACGCCCGTCTGCGGGATCTGATCAACGTGCAGATGGACCCGCAACTGACCCGGATCACCGGCGTGGTGATGGCCGACTCCGGCTCTCCGTTCCGGCAGACCGTGCTGCTCAACGTGGGCGCGCGCGACGGCATCCTTGACGGCTGGCCGGCGATGGACGGGATCGGGCTGGTGGGGCGGATCTCCGGCGTCGGGCAGGAAACCTCGCGCGTGATCCTTGTGACCGACACCTCAAGCCAGATCGCGGTGTCGATCCAGCCCTCGGGGCAGCGGGCGATCCTGACCGGCGACAACACGATCAACCCGCTGCTAGAATTCATCGAGGACCCCGACCTTGTGAAGCCCGGCGACCGGGTGGTGACCTCGGGCGATGGCGGCGTGTTTCCGGCGGACCTGCTGGTGGGACAACTGGCGCGGGGCACCGACGGCCGGTTCCGCGCGCGCCTCTCGGCCGATCTGGAACGGCTCGAGTTCCTGCGCGTCCTGCGCTCGCAACCCACCGCGCGGATCGAGGATGCGGGCACGCTTCTGGCCCCGATGATCCCGCCGCAGCCCCCCGCCCCCGAGGGCGAGACGCCCGAGACCTCCGACGCGCCGGATGGCACCGAGACGGCGGACAGCACCGATGGCTGAGACTTCGGTCACCCGCCGCCGCATCATCGGCCGCATCACATATCTTGCGCTGGCGTTGCTCATCCTTTTCGTGCAGCTGATCCCGCTCGACACGGTGCCGCCCGGCCTTGGGGGCACCTCTTTGCTGCCAATCACCCAGCCCCGCGCCCTTGCGGGAACCGAGACCGAGGTGCTGTTCGATCCGGCCCGCTGGATCGGCCCCGACGTGCTGCTGCTGCTGACGCTGGCCTGGGTCGTGCGGCGACCCTCTTTCGTTTCGGCGCTGGCCGTCGCGGCGGTCTATCTTCTGGCGGACATGCTGTTGCAACGGCCCCCCGGCCTCTGGTCCGGGCTGGTGCTGATCCTGACCGAGACCCTGCGCCGCCGTGCGCGCAGCCTTTGGACGCTGCCGTTCATGCTGGAATGGGCGACCGTCGCGGGCGGCGTGATCGCCATTTCGGCGGTTTATCGCCTTGTCCTGTCCTTGGCGGTGGTGCCGCAGCCCCCTCTGGGGCTGACTTTGCTGCACCTGATGATTACATTGGCGCTCTATCCGGCGGCGGTGTTCCTGTCTTATGCCCTGTTTGGCGTAAGCCGCCCCGCCCCGGGCGAAGTTGACGCATTGGGGCACAGATTATGAAGCGCGGGCCACGGGAAACGGCAGACAGCAGTCGCCGCCTGACACGGCGGTCGATCCTGCTGGGCACGGCGCAGCTTGGCATCGTCGGGGTGCTGGGCGCGCGGATGAGCTCGATGCAGGTCGATCAGGCCGACACCTACCGGATGCTGGCCGAGGAAAACCGCATCAACATCGGGCTGATACCCCCCGCGCGCGGGATCATCTACGACATCAACGGCGTCGTGCTGGCGGACAATGAGCAGCATTATTCCATCGTCATGACGCGCGAGGGCGCGGGCGACGTGGATGAGGTTCTGGCACGGCTGGGCCGCTTGATCTCCCTTGACCCCGAAAAGCTCGAAAAGGCGCGCGAAGAACTCAAGGTGCGCTCGGCCTTCGTGCCGGTGACCGTCGCCGAACGCATCTCGTGGGAGGATCTCGCCCGCGTCACCGTGAACGCCCCCGCCCTGCCCGGCGTCGTGGCCGAACACGGGCGCAGCCGCCACTACCCGCAAGGGGCCGATCTGGCCCATGTGGTCGGCTACGTCGGCCCGGTCAGCGATTATGACCTCAGCCGGATCGACGATCAGGACCCGCTGTTGCAGATTCCCCGGTTCCAGATCGGTAAGACGATGGTGGAAAACCAGCTTGAGCAGGAACTGCGCGGATCGGCGGGCACCAAACGGGTCGAGGTGAACGCCGCCGGCCGGGTGATGCGCGAACTGGACCGCGTGGAAGGCATCCCCGGCGCCGATGTGCAACTGACCATCGACGCGCGGCTACAGAACTACATGCATGCGCGGCTTGACGGGGAATCGGCGGCCGCCATCGTCATCGACGTGACCAATGGCGACATCAAGGGCCTTGCCTCAACCCCCGCTTTCGATCCCAACGTCTTCGTGCAGGGCATCTCGACCAGCCTCTGGAATGAGCTGAACGAGCGTGACATCGACAGCCAGCTGCACCGCAGACCACTGGCGGCCAAGGCGGTGCAGGGCACCTACCCGCCCGGCTCGACCTTCAAGATGGTCACCGCCCTTGCCGCGCTTGAGGATGGCGTGATTCAGGCGGACGATACGGTGCGCTGCGTCGGGCATATCGACGTGTTCGACGTCCGGTTCCACTGCTGGAAACGGGCCGGACACGGCAACATGAACCTCAACGACAGCCTGAAGCATTCCTGCGACGTCTATTACTACGACATCGCCCAGCGCGTGGGCATCGACAAGATGGCCGCCATGGGCCGCAAGCTGGGACTGGGCGAGCGGCACGATTTGCCGCTGTCCGCGATCCGGTCGGGCATCATGCCCGACAAGGCGTGGAAACGCGCGGCCCGGGGGGAGGATTGGCGCATCGGCGATACGGTCAACGCCAGCATCGGTCAGGGCTATGTGGCGACCTCGCCGCTGCAACTGGCGGTGATGACCGCGCGGATCGCCACCGGACGTTCGGTCAAGCCGCGTCTGGTGCGCTCCATCGGCGGGGTCGAACAGCCCTCGGGCGCGGGCGAGAGCCTCGGGCTGAACGAAAACAACCTGCGCCGGGTGCGGCGCGCGATGTTCGACGTCTCCAACAACAATCGCGGCACCGCCTACCGGTCGCGCATCGCGGTCGAGGAATTCAAGATGGCGGGCAAGACCGGCACCAGTCAGGTGCGCCGCATCACCGCCGAGGAACGCCGCGCCGGGGTGACCCGCAACGCCGACCTGCCGTGGAACCGCCGGGATCACGCGCTCTTCGTGGCCTTCGCCCCGGCGGACAATCCGAAATATGCGGTCGCGGTGGTGGTGGAACATGGCGGCGGTGGGTCGACCGTTGCGGCCCCGATCGCCCGCGACGTGATGCTGCAGGCGCTCTATGACGGCACTCCCCCGCTTGAGGCCTATCCGTCGGCCGTGCGCGGCCGGATCGCGGAGCAGCAGAAACACATTGCAACCATGCTGCGCGACATCCGGCCCGGCCCGACCGTCGAAGAAGCCTGACGCCGCATGTCCTATCTTGAATATCAGGTCAAATCCGTCCCCTCCGGTCTGCGTAAGCTGCTGGCGCTGAACTGGCCGCTGATCTTCCTGATCACCGCCGTCTCGGCCTTCGGTTTTGTAATGCTCTATTCGGTGGCCGGAGGGTCCATGCGGCCCTGGGCGGTGGCGCAAGCGCAGCGTTTCGGCCTTGGTATGGTGATCATGCTGGCCATGGCGATGGTGCCGATCTGGTTCTGGCGCAACATGTCCGTGGTCAGCTACGGCATCGCGCTGGTGCTGCTGGTGCTGGTGGACCTCATCGGGGTTGAGAGGAACGGCTCACAACGCTGGCTCGACCTTGGCCCAATGGACCTGCAACCCTCCGAGATGATGAAAATCTCGCTGATCATGCTTTTGGCGGCCTATTACGACTGGCTGCCGCTGCACAAGGTCAGCCGCCCGTTCTGGATCCTTGTGCCGCTGCTGTTCATCGCAGCGCCCGCCTACCTCGTGCTGGCACAACCGGACCTTGGGACGACGATGCTGATGGTCGCGGGCGGCGGCGCGATCATGTTTCTGGCCGGCGTTCACTGGGGCTATTTCGCGACGGTCATCGCCGCCGTCGTCGCGCTCGTGACGGCGGTGTTCCAGTCGCGCGGCACCGCGTGGCAGATCCTCAAGGACTACCAGTATCGCCGGATCGATACGTTCCTGGACCCCACGCAGGACCCGCTGGGCGCGGGCTACCACATCACGCAAGCGAAAATCGCTTTGGGCTCAGGCGGCTGGACCGGACGGGGCTTCATGCAGGGCACGCAAAGCCGGCTGAACTTCCTGCCGGAAAAACACACCGACTTCATCTTCACCACGCTGGCCGAGGAATTCGGCTTTCTCGGCGCCTTCGGCCTGTTGATCCTGTATGCGCTGATCATCCTGTTCTGCGTGCAATCGGCGGTCACCAACAAGGACCGTTTCGCGGCGCTTCTGACCATGGGCGTGGCGGTGGCCTTCTTTTTGTTCTTCGCGGTGAACATGGCCATGGTCATGGGGCTGGCCCCGGTCGTCGGGGTGCCCTTGCCCCTTGTCAGTTACGGCGGCTCTGCCATGCTGGTGCTGATGGTCGCCTTCGGCCTCGTCCAGTCTGCCCACGTCCACAAGCCGCGATAGGTTCCCCGCATGTCTTCCACCCCGATCAAGGTGCTGTTCTCCGCAGGCGATGCCGCCTGGCCCGCCTACCGCAAAGCCCTGCCCAAGGCCTTCGCGCAACACAACCTCGACGTCGATCTGGCCCGCGATCATGCGCCCGGGACGGTGGATTACATCGTCGCCGCCCCCAACGGCCCGGTGCGCGACTTCACCCCCTACACGCGCTGCAAGGCGGTGCTGAACCTCTGGGCGGGGGTCGAGGATATCGCCCCGAACCGGACCCTGACGCAGCCGCTGGCGCGGATGGTCGACCCCGGATTGACCGCGGGGATGGTGGAATGGGTTGTCGCCCACACCTTGCGTCATCACATGGGCATCGACCTGCACATCCACGGACAGGACGGCCAATGGCGCGATCACGTGCCGCCCCTGGCACAAGACCGCCCGGTCACCATACTGGGGCTGGGCGAGTTGGGCACCGCCTGCGCGCAGGCGCTGGCGCAGCTTGGCTTTCCCGTCACGGGGTGGAGCCGGACGGCGAAATCCATCGACAATGTCACCTGCCTGTCCGGGGATGAAGGGCTGACCCCCGCCCTGCAGGATGCGGAAATCGTGGTGCTTCTGCTGCCCCTGACCGATGCGACCGAAAACATCCTCAACGCGCAAACACTGGCGCTGCTGGCCGACGGCGCTTTCGTCATCAACCCCGGCCGTGGCCCGCTCATTGACGACGGCGCGCTTCTCGCCGCGCTGGATCGCAACATCGCCCATGCCACGCTGGACGTGTTCCGCACCGAGCCTCTGCCCGCCGATCACCCGTTCTGGGCCCATCCGCAGGTCACGGTGACGCCGCATATCGCCTCGGCCACGCGGCCCGAGACCTCGGCGCTCTGCATCGCCGACAACATCGCCCGCGGCGAAGCCGGACGCCCCTTCGCGCACCTCGTAGATCGCGCCCGAGGTTACTGAGCAGCCCCATCTTTGCTTAAGAAATATCCCGGGGAGTCGCGCGCGCCCGCGCGCGGCGGGGCAGAGCCCCCGTCCCCGCCCGCAAAGCCCGCCGCGTTACAGGCTAGTGCAGTTTGGGCGGCTTCGCCGGGTCCATGCCCGGGTTCGCACCGGGCTGGCTGGGCATCTGCGGCGTCGGCAAGTCGAACCGCAGCCCGACCTTGGCGATGCGTTCGGACACCGGATCGCCCCCCTCCAGATGCGCCACGTCCAACATGCCCGCGTCGATGCCCGAGAACACCAAAGCCTCATTCACGGCGGCGGTCAGCGCCGCTTCCGCGCCTTCGATCGTGCCGACAAAAGCCAGCATGTGCCCGCGCCCGCCGCCTTCATAGGTGACGCCGCACAGATAGGCCTCGACCGCCAGCCCGGCCGCCGTGGCAAGTTTGCGGTCAAGCGCCTGCAGCAAGCTGTCGGGCAATCCCCGCGGCGGGGTGAGTTCGGTGATCTGGCCCTCCACCTCTTCCGGGTCGCGGCCCAGCGTCTGGGCGAGCCAGTCCACCGCCTCGGCGGGGATCAGCATGGCCGAAGGCGCGACACCCATGTTCAGCGCCATGCCCATGTTCTGGCCTTCCAGCATCTGCGCCATCGCGCGGCCGGACAGGGCGGCATAGGGCGCGATGTCCTTGCCGTAGAACTCCGACATCCGCGCCTCGCGGTCGAAGATCAGCACATAGGACTGGTCCTCGACCTCGAAAGTCGCCGGGGTGATCCGGTCGCCCTCGGCCTCTTTCTCCAGCAACAAAAACACCTCGCTCTCGGCCAGCCGCTCATAGAACCGTAGGCGGGCGATGTCGTCTTCGTCGTTGGCAGCCATCGCCCCGTGGGCGCGGTCGATCTCGGTGATCTCAGTCTCGTCAGTCATTCAGAACCTCTTTGACCCGGGCCTTCAGCGCGGGCAAAACCTCTTCGCCGAACCAGGGATTCTTCGTCAGCCACCCGGTATTGCGCCACGACGGATGAGGCAAGACAAAGGTGTCCGGCGCATAGGCGCGCCAGTTCTGCACGGTTTCCGTCACCCCCGCTTTCGTCCCCAGATGATACCGGTGCGCCGCCCCCCCGACGAGGACCCGCAACCGCACCTGCGGCAGTTCCGCCATCACCCGGTCATGCCATGTCTGGCCGCAGACCTTGGGCGGCGGCAGGTCGTAGCCCTGGGCATTGTAGCCCGGAAAGCAGAAGGCCATGGGCACGATCGCCACCCGCGACAGGTCGTAGAAGACCTCGGGCGGCATGCCCAGCCAGTCGCGCAGACGGTCGCCCGAGGCATCGGTGAAGGGCTTGCCGCTGCGATGCACCCGCAGGCCAGGCGCCTGCCCGGCAATCAATACCCGCGCGGTGGGGGTGAACCAGGGCACCGGGCGCGGCTGGTGGCGGGTCTTGGTTGCCGCGAACCGCTCGGCGCAGATGCGGCAATTCGTGATCTCGTCGCGCAGGGTCATCCCCGTCATGTAAGGTGCGGTGGCGAAATCTCCAACGGGGCGCCCGGAGCGGCGCGCCCATTCGCCATTGCAACAATGGCCCGACCATCGACATATTGTAGCCAGATTGCGAACCTATACCCGCAATCCATGGATCCCCCGCCCCCAAGGGGCAAACATCAGATGAGGTCGGCTGCGGAAATGCTCGAGTTTGTGAACGTCAGCAAGTCCTTCTGGACCGGCACGCAGCGCAAGGTGATCCTTGACCGCGCCAGCTTTCGCGTGGAACTGGGCAATTCGCTGGGCATCCTTGCCCCCAACGGCACCGGCAAGACCACGATCATCAACATGATGGCGGGGCTGGAAAAACCGGACGAGGGCGAGATCATTCGCCAAAGCCGCATTTCCTTTCCGCTGGGGTTCATGGGCGGCGTGGTCAGCCGCCACACCGCGCGCGAGAATTGCCGCTATATCGCGCGGCTCTACGGGCTGGACCCGGACTACGTCGAAGCCTTCTGCCGCTGGATGGCCGGGATCAACGAATATTTCGACATGCCCGTGGGCACCTATTCCCAGGGCATGCGCGCGCGCTTTACCTTTTCATTGATGCTGGCGCTGGATTTTGACATCTATCTGATCGATGAAGGAATGCCCCAGACCACGGATGCCGAGTTCAACTGCAAGGCGGGGGAAGTGCTCAAAGAGCGCCTTGAGACCACAACGGTGATCATCGTGTCCCACCAAGCGAAGACGCTTGAACGATTCGCCAGATCGGCGGCGGTCCTGAAGGACGGCAAGTTGGTTATGTTTGACACCTTGGAAGAAGCGAAACAGCTCTATGACTACGAAGCCCAAGGCGCAGAAATTTAGGGTTCGCCGCGCCTCTGCCCAGCCAAAGGCAGACGCGCCCGCGACTCCACCGCCGCAAACATCCGACGCGCAGGGCAAGCCGGACGCGCGCCCGTCCCCTGAACCGACACCAAAGACGCAACCGGACCCCACGCCCAAGACGGGCGCGGTGGACAGCGCGCGCACCGTCGCCGCCGAAACCGACATCGACGCGATCCGGCAAGAGGGTCTGACCGGACGCCAGTTGCGTATGGCGCGGCGGGTGGCGCAGAAGAACGGCCTTGCCGTGACCTCGGACTTCGACGCGGTGCGACAGCTTCGCCAGAAGGGCATCGACCCGTTCCAGCGGGCCAACGTGCTCGAACTCGTCACCCCGAACAACGCCCAGACCCGCGCCGCGGCCACTGAATTGCAGACCACCACCGCCAAGGAACCGGCCGAACAGCCGCGGGTGCAACTGCCGCAGACCGTGAAACGGAGCAACGCGCTGCCCTCGACCCAGCTTGGCGCGCCGGACAATCCCGCCGAACGCCGCGCGAGCGAGATCAGCCGCATCCAGCGCGACATCGCCAAACGCCGCCGCCGCAACCTGTTGGCGTTGATGGGGCGGCTGGCGATGTTCGTCATCCTGCCGACGCTGGCCGCGGGCTATTATTTCTACGTCGTGGCCACCCCGATGTATGGCACGAAATCCGAATTCGTGATCCAGCAGGCGGAAAGCACCGGCGCCTCGGGCCTTGGCGGTCTGTTTCAGGGCACCGGCCTTGCCACCCAGACCGACAGCACCACCGTGCAATCCTACATGACCAGCCGCGAAGCGTTCCTGCGGCTGGATGAGGATCACGGCTTCATCGAACATTTCTCGGACCCGTCGATCGACCCGATCCAGCGGCTGGAAGAGGGCGCCTCGAACGAGGCTGCCTATGCGGTCTTTCAGGATCACGTGCAAATCGGCTACGACCCCACCGAAGGCATCCTGAAAATGGAGGTTATCGCCGCCGACCCGCAGAAAAGTCAGGAGTTTTCCGAAGCCCTGATCGGCTACGCCGAAGAGCAGGTGGACCAGTTGACCCAGCGGGTGCGTTCGGACCAGATGGAAGGCGCCATGCTTGAGGCGGAACAGGCGGAAGAGCGGCGGCAGGAGGCGCTCGCCGCGCTCGTCGCCGTGCAAGAAGAGATCCAGCAACCCGACGCCACCGGTGCCACTGCCTCGCTCCAGCAGCGGATCACCACCTTGCAGATCGAGCTCGATCAGGAACGGCTCAGCCTTGCCAGCCTGCTCAACAACCGCCGCCCCAATGAGGCTCAGGTCAACGCCACGCAATCGCAGATCACCCTGCTGGAAAACCAGATCAACGATCTGCGCGGTCAGTTGTCCAGCGGCGACGGCGGGTCGATCGTGTCGAACAACGCGCGGCTGCGGCAGGCGGAAGAGAATTACCTGATCGCCGTGCAAAAGGTGCAGGCGGCCAGCGCCTCGCTCGACACCGCGCGGATCGAGGCCAACCGGCAGGTGCGCTACATGTCAATTTCCGTCGCACCCATCGCCCCGGATGAGGCGACCTATCCCAAAGCCTTCGAAAATACCTTGTTGGCGTTCTTGATCCTGTCGGGCATCTACTTGATGATCTCCCTCACCGCTTCAATCCTTCGCGAACAGGTAAGCTCTTGATGAAAGACGTCGAAATTGGGTCTGTGACGGCCTCGAACGACCGCCCGTTGACGATCATCGCCGGCCCGTGCCAGCTTGAAAGTCTGGACCACGCGCGCATGATTGCCACCGAAATGGCGCGCGTCTGCGACACGCACGGCGCGCAATTCGTGTTCAAGGGCAGCTATGATAAGGCCAACCGCACGTCCCTGTCGGGAAAACGCGGGCTTGGCATGGACGAGGGGCTGGCGATTCACGCCGCCATCCGCAAGGAGTTCGGCTGCCCCGTGCTGACCGACGTCCACGCGCCCGACCAATGCGCCCCCGTGGCCGAGGTCTGCGACATCCTGCAAATCCCGGCCTTCCTGAGCCGCCAGACCGATCTGTTGCTCGCCGCCGGAGAGACCGGTGCTGCGATCAACGTCAAGAAGGGCCAGTTCCTTGCCCCTTGGGACATGGCGAACGTGGTGGACAAGGTCGAATCCACCGGCAACCGGCGCATCCTGCTGACCGAGCGCGGCGTGTCTTTTGGCTACAACGCGCTGGTGGCCGACATGCGGTCCCTGCCCGAGATGATGAAGACCGGCTATCCGGTGGTGATGGACGCCACCCACGCGGTCGCGCAACCCGGCGGTCTGGGCGGCGCCAGCGGCGGCCAACGCGAGTTTGCGCCGGTGCTGGCACGGGCTGCCGTGGCGCTTGGTATCGGGGCGGTGTTCCTTGAAACCCACGAAGACCCCGACAACGCGCCGTCGGATGGGCCCAACATGATCCGGCTTGCGGATATGGACGGCGTGATCCGGACGCTCATGGCGCTGGATGCCGTGGCCAAGGCCGACCCCGCCCGTATCTGAGGCGCGGCTCTGGTCAGGCGGAGACGTTCCCCCTAGGATCGGCGAAAATCGTCCTCAACGGGGTAATCCGATGTCCTTTCTCCGGCTGTGTCTGCTGACCCTCACGCTGCTTTTCCCGGCGCTTACGACCCTCGCACAGGAGGGGCCGTCGGGCACGATCACCACGGAGCAATCCCGCCAGCAGGACGCCGATATCGCCGTGCGCATCCGCGAAATCCTGCACGAGCTGGGCAATTACGACGATGTCACCGTGACAGTCCGCGAAGGTATCGTGCGCCTGCGCGGCACCACCGCCTCAATGGCCGAAGCGCAGGCGCTTGAGCCGCTCGTCTCGCGGGTCGAAGGCGTCGTCGCCGTGCGCAACGACGTCACCGAAACCGCCGAGCTTGCCCGCCGCCTTGATCCGGCGGTCGACCGGTTCATGGCCCGCGTCAACCAATTGCTGGTGGTGCTGCCCCTGCTGGTGATCGCCGCGCTGGTGATGGGCCTTATCACCATCATCGGCTTTCTGGTGGCCCGGATGCGCCAACCGTGGGACCGGCTTGCCCCCAATGCCTTCATCGCCGATGTCTTCCGCCAGTTCGTGCGCATCGCCTTCGTGATCATCGGCCTTGTCGTGGCGCTCGACATCCTCAACGCGACCGCGCTCCTCTCGACGATCCTGGGCGCCGCCGGCCTGATCGGTCTGGCCATCGGCTTTGCCGTGCGCGATACGGTCGAGAATTTCATCGCCTCGGTCATGCTGTCGATCCGCCAGCCGTTCCGCCCCAACGACGTGGTCGAGATCAACGGCGATCAGGGCAAGGTGATCCGCCTGACCTCGCGCGCGACCATCCTGCTCAGTTTCGACGGCAACCACATCCGGATCCCCAACGCGACGGTCTTCAAAGCGCGAATCATCAACTTCAGCGAAAACCGCGAACGCCGGTTCCTGTTCACCGTGGGCATCGACAGCGCGACGGATCTGGCGAAAGCGCGGGATCTGGCGAAATCCATCGTGCATGATCTGCCCTTCGTGCTACCCGAACCCAAGGCCAACGCCTGGCTGGGCGACATCACCGATGCGGGCACCGAATTGAACGTGGCGGGCTGGATCGACCAGACCGAAACCTCGCTCCTGCTGGCCCGGGGAGAGGCGTTGCGCCTCGTCAAGCTCGCGCTCGAGCATGAAGGCATCGCCCTGCCCAACACCACCTACACGCTGGACCTTCCCGGCCCCTTCCTGCCCGCCGAGGCCTCCGCCGAAACGCCCACCCCCGCCAGCCCGACGCCGCCGCCCAAACCCCAAGGCAGCCGTGCCGTGGCCGAGGTGTCCTCGGAAGAAGACGGCGCGCTGGACCGCATGATCGACGCCGAACGCCAGTCGGAAGAGAAAGAGGACCTGCTGCGCGAAGACGCGGCGACGGAATGACAGAAACCCGTTTTTCAGGGTTGATCCCCCCTGCGGTTTTTCGTATCAGCCAAGTCGCTGCTGGGATGTAGCCAAGTGGTAAGGCAACTGTTTTTGGTACAGTGTACCGTAGGTTCGAATCCTACCATCCCAGCCAACTTTCCGGATTTATCGTTTTAGATCAGGCAGCCCGCCTTATTAGCTGGGATGATCTGAGGTTTTGCGACACAGGTGTTTACACAAGCGTTTACACAAGTGCTCACACAAAAAGCCGCCCGAGGCGCCTTGGGATCAAATTTTCCCTCCTGAACAGTGACCAGAATCGAGGTCACTATGGACAGATTTTTTTACCTTACCAGACGGCGAGAAACGTGGTTTTACCGCCGTCGCCTCCCCGGTTTGTCCACAGAAAAACGCCCGGTGATGCTGTCCTTAGGGACGACAGATCGCAAATTGGCCCTTAAATCCTGTGCAAAGCTCACCGCGCACATGGACCAAATGCTGGACAACGATCTTCATATGACACTGCCCGAAACGGAGGTAGCCGCCTTTTTCAAGGCCGAGCTACGCCGTGTCCTGCGCGACCTCAGGGTCGAACGCACGGTCGAGCATGTCGACGGGTCCATGACAGCATGCAAGGCCCGCCAGAATCATCTCAAAGCAGTTATTCTGTCCAGCATGGCCGAAGATGGTCTGTGCAAAGAGATGCCGCAGATGAGGCTGGCGCAAATTGATCCGTCCCTGCGCGATGAAGCACTGTCTTTGCACAGTGAAACCTATGCAACCTTCATGTCCGATCGGTTCAACGCGGATATTCAGCAACGCGCTACGGACATCCTGAAGCGTTCCGATTTTGCTCAATACGACAAGCTTTTCCTGCGCAAAGCCACTCTGGAAGCGCATATGGCCGCGCATGTAGCGCTGGGAGCCGTTCCCGTTCACGCATGCGAGCAAGCCCGCACGGCAGCAATAGACCTTCTGTCGGGCCATCAAACACCCGAACGCTCCGAAGCGCCCGCACTGCCCCCGATACCACCCGAACCTGTTGCAACTGCACCGACACAAAAGCCGTGCGTTACCGAAGGTGTTGATTTGATCCAGGATCGCTTCACGGCACAAACAATCCATGTCCAACGCGAACAGGCCATGCAGCAGCCGGAGGAGCCCGAATTTGACGGCACAGCGCAGAATGTCGTGGTTGAGCGGACATATGGTGCTGATCTATTCGGCACGGCTGTCCGGATGATCCGAAGATCAAAGTCCCAAGAAGATACCTCCCTGCAAAAACTGAAATCCGTAAGCCTTTTCCTCTACCTCACGGGGGTGCAGATGGTCACGGATGTGCGCCAGCATCATATCGATATGTTCGGGCATTCTTTGGAAAAGCAGCTTCCCAAACATTACTGGAAATCAGATGCGCAGAAGAACCTGACTTTTAGGGAACTGGTGGAAACTATCCAGAACAGGACGGACATCGCTGTGGGCCTGTCCCCTCCAACGATCGCACGGCATCTGACGACCATCGTTGGTATTATCAGATTTGCCGCCAATGAGGGGAATACGCTGCCGTTTACGCCGCAAACGACCGATTTGATCCCCATCGACAAACGTTCAGACGCTCAAAAGCGGTCGGTGTTCGTTTTGGAAGACGTCCAACGGGTCTTTGCGCATCCACTTTGGCAGGGCTGCAAAAGCAAGGGACGACGGCATGAGGTGGGTAAGATTCTCATTAAGGATCACCATTACTGGATCAACCTTCTGCTCGCCTATACAGGCGCGCGCCGTTCAGAAATTGCAGGGCTTCGCGAGAGCGATGTTGGGTATGACGATGATATCCCTTTCGTGCATATTCGCGAAAATACAGTGCGTGGCCTCAAGACGAGGTTCAGCCAACGGCGCGTCCCGCTCCATCCACACCTGATCGAGCTTGGATTCATGGAATTCGTTAATGGAAGACGTTCATCTCACCAGTCATTCCTTTTCCCTGAAGCAATCCCCGCGAAAGTAAGAGAGATGTGCTTACAAGCGGATGGTCGCCCCCCGCCCTATGATAAGAAATTCGGAGACAGTCTCGATCACGTCTGGCGCCAATCCCTGCTTCGGAGCCTCGACGGAAATCCCGAAAAATATTGTGTAGCCAGTCTGCGCAGTTACGTAAACGATACGCTTATCAATCTGCGCCAGGAAGATGGCAGCACCCTTGTCGTTCCCGGTATCGATCGGCGCGACCTCATGGGACACAGGCCCTTGGATGTGAATGAAGGGACCTATCGCCGCGATGCGAAGCCTCTGGGACCGCTGTATGTGGCTATTAAGTTGCTCCCGAGGTTGTTCTAGATATGCGAGTGATGAGCCGCTACAAGTTCGTATTATATCACACGAATTCAGAAAATACCCTTTCCATCTTTGCAGCCCAATACTTTTATACAAATGAAACCATTAGTCAGGTCAGGCTCCCAAAAAAGGCCATACGGATTGCCCTCACACTTGTTTAGGGCAATGATCTGAAAAACAGAAAATTGCAGTATCGATGCCCCATCCAATCAACCAAACCCCCGAACAGATCGCTCGAGATCAAATCGACAAGCGCTTGGTCACTGCTGGCTGGCAGGTGCAGGACAAGGCATCGCTGAACCCCAACGCGTCGCTGGGGGTCGCGGTGCGGGAATACCAGACCGACATTGGACCAGCGGACTATGTCCTCTTCGTCGAAGGGAAAGCCGTTGGCGTGGTTGAGGCCAAGCCGGACAGTTGGGGCGAGCGCCTGACAACCGTTGAAGAGCAATCCTCGGGCTACGCGGCAGCCAAGCTGAAATGGGTGAAGAACAACGAGCCTTTGCCCTTCGTTTACGAAGCCACGTCCGTCGTGACACGGTTCACTGACGGGCGCGATCCCGCACCGCGATCACGAGAGGTGTTTACGTTTCACCAACCCGAAACCCTCAAAGCTTGGGCGAACGCTCCGCAATCCTTGCGCGCTGGCCTGCAAAACCTGCCAGACTTGAATACAGACGGTCTACGGGCATGCCAAATCACTGCCATCACCAAGCTGGAGAACTCGCTTCAGATGGTCAAACCCCGCGCTTTGGTGCAGATGGCAACCGGATCTGGAAAAACTTTTACTTCGATCACGCAAATCTACCGCCTTCTTAAACACGCGGGCGCGCGGCGCATCTTGTTTCTGGTAGATACAAAAAACCTTGGCGAACAGGCTGAGGGGGAATTCATGGCCTATCTGCCCAACGACGATAACCGCAAGTTCACTGAACTTTACAACGTCCAACGCCTGACGTCGCCCTCAATGGCTGGCGACACGCAGGTGGTGATTTCCACGATCCAGCGCATGTATGCGACCCTCAAGGGCGAGCCGCTGGACGAGGCGGCGGAAGAGGATCACCCCGAAGAACAAAAGTGGCAGCGCAAGCAGCCCCTGCCCGTTGTTTATAACCCGAAACTACCACCCGAGACCTTTGATGTGGTAGTAATCGACGAATGCCACCGCTCCATTTACAATCTCTGGCGGCAGGTGATCGAATATTTCGACGCCTTCCTCATCGGCCTGACTGCCACGCCGGATGCGCGCACCTACGGCTTCTTCCAGCAAAATGTCGTCAGCGAATACACCCACGAGAATGCGGTCGCTGACAAAGTGAACGTGGGCAACGAGGTCTTCTTGATAGAGACCGAGATGTCCAAAGGCGGAGGAAGCGTAAAAGCCAAGCAGATGGTGGAAAAGCGCGAGCGCCAAACCCGCGCGCGCCGTTGGGAGACACAGGATGACGATCTGAAATACGCGGCAAGCCAACTGGATCGCTCTGTCGTTGCCCCCGACCAGATCCGCACCGTCATCACGACCTACCGCGATGCCTGGCCCACGATCTTTCCAGGGCGCAGAGAAGTGCCGAAAACCCTGATCTTTGCTAAGACCGACAGCCATGCAGATGACATCATCCAGATGGTGCGCACCGAATTTGGTGAGGGCAATGAATTCTGCCGCAAGATTACCGGCGGTGCGAAGAACCCGAAATCGACCCTTGCGGCCTTTCGCAACGAATATTACCCGCGCATCGCCGTAACCGTCGACATGATCGCAACCGGAACGGATGTGAAGGCGCTGGAATGCCTGATCTTCATGCGCGATGTGAAATCGAAAAACTATTTCGAACAGATGAAGGGGCGCGGCACCCGTGTCGTCACCGCTGATGCACTGCAAAAGGTTACGCCTTCTGCGCAGGCGAAAACCCATTACGTCATTGTCGATGCCGTGGGCGTCACGAAATCCATCAAGACCGCCAGCCAGCCGTTGGACACCAAGCCGTCGATCCCGTTCAAAGACCTCGCCATGGGGCTGTTGATGGGTGATCGCAGCGCTGACACCGTCAGCTCGCTTGCCTCCCGCCTGTCGCGGCTGGATACGAAACTGGACGCCGCGGACAAAGACAAGATCGCGGCGGAGGCGGGCCAGCCCCTGTCCAACCTTGTGCGCGATCTGTTTGATGCCATTGATCCGGATAGGGTCGAGGAAGACGCCAAGGCCGCTGGCCACCCGGAGCCGGACGATGCCGCGATGAACGAGGCGCAAGAGGCGCGGATCAAACAGGTCTCAACCCTATTCACTGGCACGCTGATCAACATGATCGACACGATCCGCCGTGACTATGACCAGACGATTGACCATGATAGCAAAGACACGCTGCTGAATGCCGACTTTGCGGGGGACGTGACCGAAAACGCCGAGGCGATGACATCGGAGTTTGAGGAATACCTGAAAGACAACCGCGACCAGATCGCCGCGCTGACAATCTATTTCAACACCCCTGCACGCCGCGCCGAGGTGAGCTTTGCCATGGTCAAGGAGCTGCTGGTGAGGTTGACTGCTGACCGCCCCCGCCTTGCGCCGCTGACCGTCTGGCGCGCCTATGCGCATCTGGAGGGCTACAAGGGCGATAGCCCCGCAGGCAATCTGACGGCACTGGTGGCGCTGGTGCGGCGGGTGACGGGGCTGGATAGCACGCTGACCCGCCATTCAGACCGCGTGCGCAAAAACTTCCAGAACTGGATTTTGAAACACCACGCCGGCGCGGGCGAAAAGTTTTCAGAGGAGCAGATGGACTGGCTGCGCATGATCCGCGACCATCTGGCGACATCTTTCATCATCGAGCGTGACGATCTGGACATGGCCCCCTTTGACGGCAAGGGCGGGATGGGGCAGATGTATGCGCTGTTTGGCGAAGGCATGGAGGCCGTGATGGATGAGATGAATGAGGCGTTGTCTGCATGACTGATGTGCCACAGGTCACTAAGCCTGACGAATGGACCCCAGTTGCACCGGTCGTTCCAGATAGTTGGGCAGAGGCGTCATTCGATGAGGTTTTCAGCGTTATTTCAACCTCGGAAAAGAAAATTCCACAGAAGCTATATCTAAAAAAAGGTAAGTGGCCCGTAATTGACCAAGGTGCATCGTTTGTCGGTGGATATACGGATGATGAAAACACGATTATCTATGTGGATGAACCGCTCCTTGTTTTCGGAGACCATACCCGCTGCTTTAAATTTGTGAGGAACGACTTTGCGCCCGGTGCGGATGGCATCAAAATACTGGCAGCCTCACCGCTTCTATTGCCAAAATTTTACTACTATCTTTATTCGGCAATAAAGCTACCCAATCGCGGCTATTCCCGCCATTTTGGATTCCTAAAGCGTTGTATTTTCCCCATCGCCCCCCTCAATGAACAACGCCGCATCGTGGACAAGATCGAGGCGATGTTCGAGCGGATCGACAAGGGGGTCGAGAATTTGCAGGCGGCGCGGGCCGCACTTGGGCTTTACCGCCAATCCTTGCTCAAATCCGCATTTGAAGGCCGCCTGACCGCCGATTGGCGCGCGGCCAACGCGGATAAGTTGGAAGATCCCAAAACCCTCTTGGCCCGCATCCAAACCGAACGCGACGCCCGCTACAAGGCCGCGCTGGACGACTGGCAAACCGCCCTTGAGGCGTGGCGCAACGGCGGAGAAGAAGGCAAGAAACCTGCGAAGCCGAAACGGCCACGCGACATCCCCGTATCAAGCATCAACTTGGGATTGAACGGCTGGGCGAAAATTCCGCTTGGCCTGATGATTGAGACCCCAAGCTATGGAACCTCGAAGAAGTGCGACTACGATGGCGGCGCATATGGTGTGCTCAGGATTCCAAACATTGGCGCAGGTCGAATAGATGCAACCGACCTTAAGAAAGCTGACTTTAACGACAACGAGGCAGAACAATACTCCCTTATTGAAGGTGATATCCTTACGGTTCGTTCCAACGGGAGCCTGTCCATCGTTGGCAAACCAGCCTTAGTCACTGCGCAGGATACCGGAAACCTATTTGCGGGATACCTGATCCGGCTTAGAGCAATTTCTAACTCGCTTCGTCCGCAATACCTCGCCCACATAATGGCTGAGCCGCATATTCGCGGACAGATCGAAGCAAAGGCAAAATCTACAAGCGGGGTGAATAATATCAGCGCGAAGGAATTGCAGGACTTGAATATTCCCATCTGCTCCCCCGCCGAACAATCCGAAATCACCCGTATCCTCGACGAACGCCTCTCTGCTGCCGACACGATGGAGGCCGAGATCGACGCCGCGCTCACACGCGCCGACGCCCTGCGCCAATCCATCCTCAAACAAGCATTCAGCGGCAAGTTGGCCCCCCAAGACCCCGACGACGAACCCGCCGCCGCCCTGCTTGCCCGTATCAAGGCCGAACGTGAGGCCGCACCAAAGCCGAAACGAAAAAAGCGAGGCGCTGCATGAATAATTTCCAGCGTGAAGGCGCAATCAGCAACACGCAAGTTGGCCGTGACTTTGAATTGCGGGCACAAAAGATTCTAGCGGGACACGGGCTGGAGTTGAATCTCAACCACAAAGTTCCTTGCGGGTTGGGAAACCTCAAAAAGAACCATGCCTTTGACCTCGGGTCAGACAACCCTCGCATCATTGTCGAATGTAAAACACAGACATGGACATCAGGTGGCAATATCCCCAGTGCAAAGATGAAAAACTGGGCCGAAGCCATGTTCTATTTCCACATGGCACCGCCAGACTACCGCAAGATTTTCTTTGCCGAGCGCAGCCATCGCATGGGCTATAAAGAAAGCCTTTTAAGTTATTTCCGCCGCACACAAGCTCACATGATCCCATACGACGTGGAGTTCTGGGAACTTGATCGCGACAGTGACGCACTTGTTAGACCTGAGGACCAAATATGAGCACTTTTGACAGCACCAAACTCCCCCTGCCGCAGGTTTTGGCCGACATTACCAAAGGGATTATCCAGCTACCCGATTTCCAACGCGGCTGGGTCTGGGATGATGAGCATGTGAAGTCCCTCTTGATCAGCATCGCGCGGTCGTTCCCAGTGGGTGCAGTGATGATGCTCGACACAGGTGGAGAAGTCCGGTTTCAGGTGCGCCCGATCGAGAATGTCACGTTTAAGGACAAGGTGCCGGAACCCGAGCGGCTGATCCTCGACGGCCAGCAACGCCTGACATCGCTCACTCAGGTGTTGGCGCTGAATAAACCCGTGCAGACCTTTGATGCCAAGGGCAAGAAGATCGACCGATACTACTATATCGACATTGCCACGGCATTGGAGGACGGCGGGTTGGAAGATGCATTTATCTCGGTGCCTGCCGACAAGAAACTGAAGACTAATTTCGACCGCGATGTTGTGCTGGACCTGTCATCCACCGAGTTGGAGGTGACAAACTTTCATTTCCCATGCTCGGAAATTCTCAGTTCGGATGCTTGGGAGGAAGCATTGCACGAACACGCCCCTGAGAAATTCAGCGACTTTATGGCATTCCGAAAGAAGGTCCTTACCGCGTTTCGTAGCTATCAACTGCCCGCTATCACCCTAGGCAAGGCCACGTCTAAGGAGGCAGTCTGCCTGGTATTTGAAAAAGTAAATACAGGCGGTGTGCCACTATCCGTGTTCGAATTGGTGACCGCTACTTTTGCCGCCGACGGCTTCAATCTGCGCGATGATTGGTATGGAAGCAAGTTGCGAGGCTTTGAGGGCCGCGCGACGCGTCTTAGTAAGGAACCGATGCTGAAAGGGTTTGCGGCGGCGGATTTCCTGCAAGTGATCTCGATTTTGAAAAGCTCGGGCATGCGGAAAGCCGATATCGCGGCTGGCAAAAAGGGCAAGGCCGTTTCTGCCGTCAGCGCAAAGCGTGCAACCGTGCTCTCATTGACCCTGGAAGACTATCAAAAGTGGGCGCCTGAGGTTGAAGAAGGCTTAATGCTGGTCGCAAAGTTCATGCGAAAACAGTGTTTCTTTAACGCACGCGAACTACCTTATCGCACTCAGCTGATCCCATTGGCCGCAGTTCTATCGCAAATCAAAGAACGCTGGTTGGAGCCGCGCATTTATGACCGCCTGTCCCGTTGGTTTTGGTGTGGTGTCCTTGGCGAACTTTACGGCGGCGCAGTGGAGACCCGTATTGCAAACGATTATGAAGAGTTAATGCCATGGCTCACCAGCGACCTTGATGACGAAAATTTCGAATTAACCTATCAGTTCCCCCGCACCATTTCTGAGGCAGCTTTTCAGGAAAGCCGTCTGGACACGCTGCGCTCCCGAAACAGCGCCGCCTACAAAGGTCTGAATGTGCTTGTGATACGGCAAGGTGCGCGCGATTTCTTTTGGAAAGCGACTATCCAAGAACTCGATAAAGAAGAGCTGGGCCTCGACATCCATCACATATTCCCGCGAGCGTGGTGTGAGGATCAGGGAATTAAGGAAAGCGTTTACAACTCCATCGTGAACAAGACACCCATTGCTTACAAGGCCAACAGGATGATCGGGCGTAAGGCACCGTCTGTCTACCTCGCCGACCTACAAAAGCACAAACAGGTCAACCTATCAGACGAGGAGATGAACGAAATCCTCACCAGCCACTACATTCCGGAAGCCGAACTGCGGGCGAACGATTTTGAACAATTTTACAGTGGCCGTAAAAGCAAGCTGATCCAGATTGTTGAAAGTGCAATGGGCAAGTCGGCACAGCTCGACCAGTCTGGCGTGGCCTATAAGACCGAGGTAGAAGCATGAGCACCGCCCCTATTGTTTCAAAAGTCTGGAGTTTCTGCACCACCCTGCGTGATGACGGCGTGGGCTATGGCGACTATCTTGAACAGCTGACCTATCTGATCTTCCTCAAAATGGCAGATGAATACGGCAAACCACCTTATAGCCGCGATATCGGCATTCCGTCGGGTTTTGACTGGACCTCCCTCACCACCAAGCGCGGTGCGGACCTTGAGGCGCATTACGTGGCCTTGCTGCGCAAGCTGGGCGAACAGCGCGGGATGCTCGGGCAGATCTTCACCAAATCCCAAAACAAAATCACAGATCCGGCGAAGCTATTCCGGCTGATCGATATGGTAGACGGCACGAAATGGGTGCAGCTCGGCTCTGATGTGAAGGGAGACATTTACGAAGGTCTCCTTGAGCGCAACGCCGAGGACACGAAATCAGGGGCAGGTCAGTATTTCACCCCGCGCGCCTTGATCAGCGCAATGGTGCAATGCATGCGCCCCGCCCCCGGCCAGACCATCGCAGATCCGGCCTGTGGCACGGGTGGTTTTTTTCTGGCTGCCAGTGATTTTCTGACTTCCACAGATAATTATTCTTTGGATAAAGACCAAAAGGCATTCCTGAAACACAGCACGTTTTCGGGAAACGAGATCGTGGCGGGGACGCGGCGCCTGTGCCTTATGAACATGTATTTGCACGGTATCGGCGAAATGACAGGCGAGAGCCTTGTGTCTCCTGCTGATGCACTGATCTCGGCCCCTTCCGAGGGCGTAGACATCGTGCTGGCAAACCCGCCATTCGGCAAGAAAAGCTCGATGAGTTTCACCAATGCCGAAGGGGAGCAAGAGTCCGAAGACCTGACTTACAACCGACAGGACTTCTGGGCGACAACCTCGAACAAGCAGTTGAATTTCGTGCAGCACATCAGCGCGATGCTGAAAACCACTGGCCGCGCGGCTGTGGTTGTGCCGGACAACGTGCTGTTTGAGGGCGGCGCTGGCGAAGTGATCCGACGCAAGCTTTTGCAGAACACCGACTTGCACACAATCCTGCGCCTGCCGACTGGCATTTTCTATGCACAAGGCGTCAAGGCGAACGTGATCTTCTTTGACAACCGCCCCGCCAGCCCCGATCCGCAGACCTCTCAGGTCTGGTTCTATGACTACCGCACGAATGTTCACCACACACTGAAACAAAAGCCTCTCACACATGCGCATCTGGAAGATTTTGTCCGCTGTTACAATCCCGAGAACCGGCATAAGCGCAGAGCCACATGGAGCGATGAAACATCAGACGGAAGGTGGCGCGCGTTCTCGCGGCAGGAGCTACTCAGCCGTGACAAGGCCAGCCTTGATCTGTTCTGGCTCAAAGACGCCACCATGACAGACCTCGACAATTTGCCCGAACCTGAAGTTCTGATGTCGGAAATTTTGGAAAACCTTGAAGCAGCCATGGAACAGTTTGCAGCCGCAAGTCAGGCATGATGGTTAAAATCCCCACTATTTTGTCGCGTCACCACCCAAACGCGTTCCGTTCAGTGCGTCTGGGTGGTGATGTGTCGTTCGATATTTCTAACGCAGCCAGAAAAGAAAAACGGCCTCCAGCACCAAAACTTGGTAAAACATAAAAACGGGCCCCCTCCTTAGGTCCTTGCCGCAGATGTGCAAAAAAGCGGTTGCAGATAAACTTCATGGAAGAGCGTGGCAAACACGGTGCCTTCGCTATGGCGCAACAAAGTGGGCCCAGACCTTTATCCACAAAAAAGCGACATACCTGTCCAGAATAGACGATATTCACTGATGACAGAATGAACTGCGTCCTTAAGTCCAGAAAACGAGCGCGATCCGAGGTCATTCGGGAAGCCATACTCGGGCATAGCGGTGAGGTTATCACAGCTCGCCGGGTGGGCATCCTGAACATCTGACGATTGCCAGACCCTGAAGGACAAGCCGTATGCCAAAGAGAGAAACACCTTGGAAGATTTACCCGACAGCTGAACAGAAGGCTGCGATCACGGCGGGGCAGACGGCGGCGCGATATAGCACTCGATCCGCGTATATTATCGACTGCGTGCTGGAGGAGCCTTCTGCAGACCTTTCCAGAATTGCGGCACAAGTTGGCCGGCTGGGACTGCTCGCAAATGAAATCCTTGGGGAAGATGAAAGCTACAATCGCCGGTTGGCGGGACGTAGGGCCGATAAAGCGGTGCGGAAAATCATTGAGGCCTGTGACGCGATTACCGACAGACTTCGAGAGGAGTGACATGCGCCCGTATATTCAAATTCACAATGATCCAGATCGCCTCAATCGCTACATCAACAAGGACGGAGCCGAGCCGATCGGCGGCACGATCCCGAACCGGAGCAATCGCGATTTGTTCAAACGGTTTCGCGTTTTGGCCGCCGCCCAACCCGATGAACCCCAATTTCTGCACATGACATTATCGCTACCCGTCGGGATTAAGGCGGCAAAGAAGATCTGGAAACGGACGGTCGCAACGGCGATGAAGATGCTTGGGCTCGATCCAGAAATGACGCCTTGGTTCGCCAAACGCCACACAGACGGGGCTTGCGATCACGTGCATACCGCGATCGTCCTTCGCGATTTCGCGGGGCGGCCTATCACATTCACAGGATCATCCGCGAAAAGCGAAGCCGCTCACAAACATCTGTGTTCGATGCTTGGCTTGCCCCCGCCGGCATATTTCGATCCGGATGCGTTACCCCGCCTGGAACCCATCACGCCAGGGCGCAGACTAACCGAAGCAATCCCCGCCGCGTTGCACAAAGACCTGCAACAAGTCCTTCTTCGGAGGCAGCCCGAAACTCTGGCTGACTTGAACCAACATCTCGAGGAGCAAAATAGTGCGTTTCATGGAGAGGAAAAGGTCAACGCTTTTGGCACCCAAGCCTTTGCATTTTCCTCAACTGACGCACAGATGTTTAGCGGCGCACTTGGCCCAGCATGGCGACCCCGCGCTTTACGCGAGCGGCTCACCTTCTGCGGCACGCTTCGCAAACTACGAAACGCCCTCGATTGCGAAGCACTTATCGACATCTTCCAAACCCCAAAAATGGAGAGCCTCCTTGACCAAGCCATTAGATCAACACGCACCGCTCGACCTGCCGGAACCATCCAAAGTGATATTCGATCAACTGCTGCAGACGCACAAGAAGGTGGAGGGGCTCTACCCCCTGATCGATCTGCTGACGAGGCCGGACGACCAGAGGGAAGCACTGGGCGAACGCTTGGCCAGCCTGCTGCGGGAGCTGATCGAAACACAGCAAACGTATCAGGCGCAGCACGCGGAAATGACCAAAGCGTTTACGGAGTTGAGTCGACAAACAGAAACACTGACCAACACCATGCAAGATCGGCTGGTCAGACAAGAGAAGAAGATGAGCCAATTGATGAAGATGCTGGGACATCCCATCGATTGACACTCGCGATGCTTTTGAGGCGCGTATGCGCTGCAGCAGCTGAACGAACACCCGGATGGAAATCAAAAATAGCACGCGACCACACCACAATTGTGGTGGTCTTTGATGATATGAGCGCTGTCAGAGTTTCGGCCTATGACGTGAAGGTCTTGAGGGGCGGCGCAGAGGCTCTCGCGTTTCAGGAGGATTATCTAAGGCATCTGCCAGAACACCCCCAAGAAAAAGATGCCGACGCAGATCATGATGACTTTGGGTTCTAAGTGTGACTGGGGTGACCAATGCGATTTCAGGACCCTCGAAATGGGCGGAAAGCGGTCGTTCTCTGCACATGCGAAGGTGCGGCTCATTTCCGAAGAAAGCGGACACTTACAACGTCACTGCACCCAATCATCCCATTTTGTTGCTAACCGAGGAGAATGATCGACCGGCGAAATTTTTTGTGCGTCAGCCTTCTTCCCGATATCGTTTGGCAAACGAGAGAGCATTTAGTTCGAGCGGATAGGTGTTGATGTATTCTGCTGCTGAGAGCTCGTGCAATGTTGCAATTCTTAGCACCGGATCAGACGGAGAAAACGGCTCTGACCAAGAAATCTTGCTTGCCTGATCGTTCAACTCCTTCCTGATCACTTCAACATCTCTAACTTCCCGGTTCTCCGGCTCCTTGAGGATCGCCAATATTGTGATCGACACCCCTTCTGTATTTTCCCAAGCAGCATGCGGAAAAACACGGAACTCCGATATCGAACGCAGGGATTTACCGAAATCGGACCCCTTGCCATACTTTTTGTTCACGGCAATCCTGAAGGTGTCCATGCATGCGTTGAATTTATCCGGAAAGCCGAAGCGCCCATAGAAACGCTCAAGAGATCTTGCAAAATTTTGCAAGTCGAGCTCCCGGGGGCAACCTCGTTGCCTGGACCACTCCACAAGGAGATCTTTCTTAACACTCATGGCACGTGTGAAGTCGACTACAAGATTCTCAGGCGCACCGGCAAGCATTCCAAATCTTGGAACTTCGCCTTTCCCAACAGCGGAAAGATGTGCAGCTTTGAGCTCAACGAGAGGGCAAACGGTCACATAGGAAACGGTGGTCTTTTCAGGATCGCGGACAATATCGCAGGTTTGCGAAATTACGCAGAGCCCTTGGTGCTCCTCCTCGACATCCGCCGAAAAAACGGCCCCCTCGTCCTCTGCATCAAAAGGTGGAGAGCAAAAAAGAAATTCATTACAGTCAGTCGTGAAATCGCCTTGCTGCCATTCAGCAAGGCGATCTGCAACGCTCAACTCCTCAGATGCCTCATCGAGCAACAGGATATTCCTTTATACTTTGGCTCGGCGAATGCTCTTTCGTCGGGTCTTGGGACGCGCCATAAGCTCGACCTCAGATTCGTCGCTGAGATCTTCAGACGGAGAGTATTCAAGCGGTGCGTTTTTTGCTCGCGCTTCCTCGGTGATGACGGCTCCAAAGGAAACACGGCCAATGCCTTCCCCTGCGCGATCTCTAATCGCTTGGAATGCACCATCCTTCATGAGCTCGAAGAACGTTTTACCGTCAACTGCCTCACTCAGAAGCAGCCGCTTGTTCTCTTCCATCGTCCCTCGGTCGATGAAACGAAGCATGGCAACAACTGCGCCCAGTTTCTCATGATTTTCACCGGAAACAGGTTCCCCAGCTTTCCAATAATGTATAGCCCTTGGTTTGACATTGAAAACTTCAGAAACTTGCGCCCATGTAAGGCCACTGAGGCGCTTGAGCTCGACAGTCAATTCACTTGGAGACTCTACAATGGCCTCAATGGCACCTTCGTCGGCTGCCACAGAAATGCGAATGCCTTCAGACGATGTGCCTGAGCGGAGCTTCTGCCATTTGAGCAGCTGAATTGCATCTTCTGTCGAAATCGAAACTCTCGTTTTTTCAAGAAACGGAGCAGCTATTCCCGGTTGATTTTCATGGGGGATCACTTCCGAAAAATTTGGATGACCTATCGCACCAACCGGCAGACATAACGCCATAGCAGTGATAGTAGAACCTTGTATTCCCATAACTATTCCCCCCTAAAGCGATTCATAAATTCTTCGGTAATACTCCACCGAAAAAAAGCGTAAGCCCTTGCTGCAACTTTGTCGAGCTCTGTGCAAAGCGAATCGGGCTCCAGTAGAGTTGAAGCACAGTCGGCGCTGAAGGAGTCAACGTCTAACACCCAGCTTGCTTCATCCACAGGAGGCGCCACCTCAGGATCATGACTAAAGCCTTTCGGGGCTAAGCCATAGCGTGCTATCAGTTTGCCTTCAGCGGTCTTGCCGACAATTTCACTCATCGAAATCTCTATGTGCTGAGCCAAATTTGGCTGAAGCACATTGAGAAGTTCGGATCTGATGAGGGTTGAGAGCTCGCCGAGAAAATCCTCCCCGACAAGTCGGTCCACATACCGAAAACCGACGCGCTCAACCAGTGGCGGCGAGATGCTGGTGGTTAAGGCCGCCAAGATGACGTGCATTCTTTCAAGGAAATCTTCTCTTGAAATATACTTGGCGGTTTCCAGCGCTATGAAGTCCGTGGCCAGAGATATCTGTATAACCTTTTCAGGATCAAGAAATCTCCACACCGTTGATTCGACCGCCTGATGTTGAATTTCTTTACCAGAGACACGCAACTCTACAGATTGAACCGTGTCAGCCCGGACATGAGGATATTGGGAACGCAAGGCCTCTTGGAAATCAGCGATGTAGCTTTCATTACTGATTTTGGAGATCTTGGAGAACCTGACCTGGGCGAGGACGCGAACCAAAGGAGCATCTGCCAACGGCACGCTTGCAGGGACCTCGCCAAAAAGTGGGTCATCGGCTGGCTGTGACATGTCTCTCCCCATCGGTTTTTCGGTGCCTTTACAGTGTATGAAGTAGAGTGTGAAGTAAAATTTTTTAGTAGGGAACTGTGAATATTGTCCTACCCCTTCGTTTGGGGACACGCCGCCACAGCTCTCGCAGCCGGCATGATCACAGTCTAAATCGGATGTATGCTCGTTCACGTCCGTCTCTGTAGAATCACTCTTGACGGCTGCTGGGGTGCTGACCAGTCAAACGTAGTCAACGCATAAGCGCTTGAGTTCGAACTGACCCAGATATTGTTCCCGTGCCGAATGTCCGGAAAGCGGACTGCAACCGCAGAAAATCGAAACCGTGTCGAGTGACGGCTCCGGGCCGTTCTCGACGATCAGAGGATGGGACATCTACTATGCATGCGTCTTACCGGCAGGTCAGTTTTGCGTCCCCCCTGCCTTGATTTAGTGAGGCGATGCGCACCTATTAATGAACGAAAATCATCGGCATCCGCGTTACAGCACCGTCGACTGCGAAGATACCATACAGAAAAATGCAGAATAGAATTTCATTTCGGACCCTCCAATCAGCTCGAAAAGAATAACGAAACTATTTCATCACTTCACTCACATTAGAATACCACCAAACAGAGGTATCGTATTTGCGTCAGAGTCGCGGTCGTGCGAACTGCGGGCAGTCCACAGCCAAATCCGTGCTTCGGGGCGTCGGGGCGTCGAAACTCCAAACCACGCGAGCCCGCCAAGATTACATCTGGCCGGGCGGTTGTCACGTATTTTCAAGGCTCTGCCCGAAAGGTGGCGGCGCTTTGTGCGTGCGCAAAGTTTCGAACGCCCTGCTTTTTACGCCGGGTTGCCTCTCAAATCCACGGAGGGGCAGACATGTTTCATGATTTCAGAACTACTCATCAGATAGCGCCAATTGGGATCAATCAAAGCTCGGCGATGCAGCTTGATCAGACCATCAGTGGTTCACGGTCAGTGGGCGCAGCGGCGCTTATCCTTCACCGTATGTCCGGAGCCAAGGATGGCAAAGTATCCCCTCTGCAAACCGGCGGTGCGCGGACGGCAGGTGATACATCAGAGCGCGCCGCGCTGTATCTTGCCCCACGGGAACTTGATGTGCTTAAGTGGGCCGCCCAAGGCAAAACCACTTGGGAGACCGCTCAACTTTTAAATTTGTCAGAAGCGACTGTCGCATTTTACACGCGGCGTGCTTGTGCTCGCTTGGGCGTGAAATCAAAAATACATGCGGTCGCCGTTTGCATTAGCGCGGGGCTTTTCAAAATCTGACAAGGTTGAGCGGAGATGACTTCTTAGCCCCCGCCCTCTTTCCAATCGTCCAGAAAGTCCGCCAAAATGCGCCGCATGGCTTCTGGCCGGGTCGGTATATCATCAAGGGTTCGGCGATACGCATCAATATCGTCGATCATTTCAGGCTCCATCCGGATCATCACCGGTTTGGTGTCGGTTTTCGGGCGGCCAATCTTCTTTTTCTGCTCAGACATGTCGAATCATCCTTAAAACTGCTTGACTATCTGATTACAAAATTACATACTAAGCGGACCAAGGCAAGAGCGGCAACTCTCGCCAAGGTCCTGATCATCGTCATTCCACAGGAGAAATCTGATGACTAAACAATTTACTATCACGCCCGGTGACGGGCATGAACCCCCTCGCGTAACCCCAATGTCTCTGGCATTCGGTGATGTTCTCAAAACGATGCGTGCGTTCATCGTCGCGGAGCGTGACCTCGAAGACATCGCATACAGCCGCGATCCGGCTTACGCGATTTGGGCCGAGGATACAGAAAAAGCGCATGAAGAACTCGCGGAAGCTCTGGTCAACGTGCATAGCTTGCCTGTCTTGGTCCGCGAGGATCAGCCGCTGCGCCGCATGGCACTGCTTGCAGATGCAATGATCGGGCATGAAGAACCTGGCGGCGCGCGGGCTTTACACCTACAGATGCAGGTAGCGTTTTTCACAAAGTTTCAAGTGCTTGGGATCTCTTCAACGGCAATGCATCGCAACGGACTTTTGATCCACGGACGCCATCTTATCGATGCGATGATCAGTTTGGCGTTGTTTGACGGCGGTCCTGTCGATGGCCCACATACTGATGAGCCGCCGGAAAGCGACTTGGGCACGGCCCTCTAAAGCGAGCTGGCCAATTCCCCTCCCCTCAAATTTGGGGAGAGCCACTTCATCACATTTTTATAGAAAGGCCGCCTGCCTGTGCCGCGTCATTGACGTGCGCTGTAGCTGCGGTTTCTCGGAGGATTCCTCATGTCCAACTTCGCCAATACCCTCGCGATCTCCGGCTCTCCCGTCCCAATCTACCCCGGCAAGCTCATGCCTCACTGGATTGAGGCGGCACGGGACAAAGGTTACGATATTGTCGCCCGCATCATTGACCGTTTTCATCTCGCGCTGCGCTGCCAACATTGCGGTGAACTGATCAAGGTCAGGCTTTTCACGCTGATCTCCGCGCAACCGCTGTGTTCTGTTTGCACGCAAAAACAATGGGTTTTGACTGCACAGGCCGCAGGTCTGATCTTCCTTAAACGGTGTCCTGATAACCGCCACTACGCATTCTATGAGGCCGCGTGCGGTCATAAAATCCGCCGTCAGTTTGAATTTGCCGAACGTGTGGCAGCGGGTAAAACCGACCTTCGTTGCGATATTTGCCATAAAGAAACTGAAATGCGCGAAGCTGCTGCACGTGGCTGGGAACTCATCGGGCCTGATCCAGAGAGCGACCCGAACTACAGGCACTACCGCCATTCGGACTGCGGGCACGAACAACGGATCGCCCGCGCGAACTTGCAGACAGGGCGTATCTCATGTGGCGCGTGCGGAGAGCAATGGCCTGCAGCACCTAGCTATCTCTACGCCATCCAGTTCACGCTACCAAACAGCCGTGAGCTGGTGAAGCTGGGCTATTCGAACAATCCTGAAAGTCGCCTATATCATCAGCTGCTGCGGGACACAGACATGCCCTGCGAATTCTTGCGAAAGGTGTCCGTGAACTCTGGCCAACTTGCCATTCGTCTTGAAAAGCGCCTGCACAAAAAGCTGCGGGAGAGCTTTCCTGACGCCGTAGTCCCTCACGCCGTTTTTGCAGATCAGATCAAGGTGAAATCCGAAATTTACGATATTGCTATGACCCCTGTGATCCTCGCCGAGCTTGATGCGCTCGCTGAACCGACGAGCGTGAGCGGCTCATAGTCTATGCCGAAAATCTTTTTCGTTTCTCCGGTCATCCGGCCGGAGATCACATATGCATATTTTATATGGAGGGCTTTATCATGCCCCATCTCACCAAAAAAACGCCCACTTGGGCAGCATTCGCCGACACTCTGATTGAACGCCTTCGCCGCCACCACGGCCTTGCTCCAGCGCGCTTTCTGAACGACGAAGACGAAGAGCCATCCGAGCTGGATATTCTTTTTCAAAAACTCGAAGGCCCTGTTCCAGCAACGCAATTCACCGAGCGCGCAGATATTCCATCACGGTATCTGCCCGCTCGACAGCTTTTGACTGGCATCAGGTTGGCAGCGGCCTTTGGTTCGCAAGATCAAGAGCAGGAAAGCGCGCAATGTGGTGCCATTACCATCATCCGTGACATTGCTATCGAGGACCTGCAACTGATCAAAGACACTCTGAAAAGTGCCTTCCCAACCCGATGGCTTATCATTGAGCCGGACGTGGCAGAGGTTGCGTTTGCGAAGAATGCACAGTCGCGCTTCGATCGTCTTCTTGTCGATTGCGTCGATAAGATTGAGCCGGTTCTTATTCTCCAACCAGACGGCATAACACTGCCCTTTCATCTGAAAGCCATTGCTCCAACAACTCTGGCTTTCTCAAACGTCACGCATGATGTGCTCTTGAAGTTTCTTGAGTGCGGGCATCTCTCTGACCAGCTTGCTGGCGCTGGCAATGTCCGAGCAGCACTACCGACTGAAACAGCCATGAAGGCTCTCGGCACCGTTGATGTCTGCGCGGCCACGCGTGCCCCCGCGCTGCATCAAGCCGTGGAACGCCTGCGCAGGATGACGCATCGTGATGCCAAAGGGAACGGTCCCCGCCTTGAAGACATGACGGGTGACAACATTGCACTGACTGCAGCGCGGCGCATCGTGGCCGATCTGCTCGATTGGCAGGCCGGGAAAGCCGCTTGGCATGAGCTGAGCCATTCTTTGCTGCTGTATGGTGCGCCCGGCACCGGCAAAACATGGTTGGCCCGCGCGATGGGCAATAGTGCGGGGCTTACCGTAGTGACCGGCAGCTTCGGCGAATGGCAAGCAGCGGGCCATCTTGGGGATATGCTGCGCGAAATGCGCGCGACTTTCGCCAAAGCGCGCCGCAATGCGCCGTGCATCCTCGTGATTGACGAGATCGACGCGGTCGGGTCGCGGACAGATGACGATCGCCATGCCTCCCACTATCGCATTCAAGTGATCACGGCTTTTCTCGCAGAGATGGATCAGATCGCGCAGCGAGAAGGTGTTGTTGTCGTTGGCACCTGCAACCATGTCGACCGCATGGATCCCGCTGTGCTGCGTTCAGGGCGTATGGATGTTAAGATCGAGGTCCCCTTGCCGGATGCTGAAGCACTGTATGCGATCCTCTCCCACGACTTAAGCAAAGACATTGCCGACCACGAGCTTCAGAAGCTCGCCCATCGTGCCGTGGGCCACAGCGCGGCTGACATTGACGCTGCAATTCGTGCTGCCCGCTCCAACGCGCGGCACGAAAGGAAGCTGTTGCATGTCGCAATGCTGGAAGAACAATTGAAAATTGGCTCCGCCAAAGAGAACCCCAACCGCACATGGCGAATTGCGGTTCATGAAGCAGGGCATGCTGTCATCGGCAAAGCTCTGGACTTGGGGCCCATTGACCGCATCATGATCACAGGTGACGGCGGCCAAATCCATCGCCGCGCGCAATCAAGCGAAAGCCGCCTCTGCGATATCGAGGATGAAATCGTCTATTCCTTGGGCGGACGGGCAGCTGAACGGCTCATGCTCGGCGAAGTATCAGCCGGCGCGGGCGGGCCCGCAACATCGGATCTGGCCCTTGCGACCCGCCATGCCGTGGACATCGAGGCAGCATACGGCCTCGGCCATGAAGGGCCGGTCTGGCACGCAAACCCCGATGCACTTCACCTCGCGACACCAGCGATCCGTGACCGTGTCCGCCAGCGCATTATGAAGGCGGAAAAACGCGCCGGAGAAATCCTGCGGCAGCATCAACAGGTCTTGGAAGCACTCGCCAGTGAGCTTGTCGAGAAGAGATCGTTGCGCAGCTCTGAAATTGCGCAGCTTCTTCAGCACGTTACTGAG
This sequence comes from Thalassorhabdomicrobium marinisediminis, assembly GCF_003072065.1. GTDB lineage: Bacteria > Pseudomonadota > Alphaproteobacteria > Rhodobacterales > Rhodobacteraceae > Octadecabacter > Octadecabacter marinisediminis. The sequence continues at coordinate 43,468 of NZ_QCYG01000013.1, forward strand.
AACACTTCCACTACGACGCCTGAAAATGCACCGCCATGAAGGAGGCATCGAAATTAGCTTTAAAAACCCGGCCCGGCCTTAAACGCCTCTTTCACATACATGAAGAAACAACACCTCAACCAACCCCAACACCAAAATCCGCTGAAGAAAAAACCGGGGCAACGCCCCCAATATCTAACCCGCGAACGCGCCATCAACCGCGATGCGGCAAGCGGCGCAAAAATCGCCCGGCCCCATAGGGGCGGGCCTCAAAGACGACAAACGAGTAAAATAGAGGACACACCACAATAAGATTAGCGCCAGCCTAACCCAAAACGTCCATCAGCAAATTCATTGTTCGATGTGCTTCCCGAAAGAGACTGGCAATGTAAACACCATCGTTCTACGCTTTGAAATACACACTTTCCCGCACCTGCTTGTTTACACAGGTGTTTACACAAAAGGTTACACACATCACTGTTCAGGAATATTGCCTAAATCATAAATGACTGATTTTTAATGATTTAAAGTTAGCCCTCAAAGTTAGCTGGGTTTCCTACCATCCCAGCCAACTATTCCCACAAAGCCAAAGAAGACAGGCCTCCCAAGGCCCGTTTGTCGCGCCATGTGTCACAGTCCGAGAGAACTGTAACACACGCTGTGACACAGGGCGCGCCCCGGCCGCGATACCAGCCCAAGCGAAAGCGCCCCTACTCCGCCGGGCCATACCTGATGCGCCGGGGCCGCATTTTCTACTTTCGCAAACGGCTCCCACTCATCGGATCAAACCGGCACTCAAACCTTTTTCTATGTCTTTCACTTGGAACCGACCTCCCGTTCGACGCCGTGATGCGCGCAGCCGCGCTGCTCACGGTCTACGAGCAAGAGGAAGAATATATCGTGGACGCCCTAACTACTGGCACGCTGAGTGCCGAAGACATCAAAGTCATCCTGTCTGAGAAGTTGCGCACTCAACTCAAGCGCATTCAGGATTTGCCTGTTGCCACCCAGGGTCAAACAGAAGATCAATTAGACGCGCGGATTGAAGCACTTGAGGCAGAAAACAAGTCCTTGCGTCGAGCGGCACGTCAAGCAAATTGGACGAGCGTCCAAGACTCGCTCTACGCCGCAGCAAAGCAGGTTGGTCTCGATGTTCCGGACGAAATCGACGCAGACTTCGGACGCCAAGCTCTTTCTTTGAAGAAGCGTATCAACGAAATCGAAATAGACGTCTTGGACGGCGACGACGTCCGACATGCTGCTCGCCCATTGCTCGAAGAGTATAGAGCAGCGGATTTCGACAGCTTTGTCACCAACCCAGTAACTGCAGATGCCGCCTTTGCGATGGTTGACGAGTTGCACCCATCCAATGGGATGAAACGGATCAACAAGACTCTAAAAGGTGTCTACACCGAATTCTTCGGAAATGTGCCCCCGCAGACGATCAACTTGGCTCGGCAAGAAGAGTTCTTCGAGTGGCTCTCTCGGTTCCCAAGATCGAATGGGCGGTCCCACGGCCGGAATGCCTGGACGAACAGAAAAGAAGCAAACGGCGAGGGGCCCCAAGGAACTGATATTTCAAAAACGGAAGAAATATCGGCCGCAGATGCTCACGACCACATTGTCACAGAACAGATACGGGATTTGCAGGACATTTCTTCAGCTGAGAAGCGAGCCCGGCTCGCTGAACTCTTGACGCCACGACTTACATTGAAGACGCTCGAGAAATACAGAGATAGCCTCAACCGTCTCTTCAAAGCGACAAGGGCGCTTGGTGGGGACGCACCCGTTGCCGTATCCTATAAGAAGTTGGAAAATATAATAAAAAAGCAGAAATCTGAAGACGAATTGTCTATCCGGGTTACCAAGCCGAAGACAAGGCTTCCATGGAGCAAAGAGCGGCTCGCCGCGTTCCTGACCAGCCCGTTGTTCACGGGCAGCGCTTCCATCCACCGCCGTTGGCAAAATGGGCAAGTCGTGACGCGGGATGCGACATACTGGGTTCCACTTTTGGTCCTCACTCTCGGGTCTCGCATCAAAGAGATTTTGCACCTCAAGAAATTTGACGTGAGGGTCCGAGACGGTGAACTCTGCCTTGCACTCAATTGGGGTCCGGAAGATTCTGGTAAGACTGAAAGTGCGCGGCGCATTCTGCCAGTGCCCCAACTGTTGTTGCAACTTGGTTTCGCAGAATGGTTCCGGAACCTTCCAGAAGATCAAATGATGCTTTTTCCCGAGGCTCTGGCGCGCAGTGAAAGCGGTGATGTGGTCAGCGCTTTCGGCAAGCATCTGCGCAGAATTCTTGATCACCTTGGCCTGGCCGATTTCGATGAGGATTTCTATGCCTCCCGCAAAACCCTTTCGAGCATGCTTGACAAAGCGGGGGTCTCCGAAGGTCGTCGGCAGGCCATCGCCGGCCACTCGCAAGGCACTATCCTTAACTGTCATTACACCGCACACAACGTCGAGCAGCTCAAGTCGGCTCTCGATGAGGCTGATTTCAAACTTGAGATCAGCCACAATCCGAAGCTTGGATTCCCTGTCATCCGCAAATGCCACCTGGCCGGTCAAACCATGTTGGACTTAGAAGTGACATTGAGCGAAGACCACAAGGTAGAAAAACTTGTCGTTCGTGATTCAAAGGCCGATGAATCGATGCTGGAGTATGACACTATGACTGAAAGCAGTGCGGCTGACCGTCAAAAAGCAGCTCAAGACCTGACTGAACTTGCGAAGAGCTACTCGCTCCGAATGCCGAGTAACTCTGAGCGACGCAAAGCCGTAGAACATCTTATGGCCTACGCAGATATGGCTAATTCCGCCTCACAGTCTGCATGAAGTTGACTGTGACTATCGCCGTTGCGCGCCTGTCAGATTGGTCCTGATCTAAATCGAAACTGTTCGGCCGAGGGAATTCCCATCGGCCGAACACTGGAGCTATTGGATCAGCTCCATAGTGAACTGGCCCCCATTTCGACCGGACACCTTGGACTGACCAAGGAGGCTTAAGGATAGCCTTAAGCACATGCTTAT
>NZ_QCYG01000014.1 GCF_003072065.1 Thalassorhabdomicrobium marinisediminis
CGGTGGCGTCCAGACCATCTCGGGATCAAACCAGATCGACAGCGATCCGCGTTGCTTCAGCGCTGTGTTGTACGAAGACCAGTTCTTGGTCTTGTACTTCGTAGGGGCCCAACTGCTCATCCATTCCAGCTATCATACTGGACTCCCAACGTGAATCCCGGTCGAGATTTGTGCAACAAAGCCGTCAGGACCCATTGATTTCGGTCCGGCGTCATGATTCACGGTTCAGAAAACGAGCGGTGAACATGTCTGATCTTTTCTGGCTGACCGACGCGCAGATGGCGCGTCTTGAGCCCTTCTTCCCCAAGTCTCACGGCAAGCCACGCGTTGATGACCGGCGCGTGTTGAGTGGAATCATCTTCATCAATCGCAATGGTTTACGGTGGCGTGACGCGCCTGCTGTCTATGGTCCGCACAAGACACTCTACAATCGCTGGAAGCGGTGGAGCGACAAAGGCATCTTCGCCCGGATGATGGCCGGTCTGGCCGCCGAGCATGGCGAGACGAAGACCGTGATAATCGACGCGACCTACCTCAAAGCCCACCGAACCGCGACCAGTATGGGCGTCAAAAAGGGGGGCGTGGACGCCTGATCGGTCGCACGAAGGGCGGGATGAACACGAAGCTTCATGCCATCTGCGACAGCCAGGGGCGACCGCTGAACCTGTTCGTGACCGCTGGACAAGTCAGTGACTACATCGGCGCGCGGGCATTGCTGAGCAGCCTGCCGAATGTCGATTGGCTCCTCGGTGATCGCGGCTATGACGCGGATTGGTTCAGAGAAGCGTTGAAAGACAAAGGGATACGCGCCTGCATCCCTGGCCGGAAACAGCGGAAGAGACCGATCAAATACGACAAGCGTCGCTACAAACGCCGCAACAGGATCGAGATCATGTTCGGCAGGCTCAAGGACTGGAGACGCGTCGCGACCCGCTATGACCGCTGTCCAAAGGTCTTCCTCTCGGCCATCGCACTCGCAGCCGTCGTCATGTTCTGGCTATGAGTCCTGACCCTAGCTGAACAAGGACTTTCGTACTTTACTGGCGCAACAGCGCGGATCTCGAGTCTAAAAAGGTCCGTGGGTGGGGTGTGCTCTGAGGAGAAACTATGTCGACGGCACTCTGGCGGAATTTGGGCGTTGGTGGGCGTCTCTAGGTCCGAAGGACGCTTGTCAATCTGTCGTATAGGCGACGGTCTTGCTCGGCCTCGCCCTTCGGCTCGTAGTGGCGTTTACCCGCCAGTTCACTCGATTTCGGCGTGGAGTTCTTTCACCTGCTTTTCCTCGGTCTTGGGCTCCTTTCGGCCCCCGCGCACAAACACGCTGGAAACGCCCTCAAGGAGCGCCTGTTTCCATTTAAGCAGCGCCTGCGTGTCCTCACTCTTGACGGTCACAAACCCCATCGAGGGGCACGGCACGGCTTCAGATCGCTTCCGCATCAGCCTTGTCCGTCTCGTCGCGCTTGCCGTAACCCTTCACATAGCTGGGCTGCATCAGCCGGACGTCATGGCCGAGCTTTACCAGCTCTCGCGCCCAATAATGCGCGCTCGCATAGGCTTCTATGCCGATCAGGCATGCTGGCTGGCGCCGAAAGAACTCAAGCATCTGCTTGTGCCTCTCCCCTTTATATTGCCATTTCAGATGTTTCTCTGATAGCGCTCCGTGCAACTTCGGGGGAATTGTGAGGGGGTACCCGTGCCAAAGTATGATATCGCCGTCGCGGGCCTTGGTTATGTCGGCCTGTCCAACGCGGCCCTGCTCGCCCAGCACAACGCGGTGCGCGCCGTCGATCTGGATGCGGAGCGCGTCGATTTGGTGAACGCCCGACAATCGCCGATTGTCGATCCCGAGCTTGAGGCGTTCCTGAAGGATGAGGATCTGAGCCTGAGCGCCACGACGGATGCGGTCGAGGCCCTGTCTGGGGCGGATTTCATTGTTGTGGCGACGCCCACAAACTATGATCCCGACACCAATACCTTCGACACCTCCAGCGTCGAAAGCGTGATCGCGCAGGCAATGCAGATCGCGCCCGATGCGACGATCGTGATCAAATCGACGATTCCCGTGGGTTTCATCGAAAGCCTCCGCGCCCAGATGGGGACGCAGCAGGTCATTTTCAGCCCCGAGTTCCTGCGCGAGGGCCGCGCTTTATACGACAATCTCTATCCGTCCCGTATCGTCGTGGGAGAGGACAGCCCCCGCGCGCGCGCCTTTGCCGACCTTTTGGTGCAGGGCGCGCGAAAAAAGGATGTCCCACAGCTGTTCACCGGCCCATCCGAGGCAGAGGCGATCAAGCTGTTTTCCAACACCTACCTTGCGATCCGTGTCGCCTATTTCAACGAGCTGGACAGCTATGCGATGAAGTTCGGGCTCGACTCGCGCCAGATCATCGACGGGGTCGGGTTGGATCCGCGCATCGGGTCACACTACAACAACCCATCGTTCGGTTATGGCGGCTATTGTTTGCCCAAGGACAGCAAGCAGCTTTTGGCGAATTACGCCGACGTGCCGCAAAACATGATACAGGCGGTGGTCAGCGCCAACCGCACCCGCAAGGATTTCATCGCCGACCAGATCATCGCCCGCGCCCCCAAGGTCGTCGGCGCCTACCGTCTGGTGATGAAGGAAGGGTCCGACAATTTCCGCCAGAGCTCCATCCAGGGGATCATGAAGCGGATCAAGGCCAAAGGCATCGAAGTCATCGTCTATGAGCCGGTCTGCGAGGACGACACATTCTTCGGATCGCGCGTGCTGCGCGACCTTGAGGCGTTCAAGGCCGAGGCAGAGGTGATCATCACCAACCGCCTGTCCCCCGATCTCGACGATGTCATGGACAAGGTTTTCACGCGGGACTTGTTCAGTGAGAACTGAAGAACACCGGTTCCGGTTGACCATTGCCGTAACGCAGAACGCTTGTGGTAGAAGCCTTGGTTCTGTCGAACGCAATTTTCTTCCATTGTCTTCATTCACCACGAGAGTTTGAGGTTGCGTATTGAAAGTCCGCTGGCAGGCGCTGCTCCCTGGTCACGACAGAGGCCCCCTCACGGGCGGTCAAAAGACATAGGCAACCGATACTCCGGCACCGGCAGACCATGACGATCCGGTGGTGAGCTCATTGCGGTAGGCTTGCTGCCCGGTCGAGACCAAGGAGGCATCTTCACCCGTGCCGGACACGGTGGCCGTGATGGGCGAGAGGGCCGTGGCCCGCAACGTGGGTTGATTGAAGCCCCGCTGCCCATAGAGCGACAAGGACAGAACACCGCCAAGCGCGATCGGACGGGAGACACCGATTTGCAAACCTGCGCGGCCGGTGGCCCCTGACAGGCGGTCCCTGTGTCGGATTTCAGGCCCATCGCTCAGGCTCGGAGCTGTTACCCGGCTGTAGCCGCTGTACTTGCTGTCGAAGCGGCCGATTTCAGCAGACAGGCCGATCGACCCCGTCCAGGCGTCGGTCAAAGGCCGCGAGAACGAAATCTGCGTCGCCGCCCCGTAGGTGCTGGAGGTGACGGTATCGCGCGAGGTCAGGCCAATCGTCGGGCCATTCGCACTGTTGGTTGTGGGCGCGATCTCGACCATTTCATCCCGCGACAAGCTGCGGTCGGTCACCGTCAGAGTGGGGCCGACCTTTGCGGTGATGGTCCAATCGGAGGTGGTTGGAATCTGCCACCCGCCCAGAATTTGCTGGCGCACCGAGGTGATGCGATCGGTGGCTTCGATAACCACCTCACTGTTCTGGGTGTCGCCGAGCCCCGAAAGCACAAACCCGCCCGCATCGAAAATCGCACCGTAGCTTGCCGACAGCGCGTTCGTGCCATCGGTGGTGAGCGCGGTGAAGGCACCGCCGCTGGCCGTCGTGGTGATCGCCTGCTGGGTGATCGCGCCGCCCGGAGGCGAGAACGCCGAGCTGGTGATCGTGCCGGTTCCACCCGTGTTATCGGTCAGGCTGACATCGGCGGTGGCCACCGCGCCGGCGGGCCCCGAGGAGCTGTTCAGATCAATCGTTCCATCGGGCGCCGATCCGAAGCTCAAGACCACGGGGCCCCCATTGCCCAGACGGCTGCGCTGACTGGTGTTGAGCCGGCTCACGCTCAGATCCCCGGACCATTCGACGAAAAACGAACGGGGGCCATCCTGCACGGTCCAGGCCGCCGATTGCGAAAAGGTGATCTGACGGTGCTGGCCATTGGAGTGGAATACGCCCGAGGGATGCAGGCTGCTGACGGACAAGGCCGGGGCATCATGGACACCCAGGGCGACTCCGGTCCCGAGGCCCAGAAAGCCGAATTCGTATCCCGGCTCGATTGTCACTTGTTCCGGTTGCGGCACATCCGCTTCCACGATTGGGGGATCCAGCGCGCCGGCATGCAAGGATGGGAGAGACCCGAGTGTCAAAACGCAGGCGACGACCGGAACTCTACTCAACATATACCCTCCTACGGAGCGACCGCCGGGCATGGCCGCACCTATGGGACGACCATTCCTACTTTTCTGAAGGACCTTTTTTTCCGCTCCTGCAAGATAACCTTCTTGGAGTGATCGCGGACTGTCAAGGTGGCCGCGCTATGGCGGACTCGACATCGCGAGTTTCTGTAACGACGTGACCAATTCGACCTGTCGCCGCGTGCCGGTTTTCCGCATCAGGTTGGACAGGTGATTGCGCACCGTCTGCTTTGACATCTGGCGCTGATAGGCGATGTCCCCGATGCTGTTCCCCTTCAGCAACTCCGAGGCCAGCTCGGATTCGTGCGACGAAAGCTTGTAGGTTTGCCACAGCATGTCGTGGCTGAGCTCCAGTTGGGCACTTCCATGGTTGGCGATGACGGCTACCCGGCGGTCAAGGGGGGCATCGTCGTTCGCGCCGTGGTTGGAGCGAGAGGGCGCGCTGGTCGACAACCGCACCACCGTCAGGAACGTGTCTCTCTGCCGGTCGGTGGATCTGAAATGCAGCCAGCGGCGCTTGCAACTCGTGTCTTGATGGCAATCGCGGATGGCCGCCATCAGATCAGCATCCGAGTCGGCTTCGATCCCGTTGAGATGGCGATCCGGCCCAAGGATGAGACAGCTTCGCGACCGGAGTAATTCATCGGCCATCAGATTGGTATGTTCGACGCGCCCCTGCGGATTGACGATAATCGTGGGGAAGGGATTCAGACATAGAATCTGTTCATACACCCACTGCGCCTGCTTGAGTTTTCTTTTCAGGTTGAAGGCATCGGTTGCGTGGCAGAAATGCGTGGAGGCGTTTGTCAAAAACTTGCGGATCTGCGCGCCCTCGGCGGCAATCACACGTTGGGATGACCGCACCTCAAGCACGACTTGCTTGGTGCCCTCGCGGTAGATCACCATGCTGATCGCGGTCTCCACGTCGCCTCTGTCGGCAAGCCATCCCCGGTAAAAGCGGGTGGCCTTGAATTGATCCAGATCGATCAAATCCTGTTGTTGGAACACCGCGCCGATCGGTTGATGCCACTGCATGTTGAACCACGCCGACGTGGCTGAAATCTCGACCGAGAAGGAACGACTCGCGTCAGGGTCCAGCCCGCGATGCATCAGGGCGTTTCCCCCCGGATCGACGGTATCTTGAAAGAAGAGCATCACGCTTGCGTTGGGTACCCGCTCGGCGGTCGTATCCAGGATCTGGTCATACAATCCACAGTTAAGCGCGGATTGGTAAAGGCGTGCGACGTCATCCTGACCGAAGACAGTCTGGTCTTTATCTAAAATCATTTGGCCCCCTCCCCAAAGGACGCCTGCAAACGGCGATATAAAGACCGCCTGCAAGTCAAATAATAATTCTTCTACACTTAATTTCGCACGCCCTGCGGGCCGATCGGTAATAGATCGTATGGCATACGCCGGAACATGCTCGGATATCATCCGATCTTCTGGTCATAATTGTTGATGCAGCGGACGTCTTTGCTCGAAACGAGTATGAGCCCCAGCCCATCCGCATCGCTTGACCAAGGGTAAGGTAACACATTTTCGCGCGAAATCTTAACGGTTTCTTAACTCTTGTGTTACCTCAGTGTTCTCGCCACGGCTGTCTTGGCGAAGGCGCAGGGGGCAAGATTCTGATCTCCCACCAAAAACCGTTGGAGCCAACCAAGGCATGGATGGGTCGATCTCATTGCGGATGCGGGCAAGCGCTTCAGGCAAAGATATCCCGTCTGTGGCCCGAATCAGATGTTCGCGAAGCAGACTTCTTCGCCTTCTGAAACGATGACCAGGGTTGCGTTGACATTGTCACCGCGGCCAACAGATACCGAGACGGTGCTCAACCTTTGCTCCTCGCCGGGCTCCAAGGCGAACAATCCTTCCTGCATCGAACTGGATCGGCCGCTGGCTCCTTCCTTGAGGATAGAAAGCCTATATCGCCCGCTTCCGGGGGCCGCGGTCTCGGACCACACGACTCCGCTAAGTTGGAAACCGCGCGCGGTGGGCTGCTTGTCAATTTTACATTTCATATCTTCTCCTCCCGAACCGTCGATCGTGCTGTTTGCCGCGGTCGCGGTAGAGGTCAGCGCACAGGCGCATCCCAGCAGAACACCGGCCATGGCGCTGCCCAGGGCGCATCGCTTGGTCAGGGACCGCGATGGCGTAATCGTAACTTGGTCGTACATTGTAACCCCCTGTCTGCGCTATGGCCGCGCGATGTCATTTGCTTCAGCAGCCCGAAGTTTGGCTCCTTTCCTTAGTTGCCGACGACCGTCAGTGTATTGGTGACGGTAAAATTGGTGCCGGCCATGGAAACGCTGCTGTGGTGACTGACACCGATGCCCTCCGTGCTGACCTGAACTTTGGCCTCGATGTTGTTGTTTCCGGACTGCATCGTGCTGGCGGCGTGACTCACACCTGCCTGATGGATCGCGGAAATATTGTTGATCCCATTCTGCACGGTGCTTGCGCCATTGTTGCTGCCATACTGCGAGGTTATCGCAATATTACGTCCGGATTGAGTGGTGGCTTGAGTGTTCCCGTTGCCCCATTGATAGGCTGCGGACCAGTTGCCTTCAGCAGCGACGCCCGTTGCGAGACAGGCCGATGCGGTAAGGATTGCGAATATCTTGGGTGCCATTTTAAGTCCCTCTCCTTTTGATTTTTCGGTGGCCGGCTCAACATCCGGCAAAAGCCGCCCGCCTGATTTAGCGAACGAAACAGTTCGTCATACTGGGGAGCAGGTTCAAGTCTGGCGAGCGGCCTACAAAGCCCGAAACCGGGCGGGCCTGTAAGGCGCGCCCGATTTAGGTTTTGTAATCAGTCGGTCTGGACAGTGACCGAAACGTTGCCGAGACCAACCTGCTCCGTATCGGAGAAGTGACCGTTCACGCCCATCTGAGTTGTGGATGAACTGTTCAAGGCACCGATTTGGTCCGTGATGGAGTTGTTGCCGGCACCGATCTGGACGGTCGACGAACCATTGGCCAGGCCGCTCTGCACCGTCATGCTGCCGTTGGCCACGCCAAGCTGGCCGGTGTACTGGGTGTTAAAATCACCCGCCTGACCGACGCCGCTGAAGTTGCCAGCACCCCATTGGTCAACAATGCTGATGTTGCCGGCCATTGCACCGGTTGCGGAGACTGCGAGCACTGCGAGTGTGGAAAGAAGACGCTTCATGTTATGTTCCCTCTTGGTCTGTGGTTTGTTTGATTTGTCATCGACCTGATTGCCGATGAACCCACCCTACTGACCGGCCGAAACCGCGCTGCATCTCAGGTGCCGCCGGTTTCTTGTTTTCAGCATGCCGTTTTCGAGATTTGAGGAGGAACCGCCCCACACGGCCCGAAACGACACAGACGTGGTGGGCTTCTGGGGTCAGATGCCAAAGATCGGATAACATGGCGCTGTGGCGGCCCGAATGGCGCTGTCCGGGCAAGCGCGACGGGCTGGATCATCATTTGACCCATAATTGACCCATTTGACTGGAATCTGACCCATTTGAGTGGCGCGGGGCGTCTATTCGTGTTCCACAGGTCAGGCGACAGGTCCGGAAGGCCGCTAAAGCCTTTTGTCTGCCAGCTTGGTCAGGCTGCCGAAGACCCCCGCAACAGGTCATGGTAAGACGCAGATTTTCGCGCACGCTCATCGAGTTGGTGGAAATCTCTTACGACAGGGATTGACCTGCCCCCCATGGGTCCCTCACTCATAACGAGAGTTTGCAGGTTTGGTTTTGATAGCTGGGGGATCCGGATTGGGCAAGCGCGGTGGGCGCGGAGCCCTCAAATTGCTCAAGCGCCTGCCGCGCTTGCTTTGGCGTTTGGTTTCCGAGCGATGAGTGTGGTCTGACGGTGTTGTAGTCGTAGCGCCAGAGGGCCAGCTTCCGTCGCGCATCGTCCAGAGTGTCGAAGATCTCCTCGTTCAGCAGCTCATTGCGCAGGCTACCGGGGCGTTTCCCCCGACGTAAAATGAAGGCGTTCTGCTGCGGCTTGCCAGGATCGATGTAATGCCATGGGACGGAGTTCACCAGTCGGCAGCGCATCCAACTCGCGGGCGACACGGGCTCCCGAGATACTGGTGTCGGCCATCAGGCACAGATTCTCGCGGCAGCAATCGTCGATCACCGCCAAGGCGAGCCATTGTGCGCCATTGGTTCGAGAACAATGGCGAGCGAACTTGCGTGAAGCCCCGAAGCTGTCGGAGAGAAAGTCCAGCGACCACCGTGCGTTGGGGCGCAACGCCTGGGGCCAAGGGGAGATCACTCGAAGTTTCTCTGTGACTTTGTTTCAACGTCAACATTAGTCAACATCGTTCAACATTCTCTAACATCTGATCGTAAGCAGCGGTTGAGCTGAGTCGGCTTGCTGGGGGCTTTGATTACAATGTCTTCGAGGTCGGCTTTAAACTTGGTAAAGGGCTCGCGAAGCTGTTGTTGTTGTTGGCGCGTTGAGCGCCGCCATGTCGCCCCCAGATCGGCCTCTTTTTATGATGTCCGGCGAAGAGGATGAGCCTTCTCGTCAGGGCAAGAGGCCTAGTTCATTGGCTCATTCGAGGCGCTATGGGGTGAAACCGTGCCTATCGCGCTGCGTGCGCGCTAAGGACGTACTGGTACCCCACCTGTAGGCATGTTTGTCGTTACCTTCGATTGGCCCCTGCCCGCCCTTTCTACCACGCCGTGGCTTCGATCCGTTGACCTTGGTCTTACCCCATCCTGTAATGATCTCGCTAGGCTCAGCCTTGCCAAGATATGCCGCGATGCAGACACCACTGGTTCCGCCTCTTACGCATCGACGAATGTCCCAACTGCTGTCGATGGAATGTGCGATCGCCTCTGCTTCAAGGCTCCGGTTATCAGCGAGGGGCTCATCCAGCCAATCCGCCATTTGCATTGCATACTCGCGATCAAATTCACTCTGTTGGTGATACCCGAAGTGAAAATGTTCGCCTTGGGCCCGACACCATTCTCGGACCCAAATGTTGGCTATGGGGATGCCTCTGTAACTCATCCAATGCCTGCTTTTTTCGAGGAAACCTCGAACGCATTCAGCCTGTGTCCCCATTCGGAAGATCCCGCCCTCTCCCATGGCACGAATTCCTGTGGTCCTAATCGTCAATAGCCGGTTGATTGGCGTTCCCAAGAAGTCCGCCAGTTTTGCTGCTTCAATCATTTTTGCCTGTGTGCCTACGGGTAGTACCTGAGTGACGACCTGTGCACGGTCTCTTACGTCTATAGTAAGGGGCGGCTTGGCAGAATATGAGGCAATCAGCATAGCTCTTTGAAGCGACACCTGTTTTCCGCCTTTCCAGCAATCAAAGTTCGTTCCGTTAAACTAGCAAAACCTCAACATTCGCACAAGATGATGTGTGGCAAATGGAATACGCATCTAACTGTGCTATCTTTCTTGCCGGTTTTTAGTCTCGACCCAGGCATCACAACATCTATATTGGAGCGAGCTAATGGCGCTGAGATCGCGGCTACCAGAGACAGGCATAGCTGATGAAAGCCGTGATCTGAAACAGAGCGGACCAGTCTCGCTCGACCCAGAAGGGCTTGTGCGAAAACGAAACAAGAAAACACCCAACGGTCACCTAATCCGCCATTTCACCACCGCAGAGAAATCAGCGGCTGCATTGGAGCTTGTGCCAGCGTCCAAATTTCAGATAGCTCAGTGAGCTATGCCTGCTCCAACTGTTTCAGAACGTGGGCCAAACTGATGGTCCAGTCGGGGCGTTCAATCTGAAAGGTCTGCGCCGTCAATTCACACTCCATGCGAGAATTCAAAGGCCTCTTGGCAACCGTGGGATAGTCGGCGCTGGAAATGGGCGTCACCATGCAGGACACTCCAGCCTGCCGGAAAATCTCTCGGGCGAAGTCTGCCCAACTAACATCCGGTGTGCCGCTGAAATGGTACAGGCCTGCCCGGTCGGGATCGGCGGCCAGACACTGAGCAAGCCTCAAACAGGCGGCGGCGATGTCCGCGGCCGCGGTCGGGCCGCCAATCTGGTCGCCGACGATCGTAAGGCTGTCGCGGGTCTCGGCCAACCGCAGCATTGTCTTGACGAAATTTTGCCCATAGGCCGAGAACACCCATGATGTCCGCAGGATCGCGAACCGGCCCCCGGCCGCGCGCACGGCCTTTTCACCAGCCAGTTTGCTGTACCCATAGACGCCCAAGGGCTGCGGTGAGTCGTCGGGGGACCACGGTGCCGTGCCGCTCCCATCGAAGACGTAGTCTGTGGAGATCGTCACAAAGGGGATGTCCTGCGACGCACAAGCCCGGGCCATGGCACTCGGCGCCTCGGCATTGACCTTATGAGCCTGATCCGTGTCGGTTTCGGCCGCGTCGACCCCTGTATAGGCGGCCGCGTTGATCACCGCATCCGGGGCCCGGGCGATGATGGCGTCGCTACAGGCCTGCGGATCTGTCAGATCCACCTCTTCCCGACTCAGAAAGGTGAGGGTCGATGCGAGAGCACCGTCGGGCTTCGCAGCCATCAGATCTTGCAAGGCCCGCGCCACTTGGCCCGTTCTACCAAAAACGAGGATATGCATTTAAAGCCCCTGCCATTGTACTGCCGGCCGTGGCTATCAGAGCGGTTCTTTCAAGACCAGCCCGGGCCGGACCGGTTTGGATCGAGCGCCCTCAGGGCACGGAATGCGCACTTTCCCCTTTGGCCTCGGACGGCTAGAAAACACGGGTATGCAGAGGGGGGCGGGATGCGCCGAATCTTAATTTTGTTGTGTTGCGCTACGCTTCTGGCGGGCTGCGATCTGGCGCCGCGCGGCGCGGCCTTACAGTCAGAGGTGCTCTCTACCGACCGGCAGGCGGGTGGGCAGCAGACCCCGGACTTTGCCGTTGAACCCGTCACCCGAACCAATCTGGTCACCTTTCTACACTGGCCGACTACCGGCCCTGCGCCCTTGCCTTGGATCGACCGCGTCGATCAGCCCAACACCCGGATCATCACCAGTGGCGACACCCTACGCGTCACCATCTGGAGCACCGAATCCAACGGCCTACTAACCGCGCCGGGTCAGCGTTTTATCACTCTGCCCGACATCCGCGTGACGCCCAACGGGACCATTACCCTGCCCTATATCGACACCATGCGGGTCCGCGGCATGAGTCCTGAACGTGCCCGCGAAGTGATCGAGGAACGCTACCTTGCCATAGCCCCCTCGGCGCAGGTCCAGGTCGAGTTGATCGAAGGCCGCGAGCGCACTGTCAGCCTGATCAGCGGTGTCGCCTCACCAGGGGCCTATGTCTTGCCGGACAATGACTTCACCCTTCTGGAACTGATAGCCTTGGGCGGCGGCATTTCGCAAAATCTAAGCAATCCGCAAGTGCGGCTTCAGCGCGGCAATCGGCTGTTTGGCATCTCTGCCGATCACCTGCTTGCCACGCCGTCCAAGAACACCACCCTCGAAGGCGGCGACCGTGTGTTTCTTCAGTCCGACGAGCGTCAGTTTCTGTCCCTGGGGGCTGCGGGCCGCGAAGCCGTGCACCCCTTCCCCAGCGATCATGTCACCGCGCTCGAGGCGCTGGCGATCATCGGCGGGCTCGAGGCCAGCCGCGCCGATGCAAAGGGCATTCTGGTGCTGCGGCGCTATCGCGCGGATGCCATCACGGCCGACCGTTCTGGCCCCGATCATCCGCGCACGGTTTTCACGCTGGATCTGACCTCGGCGGACGGGCTGTTTTCGGCCGGCCAGTTTCTCATCCAGCCCGATGATCTGGTCTATGTTTCCGAAAGTCCGATCACCGCTGCGGGCAGTATCCTTGCGCTTTTCCGATCGGTTCTGACGTTCCCGGTTTGACCTGCGGGCTTGGTGGCACCCGGACAGTATCGCGGCATTCAGGCTGGGACAGTGTCGAAATCCGCTCTGTTCCAGTCGGCCTTGTCGGTTGGGTATCCTGGATTCTGTGGGTCAGAAGCCAGACACCAGAAGATCGACGGCCGCGACGATTTTGTCCCGCCAAGCCGATGCATCCCCGATAACAGAACCGATCTGTACGCTTGGAAGAGCGACCAGCTGCGACATGAGTATGACGTGCGGGGCGCCGTCCAGATGAATGGGGATGTGCAGTTTCGGTGTCAATGCGCCCCACTGGGAGCGCGGCAGAACCGGCGCGCACAGAATATAGGGGGTCTCAATGCCCAGATCGGTCTGAACGCGGCAGACAATTTCGTGGCCATCGCGCATGCGATGGAGGTTGCCTTGCATATCGTTCTCACTCAAACTCGTCTGAACCGCGCGAGGCTGGGGCCGCTTTGTTCCAGATGACGGCTTTCATCGGCAAGCCCTTCTTTGGCAGCGGCGATCCAGGCGGCGCGGTCGCGCTCGGCTTTGGACTTGGCGATGCCGGCGTCGATCCAGGCCCGAACAATCTCGGAAATCGAGCTGCCCGTGATTTTCGCTTCCCGTTCAAGGGCCGCCTTCCGATCCTGACCGATGTCCCGAATGTTTAGTGGTGACGGCATGATACCTTCGCTTCCTCAGGGCTTGCTGGCCATGTGCGCTACACATATTGCACCACAATACGTGGGACAAGGTGCACACTCTACACCCACCGGTGTAGCTTTTCAAAAGACATGCGTGTTCGCACGGGGCGGCCGGAGACAGATCTCGGCGGTGTCACGATGGATCGGCAAAGGATCTGCTGTCCGATGGACCTATTCCGCAGCCTGCCGGTGGGCAACCTTATGAGCGGCGGTCTGACGGGGGACAGGCCCGACCCAGCGGGCGATCACATTCAGTGCCGCCGCGTCGTCATCCTCCTCGATCGCGCGGCTCAGATCACGCAATGCGGTGGCTGCTTCAAGCTCCGACAGGCGCCCCTCTGCGATCCGTTTGATCTTGGGGTGATCGGTGGGCCATTGCACGTGATCGGTCATCGCCAGATCTTCATGCAGCTTTTCGCCCGGGCGCAGTCCGGTGATCACCACCTCGATATCGCCGTCGGGGTTGGCGGCATCACACACGGTGTAGCCCGCCGCTTCGATCATCTGCCGCGCCAACCTCTGGATCGGCACGGGCGGCCCCATATCCAGCAAGAAGACGTCTCCCCGGCTCTCGGTCCGGCCGATGAAATTGCCCGCCATCAAGACCAACCGGGCGGCTTCCGACAGGGTCATGAAGTAGCGCGTCACCTCGCGGTGGGTCAGCGTTACCGGACCGCCCCGGGCAATCTGTTCCTGGAACCGGGGCACCACCGATCCGCTTGAGCCCAGCACATTGCCAAAGCGCACAATGCCAAAATGGGTCTTCGTGCACCGGGATGCCAGATCCTGCACAAGCAGTTCCGCCAGCCGCTTGGAGGCCCCCATCACGCTTGTCGGATGCACCGCCTTGTCGGTGGAGATCAGGATGAAATGGTTGACCCCGGCCGCGCGGGCCGCCTCGGCCACCACCCGGGTGCCCAGCACGTTGTTGTTCAGCCCGGCCAGTTTGTTGGTCTCGACCAGAGGCACGTGTTTGTAGGCCGCCGCATGCAGGATGATCTCGACCTCGTGGCTGGCAATCGTCCGGCGCACCGCCTGGGCATCGGTCACCGACCCCAGAACCGGAATCACCTCGATCCGCTGGTGCTGCACACCCAGATCCGCAAGCTCGTGATCCAACTGATAGAGTGCGAACTCGCTGCTTTCGAACAGCACGATCCGCGCCGGGTGACACGATAGGATCTGCCGCGTCAGCTCCGATCCGATAGAGCCGCCGGCGCCGGTGATCATCACCGTGCGGCCGGAGTAGATTTCGCACAGCCCCTGAAGATCCGCCTCCAGCCCCGCGCGGCCCAGATAGTCGGTGGGGTTCACCGGCTGGATCCGGTCGATCAGATCTCCCTCGCCCACCAGCGCCGCAAAAGAGGGGACCATCGAAACCTCACAGTTCAGATCCTCGATCTGGCGCGCCAGCCGCGCCTGTCTGGGACGGCTGATAGAGGGCATCGCCAACACCACGCGGTCGATCTTCTCACCCTCGATCAGGTCCTTGATCCGGAACGGCGGATACACCGGAAACCCCGCCACGGTGAGGTGCTGCAATGTCTTGTTGTCATCGACAAAGGCCACCGGCACGACCGCGTCATCGGTGCGCAGCGCCGTGGCCAGTTGCACCCCGGTCTGGCCGGCCCCGTAGATCAACACCCGTTGCCGGGACTGCCCGCGGCGGTAGATTTTGATCAGCATGCTGCGCAAAAGCAGCCGCACCCCGACGGATAGGATCAACAGGATCATCGTGAAGATAACCATGGTGCTGGGCGCGGCCTGTCCGGAGAACAGGATCTGGGTGCCAATCATCCCAATGATGCCCACAAGCGTCGCATAGACCGCCGTGCGATGGATTCCGCTTTGCTCATAGGCGTTCAGCTTGATCCGCGGCAGCCGCAACAGACTAGAGAACACGCCCCCCGCAAGGGCCATGACGCCCCCCAGGGCCAGATAGGACACCGGCTGGGAGGTCACGGCAAGGTTGAACGTCGCCCCTGCTGTCAGGACGGTCAGCCAAAGCGCCACGGGCACAAGCAGAACATCAACGGCCAGCAGGACCCAGATCTTCTGGGGCCGGGTCAACGAAGTTGCCGTTTTTTCAAGACGCCGGGCTAGTGAGATCACGTCAGCTCTACCATGATTTTGTATCTCTCCCTCGTCCTGTAGCATCTTGTGCGATGAAGGTTAACGCAACCCTAAGAAGAACAATCGGGACATTCTGCAGAATGTACTAGACTCTTGAATGCGGCGCCATCCCTCAGCATCCGGTCGGCAAACTTCAGCGATCCGGCGTCAGAATGACCCGTTGCAGACCTTGCCAACAGGCCTCGACCGCCGTGCGCAGCGGCGCATAGACCGCCCGTGGCAGCGCCCTTGGCGCTATGTCGTAGAGCTGGCCGTCATGGGCGCGGGCCAGGTCTTCGGGCGGGGCGGCCCGTTTCGCCCTCCCCCGCACATCGGCCCAGACATCAGGCATCGCATCGGGCAGCACATGGGTGCCGAACCGTGCCCGCAAACGGGCCTCTTGCGTCCGGGTCCGCACCTGGGCGCCGACGGGCAGCAGATGTACGCCTTGCCAGTCCAAGGTCATCGCCGGTTTGCCCAATGCGCGCGCCGTGCGACTTTCGCGGGTCTGGATGTCCGTCAGCCCCGCCGCCAGCGCCCGCAGACCCCGCGCCACATCTTCATGGTCCTCTGCGTCTCGTCCGCCGTCGCCCGCGGTCGCCCTGTCGCGCTCCTGCCCCGGCTCGAGGTCCGCGGGGGTCATCCGCCACAGAGGCACCGGCAGCACCAGAACATCCGAAGAGGCCGCGACCGCCAGCGTCAGCGGCCCCACATCGGCGCCGGTGTCACAGAAGATCACATCGTATTGCGCGGCCAGCCCGTCGCGGTGGATCAGGTCGTAGAGCGCGCGCCAGGGGTTCCAGCTGCGCGCCGTGCCCTGCCACTGTCCCAGCTTCAGATCCGCCAGCGCGAGCGAGGCCGGCGCGGCGATCAGATCCAGCCCCGGCCAGCGCCCCGGCCGGATCACGTCCGGGGCCGACAGCCCCACCGCCCTGGAAATCGCCTCCTCCATCGGCAGCGGCGTCTCCCCTTGATCCAGCCGCAGCTGGTTGGCGCGCAGCAGATGGCCGCCATAGGAGCGCGCAATCAGCGGCAGAACCCCGAAGGGCTCCCCGTCGCTCTCTTCGAGCCCTGACAAAAGCCGGCTGGTTCCGGCGGCCGGATCCGCGTCGATCACCAGCACCCGCCAGCCATCTAATGCTGCCGCCGTGGCCAGATGCGCCACCGTGGACGTGCGCCCTGCCCCGCGGGCCGTCTGCACCAGTGACACGATCGGCGCGCGCTTAGGGCGCGGGCGTGGACCCTGCCGGCCTTCGGTGTCGAAATGGTGCCGCAAAGTCGCGACCTCTTGTGGGGTGAAAACCCGCGTGGCATTGGCCGCGTTCTGCCCGGATAGGGGGCGGCCCTGCGGCAGGTTCGGGACCTCTTTCAGCACCCGTCGGAAGTGCCCGACGGACATCGGACGCACAAACTGGGTGAACTCCCAGATTGTCATATCGCGTAAGGGCGCGGGCGACGCAGTCTGCGCATCAGCTCCGGCGATATTGGTCAGCTGGTCGGGAAATACGGGCATTGAAAATAGCGACCTTTTTCTATGTTCGCACTTTATGATACCTTAACCAAATTATGCTAACATGGGCAAGAAAATTGGGTTCTTTCTTGGAAAATTCCCGTGTTTTTCTCTGCCCTGGTGGCTGCCTGAAGCTGCCATTTGTTCTTGCAGATCTCGGAACCTGTTAAATTTGAGTTAGATCTTTGTTACGGCGGGCCAACAGGATCACTTATAGCCACATTCTTCTGATTCTTCAGCCTCTTACATGAAACGTCTCTTATCTGACCCGACTCTGAAACCCCGATAGGGTGACTCTGATCCCCCGAAGCTCCGACTCCGAAACCCCGATCCGGGTCCGCGCTACCGTAGACCTTTATTCACAGCCTCCTTACTCTGGGTGTCAGTGAAACCCCGAAGACAGACTGGCAGGGCCTCGGCCCGAAGCCGGCAGCCCGAACCACCGGGCCGGGAGTGAGGCGGACGGGACAGATGACCACAGCACCCATGGGACGTGCGGCTAGACCCGCAGAGATCGCACAGGCGCGCGAGGCGCCGGACTTTTTTGTCTGCGACATCTGGGGGGCCTTGCCCAAGGATGATCTGGCGAGCATGGAGCACCCCTTGTTCTCGCTCTCCACCCGCCCTGATCGCGCGATCCTGAGCTACGAGCACAATGGCGCCACGATCGAGGTCGTTCCGTCGGTCAAGGGCCGGGCGACGATCCATGACAAGGACATCCTGATCTATTGCATCAGCCAGATCCTCGCCGCCCTCAACACCGGGCGGGCGGTGTCGCGCACCCTGCATCTGACCGCCCATGATCTGCTTTTGGCGACGGGGCGCGAGACGTCGGGTGACGCCTATCGGCGGTTGCGCGACGCCTTCGAGCGCCTGGCGGGCACCCGCATCACCACCAACATCACCACCGGCACGCTGGAGACGACCCGCGGTTTCGGCCTTATCGAAAGCTGGGAAATCGTGCGTCAGACACCGCCGGGGCAGCGTGGCGGCGGGCGAATGATCCGGGTCTGCGTCACCTTGAGCGAATGGCTCTACCGCGCCGCCTGTGCCAAGTCCGTCTTGACCCTGAACAAAGACTATTTCACCCTCAGGCGCCCCTTGGAGCGGCGTCTTTATGAGCTGGCGCGCAAACATTGCGGACGTCAGGCGGAATGGCGCATCTCGCTTGAGACTTTGCTCAAGAAGTCCGGATCGACCAGCCCGCGGCGGGTGTTTCGCGCGATGGTTCGGGACATCATCGCACAAGACAACATCCCCGACTACGACCTGCATCTGGATGCCGCGGACATGCTGCGCGTCACCCCGCGCGCGGTGGTGCTGGAGCCGTTCGAGACCCCCCTGCTCTCCCCCGATACGCTGGACGAGGCCCGCCTGCTCGCCCCGGGTGAAGACGTCTATGCGCTGCAAGAGGAATGGCACCAGTTCTGGCACCGCTCCGGCCGCCCTGCCCTGCGCGCGCCCGACAAGGCGTTTCTGGGCTGGCTGGCCAAACGCACCGCACCGGCGTCGAACCTTATCCGCGGATAAGGTCTGGCCTGTCGCTTGTCGTCTCGCGCCCGAGAGGCTGGTCCCGTGACACATCCGGCAGGGATTGTTACAGGGGTCTTTCATCGTAGTGAATGGATTAAACATGCACCTGGAACCTACCCTTCTGCCCGACGTCATCATCTTGACCCCTGCCCGCTTTGGCGATCATCGGGGGTTCTTTTCAGAAAGCTGGTCACGTCGGGCAATGGCTGAGCATGGGTTGGATCTGGACTTTGTGCAGGACAACCATTCGCTCTCGGCCGCCGCCGGCACCGTGCGTGGTCTGCATTTCCAGACACCGCCCCATGCCCAGGACAAGCTGGTGCGCTGTGGACGCGGGGCCTTGTTGGATGTGGCCGTAGACATCCGCCACGGCTCCCCAACCTTCGGGCGGCACGTGGCCGTTGAACTCTCTGCGGAAAACGGGCGTCAGTTGCTGGTGCCCAAGGGCTTTGCCCATGGCTTCGTGACCCTCCAGCCCGAGACGGAAATCATCTACAAATGCACCGACTACTATGCGCCGGACTGTGATGCGGGCCTGCGTTGGAACGATCCGGCCCTCGGCATCGAATGGGGCCTGTCCGCACTGGATGCAATTCTGAGCGACAAGGATCAAACGGCCCCGCTACTGGCCGATCTGCCGGTCTATTTCACCTATGCCGCTCAATAACCGAAAAGGGGTCAATTCATGAAAGTTCTCGTCACCGGCGGGGCCGGTTTTATCGGCTCGGCCGTCGTGCGTCACGCCATCGCGCAAGGACACAGTGTGGTGAATCTGGATGTTCTGACCTATGCCGCCTGCCTCACCAACGTTGCCTCTGTAGCAGGCAGTCCGGCCTATGCCTTCGAGCAGGTAGACATCCGCGACCGCGCAGAACTCGACCGGGTGTTCGCCGCCCACCAGCCTGATGCGGTGATGCATCTGGCCGCCGAAAGCCATGTGGACCGTTCGATCGACGGTCCGGGCGATTTCATCGAGACGAACATCACCGGGACTTACCACCTGCTTGAGGCCGCTCGCGCCTATTGGTTGGCCTGCGATCGTTTCGAGGGGTTCCGGTTTCATCATATCTCCACCGATGAGGTTTTCGGCACATTGGGCGATACGGGACAGTTCACCGAGAGCACGCCCTATGACCCCCGCTCGCCCTATTCTGCCTCCAAAGCCGCGAGTGACCACCTCGTTCGCGCCTGGTCTGAGACCTATGGCCTGCCGGTTGTCATGACCAACTGCTCCAACAACTACGGCCCCTTCCATTTTCCTGAAAAGCTCGTGCCAGTGGTGATCCTGCGCGCCCTCGCCGGAGAGCCCATTCCGGTTTACGGCGAGGGGCTCAACGTGCGCGACTGGCTCTATGTCGAGGACCACGCGGATGCGCTTTTGACCGTCCTAGAAAAGGGAGAGCTTGGCCGCTCATACAACATCGGCGGCGAGAACGAGGCGCGCAACATCGACCTTGTGAAGATGATCTGCGAGATCCTCGACGTCAAGCGCCCACAAGAGACCCCTTATGCCGATCTGATCACCTATGTCGCCGACCGTCCGGGGCATGATTTGCGCTATGCCATCGACCCCACCCGGATCGCCACCGAACTGGGCTGGCGGCCGTCGGTGACATTGGAGCAGGGGTTGGAGAAGACCGTGCAATGGTATCTCGACAACGAAGACTGGTGGCGCCCCCTGCAAAATCGGGCTGGTGTCGGGACGCGGCTGGGGACCGGTTAAGGAAAGAAGGCTACCCGCCCAGTCAAAATCCTGCTATCCCTGCTGCGGGTCGGATTAACGCGACCATCGAGGCGAATAGCAGGATAAGGCAAAATGCGGGATCACTCCGACCTTCAACAATTAAACGAAACCTCTCTTGTGCAGCAGTCAGCTGTGCGACGGGCGACCTTTTCACCGTCGGAGGTCAAGGCGCTGCGGCCCTTCTCGATATGGGAAATTAGCCAGTTCATGTTCGGCATCCCGGCGGATACCTTGCGCAAGAAATTGGCTGAGGACCCCTCTCTTCCCCAAGGAGAGGTTGAAGACGATGGCCGCCAACGCTGGTTCTCACTAGATGAAATTAACACCTTACGACGGAGGTTGCGGTTTCGGGGCAAACAGCTTTTGCCACAACGTCCCAAGGGCCGTGCGATGCGCGTGGCGGTTAGCAACTTCAAGGGCGGCGTTGGCAAGACCGTTGTAGCGCAACATCTGGCCCACGCATCAGCCCTCGACGGCTACCGCGTGCTTTGCATTGATTTTGACCCACAGGCGACGCTCACCCACTCCATGGGCTTGCATGAGGTCAATGACTGGCAGACCGTCTGGGGCATTATGTGTCGTGATCTGTGCCGCGAGGCGGATCGAATCGCCGATAATTATGACGACCCCGCGGACTGCCCCTACCCCAATGCCAGCCAGTTGCCGCAGGACGTGCAAAGCATTGGCGCGCAGCGGTTTCAGGATTTCATCCAGCCGACTTGTTGGCCTAGCATCGACATCATCCCCTCCTGCGCCAATGCGGCTTTTGTCGAGTTCGCGTCAGCCCAATACCGTGCATTGCACAAAGCCTGGACCTTCTTCGGCTGCGTGTCGCGTTACCTCGAAGAGTTACCCGACGATCAATACGATATCATTATTTTCGATTGCCCGCCTGCCATCGGGTATCAATCTCTAAACGCGGCGTTTGCAGCAGATATCCTCTATGTGCCGTCGGGGCCTGGCTATTGGGAGTACGACAGCACAACCTCGTTTCTGGGGCAGTTGGGGGACGCTTTGGCTGATATTGCCGACGGTTTTGCAGGTTTGGCAACTGATGCTGGCCTAACGCTCCCGAAAGAGTTGCACGACATACGCTTGGTGATGACGCGCTATGAGGCGCACAACCCCTTGCACGAGGCAATGATGCAGGCTTTCCGCAATGTGTTTGGCGACGACGTTTGTGAAAACCCGATCGAGATGACCCGTGCGGTCGAGCAGTCGGGCCGGTTTCAGATGTCGATTTATGAGCAGGACTATCGTCACATGACCCGCGAGACGTGGAAGCGCGCGAGGCAAAGCTTTGATCGCGCCTATGAGGAATTCAAACAGACCGTGCTCGCCGCATGGGAGGTTGAGGCAAGCAAATCAGCCCAAAAGGATGTCGCATGAGCACCCGTAATAAATTTGGCTTTGGTCCACTCGACGCTACTACGACGCCCTTAAAAACAAACTCCAAGCGCAACCGAAGCGTTGGCCCGATGGGAGCCGCCGTGCGTGAGACCGCTGGGAGTTTGCAGGACAGCACTGGCGCTCTAGCCGAACAGCGACGCAAGAACGCGGCCGACGCGAAGGCCTTTGCCAGTGCGCGTGAAAGCGGGTTGGTGCTGGAACGGGTGCCATTGAGCGAGATCAACGCCAATGATTTGCCGCGCGATCGCCTTGACCTCGAAAGTGTCGCCGCGTCAGACGAGATGGAAGAACTCAAGGCTTCCATCCGGAGTCGCGGACAGCGCGAACCGGTTGAGTTGTATCGTGACTCGAGAGGGCATTTTCAAATCAAGAAAGGCTGGCGCCGCTTCACAGCGTTGAGCCAACTTTTGGCTGAAACCGGCGACACAGAAGCGTATGGCCAGATCGTCGCCCGTGTCGAAGCAGAGGGGGCGGACGACCGTATGGCGCGCTACGTCGATATGGTCGAAGAGAATGTCATCCGAGAGGATTTAAGCTTTGCGGAAATGGCCATGGTGGCAATTTCTGCTTCGCGGGATGGTGCAATCGAAGGGGCTGATCCCGAGGATCTCGTGCCGCGGCTCTACGCATCGTTACACAAGATGAAACG
Organism: Thalassorhabdomicrobium marinisediminis; assembly: GCF_003072065.1. Lineage (GTDB taxonomy): Bacteria > Pseudomonadota > Alphaproteobacteria > Rhodobacterales > Rhodobacteraceae > Octadecabacter > Octadecabacter marinisediminis. The sequence continues at coordinate 21,896 of NZ_QCYG01000014.1, forward strand.
CTCCTACATCAAAAGCTTTGTCCTGCTGCTGAAGGCCTATGGGCCAGACCTGAAATTCCCCAAGGCGATTCCACGTAATTTGGGTGTCGAAGTGGTACGCAAGGGTGGGGGGGTGCCGTCGAACGACTTGCGTCGAGCCCTCAAAGCGGCTGAGACCCCAGAAGCGCAAAATGCTGCGCTATCTGCGTATGCTTCACAGAGTACCGAACCAACGACGCCGGCCCGAAAGCAACCGCGAAGCCTGCAAGTCGGCTCACTCAAAGTCGAGGCACGCAAGGGGCGGATAACCCTTTCAGGAAAAATCGACTACAGAGCGTATTCAGACGCGGACCTGACTAAGGCCATTGAAGCTTTCGCGGCCGCGTTGAAAAATGGATGAGTGGTAACCCACGGGTTACGTAAACCAGACTGGGTAGCCCGTGGGTTACTGACGACCAGAGCACCTACGGCTACCGACTTGCGCCGGAACAGTGATGAATCTCCGATGGGGCGGACTGCTTTGACGCCCCTCTCAGTGAGATGAGGCTCCCAAGACAATGATAGTAGGCGGGTAACGTTCAAAGCCCAGTGTCTGGGCGTAATTAGTTCCCCGATATGTAGGCGATGTTAAAGTGGTCTAGGTGGTGCGGTCTATGTAACAGCATAGAGCACTTTGGTATCCCGGTGCCGCAACGGATCAGGCGGGTATTCATAGTAGATGCTTCACGGCGGGGCAGGGTGCCCTTGATTATGTTGTCCTTCTGGCGTTTTCGTCGTTGATGGGATGGAGACACCGGTAACAAAGGCTCATGCTTTATAAATGAAAACTAGTAGCCTGCCAGGGCTTTCGGCGAAAGATGCTTTTTACTCAAACAGGTATTTGACCCTTCGCCATGATGAAGAATGATGAGGTAAAGGTGACATTATCTTGAGGTTGATCGTCATCTGTGACAACCACCGCGTCACGATAGGGCTGCTCAACTTCAGGTGCTGTGCCCGTAGAGAGGAATCCTAAGATGAAACGTAAGGGTATTATTCTTGCCGGTGGCTCAGGGACGCGGCTTTATCCGATTACCGTTGGCCTCTCGAAACAACTCCTGCCACTCTATGACAAGCCGATGATCTATTATCCGTTGAGCGTGCTGATGCTCGCGGGAATCCAGGACATTGCGATCATCACCACACCCACCGACCAAGAGCAGTTCATCCGAATTTTGGGGGATGGCAGTCAGTGGGGGCTGAACCTGACTTATATTGAACAGCCCAGTCCTGACGGATTAGCGCAGGCTTACGTGCTGGCCGAGGGCTATCTCCGCGGCGCGCCATCAGCGATGGTACTGGGCGACAATATCTTCTTTGGTCATGGCCTGCCCGAAATGCTGCATCATGCGGACGAACAAACGCAGGGTGGCACTGTCTTCGGCTATCACGTCTCAGACCCCGAACGCTATGGTGTGGTCGGGTTCGATGCGGATGGCACCGCGCGTGAGATAGTTGAGAAACCGGAAGTGCCTCCGTCGAGCTATGCGGTGACGGGCCTGTATTTTCTGGATGGCGATGCTCCAAAGCGGGCCGCACAGGTAGTCCCCTCTGCGCGCGGCGAGCTGGAGATCACGTCGTTGCTAGAAATGTACCTGACGGAGGGTCTGCTGAACGTAAATCGCATGGGGCGCGGTTATGCTTGGCTGGACACCGGCACCCACGGCAGCTTGCTTGATGCGGGCAATTTCGTACGCACATTGCAGAAACGTCAAGGTATGCAAACCGGAAGCCCAGACGAGATCGCCTATGAAAAAGGCTGGATTAGTGCTGATGCACTGGCCGAACGGGCGCGTCTTTTCAGTAAGAACGACTATGGAAAGCATCTGTCTGATCTCCTGACCCATTCGGATTAATCTTCCATAGTTGCATCTGTCATGACGCTTCATGGGAAACGTAGCAGGACAATACCGCATATGATCAGGCAGCTTCGGCAGGTCTTCGCGCGTTATGTGGACCGCAAAATCCGAATGGTGGGGCAGGGCACCCCCCTGATGCAACCAGACGGCACGTCAGTTGGTCATGTGGACCGTGTAGAGTTGCGAGACGGGCGGTTATGGCTTGTAGGCTGGGCCGATGCGAAACGAGTTTTGGTATCGCAGAATGGGCTGCAGGCTGAAGTGCGCCCTGATTTGGTCCGGGACGACGTGTTGCAGGCCAATGGCCGGATCCGCACTCCACGCCCGGGTTTTTTGGTCAGCCTACCCTATCGGGCTGGGCCGGTGGCGTTGGCCCTTGAGATGGGGTCTGATGTTCAGGTGTTTTCCTTGCCAGCTCTACAGATGGCTAAAGTACGCAAGGAGCGCCGCCGTCATCTTGGGCCTTTCCTAATGCGGGTGCTTTGGGCGCTACCATTGGCGATCCGCTACAAACTGTGTCGCAGTCCAGTACACAAGGTTGTGTTACGTCAGCAAATCAAGCGACGGCTAGATCTGAACGGTGACGAAATAGCTCCAACCTCGAACCTTAACACTGGCTTGTTTGTCAAGGCAGAGGCATCGCAGGCGGACTTGGAGCGGGATGTCATGCAAACTGGCATCACCATCATCCTACCAGTTTATAACGCTTTGGATCTGGTGCAGGAATGTCTGGCTCGCGTGGTGCAGCACACTGATCTTGATTGGCACCTGGTGGTAATTGAGGATTGTTCGACTGACACCACCGTGCGCCCTTGGCTGGCAGATTGGGTGCAACAAACCAATGCGAATGCTCCGGGCCGCATCACCTTGATTGAAAACCCTGAAAACCGTGGTTTCATCGGATCGGTCAACAGCGGCTTCAACGTGGCGCTTGAACGCGGCAATCCGGTGGTGTTGTTGAACTCGGATGCGTTTGTGCCAGTCGGTTGGGCCAGCCGCTTGATCCGACCTCTGCTCTCTGAGCCCGATGCAGCCAGCGTCACGCCGATGTCGAATGATGCTGAAATTTTTGGCGCACCTCTGATGTGTGTCCCCGTGGCTTTAAGCCTCGGGGAGGCGGATGTGATCGACAAGACAGCAGCTACCTTTACCCGCACCGCCAGCTTTGCCGAAGCGCCGACAGGTGTTGGCTTCTGTATGGCGATGCATATCGACTATCTGCGTCGTTATCCACAATTCGATATAGCCTTCGGACGTGGCTATGGTGAAGAAGTCGACTGGTGCCAAAAAGTCCGCGCCGATGGTGGCCGACATCTCGGGCTAGCAAGTCTTTACGTAGAACATCGTGGCGGCCAGAGCTTCGGCAATGCCGAAAAACTGAAAAACATCGCCGCCGCCTCGAAGCTCGTAACCAACCGCTATGAGACTTACGATGCCGATGTGCAGGACTTCGTCAGACACGATCCGCTGCATACGCCACGCTTGGCCCTGGCCCTGGCCTGGGCTGCGGCACGGACGGCGGGGCAGGGGCTTAGACTCCCCGTCTATATGGCCCATGACATGGGCGGCGGAGCAGAGCTTTATCTTCAACAGCGGATTGCCGACGATCTCGCCGAGGTCGATCAGCCTGACGCAGCAGTGATCTTACGCATGGGCGGTCCGCGCCGATTTCAACTTGAGGTGTATTCCCTCGGGGGTGTGACGGCCGGAGGTACTGACGACTTTTCCCTGGTAAAGCGGCTCTTGGAGCCCGCATTGAGCCTGCATTTGGTTTACTCCAACGGCGTCGGAGACCCTGATCCGGTAGCGCTGCCCGGTTTTCTGCTCGATATGAAGCGGGGCGCTCAAGACAGCCTCGAAGTCTTGATGCATGACTTCTTTCCACTCAGTCCGTCGTTTAATCTGCTCAATGCACATAACCGATTTGAAGGCGTTCCGGACGCATCGATACGCTCGCCAGTGCATGAAGTCCGACGCCCTGATGGGACACTGATCAAACTGGCTGAATGGCGCGCGGCTTGGGGGGCATTGCTGAACGCTGCTGATGAAGTGCGCGTCTTTTCCAATGACGGAGCGGCCCATGTGAAGGCAGCATATCCCGAGATCACGCCAACAGTTGTGCCCCATACCATGAGCGACCTTCCCGCTCGAATTCCTGATCCACAGGGCAGGGGGGCAGTGATCGGTGTTCTGGGCAATATAGGGTTGCCTAAAGGTGCACCTGTGCTCAAGGACATGGGAGAGCAGGTTGAAAAGGGCGGACTTGTTCTAATTGGCAATATTGATCCCGCTTATAATCCTGGCCCGAACGTGATTGTGCACGGTGAATATACCCTGGCCGAACTAGAGACGCTTGCTCGCAAGTACGGCATCAGTTGCTGGCTGATCCCCTCAATCTGCCCTGAGACCTTCAGCTATACTACCCAAGAATGTCTGGCTACGGGCCTTCCGGTTTGGTGTTTCGATCTCGGCGCACAGGCCGAGGCAGTGTCTCGTGCGGTCGCCAATGGGGGGCGTGGGGGGATCTTGCCGCTAGAGTGGGTCGGTCAGCCGCGCAAAGTTGTAGAGCGCTTGACTAAGCCCGCGATCGAATCCACTTGATGCCCGCGCTGCCGATCTGTCTGGCCTAAAAATCAAGAATATCCCGGTGATAACGGCGCAAGAAAATCAGCCCGAACAGCATCAGGATCGCGCTGACCCCGAACAAATATGCGTAACTGACGTAGCTGCTATCATAGGTAGGATAGAAACTGTCTCGCATTTTCCCCACTACATGGATTAGCGGATTCCACCATAGGTAATCTCGATAAGGCTGCGGAACGTTATCAAAGATGAAAATTACGCCGGAAAGCAGCACGAGAGGGCGCGTCAGGATCGACCAAACGCGTTGCCAAATCGGAAAAGCTGTAAACAAGACCGCATTCACCGTACCGACGCCAAAGGCCAGCGTTGCCCCCATAACCGTCGCAAGGGCGATTCCCGATACTTGCGGAATCGTACGGGTTTCAAACATCATCAGGATTCCTACGAACACCACATAGCTGACCATGATCTGCGTGAGGAAATTGACAATGAAACGCCCTAGAAGGGCATCCAGAAACGTAACGCTGGGGTAGTTCAATAACGGTTTAGAAAACAGCAACGCCATCGCTACCTTGTTCGAAAGATCCGTAAACATCATGAAAGGCACCAGTCCTGTGGCGTAGAAAATTGCGAAGTTGGTACCTATCGCTGGGTTTCGAAAGCCCAGTGAAAACAAGGCTGATAACAATGCGATGCCGGCGGCGGGTTCGATGACTGCCCATAAGTAGCCCCCAGGAGACCTGCCGTAGGACGTTGCCATCTCACGCATCACCAAAGCCGAGATCGTACGTAGGCTGGCAAACCGGCGGCGGGTCTGGGTCGGTCGCTGCGCGGGGGGGAGCTGGCTCACGTCGGAGTCCTACAAACAGGATAGGGGGGTAGCGGTCGCGCTTAGGCTAATGCTTGCCGGAGGTGGTGACCAGAGCCCCTGCTACCTGCTACAATGCAGGCTTTGCGCTGGTAATTCACAGCCTAGAACGGTAGCGTTTAGCAGCAAATTCAATGGCTGGAAAGATCGCTCGTGACGACACCTTCGGACGCGTCCCTAAAGGGTAATCCTGTGCAACCAGCCTCGGCCCGGAACGATGCTAGAACTCCAGCGGGAAGCGTGCAATCCAGTGCACCGGCCCAGTCGACTCCGCCTCAGAAGGAGGCATCGGGTACCAAGCAGCCTCCACACAGGCCATATCCTGCCAAACCAGCCGATCTTAATCAAACACATGGTCCGGAACCGCGACCAAAGGCTAACCCCAAGACCGCCCCCGGTTCAGGGAAGCCCGCCTCGAATTCGCTTCAAAAATCCGAGCCGAAGCCAGCCTATACACCGGAGACCGTCCGCTCAACGCCTGCAGGTCCAGCACGGATGCGCAGGCGACACTGGGGCATCATCTTCAGTTTTCTATTACTTGTACTGGCGCCTATCGGTGTGGCTGGCTGGTACCTCTATGACCGCGCAGCGGATCAATATGCCTCGACGGTGGGGTTTTCTATTCGTCGAGAGGAGGGGGCCTCCGGAATGGAGCTTCTGGCCGGTTTGTCAGCCATGGGCAGTTCCTCTTCTACTGACGCGGACATTCTTTACGAATTTATCCAAAGCCAGAAACTTGTCGCTGATATTAATGCACGGATCGACTTGGAGGCAATGTGGGCTATTCCTCACGAAACAGACCCTTATTTTAGTTATGATCCGGAAGGTACGATAGAGGATTTGGCGAACCAATGGGACCGCAAGGTGCGGATTTTCTATGACAGTGGAACAGGCCTGATTGAAGTGCGCGTTCTCGCATTCCGCGCCGAGGATGCCCATACTATCGCCCGCGCGATCTTTGAGCAAAGCTCGGCCATGATCAACGCGCTGAGCGATATCGCCCGCGAAGATGCAATTAGCTATGCTCGCGCCGAACTCGAAGCTGCTGAGCAACGGCTGCGCGATGCTCGTGCCGCTGTCACGGATTTTCGCAACCGTAACCAAATTGTCGATCCTTCGGCGGACCTACAGAATCAATCAGGTCTGTTGGGTAATCTACAGGCGCAACTCGCCGAAGCCTTAATCGATGTTGATTTGCTAACCGAAACCACGCAGTCGGGTGACCCGCGAATAGAACAGGCTCGACTGCGGGTACGGGTCATCCAAGACCGGATTGCCGAAGAACGCCGTAAAATGGGGATCGGCGATGGGGTCGCGGGCGGCACGGCCTTCGCGGATCTCATCGGTGAATTCGAACGCCTAAGTGCAGACCGAGAGTTTGCCGAGAGCGCTTATACCGCCACGCTGGCGTCATTCGATGCAGCACAGGCCGAGGCGCGTCGCCAGACCCGGTATCTGGCCGCCCATGTGCAACCGACATTAGCCGAACGGGCAGAATACCCGCAGCGGGCAATGTTGCTCGGCCTCGTGGCGATGTTCATCTTCGTCGTCTGGTCGATTCTGGTGTTGGTGTACTACTCACTCAAGGATCGCAGGTAGAGTTCCAGCGATGATCTCATTGGAACACGTAAGCAAACATTTTTACATGCGCGGCTATCGCAAGACCGTGCTAAAGAATGTTAATGCCACTTTTCCCAGCGGGAAAGCGGTGGCGCTGCTGGGGCGAAACGGTGCTGGCAAGTCAACTCTTATGAAACTGATTGCAGGAACGGTGAATCCTTCAGCAGGTCGCGTTAAAATCAGCGGCACAGTTTCTTGGCCTGTCGGTTTTGCAGGCTCGTTCCATCCGGAACTGACGGGCGCCCAGAATACTCGGTTTCTAGCACGAATTTACGGTACGGATGCGGACGAATTGGTCGACTTTGTTGCCGATTTCTCTGAGTTGGGCCGTAGTTTTCACCAGCGTTTCGGTGGCTATTCCTCAGGAATGAAATCCCGACTGGCGTTTGGTGCGTCAATGGGGATCGACTTTGACACCTATCTAGTAGACGAGGTGACGGCCGTAGGCGATCAAGCATTTAAACAAAAAAGCCAAGCCTTATTCAAGACAAGGATGCGCCAGTCTGGCGCGATCGTCGTTAGCCACTCAATGCCCCAAATCCGTGATATGTGCGATGCGGGCGCCGTACTCGAAGGCGGAAATATAGTCTACTACAACGATATAGAATCGGCGATCGCTCATCATCTTCATAATATGAATGTAACTCCCGCGACTAATTAAGTTGGCGATTAGAGTCTCTGAACAAGTGTTGACACTAACTTCTTTGAAGGAGGTGATCAATTAGCTGCATTAAGTCTGCAAGCGTAACGTTGGGTCGATTCGCGCCATTCTCAATCGGAGTGTAACATTCTAACCGGTATGGGTTTGCTCGGCCAAGTCGCTTAAAAAGATTATCAATTCTAGGCTGAAGGATCCGGATCACAGTGCGCCGATCGGCATCACTGAGAAAGAATGGTGGGCGATCGGCCATTCTCTGACTGGCTAACTGGTAGAGCTTGATCTGCTCAACTTTGCCCATCTGAGAAAATTTGGCGACTCGCATCATCTCAGTTACCACCCCAGGTACACTTTCATTAAGGCGAGAAGGCATGGGCAGTGCATCCGCCGACAAGCCCAATATCCTAAGCATCTGCACGACACTGCTGCCGTCCTCGTACAGTCGGATGATGGTGTTCTCCTTACCAAAAGCGTCCATCCAAGGGGTTACGCAGGCTTCGAAATCCATATCACGATCCAGCGCGCAGGGATCCTCCACAAAATGGCCAATTCCTCGGACAAACCTGTTTCCGGGCTGTTTCGCTTTTTGGTTGTATATTGACACCAACAAGGTGTCGGGACGGCGCAAAGTCGCTAAGATATGGATACGCTCTGCATCCAGTGCATTGCGTAAAGCAATTATACTCTCACTGGGGCAGGAGAAAAACTCCTCGCTCGAAATAAATGATTTTTTGCACTCACTCTTGGCCATAGCACGGTTCAATTTAGCTGCTTCGCTGGCCAGATCAGGTATATCTCCCACACTTGGATCGCGCATGCCTTTCATGGCGAAAGCCAACCGATGTTGCGAATGATGGTACCAGTTGGTTCTTGGATAGAGCACACCCAGTTTGTGCAAAGTGCCAGCCTGACCGTCAAAACAACTTTGAAGGGATGTGGTGCCAGTCTTATGGGCGCCGATGTGGATATACAAGTCGCGCATTTTGAGGCCTCAACACAGTGCGTTTGGGCCTTCCTAGAGAATATTATTCTTAAGGGAAAGCACGGCGGGATCGATAGACATCTAGAGTTTGGTTTTGTCTTTCATTGCATAGGTTCGGATGCGGTCCAGGTAGGTTTTGACGGTTGCAGAAAGACAGGATAGCAGGACGTACCTATGCTTTTAGAGCCCATATCCGCTTATGTCTGTCTGTTCGCCATCTGTGTTGATTGTCATGTGCACCTACAACGGAGCGCGCTGGCTGCCTGAGCAGCTCGCCAGCATCGCGGGCCAAACCCATAAGAACTGGACACTTGTGGTAAGTGATGACGGTTCGACTGATAATACTTGCAATATCGTCCGAACCTTCGGGGAGACTTATCCCGTTATCCTTTACGAGGCCGCGAACCAGAACGGAGAAACTCGGTCATTAGCTCCATCACAACGGGCCGCTCGAAATTATATGCAAACCTTGTCACGTCCCGATCTTCCGTTGTCGCCCAACAGCTATCTGGCTTTGTCGGATCAAGATGACGTTTGGTACCCTGACAAGCTGGCCCACGGGCTAGGTGTTCTAGCTAGCGCAGAAAACCAGTTTGCGCTATATGGCGGACAATCGCGGCATATTGACCAAGACGGGCGCGTGCTAGCACATAGTCACCCACTGCGGCGAGGCGCGGGGCTGCGCAATGCGTTGGTGCAGAACGTGATCTCCGGCCATAGCGCAATCCTGACGCCTCAGGCAACTACCCAGGTGCGAGACGCTGGAGTACCTGTGGGGATATGGTATCATGACTGGTGGATCTATTTGTTGTTATCGGCAATGGGGGCACAGGTTATCGTAGATGACCATGTGGGGCTGGATTACCGGCAGCACGCCGGAAATGTTATGGGAGCTGGCCGCGGACACGCGGCGAGGCTGCGCCGCTTGCGGCAGATATTCAACGGCGCGTTCGGTCATTGGATACATGCTAACCTTACCGCACTTAATCGCCACCAGCATAGTCTAACGCCACAAGCCCGCACTAGCTGTGCCGCCTTGAAAACCAGTCCGATCCGTGCCCAGGCGTTGTGGCGTAGCAAAGCCTACCGACAAAACCCCATTGAAACCATGTGCCTCTTGCTCGCAGCAACGATGCGTAAATTATGATCCTGACCTGCCCACCACGTGTCCCGCACTCGTAGCGACAGTTTGAAGGATTGATCTTGATAGTTGGGGGTTCTGGGTAGTGCATTGGACCTGTCGCGGTTTGATACCGCTCCTTTGATAGCATTTACTGCAACAAAGGAGACGAACTTTGGGCAAGGGAAGAACTGTACGAATTCAGCAAGGATGCAGTGCGAATTGCGCTGACCAGCGGGCTGACGCGGCGGCAAGTTTCCGATGATTTGGGCGTTGGGCTTTCGACGCTGAACAAGTGGGTGACAGCGCACCGCGACACGGATGTGGTATCGCCCGAGGATCGCGAGCTTGCGCGGGAGAATAAACGGCTTCGGCGCGAGAACCGCACCCTCAAGGAGACAGGGACATCTTAAAAAACTGTTCCGGTCCGCAGCCCACCTGTGCGCTATATAAACGGCCTGTGCTATGCTGTGCCCGAAGGGCAGTTGCCGATGGCTTATTGGTGGGCTGGACCCCTTTAAAAAACGGTAAGACCGCATGTCTTTTTTCAGCGGCGCGCGCATGACGGTTCAGCTTGTATCCTGATCGCATGGCGGCAAGTGCC
>NZ_QCYG01000015.1:2500-5915 GCF_003072065.1 Thalassorhabdomicrobium marinisediminis
CTGTGGTCGGGAAAATGTATGACTTTTGTTCCAGAAGCTGTTCGATCAGCACGAAAGTAGGAAGCGGAGTGATTGCCGCGACCGTAAGGCCTTGCCGGCCTTGCTTTTTCTGGATCAAATCAAGCGCGAAAAGGGCGTTTGGTGAATGCCTTGGCAGTAAGAGGCGATGAAAGACGTGATACTCTGCGATAAGCCGTGAGGAGCTGAGAATAAGCTTTGATCCACGGATCTCTGAATGGGGCAACCCACCTGATACTGTGTTATTACTGCTCTCCGGAGCAGCTAATAATGCGGTAAAACAGGTATTTTTAACCTGAATAGATAGGGTTAAAAAAGCAAACCCGGGGAACTGAAACATCTAAGTACCCGGAGGAAAGGAAATCAACAGATACTCCCCTAGTAGCGGCGAGCGAACGGGGACCAGCCGAGCCATGAGTGTGAATAGAATGTGTTGGGAAGCACAGCCATAGTGGGTGACAGCCCCGTATATGAAGCACAATTGGACGTATTAAGTAGGGCGGAACACGTGAAATTCTGTCTGAACATCGGAGGACCACCTTCGAAGGCTAAGTACTCCTTACTGACCGATAGTGAACCAGTACCGTGAGGGAAAGGTGAAAAGCACCCCGACGAGGGGAGTGAAACAGTACCTGAAACCGAACGCCTACAATCAGTTGGAGGGCCCATGAGGCCTGACAGCGTACCTTTTGTATAATGGGTCATCGACTTGGTCTATCTAGCAAGCTTAAGCCGTTAGGTGTAGGCGCAGCGAAAGCGAGTCTTAATAGGGCGAATGAGTTAGATGGATCAGACCCGAAACCGAGTGATCTAGGCATGCCCAGGATGAAGATAAGGTAACACTTATTGGAGGTCCGAACCCACACCTGTTGAAAAAGGTCGGGATGAGGTGTGCCTAGGGGTGAAAGGCCAATCAAACTCGGAGATAGCTGGTTCTCTGCGAAATCTATTTAGGTAGAGCGTCATCCGAATACCCCGGGGGGTAGAGCACTGGATGGGTAATGGGGCCCCACAGGCTTACTGATCCTAACCAAACTCCGAATACCCGGGAGTACTAGATGGCAGACACACTGCGGATGCTAACGTCCGTAGTGGAGAGGGAAACAACCCTGACCTACAGCTAAGGCCCCTAATTCATGGCTAAGTGGGAAAGCAGGTGGGACGACCAAAACAACCAGGAAGTTGGCTTAGAAGCAGCCATCTTTTAAAGATAGCGTAACAGCTCACTGGTCTAAACAAGTTGTCCTGCGGCGAAGATGTAACGGGGCTCAAGCCATGAGCCGAAGCTTAGGATGCACATAGTGCGTGGTAGCAGAGCGTAGTGTGACATAGTTCCATGTCTCCTTAGCGGGTTCGCCCGTATTGGAGACGCGGAACTTTCGATGAAGCCGGGGCGTGAGCCATCCGGTGGAGAGATCACTAGTGAGAATGATGACATGAGTAGCGACAAACAGGGTGAGAGACCCTGTCGCCGAAAGTCCAAGGGTTCCTGCTTAAAGTTAATCTGAGCAGGGTAAGCCGACCCCTAAGGCGAGGCCGAAAGGCGTAGTCGATGGGAACCAGGTTAATATTCCTGGGCCAGGAAGTAGTGACGGATTCCGGACGTTGTTCATCCTTATTGGATTGAATGGGCAGCCAAGGGGTCCCTGGAAATAGCTCTTCCATGAGATCGTACCCTAAACCGACACAGGTGGACTGGTAGAGAATACCAAGGCGCTTGAGAGAACGATGTTGAAGGAACTCGGCAAAATACCTCCGTAAGTTCGCGAGAAGGAGGCCCAGTTTCTACGCAAGTATTGGCTGGGGGCACAAACCAGGGGGTGGCGACTGTTTACTAAAAACACAGGGCTCTGCGAAGTCGCAAGACGACGTATAGGGTCTGACGCCTGCCCGGTGCCTGAAGGTTAAAAGGAGGTGTGCAAGCACCGAATTGAAGCCCAGGTAAACGGCGGCCGTAACTATAACGGTCCTAAGGTAGCGAAATTCCTTGTCGGGTAAGTTCCGACCTGCACGAATGGCGTAACGACTTCCCCGCTGTCTCCAACATCGACTCAGCGAAATTGAATTACCTGTCAAGATGCAGGTTTCCCGCGGTTAGACGGAAAGACCCCGTGCACCTTTACTACAGCTTCACACTGGCAATAGGTCAGGCATGTGCAGGATAGGTGGTAGGCTTTGAAGCAGGAACGCCAGTTTCTGTGGAGCCTCCCTTGAGATACCACCCTTGCCTCGCTTGTTGTCTAACCGCGGTCCGTTATCCGGATCCGGGACCCTGTGTGGTGGGTAGTTTGACTGGGGCGGTCGCCTCCTAAATAGTAACGGAGGCGCGCGAAGGTTGGCTCAGACCGGTCGGAAATCGGTCGTTGAGTGCAATGGCAGAAGCCAGCCTGACTGCGAGACTGACAAGTCGAGCAGAGACGAAAGTCGGTCATAGTGATCCGGTGGTCCCGAGTGGAAGGGCCATCGCTCAACGGATAAAAGGTACGCCGGGGATAACAGGCTGATACTGCCCAAGAGTCCATATCGACGGCAGTGTTTGGCACCTCGATGTCGGCTCATCTCATCCTGGGGCTGGAGCAGGTCCCAAGGGTACGGCTGTTCGCCGTTTAAAGAGGTACGTGAGCTGGGTTTAGAACGTCGTGAGACAGTTCGGTCCCTATCTTCCGTGGGTGTAGGATATTTGAGAGGAGTTGCCCCTAGTACGAGAGGACCGGGGTGAACGTTCCACTGGTGGACCAGTTGTCGTGCCAACGGCAGTGCTGGGTAGCTATGAACGGACAGGATAACCGCTGAAGGCATCTAAGCGGGAAGCCCCCCTCAAAACAAGATATCCCTGAGGACCGAGGTAGACTACCTCGTCGATAGGCCAGAGATGTAAGTGCAGCAATGCATTCAGTTGACTGGTACTAATGGTCCGATAGGCTTGATTTGATCCAGTAGAAGCAAGGCATTTGCCCTACTGATCAAGAGCATACACAACACAATCAGCGTACTGACTTGGACAACACCCCCGCTCTTGCCCCTAGCAAGAGCAACAATCGTATCGAATTCCTTTCTTGGTTTGGTGGTCATAGCACGAGCAAAACACCTGGCTCCATTCCGAACCCAGCCGTTAAGTGCCGTTGCGCTGATGGTACTGCGTCTTAAGACGTGGGAGAGTAAGTCACTGCCAAACCTAGTAAGGAATTCGAAACGACCCCGTATCTCTCTGCGATGCAATACACTTAGGTCCCGCGGGATGGAGCAGCCCGGTAGCTCGTCAGGCTCATAACCTGAAGGTCGTAGGTTCAAATCCTACTCCCGCAACCATCGTCACTTGCCGAACGCCCGTAGCCTTGCTGCGGGTGTTGGCGTTTGTAGACATCCCATTCTCACAGAACGACAAAATCCCGGCCAG
>NZ_QCYG01000016.1 GCF_003072065.1 Thalassorhabdomicrobium marinisediminis
CCTGTCACAGAGGTCGTAGGATAAATCCGTCCGGGAAAGGGGACGTGCGCTCACGCCCCGATTTGTGCAACAAAGCCCTCTCGTGGCCACAAACGTGATTAAATACGAACTTACGAACCCTACGTCCCCGGTATGCATTAAAGCTCTTGAAACCTAGGGTCAGGATTCATAACCAATAGATGACGAGAGCCGCGAGGGCGATGGCTGAGAGGAACACCTTGGGGCATCGGTCATAGCGGGTCGCGACGCGCCTCCAGTCCTTGAGCCTGCCGAACATGATCTCGATGCGGTTACGCCGCTTGTATCTCCGCTTATCGTATTTGATCGGCGTCTTGCGTTTCTTCCGGCCTGGGATGCAGGCACGTATCCCTTGTCCTGCAACGCTTCTCTGAACCAGTCAGCGTCATAGCCACGATCCCCGAGTAGCCATTTGACGTTTGGCAGGCCACTCAGCAGGGCCCGAGCGCCGATATAATCGCTGACCTGTCCAGCGGTGACGAACAGGTCGATCGGTCGCCCCTGACTGTCGCAGATGGCGTGCAGCTTGGTGTTCATACCGCCTTTGGTTCGACCGATCAGGCGACCACGCCCCCCTTTTTTGGCGGCCATGCTGGTCGCCGTTCGATGGGCCTTGAGGTATGTTGCGTCGATCATCACGGTCGTTTTCTCGCCGTGTTCCGCCGCCAGCCCGGCCATCATCCGTGCGAAGATGCCCTTTTCGCTCCAACGCTTCCACCGGCTGTAGAGCGTCTTATGTGGGCCATACGCGGCGGGCGCATCGCGCCAACGCAAGCCATTGCGATTGATGAAAATAATCCCGCTCAGCACCCGTCTGTCATCAACCCGGGGCTTCCCGTGCGACCTGGGAAAGAAGGGAGCCAGGCGCGCCATCTGCGCGTCGGTCAGCCAGAAGAGATCGCTCATGTCACCGCTCCGTTTTCGGAGGCGTGAATCACGCAGCGAAACAGAAATCAATGCATCCTGACCCTAGCTGCACGGATGGCAGACACCCCCCAAGCGTTATTTGGTCCAATGCTTCAAATCACGACCAGTTAACGTCTCCAATTCTTCGATGTCGTCTTGATAATAATCCACCAAGCGCTTTCTGAGATCATTGCTAAGCTTAGGCATTCGGGGCCAATTAAGATCGAGCTTGTCGGCTTTGATGATTTTGTCATTACTTCGGAACAGGAGATCATCCGGTTCGATATCGTTATCCAAATTCAAATAGTTCATGACATTTTGCACTAACGACTCCGGATCCCTATCCAAGTCGTCATGGAACAAAACCAACAAGTCTGGAAAGATCGTACGCCAATATCTCAATACCTCCGCGTAACGGCCTAAGGTTAGCATCTTATTCTCATCGGAAAATTCTTTGATGATTGACCTGTAGGTTATGCGCCCTTTCATGATGTGATGAACGTATGCTGATTCATAACGAGAAACAGGATTTCTAAAGATAACGATGATTTTTGGGTCATCTAGGTAGCTTTCAATATTCCGCGCCGTATCTATTCGTCCGGATGGAAGCTGGAAGTAATGCGGAGTACTTTCCATATAGTATTGAGCGCCCTCGGTCGGCGGAAAGTGCCCTAAGTAACTTTCCGAGTTTTTCTCAAAGTCGACCGAGTTAAAAAAGTTCAACTCTTTAATTTTGGATCCAAAAATGTGCGTCGATTTCCTAAGGCAAGAGTGCAGCCACGTAGTGCCGGACTTTTGGCATCCGGCAATAATAAGATTCGGTTTCGGCATTGGTTTTCCTTTGATTTCAGCGTCAACGTAAGTTTCATATACATCAACCGGTACGCACGCTTCCGACTCTAATCATCTACAACGAAACTTGACGCATTAATTTTTCAGTTTAGAAAGCATGACCTCACTTACAAGATCGACGTAACTTTTCGCATACGCAGGTATATCATTGTCTACCTTATAAGGCTCCATTCGACCAGACTGGAATTCTTCCACCCATCTTTCGACTTCAGCGATGAACTCAGATGGTTTATCGACCGCCACTAGGCCCTCCACATTGTTCAGACCCGGTACTGAGGTAGAAATAGTTTTAAGTCCGTACGCCGAGTACATTAAGATCTTTAGCGGATTCATGAATGTAGAAACGTTATCACGTACATGTGGCATAATCGCAAAGTGCATCTCAGCGAGCAACTCACAGAGACGACGCTCATCTAATGGCCCGTGATAGTAGACATTAGTATGCGACGTAAGTTCAGAAATCTTATCTCCAGCACGTGCGGCGGCACCGACGATATGCAAGTTGATTTTGTCTGAGGCTCCAGCCACGCGGCTCAAAAGATCCCAGTCAATACGGTCATTTAGATTACCGCTATAGATCACGTTGACCATTCCACCCCGAACTTGCGGGCGTCGTGCTACACCGTGCGTTACTGCGGGCGACGGTATGTACCAATTTGGAATTACTGTAACGTCTTTTTGCTTCGACGCCGCGATCAAACCGGAGTCCACAAAGAAATCATGATTAACCTGAGAGTTAAACACTATGCGAATCGAATCTCTCATCAACCATGCATACTGGGCAGCGACCCTTCCTAGTGAATCCTTATTCCCCCAAGAAATTTGATTATCGACTATATCTGCAATTAAGGGAAAGAACCTTATTACTGGAGCAATCTGATTTAACAAGCTGAACTCCGGAAATGTAATTATCAGAGTATTGTCTGTGCTTAACCCCCGCTGCCACAAATACTCCGACATTGCAGTTGCAGCGTCCGCATCCTTGCCAATACGAATTTGGTCGTAAATTGCTCCTTCGGGTGAGGCAGCAGTACCAGCGAGCTTTCGATCGGACAGCTCAAGTATTTGCGATGCGTCGGACGTGAAGCGAGGCGCTTGGACTAAGAGACCAGCTTTAGTACTATCACTTAGCATCTCGACCACACGGACATTGACATCAGGGTGTGCTATCTTGATAGCGCGTGCAAGCTGATCCACGCGGCGCCCATACAACCCTGCATCTGGTTGCTTCCAGATGAGTACGATGGACTTTCCAGCTTTTTTAGGCTGGTGTGATACGAATCTCTGCAAGCAACTTGCATCTTTTGGCGCTGATGCTTCCGCTTCTTGAAAACCTCGGTAAGCTCCTTCGAAAGTAAACGCTTTAGGCAACTTGGTTTTTTTCCCATATCGCTTTGCACGGTGTAGTACTTCAACGAAGTCTTCAGCGGTGAATAGGAATACGCCAGGAATATCATCCAAGTCTTCTACGCTACGAGTCTTCGGTACCAGTACAGGCAAGCCATTTGATAGGGCGTCACCAATTTTCGAGGTAATTTGATAGCGGATGATTGGCTCATCTTCGTCGTTTTGAGAGGGGAAGCCCGTGAGGACAATATCAAATGTCTGTAGAGTCGCGTCGAGTTCTTCCGCAAGAACTGTACCAAAGGTCAATGCTTTGTTTTGATTGAGTGATTCTCGATAAGCATCAGGCTTGATGTCACCATGAACATGAAACTCGATGGGTATGTTCTCGATCATACTTGCAATCCGAATTGCCTGCGCAGCTTCCAGTATCCGTTTGTGCGGACGAACAGTTCCAACAAATCCAATTACTATTGCATTACTGTTACTTTTGGAACGGCGCTTATGCGGTATGATGGCTGCACGCCGCGCGTGCCGCACAATCTCAGCCTTGAAATCTTCGGCGAGTGAATTGCTGGCTGCTGTTCGGGCCTCAATGTTCTGAATAGAATGCCGAACTGCTCCAAGGGTGTCGCGCCCATAAACCTTGCCTGACGAGCCTTCTGACATTGAGAAGTGTTCCTCATTGTCATCGAAGTCGAGAATGAGACGGGCGTCAGCGGCTGCAATATTCGCACCTAGGAGCAAAGTTGGATAGCGCGGCTTACACATCCAAACGGTTGGGAATTTGATGCCATAAGTTTGAAACATTTTGTGATAAGCATCACGTTCATGCCATGGAATAGCCACGATGCGGATTCCGGAACCTGCAAGTGGGGCCCATAGTTTTCCACCAAACTCATCGAATAGATAACAAAATAACCATACGGGCCGCTTGCCGTTCACAACGTCATACAGCACTTTCGCGCGCCCAATAGGATTATGGGATCCTTCCCAGCAAGTAACGGCGACTGCGTCAGGCTTTACAGAATCGGCTATCAATTGCGCCATCGACCACTGTGTTGTTTCTTCCGGAGCGGCAGTGGCAGCTTGTTGAGAAAGTTCTACGATAGACTTACCGTCAAATGCCATCAGTTCGACAGTTGACCCGGCAAGCACGTTATATTCAAAATGGAATCCGGAACGTTTTTGGACACCAGTTTCGTTAATCACATCACGGCGCGTCAGAGGCCATTCACTTCTGATGGCCGGAATTCCGTCAGCTAAAACAAATGGGGCCGCTTTGCTGTGTGTCGATAGCAACCATCCGTCGAGGCAATTTTGTGATGCCCTGTCAATATACCCAAAGTGTTTGCCATCAATATGAAAGGATGAAGAAGTTGATGCGGTATATGGCATAATAGTTGATGCCTCCTCGCTTATTGCAGAGGTAATTTTTATATCGTGATTTACCAATTCATGCTTTTCTTCAATAAAATTCGGCAATTTCTTTTCTTCGATTATTTTTCGACTCACATCTTTGCCGCCAATATATTTCCTTCCGAGCCACCCCTCCCCTTGGCCAACAATAGCACCGAATTTATTCCGAACACGTGCGCTTAAACCTACCTTCCGGTGGCTAGTAGATACTATTGTGAGTTTTTCTGGGGGCCGGTTTTCTGGGCACGCCCAAATTGAAGCACTTCCATCCATGATCGAACAATATAATTCATGTTCGATGCGTATTTTGAACCCACAATTTACGGCGAGAGGATGAGATCTAGTGACATCATTGCGTTCGATCTTGGTATGCGTAGATTTTATGCACAAACCATCTTGGTGAATTTCTACCCTCAGGGAGGTCGCTTCGTCGGTTTCATCATACGCCCAACCCGCAACTACAGTGGTGTCAACGTGCTCAACATAACCTTTGATTGTTTTCGTCATTCAAGTTCTTCCGTCATAAGTTTTTGTTGAGAGCTGGCCGCGATGTATACAGATGAGATACGAGAAAGGTGGCATCGCTCGCACGACGGGAAGAGTCTCATAATCAAGATAATCGCAATACCTGTTTCAAACCTTGATTGTTAAACAACTCACCTATATAATTAATTCTTACATCTCGGCCTTGATGCCCCTAGTGTATCTCGCGCCGCATTTCATTTCATCGCCTAGCGTATTATGCAAATTTTTTATCCACCTGTGAGGTGTATTACTAGAGCGATCGAGCTTATAGAATCCAACATGACTCTTGTCTAGGACCTTGTTGCATGGATCAGCGATTTTCCGGTATCGGGGTGACAGGTTTTCGGGAAGGACGATCTGATGCCGTACA
>NZ_QCYG01000017.1 GCF_003072065.1 Thalassorhabdomicrobium marinisediminis
GCGGGGGCTGAGATCAGCGCCTTCGCGGCCGCGAGGAAACGGTCAAGGATCGCGGGTTTGTTCCAGCGGTCCAGCGCGCGGCTGCGCGCCTGTCGGGACAGGCGGGCGTGGCGCTCGGGGTCTTGCAAAAGCTCGGTCAGGGCCGCTGCAAGGGCCGGGGCATCGCCGGGGGGCGTGATCACGCCCGCGCCCTCGACCTCGGCCGCAAGGGCGGTGTCGCGGGTCACCGTGGCGATGACCGGCCGGCCCGAGGCGAGCATGTTCGTCAGCTTCGAGGGCAACAGCAGATCCGATACACCTTCGATCTGCGGCAGCAGGTGCACATCGGCCAGCCCCAGCGTCTCCGAAAAGTGCTCGATCGGCTGCAGGGGGGCGAACCGCACGTTGGGCAGATCCGCCGCCTGCGCCTTGAGCGTGTCCAGCAGCGGCCCCTGACCGCAAATCAGGAAGGTCAGATCGTCCCGGTCGTGCAGCAGACGCGCGGCCTGGGGGATGATCTCGATCCCCTGTTTCGCCGCGACATTGCCGGAATAAAGCGCGACATAGCGGGTGGTGATCCCGAGCCGGTCGCGGGCGGGGTTGGGGCCGGTGACCACATCGACGTGATCGAGATTGGCCCAGTTGCGCAGCTCGAAGGTGCGGGTCGGGTCCACGCCCTTGGCGACCAGTTTGCGCACCATCGGGGCCGAGATCGAGCTCACCCGGTCGCAGCGCCGCAGCATCCACCCCTCAAAGGCGCGGGCGGCGCGGCCGATCCGGCTGTCGGGGGAAAAGGCCCCGGTGGCAAAGCCCGCCTCAACCTCGAAATCCTGCACGTGCACCCAGAGCTTCGCGCCGCTCAGCCGGGCGCTGACCCAGCCGGCCACCGCCGACACCAGCGAGGGCGCGACGACGAAAACCACATCGGGGCGCCGGGTAAGCGCGCGCCACAACATCGGCGGAAAGGCCGCCAGCGTGAAAGTGGCGTAGTGCAGCAGACGGGATTTGCCGGTGGGTTTGCGCGGCACATAGAGCGGGCAATGCACCACATTGATGCCGTTGCGCTGTTCGCGCTTGTATTGGTATTTCGGCCAGCCTTCCATCACCTCCCACGCGGGGAAATAGGGCTGCGCGGTGACGACGTTCACCTCATGCCCCGCGCGGGACAGATATTCGGCCATATCCGTGGTATAAACGGCCGTGGAAATGAGTTCGGGCGCGTAATTGATGCCCAATATCTGAAATTTCATGTCTCGGCCGTTAAACTCTGTTTCAGTAACACCCGCTGGGCAAATGCCCGAAGGGTCCCTCAAATCGCAGTGTGGCTGGCCCCGAAGGGCCTTTGAAATCTGACGCCACGGGGGCGGTGCATGGAATCGGTTTGCCGTCCCGCGGGGGCGGCATTTGAAAGCACCCGTGCTCTTTAACCTTTCAAAAGCGAAACGGGAAGGGCAGATGCGCAATTCGACCGCAAATCGGGGCAGGGCGCGTGATCTTGGCTTGGCACGGACCGCTGCACCCGTGTATGCCCGCGCTCGAACGCGGGTACAGCACGGCGGGCACAGCGCGCCGGACACAGCACGAAGGACAGGATATGATGCGGAAAATCTATGTGGCAGGCCATCGGGGCATGGTCGGATCGGCGATCCTGCGCAAGCTCGAAGCCCGCAAAGCCGCCGGAGAAGCACTTGACCTTGTGGTGCGCAGCTCCTCCGAGCTGGACCTGACGGACCAGGCGGCGGTGCAGGATTTCATGGCGCGGGAACGCCCCGATGAGGTGATCCTCGCCGCGGCGAAAGTCGGCGGTATTGTCGCCAACAACAGTTATCCGGCGGATTTCATTTATCAAAACCTGATGATTGAATGCAATGTCATCCACAGCGCTCACCGCATTGGGGTCACAAAACTTCTGCAACTCGGCTCGTCGTGCATTTACCCGCGCGAGGCCGCACAGCCGATGGCCGAGGCCGCGCTGCTCACCGGCACGCTGGAGCCCACCAATGAGCCCTATGCCATTGCCAAGATCGCCGGAATCAAATTGTGCGAGAGTTACAATCGGCAATACGGCGTCGATTACCGCTCAGTGATGCCGACCAATCTTTACGGGCCCGGCGACAATTTCCACCCCGAGAACTCCCACGTCCTCCCCGCGCTCATGCGAAGGTTCCACGCGGCGAAACGCGACGGGGGCGAGACGGTGACGATCTGGGGCTCGGGCACGCCGCGGCGCGAATTCCTGCACGTGGAGGACATGGCCGAAGCCTCGCTCTTCGTCCACAACCTTGCGCCCGAGCGGTATCAGGCCGCCGTCAGCCCGATGCTCAGCCACATCAACGTGGGCTGCGGCGAGGATGTCTCGATCCGCGAGCTGGCCGAAATGGTCGCGACCGTGGTGGGCTTTGAGGGCACGCTGGCCTTCGACACCAGCAAACCCGACGGCGCCCCGCGCAAGCTGATGGACGTGTCCCGCCTGACCGACCTCGGCTGGCAAGCCCGCATCGCCCTCATCGACGGCATCACCCAAACCTACGACTGGTTCCTCTCACGCGAAGCCGACGCCCTGCGGGAACGGTAGGACGGCGAGAGCGGCGGCGCGGGCTGGGAATAGAGATCGGACGCAACCCGATCATCTGAGTGGGCGGTCATCGATAACCCGTTCTTGGCAGCCATCCACGCGACATTCAGCTGGCCGAGTGATGATCTTAAAGGCGGCGAGTTTTCGGCGAAGATGTAGTCGCCGATTGGTAGGCGAGAGATGCCGCTTGCGCCGATCTGGCTGCAGTCGTGTGGGTGTCCGAACATGGGTTGGCTACCAGATCCGAGACGGGGGGTGCTGTCTCGAGTTGGCGGTACAAAGTAGCGTCCGCTGGAAGATCAGTGTTCCTACGCCAAACAAGTAAGTTTGGTTGGCCGGCAAGCGAACAGTAGGGCAGTTGAAATGTTTCGCCGACCCCACAAGCAGTTCGCACGACATATGAGCAGATAGAATAAATCGAAAAACAAACTCGCAAACCACGTGTCCTGCTTCCCCTTCCCATGTTTCTCGCTGACCTGACCCTCTCAAACAGCCAGTAAAACTTAATCGATGAGGGTCTTATCCACCGAAATCGTTTTTGCACACCAGATTATCGGTTTGGCCTTTCTCAGCGCTCTCGTACAACTTGATCATCAAGGCTCCTCACGTGGGCCCAAATATCTGGAGCGAAATAAATATTGGCAAATTCGAATCATAATAAATCGAAGCTGATCAAGGTCTACATGACGGCAGCCGAGCAAGCCGTCATCCAGGAGAAAGCGGCGAAGGCAGGGCAGGGGGTGTCCGGCTATATGCTTGACGCCGGCTTGCGCCGCGGCATTCCGCTCTCGCATGACACGGGGCTGCAGATTGTGCGGCTGGCGGAGCGAACGTTGGGCCGCATCGAAGAGATTGCCGCTATGGCCCAGGACGACGTTGATGGCTGCCTGATCCTTGCGAAGCTCGAGCAGCTTTGT
>NZ_QCYG01000018.1 GCF_003072065.1 Thalassorhabdomicrobium marinisediminis
CGGTGGCGTCCAGACCATCTCGGGATCAAACCAGATCGACAGCGATCCGCGTTGCTTCAGCGCTGTGTTGTACGAAGGCCAGTTCTTGGTCTTGTACTTCGTAGGGGCCCAACTGCTCATGCCCTCCAGCTATCATACTGCACTCCCAACGTGAATCCCGGTCGAGATTTGTGCAACAAAGCCCATCCTGAACCTAATCAAAAATACCTATTTCAGCCTCCGAACGGTGAATAACCGAAGCAAATAAAAACTCTAGTGTATTAAACACTTTCCATGGAATTGCGTCTAATGACAGCTCATTAAGCCATCCACTTACCGACGGAGAAACCCATTTTGATAACTCAATGTCATCATGAATAAATTCTTTATTTTCCTTGAGAAAGTTAATCATATATTGATAAGATGCTAAACGGGAATATGATGTAGGTGAGTCGATGTTACGTGCGGTATCATAAGATCCATAAAATCGGGTCTCTAAAACATTTGGCGCCGTTTCGAATAAAGGGGGACTTTTTGCCGTTAAAGGCGGCACTGAAAGTGCGGCAAACTCCGAATCTGAAACGAATAATTCTCTATGCCAACGTTCGTTTGCCAATGGCATTTTAACTATTTCATTGCCTGCCAGATTCCGAATGATATCAAAGTTAACCTTACCGTGGCGACAGTTCTCCGCGCCTAATAGGAGTGCGCCTTGGCTCAACCTAATATCGTTTAAAAAATCAGGATGATAAGAGTTTTGACCGCGAAGAGCAGAAATATGTCCAAAATGTGACCTCGCCCTTCCCCGCCGATAGGTGAGGATAGGAATTTGCGAGAACGTATATCCCTCTCCTAGAATCGTATTAATTTCCTTCCTAATCACCTCCCACATCCAATCTTTCGCATCATCGCTTAAAATCGTTAAGTGCCCTAGCGCTTCTACGCTCTTCACATAAGACTGTATCATACTTGAAATTGTTGTCGGCTCTGTACGGTACTTAAGAAACCTATTAGTGTCGTGACTCTTCCCGCCAAGCTCTCCATAGCCTCCGTGAATGCGTACCATACTGGTAGCGTCGAAGTGCAATCCGAGCCCTCTCTTTATGCCACTACCTTGTGCAAAGAAAATGTCTTGTGCTACTCGTTGCTCCATGCTTCCTGGAGCATTTGGTGACACGCGAAGCGACATGGTTAATTCATATTTTTCACAAAAAAAGTTCGCGAAGTTGCCATCAGGATTTGGATGTGGGAAAAGTGTATTCGCATACCAGTTTTGAAGGGAGCCTAATTTATACAATCCGGCCAGGATTATTCGACTGTCCATTCCTCCAGTTAAATCTACAACACGCAGCTTTGATCCACTCATGCCTGTTACACAATTCAATCTGCTTGCGAGACACTCTCCAAAGTCATAAATCACTTCTTTATAGTTAAGGTTTTCAATATTTTTCACATCTAAATTTGTTTTTCGTGAAATTGCTAATTTTTCTCCGCCAACAAAAAGTTCATCAAATCCAATACACTTGATATTTTCGTAGAGTGTTCCCCCTCGGATTCCAGAGCCTAGTGTGAGGTCCGCCAAAAAAGAGTTGATTATGCGTTTTGTTGGAACCCCTATCATGCTGAGATAGTTTGCGAGCATATGGATATTGCCAGAAATAGCATAGTGATTTTGATCGCAATAGTAAAAGCATGGATAACCATTTAGCTGGTCTAATTCTATTTTGAATGTATTTTGCTTGCTGTCTGCTTCAATAAAAGTATAAGTACCAGAAGCCAATGATATATCGCCTTGAAGTATGTCAATAACTTTATCAGATATTTTGTCGTGCTGAGTGTGAAATAAATTATCCAACAATATGTTTCCACAGAAGAAAAAAGTGCTTGATCCGCGGTCCCACGTCTGTAAGTTAGATATTATATTAAAATTTTTATTTGTTAGCGTGCGGAAGTCATTTTTGTTATTTATCCGAAAGGGTCTAATTTTGTCTAAAATACACTCTAATGGAGCACTCGTCGTATTTGATGTGATTAAATAATCCACATTTATCTCCCTATTTCACTTTTAATGAGTCTGCCTTGAACAAGGGCCTCAGAATTTGTTGCACAATCGGATTGGGGCCAAGCTGTCACATCGCATACGGTGGTGACGCTGATCAGGCGGCAGCTTGAATCTGCTGGATTCCATCGCGGAACTCAACCCCCTAGATGATCTCGGGCGGGCGATTTGGACCGTCCAGCTTTCGGCATTTCTTCTGTGCTGATATCATCAGCTTGAAGGCCATGGCCACCATCATCCGCGTCCGAGCGCTCTCGCCCTTGTAGCGCGACAATCTGGGTGATACGATTCTCACCTTGATTGTCGCGCTGCACACCCTTGTCGCGTGCGCCCCGCAACGCCTTGCCGTCGATTGCGATGACATCACCCTCACACAGAAGGGCGGCGACGTCAGCCAGAACCTGCCCGGAGGCTGCATCAAGGGCCTTGGGGTCGATCATCCGAAACACAGCTGAGAACGTGTCGTGTGAAGGAATGGCGGGCACCGGCCTTGTTGCATGGATCGAATTTGAGACGAAATCGCCCCTTTCCCCGGCGACATCACGACACGCGCTGAAATTCCG
>NZ_QCYG01000002.1 GCF_003072065.1 Thalassorhabdomicrobium marinisediminis
AGATCGTCGCATAGTTTATCTCCGACAATCGCATCTGTTGCTGCAACCGCCTCTGACAACCTTTCGAAAGCTGTCAAAGCTTGGAAGATTGCTGCCTGCAACGGGTCTTGAGGTGTAAGTTCACTCATACCTGACCCTCCTCAAAACGCATGCCACTTAAAGCGACCGACTGTGCCGCGTCGTCGAGCGCATCGCGAAGCAAATCTGTCAGCAGACAGATCTCCTCCACGTAGGGATCCTCAGGATCCAACATAGCGAAACAGGCCGCTTCGATGCTGTTCAACTTGTCGACATGATCGAGCTCGAGAAGCGAGAGCAATGCTTTGGCCTCTCGTGCGATGCGCCGCGTTAGGGGGTGCGGATTGCACAGGTCGGTGAGCAACCTTTGGGCTCGTGCGAGCCAATGGCGACCTCCGAGCAGCAAGGCTGCATTCTGAATGGCTTGATTGTGGGTTTCGGCAAAGTGGTGCAGCGCAGTGGCTGGCTGTGGAATATCGAACATAGTGTTCTCCATTCGGTGCCCTCGGCGGGATGCCTCGGGTGACAAAACGATCTATTCTCCTTTCTCCCAGACCGTGAATTGTGAAGTCATTGACTTCGGGGTTGAGTTCTTTGAGGCCGGCCGATCTTCCCGCTGCTCTCACCAAAAGGGCAGCGGGAAGATTGGTGGGCCTCGGGCCTCAACTTTGAGATTGCAGCCTTTACGTCTCACCCCTGCCTGCCTGATACCCATTGGCGGAACGCCTCGAAGGCGCCAGAGCCGTTTACAGGCCGATTGACTTGTCTTGCCTTGTCCAGTCGCGGGTCGCCTGTTCTGCTCGCTGCTTGGATTTCTCTCTGTCCGCGGTGTTTGGCGTTTGTGGGCGTTGGTGTAGCGTTGTTCTACCTCTGTCCTGCGCCGTGGTGCAGGGCTTCGCCCCAGTAGCGGACACGGAGTTGTTCGCGATGCATCGACGACAGTGTCAGGTAGCTTTCCCCCCTTCTTCAGTTCGTAATATTTCGTTCTGCCGATGCCCATGGCTTGCCAGGGCTTCGTTCGGGAAGCGGTGTTGGCCGCGAGGTATTCATCGCGGCTGACAGCGCCCTTTGCCGCACGCCGCTGCTTCTCGGCTTCAGCCTTTCGGCGCTTCTTTTCTGAAGCCGGCACAACTTGCTTGAGGTCGAGCGAGCGCGCCAACTCAGGGGTGATATCCAGCTGCTCTGCGATCGTCGCGCCCTTGTAATAATATCGCCCCTCACAGGGCGCTGATCCCATCGCCGGAAGCCGCGCCTTTTCCACAGCCTGCCTCACTATCGCGGTGACCTCACTCCTCGGCAGACCAGGCGTGGCCGTTGCAGCAATGGCGTCAATCTCTGCTTCTAAGTCAGGGACATCCCTCATGTGCGTCATGCACGTGGCATAGAGATGCAGCCACGTGTTCCGATAGCCTTCCGGAACGACACCCCCATGGGCGTCACTGATCGTTAGCAGATCTTCGAGGATGAGCTTGAAGCGCATTGATTGCGACAGACCGCGCGGCATTGCTCGACAGGGCGTTCTGGCTGGCTTCCCTTGTTTCTTTCGAGCCTCCAGCTCAGCGCGATCGGGACGGCCAGTCGCTTTGTAAATCTGATCCGCTAGGCCATCGAAGCCATAGCGCTTAGCCGTTCCACCGGACACACGAACGGCAGTCTTCGACTTCTCGTTGATGGTTTCAGGAATACGGAAAATGCGGGAGACGTCCCGACAACTCCTATCCACACCAAAGGGCCTTAGAAACTCGACCAGCGCGTTCATGGCGCCTTTCCACCGGGGTTGTGCCTTCTTGGGCATCGGCTTGATGAGCCAAATTGCCGCAAGGCCGCGACCGGTCTGAACAATCACCGACGGATGGGGCACGTTGTGAGCCGACAGCGTCGACGTAAGAGCCGCCTGAACGGTGCCGGCATCCTTGCCACGCCATTGTAGGGAATTGAAGTAGTCGAGATCGACATAAAGCGCGTTCAACGCCGCCAGCTTCTGCGCCTTTCTTCCGCCCCAGAACCGATTCAGTGTGAGATAGCTGGTGCGGTCGAGAAACGTCGGCATCTGCGTAAGAAGCGTCTCATCGTCAAGCGTGTAGTTCTCTACCCCTCCGCTATGCTTGCAGAGCACGACAGCTTTTCCACGAGCCGCTTGCGGGTGGAGAAGGCGGTAATAATCCTCGCCCCTCAGGTCGACAATCTGGTCGAGCGGGGCGAGTTTTTGATGAGATACATGCTGCATCTCGAGGAGATACGTCCGCGCTCGAGATCACGGAAAAATCAGGGCTGAAATTACGGGCGCACATAGTGTGTCATTGACGACTTGAGTTTCTTTAGCTCTACAGAGCGCTAATCTGGGCGGACCTATGCATGAAACGCCGTGCTTGTCGGAGTGTGGCATCTTCCTTTTTGTGCTTAGAGTGTCTTCATTTCCGCGGCTCCGAACAACAAGGGAGAGGATTGTAGCAACATGTTTAGATGAGCACTCGCGGCTCAGACTTGCCGTTCATGGACCTTAAAGCGAATGGCCACTGCCAGCCGAAGCTTCCGGTCGTGCTGGGCATGCGAACTCGCATTTTGTGCCTATACGATAAACAAACGGCGCATTCACTGAGGACTTTGGCTGCTCGCTTCTCTTCGTTTGAAATGTTTTTGTCACGGTCCAGACTTATCGTGCTGAAACTGTGGGTTGCACTTCCGCTCAGTGTTGGTTGATAGCTATTCTCACGATAGAATCGTTCTGGGGTGGACGTCGCCTCTCTTCGATTATGAGAACTTAAAGGCTGTTTCCAAAATGAGTGACTTTTCGAATTCCGGAGGCTGGCTGGTTGGATCGCAAACTGGCTTGGTAAACTGTGTCGACGAACTGAATTCCACTGCGTTTATCGGCATTGACTTTGGGACATCAACGACAGTTGCAAGCCTTGTTTTCAGAGACGAAACGGGTCGAGGGATCGAAGTTCGTCCCCTCACCCTTTCACAACCAAGCCAACATGGTGGCGTCGTTCGTGACGAGATCGTCAACACCGTGCTGGCGTTTCGTAACGAAACTCTTCTGTTCGGTAGAGATGCCTACAACCTCCGTTCGCGATTGACAGAAGGTCGGAACTCGTTTTCGTCTTTCAAAATGGGGCTCGGTCTGGACTTGGGCCCTGAATTTGCCGCAACAGTCCTTCCCGCCGGACGGGTGCCAAACATAACCATTGAACGTCCTGCTGATGCGGCACGCGAATTCTTCAAGATGCTCACGAAGGCCATAAATGAAGAGCTGGCTCGTCTTGGGTTCAAAGGAGACGCACGATTTGCTTTTTCCGTTCCCGCAGCATTTCAGGCCAATCAGCGACGCGACCTTATGGCCGCCATTCGCGGCTGTGGTATCGAAGTAAACGAAAATTGCTTGATCGACGAACCTAATGCTGCGTTCTTGAGTTACATACACGAGGTGGCCCGAGCACCTGACGGCGCAGAACTTCTCGCCCTTGCGCGCGAAAATAAGATCAGTGTTTTGGTCTATGATCTGGGTGCGGGCACCTGCGATGTCTCGCTACTGGATTTCTCAATCTCCGGCGAGCGGGTGACATCACGAAATCGGGCAATTTCCAAGTTCACCGCTCTTGGTGGCGACGACATCGACCGAGAGATCGCAAGAAGGGTCCTGGTCGGACAGCTCCGGCAGGACGATGGCTCCGAGGTTGAGTTGAATTCGCTCGATATCGAGGAAAAGATCCTGCCGAAACTCGCGCCCGCCGCCGAGAAGCTGAAAGTCACGATATCCAAGATGCTGGCTGACAAGGACGTGGGACATCTTGATAGGGCAAGAAAGCTGCCTGACATGGTCGTCGAAACGCAGACAGTAGCTCCCTTCAAGATGCGTGGCAACGTGATCAGTATCAGCGTGCCGTCGCTTTCGTTGCATCAGTTCCTGGACATTCTCGAACCGTTCTGCGGAGAGCGCAGCGGTGCGGATGACAAGCTGCACTTGGTTGGGCCTGTTCACGATGTGCTGGACAAAGTGTCCATGGACCCCGACGAAGTCGACGCAGTGCTCTTCATCGGCGGCAGTGCACAGAACCCGCTGATCCGGGCAGCCGTGATGGACGCCTTTCCGCCGGTAGTCCGGGAAGTCGTGCCTCGCAATCTGCGGGCCCTTGTTTCGCAGGGAGCGGCCATTCACAGCCTCGGGTTGAACGGTTTTGGCTTCGACTTCATTGCTCCTATCACCTCAGAAGCC
Source organism: Thalassorhabdomicrobium marinisediminis (assembly GCF_003072065.1). Lineage (GTDB taxonomy): Bacteria > Pseudomonadota > Alphaproteobacteria > Rhodobacterales > Rhodobacteraceae > Octadecabacter > Octadecabacter marinisediminis. The sequence continues at coordinate 4,235 of NZ_QCYG01000002.1, forward strand.
ATTTCTGTCCTGACTAAAGGCGGCGCCATCGAGACGCTGATACCTGCTTCGACGCCAGTGCCTTCGGAAGCCCCGTTTGTCATTCAGCTGTCCATTCCCGAAGGCGAGCAGAGACAATTGGATGTTCCGATTTGCTCGGGCGCGCGTGATCGGCTGGTTGGCATTGTTACAGTGAAACCCATTGGACACTCCGGATTCAAGGGGGGAGATGCTGTCACGGTCACGGGACATTTGAGCAAGGAGAAACTTCTCGAAGTGACCGTTGAGGTAGCAGGGCAGACGGCCCGTGCGGAGATTATGAACCCGCTTTCAAATGCGGCAGCGTCGCCCAGCGAGCTGGCAATGCTGAAGGAACGGCAGAAGTTCAACGAGTCAATGCTGCGCAATAACGGTCGACCTTCACCTGATGTCGTCAAGGCCTATAGCAAAGCTGCTGCGAATGCCGGTGAACACGAACTGGCGGCAGACCTCCTCGTTTCTTTGGAACGGATCACTCTCGGAAGTGATCATGCTACAAGCATCTGCTACCACTACTCGATGGCGGGGCGTGACAAGGCAAGCCATGAATGGGCAGGTATCGCTTACAGGCGTCGCCCCACTGCTGTGAATGCCCATAATCTGGCTTGTGGGGAGCGCGATAGAGGGATCCGGGAAAAATATCTGAGGCAAGCCCTTGAGCACGATCCTGAATTTACGAGTTCGGCAGCAATGCTTGCGAGTATGATCGAAGATCGCGATCCTGATGAAGCGCAGAAGCTGCGACAAATGATCATCACGGTATTGGAAGCGGGAACGCGCTCCTCGGACACCAGCATGCAAGAATTGCGTCGTCTGCGCGAGGCAGCTCGGCAGCTCGGCAAAAGCTCCGTCGCAGAAAGAGCCAAGTCGGAGATCAAGCGCCGGGAACACGCTTTGGCAGAGCGAGATACCGTGTTCCGCGAGGAAAACTTAGCAGAGGGGCGCGGAAAAATGATCGGTCGGGAGCGGCTATTTTGACTTGGTTTAGGAAAGCCGGAGAAATCAGCCCGCTACAAGTCCGAACAATCGAAATGGTTGTGGACAGGATAGGCGCAACTCCAGAGGGGAGCGCGTTCTGGGTGCAAGGCGCCGCCGGGACTGGAAAGACGATCGTGCTTTGTCACATAGCGCGACAGTTAGAGGCCCAGCAGCACAATCTGCGCATCATGTTCCTCACCTACACCCATGCCTTGAAGGGAATGATTGAGCAGGCCGTGAAGGAGGCGGGTTCCGATGCCGCGGTTTCCACATACAAGCGTTTCCTTTACTCAGACGAAAGCAAGTATGACATTCTTCTTCTGGACGAGGTCCAGGACGTCGACCGTCAAGAGCTTGTCGACCTCAGGAGCCGGTGCCGTCACCTCGTAATTGCGGGAGATTGCGAACAGCGCATCTACGAGCCAGACAATACTGAAGAAGCGATCATAGAAACAATACCTTGTGAAAAGAGACGCCTTCTGGAGCTCTTTAGGGTAACGAAATTCATTGTGAAGGCCGTCAAGTCCATCTTACCGAACACAATTCTGGCCGAAGGTGATGTGCAAAAGATCCGCGACGCAAGCGCGAGTGTAATACGCTTTACGACCCCCCGACGAGAAGCACGATGGGCTTTCGAAGAAGCCAAGGCTATGGCTCGGCCCAAGTATCCTGCGGTTATCTTACTTCCGCATCATGGCGCAATCCTGGAGTTCTGTCGAGAACTTGCAATCGACATGGATATTGCTGATAGCGGCCCGAAGATCTCGGTTAAGAATGGCAAAATCGAAGATTACAATTCCCTTAACAAGCATTTCGAATACCACAAAGTGGCTGTCAGGTTTTTTGGAAACGGGATCGGAAAGCTTTCTGACGCGGACGGTCGGCCACTTGTATTCATAATGACCTATCACAGCTCCAAGGGGTTAGACTTTGACGTGGTCCATATGCCGTTTCTCAACAACGACACGCAAATCGTTCGCTATAATCCAACACTTGATCGACAAGAGCTTGAGAGGAATCTGTTTTTCGTCGCCATGACCCGCTCGCGCGAGCGTCTGGTTATGAGTCACTCAGGGCAGAAGCCCCACCCTTTGGTAGATTTATTGCCGCGTGATGCCGTGGTATTCAAGGACTACCAAGAACCTGTGTCCGAAGAAGAGGAAGACCTGTTTTGACACGTCAAGAAGCTGTCGTGCTGAGCTATCTTGAATGGGTTCGGCTGATCAACACCGGAGGTATTCGCTTGGACGACCGTCGGATCACCCGCTGGTCGCCAGAGAAAACCGTAGAGCAAGATGCCGTCGCCGAACTGATGCTGGGCGCGCCCGATCTCGGAACCTCGGCCAACAGCTTCGTTTTGGCGATACTCGAACCGGATGTGCTGGACCGGATTGGTGCGAACGGCATGAAACTTGGAAAGCGACTTTCCATCGAGATGGTCCGGTCATTCCATTCCTTCACGGAAACGGCCTGTATCGTCCATGGCCACGATGCAAAGGCTACGGACTCGAGGATTACGCTCAGTTCCATGTCGAATGGCTGGCTTCGCTGGGTAGACGCCGTCGAGAAGGCCGAGAGGGAGGCCAAGGGTGAAACCCTGACGCAACTGTTCTCGCTCAAGCCGGATGACTGGTCGGCAGAATGGGTTCGGTCCCAGGAGAGCCGGATCGACCGCGAAAAAATCGCGAAATCGCGGGACACGATGTTTTACGGCTGGGCTTGCCTGCTAAATTCGGTCAACGCGCGTCCGCATGTCACCATCGAACTTCCCGCCGGTGTCAGTGAAGAAATCCGCTGCCTCCAGAAGGACTTCAATGTCGAGCAGTCATTCTTGGCGGCGGCGCCGTTGTTGTGCGAATTCGTCGGGGGCTTACATGATCCACAAGAGACACCGTCAGATCTTCTGGCCTTTGCGGCTCTGAAACAACATGAACGATACGTCATCAAGCGTGACGGCGCGGCCCTTGATGTCGACGCGCTTACTGCTGATGTGAAATTCTTAAAAGAGCGCGATTCCGGATCCGCGACTATGCTGGTCCAGATTCTGGGTGAACGCCTCCCCAGCGAGATCATACAGGCCCTCAAGAAAAGCCTGACGGGCCGGAGTGGTCCGGAACCATTTTCAGGAAACTCAGTGGATTACGGCTCGTTCCAGGGTCCTGATGAAGACGTGCAAACGAGGCGAACGCCCCCTCAAGCCGGCAACGAAGAGCTAACCGTTGCCGACGGCGGTGCGCAGGCAGCGTGCGGCGCAGCCGAGGTCTCAGAGCAGGCCACTGCTCAAGCCAGGAGAGAAACAGAAACTACCGATACCCCGCAGATCCCCGTCTGCTCGGCGGCAAGCACAGCCACGAACGACAGCGGCTTTTTGCCCACCACGGCCCCGATTACCGCCGGGCAACGTCAGGATAAGAACCAGGAAGGTCAGCAATCGCTATTTCCTCCTTCAGTAGCTGCCGATGCGCCGGATGCGGAGCCTAAAGATGAGGATCACGCTTCGGCAACCCACGAACAATCTGGGCAAAGATCACCAGGGCATGATGGTGTCGTCACAGGGATGTATGCGCCACTTTACGAACATCTTCTGTCTATCGAGCCATCGACGCGATCCAAGAAGCTCGAGTTTGTTGAAATCGATAACATGCTAATTGGAAATAAAAAATTGCCTGAGGCATCGCGCAAGCCCAGCTCGTTTTGGTCGAACGACGCGAAGGGGCAACAAGTGAAAGCTTGGACCAATGCGGGGTTTTCCGTATCCGAGGTCAGCCTTGAAGAGGCCTGGGTGCGATTTGAAAGGGCTACTGTTGGGTTGTAACATCTCGGAGAAGCACACTTTTGGTTTGAATGCGATCCAGGAACGAGCGGAGCACTGGCCGTTCTGGAACCGCGCTTCCCACCCATTGATCCTTCACGTAGCGAAAAAAGCAATACAGCGATTGGGCGCACCGACTGGATCACGGCCTGCAAAACCACAAGGCTTGCCGTCCGCCCGGCGCGGAACCCTCGCCAGTATCTCGCTTGTAGCTCCCAACCGAAAGCTAACATCCAACCAGAGAGATCTCTGAACCGCAGACCAGACGTCAGCTCGAAAGTGTGGGGACGGCGCACCGCATACGACAATTTCGAGGCCTTCATTGAACCGAAAGTGCGAATACTGACCGAAAGAGATGTTTTCACTCAGTTCCGGTAATCCCACGGCATCTGAAAATTGCTGCCCCAGATACCTATTTGACCTTCGCGGGCTTCGTTCTCAAGCGCAACATAGTCCAGTGAATATTCCCGGTAAGCGACCGCAAATCCCTGCGTTACCATCCAGGCGTTGATGTCGATGTTTCCGAGCTTGCAGACAGAGACAAGGCGCCGGTAGCGATCGACGTCCTGGGTCCAGCATTCCACAGAACTTCTGCCGATCAATGTGTCGAGTTCGTTGGCGGCAAGCTGCCCGCAGCGATACACATTACTTTCGGCGCCTCGACAGGGCTGGTTGGATTCAGGTGCATCGATACCATGAAGCCGGATACGCTGCCCATGAATTTCGATTGTGTCTCCATCAACCACGGATGCGGTGCCGATGACGTCCGCCTGCCCGCGGGTGCGATGATCGTCAATAGTGCTTGTCTCGAGCGCCTCCTCAGGGACGTCATCGAGCGGATTCCTAGCGCCGGCTTCACTCGACAATCTTTCTTGGATTGTGTCGGTGACTTCGGGAGACCCATTGGGTTCGATGTCCGCGCTGTTTGGCGATGGCGCCGTCTCCCTTTCGATCTCATCGAGAACCCTCTCCCGGTCGAGGGCGACTGAGAAGATCACGCGACGAGAATGCTCGGCATCTTCGAGCCCGTCCTCTGTGAGCACCGGCTTGCCGGAGGAATAGCCGATAGCAACCAGGTGCGCCTGTGCCCAACGTTGCGTGTCTTCGCTATCTACGAAATCGAGGCAAGAATTGAGCACGTTCTGCGAACGGCGCTGCGAGAGATCGAGATTGTTGCGGTAAGCCTCGTCCGGCGTGCTGGTGAGGCTCCATTCGCTCGAGGCATGGCCTTCGATCTGAACGGAGGCGATCTCGAGACCGGAACTCTTCAAGACTTCGAGCCAAGGTGCGCAGGCGGCCGACAGGAAGGTTCTGAGCTTTGGTGTGATCTGATCCTTGCCCCGCTCGAAAACGACGCCCTCAGGTAGCACGATCGAGCCATCGGGCTCGATATGGCCACCGATCTCGTCTACGAGATATCCCAGCTCATCGCGGATCGCTCTTGTCAGTGCCCGCTGCTCATGCTCTGCCCGAACCAGAACCTCGGAGATGTCCGCGAGACGTTGATCGGCACCTCCTTCCTCAAATTCGCTCTCGGCTGCAGCCAGGGCGCGTATGATCATGTCGTTTTCGCCAATCTCGACAAGCTTTGACAGTTCGACCAGTGTTTCCTCGTCGAGCTTGGCAGCGCCGGCCAGAATACGTTGAAGCTGCTCTTCTTGAATAAAGCGGGTGAACTCCTCTGGCTCGATGGTCTTCATTGCCTCGCGAATGTCGACCCCAGCCCCCTCGATGGTAACCAGAGCTTCCATGCGCCCATCGTTGAAGGCTGCCAACAGCTCTGCTTGTTGATCAGGCGACAGATTTCCGTAAGAGGCGATGATTTCCTCCTTTTCCTGACGCAGAATCTCTTTTTCTTCCTCCGCCCTGGCCTGCCAATAGGTAAATAGCAGCAATAGGCAGAAGGCGAGCAGGATAAATGCTTCTGCGATCGTGAGCCCCATGATGGCTCCACGGCGATAATTGCGATCTGCGGTTGCCATGCTTTCGCGGTCGGAAATGGCCATTTGGACGCCTACTCGTCAATTATCAATGTCGGGATCACCCGTCACCCGGTGTGCGACGGCCGGAAAACGACCGCTGGGTGGAAGAGCTGTCGGCTCGTAAAGTGGGGTGGGAAGAACTTTCGCCAGTCTCCGCTGCTCCAGGGGGACTCACGCTTAGGATTGGCCGCCCCCCTTGAGGTGCTTCGCCACCTGCTTTCGGATCTGCTGCGATGGCGTGAGATACCGATTGATCGGATTGGGTGGCTATCCGAGTGGCATTCTCATGCGGGCTGACGTTCTCATCGAGCCTGGCGGCGTCGTGACGATTGCGTTTGGCGGCTTTCCTAAGATCTGCTTCCACGTTTTCGGACACCTCGCTGATGCGTTCGGTCAAACGTGCGAGATCATTTGTGCTTCGTGTGAGCTTACCCTTGAATGATGCCATGCTCTTGGTGATCGGCACATCGCGCAGATCGTCATCGAGCGTGCGAAGGCTTTTAGAAAGAGAGGACAGGCTATCTTCAATCGCTGCAAGGCTTTCTTGGGTCTTAGCAGCGTTGTCGCGCTGTTCTTCGAGGGCTCCGATATGTGCCTCGCTCAGGCTTTTTGCGCTCTCACCGATCTTGGTGAGACCAACCTGCATTTCCTCGACGGCCGTCTTCGTGCTGTCGCCGACAGCTTTCGAAATATCTTCGAAGATCGTTTGCGACTGGCGCTCGACGGTATACTTAAGTGTGTCAGTTATTATGCCGCTGCTTTCTGCGATCCGCCCTTCGGCGCGCTTGACTGCGACATTGATGCTTTCAGCGATTTTGGCCTCCCTCTCGACGGCCATCTGAATAGATTCCGTCGAGAATGTCCGGATGTCTTGCACACTTTCCGATAGCGCCACACGGAAGTCGCGCACCTGGTCCTGTAGTTCCCGCCGAGTTTCGCGATCGCGCACCATGATATCGGGTCTGATTTGCATTAGGAGCACACGCAGGAAAACACCGACGATTGTTGACGAGAGCGCAACGCCGAAGCCAGAGATGACTTCCGGAAGGAGGTCGGTCTGCGCTGTTGCCTGTCCCGGCGCTGCAACCTGGTAGAGCGTATAGCCCAGCGAGGCGAGAGTGAAGAGAAAGCCCAGATAGTAGCAATTGTCGCCCAGAACCTCGGGCTCCAGCATCAATTTACCTGAGAACCAGGAGGTGAGCGCGTATCCGCACAGGATTATGGCGGCAAAGACAGCCACTCCAAAAGGATGGATATTCAGCATTTTCAGAGTGATCGAGCCCACTGTGCCAGCTGCAAAGGCCAAGATAAAGGCGACGCGATCGAGACTGTCGCGCGGGCTTACGGCATGCATGCGTGTTCTGCGCGATAAAGCCATCAGAGATCCCCGAGATTTCGGACATCGAACCGTGCCGACGTTCCTTGACTGTCGAAATACCGTGCCCAGAATGTATCGACCTTTAGAGGGTCACCAATATTGGCGGAGGTGCGCGGAATACGCAGAAGCGTCACCCCGACCTCGTCGAGATTGCCAGCGAGGCGCTCGTGCGCACGGGTTTCGGTAAAATGCTCCCACCCCTCTGAGCGATAGAATGACAGCACGCTGCTATTCTGAAGCATGTCGGAGACGATCACAAGGCGCCTTAGGCGCGTGGTCGTGAAGTTCGGGGTTCCAGAGACGAGCGCCTGCAGGCTTTCCATGATCGGAGAGGTGTTCTGGGTTTCGCTTTGCATCATCTTTTCGAGGGTTTCATGAAGCGGCAGCAAGAATTCATCATTGTAAGTCTCGCCCAAAATAGATGGATTCTGTATGAGGGGGTTTCCGTCCTCTGCTGTCTGAGGCTTGCACTTGGCAAAGCGCGCTCCCCAATCGGAAGGATCTTCAGAGACAACTCCCACCGAGAGTAACGTTCCCCGGGGTGAGGACGCAATTTCGTCACCAAGCCAAGTTTGAAGCTGGTTGGCTTGTGACCGCGTCAGCGGGTCGGTCAAGTCAAGAAGGACCACCATCGCACCAGTGGGCCCTTCTACGGGGCAGAGCGTCACCGCATCGGTTGCATTTGCCTTTCTTTGGCGGTCAGCCAACCAGAATCCGCCTATAACAAGGGCTACGACTACGACAATTACCACTCCCCAGCCAATTGTGCTCAAGACGCTGGCGGACGAGCTCCGGCGTCGCGATGACGATCTGCGGGCGGAGCGACGCTTGCGAGGCCGTGCCATCATTGGCCTCCCTTGCGTTGGGCAACAACGTCCGCATCACCTTCCAGAGTCTCGGAAGTGACTTGTTCTTCGGGGTTTTTCGCAGGCTGAACTTGACGGGGCCGAGGTATGTAATTGCCTTGGATGTCTTCGATAGAGCGGTATTCGTCAATCGAGTGATTGACCTCATCGAAAATCTTTTTGATCGTCTCATCGACGGACTCTGTGATCGCCGCACGCTCTTTTTCCGCATCCTGGCGACGAGGTCCTTCGGCGTCGGTCTTGTGGAAAGGCTCGAAGCGAAATTCCTCGTTAAAGGTTTTGGGCGCGGGTTCCGTGCGGGCCGCAAGATTGGCGTCATGATAAATCGCGAGCAATGTCTGGGCCTTTACATCGCATTGCTCTAGGAATGCATTCAGATGCGAACCCAGCGTGCTCTGGCCAAAGAGCGCATCAACACTCTCGTTGATTCCGCGGCGCACCAGCGTGTCAGCTTCACGCAATTCTTCGATCGCATCGTCACGCTTCTGCGTAAGATCCGCAATCGCCTCGTCGAGTTCTTCCGCGTATTCGTCGCGAGCCCGAGTAACGTCTCGCTCGACGGCTCCATATCCTGGATAGACGTCAAGCGTTGCCAGACCCTTCAGGAAGGCGAAGAGCGAGATCAGGCAACCCACTACGATCAGAAGCCAGCTTTCGACGCTTTCGATCCCAAGCGGATTGGAGGTCAGGTTCTCGAGACCCGCTCTGGTCGCCTCCCTCCAATCGCCGATCATCTCGACGGAGTCTCGGAAATGCGCGACTCCAAGATTGAAACCGAGAGCGTAGGCAAACCAAAAAAGGAAAACTGCAAGTCCGAAGATCTTGGCGGCGAAGTTGCGGTGGATAGCCCATCGGCTTCCGAGGCCAGATACAAAAGATGCGCCTACGTTGGCAATCGAAACGAGTGTCGCAGCCATTATGCCACCCAACATACCGAGCTCATTCCGCTGAGCGAATAGATATCCATTGAGGATGACCTCTATCACGAGCAGTAGCATCAGGACCGCGATAGTTTTCATCCAGCCTGCAAAGTGCTTGGCCTCACGATCAGGGATACCGTGGATATCACGAAAGGTGTCGCGGTATTTATGGGCCCTGCTGACTCTTTCCTTGGGCGTAGTCAGGCGCGCGGTCCAAATGCGAACCTCTGCCCGGAAATCTGAGGTTGCCTTACCAGCGGCAATCTCAACCTCCTTACGAGCCTCGGATGCCCGGTTTAGGCGTTCTCGATAGACGCGCAGGTGTTCTTCGAAGTTCTGCAGCCCCTTTCGGCGCAGCTCCTCGACCCGCTCGATGATCTTCATCTCGACGTTGTCTCGGTTAAGTGTGTCCGCAGGCGGCTGATTCTGCTTGCCTCGTTTGCGGCCCTGCTCTTCCAGCCGTAGCGAGTTGGCGATGGCACTGGAATCAATCGTAGGGAAAACAGACGAACCGGGCGCAAAAGCATCTGTCGCGAATAAATTCTTCAAATTCTCAAGCAAACAAAAGACCTCTCAAAACACGAAACACAGCCTTTTCTTGGCTGCCCCCGACATAGTATCGTCAGTCAGCGCCTCGGAGTTTCGGGGAAGATGCCGGTAAGATCAATAGATTAACCTCCGGCCGACGCTTAATTTCCCAGTTTCTCGAGCTGATCAGTTGTTCAAGTAGCCCCTAGTGGTTGCACCATCGCCACGCTCGCTGGTTTGTCCATCCACCACAGTGTCATTATTTCCGAACCCACCATTCGCCCATCTCCATTTGGAAGCCGCACCTGTGCAAAAACGAGCTGCTACCAACTTAACTTCTTTATCGGGCCTTAATCTTCCACTGGAGCGCTGCACTGCAGTGTCGGGAATGCGGACATCAATCGGAAGTTGCACTTCTCAACGATTAGAAGCAAAGTCAGACTGACACAGTCTTCAGGACAAGCCAACGTCAAAGCCATCTTTGGAGAAATGCATCTCATCAATTCGCGCAAGCCCTCGGCGGATCGCACTCATCCACGAGGTCCTATTGCTGCCTTGGATTAAGTAAGTGGCGCCTTCTAACCGCCAACTGAGAAAGCGCCCCCGAGCAGATGAGCCATCCGGAACAGTTCGTAGTGCACGGCGGTCGGGCTGGCTCCGGTTCAGTTGGTTGTGTCTCGAATCTGGTGGAAATTCTCCGGCGGCGTTCTCCGAGCATGTGGATTTGGGCCTGATCAGGCCGCGAGGTCAAGGCTGATCGGAGCGATGGGCTGAGCCAGGGTTTCCCAACCATCCACTTTGCGCATCTGGATCTGGCCCGATGCCATCAGCGCCCAGAGAAGCATCGGCACGGTTTCAGCGCAGGGCAGGACGGTCTGGGTCTTGATGCGGCGGCGGAACTCCTCGTTCAGGCGCTCGATGGCGTTTGTCGTCCGCGCCGACTTCCACTGTGATGGGTCCAGCCGCGTAAAGGCAAACAGACGGTCCCCGGCCTCTTCGAGGCTGTCCGCAACCGCGCGGCATTTCAACCGCCATTTGCGTAGGAAGGCCTTGCGACGGCTTTCGACTTCGGCTGCAGTGTTGGCATAGATCATGTCGCGGTAATCCTCGGTGAGTTCGTCCTGCATCCGTTTCGGGGCGTGGCCGAGAAGATTACGGTGCTTGTGAACCGTGCAGCGCTGGATCGGTAGCTCCTCGCCCCAGAGCGCGACGAGTGCCGCCTCCAACCCGGGGGCGCCATCAACAATGACAAATTCCGGTCGCTTCAAGCCTCTCGCATCAAGATCGCCGAGAAACTGACCCCAGGCTGCTTTGCTCTCGCCGCCCATATTCTTGATGGAAAGCAGCACTTTCTGTCCGTCCCGGCGCACGCCTATGGCAGCCAGCACCGATATGTTCGTGGCGCGTCTGTCGATGCGTGTTTTGATCACCGTGCCGTCGAGGATCAGCCGCACGATGTCTTCATCGGCCAGGTTGCGCGTGACCCAAGCGTCCCAGTCGACTTTCACCTTGCGCCAAGCGCGGCTGACCACATCCTTGCTCACCGCCCCTTCAAACAGCCCATACAGCGCCCGTTTCACACGCCGCGTGTTGGTCCCGGCCAGATAGACCGAAGCAATCAGGGCCGCAGCCTTTTTGGTGAGCCGCTGATAGCGCGGCAGCGCCTTCGAGCGCCATTCGGTAATTTTGCCGGTCTCATCGATGGCGCGGGCGCGTGGCACGCTCACCGTTTCCGCGCCGAAGGTGCCGACAAGCTGACGCTCGCGATGACCGTGTCGGTAGCCCGTAGGTTTATTGGAGCCCCGATCATAACGGCAGCGCCCCAGAAACGCGTCCAGCTCCTCTTCGAAGACCGCTTCGATCGTGGCACGGATATTCTCTCGTAGCCGATCCTCGATCGGATCGTAACCCGCTTCATTGGCCAGTAGCGAAAGCGCGGCAATATCGGTATTGTTCTTCATGATGTGATCTCCCTGGCGGTTGCTGCCGCCGGTTGGGTGCGTTCAAGTTCACCCGGAGATTACGCCCCCTTCAAATTTCCACCACCTTCGCGACACGACCGTTCAGTTAGCATTGAAGCTCACGGCATCAGTGTCGCGTCGCCCTTCCAACAGTCTAAACGACTTACAAACCTACTGACTTTCCAACTTACCGACCTACAAACTTACCAACATACAGACTTAAAAACCTTGCGACTGCGACGTGCGGAGAAAGTTTAGAAAGTTTGTTTCCGTGATCCCACGAGCAGACCCACATCACTCCTGAGATGAAAAACACAGGAGAAGAACGATGCGAAAACCAATATACACCGATGCCGAAATCATCGAAGCCGGGGAGAACCTGCTGGTGCGCCGTGGCGGCGAGGTCTCAGCGACTGACATACACAAGGAGCTTGGCGGCAAAGGCAAGTATGCGAGGGTGCGGGATCTTTGGGAAACCCACTGCATCACTCGGGACGAAGAACAGTCCAATGATGACCCACTACCAGATGAGGTTCAGGAACAGATCGACCGAGCTATCGCCGGCCTAGAACAATCAATGCAAAATCTCGTCCAGGCACAGATCGCTCGGATGACCGAGCAGAGTATCCGGCAATTCGCTATTCGCGATCGTGATTTCGTAGTGCTTGAGAGGTCACATGCCAAGAAAGTGCAGACCTTGGAGGCTGAGATCGCATATTTGACTGAACGCCTCGACGGATTTTCTGCCGCAGAAGAGGAAGAACACGTTAGCGAGAACGCGGACCGCGCACACGAACGATCTGCATCTGCAAAACCGGCTCCGGCGCCGGTGGCCCCGGAGGCGGCTCGAAAGACTCCAGATCGACCTCTTCCGAAAACTCATCGTCCTGCTCAGAAGGCGGCGCGTCAGTCTTCCGTGAGGCCCAGGAAATCGCCTCAGCAAGAACGGACCCGGTCTTAATGCTGTCAAACTGGCTTGCTTGTGCAAGAACCGCTTCTGCCTCCTCGCCCGTTTGAACATCTTGAAGCCGGCGCCGTTGCGCGTCGGCTTCTTTTTTGCGCGCGACTTCCCGCTCGCGTGCCACGACCTTTGCGGCGTCACGAGACTTCTCCCGCTCCAAGGCCCGCAGTTGAAGCCAAGACTCCCAGATCATCCCATTCCGCATCTTGTTGGCCTTTCTGCACAGCCCAGCGGCACTGTCATCGCCCCCCTGCTCTTCGAGCCGCCGAGATCGAGCAGCGCGGCGGGGCCCAAGATGATCCTGGGCGATCAGCCCCTCTGGCGCATCCCCTGCGGCAGCCATGTCCTTATAGGATCGCAGATCGACCCGAGCAGCTGATCCTATGCGCTCTAATGATGCATTGGTTCGTTTCTCCCACTCTTGTCGCATCCGAAGGAATTCATTCGGACCTGTCTTCACGTCATCAAGCACTCGTGTCTTAACGCCGAACGAACCAGTGTCCGAGCATACCTTTCGGGTCGTCATCAGGATGTGAGCGTGGAAATTGCGATTGCTCTGCTCGGCATCGAAAAGGCATTCGATGTAGGCTTCAGAAGACATCTCAAGCTTTCCCGCCTGATGAAGCTGCTCACGTTTCAGATCGTGAAACCTTGGCGCATGAAGGTCGGCTTGCACAACAACGCCATACGTATCTCGGAGCCAAAGGCTAAACCCACGAACGAGCCTCACCTGTTCGTCGAGCGGTAGCTCGGCAGGCAGGCTGGGGCGAAGCTCTCTGATGACCCGCGCGTTGCTGCGGGTTTCAGCCTTCTCGGCACGGTTCCAAAGCGTGGCCGCGTCGCCGTCCCAATTGATCAATTCATGGGATAGGAGCCCGCCTCTCTTGCCCGCTCGAAATCGCTTGCCCAGCCGCTCGTCCCGGTAGGACGCGCGGGCGCAGTAAGCGGCGGATTTGACGGCGCTTCGACCATCGGCTCGGGAATGAACGACGACCTCAAGTCGACTTGCTGGATGTATCATACAAGGGATATCGGGCCCGAACCTCACATCCGCTCCTTCAGCCCCGCCGGCCAGGCGCGCAGGCAAACTTCAGTTTGCGTAACTGCGCGCTTGCCTACGGCAGACGAGGCTGGCAGCCGACGTGGTATTTTTTAGGAGCGGACCCCGATCGACGCACCCACTTCCTGTTCGAATCAACGAAAGGAATGCCCGATGAAAAATTTGGATACTCGTATTCAACAGACCCAAGCCAAGCTGAATGACCTGAGAGCGATGGCTCGCAAGCAGGAGCGACGCAATGAAACACGACGGAAGATAATTTACGGTGCAGCGGCCTTAAAAATCATATCGCAGTGGCGAAAAACCGCAGGTAAATCCGAGCAACAACAAGCCGAGGAATCTGGCAAAGCCGATCGCATGATGGCGGCGCTGCATCACCAAGTCAGTCGGGACAGCGATCGAGAATTTTTGGGCCTGGCCCTTGATGCGACTTCGTCAGAGGAAGGTGCATGAAATGCACACACTAACGTCTTGAACCGCTTCCGAGAAGGGAAACGCGACCACCGATGCCGCGAATTCGACTTCCTCCTCGGGGCTGTCAACACCAGATTGTCCTTTCAAACAGGAGACAGCCACGACGACAGCTGGGCTACCTTCAACCCTTGCCGCCGTGTGGCGCCAGCAACGGTCGCAACTGGGCGCGATGCCTTTGCCAAAATCCGCGCATTAACCACGTCATGCCGTTTACGTTTCAGTCGAGCGGCTCGCCGTCGAGTGAAAACCCCGAGTATACCGCCCATGGAGAAACCCCCTCCACAACATCTTCCACTGATTAAATCACAGGCTACCGAAGTGCCGCGACAGGTGGGGGAAAAACACCGGTTACAGTTTATTCCCCCTGAATGTTCTTTGTTCGTCGCCACTTTCGAATAGTCCGCATTACAAGGGGTCCAACTACTACCGCTCCTGTGAGCAAAATGAGAACGACGCTAGCAGTGTTTGTCCAGAGGATGGACCAATCTCCCCGTCCAATGCGCAGCGCAAGACGCAAGTTCTGCTCGGCGAAAGCGCCCAGAATCACGCCGAGAACGACTGGCGGAAGCGGGTAGTCGAGCTTATCCATAGCGAAGCCGACCAGACCAAAGCCCAACATCAGGTAAACGTCGAACATTCGTCCGTGGATCGAATAAACGCCGATCAGCATAAGCGCGATGATGATCGATCCGAGGAGTGGTCGGGGTAGCAACAAGACCCTTGCAAAGTTGTTAGTCGCCAACGAACCTCCGAGAAAAATCAGGAGCATTGCTCCGAATAGGAATTGCCACATGAAGCCGAAAACGATGTCCGGGTTCTCACGGAACAGCATTGGACCAGGTTGCAACCCATGGACCAATAACCCGCCCAACATAATAGCAGCTACAGCGGTGCCAGGGATTCCCAAAGTGAGCGCCGGAATTAATGCTGACGCAGTATCAGCATTATTTGCGGTCTCGGCTGCAGCGACACCCTCTGGCTCCCCCTTGCCCCAATCTTTAGGGTTCGTGGAGTCGCGCCGTGCCTCGTTATAGCTGAGGAACGCAGCCATAGAGCCGCCCGCCCCCGGTAGGATGCCAACAAGGATTCCAATAACAGAGCTTCGCGCCCAAGTTTTGGCGAACCTGCGCATCCCTGGTAGGTTAGCCCAAAAACTACCAGCGTTCAGTTCACTAGCTTTAGAAGCATCGGGGCTACTTGACTTCTGTAGCAAGTCAATCACTGGAGGCAACGCATAGAGACCGACAAGTAGCACTACAATATTAATACCATCTAGTAGCTCCAAGTGACCGAACGTGAACCTATCATAGCCTGTTATGATATCCGAGCCACACAATGATACGACGATGCCAAACGCTGCTGAAATTAAACCTTTAATCGGATTTCCACCTAGTAGAAACACGACGCTCGTCATCGCGAAGACGGCGATCCAAAAGATTTCGGACGGGCCGAAAAGAAGTGTGAGCCGTGCAAGCGGAGGGGCGAGTAGCATCAACGCTAAGGCGCTGGCTATCCCACCAATGGAGGACGAAACCACAGCTACTTGTAGGGCATATCCACCACGCCCCTGCTGTGCCATTGGATAGCCGTCAAAACTCGTTGCAACCGCAGCGGGCGTGCCTGGAATGCGAAGCAGAACTGCAGGAATAGCCCCTCCATACATAGCCCCGTTGTAAATCCCAGCCATGAGCCCCAGAGCGACCAGCGGCTCAAAGGCGAATGTGAACGGTATCAATACGGAAATTGCCATAGTTGCACTCAATCCTGGAAGTGCACCAACAATGATCCCTGAAAGCACACCAAAGACAACCGCTGCAAAATTACTAAAGGTCAGGACGTTCGGCAGAGCGTCTATAAGATTGCCATACATACGGTTTACCCCCAGCTCATTAAGAGTTCTTCGGGAAACCGCTGCCCCATGAATATCGAGAAGATTAAGTAAATCCCGCCTATAAAAATCGCGGTTGCGAGTGCCAAACCTCGCAAGCTTCGGTAGCCGAAGGACCAAGCGACGATAGGGATCATCATAATCGTTGACGTATAGAAACCGATATACTGCACTGCTAGAACGTAGAGCATAAGCGCAGCAAATGCGCCCAAGACTCTCCATGGTTGACCGATTTCCAGATCTTCTGGCAGGCTTTCACGACGCAGGTATTGAGTAGCGATAAGAGTCGCCGCTAAGATGATGAGACATACCAGCATTGTAACTGGCAGCAACGCCGACATGGTCGGTAAGCTTATTGCGTTCCCCAAGAGTGCAAGGCTGCCTGCAATGATAGACACTGCAAACCCGATTTCAAACCAGAGCCTGCTGCTCCATCCCTTGTTTCCCATGTTTCTTCCCTTGATGTAGCAGGTAACTCTTCAGTTACTGATGCGGTCGAGGCCGGCCCGCCACGACGTGGCAGCGGGCCAATCGTTTATTTCCAGGGAGACGTTTCCCAAACACGCTTCGCAAACTCGAGTTGTGCGTTATTCAGCATGCGGAAGTCCTCACCCAAGGACAGCCTAGTTGGGTTTGAAGTATCGCGCATCGCCTGTTGAAACTCCGGATCATCAAAAGTTTGACGGAATGCATCCATCAGCTTTTGCTCCACTTCCTCTGAAAGACCTTCTGGCGCCACAAAGCCGCGCAGAGAACCATTCACAACGTCAATGCCTTCGGATTTAAGGGTTGGCACGTCTGGTGCGTATTCAGAGCTTTCCTCCGAGGCGATCGCGAGCACGCGAATGGACTCCTCAAACCCAGCGATCTCGGACACGTTTAGAATTCCGGCCGCCACATGCCCACCCATGATAGCCGTGCGAGTTGGAGCAGAGCTACCAAACGGGACGAGCGTAAAGTCGGTGGCGGTAGCGTCTTCTAGCGCGATGAACATGAAATGATCATCGCCCCCCAAGCCTGAGATGCCCATAGTGATCGCGCCCGGATCGGCCTCAGCCTCTTCGATCAGCTGCGCCATGCTTGTGATCGAGCTCGATTGCGGAGTGACGATAACATTTGGGTCATTTACCACGTTGGCGAGGTAGGTGAAGCTATCCGCAGTATAGTCTGCTTCACGGTCGAGCGTGCGAGCCATCACGCCCGGCAGGTTGTAAGTGCCGATTGTGTATCCGTCTGGCTCCGCCTCCGCGACCTGAGTCACGGCGATCTGGCCGCTTGCGCCAGGGATGTTTTTAATTACTACGTTGGCTCCGTCACCAATATATTTCTCTAGAAACGGCTCCAACGTGCGCGCCATCACGTCAGTTCCACCACCGGCAGAGAACCCTACTAGCAACTCGATGTCGCGTTCTGGATACTCGGCCAGAGCAGCCGAAGCTACTAAAGCCGCCGCACTAGCGAACATAGCTGTTCTGAAAATATTCATAACTTCTCCTCCTATTTGCCCATCGACCATAACCGAAGCTGCGCTAATCAACAGAGCAAATTTGTAGATATTAAGAAAAGCAACCCTTAACCTAAACGGAGCACTTCCGTCTGTAGCCGCAATCCAGATCCGAACATGACAAGCGCCGCTACGGAGAACAGAACCTCCTGCGCCACAGCCCCTGCGAACACGCCAAAACTAACGGCACCAAGGGCGGGAGCGCCACGAAGTGTCATCGTATAAAATGCAAGAGCTCTGCCTTGAACCTCACGCGGTAAGTTGGTCTGAAGCATGATCTGAGTTGAGATACCATTGGTTAATATTGCGCCAGACAATACGGCTAGCGCCCCAATCGCGATGGTGACCGTGCCGAAAAGGAATGCAAATACGGCCAACGTAGCCGCAAGACCAGCCGTGCTAGAAACCTGACGACGGGGGGCTATTCTTATTAGAAACGATGTCATCAAGACCCCAAGCATTGCGCCAAATCCCTGGGCAGAGGTCAGAGAGGAGTAGACATGCGTCTCTGTTACAGCGTTTGATGCGAACCTGCTGGCAAAGGACGGTAAGAGCTCAAAGATGGGGCGAACACAAATCCCCAAGAAAAGGAAATAGGTAAATAACCACCGGTCGATTGGTGGTATACTCTGGAATACAGACGCCCAACCTCTCAACCCTTGATCGCTCGCTCTGGAGAATGACGCTTCATGGCTACCCGCAATTCGCAACTGCCCTAAAATAAGTGAGAACAAGAAAAATGATGCCGCGTTCAAGCTGAGAATAAGGACGAACCAACCCATTGAGATCATCAGACCTCCGATGGCAGGCCCAATCATCCGGCCTATGTTGAAAGCAAGTGAGTTGAGAGTGATTGCACTGGAAAGTTTGCTCCGGTCAGCAACGCTACCGACGAGTAGCAATCTCAGCGGGTGGTCGAATCCGCTTAGCAGTCCCGTGAAAGCGGTTACGGCCAGAAGAAGTGGAACGGTCACCTGATCGGCGAGTGTAAACCCCGCTAGAATGATAGGTGGCAAAGCTGAGAAGACTTGTATAATAATTATTAACGAGCCTAACGGGCGGCGATCAGCTAATACACCAGCGACAGGCGAAGCAATTAGCGCAGGAGCAAGATCAAGGGCGGCAAGAACCCCTAGAATAGTCGTCGAAGCTGTTAGATCCCACGCTATCCAGAAGACCGCAACTCGCTGCGCCCAAGTGCCCGTGATAGACAGCAGGTTTCCCGCCAGATAAAGACACAGGTTCTTGTCTCGCAGTGCCGTAAGCATAAATGTTAACTATCGGGAAACTCGCAGCCGCTTTCTCGCAGGGCGGCATCAACCCAGCTACGATCTATGGTTCCATTCAAGATCGCAGCCATCTGCTTTTCTTCGCGAGCCTTTTTCTCTCGTGCTGCCTCGAGCACGCTATCCATCTCGTTATATGGAACAGAAAGCACACCATCATTGTCCCCAAGGACCAGATCGCCTGGCGAAACTACCATACCGCCGACCGAGATAGTTACATTAATCTCGCCGGGTCCGTTTTTATAAGGCCCGCGGTGAGTCACTCCGGCTGCATAGACTGGTAGATTCTCGTTATAAATTTCATCTATATCTCGGATCGAGCCATTCAAAACAAAACCCGCTATGCCACGCCTTATCGCATGCGCGAGCATTAATTCCCCCATCAATGAATTGGTAAGATCTCCGCCAGCATCCACGACGATTACGTCTCCTGGTTCTGCCATATCGATGGCTTTGTGCAAGAAGAGGTTATCCCCCGGCCTGCTTCGCACGGTCAGCGCCGACCCCGCTAAGGTGCCACTTCTGTGCATCGGTCGGAGCTCTGGCCCAGCTGCAAAAACACGCGCCATGCAGTCGCTAACGTTTGCGACCGGCAAAGCTCTAAACGCTTCAATCATGTCCTGGCTGGCCCTGTGTTGGGCGAGCAGGATACGGTTTCCAATAGTCATGGCCTAAATTCCTTTTTCGACGCTTTTGTTAAACGTGTTGGTCGATTTTGTTCACAATTCGATCCGCTGCAATCGCACGTTCTTCAACGAGGTCGATAATCCCTTGCACAGCGTCTTTGCCTACGCGCTCCATGGCTTCAGCTGTCGAGGCACCGATATGGGGCGTCACGATCAGTTCACTAGCAGCGAATAATGGATGGTCGTTTTCAAGTGGTTCGGTTTCGAACACATCCAGCCCCGCCCCTGCGATCTGACCATCGTCGATTGCTTTCAGGAGCGCCAATTCATCGACAAGTCCGCCACGTGCAGTATTTATGATGTAACTCCCTCTCGGCAGCATTGCGATGGTTCGATCGTTCAAGAGATTTCTGGTATCAGGCGTCAACGGGCAATGAAGACTAATGATGTCCGACTTCTGCAACATAGACTCTAAATCAGCAAATTTGTCCATTTTTGATGCCTTAAATACGGACGCATCAGCGAAGGGATCATAGGCAGCAACTGAAAGCCCCAAACCGCGGAATAGCTGCGCCGCCGACTGCGCAATTGCACCAGCACCGACAAGGCCGACACGCATACCAGCGAGCTCGCGCCCGACAAAGCCCATCTTTTCCCACTTCCCCTGACGGAGCGTGATATCTAGCGACCGCAGGCGCTTAACAGCAACCATGGCCAACGTTACAGCGTGTTCAGCGACAGATACCGCATTGGACCCTGTTGCACGAATTACTTGCACTCCGCTTCTCGTCGCAGCCTGGACGTCAATGTTGTCTACTCCTGCGCCGTGCTTAGAGATAACCTGCAGTGAGCGCCCAGCCGCTATAGGCAATGCGCCCAGCGTGCCAGCGCGTGAAACGATTCCAACCGGATCATGCCTGCGCACCAACTCTACCAACGTAGCGGCATCCGCGTAAGCCGGCGTATAGATGAGCTCATAGCCAGCCTCTTCAGCAAGATGCACGGCGCTCGTTGCGATGTCGGGGCCGCTTACGAGAATCTTTCGCACATTGGACATCACACCACTCCCCTCTCATGTCATGGCAGCCACTATGGCCGCACCCCATGGATAATGTGTAGACTTGTTTCATAAAAGCGAATATAATTCGTCATCATGTTAAGCTATTCTGGAGTAAGGGATGGATAGTCGGCAACTTAAAACTTTGGTGGCTATTGCTGAGCATGGCACTTTCGCCCGTGCAGCAGAAGTTGTGCACATCACTCCCTCTGCTGTCAGCCAACAAATACTGGCATTAGAAACGGAAGTGGGTGTTCCGTTATTTAACCGCGACAAGCGTCCACCGACTTTAAACCTCCAAGGGCAGCAGCTGGTAACTTCTGCGAAAAAAATTCTGCGGCTCTTGCAGGACACGCAGAGCGCGATCGAGGGCAAACATCCTACCGGAACCCTGACGATTGGGTCGGTTCGAACCAGCGCAATTGGGATGCTGCCGGCTGCTATTGTATCACTACGCAATACTTATCCTGAGTTGCTGGTAAGGCTGCGAGTTGGCATGTCCAACACGTTGATTAGTGACGTCTTGGCTGGTAAGTTGGATATCGCAGTTGTGGCCGAGCATGTCGGAATTCCCAAGTCTCTGAGGTGGACGCCCTTTATCCGAGAGCCACTGGTTGTGATTGCCCCGCCTGGCACGCCAGCCATGCCCGCCCGTAAGTTGCTCGAGTCGATGCCCTTCATCCGGTTTCATGCGAACGTGCCACTCGCTATTATGATCGATACCGAACTGTCGCGCCTCGGAATTACCACTCAGGACACTGCTGAAATCGATACAGTCGCAACTATCGTCGAATGTGTCAGCGCGGGGCTGGGTGTCGGGATTGTGCCCCAAGTTGCCCTTCGGAGCACCCCGGCGATGCTGACAACTGCGCAATTCGGTGATCCTCAATTATTCCGGCATGTTGGTATAGTTCGCCCTGCATCTTCCCCCAAAGATCAGTTTTTTAATGAAGTGCATATGCGATTAGCGGGAATGGCAGATGAATATGGCGTTCTACCACCTGAACTAAAGTCATCATAGGGTTCATCATTAAATAAATTTTACTTTGACGAAGATGATAGATGCCCGTGGGCTGGCCGATGCCTCCAATAGAGGGCGGCTATGCCGTATGTCATACTTAGATCGTGCTGCATCGATCCCCGGATTTAACCCTATCATTACGTCCCTGCTCTGAGGGTATTCATTTAAGACTGCACACCATTTAATCTGCGAAAAATGACCTCATGGCTGACACCACAGATTGACTTACAGCGCCTAGCTTCTCGGCAGGAGTTCATTTAGCCAGATGATTTTCCCCCGATAGCGGCGGTCGAGCAGATCGCCGAGAGAACCATGTGGGTATAGTTTGCTCACCTTCACCGTGTCGCCTATTGATGCCATCGCCAGTGAGTTCCAATGGCATGCCCAATAGTGAACCTGTGACACACGCTGATAGATCAAACCAGTTTTGAAATTTCTATGGTTGCACTCATGTCCTTATATCCCTAAGTTATTGATATTATGACAAAGAATCCTACCATCCCAGCCAGCTCTTCCACACCCCGACACTTTACCTACCCGTCGCGCAGGTCCGTCAGGACGTCGGCGGCGATCTTGAATGAGCGGATGCGCGCGGCGCTGTCGTGGATCATACCTGTGACCATCAGCTCGTCCGGCCGATAGGTCTCGATCAGCTCCGCCAACCGGCCCCTGATCGTCTCGGCCGATCCGGTGGCCGAACAGGACAGGGCGTGCTGGATCGCGGCCTGAACCGGCGCGGGGATTTGCGCGGTAAGGTCACGGGTCGGATGCGGCAGCTTGCCCGGCTTCCCCGTGCGCAGGTTGGCAAAGGCCAGCATTTGCGACGTGCGCAGATACGCGGCTTCGGCATCCGTTTCGGCGGCACAGACACCGGCGGCCATCATGGCATAGGGCTGTGCCAGATGCTCGGACGGCTGGAAGGACGAGCGGTAAATCGACAGTGCCTCACCCAGCAGATCCGGCGCGAAATGCGACGCGAAGGCGTAGGGCAACCCGAGATAGGCCGCAAGCTGCGCGCCGTAAAGGCTCGACCCCAGTATCCAGACCGGCACATGGGTCCCGGCCCCCGGAATGGCACGGACCGCGGCCCCCTCGGGCGCGTCCCCGAGATAGCCGATCAGTTCCTGCACGTCCTGCGGAAAACTGTCCTCGGGGGCCATGTGACGGCGCAGCGCGCGGGCCGTGGCCATGTCGGTCCCCGGCGCACGGCCCAACCCAAGGTCGATCCGGTCGGGATAAAGCGTCGCCAGCGTGCCGAACTGTTCCGCGACGATCAGCGGCGCGTGGTTGGGCAGCATGATCCCGCCCGCCCCGATCCGCATCGTCCGAGTCGCCTGTGCCACATGGCCGATCACCACCGCCGTCGCCGCACTGGCGATGCCGGGCATGTTGTGATGTTCGGCGAGCCAGAACCGGTGATACCCGGTGGCCTCTGCCGCACGGGCCAGCGCCACCGTGTTGTCCAGCGCATCCGCTGCGGTCTTGCCCTCGGGCACGGGCGACAGGTCGAGAAGTGAGAATTTTTTCATGAAGACAGCTCCTTGACGCTTCACCTAGTCAGCCCGGGTGCCCAATCCAAGGCCCGGTGCCGTCGGGTGATGAAAGCCGTCCAGAAGCGCCCTGCCAATCCCGCCGCGTCAGCCGCGTTTGTCCAGCGCTTCGAGCAGCTTGTCCTTCTCGTCAGACCGCATCGACACCGTGTGACCAGAGGCGGGATAGGCGCCGCTGTCGACGGCCTGTTTGAAGCCCTGCACGGCGCGGCGCCGTTCCTGGTCGAGCTGGCGCAGGATCGCCGCCCCGTCACCCCAGGATTGCGCGTGGCGCGGCGGGTTCTCGGTCTCGCCGCAGATATCCTCAAGAAACAGGAAGATCACATCGCCCGCAGGGCCCGCCCCGATGGAGCTGGTGATCAGCGATGTGTGCTGGCTGATCGCGGCCAGCGCGTCCTCGGCCACGCATTCCACCTCGCACCCGAAAGCGCCTGCATCTTCCAGCCGGCGCATATCGTCCAACACCGCGAGCGCCTCATCGGCGGTCTTGCCCACGGTGCGCATCCCGCCCAGTTGGATCGACTTGGACGGCACCATGCCCACATGGCCCTGCACCGCGATCCCCTGATTGGCGATCATTTCCACCACGTCCAAGCTGCGCGGCGTGAGCACGCAATCGGCCCCCTGCATCGCCGCTTCGATGGCTCCGGCGAGTATCTCTTCGTTGGTGACGTAGCGCCCGGCGAACAGAGCGGCGGTGATAAACGTGGTCGGCGCGCCCTTGCGCACCTCGGGATACCAGTCGCTGCCGGTGATGATCATGTCGATGCCCTGATCGGCGATGATCCCGGCCTCGGCGGCGGTCTGCGCCGTCACTTGCGTCATCTTGCGACCGGCGGCCTTGTTGGCGCGCATGTCGGCAATGGTCAGCGCCCGCTCTTCCAGCGCATGGCCGTAGGTGTAAATCCGTTTCATGGCGGGCCTCAGGTTTGCGACGACGGGACGTTGATCACCAGACCATCCATCTCGGGCGTCACGGCGATCTGGCAGCTCAGGCGGCTGCTCGGGGTGGGGTCGATGACGAAATCCAGCATGTCGGTCTCGTCGTCCTCGGGCGGGGTCAACTTATCAACCCATTCGTCGGCGACGTAGCAATGGCAGGTGCCGCAGGCGCAGGCACCGCCGCATTCTGCCGCAATGGCGGCGATGCCGGCGTTCACCGCGACCTGCATGACGCTCATGCCCGGCTCGGCCTTGGCTTCGACGGTGGTGCCGTCGGCTTCGATAAAGGTGATCTTGGTCATGTCTCAGGGCCTCCGGACGGCAATTTCAAGGGCGATCGGGCCGCGCACGGACAGCCCCGGTTTGTAGGTCGGCTCCTGCACCAGCTCGATGCGGGGGAAGCGTTGGTTCAACGTGGTGAAAATCACATCCATGTCGAGGCGCGCCAGATGGTTGCCCAGACAGAAATGGGTGCCGCCACCGAAGGCCAGATGCCGGTTCGGGCTGCGGGTGACGTCGAACTGGTCGGCCTTCTCGAAGCGCGCAGGATCGCGGTTCGCCGCACCATAGAGCAACCCGAACCGTGTGCCGGCCTCGAACATGCGCCCGGCCACCTCGGTGTCCTCGGTGGCGAAGCGGTGGAAATAGGGCAAGGGCGATTCGAAGCGGAACATCTCCTGCACCGCCAGATTGATCAGCGTCGGATCGTCGCGCAGCTTCTGGTGCTGGTCGGGGAAGCGCAGCAACGCATGCATGCCCGAGCCCAGCACGTCGATGGTCGAGCCATGGCCCGCCATCAGGATCAGCATCGTTGTGGCGACCAGCTCATCCTCGGACATGCGTCCGGCGTCGCAGTGCTCGACCATGCGCGACATCAGATCCTCTCGCGGGGCCTTGCGGCGGGCGGCCACCAGCGTCAGCAGGTATTCATAGAATTCCTTCGTCGCCTGTTCGGCAAGCTGCTTGTCCGCCTCGCCCCGGCCGACATCGAAGAACCGCACGACCTGCTCGGACCAGACGCGCAGTTGCGGGCAATCGACGTCGGGCACGCCGATCACGCGGCCGATGATGTGGCCGGGCACGTGGGCCGCGAAATCCTCCACGAAATCAAAAGTGTCGCGGTCCGCCAAGCCGTCGAGCAGGTGATCGACAAAGGCCTGAATCGTGTCCCGTTGCCGCGCGATCATCGCGGCGGTGAATTCGCGGAACACCAGCTTGCGCAACCGGGCGTGGGTCTCGCCCTCGCTTTCCAGCAGGTTGGTCTGCACGAAGCGCTCATGATGGGGCATGTCGTGCCAGTTCAACTTGCGCTGCTCGGCCTTGCGCTCTGCCTCGGACAACAGGTGGTCGCGGTTGCGCACCATGGTCTTGTTCAGCGCGACCGCTTCGACCTCGGCCGCCTTGGTCAACATCCAGGTGTCAACGTCTTCGTAATAATAGGGCGCGTCCAGCGCGCGCAGCTCGGCATAGACCGCGTGGGGGTCTTGGGCGAAACGCGCGGACAAAGGGTCGAAATCGGGGCGGGTCATGGCAGGTCCAAATTCTGTGGCAGGTCGCCCCTTCCTAGAAAGCCCGCGGCGGGGATGGAATGGACAAATCCCTCAATTTGTATATTCCTATCGGACAAAATCACCGGTGCGCCGATCCCCCATGCCCAACACGATTGCCTACAACTCCCCCCTGTCGCGGGATATGCCCTTTCCCTACGGTGTGCTCGCCGCCGGGCAAAGCCGGTTCACGCCGCAAGATCCGGCGGTCACGGCGCGCTTCAAGGAACACACTGTCATCCTCACGCTCGATGGCGTTGGAGAGGTCACGGTGGGCGATCAGGTCAACCGGCCCGGACCGCTCACGCTGTCGTGGGTGAACACCTCGGCCGAGTATCGCCACGCCTGCGCCCCTGACAGCGACGCGTGGACATATCTCTGGTTTTCGTTCGCCGGTCACGCCTTGGGCCAGCTTTACGACAAGCTGGCGCGACGGGGTCAGCTTCACGCCGCGGTCGGGCCGGATACCATCGACACCTTCAAGGCGGTTCTGCGCGGCGTCTCGTCAAGCCATCCCGGGCGGCACAGCCAGCTCAGCGCCCTTGTCGCGCAGGTCATCGCCCGGTTTGAAAACAGCCCCAGCCAGCGGGCCAGCCAAAGCACCTTGCATCACCTCGCCATTGCCATCTCGGAAAATCTGGCCGAGCCCTGGGACACGCAAACGATGGCCGCGCAAGCGGGGCTCAGCCTGTCGCGATTTCATGCGGTCTTTCGTGAGGCCTTCGATCTGCCGCCGGCCACATGGCTGCGCGAACAGCGGATCAACGCCGCCAAACGGATGCTGACCGAAACCGCCCTGCCCGTGACGCGGATCGGAGAGCTTTGCGGCTATCCCGACCCGCACCATTTCAGCCGCGAGTTCGCCAAGAACGCCCTGCTGCCCCCCTCACGCTTTCGCGCGCAAATGCGCTCACGCGTGGCTCGCTAGGCGCGGCGGCGGCGGGCGTCAGAACCGCAGTGACAGGCAGGACATGCCGCCATCGAGTTTCGCGCAATCGGTGTTGTCGATCTCGACCACCTCGAACCCCTCCCGGTCCAGAAGCTCGGCGGTGCGCGGAAAGCCCGCCGCCATCAGCACCAGCCCGTTGAAGCGGATCGCATTGGCCGCCGCCTCTTCCCCCTCGGGCACGTGCAGCACGCGGTAACCCTCAAAACAGCCCGACGCATCCAGCCGCCGCGTCGCCAGAATGGTCTCGGCGTCCATCAGCGAGCAATCGGTCTTGAAGTGCAAGACCCCCTCGGGCGTGAACACCTCACGCAGGGTGTAGCCCCAGTCCGAGGTGATCTTTTCCAGCTCTTCCACGCCCGCCCCGTCGGTGCGGTCCGAGCGGCCCACGAGGATCTCGCGCCCCGTCACAAGGATGTCGCCCCCCTCGATATGGCCCGGTCCGGTGATCTCGTGCACCGTGTCGTAGCAGGCCCGCAGGGTCGGCGCCATTTCCGCCACCTCGCCCATGCGCGACGGCGCGCCGGGGCGCATCAGGATCGCGCCTTTCGGCAGGCACAGCGCCGTATCCTCAACGAATTGCGCGTCGGGAAAGGCGGGCAGCGGGGCCAGTTCGATGACCTCGGCCCCGGTGCTTTTCAACGCCGCGACATAGGCCTTATGGGCGGCCAGCATGGTGTCGAGGTTCGGATTGCCGGTGTCCTCGGCGCGCAACCCTTCGGCAATCGTCGCGGCGGGGCGGCGCGTGATGGCGCGGGTGAACTCATAGCTTGGCTCGGTCATGGGCTGTCTTTCCTGAAGTTGGCTTATGCGACGACGCGCGTCTTGGCATTGGCATGGGTCACGATCCGCGACACGGCGGTGGCGAAGGCGGCGTCGTCGACGGTCAGCGCCACCCGCACCCAATCCTTGAGCGCCGCGCCGAAGGCCGATCCCGGCATCACCGCGACCCCGGCCTGCAACAGGTCCCAGGCGTAGGCGTCTCCGTCGAGCCCGGTCGCGGCCACGTTGATCATTGCGAACATGCCCGCTTCGGGCCGGTGCACGGTCAGGTCCGTTTCCGCGTCCAGACGCTCCGCCAGCAGCGCCGCCCGCGCCGCGAACCGCGCCGCCATGCCGGGGGCCACGTCGGAGCCGTCGCGCACGGCCTGTTCGGTCATGTCGGCGATGAAGGGCTGGTTGCCGAACAGCATCGTCTCGGAATAGGGCAGAAGCGCCGCGCAGAAGGCCGCAGGCCCCGCGCACCAGCCGCTGCGGAACCCCGGCGCCGCGTGGGATTTCGAGATCGAGGAGACCGCGATCACCCGATCCGCCAGTTCCGGATCGGCCAGCGGTGAGGTAAAGACCCCGCCCTCGAACACCAGTTCTTCATAGACTTCATCGGAAATGATCCAGAGATCATGGGCCTTGGCCACCCGGCCGATCGCGGCCACATCCTCGGGCGTGAGCATGGCGCCGGTGGGGTTGTGTGGCGTGGTGAGCAGGATCGCCCGGCTGCGTGGCGTGACGCGGGCGGCGATGTCCTCGGCCTGCATGCGGAACCCGTGCTCGGCCCGCAGCGGAACCGGCACCATGTCGGCGCCCGTGGCCCGCACGACCCCCTCATAGGTGGCATACATCGGATCGCCCACCAGAACTTCGTCGCCCGCCTGCGCCACACCGGCCATCACCGCGAAAAGCGCCGTCTGGGTGCCGGGAAAGCACAGGAAATTCTCCGGGCCGAAGGGCCGCCCGCGCGACGCCGTATAGCGCGCGGCAAGCGCGTCGAGCAGGCCCGCTTCTCCGCGCCCGTTGGAATAGCCCGTGCGCCCCGCACGCATCGACGCCACGGCGGCTTCGACCAGCGCGTCCGGGGTGGGCACGTCCGGCTCACCGATGGTCATCTCAAGAATGTCCGCACCCGCCTCGATCAGCTCGCGCGCCTTGAGGTGCACCTGCCACTTGTCCCCGCCCAGACCGGCAAGATGCCCGGTTACATCCGTCATCCGCATGGCTGCTCTCCTTTATTGGTCAATTCCAGTCCGATAATGGCGCTGACCGAGGTCAGGCCGATCTGTGCAAGCTGCCCCTCGCCAAAGGCATCGGGCAGTGCGCCGCCCTCCAGCCAAAGCCCGTCGATCAGCGCGTTACAGGCAATGGCCAGCCTCTGCCCTTCGCCGTCATCGACGGGCTGGCCGACCTCGTGCAGGGCCGCGACGATCAGCGTTTCCAGATGATCGCGGAAATAGGCATAGGTCCGTCGGTGCACATGCTGCATCTTGGGATCGTGCTGCACCTTGTTGAGGAACCCGGCCCAGAGCGCGACCGCGCCCGGGTCCACGATTGGCGGCCGCAACGAGGCTTCGACAAAATTGCGCAGCCGCGACACCGCGCTGCCGTCCCCCGCAAACGCCGCCGTCTGGTCGGTCAGCCGGTTCATGTGATGTTCGTAGGCCGCCTGAATCAGCTCGTCCTTGGAGGAAAAGTAGTGCCGGATCAGGCCCTGCGTCACCCCCGCCCGTGCCGCGATCTCGCGCACGGTGGCGCCGCTGATGCCCAGCTCGGCGATCAACTCAAGCGTGCCCTGCACCAGCGCCTCGCGCCGGGATTGCGCGGACTCGCGTTTGAATTTCCGGCTTTGGTCCAGCACGTCGCGCGGCACCCCCAAGTGGCAAAAGAAGAAATTATACGGTTGCATAATTACGCGCGCCATTGCTTACTGCAAGCCGAAATCGGAAGAACACGGATCATGGAAACAGCACAAGCAGTTCCGCCGGCCCAGCCCCCGGCCCCGGGCGAGGTGGCGATCGAAGTCGAGGATTTGCACAAGTCCTTTGGCCCGCTCGAAGTCCTCAAGGGCGTCTCGCTGACTGCGCGCAAGGGCGATGTGGTCGCCATCATCGGTGGTTCCGGGTCCGGCAAATCCACCATGCTGCGCTGCATCAATTTTCTCGAAACGCCCAGCGCGGGCAAGATCGCCATCGGCGGCGAACAGGTCCGCATGCGCCCCGATGGCAGCCCCGCGGACCGGCGCCAGATCGAACGCATCCGCACGCGGCTGGCCATGGTGTTCCAACAATTCAACCTCTGGACACACCGCACGCTTCTGGACAACGTGACCGAGGTGCCGGTGCATGTGCTCAAGGTGCCGCGCGCGCAGGCCCGCGAACAGGCGCACGAACTGCTCAAACGGGTGGGTCTGGGTGATCGCGCCGACACCTATCCGGCCTATCTGTCGGGCGGCCAGCAACAACGCGCCGCCATCGCCCGCGCCCTTGCCGTGGACCCCGCCGCAATGCTCTTCGATGAGCCGACCTCGGCGCTCGACCCCGAGCTTGTGGGCGAGGTTCTGACCGTGATCCGCGATCTGGCCGCCGAGGGGCGCACCATGCTGCTTGTCACCCACGAAATGAAGTTCGCGCGCGAAGTCGCCGACCACGTGATCTACCTGCATCAGGGCCGGATCGAGGAACAGGGCCCACCGTCCGAGGTGTTCGGCAACACGCAGTCGCCACGCCTGCAGCAGTTCCTCAAATCCGTCGCATAACCACCGAAGAAGAAACCGAAACCAAAGGGAGAGACCACATGACGATCAAGAAACTGATGCTATCCGGCATTGCAGCCGCCATCCTGTCCGCCGGTGCCGCCAGCGCCGAAGAGGTCAAGATCGGCATTGCCGCAGAACCTTATCCGCCCTTTTCCGAGCTCGACAGCTCGGGCAACTGGTCGGGTTGGGAAATCGACATCATCAACGCCGTGTGCGATGCGGCCGAGCTGGACTGCGTGATCACGCCCGTCGCATGGGACGGCATCATCCCGTCGCTCACCGGTCAGCAGATCGACGCGATCATGAACTCCATGTCGATCACCGAAGAACGTCTGCAAACCATCGACTTCAGCGACGCCTATTACAACACGCCCGCGGTCATCGTCGCGGACAAGTCCATGGACATCGAAGCCACGCCCGAGTCCCTCGCGGGCAAGATCCTCGGGATTCAGGCCTCGACCATCCATCAGGCCTATGCGCAGGAATATTTCCCCGACACCGAGCTGCGCGTCTATCAGACGCAGGACGAAGCCAATCAGGACCTCTTCGCCGGACGCATCGACGCCACGCAGGCCGACAGCATCGCCATGGCCGAATTCGTGAACTCGGACGCCGGTGCCTGCTGCGAGATCAAGGGCGCGGTGGCTGATGATCCGACCATTCTGGGCCGCGGCGTCGGCGCGGGTGTGCGCAAGGGCGACGACGAACTGCGCGAGGCGCTGAACCGGGGCATTGCCGCCATCCTCGAAGACGGCACCCATGAGGAGATCACGTCGAAGTATTTCGACGCCAGCATCTACTGAGCCCGCCGCAGGTGACCGAACTTCTCGAAGCATTGGGATTGGCGAAGAGCGCCGAGCTTTTGTCGCTCTCGCCGCCCGGATGGGGCCGCAACCTTTTGCGCGGCCTCGCCCATTCGTTGCAGATCGCGCTGGGGGCCTATGCCCTTGGGCTGGTGATCGGGCTGTTCGGGGCCTATGGCAAACTCTACGGCGGGAAGGTCACGCGCGACCTTCTCGCCATCTATACGACGGTGATCCGCGCGGTGCCTGAACTGGTGCTGATCCTGATCCTTTATTACGTGGGCACCGACCTGATCAACAAGGCGTCTAGCGCCATGGGCGGTGGCCGGGTCGAGATCAGCGGCGTTGGCGCGGGCATCTGGGTGCTGGGCATCGTGCAGGGCGCCTATGCGACCGAGATCCTGCGCGGTGCCATTCAGGCCGTGCCGCCGGGCCAGATCGAAGCCGCGAAGGCTTATGGCATGCCTGCGGTGATGACCATGCGGCGGGTGACCATCCCCGCGATGATGAGCTTTGCCGTGCCCGGTCTGGCAAACCTGTGGCTGATCGCCACCAAGGACACCGCGCTTCTGGCCGTGGTGGGGTTCAACGAATTGACGCTGGAAACCCGGCAAGCCGCCAGCAGCACGCGCTCCTATTTCACCTTCTTCCTCGCTGCCGGGGCGCTTTATCTGATGGTGACGCTGCTCTCGGGCCGCATTTTCGGCTGGATTGAAACATGGGCCCGGCGCGGCCAACCCTCGCTCAAGGGGGGGCGGATGTGATCGACCTGAAAGCCCTGTTCCAACCCCATCGCATCGTGATGATGCTCGTGTTCGCAGGGGTCGCGCTGTGGTGCGCCCTGTCCCTGCGGTGGGACTGGATTCCCGAATACCTGCCGCTGGCGCTGCAAGGGATCTGGACCACCCTTTGGCTGATGGTGGCCTCACTTGTGCTGGGCTTCCTGCTTGCGGTGCCGCTGGGCTTGGCGCAGGCGGTCGGGCCGTGGTATCTGGCCGCCCCCGCGCGGGCCTTCTGCACCGTCATCCGCGGCACCCCGCTTCTGCTGCAACTCTGGCTGCTCTACTACGGACTGGGCTCGCTCTTTCCGCAGTTCCCGTGGATCCGCTCGTCCGAGCTCTGGCCCTATCTGCGGCAGGCCTGGCCCTATGCGCTGCTCGCGCTCACCCTGTCCTATGCGGGCTATGAGGGTGAGGTTATGCGCGGCGCGTTCAAGGGGGTCGCCAAGGGCCAGCTTGAGGCGGCGAAAGCCTACGGGATGCCGCGCCTGACCCTGTTCCGCCGGATCTGGCTGCCGCAGGCGATCCGCAACGTGCTGCCCACGCTGGGGGGCGAAACCGTGCTGCAACTCAAGGCGACGCCGCTGGTGGCCACGATCACCGTGGTCGACATCTACGCGGTCTCTTCGCGGGTGCGCTCGGACACGTTCATCGTATATGAGCCGCTGATCCTGCTGGCGGTGTTCTACATCCTTGTGGCCGGGATCATCGCGCTGGCGTTCCACTGGCTCGAGGTGCGGGTGCTGGGATCGGGCCAACCCGTTCGGATCACCGCCAACACCCGCTAGGACGCGATGCGCGGCGCGGTATCGCCCGTCGCGGGCGTCTCCATCGCTTGCCGCAGGGCCTGCGCCATCGGCGCGGGGCGGCCGAAGTAGAAGCCCTGCACCGTTTTCACCCCGAAAGACGTCAGAACCGCGACCTGATCGGCGGTCTCGACCCCTTCGACCACCACGTCGAGCTCCATCGTCCGGGCGATATCCAGCACCGAGGCAAAGAGCATCCGCGCCTGTCCCGGCGCGTCGATCTGCGTCACCAGAGAGCGGTCGATCTTCAACTCGTCGGCCATGATCGCGCGCAGGTAGGCGAGCGAGGAATAGCCCGTGCCGAAATCGTCGATCGAGATCCGCACGCCCAGCGCGCGCAACTGCGCAAGGATCTGTCCGGTCAGCTTCCAGTCGCGCAGCTGCACGGTCTCGGTGATCTCAAGCGTGAGGAGGTCAGCCCGCAGGCCCGAGACCTCAAGCGCCTCGCGCACCCAATCGACCAGCCGGCTGGAGGTGAAATGCAACCCCGAGAGGTTGACGCTCACCGCATAGGCGGTCTCGTGCAGCATGTTCCATTGCGCCACGGCGCGGGTCGCCTCGTCCAGAACGTAGCGGTCGATGCGCTGGATCATCCCGGTCTCTTCGGCCACCTGCACGAACTCGTCCGGCGGGGTCAGCCGCCCGGCGCGCTGCCAGCGGACCAGCGCCTCGAACCCGGTGGGGGTGGCGGTCGCAAGATCGACCTTGGGCTGCAGATAAACGCTCAGCTCGCGATTGCTCACCGCGTTGGGCAGATCCTCAACCATGGCGCGCCGCTCAAGGAAGCGGACCTCAAGCGCGCTGTCATAGACGGCGAAGCGGTTGCGCCCGGCGGACTTGGCTTCATACAGGGCGAAATCGGCGATCCGGCTGAGCAGATCTATCGTCGCGCCGTCCGTGTCGCGCGCAAGCTCGGTCGTGGCCAGCCCGATGCTGATCCCCACGCCGACCGCCTCACCGTCAATGTCCACGGGTTTCGCGGTTGAGCGCAGGATCCCCTCACACAAGTGAATCAACCCGGCCAGATCGGTCGTCGGCACCACAAGGGCAAACTCATCGCCACCCAACCGCGCCGCAAAGCCGGAGTGACGCCGGGCAAAGGCCGCCAGTTTCTGCGCCACGAACCGCAGCACCGCATCGCCGGTGCCATGGCCGAACGTGTCGTTGATGCTCTTGAACTCATCCAGATCGGCCAGCAGCAGCGCGACGTCCTGTCCCTCCGCCAGCGACCGCTCAAGCCGTTCCTTGTATTGCGTCCGGTTGGGCAGGCCGGTCAGCGCGTCGTTGTAGGCCAGAAAGGCCACCTTACGCTCGGCCACGTCGCGCGCCTGACGGCCCAGAACCTCACGCCGGAGCAGCATCAGCGTGAGCCAGCTCAGAAGCGTGAGCCCGGCCAGCGTGATCAGCACATTGCGCTGCTGCTGGCGCAGCGCGGTTGACTGCATCGCCAAAACGTCGTCGGACTGGCGGCGCATCTCGTCCAGAAACAGCACCAGCTTGCTGCGGGTGTCTTCGGCGGCGACCAGCAGGTCCGAGGCGAGGCCCGGCAGGTCCGCAAACCCGTCAGCCGTCGCCCTGTCGGCAATATCCAGCACCTCGCGCAGCGCCGCGACAGAAAGCGCGCCCAGCGTCTGGTTGCTGCCCTCTTGCACAAGGCCGCTGAAGTGATCCACCCGGACAAAGATGATATCCGCCGCGCCGATGAAGTCCTGTTGGTCCGCCTCGGTCATCTCACCCCGATTGCGGGCACTTTGGGCGATGGTCACCAGCCGCTGCACGTCGCTCATGGCGACATAGCCGTTGCGCAAC
Organism: Thalassorhabdomicrobium marinisediminis; assembly: GCF_003072065.1. GTDB lineage: Bacteria > Pseudomonadota > Alphaproteobacteria > Rhodobacterales > Rhodobacteraceae > Octadecabacter > Octadecabacter marinisediminis. The sequence goes on from NZ_QCYG01000002.1 coordinate 38,263, forward strand.
TGCGCGTCGCGGAACACTGCATGGGTCTGTTCCAGCTTTTCGACCATCGAATGCCCATACATCGCGGCACCGGCGTATGTTATCAGCAGCACGCCCAACACCGAGGCCATCCCCCTGCGCGAGGCGATGACATCGAGAAACCGCTCAAGCCGGCCCCGCGTCGCCGGGGTGGAACACCAGGACAAGACCCGGCCCTAGCCTTCGGGCTCGATGCGGGCCACCATCCAGACGAAGTTCGCCTCATCGGTCAGGTCAGATGTCTCGAACACCTCTTGATCGATGACGAACTGGATCGGGCCGCGCGCGCGCCGCGTATGGGCGCGCCCGTCCACCCGGGTCGCCACCAGAATATCCACCGTCTCGATCAACTCGGCGCTCAGCACGGTGGTATAATCGTTCTCGGCAGTGACCGCGATGCTCTGCCCCTCCAACCCGTTGGCGGCCAGCACATCGCGCAGGCGGACACCCTCAAAGGTGGCGGGCACCTCGCGCCAAGGCGTGGCGGTGGTCAGGCTGTAGGTCGGCAGTCGTTCCAGATCGGCCTGGGCATAGACAGTCTCGCCCCCGTCAGGGCCGATCACCTGCAATTGCGCGTCCGGATGGGTCAGCGGCGCAAGCGCCACCGGCTCAAGCCCCCCGGCAAGGGCGGGGGCGGAAAAGACGGCCCCGACAAGGGCAAGGGCGGGCAGGATACGGGGCATGGCGACCTCGGGGCTGGTTTGCGTTGCCCCCACTTCTAGGACAGAGGACTTACCAAGGCGTTAACAAGCCCCCGCCCGGGGGCCGCGCCGCCCCGTTGCAGAATGCCGCCCATACCCCCTGCGCCCCTTGACGTTCCCACCGCATCGCACCAGCGTAGCGCCAGATTACGAAAGGCCGTCCCATGTCGAAACTGCACAAGAAAATCGTCCTCACCGGAGCCTGCGGCAACCTCGGGATGGAGATTCGCGCAACCCTCGCCGCGCTCGCCGATGAACTTGTCTCGGTGGACATCGCCGACGCCCCCGCCGACCTGCTCGAGAACGAGCGTTTCGTGCAGGCCGATTGCGCCAATTTCGATGAGGTTTTGCCCCTGATGGAGGGCGCGGACATGGCGGTGCATTTCGCCTCCATCGCCGATGAGCGCCCCTTCGAGGTGCTCTTGGGGCCGAACTACCTGTCCTCCTACAACGTCTGGGAAGCGGGCCACCGGCAGGGCGTCAAACGGGTGATCTATGCCTCTTCGGTCCATGCGGTCGGAATGCGTGAGAACGCCGAAGGCATCGACGTGGACGCCGAGCACGCCCCCGACACCTTCTACGGGCTCGCCAAATGTTTCACCGAGGATCTGGGCAAGCTTTACTGGGCGAAGCGCGGCATGGAATCCGTGCATTTGCGGATTTTCTCCTGCACGAAAGAGCCGCAGAACGTCCGCGCACTGCGCACATGGCTGTCATTCGACGACCTGCGCCATCTGGTGGAGCGCGCGGTCACGGCGACGACCACGGGCTTTGCGGTGATCTACGGCATTTCCAACAACGACCGCGCGCCGGTGAACAATACGAAGGCCGGATTTCTGGGCTACAAACCCAAGGACAACGCCGAGGACTGGGCTGACAAGCTGCTGGCCGAAGCGCCCCCCGCGGACCCGTCGGACCCTGCGCAAATGTGCTTGGGCGGCCCCTTCGCCACCGTGCCCTTGGGGGAAAGCGGCGTTGCGGGGATCAAAGCGATGTCGGGGGAGAATGAGTCGGGTGCGACCGCCCCTGAGACCGCCGCGAAAACTGCGACCGATGCGAAAAAGCTGCCGTCGTTCCTGACGAAAAAGGGCATGAACCCTTAGGTTTTTAGCCCCTCATCAAGGGCAACGCCGGCCCGCCGGGGTGGCGGTAACGCCACCCCGAGGGGGGCGGGACGGCGTTGCCCGGCGTGCCGCCGGGCATGGCAAAAGCGGCCGCCCCGTACCGAATTAAAGCGCCCCTTCGGCCGCGTCGCGAATGGCGCGGATGTTCTCGCCGTAGACCTCGGGCGCGTCCACCGACCCGCCCCGGAACACCGCAGAGCCCGCGACCAGCACGTCGGCCCCCGCCTTGGCCACCAGCGGCGCTGTCGTGGGATCAATCCCGCCGTCCACCTGAATGTGGATCGGCCGATCCCCCACCAAGGCCCGGCACCGCGCCACCTTGTCGACCATCGCCGAGGTGAACTTCTGCCCGCCGAAGCCCGGATTGATCGTCATGATCAGGATCATGTCGATGTCGTCCAGAATGTCGGCCACGTGATCCAGCGGCGTCGTCATGTTCAGCGCCACCCCCGCCTTGGCCCCGGCCCCGCGCACCGACTGGAGCGAGCGGTGCAGATGCGGCCCGGCCTCGGCGTGAACCGTGATCATGTCGCTGCCCGCCTTGGCAAAATCGCCGATATAGGGATCGGTGGGCGAGATCATCAGATGCACGTCCATGAAGGTCTTCACATGGGGGCGGATCGCCGCCACGACATTGGGCCCGATCGTCAGGTTTGGCACGAAATGCCCGTCCATCGGGTCAACGTGGATCCAGTCCGCGCCCTGCGCCTCGACCGCGCGGATCTCGGCGCCGAGGTTGGCGAAATCCGCCGACAGGATGGACGGAGCAATCTTGATGGAGCGGTCGAAGGACATGGGGCACCTTTTGCGTTTGCGTCGCCCGTTCCCTAGCGCGCGCGCCCGCCTTTGTCACGCGCCCGACGCGCAGGGCCGTGGCGAACTGCGACGGTGCATTCGCCGCAATCCTGTGGTAATTTGACGTCATGCTGACCACACCCGCCGTCACCCTAACCGCCGCCGACACCTTCGCCCCGGATGAGGCGTTCCTCCTTTCCCGGGGCGAACTCGACACCCGCCGCCCGCCAGCGCTGCACGGGCAGGATTTTCACGAACTGCTCTGGGTGCAGAACGGCAGCGTGCGGCTGCATACGCCCACGGGCAAACAGGACCTCACCGAAGGCGATCTGCTGTTCCTCTCCCCGCACCAGTTGCACGGGTTGCAAGGGCGGGGCACGACCCCCATCGTTGTTTCGCTGATGATCCGGCCCGGCGTGATCCGCGCCATCGGCAAGCGCCACGACGAACTGGGGGGCATCGCCTTCTGGACCGGCTGTGACCAGCCCCACGTCACCCACCGTGACATGCACCAGCTTGCCGCCCTCAATCAGGCGGCCTTGCGGCTGGAACGCGCGCCGCGCCGCAAGCTTTACCTCGAAGCCTTCCTGCTGCCGCTGCTTACGGCGCTTGACCGCAGGCCGGACGGAATGACACAGGACGCGCCCGACTGGCTTGTCGCCGCCTGCGCCGCCGCCCGCGCGCCCGAGGTGTTCCGCCACGGGGCCGCCGGGTTCGTCGCCGCCTGCGGCCGCGCGCACCCCCATGTGTCGCGCACCATGCGGCGGCACATGGGCATCACACCCTCGGACTATGTCAACGGGCTGCGCATGGACCACGCGGCCCGCCTGCTCACGGGCACCTCCGACCCGCTGGCCGAGATCGCCGCCGCCTGCGGGCTGCCGAACCTGTCACACTTCCACAAGCTGTTTCTGGCCCATCACGGCGAAACCCCGCAGCGCTACCGCCGGTTGCGGCAACGCCACCTGATCCAGCCGCGCCCCTGACGCCGGGGCCGTTTTCACCCACCGTCATCTGTCGCATAGCTTGCGCAGACCGGCCCCGCGTGTCAGGTTCGATGTTCACAACCCGGACGCAGAACATGCAGACCAAAGACAAGACCGAAACCCACCTGCCGCAGGTGCAGGAACAGCGCAACGACGGCCTCCCGCTCGACCTGTCCTGGGTCAAGGCGGTGCAGGCCAACACCTCCGCCATCGAACGCCGCGCGGCCACCCTACCGGGCCGCCGCTCGATCAAGAAGGACTATCAGGCCGCATGGCTGCTGAAAGCGATCAGCCTGATGGACCTCACGACCCTCGCCGGGGACGACACCGAAGGCCGCGTGCGCCGCCTGTGCACCAAGGCCCGCCAGCCCGTGCGCCCCGATCTTCTGGCCGCCCTCGATATGGAGGGGCTGACCACCGGCGCCGTCTGCGTCTATCACGACATGGTGCCCACCGCCGTCGACGCCCTGCGCGGATCGGGCATCCCCGTCGCTGCGGTCTCCACCGGCTTTCCCGCGGGCCTGTCGCCGTTCCACCTGCGCATCGCCGAGATCGGCGAAAGCGTTGCCGCCGGGGCCGAGGAGATCGACATCGTCATCACCCGTCGCCACGTCCTGCAAGGCAACTGGCAGGCCCTTTACGACGAGATGGCCGAGATGCGCGCCGCCTGCGGCACCGCCCATGTGAAAGCCATCCTCGCCACCGGAGAGCTCGGCTCGCTCAGGAATGTCGCCCGCGCCAGCCTTGTCTGCATGATGGCCGGCGCCGACTTCATCAAAACCTCAACCGGTAAAGAAGGCGTTAACGCCACGCTGCCGGTGACCCTGACCATGATCCGCGCAATCCGCGACTATCACCAACGCACCGGCCTGCGGGTGGGCTACAAGCCCGCCGGTGGCATCAGCAAGGCCAAGGACGCGCTGGTCTATCTGGCGATGATCAAGGACGAATTGGGCGACCGCTGGCTTCAGCCCGACCTGTTCCGCTTCGGCGCAAGCTCGCTTCTGGGCGACATCGAACGGCAACTCGAACACCACGTCACCGGCGGCTATTCGGCCGGCTGGCGCCACGCGATCGGATGACCGGCGCGCCTGACCATCCCTTCCGCCCGGCCGCAGGCCGGGCTGCCCCCGACCGCCCCCTCGGGCGGGGGCTTCACCCCCACCCGCGGCCGGGAGCCGCCCTTGGTAAACGGGCAGCAATGCTATGACAGTAAAAGAGATTTTTGACACCATGGATTATGGCCCCGCCCCCGAAAGCGCGCAAGAAGCGCTTGACTGGCTGAAGGATCGTGGCGGCCTCGCGGGCCACTATATCAACGGCCAGTGGGGCCCGCTGCGCGATGACTTCGCCTCCAATAACCCTGCCACCGGCGAAAAGCTGGCCGGTGTCACCAAAGGCACCGCGAAAGAGGTCGACAAGGCCGTCGCCGCCGCGCGCAAAGCCCAGCCGAAATGGGCAAAAGACGGCGCCGCCCGCGCCCGGGTGCTCTATGCCATTGCCCGCCTGATGCAGAAGAACGCGCGCCTGCTGGCGGTCATGGAATCCCTCGACAACGGCAAGCCGATCCGCGAAAGCCGCGACATCGACGTGCCGCTGGCAATCCGCCACTTCTACCACCACGCAGGCTTTGCCCAGCTGATGGAAGATGAGATGCCAAACGCCGAACCGCTGGGCGTCTGCGGCCAGATCATCCCGTGGAACTTCCCGCTGCTGATGCTGGCGTGGAAAATCGCGCCCGCGCTGGCCATGGGCAACACGGTGGTGCTGAAACCTGCCGAATACACCTCGCTTTCGGCCATGGTCTTCTGCGAGATCTGCACCGCCGCGGGCGTGCCCCCCGGTGTCGTCAACATCGTCACCGGCGATGGAGAGACCGGCGCCGCGCTGGTGAACTCCGACGTCGACAAGATCGCCTTCACCGGCTCCACCGCCGTGGGCCGGATCATCCGCGAACAGACCGCAGGCTCGGGCAAGGCGCTGTCGCTCGAACTGGGCGGCAAGTCCCCCTATATCGTGTTCGACGACGCCGACATCGATTCCGCCGTTGAAGGCCTCGTTGATGCGATCTGGTTCAATCAGGGTCAGGTCTGCTGTGCGGGCTCGCGCCTGCTGGTGCAGGAAGGCATCGCCGAGCGGTTCTACACCAAGCTGAAGGCCCGCATGGACGGTCTGCGCATCGGCGATCCGCTGGACAAGAGCATCGACATCGGCGCCATCGTCGACCCGATCCAACTGGCGCAGATCACCCAGATGGTTGAGGCGAACACCGCCGGTGAGACCTACCAGTGCGGCCAGCCCGAGGGCTGTTTCTACCCGCCCACTTTGATCACGGGCCTCGCCCCCGCCGACACGCTCATGCAGGAAGAAATCTTCGGGCCGGTGCTGGTCTCTTGCACCTTCCGCACCCCGGCCGAGGCGGTCGAGATCGCCAACAACACCCGTTACGGGCTGGCGGCGAGCGTGTGGACCGAGAACATCAACCTCGCCCTCGACATCGCGCCCAAACTTGTCAGCGGCATCGTCTGGGTGAACTCCACCAACCTGATGGACGCGGCCGCAGGCTTTGGTGGCGTCCGCGAAAGCGGCTTCGGGCGCGAAGGCGGCTGGGAAGGCCTGCTGGGCTACACCAAGCCGCGCGGCAAGTCCGAGAAGATCAAGGCGCCAGTGGCGTTCACCAGCGAAGACGGCACCCCCGCCGACCCGCTCGACCGGACGGCGAAACTCTACATCGGCGGCAAGCAGGCGCGGCCCGATGGCGGCTATTCCAAACCGGTTTTCAACAAGTCCGGCAAGCTGCTCGGCCATGCCTCGCTGGCCAACCGCAAGGACGTGCGCAACGCGGTCGAGGCCAACGCCGCCGCCAAAGGCTGGTCAAAATCCACCGGCCACCTGCGCGCGCAGATCCTCTACTACATGGGCGAAAACCTCTCCGCCCGCGCCGAAGAGTTCACCCGCCGCATCGACACGATGACCAACGGCAAGACCGGCACGGCGGAAGTCGAGGACGCAATCCAGTGGCTGTTCACCTGGGCCGCCTGGGCCGACAAACACGACGGCGCGGCCAAAGGCGTGCCAATCCGTGGTGTGGCGCTGGCAATGAACGAACCCGTCGGTAACATCGGCATCCTGACCGACGACACGCGCCCCCTGATGAGCCTGATCGAACCGCTGGCCCCCGCACTGGCCATGGGCAACCGCGTCACCGCAGTCGCCTCCGAGGTCTTCCCGCTGGCGGCGACGGATTTCTATCAGGTGCTGGAAACCTCCGACGTGCCTGCAGGGGTGGCCAATATCCTCACCGGGTCCCACGCCGAGCTTGCCCCGCACATGGCCGCGCACAACAACCTCGATGCGGTCTGGTCCTTCTCGACCACCGACCTCGCGCACGAGATCGAGGCAAAATCCACCGGCAACCTCAAGCGCACCTGGGTCAACAACGGCCAGTCCCGCGCCTGGCCCTCGGCGATCTGGCGCGCCCAGTCGACCGAGATCAAGACCATCTGGATTCCCTACGGCGAATAAATACCCACGCAGGGGGGCACCCTCCCCTGCCTTTTCTGGTTCCTAAATACCTAAGTCCGCCCGCGCCTCAGACGCATTCAGCCGCCGGTCTGGCGCAGTTAGCTCAGCGATACCCTTCTGAACGCTGAACCACGCCGCATAGGGTGTCCGCCACCTGCCCCGCGCGGCGGCACACAGGGCAACGCCAACCCGCCCCCTTCGGGGCGGAGTTGCCCTCAATCACCTACCCAAGCCCTCACTTCTTGCTGCGCCAGCTGTCCATCCAGCGTGACCAGCGGCTCCGCCGTTCGGCCAGATCCGCGCTCACGTGGTCCATCTGGTCCCCGGCGCGATCTGCCAGCGGATCGAGCGTGCGTTCGCGGAACTGCTGCCAGACCGCGCGCAGGAACAGAAAGGCCAGTATCAGAACGACAAAGAACCCGATGTTGAACCACGGGATGATCGTCACATCCGGCCCCGTCACCGGACGGATCGCAATCGCGTTGGGAAAGGCTGACAGGTATTCGTTGCGCCAGCCGTAGTGGGTCATCACCGCCCATTTGGGGGTTTCGCTGGTCGAGACGAGATCATCCGCCTCGGTCTGCAGGTTCGCCGTGTCGAACTTGAAATAGAACGGCCAGGACCAGCCGGTGTCCTCGTTGCGGTACACCATCACCTCGGTCGCATCGCGCGGGATGAAGCCCAGCAACCACGTCTTGCGCTTCACCGTCTGGATGAACTGCACGTCTCGGTTGATCAACTCCGCCGACTGGTCATCCGGCCGTGCCCAGAACACCCGCGTCCAGTCGTTGAGGTCCTGCCGCTCCTGATAGGTGTTCACCACCCGCACCACATCGTGCTGCGGCAAGGCATAGTGCAGCACCAGCCCGAACACGACGAACAGGACAATTCGGAAAACGCGGCGGATGTTACGCATGATGGCAGCTTTCAGTTGATGAGATAGATGATCGCGCCGGCCACAAGCGGTGGAATGACGAAGATCAACAGGATCAGTTTCTTGCGCAGCCCCTTGTCGTAGGCGGCCATGCCCTCTTCGATATAGGCCTCTCGCGTCTTGCCCTCAACCGGCTCTTCCTCCCACCAGTCTTCCAGCTTTTCGCGCCGGACCGACCGCGAATAGACCGAGACGACGGCATAAAGCACGATCAACCCCAGAAAGCCGAAAAACATCAACCGGATGAACATCGCCTCACCTCCTCACCGCGCCCCAGGGTCCAACGCGCGGCCCCACGCGCGTGGTCGGATCCTCCGCCCCCGGCTCCTCCATCGGGGCTTCGTGGCCGTACAGCGCCGCCCGGGCGCCGGCCTTGTCCACTTGATACTCGTTCGCCAGAAATTCCGCCACATAGTCCTTCTTGGCCTCGGGCCAGCCCGCATAGGCGCGGTAAAAGGCGGCCTTGTGGCAGATGAACAACTGCCGCACGTCGCGCGGCGTCAACTCGGCCAGCAGCATGTTCACCAGATCAGCGTCCTGGTGATCCTTCGCGCGCAGGGTATGGAAATAGGCCGGATGCTCACTGTCGATGCGCGGCCAGGGCCCGCCCTCCTCGGCCCAGCGCAGCAGCGCCGCCAGCCCGTGCCAGGCGTCGGGCAGCTTGTCGTGGTACTGCCGGGCCAGACGCCGCAGGTCGCGCCGGGTGGCTTGCGACAGATCGGCCCCAAGGCCCGCCGCCAGATCCGCCACGATGAAATCCATCTTCTGGCGCAGGATCGCGGCGCTGTCGATGCCCCGCGCCTCGACGATGGGCTCTACCAGATCGTTGGCGCTCAGAAACCGCGCGATGGCCGACCGATCCTGCGCGCCCAACACAGCCTCGACCGGCAGCTCGCCCAGCGCCGCCTTGTCGCCCATGGTGATCACCGCCGGATGCGGCACATCGCGGAACAGATACAGCCCCCCCAGATGGGCAGTCCAGAAATTGCGCTGCTCGAACCGCATCAGCTCCAGCGTCAGCGGATGCCGCGTGATGTCGCCGGTCTCCTTTGCCAGCGTGATCATGTCCGCGATCAGCACATCATCATGCCAGCCGTCACCCTCGTGCAGGAACCGGTCGATCTTCCCGGCCAGCTTGCCCGCCAGCGCCACCGCGCCGTCGGTCGTATCCGCCTCGACGGTGACCTGCCCCAGATCGAAGAGACGGGCGGGCGTGTCCAGCGCATAGACCGAGTTGACCAGCTCCCCGGCCACCGCATCCCGCGCGGTGAGCGCAAAAAGCTGCGGCTCGTTGGCTTCAATGAAACGCCGCAGAATGCTGCGACTGGTCGAGAACTGCGCCTCCAGCAGCGGCGCGGTCTTCTGCTCGGTCGTCAACAGGATGAACTTGCCGGTTCACCCCGTGATGGTTGAGATACAGCGGATCGCCCAGATCCTCCGCCACCTCGGGGGAAAAGCCCGAGATGTCGATGTGAAAATCCGTCAGTGCCGTGGATTGCCCGGTCAGCCGCAACAGCGCGCGGTTGTAGCGCTCCACCAACACCGGGCTGACCACGGGGATCAGGTTGCCGAACATCAATCCACGCGCGATCAGGCGTTTCATGCCAATCCCCCGATGCCGCGCGGCACAGCCACACCGGGGTCTGCGCAGAGCCCTTCAACGGAACGCCCCATCACCACACCTCCCGCACCCAGTTCTTCGGCACGCCCGCCAGACTGAGCACCATCAACGGCCCCCAAAGCAGCGCCGAAATCAGGCTAAGCCGCGCGAAGTGCAGCAGCACCGACAGCCCACCCGTGGCCCAAAGGTCGTCCAGCCGCACGCCGTTGAGCGCATAGATCACCGCGAAGAAGCCCGCCCCCGCCAATGCCATCACCAGCGTCGAGACCAGCGCCAGCCCCATCAGCCAGCGCACCCCTTCGGGCCACCACAGCGCCAGCACCCGTGGCACCGCCCAGCCCAGCGCGGCCAGACAGATCGCGGGCAACAGCAGGCCAGTGAAATTCGACGTGTCGCCCATCAGCTTTTGCTCTCCAGATAGCGCCGCTTGGCCGCCTCTTGCCGCTCATACTCGCGCACCATGGCCTCGATCGCCACCTCGTCCGACTTGTCGGCATAGCGGAATTCGCTGTCGGCGTAGCGGTTGATTTCCTGTATCACCATCTCCACCGTGATCGGCTGGCGCAGCTCCGCGATCATCGCCTTCTTGGTGTCGTAGTCCTTTTGCAAGAACAGCTCTGGCTGTTCCATCCAGTCGTCCGGCAGCTCAAAATCCATCGCCCGGACCTTCACCGCGTCGGTGATGTTCTTGATCGCGCGGCCCGTGAACCGCGGGTCTGCCTCCTGAATGCCTTTGAGGTAGGTGCCCAGCTTGGCAATCGTGTCCAACTCCCCGAGCCGGTCCGACACGCGGTCAAACACGTCTCGCAACCCCGCCTCATGCGGTCTGCCGTGGCTCTCGAAACTCGCCGCCACCGCGGCCTTGATCTCCTGCGCGGCGAAAACCTCGTGATCGCCCACCGGAATGTCGTGGTTCTTGCCCATCAACAGATAAAGGATGTCGACGTAGTCCTCGCGCGTTTGCGGCCCATCCACCAGAAACCGCGCCCCCGCCCGTTGGCGTAAAGCGTCGTCCACGTTCTCGGGGTAGTTCGAGAACATGCCAAACGTGCAATTGCCGCGCACCACAGTGTTGGCCCCCGCGAAACTCTCCATCAGCACGGCGGTGATTTCCAACTGCCCCGCGCTGGATTGCCGGTCCCCGCGTTTGCCCGCCAACTGGTCGATGTCGTCAATCGTGCCGAAGCCGATCACATTTGGGTCGATCACGTTGTTGATGAAGGCTTTCGCGTTCTGCCCCGACTTGCCCTGATAGCTGTCGATGTTGTCGGTGCTCAGGTTCTGATAGCGGAACGGATAGCCCGCGACCTTGCAATACTCCGAGATCAGCCCCGCCATCATCTGGATCAGCGTTGTCTTCCCCGTCCCCGGCGCGCCGTCGCCCATGAAGGTGAAGATGAACCCGCCAAGCTCCGCGAAGGGGTTCAGCTTGCGTTCGAAATCATAGGCCATGAGCATCTTGGCCAGCTTCATCGCCTGATATTTGGCGATGTGGTTGCCCACGACCTCATTGGGTTTCTTGAAGGTCATCGTCAGCGCGGTCGATTTGGCCGCCCGCGCCGGGGTAAAGCCGCGCAGGGTCAGCCCATCCGCCTTAACCCTCCAGCTTGCCCCCGTGAACGGCGCGAGCCGTCCGGCCGTGCTCGCCCGTGCCGCGACCTTCCCCATCAACTGCTCGGCGTAGGCCATGACCGTGGCGACCAGCTTTGCCTCACTGTCGGCGAAAAGCCCGAGGTCCTGATCCAGCTCCCACAGCGCCCCGTGCAGCGCCAACAGGCCGTTGTCAGTGAGGACCTCTTCGACCTCGCCCACTTCCACAACCTCCTCCCCCGCATGGGGTGCCAGCAGATACGCCGTGGCATTGCCGAAGACATGCAGCGAGACCAGCGCCTCCGCGGTGAGCCACTCGGAAAACTCCGCCCTTTTCCCCGCCGGTAGCGTGCCTTGCAGATTGGCGCGTTTCAGATCGTCCAGCCCGGTGCGCTCGGCGAATTGCTCGGCCACCGCCAGCGCAATCGCCAGCGCCCGGCGCAGGGCGTGGAACACCGTCGCCTGCGTGGGCGAGGTCAGGGCCTCACCGTCGTCCGCCCCTTCGATCCGCGCCCGCAACTGCACGCCCTCGGCGCGTACCGTGGACCGCGTGACCAGCCCCGGCGTTGTCGTGCGGAACCGCCGCCGGGTGCCGATCCCCGCCGACCGCTCGGGCACGGGCGCATCCTGCACCTTGGCGATCCGCGGCGTGTGATCGAAGCCGATCACCATGGCCGTCGCCGCGTCGTAATGCTTGGTGATATCCTCTTCGCGCAGCTCCATCGTGTCGCTGGATCGGCTCATGGGCGGCCCCCCTTCATCTGACCAGATAAACTCAAAATCCCGCCCTCACCGATAGCTCAACACCCGCCCGCGGGGTGAAACGACGAATTTGCGCACGTCGGAAAACCCCGCTGGACGCCGCTCTTCCAGCGCCTGATAGGGCCGCTGCGGCAGGATGATGCTGCGCTCGACCCGGCTGGCCCCGGTCTCGGCCCCGCGCCCGGCAAAGGGGTCCAGTGCGAAACGTTCGCGCTCGACCGTACCAAACCAGCCCGACCGTTCGCGCCGCGTGTCCTCCGACAGCAGTTCCTCCTCGGTCCACACCAGCGCCCAATCCTCGCCCACCGGCGCGCGGGCCAGATCCAGCACCTCGCGCAACGGCCCCGCCTGCCGGGTGAAGGCGTGGGAATACATCGGACCCACGTGAAAGCGGCGCAGGCGCTTGGGGTGCAGATCGTCGAAATCCTCGTCAAAGCCCTTGGCGATGGTCAGCAGCTTCAGTCCGGCCACGGATTGCGCCATCAGGTGCGCCTGCGCCTCGGGCCAGCGGCGGTCGTCTTTCGGCAGGCCGATGCGGCCCGTGTCCTCAAGCTCCAGCATGTAGATCGTGGGCAGGTTGATCTGGCTGTCATAGACCGCCCAATGCACCAGAAACCGCCGCCGTTTCTCGTCAACATTGCCCAGCCAGATCGCCTGCGGATCATTGCGCGCCCAGAACAGATCGCCCTTGGCCAACTCCTCGTAGTACAGCCGTTGCGACAGGGCGTATTGCAGCTTCGTTGGCACCTCATGCTCGTTCAGGATCACCCGCAGCATGTCCTGTTTGAGCGTCTCGGCGCTGCGCATCCCCGCCAGATGCCGCCCCGCCTGGGCTGCGTCATTGGCCATGGTCAACAGCTCGGAATAGACCGGAAAGCCGCTGTCCACCCGGTCGAAGGTCAGCTTGCCCGCATGGGCGAAGCGCCCGCTGAAATGATACTTATGGGCGAGCGCCCGGAAGGTGTAATTGAGCCCGACGATATAGCGGGTCATCACCTCGACATCGCGCTTGCTCAGCCGCCCCTCGACCTCAAGCGTGGCGGCAACCCGGCCCAGATGGCCGATGATGGTCTCGAACTTGCCGAAATAGCGCCGCGTGACGCGGGTGTCTTCAAGTTGGAAGTGGTCAAGCGCGGGGTCGGTCATGGTCTTCGCCCACCGAAATGCAGGCGCAACCTGTCCCTAGCTCCCGCCCGTGTCGCTTGCGGCGCGGGCAGCCCCCGACCGCCCCCTCGGGCGGGGGCTGCACCCCCACCCGCGGCCGGGGGGTGCCCTATGTTTCGTCTAGATTTCATAGCTTAGGGCTCCGCCCCTTTCGCGCTGAAACGCTCCACCGGAGCGTTTCCAAGACGCGCTCAAGCCCCATACTGGTTGCTGTCATGCTTCTCGACGATCTTGGCAAACCGGCGCATGAACCGCTCATCCGCCTTGGCCTTCTGCTCCAGCACCTCGCGGGCGAAGACCATGTGATCCTCATGCGCTTCCAGCATATCCGCCATCCGCGCATTGGTGGCCGAGCCGATCGCCGCCATGGCCGTCTGGGCTTCCTGATCCGTTTTCACGCCGATCTCGTTGATCCGGTGCGCCACGTCCTGCTGTTGCGCGGTCTTGAGCGATTTGGTCAAAGCGTCATACAAAACAACCCGCTGCTTGGTGTCCGTCTGCAGCTTGTTGATCAGCACCATCTGCGTCGCCGCCTGATTTTGCAGGCTGTCGATCCAGGTCTTGCCCTTCTCGATATACCGCTCAAGCGTCTGGCTCTTGGCCAGTTTCACTTGCTCTTGCTGCACCGCTTCATTGTAGCCCGCGTTCATCTGCGCCAGTTCGGTCTCGAGCTTGGTGCGCGCGGCGGCGTCCTGTTCTACGGCGATCTTGTTCTCCAGCGCGATGATCTTCGGGTCCATCGCCAGAATCTCCGCGCGGATCGCCTCAAGCTCGCCGACGACAGCCTCCCGCTCTTCCAGCGTCTCGGCGAGGTTGCTTTCGACCTTGCTTTTCTGCTCTTCAAGGATGGCGAACTGGTTGTCGAGGAGCGCGGTGATCGTGTCAGACTTGGAAATCAGGTCCTGCAGCTTGTCATCGACGCTTGCCGTGCGCATCCGCTCTTGCCGCATGGACTCCGACTTGCCCTTCGAGAAGAACCCGACAAAGGTTTCCCAGCCGGTCTTGTTGCGCATCTCGTCGAAGTCCTGCTGGAAGCCAGCGGTCACGTCGTCCAGCCCCATGATGAGTTCGGCGATATTGGCGTTCATCGCTTCGGTGTGGGCGTGGACATCTTCAAGCGTCGCGTTTTCGATATCGACCGAGATGTCGGTGCCCTCGGCCATTTTCTGGCGCGCGACCTCAATCCGGCTGGTCAGTTCGGAAATCTTCGATTGCGCCTCGGCAACTTCGGATTGGGATTTGCGGATCTGCGCGTCAAAATCGGCCATTCGGGTCCTCGCCTTAATCAATCTCTCGAAGGTATTAAGGCGAGGTTAGCGTCATTTTCGTGGCGCGAGTAGAAATTTTCGCACCCCGCAGCCGCAAGGGCGCGGTCAGCTGCCCGAGATCGTGCCCGACCCCAGCGGATCACGGGTCGCGACGACCTCTTCTTCTTCTTCGGCAGGCGCCGGTGCCGGTGCCGCATCCTCGCGCCCCGCCCGCTCTGCGCCATAGATCACGTCGGGATCAACGATATTGGGCGGCAGGACCACACCCCGGTTGGCCAGCTCCTCCCCCTCAAGCCGCACCGACTCCTCGTAAGAGCGGATGACGACGCGGGTGCCCATGGGAACCCGGGGATAAAGGTCGATGATGTCGTGGTTGAACAGCCGGATGCAGCCGGCCGAGCCGGAATTGCCGATCGAGGGCAGGTCATTGGTGCCATGGATGCGGAAGTGCGTGTCGCGTCCGTTCTGGAACAGATACAGCGCACGGGCCCCCAGCGGGCTGGCCAGCCCGCCTTCGACCCCGCGCCGGAACGGGCCGTAAACCTCGGGCTGGGTGCGCAGCATGTTCTGCGTCGGCGTCCAGCCGGGCCATTCGCGCTTCATCCGCACCACCGACGGCTGCCGCATCGACAGCCCCTGCCGCCCGACCGCGATGGGATAGCGCCGCGCCATGCCATCCTCTTCCACCAGATACAGCAGCTTGGCGTGAATATCGACGACGATGGTGCCCTCGGCCTCTGGCCCGTTGTAGGGCACAAAGGCGCGCCGGTTGACCCCTTGCAGGTATTCCGCCGGGATCGGCGGCAGAGTGTATTCGCCATCCTGAATCAGCCCATACCCCTCAACGATCTGGTCTGCGGGCACGCCGCCGATCAATTCGACCTCTTCCACCGGGGCCGCGCCACAGGCGACGAGCAGTCCAAGACCGAGCAGTGCCGCCCCGCCGCGCAGGAGTTTTGGGAATGAAACTGTCATGAAGGCCCTCTGAAATTCCGGATTCGCGCCGATTTAACAGCCTGAACGCCGACAAGACCAGCCCAGGGGACGTCTTTGCGCCCCGGCAATGGCATCGCGGTCACAATCCTCTGGCACTCGCGCGGCGTCGCGGCCATGCTGCGGCGCATGAGACTTGCAGGAAAAACCGCCATCGTCACCGGCGCGGGCTCCGGCTTCGGCGCGGGCATCGCCACGACATTCACCGCCGAAGGGGCCTCGGTTCTGGTGGCCGACATCAACGAAAGCGCCGCCCGCGACGTGGCGCAAAGGATCGGGGCCACGCCGTGGCAGGTCGATGTGGCCGATGCCGCCAGCATCCGGCGCATGGCCGACCAGATGCCCTACCCCGACATCATCGTGAACAACGCCGGCGTCACCCACCTGCCGCAACCGATGGAAGAGGTCGACGACGCCGACTTCGAGCGGATCTATCAGGTGAATATGAAATCGGTCTATCTGATCGCGCGGACCATTGTGCCGCAGATGAAGGCGCGCGGCTCGGGCGCGATCCTCAACATCGCCTCCACCGCCGGGGTCAGCCCGCGCCCGAATCTCAGCTGGTACAACGCTTCCAAGGGCTGGCTGATCACGGCGACCAAGGCGATGGCGGTGGAGCTCGCCCCCCACGGCATCCGCGTCAACGCACTCAACCCCGTTGCCGGGGAAACGCCGCTGCTAAAGTCGTTCATGGGGGAGGATACGCCGGAGGTGCGTGCCAAATTCCTCTCGACCATCCCCATCGGGCGCTTCTCCACCCCGGAAGACATGGGCCAGGCCGCGGCCTTCCTGTGCTCGGACGCGGCGAGCATGATCACCGGTGTCGCCATGGAAGTGGACGGCGGCCGCTGCATCTGACCCCCACGGTCAGGCCAGCAGCGTCTGCATCAAGGCGCTGTCGGGCCGCTCCAACCCTTCGATCACGTCGAAATGGTGGCGCGCCGGTTCCACCACATGCCCGCAGCCCCAAGCCTTGGCCAGCGCTTGTGCCTGCTGCAAGAACGCAGGCCGCTCCGCGCCGCCCACCCAGACCGTCACCGGCACCTCTTGCGGGACGTGATGCACCGGGCTTTCCGCCCGCGCCTCCTCCGCGTCGATCCCCAAGGTGTCGTTCATCGAGGTCGCGCGCAGCGGCTCAAGATCGGACAGGGGCGAGATCGGGACGATCCGCGCCAGCCGCACCGACCACTCCGCCATCATGTCCACACAGGCCATCCGCGCAGCCAGATGCCCGCCCGCCGAATGCCCCGCAAGGTAGATCGGCCCCGCCGTGCAGCGCACAATCGCCTCCAGCGCCATCGCAACCTCGTGCACGATGTCCCCGATCCGCGCCCCGGGCGCCAGCGTATAGCCGGGCATGGCGCAAGCATAGCCCGCCCCCAGCGCCCCCGTGGCAAGGTGCGAGAACATCCCCGGCGCGCCCGCCATCCAGTAGCCCCCATGCAGAAAGACCACCGTGCCCTTGGCCAGCCGCTCGGGGTGGAAGATGTCATAGGTCTGCCGCGCGTCGGGCCCGTAAGGCACGTTCAGCTCTTTCAGGCGGTGATGGTCGCGGAACACCTGCGCGGTCGCCTCCCACCGGGCAAGGTAAGTCTCACCGTTCGGGATGTGCTTGCTGTTGGCATAGGCGTCGTCGGCCTGCTCTCTGGTCATGCGTCCCCCATGGACAATTGCGTGCTTCGGAATAATTGTGGCGGGACCACACATTCCCTTTCGGAGGCCACAATGCTCGATTCCACGACCGACCTCAAATCCATGCTCACCCGTGCGGATCTGCTCTGCGAACAGGCCTTCCTTGGCGGCGCTTGGGTCGATGCCAAATCCGGCAAGACCTTCGACGTGGTCAACCCCGCCCGCGGCGACGTGATCGCCAAGGTCGCCGACCTGAGCCGCGAAGAAATCGCCGACGCCATCGACGCCGCCGAACAGGCCCGCCACGACTGGGCCTCCCGCACCGGCAAGGACCGCGCGGGCGTCCTGCGCAAGTGGTTCGACCTGATGATGGAGAATCAGGAAGACCTCGCCATGATCATGACCGCCGAACAGGGCAAGCCGATGACGGAATCGCGCGGCGAAGTGGCTTACGGCGCGTCCTTCGTGGAATGGTTCGCGGAAGAGGCCAAGCGCATCTACGGTGAGACGATCCCCGGCCACCAGCCGAACCTGCGCCTGACCGTGATCAAGCAGCCCATCGGCGTCGCCGCCGGCATCACGCCGTGGAATTTCCCCAACGCGATGATCGCCCGCAAGGTCGCCCCCGCGCTGGCGGCGGGCTGTTCTTTCGTGATCCGCCCCCCCTCGCTCACCCCGCTGTCGGCGCTTGCGATGGCGAAACTCGCCGAAGAAGCGGGCGTGCCGGCGGGGCTGTTCTCGGTCGTCACCACCACGTCCAGCTCGGAAGCGGGCAAGGAATTCTGCGAAAACCCCCTTGTGCGCAAACTGACCTTCACAGGCTCCACCGAAGTCGGCCGCATTCTGCTCAAGCAAGCCGCCGATCAGGTGATGAAATGCTCCATGGAGCTGGGCGGCAACGCGCCCTTCATCGTCTTCGACGACGCCGATCTGGACGAGGCCGTGAAAGGCGCCATCGCCTGCAAATTCCGCAACAACGGCCAGACCTGCGTCTGCGCCAACCGCATCTATGTGCAAGCCGGCGTCTATGACGCATTTGCCGAGAAGCTGAAAAAGGCGGTTGAGGATCTGCACGTCGGTGACGGCCTGAAAGACGGTACGGACCTTGGCCCGCTGATCGAGCCCAGCGCCATCGACAAGGTGAAAGAGCACCTGAAAGACGCGGTCGACAAGGGCGCCACCGTCCTCACCGGAGGGGAGGAGCACCCCCTCAAAGGCCAGTTCTTCAAACCCACCATTGTCACCGGCGCCACGCAAGAGATGCAGGTCGCCACGGATGAAACCTTCGGCCCCTTCGCGCCCCTGTTCAAGTTCGAGGATGAGGATGACGTGATCGCCATGGCCAACGACACGATCTTCGGCCTTGCCTCCTACTTCTACGCCAAGGACCTCTCGCGCGTGGTCAAGGTGCAAGAGGCACTGGAATACGGCATCGTCGGCGTCAACACGGGGATTATCTCCACCGAAGTGGCCCCCTTCGGCGGCGTTAAGCAGTCCGGTCTGGGCCGTGAGGGTAGCCGTCACGGGATCGAGGACTACATGGAGCTGAAATACATCTGCACCGCAGTCTAGAAACGGCGTTTCATGTTCACAGATTTCCTGCCCCTCGATCTTGTGTTGCGGGGGCTTCTTTTGTCCCTCGTGGCGCTCATCTGGGTGATCACCGTGGTCCGCATCGTCGGGCTGCGGGCCTTCTCCAAGATGACCCCGTTCGACTTCATCTCGACCGTGGCCTGCGGCTCGATGCTTGCCGCGGCGGTGCAATCCACCACATGGACCAGCTACGTGCAGGCGATCTTCGGCATCGCCGGTCTGCTCGCCGCGCAGGTCGCCTTTGCGGTGCTGCGCCAGCACTCCGATGCTGCCACCGACGTGATGCACAACACGCCGGTGATCCTGATGCGCAACGGTGTGATCAACGAAAAGGCGCTCCGCCTCACCCGCACCGCGCGCACCGACCTGATCGCCAAACTGCGAGAGGCGAACGCGCTGGAGATCGACCGCGTGCAGGCCGTGGTGCTGGAAACCACCGGCGACATTGCGGTGCTGCACGGCGACCATTTCGACGAACGCCTGCTTGAGGGCGTCAAGACCATCGACTAGCCGTTGCGCGCCCACCGCGCGGCCCGTTCAGCCCATAGCAACCGCTCCGCTTTAGTGTCGCACATGGTTAACCCGCGCGGGGCCTTTCCACCCCCGTGCGCCATGGACATCTGTGGCAACCGGCCTCTCAGACCACCCCCGCGCGCTCGCGCAGATCGGGTGCAGAGGCAGGTCGCAGCGCATCAGACCTTGGGGGCCCTGCGCCCCCACGGCCCGCCCTTCACCCAAGATACCTTGCACAAACCCCGACAAGACTGCCCGCCCGTCAGCGCCCACCGCTGCCTCGGGCCACAATCGCGTCGCTTGCATTGAACCAAAGCCCGCTTTCGCGCGTTGACCCGCCACATTCCCCGCAAAGAGGTCCCGATGTCACGCACCAGCCGCTCAGAAACCGTCCGCGTCCATGTCGAGGAACAGGACGGACTGATCCGCCTGCTCGCCTGGGCCAGCATCCTCGGCTGCGTGATCTTCGCCGCCGCCGTGATCCTTGCCGACATCCTCGTGCCGAACAATTCGATGATCGCCGACACGATCAGCGATCTGGGCGCGGGCAAATACGAATATATCGTGGACACCGGCCTTTACATGTTCTCCGCCGGCCTGCTGTCGATGGCCGTCCTTGCGGCCCATGTGCATCTGGGCGACTGGAAATGGAGCAGTGCCATCGTCGCGCTCATCGTCTTCGGCCTGCTGGTCTTCCTCATCGGCGCGCGCAACGAATACGGCGATGCGGACAGCGACGGCTGGGTGATCCACCGTTACCTCGTCTATGGGCTTGGCATCTGCATGCCCGTGGTCTGTTTCGGCATGGCCGAGGGCGCGGGGCGCGCCGGGGCGGGCTACAGGCTCAGCCTGCGGATCACCGGCACGCTGTGGCTCCTCGCCGCGCCGATCTTCTTCTTCCTGCCCACGGATGTGGACGGCCTTTACGAGCGTGGCTTGGGCCTGCTGTCCTTCGCGATGATCCTCACCCTCGCCCGGCTGTTCCTCAAACGCGTCCACCACCGCCGCACCTGACCGCACAGCGCCTTGCGCCCCCCAGCGGGATCGGCCACAAGACCCCATGGCATGGGTCAAGATCATACACCTTCTGTGCGTCATGGGCTGGATGACATCGATCTTCGCCGTCCCCCGCGCGCTGATCTACTGGAAGCGCGACCACGCGGCGACCGGCACCTTCGGCCCCATCGGCGATCTGACCTTCCGCCTCTACCGCTTCTCGGCAGGCCTCATGGTGATCGCCCTGCTCACCGGCCTCTGGCTCGCCGCAAGCTGGAGCTTTCCGCCTTGGGTCTGGGTGAAACTCGCCCTCGTCGCTCTGCTCGCCGGGCACTACATGCTCACCGGCGCCATGGTCCGGCGTGCCAAACGGGGCGAATTTCGCGAAAGCGACACCTACCTGCGCATTTTCAATGAAGTGAGCGTGATCGGCGTCATCGCCATCCTCTGGGTCGTCGTCGTCAAACCCTTCTAGTCAAGCGCCAACGCCCCCTGCTTCTCTGGTTCAAAAATACCTGAAACCCCAAAGCCCGCCGCAAGCGCCCCGCGCCCCGCATCGCCTCACCGGATCCAATCCAGCCCGTCCTCGGTCCGCACCGCGGGCCGGTATTCCCCGCTCACCCAGCCTCGATACCCCTCCGCATCCAGCCGCGCGAAAAACGCCGGATAATCGAAATCGCCGCCCGCAGGCTCGTGCCGGTCCGGCACCCCGCCCACCTGCACATGCGCCACCCGGTGCTTTACCCGCTCCCAGGTGCCTGTCACATCGCCGGTGATCTGCGCCGCGTGATAGGCGTCGAACTGCAACAACAGGTTCGGCGCATCCACCGCGTCGAGCACCTCCAGCGCCAGATCGAAATCGTTAAGAAAATACCCTGGCATATCGCCCGCGTTGATCGGCTCAATCGTCAGCTTTTGCTTCGGCGCCTGCGCGGCCGCCCAGCGCAGATTGTCGATGAAACACGCTTGCGCTGCCGCCCCTTCAGCCACGCCCGCCATGATGTGTACGAACTCCGCCCCCAGCGCGCCCGCGTAACGCAAGCTGCGCCGGAACGCCTGCTGGAACCGCGCCGCCTCCCCCGGCACGGCGGCAAACCCCCGCGGCCCGTCGGGGTCCGCGTAATTCGGCGGCGGGCAGTTGATCAGCGCCAAAGGCAGCTTCGCCCGCGCCAGTGCCGTGCCCAACGCCGCGGCATTCTCGTCATAGGGAAACAGGATCTCCACCGCGTCGAACCCGGCCTCTGCGGCGGCGCGGGGCCGCTCGAGCAACGGATATTCGGTGAACAGCATCGACAGGTTGGCGCAGAACCGTGGCACTAGGTCGGAAGCTCCGCCGCCGGAATGATCGGGAAGAACTCGCCCAGTGAGCGGAGCCCGAACCAGTCTTCGCCTGCGTGCTCCGCCGTCTCGCCGATCTCGACCAGCCGGTAGAACGACTTGCGGTCGATCAGCGCCTCGAGGTTGCGGCGGATCAGAACATAGGGCGACGGCTCTCCGGTGTCCGGATCCCGCTCCACGCGGATCGGATGATCGGGGCCCGCCACAGCCTCGTCCCCGACATTGGTGACAAACCGCAAACCGTCTCCGTCGCGCTCGAAATCCACAGCCACAAAGGGCGCGTCATCCACGGTGATCCCGACCTTTTCGACCGGCGTCACCAGAAAATAATCGTCCCCCTCCCGCTTGAGGATCGTCGAGAACAGCCGCACCAGCTCGGGCCGCCCAATGGGCGTGCCCAGATAGAACCACGTCCCGTCCCGCGCGATCCGCATGTCCAGATCACCGCAGAACTCGGGGTTCCATTTGTCCACCGGCGGCAATCCGCGCCCGCGGCTGGCCGCCTTGGCCGCCGATGCGAGGCTTTCCGCCGAGACGCCGCCGCCGTCCTCACTTTGGTTTGTTTTTGCCATTGGGCTTCCCCGGGATATCTGTTCTTCTGTTGCAGGTATATATGACCCTAAAGGATCGGATTTCCATGACCAGCCCTGATCAGACCCCGCGCCCCTCCGACGATCACCTCGTGGCCGAGATCGAAGCTCTGGGCGGCAAACTGGCACAGGCGCGCGCGTCGATTGCCCGTCGGTTCATCGGGCAGGACGACGTGGTGGACCTGACGCTGGCGGCGCTGCTCTGCGGCGGTCACGCGCTGCTGATCGGCCTGCCCGGTCTGGGCAAGACGCGGCTGGTCGACACGCTCTCCACGGTCATGGGGCTGGACGGCAACCGCATCCAGTTCACGCCCGACCTGATGCCCGCCGACATTCTCGGCTCCGAGGTGCTGGAAACCGCCGCCGACGGCACGCGCGATTTCCGCTTCATCGAAGGGCCGGTGTTCTGTCAGCTTCTGATGGCGGACGAGATCAACCGCGCCAGCCCGCGCACCCAGTCCGCCCTGCTGCAAGCCATGCAGGAAAAAGAGGTGACCATCGCCGGCGCGCACCGCCCCCTCGGCGTGCCGTTCCACGTGCTGGCCACCCAGAACCCCATCGAACAGGAAGGCACCTACCCCCTGCCCGAAGCCCAGCTTGACCGGTTCCTCGTGCAGATTGACGTGCCCTACCCTGACCGCGACACCGAGCGTGACATCCTCATCGCGACCACCGGCGTGGCCGAGGATGAGGCCGGGGCGATCTTCACCGCGCAAGAGCTTCTGGCCGCGCAGACGCTGCTGCGCCGCATGCCCGTGGGCGACGCCATCGTCGAGATGATCCTCGATCTTGTGCGCGCCTGCCGTCCGGACGATGACACAGCCCCCGAGGCGGTGCGCGATGCGGTCAGCTGGGGCCCCGGCCCGCGCGCGGCGCAGGCCCTGATGCTTACGGTGCGGGCCGAAGCGCTGCTGCGCGGCCGCCTCGTGCCCTCGGCCGAAGACGTGCGCCGCATGGCCGCGCCGGTGCTGTCGCACCGCATGGCGCTCAGCTTCGCCGCCCGCGCCCGGGGCGTCCGCCTCGCGGATGTCATCGATACGGTCGCCACCCGGATCACCTCGGTGACCGCCGCGGCATGACCGACACGCCCCTGTCCCTCAGGTCCGGCGCCGAAACCCTCGCGGCGCCCTTCCCGCCGCTTCTGGCCGAGGCGGAACACCTTGCCGCGACGGTGCTGGTGGGCGACCACGGGCGGCGCCGCGCCGGGGTTGGCGACACCTTCTGGCAATACCGCCCGGCGCAGAACCACGACGGCCTGCGCGCCATCGACTGGCGCCGCTCGGCGCGGTCGGATGCGCAGTTCATTCAGGAAAAGGAATGGCAGATCGCGCAAAGCGTGCAGCTTTGGGTCGATGGTGCGGCATCCATGTCCTTTGCGTCCACCAAAGATATTCCCACCAAGGCCGAGCGGGCGCGCAGGCTGGCGCTGGCCGCGGCGATCCTGCTGCTGCGCGGTGGCGAACGGGTCGGGCTGGCGGGCGATACGCTGCCGCCGCGCCGGGGCGAGGCTCAGCTCACACAGCTCGCCACGCTGCTTTCGCAAGACACCGACAGCGATTTCGGCACGCCCGAGGCCTCGGGACTGCTGCGCCACTCCCGCGCGCTGTTCATCTCCGACTTTCTGGGCGACATAGAGACCACCGAAGCCGCCTTGACCCGCGCCGCCGACCGCGACGTGCGCGGCGCGCTGGTGCAGGTGCTTGACCCCGCGGAAGAGGCGTTCCCCTACGACGGACGCACCATCTTCGAGAGCATGTCGGGCAGCGTCACCCATGAGACGTTGAAGGCCCGCGACCTGCGCGACCGCTATCTTGAGCGCCTCGCCGAGCGCAAGGACCGCCTTGCCACCCTAGCCCGCGCCACCGGATGGCAGGTCCACACCCATCACACCGATGCGCCGGCCTCCGCCGCCCTGCTCTGGATCTATGCGGCCCTGGAGCGCCGCCCATGACCCGCCCCCGCCCGCATCATCTTTGCTTTACAAATATCCCGGGGGAGTCGCGCCCGCGCGACGGGGGCTGGCCCCCCTTTGGCGGCATCGATGGTCAAAGCCTCGCTTTCAAGCCGGGCGATCAGGGCAGCGCCGGCACGCCGGGGGGGCGGCAACGCCGCCCCGGAGGGGCGGGACGGCGTTGCCCGGCGTGCCGCCGGGCAGACCGACATGACCGCATCCCCCACCCGAGGCGCCCATGCTGACGCTCGGCCCCCTGGGTTTCACCGCCCCCTGGCTGCTGCTCGGCCTTCTGGTGCTGCCGATCCTCTGGCTGCTGCTGCGCGCCGTGCCGCCCGCGCCCACCCGCCGCCGTTTCCCCGGCGTCGCGCTGCTGCTGGGGCTGACCGACAGCGACAGCCAGACTGACCGCACGCCGTGGTGGCTGCTGCTGTTGCGCCTGCTGGCCGTGGCCGCGATCATCACCGCCTTCGCCGGCCCCGTTCTGAACCCGCAAAAACAGACCGCCGGCACCGGTCCGCTGCTGATTCTGGCCGATGGCACCTGGGCCGACGCGGGCGACTGGGCGCGGCGCATCGACCGGATGGACGCGGCGCTGGCCGATGCGGCCCGCGACGGGCGCACGGCTGCGCTCGTCACGCTCACCGATCTGCCGCCCGAGCCGCCGGTGTTTCAGGATGCGCAGGCGGTGCGGCAACGCCTCGCCTCGCTCACGCCTGCGCCCTACGCGCCCGACGCCGAAGCCCTTGCCGCTTGGGCTGCGCAGCTGGACGGCGACTTCGACACCTTCTGGCTGTCCGACGGGCTGGCCCGCGACAGCCGGGCGGACCTACTCGCAGCTCTTGAAAGGCACGGCACCGTCACCGCCTTCGAAAGCCCGCAACCGGTGCGCGCCCTGCGGCCCGCCACCTTTGAGGACGGCGCAGTCTCTGTCACCGTGCTGCGCTCGGCCCCCGGCCGCGCCACGCAGACCGCCGTCACCGCCATCGGCCTTGACCCTGCGGGGGTGGAACGCCGCCTTGCCAGCGCCCCCGCCGCCTTCGACGCCGAGGCCACAAGCGCCACCGCGACTTTCGATCTGCCGCCCGAGTTGCGCAACCGCGTCACCCGGTTCGAGATCGCGGGCCTGCGGTCGGCGGGGGCGGTCAGCCTCACCGACGACGGGCTGAAACGGCGCGAGGTGGCGCTGCTGGCCGGTGCGACCCCGCGCGAAGCGCTCGATCTGCTCTCGCCGCTGCACTACCTGCGGCAAGCGCTGTCCCCCACGGCGGACCTGATCGACGGCCCGCTTGCGGACGTGCTGCTGGCCAACCCCGACGTAATCATTCTTTCCGATGTGGCAACGCTGACCGACATCGAGGCCGAGGCCATGCTCGACTGGGTCGAGGCGGGCGGCCTGCTGGTGCGCTTCGCCGGACCGCGGCTTGCGGCCTCGGACGTCAGCCGCAGCGACGAAGACCCGCTGATGCCCGTGCGTCTGCGCGTGGGTGGGCGCTCCATCGGCGGGGCCATGTCCTGGGGCGAACCCAAGGCGCTGGCCCCCTTCGCCGACACCTCGCCCTTTGCAGGCCTGCCAATCCCCGAGGACGTGACCGTCTCGGCGCAGGTCATGGCGCAGCCGGACCCGACGCTGGCGTCGCGGGTGATCGCGCAACTGGCCGACGGCACGCCGCTGGTGACGCGCAAAAGCGCGGGCGACGGGGCGGTCGTGCTGTTCCACGTCACCGCCAACGCCGAATGGTCCACCCTGCCGCTGTCGGGCCTGTTCGTGCAGATGCTCGAACGGCTCGCAGTCTCGACCCGGCCCAGCGCGCCCGACGCGGACGAGCTTACCGGCACCACATGGCAGATCGAAGAGGTGCTGGACGCCTTCGGCACGCTGGACCGCGCCGACACGCTGCCCGGTGTGGCGGGCGAGGACCTCGCCTCTGCCCGCCCCTCGGCCACTCTGCCGCCGGGGCTTTATGCTGGTGAGGATCGCCGAATTGCTCTGAACGTCACCGACCGCGACACCGAGCTTGCCGCCGCCGTCTGGCCCGCGCGGATCACCGTCGAAGGGCTCGATGTGCAGCGCGAGACGCTGTTGAAAGGCTGGCTGCTGGCGGCAGCGCTGGTGCTGCTGACGCTCGACATCCTCGCCTCGCTGGCGCTTTCGGGCCGGTTGCGCGGGCCGCGGGCGGGGTCCGGGGCGGCGGCGGGCGTCCTCCTCACCCTCGCGCTGGGGATGACGCCGGGGGATGCGCAGGCGCAGGACGACACCTTCGCCATCACCGCCACCTCGGACGTCGTGCTGGCCTATGTCATCACCGGCGACACCCGCGTGGACGAGATATCGGACGCGGGGCTTTACGGGCTGTCCAACATCCTGTTCCAACGTACCTCGATCGAGCCATCCTTCCCCGTGGGGATCGACATCGAAACCGACGATCTGGCGCTGTTTCCCTTCCTCTATTGGCCGATCACCGCCGACCAGCAGCTTCCCACGCGGGAAGCCTACGGCAAGCTGAACCGCTATCTGCGCACCGGCGGCATGATCCTGTTCGACACCCGCGACGCGGACCTTGCGCGCTTCGGCTCGGCCAGCCCCGAGGGGCGCAAGCTGCAGGCCATCGCCCGCGGGCTGGACATTCCACCGCTTGAGCCGATCCCGGAAGATCACGTGCTCACCCGCACCTTCTATCTGTTGCAGGATTTCCCCGGCCGTCACCCGGGCCGCGATGTCTGGGTCGAGGCTGCACCCGCCGGGGCCGAGCGGGCCGAGGGCATGCCGTTCCGCGACCTCAACGACGGGGTGACGCCAGTGGTGATCGGCGGCAACGATTGGGCGGCGGCCTGGGCCACGGACCAGTTGGGCAACCCGCTGGTGCCCGTGGGCCGCGGTCAGGCCGGACAGCGCCAGCGCGAGATCGCGTTGCGGTTCGGGGTGAACCTGATCATGCATGTGCTGACCGGAAATTATAAATCCGATCAAGTGCATGTGCCCGCATTGCTGGACCGTTTGGGGCAATGAATATGGGGGATCGACTTGACGCAATGTGCGCCTCCGGCGGGAGTTTTCCCGGTCAGATGAAACAGGGGCGGTGGCGATGATCGGACAGGTTATTCTTGATCCGCTGGTGCCGTGGATGGTGCTTTACGGACTGGCGGCGCTGGCCTTGGTCGGGCTGGTCGTGGCGGTCTGGCGGCGGTTGTCGGGCTGGGCGCTGCGGGCGCTGGCGGCGCTGGTGATCCTCGGCGCCATGGCCAACCCGTCGCTGCAGCGGGATGAGCGCGACCGGTTGTCGGATATCGTGATCGCCGTGGTCGATGAAAGCGCCAGCCAGCGTCTGTCGGATCGTGGCGCGCAATCGGCGGCGGCGCTGGAGCATCTGCGGGCCGAGGTCGCCGCGCGCCCGGATACGGAGCTGCGCGAGGTGATGTTGGGCGACGGTGCGGACAACGCCGGAACCGAACTGATGACCGCCCTGTCGGGGGCGCTGGCCGAAGAGCCGCAGGCGCGGATCGCGGGTATGGTGCTGATCACCGACGGGCGCGTCCATGACATGAGCGCCGCCCCCGCCCGCCTGCCCGCGCCGCTGCACGTCCTGCTCAGCGGCCGCGACGGCGATTGGGACCGCCGGCTGGTGGTCAAGAACGCCCCCGCTTTCGCCATTCTGGGTGAGCCGGTGTCCCTGACCCTGCGGATCGAGGATCAGGGCGCCGCCCCCGAGACGCGCTTCGTCGATCTGGGCATCGCCATCGACGGCGGCCCGCCGCTGGCGTTCCAGATGCCGGTGAACCGGGATGTGGAGCTGCCCATCGACCTGCCCCACGGCGGGCTGAACGTGTTGCAGTTCAGCACGCCTGCGCAAGTAGGCGAATTGACCGACCGCAACAACGACGCGGTGATCCAGATCAACGGGGTGCGCGACCGGCTGCGGGTGCTTCTGGTCAGCGGCGAACCCCACGCAGGTGAGCGCACATGGCGCAATCTGCTCAAGTCCGACCGGGCGGTGGACCTGGTCCACTTCACAATCCTGCGCCCGCCGGAAAAGCAGGACGGGGTGCCGGTGAACGAATTGTCGCTCATCGCTTTCCCCACGCGCGAGCTGTTTTTGGAGAAGGTGGACGAGTTCGATTTGATCATCTTCGACCGCTACAAACGGCGCGGCATTCTGCCGTCGCTCTATCTTGAAAGCGTGGCGGATTATGTGCGCGCGGGCGGGGCTGTGCTGGTCTCGGCCGGGCCGGATTATGCCAGCGCCGACAGTCTCTATCGCTCGCCCCTCGGGGCGGTCCTGCCCGGCGCGCCCACCGCGCGGGTCTATGAGGAAGGGTTCACGCCGCAGATCACCGAGCTGGGCCAGCGGCATCCGGTGACCGAAGGGTTGGACCAGGTCAGCGGACGCACTGTGGACGAGGACGGCGAAGGCCCCGGCTGGGGCCGCTGGTTGCGCCAGATCGACGTGGAGCCCTCGGCTGGCTCCGATGTCGTCATGTCCGGGATCGACGCCCAGCCACTGCTGATGCTCGAGAGGGTGGACGAGGGGCGCGTGGCGCTGCTGGCCTCGGACCATGCCTGGCTTTGGGATCGCGGGTTCGAGGGGGGCGGCCCGCAGCTCGAACTGCTGCGCCGGCTGGCCCACTGGATGATGAAAGAACCGGAGCTTGAGGAAGAGACGCTGACGGTCGAGCCCACTGGCCTGACCATGCGCATCCTGCGTCGCACCTTGCAAGACAGCGTCGGCGCGGTGACGATCACCCACCCGGACGGGACCGAAAGCAGCGTCACGCTGGACGAGGTGGCACCGGGGCGGCACGCCTTGACCTGGGAGGCACCGGAGGTCGGCCTCTACCGGTTGCGCGAAGGCGAGGTCGAGACGGTGATCGCCCTTGGCCCCGCCGCCCCGCGCGAGTTCGAGCAGACCATTGCCACCGGCGAGACTTTGGACGCTGTGGTGGCGCAAACCAATGGCGCCGTGGTGCGGATCGAAGAGGGTCTGCCAAGTCTGCGCGCGGTGCGGGCGGGCCGCCCCGCCGCCGGGCGCGGCTGGATCGGCCTCACCCCGCGCGACGCCTATCGCACGGTGGACGTGCGCGTTCTGCCACTGCTGCCCGAATGGCTCGCGCTGCTGCTGGCGGGTGCGCTGGTGATCGGGGCGTGGTTGTTCGAGGGCCGCCGCTCCCCCCGCTTGCGCGATGCGGGCGCGACCCGGGGTCGATAGACTTCGCGCGGCAGAGGTTCTATTGCTGTCGCAAGCTGAGGGAGGCGCAACATGGAGATGCCGGAACCGGATACCACGGTGCTGTCGCGCAAGGCGCAGATCGTGGCCCGTCTGCAGTCGGTGCTGCCCACGGGCGCGGTGATCCATACGCCCGCCGAGGTGCGCGCCTATGAGTGTGACGCGCTCACCGCTTACCGGTGCCCGCCGCTCTGTGCGGTGCTTCCGGCCTCCACCGATGAGGTCGCGGCGGTGCTGAAAATCTGTCACGAGTTGGGCGTGCCGGTGGTGCCGCGCGGAGCGGGCACCTCGCTTGCGGGCGGGTCGCTGCCCACGGCGGATTGCGTGATCTTGGGCACCGCGCGGCTGACGGCGGTGATCGAAACAAACTACGCCGACCGCTACATTCGCGTCGGCGCCGGGCGCACCAACCTGAGCGTCACCGGCGCGGTTGAGGCGGCGGGGTATTTCTACGCCCCCGATCCGTCGAGCCAGCTGGCCTGTGCCATCGCGGGCAACATCGCGATGAACTCCGGCGGGGCGCATTGCCTGAAATACGGGGTGACGACGAACAACCTTCTGGGCGTCACGATGGTGCTGATGGATGGCACCGTGACCGAGATCGGCGGCGCGCATCTGGACGCGGGCGGGCTGGACCTTCTGGGGGTGATCTGTGGCTCCGAAGGGCAGTTGGGCGTGGTGACCGAAGCCACCCTGCGCATCCTGCACAAGCCCGAAGGCGCGCGCCCGGTGCTCATGGGGTTCAACGACAACGCCGTGGCCGGGGCCTGCGTGGCTGACATCATCAAGGCGGGGGTTCTGCCCGTGGCGATCGAGTTCATGGACCGGCTGTGCATCGAGACGACGGACCGGTTTTCCGGCGCGGGCTATCCCGATTGCGAGGCTTTGCTCATCGTCGAGGTCGAAGGCTCACCAGCCGAGATCGACGCGCAGCTTGCGCTGATCCTCGATATTGCCCGGCGGCACGATCCGGTCGAGCTGCGCGAGGCCCGGACCGAGGCAGAGGCCGCGCGCATCTGGCTGGGGCGCAAGTCCGCCTTCGGGGCTTTGGGGCAAATTGCCGATTACATGTGTCTGGACGGCACGATCCCCGTATCGTCGCTGCCGATGGTGCTGCGCCGGATCGGCGAGCTGTCCGAGCACTACGGGTTGCAGGTGGGCAACGTCTTCCACGCGGGCGACGGCAACATGCACCCGCTGATCTGCTACGACGCGAACAAACCCGGCGATCTGGACCGGTGCGAGGCGATGGGCGCGGACATCCTCAAGCTCTGCGTCGATGCGGGGGGCTGCCTGACCGGAGAACATGGGGTCGGCGTCGAGAAGCGCGATCTGATGCTGCATCAATATGCGCCTGAAGATCTGGAGGCACAGATGGCGGTGAAGGACGTTTTCGACCCGGCCTGGCTGCTGAACCCGGCGAAAGTGTTTCCGCTGGCCTGCAGCGCCGGGCGCCGGATGGCGGCAGAGTGAGGCGGGCGGCGCATGGTCGCAAGCGCCGCAGGGGGCCAGCCCCCGTCGCGCAGGCGCGACTCCCCCGGGATATTTATGAAGCAAAGATGAGCGGATGAGACCCGAGAGCGAAACAGATCTGGCCGAGGTTATCCGGGCCGCGCCGGGGCCGTTGCGGATCACCGGCGGCGGCACCCGTCCGATCGGCGCGCCGGTCGAGGGGGCTGTGCTGGAGACGGGCGGCCTCAGCGGCATCACGCTTTATGAACCCGCCGCCCTGACGCTGGTGGTGCGCGCGGGCACGCCGCTGGCCGAGATCGAGGCCGCCTTGGCCGAGCAAAATCAACGACTGGCGTTCGAGCCGATGGATCATCGCAAGCTGTTGGGCACCCGCGGCGCGCCCACCATCGGCGGCGTTGTCGCGGGCAATGTCAGCGGGCCACGGCGCATCTGGGTCGGGGCCTGCCGGGATCACATGCTGGGGGTGCGTTTCGTGGACGGCAACGGCACGATCCTCAAGAACGGCGGGCGGGTGATGAAGAACGTTACCGGCTACGATCTGGTGAAACTGATGACCGGTGCCTACGGGACGTTGGGGGTGCTGACCGAGGTTTCGTTCAAGGTTTTGCCGCGCCCGGAGACCTGCGCGACGCTGGTGCTGCGCGGGCTGGACCCGACGCGTGCGGTGGCGGCAATGGCGGCAGCACTCGGCTCGCCCTACGAGGTGACGGGCGCGGCAACGCAGGTCAGCGGCGCGGTCTGCCTGCGCCTTGAAGGGTTCGCAGACTCGGTCGCCTACCGTGTGGATGCTTTGCAGCGCGTGCTGGCGGACTTCGGCGCTGCGGAGGTTTTGGATGCGGCGGCTTCGGCGGCGCTCTGGACCGAGCTGCAGGATGTGGTGGCGCTGGCGTCGCACGACACTGTCCTGCGGGTCTCGGTGAAACCTTCGGACGGACCGGGGGTGCAGGCGGTCGTGGAGGCCGCACGCACGGACGGTGCGGCGGTGCAGACCGACTGGGGCGGCGGCTTGCTCTGGATCGGCACGTCGGCCCCGGACAGGGATTGCGTTGGGCTGATTGATGATCTGCGCGCCCATTGCGCCAGCGTCGGTGGCCATGTGACGGTGATCAAAGCGTCCGCTCATCTGCGCCGCGCGGTGCCGGTGTTCCAGCCCGAACCGGCCACGCTGGCGACGCTTTCGTCGGGTCTGCGCGCACGCTTCGATCCGCGCGGTATCCTGAACCCCGGCCTGATGGGGGCCTGACATGCAGACAGATTTTACCGACGCCCAATTGCAAGATCCCGCCACCGCCCGCGCGAACGAAATCCTGCGCGCCTGCGTCCATTGTGGCTTTTGCACCGCCACCTGCCCGACCTATCAGGTGCTGGGCGACGAATTGGACAGCCCGCGGGGGCGGATTTACCTGATCAAGGACATGCTCGAGAACGAGCGCGTGCCCGACGCCAAGACCGTGCAGCACATCGACCGCTGCCTGTCCTGCCTTGCTTGCATGACGACCTGCCCTTCGGGCGTGCATTACATGCATCTGGTCGACCACGCCCGCGCCTATATTGAAGCGACCTACACACGCCCCGCAGGGGAGCGTGCGCTGCGGTGGATGTTGGCGAAGATTCTGCCCTATCCGATGCGGTTCCGTGTGGCGCTGCTGGCGGCAAAGATCGGGCGGCCCTTTGCGCCGCTGATCCCCGACGCACGACTGCGGGCAATGCTGCGGATGGCGCCAAAACGCATCCCGCCGGTGTCGCGCAACGATGATCCGCAGGTATTCACGGCGCGCAACAGAAAGCTGCGGGTGGCGCTGATGACCGGCTGCGCGCAGAAAGCGCTCAACACCGATATCAACGATGCGACGATCCGGCTGCTGACTCGGCTGGGGGCCGAGGTGGTGGTGGCCGACGGTGCGGGCTGCTGCGGGGCGCTGACCCATCACATGGGCAAGACCGAGGAAAGCCACGCCGCCGCTGCCCGAAACATCCGCGCCTGGACGCGCGAGATTGCGGGCGGCGGGCTGGACGCCATCGTCATCAACACCAGCGGCTGCGGCACGACGGTGAAGGACTATGGCCACATATTCCGCGACACCGATCTGGCCGAGGAGGCCGCGCAGGTCGCAGCGCGGGCCAAGGACGTGAGCGAAGTGCTCCTTGAGCTGCTGCCCGAGGGCGCTGCGGCCTTCACCGCCAACACGGCCCGCTCCGATCTGGCAGGCACCGATGCGGTGGCCATTCCGCCCACGGGCACCGGCCCGCTCACCGTGGCCTATCACGCGGCCTGTTCGCTGCAGCACGGTCAACAGATCAAGGCCGCCCCGAAAGAGCTGCTGACCCGCGCCGGGTTCCGGGTGGTGGAGCCCGCCGACAGCCACCTGTGCTGCGGCTCGGCCGGAACCTACAACCTGTTGCAGCCTGAGATTTCCGCGCAGTTGCAGGACCGCAAGGTGCAGACCCTTGAAGCGGTCCGGCCAGACGTGATCGCGGCAGGCAACATCGGCTGCATGATGCAGATCGGCCAGGCGACGCAGGTTCCCATTGTCCACACGGTCGAACTGCTGGACTGGGCCACCGGCGGCCCGCGCCCGCCTGCGTTGGACGCACCGCCGGGGGTGCCGAATTTACGCGCGCGTGCCACAATTGCGCCCGATGCCGCTGGTAGCCTGCGCGAAACAAGCCGGTAAACCATGCGCAAATTTCTTGCCTTTCTCATCGTCTGGGCCGCATCGACCCTCTCTGCCCAGACCACGGACCTGCAAACGCTGGCCACGGGCCATGACGCCCGCGGGTGGGAGGGCGTGGGCCGGCTCGACATCGACGGCAAAGGCTTTTGCACCGGCGCGCTGATCGCCCCCGATCTGGTGCTGACGGCGGCCCATTGCATGTATGACCGGATGGGCGGCGACGCGGTCGATCCCGCGCGCATCGCCTTTCTGGCGGGCCTGCGCGATGGCCGGGCCGAGGCGACGCGGCGCGTGCGCGCGGCGGTGGTGCATCCCTCCTATGGCAACACAGGCGCCGCGACCGCCGATCAGGTGCGCTTTGACGTGGCGCTGCTGCAACTGGACCATCCGATCCGCACCGGCCGCGTACGCCCTTTCGAGGTCTCGAGCGCTTTGCGGCGCGGTTCGGAAATCTCGGTCGTGTCCTACGCCAAGGACCGCGAAAGCGCGCCGTCCCTGCAAGAGGTCTGCAACGTGATCGGTGAGCAGCAGGGCGTGCTCATCATGGATTGCGACGTGGATTTCGGCGCCTCCGGCTCTCCGGTGTTCCGCGACGAGGCCGGCGTGCCACGACTTGTGTCCGTGATCTCGGCCATGGCCGATATCGACGGCGAACCGATGGCGCTGGGGATGAACCTTGCCGCGCCCATCGCGACCCTGCGGCTGGCGCTGGAACAGGGGCGCGGGTTTTTCGCCACCCCCCCCGCCACCGCGCGCATCATCCGTCAGGGCGAGCGCGCCGACACCGGAGCCCGCTTCGTCCGCCCCTGACCGACTCCCGTTCCTCTTTGCTTCACAAATATCCAGGGGGAGTCGCGCCAGCGACGGGGGCAGCGCCCCCATTCCCCCCTTGAAACCACAAAACCCGCACCCCAGATATCTGTCATCGGGATGCCTGACTGGGGCCCGATGACACCCGCCTTGCCCGTTCGGGAAGGCTTAACATACGTATGATCGCTCAATGGAGGATACCCATGCGAACCTTTGATCTTGCACCCTTGCATCGTGCAACCGTTGGCTTTGACCAGTTGACCGACCTGATGGACCGCATCATGGCGAACGACACCAACACGCAAAGCTACCCGCCTTACAACATCGAAAAGACCGATGACGACAGCTGGCGCATTTCCATCGCCGTTGCCGGATTCTCGCCCGAGGATCTTCAGGTCGAAGTGCGGGAACATGCGCTGTTCGTCAGCGCCAACAAAGCCGAAACCGATGATGGTGAGCGCACCTATCTGCACCGTGGCATCGCCACCCGCGCGTTCAATCGCCGGTTCCATCTGGCCGACCACGTGAAGGTGACGGGCGCGGCCCACGAAAACGGCATGTTGCACATTGACCTTGTCCGCGAGGTGCCCGAGGCGCTCAAGCCCCGCACCATCGAAATCGCGACCGCTCCGAAGATCGAGCAGGACGTGATCGAGGCCGAGAAGGTCAACTAACGGACCCCGGGTCCGAACGACGCATGGGCGCCCGGTTGGGCGCCCTTTTTTGTTTGCACGTAGGGTTGTAAGGGCGGCGCGCGCGTCAGGCGCTGCGCCACCATGCGTTCGCTAGAACGTGATCTTGCCCTGCCAGCCGACGTTGTCGGGCGTGTCGCCGGTAATCTTGGCCTTGGCGATCTTGTAGAAGAACTCCAACGCGTTGTCGTCGCTGATCGTGGCTTCGGCCTCGCTGGGGGTGAAGGACATCAGGCGCACGTCGTCGTCGCGCTTGCCATCCTCGAACCACGCGCCGGTCATCGCGCTCCAAACGTCGTCGACGACGTCCTGACTGGTGATCTGTGCCAGCGTGCCCTTGATGTCGGCCCACAGCCCTTCGCCTCGGTCCGAGACGACCAGCCGCGCGGCTTTCGGCCCGGCGGCGACGGCTTTTTGCAGGTCGGTGCCCTCGGCGGTGATGAACCAGATGGTGCCGTCCTTCACATCGTCGCGCACCTTCGGCGTCATCGGGATGAGGAATTCGCCCTCAAGCCCGAGCATCCCTTCCGAGATGTCTTCCATGGCGTCCCAGAATTCTGATTTAGCGTCTTTCACGGCTGTTTTCCTTTCCTCATTGGTCAGCAAGCCAACGTGTGAGGACAGGGGCAGGTTCCGTGCACAGCGCCGATCAGTGGGCCTCGGCCCAGGTGTCGCCGATGCCCGCGTCCACCACCAGCGGCACGTCAAAGCGCACCGCCGGATGGGCGGCCCCCTCCATCACCTCACGCGCGACGCCGATCAGGTCGTCGGCCGCGGCCTTGTCGACCTCGAACACCAGTTCATCGTGCACCTGCAACAGCATCCGCGCGGGAAGATCGCGGATCGCGTCGTCCATGCGGATCATCGCCCGGCGGATCACATCCGCCGCGGTGCCCTGGATCGGCGCGTTGATCGCCGCGCGCTTGGCAAATCCCGCACCCGGCCCCTTGGCGTTGATCTCGGGCGTGTTGATGCGCCGCCCGAACAGGGTTTCGACGCGGCCGTGTTCCTTGGCGAAGGCGATGGTCTCGTCCATGTATTTGCGAATGCCGGGGAAGCGCTCGAAATAGCGGT
This sequence comes from Thalassorhabdomicrobium marinisediminis, assembly GCF_003072065.1. GTDB lineage: Bacteria > Pseudomonadota > Alphaproteobacteria > Rhodobacterales > Rhodobacteraceae > Octadecabacter > Octadecabacter marinisediminis. Next base: position 74,303 of record NZ_QCYG01000002.1, read on the forward strand.
CGATGAAGCCTTGCGCCTCGTCCCGCGGGATCCGCAGGTTGCGGGCGAGCCCGAAGCCGGAAATGCCGTAGATCACCCCGAAGTTGATCGCCTTGGCCTGCCGGCGCACCTCGGGCGTCATCTCGTCCAGCGGCACGTTGAACATCTCGGACGCGGTCATCGCGTGAATGTCCAGCCCGTCGCGGAAGGCCTGTTTCAGCGCGTCGATCTGCGCGATATGCGCCAGAATGCGCAGCTCGATCTGGGAATAATCCAGCGCGACCAACACCTTGCCCTCTTCGGCGATGAACGCCTCGCGGATGCGGCGGCCCTCTTCGGTGCGGATCGGGATGTTTTGCAGGTTCGGCTCGGTCGAGGACAGGCGGCCCGTGTTCGCGCCGGTGATCGAATAGCAGGTGTGCACGCGGCCCGTCTCTGCGTTGATGTGGGTCTGTAGCGCGTCGGTATAGGTCGATTTCAGCTTGCTGAGCTGCCGCCAGTCCAGCACGCGACCGGGGAAGTCGTGCAGGGTGGCAAGGTCTTCGAGGATATCCGCGCCGGTGGAATACTTCCCCGTCTTGCCCTTCTTGCCGCCTTCAAGCCCCATCTTGTCGAACAGGATCTCACCCACCTGCGCGGGCGAGCCCACGTTGAATTTGCCGCCCGCAAGTTCGTAGAGTTCATCTTCCAACGCCGCCATCTTCTGGCTGAAGGCGTTCGACATGCGCGAGAGCGTATCCCGGTCGACCTTGATGCCCGACATTTCCATTTTCGCCAGCACCGGCACCAAGGGCCGTTCCAGCGTTTCATAGACCGTCGTCACCCGCTTGCGATGCAGTTGCGGCTTGAAGGTCTGCCAGAGCCGTAGGGTGATGTCCGCATCCTCAGAGGCATATTTCACCGCATCCTCAACGGGCACGCGGTCAAAGGTCTTGGCGCTTTTGCCCGTGCCCAAGAGGGATTTGATCTCGATCGGGTTGTGACCCAGATAGCGCTCGGACAGCTGGTCCATCCCGTGATTGTGCAGGCCCGCGTTCATCGCGTAGCTCATCAACATGGTGTCGTCGATCGGGGCCAGCGCGATGCCGTTGCGGGCGAATATCTTGGCGTCGTATTTCATGTTCTGCCCGATCTTGAGGATGCTGGGATCCTCGAGCATGGGCCTGAGCAGATCGAGCGCGGCGTTCAGCGGCATCTGCCCCTCGGCCAGACTGTCGTCGCCGAACAGATCATCCGCCGCGCCCCCCTTGTGGGTCAGTGGAATGTAGCAGGCTTGCCCCGGTTCGACACAAAGCGACACGCCCACCAGATCGGCGCGCATTTCGTTAAGGCCCGTGGTTTCCGTGTCCACGGCCACGTAGCCGCGCTCGTAGATCCGGTCGAGCCAGACCTGCAACGCGGCGGCGTCCTTGACCCATTCGTATCGCTCCGCATCGAAGGGCGGCATCTCGGGCGCAGGGTCGGCTGCGGCCGGCGCGGCCGCCTCGATCGCCGGCGGCTCGACGCCCAGCTTGTCGGAGATGCGCTTGACGATGGTGCGGAATTCCATCTCCGTCAGAAAGGCGAGCAATTCCTCCGGATCGGGGTCCTTCGCCTCAAGATCGTCCAGCGTGAAGGGCAGCTCCATGTTCTCGTCCAGCGTCACGAGCTTTTTGGACAGCTCGATCTGTTCGCGATGCTCGATCAACGTCTGGCGGCGCCTGGGCTGCTTGATCTCCTCGGCGCGGTCCAGAAGCTCTTCCAGCGTGCCGTATTCATTGATCAGCAACGCCGCTGTCTTGATCCCGATGCCGGGCGCGCCGGGCACGTTGTCCACCGAGTCGCCCGCCAGCGCCTGCACATCGACCACCTGTTTCGGGCCGACGCCGAATTTCTCTTCCACGCCCTCGCTGTCGATGACGCGGTTGCCCTTCATGGCGTCCATCATCACCACACCGTCGCCCACGAGCTGCATCAGGTCCTTGTCCGAAGAGATGATCGTGCAAGCGCCGCCCGCCTCCCGCGCCTGGCGCGCAAGGGTGGCGATGATGTCGTCGGCCTCGAAACCCTCGATCTCTTCACAAGCGATGTTGAAGGCGCGGGTCGCCTCCCGCGTGAGGGGGATCTGCGGGCGCAGATCCTCGGGCATGGCGTCGCGGTTGGCCTTGTATTGATCGTAAAGCTCGTTGCGGAAGGTGTGGCTGCCCTTGTCGAAGATCACCGCCACATGGGTCACGTCGCTGCCGACGTTGCCTTCGACATAGCGTTGCAGCATGTTGCAGAACCCCGAAACCGCGCCGATGGGCAAGCCATCCGACTTGCGCGTCAGCGGCGGCAGTGCGTGATAGGCGCGAAAGATGAACGCCGATCCGTCGATCAGGTGAAGGTGACAACCTTTGCCGAATGCCATGTGGATACCCCGCTTACAGACCCGTCAGATGTGCCACGATTGGCGGCGATAGAAAAGGTGCAGGCAGGTCAATTGGCCGTGCGGCGGCACAGCTACGTCACGGCAAGGCGCGCTAGACCTCGTCCTCGGCCACCGCTTCGGGCAGGCCGGTGTCGAGCACATAGCGCGCGTCGCAGTAGGAGCATTCGACCCAGCCCTGTTCCAGCGGGATCTGAAGCCAGACGCGGGGATGACCCAACGCGCCCTCGCCCCCGTCGCAGGCCACGCGAAGCTGGCGGACGGTCTTGGTTTCTGGCGCCGGAAGGGTCATAAATTTGCCTCTGCTCTGGGGACACGCTAGGTGCCTGTTACGGGGTCGCATTCTAGCGATTGCCGCCAGACGAACAAGACGGGAAACACAGCGCGTGACACAAACGGACCAAGCCAACGCCCTTGAGATCACGGGCCTGCGCAAAACCTATGCGGCCAGCAAACGCAGCCCCGCGAAAGAGGCGCTGAAAGGCGTCGATCTGGCGGTGCCCCGCGGATCGATCTTCGGGCTTCTGGGGCCGAACGGCGCGGGCAAATCGACTCTGATCAACATCCTTGCGGGTCTGGTGAACAAATCCGCCGGACAGGTGCGCATCTGGGGCTTCGATCAGGACGAGAACCCGCGCCAGTCCCGCGCGGCCATCGGCATCATGCCGCAAGAGCCCAACCTTGATCCCTTCTTCACGCCGCGCGGGTCGCTCGACGTGCAGGCGGGGCTGTACGGGGTGCCGAAATCCCAGCGCCGCACCGAAGAGCTGTTGGAGCTTACAGGGCTCAGCGACAAGGCCGAAGCCTATGCCCGCTCGCTCTCGGGCGGGATGCGGCGGCGGCTGCTGCTGGGCAAGGCGCTGGTCCACAGCCCGCAGATTCTGGTGCTGGACGAGCCCACCGCCGGCGTTGACATCGAGTTGCGCAACCAGCTTTGGGACAACGTGCGCCGCCTCAACGAAGAGGGGATGACCATTATCCTCACGACCCACTACCTCGAAGAGGCCGAGCAGATGTGCGACCAGATCGCCATCATCAACCACGGCACGGTGATCGCCAATGACACCACCGCCAACCTGCTGGGCCAGCTTGAGACCAAGACCATGGTGATCACCCCCGACGGAGGCGCCGCCCTGCCCGCCCTGCCCGCAGGCATCGACGGGGTGCAACGGCCCGACGGCACGCTGGCCTTCACCTACAAGACCTCGCAGACCCGCGCGGACGAAGTGCTCAACCTCGTCTCGGCGGCGGGGCTGACGATCAAGGACGTGCGCACGGAAGAACCCGATCTTGAGGACGTCTTCCTCGACCTCACCCGCGCCTGACGCAGCCCACGATCAAGCGCACCGCCCCCCTTATCTTTGCTTCAGAAATATCCCGGGGGGCGGCCGCAGGCCGGGGGGCAGCGCCCCCCTTCCTAAGGCCGGTTCACGCTCGCCCTTCGCCCTCAGGTCGCCGGTTCGAGCATCCGCCCCATGTTGCGCCCGCCCAGAATGTGCAGGTGGAAATGCGGCACCTCTTGCACGCCATCGGCGCGGGCGTTGGCGATGGCGCGGAAGCCGGTGTCGACCTGTTCGATCCGGCAGACTTCGGCCACCGCATCGAAGAACGCGATCTGCTCGGCGGCGGTGGCGTCGCGGGCGAAGTGGTCCAGGCTCACATAGGGGCCCTTGGGGATCACCAGCACATGCACGGGCGCCTGTTCGTTGATGTCGCGGAACGCCAGGGCGTGATCGTTCTCGAACACGGTCTGGTTGGGGATCTCCCCCCGCAGGATCTTGGCGAAGATATTCTGGTCGTCGTAGTCGAACTGCACGGGCGGCTCCTTAGTCTGCGAACAAATAGGGGGTCTGGGCGATGCTGCGGGCCACATCTTCGGTCACGCTGAGGAATTGCGCAATAGGCGGCGTGTTCTCATCGGGGCTGTTGCTTTCGTGCAGCCGCCCGTGATGGGCGAAGCCCGCGTCGCGGATGCGGTCGGATTCGTAGATCACGTCATAGCGGATCGTGGGCAAGAGCTGCTGCATCGTCTCGTCGCCCGTTTGTTCCCCGGCAAGACCCACCCGCTTGGCGTGGCCGATCAGGTAGTCGTCGGAAAATTCACACTCCAGCTCAAGCAGGCGCGTCGTGGATCGGTCCGAGAAGAAATCCTGCATCAGGTCGAAGTTCGCCGTGTCCAGACAGATGATCAGCCGGTCGGTGTCGTAGTAGTCGAACAGCATCCGCATCAGCGCGCGCCGGTGGCGGGTGCGTTTTTCAAGCGTGGTCTGGATGCCGCCCAGATCGGGCAGGTCGGTGTCCTCTTCGTTGAACAGATAGTCGATCGCCGGAATGTTCGTGTGGTGCTTGATCGAACCGACCAGCCGCTTGGCCACGTGCCATTTCTTGCAAGCGACGATCAGCAGCTCACGCTCGCGCCCCAGCGTGGCCTCGGATTCCCAGAAGCGGGGGGCGAAGCGGCGGCCGATCCGGCCCCGCCCGGTAAGAAAGGTGAACAACCGGCGGCCTTCGTTCGAGATCTTGAAATCCGAACGGCCCGAAGCCCAGAGCTGGCCCAGACGCTCTTTCAGGCTCGACGCCTCGGGGGAGATCTTGCGCGCGAAGAGGAAATCCTGACTGAGCAGCAGATCGTAGTGATCGTTGTAGAAGGTCACCGGCATGCCGTAGTCGGTGAACATCAGGAAGGTCAGCGTGCGGGTGCGGATTTCCTCCTCTGGCACAAGATGGCGCACCAGCGTCTGGAAGAACGTCTCGTCCGGGATCCAGGTGGTGCGGAAGAACCGCATCACGTCTTTGCGGCTGCGCGTCATGTCGAGGATCCATTCGATGGTGCGCCGCCGCAGACACCACCATTGCGACCCGATCATGATCTGCAGATCGGCCGGGATCTTGCGTTCGAGCTTGAGCTTCCGCTGCAGCCACCACGCATTGTAGAACAACGTCTTCTGCGTCCGTTCATTGAAGAAATGGCGGTAGATCAGCCGCTCTTCCTTCATGCCGGTCTTGATCCAGTCGGACTCGAAGAAATCGAAGCTTTCGATGTAGTCGCAATCGTCGCTGTCGAGCAGGGTCTTGGCATACTCCGCCGACTTGATCGCCATGCAATCGCCCGAGACCATGTAGAAATGCGTGGCGCGGGGGAAGGCGTCCACCGCAGCCTCAACCGCGTGCAACGTCGCCTGCACTAGCGACCATTCCCCCCAGCCGCATTTGATGCGCTTCTTGGCGAAGGTGACGTTGGGGTTGTCGTCCAGATGCTCACGAATATGGGCGAAGGCCGCTTGCGGGGCGCGGGCGTCGAAGTGGATGGCGATATAGTCGCCCATCGCCGTCAACTGCTGCGCTTGCTGGACGATCGCTTCGGGGTCTTTGTGACACAGCAGGATAAAGGCGATTTTTGCCATACCGGAAACAGTCTTCCCCCAGGGACGCGATTGTCATCATTTGGTTTTTCCTGTGTAAACGTGAAGACACATTGAATAAACACGAATTCTTTGCTTTTTTAGCGAAAAGCCGTGTCGCAACCTGTGGCCAGCGCACCAAGAGGACGAGCATATGGGGTTTCCCGGCACCTGGATGACCGAGAGTGAGAGCGTAGTCTATCGCGTGGTGCCGAAGTGCGCCTGCTCGACCATCGGTCAGATCATGTATTATTCCGATCACGGCGAATTTTTCGACGGTGACATCCATGACGCGCAAGGCGGGATGCACAAATGGGCGATGGAAGACAGCCAGCCGCTGATCAGCGCCAATGTGAAGGGCCATCAGAGCTTTGCCTTCACCTGTGTGCGCAACCCCTACACCCGCATCCTGAGTTCGTTCTTCGACAAGATCTGCGGCATCCAGCGCAACGGCAAACGCTACCGCGGCAACCTTGTGCCGCTGCTGATCCAGAAATACGGGATCGAGGTGGGCGACCCCGAGACGGGGTTCGAGTTCGACCAGATCAAATCCTTCCGCCGCTTCCTGCTGTTCGCCCGCGACACCATCAAGTTCCGTCGCCCCATGGACCCCGACATCCATTGGTCGGCCCAGTCCGGCCACATCAGCACCTTCATCGTCAACGGCGGGCGCTACGACAAGATTTTCTGGACCGAAGCGTTCAACGACGGGATGCAGCAGGTGCTTGACGGGATCGAGACGCCGCACAAGGTCGATCTGGCCAAAATCCCGCGCTTTAACGAAAGCGAGGGCCACGGCCCGAAACGCGCCCACCCGGTCGAGGATTACTTCGACGATCTGTCGAAACATCTGGTCTATGAAATCTACAAGAAGGATTTCGTGCTGTTCAAATACGACTTCGAGAATCCGGGCAACAAGATGCCCGTGGGCGAGATTGATCTGGATGAGGTTCATGCGAAACTGGGCGCATAGCTTAATTCTGACGCTGGGGCTGCTGGCTGCCCCTGCCGTTGCCACGCCGCCGCAGGTGGTCTGGATCACCGACGCGCTGTTTGCCCAAAATGACGAGGTGGTGCTGGTGCTGCGCACCATCGGCGACAACCACGGCTCTCACTTCACGACGCAGACGGACACATTCCTTCTGACCGTGGACCGCGCCGACGGAGGCCTGCGCGCGGTGGCGCCGGTTGAGCGCGTGGTCGATCACCATCTGGGCGAGCCGGAGATCGACAAGACGACCTTCACCCCGATCGACGGCGCGGTGAACCCCTATGCGGTGCGGGCCGAGCTGAACGCCGCGCCGCTCGCTGATCCGGTGGTGACCGACTGGCAATTAGCCCGCATCGCCCCAGACAGCCTGCAGGTGGTCGAGGGCGAAGAGGTGACCCATCGCATCGGGTTTGACGCCCTGCGCGCCCAGCTTGCTGCTTCGGTCCGGCAAACCCGCGACCTGTTGCCGGTGCTGCACGGCCCGATTCCGGGGGCGGAGCCGGACCCGGAAAGCATCGACTTCGCCCGCGAATGCGCGACCGACGCCGTTTATGCCCGCTTCGAAATGGACCAGACCCCGCCCGCCATGGCGCGCATGATCTGTGAGGATCGCGAGGCCGGCGGCGTCTCCACCTACTGGGTCACGGTGCCGGCGGTGGGCGGCTAGACCAGACCGGCTTCCTTGAAGGCGCGCAGCATGTTCGCTTCGGGGCGCGGGCCGATGTGGCCGATCACCTCGGCCGCGCACATCACGCCCATCTGCGCCGCCACGTCGAGCGCCGCGCCGGTCTGGATGCCGTACAGGAACCCCGCCGCGAACTGGTCGCCCGCGCCTGTGGCGTCCACGGGGGTCACGGTTTGCACCTCCGCCGTGAACCGCTGCGATCCGTTCTGGATCCAGACGGAGTCGCCCGAACGGGTGCAGGCGACAACCTCGCAGACTTCGGCGGCCTTGCGCACGGCGGCGTCGAGATCGTCGGTCTCGTACAGGGTGAGCCACTCTTCCGCGTTGCCGATGGCGATGTCCATGTCGTTGTCGATCAAGCGCTTGAAATCCGCGCGGTGCCGTTCGGCGCAAAACGGGTCCGAGATCGTGATGACCGAGCGCCCGCCCGCCGCCTTCATCTTGCTGGCGGCTTCGGAAAAGGCGGTTTTGCCCTCGTCCTTGTCGAACAGATACCCCTCAAGCAACAGCAAGCCGGGGCCGAAGACGTCGGGCACATCGGCCGAGGAAATATCGGCGCCCGCGCCCAGATAGGTGTTCATCGAGCGTTCGCCGTCGGGGCTGACGAAGATCATCGAGCGCGAGGTGGGCAGGTCCACGTCCTGCGGCGGAAAGGGAAAGGCGGTGCCGGCCTTTTCCAGTGCATCGGCATAGAACTGCCCCAGCGCGTCGTCCTTCACCTTGCCGATGAAGGCGGTCTGCAGGCCCAGCTCTCCGATGCCGGCGATGGTGTTGCCGACCGAGCCGCCCGGTGCCTCGGTCCGGTCGGACATGGCGGCATAGAGCAGCTCGGCGCGGTCGCGCTCGATCAGTTGCATGATGCCCTTGGTGATACCCATCTGGTCGAGAAACGTGTCACTCCCGTGCGAGATCACGTCCACCACCGCGTTGCCGATGCCGATTACGTCGTAGGTCATTCTGTCTTGTCCTCGTACAGACACAGGTCGCGGATCTGGCAGGCCTGACATTTGGGTTTGCGCGCGACGCAGATATACCGCCCGTGCAGGATCATCCAGTGGTGCGCGTGCAGTTGGAAATCGGCGGGGACGTTGTCTTCGATCGCGCGTTCGACGGCGTCCACGTCGCGGCCCGGCGCGATGCCGCTGCGGTTGCCCAGCCGGAAGATATGGGTGTCCACCGCCTGCGCGGGCTGACCCCACCACATGTTGAGCACGACATTCGCCGTCTTGCGCCCCACGCCGGGCAGGGACTGGAGCGCGGCGCGGGAATTGGGCACCTCACCGCCGTAGTCGTCCACAAGGATCTGCGCCATCTTGATGACGTTCTTGGCCTTGTTGCGATACAGCCCGATGGTCTTGATGTGCTCGATCAGACCCTCTTCCCCCAGCTCAAGCATCAGCTGCGGCGTATAGGCGATTTTGAACAGCTCGGCCGTGGCCTTGTTCACGCCCTTGTCCGTGGCCTGCGCCGAGAGCGCGACCGCCACGACCAGCGTATAGGCGTTGACGTGGTCCAACTCCCCCAAGGGTTCGGGATCGGTGGCGTGGAAGCGGGTGAACACTTCACGCATGGCGTGATAATCCAACTGTCGGGTGAGTTTGGCCATGGCGCCCTTTTGCCCCGCACGGGGCCGCCCGGCAAGGGGATGCGCAACATTCGGGTCGCGCCGTGGCTGACGCGCCGCTAGGTTTACCCCATGGAGCCGTCAGACCGATATCATTACCACGTCATCCGCCGCGCGCTGGACCACATCGACGCAGCACCTGCGCCGCTTTCGCTTGAGGCATTGGCCCGCGAGATGGAGATGTCGCCCGCGCATTTCCAGCGGGTGTTTTCGCGCTGGGTGGGCGTGTCGCCGAAGCGGTATCAGCAATATCTGCGCCTCGAACATGCGCGCGCCCTGTTGGCGGACCGGTTCACGACGCTGGCGACAGCGGATGCGGTGGGCCTGTCGGGATCGGGGCGGCTGCACGATCTGTTCCTCACGTGGGAGGCGATGTCGCCCGGCACCTATGCCAAGGGCGGCGCGGGGCTGGAGATCTTCTGGGGCTGGTTCGACAGCCCCTTTGGTGAGGCTTTGGTTATGGGGACCGCGCGCGGCATTTGCGGGCTGGCTTTCGCCGCTGAGACCGGACGGGCGGCGGCGATGGAGGATCTGGTGCGGCGCTGGCCCAAGGCCACGTTCAAGGAGGCGCCCGAGCGGCTGCGGAGCTGGGTCGAGACCGCCTTTGGCGCGCGCCAGACCGGAGAGAAAGCGCCGCTCTACCTCATCGGAGCGCCGCTACAGCTCAAGGTGTGGGAGGCCTTGCTGGCGATCCCGTCGGGCCATGTCACCACCTATAGCGAGATTGCGCAGGCCATCGGCAACCCCAAGGCGGTGCGGGCCGTGGGGACCGCCGTGGGCCGCAACCCTGTGTCGTGGCTGATTCCCTGCCATCGGGCATTGCGCAAATCCGGCGCGCTGGGGGGCTATCACTGGGGGCTTCCGGTGAAACGCGCCATGCTCGCTTGGGAAAGCGCGCGGGAAGATGCGGGCTAGCTTTCGAAAATTAAACCAATAAAATCAGCGCAGGTCGGCGGAACCAAGCCGAATGCGCCTGCGTTATTGGATAGCAGGGCGGTATGTTCGATATAAGCCGCACCAAGTGCACCTGTGACGGGTGCCCAACAATGGAATGAGAATTATGAACCTGTCCAAACTTTCCCTCGCTGGCGCAATGTCCGGTGTCCTCGTCCTTTCGGCCTGTGCCGACATGCAAGACCCCAACAACCCCAACCGTAACACGCAGACCGGCGCCGCCATCGGCGCTGCCGCCGGTGCCGTGCTGGGTGCGGCCACCAACAACGACAACGTGCGCGACCGCAACCGCGGTGCCGTCGTCGGTGCCCTGCTGGGTGCGACCGGTGGTGGCCTGATCGGTGCACAGCTTGACCGTCAGGAAGCGGAACTGCGCGCGCAGCTCGGCTCGAACGCACAGATCGTCAACACCGGCAGCCAGCTGATCGTGACGCTGCCGCAGGACATCCTGTTCGCCACCGACAGCGCGAACCTCACCGGTGCGCTGCGCAACGACCTGACCGCGCTGGCCCGCTCGATCAACAACTATCCGAACACCACAGTGAACGTGATCGGCCACGCCGACAGCACCGGTTCTGCCGCCTATAACCAGGACCTGTCCACACGCCGTGCGCAGGCCGTGTCTTCGGTGCTGATCCAGTCCGGCGTCTCCTCTGCCCGTGTTCGTGCCATCGGCCGTGGCGAATCCGCGCCGATCGCATCGAACCTGACCGCCGAGGGCCGCGCCCAGAACCGTCGGGTCGAGATCACGATCACGCCGAACGGCTAAGCCCGCAGCGGAATAGCATACAGCGGAAAGGCCGCGCTCACGGTGAGCGCGGCCTTTTTTGTGGGTAGGGGGAGAGCGCTTTGGGCCCCGCAATGAAAAAGACCCGACGCAGGTGCATCGGGCCTTTGGTCATTCGGTAATGGCGCGACGCGTCAGTGCAGCTTGGCACCGACTTCGGCGATCGACTCGTCGATCATCCGGTCCGCGTCTTCCGCCGTGGTCTGCTTGGCGATCACGTCGCGGGCAGCGGCCACAGCCACAGCCACGGCCTGATTGCGCACGTCACGGATCGCAGCGGCCTTGGCGCTTTCGATCTGGTCGGTGGCCGAGGCCAGACGACGCTCAACCGATGTGGCGATGTCTTCTTTTGCCTGCTCGGCCGAGCGGGCGGCTTCGGCCTTGGCGTCATCCACGATGCGCTTGGCCTGTTCCTGCACGTCGCGCTGCTTGCGCTCATAAGAGGCGAGCAGTGTCTGCGCCTCTTCGCGCAGCGCCTTGGCTTCGTCGAGGTCCGAGCGGATGCCCGTGGCGCGGTTGTCCAGCAGGCCCATCAACATGGACGGTACCTTGAAGTAGAGCAACACGCCGACGAAGATCAGGAACGAGACGAGCACGATCATGTCGGTGTTGTCGAGGTGCCAGAAATCGCCCGAGAACGGGTTCTTGCTGGCGGCCAGCGCGGGCGACGCCGCGAGGGTCAGAAGGGTGGCAACGGTATATTTCATGGCTTACCCTTTCATCCGCGCGTTGACGGCTGCGGTCACGGAGCGCGCATCGGCCTTGCCACCCAGAGCGGCGACGATTTCCTTGGCGGTGTCTTTGGCGACCGCTTTGATCGCTTCGGAGGCACCGGCCTCGATCTCGGCGATGGCGGCCTGACTCTCGGCGGTTTGCGCGGCGATTTCGGCTTCGGCCTTCTGCATCTGCGCATCAAGCTCGGCCTGCATTTCGGCCTTGGCCTCATCGACGATCTTGCCGGCTTCGGCGCGGGCGTCGACCAGCGCCTTGTCGTAGGCGGCCTCGGCCTCTTTCGCGCGGGCCTTGAGTTCTTCGGCGGCGGCGATGTCGTTGGTGATGGTCCCCTGACGTTCGGCCAGAACCGCGCCAATGCGGGGCAGCGCCACGCGGGACAGAATGAGATAGATCACGACCAGCGTGACCACGAGCCAGAAAATCTGGTTCGGGAAGGTCGAGAGATCCAGCTGCGGCATGCCCGCGCCGCTGGCCTCGGCTCCTGTTTCGACTGCTGTGTCAGCCATGGGTCGCATCCCTCTTAGATGTTCTGTGAGGACGGGCCGGAACGGGCCGCGTCGAAGGTTTGGGCTTGGCCCTACTCAGGTGGAACGCCGCGCGGGCGCCCCACCTTTCGTAAGGAATGTCCGTCGTGTCTTAGACTGCGAACATCAGCAGCAGAGCGACGAGGAACGAGAAGATCCCCAGTGCTTCTGCGAACGCGATGCCGATGAACAGGGTCGCGGTCTGACCGGCCGCAGCCGATGGGTTGCGCAGGGCCCCTGCGAGGAAGTTGCCAGCAACGTTGCCGACACCCAGTGCCGCGATGCCGGTGCCCAGGCCTGCAATGCCTGCGCCGATGTGTGCGAGTTCGCCTTCCATGATGTATCTCCTTACGATTGGAAGTTTGTGCTTTGGCGGAGAAGTCCGCGTTTGCCTGTGGGGGCGGACCGTGGCCCGCCGTGTGGGTTGGGCTGCGGCGTCAGTGCGACGGATGCAGCGCGTCCTTGAGGTAGACGCATGTGAGGATGGTGAAGACGTAGGCCTGAATGGCCGCGACCAGCACTTCGAGGGCGTAGATCGCGATGACGCCGAAGATCGCGAAAGGCGCGATCAGCAGACCGACCTGCGCGAAGCCCGCGAACACCTTGAGAACCGCGTGACCCGCCATGACGTTGCCGGCCAGACGAATGGAGTGGCTGACGGGGCGCACGAAATAGGAAATGCCTTCGATGACGGCGAGGATCGGGCGCAGCGCCAGTGGCGCGGAGGAAACCCAGAACAGGCCCAGGAAGGATACGCCATTCTTGACGAAGCCGATCACCGTCACGGCGATGAAAACCGCCAGCGCCAGAACCGCCGTCACCGCGATGTGCGACGTGGTGGTGAAGGCCATCGGCAGCAGGCCGAGGAAGTTGGACATCAGGATGAAGATGAACAGCGTGAAAATATAGGGGAAATACTTGACCCCGTCCTTGCCGGTCACATCCTCGACCATGGTGTAGATGAAGCCGTAGAGCGTCTCGGCGATCGACTGGGTGCGATTGGGCACCACGGCGCGCTTGCGGGTGCCCATGACCAGCAGCAGCACGATGCACAGCACGGCGATTGCCATCCACAGGGTCACGTTGGTGATCGTGTACCAGTGGACCGGACCCTCACCAAACAGACGGTAAACCTCGAACTGGTCGAGGGGGTGGAACGAAAGGCCGCCTTCTGCGCTTTGCGTCGTCTCTGCCACGTCAGTCTTCCTTTTGTTCGTCAGCCTCTTTGGCCAACCGTTCGTTTTGCATCTCAGCCGCGGACCGCATCATGGTTTTCACACCGGCCGCGAGCCCGAAGAATATAAACAGCACCATAAAGATGGGCACGGTGCCGAACAGAAGGTCCAACCCATACCCGATGCCGAAACCGATCCCCAGACCGGCCACAAGTTCGATCACCATCCGCCAGGCCATCTGCGCCTGTGAATAATGCTCCTCGGAGCGGGGCTTGCGATCTTCGCCCTTGGCCTTGGCGATCCGCTCTTCCAGCGCCTTGAGGCGGGCGGCGTGATCGTCTTGGGTTTCGGGATCGGACATGCAGGCGCCCCTTCCTTGGTTGCCGAGGGTCTAAGGTTGCGCGGGGCCGGAGTCAACTGCGACGAGGGCGCGGCCAGTCTGTTGTTATGATTGAGTTTATTTGGTCAGATGAAGGGGGAACGGGGGTGCCGGACCGGTGGCGGTGCGCATTTCGATATTCAACCGAACGGTTGACGTTTGACGCGGTGCAGGCTCAATAGCCGCTATGGTTGCGCGTGACACACCCTCTTTGGATACCGTCTTTGCGGCGCTCGGCGACCCGACCCGCCGAGCGATCCTGGCCATGTTGCTTGAGGATGACATGGCGGTGACCGATGTGGCCGAGCCGTTCGAGATGTCGCTGGCGGCGATTTCCAAACATCTGCAGGTGCTCACGGCGGCGGGGCTGATCTCGCAAGAGAAACGCGGGCGGGTGAAGTGGTGCAAGCTGGAGCCCGATGCCTTGCGCGAGGCCTCGGTCTGGATGCAGGGGTTCGGCCAGTTCGAGCCGGTGAACCTTGACGCTTTCGAGCGGTTTTTGGCGGCGGAGTTGCCGGAAACGCCGCCCGAGGGCGCGGGCTAGACGCGCAGGGTCAGGCGTTCCAGCCCTCGGCCTCTTTCTTGAGGAAGGTCAGGAAACTTTGCACCTTGGTCGAGCGGTGCAGGTCCACATGGGTCACCAGCCAGAGCGGCACCGACCATTCGGGCAGGCTTGGCATGACTTCGACCAGATCGGGGTTTTCCTGCAGGGCGTGGCGGGCGACGAAGCCGATGCCCGCGCCTGCGCGCACGGCGCCCAGCGTGGCGCGGTTGTCGGTGGTGCGGAAGTTGATGCGGTCGGCGGGCACATGATCGACCAGCCACAGATTGAACGGCGCGCGGTTGCTGCCGTCGTGACCCACGAACCAGTGGTTGCGGAAATCGTCCATGTCCTTCGGCAGCCCGTGTTTTTCCACATAGGCCGGCGCGGCGACAAGGTGCATGGTATATTGTACGAAGGATTGCACCACGTTGTCGGGCTGGTCCGGCGCCTCACCGGCGCGGATCGCAACGTGGGCTTCGCCGTATTCCAGCCGGAACAGACGCTCACCCGTCAGGAAGCGCACCGTCAGGTCGGGGTTCTCGGTCTGGAAACGGGTCAGCGTCGGGATCAGCAGGGGCGCGATCATGATCAGCGAGGTGACGACGAGCTCACCGCTGACACCATCGCCGCTGCCCCTGATCCGGCCTGCAAGCTGGGTGAACTGGTCTTCGGTGGCACCGGCCACCTGCATCAGGTCCTGCCCCGCCTCGGTCGGGGTGTAGCCGCGGGCGTGGCGCTGGAACAGTTTCGCGCCCAGCCGCTGTTCAAGCGCGTCGATGTGGCGGATGACCGTGGCGTGATGCACACCCAGCGCGGCCGCCGCACCACTGACCGTGCCGATCTTGGCCACCTGATAGGCGGTGCGCACCTCATCCCAGTTTTCCATGACGCCCCTGTGCAAAATCGAACATATCCGGCAACAGTTCGTCTATAACGCGCTTTTTTGTCGCGACAAACCGGAATATGCGCTTTAGAATATGGTGCATGGCCAGTGCGGCCCCCTGTTCTCGGGTGCATTCTTGAAAATCGTCAGCCAAACGCCGGACCTGCTTATCCTCGAAAACCAGCCCTGGCTGATCGCGGTGATCCTCGGGGGGATGAGCCTTGGCTTCGTGGCGCTCGGGGTTGGTTTGATGGCCTCCGGCGAGGTGGTGGCGGGGCTGGTCGTGATCCTTATCGTTGGGGCGTTCTTCGGGCTGTTCCTGTGGGCCTTTGTGCGCCGCAACCAGTTGATCCTGGACCGGACCGCCGGCACGCTGACCCATCGGCGGCGGACGCTGCGCGGTTATCGCGAGACGGTGCACGCGCTGGCCCATCTGCAAGAGGCTGTGATCCAGTCGTCTTCGGGGAGCGGCAGCAACACCCACCGCATGGCCTATGTGCTCAGCGGCGGGATGGACGTGGGCACCCACCCGTTCACCGAAGTCTATACCAGCGGACGTGGCGCGCAGACGGCGGTGCAAGCGGTAAACGGCTGGCTGGCGGCGGCCCCCTCGTCCAGCGGCGGTGCAAGATCGCTTGACTCAGACGCCATAGCCCCCTAAACGCAGCCGGAAATCCGGAGTGTCAAACCTCCGGTCCTTGCTGTCGCAAGGATCGCCCCCTGTCAGCGCGTTGCGCCCACAGGGGTCAAACTGCTTTAAATCGTTCCCGTTTTTTCGGGGGCTGCCTGTGACGACGTAAAGGAAGTGCTGCATGTTCGAATCCCTGTCAGATCGCCTTGGCGGTGTCTTTGACCGCCTGACCAAACAGGGCGCGCTGTCCGAGGATGACGTCAAGACCGCCCTGCGCGAGGTGCGGGTCGCCCTGCTTGAGGCGGACGTGTCGCTGCCCGTGGCGCGGGATTTCATCAAGGCGGTGCAGGACAAGGCAAGCGGTCAGTCGGTGACGAAATCGGTCACGCCGGGCCAACAGGTTGTGAAGATCGTCCATGACGAGCTGGTGCACGTGCTGGCCGGTGACGGCGGCGACGGCAAGCTCAAGATCGACAACCCGCCCGCGCCGATCCTGATGGTCGGCCTGCAGGGCTCGGGTAAGACGACGACGACCGCGAAGCTGGCCAAGCGGATGAAAGAGCGTGAGGGCAAGAAGGTCCTCATGGCGTCGCTTGACGTGAACCGCCCGGCGGCGATGGAGCAGTTGCAGATCCTCGGGGTGCAGATCGGCGTCGATACGCTCCCCATCGTCAAGGGCGAAGACCCCGTGCAGATCGCCAAGCGCGCGAAGACGCAGGCGAGCATGGGCGGCTACGACGTCTATATGCTCGACACCGCGGGCCGTCTGTCGATCGACGAAGAGTTGATGCAGCAGGTCGAAGCGGTGCGCGATGTCGCCAACCCGCGTGAGACGCTGTTGGTGGTCGACGGGCTCACCGGTCAGGACGCGGTGCACACGGCGGAGAACTTCGACGAGCGGATCGGCATTTCCGGCGTCGTGTTGACGCGGATGGACGGGGACGGGCGCGGCGGTGCGGCGCTGTCGATGCGGGCGGTGACGGGCAAGCCGATCCGCTTCGTCGGTCTGGGCGAGAAGATGGACGCCATCGAGGAGTTCCACGCCGAGCGCGTCGCCGGCCGCATCCTTGGCATGGGCGATATCGTATCGCTGGTCGAGAAGGCGCAGGAAACCATCGAGGCCGAGCAGGCCGAACGCATGATGAAACGGTTCCAGAAGGGCCGGTTCAACATGAACGACATGAAGATGCAGCTGGAGCAGATGCTCAAGATGGGTGGCATGGAAGGCATGATGGGCATGATGCCCGGCATGAAGAAGATGTCGAAGCAGGTCGAAGAGGCGGGTTTCGATGACAGCGTGCTGAAACGTCAGATCGCGCTGATCCAGTCGATGACCAAGAAGGAACGCGCCAATCCGCAGATCCTGCAAGCGAGCCGCAAGAAGCGCATCGCCGCCGGTGCGGGGCTTGAGGTGCGTGAGCTGAACCAGCTGATCAAAATGCACCGCCAGATGGCGGACATGATGAAGAAGATGGGCAAGATGGGCAAAGGCGGCGCGCTGAAACAGGCGATGAAGGGGATGTTCGGCAAGGGCGGGATGCCCGACATGAACGACCCCGCCGCGATGGAAGAAGCCGCGAAGAAACTGGGCGCCGGGATGCCCGGCGGCATGGGCGGCATGCCCGGTCTGGGCGGCGGCGCGGCCCTGCCCCCCGGCCTCAGCGGCTTCGGGAAGAAGAAGTGATGATGGCAACACCGCAACTTGTGCGCCTTGCTGCGCCCGGCCCGCACGGGAAGAGCGCGAAGCGGCCGCCCCGTGGGGGGGCGGGACGGGCGCTGCCTGATGCTGTGCATCAGGCGGGGGGACGCGCATGAGCGTGACCACCACGATCCCCGTGCTTGAAACCGAACGGTTGATCCTGCGCGCGCCAAAGGTGTCGGACGCCGATGTCTTCATGGCGTTCCTCACCTCCGAGCGGGCGCAATTCGTCGGCGGCCCGGTCAGCCGGTCGCACGCAGCGCGCAGCTTCAGCAGTTTCGCGGGCCAATGGGTGCTGCGCGGCTACGGCCTTTTCATCGGTGCGCTGAAGTCGGACCCCGATACCCCGCTGGGCGGGTTCGGCGTATTCCACCCGGTCATTCACGAAGAGCCCGAATTCGGCTGGACGCTGTATGACGCGTCGCACGAGGGCAAGGGCTACGTCACCGAAGCCATGCGCCGGATCATTCCGTGGGCCTGGGACGTCATGGGCGTCGATACCGCGCAAAGCCACATCGACGAGGGCAATGAGGCGTCGGTCGCCGTCGCCCGCGCGCTGGGGGCCACGTTCGACGCCAAACAGACCGAGATCGCCAACGCACCGGGCGGTGAATTCCACGACGACGCCGAGGGCGGCCCACGGGTCAACATCTGGCGCCACCACAAGGGAGCCCTGAGATGAGCGATCAACGCCGCGCGGCCGAGCTTTTGCAAGACCACCGGATGAGCATCGACCGGCTTGATGCGATCCTCGTCTATACCTTGGGCGAGCGGTTCAAACACACGCAGGCTGTGGGGAAACTCAAAGCCGAGCACGACCTTCCCCCGTCCGATCCGGCCCGCGAAGCGGAACAGATCGCACGGCTCGAAGATTTGGCGGACAAGGCCCAACTGGACCCCGAGTTCGCCAAGAAGTTCCTTAACTTCATCATCGCTGAAGTCATTCAGCATCATCAGCACCACAAAGACAAATCTTAAAGGATCACTATCATGGCTATGAAACTTCGCCTTGCCCGCGGTGGCTCGAAAAAGCGCCCCTTCTACCGGATCGTTGCAGCCGACAGCCGCATGCCCCGCGACGGCCGCTATGTCGAAAAGCTCGGCACCTACAACCCGCTGCTGGCGAAAGACGACGAAAACCGCGTCCGCATGGACATGGACCGCGTGAACTACTGGCTGGGCGAAGGCGCGCAGCCGTCTGACCGCGTGTCCCGTTTCCTCGAAGCCGCTGGCGTGCTCGAGAAGAAAGAGCGCAAGAACCTCAAGAAGGGTGAGCCGGGCAAGGCTGCCAAGGACCGCGCCGAGGAGAAAGAGGCCAAGAAGGCCGCTGCCGCCGAAGCTGCTGCAGAAGCGGATGCCGCCCCGGCAGACGAGTCCGCAGAATAATCAAGACCCGTGGCGGGGCGGTTTGCGGACCGCCCTGCCCGCCCCCCGAAAGGAATGCCCATGTCGGATGATACGATCGTTGTCGGTGTCTTGTCAGGGTCCTTCGGGGTCCAGGGCGACGTGCGGCTGAAATCCTTTTGCGCCGAGCCGGAGGCGATTGCCGACTACACCCCGCTGACCCGTGCCGATGGCCGCGAGATTGCGACGATCGTGATCAAGGGGCAGACCAAGGGCTCGCTGATTGCGCGGGTCGACGGGATCGCCACCAAGGAAGAGGCCGACGCCCTGCGCGGGATGGAGGTGTTCGCCCGCCGCGACCAGTTGCCGTCGCTTCCTGACGACGAATTCTATCATGCCGATCTGGTCGGCTGCATGACCTATGACACCGGCGGCGCCGAACTGGGCCGTGTTAAAGCCGTGCAAAGCAACGGGGCCGACGACCTTCTTGAGGTTGTCAGCCCACGCCACAGCGACACCGTGCTGGTGCCCTTTACCAAGGCCATCGTGCCGACGGTCGATCTGGCCTCGGGCCGGATCGTGATCGACCCGCCGCAGGGCCTGTTCGACGACTGATCTGCGCGGCGCCGCAACCTTTGAATTGGCGCGCGGACGACCTTGCGTTATGTGCGTGCCATGAGCAACACACCCAAGACGCCGCCCAAACCCGATCCGGAGACCCCGACGAAACCCGCCCCTAGCCGCTCGGCCGGGCGCAAGTCCGTTCAGGTCAGCGCCAAGCCGCAAGAGCTTATGACGGACGAGGTGTCGCTGGCGCGCGCGTGGACCGCGCAGGTGATTACCCTGTTCCCGGACGCGTTCCCCGGCTTGTTGGGCACCAGCCTGACCGGCAAGGCGCTGAAGGACGGGATCTGGCAGTTGCAGACGACGGACCTGCGCCGCTTCGGAGAGGGGCGCCACCGCAACGTGGACGACACGCCCGCAGGCGGCGGCGCGGGCATGGTGTTGCGCGCCGACGTGGTGGGCAACGCGATTGCGGCGACGCGGCGGCGGGCCAAGGGCCGGATGCCGCTGATCTACCTCAGCCCGCGGGGGCTGCCCTTCACGCAGGCCATGGCGCAGCAATTCGCGGCGCAGGACGGGGTGACGCTGCTGTGCGGCCGGTTCGAGGGCGTGGACGAACGGGTGCTGGAACACTTCGAGGTGATCGAGGTCTCGATGGGGGATTACGTGCTGACCGGAGGTGAGCTGCCCGCGATGACGCTGATCGACGCCTGCGTGCGGCTGCTGCCCGGGGTGCTGGGTAACGCCGACAGCGCGGTTGAGGAAAGCCATTCCAACGGTCTGCTGGAGCATCCGCAATACACCCGCCCTGCCGAATGGGAAGGGCGCAGCATTCCGGCGGTGCTGACCTCGGGCGATCACAAGAAGGTGGCAGAGTGGCGGCGCGAACAGTCCGAGAAGCTGACGCAGGACCGGCGGCCGGACCTGTGGCAGAAGCACGAAGACAGCTAGGCCCGGCCGGGCGCGCCGCCTGCCGAAGGGTCGAGACAGGACCGCCATAGATCCGGGACATTTCGGACAGGATCGCAATGGATTGTCGGGTCCGAAGCGACAATCTTTGCGCTTCGGGCAAAACTGTGTCCTTCATACCTCAGGTGTCATTAACACTTTCGCGGTGATATACCTGTCCCCGTTTCGCCCGTAGAAGAGAGTGTCGAATACTCCGCAACACCTGCCCGCCGGCACGGCAGGTTTCAGCGACGGGATAGAGTTGAAGTGATCTCAACCAGACGGGCGCAAATCATAGTTTTCCTGATCGGAGCGCTCGCTTCGATCGTGACCGTTTGGATGATCCATCGGGCCGAGCAGGCCCAGAGCCATGCGCGGTTCGAACAGCTGGCCGATGACAATCTTGAGGTGTTGCAGGACCGGCTTGAGGGGTTCGACCGTGTGTTGGACGCGGGCGCGGGCCTGTTCGTGGCCTCGGACTTCGTGACGGCGGCGGATTTCCGCAACTTCACGCAAACGCTGAACCTGCAGGCGGAGCTGCCGGGTATTTTGGGGTTCGGCCATGTGGGCGTCGTCCGTCTGGGCGAGCTTGACGTGCTGGAAGAGCGGACCCAGCGACGCGGGTTGCCGCTTCCGCCGATCCATCCGCCGAGCGGGCGGGCGGAACGTT
The DNA here is from genome assembly GCF_003072065.1 of Thalassorhabdomicrobium marinisediminis. GTDB lineage: Bacteria > Pseudomonadota > Alphaproteobacteria > Rhodobacterales > Rhodobacteraceae > Octadecabacter > Octadecabacter marinisediminis. The sequence continues at coordinate 95,227 of NZ_QCYG01000002.1, forward strand.
TCGTCATTGAGATGATCGAACCGCGCGCGGGCAACGAAACCGCGCTGGGGCTGGACGTCGGGTTCGAGGCCGGACGCCGTGCGGCACTGTTCGAGAGCCGGCGGAGCAATACGACGCGGATGACACCGCCCATCGTGCTGGTGCAGGACGAGGACGAGCGGGTCAGCTATGTGCTGTTCCGTCCGATCTTTGCCGAAGGCACGGACCTGAGCACCCGCCGCGGCCGCACCGCGGGTTTTCGCGGCTGGGTCCACATGCCATTTGTCGGAGAGATGCTGTTCAACACGTTGTCGCGGACGGACACGGAATACGCCATGTTGACCGCGCTGGATGCGGACGCCACCGGCGAGGCGGTGACGGTCTATAGCGACGCAGCGGTAACGCAGCCCGAACGCTCGGCGTTTGCCACCAGCCGCGCGGCCGAGATCTTCGGGCGAAACTGGACGCTGAACTGGCACAGCACACCGGCCTTTGAAGCGGCCTATGGCAGCTGGACCAAATGGCTGATCGGGGCGCTGGGGCTGGCGCTGTCGGTGATGATCGCTCGCCTGCTGGGGATCGTCGCCCAGCGCGAGCGGCGCATCGAGAGCGAAGTGAAACGCAAAACGCGCGAGTTGCAGGCGAAGACGGATGAGACGCAGTCGGTGTTGCAAAACGCCGTGGTCGCCATTTTTGTGCTGGACCAGAACCAGCGCATCCTGTCGGCCAACCAGACCGCGCATGAACTGTTCCGGCTGGAGCATATCGCGGTGGGCACGCCGCTGCGGGATCTGCTGAACCTCGACCCCTGCGACGGCACCTCGGACGAAGAGGCCACGTCCGCACGCTCGCCCCTGCGGCCATCGCTGCGTCTGCTGGTGCAAAAGAACCTGTGGGAAACCGCCCGCGGTGAGCCGCGGGCCACGGTTCTGGTGCAGGATGTCGGCGAACGCGAGGCCGCCGCCCGCCGCATCAAGGCCAATGAAGCGCGCTGGAATCTGGCGCTTGAGGGGGCGCAGATCGGCGTGTTCGACGTGGATCTGATGACCAACACCTCGGTCGTTTCGGACACCTGGCGCGAGCTGATGCGGATTTCGCCCGATGAAGAGGACCCGCAAGCGGTCTTCTTCTCGCGCATCCACCCCGAAGATATCGAGATCGTGCGTCAGGCGGACAGAGCTTGTCGGGACGGGCTGACGCGGCGGTCGCGGGCGGAATATCGGGTGATCGACGAAGACGGGTCGGTGCGCTGGATGAAGGCGGACGCGGTGGTTGTGTCCCGCGACGCGGCGGGCACCGCGCTGCGGCTGATCGGGGCGCAGATGGACATCACCGACCTGCGCGCCACGCAGGACGCCTTGCAGGCCAGCCGCGAACGATTCGAACTGGTGCTCAAACATGCGCCGGTCGGCACCGCCTTGCTGTCCAGCGACGGGCGGCTGATCAACATGAACGAGGCTCTGTGCAGCCTGACCGGCTATTCGGAAGAGACGTTGCGCAAGCGGATGACCTTTGCTGACCTGATCACCGAGGAGGACCTGCAAACGATGCTGGAGGCGATTGCCGACCTGCGGGCGCAGGGGCAGTCGTCCTATGAGGGCGAACACCAGATCCTGCCGCGCGTCGGTGCGCCGATCTGGGGGCTGCTGTCGGTCGCCTGGGCGTTCGACCCGATCGAGCAGGGCGAGATCTATATCGTCCAGATCAACGACATCACCGAAAAGAAGATGGTCGATACGCTCAAGTCCGAGTTCGTCGCCACCGTGAGCCACGAACTGCGCACGCCGCTGACCTCGGTCAAGGGGGCGTTGGGGCTGCTGCGGGGGCCGATGCTGCCGGCGATGCCTGACGGCTCTGACCGGCTGCTGGAAATCGCGGCGAGCAATACCGACCGGCTGACGGCGCTGGTGAACGACATCCTCGATCTTGAGAAGATCAGCTCGGGCCAGAGCCAGTTCCAGATCGAGCCGACGGACATGGCCCCTGTGCTCTCGGCCAGTGTCGAGCAGATGCTGCCCTTTGCCGTGCAGCATCATGTCACCGTTGAGCTGGACGTGCCCAACGATCCCGTCTTTGCGCTGGTGGACGCGCCGCGCACGCAGCAATTGATCGCCAACCTTGTGTCGAATGCGTGCAAATATTCCGACAACGACACGGTCGTGCATGTGCGGCTTGAGGCGGTGGACGGCAAGGCGCTGGTCTGCGTCCTCAACACCGGGCCTGCGATCACCAACGAGTTCAAGACCCGCATTTTCGAACCCTTCTCGCAAGAGGATGCCTCGGACACGCGGGCGAAGGGGGGCACCGGGTTGGGTCTCAACATCTCGCGCCAGATTGTCGAACGGATGGGCGGCGAGATCGGCTTTTCCAGCGTCGAGGGGCAGCCGACCGCCTTCTGGTTCACCGTGCCGCTGACCGATGAGGACACGAGCCAACCGGTGCCTGCCAACACAGACAAGGCGGACGGGCCGCATTTCAAGGTGTTGCATCTTGAGGATGACCGCGACTTTGCCGAGATCGTCCGAAAGGGGCTGGGCGATCGGGCGCAGATGACCTCGGTCATGACGATTGCGGCCGCGCGGATCGCGATGCAGGCGGACACTTTCGATCTGGTGGTGATCGACTGGGACCTGCCCGACGGGCACGGGGGCGAACTTCTGGACGATGTGGGGCGGCTGCAACCGCAGGCGCGGATCATCTCTCTCTCGGCCACGGAATCGAGCGTGCGCGACCTGCGGGTGGATCAGGAGATCATCAAGTCCCGCGCCAATCTGGACGACATTGTTAGTCGCATGGTCAGATATGCCCGGACCGGTTAACCAAAATGGCCTATTCCTTCCCGAATAAGAACACATTTGGCTTCTAGCTTTCATAGCACGGCCCATATCGGGGCCGCTTGGACCGACAGGTTTTTTCCTGTTCCGAGTGAATTGTTTTTGAGGTGTTACATTGGCAAACGAGGCAGAAAACGCATTACCGCTGCCAATGCAGGAGGCCTGGACGATCCTGGATCGGCAGCCCGACCCTGTGTTGGTGTTCGATGGACAGACCCACGCCGTAAGGTTTCAGAATCGGGCCGCCGCGCGGCTGGCCGGACAGTCGGCCGCAGCAGGCGTGCCGCTCGCGGACTTGTGCGGCTGGTTGAGGATGTCCGCCGCGAAAGTGGCAACGTTGCTTGAGACGATGGACGCCGAGTCGGCGCCGAAACACCTTGAGGTCAGCCATTGTGACGCGCATTTCGACGTCACCGTGCAACTGCCCGGGCTTTCGGGCTTTCCCGACCAGATTGTTGCCGCCTTCCATGACATCACCGAACGGCGCAACGCCGAACGCCAGAAACAAGAGCTGGTCTCAACCGTGAGCCATGAGCTGCGCTCCCCTCTGACGGCGATCAAGGGGGCCATGGGGCTGGTGCTGGCGGGCTCTGCCGGGGCCCTGCCCGAACGGGCACGGGATATGGTGCAGATCGCCCATCGCAACGCCAACCGGCTGATCCTGATCATCAACGACATCCTGGATCTGGACAAGATCGCCGACGGCGCGATGGTTTTCGACAATGCCCACACCCCGCTGGTGGAGGTGATCGACGCCGCGGTTGAAGCCGTGGCGGGCTATCGCCAGCGCTTCGACGTGAAGGCAGATCTGGTGATCGAGGCCCGCGACGCCGTGGCCTTCATCGACCCCAACCGGCTGGTGCAGGTGCTTGTGAACCTGCTGTCCAACGCCATCAAATTCTCCCCCGCCGGGGCTGCCGTGACCGTGCGCCTGCAAGACAACGGCGCGTTCAACCGGATCAGTGTCACCGACCGGGGCGAAGGCATTCCCGCCTCCGAGCAGCGTTTCTTGTTCGACCGCTTCGTGCAGATCGGAACCCGCAACCGCGCGGCCACCGGCGGCACCGGTCTGGGTCTGAGCATCGTTCAAGCGATTCTTGACAAGCAGAACGGTCATATCACCTTCACCAGTCAGGTGGGGGTCGGCACGACATTCCACGTTGACCTTCCCAAACCAGACGCTGTCCCCGACAGCGATATTCCCAAAGCAGGATAGGCCCCATGAAGATTTTTCACGTCGAAGATGATGCAGACATCCGCGAAATTGCCCGCATGTCCCTTGAGATGGTCGGCGGGTTCCACGTCGATCAATACGAACACGCGGATGCCGCCCTTGCGGTGGCGGCAGAGGCCCGGCCGGATGTGCTTTTGCTTGACGTGATGATGCCCGGCATGACCGGGCCACAGCTTCTGGCCGAGCTGCGCAAGATGGATCACATGGCCCACGTGCCCGCGATCTATATGACCGCGCGGGTCCAGCCGCAAGAGATCGAGGCGTTCAAGAAGACCGGCGCCGTGGGCGTTATCCTCAAGCCGTTCGATCCGGTGACGCTGGGGCAGGAGATCACCGAGATGCTGCAAAGCAAGGCCGCCTGAGGCCGCCGCGCAGCGACAGACCGATTGGACAGGGGCCCCTTGCGGGGCCCTTTTGGTGTGTGGAGGGGGTGGGCGTGAGGGTTCGGTCCGCAACGATTTGCGTGGCGCGCCAAGGCTAGCGGTGCAGCAAAGGGGTGAGAGCCGTGCCGCCGAGGTCGCGGAAGGGCTGGAACACGTCCACGGGGCTGAAGGGAGGTTGTCCGGGGGACGGCAAACACGAAAACACCGCTGCCGGGGGGGCAGCGGTGCTGTCTGTCTGATGTGACCTGGCTCAGGTGGCGGGGTCGAGGATGTCCAGCGCGGCTTCCAGCACGTCGATGATCAGCATGTAAACCGGCGTAGCGGGGCCGCTGGGGGCGTCGAGCAAGTCGGCAATGGCGTATTCGGCGCGGCGCGCGCGGTCGCCAAGGTCGGCAAAGCCCAGCGTGCCCGAGGTGCCGGCGATCTTGTGCAGATCGGCCATGATCCGCTCGAGCGCGGGGCCGGCGCGTTCGGGGTGGGCAAAGACGAATTCCAGATCGGCGTGGATCGCGGTCTGGCGCGCGTCCAGCAAGTCGAGAAACCGGCTGCGGATCGGGGCGAGACCGTCAGAGATGGCGAGCGCGCTCATGCGACGCTGTGCGAGACGGTCCAGATGCTGCCCATGTCACGGGTCAGACGATCTGCGGCCTCTTCCGCGCTGATATGAGCCTGATGCAGGGCGTCGATGGCACTGTCGCCCTTGCGCCAGATCAGGCGCGCCGGACGACCGGCACAGACGCGGATGTTCAGCGCCGTGCCATCGCTGGCAGAAAGCTCCATCGCGTTGATGTAAAGGTTGATGTGGTCGACCAACCGCTCCATGTCGATCTGCGCCGCCCCTTCGACGACACAGACAAAGGTGCCGTTGCCCGCGTATGAGACGAGACGATGCGTCGGCAGCAGGCAGTCGGCGATGGCTTCGCTGACATCGGTGACGACGCAGGTGAAATCATAGGGCGACAGGCAGGCATGCAGGTCGGCGATGTGGCGGATGGTGAAGGCCATCACGACCGAGCCGCACAGCGACTTGCGCGACAGTTGGGTGACGTAGTTCTCCATCGCGGAGTTCTCGATCACGCCCTCGACGTCGTAGATCGGCAGCGGCTGGTGCAGGTCGATCGTCATCTCGTCAGCGAGATCGTCCGGCGACATGCCCAGAAGCGCCTGCGTGGCGTAGGTCTGGCTGGTTGGTTCGCGCTGCTCGCGGGCGATCTGTTCGACGAGGCTCAGACGGCCCTTGAGGCTGTTGAGCTCGAACGGCTTGGTGATGTAATCGCTGGCCCCGGCGGCGAAGGCGCTGTCGATGTGGCCCTTGTCGGCCATCGCCGTGAGCATCAGGATCGGCGTCGTGCGGTAGCGGTCGGTGCCGCGCAGGATCTTGCACAATTCGATGCCGTCGGTGCCGGGCATGACGATGTCGAGCAGGAAACAGTCGAAGGGCTGTTCGGGCTTGACCATCAGCCCCAGCGCATCGGTGACCGAGAGGGCCGTAGTCACGGTATGCTCGGGCATGTCCTCGATGAAATGGGTCAACAGATCCAGAATGATCGGGTCGTCGTCTACCGCCAGAATATGCATTTTCGCCGTCCTTGAAACGTTACGCTCACATCGCAATCCGCCCGCACCGTGGGGAACTACAGGTTGCAATCTCTAGGTGAATCAAGACGGAAATGAGGCGCGTTAACGCACTTTTAACGACGTTTCGCAGGTGCTTTCGGGGCCGCTGGCATGGAGCAAAGGCCAGAACAGGCGAAGGGGCCTTAAAAGGCAGGCTCTCGCGCAGGTTGTGCGGTGTAAGGAGCGGGGTCAGCCCCCCTGCCCGCCGGACACAAGGCTTCGGCTGACGATCAGGCGCATGATCTCGTTGGTGCCTTCAAGGATCTCGTGCACGCGCAGATCGCGCAGCCGTTTTTCGATGCCGTAGTCCGCCAGATAGCCATAGCCGCCATGCAGTTGCAGGCAATCGTTGACGATGGTCGAGCCCGCTTCGGTGACAAAGGCCTTGGCCATGGCGCAGAACGTCGTGGCATCGGGCGCGCCGGTGTCGAGCTTCCACGCCGCCTGCCGCAGCATCACCCGCGCGGCCTGCAACCGGATTTCCATATCCGCAAGGCGGAATTGCAGCGCCTGAAACCGGTCGAGCGATTGGCCGAAGGCCTGCCGCTCGGCCATGTAGGCCAGCGTCTGGGTCAAGGCGGCCTGTGCGGCCCCCAGCGAGCAGGCGGAGATGTTCAGCCGCCCGCCGTCCAGCCCGGCCATGGCGTAGGAAAAGCCCTGCCCCTCGTCCCCGATCAGGTTGTCCAATGGCACCTTGCACGCGTCCATCTGCACCTGCCGCGTCGGCTGCGAGCGCCAGCCCATCTTGTCTTCCAGCGCGCCGAAGGACAGCCCCTCGGCCCCCGCTTCCACAAGGATCGAACTGATGCCCTTCGGCCCGTCGCCGCCCGTGCGGCACATGACGATATAGGCATCGGCATAGCCCCCGCCCGAGATGAACGCCTTGGTGCCGGTGATCTCATACCCCCCACCCGTGCGCCGCGCGCGGGTTTTCAGCGCCGCCGCGTCCGAGCCGGAGCCCGGTTCGGTCAGGCAATAGGCCACGAACCGCTGCATCGTCACCATCTGCGGCAGCAGGCGGGCTTTCAGGGCGTCGCTGGCGAAACGGTCGACCAGCCCGCCGCACATGTTGTGGATCGACAGCAGCGCCGCAACCGAGGGGCAGGCCATGCTGAGCGCCTCGAACACCAGCGTGCCGTCAAGGCGGGACAATGCGGTGCCGCCGTGCGCTTCCGAGACGAACAGCCCGCCGAAGCCGAGCTCTGCCAGCTTCGGCCAAAGGCTTTTTGGGATCTCGCCTGCGGCGTCCCAGTCGCGCGCGTGGGGGGCGATGTGATCCTCGCCAAAGGCGCGGGCCATGTCGAAAATAGCCTGCTGTTCAACGGTGAGTGCGAAGTCCATGATCCCCCCTTCAGACAACCCTGCGGGGACAGTGTGGCGGATTTTGCGCGATTGCCAAGGTGGCAAAGGTCGGAACCGCACCGGATGGCGGGCGTTGAGGTCGGGCGAGCAACATCGCAAGGGACATTTGCCATGGCATTCACGATCGGCGGCGCGGTTCTTCTTGTAGTGGTCATGCTCGACATCCTTCTGACCATGGTCGGCGCGAACCAGAGCAGCCCGATTGCCATGCGCGTGGGCAAGGCGGCCTTTGATCTGTTCAAGTTGCTGCCGCTGGGCGCGTTCAAGCACCGGCTGATGGGGCCGGCGGTGATGACGGTCGTGGCGTCCTATTGGGTGGCGGCGCTCGCGCTGGCGTGGAGCCTGATCTTTTTCGGCTCGGACGCGGCGATCGACTTCCAGATGGAAGAGCGCGGGTCGGGGCCGCTGGATATTCTCGCCCATGTGGGCCACTTGCTTTCCACCGTGGGCGGCGGCGTTTCCCGCCCCGAATCCACCTCGGCCGCATTGATGGGCGTGTTGATCGGGGTCAACGGTATGGTGGTGCTGACCCTGTCGGTCAGTTTCGTTTTGGGCACGACGAACACGGTGGTGACGGGGCGGCAGTTGTTCGTCAGCCTTGATATCGCCGACGACGCGAACCGGATCGGGGATCGCGCCTTTCTCGATAAGCTCATCGGGTTTCTGGTGGCGCTCAATGCGTCGCCCATGGCGCTGTATTTCAGCCACGAGGATGAGGAGTTCCGCATTCCCAAGCGGTTGGCCACGCTGTTGCAGATGATCGCGGAGGACTCGCCGGAAACGGCCCGAACCCTTGCCGGATTGTTGCCCGGATTGAAAGCGGGACCCGCGGCGAGCCTTCGTGCGCGGCTGGACGATTGGGCGCGACGGTATGCCCCCGCCCCCGGCCTGTTGCGCGGGGCCGCGTCGCCTGAGCGTGACGGGGGGTGAGGTCGGCGTTCAGCCCCGCAACGCTTCCAGGGCCATCCGGGGCAATTTGCGCCAGCTCGGGCTGTGCTGGAACCGGGTCAGCAATCGACCCAGAACGTGCTGTCTCCGGTGCGTCACGAACCACGGCGGGCGGGCCAGCAGGGTCGGCTTGCCCGTGGTGAGGCTGCGGGGGAAGGGACGCCACGGCGCATGCACCACCACGCGCTGGGGGCGGTCGAACATGAAGGTGTTGTGCGTGACACCGATCCCGCTGCCCACATCGTCGAGGGTGTGCCCGGGAAAGGCACCCCAAGGGCAGGCCGCGGTGAGGAAGGCCACGCCGGTCCAGGCGTTGATCGCAATGGCGCCGTAGCGCAGGGTCGCGACAATCTCTTCAAAACGGGCGGCGCCGATCTGGTCGATGGTGCCGGGGTGGATCAGGATGTTCGCCCCGAGGGTGCCGTGAAGGGCGTCGTTCGCATAGCGGATCGCGGCGATCAGATAGGCCTCGGAGTCGGTGCCGCCGATCTCATGGGTGGAGAGCGCGGGCGCAAAGACTTCGGTCTGCGTGAAATAGGCCGGGTCGTCTTCGGCCGGGGCGACCACCAGCGCAGGGGCATTGCCGCGTGAGAGGCGGCGCGCGTCGGGGGTGTGGCGTTCGAAAGACGCCAACCGGTCCGACGCGCCGGGGTAGTAGGCGGGTCGCGGGTCGAGCTTCTGCACCACCTTTCCGACGCGGGCGAGCAGATCGGCTTTTTGCGGCCAGTCGGCGGGCAATATCAGCATCTGGCAGGCGATGCAGTTGAAGCCGGAATTGTGCAGCTTCTGCGTGGCGATATGTTCGGCCTGAAATTGCAGATCGGCTTGGGACCACGGGCCGGGGACGACAATTGTGGGGCAGACCGCGCCCAGCTCGGAGGTGATCGGCGTGTCCAGTTTGGGCGTGCCTGCGGCCTTGTTGCGCGCGCCTTCGTCCCCTGTGCCCCAGACGATGGCATCGTGCGACGCGGCGGCGCCGGTGATGTGGATGTCGTCAACCAGCGCGTGGCCGCACAGATAGCCGCCCACATCGGCGCCGCCCTTGACGATGCGCAAGGCGTCGCGGTCGATCAGCGGCTGCAACGCGGCCTGAAGATAAGGCGTGAGGTAGTCGTTCACCGGGTTCATTTTGAGCAGGACGACGCGGTGCTGCGAGAACAGCCGCTCGAACACGTCCAGCGGCGCAATCGAGGCGATGTTGCCCGCGCCCAGCACCAGCGAGACGCCGCCGCTCCGCGCCTGCGGCGGGATGTCGTAGGCGGTGGCTGTATGGTCGGCGAGGGTGTCGGCGGTGACGTCCGGCTCCATCCAGACCTCGGCCCTCACCCCCGAGAGCAGAATAGGGTCCCAGCGGGTATGGGGCAGCACCTGCACGGCAAGTTGGCCGTTGGCGGTGGTGCGGGCGGGAAGTCCGTCAAGAAAGGTCTTCCCCTCCATCCCGCGCAGGGTCTCGGTCAGGGCGTTGCAGGCTGACATGACGGCGTAGGGGCCGGAGAGCCATTCTTCGCCCACCAGCGGTGAGTCGGGCGGGATCTGCTTGTGGCGGGCGGCGGTGGTGGCCCAGTCTTCGGCCACCTCGAGCAGACGGTCCTTGATTTCGGCCAGCAGGGCGATGCGGTCGGCGGTGGGGGTGCGGGCCCATGCGGTCTTGGCGGCGGTGAGCGCCCCGAGGTCCGCATCAAGGGCGGTGCGGTCCATGGTTATTTCCCTGCTCACCTTGTTCATTGCGTCCCCCAACCTTGGCCCTTGCGTCTTGCGGACTGAACAGGGACCGCGCGAAGCTGTCCAGAGCAATCGCTGCGTGATCCTGCGGCACTTTCGCGATTATTTCGCCGCGCGGGGCTGACTTTTCGGGGGCCTGTCCGCCTATGGTGTGGGGATGCGCCACGCGATATGGCGCAAGAACGGGGCGCGCCCTGCCCCGCGCCGCCTGTCTGGAAAGGTCTGTGAGATGTCGTCAAACCCCACCTGCCCCACCGATGAAAGCGCCCGCGCGATCCGGACCTTCACCGCCTCGGCCCGGCCCGTCGATCTGGCGTTCTGGCTGGACCGGCTCGAGACTGAGAAGGCCGGCGCGGAGTTCGCGAAGCTGGACCGGGCGCGGCAGGCCGAGGTGTTCGGCTGCCTGCCCCTTGATCTGCAGGCGGAGCTGGCGCGGCGTGTGCCGCACCAAGATCTGGTGCGCATCGTTGCCGGGTTGAACGCGGATGACCGTGTGGATCTGTTCAACCGTCTGACCCCCGAGGCGCAGGTCCGGCTGGCGCAGGATCTGGAACCGAAGGCGCAGGCGGATATCCGACGTCTTGCGGGCTATGCCGAGGAAAGCGCCGGCGCGATCATGACATCGGACTACGCGGTGCTGGACGCGGATATGACCGCGCGGGCCGCGCTGGACGCCCTGCGGCAACAGGCGACCGGGTCCGAGACGATCTATCGTTCATACGTGGTGGATGCCGATCACCGGCTGATCGGGTCGGTGCGGCTGCATGCCTTGGTTCTGGCGGCCGAGGAGACACCGTTGACCGAGATCATGGAAACCGAGCCGGTGTCCGTCACCTCGGACACCGATCAGGAGATCGTGGGCCAGATGGTGGCGCGCTACGACCTGTTGGCGATTCCGGTGGTGGATGGCGGCGGGCGATTGGTCGGGATCGTGACCCATGACGACGCGACTGACGTGATGGAGGCCGAGGCCACGGAAGACTTCCAGAAGATGTCCCACGTGTTGCCCTTCAAGCAGACCATGCGCCGCGCGGCGATCGGCACGCTGTATTCCCGGCGGATCGTCTGGCTGGCGCTGCTGGTGTTCGGCAACCTCTTTTCCGGCGCGGGGATCGCCTATTTCGAGGACATGATCCTTGCCTATGTGTCGCTGGTCTTCTTCCTGCCCCTGTTGATCGACAGCAGTGGCAACGCGGGGGCGCAGTCGGCCACGTTGATGGTGCGGGCGTTGGCGACGGGCGATGTGGAAATGAAGGACTGGCGCGACCTGATCCTGCGCGAAGTGGCCGTCGCGGCGGCGTTGGGCGCGACGATGGCGGCGGTGGTCTTTCCGCTGGGCGCATGGCGGGGCGGGGTCGATGTGGCGATCACGGTAGGGCTGACGATGTTCGTCGTGGTGCTGATCGGCAGTCTGGTGGGCATGTCGCTGCCGTTCCTGCTCAGCCGGTTGCGGCTGGACCCGGCGACGGCCAGCGGGCCGCTGGTGACGACGATTTCCGACGCGATGGGCGTGCTGATCTATTTCTCCATCGCGACGCTGGTGCTGAGTTTGTGAGCGCCATCCCGCCCGATGAAACCGGTGGCGCACTCACGCAAAAGCCCCGGTCAAGACCGGGGCTGGCGCAAGAGGCTAGGTCCGCGTCAGGCTGCGAGGCCGCCTGTGGTCCCGTGCGGGGCTGTGCTGCGCTGTTCGTCCGCACGGGGCAGACCCAGATCGCGGTCGGTGAAACCGCTCACCGCCTGCCGGATCTGCGAGCGTTCGATGCCGATGTCGCGCAACTGGTCATCGTCCATCGCGCGAAGCTGGGCTATGGCGCGGCGACGCTGCACTTGCCGCACAACCATCCGCGCCAGTCGACGGGTGAGGGTCGCGACCGACTCGCCCCTTGCTGCGCTGGCGGCATCGCGGATCATTTCACGGGTGATATAGACAGACATTTCATCCTCCAGTTCAAAGCTGACAAATCCCGACGCAGCGAAGGCCCGAGACCCGGCCAAAGGCTGCGTCGTCCTGTTCGAGTGATCCTGACGGGATCGGCCACCCCGAGGCGTGGACAGGCAATGCGCCCGCCCGCCCGGGGGCTACCGGCGGTTCAGAAGACTTCCTGCGGCGTGCAGGAACCTCTTGTGAAAGCTGAACGTCATCATGCCTGTGATATGGCCATCACGACGGGGGCATTCAAGCCTGCGCGCCGGGGCTGCGACCTTTCGCGCATCGCCTTGGCAAAGCCCGGTCGTCGGTCGCGCAAATGAGCCGCGAAAGGGCGTGCGGGGCGGCGGTTCGATATTCTCAGGCCGTGCTTTTCTGCTATGTCGGAGCCCATGGACATCATTCTGATCACCACCATCATCGCGTCGCTGTTTTTGCTCATCGCCGCGGCGGAACCGCTGGCGAGCTATCTGCGGCTGCCCTTTGCGGTGATCATCGCCTGTCTGGGCATCCTGATCGGCCTCGGGGCCGCGTTTTTCCTGTACACCGACCTGACCGATGCGCTGAACCCGGTGGCGGCGGCGATCCTCGCGCTGCCGATCCGGTCGAACGTGTTTTTGTATGTGTTCCTGCCGACGCTGGTGTTTCAGGTCACGCTGGGGCTGAACCTGCGGCGCATGGCGGACGACTGGGTGCCGATCCTTGTGCTGGCGGTCGTGGCGGTCTTCGTGGCGACCTTCGTGGTGGGCTATTCGCTGGCGCTTGTCAGCTCACTGTCGCTGGCGGCGGCGCTGCTGGTGGGGGCCATCGTCTCGACCACCGACCCGTCGGCGGTGGTGAGCATCTTCCGCTCGATCTCGGCCCCGCGGCGGCTGGCACGGATCATCGAGGGCGAGAGCCTGCTGAACGACGCCGCCGCGATCGCGCTGGCGGCGCTGTTTCTCGATTACGTCAAGGCGGGCGTGCCGGACCCGTCCGTGCAAAGCGCGCTGGCGCGGCTACCGGTGCTGCTGCTGGGCGGGGCCGTCACCGGCTGGGTCGCGGCGCGGATCGCGATCTGGATCATGGCGCTGTTCGCGCGCTACGAATTGGCGGTGATCTCGGTCTCTATCGCCCTGCCCTATCTGGCCTATATCACCGCCGAGCAAAGCATCGGCGCTTCGGGCGTGATCGCGGTGGTGGTCGCGGCGATGACGCTGCAACTGACCGGCCCGCGCAGGCTGCCGCCCACCACATGGGCCAACCTGCGTGACGTCTGGGACCTGCTGGCCCATTGGGCCGGGGCGCTGATCTTCGTGCTGGCCGCGCTGCTGATCCCACGCATGCTGGAAACCGTGGGTCTGTCCGATCTGGCGCTGATTTTCGTGGTGGTGGCGGCGGCCATCGCGGCGCGGGCGGTGATCCTGTATTTGCTGTTGCCGCTGCTGACCCGGATGGGCCTGTCGCCGGTGGTCGAACGCCCCTACCGGGTGGCGATCCTGTGGGGGGGCCTGCGCGGCGCGGTCACGCTGTCGCTGGCGCTGGCGGTGACCGAAAGCGCGCTGGTGCCGGCCGAGATCAAGCGGCAGGTGGCGATCCTTGCGACCGGCTTCACGCTGTTCACGCTGCTGGTGCAGGGCACGACCCTGCGTTCGGTGATCGGCTGGCTGGGGCTCGACAGGCTCTCCCCGCTGGACAACGCGCTGTATCGGCAGGTGATCGCAGTGGCGCTGCAGACCGTGCGTGCGGACATCGCGCGGGTGACCGAGAACTACGACCTGTCGCAAGAGACGGTCCGCTCGGAGGCGAAGCGCTTCGGCGAGCGGTTGGACATCGTGGTGAAGGCGGCGGATGAGGCGACGGACATTCCCGACCGCGACCGGATCACGCTGGGTCTGATCGCGCTGGCCAGCGCCGAGCGCGACCTGATCGTGGACCGCTTCCGCGACCGGACGATTTCGTCGGCGCTGTCGGAACAGCTTTTGGCCAATGCGGACGCGCTGATCGAAGCGTCGCGCTTCAACGGGCGCAGCGGATACAAGGCCGCCGCGCGGCGCAGTCTGGGCTTCGACCGCTGGCTGCGCGGCGCGGTGTTCCTGCACAACCGGCTGCGGATTTCCAAGCCGCTGGCGCATCTGATGGCGACCCGCTTCGGCATCCTGCTGTCGCAACGGCTGATCCTGCGCGATCTGCACGGCTTCATCGACGGGCGCATCCGGCGGATCCACGGCCGGCGCGTGGCCGAACTGCTGCACACGATGCTGGACCGGCGGATCGAGATGGTGGAACAGGCGCTGGAGGGGCTGCAATTGCAGTTTCCGGGCTACGCCGAAGAAATGGAGCGCCGGATCATCCGTCGCACCGCCCTGCGGCTGGAGGAACGCGAATACGACACATTGCTTGAGGACGGGCTGATCGGGGAGGAGGTGCACAGCGCCCTGACCCAAGACATCGGCGCGCGACGCGACCGGGCGGAACGGGCCCCGCGGCTGGATCTGGCGTTGCAAAAGGTCGAACTGGTGCGCCGCTTCCCGCTGTTCACCGATATGGATGACGCCGTGCTGACGCGCCTGTCGCGCACGCTCAAGACGCGATACGTCAACCCCGGTGAGGTGATCCTGACCCGCGAGAGCGTGATCAAACGGGTCTATTTCGTGGCCTCGGGCGCGGTCGAACTGGCGGCGGCGGGTCAGACTTGGCGTTTGGGCCGCGGCGAGATGTTCGGGCAGGTGGGGCTTTTGATGCGCCGGCCGCAACGGATCGAGGTGCGGGCCATTGCGCCGACGACGCTGCTGGTGCTGGAGGAGGAGCGGTTCCTGCGGCTGATGAAGCGCAGCGAGGTGATCCAGAACGCCGTGCGCGCAGGCGCCGAGAAACGCGGGATCACGCTGCAGTAGGCCCAAGGCGCACAGGCGGGGCCGATGCAAGTGCACCGGCCCCTCCGGTCAGTTCGTCGTGTCGGAGACCGGTCTGCGTTTTGACACACGCCATAATTGCGGTTCTGATTCGAAAAAGTCGAAAAAGTGATTGGCGAAACTTTGTTAACGCAATTGGCGGCAATTAGGCGATGTCGGAGACATTGCTTCCGGAAGCGCAAACAAGGGGCGGGGAATGGGGCAAAGGTGGGGCGCTTGCGGTCAGGGTGCAGAGACCCCCTTGGCCTTCGCGGTCTGTGCGGCTTGACCGGCGGGGCGGTAGAACAGCAGCCGGAGGGCGTTCATCGTGACCAGCACCGTGGCGCCGGTGTCCGCAAGGATTGCGATCCAGAGGCCGGTGATCCCCAGCAGGGTCGTGACCAGAAAGACCGCCTTCAACCCCAGCGCGATGGCGATGTTCTGGCGGATGTTCGACATTGCGGCGCGGGCCAGCCGGATGGTGCCCGCAACGTCGACAACACGGTTGCGCAGGATCGCGGCGTCGGCGGTCTCGAGCGCCACATCGGTGCCCGAGCCCATGGCAACGCCCACATGGGCGGCGGCCAGCGCGGGCGCGTCGTTGATGCCGTCGCCGATCATCATCACCAGCGCGTCGCCGGTCAGGTCGCGGATCGCGGTGACCTTGTCTTCGGGCATGAGTTCGGCCCGTTGGTCGATCCCCAGCCCGGTGGCGATGGCGCGGGCGGTGCGGGCGTTGTCGCCGGTCAACATCAGCGGCGTAATGCCCAGCCCGCGCAGTTGCGCCACCGCAGCGGGCGCGTCGGCGCGCGGTTCATCACGCAGCGCGATCAGGCCTTGGGGGCGGTTGGCACGCAGGATTAGCACGACGGTCTTGCCTTGGGCCTCGAGCGTTTGCACCCGGGTCTGAAGATCGGGCGACAGTGCGCCACGCTCTGCTGCCAAGCGCGGCGAGCCGACGCAGATCATGGCCCCGCTGATCTGCGCCTCCGCCCCTTTTCCGGGCAGCGCGCGCCCCTCGGTGGCAACGGCGGCGTTGATGCCCTGCTGCTCGGCCAAAGCGCAGATCGCTTGCCCGAGGGGGTGGCTGGTGCCGCTTTCGACCCCGGCGGCAAGGGCCAGAAGCTCGGCTTCGGTGCCGGTCAACGGGGTCACATCGGTCACGCGGGGGCGCCCATGGGTGAGCGTGCCGGTCTTGTCGAAGGCCACGTGGGTGGTGCGGGCCGCGGCCTCGATCACCGCGCCGCCCTTCATCAGCAACCCGTTGCGGGCGCCCGTGGACAGGGCCGAGGTGATGGACGCCGGGACCGAGATGACAAGCGCGCAGGGACAGCCGATCAGCAGCAGGGCAAGCGCGCGGTAGATCCAGTCGCCCCACGCCAGACCGAAGGCCAGCGGCGGGACCAGTGCGACCAGCAGCGCCGCCCCGACCACGGCGGGCATATAGACCCGGCTGAAGCGGTCAATGAACCGCTCGGTGGGGGCGCGGGCGCTTTCGGCCTCTTCCACGAGGCGCACGATGCGGGCGATGGTGTTGTCTGCGGCGGCCTTGGTGACCCACACCCGCAGCACCGCTTCGGCGTTGATCGAGCCCGCGAAAACCTGCGCGCCCGGCTCCTTGAGGATCGGCACGCTTTCACCGGTCACCGGGCTTTCGTCCACGCCCGAGGTGCCGCTGAGCACCTCGCCGTCGCAGGGCACCCGGTCGCCGGGGCGCACCTGCACCACCTGCCCCACCTGCAACCGGTCGGCCGCAACCTCGCGCGGGCCGGCGTCCGTTTCCAGCCGCGCGGTCTTCGGCACGAGCTTCGACAGGGCGCGGATGCTGTCACGCGCCTTGCCCGCCGAGACTCCTTCAAGCAGCTCACCCACGGCAAAGAGGAAGACGACCAGCGCGGCCTCTTCCGCCTCACCGATCACCAGTGCGCCGGTGGCGGCAATGGTCATCAACATCTCGATCGTGAAGGGCATGCCCGCGCGCGTCATGGCAACGGCCCGCCGCGCCACAGGGAGCAGACCGATCAGGGTGGCCAGCGCAAAAACCCAATGGGAAAGGTCCGCCGGCACCACAAGGCGCGAAGCCCAGGCGAGGGCGAGCAAGGCACCGTTGCCGATCACCAACCGGCCCTTGGCGGTTGCGAACCACGACGGGCCGGGCGCTTCGGGGGGCGCGGCGGGACTGTCTTGAGCCTCTTCGACCGGGGACGCATCCGCAGCCGGAAACGCGCCGTCGGGCAGGATGAAACTGCCCTTGGGTTTCTCGGGCGCTGCCCCCTTGGGCGCGATGCCGAAGCCGACCCCGCGCACCGCCTTTTCGACCTTCGCCGCGGTGGTGCGGCTTTCGTCCAAGGTCAGGCGCAGCCGTTCGGCCATGAGCGCAACATCGACATCGGCGACGCCGGGCAGGCGCTGGACGGCCCCGCGCACCTTCGACGCGCAGGCCCCGCAGTCCATGCCTGTCACCCGCCATTCGCGCTGTGCTGCTTCGCCGTTTGCCATGCTGAGTCTCCGCCTGTGGGTCGTGTTCAGCACTGGATATAGGACCTCGAGCCGCTAGAGGTTCAAGGGCTTTGTTAAGAGTTTTCACCGCCCGTGGGGGCAGCGGCTTGTGCCGCGACGATGGTAAACCTATGAAGACTAGAGGTAAGGGGATGCCCTATGTTTTCCATCGGCACTTTGGCAAAGCGGACCGGCACCAAGGTGCCGACGATCCGCTATTACGAGCAGATCGGCCTGATGCCCGAACCGGGACGAACCGAAGGGGGGCAGCGCCGCTATGACGCGGCAGCGCTCGACCGGCTGGCGTTCATCCGGCATTCCCGACAGCTCGGCTTTTCGCTCGACGCGATCCGCGAACTTCTGGATCTCTCTGACAGCCCCGACCGGTCCTGCGCGCAGATTGACGCGGTGGCGCAGAGACAACTCTCAGACGTTGAGGCGCGCATCGCCCGGCTTGAGGCGCTGCGGGGTGAGCTGCGGCGGATGATCCGCGACTGCAACGCCGACCGCGTGAGCGAGTGCCGCGTTCTGGAAGTGCTGCGCGACCACGACGAATGCCTTGCCAGCCACGACGAACCGGGCGGCTGAGATCGGGCAATGGGCGCCACGCAGACGGTGGTCGGGTTGCGCAGTTTTTCGCGGCGCAAAATTTCCGCGCTGCGAAAGACTATGCGCGATCCTACACCCGTTCAGAAATCCAAATTTTCCACCGACAGGGCGTTTTGCTGGATGAATTCGCGGCGGGGTTCGACGACGTCGCCCATGAGTTTGGTGAAAATGTCGTCCGCCTCGGTCACGTCTTCGATCCGGACCTGCAACAGGGTGCGTGCGTCGGGGTCGAGGGTGGTTTCCCAGAGTTGCTCGGGGTTCATCTCGCCCAGGCCCTTGTAGCGCTGCAACGACAGGCCGCGCTCGCCCTCTTCCAGGATCGCCTGCAGCAGATCGAGGGGGCCATAAATCGTTTGCACCCGATCCTTGCGGACCAGCGTGGCGGGGGTGGCGTAAACCTCTTGCAGGTGCTCGGTGAAAGAGCCGGTCTTGCGCGCCTCACCGGAGCGGAGCATGGGGCCGTCCAGCGTGCGCACCTCTTCCACGCCGCGCAGGATGCGGGTCAGGCGCACGCCCTTGTCCTGCGTGATCCGGCCCTGCCAGCCGCGTTCCCATTCGTTGGCAATCAGGTCGAGCCGCTGGGCCACCTTGTCGGCCACGCCTTGCAAGTCGCTCTCCACCGCGCCGGGCACGAAAGCCCCGGCGATGGCGGCCTGTTCGAGGATGTGGCGGGGATAATGGGTCGGGAAAGCGTCGAGCAGCCGCTTCAGGCGCCCGGCTTCATCCACAACGCGGCGCAGGTCGGCGCCGGTGATCTCCTCACCGCTGCCCAGCCGCAGCATCGCGCCCTCGACCCCCTGTTCGGTGAGGTAGTTGTCCATCGCCGCCTGATCCTTGAGGTAAACCTCGGACTTGCCGCGCGACACTTTGTAAAGCGGCGGCTGCGCGATGTAGAGGTGCCCGCGTTCGATCAGTTCCGGCATCTGGCGGAAGAAGAACGTCAGCAGCAGGGTGCGGATGTGGGCCCCGTCCACGTCGGCGTCGGTCATGATGACGATCTTGTGGTAGCGCAGCTTGTCGATGTTGAATTCGTCGCGCCCGATTCCGGTGCCAAGCGCCATGACGAGGTTGCCAATTTCCTGACTGCCGAGCATCCGGTCGAACCGCGCGCGTTCCACGTTGAGGATTTTCCCCTTGAGCGGCAGGATCGCCTGCGTCTGACGGTCCCGGCCGGTCTGGGCGGAGCCACCGGCAGAGTCCCCCTCGACGATGAAGACTTCGGTCTTCGACGGGTCCTTTTCGGAACAGTCTTTCAGCTTCCCGGCAAGGAAGTTGACGTCCATCGCGGTCTTGCGGCGGGTCAGCTCACGCGCCTTGCGCGCGGCTTCGCGGGCCAGCGCGGCCTCAACGATCTTGCCGACGACGATCTTGGCGATGTTGGGATTTTCCTCGAACCATTCGGCCAGCTTTTCGTTCATCAGGCTTTCGACGGCGGGGCGCACTTCGGAGCTGACGAGCTTGTCCTTGGTCTGGGACGAGAACTTCGGGTCGGGCACCTTGACCGAGAGCACGCAGGTCAGGCCTTCGCGCGCGTCATCACCGGTGAAGCTGACCTTTTCCTTTTTCGCGATCCCCGAGGAGAGCGCATAGGCGTTGATCGTGCGGGTCAGCGCGGCGCGGAAACCGGCCATGTGGGTGCCGCCGTCGCGCTGGGGGATGTTGTTGGTGAAGGGCAGCACCATTTCATTGTAGCTGTCGTTCCACCACATCGCGACCTCGACCCCGATGTCGTCCTTCTCGCCGACGACATAGATCGGCTCTTCCATGACCGGGGTTTTCGACCGGTCGATGTATTTAACGAATTCCTTGACGCCGCCTTCGTAATAAAGCTCGGTCCGCAGGGGCTCGGCCGGACGCTCATCGGTGAGGATGATGCGCACGCCGGAGTTCAGGAAGGCCAGTTCACGCAGGCGCTTTTCCAGCGTCTCGAAGGAATAGTCGCGGTTGCTGAAGGTTTCGGTGCTGGCAAGGAAACGGACTTCGGTTCCGGTGTGGCCGTTTGAATCGCCCACGACCTCGAGGTGCTTGGTGGTAAAGCCGCCCTCGAACCGCGCGACATGCTCTTTCCCGTCGCGCCAGATGCGCAACTCAAGCCAGTCGGACAGCGCGTTGACGACCGAAACGCCGACCCCGTGCAGACCGCCGGAGACCTTGTAGGAGTTGCTGTCGAATTTGCCGCCCGCGTGCAGCTGGGTCATGATGACCTCGGCCGCGGAAACGCCTTCTTCCTCGTGGATGTCCACGGGAATGCCGCGGCCGTTGTCGCTCACCGAGACGGAGCCATCGGCGTGGATTTTGACGTTCACCGCGTCCGCATGACCGGCCAAAGCCTCATCAATGCCGTTGTCCACGACCTCATACACCATATGGTGCAGGCCCGAGCCGTCGTCCGTGTCCCCGATATACATGCCGGGGCGCTTGCGGACCGCCTCTAACCCTTTGAGAACCTTGATGGAACTGGCGCCGTATTCGTCCGGCTGCTGCTGCGCGTCGGTCATTGTGGACCCTTTGTTATTTACCTGCCGAAACATACCGATTTCGCGGGGGGATGTCACGCGATGCGGGCATATTTTATTGGGCTTTGAACGGGGCGGGGCGGGGGCTGCGCGGGGCTTGCGTCAGCCCACCGTCCGCACGTCCGACTGCTGGTCGGTTTCGGTGACTTCGACGTATTGCGCGCGGGCGCCCAGCGCGTCGAACAGATCGCGTTCGGTGCCCGTCATGAAGGCCTGCGCCCCCAGCGCCGAAATCTCGTCATAAAGCGCGGCGCGGCGGGCGGCGTCGAGATGGGCGGCCACCTCATCGAGCAGAAGCACCGGCGGCGCGCCGAAGTCGGCCGCAAGGGCGCGGGCGTTGGCGAGGATCAGCGAGATCAGCAGCGCCTTCTGCTCTCCGGTGGAGCAGTCTTTCGCCGCGACGTCTTTGGCCGCATAGATCGCCCCCAGATCGGCCCGGTGCGGCCCCACGAGCGTGCGCCCCGCCGCCATGTCGCGCGGTCGGCTGGCGGCGAGGGCTTCAGCCAGCGCGCCAGCCTCCTGCGGTGTCTCACAGGCAGGCTCGGCGTGGGTCAACGACAGGCTGGCCACGGGAAAGGCGGTCTCGGCCTCGGCCTGCGCCTGCTCCAGCAGCGACAGCGCCCGGGTGCGGTTGCGGTGGATCTGCGCGCCGGCGTCCGCCATCTGCTTCTCGAGCGCGCCGTACCAATGGGCATCGCGCACCATGTCTTTCAGCAGCCGGTTGCGTTCGCGCATGGCCTTTTCATAGGTCAGCACAGTGTCCCCGTGGCTTGGTTCGAATGACAGGGTAGCGCGGTCCAGAAACCGCCGCCGCCCTTCGGCCCCCTCGATCCACAGCCGGTCCATTGAGGGGATCAGCCAGAGCACGCGGGCGATCCGGCCCAGCGCGGCCTGCGCTGCAGCCTTGCCGTCGATCCGGGTCTGGCGCGCGGCACCGCCTTGGGACCAGGTCTCGATCTCGTGCGCCCGCCCCAGCGAGGTCACATCCGCGCGCACTTTCCAGCCCACCGCCTCGGGCCGCCGCGTCATCTCTTCCGAGCTGGCCCGCCGCAAGCCGCGCCCGGGCGACAGGATCGACACGGCCTCAAGCACGTTGGTCTTGCCCGCCCCATTGGGTCCGAAAATCGCCACCGGCCGCCCGTCCAGCTCAAGCGCCGCACGCCGGTGCGAGCGGAAATGCGACAGGGTCAGCGAAGATAGAAAAAGGGCCGACATTATGCGCGGCCCTCCTTCTTCATCTGACTGAATAAACTCAAATCCGACAGCGGATCACACCCGCATCGGCATGACGACGTAAACCGCGCTGGTGTCATTGCCTTCGCGCATCAACGTGGGATCGCCGGAAGAATTGAACATGAACACGGCATTCTCGCGGTCCACCTGACTTGCGATTTCCAGCAGGTATTTCGCGTTGAAGCCGATCTCGAGCCGCTCATCGCCATAGGCCACGGCGAGTTCTTCTTCCGCCGCACCGGTGTCTGGCGCGTTGACCGACAGGATCAGGCGATCTTCGTCCAACTGCAGCTTCACCGCGCGGGACCGGTCCGAGGCGACGGTGGCCACGCGGTCCACGGCCTTGGCGAATTCGGCGGCGTCCACTTCCATCTTGCGGGTGTTGCCTTGGGGAATCACGCGGGTGTAGTCAGGGAAGGTGCCGTCGATCACCTTGGACGTCAGGGTGATGTCGGGGGTGGCGAACCGGATCTTGGTCTCGGACACCGAAACCGCGATCTGCATCTCGTCATCATCGAGCAGCTTGCGCAGCTCGCCCACGGTCTTGCGCGGCACGATGACGCCCGCCATGGCTTCTGCCCCTTCGGGCAGATCGGCATCGACGCGGGCCAGCCGGTGCCCGTCAGTCGCCACGCAGCGCAGCACCTTGCCGCCATCGGCGTCGGCCACATGCATGTAAACGCCGTTGAGGTAATAGCGCGTCTCTTCGGTCGAGATGGCGAACTTGGATTTGTCGAACAGGCGGCGCAGCACCGGTGCGGGGGCCGAGAAGTTGGCCGCGTAATCAGACGTCGCCATCACCGGAAAATCTTCTTTCGGAAGGGTGGCGAGCGAAAAGTTCGAGCGCCCCGCCTCGATCGTCAGCCGGCCCGACGCGCCGTCCTCGGTCAGGGACACCAGCGCGCCGTCGGGCAGCTTGCGGACAATTTCGTTCAGGGTGACGGCGGAAACGGTGGTGGCTCCCGCCCGTTCCACCTGCGCCGGGGCGGTGTCGACCACTTCGATATCAAGGTCGGTGGCGCGGAAGGTGGCGGTCGACCCCTCGGCCTCGATCAACACGTTGGCGAGGATCGGGATGGTGTTGCGCCGCTCCACAACCGACTGGGCTTGCGCCACGGCCTTGAGCAGTGTTGCGCGTTCGATGCTGAGTTTCATGGCCGTGATCTCCGATTGTCTTGCCCGCAGTGTGTCGGGAAGGCGAAACTACCCGTTTCGCCCGCGTTCACAAGCATTTTGTGGAGGGTTGCGGCCCCCGTGGCAAGGGGCCGGGCATCCGGGCCGCCGCTTTAGTCTTCCAGCGCGCGGCGCAGCAGTTCCAGATCGTCGGCAATCTGGCTGTCGGACTGGCGCAATTCGTCGATCTTGCGCACCCCGTGCATGATGGTCGTGTGATCGCGCTTGCCAAATTTGCGGCCGATCTCGGGCAGGCTGCGGGTGGTCATCTGCTTGCACAGCCACATGGCCACTTGCCGCGGCCGGGCCAGCGTGCGCGTGCGCTTGGGGCCCAGCATATCGGACAGGCGGATGTCGTAGTGCTCGGACACCTTGCGCTGGATTTCTTCGATGGTGAGCTTGCGATCCGAGGCGCGCAGGATGTCGCTGAGGCAATCCTGCGCCATCTCGACCGTGACCGTGCGCCCGACGAGAGAGGCGAGCGCATAGAGGCGGTTCAACGCCCCTTCCAGCACGCGCACGTTGCTTGAGATGCGGTGCGCAAGGAATTCCAGCACGCCGGGGGCGATGTCCACGCCGGGATAGACGTTCAGATAGGTTTCCTGCTTGGCGTGCAACACGCCAAGGCGCAGTTCGTAATCGGTGGGGTGCAGATCGACGACAAGGCCGCACTGCAGGCGCGACTTGATCCGCTCGCTCAGATCGCGGATTTCACCGGGCGCACGGTCGGCCGAGATGATGAGCTGTTTGTTCTGGTCCACAAGCGCGTTGAACGTGTGGAAGAATTCCTCTTGCGTGGATTCCTTGCCTTCAAGGAACTGGATGTCATCGACCATCAGGATGTCGACCGACCGGAAGTGCTGCTTGAAGTCCATCATCTTGCGGTCGCGCAGGGCCGAAATGAAGCGATAGATGAACTGGTCAGCCGAGATGTAGAGCACGTTGAGGTCCGGGCGACGCTGGCCCAGCTCATGGGCGATGGCGTGCATCAGGTGCGTCTTGCCCAAGCCGACGCCGCCGTACAGGAACAGCGGGTTGAAGGTGACGGGGCCGCCTTCGGCCACGCGCTTGGCGGCGGCGTGGGCCAGCTCGTTCGGTTTGCCGACGACGAAATTGTCGAAGGTGAACCGCTGGTCGGGGCGGGCATCGGCGGCGGGGGTCACGGCCTTGGGGGCGGCGGGCTTCTCAGGGGTGTTCGCGGCGCTTTCAACCTTGAAAGCCAGCCGCTGCACCGACAGCCCGTGCCGGTTGAGGTGATAGATGATCTGGTCGCCATAGGTCTTGCTGACGTAATCACCGACAAAGGGGTTGGGCGCGGCCAGATGGGCGACGCCTTCATCGGTGGTGACAAGCGACAAAGGCTCGATCCAGCTTTTGAAATTGCCAGCGCCAATGGCGGACCGCATATCCGTTTTGACCTGTTCCCACTGCATCTTGCTCATCCTTGACCCCGATTGTCCCAGTCTGTGTTGTTCCAAACGGCGGAGTGATCCGCCCCTCGCACGAAACATCCGGTTCCACAGGACAGCAGGAGGCCACGCCGCAAAAGACATTGCGACCGCACCACACACACTACTGTTTGCGCCAGCCGATAATCGGGTGAGGCCAAGGCCCACTCGAGGATCGGATACCGCAGATCCGTAGGATCACTTACGATCGACAGGTCCCACCCCGTCGATGTGTCATAAGCCTGACGCAGCTTTGCAGCCCTTGCCCAACGGTCTGGATTTCCCCAAGAAATCCTGTGTCGGGCCCGTTCGTCAGGTTCCCACGTCCCCCCAGGAACGAAATGAATCGATGGCTGAAACTAGCCCTGTGTCGCGCCTCTTTTCAACATCATTGGCACCCTTGACAGGACGGAAGATGAAACGAATCTGACGCCGCATTGAATCTCAACGAAAAGTCTTTTGCGGGCCTCGGAAAATGAGACCGGCACGAAAAAAGGCGCCGCCGAAGCGCCGCCTTTTTACCACAGAGTCGCGGGAATCGGTGAAGTCCGGCTCAGCCGATCGCTTTGACGCGGGCCACCAGCCGCGACATTTTGCGCGCAGCGGTGTTCTTGTGGAAAACGCCTTTGGTCACGCCGCGCATCAGTTCGGGCTGGAGGGCGCGAACGGCTGCGGTTGCGGCGTCCTTGTCGCCGGATGCGATGGCTTCTTCGGCGCGACGGATGAAGGTCCGGATGCGCGAACGGCGGGCTTTGTTGACCTGGAAGCGGGCTTCGTTCTGGCGCGCGCGCTTTTTGGCCTGTCGTGTGTTTGCCATGATATCAGTCTCTTTCGGTTGTCGTGTTCAAATAGGGCAACGCACGCAAACCGCCGGGTTCACTGAACCGGTTTGATTCGAGCCTGAGCGGGCATCACGCGCATTTCAGCGCCGCGTATAGAGCCCGAGGGCCGCATTTGCAAACATCCTTTTGCATTCCGTGGGGCTGCGCGGCAGGGTGGCCGAAACGGAGGGTTTGCGATGACGTTGGAACGGCGGAGCTGGGTTGCGGCCCGGTGCGAGGATCGGGTGCAAGAGATCGCGCAGGACACGCGTGCGCAAGGGGCGGAGGCCATCGCCGCGCGGCTTGAGGCATTGGTCGAAGAGAATCGCGAGATTCATGAGCGCGCGTGCTTCAACCTCAACCCCGCGACCAATGTGATGAACCCGCGCGCCGAAGCGATGCTGGCCAGCGGTCTGGGATCGCGGCCCTCGCTCGGGTATCCGGGCGACAAGTACGAGATGGGGCTTGAGGCCATCGAAGAGATCGAGGTGATCGCGGCGGAGTTGTGCGCCGAAGTCTTCAGCGCGCGCTTTGCCGAAATCCGCGTGCCCTCGGGCGCCATTGCCAACCTTTACGGCTTCATGGCGACCTGCCAGCCGGGCGACACCATCATCGCCCCACCCGCCTCGGTCGGCGGGCACGTCACGCACCAACTTGCCGGCTGCGCGGGGCTTTACGGGTTGCGCACGATTGAGGCGCCGGTTCGGGCGGATGGCTATACGATTGACGCCGAGGCGTTGATGGCGGTGGCCAAGGCCGAGCGGCCCAAGCTGATCACCGTGGGGGCCAGCCTGAACCTGTTCGAGCATCCCGTCTCGGAAGTGCGCGCGGTGGCCGATGCGGTGGGGGCCAAGGTGATGTTCGACGCGGCGCACCAGTGCGGCATCATCGCAGGCAAGGCCTGGCGCGATCCGCTGGCCGAGGGCGCGCATTTCATGACCATGAGCACCTATAAAAGCCTTGGCGGGCCTGCGGGCGGCTTGATCGTGACCAACGAGGCCGATCTGGCAGAGCGCTTCGACGCCATCGCCTTCCCCGGCATGACCGCGAACTTCGACGCGGCAAAATCGGCCGCGCTTGCGGTGACGATGCTGGATTGGAAAGCGCACGGGCAGGCCTATGCGGCCAAGATGATCGAGGTGGCGCAGGCATTGGCGGATGCCCTGAAGGCCCGCGGCGTGCCCGTGTTCGAGACGGCCAAGGGCGCCACTGCCAGCCACCAGTTCGCCATCAGAGCGGCGCGCTACGGTGGCGGGCAGGCCGCGTCGAAACACCTGCGCCAAGCGGGGTTTCTGGCCTGTGGCATCGGGCTGCCGATTGATCCGGTCGAGGGTGACATGAACGGGCTGCGCATCGGCACGCCGGAGTTGGTGCGCTGGGGCGTGGATGTGGCGCACGTGGACCGCATGGCGCAGCTGATCACGCAGGCGCTGGACAGCACCGAGCCCGCGCAGATGGCCCCACAGGTGCGCGACTGGCGGCAGACGTTCGACCGGCTGCACTATCTGCGGTGATCACTTGTCGCGGAACTGCGGTTCGCGTTTGTCGATGTAAGAGGCCATGCCCTCGGCCTGATCCTCGGTCGCGAAGAGTGACTGGAACATGCGGCGTTCGTAATTGATGCCCTCGGCCAGCGTCGTCTCATAGGCGCGGTTGACGGTGTCCTTGACGGCCATGGTGGCCAGCAACGATTTCTCGGCAATCTTGCCCGCCGCGCTCATGGCTTCGTCGCGCAGCTTCTTGGCGGGGACGACGCGGCTGACCAGACCGCAGCTTTCGGCTTCTTCGGCGTTCATGAAGCGGCCGGTCAGGTGCATGTCCATGGATTTGGACTTGCCAACAAAGCGCGTCATGCGTTGAGTGCCACCGATGCCCGCGATGACGCCAAGGTTGATTTCCGGTTGGCCGAATTTGGCGGTGTCGGCGGCGATGATGAAATCGCACATCATCGCCAATTCGCACCCGCCGCCCAGCGCGTAGCCTGCGACGGCCGCGATGATCGGCTTGCGCACCCGCAGGAAGCGGTCGGATTCAGCCCCGAAAAAGTTGCTGCGATACATCTCGACGAAGGATTTGTCGGCCATCTCCTTGATATCGGCGCCCGCCGCAAAGGCCTTTTCGCTGCCGGTGAGGACGATGCAGCGGATCTTGTCGGAGCGGTCCGCCTCTTCCACCGCGTCGGCGAGTTCGCCCAGCAGTTGCGAGTTCAGGGCGTTGAGCGCATCGGGCCGGTTCAGCGTGATAAGGGCGATGCCGTCGCTGTTCTCGACGATGATGGTTTCATAGGCCATTTGGAGGTGCTCCTGCTGGTGTCCGAGAAGGAAGGGTTATCAAAGCTGCACCGGCAATCAAGCTATCTTTGGCACTTGGGGCAGTAGAAGGTCGACCGGCCCGACTGGGGGATGCGGGCGATGGTGCCGGTGCAGCCCTCGGTCCGGCAGGGCGCGCCTTCGCGGTCGTAGACCTGAAAGCCGTGCTGGAAATAGCCCAGCTCGCCATCGGCCTGCCGGTAGTCCCGCAAGGACGAGCCGCCCGCCGCGATGGCCTCGGACAGCACCTCGCGCACGATGGGCACGAGAGAGGCGACGCGCGCTTTGGAAAGGCTCCGCGCCTTGCGTTTGGGGTTGATGCGCGCGCGGTAGAGCGCTTCGCAAACGTAGATATTCCCCAGACCCGCGACGATGCGCTGATCCAGAAGCGCGGCCTTGATCGGCGTGTTGCGGGTGGCGAGAGCGCCGACGAGATAATCTTCGTTGAACGCATTGCCCAAGGGCTCCGGTCCGATGGGTTTGATCAGCCAATGGGCGTCAAGCTGGTCCGTGGGGGCCAGATCCATCGCGCCGAACCGCCGCGCATCGTTGAAGGTGACGCGGGCGCCGTTCTCCATGTGCAGGACAACGTGGTCGTGTTTGGCGGGTGCCGGATGGTCGTGGTGGAACTGTCCCAGAGGATCGCCCGAAACGGTCATCCGGCCGGACATGCCCAGATGGATGATCAACGTCTCACCGGTGGACAGATCCGCCAGCAGGTATTTCGACCGCCGCCGCAGGGCCAGGACCCGCGCGCAGGTCAGCCGGTCCGCCATCCGCTCGGGGAACGGCCAGCGCAGGTCGGGGCGGTTGACCTCGGCGCGGGCGATGACCTGCCCCTCCAGCGAGGGGGCAAGGCCACGGCGGACGGTTTCAACCTCGGGCAATTCGGGCATTGGCAGCCTCCGCGCGCTTTTGGCCATTTGTATCTGAGCATTGGACGCTATATCTGCCCCATAGGCGACGCAAGGTGCGGAATATGACGGACGACCAAACGACTCACTTCGGGTTTGAAACAGTGCCCGAGACGGAAAAGGCGGGCCGTGTGCGCGGCGTGTTTTCCAGCGTGGCCAGCAAGTATGACGTGATGAACGACGCCATGAGCCTTGGCATCCACCGGCTGTGGAAAGACGCGATGATGGATTGGCTGGCGCCGCGTCCGGGGCAGCGGTTGCTGGATGTGGCCGGCGGCACGGGCGACATTTCGTTCCGGTTCCTGAAACGGGCCGGCGCGGGGCAGGCGACGGTGCTGGACCTGACCGAGCCGATGCTGGTCGAGGGGCGCAAACGGGCCGAGGCCGCGCGACTTGAGGACCAGCTTGATTGGGTGATGGGGGACGCCATGGCGCTGCCCTTCGAGGACAACACCTTCGACGTCTATACAATCAGCTTCGGCATCCGCAACGTGACCCGCCCGCAAGCGGCATTGAACGAGGCGTATCGCGTCCTCAAACCCGGGGGGCGGCTGATGGTGCTGGAATTCAGCCAGATCCCCAACGACATGATGCAGCGGCTGTATGATTTCTATTCCTTCAACGCGATTCCGGTGATGGGCAAAGTGATCACCGGCGACCGCGACAGCTATCAATATCTCGTCGAATCGATCCGCAAGTTCCCCGATCAAGAGACGTTCCTCGAGATGGTGAAAACCGCCGGGTTCGAGAACGCGAAGTATCGCAACCTGAGCCTTGGCATCGCCTGTCTGCACTCCGGCTGGAAGGTCTAGGATGCGCGGACCACACAACATCTGGCGTCTGATCCGGACGGGCGCCACGCTGGAACGCACGGGTGCGATGCCGGTCCTGCTGGACGCGGTCGAGGCGCCACGCTTGACGCGTATGGCGATACGGGGGCTGGTCTGGCCGTTCCAATGGCTCGGGCTGAAAGGGGACGAAACGCTCCCCCCCGTGCCGCGCGCGCTGCAGGCGATGGGTCCGGCCTACATCAAGTTCGGGCAGGTGCTGTCCACCCGCCCCGATGTGGTGGGCTCCGGCCTTGCGGTTGAGTTGCGCGTTCTGCAGGACAAGCTGCCCCCTTTCCCGGTCGAGGTCGCCAAGGCCGAGGTCGAGAAAGAGCTGGGCCGCCCCGTCGATGCGCTGTTTTCCATGTTCTCCGAACCCGTGGCGGCGGCGTCGATCGCGCAGGTCCATCAGGCGCAACTGCGCGAGAGCGGTGATTTCGTCGCCGTGAAGGTCCTGCGTCCGGGGATCGAACGGGCGTTTCAGCGCGACATTGACACCTTCTACCTGATCGCTTCGTTCCTCGATGCGGTCTCGCCCTCGTCCCGGCGTCTGAAGCCGCTGGACGTGATCGAACATTTCGAAGGGGTCGTGCTGGGCGAGCTGGACCTTCGGCTGGAAAGCGCGTCGGCGTCGGAATTCGCGGCCAACACGGAGACGGATAAGGGCTTCACCCTGCCCCGCGTGCGCTGGGCGTTGTCGGCGCGCCGGGTGATGACGCTGGACTGGGCCGAGGGGATCAACGCCGCCGAGGTCGAGGCGATCGCCGCCGCCGGGCACGACATGACGCAACTGGCGCAACGGGTGCTGCAACTGTTCCTGAAGCACGCCCTGCGCGACGGGTTCTTTCATGCGGATATGCACCACGGGAACCTCAAGATCGCGCCGAACGGGGATATCATCGCCCTTGATTTCGGCATCATGGGGCATCTGGATGAATACACCCGTCGGGTCTATGCGGAGATCCTGTTCGGCTTCATCCAGCGCGACTACATGCGCGTGGCGGAAGTGCATTTCGAAGCAGGCTATGTGCCCGCTGACCGGGATGTGAACGCATTCGCCCGCGCCCTGCGCGCCGTGGGGGAGCCGATTTTCGGCATGAACGCGGAACAGATTTCCATGGCGCGGTTGCTGTCCTATCTGTTCGAGGTCACCGAACGTTTCGGGATGGAAACCCGCACCGAGCTGATCCTGTTGCAGCGGACTATGGTTGTGGTTGAGGGCGTGGCGCGGACCTTTGATCCGCGGATGAACATCTGGGACGCCGCCAAACCCGTGGTCGAGACCTATATCGCCGACAGCATCGGGCCACGTGCGATGATTGCGGACCTTCAGCGGACGGCGCGGGTGCTCGGGCGGTTCGGGCCACGTTTGCCGGCCTTGGCCGAATCGGCCCTGATCCGGCTGAGCGAAGAGCGTGACCCCGCCCCCCGCGCCCGCCCCTGGCCCGCAGTCGGCTGGATGGCGGTGGGGGCCGGATTGGCAACCGCCGTCGCTGCCGTGATCGCAGGGATCGCCTGATCAGCCTTCGCGCAGGGCGCTGACGTCCGAGGCCAGCACCGCGACGCCGCCTTCCAGCAACAGGACCGACGCGCCGTTCTCGCTGCGGACCTCCTGCACGCGGGCATAGACGTCCGCCACCTCATCCAGCACCACGTTGCCGCCGGAGTGGCTCTCGACGCGGAAGGTATAAACGCCGGTGGGCAGCGGATTGCCGGCGCTGTCCACGCCGGCCCAGTCCACAGGCTCGGCCGATTTGGCGATTTCCATGCGCTGCACCTCGATGCCGTCCGCGTCCAGCACCACCAGTTCGACCTTGTCGGCGATGGCGGCGGGATTGGGCGCGATGGTGATCGGGCTGCCGTCGAAATACGCGGGGGCGGCGGCGCGGGCCTCTTTCCCGACCCAATCGGCCATCTGCGCCATGCCGGTCGTGTTCATCTGCACCATGAGCGAGGACAGAAGGTCATTGGTCAGCACCTGCTGCTCGACGCCGGAAAACGTCGCCAGTTGCTGGGCATAGTCCGAGGCATCGGTCGGGTTCAGGGGGTCCTGATTCTCCATCTGCACGGTGAGCATTTTCAGGAAGGTCTCGAAGTCCGAACTGATCACCGCCTCCGACGTTTCGGTGGTCGGCACGAACGAGGCGGCGGATGGGGTGCTTGCGATTTCCATGGGAAAGCTCCGGTCAGAGTTTGAGGTCCAGACCGCCCGTCGGGGCCGTCCGTGAAGGTGTGTTCGCGGGCATGTCGTCTGCGGCGGCAAGAGCGGGCGTGTTGCGGGTGGGCCGCTCATCCCCGTTCGGGGTGTCGCCCCCGGCCGAGGTGTCGCCGAAGGAGAAGGTCAGGGACGCGTGCCCCATGTCGCGGAACTCCTGAATGAGCTGGTCAAGATTGCGGCGCATCAGATCGGCGGTCTCCGGGCGCTCGGCCATGATCGTCATGGTGAGCCCCTGTTCGCCGGTGGTGAGGGTCATCCGGACGCGGCCCAACTCTTCGGGGTTGAGCGCGATCTCGGTGGTGCCGCCCGCCGCCGGCGGCATCGCCGAGGCAAGCTGCGTCGCGACCTTCGGAACGATCGCGCGGTCCATCATCGGGGCGCTGGCATGGGCAGAGGTCGAGGCAGTCTGCGCGGTTGGCGTGAGCACAAGTCCGTCGGAGTCCAGTTGTCCGGGGGCGCTGTCGAAGGCGCCCAGTTCCAGGGGCGATAGGGACGGACCGAAACCGGTCGTCTCGAAACCCGTCGGCGTAGCAAGGTTCAGCGGCGCGGTTGAAGATACGGCTGTTGAAGACACGGTCGTGCGCACAGTGGGCGCGGTTTGCGGCAGGCCCAGCCGGGCCGGAACAGGTTGATCGACGCGCGGCTTCGGTATCAAATTCGACGTAGCTTGCGGGGTGATTGGCTGCTCGTTTGGCAAAAAACCATTCTGCGTGATGTCCGGAGAAGCGGCTGGCGTCGGAGCGTCCGACTGGGTGAGGTGCGGTGCCTGTGGTCGCTGCCGGGTCTCGGGCAACGGGGTGACGGAACGGCGAGTCGCGCCGTCGGCCATCGTCGCCGGAGCGGGAGTCGCGTCTCTGTTTCGGGACGTGGGCCCCTGCCCTTCAACGCGGAAAGCGGTCATGGCCCGCGCGCCCTGTGATTGCCCCAGCGACCGCCCGTCCGGAAGGGATGGAAGCCGGCTCACAGGGGGCTGCGATTCGGGCGTGGGCGTCGGGGCTTTCGGGGTGGGCGCGGGTGCAGCCGGGCTTGTGAGCTGCGACGTATCGGAGCGCGGCAGTGCGGCGCTAAAGGCCGCCGACCTGTGCGCATCGCGGGGCTGGGTGGGGCGATCGCGCAGACTGACACTGTCAGCGACTTTGCTGCCGATGGCCTGCTCGGCAAGAC
The DNA here is from genome assembly GCF_003072065.1 of Thalassorhabdomicrobium marinisediminis. Lineage (GTDB taxonomy): Bacteria > Pseudomonadota > Alphaproteobacteria > Rhodobacterales > Rhodobacteraceae > Octadecabacter > Octadecabacter marinisediminis. The sequence goes on from NZ_QCYG01000002.1 coordinate 127,840, forward strand.
TGGGGCGGGGTCTGGCACTCTGCGGGTGCACGTCCGACGGCGACGCAGTCCGCCCGGCTGCGCGCGTCGATGCGGCAACGGGCGATTCGACCTGCGGACTGCTTAAAGGTGCGGTTGCGGGCGATGGTGGTGCAGGCACCGCCTTCGCTGTTTGCGATGGAATCGTCACGGAATTTGCCTCCTTCCGCGCGGGGAGGGTTGCGTTTGCCCCCGGCTGCGAGCGGACGGGGGTAGTCTCCTGAAACTGCCCCTGCGGCGGGGCCGGTTCGGCGGCGCGCGACAGGGTCTGCGGCCCCTGGTCCACCGGAATCGGTTGGATTTGCGCCCTCTGATCCACCGGAGTCGGTTGGATCTGCGGGGCTGCTGCGGTCTGGTGTTGCGTCAGCGGCGCAAGCTCAGCCTTGGCCGGTTGCGGGAGCACGGGGGCCGCTGGGTCGGTGGACATACGCGGCATAAAGGCTGGCCCGTGCGGGGGCCGCGCCGGGGCGTCAGTGTCCGGGGCTTCATGGGCGGAGGCGGGACGGCTGTCGAGGCGCGTCTCGGCCGTTGGAACCGGCGCGCGCGCGGCCTCGGGCAAAGGGTCGGTGGCGTCGCCTTCGGCCTTGGGGGTCGGCGTCGGCACCTCACCCTCGGGGAGGGTCGGCAGCGCGGGAGCGGCGGGTGTTTCGGCGGCGATCTGGTCGCTCAGCACCTGCAGAAAGGGGATCTGATCCCCGGTCTCGGACGGTGCCGCCCGCCCTTGGGATGTGCCGGATTTCAGGCCTCCGGACAACAGGGACAAACCCGGGTCGGTATTTTCAAAAGGGAACATCGTCGGCTTCTCCGAGTCGCAAGGTTGCCTTTCTCTAGCGCCCAGATGCTTACCCAATCTTTACCGACACCGGCTAAAGATCGTGAAAATTGTCACGATCGGAGCATACGCTATGAACATCGACTCGACACCATCGCTTAGCCCCTCCCCCCGGACGGGGGGAGACGACCCGGACCTTCGCGCCGCGCAGCTGATGAAGGTCGCACAGACCCTGGAAGCGCAATTCCTGTCGGAAATGTTGAAATCCGCAGGCGTCGGGCAGACGCCGGGCACCTTCGGCGGCGGCGCGGGAGAGGACCAGTTCGCGTCCTTCCTGCGCGATGAACAGGCCAAACAGATGACCGAGGCCGGCGGCATCGGTCTGGCGCAGGCGCTGTTCGAATCAATGATGGCGAAATCCGATGGGTAGCCGCCGGATTGACGGGTTCCTTGCCCTGCTCGAGGAAGAACGCAGCCTGTTGCTGCGCGGTGATCTGCAAGCGCTTGGGGATCTGGCATCGCAGAAAGAGGCGCTGACGGAAACGCTGGAACAGGTGTCGAGCGCGGACCTCGGGCGGCTGTCGCGCGCGCTGGATCGCAACAAGTCCTTGCTGGCGGCGGCGCAAAGCGGGGTGGCCACGGTGCTTGAGACGTTACGCGCCCAGAAACAGGCGCGCCGGTCGCTGTCCACCTACGACCGCGCTGGGCGGCCCGCGACCATCGCCCGCACCAGCGGCGGCACCGAACGGCGGTTCTAGAAAATTGGACTCAAAGGCCATGGATATCGGATGCAGGCATTAAACCCCTGTTAGGGCTGTCGGGTCATGTTGGCCGGGCACCCAGCAACGGGTGGCGCCGACCGCAAAACCGGATCGGCATTCGTCAGAAGGACGCCTCATCCAGCCTGTGCAGGGCTGGTTCATGAAATCCCGGCGCAAAAGCGCCCTTATCTATAGGACCCGAATTATGGCCACTTTCCATGCGCCACCGTGATGGCCGCCGCCTGCGACGACCTTCTTGCGTTTGATGATGACCGGCGCGTTTGATCGATCCGACATGAGCGTCCCCCGTTACTGACGTGGAACATCCCTAGGAGGCAGCGCAGCCGGCGCTGTGATGGAAATGTGGTGCGGCTAGGGCAAACGCTTAAAATACATCTCATCCGGGCCGCAGAACTCGACCAGATCGTAGCCCTTCTGGTCCATGAGTTGCTTGATCTCGGGCGTGCCCCTGTTGTTCTCGATCGCCCAGATTTTCACGTCATGACGCTCGAACGGGAAGCTTTGCAGGCAGGCCATCTCACCGCCTTCGATATCGAGAGAGATGAAATCCGGGTTCGGGATGTCCACGTGGTCCAACAGCGCCGACAGCGTCATCGTCTTGACCGTGATCAGGTTTTCCTTGTGGCGCTTGTCGCTGCGGACCCGTTGCAGCAAGGTCTTGTCGTAGCTGTCCACCAGACCGCTCATCTGGGTGTAGCCTTCGGTGATCTCGACGAACTCGGCTTCCCCCTCATCCAGGGCGATGGCGACCTCAAAACAGGGGCAGCGCCGGACGGTGCGGGCTTTCTCGATCTGCGTGCTGACCGGTTCGACCAGCGCGCCGGTCCAGCCGCGGTGGGTTTCCAGATAGAACGTGTTGGAGCCGGTGACCCCGTCATAGCCACCCACATCGACGAAGGTGCCCCCGCGCATAGCCTTTGTCATCGTGTCGACAACGCGATCCTGCCCCGCCTGCGAGGTATAGGCATACAGCGGCGAGAGCATCTGCTGGATCTCGTGCAGTTGCCGCACGATGGGCGCCCGCGCGCGTGAGCGGTTGTCCTCAAGCTGGCGGGCCAGTTTTTTGGCTTCCTTGCGCAACAGGCGCTGCGCTTCTTTGACGTTCTCGCTCATGTCTCTACCCCGTGGTCTTTGTAGGATTTTTCTTCGATCAGGGCGGACCCCAACAGCAGGTTGATTTTCTTCTTCACCTCGGCGCGGCGGTCGTTGGTGACATAGACCGCGCGGGCAAGACGGATGAAGGTTTCTCCGAAATCCTTGGCCCGTTCGCAATCCCGAATGTCATCCTCGATCACCCAAAGGGCGGCGTTGATCTGATAGAGCTCCTCCCACAGGCCCTGCAACTTCTCACTGTCGGGGATCTGCGCCTGCGCTGTTTGCATCAGCGCCGCTTTTTCCACCTGCACGTTGGCGCGTTTGTCGGGATCGGTGATCCGTTCTTCTTTGAGGCGCAGGATCGTCAGCTTGTCGATCAACTCCCCCGGGGAGGTGGGCACGAGAATGTGGTCAGCCATGGGCTTTCGCTTCCCTTTCCAAAGCGGCATGGGCGGCGTCGAACACCGAAGCCCAGTCCTGCGGCGCGGCCTGCCGGCACAGCCGCATGGAGGGATACCATTTCGTGCCCCGCCCCGCATGGCGATAGACCCAGAAGGCATCCCAGTGCAGCAGGACCCATGTCGGCAGGCCAAGCGATCCGGCGATATGCGCGGTCGCCGTGTCGGATGTGATGATCAGGTCCATTTCGCGCATGGTGGCCGCCGCATCGGCAAAGTCGCGGTCGGTGCTGGCGGTGTCGATGATCAAGGCCGCGCTGCCGTCCTTTTCGTAGGCCTCAAGGAACGGGCCCTTGTAGAGCGAGAAGAGCTGCACGTTGGGAATCCGCGCCATGGGCAGAAAGTCCCGATGGGTGAAAGAGCGGAAGGAGTTGCCCTTGTAGGTGGCCGAGCCGGACCACACGACGCCCACTTTGAACATATCCTGATGGTGCGCGGTGAAGCCTTGCGCCCGTGCGACGGAATCGGGCGGCACGGTAAGGGTCGTGGGGGGCGGGATTTCGCCCCGGTCTTTGGGGCCGATCACCAGTTTCGGCAGGTCCATCAAGGTGATCCAGAGGTCGATCGGGTCGTCGCGATGGGCGGCGGGGCCGATCCAGTCGAGCCCTTCGATCCCGGACAAAAGGCGCGTCAGTGGCGGTTTGGCCACCAGCCGCACCCGCGCGCCGCGGGCGGCCAGAAGGGGAATGAACCGCACCAGCAACACCATGTCGCCGAACCCCTGTTCGGGCAGGATCAGGATCGTCTTGCCGGCGACCTCGTCCCCATCGCGCCAGCGCGGGAAAGGCACGTTGAGCGGTTCAAGCTCGCCGGTCCTCCAGCGGGCGTCGTAGTTGCGAAACGCCGCGCCATACTGCCCGGCCCCCAGTTGCGCGAAGGCCAGTTGCAGCTGGATCTCGGGCTCTTGCGGGTAGGTTTCGACCAGCGGAGTAAGGTAATCGATGGCCTTCTGGTATTCTCCCATCCCGCGATAGCAGCGCCCGATCATCGCGTGATGCATCAGGTGGTTCGGGTTGAGCGCGAGGGATTTCTTGCGCAGCTTGATCGAGCGTTCATAGCCGCCCAGATCCGACAGGATATTCGCGTAATTGTTCAGCACGCCTTCCTGATCGGGGGCGAGGGCATAGGCCCGCTCTTGGGCGATGAGGGCCATATCGTGCTGTTCGCGGGTGCGGTAAAGCGCGCCTAGGTTGGTCCAAATGCCTGCATCGTCCGGATACCGCGCAAGGTAGCGGGCATAGGCCTGCAACGCGGCGTCAAGCTGGCCGGCCTTGTGCCTGTCGACCGCGATCCTGCGGGCGGTGGCCCGATCCGGCGTGGTCATGGGTCAGGACCTGTCGCGCTTGCGGGCGATGGGTTTCAGCAACGTCTCGGGGCGGCGTTCCTCGGCGGCCTCGAACAGGCTGAATGTCTGGTTGACGTAGTTCACGGCCCCGGAAATCAGGTCCATATAGTCCTGAAGCTCGGGCGTCAGCTCGGTCTCGGTGACGGTGATCGGGCGTTCGGGGGACTGTGTCTCGAACCCCATGTAGAACAGCGGATCGCCGCGTTTGATCTTGATCGGCTTGTCGGGCTCGTGCCACTCAAACGCCCACATCAGCGGGCGCGGCCAGACGTTGATCGGGAACCGGCCGCCAAAGATCGTACCGGGCAGCGGATCGCGATTGTAGTGCATGAAGGGGCTGACCTGACTGGCATAGACCGGCTCATCCGAGACGAAGACGTAAGGCAGCGAAAGCTGGATCGTCGGCACGCCCTTTGTGCGCCATTCGACTTCGTTGGTCAGGTGCAGCTTCTCGCCCAGTTTGTTGGCCCGGATCGCGGATTGGGTGCCCGCAAGGTTGCGCAGCATCGGCTTGCCCTGATCATCGCGGACAAAACCGATATGAATGTCGAACGGGCATTTCACCATGAAATAGCGACTTTCCATGTTGATCACCGCCGGACAGCGTGAAGCCGATTTCGCATGTTCGCGGTTCATCTCGACCGAGCGGACCCGTTCGGGCGCGTCGTAGATCACGCCGCCCTTGGATTCGTTCAGGAACCAGCCGACCTGTACGGGGCCACGCCCGGCGTCGGTGTCACGGGTGTTTTCAAATGCCACTGAAAGCCGCATGGCCTTCTCCATCAAATTGTTTGCGGCGATAGAACCGTAAGCCCGCCGGCAAGTCAAAGCCACCGTGAGCGTTTTGCGTGGCGGTCTCATTGCCGTAGCGGGGCAGGACGGGGGCAGCCCGCCGGGCGACGCCGGTGGTTGCGTGACCTAGGATGCTCCGGATGTGCTCTCAGGTTGGTGAGGTTGCTGTCATAAACTGGTAAAACACCGTTCCGGCCCCATATTGTGACCCGTAATAATGAATTGGGGGACTGACCTATGGCGAAGTATGAAAGATCACCGGATGTCATTGCGTCTTTGACGCCCGAACAATTCCACGTAACGCAGGAAAACGGCACTGAGCGGCCCTGGACGGGGCCCTACCTCGACACGAAAGAACCCGGCATCTATGTCGATATCGTATCTGGCGAGCCGCTTTTTGCCTCGTCCGACAAGTTTGACGCAGGTTGCGGCTGGCCGAGCTTCACCAAACCCATCGAACCGGCCCATGTCACGGAAGTGACGGACACGTCGCTGGGCATGGTCCGGACCGAGGTGCGCTCAAAACATGGCGACAGCCATCTAGGCCACGTCTTTCCTGACGGGCCGCAGGACAAGGGCGGCCTGCGTTATTGCATCAACGGCGCGTCCTTGCGGTTCATTCCGAAAGCCGACATGGAAGCCGAAGGATACGGCGATTATATCAATCAGGTGGAGGATATCTGATGACCGAACGTGCAGTGCTGGCCGGAGGGTGCTTCTGGGGCATGGAAGAACTGATCCGCAAGCTTCCCGGGGTTGAGCAGACCCGCGTTGGCTACTCCGGTGGCGACGTGCCCAATGCGACCTATCGCAACCACGGCACCCATGCGGAAGCGATCGAGATCCTGTTTGATCCGTCGCAGATCACCTATCGCCGTCTGCTTGAATTCTTCTTCCAGATCCACGACCCGACGACCGAAAACCGGCAGGGCAATGACCGCGGCATGTCCTATCGCTCGGCGATCTACTACGTGAACGACGAGCAGAAGGCGGTGGCCGAGGATACGATCAAGGACGTCGATGCGTCCGGCCTCTGGCCCGGCAAGGTTGTCACCGAAGTGGAGCCGGTCGGCGATTTCTGGGAGGCCGAGCCCGAGCATCAGGATTATCTGCAGCGCGTGCCCAACGGCTACACCTGTCATTTCATCCGGCCCGATTGGGTGCTGCCGCGGCGCGACGCGGCGGAATAGTCCCTTATTTTGTCAAACGCGGACGGCCCAGCGCGGTCACGCGCAGGCTGGCTTCGATGAAAATCGACTTCGTCTCGATCTGCGATTCCCGCAGATCGAGGCTTTCGCGAAACCGGATGACTTCGACGCCTGCCGCGCGGGCGCGGGCTCCGGCATCTTCGGTGAGCGCAGCGCGCAGGGCGTTCATGGCCTCATCGCGGCTTTCAAACTGTTGCGGGCCGCCGGGCAGATGGGCCGCGAATAGACCTTCGCCCGCGCTGGTGATGCTTCCGTCAGCATGCAGTGCGACCTGACCCACCACAGCCCCGATCGCGTTCGCCACGCCACCGGCGTCCGGCAGGATCGCATCACACCCGAGTGTCTCGCCCACCGCGCCGTAATAGCATTGCGCCGACGCCCCCAAGCCCACCACTGGCACCGCCAGCCCTGTGTTGAGGGTGATGAGGTTTCGGTGCCCGCGCAACCCCGCCACCGTCAGCGAATGCCGCGCCATGCGTGCGGCATCTTCCCAGCCTTCGTCGGCAAAAGCCGTCTCTAACACGGCGAAACTGGTCTGTTTGGTCAAGGCATCGACAATCTGATCCGCCAGCGCTTCGGCGGAGAGGGCGACGCGACCGCCGTTTGCGGTGCGTCTGCGGGCAAAGACGGTCAAAGCGTCCTTGGCAATTTCTGCGTTACCGGCATCGACGCGACCCTGCAGGCGGCTCGCGTCCGTCGGCGTGATGTCGGAAAGGGCCACGAGGCCGCGACGCACAAGACGGCGCAGGGCCGAAAGCTCCACTCTCCTTTGGATCGCGTCGGCCCAAGGCAGGGGGCCAGACGCCAAGCGCTGCGCGACCGCGTCCTCGCGACGGTCCAGACCGCTTGGCAGCTCCGACCATTGGGGCACCACGAACCGTGTGGCGTGTTCCGGTGGCGTTTCGAATTGCAGCGCATGATCGAGTGTGCGGCGCACCAGCGCGGGATACGTGTCCGCAAAGCGCGAAACCGGGATCACCCGTCGCGGGCCCAGCATGACGCCGCCTTCGAGACCGGATGAGAGGGAGACTTCGCTGTCCCCGCCCAACCCGAAGGTGCGCATGGCCACGGCTTCGACCATGGTGCGATAGGGGCCGACCTTTGCCCCTTGGGGGTCCAGCTTGGGGTGCCCACCTTGCAGCACGCAGATATCCGTCGTTGTTCCGCCGATGTCACTGACCAAAGCCTCACGCGCGCCGGTCAGCCATTGCGCGCCGGCAACGCTGGCGGCCGGGCCGCTCAGGATGGTTTCCACCGGGCGATCCCGCGCCAGTTGCGCCGACACAAGCGCGCCGTCCCCGCGCACGACCATCAACCGCGCGTCGATGCCGCGGGACGCCATATGCGCTTCGGTCGCGGCGATAAGCGCGTCGATCATCCCGACCAGCCGCGCGTTCAGAACGGCGGTGAGCGCGCGTTTCGGCCCGCCAAGCGCCTTGCTAAGGTCGTGGGAACAGGTCACCGGGCGCGCCAGCTTGCCCCGGATCAGATCGCGCGCAGCCTGTTCGTGTTCGGGGTTGCGGGTGGCGAAGCGAGAAGCGACGGCGAAGGCGGTGACGCCGTCAGAAACAGTCTCTAACCCGGCAAGAAGCGCTGCTTCATCGAACGGCGCGATGGGGTCGCCTTGATGGTCGTGTCCCCCTGTGACGTGGAGCACGGGATCCCCGGCCAGCGCGTCGAGAAGCTCGCTGTCGGCAAGGGTCTCTTCTTCGAATCCGATAAGCACCAATGCCACCGCGCCGCCCTGCCCTTCGATCAGCGCGTTGGTGGCCAACGTTGTGGACAGCGACACCATCGCCACCTCGGAGCCCTGCATCTGCGCCTGGGACAACACCCCGTCCATCGCGGCGCCGATGCCATGGGACAGGTCGGGCCGGGTGGTCAGGCTTTTGGCCGAGGCGATAACCTCGTTCCGCTGATCATCCAGCAGGACCGCGTCCGTATAGGTTCCGCCGGTGTCGATCCCCATGAGAACTGCCATGATCCGCCTCCTGTTCACTGCGACCTTATCGCCCGTCCCCCCTCGTGCCAGTCCGGGACCGACATGCCAAGGCGGCGGGGGCGACGTTCAACCGCCCGAAAGGCTGCGCAATTCGATGACGGGGCCTTTTGCGGCGGCGGCATCCTCCGCGTCATGGGTGACCATGAGCACCGGCAGGCCCCGGTCCTGCGCTGTCTGAAAGATGAGCGTTCGCACCTGTGCCCTCAGCGCCACGTCAAGGCGCGAAAAGGCTTCGTCGAGCAGCAACGCTTTCGGTTGCGACAGCATCATGCGGACCAGCGCAACCCGCGCCCTTTGCCCGCCGGACAGGGTCGCGGGGTCGCGGTTGGCATAGCCCTCAAGCCCGACATCGCGAAGCGCCTCCGCGATCAGCCGCTGCCGCACCGCCCGCCGCCCGCCGGGGGGCATGCCGAAAGCCAGATTTGCGCCGACGCTCATATGGGGGAACAGCAAGTCGTCCTGAAACAGGATGCCGATTTGCCGCAGATGCGGCGGGGTCGTGGTGATATCGCGACCGTCCAGCGCGATCTCGCCCATGCCGGTGAAGTCCGGCCCCAGCGTTCCGGTGATATAGGCCAGCAGCGTGGATTTACCGACGCCAGACGGCCCCATAACGGTGAGGATCTCACCAGGGGGGATGTGGTGATCGACCTCGATCAAAGGCTTTGCGTCCTTCAGAATGCAGATTTTACGCAGCGTTAGACCCTTATCCATGCAAACCTCTTCGATTGCGCCAGAGCAGCGTCGGGAGCAGCAGGGCCAGCGCGAACGGGATCAGCGCGGCGAGGGTCTGCATCAGCCCGTAGACCCCGATGGCCCGCCGGTCGCCCCCTGAAGCGAGTGCCACGGCCTCGGTCGTCAGGGTGGACACCCGCCCGCCCCCGATCAGCAGGGTCGGCAGATATTGCCCCACCGACACGGCCAGCCCCACCGCGGTTGCTGTCAGGATCGGGCGCAAAAGGGTCGGCAGACGCACCTGGCAGAACACCCGCCACGGGGTCGCGCCCAGCGCGTGGGCCACGGTGGCATAGCGCCTGTCCCAAGCCCGCCACGGATCGCCGAGGGACAGGAAGACATAGGGCAGCACAAAGACCAGATGTGCGAAAATCACCGGCGCCCGCCCGGTGTCGGCACCGATGGACAGAAGCAGCGTCTGCAAGCCGGGCAGAAAGGCCGTTTGCGGCACGAGGAGCGGCAGATAGAGCAGCCAGAGCCCGCGATGGGTCAACCGACGGCCGCTGCGGTGCTCGGATTCCAGACAGCCGAGAACCAGCAAAAGCGCCAGGGCCATCGCCGCGCCCGCGACGACGAATGTCTCACCCATGGTTTGCAACGCAGGGGGACCGTGGCGCGCCCAGGTGCGGGCGGACCAGCCCTGCGGAAAGATGTCGGGAAAGCTCCAGAACCCCGCCACCGACCAGACGGCGAGGCTTATGAGGCCAACGAGCACCGACAAAGCCGAGACCGCGCCAAGAACAAGGGCAGCCCCACGCAGCGCCCCCTCGCCCCGGCCACGGCTTCCGGCGGCAATCCATGCGCGACCCGCGCGGGCGACCAACCGCTCGCCCAGCCACCAGAGGCCGAGCGCCAGGAGCACCAGCGCGAATTGCCAAAGGGCCGCCGCTGCGCCGGTCAGACGCATGGCAAGGTCCGGATCGCCCATCCAGTTGACGATCTGCACCGACAACGTCGGCGGCGTGGTCGGCCCCAGGATCAACGCCACGTCGACGACGCTCATGGAATAGGCGAGCACCACGAAGACGGGCAAACGAATCTGCCGATAGATCCGCGGAAACACGGTCTTCAGCCAGCCGGTCGAACGGCGGTATCCAAGACTTTGCGCCACCAACAGAGACTGTTTCGGCTGCGCCTGACCAAGGGCAACCAGAGACATCAACAGCAGGAACGGAACCTCTTTCACGACCAGCCCGGCGATCAGGGCCAGGCCGCCCGGGTCCTGCAAAATTAACAGATCGGGCGGGCGGTCCCATCCGGTCAAGCCCGGCGAGGCAAGCCGCGCGATCCAGCCTGAGGGCGCGATCAGGAACGCAAGGCCGAAGGCGGCGGCGGCATGGGGCACCGACAGCACCGGAGAGAGCAGACGTTCGAACAGCCGGAATGTGCGTGTGCCGGACCAGCCGGCCATGAACACGGCAACGATGCCCAGCGACAGGATTGTCGCGCCGAGGCCGGTCACCACCGACAGGCGGGACGCCTCGGTGACACCGGGCCAGTGCAGCAAAGCGCGAAACGGATCGAGCGTTGGCCCCAACAAACCCGCCGCGGGCAGGTGGCCGAACGCGGGCAGCACCGTGCCCCAGAGCCCCGCGATCACCGGCCCCAGCATGGCCAGCACGGTAAGCAGGGGCAGCAGCTTCAACATCGGGCCCGCAAGGCGCGGTTACGGCCCGCTGCCGTAACGATCGACCCAATCGTTGGTGATCCGCGTCATCCAGCTTGGGTGCGGTTCGGCCTGAACCGCGCCGAGGTCTTCGGGCGACAAGGTGGCCACGCCGAGGTCAAGCGCATCGAAGGTGGCGCGGTCTTCCGCGGTGAGCGCGTCCATATCCAGCACGGTGCCGTAGCCCAGAACCTCGGGGTCTTGCGCCCGCGCCTGCGCTTCCGGCGACATCAGGAAGTTGGCAACGACCATCGCCCCCGCCTTGGAGCCGGAGTTGTAGGGGATCGCCACGAATGACGCATTGCCAATCGTCCCCTTCTCAAGCACGAACGTGCGCACCGTTTCGGGAAGCTGAAAATTCGCAATGGCCGCCGTGGCTTCTCCGGGGCTGAACGAAATCGCCAAATCGATCTCGTCATCGGCCATCAGTTGCAACTGCGCCGGGCCGGACGCCGGATAGGCGCGCCCTTCGCGCCACAAAAGCGGCGTCAATTCGTCGAGGAAGGCCCAGAGCGGGCCGGTCACGCCGGAATAGGTCTCTTCCGACACCGGGTCCTGCAAGACACTCGGGTCTTCCAGAAGGTCAACCAAAGCCTGTTTGAGGAACGTCGCCCCGAGGAAGTCCGGCGGTTGCGGATAGGTGAAGCGACCGGGGTTCGCGCGCGCCCAGTCCAGAAGGGCTGGCATGGAGGTGAGCGACTCGGGCACGTCGGCGGTGTCATACATAAAGACCACCTGCGCCATCGCCCACGGCGCTTCATAGCCTTCGACCGGAACGGTGAAGTCGGTCTGGACAGTCTTGCCGTCCGTGTCGACCAAGGCCCAATTCGGCAAGTGCTCGGCGAACGGGCCGAACAGCAGGTCCGCTTCTTTCATGGCAGCGAAATTCGCGCCGTTGATCCAGATCAGGTCAATCGCGCCGTCTTCGTTCTCGCCCGCCTGCCGTTCACTCAGCACACGGGTCACTGCGTCGGCGGTGTCCGTCAGCTTCACGTGCTCCAGCGTGACGCCATAGTCTTGGGCGACGCGCTCTCCGACCCATGCGATGAAGTCGTTCGTCGTGGTTGAGCCGCCCCAGGCGTTCCAGAACACCGTCTGCCCGTCGGCCTCAGTCAACACAGCGTCCCAGTCGGCGGGATCAGGGTTGGCGAGGGCGGGACCGGGCAGCGCGAGCGCCGCGAGCAGGGCGAGATATTTCATGGGGAGTCCTTTGAAGCAAAGATGGTTCGGGCCGCGAGGATCCGAAGCGTGGCCGTGGCAAAACAGAGCGTGCCGAAGATGAAGGCGAGAAGGGGGAACATCGCCGGCAACAAGCACAAAAGCACGAAAAACACAATGGTTTCCGTGCCTTCCAGCAGTCCGTTGGAATAGTAGAGGGACTTGGCGCCCTGTGCCGATGTCGCAATCCCGCGTTTCTCGGCCAGAATCGCGTAACCCAGAAAGCTGGTGCCGTTGAAATAGAAGCTGGTCAGCAGAAACGCTCCGGCAACCGCGTTTTGTGCAGGGTCCAGAAGGACAAAAGCGAACGGGACGGCGCCGTAGAACAGAAAATCGCTAGTGATATCGAGGTAGCCGCCGAAGTCTGAGGGCCGCGTCGCCCGCGCGATGGCGCCGTCCAGCCCGTCGGCGAGGCGAGAGGCCAGAAGCGGCAGCAAGGCCCACGCGGGAAACCCGAAAGCGATGAAGAGCGCGGACGTCAAGCCCAACACCAGCCCGATCAAGGTCACCGCATCCGCTGAAAGCCCGCGCGCTGCGAGCGCTACGCCCATGGCGTTCAGGGGTGGGTCGATCAACTTTCGGGCGGCAGCGTCGAGCATCGGACCTCTCGTTCTGGATGGATAATTACTGACCGATGATGTCCCTTCGCGCAATCTGGCTTACGCGAATGTGACAGCCGCGCGAGGCGTCGAACGAAAAAGGCCGCGCAAAAGCGCGGCCTTCCTATCGGTTTGCCATGGATCAATCGGTTTCGGTCTCCGACTCGGCCTCATCGCCGTCGTCCATGTCATCCATATCGTCGCCGTCTTCCATTTCGACCGGGTCGAAGGTCGCGAGGAAGGCATACAGGTCCAGCGCGTCTTCTTCGCTGCGGACGCGGTAGGCCATCTTGCCGCGCGCGCGGTTGTTGTCGAGCTCTTCACGAAGCCAGCCGGTGGGGTCCTGAACGTAGGCGACGAATGCCTCTTCGGTCCAGACTCGGTCTTCTTCGCCCAGCTCGATGAGCGCGTCACTGTAGCGGAAATCCTCGAGCGAGGCGATTTGGCGTCCGGCCAGACCATGAAGGTTCGGCCCGGTCCGCGCGTTGCGCCCGGCCAGCACTTCGCCGTCGTCATCGCGGACAACGTGGCAGGCGACGCACTGGCGACCGAACTGCTCTTCGCCGGCTTCGGCATCTCCGGTCGGCGCATGGCCGTCGGCAAGAACGGGGGCGGCCAATAACGCGGCCGCTGCGATTGTCATTGATCTGATCATGTAACTCTCCTGAACGTTTACGTTTCGGCACTGCTTTCTCGCCCTAGAGATAGCGTGTCCGGCTGCAACGTCCAGCACCAAAGCTGCGACGCCGTAAAAGTCGGCGCGGGGGCCGGTCGCCCGAGGTTCACTTGTGCGCGCCCGCACTTTATGAGGGCGGGGAACGAAGGAGCTTCAGGATCACGCCATGACGCAAATTCCCGCATGGGTGGACGGCACCTTGACCCCCGTCGATAAGCTTGAGGTCCACCAGCGGGGCCTGCGGCACAAGGCGGTGTCGATCTTTGTGATGGACGGAACGCGAGTGCTGATCCAGCAACGGGCTTTGAACAAGTACCACACGCCGGGCCTATGGGCGAACACCTGCTGCACCCATCCCCACTGGGGCGAGACGCCGCAGACCTGCGCGATCCGGCGGCTGTCTGACGAATTGGGGATCGCCGGGGTGCCGGTGACTTATCGCGATCAACTCGAATATCGCGCGGACGTAGGTGGCGGGCTGGTGGAACATGAGGTCGTCGACCTGTTCACGGCGCAGGTTGACGCGGAAACGCTGATGATGTCGCCAAACCCCGAGGAGGTTATGGCCACCCGTTGGGTTGATATACACGAACTGGCGGATGAGGTTGCGCGCACGTCTGATCTTTATACGCCATGGTTGCGCATCTATCTGGCGGACCACCTGGCGGCGGTGCTTGACGGCACCTGACGGCGCTGCGAGCGGATGGCAGAAAATGGTGCCGCTGGAGGGACTCGAACCCCCTACCCCATCATTACGAATGATGTGCTCTACCAGATGAGCTACAGCGGCCTCGGCGCGGGGTTTAGCACCGGATTTCGGCTTGGGAAAGCTTTAATTGCGGCGCTCGACCACGGTTTCTGCTTCACCGTCCTCGACGACTTCCGCGTCGGTGACGCCATCGGTCGCCGCAGGCGGTGCGGGTTCAACACCCGAGGAGGGTGAGGCAACCGGCGCAGGCGTGGGCGGTTCGATCTGTCCAACGATCAGGGGCAGCATTTCGGTGCCCGTCGGCATTGCCGCATCACTCTCGGGCGGCTCGCGCCAGGACAGGGTATCGAAGCTGTGGCAGTTGCTGCAGACCGGCTCCCACGTCGCATGGATGTGCTGGCAATTGTCGCAGATCCATTGCGGGCCGCGCGGTGCGGTCAGGGCCTTTGCCAGCCAGCCGCGCACCACCGCATCCGCGGAGCCTTCGCCCCGTTCGATGGCGGCCATGATCGTCATGTTGCGCGCATTCGGGTGGTTGGCCACAAGGTCGCTGATCGTGCGGCGGGCTTCGGGGAAATCCTCGGCCGCGATGTGGAGTTCGGCCAGCAGCATTTTGGTTTCTGCGTCATCCGGGTGCAGGCGCGTGAGGGTCGAGAACCGCTTCAACCGCGCCTGTGGTGTTTCGTCCGGCTCGATCGCGGCGAAGGCGGCGGCAAGATCGGGATGGGGCTGAACCTCCCACGCTTTTTTCACGACCCGCGTCGCCGCGCGCTTGTTGCCCTTTTCAACGTAGGCCTGCGCCGCCATGAGCGCCGCGGGGACGAGATCCGGCGACATGCGGTTGGCTTCGATGGCGGCTTCATGGGCTTGCAGGGTGTGCCCCGTCTCGAAAATGTCCTTGGCCTCGCACAGGGCAAGGATCGCATCGCGGCGGCGGTGGACGTTGCGGGGCAGTTGCCCGGTCTTGAGCTTGGTCGTCAGGGTCTCACGCGCGCCCTTCCAGTCCGCTTGCTCGGCTTGCAGTCGCAGCAGCGTGTCCTGCGTCTCAACGTGCTTGGGCTTGATCGCGAAAGCCTTCTTGGCAAGGATCATCGCAGTCTCGGTGTCGCCCTGTTCCAGCTTCTGCTTCATCAGCCCGCGCACGCCGACGAAGCGCGTCTTCTCGTCCTCAAGCAGCTTGCGATAGGTCTGCTCGGCGGTCTCACGGTCCCCGGCCAGTTCCGCCGCCTGCGCGGTCAGAAGGTTGGTCAACTCGGGCCGGTGCAGGTACTTCTCGGCGCGGTTCGCCTTGGCCATGGCCAGCCGCCCTTCGCCCGAGGCAAGCGCCATCATCCCCTCTGACAGCGCCTCATATCCTTTGCGCTCGCGGTTGCGCGACAGATAGCGCGAGATGGCGGTTTCATCGCCGTTCAGAAAGCGGAAGGTCGCGATCAGAAGCCCGATCAGTTTGAAGGCCAACCAGACGAGCGCCACCAGAACGATCAGGCCGATCACCATCTCGATGACCGAGAAGGACGCGGCGACGCCGCCGATGTCGATCGTCGCACTGCCCTGCATGTCCAAGAGCAGCGTCGCGCTGTATGTGGCGAGCATCACGAAGGCGACGAACGCCAAAATCTTAATCAGGGACCATAGCATCAGGGGACAGCCTTCGGGTTCAGTTGTAGGTTTCAGACAGGGCGGCGATGGCGTCGAGAACGTCGGCCCGTTCGGTGGCGCGGGCGGTCCAGTCGGTCATTTCGGCGCGTGCAACCTCGGGCAGGGCCTCAAGCTCGGCCAGTGCATCGTCGATCCGGCCTTCTTTTACAGCCGCTTCGGCGCGAGACAGCACTGCATCAGGACCGGTGCCGTCGCGGGGCGCGGTCGAGCGGACGTCGAACTGGCTGCGCAGGAAGCCACCAAGACCGGCGGCGTCGTCCGATTGCCCCTCGGCGCGGGCAGTGGCCAGCGCATCACGGGCGGCTTGCGGGAAGGCGGCAATCAATTCAGCCTGAGTGGCCACACCGCTTGGGGCCGCATCGGAAAGCACCGGCGCAACATCTGCCTCTTTCAGATCGTTCAAGGCATCCTCGAAGGGCGCGCCGGTCTCGACCGCGGCGGCGATCCGGTTCAGCGCCGCGCGTGCGGCTGCAGCCTCGGCCGCGGCGACCGCTTCCTGCTCCAGCGCTTCCGCCTCGGCGCGGGCGGCGGCAAGATCCGCTTCGGCCTGCGCGGCGGCGGTCAGAACGGTCTCCTGCTGGGCCTCCATCTCGGCGCGCAGATCTTCCAGCTCACGCTGATAGGCCTCGAGCGCTGCGTCGGACAGGGTGCCGTCGGCGTTGGGCTGTTTTTCCAAAGCGGTCAGACGGTCTTCAAAGGTCGTAGTCTGCTGCGACAGTTGCTCTTGCACCTCGGTTACCTGCGCGGCGGTCTGGTCGGCCAGTTCGGTCAACCGACCCTCAAGATCGGAAAGGTCCGGCGGAGGCAGATTGCCGATGCGATCGTCGAGCGCGGCAATCCGGTCGCTTTGGGCGGCAACTTCCTGCCGCAGGGCGTCTGCGTCGGTATTGCCAGTCAGGGGATAGTAACTGCCCACGGCATATCCGATCCCGCCGGCGATCACGCCGCCCAACAACATCGGAAAGAAGCCGGACGATTTTCGCGGCTGTGCAGGCGGTCTCACGGGCGCGGGAACGGCGGCGTCGGTTGAACGGGGGCGATCCGATGGTTGAGGGCGGTCGGATTCGGGCGTGTCAGTTTCGGCGCCAAGGTCTTCATCCTGCGCGTCATCCGTGCTGTCGGGACTGCTGCCAACGGGGGCGAAGGGCGATGTCGGAGCCGGTTCACTGTCCGAAACGGTCTCATCATCAAACTGTGAGGGCTCCGTTTCGTCCGCCGATTTCTCATCTTCGGAAGGTGTTTCACCCGCTTCGGCCAGCGTATCACCCGCGCTGTTCTGCGAGCTGTCGCGTGTCACCGGATTACGGTCGTCCTTGCCGGATGGCGCATCGGCCGGATCCTTCACCGGTTCTGGAGTATCGGCCCCGTCCACGTCGGGCGTCTGCGTCTCGGAAACCTCAACAGCGTCCGTAACGTCTGGATCGATCTTGGATTTCTTTGTCTTTGGTCTCGAAGACTTCGCCACGCGCCTCACCTACTCAAATTTTTTTCGGAGCCCTGTTAATGCCTGCATCCTATCGTGGCGCCTGTGGACCCTCAAGCAATCAAACGAGCGACGGCGCGGATGGTTCCCTCTTGCGTCATGCTGTCGGACACGGCGATCCCTGCCGGCGACAGCTGCGCGGCAGCGTCCGCCACTGTTTCACTGATCGCGACCGCGTGGCACCGCTGGAACGAGCAGGGCCATTCGGCGAGGATCGAGACTGTTTCAGCAGAGAACAGCGGCAGGATGAGGGCCTCTTCGTCTTGCAGGGCGACAAGCGCCGCGGCGTCTGGTGCACATGGTTCTTTGCGGTAGGCTATGACCTCGAATGCGGGCAATCCGGCCTCCGTCAGGATTCTTGCTGCTTCGGCGGCCGCAGTCTCACCCCGCACGTGCAACAGACGTCCGTTCGGAGCCTGATCCAGAATCAGCGGAATCAGGTCGACGGCGCTGCCCGATGCGCTGATGGCGCGATACCCCCGCGCCTCGGCGGCCTGCGCAGTGGCATCGCCGACGCAGAAGGCTTGCCGCCCCGCCCCCTCAGGCGCCATGGCGACGCCCGCGCGTGAGGTGAAAATGGCAACGTCGAACGGCGGGATCGGCGCACCGGTTGACGCGCATTCGAACGCGGGCGCGATGAGGCCACGGAACGCACCGGCTTCGCCCTGCAAAGCGATCAGAAACGCTTCGGAGAAGGCGCGCGGCCGGGTGGCCAGGACGATAGGGTTTTCAAAACGGGACACGGCGACCTGACCATTGAAGGAACTGCCCGCAAATGTTACCTGCGGGAACCTTAGACGCAAGCAGGTCCCGCCATGTCCGCCCCCCTCACCATTCTTGGTATCGAAAGCAGTTGCGACGACACGGCCGCCGCAGTCGTGCGCGGCGTGGCAGGGTCCGCCGAGGTGCTGACGAACATCGTTTACGACCAGACCACGGCCCATGCGGCGTTCGGTGGCGTCGTGCCGGAAATTGCCGCACGTGCCCACGCGGAAAAAGTCGATGTTGCAGTGCAACAGGCTCTGATTTCGTCCGATGTGGCTTTGCGGGACATCGATGCGATCGCCGTTACAGCGGGGCCGGGGCTGATCGGTGGCGTGCTGTCGGGTGTGATGTGTGCGAAGGGGCTGTCGGCTGCGACGGGCCTGCCCCTGATCGGGGTAAACCACCTTGCGGGGCACGCCCTTACCCCGCAGCTGACCGATGGCATCGCCTTTCCCTATCTCATGCTTCTTGTCTCCGGCGGGCATTGCCAGTTTCTGCTGGTCCACGACGCCGAGACCTATACCCGGCTTGGGGGCACCATCGACGACGCCCCGGGCGAGGCGTTCGACAAGACTGCGCGCATTCTCGGACTGCCGCAGCCCGGCGGCCCAGCGGTCGAGGCTGCCGCAGCGCAGGGTGATCCCACGGCCTTCCCCTTGCCGCGGCCGCTAATGAACCGCGACGATTGCAACATGTCTTTCTCCGGCCTGAAAACCGCGGTGCTGCGCGCACGGGATGCGGTGATGGCCGAGCATGGCGGTCTGCCGGAAGCGATCCGCTCCGATCTTTGCGCCAGCTTCCAAGGCGCGATTTGCGATGTGCTGACAGCGAAATCCCGGCGTGCGCTCAAGGCGGCGCGGGCGCTTGCCCCGGATCTTTCGACCTTCGCAGTGGCGGGCGGCGTTGCCGCGAACACGCAGATCCGGACGGCGCTTTCAGGTCTTTGCGCCGAGTTAGAGACGGATTTCCTCGCGCCGCCACTGAAATTGTGCACCGACAACGCTGCGATGATTGCCTATGCCGGCCTGCTCCGCTTTACTGCGGGCATGACCGACGATCTGACCCTGTCTGCCCGCCCGCGATGGCCGCTGGATCAATCCAGCCCCGCCATGCTTGGCAGCGGCAAGAAAGGGGCGAAAGCATGAAGGTCGCGGTTGCCGGCGCCGGGGCCTTCGGAACCGCCCTTGCAATCAGCCTTGCGGCGAAGGGGCCGGTGACGCTTTGGGCGCGGGATGCGGACGCGGCCAACGACATGCAAACGCGGCGAGAGAATACGCGCCGGCTTGCGGGGCACCGCTTCCCCGATACGATCACCGCCACGGGGGATCTGTCGCAACTGTTCGAGGCCGATACCCTTCTGCTCTCTATTCCGGCACAAAAGCTGGGACCATGGCTGGAGCACCACGCAACGAAGCTGCGCGGCAAGCACCTTGTGGCCTGTTGCAAGGGCATCGACCAGACCACCTTGCGCGGTCCCGTTGCGCTGATCGAGAGCGCCGTGCCCGACGCGGTGCCAGCCATGCTGACGGGGCCGAGTTTCGCAGCCGACATTGCCCAGAACCTGCCCACGGCGCTGACCCTTGCCTGCGCGTCGCCCGATGCCGGTGCCGTGTTGCAAGAGGCGCTGTCGACGCCGACATTGCGGCTCTATCTCAGCGGTGATGTCATCGGTGCGGAGCTGGGCGGCGCGTTGAAGAACGTCATTGCCATCGCCTGCGGGGTCAGCATTGGCGCGGGCTTCGGCGAAAGCGCCCGCGCGGCGGTCATGACCCGTGGCTTTGCCGAAATGCGACGGATCGGGGCCACGCTCGGCGCGGAGCCCGAGACGCTCACCGGCTTGTCGGGCTTCGGTGATCTGGCGCTGACTTGCACCTCGGACGGGTCGCGGAATTACCGCTTCGGGCTCTCCATCGGCGCAGGAGAGGCTTTCGACCCGAACACCACCGTCGAAGGGGCAGCGACCGCTGTTTCCTTGACGAAACTTGCGGAAAAGCACGATCTTGACCTGCCGATTTGTCGCGTCGTATCGGATCTTTCGGCGGGGCGCATGGATGCAGAAGCTGCGATGACCGCCCTGCTGTCCCGCCCCTTGCGAAAGGAATAGACATGGCACCCGCGCGATATTGGCTGTTCAAATCCGAACCCTCAACCTGGAGCTGGGACGACCAAGTTGCCAAGGGCGACGCCGGAGAGGAATGGGACGGCGTGCGCAACTATCAGGCCCGCAATTTCATGCGTGAGATGCAGGTGGGCGACCGGGGGTTCTTTTATCACTCGCAGAAAGAGAAAGCCGTAGTCGGCATCGTCGAAGTCTGCGCCGCGGCCCACCCGGATTCCACCACCGACGACGATCGGTGGGACTGTGTCGACGTGAAAGCCGTCCGACCGTTCACGACGCCGGTCACTCTGGACCAGATCAAGGCGGACGGGCGGTTGGACGAGATGGTTCTGGTGAAGAACTCACGCCTGTCGGTGCAACCGGTCTCGGACGAGGAATGGCGCATCGTCTGCGCGCTTGGCGACACAAAACCCTAGGTGTTTGCGCCCGTAGCGCGCATTCTGGTTCCGTCACAGCAAATAAGGGGACAGCACATGGGGTTTATAGCAGTGGTCGTTGCGGCAATCACCGGGTTCGCCTTCGGGGCGGTCTGGTATATGGCGCTGGCCAAGCCGTGGATGGCGGCGGCGAACATAAAGACAGACGCGAACGGACGGCCCGAGGGGGACACCGCGCTGCCCTACATCATGGCCGCCGTGGCGATGCTGATCGTGGCGGGCATGATGCGGCATTCCTTTGCCCTGTCGGGCATCGATACCGTGGGCAAGGGTCTGATTTCGGGACTGGGGATCGGTCTATTCTTCATCTCGCCGTGGATCATGATCAACAACGGCTACACCGGACGGCCCTTTAAACTCACGCTGATTGACGGGGGCTATGCGACCTTCGGATGTGCGGTGATCGGGGCGGTGTTGACGCTGTTCTAGAGACGACGCAGGGCAGAAAAAAATAAAAGGGTCCAGGCACCCCGCCCGGACCCTCTCTCACCCACGTGCACTCCGCAAAGCCACCACACGTGTATCTGAAACTGGAACCGGGCCATCCTGGCCGCCTGTGTGTCTTAAACCGGCGCGGGCCACGAAAGCAAAGGAATTGCCCGGACAATTCGCGTCAAATGCGAGACGCCCGCGGGGTGCGCGGGCGTCTGGTCGGGCAAATTATAAGGCAAATCAGCCGTAAACGGACTCTTTGCCGAAATGCTTGGTCAGCATGTAATAGACGACCGCGCGATACTTGTCGCGCTCTGAGCGGCCATAAGTCTCAACCACGGAGTCGATCGCTTCCATCAGCTCAGGACCATCAGACAAGCCAAGTTTCTTGATCAGAAAATTGTTCTTTACCGTCTCGAGCTCACCGGGCTGCGAACTTGCCACCGTCGCGGAATCCGCGTTGTAGATTGACGGACCGCAGCCGATCGTCACCTTGCGCAGAAGGTCCATGTCGGGCTCCATCCCGCATTTCTGGCGCAGGTCGTCCGCGTATTTCCCGATCAGTTCGTCACGCTTGCTCATTATCGTCTCCCGTATTCGAATGGGCCGTTTTCACGGCGCTGACGCAAGGTTAGCGACTGATCCCACGCAGGCAAGGAAAAAGGCCCGCTTGCGTCAGTAGCGGTAGTGCTCGGGTTTGAAGGGGCCGTCGGGCGACACGCCGATATAGGCCGCCTGCTCGGGGTTGAGCTTCGACAGCTTCACGCCGATGCGGTCCAGATGCAGACGCGCGACCTTCTCGTCCAGATGCTTGGGCAGGATATAGACGCCGGGCTGATAGTCCGCGTGTTTGGTGAACAGTTCGATCTGCGCCAGAACCTGATTGGTGAAAGAGGCCGACATCACAAAGGAGGGGTGCCCAGTCGCGTTGCCGAGGTTCAGCAAGCGCCCTTCGGACAGCAGGATCAACCGATTGCCGTTCGGCATCTCGATCATGTCCACCTGTTCCTTGATGTTCGTCCACTTGTGGTTCTTCAACGCGGCGACCTGAATTTCGTTGTCGAAGTGGCCAATGTTGCCGACGATGGCCATATCTTTCATCCGGCGCATATGCTCGATGCGGATCACGTCACGGTTGCCCGTGGTGGTGACGAAAATATCAGCCGTTTCGACGACCTCGTCGATTGTCGTCACCTGAAACCCGTCCATCGCGGCCTGCAGGGCGCAGATCGGGTCAACCTCAGTCACGATCACGCGGGCACCAGCGCCACGCAGCGAGGCGGCAGAGCCTTTGCCCACGTCGCCGTAGCCCATAACCACCGCGACCTTGCCCGCCATCATCGTGTCTGTTGCGCGGCGAATCCCGTCGACAAGGCTTTCCTTGCAGCCGTATTTGTTGTCGAACTTCGACTTGGTCACGCTGTCGTTGACGTTGATCGCCGGGAACGGAAGCTGGCCGTTCTTGTGCAGGTCATAAAGGCGGTGCACGCCGGTCGTCGTCTCTTCCGAGACGCCAAGGATGGCGGCCTTGGTCTTGGCGAACCAGCCGGGGCTTTCCTTCATGCGTTTCTGGATTTGCGCCTTGATCACCTCTTCCTCTTCCGAGGTGGGGACCGACAGCACGTCTTCGCCCGCTTCCATCCGCGCGCCCAGCAGGATGTAGAGCGTCGCATCGCCGCCGTCGTCAAGGATCATGTTCGCGCCCTCGGGGAACATGAAGGACCGGTCGAGATAGTCCCAATGCTCTTCCAGGCTTTGCCCCTTGATCGCAAAGACGGGCACGCCGGACTCGGCGATGGCCGCTGCCGCGTGGTCCTGCGTGGAGAAGATGTTGCACGAGGCCCAGCGCACGTCCGCCCCAAGCGCGGTGAGCGTCTCGATCAGCACCGCCGTTTGCACTGTCATGTGCAGCGATCCGACGATCCGCGCCCCGGTAAGCGGCTTGCTCTCGCCATACTCCGCGCGACAGGCCATCAGCCCGGGCATCTCGGTTTCCGCGATATCGAGCTCCTTGCGCCCGAACGGAGCAAGTGCGATGTCTTTGACGATGTAATCCTTGGCCATGGGGCGCCCCTTTCGGAATTTTGCTGCCTGCGCAATAGCAGGGCTGCGGGGCCTCGACAATCCAGCAGGAGGGGCCATAGCTGTCCGGGGTTTTGAGGGGTGCTTTTGATGAAACAACCACGCGCATGGCAACGGATGCTGTCCGGGCGCAGGCTTGATCTGCTCGACCCCACGCCGATGGATATCGAGATCGAGGACATCGCCCACGGGCTGGCCTTCGTCGCGCGCTGGAACGGCCAGACGAAGGGGGATTACCCTTATTCCGTGGCGGAACATTCGCTGTTGGTCGAGCAGATTTTCCGAGTGATCCAACCGAAAGCGCCGGTGAAATGGCATCTTGCAGCGCTTTTGCATGACGGGCCGGAATATGTGATCGGCGACATGATCTCTCCGGTCAAGAATGCGGTCGGGCCGGGCTATCGCACATTAGACGACCGGCTTCTTGCGGCGATTCACATCCGCTTCGGCCTGCCCACGCAGGTGCCTGTGGTGGTGAAAAAGCAGATCAAAAAGGCCGACAAGATCAGCGCATGGCTGGAGGCGGTGCAAATCGCGGGGTTCACCCGGACCGAGGCGAACAAGCTGTTCGGTGCGCCCAATCCGGCCGTGATCGACGGGATCACGTTGCGCCTGCGCCCGCCGGTCGAGGTGCGGCAGGACTTCACCAAGCGCCACGCCGAACTGATGGCCGAGCTTTAACGCGGGCTGCGCTTGGCAAGGATCCGCTGTAGGGTCCGACGGTGCATGTTCAGCCGGCGCGCGGTCTCGGACACGTTGCGGTCGCACAACTCATAGACCCGCTGGATATGCTCCCACCGCACCCGATCCGCCGACATCGGATTTTCCGGCGGCGGGGGCAGCTCGTCACTGTCGGTCAGCAGCGCATTCATCACGTCCTGCGCATCGGCGGGCTTTGACAGGTAGTCCGTGGCCCCGATCTTCACCGCCGCCACCGCCGTGGCAATCGCGCCATAACCGGTAAGCACGACGATCCGGCTTTCGGGCCGCCGCTCGCGCAGGGTTTCGACCACGTCCAAGCCCGTGCCGTCGGCCAGCCGCAGATCCACCACCGCATAGGCGGGGGGCCGCGCTGTCGCGATGGCTATGCCTGCGGCGACACTGTCGGCGGTCTCGACCGAGAAGCCGCGTTTTTCCATGGCCTTGGCCAACCGCCTCAGGAACGGCTCGTCGTCGTCCACAAGCAAAAGCGTGTTGTCTTCGCCAATCGGGTTCAATTGCATCTGCTGTTCCTCTCGCGTGCGCCTTCTATCGGTATCGCCCGCGGCGGGTCCGGTCAAACCTGATCCCTCAGCTGGCGTCCTCATAAGCCTCTACGAAGCAGGCCAGACTTTCGGCCATTTTCTCCGGCGTTACGTCCCGGCGGTAGAATTCCTGAAACCCGTGCTCGGGGAACATCAGATAGGACATGGTCGAATGATCCATGAGATAGAATTCGTCCTCGGCGTCCTGTTTCGCGTAATAGGTGCGATAGGCTTGCGAGGCGGCGCGGACCTGTTCGGGGGTGCCGGTCAGGCCGATCATCCGCTCGTGGAAGTTGTCGGTATAGTCGCGCACCGCCTCAACCGTGTCGCGCTCGGGGTCGATTGAGATGAACACCGGCGTGACGTCGATGCCCTCTTCCTCAAGGATCGACACGGCCTGCGCGTTGCGCATGACGTCGAGGGGGCAGACGTCGGGGCAGAAGGTATAGCCGAAATAAATGAGCGTCGGGCCGGTGATCACGTCCTTGTCCGTGACCGTGGCGCCGGTGTCGTCCACCAGTTCGAACGGCCCCCCGATGGCGCCGCCCCCGGTCTGGCTGGCGCGACAAACGGCGAAAGCGTCATCGCTGGCGCGCATCTGGGTCACGGCATAGGTGCCGCCCAGCATGACGAGAACGGCAACCCCGGCCGCGATTGCAAAAGGTTTCGACATGGGATCCCCCGGAATATGGTCGCAGTTGGCCCCTAATTATGCGCAAGATCGCAGGGGTAAAGTCGGAAAATTTGAACGGGTCACTATGGCGCAGGTCGAACTGGACGTATTTCAAAGCCGCGAACGCAGCAATTGGGTCAGGCTGCGCACGCTGGTCTGGCTGCGCTGGTTCGCCATCGCGGGGCAGATCGTCGCGGTTCTGGTGGCCCGCTACGTCTATCATCTGACCCTTGAGGTTGGCTTGATCACCGTCGTCATTGGCCTGCCGATCCTGGTCAACGTGGTGTCGATGTTTCTCTATCCCGAAACCCGGCGCTTGTCCGAGGGCGAAGCCGACCTGATGATCGGCTTCGATCTGCTGCAACTGGGGGCGCTGCTGTATCTCGCCGGGGGGCTGAGCAATCCTTTCGCGCTTTTGATCCTTGCGCCGGTCACGGTGGCCTCGACCATTCTGCCGTTGCGCAGCACGCTTGTTCTGGGCGGCGTCACGCTGGCCATCATCACCCTGTTGCGCTTTGACAGCCTGCCGATCCTGACCGCCGACGGGGCGCCGCTGACCCTGCCGGAGCTGTTCGTCTTCGGCTTCTGGGTCGCGCTGATCATCGGCGTGGTCTTCGTTGGCGTTTACGCGCGGCAGGTCACGCAGGAAACGCTTTCGATGGGGGAAGCACTGGCCGCAACGCAGATGGCGCTGGCCCGGGAACAGAAACTGACCGACCTTGGCGGCGTGGTGGCGGCGGCCGCGCACGAGCTTGGCACCCCGCTCGCCACGATCAAACTGGTCAGCCGCGAGTTGATGGACGAGTTGGACGGCAACGCCGACCTGCAAGAGGATGCCCGCTTGATCAACGAACAGGCCGACCGCTGCCGCGATATCCTGCGCTCCATGGGGCGGGCGGGCAAAGAGGATCAGTTGCTGCGGCAGGCCCCGCTTGAAACCGTCGTGCGTGAAGCCAGCGAACCCCATATGGATCGCGGCAAAACCGTCAGCATCACGCTCAGTCCGCCCGTGGGCACGGAGGCGCGTCAGCCCCATATCCTGCGTCGGTCCGAGATCATCCACGGCCTGCGCAATCTGGTGCAGAACGCCGTCGATTTCGCGGCCTCCGAGGTCCGGGTCGAGATCACCTGGACGGAAGAGACGATCACCGTGCGGATCAACGACGACGGGCCCGGGTTCCCCGCCTCAGTGATCGGCCGGATCGGTGACCCTTTCGTGCGGCGCAGGTGGTCCGACAGCGGCACCAAACGCCGCCCGGGCTATGAAGGCATGGGCCTTGGCCTGTTCATCGCCAAAACGCTTCTTGAGCGATCCGGGGCGGTGCTGACCTTCCTCAACGGGTCTGAAAAGCAGCAGTCCGGTCTGCGCAGCGGGGCGATTGTCACGGTCGAATGGCCCCGCGCAAGCATCGAAGGCTCACTGGATGCCACGGGTGCCTTGGGGGACAACACGCTGATTACGTGAAGAAAATGGATGCCTTAACGGCGAATTAACCAATTTGGCACACCCTGACGGCGGCTGAGTCGGAGGGCGAGATGCAACAATACGGTGTGATAGGCACGGTCGCGGCGCTGTTTCTGGGCATCGCCGTGGCCGTTGTTCTCCTGATCTACTGGATCCGCGCGAACAGCAGCTCGGCCATCATCTCGCGCACGTTGATGCACGAAGCCGAAGAGTCCATCGCCTTTCTGTTCGACGATCAGGAACTCGTGGATCTGACGCCTCGGGCAAAGGGCCTGATGACGCAAGCCGACAAGCAACGGACCGATTGGGAAAATCTCGTCACGCTCCTCTCCGCGCGCTTCCCGCATCTGCGGTCGCAATGCGCCGATCTGGCCAGCGTCGGGAAAAAGACCATCCTGCCCGAGGATGGCGGCACCGGCTGGATCGAGGCGGAGTTCTGGAACGGGCTGGCGCGGATCACACTCGTGCAGGACGACGACCCGCCCGACAAAACGCTCGATGCGCTTACCGCGTCGGCGATGGAACATGAGCTCAACACTCTGCGCTGCATCGGAGAGGATTCGCCGCAGCTGATCTGGAAACGCGACGCCGAAGGCGTGTTGATCTGGGCCAACCGCGCCTATATCGAGATGTCGGAAACGCTCAATCCCGTGGGCGCGGACGAAATCCGGCCCTGGCCCCCCCATGACGTCTTTCAAGAGGCGCCGCCCCCCCAAGGCACCGCGCCGCTGATCGATATGCACCGCGTCGACCTGCCCGGAGCGGAGGCTCCAATCTGGTATGAGGTGACAAGCCTGCGGCGCGGCACGGACACGATCTACTTCGCGATCGACGCCACCCCAGTGGTCGCCGCGCGCGATGCCCAGCGGACCTTCGTGCAGACCCTGACCAAGACCTTCGCGCACCTTTCGGTCGGACTGGCGATTTTCGATGAGGATCGAAGGCTTGTCCTGTTCAACCCCGCGCTGGTGGATCTGACCACCCTGCCCGCCGACTTCCTCATCGGCCGCCCCACGCTGTTCGCGGTTCTGGACCGCCTGCGCAATCTGCAGATGATTCCCGAACCGAAGAACTACAACACGTGGCGCGATGAGGTGGTCGCACTGGAAACCGCCGCCGCCGCCGGCAGCTATCATGAGACATGGACCCTGCCCAACGGGCAGACCTTCCGCGTGACCGGAAAGCCGCACCCCAACGGGGCCATTGCGATGTTGATCGAGGATATCAGCGACGATGTCTCGCTCACGCGGAAATTCCGCTCTCAGATCGACACGACGCGGGCGGTCATCGACAATGTGCCCGGCTCGATCGCCGTCTTTTCGGCCTCTGGCGCGCTGATCCTTGCCAACGAAGCCTATCGGCAGCTTTGGGGCGCCCAACACGACGGCTCTTTCGCCGATCAGGATTTTCTCGATGAGCTCGCCACTTGGCAGGCGCTTTCCGCGCCTTCGCCGGTCTGGATGAAGCTGAAGAAAACGCTGACGCAGGGCGGCAGCAACGGACGGTGGAGCGGGCAGATATGGCTCGATAATCAGGTTGAAGTCACTTGCCACTACGCGCCTTTGCCCGAGGGCAATCACCAGATCACTTTCCTTCCTGTCGCGGGCGAATCCCGCACGGGCGGGCGGGTCGAACCTCTGGCACCTGACATGCGCGAGATGGCCCAGGGCTGATTGCCCTTGCAGCGCCGCGCAGGCGGCATAGTGTTGCGCCATGACCCGCCGCACCCTAAAACTCGACCTTCCTTCGGAAGAGGAAACCGCTCAACTTGGCCGCACCCTCGCACGGCTGGCCATCAAGGGCGATGTCATCTTGTTGCGGGGCCAGATCGGCGCGGGGAAATCCGCGCTTGCCCGAGCATTCATCCGGGCGCGACTCGGGGCCGAGGTCGAGGTCCCCTCTCCGACGTTCACGCTGGTGCAGACCTACGACGCGGGGCCGGTGGAAATCTGGCATGCGGACCTCTACCGTCTTGGCGACCCACAAGAGGCTGTGGAGCTTGGCCTGCTCGATGCCTTCGAAACCGCGATCTGCCTTGTGGAATGGCCCGATCTGTTGGCGGACCTGATCCCGCAAGACGCCCTCGACATCCGGCTTGAGGTGGCCCGGGACAGCCACGTTGCCACCCTGACCTTTAACGACACTTGGCACGAAAAACTGGACACGCTGCATGTCGGCGCGTGAGGCTCTTGTGCAGGACTGGCTGGCCGGCAGCCCTTGGGCCGCGTGGCAGCACAGCCCGATCACCGGCGATGCCTCGGCCCGGCGATATCTGCGGCTGACCGATCCCACCGGCGGGACCGTGATCCTGATGGACGCGCCTCCTGATCTTTGCGGCAGCCAAAATCGTTTCGCGCAAATGGCGGACCACCTGCGCGGGCTGGGACTCGCGGCGCCAGAGGTTCTGGCCTTCGATGACACACTGGGCGTGATGGTTCTCGAAGACCTCGGCCCCACCGATTTCGCGCGCCATCTGCGCCACACACCGCAAGACGAACGGCCGCTTTATGAAGCCGGGGTGGATGTGCTCAAGGCAATTGGCGCGGCCCCGCCCCCTTCGGGTCTTGACGTGATGACACCGCAGGTCGGCGGCGCGATGATCGACCTCGCGTTCGACTGGGCCGCGCAAGACGACAGCGCAAGCCTGCGACAAGACATCACCGCGATCCTCACCCGGCTCTTGCAATCGGTCAGCCCCGCCCCGGCGACCCTGTCGCTTCGGGATTTCCACGCCGAAAACCTGATCTGGCGGCCAGAGCAAGCCGGAGGGCTGCGCATTGGCCTGCTGGATTTTCAGGACGCCTTCGTCACGCATCCCGCCTACGACCTCGCCTCGCTCCTGCGGGATGCCCGCCGCGACGTCGACCCCTCGCTCGTCGCGCCGTTACTGGCCCGGCTGGGCCCCGATCATACGGCGGCGTTCCACATCATGGCGGTGCAGCGCAACCTGCGAATCCTTGGCATCTTTAACCGACTGGCCCGGCGCGACGCTAAACCGGGCTATCTTGCGCTTGTGCCTCGTGTTCGCGCCCATCTGGCGACTGACCTGCGCACACCGTATCTTGCGCCATTGGCGCCGCTGGTTGACCACGCGTTTGGGTTGAATATAGGGGCGGCATGACCCACACACCGAACGCTGTCCTTCTCTTCGCCGCAGGGCTTGGCACCCGCATGGCGCCACTGACCGATACGCGGCCGAAACCGCTGGTCCAAGTCGCCGGCCGGCCGTTGCTGGATCATGCTTTGGCGCTCTGCGACGGGCTAAAGACAGTGGTCAACTGTCACTACCTTGCGGGCCAGATCAAGGCGCATTTGGCTGGAACAGAGACGCAAGTTTCCGACGAGAGCGACCTTTTGCGGGAGACCGGCGGCGGGCTGAAGCATGCGCTTCCGCTGCTGGGGCCCGCCCCGGTCTTCACCCTGAACACCGATGCCGTCTGGCACGGCCCGAACCCGGTGGAGGCTTTGCGCACCACTTGGCGGCCCGAGATGGAAGCGCTGCTTCTGATGATCCCGCGCGAGGCCGCTGTCGGTCACGGGGGCGGCGGCGATTTCGACATCAACGCAACCGGACGGCTGCACCGGGGCTCGGAGTATGTCTATTCGGGCCTGCAGATCATCCGCACCAACCGTCTCGCCGCTGTCCCTGAAGACGTGTTTTCCATGTGGAGGCTTTGGTCAGGCATGCTGGAACGTGGCACCATGTATGGCACCGCTTACGGGGGGCGCTGGTGCGATGTGGGGCGGCCGGACAGCATCCCACTCGCCGAAGCCATGTTGAACGGAACCGCCGATGTTTGAGAGATCCGCCACCCCCCGCGTCTTCGCCGTCCCGCTGGGCGCGGATTTTTCCACCAGCCTTTACGACGGGTTGCGTGCGCGGTTTCGCGCCATGCCCCCCGAGGCGGTCGCGCAGGTCGAGGTTTTCGTCAATACCCGCCGCATGCAGCGCCGCCTGACCGAGCTGTTCCATCGCGACGACGCGCTGCTTTTGCCACGCATCAGGCTGGTCACCGATCTGGGCACCGACGTAGCCTTGCAAGACATTCCGCCCGCCGTTGCGCCGCTGCGCCGCAGGCTTGAGGTGGCGCAGCTGGTGAAGGGGCTGCTGGAAGTCGATCCCACGCTCGCCGCGCAGACGGCCGCCTTTGATCTGGCGGATTCGCTGGTCGATCTGATGGGGGAGATGCAGGGCGAAGACGTTCCTCCCGATGCAATCGCCGGTCTCAACCTGACCGATCAATCAGGGCATTGGGAACGCGCACTGGCGTTCATCAATCTCGTGCAGCGCTATTTCGCCGAGGATGCGCAACCGGACGTCGAAGGGCGTCAGCGGCGCGTGGTCGAAGCGCAGATCGCCCGGTGGGCGGACAGCCCCCCGCAACATCCGATCATCGTCGCAGGGTCCACCGGATCACGGGGCACCACGTTGAAATTCATGCAAGCCGTGGCACAACTTCCGCAGGGGGCGGTGATTCTGCCCGGCGTGGACATGGATATGCCCGGCGCGGTTTGGGACCGACTTTCCCCCGCCGAGGACGGGGCCTACGGCGCTGAGGATCATCCGCAATACCGGTTCAAGATCATCTGCGACGGGCTGGGCCTTGATCCGACCGACCTGCCGCCCTGGCCCTCGGACGCGCCCCGTGGAACCGCACGCACGGCCCTGATTTCGTTGTCCATGCGCCCGGCACCGGTCACGGACCAATGGATCACGGATGGGCCCGCGCTGGGCAATCTTGAGGCCGCCACGGCGCGGCTTTCGATGATCGAGGCCCCGACACCGCGCGCCGAGGCCGATGCCATCGCCCTGCGCCTGCGCCTTGCCGTGGAAGAGGGCCAGACCGCCGCGCTGATTTCCCCCGACCGGATGCTGACCCGACAGGTGACGGCAGCGCTGGACCGGTGGCGTATTGTGCCCGACGACAGTGCCGGTCTGCCGCTGCAACTCACCGCGCCGGGGCGGTTCTTGCGTCATGTGGCCGACGCGCTGTGCGAGCCGGTGGACGCGGAACGTCTGCTGGTGATCCTGCGACATCCGCTGTGCAATTCCGATCAGTCAGACCGCGGGCCGCACACCCTGCTCACCAACGCGCTCGAGCTGCACCTGCGCCGCCACGGGCCGCCCTATCCCACCCGAGAGAGCATGATGGCCTGGGCTGAGGAGAGTACCGAAGGCCGCGCGGAGCGTGTTGCTTGGGCGGACTGGATCTCGCGCACCTTGCTGACTGCGCAGGATCCGTCTGAACGGGCCCTCGACACCTTCGTCAGGAACCATTTGCAGCTGGCGCAGTCCCTTGCCGCAGGCCCCGCAGGGACCGACACCGGTGAGCTTTGGCGCAAGGCCGCGGGACGCGAGGCGTTGCGCGTGATGGGCGACGTGCAGACCCACGCCGAGGCCGGAGGTGCGATGACCCCGCGAGAGTATCGC
This sequence comes from Thalassorhabdomicrobium marinisediminis, assembly GCF_003072065.1. Taxonomy (GTDB): domain Bacteria; phylum Pseudomonadota; class Alphaproteobacteria; order Rhodobacterales; family Rhodobacteraceae; genus Octadecabacter; species Octadecabacter marinisediminis. The sequence continues at coordinate 159,705 of NZ_QCYG01000002.1, forward strand.
GACCTGATCGGCAGCATCCTTGCCACCGGTGAGGTGCGCGACCGCGACGCGGGGCACCCGCAGGTCCTGATCTGGGGCACGCTTGAGGCGCGGGTGCAATCCGCCGACCTTGTCATCCTTGGCGGCCTCAACGAAGGCACTTGGCCCGAAGCGCCGGCCCCCGATCCTTGGCTGAACCGCCCCTTGCGCAAACAGGCCGGACTGTTGTTGCCCGAGCGTCGCATCGGGCTGAGCGCGCACGATTACCAACAGGCTGTTTGCGCCGATGAGGTGGTGCTGAGCCGCGCCGTGAGGTCGGATGAGGCGGAAACCGTGCCAAGCCGCTGGATCAACCGGTTGACGAACCTGCTGGGCGGGTTGGGCGCGCAGAACGGACCGGCCTGTCTGACGGCGATGAAGGCGCGCGGGCAGGTCTGGTTGGACATGGCCGAACGCATCGCGACCCCTGATCATCAGATTGACCCAGCCCCGCGCCCCTCACCCGCTCCGCCCACGGACGCGCGGCCGACGCAATTGTCCGTCACGCAGATCGGCACGCTGATCCGCGATCCCTATGCGATTTACGGGCGGAAGGTGCTGAAGCTGAACGCGCTGGACCCGCTGGCGAAAACCGCTGATGCGCCCTTGCGGGGGGTGATCGTTCATGCGGTGCTCGAGCAGTTCATCACGCGCCGGATCGACCCGCATGATCCCGGCGCGCTGAGGCAGATGCTGCAAATCACTGACGAGGTTCTGGCCGACCGGTGCCCCTGGCCCGCCGTGCGCGTGCAATGGCGCGCCCGCATCGCCCGGTTCCTGCCCCACTTCCTGCGAGAGGAGCAGGAGCGACAGTTGGACACCACAAACATTGGTGTTGAACTCTGGGGCGAAATGAAGCTCAACCGCACGGACTTCAAGCTTGTCGCCAAGGCGGATCGCATCGACAAGACCGATGCGGGCGAGGCGCTGATCTACGACTACAAGACCGGCACCCCGCCCAGCGCCAAGCAGCAAAAACAGTTCGACCTGCAACTGTTGCTTGAGGCGGTGATGGTCGAGAAAGGCGGGTTTAAGGATGTCGGCGCGCTGCGCACACAGAACGCGGTTTACATCGGGCTGGGCAGCAAACTGGCCAACCAGCCCGCACCGCTTGACGAAGAGCCGACCCATGAGACAGAGCGCCGTTTCGAGGAGCTGATCCGCAAATGGATGGACCCCGCCAAGGGCTACACATCGCGTCGGGCCAATGAATCCATCAAGTTCGAAGGCGATTATGACCATCTGGCCCGCTATGGCGAATGGGGCGAGACCGACGATCCGGTGATAGAGGACCTGTCATGACCCACGACGACGCAACCCTTCGCCAGATCGAGGCCGCCGATCCGGTGCGCTCGACATGGCTTTCGGCGAACGCGGGATCGGGCAAGACGCGGGTGCTGACGGACCGTGTGGCGCGGCTGTTGCTCAATGGAACGCGGCCCGAGAACGTGTTGTGTCTGACCTATACCAAGGCCGCCGCCTCGGAGATGCAGAACCGCCTGTTCAAGCGGCTGGGCGAATGGGCGATGATGCCGGACAGCGCCCTGCGCCAGCAGTTGCGCGATCTGGGCGCGGAACAGGCGACGAGCGGCGAAGACCTGCGCCATGCCCGGACGCTTTTTGCGGCGGCACTGGAAACCCCCGGCGGGTTGAAGATCCAGACCATCCATTCCTTCTGCGCCGGCGTGCTGCGGCGCTTCCCGCTTGAGGCCGAAGTCAGCCCCCAGTTCCGTGAGATGGAGGACCGCACCGCACAGCTTCTGCGCGAAGAGGTTCTGGACGAGATGGCGCTGGGCGAACACGCCGGGGCGCTCGCCGGGTTGGCGCAGCACTACAGCGGCGGGGACCTCTACAAGATCCTGTCCGAGATTTCCGGCCGCAAAGAGGCTTTCGCAAATCCGCCGTCGCAGGCGGAACTCTCCGATTGGTTCGACCTGCCACCGGATGCCTCGCCCGAGGATGCGGTGAACATCGCCTTTTGCGGAGGAGAGGACGGGCTTGCGGATGATCTTGCTGACGCTTGCAAGGCGCTGTCGAAAACCTACGCGACCTTCGCGACCAACCTGCAGTCGCTGAACCTCAAGACGCCGGATATGGAGACGCTCACGGGCGTTTTTTCGCTGCTGCTTTATGCGGACAAGACCTCGAAATCGCGGAATTGGCCGCAATCGAACCACAAGGCGGCGGTCGCTGGGCTGGAACACCTGACCGACGACGTGCACGCCTGGATGGACCGCACGGCCGAGGCCTACGATTACCTGCGCCGCCTCAAGGCGCTCGACAAGACCCGCGCGCTCTTCGCCTTTGCTGCCCCCTTTATCCGGCGTTACGAAACCAAAAAGCTGCACCGCGCGGCGCTGGATTTCGACGATCTGATCAACAAGGCCCGGGCCCTGCTGCAAGACCCCGCAGTGGCGCAATGGGTCTTGTTCCGCCTTGATGGCGGGGTCGATCACGTGCTGGTGGATGAGGCGCAGGACACCTCGCCCGCGCAGTGGGAGGTCGTGCGCCTCCTCACGCAGGAGTTCTCGACCGGCGAGGGGGCGCACCCCGATCGCGAACGGACCGTCTTCGTAGTCGGCGACAAGAAACAGTCGATCTATTCTTTTCAGGGCGCGGACCCGGAAGGCTTCGACCGGATGCGCGACCATTTCAGCGGTGAGCTGGAGAAGGTGCAAAAGGAACTACAGGACAAGGAACTTCTGTATTCCTTCCGCTCGTCCGAGGCGATCCTTTCGCTGGTGGATCAGACCTTCGTGGGTGAGATGAAAGAGGGGTTGGGCGATCACATCCACCACAAGCCCTTCAAGTCCGACATGCCCGGTCGGGTCGACCTTTGGCCGGTGATCGAAAAGGACAAATCCTCTGAAGGCCGCGAATGGGACGATCCGGTCGATCTTGAGGGGCGCACAAACCACAATGTCATTCTGGCGCACAACATCGCGACCGAGATCAAGCGGATGCTGGCCGAGGAAACCCTGCCCGACACGCGGCAGGCCGATGGCGTCTGGTCACGCCGCCGGATCACGCCGGGGGATATTTTGATCCTTGTTCAGGGGCGGACGACTGGCGTGTTTCAGCATATCATTTCCGTCTGCAAAGCCGCCGGACTGGACGTCGCCGGGGCCGACCAGTTGAAGCTGGGCGGAGAATTAGCGGTCAAGGACATCTCGGCCGTGCTGCAATTTCTGGCCCTGCAGGACGACGATCTTTCACTCGCAGCTGCGTTGAAATCGCCGCTCTTCGGATGGACGGAAAAGCAGCTTTATGACCTTGCCCAGCCGCGCCGGGGCAAACAAACCCTGTGGGAGGCGTTACGCCGGTCCGGTCAGCATGAGGACACGCTGGCCATTCTCTATGACCTGCGCAACCAAGCGGATTTTCTGCGCCCCTACGACCTCATCAACCGGTTGTTGATCCGGCACGGCGGGCGGCACAACCTGCTCGCCCGGCTGGGGCACGAGGCCGAGGACGGGATCGATGCGTTGCTGTCGCAAGCGCTTGGTTACGAGCAATCCGCCGTGCCCAGCCTGACCGGGTTCCTGTCGTGGTTGCAGACCGAGGACGTGACTGTGAAGCGGCAGATGGACACCGCCGGGGATCGCATCCGGGTGATGACGGTGCATGGCTCGAAGGGTCTTGAAGCGCCCATCGTTATTCTGCCGGACACGGCGAAACGCAGCCGCGACCTGAAATCCGAGCTTATGACCTCGGGCGGGCAGGTGTTCTGGAAACCCGCCGCCGACGACCTGCCCAACCTGTTGGCCGAGGTGAAAGAGGAGATGCTCACCGCGCAGGATCGCGAACGGCGGCGGTTGCTCTATGTGGCGATGACGCGGGCCGAGAACTGGCTGATCGTCGCAGGCGCGGGCGATATGGGCAAGGATGACAGCCCGTGGCACCGAACCATCAGCAACGCGATGGATCACCTTGACGCCGTTGAGCACAGCAACAGCGTCGGCCAGATCAAACGGTTCAGCCGCCACGACTGGGACGCCGGGCCGCTAGTAGAGCGTTCGCAGGTGGACGCACCGCAGCCCCCGACGCCGACCTTCGGAGACACCTTGCCCGCGTTCGAGGCGCCGCGCCCCACCCGCGCACCGTCTGATCTCGGGGGGGCCAAGATCCTCCCCGATGAGACACACACCGAGGAGTCCGAGCCGGCCCTGGCCTGGGGGCGGATCATCCACCTTCTGCTTGAGGTTTTGCCGCCGCTGCCAGCGCATGATCGCGCCGACACGGGGCTGTCACTGACCCGCAATCATCCGGACGCGGGCCTGATCCCGGATCACGCCGAGCTCGTGCAAGAGGCGCTGGACCTGATCGAAGCGCCCGACCTCTCGTGGGTGTTCAGTCAAGGGCTGGCCGAAGTTCCCATCTCGGCCAACCTTGCGTCCCTCGGCGGCGACCGGCTTTACGGCTTGATCGACCGTCTGATCGTGTCGGAGGATGAGGTGATCGCCGTGGACTACAAATCCAACCGCTCCGTGCCCGACACGCCGGACAAAACGCCGGTCGGGCTGGTCCGGCAGATGGCCGCCTATCGTGATGCGCTGCGCGTGATCTATCCGGATCGCCGGGTACGTGTGGTGCTGCTCTGGACGCGCAACGGCACGGTGAGCGAGCTGGACGATGCGGCGCTGGATCACGCTCTCGCAGGTGTGAGCCTCCCTTGACGGCACGGGGCCCCAACCATACGTTCCGCCCTGAACGCATTTTCCCGTAAAGGAGCAGCCAGATGGCGACCGTAGCAGTAACTGATCAGACTTTTGACGCCGAGGTGCGCCAGTCCGACATCCCCGTTGTGGTGGATTTCTGGGCCGAATGGTGTGGCCCTTGCAAGCAGATCGGCCCCGCTCTGGAAGAACTTTCCGCAGAGCTGGACGGCAAGGTCAAGATCGTCAAGGTGAACGTGGACGAGAACCCCAACTCTCCGTCGCAGATGGGCGTGCGCGGCATTCCGGCGCTGTTCCTGTTCAAGAACGGCGAAGTCGTCTCGAACAAGACCGGCGCAGCTCCCAAGGCGGCACTTCAGGGCTGGATCGAAGAAAGCCTCTGATCGCACAGCACTTTACTCAAAGGGCGCCCCCGCGGGCGCCCTTTTTGTTGGCGACCTTGTGCCGGTGCAACGGCACCGCCATATAAACGCCGACACGGACAGGAGGACCAGACACATGGCAGACGACACATTCCCCGGCTGGCACGGCACGACGATCATCGGGGTCCGCAAGGGCGGCGAAGTGGTGATTGCGGGCGACGGGCAGGTCTCGGTCGGGCAGACCGTCATGAAAGGCACCGCGAAGAAGGTGCGTCGGTTGTCGCCTGGCGGCAACGATGTGATCGCGGGGTTTGCCGGTTCGACCGCCGATGCCTTCACGCTGCTGGAACGGCTGGAAAAGAAGCTTGAAGCCACGCCGGGGCAGCTGGCCCGCGCGAGTGTTGAGTTGGCCAAGGACTGGCGCACCGACAAATACCTGCAGAAGCTCGAAGCGATGCTGATCGTCAGCGACGGAAAGGATCTGTTCGTCATCACCGGGGCCGGCGACGTGCTTGAGCCTGAGTTCGACGTGACCGCCATCGGCTCGGGCGGGAACTACGCCCTCGCCGCAGGACGCGCGCTGATGGATCAGGACCTGAGCGCCGAAGAGATCGCCCGCCGCGCCATGGCCATCGCCTCGGACATCTGCGTGTACACCAACGGAAACCTGACCGTGGAGACCATTCAACAATGACCGACCTCACCCCCCGCGAAATCGTATCGGAACTGGACCGGTTCATCATCGGCCAGAAGGACGCCAAGCGCGCCGTCGCCGTGGCCCTGCGCAACCGCTGGCGGCGCAAGCAGCTGGGCGACGATCTGCGCGACGAAGTCTACCCCAAGAACATCCTGATGATCGGCCCCACCGGCGTCGGCAAGACCGAAATCTCGCGCCGTTTGGCGAAGCTTGCGCGCGCGCCCTTCATCAAGGTCGAGGCGACCAAGTTCACCGAAGTCGGCTACGTCGGACGCGACGTGGAGCAGATCATCCGCGATCTCGTCGAAGGGGCCATCGTCGAGACCCGCGCCTATATGCGCGAGGACGTCAAACAGCGGGCCCGCGAAGCGGCCGAGGAGCGGGTGATCACCGCCATCGCCGGGGACGATGCCCGCAGCGGCACACGCGACATGTTCCGCAAGAAGCTGAAATCCGGCGAGCTGGACGACACTGTGATCGAGCTTGAGCTGACCGACACGTCAAGCCCGCTGGGCGCGATGGAGATTCCCGGCCAGCCCGGCGCGATGCCCCCCGGCATGGATTTGGGCGCCATCTTCGGCAAGGCGTTCGGCGGCCGCACGGTGAAAAAGAAAGTCACCGTCGCCGACAGCTACGACCTGTTGATCGCGGATGAGGCGGACAAGCTGCTTGATGACGAAACAGTGACCAAAAAGGCGCTTGAGGCGGTAGAGCAGAACGGCATCGTTTTTCTGGACGAGATCGATAAGGTCTGCCGCAACGCCGATGCGCGTGGGGCGGATGTGTCCCGCGAAGGCGTGCAGCGGGATCTTCTGCCTTTGATCGAAGGCACCACCGTCAGCACCAAGCACGGGCCGGTGAAGACCGATCATATCCTGTTCATCGCCTCGGGTGCGTTCCACATCGCCAAGCCGTCGGACCTCTTGCCTGAATTGCAGGGGCGTCTGCCGATCCGCGTTGAGCTGCGCGCCCTCACCGAAGAGGATTTCGTCCGCATCCTGACCGAGACAGACAACGCCCTGACCCGCCAATACACCGCGCTTATGGGCACCGAAGAGGTTACGGTGTCGTTCACCGACGACGGCATCTCGGCGCTGGCGCGGATTGCGGCCGAGGTCAACGAAAGCGTCGAGAACATCGGCGCGCGCAGGCTCTACACCGTGGTGGAGCGGGTCTTCGAGGACCTGTCCTTCAATGCGCCGGAACGCGGCGGTGAGACGGTCGAGGTCAACGCCGCCTTCGTCGAGGATCACTTGGGTGAGCTCATGCGCTCGACCGACCTGAGCCGCTACGTGCTTTAGGGCTGGCCCCTTGCTGGCATTCGTCCAATAAGGACCCATGCAGAGCAAAACGGGCTATTTTTCATTCATCCGCGACAACGCGCCGTTTCTTGCAACCGGCGCGTTGTTGTCGTTTCTGTCCAGTTTCGGGCAGACTTTCTTCATCTCCGTTTTTGGCGGTGAGATCCGTGCGGACTACGGGCTGAGCAACGGCGATTGGGGCTTGATCTACATGATCGGTACCGGCGCATCAGCTGTGGTGATGGTCTTCGCGGGCGGTCTGGCAGACCGGCTCAGAGTCCGGCAGTTGGGGATCACCGTGGTACTGCTTCTGGGGCTGTCCTGCATCCTCATGGCGGTCAATCCATGGGCGGCGGCGCTTCCCGTCATCGTATTCCTTTTGCGGTTCTTCGGACAGGGCATGACCAGTCACGTGGCGACCGTCGCCATGGCACGGTGGTTCATCGCGGCACGCGGGCGGGCGCTCGCGGTGGCCGCGATGGGGTTCATGTTGGGTGAAGCTGCCTTGCCGTTGATCATGGTCTGGATCAAGACGCGGATCGACTGGCACCTGATCTGGGTGGGCTGTGCGCTGTTCTGTCTGGCCATGGCACCGGTGCTGCTTTGGCTGCTTCGGTTGGAGCGCACGCCGCAATCGGTCGCGGCAACCGAGCAATCGACCGGACTATGGGGCCGCCACTGGACCCGGTCCGAGGCGTTGCGCACACCGCTGTTCTGGGCCATGGCCCCGGCGGTGATGTCCTTTTCGGGCTTTGGCACGGCCTTCTGGTTCCATCAGGTTCACTTCGCTGAAATCAAAGGCTGGTCGCACCTGGCCCTCGTCTCGGTCTTTCCACTGGGCACCGCCACATTGCTGGCCTCAACGATCTTTTTTGGCTGGGCGGTGGACCGGTTGGGCGCGGTGCGGCTGTTGCCGGTTTACCTCTTGCCCCTCGTGCTTGCCTTCATCCTGCACTGGTATGCGCCCAGTCTGATCTGGACCGCAATCGCCGTGATCCTGATGGGGATGGCCGGGGGCGGACAGGCGACGTTGCTCAATGCCTGCTGGGCGGAATTCTTCGGGACGCGGCATCTGGGCGCGATCAAGGCATCGGCTGCGGCGCTCATGGTTCTGGGATCGGCCATCGGCCCGGGGTTGAGCGGTTTCCTCATTGATCAGGGGATCGGCTTCGAGGTGCAGATGCTGGGCTATGCGGCAAGTTTCGCGATTGCCGCGCTGCTCCTGCTCTACCCGGTTGCCGTCATGCGACGCTCAGCGGCTGCGGCGTAGATAGACGTAGTAAGCACCCTGCCCGCCGTGGCGGATATGGGATTCGGTTACCTGAAGCACGAGACTGTTCAACGGCGCCATCTTCAGCCATTGCGGCACCTGATGGCGCAGCACGCCGAATTTCGTCGGGATCGGCCCGCCGTCGTCGCGGTTCTTGCCCTTGCCGGTGATCACAAGAACCAGACGATGGCCCGCGCTGACCGAGCGCATGATAAACCCGATCAACGCCGGATGGGCCTGTGCCAAGGTCATGCCGTGCAGATCGATCCGCGCGTCCGGCTTCAGCTTGCCCCGCCGCATCCGGCCATAGGCTTTCTTGTCCATCTCGACCGGCGCCGCTTTCATCTGCTGCCCGAGCGACGGCAAGAGGTCATGGTCTTTGCGGTGGGTCGCCCCTTGCCCGACCTTGAACTGCGGAAGCGGCGCGGGGCGCGGGGCCTCAACCTTGGGCGGGGTCGGCTTGGGCGCGGCGTGGGCGCGTTTCGCCTTGGGCTTCTCGAGTGGTTCCGCACGTCGCGCGACGCTGTCCCACAGGGCCCGTTCCTCGGCCGAGATATGACGCGGGCGTTTCATTCGATGATATCGGGCAGCATCGCATAGGCGGCCTGAATCGGCATCAGCACGACCATGCGCCCGCCATCCTTGATCTTGCCCGCCTCGCGCCCCGCCAGATCACCGGTGCCAAAGAAGATATCCGCCCGTTGTGCGCCACGAATGGCCGACCCGGTGTCTTGCGCGATCATCAGACGATCCAGCGGGTCCGCGCCGTCCTTCTCGATCCAGACCGGCGCGCCATAGGGGACGTAAGCGGGGTCGATGGCGACGGTGCGCATGGGTGTCACCGAACGGTTCATCGCGCCAAGCGGGCCCTTATCCGGTGGCACCTCGTTCACCTCACGGAAGAAAACGTAGCTGTCGTTGATCCACAAAAGCTCGCGCCCTGCGTCCCCGTTGTCGCGGACCCAGTCGCGGATCACATCGGCAGAGACCTGATGGGCCTGAAACTCGCCCCGGTTGACCAGCTCAAGCCCAACGGACGAATACTCGCGCCCGTTGGCCCCCGCATAGCCCACGCGGATCATCCCGCCCGTGTTCAGCCGCACCCGACCGGAGCCCTGCACCTGCAAAAAGAAGACGTCGACCGGATCGTCGATCCAGACGATTTCCAACCCCTGCCCGCCCAGTGCGTCGGTCTCTTCGATCTCGCGCCGGGTAAGCCACGGCGCGGAGAGATCGCTGGGCATACGGTAAAGGGGATATTGATAACGCCCGCCCCGCGTGCGGGAGCCGCGCAGCTCAGGCTCGAAATAGCCGGTGAACAGCGCGTCTTTGCCATCGTCGATCAGAACCGGAGTAAAGAACCGTTCGAAGAACTCTTTGGGGTCGGGGCCGGATTTGGCAAATTGGCACAGCGACGCCCAGATCGGATCGTCCATATCACCACAGGTGGAGACATAGACATCCAGCGCAGCTTGGTGATCGTCCACGTCCCAGCCGCGCAACGTTTCGAATTGCAAGAGCTGATAGGTCGGATTGGCCATCGCTGCCTCGGTCCAGAAAAGGGATGCCAGGCCGATCGACAGTCGCGCGACCGCCGATGCCAGCGTCATCCGCCAGTGGCGACAAGGAACCAGTTCGGGTCGCCGGTGCCCATGGTCCGGCCAAAGGTCCAAACGTCGCGCTGCTTCTTGATCTCGGTGGGGGACCCTTCGATGAGGTCGCCGCCACGGTCATAAACGGCGGAGGTGCTCTCACTCAGGAAGCGCACCGAAATCTCGGCCTCTTTCGTGGCGGGATCATAGGTCGCGTCCATCAGCTTGGTCTCGGAGATGCCGACAAACTTGAAATCGACGCTCAGGCCGTTCTTTTCGCGTTCTTCGACGACGGTGGCGAACGCCTCATAGACATCTTCGGACAGGAAGGGCTTGATCCCGGACAGCTCACCGGTCTCGAACCCGGTCAGGATCATCTCATAGGCGCCGCGCGCGCCGCGGACAAATTCCTGCACGTTAAAGCTGCGGTCGTCGGCCTTCATCTTGGCCAAAGCCTCGGCCGAGGGGGTGTCGGCATCCACATAATCGGTGATGTCAGGATCGGGGCCACCTTCGATCACCTCGAACTCGGGCCCGGTGCGCTTTTGCGCGGGCTGTGCGGTCACCTGCGGCTTCTCGAAGCCTTCGCGCGTGCCAAGGACGCTGCGCAATCGCAGGATCAGAAAGATCGCGATACCGGCAAGAACCAGAAGCTGAAGAACAGGCGAATTCATGTGTGTTTCTTTCCGATCAGGGATGGACACGTGGTAAAAGTCACTCACCCGCCTTATGTAAGTCTGGCAGTGGGGCAAGTCCACCTTGCCGCAGATTTTTAACGACGCAACCGGGGGCATCATGCTGCTGTCTATACTCTTCATCGGCATTCCGCTGCTGGAAATCACCTTGTTCATCCAGATCGGCGGGGTGATCGGGCTGGGCTGGACGCTTGCCATTGTGATCCTGACAGCGCTGCTGGGCGCCTGGATGGTGCGCAGTCAGGGGGCGCAGGCGATGTTGAACCTGCGGCAGTCTTTCTCATCCTTGCAAGATCCGACGGAACATCTGGCTCACGGGGCGATGATCCTGTTTTCCGGCGCGCTGCTGCTTACCCCCGGATTTTTCACCGACTTTGTAGGCTTTGCCTTGCTCGTGCCTGCGGTGCGGTCCGCAGCCTATCGCGCGCTGCGGGACCGGGTCGAGGTGCAGAGCTTCCAGATGGGCCCGGGCGGCGACCCGCGACGCGGACCACCGCCACGCCGGCATCCCGACGACCGCGTGATCGACGGCGAGTTCGAAGAGGTTGATCCCCCCGACCGCACATCGCGCGGCCCGTCAGGCTGGACAAGAGATTGAGGCCCCGCCCCGGCCCTGTTACACAAACGTGAACGTATCAGAGCCGGAGAGCCACATGGCCGAAGAAGACACCCAACAGACAAACGGGGCCGCTGAGGCCCGACCCCAGATCAAACAGCGCATCCTTGCCCAGTTCGTGCGTGACCTGTCGTTCGAGAACGTCATGGCGCAAAAGGGCGTGGATGGTGAGGTGAAGCCGGAAATCAAGGTCGAAGTGAACCTTGACGCCCGCAAACGCGGCACGGCGAACCAGTTCGAGGTTGTCACCAAGCTGAAGGTAACCTCGCTCAATCAGGGCAGCGAGAAGACGCTTTTCCTGCTTGAGCTGGAATATTCCGGCGTGTTCGAGATCGAAGGCGTGCCAGAGCAGCAGATGCACCCCTATCTGATGATCGAATGCCCGCGCATGACCTTCCCGTTCATCCGGCGCATCGTGTCGGACGTCACCCGCGACGGGGGCTTCCCACCGCTGAACCTCGAACAGATCGACTTTGTTGCGATCTATCGCCAACAACTTGCGCTGCGGGCCCAGCAACAGGCCGAGCAAAAGCCCGCGGACGCCTAGACCCTGTTCCACAGGGCGTTGTCGCCCAATGTTTCGACGAAAGCGGCGTGGGCTTCGGCCTCCGCCGCTTTTATTTTTGGCGCCAGCGGTGTCGGGCGGGGATAGGGCCGCCAATCGGTATCCGCTGCCGACTTGGCCTTCGAGCGGTCCTGTCCCGCCAGAACCAGATCGGGCTGCCGCCCGCCGATCAGCTCAAGATAGACCTCCGCCAGGATTTCACTGTCAAGCAACGCGCCGTGCAACGTGCGATTGGAGTTGTCGATGCCAAAACGGCGACACAAAGCATCAAGCGACGCCGGAGAGCCGGGGAATTTCTTGCGCGCGATGGCCAGCGTATCAAGGGCCTGAGCCATGGGTAGAAGCGGACGATTGAGCCAGCCAAGTTCCGCATTGAGAAATTTCATGTCGAACGCGGCATTGTGGATCACCAGCCGCGCATCCCCGATGAAGTCGACAAACGCCTGTGCCACATCCGCGAACACGGGCTTGTCCCGCAGGGTCACCTGCCCCGGTTTGGGGTCTTGCGGCGGCGTCAGAAGGTCCGGTCCGATGCCGTGAATCTCGAACGCGCCCGACGGCATGTCCCGTTTGGGGTTGATGTACTGATGATAAGTCCGCCCGGTGGGCATGTGGTTCATCAGTTCGATCGCGCCGATTTCCACGATGCGGTCGCCTTCGCTGGGCTCGAAACCGGTGGTCTCTGTATCAAGGACAATCTCACGCATCGGCCTGTTCCTGTTCGATTTCGGCGATGATCTCTCTCACGGATTGGCGGGCGGCGTCCAGTGTCAGCGTCTCGATCACCCAGCGGGCTTTTGCGCGTTTCTCTGCGTCGGGCATCTGCCGCGCCTTGATCAGCTCGAAGTCCGCCTCTGACATTTCGCCCCGGGCCAGCACGCGTTGACGTTGCACGTCTTCGGGAACCGAGACGACAGCGACCCCGTCACACTGCGCGTCGCCGCCCCCCTCATACAAGAGCGGGATGTCCAGCAGCACGATGGGCGCAGGGGTCTGTTTGAGAAACGCCTGCCGGTCCTGCGCCACCAGCGGATGCACAAGGGTTTGAATGTGATCAAGGACTTCGGGGCTTGCGGCGATGAGGGTGCGGAGTTTCTGGCGCGAGACGGCCCCCTCTTCGATCACCTCAGGATAGGCCGCACCAATTGCAGCCGCCCCTTGCCCGCCCTTGGCGTAAAGACGACGCACGGCGGCATCGGCGTCCCAGACCGGGATGCCTTCGTCGGCAAACATCGCGGCAGTGGTGGATTTCCCCATGCCGATCGACCCCGTCAGGCCTAGAACGAAGGTCATGACAAGACCGCAGCCCGCGTGTCGGCGCCCACCTCGGGCCGCACGCCGAACCAGCGTTCAAAGCCGGGCACTGCCTGATGCAACAGCATGCCCAGACCGTCCACGGTGATGCAGCCGGCAGCCTCTGCTGTGGCGAGGAATGGGGTTTTCAACGGCGTATAGACAAGATCGGTCACCACCGTGCCGCGCCGCAGACCGTCCAACGGCACCCGCAAAGCGGGCTGCCCCTCCATACCGAGCGAGGTTGTGTTCACGACCGTTGCCGCGTCCTCAAGCATATTTCCGGCCTGCACCCAATCGACCACCTGCACTTTGGTCCCGAAGGCGGATTGCAGGGCTTCGGCTTTGGGGCGGGTACGATTGCTGAGATAGATCTGCGTGACGCCAACGTCGATCAGCGAGGCGATGACGGCCCGCGCGGCACCACCGGCCCCCAGCACCGCAGCGGGTCCAAGGGACGGCGCCCACCCGGGCGCGCCCTGCCGAAGATTGGCAATAAAGCCGTAACCGTCTGTGTTATCAGCGTGAATCTTGCCGTCTTTGCGGAAAATCAGCGTGTTCGCAGCGCCGATCAAGGTCGCGCGATCCGTGGCCAGATCTGCGATGGACAGCACATCGACCTTGTGGGGGATCGTCACATTGCACCCGACGAACCCCATTTTGGGCAGGGTACGGATCACCTGCTCAAGGTCGCTTTCGCCCACGTGGAGCGGCACATAATGTCCGACGCGGTTGTGCTTTTTCAACCAGTGGCGGAACAGGCGCGGTGAACGGGAATGCGCGACGGGCTGGCCGATCACGCCGGCAAGGGGAATGGGTTGATCGCTCATTTGGGCAATGTCCCGCGAAGTGTGAGATAAGACAAGAGTTCAAGCAGCGGCAGGCCTTGAATGGTAAAGGTATCGCCCTGCACCGTGCGGAACAGGCGGATCCCCTCCTCCTCGATCTTGTAGCCGCCGACAGACCATCGGATGCTCTCCCAGTTGCGTTCGAGATAGGCATCGAGATAGCTGTCCGAGAAGTCGCGCATGGTCAACCGCGCCACGCCCACATGGCGCCAGATGGGCGCGTGGTCCTCGTAGATCACGGCGGCGGACAATAGCTGATGGGACTCGCCACGCAGTCGGAGGAGTTGCGCACGCGCCGCGGCGGGGGTCTCGGGCTTCGACAGAACCTCACCCTTGAAAGACAGAACCTGATCGCATCCGAGCACCAGCCCCTCTGCCCCGCGCTCCGCGACCTTGCGTGCCTTCATCTCCGCCAGGGTATCGGCCATGTCCCGCGGCGACGCACCTTCGGCCTGAAGGGACAGTTTAACCGAATCTTCATCGATTCGCGCTGGAGTTACTGTCACCGATAGGCCGGCATTCTCGAGCAGTCGGGCCCGGATGGACGAGGAAGAGGCGAGAGTAAGCCGATCTTTCATGTGGATAATCCCGTGGACGAAACCATGCACACCTCATGGGACGGATTGAGGTCAATCGCAAGCCTGTCCCGCCCGGGGGAAAGTTATGCGAGTGGTCCCGTACCACGCCTGAGTTATCCCGTGAGGATATGAAAGAATCGACGCTGTGGATAAACTGCGGTCGGACTCATACAAGACGCGCGGGCAAGATGGGTCTGTATGATAATTTCGTTTCGTCACAGAAGGTTAGCAGTCATCGGGGTTGTTTGAAAGTCCTGCTCTTGGCAAACACCATGTGGATATATATGTGTGCAAGCGAGTTTTGGGAGGTTATCCCCAGCGCTAACACTACTTCCACCTAGAATCCTTTTTTCTTTGGAAAGAATACAGATCATCGCTCCGCCGATCCTGGTTCCCTCCGATTGACAGAACCCAGCTAAGCGCTTAGGCAGGGTTAACCTTCGTCCGAAGGCTGTTTTCCAGATCAGACAGAGAAATGACCGGTCATCCGGTTGGAGTTCCACCATGCCCGAAGATATCACGCAGAACGACGCGGTCACAGATCGTTTGAACCTCGCCGACCTGAAGGCGCAAAGCCCCAAGGATCTGCTCGCGCTGGCTGAAGAGCTCGAGATTGAGAATGCGTCGACCATGCGCAAAGGCGACATGATGTTCTCGATTCTCAAGGAGCGGGCAGAAGACGATTGGGTCATCGGTGGGGACGGTGTTCTGGAAGTGGTTCAGGACGGCTTCGGGTTCCTACGCTCGCCTGAGGCAAACTATCTTCCCGGTCCGGATGACATCTACGTCTCCCCCGATATGATCCGCCTGCACGCGTTGCGCACCGGCGATACCGTTGAAGGTGTGATCCAGGAACCGTCTGATACTGAACGGTATTTTGCGCTGACGAAGGTCGAGAAGATTAACTTCGAAGAGCCGTCGCGCGCGCGCCACAAGGTGGCGTTCGAGAACCTAACTCCGCTTTATCCCGATGAACGCCTGAAGATGGAGACGTCGGACCCCACGACGAAGGATCGCTCTGCCCGGATCATCGATCTGGTCGCTCCGATCGGGAAAGGGCAACGGTCTTTGATCGTGGCGCCTCCGCGGACCGGTAAGACGGTGCTGTTGCAGAACATCGCCCATTCCATCGCGGCCAATCACCCCGAGTGCTATCTGATCGTGCTGCTCATCGACGAGCGGCCGGAAGAGGTCACAGACATGCAGCGTTCGGTGAAGGGTGAAGTCGTATCCTCGACCTTTGACGAACCCGCGTCCCGTCACGTTGCCGTCTCTGAAATGGTGATTGAGAAGGCGAAACGTCTGGTCGAGCACAAACGGGACGTGGTGATTTTGCTTGATTCGATCACCCGATTGGGCCGCGCCTTCAACACAACGGTTCCGTCATCGGGTAAAGTTCTGACCGGGGGCGTCGATGCTAACGCGCTGCAACGGCCCAAGCGGTTCTTCGGTGCGGCGCGGAACATCGAAGAAGGCGGCTCTCTGACCATTATCGCCACGGCACTCATCGATACCGGAAGCCGGATGGACGAGGTGATCTTCGAAGAGTTCAAAGGCACCGGCAACTCCGAGATCGTGCTGGATCGCAAAATCGCGGACAAACGGGTGTTCCCGGCAATGGATATTCTCAAATCCGGGACCCGGAAAGAGGATCTTCTGGTCGATAAAGTCGATCTCCAGAAGACTTATGTGCTGCGTCGGATTCTTAATCCGATGGGAACCACTGATGCGATTGAATTCCTGATCTCGAAGTTGAAACAGACCAAGACGAATTCGGATTTCTTCGACTCCATGAATACGTAAATCCGTTTTAAACCAAAAGGTTAATAGTGATGGATACGATTTTCGCCCTGGCGTCTGCGCCGGGGAAAGCAGGTGTGTCGATCATTCGGATTTCCGGGCCGGACGCCAGATCTGTCGTAGCGAAGATGGGCGCCCGTCTTGAGCCGCATGATCGCAAACTGGTCACACTCCTCGACCGGGACGGTGTCTTGATCGATCAGGCCTTTGCGCTCAGTTTCTCGGAGGGACGCAGTTTCACCGGGGAGGAGGTGGTCGAGCTGCACACGCACGGCTCCCCTTCGATTGTTGCCGCCGTCCAAGACCATTTGAGTGAGCTTGGTCTTCGGCTGGCGGATCCTGGCGAGTTTACACGCCGCGCCATGGAGAACGGACGCCTCGACCTCGCCCAGGTCGAAGGACTGGCCGACCTGATTGATGCCGAAACCGAAAGCCAAAGGCGGCAGGCAGTTCGGGTCTTTTCCGGTGAACTGGGAACTCTCGCCGAAAAATGGCGCAAGGACCTGATCCGCGCGGTCGCGCTACTGGAGGCGACCATTGATTTTGCCGATGAAGAGGTGCCGGAGGATGTATACCCCGAGGTCAATGCGCTCATTACCTCCGTTTCTGCAGAGGTGGAGTCAGAGGCAAAAGGCGTTGCCGTACGCGAAAGGATCCGAGATGGGTTCGAGATTGCCTTGGTTGGTCCGCCCAACAGCGGAAAGTCGACGTTGCTCAATCGGTTGGCCGGGCGCGAAGCCGCAATTACTTCCGATATCGCCGGCACCACCCGGGATGTTATCGAAGTAAGGATGGATGTTGCCGGATTTCCTGTGACATTTCTCGATACGGCCGGAATTCGTGAATCGGACGATCAGCTAGAGGCTTTGGGGATCGAGCATGGTAGGCGACGTGCGAGCCGCGCTGATATGAGGATTCATTTGGTAGAACCGGATGAAATGCCGGATCAAATCTCCGATAGTGATCTAAACGTCATAAGCAAATCTGACCTTCGTCCTACCAAAGATCGGTTGTCCGTTTCTGGGATAGACGGGACCGGTATTGATGCACTGCTGAACCGGATTTCAAACTTCCTGGCTGACCAGGTTGCAGATGCCGGTGTTGCGACCCGACTTCGACATGAGAAAGCGCTGGTCGCTGCGCGGGTCCATCTCAGCGAAGTCCAAGCGATGTTGCAGAGTTCCGCCGACGAGGTTGATATCCTCGCGGAGGAGCTTCATACTGCGATCCGGTGTCTTGACAGCTTGATTGGCCGCGTCGATGTAGAGAATGTCTTGGATGAGATATTCTTAAGCTTCTGTATCGGTAAATAGGATTGTTTCACGTGAAACACGCGAATTTCGATGTCTTGGTTATTGGTGGCGGTCATGCTGGTGTAGAAGCTGCGCATGCAGCCGCGCGATGCGGTGCGCGTACAGGACTGGTCACACTCCGTCGGAGTGATATTGGAGTGATGTCATGCAATCCTGCAATTGGGGGTCTCGGGAAGGGGCATCTTGTTAGAGAGATCGACGCCCTGGATGGAGTTATGGGCGTCGCAGCTGACCGTGCTGGCATTCAGTTTAGGCTGTTGAACCGAAAGAAAGGGCCAGCGGTACAGGGGCCACGGACCCAGGCTGATAGACAGCTTTATCAAGCCGCAATGATCGAACTTACCCGACAGCGGTCAAATCTTGAACTTATCGAGGGAGAGGTCATCGACCTGATGGTCGAGAACCATAAGGTCATCGGGCTAGTGTTGAAAGACCGCTCGCAAATCTTAGCGAGGTCTGTAGTCTTGACGTCAGGCACTTTCCTCCGTGGTGTCATGCATATCGGTCAGGAACGTAGTGAAGGTGGTCGCATGGGTGCCGCACCGTCCATCGCACTGGCCGAACGGCTAGAGAGCTACGGACTACGTATGGGGCGTTTAAAAACGGGAACCCCACCTAGGTTGGATGGTCGGACCATACATTGGGACGAACTTGAGCTGCAAGAAGCTGATGCCGATCCCGAGCTGTTCTCATTCCTTCATAGGAAACCGTTTGCCAGCCAGATTTCATGCGGCATCTCGCATACCAATGAGCACACTCACGAGATCATTCGCAATAATTTGGACAAATCAGCGATGTATGGGGGTACAATCGACGGCGTGGGGCCGCGATACTGTCCCTCCATCGAGGATAAAGTTGTTCGGTTCGCTGACAAGACGTCTCATCAGATCTTTCTGGAACCCGAAGGGCTGAATGACGATACCGTATATCCCAATGGTATTTCCACTTCTCTGCCAGCCGATGTTCAGCTTGACTATGTGCGTTCGATTAACGGATTGCAGCGGGCGGTAATTACGCAACCAGGGTATGCCATCGAGTACGATTACGTCGATCCTCGTGAGTTAA
The DNA here is from genome assembly GCF_003072065.1 of Thalassorhabdomicrobium marinisediminis. Taxonomy (GTDB): domain Bacteria; phylum Pseudomonadota; class Alphaproteobacteria; order Rhodobacterales; family Rhodobacteraceae; genus Octadecabacter; species Octadecabacter marinisediminis. Next base: position 178,394 of record NZ_QCYG01000002.1, read on the forward strand.
ATATTCAATTAGGCCTGAAAAAGATTCCTGGTCTGTATCTGGCTGGCCAGATTAATGGGACGACAGGATATGAAGAAGCTGCGGCTCAAGGATTGGTAGCGGGATTGAACGCAGCCGCATCATCTCGAGGAGGTGCTCCCGTCAACTTCGACCGGTCGACATCTTATATAGGGGTGATGGTCGACGACCTGACCGTACGCGGCGTGACTGAGCCGTATCGAATGTTCACGTCGAGAGCTGAATTCCGCCTTTCTTTGCGGGCTGACAACGCAGATCAGCGTCTGACCGCATTTGGTCGCGACGTAGGCTGCGTGAGCGATGAAAGGTGGCGCGTTTTCACCCAAAAGATAGAGAAAATTGATTTTTGGACCAGAACCCTTCGGGAAAAGAGGGCCTCCGCGCGTGCCCTTTCGGAAGCCGGGGTGAAAATCAATAGCAATGGCGCGAGCCGGACGCTTTACGATGCCCTAACGGTTGCTGGTACCAAGACAGAACAAATCGCCGATCTTGCTGAGGGAATGGAAGAAATCCCATCGGATATCGCCTCTCAAATCGAACGCGATGCGCTCTATTCCCATTATGTGCAACGCCAGAAGGCAGAAGTCGCCTTAATGGCCAGGGATCATGCACGGATAATTCCTTCACAACTTGATTACGATGCCATTTCTGGTCTCTCGAATGAAATTAGATCGAAGCTAAAGGCGGCCATGCCTGATACGCTAGCTCAAGCCGGACGGTTGGAGGGGATCACGCCAGCCGCACTTGTATTGCTCCTGGGTGAAATCAATCGTATCGGCGCTGGTGGTCGGGCGACAGGGTCATGACGTTTAAACACAATCTCAAACATGTTTCACGTGAAACAAACGAGAAGCTGGTTCATTTTTCTACCCTCCTGAGCCGTTGGACCAAAACCATAAATCTCGTCTCAAACTCCTCGGCTAGCGATATCTGGTCTCGGCATATTGAAGACAGCGCCCAATTGTTTCATCTCGCACCGCAGAATTGGCGACGTTGGACTGACATAGGCAGCGGCGGCGGCTTGCCTGGTGTTGTGATCGCGATCCTGGATGAACGAAGGCGACCGCTGACGCTTCTTGAAAGCGATAAGCGGAAATGCCAGTTCCTTCGCACTGCAAAACGGGAACTTGGATTGAACTATCAAGTGGTGAACGACCGGATCGAAATGTCAGAGATTGTCAAAGCTGACGTGGTTAGTGCACGCGCACTGGCTCCTCTTCCGAAGCTTTTAAATCTTGCGAAACCGCTTTTGGAAGAAGGTGGGATATCACTCTTTCCGAAGGGAAAAACCTTTCAAAGCGAGATCGACGCCGCTAAGAACGACTGGAGCTTCGACAATAAGCTTCATCCCAGCATAACGAGCAGCGAAGCTAAAATATTGGAAATAGCTAGGATCCACCGTCGTGAACCTTAGTCGGGCTACGCAACCGAAGATAATTGCGGTCGCCAACCAAAAGGGCGGTGTCGGGAAGACGACAACTGCTATCAATTTGGGCGCAGCACTGGCCAAGGCAGGTCGCCGGGTGCTGCTGATTGATCTCGATCCTCAAGGTAATGCCTCGACCGGTCTGGGCATCGAAGCGGATCAGCGCAGATTGACGACTTACGATTTTCTCATCGGGGAAGCTCTCCCGGCGGAATGTGCCAATCAAACGACGATTGACGGACTCAAAATTATTCCGGCTACAACAGATTTAAGTTCTGCAGATATCAGCTTGATGGCAAACGAAAAGCGGAGCTTTCTACTGCATGATGCCCTCCACCAGCCAGCGATAGATGAGCTCGGCTTAGACTATATCTTGATCGATTGTCCTCCGTCGCTCAACATATTGACGGTAAACGCTATGGTCGCGGCAAATACGGTCGTCGTGCCGCTTCAAAGCGAGTTCTTCGCCCTCGAAGGGCTGTCACAATTGATGCTAACCGTTCGCGAAGTCAGACAATCTGCCAATCCGGATCTCCGGATCGAAGGGATTGTCTTGACGATGTATGACCAGCGCAACAATCTTAGCCAACAGGTGGAGGCTGACGCGCGCGACAACCTGGGCGATCTCGTTTTCAACACAGTCATTCCCCGCAATGTGCGGCTGAGCGAAGCCCCTTCGTTCGCAATGTCGGTTTTCGACTATGATCCGACATCCAAAGGGGCAGCTGCGTATCTCGCATTGGCTTCTGAAATCATGGCGAAAGAGCCTCAATCCCTGCAGCGGAGTTCTTAGATGAGCAAAACACCCACAAGAGGGCTGGGCCGCGGCCTGTCGTCGTTGATGTCCGATGTAAGCGCTTCGGCGCCCGATCAGAACCGCCCTTCCACGGAACGCTTCATTCCGATCGACCAGATCTATCCTAATCCACACCAGCCCCGCCGGACCTTCGATGAAAGCGCACTGGCTGATCTCACGGCGTCTATCTCGGAGAAGGGGATCATTCAGCCACTTATTCTGCGCCGTAAACCTTCGGCGTCCGGTCAATACGAGATCGTTGCAGGCGAACGGCGCTGGCGTGCATCGCAGCGGGCCAAACTGCACGAAGTCCCTGCCATCATTCGGGAATTTACCGACGTTGAGGTTCTCGAGGTTGCGATTATCGAGAACATCCAGCGCAGTGATCTGAACCCCATCGACGAGGCGGCAGGCTATAAACAACTGATGGAGAAGTTCGGGCGCACCCAGGAGGAAATGGGGACCGCTCTTGGCAAAAGCAGAAGCCATATCGCGAACTCCGTGCGCTTGCTGACCCTACCCGAAACCGTGCAGGACCTGCTGTCGAAGGGCGATCTAACCCCTGGTCATGCACGCACGTTGGTAGGACATCCGAAAGCGGGCGCACTCGCGGCCGAAATCGTCAAAAAGGGGCTTTCCGTTCGGGCTGCCGAGAAACTTGCCAAAACTGCCAAGGAGCCCAAGCCCGCAGCACCGAGAAAGTCCAAGACCAAAGACGCGGACACACTCCAAATCGAAAATGATCTCGCAGCCCACCTCGGGATGAAGGTAAAAATCGACCACGCGGACGGGAAGGAGAACGGTCAGATCGTTCTGCATTACCGCAGTTTGGAACAGTTGGATGACGTTTTGCGCCTGCTGTCAGGGTCTTAATCCGTAAGAAGTTTTGCGATCACAGCGTTCAGCAGCGGTCGGCCGTTCGGGGTCACGGTGAGGCGGTCTTGCGCTACATCCAGCAGCCCGAGATTTGTTAACTCGTTGATTTGACTAAGTTTACTCTCGACCCAAGATGCCGGCATGCCGATTCCCTCGGAAAGCCGCAGTCCCATGAGGATACGCTCTTCCAACATAGCAGCCGGCGACATCTCCACGCTTGAAACGTCGCCCCCCTGCCCTTCAGCGACCTGCGCCAGCCAAGCGCCGGGCATACGTTCAGCTACGGTTTCAAAGCGCTGCCCGTCCAACGTCAAGCGTCCATGGGCCCCGGGCCCAATGCCTGCCCAATCGGCGGACGTCCAATACAGGATGTTGTGTCTGCTTTCTTGATCCGGTTTGGCGAAGTTGGACACCTCATAGGCTCGCAGCCCAGCGGCATGGGTTAGACTTTGCGTCACCTCCCATAAGTCAGCGCCAAGATCCTCGTCTGGGAGGCCCTTCAATCCACCCCGTTTCAAGCGCTCGCCGAACGCGGTGCCGTCTTCCACAGTCAGCTGATACAACGAAAGGTGGTCGGGATCGAGCGCTAGCGCCTGTTCCAGTTCCATCGCCCATGCGTCGACGGATTGATTCTGACGCGCATAGATTAGATCAAAGCTCACGCGGTCGAAGGTTGATCGGGCGATCTCGATTGCGCCAAGAGCCTCCTTCGCCGAATGGAGGCGTCCAAGTGCCTTGAGGTCGGGATCGTTCAGTGCTTGCACACCCACCGACACACGATTGACCCCGGCTGCATAATAACCCGCAAAACGATCCGCTTCGATCGAGGTGGGATTAGCTTCCAAGGTCACTTCCAGATCATTGGACAAGCGCCACCGCTTGCGGATCCGCTCCATGATTCTCTCGACGGTCTTGACTTCCATGAGGCTGGGCGTGCCGCCCCCGAAGAAAACCGACGACAGGATGCGATCTGGAGTCAGGGCAGCGACGCGGTCGATTTCGCGTTCGAACGCCTCAGCCCAGCGGGATTGGTCAACCCGTGCGACCACATGCGAGTTGAAGTCGCAATAGGGACACTTTGCCTGACAGAACGGCCAGTGGACGTAGAGCCCGAAACCGTGCGTCATGCCGGAAGCGTCACGCAAAACAACCCTCGATCAGCCTGCGAAATGCGTCGGCACGGTGGCTGATCCGGTTCTTTTCCCATCGATCCATCTCTCCGAAGGTCACGTCATAACCGTCCGGCTGGAAGATCGGATCGTAGCCGTGGCCCTGATCCCCCCGCATGGGCCAGACGATCTGTCCGGGCATGACGCCTTCGAACACCTCATCATGGCCGTCCGGCCAAGCGAGGACCAAACAACAGCGGAACTGCGCGCGGCGCGGCGTAGCTGCGTCCCTCGCTTCCAATTCCTCCCAAGTGCGGGTCATCGCCTTCACGAAGTCGCGCCCGTCGCCCGTTTCGGCCCAATCCGCCGTATAGACGCCGGGCGCACCATCAAGTCCGTCAACTGTGAGCCCGCTGTCATCGGCCAAAGCTGGCAAACCGGTCGCCTTCACCGCCGCATGAGCCTTGATCCGCGCGTTGCCGACGAAGGTGGTTTCGGTCTCGTCAGGTTCGGGCAATCCATGATCGGCGTTTGAGGTGACCTCGACACCATAGGGCGCCAATAAGGCCTCGATCTCTTCCAGTTTCCCGCGATTGTGCGTCGCGATTAGCAGTTTCTTTCCTTCAAACCGTCGCATCAGGACACGGCGTCCAACTGGGCAGCGGATAGGGTAGCAACCCCGCGTTCGGCCAGGTCCATCATGGCGTTCATCTGCTCCCGGCTAAAGGTCGAGCCTTCGGCGGACATCTGTACTTCGATCAACTTGCTGCCCGCCATGACAAAGTTTCCATCGACCCCGGCTTCGGAATCTTCCGGGTAATCCAGATCCAGCACCGACTGCCCCGCATAGACCCCGCATGACACGGCTGCCACAGGAACCGTAAGCGGGTCAGACGTGACAAACCCGGCTTTCATAAGCTTGTTGACTGCCAATTTCAGCGCGACCCAACCGCCGGTGATCGATGCACACCGTGTGCCACCGTCAGCTTGAATCACGTCGCAATCGACCACGATCTGCCGCTCGCCCAAAGCCACGCGATCGACGCCAGCTCGCAGGGACCGACCGATCAGACGCTGGATCTCCTGTGTGCGGCCGCTCTGCCCGTTCTTCGCCTCACGCCGCATGCGCGTGTTCGTCGCACGGGGCAACATGCCGTATTCCGCCGTGACCCAGCCCAATCCGGCGTTCTTCAAAAACGGAGGCACCCGTTCATCGATCGAAGCGGTGCAGAGCACGTGGGTGTCACCGCATTTGATCAGACACGACCCTTCCGCATGTCGGGTGACCCCGGTCTCGATCGTTATGGGCCGCATTTCGTCAGTTTTCCGTCCAGAGGGGCGCATGGCATGTCCTTTCCAAGGTTTGCCACCGGATACGCGCCCTGCCCTGCAATTCCAACCCCGATTGACCTTTCGGACTGCGTGCCCATATTGGCAAAGGGCCACCCGTCACAGGCCGGAGACCCTGAAACGATGACCGACCAGACCACCTCTTTGGACGAACTGAACGCCCGCTCGCGCGAGGTTTTTCGCCGCGTTGTGGAAGGATACCTCGAGTCCGGCCTGCCGGTGGGGTCGCGCACGCTGACCCGCACCCTGTCGGAGAAGGTCAGCGCGGCCACCATCCGCAACGTGATGCAGGATCTTGAGCATCTGGGTCTTTTGGACAGCCCTCATATCAGCGCCGGCCGAATCCCCACACAACAAGGTCTGCGCATGTTCGTGGATGGTCTGCTGGAAGTGGGCGATCTGGATGGTCAGGATCGCGCCCGCATCGACCAAACCCTTGGCAGCAACGACGACGATGTCGGCACCCTGCTCGACCGCGTGGGCTCGGCTCTCTCCGGTGTGACACACGGGGCGAGCCTGGTGTTGACTCCGAAACACGAAGCGCCGATCCGGCATGTGGAGTTTGTCAGCCTCGCCGCGGACCGCGCGCTTGTGGTGCTGGTCTTCGCCGACGGGCACGTGGAGAACCGCGTGTTCACGCCGCCGCCGGGGCAAACGCCGTCGTCAATGCGCGAGGCGACGAACTTCATCAATGCGGTGGCCGAGGGCCGCACCCTCTCCGAACTCGGCGCCGCCATCGCGCGTGAGGTGAAGGCCCGCCGCCAAGAGATCGACGCCCTCGCGCAAGAGCTCATCGACAGCGGCGCTGCCCTGTGGGAAAATAAGGGGGAATCGACCGAACGGCTGATCGTGCGCGGGCGCGGCAACCTGATCACGGATGAGGATGAAGCCGACCTCGACCGCATCCGCAGCCTGTTCGACGACCTTGAACGCAAGCGGGATATCGCCAACTTTCTCGAACTGACCGAGACCGGCGAAGGGGTGCGGATCTTTATCGGGTCCGAGAACAAACTTTTCTCACTTTCGGGTTCCTCTTTGGTGGTTTCTCCTTATATGAACGCTGATCGAAAGATCATCGGCGCGGTTGGTGTCATCGGACCCACGCGCCTTAACTACGGGCGCATTGTGCCCATCGTGGATTACACCGCGCAACTGGTCGGGAAACTGATCTCGGACCGCGGATAGGAAGGCTGGATAATGGCTGATACAGACAAGAACGATCAATTCCTCGATGACATCATGGCCGAGACCGACCTCGGCCCCGAGGATGAAATGACCCTTGAACAGATGGCGGATGAGGACGACTCGATCGTGGCCCTCAAGACTGAGATTCAAGAGTTGAAAGACGGCTACATGCGCGCGCTTGCCGATGCGGAGAACACCCGCAAACGGGCGGAGCGTGATCGACGTGAGGCCGAAAACTATGGCGGGTCACGTCTCGCGCGGGATCTCCTGCCCGTGTACGACAACCTGCACCGTGCGCTGCAGATGGCCAAGGAAGACGGCAAGGATGGCGACAAAGCGCTTCTGGAAGGCGTTGAGTTGACCATGCGCGCACTGATCGACGTATTCAAAAAGCACGGGATCGAGCCTGTTCAACCGGAAGTCGGTGACAAATTCGATCCGCAGTTCCACGAAGCGATGTTCGAAGCCCCCCTGCCCGGCACCAACGCGGGCGAGATTATTCAGGTCTCGGCCACCGGCTTCCTGTTGCACGACCGCCTTTTGCGGCCGGCGCAGGTCGGGGTCTCCTCTACTCCGAAGTCCTGACCAGACCCCGCAGCTCGTATATCAGATCGAGCGCCGCTTTCGGCGACAGCTCGTCGGGCAAAATCTCTTTCAACCGCGCCTCCACCTCGGACGGCGCGGTTTTTTGCGGCGCCGGGGCAGGTGTGGCACTGAACAGTGGCAAATCGTCGATAATCGCCTTCTGTTTGCCTTCCCGTTCCCCCTGCTCCAACGCCTCCAGAACCACCTTCGCACGGTCGACGACTGTCGCGGGCAGGCCAGCCAGCCGCGCAACCTGCACTCCGTAGGATCGATCCGCGGTGCCGCGCTTCACTTCGTGCAGGAAGATCACGTCGCCGTCCCATTCCTTCACGCTCACAGTGGCGTTTGCCACGGCTTCGAGCTTGTCGGACAGATGCGTCATCTCGTGATAATGGGTCGCGAAAAGCGCACGACAACGGTTTACTTCGTGCAGGTGTTCCAGCGTCGCCCAGGCGATGGACAGCCCGTCATAGGTCGCCGTGCCGCGGCCGATCTCGTCCAGAATGACCAGCGCGCGATCGTCGGCCTGGTTGAGGATCGCCGCCGTCTCGACCATTTCCACCATGAACGTGGATTGCCCCTTGCTCAGATCGTCCGACGCGCCGACGCGGCTGAAAATCTGGCTGACGATGCCGATGGTCGCCTCACGCGCGGGCACAAAGGCACCCATTTGCGCCAGAACCGCGATCAAGGCATTCTGCCGCAGATAGGTCGATTTACCGGCCATGTTCGGCCCGGTCAGAAGCCAGATCGACTCGTCACTTAGGTCGCAGTCATTGGCGACGAACGGCGTGCCCGACGGGGCGAGTGCCGCTTCGACCACCGGATGGCGGCCCTCGGTGATCACGAACTCGCGCCCTTTCGTCAACTTTGGCCGCACCCAATTTTCTTCCCGCGCCAATCGCGCCAGCCCTGCGGTCAGATCGATCTCGGCCAAGCCCCGCGCCAGATTGAACAGCGCCGCAGCTTGTTCGAGAATAGCGTCTTTCAGGCTGGAATAGAGACGCTTTTCGATTTCCAAACACCGCCCGCCCGCGTTCAATATGCGGGTTTCAAGGTCGGAAAGCTCAACAGTCGTGAAACGCACCTGATTGGCTGTGGTCTGTCGATGGATGAAGGTCTCGGATAGCGGCGCGGCGAGCATCTTCTCGGAATGGGTCGCCGTGACCTCGACGAAATAGCCAAGAACATTGTTGTGTTTGATCTTGAGCGCGGCAATGCCCGTCTGTTCCGCATATCGGCTTTGCAGCCCGGCAATCACTGTTCGCCCCTCATCCCGAAGTGAGCGGAACTCATCCAGTTCGGCGTCATACCCGGAGGCCACGAAGCCGCCGTCTCGCGCCAGCATGGGCGGATCAGCGACCAATGCGGCATCCAGAAGGTCCAACAGCGGCCCCTGTCCGGTCAAATCTTGCGCGGTTTCTGCTAGAACGTGTGGCAGCTCGTCCGGCAAGGTTTCGGAAATGGTTTCGGCCTGAGCGAGCGTGTTACGCACCGAAGCGAGGTCACGCGGGCCACCCCGGTCCAGCGACAGACGCGATAAGGCGCGATCCAGATCGGGCACTTCGCGCAGGCGGTCCTCAACCGTGGCGGCGATATCGCCATGCTCAAGACTCCAGGCCACGGCCTCCTGCCGGGCGGTGATCTGGTCCAGATCCCGGGATGGGGCCGACAGCCGACGTTCCAGTAGGCGCGCCCCCCCCGCCGTCAACGTGCGATCGATCACCGACAACAGGGACCCAGCCCGCCCCCCGTTCACGCCGCGCACCAATTCAAGCGATCTGCGCGTCGAGGCATCGATCTGCATCGCCGACGTGCGGGTTTCGCGCATGGGGGGCCGCAGCAGGGGCAACTTCCCCTTCTGCGTAATCTCAATGTATTCAACGATCGCTGCCATCGCCGCGATTTCTGCGCGCGAAAAGGTGCCGAACCCCTCAAGTGACCCCACAGAATAGACCCGAGACAGGCGCTTTTCGCCGTTCGTGCTGTCGAAGGCCGCGTTGCCCAGCACGGTGATCGCGGCTCCGGCGTCTTCCACGATATGGCGCAGTTCCGCCTCTCCGGCCTCGGTCAAAAGCACCTCTTTCGGGTCCAACCGCGCCAATTCGGGCCCGAGGCCCGCCGCATCGCAGCTCAGAACCGAAAACGCCCCGGTCGAGATGTCGACCCAGGCCAACGCGCCCTCGTCCCGGACCGTGGCATAGGCCGCGAGGAAGTTGTTCCGCCGCGCATCCAGCAAGGTATCCTCGGTCAGGGTGCCCGGCGTCACGACCCGTGTGACCCCCCGCTTCACCACTGCCTTGTAGCCACGTTTCTTTGCCTCGGCAGGGCTTTCGAGCTGCTCGCAAACAGCGACCCGATGCCCCTTGCGGATCAGCGTCAGGAAATAGCCTTCGGCGGAGTGATGGGGCACACCACACATGGCGATATCCTCGCCCAGGTGTTTGCCGCGCTTGGTCAGGGCGATGTCCAAAGCCTCAGCCGCCGCAATGGCGTCATCGAAGAACAGTTCATAGAAATCGCCCATCCGGTAGAACAGCAAAGCGTCCGGATGCTCGGCCTTGATTTCAAGATACTGCGCCATCATCGGCGTCACATTGCTGCTCATGTCATGTCCTGTGGGTGGGTTCATCGCAACCTAATCGCAGCTTTATCGCGGCGAAAGCGCAAATGCTTCAAAGCCGGACCCCATTGCAGGTGACCGAGCGGCCCCCTATCAAGGGCGCGTCAATTGGAGGATATCATGGTCAAAAATCGGGTCACCCGCGAAGATGCACTGGCGTTCCATCTGGAACCGGCCCCCGGCAAGTGGGAGATCAACGCAACCGTCCCGATGACCACACAGCGGGACCTGTCGCTGGCCTATTCCCCCGGCGTCGCGGTCCCGTGCGAGGAGATCGCGGCGAAGCCCGAACTGGCCTATGATTACACCAACAAGGGCAACCTTGTGGCCGTCATCTCGAACGGGACTGCGGTGCTCGGGTTGGGCAACCTTGGCGCGTTGGGGTCGAAACCGGTGATGGAAGGCAAGTCTGTTCTGTTCAAGCGGTTCGCCGACGTGAACTCCATCGACATCGAGCTCGACACCGAGGACCCGGACGCCTTCTGCGAAGCGGTGCGCCTTATGGGGCCGACCTTTGGCGGCATCAACCTTGAGGACATCAAGGCGCCGGAATGTTTCATCATCGAACAGCGGCTCAAGGAAGAGATGGACATTCCGGTCTTCCACGACGACCAGCACGGCACCGCCGTGATCTGCGCCGCGGGGCTGATCAACGCGCTATATATCTCGGACAAGAAGATCGAGGACGTGAAAATCGTCCTGAACGGCGCGGGGGCAGCCGGGATTGCCTGTATCGAACTGCTCAAAGCCATGGGCGCGAAACACGAAAACTGCATTGTGTGTGACACCAAGGGCGTCATTTATCAGGGCCGGACCGAGGGCATGAACCAGTGGAAGTCGGCCCACGCCATCACCACGGAGCTGCGCACGCTGGAAGAGGCGATGGAGGGTGCGGACGTGTTCCTTGGTGTGTCCGCCAAGGGGGCTGTGACGCCGGAGATGGTCAAGAACATGGCCGACAACCCGGTGATTTTCGCCATGGCGAACCCCGATCCGGAAATCACCCCCGAAGAGGCCCACGCCGTCCGCGTCGACGCCATCGTCGCCACCGGGCGTAGCGATTATCCCAATCAGGTCAACAACGTCTTGGGCTTCCCCTATCTGTTCCGTGGCGCGCTGGACATCCATGCCCGCGCCATCAATGACGAGATGAAGATCGCCTGCGCCCATGCCCTCGCCCATCTCGCGCGTCAGGACGTGCCTGACGAGGTGGCGGTCGCATATGGCACCAAGCTGACCTTCGGACGGGATTACATCATCCCCACGCCATTCGATCCGCGTCTGATCCATGTTGTCCCCCCTGCCGTTGCGCGGGCGGGCATGGACACCGGCGTGGCCCGGCGTCCTATCGTCGACATGGAAGGGTACGAGGAGGCGCTGAAGCTGCGGATGGACCCGACGGCGTCGATCCTGCGGGGCATCAACGCCCGCGCCCGCGCCAACCAGCACACGATTGTTTTCGCCGAAGGGGACGACCCCCGCGTGCTGCGTGCTGCGGTGCAATACCAGCGAGCAGGGTTCGGGCGCGCGCTGGTCGTCGGTCGCCCGGACGACGTGAAAGCCAAGCTCACCGCCGAAGGCCTTGCCGATGCGGTGCGCGAGCTGCGAGTGGTTAATGCGGCCAACACCGAGCACCTCGCCAGCTACAAGGAATTTCTCTACAACCGCTTGCAGCGCAAAGGTCACGACCGCAGCGATATCCACCGGATGGCCACCCGCGACCGCCACGTTTTCGCGTCCCTGATGTTGGCCCACGGGCACGCGGATGGCATGGTGACGGGGGCCACGCGCAAATCGGCCCATGTGCTCGAACTTATCAACCATGTGTTCGACGCGGGGCCGCACGACGGTGCAGTGGGTGTTACGGCGGTCCTCAACCGGGGGCGGATCGTACTGATCGCGGACACGTTGGTCCATGAATGGCCCGATGAGACCGATCTGGCGGATATTGCCGAACGCGGCGTGGATGTGGCCCGGGCGCTGGGACTTGAGCCGCGCGTCGCCTTCCTTTCGTTCTCCACCTTCGGCTATCCCGTCTCTGAGCGGGCCGAAAAGATGCACAAGGCGCCCGAGGTTCTGGACCAGCGCCGAGTTGATTTCGAATATGAAGGGGAAATGACGGTCGATGTGGCCCTGAACGCCCAAGCGCAAGAAGCTTATCCCTTCTCGCGCCTGACAGGCCCCGCCAACGTCCTTGTCATGCCGGCCCGGCATTCGGCCTCGATCTCGGTCAAGCTTATGCAGGAAATGGCCGGGGCGACGGTTATCGGGCCGATCCTTGCGGGAATAGATCGCCCGATTCAAATTTGTTCCACCGTGAGCACGGTGAACGACATCCTCAACATGGCAGTTCTCGCCTCAAGCACGGCACGCGACAAATGACCCTTTGGAACCTTGGCAGCATCAACGCGGACAATATCTATACTGTCCGCCACATTCCCGCCCCGGGCGAAACCTTGGACGCACTCGGTTTGCGTGTCTTTATCGGCGGAAAAGGCGCGAACATGTCCGTGGCCGCCGCCCGCGCCGGCGCAACTGTCCGGCACATCGGCGCGGTGGGCAGCGATGGCGGCTGGATGGTGGAGCGGCTGATGGAATGGGGTGTCGTGACGACGGACATCGCGACGCTTGAAACGCCCACCGGTCACGCGATCATTTATGTCGATGAAAGCGGCGAGAACAACATCGTGATCTTCCCCGGCGCCAATCGCGAAATTTCGGCGGATGCGGTGAAACAGTCTCTGACACAGGCGAAAACCGGCGATTGGTTTATCACCCAGAACGAAGTGAATGGCCAGCTTGAGGCGGCAAGGCTTGCGCGGGATATGGGCCTCAACGTGGCCTATGCCGCCGCACCCTTTGATGCCAACCAGACGCAAGAGATGCTTCCGTTTCTGGATTTCTTGATCCTCAACAAGGTCGAAGCGGACCAGCTGCGCGCGGCCACCGGTCAGGGACCCGGGGATTTTCCCGTGCGCGACGTGATCGTCACCCTGGGTGGCGACGGTGCGGTCTGGTTCGGACCGGACGATCCGGTTGAGGTTCCCGCCCTGCCCGTGACACCCGTCGACACCACCGGCGCGGGCGATACCTTTACCGGTTACGTTCTGGCCGGTCTGGACCGGGGACAGCCTGTGCTGCAGGCCATGGAGACCGCGGGCCGCGCCGGCGCGCTTATGGTGACGCGGAACGGTACGGCCGATGTGATCCCGGACCTTGCCGAGGTGCGCGCCTTCAGCGTTTGACGAAGGGCGCGTCGTTGCCCCAAAGGTCGGCCACCCGCGCATCACGACCGCAAGCCTCGCGGTAGAAATCATAGGCTTCGGCCATGGTCTTGAACCCGCGACGGGTGAAAACGCGCTCCTGCCCTTTGTAGTAATCTTGATGGTAGTCTTCCGCCTCGTAGAACGTTTGCGCGGGCAGGATCGGCGTCACGATCTCGCGGCCCAACTCCGCTTGCGCAACGGCTTTCGCGGCTTCTGCAGCCTGCCGTTCCGCTGGATCAGAGACAAAAATCGCCGTGCGGTAACTATCACCGCGATCGCAGAACTGACCCCCGGCATCCGTGGGGTCCACCGAGCGGAAGAACAGGTCGTAAATTTGGCGGGCTGAAATCTGCTCGGCGTCGTAGGCAATCTCGACCGCTTCGTAATGGCCGGTATCGCCGCCGGTTACCTGCCGGTAGGTCGGGTTCACCGTGGTGCCGCCGGTATAGCCCGAGGTCACCTCGGCTACGCCCTGCACCTTCTCGAAATCGGCCTCAACGCACCAGAAACACCCTCCGGCGACGGTGATTACCTGCATATCGGCCGCATCGGCCTTGGCCGCCTGCATCAGGCTTCCCAGCGCAATCGCGGCGGCTAGAGTCGCGGTCTTCAGGGTTCGGGTTGAACGGGTCATGAACATCCTCCTTTTCGAAGGACAATTCTGAAAGTCGGGGTCACAGGCAATTCACGGACGCGTGCATTGCAGGATTGTCACGTCCTGTTGATCGCCAGTCAGCGCCTCAATCGCCTTCCTGCCCGTTTTCGTTCAGCGCTTCAACAGATCGGACAACTTCATGGCCACAGCCGGATTGCCGGAGATCCGGATCTTGCCCATGGCCAGCGCGGTCATCGGGTTCAGCTTGCCCTTCAGCAGCTTCACCAGATTGTCCGGGGACATTTTCAGCGTGCAGTCGGTCGCCTGATCCGTCGCGGTCGCGGTGCCGTCGGCAAGAACGATGACACCGCTGTCGCCGCAATCGAACTTGAGCGAGCCGTCGAACGACTTGGTTTTCAGAGCATCCTGCAACCTAGGCAGAATGTCCGCCAGCACAGGTGACGTCGGGGCTGCGTCCATCATTTGAGCTTCCGGTTGCGCGCGGCCAGAAGCTTCAGGCGCAGCGCGTTCAACTGGATAAACCCGGCGGCGTCCTTCTGGTCGTAGGCGCCTGCATCGTCCTCAAAGGTCACATGCGCTTCGGAGTAGAGCGAGTGATCGGACCAGCGGCCCACGGTCTGCGCCGACCCCTTGTAAAGCTTCAGCCGCACGGTTCCGGTCACGTGCTCTTGCGATTTGTCGATCGCGGCCTGCAGCATTTCGCGCTCGGGGGAATACCAGAACCCGTTGTAGATCAGCTCCGCATAGCGCGGCATCAGCTCGTCCTTCAGGTGGGCTGCGCCACGATCAAGGGTGATCGACTCGATCCCGCGGTGGGCTTCCAGCAGCAGCGTGCCGCCCGGTGTTTCATAGATGCCCCGCGATTTCATGCCAACGAACCGCCCTTCGACGAGATCCAGACGTCCGCAGCCGTGCTTGCCGCCGAGCTCGTTGAGTTTGGTCAGTAATTCCGCAGGCGAGAGCGCCTCACCGTTGATCGAGACGGCATCGCCGCGCTCGAAACCGATTTCGACATATTCCGGCGTGTCCGGCGCGTCCTCGGGGTTCACGGTGCGCTGATAAACATAGTCCGGCGCCATCTCGGCGGGGTCTTCCAGCACCTTGCCCTCGGACGAGGTGTGCAGCAGGTTCGCATCGACCGAGAACGGCGCCTCACCGCGCTTGTCCTTCGCGACGGGAATCTGGTGCTGCTCGGCGAATTCGAGCAGTTTCGTCCGGCTGGTCAGGTCCCACTCACGCCATGGCGCGATCACCTTGATGTCGGGGTTCAGAGCATAGGCCGCCAGTTCGAACCGCACCTGATCGTTGCCCTTACCCGTCGCGCCGTGGGCGACCGCATCCGCGCCCGTGGCTTCGGCAATCTCGACCAGCCGCTTGGAAATCAGCGGCCGCGCGATGGAGGTGCCCAGCAGGTACAGCCCTTCATAGACCGCATTGGCGCGGAACATGGGAAAGACGAAATCGCGCACGAACTCTTCGCGCACGTCTTCGATGAAGATGTTTTCTTCCTTGATACCAAGCGTCACCGCCTTCGCGCGGGCGGGCTCAAGCTCTTCGCCCTGCCCCAGATCGGCGGTAAAGGTCACAACCTCACACCCGTATTCCGCCTGCAACCATTTCAGGATGATCGAGGTGTCCAGACCGCCGGAATAGGCGAGGACGACTTTTTTTGGTGCGGACATGGGAAACTCCTCAGGCTGAATTGAACGCCGATTACTCTGATTTGAGGGTTAGAGCAAGCTGGCGACGAAGGCCGCGTCGCCACTGTTCGTCAAAACCGAAGGGGCGTCGCGCAGGGGCACCCAGATAGCCGTATGCCCCGCTTCGGTCGGCGGGCCCAGACGCAGGGTCGGGCGGGCCATGTAGATCGTGCAGATTTTCTCGGCCCAAAGGTCATATTCGGTCATGAAAGCAAAGCGTTTATAGACGCCAAGGCGGCGGGGCCTGCTCATCCGCCAGCCGGTTTCCTCCATCACTTCTCGGTGCAGCGCGGGGATCGCATGCTCATCGGGGTCGATCCCGCCGCCGGGCAATTGCATCTCGGGGGTGTCGCCATCCTGCCTTGTGAGCAGAAGCTGCCCCCCGCGAAGCAGGATCACATAAGCCCCCGGCCGCAGCCGATATCGCCTGTATGGGTCGCTGCTCTTGCCGTAACGCCTCATCGCGCCCTTTTTCCCCGCCTTGCCGCACCTATATGGACGCGGTATGCCAAGCCCCGACCTGTTAGGAAAGCCCATGACCAACGCCACCACGACCGCATCGAACATCGCCTGGGACGACACCGTCCTTCCTTTTCAGCTTGATCGCTCAGACATTCGTGGCCGGGTGGCGCGTCTTGACGGGGTGCTCGATCAGGTGCTGTCACAGCACGACTATCCCCCGGCGGTTGAGGCCCTGGTGGCCGAGATGGCCCTGCTCACCGCGCTGATCGGCCAGACCGTCAAGCTGCGCTGGAAGCTGTCGTTGCAGGTGCGCGGCGATGGTCCGGCGCGTTTGATCGCCACCGATTATTACGGGCCCACCGACGACGGAGAGCCTGCGCGCATCCGGGCCTATGCCAGCTACGACAAAGAGCGGATCGATCCCACGGGGGATCCGTTCCAGCAGATCGGCAAGGGCTATTTCGCGATCCTGATCGACCAGGGTCAGGGCACGACCCCTTATCAGGGGATCACCCCCATCGCCGGCGGGTCGCTTGCGGCCTGTGCCGAAGCCTATTTTGCCCAGTCCGAGCAATTGCCCACCGCGTTCCAGCTCACCTTCGGCAAGGCCTCTGTGCCCGGGGGCGCCGAGACCTGGCGCGCCGGGGGCATCATGATGCAGGCGATGCCCAAAGCCTCGCCCTCGGTGTCCGGCAACGATGAGGCTGCCGACGACGGTTTGACCAACGCCGCCAACCTGCTGGACGATGACGAAAGCGAGAACTGGACCCGCGCAACCATGTTGATGCAAACCGCGGAAGAGATGGAGCTGATCGGCCCCTCGGTGCAGCCGACGGACCTGTTGGTGCGCCTGTTCCACGAGGAAGAGCCTCGGGTCTTCGATCCGCAGCCGGTCACCTTCGGCTGTTCCTGCTCACCCGAGAAGGTGCGCCAGTCGCTGTCGATCTATTCGGCCAAGGACATCGAACACATGACCACGGATGAAGGCATCGTCACGGCGGATTGCCAGTTCTGCGGCGCGCATTACGAGTTCCAGCCCAACACGCTGGGATTCGAGGCAACCGAAGGCCCCGATGTCAAAACTTGACGATCTTGAGCGCGTGCTGCGCCGGGCGATCACCCGCGCGCGGCATGCGACCTCGGACTTTGACTTGACGCCCGACGTGGCCCTGCCCCCGCAGCGCCGGTTGCGGCCCGCCGCCGTGCTGGTGGCGGTGTCGCAGGATGGGCGCGTAGTGCTGACCAAACGCGCGACGCACCTGAAGCATCATCCCGGCCAGATCGCTTTCGCCGGTGGCCGGAAAGAGGATTGGGACGCCGATCTTGTGGACACCGCCCTGCGCGAGGCGCAGGAAGAGATCGGGTTGGACCCCGCAGCCGCGCGGGTGTTGGGGACCTTGCCCACCCATGAAACCGTCACCAACTTCAGCGTCACCCCCGTCGTCGCACTTTTGCCGCCGGGCCTGACCTTCCGGCCCGAGCCGGGCGAAGTGGCGGAAATCTTCGAGGTGCCGCTATCCCATGTTCTGCAACCCGCGAACTTCCGGGTCGAAGGGCGCTATTGGAACGGCCATCGCCGGCAGTATTACACCTTGCCCTACGGGCCGTTCTACATCTGGGGGGCCACCGCGCGGATGCTGCGGAATCTGGCAGAGGGGGCGGCGTGAGCGGCGACCTGACATGGGCCCCGGACGGCAGTCTGGCACATATCGGCGCGCCTGATTGGCTTGTCGATCCAGACCTGCAAGCGCTCATGGCGGCGTTTGAGGATGCGGGCCAACAGATCCACGCCGTGGGCGGCTGCGTGCGCGACACCGCGCTTGGTCGACCGGTTCACGATGTCGATTTGAGCACCGACGCCTTGCCCCGGGTGTCCGAGCAGATCGTAGCGGGTTTGGGTCAAGGTTGGAAAGCCGTCCCCACCGGCATTGATCACGGGACCATCACTGCGGTGTCACCCACGGGTCGCCCGTACGAGATCACGACGTTCCGCACCGATGTCGAGACCGACGGGCGCCACGCGACCGTGGCCTTTTCCACGCAGCTTTCGGACGACGCCATGCGGCGCGATTTCACCATCAACGCCTTCTATGCCGACCGGACCGGTCGCGTGCAGGACCCGGTCGGCGGTTCTGCCGACCTCCAAGCCCGCCGCATCCGGTTTATCGGCACGCCCGAGGCCCGCATCAAAGAAGATTACCTGCGTATCTTGCGGTTTTTCCGGTTCACGGCCTCGCACGGGGCGCCGGGCGCGGGACCTGACGTCGAAGGACTGGCCGCCTGTGCCGCGTTGGCCGAAGGGCTTGAGCGGATTTCGCGGGAACGGATCGGGGCCGAGATGACGCGCCTGCTTGCCGTGACAGACCCCGCGCCGGTGGTCGGCACGATGGAGCAGTCCGGCGTGCTGTGGCGCATCCTGCCGGGGGCGGGGGTGCGCACGCTCTCGGTGCTGGTGCATCTTGAGGGGACGGTGCAGGCGCAGGTGCCCGTGGCGGATCTTGCCACGCGGCTGGCCTCTTTGGGCTGTGACGAGGTGGCAGAGCGGCTTCGCCTCTCCAAGGCGCTTGCCCGCAAGATCGAACGGGTGACCGACGCCGCCGGGTCTACCATGCCGCCGCACGAGTTGGGCTACCGCTACGGCGCGGCCGACGCGCTTCATTGCCTGCTGTTGCGCTGGGCGACGCTCACCGCGCCGGTTGACCAAGACGCCATTGACGACGCGACGCGGGGCGCGGGGCAGAACTTTCCGGTCGCTGCCGCGGACCTCATGCCGCAATATCAGGGCAGGGCGCTCGGGGACCGTTTACAGCGGCTTGAACAGCTCTGGATCGACTCCCGTTTCACGCTCACCAAGGTCGAATTGGTGTCGCATCCATGATGGCCCTTATAAGTTTCGTATTTCTCGGCCTGTTTTCCCCCGGTCCGAACGTCATCCTGCTGGCCACGTCCGGCGCACGGTTCGGGTTTCGGGCCACTCTGCCGCACCTGATCGGGGTGGCGCTGGGCTGCGGGGTGATCGCCTTTGTTACGGGGCTTGGGTTGGGCGTGTTGCTCACGGCTTATCCGTCGCTCCGGCTGGCGCTGACCGTGATCGCGGCCTTCTGGATTCTTTGGCTCGCCTGGAAACTCTGGAACGCGACCCCGACGGCTGCGCGCAAGGCGGATCGGCCCTTCACCTTTGTTGAGGCGGTCTTGTTCCAGTGGGTCAATCCCAAGGTCTGGGCCGTGGCGCTGGCGGCGTCGGCCTTTGTGGCTGAGCTGCCCCCGGTGACGCAGGGGGCGACGCTGGCGCTGACGTTCTCGTCGCTCAACCTCTTCGTGTGCCTGTTCTGGACCTACGCCGGAAGCCTGCTGAAATCATTGCTGAGCGACCCGCTGAAGCACCGGATTTTCATGCGCCTCATGGCGGTGGCGCTTGCGCTCTTCTCGGCGCTGGTTTTCCTCTGATCGGTTCCAGTCTATGTCTGTGCGGAAAGGAGCCCCCCGCACATGTTCCGGTTCTTTGAAAACCTTGTCGATCCCTATGCGCCCTACGCCCAAGCGGACATCCCGCCCAAGCGGCTCTGGCCGTTCCTGAAAGCCTATGCCCGCCCGTTCCGGCGGGTGTTCTGGGCGGCGGGGGTGATGTCGGTCATCGTCGCCACGGTCGAAATCGCGCTGATCGCCTATATGGGGCGGGTGGTGGACCTGATCGCACCGGGGAGTGAGGCGACGTTCTGGCAGGACTACGGGTGGGAGTTCATCGCCGTCGGCGTGTTTCTCTTACTGCTGCGGCCGCTGTTTCAGGTCATCGATGTGTCGCTGCTCAACCAGACGATCATTCCCAACTTCGGCACGCTGGTCCGCTGGCGCGCGCATCGTCACGTGTTGCGCCAGTCCATCGGCTGGTTCGAGAATGATTTCGCCGGACGCATTGCCAACCGTATCATGCAGACCCCGCCCGCCGCCGGAGAGGTCGCGTTTCAGGTGTTCGACGCGGTGACCTTCGCGCTGGCTTATATCGTCGGGGCGGGCGTGCTGTTGCTGGGGGCCGATCCGCGCTTGCTGTTGCCGATGGTGATCTGGTTCGTGCTCTACGTGCTGCTCATGCGCTGGACGATCCGGCGGGTGGGGCCGGCGGCCAAGGCCTCCTCCGATGCCCGCTCCGAGGTGACGGGCCGCGTCGTTGACAGTTACACCAACATCCATTCGGTCAAGATGTTCGCGCACCACGACCGCGAGATCGACTACGCCCGCGAGGCGATCGAGAAGACGCGGGTCGCGCTGCAACGGGAAATGCGGCTCTATACCATCATGGATGTGGCGTTGGTCCTATTGAACGGCTTGCTGATTGTCACCGTTGTCGGCTGGGCGCTGTGGCTTTGGTCTGGCGGTTTGGCGACGGCGGGGATCGTGGCGGCGGCGGCCGCGTTGACGCTGCGGCTCAATTCGATGACCGGTTGGATCATGTGGGCGGTGACGGACCTGTTCCAGAACCTCGGGATCATTTCCGAAGGGATGGAGACGATTGCGCAGCCGATCACGCTGGTCGATGATCCGAAAACGCCAGAGCTGGAGGTCACGCAGGGGGCCATCATGCTTGAAGGGCTGACGCACCATTACGGTCGCACCTCGGGCGGGCTTGAGGGGCTCACGCTGTCGATCCCTGCCGGGCAGAAGGTCGGCTTGATCGGGAAATCCGGTGCCGGAAAATCGACGCTCGTGAAGCTTCTGCTTCGTTTCTACGATGCGGAACAGGGGCACATTCTCATCGACGGTCAGGACATCGCCAAAGTGTCGCAAGACAGCTTGCGTCGCGCCATCGGCATGGTGCAGCAGGACAGCGCGCTGCTGCATCGCTCGGTCCGGGACAACATCCTTTACGGCAATCCCGAGGCGACCGAGGCGCAGATGATCGCCGCGGCCAAACAGGCCGAAGCACATGATTTCATTCTTGATCTGCAGGACGCCGAAGGCCGCACCGGATATGACGCGCAAGTGGGCGAGCGTGGCGTGAAACTGTCCGGCGGTCAGCGGCAACGGATCACGCTGGCGCGGGTCATGCTCAAGGACGCGCCGATCCTGCTGCTGGACGAGGCGACCAGCGCGCTCGACAGTGAGGTTGAGGCCGCGATCCAATCCACGCTTTACCGGATGATGGAGGGCAAGACTGTGATCGCGATTGCTCACAGGCTTTCGACCATCGCCCATATGGACCGGATTCTGGTGCTTGAGGACGGACGCATCGTCGAGGATGGCACCCACGACGCGCTTCTGGCGCAGGGCGGGGCTTATGCGGGCTTCTGGCAGCGCCAATCGGGCGGGTTTATCGGAACGGACGGGGCAGCGATATGATCACGCGGTTATACGAATCACTGGTGCGCCGTCTGGCCGGTTTGATTGACAGTCGGATGGAGGCCGACGGCCCGCCGCCCGTGACCCTTGCCCGCTTTTTCCGCTGGGCCCTGTCCGGCGCGTGGCGGGTGATCGCGCTGGCCGCGATAGTGTCGGCCCTGGCGGGCGGGACCGAGGTTCTAGCGATGTATCTGTTGGGGCGGGTGGTCGATATCGCGGCCTCACCCGCGCCGATCGGGGACAGCGCGGGGCTCCTCGTCGCGGCGGTGCTGCTGCTTTTGTTCTTACGCCCAGCGCTGTTCGGCCTGTCTTCGGCGTTTCAGTCCGTCGTCGTTGCGCCGAACCTATTCACCCTTGTCGTCGGGCGGTTGCATCGCTGGACTTTGGGGCAGGCGGTCACGTTCTTCGACAACGACTTCGCCGGGCGGATCGCGCAAAAGCAGATGCAGGTGGCCCGGTCCCTCACGGAAACGATCATCGAGACGGTCAACACCGTGTTCTTCGCCCTCGCCACGGTTGCGGGGACAGCGGTGCTCATCATCGGCATCGACGCGCGGCTTTTGGTGATCCTTGCGCTGTGGTTCGCAAGCTACGTGATCTTCCTGCGCAGCTTCCTGCCGCGCATCCGGGGCCGCTCAAAGGCGCGGGCCGGGGCGCAGGCGATGCTGACGGGGCAGGTGGTCGACACGATCACCAACATCAAGACCGTGAAGCTGTTCGCCGGAACCCGGCATGAGACGGACACCGCGCAACTGGCGATGCAGGATCTGCGCATCCGCGCGATTGATTATGGTGAGGTTGCGGTGCTGTTCCGGTTCGGGCTTATCACGCTGGCGGGGATTCTTCCGCTGGCGATGGTCGGCTTCGGGCTGACGATGCGCGACGCGGGCGTGACGCCGGGCGATCTGGCCGCCGTCGGCGCGATGTCGATCCGCCTGAGCCAGATGACCGGCTGGGTCAGCTTCGTTCTCATGGCGATCTTTTCGCACGTGGGGGAGGTTGAGGACGGAATGAAGACCCTGACCCCGCGCCACAAGCTGATCGACGACCCCAACGCGGCCCCGCTGCAGGTTCAGGACGCCCGGATCGAATTCCGCAATGTGTCGTTCCAGTATGGCGGTGAAAGCGGCGGCGTGGGCGGCATCAACCTGACGATCCAACCGGGCGAGAAGCTGGGCATCGTCGGCGCCTCGGGCGCGGGGAAATCGACCCTCGTGGCGCTGTTGCTGCGGCTCTACGATCCCGAGGAGGGCAGCGTGCTGATCGACGGCCAGCCGATTGATACGGTCACACAGGACAGTTTGCGCGCCAGCATCGGCATGGTCACGCAGGAAACCGCGATGTTCAACCGCTCCGCGCGCGAGAATATCACCTATGGCCGGCCCTATGCGACCGACGAAGAAATGATCGCCGCCGCAAAGAAGGCCGAGGCCCATGCGTTCATTCAGGACTTGCGGGACGACACCGGCCGCTCGGGCTATGATGCCCATCTGGGCGAACGCGGGGTGAAGCTTTCCGGTGGGCAGCGCCAGCGGATCGCCCTTGCGCGGGCGATGCTGAAAGACGCGCCAATCCTTGTGCTGGACGAAGCGACCTCGGCCCTCGACAGTGAGGTGGAAGCCGCCATTCAGCAGGCACTTGACCGGGCGATGACCGGCAAGACAGTTGTGGCCATCGCGCACCGGTTGTCGACGATTGCGGGGATGGACCGGATCATCGTGCTGGAACAGGGCCGCATTGTCGAAGAAGGACGGCACGAAGACCTGCTGGCCAAGAACGGCACTTATGCAAATTACTGGAACCGCCAGTCCGGCGGCTTCCGGTCAGATCGGGATGCGGCGGAATAGATGACACAGACGATTGAGCGGCTGACATTGACGGGGCAGGGGCAATTGCCCGACGGCACCCTTCTGGATCGCGTCCTCCCCGGGGAAGAGGTTGAAGTGCAACCGGATGGAAGTGCGCGGATCATCACGCCGGTGGTCGACCGCGTAAAGCCGCCGTGCCGCCATTTCAAAAGCTGCGGCGGCTGCGCGCTGCAACATGCCAGCGACGGTTTCGTGGGTGAGTGGAAGAAGACGGTGGTCGAACGCGCCTTGGCCGCGCGGGGCTTGCCGTTTCCGTTTCGCAGCCTGCACACGTCGCCTCCGCAAAGCCGACGTCGTGCGAGACTCTCGGGGCGCCGCACGAAAAAGGGCGCGATGGTCGGGTTTCACGCCAAAGCCTCGGACGCGTTGATCGAGATCCCCGATTGCCAGCTTCTGATGCCGTCGATCATGGCGGGCTTTCCGGCGTTCGAGGCGCTGACCGTGATCGCCGCCTCGCGCAAGTCTGAGGTGAACCTCACGGTGACCGACACGCTTGGGGGGCTGGACGTTCTGGTTGAGACCGAGCGCGAGCTGACCGGACCGTTGCGGATCGAGCTTGCGGCGCTGGCCGAGGTCCATGACCTTGCGCGGTTGGCGTGGAACGACGATGTCGTCGTGACCCGCAAGGACCCGCAGCAACAGTTTGGCACGACCCGCGTGGCCCCCCCGTCGGGCGCGTTCCTGCAGGCCACCCGCGAAGGAGAGGCCGCCATGGTGCACTCCGTGCTCGGCGCGGTGACCGGTGCGGGGCGTATCGTCGATTTGTTCTCGGGGGCGGGCACCTTCACCCTGCCGCTGGCGCAAGGGGCCTCGGTGCATGCGGTCGAAGGCGATTCAGAGCTGTTGCAAGCGCTGGACCGCGGGTGGCGGCATGGCCAGCACCTCCGGCCAGTGACGACCGAGGTCCGCGACCTGTTCCGGCGACCGCTTGAGCCGGACGAATTGAACCGCTTCGACCTCGCCCTTCTGGACCCCCCGCGCGCAGGCGCCGAAGCGCAGGTCAGGGCCATTGCCGCATCGGACTTGCGGCGGGTGGTGATGGTATCGTGCAACCCGGTCACCTTTGCCCGGGACGTGCAGACACTTACCGAGGCGGGGTTCGTGCTGGACCAACTGGACGTGATCGACCAGTTCCGCTGGTCCCCGCATATCGAGGTTGTCGGCGAATTGTCACGCCCGTAACCCCCTGCTGCACAGCGCTGTAGAAATGTGGCCGCAGTTGCGGTATGCGAAAAGAAAAGCAGTGAAGCAGGACCCAGACCGATGATGAACCGCCGGACCTTTACCAGTGCCGCCGCCCTGTTTGCGCTGACCGCATGTTCGAACAAATTCCGCGTCTATACCGGCCCGCCGGTGACCAGCATCGTCGTGCAAAAGGCGCGCCGGAAGATGTATCTGCTCAACAACGACACCGTTCTGGAAGAGTATGATTTCGAGCTTGGCTTCGCACCGACGGGTCATAAAGAGGTCGAAGGCGACGGCCGCACGCCCGAAGGCACTTATTTCATCGACCGCAAGAACCCCAACAGCCGGTTCTACCTGTCGATCGGTATATCCTATCCGGACCAGACCGACCGGGCCAAAGCCCATGCGATGGGCCGATCTCCGGGTGGGGACATTTTCATCCACGGCACGCCGAAGCAATATCGGGGAACGCCGGATTGGACGTGGGGCTGCCTTGCGGTGAAGAACCGCGAGATGGAGGACATCTACGCGATGGTAAACGTCGGCACGCCGATCTTCATCTCCGCCTGAGGTCTACTGTAGCGGAACCGGATTTTCCTGCGCGATGATCGCGCGCTCTTCCGAGTTGGCGAGGATAAGGGTCCACCAGATCTTGCCGTTGGTCTCCTGAAACCATGAAAATCCCAGCTCGTTGGCTTTTGGGTCGAGCAACACATCGCGCGTCGCCGGATTTTGCATCCAAGCGGCCAGTGTCTCAAGCTCGGTTTCATAGGTTTCCGAGATATTCTCGCCCCGAAGCTGGCCGCCATAGCCCACGCGCCGCAGCCGGTCGATGGGCGAGGACCCGTCAGAGCCGAAATGCCACGGGCGATTCTGCACCGACATGTCCCGGGAATGGGTCGCAGCGGCGGCGTTCAACTGGGCATTCAGCCGGACCGGCCGCGCGCCGGCCGCTTCGCGCAGGGCGTTCAGGCCGTCCAACATGCGGAACTGCACACTGTCAGAATCCTGCTCGCTGATTCGATAGACCTGACGCACCGGCAATCCATCCGGCCCAACCGGCGCCTGCGGGGCACCACATGCGGTAAGGCCCATGGCCATCAGACCCAAAATGAAGGAACGGCGCAGCATATCAGCCCTCAAACTTGTTTCGTTCGCCATACCCTGACCCGCACGGCAATTCAAACCCACAAGCGCGTGACATGGCCAAAGCCCGCTTGCCGCGCAAAATGGGGTGTTGCTCAATTGACGACATTTCGTCGAACTTCTGGCGCGACCCGGACAAAGGCCTTTGCATAAAGGGTAATTTCGTGTTTGCCATGACGAGAGGGAAGTCTTGGGTGCCTATGGCTTACACCTCACTTAAGTGCCATGGGCAAAAACTTGGAGAACTAAAATGAAAAAATTCGCACTTGCCGCTGCTTTCGCCGGCGCTGCTTCGACCGCTTTCGCTGGCAACATGGCTGAGCCCGTTGTCGAGATGGCACCTGTCGTCGTGATGGAAGAAACCGCTGGTTCCTCTTCCTCTGCCGGTCTGATCATCCCGCTGATCCTGATCGCTCTCGTTGCGGCAGCAATGAACGACTAAGCCTGCATCTGCAGACTGTATCGAAAGGCCGTCCTTCGGGGCGGCCTTTTGCGTTTGGCTGGCAAGTCACGAAACAGAAAACCCGCCCCATCGGCAAGAATTTGCTTTTCTTTCGGTTCCATGGTTCTAATTTCCTTAAGGTGCCTTGGGGCACTGACCATAAAAACGATGAAACCCACGCTGCTGTGGGACAGAACCTGGAGACATGAGATGAAGAAATTCGCACTTGCTGCCGCATTCGCCGGCACCGCATCCACAGCTTTCGCCGGCGGCATGGTTGAGCCTGTCGTCGAAATGGCACCCGTCGTGGTGATGGAAGAAACCGCGGGCTCCTCGTCGTCTGCTGGTCTGATCATCCCGCTGATCCTGATCGCCCTCGTCGCTGCGGCGATGAACGACTAAGCACCGCGTTCGGTGATCGACAGTTGCGAAAGGCCGCCCCCTCGGGGTGGCCTTTTTGCATGGTGCGGTGCGGTCAGTCCAGCCAGCCGCGCAGGTTGCGTTGCACGATGGCTGCCAACGCATCCATATGCGCCGGATCGTCGTTCAGGCAGGGAATATAGGTAAAGTCCTTGCCGCCCGCCTCTTCGAAGCTTTCCTTGATCTCTTCGTTGATCTCTTCCAGCGTCTCGATGCAATCGGCCGAAAAGGCGGGCGCGCAGACCGCAATGTTGGTCTTGCCCGCTTTGGCAAGCCGGGCGACCTCTTCTACCGTGTAAGGCTGCAACCAGACCTCGCTGCCGAACTGGCTTTGGAAGGTCGTGACGATCTCGCTGTCGTCCCAGCCCAGCCGTTCCTTCAGCAGGCGCGTCGTTTTCTGGCATTGGCAATGATAGGGATCGCCTTCCATCAAATACCGCTGCGGCAGCCCGTGGTAGGAACAGACAAGCACATCGGGCCGCTTTTCAACCTTGTCATAGGCGGCTTCAATCGATTGGGCGAGCGCTTCGATATAGGCCGCGTCCTCGAAATAGGGTTCAACCACGCGGGCAATCGGTTGCCATTTTTCCTTCATCAGCGCTCGAAAGAACTGGTCGTTCGCAGTGGCCGAAGTTGCCCCTGAATATTGCGGATAAAGCGGGAAGAAGAGGATTTTCTGGCACCCTGCCTCAACCATCTCGCGCACTTTCGATTGGGTGGACGGGTTGCCGTAGCGCATGCAGAAATCGACGACCACATCCTCACCATAGAGCGCTTTCAACCGGTCGCGCATGGCGGCGGTCTGTTGCTTGGTGATCGTCAGCAGGGGGCTTTCGTCGGCCTCGGTGTTCCAGATGCTGCGATAGGCCGCCCCGCTGGTGAAGGGGCGCTTTGACAGGATCACGAGCTGCAAGAGCGGCTGCCACTTCCACGCGGCATAATCGACCACCCGCTTGTCGCTGAGAAACTCGCTGAGATAGCGGCGCATGGACCAATAGTCCGTCGCGTCGGGCGTCCCGAGGTTCGCGAGCAGAACGCCGACCTTGGCGGGTTTGATGGCGGGGTGATCCTTTGGAACTTGCATCTGTTCAGCCTTCACGGGGTTGGTGACACTCTCGAATATAGGTTCTACGAGGTGGGTCAATCTTTGGACCTGTCCAAAGGCGTCTCTTTCGTGCCCAGCGCGTCCGCAAGACGATGTGTCGCAGATCCCGGGCGCAGGGGCTTTGGCTGGCTGTCCGCCGGAGCCCAGCCGGTCAGGGTCGCAATCTCGAACGTGGCGGGCACGCGGCCGTCTTCCAGCGCAAAGGATTCGGTATAGCGGGCCATCATCTGGGCGAAGATCGTCCGGCGCGTCAGGCTCTTTTGGCGCTGCGCCATGGCGTTGCCTTCGCCCATCGCGCGCAGATCCCGCAGCAGGTGGATCGGGCTGTCGTATGACACCGTGAGCGGCGTGATGTCCGCCACCGGCAGCGCAAAGCCCGCCCGTTGCAACAGGCCGCCCAGATCGCGCACCTCACCCATGGGCAGGATGCGCGGCGACAGGCCGCCGGTCTGCGCGACTTCCGCCTCGGCCAGAACCGCGCGCAATTCATGCAACGTCTGTCCGGCGAAGAGCGTGGCGACGAACATCCCGTCGGGCCTGAGCGCATGGCGGCACTGAACAAGCTGCCCGATCGGATCGTCGGACCAATGCAGGGACAGGGCGTGGATCACCAGATCATGGGCCCCCGGTTCCAGCGCGAGCGTTTCGGCGTCCTCCACGACGGTCGCGCTGGGCATCCATTCGCGCCAGACTTCGGGGAATCCGGTGACCACGGCGGGGGCCGTAAAGGTTCTGTTAACCTCTTCCAGTCTTTCCTGAACATCATCAGCGGCGGCAGCCTGCAGAAACATGGCGTCGGCGCGGGCGCGGTTGCGGGTCAGGGCGGTTCGGTCGGTCAGGCGGGGCGGCGTTGTCATGCCTGCCATGTAGGAGAACACGACAGCAATGCAAAGCCTCATCAAGCTGCTCTATCCGCCGCAATGCGTCCTGTGCGATGCCCGAACAGATGTGGATTTCGCCCTGTGCGGCGCTTGCTGGGCCGAGACGCCGTTTATCGAAGGCCTGTGTTGCGACACCTGTGGCGCGCCCCTGCCCGGGGTGGGCGCACCGGACGAAGGGGTGATCTGCGACGATTGTATGAAGATCGCGCGGCCATGGTCCAAAGGTCGCGCGGTCATGCGCTACGGCGATCTGGGACGCCGGTTCATGCTGGGGCTGAAACATGCGGACCGGACCGAGCTGGCCCGCTCGGCGGGGCCGTGGCTCGCGCGGGCCGCGCGCGCCGTGATCGCGGAAGATACGCTGTTCGTACCGATCCCCCTGCACCGGATGCGTCTGCTCAAACGGCGCTACAATCAGGCGGCGCTCCTGGCGCAGGCGACGGCGCAGGCAGCGGCGCGGGATTGCAGCCCGAATGCCTTGATCCGCCCCAGACCGACCCTGCCGCTGGACGGGCACAGCCTTGAGCAACGGTTCGCGACGCTCAGCGGTGCCATCGTCCCGCACCCCCGTCACGGCGCGGACCTTGCGGGGCGCAGGGTGCTTCTGGTGGACGATGTCATGACCTCCGGCGCGACCTTTGCCGCCGCGACCGAGGCGTGTTTTGCCGCCGGTGCGGCGGATGTCTGCGTGCTCGCACTGGCCCGGGTGGGGAAGGAGACCTAGATAAGGGGAAACAGCACAGGAGATATCCATGGCCACCGTCGAACTTTACACCACACCGATCTGCGGCTTCTGTCAGGCAACCAAGCGGTTGCTCGACTCCAAAGGCGTCAGCTACTCCGACGTCGACGTCATGGCGGATCCGTCCCGCCGCGCGGAAATGACCCAGCGGGCCAACGGCGGGCGCACGGTGCCGCAGATTTTCATCGACGGAAAGCACATCGGTGGCAATGCCGAATTGCAGGCGCTTGAGCGTGACGGCAAGCTGGACGCCCTGTTGAACGGCTAGGGCGGCCCGTGGGGCGGAACGCGCGTTGATCTTGACCGCCCGAACGTGGCACTGTCGCGCCGACGCACCCCTGCGCGGACCCGACAGAGAATTAGACAGCCCGACGTGAACGCCAAACAAACTGACAGCCTTGCGGTCGCCCTGTTCAGTGAAATCCTGACCGTAGATCAACTGGCCCGCAATCTGGTGGCCAAAGCGCTGCCGCGCGGCATGGAGCTTTCGCATTTTTCCGTGCTCAATCACCTTGCGCGCACTGCGGAAGAGAAGACGCCTGCGCAGCTCGCGCAGACCTTTCATCTGACGCGTGGGGCGATGACGAACACGCTCCGGAAGCTGGAGATTTCGGGCTATATCCATGTGCGCCCTGATTGGGATGACGCGCGGCGCAAGCTCGTGACCATCAGCCCCACCGGGAAATCCGCCCGCGACGCCGCCATGGCCGCGATCTCTCCGATCATCGCGACGGCGGTGGACAAGGCCGGTGCGGACCGGGTGCGCACCATCCTGCCGGTGCTGCGCGAGATGCGGATCAATCTGGGCGAGGCGGACTGATGCTGCGCAGCCTTGCCATGCGCAGTGAGCTGTTGACCTTGTCGGGGATTTCCCACCTGACGCAGCAGGACGGCTATCTTGTGCAAGCCACCCCGAGCGAGCCGGACTTCTGGATGGGCAACCAGATCATCCTGTCCGATACCGACCGCAACGGGGCCGAGGCAATCGCCCTGTTCGAACGGCATTTTCCGCAGGCGTCCCATCGGGCGATCGTCTGGGATATTCCCGGCCTTGATCCGACCTCGCTGCGCGGGCGCGACGCTTTGGGTGCGCCGCTGGAAGGCTTCGACACGATGACCCTGCAAGGCCCCCTGCGCGACGCGCCAGTGCCAAAGGGCATCACCCTGCGCCCGGTCGTGAGCGAGGAGGACTGGCGCAAAGCCGAGGCGTTACAGGCCGAGATCGGGCAGGAAGAGGGGCGCGATCCGGTGAGCCACGCCCCCTATCTTGCGCGGCGGAACGCCGGGCGGCGCGACCAGATCGCCAAAGGGCTGGGCGCGTGGTTTGGCGCCCTTGACGGTGACCGGATTGTCGCGCAGATGGGCATGTTCCACGACGCCGGAATTGCGCGCTATCAAGCGGTCGAAACCCGGGCGAGCCATCGCAGACGGGGCATTTGCAGCGCGCTGTTGCGTCATGCCGCCCTCTGGGCCCTGCAACGTGCGCCCGATGCCACGGTCGTCATCGTGGCCGAGGCGGACAGTGACGCAGGGCGGCTCTATCGACGCATGGGGTTTGACCATGCGGAAACGATCTACGGCGTGGTCCGCGACGGATACTAGGACGGCTTCACGGACGTTGTGACGTAGTTCACCGACAGATCATTGTCCGAGATCGACCAGCTCCATCCCAGAAAATCGAACTTGAAGCCCTTGCGGTCCACCGGGGTCAGGCCCGCGCGTTCCAGCAGTGCGAAAAGCTCGTCCGGGGTGATGAACTTGTCCCATTCATGGGTGCCCTTGGGAAGCCAGCGCATCACATATTCCGCCCCGACAATCGCCATGGCGAAGCTCTTCGGGTTGCGGTTGATGGTGGAGCAGATGTGCAGGCCGCCGGGCCTCAGAAGCGTGCGGCACGCGGTGAGGTAGGACAAAGGATCGGCGACATGCTCCACCACCTCCATGTTCAGCACCACGTCGAACTGCTCGCCATCTGCAGCCATGGCTTCCGCCGTGGTGTGGCGATAATCGATTTGCAGGCCGGATTGCTCGGCGTGAATCTGTGCCACCGGAATATTCCCCGCCGCCGCATCCGCACCCACGACATCGGCACCCAGACGGGCCATGGGTTCACACAGCAGGCCCCCGCCGCACCCGATGTCGAGGATGCGCAAATCGGCAAAGGGCGCGTCGGCGGACAAGTCCCTGTCAAACTCCGCTGCGATTTGGCCGGTGATATAGTCCAGCCGCGTGGGGTTCAGCATGTGCAACGGTTTGAATTCTCCCTCAAGGTCCCACCATTCCGCGGCCATCGCCTCGAACTTGGCGATTTCTGCGGGGTCGACGGTGCTGGCGGTCGTGGGCATAATCTCTCCTACGGGGGTTCTGGGCATCCTTTGCCCTGCGCTATATAGGACGATCATGGACAAGGTCTCAGGACAAAAAAGCGCGGGCACGTATCTCTACCCCCCGATCGAACCCTTTGACCAGCGTATGCTGGACGTGGGCGACGGTCATATCCTTTATGTCGAGCAAAGCGGCAACCCCGATGGCTTGCCCGTCGTCGTGTTCCATGGCGGCCCGGGCGGCGGGTGCAGCCCGATGATGCGGCGGTATTTCGACCCCGCGCGCTATCGCATCATCCTGTTCGATCAACGCGGCTGCGGCCGTTCGCGCCCCCATGCCCGGGTCGAGGACAACACGACATGGCATCTGGTGGCGGATATCGAGCGTATCCGCGAGACGTTGGGGCTGGACCGCTGGCTGGTGTTCGGCGGAAGTTGGGGGGCGACGCTGGCGCTGATCTATGCGCAGGCGCACCCCGATCACGTCGCCTATCTGATCCTGCGCGGCGTGTTCCTGAGCACCAAACGTGAGCTGGACTGGTTCTATCAGGGCGGGGCGGGCGTGTTCTGGCCGGAAAACTGGAAACAGTTCGAAGACCTGATCCCCGTGGACGAACGGCACGACATGATCGCCGCCTATCATCGCCGCCTGTTCTCGGGCGATCTGGCAGAGGAAGCGCGCTATGCCCGCGCCTGGACGGCTTGGGAAAACGGCCTTGCCTCGATCGAGACGAACGGCATCGGCGGGTCCGGCCCGTCGGACTATGCCCGCGCCTTTGCCCGGCTCGAGAACCACTATTTCAGCAACGGCTGTTTTCTGGACGAGGATCAGCAGATCCTGTCGAACATGGATCGAATCGGCCATATTCCCGGCGTTATCGTGCAGGGGCGCTTCGATATGATTTGCCCGCCCCTGTCCGCCTATACGCTGGCACAGAGCTGGCCGGCGGCGCGAATTTCCTTCGTCGCCAAGGCGGGCCATGCCCTGTCCGAGCCGGGCATCACGGCGGAACTTGTCCGCACGATGGACGGTATCGCAGCGCAAAAATCCGCCCAAAACTAACTGCTTGCCAGATGCGACGCATTCGTTACCCTAAGCGAAATCACCCGGGAGACGTTTAACTTGTCATCTATCCTGAAGATTATTCTTCAACGTTTGGGGCTTGGCCTCATCACTTTGTTCATCGTCTCGATTGTTATCTTTGTTGCAGTGAACCTGCTGCCCGGTGACTTTGCCGAGGCTATTCTGGGTCAAGGGGCGACCCCGGAATCCGTGGCGCAGATCCGCCGCGACCTCGGGCTTGATCAGCCGCTGGTGGCCCGCTATCTCGACTGGCTGCGCGGCATGCTGACGCTGGATCTGGGGACGAGTTTCGCACAATTGAACTTCGCCAAGGCCATGGGCGGCGCGGGGTCTGTGACGGTGGCCGAACAGATCGCGCCGCGCCTGTCCAACACCCTGTTTCTGGCGGCCGTGACCGCCTGTATCGCGGTGCCTGTGGCGGTGTTTCTGGGTGTTCTGGCCGCGCTTTACCGCAACACCGCCTTCGACAAGGCCGCGAACCTGTTCACGCTCAGCTCGATCTCCAGCCCTGAATTCTTCATGGCCTATGTGCTGATCCTGTTCCTTGCGGTCCTCAACCCCGTCTTCCCGAGCTTGTCGAACATCTATGAAGGCATGGCCTTTTCCGAGCGGTTGCAGAAATCCATGTTGCCGGCGCTGACGTTGACGCTTGTGGTGACGGCGCACATGATGCGGATGACGCGGGCGGCGATCATCAATCTGCTGGCCTCTCCCTATATCGAGATGGCGCGCCTCAAGGGGCTGTCGCCGATGCGAGTAATCGTGAAACACGCGCTGCCCAACGCGCTGGCGCCGATCATCAACGTAATTGCCCTCAACCTCGCCTATCTCATCACCGGGGTCGTCGTGGTTGAAGTGGTCTTCGTCTATCCCGGCATCGGTCAGCTTTTCGTCGACTCGGTCAAGATCCGCGACATCCCAGTGGTGCAGGCCTGCTGCCTGATCTTCGCCGCGGCCTATATCCTGCTCAACCTCACGGCCGACATCCTCTCGATCATCTCCAACCCCCGACTGAGGCACCCGAAATGAGCGGTCTTTTTGAGTTCAACGCCCTGTCGTGGTTGGCGATCATTCTTGTTTTGCTGTTCGGTGCGGCCTTCGTGTTTCGAAGGGTCGGGCAAACCGTGACCGGCAATGCGCCGAAGTTCCGCGATATGCCGTACGGGGCCGCGTTCGGCTATGTTCTGGCGGCGGCGCTGCTGATCTTCGCCGTCTGGTATTATCTTCAACCGACGGTGACCGACGTTGGCGTGCCGAATGCGGGCGTGATGTTCTTTCGCTGGGCGATCCACGGCTTTCTGATCGCCGCGATTGCCGCGTTTCTTTTCCGGCTTCTGGGGCGCAGCATCGGCACCGCGGGCAGCAAGAAGCTCTTCCGCACCATGCCACTGACGGCCAGTTTTGGTATCCTTGTCATCCTCATCTACGCCTTTGTCGCCATCTTCGCGGGCGCCATCGCCCCGCACGGCCAGGCCGAGGTGTTCGGGACGGCGAACATCATGGCGGGCGGTGATCCGGCGCTGGGCGGCGATCCCGCCTTTCCGCTGGGGACCGACCAAATCGGGCGCGACATTCTCAGCCGTCTGATCTACGGCGCGCAGAACACGGTGGGCATCGCCTTCATCACCACCTGTCTGGCCTTTGTCATCGGCGGGTCGCTGGGGTTTCTCGCCGCGACCATTCAGGGTTGGCTGGATGAGCTGTTGTCGCGGGGCGTCGACGTGCTGATGGCGATCCCGTCGCTGATCTTCGCGCTGTTGTTGATGACCATCGCCAGTGTCTGGGCCGCGCGCCTCGGGGTGCCTTTGACCGTCTTCATGGTTCTGATCATCGCGCTGATCGACAGCACACGGGTGTTCCGTCTGGCCCGCGCGGTGGGGCTTAATATCGTGGTGATGGATTATATCGAAGCCGCGAAGCTGCGCGGTGAGGGGTTGGGTTATCTGGTGTTCAAGGAAATCCTGCCCAACGCCATGGCGCCCTTGCTGGCCGAATTCGGTTTGCGGTTCTGCTTCGTGTTCCTGACCATCTCGTCGCTATCGTTCCTTGGTGTGGGCATCCAGCCTCCGCTGGCGGATTGGGGCACGATGGTGCGCGACCTTGCGCCCTTCATCAACTTCGCAGCCTTCGCGCCGACCGCCGCGATCACGCCGCTGTTGGCGGCCGGTGCGATTGCCTTGCTCACAGTGGCGGTGAACTTCGTGGTCGACTGGATGCTGCACAAATCATCGGGGTTGAAGGAATGAGCGATCTTCTCAAAATCCGGGATCTGAGGATCGAAGGCCGCTCGGACGAGACCTGGACGCCGATCATCAACGGTGTCGATCTGGACCTCAAACGCGGTGAGGTGCTGGGCCTGATCGGGGAGTCCGGCGCCGGGAAATCGACCATCGGGCTGGCCGCCATGGGCTATACCCGCGACGGCGTGCGCATTTCCGGCGGATCGGTTGAATTCGACGGCATCGACCTTGTCACCGCCTCCGCCCGCGTCAAACGGGACCTGCTGGGCAAGCGCATCGCCTATGTCGCGCAATCGGCTGCGGCGTCCTTCAACCCCGCGCACAAGATCATCGACCAGCATACCGAAGCTCCGGTGCAGCACGGTGTGGCCAAACGCAGCACCAGCGTTGAGGACGGGATCGAACTGTATCGCAAGCTGCGGCTGCCAAACCCTGACGAGATCGGTTTTCGCTATCCGCATCAGGTGTCCGGCGGTCAGTTGCAGCGGGCCATGACGGCGATGGCCATGTCCTGCCGCCCCGATCTGATCATCTTCGACGAACCCACGACCGCGTTGGACGTAACAACGCAGATCGAGGTGCTCGCCTCGATCCGCAACATCGTCGACGAATTCGACACCGCCGCGATCTACATCACCCACGATCTGGCCGTGGTGGCGCAGATGGCCGATCGCATCAAGGTGCTGCTGCGCGGGGATGAGGTGGAGGAAGCCGAGACCCGCGAGATGCTGTCGCACCCGAAAGAGGATTACACCAAATCGCTGTGGGCCGTGCGCGAATTCCAACGCCCCGAGAAACCGCCTGCGCCGGCGGATGCGGTGCCGGTCGTCTCCGTGCGCAACGTCACCGCCGCCTATGGGTCAACCGATGTCCTGCACAACGTGAGCTTCGACATCCACGCGGGCCGCACGGTCGCGGTGGTGGGGGAATCCGGTTCGGGCAAGTCCACGACCGCGCGCTGCATCACCGGCTTGCTGCCCCCGCGACAGGGCGAGATCCTGTTCGACGGAGAGGTTCTGCCCGCCGACTACCGTAAGCGCACGAAGGACCAGCTGCGGCAGGCGCAGATGATCTACCAGATGGCGGACACCGCGCTGAACCCGCGCAAGACGATCGGCGAGATTATCGGGCGGCCCGTGCGGTTCTACGGCGGCCTGCGTGGCGCGAAACGACGCGAACGGGTGCATGAACTTCTCGACCAGATCGAGTTGGAGCCCGCGCAATATTACCACCGCTACCCGTCCGAGCTCTCCGGCGGCCAGAAACAACGCGTCGGGATCGCAAGGGCGCTCGCCGCTGATCCGAAGTTCATTATCTGTGACGAGGTGACGTCGGCCCTTGATCAACTGGTGGCCGAAGGCATCCTGCGGCTGCTTGCGGATTTGCAGGACAAGCTGGGGCTGTCCTATATGTTCATCACGCACGATCTCGCCACCGTGAAATCAATTGCGGATGAAGTCGTGGTCATGAAGGACGGGCGCGTGGTAGAGCATGGGCCGAAAACGGACATGTTCACGCCGCCCCACCACCCCTACACCGACCTGCTGCTCAGCTCGGTGCCGGAAATGGACCCCGATTGGCTGACGGACCTGCTGGCCGAGCGGGGCGTGGACAACCTTGGCGACGCGGCCGTTGACAAGATGTAGCGCGCCGTCCGGAATACGATAAAAACAACCAAACCTAGGGAGATGACACTATGTATGGAATCAGCAGACGAGGGTTGCTGCAAACCGGGATGGCCGCAGGTGTGCTTGCGGCGACAGGTTTGCCGCTTCGGGCGCAAACGCGCGGCGGCAAATTCACCGCGGGCCTGTCGGGCGCGAACACATCCGACAGTTGGGACAGCCGGACACACTCCGATATCTTCATGATCTCCTCCGCGCAGGGCGCGGTGTTCGACAGCCTGACCGAGATTGCCGCCGATGGCAGCCTCAAGGGCGAGCTGGCCGAAAGCTGGGAAGCCACGCCGGACGCCAAGACCTGGACGTTCAACCTGCGCAAGGGCGTGACCTTCCACAACGGCAAATCCTTCGGCGCCGATGACGTGATTGCGTCGCTGCAGATGCACCTGGGCGAAGAGTCCAAGTCGGCCGCCAAGCCGATTGTCGAGAATATCGTCGAGATGAACAAGCTGGGTGAGCATCAGGTCGAGCTTGTCCTTGCCGCCGGGAACGCGGATCTGCCCTATCTCATGGCGGATTATCACATCCTGATGTTCCCCGCCGGCCAGATTGAGGAGGCGATTTCCCAAGGCATCGGCACGGGCCTGTATCAGGTCACCTCGTTCGATCCGGGCGTGCGCATGACCGCGACCCGCTATGCCGATCACTACAAGGGCGACAGCGCCGGGTTCTTTGACGAGATCGAGTATATCGCGATCAACGACAACACGGCGCGGATGAACGCGCTGCTGACCGGGCAGGTTGACGCCATCAACCGCGTCGACTTCAAGACCGAGAACCTGTTGAAGGCCAATCCGAACGTCCGCATTCAGGAAGTGACCGGCAACGAGCACTACACCTTCCCGATCCTGACCGACGTGCCGCCCTACAATGACGTGAACCTGCGTCGGGCGCTGAAATACGGTCTGAACCGGCAGGAGATGGTCGACAAAATCCTGCTGGGTCACGGTCGCGTCGGCAACGATTCCCCCATCGGGCCTGCAAACCAGTATTTCAACGCCGAGATGGAGCAGCTCGAATACGATCCGGACAAGGCGAAGTTCTACCTCAAGGAAGCCGGTTACGACAGCATCGAGCTGGACCTGAGCGCGTCGGACGCCGCCTTCGAAGGCGCAGTCGATGCAGCCCAACTCTTCCAGGCGTCGGCCTCGGCGGCGGGCATCAAGCTCAACGTCATTCAGGAACCGGCGGACGGGTATTGGTCCAACGTCTGGCTTAGCAAGCCGCTCAGTGCGGCCTATTGGTCCGGCCGTCCGACCGAAGACTGGATGTTCTCGATCGCCTACGAAGAAGGTGTGCCGTGGAACGACAGCCAGTGGGGCAGCGAGGATTCGGCCCGCTTCCAGGAGCTTCTGGTCTCGGCCCGCACCGAGTTGGACACCGACAAGCGGCGTGAGCAATATTACGAGATGCAGCAGATCCTGCGCGACGATGGCGGCATTCTTCTGCCGATGTTCTCGAACTTCGTGCAGGCGGTCAACAACCGGATCCAGACGCCCGACACCATCGGCAACGGCTGGCAGATGGACAACGCCCGTATGGCCGAACGCTGGTCGGTGGCGTAAGCCGCCCTACCGTTCAGAAAACCGAAAGCCCCGTCATCACGACGGGGCTTTTTGGTTTCATACGAGCGTCTTACTCCGCATCCGTTGCGCGTTTTTCTAGGGTGCGCTTGACCACGATATACATCGCTGCCACGCCGCATAGGAATGCGACTGCTCCGATTGCAAATGTCATAATGTCCTCCGATCCTGTTTTGCAGTCACTTGAATGCGAAGCAGGGGCAGCCTGCAATTACGGCCATTCTGTGCCGCCAATCGGCAAGGGCATGCCAAGACCGGCAGCGCCTGGGCAAACCAACCCTTGCAGACTCACCCATTCATCCGTATATCGTGCTCAACAGCGGCGCTTCGGCCTCCACAACCGAAGCCCACCGGAAATTTCAACGGGCCGCGCGCCCGTTTTTTTGTGCCCGCTTCAGAGCGAGAAGAAAGTTGCTATGTCTGACCTGATTGCCCGCGCGGCCATGGATCGCCGCATCGCCGAGATCATCACCCCCACCGTTGAGGATATGGGTTTCGAAGTCGTGCGCGTCCGCCTGATGACCGGCAAGGAATCCATCCTGCAGATCATGGCGCAGAAGCCCGACGGCACGATCGAGATCGACGAATGCGGCGAGCTGAGCACAGCCCTGTCGGCGCTTCTGGATGTGGAAGACCCCATCGTCGACAACTACACGCTTGAGGTGTCGTCCCCCGGGATCGACCGGCCCCTGACGCGGTTGAAGGATTTTGACCAGTGGGACGGCTATGAAGCCAAACTCGAAACCGAAGAGCTGATCGACGGCCGCCGCCGGTTCAAGGGGATCTTGCAGGGCACCGAAGGCAGCGAAGTGCTGATCGAGATCGAGGAAAAGGGCGCGCCCGTGACCATCGGCTTGCAGTTCGACTGGCTGACCGACGCGAAACTTGTCCTCACCGATGAGCTGATCCGCGACGTTCTGCGCGACCGCAAGGATGCGGGCGAGATCGACGAGAAACAATTTGACGTAGTTGAGACCGTGTTGGACGGCTCAAATGAGGAGAAGAACTGATGGCGATTACCTCTGCCAACCAGCTTGAACTGTTGCAAACCGCCGAGGCTGTCGCCCGCGAGAAGATGATCGACCCCGGTCTGGTCATCGAAGCGATGGAAGAAAGTCTCGCCCGGGCGGCAAAGTCGCGCTACGGCTCCGAGATGGACATCCGCGTCCACATCGACCGCAAGACCGGCCGCGCGACCTTCACCCGCGTGCGCACCGTGGTGGAAGAGGAAGAGCTCGAGAACTATCAGGCCGAATTCACCGCCGATCAGGCCGAGGACTACTTCGAGCAGCCGAAACCGGGTTCGGTCTGGATGCGTGACGGCGAAGAGGTGACCGAGTTCGCCGGCAAGCCGCAAGTGGGCGATACCTTCGAAGAGATCGTGCCCCCCGTCGAGATGGGCCGCATCGCAGCCCAGTCGGCCAAGCAAGTGATCCTGCAAAAGGTCCGCGAGGCCGAGCGCGACAAGCAATACGAAGATTTCAAGGACCGCGCCGGCACCATCATCAACGCGCAGGTCAAGCGCGAGGAATACGGCAACGTCATCGTCGACGTGGGCACCGGCGAAGCGATCCTGCGTCGCAACGAAAAGATCGGCCGCGAAAGCTATCGCCCCAACGACCGCATCCGCTGCTACATCAAGGACGTGCGCCGCGAACAGCGCGGCCCGCAGATTTTCCTCAGCCGCACGGACCCGCAGTTCATGGCCGAGCTGTTCAAGATGGAAGTGCCCGAGATTTACGAAGGCATCATCGAGATCAAGGCCGTGGCCCGCGACCCCGGATCGCGCGCGAAAATCGCTGTTATCTCTTACGACAACTCCATTGACCCCGTCGGCGCCTGTGTCGGTATGCGCGGCAGCCGCGTGCAGGCCGTCGTGAACGAGCTTCAGGGCGAGAAGATCGACATCATCCCCTGGAACGAGGACATGCCGACGTTCCTTGTGAACGCCCTGCAGCCTGCGGAAGTCTCCAAGGTTGTCTTTGACGAGGATGCGGAGCGCATCGAGGTGGTCGTGCCCGAAGAGCAGCTGTCGCTTGCCATCGGTCGCCGCGGTCAGAACGTGCGTTTGGCGTCGCAACTGACCGGCCTTGATATCGACATCCTGACCGAGGAAGAGGAATCCAAGCGCCGTCAGGCCGAGTTCGAAGTGCGCACAAAGCTGTTCATGGAAACGCTAGATCTCGACGAATTCTTCGCCCAGCTTCTGGTGTCCGAAGGCTTCACCACGCTGGAAGAAGTCGCCTACGTCGAAGTGGATGAGCTTCTGGTCATCGACGGTGTGGACGAAGCCACCGCGGGTGAGCTTCAGGCCCGTGCCCGTGATGTGATCGACGCGCAGAACGCCAAGGCCCTTGAGAACGCCCGCGAACTGGGTGTTGAGGACAGCCTTCTTGCATTCGAGGGTCTGACACCCCAAATGATTGAGGCACTGGCGAAGGATGGCGTGAAGACGCTGGAAGATTTCGCAACTTGTGCGGATTGGGAACTCGCAGGCGGCTGGACGGTCGTTGACGGGGAACGGTCCAAAGATGATGGCTCGCTCGAGCCGTTCGACATAACCCTTGAGGAGGCGCAGGACATGATCATGACAGCGCGCGTCATGCTGGGTTGGGTCGACCCCGATGAACTCTTGTCGTCCGATGAAGACGACGATGCAGACGTCGAAGAGGAGCAGGAGGCCTGATCGCAGGCCTCCGGGTTCGCAGCATGGGACGGGGTGGCCGTACCAAAGACCGTGATGTCTCAGAACGCCGGTGCATCGTCACCGGTGAGGTCGCACCGAAAGCGGGGCTGATCCGGTTCGTCGTCGGCCCCGACAACAGCGTCGTCCCGGACGTGCTGGAAAAGCTGCCCGGGCGCGGCATGTGGGTCACGGCGGATCGCGCGGTGCTGGAAAAGGCCACGCGGGGCCAGTTTTCCAAGTCCGCGAAGGCCCCGGTGACGGTGCCCGAGGGTCTGGCACACGAGGTTGAGCGCCAGATGGCGCGCCGCGTCGTCGATCTGATTGCCTTAGCTCGAAAGGCCGGGCTGGCCGTGGCCGGCTTCGAAAAGGTCAAGGGTTGGCTTGGGGGCGGCGAACGTGTGCGGGCCCTGCTGCAGGCCTCCGACGGGTCGGAGCGCGGCAAAACCAAGCTGTGGACGCCCGAAGGGGCGCGTTATTTTGGATGCCTCACGGCCCAGGAATTGGGTTTGGCATTCGGGCGGCAAACTGTGATACATGGGGCGCTGGCCTCTGGTGGTCTCAGTGACCGTGTTGTAGAGGAAGCGACAAAGCTGAAAGGCTTGCGCGAGATAGGCGGCGGTGAAGGCACCGCCCGAGAGGATAAAGAAGCTACATGAG
This sequence comes from Thalassorhabdomicrobium marinisediminis, assembly GCF_003072065.1. Taxonomy (GTDB): domain Bacteria; phylum Pseudomonadota; class Alphaproteobacteria; order Rhodobacterales; family Rhodobacteraceae; genus Octadecabacter; species Octadecabacter marinisediminis. The sequence continues at coordinate 219,785 of NZ_QCYG01000002.1, forward strand.
CGATTCAGACGGCAAGAAACCACTTGGCATTTCCCGACCCGGAAGCGTGAAGCAGAGCTTTAGCCACGGGCGGACGAAAAACGTGGTCGTTGAGACGAAGCGCAAACGCGTTGTCGTGCCCAAACCGGGTGCGGCGAAACCTGCGGCCTCGGGCAAGTCGACGCCTGTGGGCGGGGATCCGTCCAAGCGTCCGGCCGGGATTTCCGATGCGGAGATGGCCCGCCGGATGAAGGCGCTGAAAGCTGCGAAAGCACGCGAAGCGGAAGACGCCGCCAAGCGTGCCGCCGAAGAGAAGGCCCGCGCCGAAGAGCGTGAGCGTCGTCGCGCGGAGCTCGAAGCGAAAGAGCGTGAAGAGAAGGCGCGGGAAGAAGCCGTCAAAGCCAAGCAGGACGAGGAAGAGCGCAAGAAGCGCGAAGCCGAAGCGGCCGCTCAGGCTGCGGCTGCCCCTGCGGCGGTGGACCCCGAGCTCGCCCCGGCCCAGCGGCGCACACCGCCTGCCGGCGGTGCTCCGGCTGCGACCCCGCGCAAGAAAGACGACCGCGACCAGCGCAACACCCGCGGCAAGGGTGGCGACACCCGCCGATCCGGCAAGCTGACGCTGAACCAGGCGCTGCGCGGCGGCGAAGGCGGGCGGCAACGGTCCATGGCTCAGATGAAGCGCCAGCAGGACCGCGCCCGCAAGAAGGCCATGGGCCAGACGGTGGAACGCGAAAAGGTGATCCGCGACGTGCAACTGCCCGAAGCGATCATGGTCTCGGAGCTGGCGAACCGCATGTCCGAAAAAGTGTCTGACGTGGTCAAGGCGCTGATGACCAACGGCATCATGGCGACGCAGAACCAGACGATCGACGCCGATACCGCGGAACTCATCATTGATGAGTTCGGCCACAACGTCGTGCGCGTCTCGGACGCCGACGTCGAAGATGTCATCAAGGTTGAAGAGGACAAGCCCCAAGACCTCAAGCCGCGCCCTCCGGTCATTACGATCATGGGGCACGTCGACCACGGGAAAACCTCGCTGCTGGACGCAATCCGCAGCGCCAAGGTGACCGAGGGCGAAGCCGGCGGGATCACCCAGCACATCGGGGCCTATCAGGTGGCGACCGAAGGCGGCGCAGTCCTGACCTTCCTCGACACGCCCGGTCACGCGGCCTTTACCTCAATGCGGTCTCGCGGGGCGCAGGTGACGGACATCGTGGTTCTGGTGGTGGCGGCGGATGACGCCGTGATGCCGCAGACCGTGGAAGCGATCAATCACGCGAAAGCCGCAGGCGTTCCGATGATCGTCGCGATCAACAAGATCGACAAGCCGGCGGCCAACCCCGACAAGGTGCGCACCGATCTGTTGCAGCATGAAGTCATCGTCGAGAAGATGTCCGGTGACGTGCAGGACGTTGAAGTGTCCGCAGTGTCCGGTCAGGGTCTCGACAACCTTCTGGAAGCCATCGCGTTGCAGGCGGAAATCCTCGAACTCAAGGCCAATCCCGACCGCGCCGCTCAGGGTGCTGTGATCGAAGCACAGCTGGATGTGGGCCGCGGCCCCGTCGCGACCGTTCTGGTCGAGAACGGCACACTGAAGCAGGGCAACATCTTCGTTGTCGGCGAACAGTGGGGTAAAGTCCGCGCTTTGATCAACAGCAAGGGCGAACGCGTGAAAGAGGCCGGTCCGTCGGTCCCGGTCGAGGTGCTTGGCCTGAACGGCACGCCCGAAGCGGGTGACGTCCTCAACGTGACGGAAACCGAAGCGCAGGCCCGTGAAATCGCAGAATACCGTGCCAATGCCGCCAAGGAGAAACGCGCAGCGGCGGGTGCTGCTGTCACGCTTGATCAGCTGATGGCAAACGCCAAGGCCAGCGAAAGCGTCTCCGAGTTGCCGATCGTCGTGAAGGCGGACGTGCAGGGCTCGGCCGAAGCGATCGTTCAGGCGATGGAGAAGATCGGCAACGATGAAGTGCGCGTGCGCGTGCTGCACTCGGGCGTCGGTGCCATTACCGAAAGCGACATCGGTCTTGCCGAAGCCTCGGGCGCGCCCGTGATCGGGTTTAACGTCCGCGCCAATGCGTCAGCGCGCGCCAGTGCGAACCAGAAAGGCGTCGAGATCCGCTATTATTCAATCATCTACGACCTCGTGGATGACGTAAAAGCGGCGGCATCGGGTCTGTTGTCCGCCGAAGTGCGCGAGAAGTTCATCGGCTACGCCAAGATTCTCGAGGTCTTCAAGGTGTCCAATGTCGGCAAGATCGCCGGTTGTCTGGTCACCGAAGGTGTTGCCCGTCGTTCTGCCGGCGTCCGCCTGCTGCGCGACGATGTGGTGATCCACGAAGGCACGCTGAAGACACTGAAGCGCTTCAAGGACGAAGTGGCCGAGGTGCAGTCGGGTCAGGAATGCGGCATGGCCTTCGAGAACTACGAAGACATTCGCGCTGACGATGTCATTGAGATTTTCGAACGCGAAGAGGTTGAGCGCACGCTCTGACGACCTCGCAGCAAGATTAACGAAAGGGGCGCTTCGATAGCGCCCCTTTTCCGTTCAGCTCGGCCGCGAAACGGGCGTGCCTTGATATTCCCGCGTGCCGACCGCGACGACAATTTTGCCGTTCGCCAACGTCCGGACAAACAGCCCCTGTATCAGAATGGTGGTACCGACGGAGATCGTTCTAAGCATCAAGTGACCCTCACTTTCGTCCATAACACCGAATGTATTAGGCCAGATGGTGTTAAGTCACGCAAAATGTAGTAGGCGAAGCCCGAGCCAGCCCTAAATGCCAACTGTACCTGCTCGCAGGGCTATGCTTTAGAGCCAATCGCGCAAAATAGGGATTAACGGCACGTCCGCAGGCGGCATCGGATAGTCGCGCAACTGGTTCGCGCGCACCCATTTGAGGGTCTGGCCTTCCTGCGGGGTTGGCGTTCCGTTCCATTTTCGACAAGCGAAGAGCGGCATCAGCAGATGGAAGCTGTCGTAGGAATGGCTCGCGAAGGTGAGGGGCGCAAGGCAGGATTGCCAGGTGTCGATGGCCAGTTCTTCATGCAATTCACGAATCAGCGCAGCTTCGGGCGTCTCACCCGCTTCGACCTTGCCGCCGGGAAACTCCCACAAACCGGCCATGGGCTTGCCTTCGGGACGTTGCGCAAGCAGTACCCGCCCGTCCACGTCGATCAACGCAACCGCCGAAACAAGGACCGTCTTCACGACCGGTAGTCCGCGTTGATCGTGATGTAGCCGTGGGTGAGGTCACAGGTCCAGACCGAAGCCATGCCGCCCCCCAGCCCGAGGTCCACCGCAATCAGCAGTTCTTGCTGCGTCATGTAGGCGGCACCAGCCTCTTCCGAATAGCTCTCTGCGACCCAGCCGTTCTCGGCCACGGTGATATCGCCGAACCGGATCGTGAGCCGGTCGCGGTCCGCCTGCGCGCCGGATTTCCCGACCGCCATGACGATCCGCCCCCAGTTGGGATCCTCGCCTGCGATGGCGGTCTTGACCAGCGGCGAATTGGCGATGGACAGGCCGACCGTGCGGGCCTCTTCATCGCTTGCGGCACCGCTTACGCGCACTTCGACGAATTTCGTGGCCCCTTCGCCGTCGCGCACCACCTGATGGGCGAGGTCGAGCATCACGCCGTGCAGCGCTTTCGTGAAGCCTGCGCTATCAGTGACATCGACCCCCGAGGTGCCCGTAGCGGCGATCATCACGCTGTCCGAGGTCGACGTGTCGCTGTCCACCGTGATGCAGTTGAAAGTCTGATCCGTCAGCGTCGCCAACAGCGCCTGCAACGCGGGTTGGGACATCTTCGCGTCGGTGAAAAGATAGACCAGCATCGTCGCCATATCCGGCGCGATCATGCCTGAGCCTTTGGCGATCCCGGCGATCTTCACCGGCGTGCCATCGATTTCGACCGTGGCGCAAGCGCCCTTGGGGAAGGTGTCCGTGGTCATGATCGCGCGGGCCGCGTCCTCAAGCCCGGCGTCGGTCAGGTTTTGCGACAGATCGGCCAGCTTGCCTACGATCCGGTCATGGGGCAGACGCTCGCCGATCACGCCGGTCGAGGCGGTGAACACACGCCCGGGGTCAAGGGACAGCGCATCGGCTGTGGCATCGCAGATCGCAGCGACCGATTGGTCGCCGGCCGCGCCGGTAAAGGCGTTGGAATTGCCCGAGTTGACCAGAATGGCGGCCCGCCCCTCCGGGGCATCGTTGCCAAGCTTGCGCTGGCAATCGCGCACGGCCGCCGAGCGGGTCGAAGACTTCGTGAACACTCCGGCGACGGTCGTGCCCTGCGCGAGTTCGACGAGCATCACATCCGTGCGGTCCGCGTATTTGATCCCCGCCGCACCAGCGGCGAACCGGACCCCTTCGATGACGGGCAGGTCGGGAAACGCCGCCGGCGCAAGCGGAGATCGTGTCATCTTCAGTCCTCGAGAAGGTCGATGTTCTGGATTACGGACGCATCGAACTCACCCTCTTCGGGCAGCGTGATCTCGGCCGTGTTCGCCAGCTCTTCCAGACGGGCGTTGAGCGCAAGCTGGTGGATTTCGTTGGTCAGCTCATCGCGCAGGGACTCCAGCGTCGGCAGCTCGGACTCACGCGTTTCGTTCAGCTTGATCACGTGCCAGCCGAACTGGCTTTCCACCGGGCCGGCAATCTCACCGGGTTCCATCGTCTTGACCGCTTCCTCGAAGGGGGCGACCATCATGCCGGGGCCGAACCAGCCCAGCTCACCGCCCGAGGGGCCGGATGGGCCAGTGGAGCGTTCCGCAGCGGTTTCCGAGAAATCCGCGCCGCCGTCGATCAATTCCTTGATCTCGGTGGCTTCTTCCTCGGTCTCGACAAGGATGTGCGCCGCGTTGAACTCAGTTTCCGGCTCAATACCGTCGAAGCGCGCGTCATAGGCCATCTGCAGATCGGCATCGCTCACCGGTGTTTCGGTCAGCGTGGCGACCACTTCCCCCGCCCGGAGCGAGCGACGCTCGTTCGTCAGCGCGATTTCGACCCGTTTGGGTTCGTCCTGCAGGGTATCGGCCAGAAGTTGCTGGTTCACCAGCTGCTCAACCAGACCGTCGAACACGACCTCGTCGGGCAATTGCTGATACTGTGGCGGAAGCTGCGCGCGCAGCATGATCAGTTGACCCAACGTGATGTCGGACCCATTGACCGAGGCGACAACCGTTTCTGCGGTCATCTCGTCGTGGCTTTCAGCAGTGGCGGCCCCCGCTGCAAGGGCAAAGACGGCGGCCGAGGCCAGAAATTTGGTGCGTTTCAGCATGTAATCAGTTCCTTGATTGGCTGCGATGGGGCGCAGCGTTGACACCTTTAGGGCGGCCCCTTACATCCCCATAAGGTCCAGAGGGGGCCGGATTTGGCCTATATCTATTGGGCGCGCCGGACAGGCACAACCAACCTCCTCACACATTGATGTCAGAGACGCCGAAAATGGCGCGCGGAGAGAATATGCTCGGTCTTGGAACGCTTACGAAGAAGATCTTTGGGACGCCGAATGATCGCAAGATCAAGGCGACGTGGCCCTTGGTCGACAAGATCAACGCGCTAGAGCCCGAGTTCGAAAAGCTGACCGACGACCAGATCAAGGACAAGACCGAGGAATTGGCGAAACGGGCGCTGGGCGGTGAGAGCCTTGACGCGCTTCTGCCTGAGGCTTTCGCTAACTGCCGCGAAGCCGCCCGCCGCGCACTGGGCCTGCGCGCGTTCGATGTGCAACTCATGGGCGGCATCTTCCTGCATCAGGGTAATATCTCGGAAATGAAAACCGGTGAGGGCAAGACCCTTGTGGCGACCTTTCCGGCCTATCTGAACGCGCTGACCGGCAAAGGCGTGCACGTGGTGACGGTGAACGACTACCTTGCCAAACGGGATGCGGAATGGATGTCGCAGGTTTACGGTGCGCTGGGCCTGACCACCGGCGTGATCTACCCGCAGCAGCCCGACGCCGAGAAACACGCGGCCTATCGCTGCGATATTACCTATGCGACCAACAATGAGCTGGGTTTCGATTACCTGCGTGACAACATGAAGTCCGAGCTGTCGCAGATGAGCCAGCGCGGCCATAACTTCGCCATCGTCGATGAGGTGGACTCGATCCTCGTGGATGAGGCGCGCACGCCGCTCATCATCTCCGGCCCTGCACAGGATCGCACGGAACTCTATCAGGCCATCGACCGGCTGATCCCCGAGATTCAGGACGAGCACTTCACGCTCGACGAAAAGACCCGCAACGTGAATTACACCGATGAGGGGAACGAGTTTCTTGAAACACGGCTGGTCACCGCCGGTATCTTGCCCGAAGATCAATCGCTCTATGATCCCGAAAGCACGACTATCGTGCACCACGTCAATCAGGGGCTGCGCGCGCACAAGCTGTTCACCAAGGACAAGGACTACATCGTTCGCGACGGCGAAGTGGTGTTGATCGACGAATTCACCGGCCGCATGATGGCAGGGCGTCGCCTTTCCGACGGGCTGCATCAGGCGATTGAGGCGAAAGAAGGCTGCAAGATCCAGCCGGAGAACGTCACCCTCGCCTCCGTCACCTTCCAGAACTACTTCCGGCTCTATGACAAGCTGGGCGGCATGACCGGCACCGCCCTGACCGAAGCCGAAGAATTCGCCGAGATCTACGGTCTTGGCGTGGTCGAAGTGCCCACCAACCGCCCCATCGCGCGCGAGGACGATCATGATCAAGTCTATCGCACCGCGAAAGAGAAATTCGACGGGGTGGTGAAAGCCATCAAAGAAGCCCATGCCAAGGGGCAGCCGACACTGGTCGGCACGACCTCGATCGAGAAATCCGAATTTCTCAGCCAGCTTCTGACCGCCGAGGGCATTCCGCACAACGTCCTGAACGCGCGCCAGCACGAGCAGGAGGCGCAGATCGTCGCCGATGCGGGCAAACTGGGCGCGGTGACCATTGCGACGAACATGGCCGGTCGCGGGACCGACATCAAACTTGGCGGCAACGTCGAATTCAAGGTGATGGAGGCGATTGCCGCCAACCCCGACGCGGATCAGGAAACCGTCCGCGCCGAGATCGAAGCGGCCCACGAAGCGGACGAACAGGCTGTCAAAGACGCAGGCGGTTTGTTCGTGCTGGCCACCGAACGCCACGAAAGCCGCCGGATCGACAACCAGCTGCGGGGCCGCTCGGGTCGGCAGGGGGATCCGGGGCGCTCGGCTTTCTTCCTGTCGCTTGAAGACGACCTGATGCGTATCTTCGGCTCGGAACGGCTCGACAAGGTGCTGTCGACGCTCGGGATGCAGGAAGGCGAAGCGATCGTTCACCCATGGGTGAACAAGTCGCTGGAACGGGCGCAGGCGAAGGTCGAAGGGCGCAACTTCGACATCCGCAAACAGTTGCTGAAGTTCGACGACGTGATGAACGACCAGCGTAAGGTGATCTTTGCCCAGCGGCGCGAGATCATGGAAGCCGAGGATCTGTCCGAAATCGTCGCGGACATGCGCTCTCAGGTGATTGACGATCTGGTCGACGCGCACATCCCGGCCAAAAGCTATGCGGATCAGTGGGACGTCGAAGGCCTTTACGCGCAGGCTATCGCGCAGCTCGGGATCGACGTTCCGGTGATCGAATGGGCCAATGAAGAAGGCGTCGATGACGAAATCATCCGCGAACGCCTTGAAGAGGCTGCCACGGCCCACATGGAGGAAAAGGCCAAGGCTTTCGGCCCCGAGGTCATGCGCAACATTGAAAAGCAGATCCTGCTGCAGACGATCGATGGCAAATGGCGCGAACATCTGCTGACCCTCGAACATCTTCGTTCGGTGGTCGGGTTCCGCGGCTACGCCCAACGCGATCCGCTGAACGAATACAAGACCGAAGCCTTTCAGCTTTTTGAGGGCCTGTTGGACAGTCTGCGCGCCGAGGTGACGCAGAAGCTCGCCCAGATTCGCCCGATGACGGAAGAAGAGCAAAAGGCGATGATCGCGCAAGCCGCCGAACAGCAGCGGGCCATGCAGGCCGGTGCAACGCCGTCGAACGGGACCGCCGGCGGAGCAGGTGCTGCGGCCGGTGCGACTGCCACAACCGCAGCTGCAAAGCCCGGTTTTGACGAAGCCGATCCCGAGACCTGGGGCAATCCGGGGCGCAACGATCCTTGCCCTTGCGGGTCCGGCAAGAAATTCAAGCACTGCCACGGCGTTTTGGAGTAACTCGCCCGCCGCCGCGTTTCTGCCGCATTGGCGGCCAAAAGACTCCACGCTGGCGCCGTGCTCACGCCATTGCCATGAAGCAAAGTGACGCCTGACCCACCACGGGGAAGGAGTGACACATGGCGACTGTAAAGCAATTGAGCATGGGGGCGGCAACGTTCAGCCTCGCGCTGGCGACCGGATTCGTGATGCAGAACAGCGATGCGCTGGCCAGCCGGTTCGGCGGCGACACACAGGCGGAGGCCCCGCAGCGATTCGCCCAAGCGACGCAGGCCCCGACCGAGGCAATGCCAGCCCTTATAGCCCCCGCGACGGCGTCGAACGTCGCTGTCATCCTGCCGGCCTCGCTTGAAAGTCCGACCCCGGCGGACGCGCCGACGCAGCTTGCGACACTCGATCCCGGCCTCGCGCCGGACCCTCGCCCCGCGCCTCTTTTGGGTGCGGACTGTGGCCCGCGGATAAGCGCAACCTCAGTTCCCCCATCGGCACTCGACGTGTCGGTTGAAGCGCCGTGCCACAAGTCGACCCCGTTCACAGTGCATCATCAGGGCATGATGTTCACGGCCCTGACCGACGACGCGGGACGCGCGGCGTTCACCATGCCCGCATTGGCCGAGGTCGCCGTTATTATCGCTGCTTTTGACGACGGAGAGGGGAACGTGGCCACCACGACGATCCCTGATTTCGCGGCCTATGATCGCGCCGTGCTGCAATGGCAAGGCGACGCCGCCGTTATGCTGAGCGCCTATGAAAAGGGTGCGGGCTTCGGCGACAGCGGCCACATCTTCGCCGGCAACCCCGGCGCGCCCGAGCGTGTCGACACTGACGGTGGCTTCCTTATGCGTCTGGGCGAAAACGCCGGAGAGCACCCCCTCTTCGCCGAGGTTTACACCGTCCCGACAACCGCCATTGGCGAAAGCACGGATGTGTTGCTGAGCGCCGAAGCCGAGATCACCAGTGACAACTGCGGACGTGAGATCGCCGCGCAAAGCATCCAGATCGCCCCATCCGGGCAGACATCGGCGCTCGACCTCACTATGGTGATGCCGGAATGCGACGCGGTGGGTGATTTTCTGATCTTGCAAAACATGTTTCAGGACCTGACACTCGCCGCGCGATGACTTCAGGACAACCCGCGATCATTCGTGTTTTGACGGCATATGCGGCGACCCTCGCCGCATATTTCTTTTGCGCGACGATGACTCTTGCCGAAACGGTCACCTATCAGAACGCTGAGGGCAGTTTCGCCGTGACGGGCCGGTTCATCGGGTTCGACGGGGACAACATCTCGCTGCTGACCGATGGCGGTCTGGTCACGCTGGCGGCAGCGGATTTGACCTGCGTCGGGGCGCCCTGTCCCGATCTGCAAAACCATGTGCCCGTGCTCCGGATGATCGGGGCAGAGCGCATGACCGGGATGCTCATGCCTGCCCTGCTCGAGGGCTATGCCCGCGACCAGGGGCTGACGATCAGCGAAGATGACGGCCGGTGGCTGCTGGTGTCGGACCCGGATGGCCCGGTGATTTCCGTCGCGCTCACCGCCGCTGCCCCCACCGTCGCTTTCGACGCCTTCGTCGATCACCGGGCCGATGCGTTGCTGTCCTTGCGCGAATTGCGCCCGGCCGAGGTTCAGGCCGCCCATGCGGCGGGCCTGGGTCGCGTAACGGTCGCGCGGCAGGCCCGAATCCTTGCGCTGGATGCGCTGGTTCCGGTCACCACCCCGGGCTCCGCGCAGCGGTTCACCTCGCTCGCCGATGTGACCGCCGTCCTGGCCGGCACATCGGATGTCTTCGACCCATACTTGCCCGCGGACCTGTCCGGTTTGCTGGAAGGGTTCGAAGACCGCTTCATGACGCCCTTCGGCTTGGCGCTGGCGCGACCGGACACCGGTTACAGCGACATCGACGCGTTGCGATTGGCGATTGAGGGTGCCGAGAATGGCCTGACGCTGCTGCCCTTCGGGGAGGTCGGCAATACCCAACCCTTAAAGCTCTCGGGCCCCTGCGGCGTCGTCTCGCAAGCGGAACTCTTGTCGCTCAAGACCGAGGATTATCCGCTGACCTTTCCAGTGCTGCTCTACCTCCCCCAACGTAGGTTGCACCCGAGGATCGACGATTTCCTCGATTGGCTCCGATCGCCAAGCGCGCACCTTGTCATTCGCCGGGTGGGGCTGGCCGATCTTGCGGCGGTCCCGATCCCGTTGGCAGAGCAGGGGGAGCGGCTGGCCCATGCCATCACCAACGCCGGACGCGAGGTGCCCTTGAGCGAGCTGCAAAGACTTGTGCGGCTGTTGGAGCCACGGGTCCGCATGTCGAACACTTTCCGGTTCGAGCCCGGATCGACTCGTCTGGACGGGCAGTCGCGGTCGAACGTCATGCAGATGGCCCAATCGATTCGCGATGGCCGGTTCGCAGGGCAGGAGCTTTTGTTCGTGGGGTTCAGCGATGGGGTTGGCCCCGCGGCTGCCAACCGCGATCTGTCCTCCGCCCGCGCGGAAACCGTCCGCAGGGCAGTGACGCGGGCCTTGGGAGGGCGCATCCCGGAGACCGTGTTGATCGAAACTGACGCCTTCGGAGAGGCGCTGCCTATGGCTTGCGACGATGCCATCTGGGGGCAGCAGACCAACCGCCGGGTGGAGCTTTGGGTCGGGCCGCAGGCTAGATCAAACCCTGAGCCTTGAAGCTGAGTTCGCGCGACCGGCCGATGATCAGGTGATCGTGCAGGGTGATGTTCAAAGCCTGCGCCGCTTCGGAAATCTGTTGCGTCATGGCGATGTCTTCCGGTGACGGCGTAGGGTCGCCCGAGGGGTGGTTGTGCACAAGGATCAACGCCGAGGCGTTCAGTTCAAGCGCACGTTTGACAACCTCACGCGGGTAGACAGGCACGTGGTCGACCGTGCCGGAGCCCTGTTCTTCATCCTCAATCAGGACGTTCTTGCGGTCGAGATACAGAACGCGGAATTGCTCGGTATCGCGATGCGCCATGACCGTGTGACAATAATCCAGCACCGCGTCCCACGAGCTGATGACGGGCCGTTTCATCACTTTGGCGCGGGCCATGCGGTGGGTCACGGTCTCCATGATCTTGAGTTCCAGCGCGACCGCCGGTCCGACCCCTTCGACCCGCTGTAGCCGGGCTATCGGGGCGGACAGAACCCCGTTCAGATCGCCGAAGGTGTCGATCAACAATCGCGCAAGCGGCTTGACGTCCTGCCGGGGGATGATCCGGAACAACGTCAGTTCCAGAATCTCGTAATCCGGCATCGCTGCCGCCCCGCCGGTCAGGAAACGGTGGCGCAGCCGTTTGCGGTGGTCCGCCAGATAAGAGGGAACCTTGCCCTTTTTCCCGTGCGATGTGGCGGAAACCTGTTCAACCTCATCACGGTCGAGGGTTAGACCCTCAGGCTGTTGGACCGGGGCATCAAGCGGCAGGAACGGGGCTTCAGAAAAGGCAGAGGCTGCGTGTTTCATGACACACAGCCTCGGCTGATTCCGTTACTGAAAGGTTAAGATGCGGCGCGCGGAGGCGCCGTTCACCCCTTCATCGATTCCCAGAACGACTTGACCGAGTTGAAAAAGCTCGAACTCTGGGGGTTGTTGTCGCTTGCTGCATCTTCGAACTCGCGCAGGAGCTCTTTTTGCCGCGCGGTCAGGTTGACCGGCGTCTCAACAGCCATTTCGATGAACATGTCACCGTTGCCGCCGCCGCGCAGGGCAGGCATGCCCTTGCCCTTGAGGCGCATCTGGCGACCGGATTGTGAACCGGCAGGGATCTTCACCCGCGACCGTCCGCCATCGATGGTCGGCACTTCGATATCTCCGCCCAAAGCGGCCTTGGTCATCGACACGGGCACGCGGCAGAACAGATGGTTGTTCTCGCGCTCGAACAGCGCATGCTCGCGCACCTCGATGAAGATATAGAGATCGCCCGCAGGCCCGCCGCGCATGCCGGCTTCACCTTCGCCGGCCAGACGGATCCGGGTTCCGGTCTCGACCCCCGCGGGGATGTTGACCGAAAGCGATTTCTCTTTCTCGACGCGGCCTGCACCGTGACAGTTGTGACAGGGGTTCTTGATCGTCTGCCCCATGCCGTTACAGGTCGGACAGGTGCGCTCGACGGTGAAAAAGCCCTGTTGCGCGCGCACTTTGCCCATGCCCGAACAGGTCGGACAGGTCTGAGGCTCAGAGCCGCCTTCGGCGCCGGTGCCGTTGCAGACGTCACAGGCCACGGCGGTGGGAACGGTGATCGTCTTTTGCAGACCGGAAAAAGCCTCTTCCAGAGTCACACGCAGGTTGTAGCGGAGGTCGTTGCCGCGCTGCACCTGCGAACGGCCGCCCCGCTGTCCGCCCATGTTGCCGAACAGGTCGTCGAAAATATCCGAGAAGGCCGATCCGAAATCGCCCTGACCGCCCATGCCGCCCATACCACCGGGTCGGCCACCGCCGCCCATGCCGCCTTCAAAGGCCGCATGGCCATAGCGGTCGTAGGCCGCCTTCTTGTCCGCATCTTTCAGGACGTCATAGGCCTCACCAACCTCCTTGAACTGCGCTTCGGCGTTCGGGTTGTCGGAATTGCGGTCGGGGTGAAGCTCTTTGACCTTGGTGCGGTAGGCTTTCTTGATCTCGTCCGTCGAGGCGCCTTTGGACACGCCGAGGACGTCGTAATAATCGCGTTTAGACATGTATGATTTCCCCTTTTGGGAAGTGATGGGACGGCCCGTTCAAGGCCGCCCCATAGCGTAGCGTTACACGATCAATCGCGCTTTTCGTCGTCCAGGTCTTCGAAGTCGGCATCGACGATATCATCGTCGCTGCTGCCACCCTGGTCGGCGCCGGGCATGTCGGGCTCGGCTTCGCCGGCCTCTTCCTGCGCCGCCTTGTAGATGGCTTCACCCAGCTTCATGGCCGACTCGGTCACGTTCTGGATGCCGGCCTTGATCTTGCCCGCATCGTCGCCGTCCAGATCGTCCTTGAGCGCGGCGATGGCCAGCTCAATAGCTTCGATCGTGGTCGGGTCGACCTTGTCCGAATGCTCTTCCATCGACTTCTCGGTCGAGTGGATAAGGCTTTCGGCCTGGTTCTTGGCTTCGACGAGCTCTTTGCGGCCCTTGTCAGCTTCCGCGTTCTCTTCGGCGTCGCGCACCATGGCATCGATATCCTCATCCGAGAGGCCACCGGAGGCCTGGATGGTGATCTTCTGCTCTTTGCCGGTGCCCTTGTCCGTGGCCTGAACCGACACGATGCCGTTGGCGTCGATGTCGAAGGTCACTTCGATCTGCGGCATGCCACGGGGGGCTGGCGGGATGTTCTCAAGGTTGAACTGGCCGAGCATCTTGTTGTCGGCGGCCATCTCACGCTCACCCTGGAACACGCGGATCGTCACGGCATTCTGGTTGTCTTCCGCGGTCGAGAAGATCTGCGACTTCTTGGTCGGGATCGTCGTGTTGCGGTCGATCAGACGGGTGAAGACACCGCCCAGAGTTTCAATGCCGAGTGACAAAGGTGTCACGTCGAGCAGGACAACGTCCTTGACGTCACCTTGCAGAACACCGGCCTGAATGGCGGCACCCATGGCGACAACCTCATCAGGGTTCACACCCTTGTGCGGCTCCTTGCCGAAGAAGTTGGTCACTTCCTCGATGACCTTCGGCATCCGGGTCATACCACCCACCAGCACGACTTCGTCGATGTCGTTCGTGGTCAGGCCCGCGTCCTTCAATGCAGCCTGACAAGGCTTCATGGAGGACTTGATCAGGTCACCGACAAGGCTTTCCAGCTTCGCACGGGTCAGTTTCATAACCATGTGCAGCGGCGAGCCGTCCTTGCCCATCGAAATGAACGGCTGGTTGATCTCGGTCGAAGAGGCCGAGGACAGTTCGATCTTGGCTTTCTCGGCGGCTTCTTTCAGACGCTGCAGGGCCATCTTGTCCTTGGTCAGGTCAACGCCGTTTTCCTTTTTGAACTCATCCGCAAGGTAGTTGACGATGCGCATGTCGAAGTCTTCACCACCCAGGAAGGTGTCCCCGTTGGTGGATTTCACTTCGAACAGACCGTCGTCGATCTCGAGAATGGTGACGTCGAACGTGCCGCCGCCAAGGTCATAGACCGCGATCGTCTGCGAGTTTTTCTTGTCGAGGCCGTAAGCCAGAGCAGCGGCCGTCGGCTCGTTGATGATGCGCAGCACTTCAAGGCCGGCGATCTTGCCGGCATCCTTGGTGGCCTGACGCTGGGCGTCGTTGAAGTAGGCAGGAACCGTAATGACGGCCTGTTCGACTTCTTCACCAAGATAGGACTCGGCGGTTTCTTTCATTTTCTGCAGGATAACGGCAGAGATCTGCGAAGGGGAATACTTCTCACCCTTGGCTTCGATCCATGCGTCACCGTTGCCGCCGTCGATCAGCGTGAACGGCAGGTTCTTCTTGTCTTTCGCAAGGTGCTTGTCGTCGAACCGGCGACCGATCAGGCGCTTGACGCCGAAGATCGTGTTGTCGGGGTTGGTGACGGCCTGACGTTTCGCAGGCTGGCCGACAAGACGCTCGTCATCCGTGAAGGCCACGATCGAAGGCGTCGTGCGCGTGCCTTCGGCGTTCTCGATAACGCGAGGCTGCGAGCCGTCCATGATCGCGACACAGGAGTTCGTGGTCCCGAGGTCGATACCAATTACTTTTGCCATGTTTCAAATCCCTTTCAGGCGATTGGAGTGGCACGGACCCATTCCGGCATCCGGCCTATGGTTTGTGTTGAGGAATGGGGCAGGCCCCCATCCGGATCGGAGTGTATATAGGTGTGGCAAATCGTGCCTGCAACCTATGTGAAGGGGGGGAATGGCGCAAAAATGGATGCAAAATGGTAAACACCGGACCGACTTTGAAAATAAGGGGTGTTCGCGTCTGGCAGGGGCGTCTGGACCGTGCCGCGCAAAAAGCGATGCTGGACGACATCCGCGATGTGGTAGCCGCCGCGCCGCTGTTTTCCCCGATGACGCCCTACGGCAAGCCGATGTCGGTGCGCATGACCAGCGCGGGGCGCTTCGGCTGGGTGTCGGACCGATCCGGCTATCGGTACTCCCCGACCCATCCCAACGGTCAGCCATGGCCCAAGATCCCCGCATCGGTGCTGGATGTCTGGCAGGCAGTATCCGGATCGGACCGTGAGCCGGAGTGTTGCCTGGTCAATTTTTATCGCGACGGAGCCAGAATGGGGATGCATCAGGACCGCGATGAGGCGGACTTCGGTGAGCCTGTCGTGTCGATCTCGCTGGGGGATGACGGGATGTTCCGGATCGGCAATCTGACGCGTGGCGGCAAGACAGAATCCATCTGGCTGCAGTCGGGCGATGTCGTCGTGATGGGGGGTGAGGCCCGCAAAATCTATCACGGGATCGACAAGACGCGGCCGGGCTCGTCGTCTCTGCTGGAGGGGGGCGGGCGCCTCAACCTGACGCTGCGGGTGGTGACCTGAGCGGGCCCGTGCCCCAACCTGCTGATCTCCACCGTCAAAATCGTTGAAATTGTCGCTCTGCCGCATAGGGTGGTGGCCATTCAAAAGAGTTTTGACGGAGTTATTTATGAAGCTGTTTTGCAAAACCATTCAGGGGGTTTCCTGTGCAGCGCTGATCGCGCTGCTCGCCGCGCCGCCCGCGATGGCGCTGACCGGGGGCGAGGAATGCGCCGACGCCTGGCGCGACTATTCCGAGCAATACAACGCGGCCGCGCAACGGGTGAACCAAGGTTGGGCGCGCGTGCTGAACACGCCCGAAGCCGCCTATGATGATTTCAACTGGGCAAGCTCACGCGCCGAACGGTTCCGCAACTTCGGAGCATGCACGCGGTCGACCTCGCTGACAGACGCAATCATCGACGAGATGGAGCGGGACCGTCGCACACTGGTGCAGATCGCCGACTGCGGGCTGCGGGTCGCGGTCATGGAGGTGAAGTCCATCGAACTGGACGAGGCGATCAGCCGCTACAATATAGACCAGGCCGGCTCTGACACGGTGCGGATGCTGTCGGGCGTCGTTGAGCAACGGGCCGACGCGGTGCTGGCGGCTCATGAGTGCTCGAACGACGGCTGGTCCCTTGATCTTGCGCGGGATCGCAAGGATTGGTCCAACCGGGTCTGGGACGTCGTACGTTAGGGGCCCGGAGTCAGGCGCGGGTCGGTTCAGACCACCTCAATGGTCGAATGGTCGATCCTGAATCTGTCGCGCAGGATGGCCTTGGCGGCGTCTTTCACCTGCACGGGGTCGGCCGAGGGGGCCACGGTGAGTTCCATGGTGACCATCGGCCGTTCTTGCGTGACGGACCAGGCATGGATGTGGGCAACATCGGTAATGCCGGAGACCTCGGACTTGAGCACCTTTGCCACCTCGCGGCGGTCGAAGCCGCGCGGCGCCCCTTCCAGAAGGATGTGACCGCTTTCGCGCACCACGGCCCAGGCTGAGCGCAGGATGATCAGCACGACCAGCACCGACAGGATCGGGTCGATCGGGGTCCAGCCGGTGTAGATGATGACCACCGAGGCCACGATTGCGGCGATGGAGCCGAACAGATCGCCGGCCACATGCAACGCCGCGGCCCGCACGTTGAGGTTTTCGCTCTCTCCCCGTGTCAGGATCCAGAAGGCGATAATGTTGACGAGCAAGCCGCCAATCGCCACCCAAAGCATCAGGCCACCCAAGACCTCATGGGGGTCGCGCAACCGCTGGATGGCTTCAAAGGTGATCCAGATCGCGATGGCGAACAGGGACAGCCCGTTTACGAGGGCCGCGAGCACCGAGAAGCGGTCGAACCCGTAGGTGCGCTTCCAGTCTGCCGGTTTGCGCACGAGGCGGATTGCGAACCACGCCAGCACGAGCGACGCAAAGTCGGTCAGCATGTGACCGGCATCCGCGATCAGGGCAAGCGAGCCGGAAATCACCCCGCCCACCACCTCGGCCAGCATGAAGCCGCCGGTCAGAACGGCGGCAATGGCGATCTTGCGTTCGTTCTTGGGAACGTGGCTGTGGTCATGATCATGCCCGTGATCGCCGGGTCCATAGCTGTGGTCGGTCATGGCGTGAAGCCTCGTCCAGTTGCGGTCCTTGCCAGGGGTAACGCGGCACCGGCGTCAGTTGTTCACCTGCATCGTGCAACACCCGGTCCAGACCTCGGACCCGTCCGGCGCATCGGTGAACATGGTGATCGCCATGGCAAAGTCCCGGTCGCTCATCCCGTCGTTGCAGGGGCGGGCGTTGATGATCATCGTGCGGGTCAAGGCAGGGCCTTCTTCCGCCTCGACCAGATAGCCGGTCCGGGCGGTGCGCTCGCGCAGGATCGTCAGCTGGCGGCGCCCCTCTCCGGGGGCGTTGTATTCCGTTCCGCGCGGGTGGAAGGACACGCTCCAGAACGGCTCGGTGCCTGAACAGATCATCGGGCGCGGAACCTCAGGGGGCGGGACAGGGTTCGGGGTCAGAAACCGCATCGAGACCCAGCCGGAGCGCTCCCCCGCGCCGGTGTATCCCCAACCGTCCTGCTCGCGCATGACCTCGATATTCAGATCGAAAGGGCCGAACTCTCCGACGATCTCGGATCCGGCATTCGGCTCCGCCCGGATGTTAAGGGTGTCATCCTTGGCCACGCCCTGGACCATGTAGCGATCCGGCAGGGACTGCGCCGCAAGGGGCGTGGCCGAGAGCGTATCGAGCAGGGCAAGGGCCGCGCGGATCATCTGGTGGCCTCCCAACTGGCGGAGGCATGTTTGCGGGTGTAGAATTCAAGCATCAGCCCGATCATGATCAAAACAAAGCTGACTTTGATCGGATAGGAAATGCTGCTGTAGTGGGGATTGTAGTTGATGAAGGTGAACCCCCGCGCCTGATCGATGGCATGAAACAGCGGGTTCCAGTCGAACATGGCCAGCATGAAGCCGGGCATCGTGTTGGCGACGAACATCTTGCCCGAGGCGATCATGTTGGCGCGGGCATAGATCGATGACGCGATTGAGGTGAAGCCCGGGAACCACGGTTTGATCGACAAAAAGACGATGCCCACCGCCATCCCCGAGAACCACGCCAGCAGCACCATTCCCATCGCGCCCGCCGGGTCATGGATCGTGATCGGGCCGAAAATGACGTGGTAGAGGTAGAGCACCACGCTCATCGACAGGATCTGGATGTAAAGCGATGCGATGGCCGACGAGGTGATCGAGACGATGGTGTTCATCGGCGCATGTTTCATCATCGCCGAGGCTGGCCCTTCTGCCTTGAGCACCGCACCCATCGCCTTGGTATGGGTCAGGAACAAGAAGATCCCCGACATGATATACAAAAGGAAATCGCCCCGGATCGCGTTGCCCTTGAGGCCGAGGATCGAGAACATGAAATAGAAGGCTGTCACGAAGACGATGGTCTGCATCATGTTCATGATCAGGCCAACCACGGCGTGCCGGTGATCCTTGCGCACCTCGCGCACGATGGAATGGTAGATCAGCCCCAACATCCCGAAGGCGGTGCGAGAGCGTGATACATGCCGTCTTGCTTCGAACATCTTGCCTGCCTTGCGTTGCCCGGGGCGGCCCGCGCCCCCAGGGCACGTATTTCTTGCCGATCCGTTATTGCAGAAGCATAAGGGGGCAAACGTCACGGATCAATTAAAACACCCGTGACGTATGATTAAGCGGGAGCGTGTGATGGATTTCGACAAACTGACCAAGGTGATGCGACAACTGGCGCTCGAAGCCGGCGATATCATCATGGATATCTACAATTCCGATGAGTTCGAGGTGAAGTCCAAAACCGACGACAGCCCAGTCACTGCCGCGGACGAGGCTGCGGACGCGCATATCTCGGCCGGGCTGCGGGCTGCGTTCCCCGACGTGGCGCTGATCACCGAGGAGCAGGCCGACAGCCACCGCGTTGAGGCGTCGACCTTCCTGATTGTCGATCCGCTGGACGGAACCAAGGAATTCGTCCACCGTCGCGGCGATTTCACGGTGAACATCGCCTATGTGGAAAACGGCGCGCCGCTGCGCGGTGTCGTCTATGCGCCCGCCAAGGGGCGGTTGTTCTACACCCAGCCAGACGGCACCTCGGTCGAGGAGGTCGGCGCGCTCGAGAAGGCCACCGTCGGCACCATGGTGCCGATCAAGGTGAGCACTCCGGACAATTCGGCGCTTATGGTCGTCGCCTCCAAATCGCACCGCGATCAGGCCACGGACGATTACATCAACAAATATGCCGTGAACGACATGAAAAGCGCAGGCTCGTCGCTGAAGTTCTGTCTGGTGGCCACCGGTGAGGCGGACCTCTACCCCCGTGTGGGCCGCACGATGGAATGGGACACCGCCGCCGGACACGCCGTGCTGACGGGGGCGGGCGGTCATGTGGTCCGCTTCGACACCCACGCGCCGCTGACCTACGGCAAGGACGGCTTCGCCAATCCGTTCTTCATCGCCCATGCGCCGGGCGTTGAGCTGAAGTCCGCCTGATGGCCGTGCTCGTCGTCATCCCCGCGCGGTTCGCCTCGACCCGCTATCCCGGAAAGCCGTTGGTCGAGCTGCAAGGCGCGACCGGTGTCCGCAAGACCCTGATTGAGCGGTCCTGGGCGGCTGCGAAGGAGGTTCGCGGGGTCGACCGCGTGGTTGTGGCGACCGACGATAGCCGGATCAAGGACGCGTCCGAGGCTTTCGGCGCAGAGGTCGTCATGACCTCATCGGCTTGCCGGAACGGGACCGAACGTTGCGCCGAAACACTCGACGCGCTGGGCGGGGGCTATGATATCGTGGTGAACCTGCAAGGGGATGCCCCGCTCACGCCTGCGTGGTTCATCGAAGACCTTGTGGCCGCCCTGTCGGACCATCCCGTGGCCGAAGTGGCGACCCCCGTGCTGCGCTGCACCGGAGCCACGCTGAACGGCTTGCTGCAGGACCGCCGCGAAGGGCGCGTGGGCGGCACGACCGCGGTCTTCGGGGCGGATCACAACGCGCTTTATTTCTCGAAGGAAGTGATCCCCTTCACTGCGAAAACCTACGCCGCCGAGGAAGAGACGCCGGTGTTCCACCACGTGGGCGTCTATGCCTATCGGCCCTCGGCCCTTGCCGCCTATCCACGGTGGGACAGTGGCCCGCTGGAACAGCTCGAAGGGCTTGAGCAATTGCGGTTCCTCGAACGGGGCGCGCATATGCTTTGCGTGGAAGTCGAAGCGAAGGGCCGCCAATTCTGGGAGCTGAACAACCCCGAGGACGTGCCGAAGATCGAACAGATGTTGTCGGAGATGGGCGCGCCGTGATGCCCGTTCCGTCGGCGTGCCCGGGGCAAACGAGCGTCAGTCATTTGCCTGTGTTCCCATAAGTGCTATCATCTACAAAAAGGGCTTCGGGCCCGCGAAAAAATCTATCGTCAGGTGCATTATGAAGAAACGAGTTACCAAAGCTATTTTCCCTGTCGCCGGTTTGGGAACGCGATTCCTGCCAGCGACGAAGTCCATTCCGAAAGAAATCATGACGCTCGTGGATCGCCCGCTGATCCAATACGCAATCGATGAGGCGCGGGCCGCGGGTATCAAGGAATTCATCTTTGTCACCTCGCGCGGCAAGGGCGCCTTGGAAGACTACTTCGACGATGCTCCCCATCTTGAAAGCACATTGCGCAAAAAGAACAAGAAAGACCTGCTGGAGACCCTTAAGAACACCAGCATGGACAGCGGCGCGATTGCCTATATCCGGCAGCATCGCGCGCTGGGTCTTGGGCATGCGGTCTGGTGCGCGCGGCGTCTGGTGGGGAACGAACCCTTTGCCGTGATCCTGCCTGATGACGTGATCGCCGCCGAGAAACCCTGTCTGCAGCAGATGGTCGAAGCGCATGGGGAGACTGGCGGCTGCATGGTGGCCGCGATGGAAGTCCCGACCGAGAAATCGTCCTCTTACGGGATGATCGACATCAAGGAAGATCACGGCTCCATGGTTTCGGTCAACGGACTGGTCGAAAAGCCCTCCCCCGAGGAAGCGCCGTCGAACCTCGCGGTGATCGGGCGCTACATCCTGACGCCGAAAATCATGCAGAACCTCAATAAGATCAAATCCGGTTCCGGCGGTGAAATCCAGTTGACCGACGCGATCGATGCCGAGTTGCAAAGCGGTCGTGACGTTTATGGCTACCGCTTCCGGGGCCAGCGCTTCGACTGTGGCTCGAAAGCCGGGTTCCTGCAGGCGACCGTCGCCTTTGGTCTGGCGCGGCCCGACCTGCGTGACGAATTCGACGGCTATCTGCGTGAACTGATGGCCATGCAGCAAGCCGCGCAATAACCGGACCCCTGTGTTCCCGTTCGACACCGCAGGGGAGCGGGACCAAAGGTCGTTTCTTGCGCGCGCGCGCCATGCCTATCGGTTGCGATGGAAACGACGGCGGCTTCTTGCGCGGGCGTTGCGGCGGCGGCGTGAGCTTTCGCGACGTGTTCTGCGGCCGATTCCGGCGCAGGGTGTGTTGGTTTTCGCAACCCTACGGAACGAGATGTCGCGCCTGCCTCACTGGCTCGCCCATTATCGCACGCTCGGCGTGGCGCATTTCCTGATCGTCGACAACGGCAGCGACGATGGCTCGACCGGGTATCTGGCCGAACAGCCGGACGTGTCCCTCTGGACCACCGGTGCGAGTTACAAGGCCGCGCGCTTCGGCGTCGATTGGCTGACCTGTCTGCAGTTTCGCTACGGGGTCGGGCGCTGGTGTCTGACTGTGGATGCGGATGAGTTGCTGGTCTATCCGGGCAGCGATGAACGGCCCCTGAGCGCGCTGACCGCCCATCTCGACCGCACAGGTCGTGCGTCCTTTGGCGCGCTGATGCTTGATCTTTATCCGCGCGGTCCTGTCAACGCAGTCGACTTCGCATCGGGGCAGGATCCGCTTGAGGTGCTGCACTGGTTCGATGGGGACAATTATCGCGCCAAACGGCATCCGGTGTTCGGCAACCTGTGGATTCAGGGCGGTGTGCGCGACCGGATGTTCTTTGGTAGCCAGCCGGAACGGTCGCCGACCCTGAATAAGACGCCGCTGGTGAAATGGCGCCGCCGCTATGCCTACGTCACGTCGACCCACCAAATCCTGCCGCCTAATCTGAACGAGGTGTTCGACACCGGAGAGGGTGACCGGGTGAGCGGGGTTCTGTTGCACACGAAGTTTCTCCCGAACATCACCGAGAAATCCGCCGAAGAGCTTGTGCGCAAGCAGCATTTTGAGAACAGTGACCTCTACCAACCCTACTATCAGGCCCTGATCGAGGGGCCGGACCTGTGGGCCCCCACGTCGATCCGCTACGCGGGGTCGGAGCAGCTGGAGCGTCTGGGGCTGATGACGCGGGGTGATTGGGCGTGAAACCTTGCCTATTGCCAAGCTTTGTTTATTTATTGGAAACAATGGACAATGTTGAACCGCCCTTCTTGAACGGTGTGTTAAGCTTGATCTGATAGCGGGGTTGCAACACCCCGTGGGGCAGTGCGGGAAGGACAAGACTTGGGCGCCTGGACCTCATACCGGCTTCGCCTTCAGCGAAAGCGCTGGCACCTGCGTGCCCGCCGCAAAAGTCGTGAGCTCAGGGCCGTTCAGGATCGCACCGACAAGATCACGCCCGGTGGTGTTCTTGTCTTTTCGACGTTTCGCAACGAAGACATTCGTCTGCCCTATTTCCTCAAGTATTATCGCGACCTTGGGGTCGATCACTTCATCATGGTCGACAACGAAAGTGACGATGGCGGCGCGGAATATCTGGCGCGCCAGCCCGATGTGTCCCTGTGGCGGGCCGAAGGCAGCTATCGCAGGTCCCGCTTCGGTGTCGATTGGCTGAACTATCTGCAAAGCAAATATGCCGATGGCCATTGGACGCTGGTCGTCGATCCGGATGAATTCTTCGTCTATCCCTTCTGCGACACTCGCCCGGTCAAAGCGCTCACCGATTGGCTCGATGCCTCGGACATCCGCAGCTTTGGCGCCATGCTTCTGGACATGTATCCCAAGGGCCGGCTGGACAGCGTGCCTTACCGCCGCGGTCAGGACCCGATGGAGATCGCGTCATGGTTCGACAGTGGCAATTACACCATCTCGAAGAACCACCTATACTATAATCTCTGGATTCAGGGCGGTCCCCGCGCGCGCATGTTCTTTCAGGATGAGCCCTGGCGCGCGCCGGCGTTGAACAAGACGCCGCTGATCAAGTGGAGCAAGCGCTACGCCTATGTCAGCTCAACCCATATGGTTCTGCCCCGTGGCCTGAACCTCGTTTATGACGAATGGGGGGGTGAGAAGGCGTCGGGCGTGCTGCTGCATGCCAAGTTTCTCGATACCTTCACGACCAAAGCGGCGGAAGAGCTGGCGCGGGGGCAGCATTACGCCGACTCGCAGGAATACAAGGCCTATGCGGAAGGGATCGCCCGGCATCCGGACCTGTGGTGCAAATGGTCCGAGAAATACATCAACTGGCGTCAGTTGGAAATTCTGGGCCTTATGTCCAAGGGAAACTGGGCATGACGGTCGGCGTGGTCATGTTGGTGCACACGGCCCTGCACCGCGCCGAACAGGTGATCCGCCACTGGTCCGCCGCGGGGTGTCCGGTGGTGATTCACGTCGACAAGAACGTGGACCGCGCCACCTACGACGATTTCGTGCAGCAGGTGGCCGATATCCCCGACGTGAAGTTCTCGAAGCGCCACCGCTGCGAGTGGGGGACCTGGGGGATCGTCGCCGCGACGCAGTCGGCCTCGCGCATGATGCTGGATCATTTTCCCGACGTGCGCCACGTGTACCTTGCTTCGGGCTCCTGCCTGCCGCTGCGACCGGTGAAGGACCTCATGGACTACCTCAAGAAGCGGCCGCGCACCGATTTCATCGAAAGCGCGACCACGGCAGATGTGCCATGGACGCAGGGCGGTCTTGATTTTGAACGGTTCACCCTGCGGTTTCCGTTCTCGTGGCGCAAACACCGGTTCCTGTTCGACCGCTACGTCGAATTCCAGC
Source organism: Thalassorhabdomicrobium marinisediminis (assembly GCF_003072065.1). GTDB lineage: Bacteria > Pseudomonadota > Alphaproteobacteria > Rhodobacterales > Rhodobacteraceae > Octadecabacter > Octadecabacter marinisediminis. The sequence goes on from NZ_QCYG01000002.1 coordinate 243,942, forward strand.
GGCGCATGAAGATGTATCGCCGGGTGCCCGACGGGATCGTGCCGCACATGGGGTCGCAATGGTGGTGCCTGACGCGGCAGACTCTCTCGGCCATCCTAGAAGACCCGGACCGCCCGACCTATGACGTCTATTTCAAGCGGGTCTGGATTCCGGACGAAAGCTACTTCCAGACCCTTGTGCGGCTTTATTCACAGCACATCGAAAGCCGGTCCTTGACGCTGTCGAAGTTCGACTATCAGGGCAAGCCGCATATTTTCTACGACGATCACCTGCAGCTTCTGCGACGGTCCGACTGCTTTGTCGCGCGCAAGATCTGGCCCGATGCAAACCGGCTCTACGACAACTTCCTGAACGAGAAGAACCCCCTCAAAGGGGCCGAACCCAACCCCGGCAAGATCGACCGCATTTTCTCCAAGGCGGTGGAGCGGCGTACGCGCGGGCGGGCCGGATTGTTCATGCAGAGCCGCCTGCCACGCCCGGGGCACGAGAACGGCTTCACCTCTGCGCCCTATTCGGTGTTCGAAGGCTTCTCGGACCTGTTTGAGGACTTCGAGCCATGGCTGGCGCGGATGACAGGCACCCGTGTGCATGGCCACCTTTACGCGAAAGACCGTGTCGAGTTTGAAGGGCGGCAGAAGACGTTCAGCGGGGCGCTGTGTGACAATCCCAAGCTGCGCGATCACCATGCGCAGCTCTTCTTGGTCAATCTGATTTGGAACACGCGGGGCGAACGCCAGTGTTTCCAGTTCGGCCCCACCGACAGCCAGTTCATCAGCTGGGACATCGCCAAGGACGCCAATGCGCAAATCAGCGTCATCACCGGCGCCTGGGCCATTCCGCTGTTTCAGTCCAATCGCAATTTTTCGGACATCCGCGCCGACGCGGCCGAGTTGCAGCGGATCGAGAGCGAACACCTCAACGCGCTTCGCTCGCCTTGGGCCAAGGCCAAGGTGCGCATTTGGACCCTTGCTGATTTTATCGAAACCCCGATGGAGGCCTTGCAGACCGTGCTGGACGAGATGGCCGCCAAGAACCTGCGCCGCGTGACCGAGGCTCCGAAGATGGCGGACCTGACCGGCTTCGGGCAATTCTTGCAGAACCTGAAAAATCAGGGCATGCATCCCTATCTCATGGGCGATTTCCCCGCCGACAACGCGCCGGTGGCGCAACGCCCGACACGGCGCAAACCCTATCTGGTGCGGTAACCTATGGCCCGGTTCGAGTCCTTCGTGGTGTTCGCGGAAATGCGCACCGGTTCAAATTTCCTTGAAGCCAATATCAATGCGCTCGACGGTGTCACCTGCCATGGGGAGGCATTCAACCCGAATTTCGCTGGCTATCCGAACAAGGATGCGGTGCTTGGCATGACACGGGATGCGCGTGATGCCGATCCTCACGCGCTTCTTGATCTGGTCCGGTCCGCGCCGGGATTGAACGGGTTTCGGTATTTCAACAGCCATGACGGACGGGTGTTCGACGCGATCATGGACGACCCCGCATGCGCCAAGATCATCCTGAGCCGCAACCCGATCGAAAGCTACGCAAGCTGGAAAATCGCCAAGGCGACGGGGCAATGGAAACTGACCGATGTGAAGCGCTTGCGCGAGGATACGGTGACCTTCGACAGCGCCGAATTCGAACGGCATTTGGAGAAGATCCAGAAGTTCCAACTGCGCCTGCTGGGGCGGTTGCAGCGGTCGGGGCAGACGGCGTTCTACCTCGACTATGAAGACCTGCAGGACGTCGATGTGATGAACGGTTTGGCGCGGTTTCTGGGGGTTGACGCACGGCTGGAAGAGCTTGACCGCTCGCTCAAGAAGCAGAACCCCAAGACCATGGCGGAGAAGATCGAGAACTTCGACGAGATGGAGGCGACACTTGCGCGGATCGACCGTTTCAACCTCAACCGGACCCCGAATTTCGAGCCGCGGCGCGGCCCTTCGGTCCCCAGCTTTTGCGCCGCCCCTGAGACCGGCCTGTTGTATCTACCGCTGCGGGCCGGACCGGAACGGGCGGTGCGCACCTGGCTTGCTGCGCTGGACGACGCCCCGCCCGACGCGCTGCGCTCGGGCTTCAGCCAGACATCTTTGCGCGACTGGAAACGCAGCCATCCCGGCCATCGCAGCTTCACCGTCCTGCGCCACCCGGTCGCCCGCGCCCATGCAGCGTTCTGCGACAAGATCCTGGCCACGGGGGCGGGCAGCTACGTGGGGATTCGCAAGCTGCTTGTGCAGACTTTCAAGGTTGCGCTGCCCCCGACCTACCCCGACGACGCTTACGACGCAGCCGCCCACAGGGCCGCGTTTCTGGGATATCTGAAGTTCGTGAAAGCCAATCTGGGCGGGCAGACCGGGGTCCGTGTCGATTCTCACTGGGCGACCCAGGCAAACGCGGTGCAGGGGTTCGCAGAGTTCGCGGTCCCCGATCTGGTGTTGCGTGAAGCCACGCTTGAGGACGACCTTGCCATCCTCGCCGCGCAAATCGGGAAAGAGATGATGCCCCAAGTGGGGGAGACCGACCCCCATCGGGCCTTGCTGCGCAGCATCTACGATCAAGATGTCGAAGCCGCCGTGCGCGAGGTTTATCAACGCGACTACGACGCCTTCGGCTTTGGCGACTACGTCTAGGCGGCCTGCGCCGAGGTTGCTTCGGTCAGGATCGTGTAGATCGTTGACGGATCTTCGTTCGAGCGCAGCTTGTTGCACACCCCTTCATCGCGCAGAGTGCGCGAGACCAGCGCCAGCGCTTTCAGGTGTTCGACCCCGGCATCCTCGGGCGCGAACAGCGCAAAGGCCAGGTCGACGGGCTGACGATCGACAGAGTCGAAATCCAGCGGCTTCCTGACCCGCACGAAGACACCGCAGACCCGTTTGAGGTTCGGCAGACGGGCGTGGGGCAGCGCGACGCCCTGCCCCACGCCGGTGGGGCCAAGGCTTTCGCGTTCAAGCAGGGCCTCCACGACGTCCGACTGGTCCAGCCCGAAACACGCCTGTGCCATGTCGCCGATATCGTGAAGCAACCGTTTCTTGCTGCTGGCCGCAGCAATGACTTTGATCCCCGTCGGGGGCAGAATGTCGTGAATGGTCATGTGTTCTATAAATCGGGCCAGCCCGACTATCCTGAATTACGCGGATCGATCCAACCGATATTGCCGTCCTCGCGGCGATAGACGACGTTGATCCCGCTATGTCCCTCGTTCCGAAAAACAAGAACCGGCGCGTTCGCAATCTCCATCTGCATGACCGCCTCTCCGACGGAAAGGGATGGAATCTTGGCTTCCATCTCGGCCACAATCATGGAGTTTACGCCATCCGGCTCGTTCTCTTCCGACTCACTATTCGAGGCGAGGATATAGGACCCCGCATCCGAAAGTTCAACGGGTTGTGAACGTTCCTTGTGATGGTCCTTCAGACGGCGTTTGTAGCGCCGCAGCTGCTTGTCCATCTTTTCGGTCGCACTGTCAAAAGCTGAATAGATTTCAGTGGCATGGCCCCGCGCCTGCGCGGTCAGGCCGGTGGAAAGATGGACTTCAGCTTCGCAGACGTATTCATGCCCGCTCTTGGAAAAGACGACATTCGCATCGGTCGGACGGCCGGCGTATTTTCCGATCACGGCCCCCAACTCGTTCTGCACATGGGTCTGCAGGGCTTCACCAACGTCGATTTGCTTTCCTGTGATCTGATAGCGCATCTCAACTCCTTCTCTTGCATGATGAACAATTCGGGCACGCGACCCTTGCGGACCGCGAAAACTAAACCGGAATTGTCGGGGGCGAGGACGGGTCTTTTCGTGAATGCGACCGGCGCCCATAAAGCGTGATCCGAACTGCACTGGAAACAGACACTGTCATCCTCCTCAGTTGGCGACAATCAGAGCGACCTGTCAATGGGCTGTGTCACCCGATCACGGAACCCGAAAGGTGTTCCCCAGATAGACACGGCGCACATTCTCGTCCTGCACAACCTCATCCGTGGTGCCGGACATCAGGATCTTGCCGTCATGAAGGATATAAGCACGATCCACGATTTGCAAAGTCTCCTGCACGTTGTGATCGGTGATCAGAACCCCGATCCCGCGGGTCTTGAGGTCGGCGGTCAGGTGCCGGATCTCCCCCACAGCGATGGGATCGACGCCGGCGAAAGGCTCATCCAGAAGCACGTATTTCGGGTCTGCCGCCAGACAGCGGGCGATTTCCGCGCGGCGGCGTTCCCCGCCGGACAGCGCCATGGCGGGCGCGCGGCGCAGATGTACGATCGAGAACTCCGACAGCAATTCCTCAAGCCGTTCGCGGCGGCGGGTGCGGTCGGGTTCGGAAATTTCCAGGATTGACAGGATGTTGTCTTCGACGTTCAGCCCGCGAAAGATCGACATTTCCTGCGGCAGATAGCCGATCCCCATCTTCGCGCGCCGGTACATGGGCAGCGCGGTCACATCGCGCCCGTCCACGATCACCTGTCCACCTTCCGGCGTCACCAATCCGGCGATCGAATAGAAACAGGTGGTCTTGCCCGAGCCGTTCGGCCCCAGAAGCGCCACGACCTCACCCCGGCCGAGCTCCATGCTCACGTCCCGAATGACGAGCCGCTTGCGGTAGCTCTTGCGGAGGTTGGTAACCCGCAGGCCCGCGTCCCCCTTAGTGACGGTGAGGGTGGCCATCAGTTGCCGCCTTGGGCAAACACCGTGCGCACGCGGCCTTCCATCCGGGCGGCTCCGGTTTCAAGGTCGATGCGCATACTGTCCGAGGAGATCGCGCTCGCCCCCTGCGTGAGCAATACCTCTCCGGTCATCACAAGGGTGCCGTTGTCCAGATCATACTCGGCCTCACGCGCTTCGGCGGCCTCGGTTCCGGTCACGAAGGTGACGCCGCCCGACGCGCTCAGGCGGCTGATGTCGCCGCTGGCGTCATTGTAGACCACCTGAACCCGCCCGGCGGACAACCGTAGATCGCCCTGACCCAGAACCACGTTGCCCTCAAAAATGGCGGTGCCGCTGGATTGTTCGATGCTCAGGCTGTCGGCAGTGATCTCCACCGGCGCGGTCGGGTCGGCGTTGACCGCGCCAAGGTTGATGTCGGTCTGGGACAGGGCAGGCGCGGCAAACGACAGCGTCGCGCACAGGATGGCCGTCTTGTAAAATTTCACGTTCATGATCCCTATTGTTTCGGGGTATATACCAGCCGAACACCCTTTTGGAAAAGCATCACCTGCCCATCGGCGTCTTGTGGCGTATCTATGACCAGTTCCCCTGCGGTGAGCGAGCCGAACGGGGCCTTCACCTCAAGCGCGCCGTCCGAGGTGATGCGGCCCGTGGCGAGGTCGGCGGTGAACCCGGAGGTCTCCATCTCGTAGCCGTTCGAGGTTTGCAGGTGGGCCAGCCCGGTCAGACGTGCGGTGCGGGCGGCGCTGTCGATCTCGCCCCGTCCGGCACGGATATCGATGCGGGTGCCGTCAGCGGTGTCGATCCCCGCGGCTAGTGCCTCGGCCTCGATCAGATCGCCGGTGGGACGGGTCGTGCGGGCGGTGAGTTCGATGACAGAACCATCCTCGGCCACGCCCGAGACATGGGCCCCGGACAGGCGCGGCTCCTGCGCCATACGGTCAAGCTCGGCGTAGGGGATCTGGTTGTCACCCGATGGCGGCCGCGCCAGCAGGAACACCGTCGACATCAGGGTCAGCGCAGCAAGGGGCAGCAGGATTTTCAGGAAGCTGACGAACTGCGAATAAAGGTTCGTGTCGCGGGTCATCTAGACGATGCCAGCGCGCAAGCAGTCGTGGATGTGAAGGATGCCCGCGACTTTGTTCGACCCTTCGGGATCGACCACGAACAGACAAGTGATCTGGCTTTCGTTCATCACGTTCACAGCCTCTTCCGCCAAAGCCGCCGGTCCGATGGTGCGCGGGGCCCGCGTCATCACTTCGCCCGCTGTCAGGTCCAGCAGCCCGGCCATGTTCCGACGTAGATCGCCGTCGGTCACGATACCGCTCAGATGGGCATCCGCGTCCAGAACGCCAACCACGCCGAAGCCTTTCTGGCTGATGGTGAGCAGCGCATCGCTCATCGGGGTGGCCTCAGCAGCAAGGGGCACAGCCTCACCTGTGTGCATCAGATCGCCCACGCGGCGCAGTTGCGCGCCAAGCTTGCCGCCGGGGTGGAAGTCGCGGAAATTCTCGGCCGAGAAGGCGCGATGTTCCATCAATGCCACGGCCAGAGCATCCCCCAGCGCCAGTGTCATCGTGGTCGAGGTGGTGGGCACGACACCGGTGCCGCAGGCCTCGTCCAGGCGCGGCATGAGAAGGGTGATGTCGGCCTGCTGCGCCAGCGTGCTATCGGGCCGGCTGGTGATCGCCAGCAGCGGGATGCCGAACCGCTGGGTATAGGCCAACAGGTTGGCCAGCTCCGGCGCCTCGCCCGAGTTCGAGATCGCCAGCACCACGTCGCCCCGCGTCACCATGCCGAGGTCCCCGTGCGACGCTTCTGCCGGATGCACGAAATGCGCCGGCGTGCCGGTGCTGGCCAGCGTCGCGGCGATCTTGCGCGCGATGTGGCCGGACTTGCCGATGCCCGAGATGATGATACGGCCCGTGGCGTTCAGGATCAGATCGACCGCGTCTGACAGGCTGTCGTCCAGCCCCTCGGCCAAGGTGCTGAGCGCCTCGGCCTCGCACCGGATGACCCGGCGGGCGGTGTCTATGAACCGGGCGTTCGCCATCAGTGCGCGAAGATGTCCTGTTCCGGCCAGCCGGCCAGATCAAGCTGCGCGCGCATGGGCAGGAAATCGAAACAGGCGCGGGCCATCTCGGTCCGGTTCTCGCGCCGCAGCCGCACATTGAGCGCGTCGCGCAGCTGGTGAAGATAGAGCACATCAGACGCCGCATAGTCGAGTTGCGCCTCGGTCAGTGTCTCGGCCCCCCAATCGCTTTGCTGTTGGAATTTCGAAATATCGACGCCCAGCAATTCCTGCAGCAGGTTCTTCAGCCCGTGCCGGTCGGTGTAGGTGCGTACCAGTTTGCTGGCGATCTTGGTGCAATAGACGGGCGCGGTGACGACGCCGAAGGCCTTGAGCATCGCAGCAATGTCGAACCGCCCGAAGTGAAACAGCTTCAACACGTTGGGATCGGCCAGAAGTTTGCACAGGTTCGGCGCCTGGGTCTGGCCTTGTGCCACCTGGATCAGGTGGCAATCGCCATCGCCGCTGCTCATCTGGATCAGGCACAGACGGTCCCGGTGCGGGTTAAGACCCATGGTTTCGCAATCGATCGCAACGACGGAGCCAAGGTCGAGTCCGTCGGGCAAATCGTTTTGATACAGGTAGTTGGTCATGTTCATCCTTCTTGCATGCCGAAGCCATGGGGAAGGATGGTGCCCAGAAGAGGACTCGAACCTCCACGTCCATACGGACACCAGCACCTGAAGCTGGCGCGTCTACCAATTCCGCCATCTGGGCACAGATCACGTGAGGGGGGCTTTAAGGGGATGCACAGGGGGTGTCAACGGGAATCGGCGCACTTTCTGGCAGATCGGGCAAAATGAGTTTATTTGGTCAGATGAAGGGGGACCCGCCGCGCCAAGATGTCCCCTGTTATAACTTGTTTATCGCGGGGCGGGGCGATAGATCGAAGGAACCATAGCGTCAGGGGTTTTCAGAATGTCGAAACTTGTCACCATCTACGGCGGATCCGGTTTTCTGGGACGGTACATTGCCCGGCGTCTGGCCAAGGCCGGCTGGCGGATTCGGGTGGCCACGCGCAACCCCAATGAGGCGATGTTCGTGCGCACCTATGGTGTGGTCGGTCAGGTCGAACCTGTGTTCTGCAACATCCGCGACGACGATTCGGTGCGCGCGGTCATGGGGGACGCGGATGCGGTGGTGAACTGTGTGGGTGTGCTCGATAGCATCGGTGCGAATACCTTCGACGCCGTGCAGGCCGAGGGGCCCGAGCGGATTGCCCGGATTGCCGCCGAGGAGGGTGTTCGCCGGATGGTGCACATCTCGGCCATCGGCGCGGATGAAGAGAGCGACAGCGATTACAGCCGCACCAAGGCCGAAGGCGAGGCAGGCGTGCTCCGGCATATGCCTGACGCGATGATCCTGCGCCCCTCGATCATGTTCGGCCCCGAGGATGAATTTTTTAACCGGTTCGCGAGCCTGTCCCGCTTCGGGCCGGTTCTGCCGGTGGTGGGTGGCAACACGCGGTTCCAGCCGGTCTATGTGGACGATGTTGCGGCTGCGGCCGAACTGGGTGTTGCAGGCGACGTGCGCGGCGTGTTCGAGCTTGGCGGCCCCGATGTAGGCACCTTCCGTCAGTTGATGGAGCAGATGTTGCAGGTGATCCGCCGCCGCCGCGTCGTGCTCAACATTCCGTTCTGGATGGCGCGTATCATGGCCTTTGGTTTCAGCGTCGTCCGGTTTCTGAGCTTCGGTCTGGTGCGGGGTCCGATCACTGCCGATCAGATCATTAACCTGCGGCGCGACAACGTGGTGGCTGGGGATGCCAAGGGCTTTGCGGCGCTGGGCATCTCTCCGACCGCGATGGAAGCGGTGATGGAAGATTACCTCTGGCGGTTCCGCCCTTCCGGTCAGTATGACGCGATCAAGGAAAGCGCGCGGAACCTCAAGGTCTAGGAATAGGCGAGGGCGAGCAGTGCGACGCCCAGAATGATCCGATAGATCACGTAGGGCGTGAAGCTGACCGATCGCAGCAGCCGCATCATCAGCGTGAGGGCCAGAAGCGCCGCGACGAAGGCGAGCGCTGCGGCAATGGCGCCGTCGCGGGCTGCTTGTCCGTTCGCGGTGGCCGCGACCTCGATTCCGGCGAGGGTGCCTGCCGCGATGATCGTAGGGATCGACATAAGCATCGACAGTTTGGCGCCATCCTGCCGGGTGTAGCCCAGTCGGCGCGCCGCGGTGATCGTGATGCCCGACCGGGATGTGCCGGGAATCAGTGAAATCGCCTGCCACACCCCCATGGTGAGCGCGTGGCGCAGGCCCCAATCCCGCGTCTTGAGCTTTGTCGGCCCGGTCTGGTCGGCCCAATAGAGCACGATCCCGAAGATCAGCATTGTCCAGCCGATCACCGTCATCGAACGCAGGGCGTCGTCCCATCCCGTCAGCTTCAGGATCAGGCCGAAGATCACCACGGGAATGGTCGCAACGATCAGGCCGAGTGCGAGGCGTGCGCCTTCGGTGTCTGTTTTGCCACGCAAGGCGCGGGGCAGGCCGCCGAGCGCAAGGCGCACATCAGCCCAGAAGTACAGGATGACTGCGAACAGCGTACCCACATGCACCGCGACGTCGATCACCTGCCCCTGATCCTCAAGCCCCGTCAGCGCGGGGAGCAGAATAAGGTGACCGGAGGACGAGACGGGCAGAAACTCGGTGATCCCCTGAATGAGAGCGGCGAGAACGAGGGTGAGAAGGGGCATGGCAACACCGGTCCAGTGATTCGATACGGCCTTTGTAGTGAACCTGCCGTCCGGGGGAAGGCGGTATATAGGTCCGCTTCGGATCGAGTTTTCGATTTTTTGTTGACACAGGGGCGCCCGTGGTCACAAATAAAAGCCTATTAGGTAAACACTGCTGACTTTTATTGCGTGGTCGCGCAGCATAAAAGGGGTGGTCGTTCAAAGGGAGATAGGTGTTTGGCAGGTCAGAAGATGCTCAAATTCGTGGATGTGGCGCGGGACATGCCGGAAAAACGGCCCCCCGATCTGCGGCGCGACGATTTCCACGAGATTTATGCCGAGTATGCCGACGACAAGGCCAAGGAGCAGTCAAGCCGATGCAGCCAATGCGGCGTGCCCTATTGCCAGTCCCATTGTCCTTTGCACAACAACATCCCCGACTGGCTGCGGATGACCGCCGAGGGGCGGTTGCAGGAAGCCTATGAGTTGTCCCAAGCGACGAACACCTTCCCTGAAATCTGTGGCCGCATCTGCCCGCAAGACCGGCTGTGCGAAGGCAATTGCGTGATCGAGCAATCCGGTCACGGCACGGTGACCATCGGATCGGTGGAAAAATACATCACCGACACCGCGTTTGAGGAAGGCTGGGTCAAGCCGATCCGCCCCCACACCGAGCGCAGCGAGAGCGTTGGCATCGTCGGGGCCGGTCCGGCGGGATTGGCCGCGGCGGACATGTTGCGCCGTGCCGGGCTGCAGGTGACCGTCTATGACCGGTATGATCGCGGCGGAGGCTTGCTCACCTACGGCATCCCCGGCTTCAAGCTCGAGAAAGACGTGGTGATGCGGCGCATGGCGCAGCTTGAGGAGGGCGGCGTTGAATTTGTCCTGAACTGCGACGTGGGCGACGACATCTCGTTCGACGCCATTCGCGGAAAGCATGAAGCCGTGCTGATCGCCACGGGCGTCTACAAAACACGCGCGCTTGAGGCGCCGGGCGTCGGCTCGGACGGGATCGTGCGGGCGATTGACTACCTCACTGCCAGCAACCGCAAAAGCTTCGGCGATGATGTCGAGGAGTTCGACAGCGGTGAGCTGAACGCAGCCGGCAAGTCGGTCGTGGTCATCGGCGGCGGCGACACGGCCATGGACTGCGTGCGCACGGCGGTCCGGCAGGGCGCGCGGTCGGTCAAATGCCTGTATCGCCGGGATGAGGCGAACATGCCCGGCTCGCTGCGGGAGGTGCAGAACGCCAAGGAAGAAGGCGTCGAGTTCGTCTGGCTGTCCGCCCCGAAGGGCTTCACGACCCGCTCTGACATGGCCGGCACGGCGGTCGAGGTGGTCGGCGGTGTGATGGTGCAGAAGATGCGTCTTGGCGCGCCCGATGCGACCGGTCGCCAGATGCCCGAGCTGGTTGAGGACAGCGACTATGTGGAAGAGGCGGATCTGGTGGTGCAGGCGCTGGGCTTCGAGCCGGAAGATATTCCCACGCTTTGGGGCGCGCCTGAGCTTGAGGTGACGCGCTGGGGCACGATCAAGGCCGAATTCACCACCGGCCAGACCAGCCTTGACGGCGTTTTCGCCGCCGGTGACATCGTCCGCGGTGCCAGCCTTGTGGTCTGGGCGATCCGCGACGGGCGCGATGCGGCGGCTGCGATTCTGGACTACGTGGATCAGGGCGCGTCAGTCGTTGCGGCGGAATAAGTGCGCGACCGTCCCGGCCCGACTGAAAAGGAGACACGACGGATGATGAAGACTGGCCTTGCGCTCGCCATTCTGGCCGCCGCCCCCGCCCACGCGCAGGAGTTTTCCCTGCCCGCTGGTTGTGACGCCTATCTGACGATCCAGTCGAAAAGCTGTTCCATCTCCCACTATTTCCGCTGTGCAGATGACGCGAACGGTGAGCAGCGTCGCGCGACGCTGGACGAAGAGGGCCTCACCTACGTCGGACGGATCAACCAAGAGGCCGAATGGCTCGAGAGCTTTCATCTGCGGTCCGCGCATACGGAACGGTTGAAAAGCAGCGTCGATCCGATGAGCCTGAGCGAGCTGATCGCGAAGTCCGTCGACACCTGGGACTTCACCACCGGCAGCGCCGAAATCGGCGACAGTCGCTACGTCGGCATGGACCGTCTGACCGGCGAGCAGGTCGAGATTGACGGCGTGACCCTGTTGCGCACGGAATACGCGCTCACCGCCTATGACGCTGCGGGTAACGTTGCATGGCGCAGCGAGGGGCGGGAGTTCATCAGCCCCGAGTGGCGCATGTTTATCGGCGGCGAGAGCAGCTACATCACCAGCGACGACCAATTCGACAGCGACGACACGCCGGTCGAGTTCATCTTCCCCGGAGAGCCGGGCTTCCTATCCGTAAATCCCAAACACGGCTGCGGCTTGCAGCTTTCGTCGTACGAGGTCGACTGATGGGTGAGGTTATCAAGGGTCACTGTCTGTGCGGCGCGGTCACGGTCGAGGTGACCGGACCACTGGGTGAGATTTCGGCCTGCCATTGCGAAATGTGCACCCGTTGGAGCGGGTCGGTCCAGATGGGCATCGAAGTCCCGCAAGAACGGGTCACGCTTGACGGGCCAGTAAAGACACACCGGTCTTCGTCCATCGGGGAACGGGCTTGGTGCGACACCTGCGGGACGGCCGTCTGGTTCCGGTATCCGGACGGACCGGACGCAGGATACTTCGAACTTGCCCCTGGTTTGTTCGACAATGCCGGCGATGCGCGGTTGGGCCGCGTGGTCTATGCGGACCGACACCCTGACGCCTTCAGCATTGCCGCACCGGACGCCGTCCGCGTCAGCAAGCAAGACTATGAAAAGACCCATCCGCACCTGAGCGAAGGAACAAACACATGACCACATATGATGCAGCATGGGCCAAGGCCGAGCAGGACAAGCGCGAGTGGATGGCCGAGAACGGTCTGTACGACCATGGCGACGAGAAGGCCAATTGCGGCGTTGGGCTCGTGGTTTCGATCGACGGCAAGAAATCACGGCAAGTGGTCGAGAACGGGATCGCCGCGCTCAAGGCGATCTGGCACCGCGGAGCGGTCGATGCGGACGGGCGCACCGGCGATGGCGCGGGCATCCATGTGCAGATTCCGGTGCCGTTCTTCTACGATCAGGTGGCCCGGACGGGGCATAAGCCGCGCGAAGGCGAGATGCTGGCCGTGGGGCAAGTGTTTCTGCCGCGCACGGATTTCGGCGCGCAGGAAACCTGTCGCACCATCGTAGAGACCGAAGTGCTGCGGATGGGCTACTACATCTACGGCTGGCGGCACGTGCCGGTGGACATTTCCGTGCTGGGCGAGAAGGCCAACGCGACCCGCCCCGAGATTGAGCAGATCCTCATTTCCAACGCCAAGGGCGTGGATGAGGAGACCTTCGAGCGCGAGCTCTACGTGATCCGCCGCCGCATCGAAAAGGCCGCGGCCGCCGCCGGCGTGCGTGAGCTCTACCTCGCCTCGCTGTCCTGCCGGTCGATCATCTACAAAGGGATGATGCTGGCGCAGGACGTGGCCGAGTTCTATCCCGACCTTCAGGATGAGCGGTTCGAAAGCGCCTTTGCCATTTATCACCAGCGCTATTCGACCAACACCTTTCCGCAGTGGTGGCTGGCGCAGCCGTTCCGGATGCTCGCGCATAATGGCGAGATCAACACCCTCAAGGGCAACCTGAACTGGATGAAAAGCCACGAGATCCGCATGGCGTCCGGTGCTTTCGGAGAGCTTGCCGAGGATGTGAAGCCGGTGGTGGCCAGCGGATCGTCGGATTCGGCGGCTTTGGATGCGGTGTTCGAGGTTCTGGTCCGTTCCGGCCGGTCGGCGCCCATGGCCAAGACCCTGTTGGTGCCGGAAAGCTGGTCGAAACAGGCGACCGCCCTGCCGCAGGCGTGGCGCGACATGTATTCCTATTGCAACAGCGTCATTGAGCCTTGGGACGGCCCCGCCGCGCTGGCGATGACCGATGGGCGTTGGGTCTGCGCCGGGCTGGACCGCAACGGCCTGCGCCCCATGCGCTACGTGGTGACCGGCGACCGGCTGCTGATCGCGGGGTCCGAGGCGGGCATGGTGCCGATTGACGAGGCGACGGTGATCGAGAAAGGCGCGTTGGGCCCGGGCCAGATGATCGGGGTGCACATGGGCCGTGGCGAGCTGTTCCACGATGAGGACCTGAAGAACAAGATGTCGGCCGCGCTGCCCTTCGGCGAGTGGGTCGCGAAGATCAACGAGCTCGACGATGATCTGGCGCAAGTGACCGAGACGCCGCTTTATGAGGGGGCCGAGCTGCGCAAGCGCCAGATCGCAGCGGGCTACACCATTGAAGAGCTTGAGAACATCCTTGCCCCCATGGCCGAGGACGCGAAAGAAGCGCTGGTGTCCATGGGCGACGACACGCCCAGCGCGGTGCTCTCCGAGAAATACCGCCCGCTGAGCCATTTCTTCCGGCAGAACTTCAGTCAGGTCACAAACCCGCCCATCGACAGCCTGCGCGAATTCCGGGTGATGAGCCTGAAGACGCGGTTCGGGAACCTCAAGAACGTGCTGGACGAGGACAGCAGCCAGACCGAGATTCTGGTGCTCGATTCCCCCTTCGTGGGCAATGCGCAGTGGGACGCCTTGCAATCAGCCTTCATCGCCAAATGCGTCGAGATTGATTGCACCTTCCCCGCAGGCGGCGAGGCGGGCGCGCTAAGCGCCGCATTGGACCGCATCCGGGCCGAGGCTGAGGACGCCGTGCGCTCGGGCGCGGGGCATCTGACCTTGACCGACCAGCATCAGGGCGAGGGCCGCGTGCCGATGCCGATGATCCTTGCCACAAGCGCGGTCCATTCATGGTTGACGCGCAAGGGGCTGCGCACCTTCACCTCGCTCAACGTGCGCTCTGCGGAATGTATCGACCCGCATTACTTCGCCGTGCTGATCGGCTGCGGTGCGACGGTGGTGAACGCCTATCTGTCCGAGGATAGTCTGGACGACCGGATCGAGCGCGGCTTACTCGATTGCTCGCTCACCGAAGCGGTGGCGCGGTATCGCACGGCGATTGATCAGGGCCTTCTCAAGATCATGGCGAAGATGGGGATTTCGGTGCTGTCGTCCTATCGCGGGGGGCTGAACTTCGAAGCCGTGGGCCTGTCCCGCGCGATGGTCGCGGAATATTTCCCCGGCATGCACAGCCGGATTTCCGGCATCGGCGTCACGGGCATCCAGCGCAAGGTGGAAGCGGTGCATCGGGCCGGTTGGCTGGGCGGGCAGGACGTGCTGCCGATTGGCGGCTTCTACAAGGCGCGCCGCTCGGGCGAGAAGCACGCTTGGGAAGCGCAGACCATGCATCTGATGCAGCAGGCCTGCAACCGGTCGAGCTATGAGCTGTGGAAGCAGTATTCCAGCGCCATGCAGGGCAATCCGCCTATCCATCTGAGGGATCTTCTCGCCGTCAAGCCGCTGGGCAAACCGGTTCCCATCGAAGAGGTTGAAAGCATCACCAGCATCCGCAAGCGGTTCGTGACGCCGGGCATGTCGCTGGGCGCGCTGTCGCCCGAGGCGCACAAGACGTTGAACGTCGCCATGAACCGCATCGGGGCCAAGTCCGACAGCGGCGAGGGTGGCGAGGACCCGGCGCATTTCGTGCCGGAGGCCAACGGCGACAACCCCTCCGCCAAGATCAAACAGGTTGCGTCGGGGCGGTTTGGCGTTACGGCGGAATATCTCAACCAGTGTGAAGAGCTTGAAATCAAGGTCGCTCAGGGCGCAAAACCCGGAGAGGGCGGCCAGTTGCCCGGCATGAAGGTCACCGACCTGATCGCGCGGCTGCGGCATTCCACCAAGGGCGTGACGCTGATCTCGCCCCCGCCGCACCACGATATCTACTCGATCGAAGACCTCGCGCAGCTGATCTATGACCTCAAGCAGATCAACCCACGCTGCAAGGTGACGGTGAAGCTCGTTGCATCCTCGGGCGTGGGGACGATTGCCGCCGGGGTCGCAAAGGCCAAGGCCGACGTGATCCTCATCTCGGGCCACAACGGCGGCACGGGGGCTAGCCCGGCAACCTCGATCAAATATGCCGGATTGCCGTGGGAAATGGGCCTGACCGAGGCGCATCAGGTCTTGTCGATGAACAAGCTGCGCGACCGCGTGACCCTGCGCACAGACGGGGGGCTGCGCACCGGGCGCGACATCGTCATGGCGGCGATGCTGGGGGCCGAGGAATACGGCATCGGCACCGCCGCGCTGATCGCCATGGGCTGCATCATGGTGCGTCAGTGCCAGTCCAACACCTGCCCCGTCGGCGTCTGCACGCAGGATGAAGCGCTGCGCGACAAGTTCACCGGTAATGCGGACAAGGTGGTGAATCTAATCACCTTCTACGCCACCGAGGTGCGGGAAATTCTGGCCGAGATCGGCGCGAAATCCATGGACGACATCATCGGCCGCGCGGACCTGTTGGCGCAGGTGAGCCGCGGGTCGGCGCATCTCGATGATCTCGATCTGAACCCGTTGCTGATCACCGTCGATGGGGCGAAAGACATCGTCTATGACCGCACCAAGCCGCGCAATGCGGTGCCCGACACGCTGGATGCACAGATCGTCAAGGATGCCGCGCGGTTCCTTAACGACGGCGAGAAGATGCAACTGGAATATGCCATCCAGAACACCGATCGCACCGTCGGCACCCGCACCAGCAGCCACATCGTGCAGAACTTCGGGATGCGGAACTCGTTGCAGCCGGACCATCTCACGGTGATGTTGCGCGGCTCAGCCGGACAGTCGCTGGGTGCCTTCGCAGCCCCCGGCCTGAAGCTGCGGGTCTGCGGTGACGCCAATGACTACGTGGGCAAGGGGCTGTCGGGGGGCATGATCGTGGTGCATCCGCCCAAAGCCTCGCCTTTGGTGGCCTCGGACAACACGATCATCGGCAACACGGTGCTGTATGGCGCAACCGCCGGGACGTTGTTCGCCGCAGGCCGCGCCGGAGAGCGCTTCGCGGTGCGCAATTCCGGCGCCACCGTGGTGGTCGAGGGCTGCGGCTCGAACGGGTGCGAATACATGACCGGCGGGGTCGCTGTGATCCTGGGCGAGATCGGCGCGAACTTCGGCGCGGGCATGACCGGTGGCATGGCCTACCTCTACGATCCGGACCGACAGGCAGCGCCCCTGATCAACATGGAAACGCTGGTGACGTGCGATGTGACCGTGCCCCATTGGGAGGACCAGGTGCGCAGCCTGATCGAACGGCATCTGGCAGAGACCGGAAGCCGCAAGGCCGCCGACATCCTGCAACACTGGGAGCAGGAGCGCGCACATTTCGTGCAGATCTGCCCGCAAGAAATGCTGGCCCATCTGCCCGCGCCGCTGACTCTTGAACAGGCGGCGGTTCCGGCCGAGTAACCCCCACAGGTCGCCGCGCATTGGTGCGGCGACCTGTGACCGGATTGCTATCGTATAACATAGAGATTGATGCTTTGGCTTGACGCTATCGGCGGGCCTGCGATGAAGGACGTATGGCGCGCAAAACCGGCACAACCCGTTCCACAACCAAGGCAAGGGCACAGTCTGCCAAGCCGAAACAGGCGCGGCTGCGGGACAAGCCGGTGGCGTTTTATCGTCGTGTTGTCAGATTTGTGTTCCGAGGTGTCTTGATTATGATCGTTCTGGCTTTGGCCGTAACCGCGGCCCTGACGGCCGTGAACCCGCCGACCACGCCCTATATGTTTTCCGAAAGCCGCCGTCTGGCCGGCGTCAATCAAACCTGGGTCCCGATGGAGGACATCGCCCCGGTCATGGCGCGCTCTGCCGTCGCGGCGGAGGATGCGAATTTCTGCCTGCACTGGGGGCTCGACGTGAACGCAATTCAAGCCGCACTCGAGCAGGGCGGCGCGCGGGGGGCTTCGACCATTTCCCAACAGGTGGTGAAGAACGTCTTCCTGTGGCATGGCCGCTCGTGGTTGCGCAAATCGCTTGAGGCGCTGATGACCCCCATGGTCGAAGCGGTCTGGTCCAAGGAGCGGATCCTTGAGGTCTATTTGAACGTGGCCGAGTTCGACCGCGGCGTCTTCGGGGTCGAAGCGGCGGCGGTGCATTACTTCGGCGTAACCGCGCAGGACCTTTCGGCCACACAGGCGGCACGGCTGGCGGCGATCCTGCCAGACCCGAAAGGGCGCTCGGCCTCGGAGCCGTCGTCCTTCGTGCGGCGGCGCGCGGCGTCGATTGCGGACGGGGCCGCAACGATCCAAGCGGATGGTCGCGCGGCCTGTTTTCAGTAGGGCGGCGGGATTGTAACGGCCTGCCCGATCAGGCATTGAAGGGCCAGTTCCCCCAGTTCGAGGCCTGTTTGCATGAATCGTCTGTACCACTATCCGCTGTCGCCATTTTCCCGCAAAGTGCGCCTGTCATTGGCCGAAAAGCGCATCGAGGTTGAGCTGGTTGAGGAGCGGTATTGGGAGCAGGACGCGGACTTTCTGCGTCGCAATCCCGCTGGCAAGGTGCCCGTGCTGCGGATGGGCGGGCGCACGATGGCCGACAGCACGGCGATCTGCGAATATCTGGAAGAGACGCAGCCAAGCCCCGCTTTGCTGCCCCGCGATGCCGATGCCCGCTATGAGGTGCGGCGGCTGGTGGCCTGGTTCGACGACAAGTTCTACGCCGAGGTGACCCAGAAGCTTATGGGGGAACGGGTGTTCCGCAAGGTGATGGGGACGGGCTATCCCGACAGCGCCAACGTGAAGGCCGGGGCGAAGGCGATCAAATACCACCTTGATTACATGCATTGGCTGCTGGATCAGCGGCGCTGGCTGGCGGGGGACGAGATGAGCCTTGCGGATTTCGCGGCTGCCGCGCATCTGTCCTGCCTTGATTACGTGTCGGATGTGGATTGGAACCGGTCCGAGATCGTCAAGGACTGGTATGCGAAGATCAAATCGCGGCCGGCGTTCCGGTCGATTCTGGCAGACCAGATCCCGGGCTTTCCGCAGCCCGCGCACTACAGCGATCTGGATTTCTAGGACCGGGGCGCTGCCCCGGACCCCGGGATATTTTTGAAGCAAAGAGGAGGGGGGCGGCGTGACCGATCTGAAAGCGCAACTGAAAGCGAAGGCGCTGGAAGAGGGGTTCGCCGGCTTCGGGGTCTGCAGGCCCGACGCGGTGCCGGCCCTGCCGCCGCGTCTGCAACACTACGTGGACGAAGGGCGGCACGGGCAGATGGCCTGGATGGCCGAGCGGATGACCTGGCGCAGCAATCCGGCGGCGCTCTGGCCCGAGGCGCGCTCGGTCGTGATGCTGGCCGAGCCCTATACCCCGGAGCATGATCCCCTTGAGGTGCTGCACCAGCGCGACCGTGCGGCGATCAGCGTCTATGCGCAGAACCGCGATTACCATGATATCGTGAAGAAGCGGCTGAAGCGGGTCGGGCGCTGGCTGGTGGACACCGCAGGGTGCGAGATCAAGGTCTTCGTCGATACCGCACCGGTGATGGAGAAACCGCTCGCCGCCGCCGCGGGTCTGGGCTGGCAGGGCAAGCACACAAATCTGCTGAGCCGCGATCTGGGGAACTGGTTCTTTCTGGGCGCTATTTTCACCACCGCCGCGCTGGAGCCCGATCCGCCCGAGGCCGAGAAATGCGGAAGCTGCACGGCCTGTCTGGATATCTGCCCCACGGATGCCTTCCCGGCGCCGTTCCAGCTGGATGCGCGGCGGTGCATTTCCTATCTGACGATCGAACACAAAGGCCCGGTGCCCGAAGAGTTGCGCGCCCGCATGGGCAACCGGATCTACGGCTGCGACGATTGTCTTGCGGTCTGCCCCTGGAACAAGTTCGCCGTTGCAGCGCGCGAGATGCGCTATGCCGCGCGGCCGGAGCTCGTAGCACCCGAGCTGGCGGAGCTGGGGCGGCTGGATGACCCTGCGTTCCGTGCGCTGTTCAGCGGCAGCCCGATCAAGCGGATCGGGCGGGACCGCTTCGTGCGCAACGTGCTTTATGCGATTGGCAATTCGGGCGACGTCGCCTTGGCCGATGCAGCGCGGGCGTTGTGTGACGATCCGGCCGAGGAGGTCGCCGATGCCGCACGCTGGGCGGTCGAGCGGCTGACAGGAACGTGACGGAGCCTTTGGCCGCGCCCGCGCGTTGAGGTCCTGAGTCATTTGATTTCAGGAGATATGTGATGCGCTTTTTGATGACCTCTACTTTTGCCCTGTTGGGGCTGCCCTTGGCGGGTTTGGCACAAGTCGAGCAGGGCCCGGCGAATGCGGATTTCCAACCGGCGTTCGAGACCCAGACGCGCGCGCCTGCCCTTGAGGCGACCGAGGTGCAATCGGACCGCTTTATCTGGGGCCTCAACCGTCCCTGGGGAATCGCGGTGCTTCCGGACGGCGATTTTCTGGTCACGGAGCGGCCCGGCACCTTGCGTGTGGTGACACCTGACGCCCTGGGTGAGCCAATCGGCGGCCTGCCCGAGGTCGACCCGCGTGAGCAGGGTGGCATGCTGGACGTTGCGGTGCGCGAGGACTTCGCAGAGACGCGACGGGTCTGGTGGACCTATGCAAAGCCCGTTGACGGCGGCGTGGCCACCGCAGCCGCAACCGGCGTGCTGAGCGCGGACGGCACGCAGATGAGCGAGGTTCAGGACATCTTCGTGCAAAGCCCCCCGTCGCAGAACCCCATGCACTACGGCAGCCGGATCGTCTTTGGCGACGACGGCATGGCCTATATCACCACCGGTGAGCATTTCTCATTCGCGGACCGCGAATTGGCACAGGATCTGGACACGACCTACGGCAAGGTGGTGCGGGTGTCGCCCATGGGTAAGGTGCCGCAGGACAATCCCTTCGTCGGTCAGGATGGTATGGATGAAATATGGTCCTACGGGCACCGCAACGTGCAAGGCGCTGCTGTGGCCGAGGACGGCACGCTTTGGACCATCGAACACGGACCGAAAGGCGGGGACGAGTTGAACCGGCCTGTGCCGGGCGCGAACTTCGGCTGGCCGGTGATCTCTTACGGGGTGACCTATCAGGATCAGCCCATCGGCTCGGGCGATGCAGTTCGGGACGGGATGGAGCAGCCGGTGTATTACTGGGATCCGGTGATTGCGCCTGCGGGCATGGCGTTTCACAATGGCGCGGGGGGCTTTGACTGGGCAGGGGATCTGTTGATCGGGTCACTCTATCCCGGCGGTCTGGTGCGGCTGACCCTTGAGGGCGGTGTCGTCACTGGTGAAGAACGTCTGCTGCCTGATGCCGGTCGGGTCCGCGATGTAGAGGTTCTGGAGGACGGATCAGTCCTGTTGCTGATCGACGACCCGGAGGGCGGCATCCTGCGGGTCACGGCGCCCGATTGAGCGCAGTGCAAGCCGCTGGCCTTGTGCCATGCTTGCGGATAGGCAGGGGGCATGACTGCTCTGCCCCGCACCGATGTGTCCCGCGGTATCGCCTTGATGCTTGCTTCGATCACCGTCTTCACGGTGATGTCGGCCTTCATCAAAGCGGCGGACCGCGTACCTGCGGGCGAGGCGATGTTTTTCCGCTCGGTCATGGCGATGCCGATCATTCTGGTCTGGCTTATGTCCCACGGCGGCATCGCGCGGGGGATCGCAACCACCTCGATCCGCAATCACGCGGTGCGGGGGATCGTCGGGTCCTGCGCGATGGGTCTGGGGTTCGCCGGGTTGAAATACCTGCCCCTGCCCGAAGTCACCGCCATCCGCTTCGTGACACCCATCGTCATGGTGGTTCTGGCGGCCCTGATTCTGGGCGAGAGTTTCCGCTTCATCCGCATCGCGGCCGTGGCGTTGGGATTTGTCGGCGTGGTGATCATCATCGCCCCAAGGCTCAGTGTCGGGCTCGAGTCGACGCTGGCGCTGGGGGTGGGGTTGACGCTGGGCTCGGCCTGTCTGGCCGCGCTTGCGCAAGTGTTTGTGAAGGGCATGGCGAACGTCGAGAGCACGACGGCGATCGTCTTCTGGTTCTCGGCCACCTCGACGGTTTTGTCGCTTGCAACACTGCCGTTCGGCTGGGTCTGGCCGACGAGTTATGAGTTCGCGCTGCTGATCGGTGCGGGGCTGGTTGGCGGGTTGGGGCAAATCCTTCTGACGTCCAGCTACCGCTTTGCCGATGCGGGCGTGCTGGCGCCGTTCACCTATGTCTCGATGCTCTGGTCCGTGGTGATCGGCTACATCTGGTTCGACGAGGTGCCGACCCTTGGCATGTTGGTCGGGGCCTGTTTCGTGATCGCGGCGGGGGTGATCATCGTGCTGCGGGAACGGCAACTGGGACTGGACGCGACGGCAAGGCGCAAGGTCAAGGCCAAGGGGCTGCAATAACACCCGGTGATTTCGACCCCCGATTGTGGTAGGTTCAGGCGTCAAACCTTGGGAGGACTGCCATGACTCGCCATATCATCGACAAACCCCGTCCGGGCAACGGTGCGCTGCGCACCCGCGCCTACTTGCGAATCGCGCGGCAGGGGATGCCGCGGAGTGCCAGCCGCATCTTGCAGGAACGCCCGAACCTTGCAGGGTCCGGGCGCTTGCGCAGATTCTTGCGTATTGATCGCGGGATCCGGGTTTAGGACCGCACGAGCTTTTCGTAATCGGCCGCGATGTCCCGACACAGGGTGCCGACCTCGAAATTGTAGTCGCCGATTTGGCCCACGGGGGTCACTTCGGCGGCGGTGCCGGTGAGCCAGCACTGCTCGAAGCCTTCGAGCTCTTCGGGCAGGATCACACGTTCGTGGACCTGGATCTGCTTGTCTTTCAAGCGCTCGATGACGGTCTGACGGGTGATTCCGTTCAGGAAAACGTCCGCTTTCGGCGTGTGAACCTCGCCATCCTTGACGAAGAAGATATTGGCGCCGGTGCATTCCGCGACATAGCCGCGATAATCCATGAACAGCGCGTCCGAGCATCCCTTGGCTTCCGCCGCGTGTTTGGACGTAGTGCAGATCATGTAGAGACCGGCGGCCTTGGCGTGGACGGGGATCGTCTCGGGGGAGGGGCGCTTCCACTTCGCGATGTCGATTTTCGCGCCCTTCATCTTGGCATCACCGTAGTAGTTGCCCCATTCCCACGCCGCAATGGCAAGGTGCACCGGGTTCCGGGCCGAGGCGACGCCCATATCCTCACCCGCACCACGCCAGGCCACGGCGCGCACGTAGGCGTCGGTCAGACCGTTGGCCTGCAAGACAGCTGTCTTGGCGGCTTCGATCTCGTCCACGGTATAAGGGATCTGGAAGTCGAGCTCGCCCGCCGAAAAGTGCAGCCGTTCGGAATGTTCGCGGGATTTGAAGATTTTGCCGTTGTAGCAACGCTCGCCCTCGAACACCGAAGAGGCATAGTGCATGGCGTGTGACAGGACATGGACATTCGCCGCGCGCCAGTCGACCAACTGCCCATCCATCCAGATTTTTCCGTCGCGATCTGCATATGAACCCGCCATCCGAGCCTCCGATTCTGTGGTATTTGTTTCGCAAAAGGCCCCGGTCCGGACATATAATTGCGTTTGACTGCGGAATCGATAGCGAGACGTGCTTGGAATGTCAATAAAGCTGACGTATTGTGACCGCAACGATCAAAAGGGGGCCTCTATGGAAGGCAGCGGTCACGACGGCGGCAACGCCTTGCTGTTTCTGACAGACGAGCAGCTGCGCAAGGGCATTGAAGCGATGTTCTTTGCCTATCAGGGCTTTACCGCCGATCCCGATCGTATTCTGGCCGATCTCGCCTACGGGCGGGCGCATCACCGGGCGATCCATTTCATCAACCGCAGTCCGGGAACGACCGTGAACAACCTGCTGTCGATCCTAGGCGTCACCAAACAGTCGCTGAACCGTGTGTTGCGTGCCCTTGTCGAGGATGGTTTGGTGCGCAGCGAGGTGGGCACGCGCGACAAACGTGAGCGGCACCTTTATCTGACAGACGCGGGTGCTGCGCTTGAGCGGCAGCTGTCCGATGCCCAGCGCGACCGGATGCGCGCGGCCTATCGTGCAGCGGGGCCCGAAGCGGTGGCCGGTTTCCGCACCGTTCTGGAAGGGATGATGGATGACGACATGCGCAAACGCTATGAGGCGCTGAAAGACCTGAAGGGATAGCCCATGCACAGTGACCAGCCCCATCTTCTGATCGTCGACGACGACGAACGGATCCGCGTGCTGCTGCAGAAATTTCTGGTGCGCAACGGGTTTCTCGTCACGGCCGCGCGGGATGCGGCACATGCACGGCGCATCCTCTCGGGGTTGGATTTCGATATGATCGTGCTTGACGTGATGATGCCGGGCGAGGACGGCGTGTCGCTCTGCGCTGCCCTGCGCAAGGACCGCGATACTCCGATCCTTCTGCTGACGGCCAAGGCCGAGATCGACGATCGCATCACCGGGCTCGAAGCCGGGGCGGATGATTACCTTGCCAAACCCTTCGAGCCGAAAGAACTGCTGTTGCGGATCAATTCGATCCTGCGACGTGTGCCCCCGTCCGAGGCCGAGGCGGCGGTGCCCAAAGTGCTGCACCTCGGGGCGCTGCGCTATGATATGGAGCGTGGCGAGATGTGGCAGGGCGACGATTTGGTGCGGCTGACCGCGACCGAAGCGCAGCTGATGCGGATCTTCTCGGCCTCTCCGGCGGAAGCGATCAGCCGGGCGGACCTTGTGGATCGCCTTGGCCGGTCCGGCGGGCAAGCGCAGGAACGGGCGGTGGATGTGCAGATCACCCGGTTGCGGCGCAAGCTGGAAGAGGACCCCAAACAGCCGCGCTATCTGCAGACCGTGCGCGGCGCGGGATATATGCTGGCACCGGACTAGATCCGGAGAGAGGCCAGAGAACACGAAACCCGCAAGCGGGATCGCGGGGGGGTGGATGTGCGCCTCCGGCGGGGATATTTGCAAAGTAAAGATGGGGAGGGGGCTGCATGGCCACAGCACTGATCACACACCGGGCCTGCTACGACCACGTGACACCGCCGGGGCATCCCGAACAGGTGGCGCGGCTGGATTCGGTTCTGGGTGCTTTGACCGGCATGGACCTTGTGACCATCGATGCCCCCATGGCGGCTGAGGATGACCTGTTGCGGGCGCATCCAAAGGCCCATGTGGACGCCATTCGCGCCGCCGCCCCGGAAGACGGCTGGCGGTCGCTGGATGCGGATACACATATGTCCGTAGGCACGCTCGAGGCGGCCTATCGCGCCGCGGGCGCGGTCGTGAAGGGCGTCGATCTGGTGCTCTCGGGCAAGGTGGACAACGCATTTGCCGCGGTCCGCCCGCCGGGTCACCACGCCGAGCGTGAGACGGCGATGGGCTTTTGTTTCTTCGGATCGGTCGCGGTGGCAGCCTATCACGCGTTGGAGTTCCACGGCCTTGAGCGGGTCGCGATTCTGGACTTCGATGTACATCACGGGAACGGCACGCAGGATCTGGTGGAGGAAGATGCGCGCATTCTGTTTTGCTCATCCCACCAGATGCCGCTCTACCCCGGAACCGGTGCTGCCCACGAGACGGGCGTTGGCAATGTGCTGAATGTGCCCTTGGCCGAGGGCGCAGGGTCCGAGCCGTTTCGTGCGGTCTGGGACATTGACATCCTGCCGCGGGTGCGCCGTTTCGCGCCGGAGTTGATCCTGATTTCCGCGGGCTTCGATGCCCATGCGGATGATCCGCTGGCCGGGTTGGAGCTGAGGGATGAGGATTTTGCCTGGATCACGCAGCGGATCTGCGATTTGGCGGATGAAGTTTGCGCGGGCCGTGTGGTATCTGCGCTTGAGGGCGGATATGATCTTGAGGCTTTGGGCCGGTCGGCGCGGGCGCATGTTGAGGTATTGAAGGAGCGCGGCGAATGAGTGCCGATGTCAATGAGATGAGCTTTGAAGAGGCTCTGCGCGAATTGGAACAGGTGGTCGGCAAGCTGGAGCGCGGCGAGGTCCCGTTGGACGAGTCGATTGCCCTTTATGAGCGCGGTGCGGCGTTGAAAAAACGGTGTGAGGCAAAATTGAAAGACGCCGAGGAAAAGGTCGCCAAGCTGACCTTCGATGGTGAGGGCGCTCCGACTGGAACGGCCCCGTTGGATGGCTGACGCATTCCGGCAGGCATTGTCAGATGCGCAGGGCATGGTGCGCCGGTGGTCCGAAAAGTCGGGGTTGGCGCAGTCGCCTGACGCCTCGACGCTGAGCATGGCCATGGGGTCGGCTTTGGCTGGCGGCAAGGCGTTCCGCGCGTTTCTAGTGCTGGAATCGAGCCGTTTGTATGACGTCGACGAAGAGCCGCGCGAACGTGCGGCTTTCGCCATCGAATGTCTGCATGCCTATTCGTTGGTGCACGACGATTTGCCCTGCATGGACGACGACGACATGCGGCGCGGGCGGCCGACTGTGCATCGCGAATGGGACGAGGCGACAGCGGTGCTCACCGGAGATGCCCTGCAAACGCTGGCGTTTCAGTTGGTATCGAACCCGCGGGTCGGGCCTCATGCAGCCTCGCTGACCGAGAGTCTGGCGCGTGCCTCGATGGCGATGGTGCGCGGCCAGATGGCGGATATCGCAGCGGAACGGGTAGAAACGCCGCTGACGTTGCAGGAGATTACGCAATTGCAGTCGGAAAAGACCGGAGCCCTGATCACCTGGGCCTCGACAGCGGGGCCGCAGCTTGTCGGTGCGCATTCCGAAGGCCTGAGCCGCTATGCCAAAGCCATCGGTCTGGCGTTCCAGATTGCCGACGATGTGCTGGACGAAACCGGCGATGCGGCCGCCGTGGGCAAGGCCGTGGGCAAGGACAGCGCGGCGGGCAAGGCGACCTTTGTGTCCCATCTGGGGCTGGACGGGGCGCGGGCGCGGGCCCGTGAGCTGGTTGAAGAGGCCTGCGATGCGCTAGATACCTATGGTGACGCCGCCGACACGTTGAAACAGGCGGCGCAGTTTGTCGTCGACCGAACGCACTGAAGGACCAGAACCCATGTCTGACAAGCCGCTGACGCCGACTTTGGACCGGATCGACCTGCCGAGCGACCTGAACGGGTTGAGCGATGGACAGCTGCGCGCGCTGGCCGATGAATTGCGGGCCGAGACGATCTCAGCCGTGTCCGAGACCGGCGGGCATCTGGGCGCGGGGCTGGGCGTTGTCGAGTTGACCGTGGCGCTGCATGCGGTGTTCGATGCGCCCAAGGACAAGATCATCTGGGATGTGTCGCACCAATGCTATCCGCACAAGATCCTGACCGGGCGGCGCGACCGGATCCGCACCTTGCGCCAGAAGGACGGGTTGAGCGGGTTCACCAAACGCAGCGAAAGCGCCTATGACCCGTTTGGCGCTGCGCATTCGAGCACGTCGATCTCGGCCGCGCTGGGCTTCGCCGTGGCGCGGGACCTCGGCGGTGAGGGGGGCGACGCGATTGCGGTGATCGGCGATGGGGCGATGTCGGCCGGCATGGCCTATGAAGCGCTGAACAACGCGGGCCACCTGAAGAAACGTCTGATCGTGATCCTCAACGACAACGAGATGTCGATCGCGCCGCCGGTGGGGGCGATGTCGTCCTATCTCAGCCGCCTTTACGCCGGTGCCCCGTTCCAGGAATTGAAAGCCGCGGCCAAAGGTGCGGTGTCCTTCCTGCCCGAACCTTTGCAAGAAGGCGCCAAACGCGCCCGCGATGTGCTTAAGCATATGACCGTGGGCGGGACGCTGTTCGAAGAGCTGGGTTTCTCCTATCTCGGGCCGATTGACGGGCACGATATGGAGCAATTGCTCACCGTGTTGCGGACGGTCAAGACGCGCGCAACGGGGCCGATCCTGATCCATGCGATCACCAAGAAGGGCAAAGGCTACGCCGAGAACCGCCCGGATCGCGGCCATGCCACCGGCAAGTTCAACGTCGTCACCGGAGAGCAGGCGAAAGCGGTCAGCAATGCGCCGTCCTACACCTCGGTTTTTGCCGAAAGCCTGATCAAACACGCAGCACAGGACGACAAGATCGTCGCCGTCACCGCCGCCATGCCCGATGGCACGGGGCTTGACCGGTTCATGCAGCGGTTCGCTTCGCGCTGTTTCGACGTGGGCATTGCCGAGCAACATGCGGTGACTTTCTGCGCCGGCATGGCTGCGGGCGGCCTGAAGCCGTTCTGCGCGCTCTATTCGACATTCCTGCAACGGGGCTACGATCAGGTCGTGCACGATGTGGCGATCCAGCGGTTGCCTGTGCGCTTCGCCATTGACCGCGCCGGATTGGTGGGTGCCGATGGCGCGACCCATGCCGGCGCTTTCGACGTGGCGTTCCTTGCCAATCTGCCGGGGTTCGTTGTCATGGCCGCCGCCGATGAGGCGGAGTTGACGCGCATGGTGGCCACGGCGGTGGCCCATGACGAGGGGCCGATTGCGTTCCGCTTCCCCCGGGGCGAGGGTGTGGGCGTGGAGCGTCCCGAAGCGGCCGAGCCGCTCGAGATCGGCAAGGGCCGGATGATCCGCGACGGGTCCAAAGTCGCGATCCTGTCCTTCGGCACCCGCCTGCAAGAGGTTGAGGCCGCATGTGAGGCTTTGGCCGCCAAGGGCATCACGCCCACGGTCGCCGACGCCCGTTTCGCCAAGCCGCTTGATCGTGAGTTGATTCTGAAGCTTGCACGCGATCATGAAGCCCTGATCACCATTGAGGAGGGGGCCATCGGCGGCTTCGGATCGCACGTGGCGCAGCTTTTGGCCGAAGAAGGCGTTTTCGATCAGGGGCTGAAATACCGCTCGATGGTCCTGCCGGACACCTTTATCGATCAGGCCAGCCCGAAGGACATGTATGCCACAGCCGGTATGAATGCCGAGCAGATCGAGGCGAAGGTGCTGGAGACTTTGGGCGTCGATCTGGTCGGAAAGCGGGCCTAATCCCGCCGGGAAAGCTGTTTTTCGATCGCTTCGAGCCGGACAAGAACCTCATCGCGGTAGACATCCGTCGCTGCGTTCGTCTCCTCATGGTGGGCGTCCTGCATCGAGTTCACGATCAGACCGACCAGCAGGTTGACCACCGCAAAGGTGGTTACAAGGATGAACGGCACGAAAAAGGCCCAGGCGTAGGGATAGACCTCCATCACCGGGCGCACGATCCCCATGGACCAGCTTTCCAGCGTCATGATCTGGAACAGGCTGTAGGCCGATGCGCCAAGGTCGCCGAACCATTGCGGAAAGGCCGCGCCGAACAGTTTCGTGGCCATGACCGAGCCGATGTAGAAGATCAGCGACATCAGCATGAAGACGCTGCCCATGCCCGGAAGCGCGCTCAGAAACCCTTCAACCACGCGGCGCAGGCTAGGCGTGGCCGAGATGACGCGCAGCACCCGCAGGATGCGCAGCGCCCGCAGGACGGACAGGCTCTGCGCCGCCGGAACCAGCGCCACGCCGACGATGATGAAATCGAACAGGTTCCAGCCCGAGCGGAAGAACGAGAGCCGGTAGGCAAAGAGCTTGGCGGCAATCTCGACGATGAAGATCGCCAGACAGATGGTATCAAGCGCGTAGATCACCGGCCCGGCAACCGCCATGACGGCATCCGAGGTTTCTAGCCCGAGGATGATCGCGTTGAACAGGATCACGCCGATGATCCCGTAACGGATCAGCGGTGTTTCCAGCAGATGGGCCGTGCGGGCCCGAAGGGACAGGGACGGTTGTTTTTGCATGGGCCGGATATGACGTGGGCCGCGCCCTGGAACAAGAGGTCGCGGCATTTTTCGCGGGGCGACCGGCACTTCGAAGCGTCTGCACCGGACCCCTTAAGAAAGCCTCACCGCGCCGGACCGCAGGCGCGTAAACCCTTAACGCAACGGCCCTAGGGTGCGTGGCAACTCACAAAGGGGCCAGTCCACATGTCGCAAACGTCTTCCCGGTTTCACCTGCCGTACATCCAACCCGCACAGGCGCAAAAGCACGTCACCCATAATGAGGCGCTGCGCGTGCTGGATGCGGTCATGCAATTGGTCGTCGAGACCTTCGACGCGACGACGCCACCCCCCGGTCCCGCGATTGGCGAAAGCTATGGGCTTGGCGCGGGTGCGACGGCGGATTGGGCAGGAAAAGACACTCATATCGCGGTGTGGAACGGCGCAAGCTGGGATTTCGTCGCGCCGCAGGAAGGGTGGGTCGGCTGGAGTAAACAGCAGGCGGGTCAGTGGCGCTATGATGGCACGGCTTGGGTCGAGATGAGCGCGGGGCCGGTGGACCAGTTCGGCATCAACACCAGCGCCGATGCGGTCAACCGCTTGGCGGTGGCGTCGCAGGCCACGCTGTTGACCCACGACGGCGCCGGGCACCAACTCAAAATCAACAAATCCGCTGAAACAGAGACTGTTTCAGTGCTGTTTCAGTCCGACTACACCGGCCACGCGGAGATGGGTCTGACGGGCGTAACGGATTTCGACATCAAGGTCAGCCCGGACGGGGCGGGGTGGAATACGGTTCTGTCGGCTGCCGCAAACGGGTCCGACGTGACGCTGGCCGCGACCCGCATCACGCTCAACGGCACGGCGGAGGGCACCGCGGTTCAGGCGCATTCCGCCGATGGCACGGCCGGACGCATCCTGCTGGGCGGGACCACGGCGCTGGCCGCAGGCCCCGCGACCCTGACCGACATGGCAACGCTCGACGGCACACGGATCGGCGGCTTCAACAACAGCGACAGCGGCCCCCACGATCTGACCGGTCAGGGCGGCGACCGCTACGGCATGATGCTTCAGGTGCAACGTGCGAGCGGGCGGCGGCACCGGGTCTATCAGACCTTGTCGGGGCAGATGTTCCACCAGCATGAGAGCGATCTGGGGATGCAACCCGCACGCCGGGTGTTTGATGACCGGAACCTGCTTGCGGACGTCGGGTTCAACGGCGGCATTCCCACCGGCGGCGTCATCGAGAGCGGCAGCACGGTGGACGGGTCCTACACCCGATTTGCCGATGGCACCCAGATCTGCTGGAGCCTACCGCAGGCCATCGATGCGACAACGGCCTCGGGCGCGCTTTTTGCGGGGCAGGGCGCCGTCGCACCGTTTGCCAAGCCTTTCGTCGCGGCACCGGTGGTCTCGGCCAGCCTCGTCGCGGGGGCCGCCGCCGCATGGGCCTCGGTCCGCGATGTCACGGCGACTGGCTTCACGCCATTGGCCTTGAGCAGCACGTCCACCAGTGGGCTTGAGGTGGTGGCCGTGGCAATCGGGCGGTGGCATTGAGCCGAAGGGTCAGCCGTCCGCCAGCGACAGCAGATAGGCGCCGTAGTCGTTCTTGGTGAAAAGCTTCGCACGGTCGCGCAGCGCGCTTTTGTCGATCCAGCCGTGGCTAAAGGCGATTTCGTCGGGGCTTCCGGTTTGCAGTCCTTGCCGGACCTGCAACGTGCGAACGAAATTGGCCGCGTCCAGCAAGCTGCCGTGGGTGCCGGTGTCCAGCCAGGCATAGCCGCGCCCCATCCGCTTCACGCGTAGCGCGCCGTCCTCAAGATACCCCTCAGGCAAGGTCGTAATCTCAAGCTCGCCCCGGGCCGAGGGCTGGATCCCCCGGGCGCAGCCCGGCGCCTCTCCGTCGATAAAATACAACCCGGTGACCGCATAGTTGGACGGCGGAACCGCGGGTTTCTCGACGATGGCGCGGGCGCGCTCGTTCGCGTCGAAATCGATCACGCCGTAGCGTTCCGGATCGGCCACGTGATAGCCGAAGACCGTGCTGCCCGAAGGCTCCGCCCCGGCTTCGGCCAGAAGATAGGCTTGCGCCAGCCCCGCCACGGCGCGGTGCCACTGCCGTCGAAGACATAGTCGGTCGACAGATGCACCAGCGGCAGGTCGGCCCGTGCGCAGACCGGTGCGTTGCAATCACCCGGTCCAGCGCCGGGCGGTCGCAGATGTTGACGTGCTCGAAGGCGTAAAGCGGGCTCTCCGCGACCTCGGCCACATTCGCAAGACAGGCCGCATAGGTCAGCGCGTCGACGTTGACCACCTCCTAGAGCCGCGCCGCATCACACTCGGGCGCGCAATAGTAGGAACATTTGTAAACGATTCCGTGTCGGGCGCGCGCGTCCCGTCGTGCCGGCTCACCCGGCAGGTTGCAGCCGTCAAGTTGACGTTACGTCATGATACCCCTTTCAAGCGGTTGCCCCATGTGGTCTAGTGGTCGTGATTGGCTCGATCGGAGGGTGGCGCAGCCAGTAAGAAGGGCAGATTACGGCCTTTTGCACCGCAATCCATCTGACCAAAAACGGGGGCTTTCGGATGATCCTGTCTGCCGGCGCGGGGCGTCGCCAGGGTCATACTGCGGGTTTAAGCGTGGTTCGAACAGCCCCCCATAACAAAACCGGAGGTTTATAGTATGACAACCATGACACGCCGAAATCTGCTGACCATGATCGGCACAGCCGCGGGCAGCAGCGCGATGTATTATGCGATGACCACGATGGGGCACGCGATGCCGTCGGATTATTCCGGCCCCATCAAGCTTGAGGGTGACCCCAAGGGTAAGAAGATCCTTGTTCTGGGGGCCGGGCTGGCCGGGATGACGGCGGCGCTGGAAATGCGCAACGCCGGCTATGAGGTCGAAGTGCTGGAGTTCCGCGAAAAGGCCGGGGGCCGCTGTTGGACCCTGCGCTCGGGCGACACCTATACCGAGCTTGACGGCACCACCCAGACCGTCGACTTCGAGGAAGGCAACTACATCAACCCGGGGCCCTGGCGGATCCCGCACAACCACTATGCGGTCGTCGATTACTGCCGCCGCCTCGGGGTTGAGCTCGAGCCCTTCATTCAGACCAACTACAACGCCTATGTGCATCGCAGCGACGCCTATGGCGGCAAGCCGATGCGCATGAAAGAGGTGCTGACCGACTACCGCGGCCATATCTCCGAGCTTCTGGCAAAGGCGATCAATCAGGACAAGCTGGACGATGTCGTCACCGAAGAAGACAAGGAGCTTCTGCTTGAGAGCCTGCGCAGCTTCGGCGTGCTTAATGACGAGAATGAATACGTTCAAAGCCTGCAGACCAGCGCCTATCGCGGCTACGAAAAGCAGCCCGGTGGGGGTGAGGGGGCGGCCCCGATCCCGTCCGACCTGCTTGACCCGTCCGAGGTGATCCAGTCCCGTCTGTGGACCTATCTTGCCACGCACGAGACGATGAACCACCACTCACCTATGTTCCAGCCCGTAGGCGGGATGGACGGCGTGGCCCGCGGATTTGAGCGCGAGGTCGGTGACCTGATCACCTACAACGCCAAGGTCACCTCGCTCCAGCAGGACGAAAATGGTGTGACTGTGGCATGGGAAGACCTCGCCGGCGGGGGCACGAATACCAGCACCGCCGACTATTGCGTCTGCACCATTCCGTTCTCGATCCTCGGGCAGATCGATCACAACCTGTCGGGCGATCTTGCGGCGATCGTCGGCTCGATGCCCTACAACGGATCGGTGAAGGTCGGACTCGAGTTCAAGCGCCGCTTCTGGGAACAGGACGAGGATATCTACGGCGGGATCACCTATACCGATCAGGCGATCACCCAGATCAGCTATCCCTCGACCGGCTACCTGTCGGACGGTCCTGCGGTATTGCTGGGCGCCTATACCTGGCGCGGTCCCAACACCTTCAAGCTCAACGCGATGAAGCCCGAAGAACGGGTCGAGCTTGCGCTTGAGATGGGGTCGAAGATCCACCCGCAATACCGCGAAGAGTTCAAGACCGGGGTCAGCGTATCGTGGCACAAGGTGCCGTGGGTGCTGGGCTGTTCCGGCATCTGGGAGGATCGCGAGCGCGATTACGACACCGCGATCCAGATCGACAACCGCGTGGTCTGCGCGGGGGAACACCTGTCCTACCTCTCCGCCTGGATGGAAGGCGCGATCCTGTCCTCGCTCGACGCGGTTTCGCGTCTCCACGCAAAAATCATCAACGAGGGAGAATGAAATGAAAACTCCATTCCTCACCGCTTTGACCCTGGGTCTGTTCACCGCCGTAACCGCCCAGGCGCAGACTTCCACCTTCGCTGCCGAAGACTTCACCGCCGGCGCCTATACCGCGACCGACGGAGAGGCTCTGTATCAGTCGTTCTGCGCGGGCTGTCACATGCCCGACGGATCGGGGGCCGAAGGGGCCGGCGAATATCCGGCGCTGGCGAACAACCAGAATCTGGAATTCTCCGCCTATGCGGCCCACGTCATCATCAATGGACAGGGCGCCATGCCGGCGCTTGGCTCGTTCCTTGACGATGAACAGATGGTGTCCCTGCTGACCTATCTGCAGACCAATCTGGGCAACGACTATGAGCCCGACGCTACGCTGGAGCTGGTGGCCGACACGCGGCCCTTCGATCCCGAGGAAGAGCTCGCAGAGCACGAGATCCAGGAGCAGCGGCGGATGGATGCCACCGGGGTGCCCGCCGACATCGTCGTGCGTCACGCGGTTCCCGGGTCCGACTTCCCGATCCTGAGCGCGGTCGAGGTTCCGCGCGATGCCACGCTGGTCTATCTCAGCGGGACGGTGCCGCAGGTGGTGGATGAGGACGCCGACCGGGGGTCTGCCGACCGCTACGGTGACACCAAAGCCCAGACGATCAGCACGCTGGCCTCGATCGAGGAGAAGCTGACCTCGCTTGATCTGTCGATGGGCGACGTGATCAAGATGCAGGTCTATCTGGTGGCGCCCGACGGCAGCGAGACCATGGACTTCAGCGGCTTCATGGAAGGCTACGTCCAGTATTTCGGCACCGACGAGCAGCCCAACCTGCCCACGCGCTCGGTGTTCGAAGTGGCGGGTCTGGCCAATCCCGCATGGCTGGTTGAGATTGAAGTTGTCGCCGTCCGCGGCGAATAAGCCCACCGACATCAAACAACAACGCCCCGGTCCCGCGACCGGGGCGTTTTTTTGCAGACCTTGTATCGGTTTCGATGCAACCGCGCCGAGACACAGGCCATTTTCATCCTCCGCCACTCTGATCGCGCCCGGTGATCTATCCGATGTCACGGAAGGCCCGGCCACCAAGTTCACCAGCATCCTGTCGGCG
The DNA here is from genome assembly GCF_003072065.1 of Thalassorhabdomicrobium marinisediminis. Taxonomy (GTDB): domain Bacteria; phylum Pseudomonadota; class Alphaproteobacteria; order Rhodobacterales; family Rhodobacteraceae; genus Octadecabacter; species Octadecabacter marinisediminis. Next base: position 278,314 of record NZ_QCYG01000002.1, read on the forward strand.
CTGGGCGCGGTGTTGCGGCTCAGATAACGTCCGATGTGTGCCCCGCTGCCTTGGGGGCTGCGCGAGCTGTCGCGCCCCTCGCCCTCTGACAGTCCGACAAAGTCGCGGATGACGTCCACCGCGCCATCTCGGTCGTCCCGTTCAATGGCGCGCCACATCCGCAAACTCCAATCAACTTTCGCCAAGCGCGGTTTCCCGCCCTGTCGTGACTGATAGCAGGTGGCCGCCCGCATGACGTCGGACGCTGTTGTGGCGCAGAAGTGTTTCGATTCGGTTGCACACGGGGCTTCCCTTTCTGCATCGGGCGATCCCCACTTGCGCTGGGAACGGATCTTTTTAGAAACGCCGCAGGTATTGAAGGACGACATTATGAAGATTGCAGTTATCGGAACCGGCTATGTCGGGCTCGTCTCGGGCGTGTGTTTTTCGGATTTCGGACACGAGGTGACCTGCGTCGACAAGGACCCCGCCAAGATCGAGATGCTCGAAGCGGGCAAGGTGCCGATCTTCGAACCCGGTCTTGATGCCTTGCTCGAGCGCAACGTCGAAGCCGGACGCCTGTCGTTCACCGGCGATCTTGCAAAGGCCATCGAGGGCGCCGAAGCGATCTTCATAGCCGTCGGCACGCCAACGCGGCGCGGGGACGGTCATGCGGATCTGACTTATGTGATGGCCGCCGCGGAAGAGATTGCGAAACTGGCGCGCGATTATGTGGTGATCGTCACGAAATCCACCGTGCCTGTAGGGACCAACCGTCAGGTGGAACAGGTGGTGCGCAAGGCGAATCCGGATCTGGATTTCGACGTGGCCAGCAACCCCGAGTTCCTGCGCGAGGGGGCGGCGATCGACGATTTCATGAAGCCCGACCGCGTGGTGGTCGGCGTTCAGTCCGACCGCGCGGCCGAGGTCATGGAAGAAATTTACCGCCCGCTCTATCTTCGGGATTTTCCTATCGTGACAACCGATCTGGAAAGCGCGGAGATGATCAAATACGCCGCCAATGCCTTCCTCGCGACAAAGATCACCTTCATCAATGAAATCGCCAAGCTGTGCGAACGCACCGGCGCGGACATCAAACAAGTGTCCAAGGGCATGGGGCTTGACGGTCGGATCGGGAACAAGTTCCTGCACGCGGGACCGGGCTATGGCGGTTCCTGTTTCCCAAAGGATACCAAAGCCCTGGCCCGCATGGGGCAAGATGCCGCCGTGCCGATGCAGATCACCGAGGCGGTGATTTCCGTCAACGACGGCGTCAAGCGCCGGATGATCGAAAAGATCGAGGACCTTTGCGACGGGGTGCTGGCCGGTAAGACAATCGCGGTGCTGGGGGTGACGTTCAAACCCAACACCGACGACATGCGCGATGCGCCCTCGCTCACCATCGTGCCGGCATTGATCGGGGCTGGCGCCAAGGTGCGTGTCGCGGACCCGCAGGGACGCCATGAAGGAGAGGCCCTTTTGCCCGGCGTGGTCTGGACCGAGGATGCCTATGACGCCGCGCAGAACGCCGATCTTCTGGTGATCCTGACCGAGTGGAACGAGTTCCGCGCGCTTGATCTGAAACGTCTCTCCGGTGCCATGCAGACCCCGCACATGGCCGATCTGCGCAATATCTATTCGGTCGAGGACGCAAAGCAGGGGGGCTTCACCGCCTATGACAGCGTCGGGCGCAGGGGCTGGGTGGCGGCGACCGAGACATGACTCGCGCCGTGCCATACAGGCCCGAGTGAGCATGCCGACGGTCCATATATTGATGGGAACCCACAACGGTGCCCCGCATCTTGGGGCGCAGTTACAGTCCTTTGTCGACCAGACCCACGACGCCTGGACCCTTTGGGTGAGCGATGACGGATCGGCGGACGCCACCCGTGACCAGATCAACCGCTTCGGGGCGGCCCATCCCGGGCGCTTGGGCGCGCTGCAGGACGGGCCGGGACAGGGCATCGCGGGGAACTTCCTGTCGTTACTGATGCGCGAGGAGCTGGCCGGCTGCTGGGTCGCTTTTTCGGATCAGGATGATGTCTGGCTGCCCCACAAACTCGCCCGCGCCGTAGAGCGTCTTTCGGCCCTGCCGGACCAGCGCGGCATCTATGCAAGCCGGACGATCCACACGGATGAGAGCCTGACCCCGCTGGGGGAATCGAAGGTCCACCAAAGGCCTTTCGGGTTCGGCAACGCGCTGGTGCAGAACGTGCTGGCGGGCAACACCATCGTGATGCCCCCCGAAACCACAGACCTTGTGCGCCGCTCCGCCTCGGCGGCGTTGTCTGCTGGGGTGCCGTTTCAAGACTGGTGGGTCTATCTGGTCTGCGCCGGGGCGGATGTGCCGGTCATCTATGACCGCGAACCCTCAATGTATTATCGCCAACACCGCACCAACGCGCTGGGCGCTGCGTCCGCGCGGCGGCTAGACCGTTTTGCGAAGCTCCGCTCGCGGGTTTATGCGCGGTGGTTCAGCATCAATCTGGCCGCGTTGGACCAGTCGCGGGCGCTGCTCACCCCTGCGGCCGAAGGGCTTCTGGACCGGGTGACTGAGTGGCGCAGCCGCCCGCGGTTGTGGCGTCGCTCGCCCAGTCAGCTAGGATTGTATCGGCAGACCGCAGGCGGGGACGAGGTGCTGCGCTAATAAGGTCAGGACCCTTTGATTTTCCGCTGATAGCAGGATTCACGGCTCGGAAAACGAGCGGTGAACATGACTGATCTTTTCTGGTTGAGTGACGGGCAGATGGCGCGTCTTGAGCCCTATTTTCCCAAGTCCCGCGGTAAGCCGCGCGACAATGATCAGCGCGTGCTGAGTGGCATTATTTCTATTCATTGCAATGGGTTGCGTTGATCGGTCGCACCCGAGGCGGTCTGAACACCAAACTGCCCGCCATCTGCGACAGCCAAGGTCGCCATCACAACCTGTTTATAACGTCCAGTCAGACCAGCGATTACATCGGTGCACGGGCTTTGTTGAGCAGCATGCCGAACGTCGACTGGCTACTTGGCGACAGGGGTATGCCGCCGATTGGTTCCGAGACGCGTTGAAAGACAAAGGGATACGCGCTGTTCGGGGCGGATTTGATCCCCGGGACCAAATCTGATGGCCCCTCACCCCGGGTCGAAAACAGCGCAAGATGCCTGTAAAATACGACAAGCGGCGCTACAAACGACGCGACCGCATCGAAATCATGTTCGGCAGACTCAAGGACTGGCGGCACGTGACAACCCGATCCGACAGGTGCCCAAAGGTCTTCCTGTCAGCAATTGCCGTTGCCGCAATCGTCATTTACTGGCTTTGAAACTCAGTGGGGCCAGAACCTATCCATCGGTGACCTTTGTCGACGCCATGGTCGCGCGCTTCGTCGTCAATATGATGACGCAGATCTCCGTCGCCTATATCGTGTTTTTCGGTATCCTGCTCATGTTCGACACGCGCACCTCGCCGGACCTTCCGACCATCATGCTGGCTTTCGTGATGACCGGCACGTTCGCCTTCGGGATCGGAGCCTTCAATTGCTTCATGTTTTCGATCCTGCCGATCTGGCAACAGGTCTGGAGCATCTTCACCCGCCCGCTGTTCATCCTGTCCGGCGTTCTGTTCATTTACGACAAAGTGCCCGAACCCTATGCGTGGTATCTGTGGTTCAATCCGTTGGTGCATGTTGTGGGCACCATGCGGTCCGGCTTCTATTTCAACTACGACGCGGCCTATATCTCGCACGCCTATGTCTTTGGCGTGGCGCTTTCGTTCATGCTGGTCGGGCTGGTGTTCTTGCGGCGCTACCACAAGCATCTGCTGAACCGCTGAGGGCTGTGAGGCCGTCTAGCGTTCGCTGTCGAGCAGCGCCTTGAGGCCCGCGCGATAGGTCGGGTGGATCAGCGTGATGCCCAGATCCGACTTGATGCGGTCGTTCCGCACCTTCTTGCTCTCGGCGTAGAAGCTGCGCGCCATGGGGGACATCTCGGCACTCGCGAAATCTTGCGCCGGGGGGATCGGCATGCCAAGCAGTTCTGCCGCATAGGCGATGACATCCTGCGGCGGGGCGGGATCGTCGTCGCACAGGTTGTAGATCGCGCCGGGGTCGGGGTGCGCGATGGAGGCGGCGAGCACTTGGGCGATGTCGTCCACATGGATGCGGCTGAACACCTGCCCGTCCTTGATGATGCGCCGCGCGGTCTGATTGCGCACTTTGGCAAAGGGACCACGGCCGGGGCCGTAAATCCCCGCAAGGCGGAAAATGTGCAGCGGCAGGTCCATTGCTTGCCACGCAGCTTCGGCTTCAACCCGCAACTGGCCGCGCCGGGTAGAGGGGGCAAGCGGTGTGTCTTCGTCGACCCAGCCGCCTTGATGGTCGCCGTAAACGCCAGTGGTGGACAGATACCCGACCCATGTGAATTGCTCCCGCCGTGCGGCGATTTCGTCTTTAAGCTGGGCCAGAACGGGATCGCCGTCCTCGGACGGGCCAGCAGAGATCAACAAATGGGTCGCCGCGTCCAGCGCTGGTGTCAGGTTCGCGCCGGGCCAGATGCGCGGCTCGGTGCCTTCGGCAAGCAGGGCGGCGGCCTTGTCCTCGCTGCGGGTGGTGCCGATGATGCGCCAATCCTCGTCAAGGCGGCGGGCGAGCGCACGGGCGGAATAGCCGTGTCCGAAAGAAAGCAGGGTCCGGGTCATGGCTGTTCGTCGCCCATTGCCGCTTGCTGCGCAAGGCTTGCTTTGTTCGCGCGCAATCGCTTAGGTCGCAGCATGAAACAGATCCTGCTTTTGAACGGGCCGAACCTGAACCTCCTCGGCCAGCGGCAACCGGAAATCTACGGCCATGCCACGCTGGCGGACGTGGAGCGCGACGCAGTGGCGCTGGGGAACGAGCTGGGCGTTGCGGTCACTTGCAAACAGTCGAACCACGAAGGCGTTCTGGTGGACTGGATCCAAGAGGCGCGCAGCACCGCCGCCGGGATCGTGATCAATCCGGCGGCCTATTCGCACACGTCGGTTGCGATCCTCGACGCGCTCAACATGTTCGACGGGCCGGTGATCGAGGTGCACATCTCGGACATTCACCAGCGCGAAGCCTTTCGCCACCACTCCTTCGTCACCCACCGCGCCGATGAGACGATCATCGGTGAGGGGGTGGCCGGTTATGCGCGGGCGTTGCGGCTGCTTGTGGCACGCCTTTGATCACTTTCCTTTCCAGACCGGATCGCGTTTCTCGGCAAAAGCGCGCGCGCCTTCAAGCTGATCCTCGCTAGAATAGAGACGATCCACGCTTTCCAACTGCCGCCGCGTGATCCGGTTCATGGTGTCCTGAAACTTGGAATCCTCGGCATCGCGCACGACTTCTTTGATGGCGGCATAGACCAGCGGCGGGCCGGATTCGAGCAGGCGGGCCGTGTCCCAGGCTTTGGCCAGAAGCTCCTGCGCCGGGTGGACGTGGTTGATCAGACCCCAGCCGAGCGCCTCATCGGTGTCAAACCAGCGCCCGGTGAGAAGCAGTTCCATCGCGATGTGATAGGGGATGCGTTTGGGCAGTTTGATGCTGGCCGCGTCCGCCACGGTGCCCGAGCGGATTTCCGGCAGGGCGAAGGTGGCGTGTTCGGCGGCAAGGATAATGTCGGCGGACAGTGCAAGTTCAAGCCCGCCGCCGCAGCAAATGCCGTTCACGGCGGCGATCACCGGCTTGTTCATGCCGCGCAGCTCTTGCAGGCCGCCGAACCCGCCGACGCCGTAATCGCCGTCGACGGCATCTCCGTCGGCGGCCGCCTTCAGATCCCATCCTGGGCAGAAGAACTTGTCCCCGGCGCCGGTGATGATCGCCACCCGCAGGTCCGGATCATCGCGGAAGTCGGCGAATACCTCGCCCATGATCTTGCTGGTCTTGAGGTCGATGGCGTTCGCTTTGGGGCGGTCCAGCGTCACTTCGAGGATAGCGCCTTCGGTGCGGGTCTTGATCGGATCAGTCATGGGATTTCCTTATCAGTGCGTCCGCCGCCACCACCCGGTCCGGGGTGACAATCAGCGGGTTGATTTCGATTTCCTCAACCGTGGAGAGGTTGGCGAGGACGTAAGCCTGTATCGCCTCAATCGCCGCAAGAATGCAGTCGATATTTGCGCCGGGCCGGCCCCGGTATCCGCGCAACACCGGCGCGATATTAAGCTGGTTCAGTGTCTGTTCCAGCCGGGTCCGGTCCGCCGGAAACAGGCAGGATGCGCGGTCTTGCAGAAGTTCTGTCAGAACCCCGCCCGCCGCAAGCGTGATCACAAACCCATGGGCGGGGTCCTTGACCACGCCGACAAGAAGCTCGGCCACGGCCCCCTCGATCATGTCCTCAAGGATGAACCGGTCGCACGGCATGTCTTGCGCGGCATCGCGGATATCCTGCGCCGTCCGGAGAGACAGCGCTACGCCACCGGAGTCGCTCTTGTGCGCAAGCCCGGTGGCTTTCAGAACGAACGGCCCCGGCCGGTCTTTCGCCGCGTTCACCAGATCGTCCAGTGAACCGCTGATCAACCACGGCACCTCAAGCCCGCAGGCGGCCATCGCGCTTTTTGCCTCAGCCTCCGGGATCACATCGGCGTCCCGCGCAGGCTGTGGCACGCAAAGGTCGGCCTGCGCCCCGCTGCGGCGCTGGGCCGCCACCACCGCCGCGAGCGCCTCGCGCAATCCGGCGAGCGGGATGATGCCCCCGGCCATCAGACGCTGCGCGACATCCTCGGGCATGAGCTCCGGCAAGGTCGCCACCATGGCGAAGGTGCCGCCCGTCGCCTCTTTCGCGCCAATTGCCGCGTTGATGGCGCAGTCCCAGTCCGACAGGTCGCATCGGTCGCCACGCGGGAAGTCGACGATCAGCAGCGTCAGCGCAAGATCAGGCTCTATCATGGCGGAAAATGCCTGCGTCATCGCCGCATCGTCGCGCCAGATATAGGTGTGATAATCCAACGGATTGGCGAGGGTCACCTTCGGCCCAAGGACCGCCGCCAGTCGGTCGGTCTGCCCCGGGGTCAGGCGCGGGAAGCTCAGCGGCGTGTCTTCCGCAAGGTCGGCAATCAGGCTCGCCTCGCCCCCCGAACAGCTGATCGAGGCGATCTGCAGGCCATCCAGCGGGCCCGCCACATGCAGGATCTTCAACGTCTCCAACAGGGTCGGAAGATCGTCCACCTGCGCGATGCCCAAATGCTCCAGCAGCGCCGTGGCCCCCGCGGCACTGCCAGCGATAGAGGCCGTGTGCGAGACCGTCGCAAGCTGCGCCGCGGACGATTTCCCCGCCTTGAGCGCGACAAGAGGCACGCCTTTGTCCCGCGCCTTCCGCGCAAGGGTTTGCCATTCGGACAGGTCCGAGAAGCCCTCGATGTGCATCCCGATGGCCGTCACGCGCGGGTCATCCAGCAGCGAGGTCGCGATTGCCGCTTCGGACATTTGCGCCTGATTTCCGCAGGTTACGACATAGGCCAGCGGCAGGCCGCGGGTCTGCATCGTCAGGTTGATCGCGATGTTCGAACTTTGCGTGAGGATCGCCACGCCGCTGTCGACCGGAACGCAGCCATGCTGGTCCGGCCAAAGCATCGCCCCGTCCAGCGCGTTGATCATGCCGTAGCAATTCGGCCCCAGAATCGGCATATCGCCAGCGGCTTCAAGCAACTGTTGGTTCAGCGACTGGCCCTCGGCAACCTCTCCGAACCCGCTGGCGAAACAGACCGCCCCACCGGCGCCACGGGCGGAAAGCTGTGCCACCACGTCAACGGTCGCCTGACTGTTGATGCCCACGAATGTAGCGTCGGGCGCGCGGGGCAGATCGTCCACCCGCGCGTGAACCGCGAAGCCGCCCAGCCTCTCCTTGCTGGGGTGGACCGGCCAGATATCGCCCTGAAATCCTGCCTTCACAAGCTGGTCGATGACCGAGGCGCACCACGCTCCGCCCCCTATGACTGCAACGCTTTTGGGGCGGAACAGTCTCGAAAGATCGGCCGTCATGCCCCCAGCGCCCGCAACAGGTCGCGGCTGATGATGTGGCGCTGGATTTCTGACGTGCCGTCCCAGATCCGCTCCACCCGCGCATCGCGCCAGAACCGCTCAAGCGGGTAATCATCCATCAAGCCCATGCCGCCATGGATCTGGATCGTCGCATCGGTCACCCGTGCCAGCATCTCGGACGCGTAGAGTTTGGCACTGGCGATTTCGCGGTTGGCCGGCAGGCCGCGGTCCAGTCGGTCTGCGGCGGCAAGGGTCAGGAGGTCGGCGGCGTCGATCTCGGTGATCATGTCGGCGATCTGAAAGCTCACCCCCTGAAACCTGCCGATCTTCTGGCCGAACTGTTCGCGCTCGGCGGCGTAGCTGAGCGCATAGTCGAAGACCCGTCGCGCCCGGCCCACGGACATGGTCGCGACCGTGATACGGGTGGCGTAGAGCCATTCGTTCATGACCGCAAAGCCGCCGTCGACCTCTCCGAGCACCTGCGCGTCGGGCAAGCGGCAATCGTCAAATTCGAGGATCATGTTCTTGTAGCCGCGGTGGCTGACCGATTTATAACCGTCGCGGATGGTGAAGCCCGGCGTGCCGCGATCGACCAGAAAGGTGGTGATGCGCTTTTTCGGCCCGCGCGGGGTGTCATCCTCGCCTGTGGCCACGAACACGATGACAAAATCAGCGTGATCGGCACCGGAGATAAAATGTTTGGTGCCGTTGAGCACCCAGTCGCCGCCGTCGCGCACCGCGCTGCAGCTCATGCTGCGCACGTCCGATCCGGCCCCCGGTTCGGTCATCGCCAAGGCATCCATACGCTCGCCGCGGATGGCGGGGTCGCGGTAGCGCTCGATCTGTTCCCCCTCGCACGCCATGAGGATGTTCTGCGGGCGTCCGAAGAAGTGGTTCAGGGCCATGGAGCCGCGCCCGAGCTCGCGTTCGACAATGGCAAATTCGAGATGGTTGAGCCCCGCGCCGCCCGCGCTTTCGGGGAAGTTGCAGGCGTAGAAGCCAAGCTCGAGCGTCTTGCGTTTGATCTCGTCGGCGATCTCTTGCGGGACCTCGCCGGTCCGTTCAACAAGCTCTTCGTGGGGATAGATTTCTTTTTCGACGAAGCTGCGGACGGTGTCCGCGATCATCTGGTGTTCGTCCGTCAGGCCATAGGTCAGCATATCAGCACCGGTGTTGTGGGAAAATTACAGGGTTAGAGCCTGTTTTCCCACGCCAGCCGCCGGGTGCTGGTCCAGCGTTTCGGATCATATGCAAAAGGTCGATCAAGATCCGATATGGCGTTTCGATCCATCAAATGGCCCCCCTTCCTGCGCGCAGGCTGGCAGGGGAAAAGACGCCGTGCAAGCCTCAAAACGGCGTGGCGATGTCGTTAAGAGGACAAAAGTTGCAGCAACGTGGTCTCGGCCCGGCGCAACATGGGCGTGTCGTCTGCGCGCTCCGACAGGGCCAGCCGCTCTTCAAGCGGGGTGTCGGCCAGGGCGATCACATCGGGATGGATATAGCTCTTGCGGGAGATTGTCGGCGTGTTGGCGAGCCGTTCGCTTGCCGCCTCCGACATCGCTTTGATGGTCAGATCCCGGGCCTTGAGCGCAACCTCCATTGCCGCGGCGGAGCCGGCCCAGGTGCGGAAGGTCTTGGCGGTGATCGTCTCTTCGCCCGTGATGTCGAACAGGGTCGCGTTGATCGCATCGGCGGTGACGGACCGCGGGGTTCCGTCGTCGTCCAGCCATGTGACAAGCTCCGCGCCTTCAAGATCCTGCATCTTGTTGAGCACCTTGTTCAGAGTCCGGTCGCGCAGCCGCTTTTCGATCTTCTTGCCGCCCTTTCCGGTGTAAGAGAGCCTGATTTCCCCGTCGTTCAGCTTCACATGCTGGCTGCTTAGCGTGGTCGCGCCGTAGGTGCCGTTCTCGACGGCGTAATCTGCGCTGCCGATGCGCATGGCCGTGCGGTCGAGCAAGGCTAGAACGGCGGCGAGGGCGTAGCGACGCTCGCCCGGTTCGGTTTTCAGGTCCGACAGGATGCGGCGGCGGATCGACGGCAGGCAGGCGCCGAACCCCGCAAGCGCGTCGAACTTCGTGGCCGCGCGGAACGCGGTCCAGTCCACGTGATAGCGATACTGCTTGCGATTGCGCGCATCGCGGCCCGTGGCCTGCAGATGGCCATTGGGTTTGGGGCTGATCCAGACGTCGCTATAAGCCGGCGGCACCGCAAGTGCGCTGATCCGCTTGCGTTCGGCCTTGTCGTCGATGCAGGTCCCGTCGGGGGCGAGATAGCTGAAGCCGCGCCCGCACTTTCGCCGCCGGATCCCCGGGCGGTCGTCGTTGTAATAGACCAGAGTGGGCGCGATACTCATGCACAGATAACGCAGGCTCGGGGCTGCGCGTTCCTATGGCTGTCGCACAGGGCTTGCGCTGCGCGTGGCTCCGATGGCATGAAGGCGCATGAAAATAACGTGTGATCTTGGGCCGCAGCCGCAGGGACCCCTGCGGCGTTTCTTTAACCAGCGCCCGCCAGCGGGAGGAGGCAGACCATGAAGAAGTTCCAGGCCCATCTTCCCGTGGTGTCCCCCGAGGTGCCCGAGCCGCAGGCGTTCCGCGATGCCAAAGCGGCGGTGGCCCGGCTGCGCGAGCTTTATGACACTTCGGTCGAGTTTCTGTGCCGGACCTTTGCCGAGAATGTCGCCGGGGCGCGGCCCGACACCCGCTTCCGTGCGTTCTACCCCGAGATTCGCATCCGCACAACGACCTATGCGCAGACGGATTCCCGGCTCAGCTTCGGCCACGTGGCCGGGCCCGGCTTCTATTCGACCACTGTCACCCGGCCGGACCTGTTCGAAGGCTATCTTGAGCAGCAGATCGGCCTGTTGATCGAGAACCACGACGAGCCGGTGGTGATCGGGATTTCGCGCACGCCGATGCCGGTGCATTTCGCCGTCACCGGAGAGATTGCGGTGCCGCAGGAAGGTGCGCTGGAATACACCCTGCGCGATGTCTTCGACGTGCCCGATCTGGCCACCACGAACGACGACATTGTCAATGGGATGGAGTTCCGCCATCCGGACGGGTCCAGCCCGCTCTCGCTGTTCACCGCCCAGCGGATCGACTATTCTCTGGCACGCTTGCAGCACTACACGGCGACCAAGGCGGAGCATTTCCAGAACCACGTCCTTTTCACCAACTACCAGTTCTACGTCGAAGAGTTCGAGGCCTATGCGCGGCAGGCGCTGGCCGATCCTGACAGCGGCTATACCGCGTTTGTCTCCACCGGAAATCAGGTCATCACCGAGCCGGACGCCCCGCTGATGGTGCCCGAAAAGATGCCGCAGATGCCGACCTATCACCTGTGCCGCCCGGATGGGTCGGGTATCTCGCTGGTGAATATCGGCGTCGGCCCCTCGAACGCGAAGACGGCGACGGATCACATTGCGGTGCTGCGGCCCCATGCCTGGCTGATGGTGGGGCATTGCGCGGGGCTGCGCAATTCCCAGCGGCTGGGGGATTTCGTGCTGGCCCACGGCTACCTGCGCGAAGATCACGTGCTGGATGATGACTTGCCGGTCTGGATGCCCATTCCGGCGCTGGCCGAGATCCAGATCGCGCTTGAGGATGCGGTGGCCGAGGTGACCGAACTCAAGGGGTTTGAGCTTAAGCGGGTGATGCGCACGGGCACCGTCGCCACCATCGACAACCGCAACTGGGAGCTGCGCGATCAATCCGGCCCGGTGCAACGGCTCAGCCAGTCGCGGGCCATCGGGCTGGACATGGAAAGCGCGACAATTGCCGCCAACGGGTTTCGCTTCCGCGTGCCCTATGGCACCCTGCTGTGCGTGTCCGACAAACCCCTGCACGGTGAGTTGAAGCTGCCCGGCATGGCGTCGGACTTCTACAAGACGCAAGTCGCCCGCCACCTGATGATCGGCATCCGCGCCATGGAACATCTGCGCAAAATGCCGCTGGAGCGCATCCACAGCCGCAAATTGCGCTCGTTTGAGGAAACCGCCTTTTTGTAACCGGCAAAAAAGACTCAAAAACCCCACAATATGCGGTTTTTCACTTGTAAAGTGCCACAAAGCATTGTGGAACATAGGCACATACAGTTTATTGACTGCCAAATAAGCCCACATCCAGCTGGGCAAACCGAGGAGAAATACAATGGCGACGAAACCAATGACCAAGACACAGCTGGTCGCTGCACTGGCTGAGCGGATGGACACCGACAAGAAATCCGCCTCTGCGGCGCTTGATGCGATCACCGGTCTGATCACCGACGAAGTGTCCGGCGGCGGTGCCGTGACCCTGCCCGGCGTCGGCAAGATCTACTGCCGTGAGCGCCCCGAGCGTATGGTGCGCAACCCTGCCACCGGTGAGCAGATCAAGAAGGACGCCGACAAGGTGGTCAAGATGACCATTGCCAAGGCCCTGAAGGACAGCGTCAACGGCTGATCCCATTCCGCATCGCGGACATCTTTTGGATGGAGGGTCGCCAGCACTGGCGGCCCTTTTTCTTTGGAGGCGGTATGAAAAACACGGTGGACTGGCGTGCAATCGCCATGGGGGTGGCGTTTGGCATTATCTGGGCGTCGGCCTTTGCTTCGGCACGGGTGATCGTGCTGAACGCGCCTCCGCTTTATGCGCTGTCGATCCGGTTCCTTGTCTCCGGTCTGATCGGCGTCGGTCTGGCCTTCGCCATGGGGCAAAGTTGGCGGCTGACCCGCCCCCAGTGGATCGCCACGCTGGTCTTCGGGATCAGCCAGAACGCACTCTACCTCGGGCTTAATTTCGTAGCGATGCAAACGGTGGAAGCCTCGCTCGCGGCGATCGTGGCCTCGACCATGCCGCTGTTGGTCGCCTTCGCGAGCTGGGCCTTCTTCGGTGAGCGGTTGCGCCCGCTGGCGGTGCTGGGGCTGTTTGCCGGGGTGGCGGGGGTCGCGGTGATCATGGGCGCGCGCTTGCAGGGCGATGTGGACCTCTTCGGTCTGGCACTTTGCGTGATTGGCGTCTTGTCCCTTGCGGTGGCGACGATGTCGGTGCGGGGGGCGTCAACGGGTGGCAATTTCCTGATGATCGTCGGGCTGCAGATGCTCGTGGGCGCGGCCGTGCTCTCGGTTCCCGCCGTGGCGTTCGAGACCTTCACCGTCACCTGGAACTGGCCGCTGGTGATCGCCTTCCTTTACACGGTGATCATGCCCGGGCTGGTCGCAACGCTGATCTGGTTCTATCTGGTGGACCGGATCGGGGCGACGCGGGCTGCGGTGTTCCACTTCCTTACGCCATTCTTCGGGGTGGCGACCGCGGCGCTTTTGCTGGGGGAAGAACTGGGCTCCGGCGATATTCTCGGCGTGTTGATCATCACCGCAGGCATCCTCGCCGTGCAGCTGTCGCGCCAGAAACCGCCGGCTGCGCCGCGCTAGGCCTCGGGGCCGATCTGCCCGCGCACGCCGCCGGTCTGGCCGCGATCCAGCAACAGATGATCAAGGATCACCGCCGCCATCATCGCCTCGCCGACAGGCACGGCGCGGATGCCGACGCAAGGATCGTGACGCCCCTTGGTGACCACTTCCGTCGGGCTGCCGTCCATCCGGATTGAGGCGCGGGGGCTGAGGATTGACGACGTCGGTTTGACCGCAAATCGCACGACGATGTCCTGCCCGGTGCTGATCCCGCCCAGGATGCCGCCCGCGTGGTTGCTGGAGTATTCCGGCCCCTCTGGCCCCATGAAAATCTCGTCCGCGTTGGCCCGTCCGGTCAGGCCGGCCGCGGCCAGACCTTCCCCGATCTCGACCCCTTTGACAGCGTTGATCGACATCATCGCGGCGGCAAGGTCCGTGTCCAGCTTGCCATAGACCGGTGCGCCGATCCCGGCGGGCACGCCACGTGCCACGACCTCGATCATCGCGCCGACCGAGTTGTGATCGTCCTTGCGCAACCAGTTGAGGTAGTCGGTCCACTCGTCTACCGCACCCGCGTCCGGGCACCAGAAATCGTTGCCGTCGATGGTGTCCCAGTCGAACCTTGCGCGGTCGATGTGCTTTTCGCCCATCTGCACCATGTAGCCCTTGATCTCGACGTTGGGCGCAAGGGTCTTGATCGCCTCACGCGCGACACCGCCAGCGGCTACGCGTGCCGCGGTCTCCCGCGCCGAGGACCGACCGCCGCCGCGATAATCCCGGATCCCGTATTTCTGGTGATAGGTGATGTCGGCGTGACCGGGGCGGAAGGTGTTGGCGATGTCGCCGTAGTCTTTCGACCGCTGGTCGGTGTTGCGGATCATCAGCTGGATCGGGGTGCCCGTGGTCGTATCCTCGAACACGCCGGAGAGGATCTCCACCGCGTCGGGCTCGTTCCGCTGAGTGGTCATCTTGTTCTGGCCGGGGCGGCGTTTGTCGAGCCAGTGCTGCAGCATCGGCGCGGTCAGGGTGACACCGGGGGGGCAGCCGTCAACGGTCGCGCCCAAGGCGGGGCCGTGGCTTTCGCCCCAGGTGGTGACGCGGAACAGGTGACCGTAACTGTTAAGGCTCATGGGGCGGGCTCCTTCTTCAGCGGGAATAGCGGGCGGGGGCCACCGGCTCAAGCCCTAGCTGCCGGGGCGGGTCAGCACGAAGGCCGCCGCGCCGGTCAGACACAGGGCCTGAATGGTCAGCACCAGGGCCGATGCGCCCAGCACGAGGCTCAGCACGAAGACCACCGCCATCATCGTGCAGGCGATCACTTTGATCCGGGGCGCAATCGCGCCGTTCTCGCGCCAGTCGCTGATGAGGGGGCCGAAGGTGCGGCTTGTCAGCAGCCAGCGTTCCACCCGCGTCGAGCTTTTCCCGAAGGCAAAGGCCGCAAGAATGACCAGCGGCGTCGTCGGCAGAAGCGGCAGCACGACGCCGACGGCCCCGACAACAAGGGCCGCAATTCCAACAAGAAACCAGAAAGCACGGGTCATCGAACGTCCTTTGCGCGTCGCACCCTAGCTAAGGCGAATCGCGGGGGATTGCACCCGCCTCTTGCAACTTTGGCCCCATAGGATAGGTCTGGTGCTACCTCGGGGGGCTTCACCAGAAGCTGAGATGCCATGACTGGCGGACCCGTTGAACCTGAACCGGTTAAGACCGGCGGAGGGAAGGTCACGGGTTGCCCCCATCCTTTCTCCGTCCGGCACAATGAGAGGATGAAAGATGAAAACGACCCTGCTCACTGCTGTTGGACTTGTCATGGCGACCGCCGCTGCTGCGGATACGGACGTTCTGACGGTCTATGCGCCTGACTATTTCGGCTCGGAATGGGGGCCGGGCCCCGCCATCGAAGCGGCGTTCGAAGCGCAATGCGGCTGCGATCTGCAATACCAGACCGGCGACGTGTTGCCGCGCCTTCTGCTTGAGGGCGAGCGCACCGAGGCGGATGTGGTAATCGGCCTGAACACGGACGTGACCAAACGCGCGCGCGAAAGCGGCTTGCTGGGGACCCACGGCGTCGATCTGTCACCGCTGACGCTGCCGATTGACTGGACCGATGACACCTTCGTGCCGTTCAACTACAGCCACGTGGCCTTTGTCTATGACAACACCAAGCTCGACGGGTTCGACAGTTTCGAAGACCTGCTGAACGCGCCGGACGATCTGCGCGTGGTCATTCAGGATCCGCGGTCCTCGATCTCCGGTCTGGCGCTGGCGCTGTGGATGAAAGCGGTCTACGGCGACGAGACGGAAGAGGCGTGGGCCCGTCTTGCCCCGAAGATCGTCACCGTCACGCAGGGCTGGTCGGAATCCTATGGGCTGTTCACCGACGGGGAAGCCGATGTCGTGCTGTCCTACACCTCGTCGCCGGCCTATCACATCATCGCCGAGGAAGATCTGAGCAAATCGGCGGCCATTTTCGACGAAGGCCACTATTTCTTTGTTGAGCTTGCCGCGAAGATCGCGGGAACCGATCAGCCGGAGCTGGCCGAGGACTTCCTTGCCTTCATCCTGACCGAAGAGTTTCAGACCCTGATCCCGACCACCAACTGGTCGTTCCCGGTGGCCCTGCCCGCAGACCAATGGCCCGAGGGCTTCCAGTCCCTGCCGCAGCCCGACAAGGCGCTGTTCTACAGTGAGGATGAGGCCGCCGCGTTGAAGGATGAGGCGATCGAAGCGTGGCGCGCGGCGCTCTCCCGCTGATTGCGGCATTCGTCGTCGCGGGGCTGGTGATCGGCCCCGTGGCGGCGGTGCTGTGGCGGGGCGGTGGTTTCACCGCCCTGTCCCCGGCCGATCTTGATGCGCTGCGCTTCACCGTCTGGCAAGCGATCTGGTCGGCGGCGATCAGCGTCGCACTTGCGGTGCCGGTGGCGCGGGCGCTGGCCCGCCGCAGTTTTCCGGGGCGCTCGGCACTGATTTCGGTCATGGGCGCGCCCTTCATCCTGCCGGTGATCGTGGCGGTGCTGGGCCTGCTCGCCGTCTTCGGCGGCAACGGGGTCCTGAACTTGTTGCTGGCACCTTTGGGCGTGCCGAAACTGGACATCTACGGCGCCCACGGGGTGATTTTGGCCCATGTGTTTTTCAACCTGCCCTTAGCCGTGCGCCTGATCCTGCAAGGCTGGCTGGCGATCCCGTCCGAGCGGTTCCGCGTGGCGGCGAGCTTGGGCGCGCCGGTGTTCCGCCTGTTGGAATGGCCGATGCTGCGACGGATCGTGCCGGGGGCCTTCGCCGTGATCTTTGTAATCTGCCTTGGGTCTTTCGCAGTCGCCCTGACGTTGGGCGGCGGGCCACGGGCGACGACGGTTGAGCTTGCCATCTATCAGGCGTTCAAGTTCGATTTCGACCTCGGGAAAGCGGCCTCACTCGCCGTGGTGCAACTGGTTTTGGGCCTTGGCGCGGGGGCTGTGGCGCTGTTGCTGGCGCGGGGGGACATGCTGGGCGCGGGTCTGGATCGTGTGGTGCAACGCTGGGACGGGTCTCGCCTGCTGGATGCGCTCTGGATCGGCGCGGCGGCGCTGTTCCTCCTCGCGCCGCTCAGCGCGATCCTTCTTGCGGGTCTGCCCGGTCTGGACGACCTCCCGGCGAGCATCTGGCCCGCTGCGCTCCGCTCGCTCGCGATCTCGCTGGGGGCCGTCGTGTTGACCACCGCGCTGGCATTGCCGCTGGCCACCCGCGCCGGTGAGGCGGCGTCGCTTCTGGGGATTTCCGTATCCGGTCTGGTGTTGGGCACCGGGCTTTTCGTGATCGCGCAACCCTTCGTGCGCCCGTCCAGCATTGCGCTGCCGGTGACGTTGCTGGTGAACGTGCTGATGGCGCTGCCCTTCGTTCTTCGCATCCTGCGACCGGGGGTCGAGGCGGTGCAAACCGATTTCGCTCGGCTGAGTGCATCTCTGGGCCTGTCAGGCTGGGCCCTGTGGCGGATCGTCTATCTGCCGCGCCTGCGCCGCCCCATGGGCTTTGCCGCCGGGCTGACCGGGGCGCTGGCCATGGGCGACCTTGGGGTGATCACCCTGTTTTCCCGCCCCGGCGAGGGGACGTTGCCGCTTGCCATGTATCGCCTCATGGGCGCCTATCAGATGCAGGCGGCCTACGGCGCGGCGTTGTTGCTGGTGACGCTGTCGCTGGCGGTGTTCTGGGTGTTTGACCGAGGGGGGCGTGTGGATGCTGACGCTGGATAAGGTGACCTTCATGAACGGCGGCTTCCCGTTGTCGGCAGACTTCACGATTGACGCGCACTCCGTCGTGGCGGTGATCGGCCCCTCCGGCGCGGGCAAATCGACCCTGCTGGGCGGAATCGCAGGGTTTCACGAACAGGTTGCGGGACGGCTGACTTGGCGAGGGGCGGCGATCGGCGCGGTGCCTCCGGCACAACGGCCCGTCGCGATGCTGTTTCAGGACAACAACCTCTTTCCCCACCTGACGGTCTTCCAGAACGTCGCACTGGCGCTGGGTCCGTCCCTCAGGCCGGACGCGGGGGCGCGGGCGCGGATCATGGACATGCTCGCGCAGGTGGGGCTCGAGGGGCTCGCAGAGCGCAAGCCCGCCGCCCTGTCGGGTGGTCAGCAGAGCCGCGCGGCGCTCGCCCGTGCGCTGCTGCAGGACCGCGACCTGATGCTCATGGATGAGCCGTTCAGCGCGCTGGGGCCCGCGCTCAAGGACCGGATGCTGGATCTTTCGGTAGAGCTGGCGAAAGCGGCGGGGCGCACGGTGGTCATGGTGACCCACGACCCCGACGATGCGGTGCGGGTGGCCGATACCATCGTCGGCGTGGCGGCAGGGCGCGCGTTCGCCCCGCAGCCCGCGCAGGACTTCCTGCGCAATCCGCCCGAAGCCTTCATCGACTATCTGTCGTAATGCAAAAGGCCCGCCGGTGAGGGCGGGCCTTTCGTATTGGATGCATTCAAGGATCAGTCCTTGCGGTGCGC
This sequence comes from Thalassorhabdomicrobium marinisediminis, assembly GCF_003072065.1. GTDB lineage: Bacteria > Pseudomonadota > Alphaproteobacteria > Rhodobacterales > Rhodobacteraceae > Octadecabacter > Octadecabacter marinisediminis. Next base: position 296,631 of record NZ_QCYG01000002.1, read on the forward strand.
GCCGCCCTTGTGGGGCGCCCACAGACGCTTGTTGGTCAGGTAGAGCAGGACCGACAACACCACGAGGAAGATCACGCCGGTCAGGCCAGCCTGCTTGCGGGCGTTCAGCTTGGGTTCGGCCGTCCACATCAGGAAGGCCGCCACATCTGCCGACATGCTTTCAACGTCGTTGGCGTGGCCGTCGGCGAATTCTGCCGCACCGTCATAGAGCGGCGGCGCCATGGCGATCCAGCTGCCCGGATAGGTGTGCTTGCCGTTCGCGTCGAGGCAGTCTTCCGGATAGCCACCTGCGGTAAAGACGGTGTTGTAATAGCCGTCAAAATCGTCGGGCGCACAGGCCGGAGGCTCGGCATAGCCATTGAGCAGCGAGGCGATGTATTCCGCGCCGCCCATGCCTTTGAGGAACTGGTTGATCCCGGTGCCATAGGGGCCGTGGAAGCCTGCCCGCGCCTTCGCCATCAGGCTCAGGTCAGGTGCGCTCGCCAGATTGCTTTCGGGGAACCGGTCGGCGGGGGTAGCGGGGCGGAAATCGCCCTCACCGTCGAACAGAGTCTCGTCGAAAACCTCGTAGAACTCCGCATAGGCGCGCATCTGATCCTCGGGCAGCGCGGGACCGCCTTCGTCATGCAGGTTGCGGAACGACACGTATTTCAGCCCGTGGCAACCGGCGCAGATCTCGGTGTAGATCTGCAGACCGCGCTGCAACTGGTTGGTGTCGTATGAGCCGAACGGACCCTCGAAGGAGAAGTCGAAATCCTCGACATGGGCTTCGGAGCCTGCGGCATAGGCAGCACCAGAGGCGAGGCCAAGGACCGCAGCGGTCGAGAGGATGAGTTTACGGAACATCAGTCTTGGGTCCTTTCTCACTCGGCCGGATCAACGATGGTATGGGTGCCACCGACGTTCGGCGCATAGTGCGCGTTGAAGTCATCCTCGATCGTCGCGGGCGGGGTCATCGGCTTTTCGATAACGCCCAGCAGCGGCAGGATCACGAGGAAATAGGCAAACCAGTAAGTCGCACCGATGAGGGCGATGATCGGATAGATCCCCTCGGCCGGCATGGCCCCGGCCCACATCAGGACGATGAAGTCCACGACGAGAAGCGCAAACCACCATTTGAACATCGGACGGTAACGACCCGAGCGCACCGACGACGTGTCGAGCCATGGCACCAGTGCCATCACCGCGATCGCGCCGAACATGGCCAGAACGCCGAAGAACTTGGCGTCGATCAGGCCGAAGCTGATCCAGTCGGCCAGCATCACCACCCAGACGTCTGGCGTGAAGGCGCGCAGGATCGCGTAGAACGGCAGGAAGTACCATTCGGGCACGATGTGCGACGGGGTGACCAGGGCATTCGCCTCAACGTAGTTGTCGGGGTGGCCGAGGTAGTTGGGCATAAAGCCCACGACGGCCACGAAGACAGCGAGGATCACAGCCAGCGCGAACAGGTCTTTGATCACGAAGTAGGGCCAGAAGGGCAGGGTGTCTTTCTCGGCTTCGGCCTTCGAGGTGCGGCGCACTTCGACCCCGGTGGGGTTGTTGTTCCCGGTCGAGTGGAAGGCCCAGATGTGCACGATTACGAGCCCGGCGATCAGGAAGGGCAGCAGATAGTGCAGCGAGAAGAAGCGGTTCAGCGCAGGCTGACCCACGGCCGAGGCGCCCAAGAGCCAGGTCTGGATGCTTTCCCCCACCAGCGGGATCGCGCCGAACAGGCCGGTGATCACCGCGGTGCCGTGGAACGACATCTGACCCCATGGCAGAACGTAGCCCATGAAGGCGGTGCCCATCATCAGCAGGAAGATCAACATGCCGATGATCCAGGTGATTTCACGCGGGGCCTTGTACGATCCGTAGTAAAGACCACGGAACATGTGCGCATAGACCGCAACGAAGAACAGCGACGCGCCGTTCATGTGGAAATAGCGGATCATGTGGCCGCCGTTCACGTCGCGCATAATGTGCTCGACCGAAGAGAAGGCCAGATCGATGTGCGGCGTGTAGTGCATGACAAGCACGATGCCGGTGACGATCTGCAAGGCCAGTGTGAACGCCAGAACGATGCCCCAGATCCACATCCAGTTGAGGTTCTTGGGCGTCGGAATCATCAGCGTGCCATGCAGCAGGCTGAGGATCGGCAACCGGCTCTCGACCCAGTGTTCGGCCTTGGAGTTCGGTTCGTAGTGGTCGTGTGGGATACCGCTCATGTATCGCTCTCCTTAACCGAGTTGAAGGGTGGTGTCGTCCACGAAGGACGCGGTGGGCACCGGCAGGTTGCGTGGGGCAGGACCTTTGCGGATCCGGCCAGCGGTGTCGTAGTGAGAGCCGTGACAGGGGCAGAACCAGCCGCCGAAGTCACCGGCACCGTCGCCCAGTGGCACACAGCCAAGGTGCGTGCAGACGCCCATCTGCACCATCCATTCACCGGCTTCGTCCAGCGTGCGGTTTTCGTCCGTTGCAGGTTCGGCACCGGTCAGGTTGTCATTGTTGGCCAGCGGATCGGGCAGCGCGGCGACGTCGACTTCGCGTGCGGCCGTGATCTCGGCCTCGGTGCGGCGGCGGATGAACACCGGCTTGCCCTGCCACAGCACGGTCAGCTGCGTGCCGGGGGCCACATCCGCCACATCGACGCGAATCGACGCCAACGCAAGCACATCAGCCGACGGGTTCATTTGATTGACAAGCGGCCAGACGGCGGCGCCTGTGATGACGGCACCGGCGCCGGCGGTGGCGTAGTAGATAAAATCGCGGCGCGTTCCGTGATGGTCTTCTGCGTTAGACACGTGTCTGTCTCCGAATTTTTTGGGGCCAAAAGCCCGTCAAATACGATGAGAGTCCCTAAAAGAGACCTCATTCCGCCTGTTTACTAGCGATCAAGAGGCTTGGGGTCCAGCGTGTTTCACGTTGTTTTGGCGCAGTGCGGCGATTGGACCGCCCCTTTGCAACACTAGGGTTTGGTGGCCTGCATGGCGTCGCGCGCCTCGAACGTGGCCTGCCAGGCGGCAAGGGCGTCGTTGCCATCGCGCCAGTCGCGGTCGCCGTGGCGCAGGTCCACATAGGCCAGCGCACAGGACACGGCGATCTGCGCCATGTTCAGCGGCCCGTGCAGGTGGCTCATCCAGCGGGCGTCGATCGCGGCGATGGCGCGGGCGGCCTTGGCCCATTGCGCGTCTATCCAGTCGTCGGATTGCTGCGCTTCGGGGCGGAGGCGCACCTCATAGGTCATGGCTACGGTGGCCTCCATGATCGCATCCGCCGTCGCCTCGAGCGTCAGCACCTCGTAAAGGCTGCTGTCGGGATAGAGTTTCGCGCCCGCCAGATCATTGAGGTATCGGGTGATCACGCGGCTGTCGTAGAGCGCCGGACCATCGTCACGCAGCAAGGCGGGGATCTTGCCCAAAGGGTTTGCCGCCAGCGCGTCGGGCGCGGAGGCCAGCGGCGAGGTCGAGACCTGCTGTTCCGCGACCCGGTCGAGCAAATCAACCTCGCGCAGCAGGACGCGCACCTTGCGCGCGAAAGGGGAGGGTGGGGACATGAGAAGTTTCACGGGCGCGGCTCCTTTGACTCGGGGTGATCCGGATAGATCAGGGAAACAGGACCACGGCGTCGCCCTCTTTCCAAGGGGTGTATTTCGTCATCACCGCGCGGAACCGGTCGGACTCCTTGAACGCCGCAAGCCAGGCCTGGGCATAGGCGAAGGGCTGCGCGGTCCACCAGTCCAGATCGGTGTGGGCAAACTGGCGCACGAAAGGCAGGATCGCCAGATCGGCAAGGCTGGGGCGCTCTCCGAAAAGCCAGGGTTTGCCGTCGAGCTGAGCATCCAGCTTGGCCACGAAAGCCGCTGCAGCGGCGCGGCTTTCTGCGGGGTCGAGGTCGGGGTAGCGCACGGCGTATTTGGTGCGATCCAGCGCCGTCTTGAACGGCCCGTCGGACTCGGCGATCAGGGCTGCGGCGGCGTCCGGGCGGACCTGCAGCAACCCCTCGGGATCGGACTGGCGCAGCGCCCAATGCATGATGTCGAGGGATTCGTCGACCACGGTTTCGGCCACCAGAACCGGGACTGTGCCCTTAGGCGATGCGTCGAGCATGGCTTGCGGCTTGTCGCGCAACACGACCTCGCGCAGGTGCACCGTCACCCCCGAGGAGGCGATGGCAAGCCGTGCGCGCATGGCATAGGGGCAGCGGCGAAAACTGTAGAGGATGGGAGTTGGCATTGAGCGGCCCTCCGGGGGGAGTTTTTCAGTCAGATGAAGACAAGAGTTGCGTGTCGGTCTGCCCGGTGATTCTGGCGCCGACGATCTGCGATTCGGGCTGGTCGGTGTCGAACAGCACTTCGGTGAATTGTTCGGTGCGCCCCATGCGGGGATTTTCCATCAACACGCGGTGGGTTTGGCCCTGCTGCGCGGCAAGGTGGCGGGCCACGGCAGCATCGCCCTTGGCACGCAACCGGGCGGCGCGGGCCTTGATGTCGGGGCCATTTACCGCAGGCATCCGCGCCGCCGGGGTGCCCTGACGCGGCGAATAGGGGAAGACGTGCAACCATGTGAGCGCGCAGTCGTCGACCAGCTTCAGCGAGTTCTCGAAATGGGCGTCCGTTTCGGTCGGGAAACCGGCGATGATGTCGGCGCCGAAGGTCATCTCGGGGCGCAACTTGCGGGCTTCTTCGGAAAAGCGGATCGCGTCGTCGCGCAGGTGGCGCCGTTTCATGCGCTTGAGGATCAGGTCGTCGCCGTGTTGCAGGCTCAGGTGCAGGTGCGGCATCAGGCGCGGCTCGGTGGCAATCGCCTGCATCAGGTTCTCGTCCACCTCGATGCTGTCGATGGAGCTGATGCGCAGGCGCGGCAGGTCGGGCACCAGCTTCAGGATACGCATGACCAGATCGCCCAACTTCGGCTGCGCCGGCAGGTCCGCGCCCCAGGACGTGAGATCGACGCCGGTGAGCACGACCTCGTTGTAGCCCTTGTCCACCAGCCGCTTGATCTGTTCCACGACCACCCCTGCCGGGACCGAACGGGAATTGCCGCGGCCATAGGGGATGATGCAAAACGTGCAGCGGTGATCGCAGCCGTTTTGCACCTGCACATAGGCGCGGCTGCGGGTGCCGAAGCCGTCGATCAGGTGGCCCGCGGTCTCGGTCACCGACATGATGTCGTCCACCTGCACCGGTTCCGTGCTGCCGATCAGATCGGGCGCCATGCCGGCCCAGGTCTCGGCCTGCATCTTCTCGGTGTTGCCAATGACCTTCGAGACCTCGGGCATGGCGGTGAAGGTTTCCGGCTCGGTCTGCGCGGCGCAGCCGGTGACGATCAACGTCGCATCCGGGTTGTCGCGGCGCAGCTTGCGGATTTCCTTTTTGGCCTTGCGCACGGCTTCCGCGGTCACCGCACAGGTGTTCACCACCACGGCATTCTCGACCCCGGCGGCGCCTGCGAGCTCTTTCATCGCCTCGGTCTCATAGGCGTTCAGACGACAGCCCAGCGTGGTGAACTTGGGCGCGTTCATAGGTGCCACTCTCCGTCGAAGACATGGCCGGTCGGGCCTGTCATCCAGACCCCGTCCTCGCGCCAGTCGATGTGGATTGTGCCGCCATCCAGATCGATCCGCACCGCGCGGCCGGTCAGACCCCGACGATGGGCCGCGACCGCCGTGGCGCAGGACGACGAGCCGGACGCCAGCGTCACGCCGACGCCGCGTTCCCAGACCCGCATCCGCAGATGGTCCGGCCCCAGCACCTGCGCGAATTGCACGTTGGTCCGCTCGGGAAACAGCGGATGGTGTTCGATCTCGGCCCCCCGCGCCTCAAGCGCCACGTCGGCGACGTCATCTACGAAGAAGGTGCAATGGGGATTGCCCATTCCGGTGGCCACAGGCGTCCCGTCGATGGGCAGCGCGTCGAGGTCGACATCCCGGGCAAGGGGCACTGCCTCCCACGTGAGTTGCGGCTGGCCCATGTTGACCGAGGTCAGCCCGTCGCCGGCATCCCGCGCCTGAAGCGTACCGCGATCAGTGGTGAGCGACAGCGCTGCCGCTCCGCTCTCGTCCATCAGAAACCGGGCGATACAGCGGGTGGCGTTGCCGCAGGCAGCCGAGGTACTGCCGTCGGCGTTATGGAACGTCAGATGCACATCGGCGGCGTCACTGTCCGACAGGACCGCAAGCTGGTCGAATCCCACCCCACGATGCCGGTCCGCCATCGCTCGCACGATCCCTTCGGTCAGGCGCGACGGCGTGCCGCGTTCATCGATCACGACGAAATCGTTGCCCAAGCCGTGCATCTTCATGAACGGCAAAATATCTGTGGAATGGCTCATGGGGGCGCATATAGGGGAGTGCCGGAAATGAATCCAGCCTCGGGCGCGATTTAGGGGTTGACCCTGTGCCCGATGATTTCTAAACGCTGCCCTCGTGGGCCGTTAGCTCAGTTGGTAGAGCAACTGACTTTTAATCAGTAGGTCGATGGTTCGAACCCATCACGGCTCACCACTCTTTCTTTCCCCCGGATATGCTGTAAGTTTTGCGCCGTCAGGCGTCGATGACCCGTTCGACTGTGGCACTGGTGGTCCGGCGAACGGCGGCCTGTGCCGTCCGCGCAAGCAGGAAGGTGCCCTTTACCCCCGGGTTCATTGGAAAATGCCAACGCCCGGCGATTCGCGTGGCCGTTGGATTAACGTGGCCCACGTAGAGCGGTGGCTCTCCGTTGTCGAAATCCGTGTAGGTTTTCAGAAACTGCACCCGCGATCCCTGCCGCGTGCCGATCAAGACCGCCAGCAGCGTGTCGGCGCAATCGTCGCGGAAGGAGTTCGGCTCGACAACCTCGCCGCGCAGGGTGGCGCCGGTCTCGGTCAGCACCGCGTCGAAGGTCACCGGCGTGCCGTAGGCCACATTGTCGTAGTCGTATCGGCCGGTCCAACTGCCGCTCAGGCTGTCCGATGCGGCCACCGTTCAGGCGTCCCGCAGGGTATCGCCGCGTGACAGCGTCGGCGAGAGCTCCACCGTCTGCCCCTCCTCGGACGCCCCGTCGGAATTGCGCGCGGCGATGATCCGCGCGGCGGTCTGACCGATCTCTTTGCGGCAGGCATCCATGGTGGCGAGCTTTCTGGGCAAGCCGTCAAGCAGTTCCACACCGTTGAAGCCCGCAAGCCCGATCGATCCGGGAATATCCGCGCCCTGTTCCTGCAAATACAACAGCCCGCCCGCACCGATCATGTCATTGGAATAATACAGGAAATCCAGATCGGGGGAGCGGGCCAACATGGCGTGCGTCATCTCACGCCCCTTGGCGAGCGCGGAGCCCCCCGAATAGAACTCCTGATCCGCAATCTCGACCCCCGCCTTGGCAAGCGTCTGGGTGAACCCCTCAAACCGTTTGCGCGCCCGGTGGTCGAGGGGCATTTTTGTGCCCATGAAGCCGATCCGGCTGTATCCCGCGTCAAGGATCGCTTCGGCCATCAGCCGCCCCGCCCGGCGATGAGAGATGCCGACAGCGGTGTCGATGGGGTCGCCATCGGTGTCCATGACCTCGACCACGGGGATACCCGCCTGCAGCAGCATTGCGCGCGAGGCTTCGGAATGCTCCAGCCCGGCGATGATCACGCCCGAGGGCCGCCATGAGAGCATCTCGAACAGGACCTTTTCCTCTTTCTCGGGCTTGTAGTCCGTCACGCCGACAACGGGCTGTAGATCGGTGCCCTCCAGCTCTTCGCTGATGCCTGACAGGACTTCGGGAAACACCATGTTGCCCAGCGACGGGATGATGACCGCAACAAGGTTCACCCGCTGCGACGCCAGTGCGCCGGCGATCTTGTTGGGGACATAGCCGAGCCGCCGCGCCGCCGCCTGGACCTTTTCCCGGGTGGTCGCGCTGACGTCACCCTTGTTGCGCAGCACCCGGCTGACGGTCATCTCGCTCACGCCGGAGGCTTCGGAAACATCGCGGAGTGTCAGCGGGCGTTTGGGTCTGGGCTGCAAGATACTGTCCTGTCTCTGGGGCTTGATCGAAGAGTATCGCCGCACCGCCCGGATGTCCAAGCCCTTGCAGCGGCGGCGACAAACGGGCATTCAATCAGCGTGGTCCCGTGGCTCAACTGGATAGAGCAGCCCCCTCCTAAGGGGCAGGTTGCAGGTTCGAATCCTGCCGGGGTCGCCAAAACTGCCTGAAAAATATGGCTTATTTTCAGCCTGTTGTGCAGAAGCGTGCAGAAACGCCCGTTTCGTTTTCCGCCGAATTCCCCGAAAACGACCGAAATCTCGTACAAAACCTGTACAAAATTCGCACGTCCGTGCGGCTTTTGAGGCCATCCGATGAGCTGGCGGGTGGCGAATGCGTGTGCGGAGCGGAAGTTCGGGAGTGCGACGCGCAAGCAGATCATCATGTTTCTAGCGGACAAAGCGTCAGATGATGGATCAGGCATCTGGTGTTCGAAGGGGACGATCCAGCGGCACACGGAACTGGGGGAGACCACGGTCAAGCGCACGATCCGGGACTTCCTGAAGGAAGGTATCTTGGTCGAGACCGGGGCGCGGGGGTGCAAGAACGGATTCACCGTCGTTTACCGGATCGATCTCGCCCGGATCGAGGTGCTGGAACTGACCGCAGAACCCGAGATTGATACGGGGGCCACAGTGGACCCCGTCCAGACTGGACCCGGAACGGTGGCCACAGTGGCCGGGGCACCGGGGCCACCACGGCCCCCAAACCATCCTAAAACCATCCATAAACCTCCTACGCGCGAGCGCGTGGCGGTGGAGGACGAAGAGGCTGAGAAGGTTCTGGCTGCCTATCCGTCGGACCGTCTACGTGGGAAGTCGGACTGTCTCAGACTGATCAGAGCGGCGCTGGACGAAGGCGTCAGCGCCAAGGACCTGACTGAAGCTGTGAAGGCCTACGCTCTCGAGAGCGCAGGCTTCACCCGGTCGAAGGTCTGTTTCTCCGATAACTGGTTCAAGTCGGGTCGCTGGCGGACCTGCGTCGAGGGCATCGCCCAAGGCCGAGAAACAACAAAGGCGAAGGAAGCCGAGATGCTGGCAGGCTTGGCGAATTGGGTGACTGAAAAGCACCCTCTTTGCCGCCACATTACGCCCGGGCAGGTCGATGCACTGCTAGCCGCAGCGCTAGTGACGCAGGCGCAAATTCAAGCGGCACGCCTCAGATCATGAGCATCACCAATCCCACCAAAGAGCAAACAGCAAGGCGACCCATGTCATACGCTGGCGCTGCTGACACGGGACCTTGCGAGGGGCGGCAAGCCTCCCCTTCGAACCCCACCGGCGCGGGCAAAGCCCTTACCAAAGAGCCGCTGAGCGAGACCTTCGTCTTCCGCTGCACCGCGTCCGAGAAGGCCCAACTACGCGCCAAGGCCGAGGCTGCTTGCCTGCCCGCCGCAACGCTTCTGCGCGAGGCTCTTGGCCTCACTGAAGCCCGCCGTCGCAAGCCCATTCCCCGCGTCGATCCCGCGCTCGTGCTGGCGGTTGGACGCATCGGCGGCAACCTCAACCAGATCGCCCGCTGGCTGAACCATGCCATGAAGGTCGGGCGCACCGACCTCGACACGCTGACCGTCGCGCGCCGCCTTGTGGTGATCGAACGCCAGCTTGCCGCGCTCCTCGATGAGGCGCGGCGGTGCTGATCAAGTTCTTCCCCAACGGCAAAGGCGCAGGTGCGGGGCCGGTCGGGTATCTCGTGGCGGAGCGCGTGCTGGCCTATGACGGCAACCGCGACTTGATCCGCGATGCTAACGGCCAGCCCAAGACCGTCACTCGCGACCCGCTGCCTGAGGTCCTGAGCGGCAACCCCGAGCGCACCGAGGCCGTGATCGATGCCAGCCGTCACCAGTGGACCTACCGTGCGGGGGTGATCAGCTTTGCCGATACCGACGACCCGACCGCGGACCAGCAGGCCGAGGTCATGGACCAGTTTGAGCGGCTGGCCTTCGCGGGGCTGGACCCTGAGCAGTATGAGGTGCTCTGGGTCCGGCACGCCCATGAAGGCCGGGTCGAGCTTCACTTTCTGCACACCGCGTCTGGAGCTGACGACGGGCAAGAGCCTCAACATCGCGCCGCCCGGCTACCAAGACGCCTACGACAGCCTGCGGGATGTGATGAACCAGCGCCACGGCTGGGCCGATCCGATGGATGTCGAGCGCGCGCAGGAGGTGCGGGACACCATCGAGGCCCCAACCCGCGCCCAGGGTCGCGACGAGCTGCATGCCTGGATACAGGACCAAATCGACCTCGGGATGATCAATGACCGCGCGAGCATGGTCGAGGCGCTCACTGACGCGGGCTTCGAACTACCGCGCACCGGCAAGGCCTACATCACCGCCCGCGATCCCGACACGGGTGAGCGCTGGCGGCTGAAAGGAGAGATTTTCCATGAAGACTGGCAAGCCGACCCGACTGAGCGAGAAGTTGAACGCGGAGCTCGACGGGATCAGGCAGGAACACGTCGCCTCGATCTCGTCCCAGCTCAAGAGCTTCAGGATCGATTTGAAGAATATTGTGGGCGCCGCGCAGCATACCATCGCGAGCGATACGCGCCGCTTTCAGACCGAGACGACGAGCATCTTCGAGACGCAGCTGAGCTCGATCCGCCTCTGGCTGACGATCTCGCCTTGGCTGATCACGGGGACGTTCTTGCTGGGGATCGTCTCGATGATGGCCGCGAGCTTGCTCTGGACGGTGCATCTGACACGCTCGGAACTGACAGAGATGGGCCTGACACGGATCGAACGGCCCGAAGGGACCTGGCTGATCCTGGACCCGACGAAGACACGCCTGCGCACCTGCATGATGGGCGGGCAACACGTCACCTGCATTCGGATCGAGGAGGATTAGATGACCCAACTGACAGCCTTGGAACGCGACTTGCTCGCCTGCGTCGAGCGGTTGGTGACGGCCTCAGAGGCCTCCGCGAAGGGTTTGACCGCCTTGGAGACACGCTCGACCGGCAGGATCGAGAAGGAACTGGCTGGCTTGAAAGACTGCGTGACCTTGCTCATTCGTTCACAAGCCGCATCCATGAAGGCCTTGAGCGGATTGTTGAACGACGAGGTGAGCTACAAGACGCTGGACGAGAGCTTGCAGCAGAGCTTGACCTTAGCGAAGGCCGCCGCCGAGAGGTTGAGGGACAGCTAGACAGTCAGGAGGCGCATGCGGAACGGGGGGTTACGCACTAATAGGTCCTAAAGCTCAGTATCGACTCAAAACAATGCGGACGAATTCATCACCAACCCATCATGGAGTGCTGCATCTAGAACTTTCTTCCTAAGCTTAGCTCTAAGTTTTTTTCTGCCAGGCGTTTCGGCGGGTGGTACCTCTGTGCAAGCAATTTCAGCGTGTGATGGATTTTCCGATAGACCAGTATCATAGACTGCTATTGCACGTTCATTGTCGTGATCAATGCGGCGGATGCTCTGGACGGACAATTCAATTGAACCGTAGTTCGCCTTCTTTGGGTTATCTTCGACTAGTTTTTCCGCTCGCAGGTCGTAGTCCGCAAGTGTCGTGTGACTCTTCCGGTCTGTCGATATGCCATTGCTCATTCGGCTTTCGAAAAGTGTTGGTTCGACCCGACCATCATGTGCCACAAAGCCTTTGCTGGTCACGACTGTGACTAAGGTCTCACAATCCAACACCGGTCCTGGTGAGTCCGAGCTTACCGATACAGCCTCGCATTCGCAGCGGGGATGTGCTTTCCCAAGTTCGCTCCAAAACTCCTTTCCGATCTCGCTCCTACGCCCAAAGAACGTCCTGCAATCAGTTTCCTTGCTGTTGGCGGTGGTGCTGCCCCAGAAATTCGGAAAGAACCTTCCAAATACCACTCGTACTAGGTTCAGCAACGTTCTCAATTCCCTCTTCAATCAGTTCGATTTCATCTGACTCATCGCCCCAGCACATTGTTGTCCGTCCAGAGCCGTCGAAGTTAAGCTCCGCGTAGCCTGACGGACCGTGCCAGTACATTGCAATTTCTCCATCTGGGCTGGGTGCAGCACTTCGAGGTTCGCTACCAGAAAACCGGCGTCTAAACTCATCTAGGAAGTTTAGTGAGGCATAAATCGCAGGAAGTGGAATCTCCTTTGCCCCGTCGCCATCCCAATCGTCGCTATATGAAAGAAATTCTCTGACGCGGGACTCCAGCCTTGAGGCTTGGTCTTCTGTATAATGATTTGACCATAACCGCGTTGCTGGAGCAGCTGTTGCGTTGGGCTCCACTCGACCCAACTCGCGCAGGCGAGCCCGGTTTACTGCATGCTCATATTCGGCAATTGCAATATGCCCAGCAGGCTGTGGTTCGTACCACGCATCAGCAGACTGTTCGATCTTGCTTACCCAGTTTTTTTCCTTGTATTTGTCAGTATGGAGATCGGAGACTTTTTCAAGCACGTCTGTTGCGGATACTGACCGCCAAAACTGAAGCTCGCTGCTACTATCTGACATCATTGAGTCCAATGCTATTTGACATTTGATCGTTCAAAATTTCTCGAAGTACGTCTTTGTCAATCTGATGTAAGCTATGAAAATTATCCAAGCCACGGTCTAGGATTTCCCTACCTAGACCAGTCTCGCCATTCCAAGGTTCGCGATGTGAGGATATCTGGTGGAACAGCACCAAAGAAAAGTCTCGGGTCCTTTCTTCGTCATTGTCGCGGAGATCGGCGTTGATACGCGTAAGTACCCTGTGTCGAGAAGGGTCGTCCCGAGTCTCAAAAAAACCTGTATGAAAGTGGAAATTTTCAGCTCTTTCGAAAACATGGGAAGGTATGAAACGACTGCCCGTTCTAAGGATTCCGTTCGCGTCGAACTCATCGTATTCTCCGGTCGCTCTGAATAAGTCCGTATATTCGGAAGCAAACGAGATTACTGGATTGTCTTTTGGAACAAGGTCTATGGCCGCTCCAAGAAATTTTTGCGCTTGAGGCCAGACTTCAGCCCATCGCGTATACCGGCCTGCAAGGAAAAGAACTCGGCTTTCGTCGAACCTCAGGCCGAACTCAACCGCTCCATCCTTCAACAATGCCTCATACGAGAGCCCAACGATACGCTCGTCGTCAAACGCGACACGGTTAGAACCTGGTTGTAGCAGCACAGCATTAGAAACCGAGCGCCTCGGAAGTGCTTCGCGCCACTTCTTGGAACTTTTATCGAACCGCTCAAAGTCCTGTTCCGAGAAATCCTGCCGAAATCCTATATGGAATCCTCTTCTTCGACCGGCGCAAGCAGTATCACCATCGACCTGTCCGACGGCACCGACGTGAACGTTGCCGCAAACGAAGCGCGCGAGATCGTGTCGGGCACGCTGCGGCGGCTTCCCGATGATCTGGACAGCGAGCCGACGGTCTCGAAACGCGACAGCAATGCGGATGCCATCATTCGCCTGGCGCTGTTGGGCGACGCCAGTCAGGATGAATTGACCGCGCTTGCCGAGGGTCCGATCTATGACCGTCTGTCGACCATCGACGGGATCGCCGAGGTGTCGGTGCGTGGCAATCAGGCGAACGAGTTTCGGGTGACGTTGGACATGCCCGCGCTGCTGGGACGGGGCTTGACGATTTTCGATGTCTCGAACGCCTTGGCGGCCCTGCGCGACGACACGCCGCTTGGCACGCTGGAATCGGCCACGCAAACCCTCGCCCTGCGCGTGGGGACGGCGGATGTGACAGTGGATACGGTCGGGCAAGTTCCGATCGACGCCAACACGCGGATTTCGGACGTGGCCTTTGTGCAGCTGGTGCCCGAAGACAGCGCCGTGCTGACGCGGGTCAACGGCCAGATGGCGGTCGGGCTTGATATCACCCGCCAATCGGTCGGCAACACGTTGTCCATCTCGAAAGAGGTCGGCGCCGCGGTTGAGGACCTGCGCATGAGCTTGCCCGAAGGCGTGCAGCTGATCGTTACGTCGGACGACGGCACTTTCATCGAAGGGTCAATCGACGAGGTGGTCAAATCCATCGGGCTGGCGACCGTGATTGTCATCGCGGTGGTCTTCGCCTTCCTGCGCTCGCCCCGGGCAACGATCATTCCTGCCGTCACGATCCCCATCGCACTGGTCGGCACCCTCGCTGCGATCTGGCTGACCGGCTTCTCTGTCAACACCATCAGCCTGTTGGCGCTGGTGCTGGCGACGGGCATGGTCGTCGATGACGCCATCGTCGTGATCGAAAACATCGTGCGCAAGCGAAAGCAGGGGATGGGCGCCTTCGCGGCCGCCGTTGCGGGCACGAACGAAGTCTTCTTTGCCGTGATCTCTACCACAGCAACGCTGGCGGCTGTGTTCATCCCGATCTCGTTCCTGCCGGGGCAGGCGGGGGGCGTGTTCAGCGAATTCGGCTTCGTGCTGGCCTTCGCGGTAACTTTATCGTCAATCACCGCCTTGACGCTGGCCCCGGTGCTGGCCGCGTTTCTTGACCCCGGCAAAACGGGTCCGAAGCCCGCTGCGACGGGCGGCCCCGGTCGGGCGGCGCGTCTGTTCGACAGGATCAGCGATCACGCGATCCGGGCGCCTTTGATCGTGCTCGCCATCGCCGGACTGGGACGCGCGCGACTGGTCGCAATCCGATCTTATCGCCCAGATCAGTGGCGAGCTTGCGTCGGTGCCCGGTGTGCAGGTCAGCGCGCGGTCGACCAACAGCCTGAACATTCGCGGCGCCGGGGGTGGCTGCAATTCGCCGTCACCGGCAAGGATGTCGAGGCGATGACCGAGGCCGCCGAAGATCTGGTGGCGCTGATGGCGCAGGATGAAACGTTTCTCAATCCGCAGTTGTCAGGCGACTCTGTGCAGGCGCAGTTCGAGGTGCGGGTCGATCCCGACATGGCCAGCGTCTTCGGTCTCACCGAGGCCGAAATCACGCGCACCGTCAGCGCAATGGTGCAGGGCAACATTGCGGTCACCGTGTTCGACAACGACTCCGAGATCGACGTCAAAGTGGTGCCCGGTGGCCCGCCCATCGATGATCCGTCAGACCTTGAATCCATCTCCCTGCGGTTGCCCGGCGGCAGCTATGTGCCCCTGTCGGCGGCGGCAACGTTAGAGCCGGCCGTCAGCCGATCCTCGATTGCGCGGCAGGGCGGCTCTCTGGCCGTCTCGGCGCAGGCCAACCTCGGCGAGGGGGTCGATCTTGGCACGGCGATGGCGCGTCTCTCGGCGATTGCCGCCGATGCGCTGCCGGACGGCATGGGACTTATCTTCACCGGTGAAGCGGCCAGTCTGAGCGATAGCCAGTCGAGCATGTATATCGTATTTGACGTGGCGTTAATCGTTGTGTTTCTGGTCCTCGCGGCACAGTTCGAAAGCATCGCCAGCGCCGTCGTGATCATACTGACCGTGCCCTTCGGGCTGGCCGCTGCCGTGATGGCGATCTCGCTGACCGGTGGGTCGCTGAATTATTATAGCCAGATCGGACTGGTCATGCTGATCGGCGTCATGGCCAAGAACGGCATCCTGATCGTCGATCTTGCCAACCAGTTGCGCGAGGCACGCCAAGACATCGACAGCGCCATCCGCGACGCGATGCGGCTGCGGATCAGGCCGGTCATGATGACGATGGTCTCGACGGTGTTCGGCGGTCTTCCTTTGGTCCTGACGTCCGGAGCGGGTGCGGAAGCCCGGATCGCGGTCGGCTCGGTGATCGTTGGCGGCCTTGGCTTCGCCACTGTCTTCACGTTGTTTTTAACGCCTGTCTTCTATCGCTGGATCACCGTTTGGGGCGCACAACCGGGCATGGCGGCCCGGCGTTTGGAGCGCGAAACGGCGCAGTCGGAGGCAGGCGCGAAGGCCTAACCTGCCTGATCTATGCTCCGCGCCGCTTAGCCCTTTTGGAAATTCGGTTTCGGCTGCGATTTTACGCGTTAAGGCCGCTCGAACATTTGATCCCACAGCGCCCGCGGGACGATTGCGCCGGGATGTTTGACCACGGCCGTCGCGAAGTCGTGACCCTGCGCCATGGCATCGGCAACGAAGCCATGCTGCAGGTAGGCGCCGAGGAAGCCACCGGAAAAGCTATCTCCGGCGGCGGTCGTGTCGACGACGCCCTCGGCGGCGGGGAAATTCGCGGCGGGGTCGCCGTCGTCGTTGATTGCTACGGGGCCATTCTGTCCGCGTTTCAGCGCGCCCCTGCAGTCCGTATGGGCGTGAAACCGCGCCAGAACATCGGCTTCCCCGCCGCCAAACAGCGCGATCTCGTCGTCCACCGACGGCAAGGCAATGTCGCACAACGCCCATGCCCGCGCGACGGTGTGGCGGGCGGTTTCAAGGTCTTCCCACAATGTGGGGCGGTAATTGGAATCAAACGCGAACCGGACGCCGTCCTGTCGGCGCTGCGCAATCCACTCCAGCAGCGACGCCCGCACCGGTGCGGGCAAGATCGCCAGAGAAATTGCGGACATGTAAATCACGTCGAAACCATCCAGCGCGCTGAAATCGCAGGTCGCGCCGGTCTGAAACATGCGCCGGGCCGCGGAATTCTCGCGCCAATAGCCAAAGCTGCGCTCGCCCGAGGGGTCGTTGGAAATGGAGTATAGGCCGGGGCGCAGACCCTCGCGGCGTTCAATCTCGCCGGTCTCGACCCCCTCGGCCTGCATGAAGTCGATCATCTGGTCGGACATGCGGTCTGTCCCCAGCGCGGTCACGAAATGCACCCGATGGGGCTCGGGCAGGGCACGGCGCAAGTAGATCGCCGCGTTCAGCGTGTCGCCGGCGACGTTGAGCCTCGCCTCCCCCGGCAGGGACGGGGCGATGAGTTCGATCAGGGCCTCGCCCACACAGGCAATCCGAAGTGGCGAGGTCATCAGGCGGCGCCGTCGAGCTTGAGTTGCACTTTCACCGCTTTTTCGCGGTTGGCGGCGGTCTTGAACGCCGCGACCGCGTCTTCAAGGGGATAGGTCTGTGTCACGATCGGGGTGACGTCGATCACGCCGCGATCGATCAGGTCCACTGCCTGCGCGAATTCCGGGTGGAACCGGTGCGTGCCCTTGAAGGTGATTTCCTTGCCGACGATGGCGTTGATCGGCAGGTTCAGGTTTCCGGTGACGCCCACCTGCACGATTGTCCCGCGCGGACGCACCGCGGCGATGGCAGAGAGGATGGCCGGTTCCGCCGCCGAGCATTCGAACACCACATCGAAGGGGCCATGATCGGCCACGTGGCGGGTCACGCCCTCGGGGTCCGCGCCGATATTGAGGGTCGTCGTCGCGCCCATTTGCTCGGACACGCCCAGCGTGAAATCAAACAGGTCGGTCACGACGATGCTGCGCGCGCCCTGCATTTTGGCCACCGCAACGCAGAGCGCGCCGATGGGGCCCGCGCCGGTGACCAGCACGGACTTGCCCGCCAGCGGTCCGGCCTGCGCTGCGGCGTGCAGGCAGACGGCAAGGGGCTCGCTGCAGGCGGCATTGGCCAGCGGGGTATCCTTGCCAACTTTGAAGCACTGCCCCTGCTCGGTTACCAAGTGCGATCGGAAGCCCCCCTGCACATGGGGCACCGTGCGTGCGGAGCCCATGAAGCGCATGTTGGCGCAATGCTGGAAGTCTTCGCTTGCGCAATAGTCGCAGTCGAAACAGGGCCGGCTGGGGCTGACGGCCACACGGTCGCCGATTTGAAGATCACGCACCTGTGCGCCCACAGCCTCGATCACGCCGGAAACCTCGTGCCCCAGAATGATCGGCTCAACGACGCGAACGGGGCCGAAGCCGCCGTGCTGATAGTAATGCATGTCCGACCCGCAGATCCCGCCATGGGACATGGCAACGCGGACATCTCCGGGGCCAAGGTCGGGCAGGGCGA
Organism: Thalassorhabdomicrobium marinisediminis; assembly: GCF_003072065.1. Taxonomy (GTDB): domain Bacteria; phylum Pseudomonadota; class Alphaproteobacteria; order Rhodobacterales; family Rhodobacteraceae; genus Octadecabacter; species Octadecabacter marinisediminis. Next base: position 314,407 of record NZ_QCYG01000002.1, read on the forward strand.
CCTCATCAATGCGCAGATCGTTTTGTTTGTGAAGAACACAGGCTTTGACGGTCATGGTATTTCCTAGGGCATAAGGACAGAGGGCAGCCATGTGGAGATGGCGGGCACGTAAGACACCAGCAACAACACAAGGATGTTGGTGAGCAAAAACGGCAGGATCGCGATGACCACAGGCGTCAGCGGCAGGCGGGCGATGCCGGCGCAGACGAACAGGCAGACGCCCAGCGGCGGCGTGGTTAGGCCGATCATCAGGTTCAGCACGGCGAATGTGGCGAAATGCAACGGTTCGATATCCACCGCAACCGCCAGCGCCAGCAGCGGCACGAACAGGATGATCAATGCGGCGATTGTCTCCATGAACATGCCCACCAGCAAAAGCAGGATGTTGATGATCAGGATCACGAGGAATTTGTTGTCCGTCATCGACAGGACCGCCGAGGCAATGGCCTGCGGGATCTGTTCCGACACCAGAATCCAGCCAAAGACGTTCGCGAAGCCCACCAGCAAGAGGATGCCGGTCGCAGACACGGCGCTGTCCACGACGATCTTGGGAATCTCCCGCAGGGACAGTTCGCGGTAGATGAGCAAGCCGATGACCATCGCATAGACCGACGCGACGATGGCGGTTTCGGTCGGCGTGGCGATGCCGCTGAGCAGGCCGTAAAGGATGATGCCGGTCATCGCCAGCGCCCAGAACGCCCCACCGAAGGACCGGCCGATTTCACCAAGTCCCTGCCAGTCCTGTCTGGGGAAATCCTTTTTGCGGGCAATCAGATAGGTCGTCACCATCATGGCCAGCCCCATCAGGATGCCCGGAATGGCCCCGGCCAGAAACATCTTGCCCACGGAAATGCCCGAGAGCGCGCCGACGATGATCATCGGGACGCTGGGCGGAATGATCGGCCCCACGGTTGAAGAGGCCGCCGTGACCGCCGCCGAGAAATCGGCCGGATACCCGGCCTTTTTCATCCCCGGAATCATCACCCCTCCAATAGAGGCCGCGTCCGCCACAGCAGTTCCGGTGATCCCGCCAAACAGCATCGACGCGCCCACGTTGGTCAGACCAAGCCCGCCCCTGATCCATCCCACGAGCGAGTTGGCAAACCGGATGATCCGTTCGGTGATCCCGCCGCGGTTCATCAGGTTCCCGGCAAGGATAAAGCCCGGAATGCTGAGAAGCACGAAGACATCCATGCCCGCATACATCTTCTGCGGCATCACCACCGGCGGGATCCCCGTCACCAGAAGATAGCTAAGGGAGCTCACGCCCAGCGTTACGGCCACGGGCAGGCCGATCACCAGCCCGCCAACGAATACCAGGATCAAGATTGTAAGGCCCATCAGTCAAGATCCTCGCGCGGGTCTGCTTTGCCATCACGACCGGCGAACAGCATGCCGGCGACCCTGAAGGCTGAGAAAACAAATAGGGTGAGCAGCAGCCCGAAGACTGCGAAATGAACGAAATCCATGCGCAGCGTCATGGCGGGCGAGGTCTGCATCGCACCGATTGAGACATATTTCCACGCATGCGGAAGAAGATAGGCGCAAAGCACCGCCGTCACCGCAGCGGCGACCAGCCGCAGCCGCCGGGGCCAGCGCCCGCCCAGATTCTCACAGACCACATCGACGTTCACCAGATCGCCCGAGCGCAACGACAGCCCCGCGCCAAAGGCCACCATGTAGAGCATGGAGAAGCGGGTCAGCTCTTCGGTCCAGATCGGTGACGACCCGAAGGTGCGACCAAACACCTGTGTCAGGACCGTGACGATCAACACGAAAAAAGAGACACCGACGCCAATGCGGCAGACGGTGTAGAGGATGCTTTCAATTCTGGCCATGGGACTGCTTCCGGCTAGGGGCGGGTTCCGGGGAACGTCGCGGGATTGCCGACCAATGTGCCGGCAATCCCCTTTGTCAGGCTCGCGTGCTTAGTTGGCGAACAGGTCCTCGACGATCGGTTTGATCTCGTCGCTGACATTGGCAAGCACCGCATCCCGTGCCGCCGCCTGGAAGGCCGCGCCATCGACTTCGACGAAGGTCATGCCGTTTTCCTCAAGATAGGCCTTGTCGGCGGCCAGACTGTCGAGCAGCAGGCTGCGCTCGTATTCCTGCGCAGCGGCAGCCGCTTCCATAACGGCGGCCTGATCTTCTTCGGACAGTTTGGCCCAGGTGGATTCAGCGAGCGTCAGGTAGATCCAGGACCGCACGTGCTCGGTCTGGTTCACGTAGTCCTGCACCTCGTTGAAGTTTGCGGACCGGATCAGTGCGAGGGGGTTTTCCTGCCCTTCGATCACGCCGTTCTGGAGCGAGGTGAAAACCTCGGAGAAGGCCATCGGCGTGGGCGAGGCCCCGAGCGCGGACCAGACGTCAACGAAAAGCGGCACGTTGGGCACCCGCATCTTCATGCCGTTCAGATCGGCCGGCGTCTCGATCGGCCGCTGGGACGTCAGGTTGCGCGGGCCGCGTGCGAAATAGGCGATCGGACGCACCTGGGCGTTGGCGATGATCTGCTCTTCGATCTGGTCGCCGATCTCGCCGCTTGCCACTTCGTCCATATGCTCGAGCGAGCGATAGGCGTAGGGCACGGCCAGCAGGGCGGCCATCGGCGCCCAGTTCTGCAGGCTCTCGCCGGTGATCGTCATGTCCACGGTGCCCAGCTGCATGCCGTTGATCAGGTCGATCTCCTTGCCCAGCGATTCGTTGGGGAACACCTCAACGGCAATGCGACCGTCGGTCAGCGCGCTGAGTTCCTCAGCGAAGCGGACCGAGGCCAGATGCCAAGAGTTGTCCTCATTCGCGAGGTGCCCGAGCTTCAGCGTCAGGTCCTGGCTGAACGCGGCTGTGCCGGTGGCGATCGCCATGCAGCTTGCGGCTGCCAGCGTCGTCAGTTTTGAAATCAGTTTCATGGTCTCTCCTCCTGGTGTTGTGACTTTTTCTCGCCGGACAGGCCGTGCGAATTTTCGAAGTAGTCCGGGTAAAGGTCCTGAACGCGCGGCAAGCTGTTGAGAATCTCGCGCAGATGGGCGCGCATGGCGTCCTCTGCTCCGCTCACGGCTTTCTGCTCTATAAAATCGACGATGCGTTCGTGCTGATCGATCAGCTTGGCGATGGGGAATTCTTCGAAGGTGATGAACCGCACCCGATCCATTTGCGATTTGATGCCTTCAAGGAAGCCCCAGGATTTCGCGACCCCGGCGCCTTGGGCAAGCGTCATGTGGAACCGTTCGTCCAGCTCCATGAATCTTTCCGGCGAATCCTTGGAAACATCCCGTTGCAAGGTCAGCTGGGCGCGCAGGTCGCGGATCAGATGGTCGTGGCCTTCGGACGCAAGTTTGCGCGCGATGTCCGCCTCAACCGCTTCGCGCACGAAACGGGCGTTCAACACGGCGTTATAATCGATCTTGCAGACATAGGTGCCGCGCTGGGGGCGGACCTCGACCAGACCTTCGTTCATCAGGGTGATGAAGGCTTCACGCACCGGCTGGCGGCTGACGCCGTATTCTTTCGCGATTTCCGGTTCGGACAGGCGCGACATGGGGCGCAGGTCATTGCGGATGATGCGGCTGCGCAAGATGGCGCGCAGTTGCGGGCTCACCGCTCTGCGCTGATCCAGCGTCCACCCCTCAACTTCGACCAAGTCCACAGCGAAATCCTCCCGCTATTTCTATACTTGCCTACTTCCATACAAGTCAACAGAATGTTATGATCCAACTTAGGCCGGACTGGGGCCGACATCTTTTCAACGCGTTATGCGCGGCGGCGGAGGGCGACATGCAACAATCTTGGCGTTGGTTTGGACCACAGGACACGGTTTCGGTTGCCGATATGCGGCAGGCGGGCGTGGAGGGCGTCGTCAGCGCCCTGCATCACATCCCCAACGGGACGGTCTGGTCGCAGGCGGAGATCCAACAGCGGCAACAGCAGATTGCGCAAACCCCGGACGGGGTACCCACGGGTCTGGTGTGGAACGTGGTCGAAAGCCTGCCGGTGTCCGAGGAGATCAAGCAGCAGCGCGGCGACTGGCGGGCGCATATCGAAAACTACAAGCAAAGCATCCGCAATCTGGCGCAGGCCGGGGTGTCGGTCATTTGCTACAACTTCATGCCGGTTCTGGACTGGACGCGCACCGAGTTGGGGCACGAGCTGCCCAACGGTGCGCGGTGCATGCGGTTCGACGTCATCGATTTCGCCATTTTCGATCTCTTCGTGCTGGCCCGTGACGGTGCGCGCGATGACTTCCCCGCCGACGTCGTGCAGCAGGCGCAGGCCCGACGCGACGCCATGACCGATGCGGATCTTGACCGGCTGATGCAAAACGTCATCTGCGGGCTGCCGGGCGCTGAAGAAGGCTATTCCCTCGCCGATCTCCGGGCCCATCTTCGCGCCTATGACGGGATTGACGCGGACCGTCTGCGCCAACACCAGATCGATTTCCTGACCGAAGTGGTGCCCGTGGCTGAAGAGGTCGGCGCGCGCCTGTGTTGCCATCCCGACGATCCGCCCTTTGCGCTTTTGGGCCTGCCGCGCATCATGTCCACCGAAGAGGATTATGCCCGCCTCATGGCGGCTGTGGATTCGCCTGCGAACGGCATCACCCTGTGCAGCGGCTCGTTGGGCGTGCGCGCGGACAACGATCTGCTGGGCATGATGCGCCGTTTGGGATCGCGGGTGCATTTCGTGCATCTGCGCAACGTCCGGCGCGAGACTGAAGCCCTCCCGAATTCGTTTCATGAAGCCGCCCATCTCGAAGGCGTGACCGATATGGTCGATCTGATCGCGGCCATTCTGGATGAGGAACAGCGCCGCAAGGCCGAAGGCCGCAGCGATTGTGACATTCCGTTCCGCCCCGATCACGGGCAGGACATTCTGAGTGATCTGGGCCAGAACAGCCAGCCGGGCTATCCGGCGGTCGGGCGACTGAAAGGGCTGGCGGAATTGCGCGGCATCATCGCGGCGCTGTCGCATCCGGGCTCCGCCGCATGACCCGGCTGTCCGCGCAAACCCTCGCCGCGGTAGCAGAGACCGCTGCCCCCCCGCAGTATGACCGCGCAGCCCGGCGCGTCGGCATCGTGCATCTTGGTCTTGGCGCGTTCCACAAGGCGCATCAGGCGTTCTACACCGATGCGGCCATGGCCGCGCAGGGGGGCGACTGGAAAATCATCGGCGTAAGCATGCGCAACGAAGAGGTCGCGGCAGATTTCAACGAGCAGGACGGGCTGTTCACGATGCTTGAGAAAGGGGCGGAGGGGACGCGGGCGCAGATTATCGGCAGCATCGACCACGCCCTGTGCGCCCGCACCCAGCCCGATCAGGTGCTGCAGGCCTTGTGTGATGAAAACGTCCGCGTTGTCACCACCACGGTGACCGAAAAGGGCTACGGCATCGATCGCGCGACCGGTGGCGTCGATCCCTCAAACCCGGTCATCGCACACGATCTTGCCCGCGACAGCGCGCCGGTGGGTGCCATCGGGTTGATCGTGACGGCGCTGGAGCGTCGGCGTGACCGCGGCATCGCGCCTTTCACGGTCCTGTGTTGCGACAATCTGCCAGACAATGGCGCGTTCCTGCGCGCCGGCCTGATCGATTTCGCCCGTCGGCATGATCCGGCCCTTGGCCAATGGATCGCCGACACTGTGCCCTGTCCGTCATCGATGGTGGACCGCATCACCCCCGCGCAAACGGGCGAGACCCGCGCCCTTGCGCGTGCGTTGACCGGCACCGATGACGCGCTGGCAGTCGAGACCGAGCCTTTCCACCAATGGGTGATCGAAGACACTTTCCCGACCGGCCGGCCGGCATGGGAGGCTGCGGGCGCGATCTTCACCGAGGACGTCGCCGCCTACGAGAGCATGAAGTTGCGCTTGCTCAACGGCAGCCATTCGCTGATCGCGTATATGGGGCAGCTTCTGGGCAAGACCTATGTCCGCGATGTCATGGCCGACCCCTGCCTTGAGGTGATCGTGCGCCGGCATCTGCAGCAGGCTGCCGCGACCCTGCCTGCCCTCCCCGGGATCGATGTGCCACAGTATTGCGAGGCCCTGATCGCGCGCTTTCGCAACCCCAGCATCGCCCATGAGACGTTGCAGATCGCAAGCGACGGGTCCGAAAAGCTCCCCCAACGGATCTTTGCCCCCGCATCCGACGCCCTTGCCACGGATGGCCCCATTGACAGCTTCGCCTTCGTGGCCGGGCTCTGGATGTGGTATTGCAGGGGCGAGCTGCCTTCGGGCGCGGCGCTGAACGATCCGCGCGCGGACGGCCTCAGAGACGCAGCGGATGCCGGCACGCCCGAGGCCATTTTAGCAGGGTTCGAAGCCATAGAGGGGCTGATCCCGAGCGACGTGTCGGCCTCGCCCCGATGGCGCGGCGCCATTCTGGGCCTTCTGCAAGAGCTTTCAGACAAGCCCCTTGCGCGGATTATAGAAGCCACCTGCGAACAAGCAGACTGACGGCCGCGCATCGAACCGCGCCGGTCAGTCGTTGACGCAACCTTCGTCAAAGCCTCCGTCGCAATGGGCCATCAGGCGGGCGGTGTCGGCGTCGGTCCAGTTGGCCGGATCGGTGACGGCCACCCAGGGGCCGACGTAGTCGCGCCCGTAGTAGGCGTGTCCGTGCCCGTCAGGCGCGGTGTTCGCCAGCGCCATGTCCACGGCCAGCTGGAACTGCGTCACCACCGGTATGTATCGCATGAAGGGCGACACGTCCGGCCCCGGCGGCTCGGCCATCCAGACCGGCTTGCGATAGAGCGACAGCGTCTCGAAGAAGACGATCGGATCGCTGGAATACTGCAGGAACACGATCCGCATATTGCCCCAGCCCTCGGGCCCGCCGGCGTGCGTGTAGTGATTGGCGAACCGCACAAGCTGCCCTTCGCCCAGCTCCGGCGTGATATAGGGGCTGCCCGGGTTGCGCGAGGCCACGACCCTTTGCCACGTGACCGAGGGAAAGGGCGGGCCGGCCCAGACCGCGCCATTGATCGGATCGTCCAGCAAAGCGAACAGGTCCGTGCCGTGCATGGACGACCACGCGCCAAGGCTCAGCCCGTGGATATAAAGGCGGGGACGGGCGTCCTTTGGCAGGTCGCGCCAATAGGAATGCACCGCGCCGATCAGCGCTTCGGCCTGATCCAACCCCGCGCGGGTCTCGAGGATCAGGGCCAGCGGCGACTGGAAATAGGAATACTGCACGGCCACGGTCGCGATGTCCCCGTTGTGCATGTATTCGACCGTATCCACCGCGCCCGGGTCCATCCAGCCGGTGCCGGTGGGCATGGCCACGATCAACACCTCGCGGTCGAAGCCGCCCTGACGGATCAGTTCGGCCAGCGCCACGTCTGCCCTCTCTTGCGGGGTTTCGGCCTGCGCGCGTCCGACATAGACGCGGATCGGGTCCTGCGCCGCGCGTCCGGTGAAGGCCGAGATCGCGGCGGCGTCCGGTCCGGTCGTGACATAGTTCCGCCCGGGCTGGCCCAGCGTGTCCCAGTCGATCAGCGAGCCGGGCCCGGCGGGCCGGACCCCCTCGGGACGCGGCGGGGCCGTGTCGAACAGGTTCTGCGCCACGGTCACCGAGCTGTCCAATCCGGCGATCACCCGGTCGAGCACGCCGTCGCGCGTCACCACCACCACCACGATCACGGTCAGCAGGAACCCCGCCACGTTCGCCGTGCGTTCGGGCAGGTAGCGATAGAGCCATGTGCGGAAGCGGTCGAACAGCCAATGAAGCGCATAGCCCAGCAGGACCAGCGTCAGAAACACCGCAAGGGCGAGCGCGATGATACGGACGGTGTAGATACTGTCGACCAGCTCCAGCCCCATGCGCTCGCGGATGCTGTTCTGCCAATCGCGTGCGCGGAACAGACACCCGGCCAACACCGGAAGTACCGGAAGGCCAAGGATCACCTGTGCGATACGAACAGCGCGCCCGGTCGGCTCGGGAAGCTCCATCAGCCGCCAAAGCGATACCCCGATCCGCCCGATCAGATAGCCCACGCCCATCACCAGACCGCCCAGAATGCCCTGCACCAGCCAACTGCGCGGGATCAGGGTGGGCGTCAGAGAGGCTGCGAAGAACAGCAGCCCGAGGAACAAAGGCAGGACATACAGGCCGGTTCGGTCGAAATAGCGCATGCGCGGCCCTTCGGTGTTATGGCTGGCCCGCCTTGCGCAAGCGGAACGCCAATACCACGAAAAGGATGCCGAACACCACGGCCCAGAACCCGATCAGCCACGCGATCGACACCAATCCAGCATAGGGCAGGGCGATCACAGCGATGCCGAACAGGATCGACAAGACGCCGCTGAGGATCAAAAGCCACTCGCCTTCGATCTTCTTGCGCAACTGGACCGCCGCCACGATCCGCAGCACGCCGCCCAAGATCGACCAGACGGCGATCAGGATCACAAGAAAGAAGGCGGTAACCGCGGGCATGAAGAGCATGAGCAACCCGACCACGATGCCCAGCACCCCCTCGAACAGCCAGAACAGCCAGTTGTCCATCTGGTCGCGGTAGCGGATCGCGTCCACCGTGCCGACGATGCCGTCGAACAGGATATAGGCGCCAAAAAGCATCACCAGAAGTGACAGCGTCAGCCCCGGCCAGACGAAGGCGGCCACGCCAAAGGCAATCGCCGCAAGGCCGCGCAGCAGCAAAAGCCACCAATTGCGCTGCAAGAACTCCAGTGCCTCTTTCATCTCGGGGTGCCTGTCCACGATACGATCCTTTCCTGACCGGCCCTCGCCGCCGGTGTTTCTATCAGCGCCGCCGCGCCCCCCGTCCGGCTTTCGCCGTCCTGAGGCTTGGGCAGACCCTTCAAGAGTTGGCGCCTCACGGTGCGGAGTCAATATCTGCGCCAAGCGCCCGCCCTGCGGCACGAGGTCCCCTAAGGATAAATCCTGCCGAATGGGGTCTTGCCTCATGCCTGCAGGAATGACATCGGCGGAGCGAAAGGCGCGCCGCCAGCCGCTGCATTTTTTGCACTCGGCAAAGGCCGGTCTGCGCCCGTTTCGCACTGGCAAGAAAGGTAAAGAACATGGCCGAAGTTTTGGAACACGTCTGGATCACCCTGTCGGACGGGTGCCGACTGGGTGCGCGGATCTGGTTGCCCGAGGGCGCGCGCGATACGCCGGTTCCGGCCGTGCTGGAGTATATCCCCTATCGCAAGCGCGACGGCACCCGCACCCGGGATGAGCCGATGCACGGCTATTTCGCCGAGAACGGTTATGCTTCGGTGAGGGTCGACATGCGCGGCACGGGGGAATCCGACGGGCACATGGCCGATGAATATCTGGCGCAGGAACAGGACGACGCGCTTGAGGTGCTGTCGTGGATTGCCGCGCAGGACTGGTGCACCGGCAATATCGGCATGATGGGCAAGAGCTGGGGCGGCTTCAACTGCCTGCAGATCGCCGCCCGCCGCCCGCCCGAGCTCAAGGCCGTGATCCCGGTTTATTTCACCGACGACCGGTTCCGCGACGACATCCACTTCATGGGCGGCTGCCTTCTCAACGACAACATGTGGTGGGGCTCGATCATGCTGGCCTATCAGGCGCGGCCGCTCGACCCCGCGATCGTCGGCGACAGCTGGCGCGAAGACTGGCTCAAGCGCATCGACGATCTGCCGTTCTTCCCCGGCCTGTGGGCCGCACATCAGCGCTATGACGACTATTGGAAGCACGGCTCGGTGCAGGACGATTATTCCGACATCACCTGCCCCGTGCTGGCCTTTGGCGGTTGGGCGGACAGCTACACGAACTCGGTCCCGCGCATGTTGGAGAACCTCTCGGTGCCCAACCGCGGCGTCATCGGCCCCTGGGGGCACGTCTATCCCCACGACGGGGTGCCCGGTCCGGCCATCGGTTGGCTGCAAGAGGCCGTGCGCTGGTGGGACCAGTGGCTCAAGGGTGAAGAGACCGGCGTCATGGATGAACCGCAGCTTCGGGCCTATATCAACGACGCGGTCAAGCCCGAGGGCACGCGCACCTACCAGCCCGGCCGCTGGGTGAGTGAGGCTGAGTGGCCCTCGCCCGAGGTGGAGGGGCACCCCTTCTGGCTGACCCGTTCCGGTCTGTCTGACACGCCGGATCAGGGTGAGATGTCGATCCGGTCGCCGCAAAGCCACGGCAAGGCGTCGGGCGAATGGATGTCCGCCGGCGTCCCCGGTGAGATGCCGACCGACCAGCGGCTTGACGATGGCGGCTCGCTCAACTTCGACACCGACGTGCTGGCGGAAGACGTCGAGATTCTCGGGCGGCCCTATCTGGATCTGACCGTGACCTCCGACAGCCCGGTGGCGCAGATCGCCGTGCGGCTGAGCGATGTTCTGCCCTCGGGTGAGGTTCTGCGGGTGAGCTATCAGGTCCTGAACCTGACGCACCGCGACAGTCACGCAGCGCCCGCGCCGCTGGAACCGGGTAAGCCCACGAAGGTGCGCGTGCCGCTGCACATGTGCGGCCACCGCTTCGCTGCCGGGCACAAGATCCGTGTCTCTGTTGGCACCGCCTATTGGCCGATCGTCTGGCCCGCGCCCTATGCGGCCACGCTCTCGTTCGACCTGGCCGATGCCTGCCTGACGCTGCCGCGCCGGGCTGGCGCGGACACCCACGATCTGACGTTCCCCGAACCCGCGCACGGGCCGTTCACCCCGATCACGCAGGTCGATCCCGGGTCTGTCGCGCGCAGCTCGACGCAGGATCACCTGACCGGTGAGACGGTCTATGTGACCGATGGGGTTGGCGGGGTCTTCGGTGAAGGCGTGTTGCGCTTTGACGAGATCGGCACCCAGATCGCCCATTCCCTGCGCCGTGAGCTGCGTATCCGCGACGACGACCCGCTGTCCGCCCGCGCAGTAATCGAGCAAAGCTACGACACGGTGCGTGAGGATGCCGTCCTGCGGACGGAAACCCGGCTCGAGATGTCCTCGACCGAGACGGAGTTCCACATCCAGGGCGTGTTGCGGGTGTTCGAAGATGGGCAGGAGTTGCGCCAGCGCGAATGGAATGAGGTCATTCCCCGCAACCTGATCTGACTGAAAACGGAAACCGGGGGTCAGCCCCCGGTTTCCGGCTGCAACTGACGCAGCAGAAAATCGATCTCGCGCCGCAGCACATAGGGGCTGCGCGAGAACGTGTAGTGATCGTCATTCGGGGTGATCAACATCTCGAAGGTCTTCCCGGCCTTGATCAGCGCCGCCGCAAGCCGCTGGGTCTGGGCGGGATGCACGTTGTCATCAATATCCCCATGCCCCAGCAGCAAGGCCCCGCGCAGGTGTTCGGCGCGGCTGGAATTGTCCGCCGCATCGTAGTTCGTGCTGCCGTCGGCGTGGCGCACCAGCCGCCCTTGCCATTTCTCAGGCCAGCAATGGTTGTAAAGCTGCGGATCGTGGCTTCCGGCGGTGGCGATGGCGGCGCTGTAGGTGTCGGGATGATCGAACAGAGCACGCGCTGCCGCATGACCGCCCGCCGAATGCCCCATGATCGCGATGCGCGCGGGGTCGATCTGCGGATAGGCAGCGCAGAGATCGGCAATCGCCTTGGCGTGATCGTTCAGATGTCCGGGGTTGTGAAGCTGGCCGTGACACAGGTCATGCAGCGCCTTTTCCCGGAACGGGGTCCCGCGTGCATCGATGATGACGACGCCGATCCCCAGCCGCACGAGTGCGTTGGCCAGCGCCGCCTTGGCGAACTCGCCAGCGTCCGCAGGGAAGGGGGACAGGGTTTGCTCGATGCATTGCGGGCCGGGGTAGATCAGTTCGACCATGGGGACCGAGGCCGGAGCGGTCTTGTCCTTTGGCAGCCAGACCTGCGCGAAGATTTCGGTCGCATTGTCCGCGGCCAGCGTGCTGAACGTCGCGGGCCAGACCAGATCGTTCGCGGTGCTCTGCGCGGTCTCGAGCTCGGCGATGACCGAGCCGTCACGCCGACACAGGCGGGCGCTGGGCAGGCGGTCCGGGGGCGCATGGCTATAGACGAAATAGGCGCAATCCGGTGAGATCGAGTGCGATCGCGCACCGAGCATCCCCGCGCGTTGAACCATATCCTCCCACCCGACGACATGCAGCGGCACGTCGCAATCGCCGGCCTCGGGTGTCAGCACCGTGACCTCTCCGGTATCAAGGTCGGCGCTGCACAGGCTGCGTTGATAGGGCGTCTGGTTCTTGCCGATGCCCCCCGCGAGAAAAAAGACTGTGCGCGCCTCTTCATCCAGTGCCAGGATGTCGCGCACCACCCAAGCGCCCTTGGTGATCTGCTGTTTTGTCGCACCGCTGGACAGATCGACCAGATACAGATGCGCCCAGCCGTCGCGCTGCGAGAACCAGATCGCCTCATCGCTCTTGTCGAGGATCATGATGTTCGGCCGCCGCGCGTATTCCATATTCACGTCGACGAAATAGTCCGAGGTTTCGCGAATGATCTCGCGCCGGGCACCTGTTGTCCGGTCCACCTCGATCAGCGCGATCCATTGCTCATAGCGGTCGTGATCCACGAAGTAGAACCGGCTGCTGTCATGGCTCCACCATGTTTCCGCCCGCTCGATCAGGCTCGTTTCGGTCACATGGACCGGCCCGCCCTGTTGCCAGACAATCTCGCCCGTAAGGGTGTCGATCACCGCCTGATGCGCCATCGGCAAGTCTACATCGCCGGTGAAGGCGATGCGCAGGTCGTGCAGCACCGGGCGGCGGCTGCCGTCGTCGGGGACGTTCTGCACCATGGGGAAGGACCGGACGTTGCGTTCATCAAGCCGAAAGGTCAGCACGTGCCGCCCGTCCGGGGCCCATTGGGCAATGGGCGGCAAGCGGATGCCTTCGCGAAGGATGCGCATGGATTCGAGGTTCTGGTCAGGCGATTTCGCCCATTCGAAATGCGGCTCCGCGCTCTGCGTCAGGCGGGTTTCGGTGCCGCTGGCCACGTCGCGCAGCCACAGGTCCCCGTCCTTGCGCAACAGCGCACGGGTGCCGTCGGGCGAGGTCAGGGCATCAGACGACACGCGCGGCATTGCCTGCAGGGTCAGGGTTTCGCCATCAAAGCTGTAGGACCGCCCGTCCAACCCGATCAACCCGTCGCGGTCCAGCAGTTCGACACGCTCAAGCGCCGCTTCCGGTTCCGTCGTCACCGCCGCCAAAGCCCGTGACAAAGCATCGGTGGCAAACGCCAGCCGCTGATCGCCGCTTTCGGCGTCGACGATAACGAATTCGACCCCCTCGGCGGTCTGGCGGCGATACCAGAAGCCACGGGAATCGGGAAACCAGTGTGGGTCAACGCGCAGCGTTGTGAACGTTTTGCGCAGGTTCCACGGCATAAGCGGGGCGATCTGCGCCCACAGCTCATCGGTCAGACCGGTCATGACGACCTCCTTATTCGGTGGGGGTGCCGTCCGGGCCCAGCGGGAAATGGCAGGTGAACCGGCGGCCGTCGGGCGCGGTGCGCACTTCGGGCGGATCATAGGTGCACCGCTCGCGCGCGAAGGGGCAGCGGCCGTGGAACTCACAGCCCGGGGGGCGCGCCAGAAGGCTCGGCACCTCCCCCTCAAGCCGGATGCGCCCGTCGGCGACGTCCACTTCGGTGGTGGGGTTGGCCGACAAAAGCGCCGCCGTATAGGGATGCTTGGGATGGTCGAAGATGTCCTGCGTCTCGCCGATCTCGACGATGCGGCCCAGATACATGATCGCCATGTGATCCGCCACGTGCCGCACGATGTTCAGGTTGTGGGTGATGACCAGCAACGCCAGATTGAGCTTTTCGCGCAGATCGTTGAGCAGGTTCAGAACCTCGCCCTGAACCGAGACGTCAAGCCCGGCGGTGGGCTCATCCGCGATCACCAGTTTTGGCCCGAGCGCCAATGCACGGGCCACGCCCACGCGCCGCGCCTGCCCGCCTGACAACTCATGCGGGCGGCGGTCGGCCATGGTGGCGGGCAGGCCCACCAGCGTCAGCATCCGCGTCACTTCCGCGTCGGGATCGTCGGGCATCATGCCGTGGATCTGGAACGGCTCGAGCAGCAGGGCGCGTACGGTGTAGCGCGGCGAGAGGGAGCTGACGGCATCCTGAAAGATGAACGCCACATCCCGGCGCAGCGCCTTCTGGTCGGACTTCGGCAGCGCGAGCACGTTTTGCCCGTTGAACAGCACTTCGCCGCTGGCATCCTCGCCCATACCGGCGATGGCGCGGGCCAGCGTCGTCTTGCCGGACCCGGATTCCCCAACAATCGCCAGCGTCTGCCCCTCTTTGAGGTCCAGCGACACGCCGGCGACGGCCTTGATGTAGGTCTTGGGCGAGAACAGGCTTTTCAGCCCGCCGCCCACTTTAAACCGCGATTCCAGATCGCGGACGGTCAACAGGTCGTTCATTGCGGCACCTCCGGATCGCGCAGATGGCATTTCACCATGTCAGAGCCGCCCGATTGCACCCGGCGCGGGTGGATCTCGGCGCAGGGGCCGAACGCCTTGGGGCAGCGTCCTTCGAAGACGCATCCGGGGGGAAGGTTGATCAGGCTGGGCAGCTCGCCCCCGATGGTCGGCAGGTGCCGCGTGCGTTCGGGGATCTGCGCCGGATCGCAGTTGAACAGCAGCTCGGTATAGGGATGCTGGGGCGCGTCGAACACCGCGCGGGTCGGGCCGCTTTCGACCATTTCGCCCGCATACATGATGTTGACCGATTGGCAGAGCTCGGCCACGACGCCCAGATGGTGGGTGATGAAGATGATCGCGCAGCCGATGTCCTGCTGCAAGTCGCGCAGCAGGTCGATGGTCGTCAGCTCCAGCGTGGCGTCAAGGGCGGTGGTCGGCTCATCCGCGACCAGCACATCGGGCTCGGCCATCAGCGCCATGGCGATGGCAATGCGCTGCCGCATGCCGCCAGAGAACTCGAAGGCATATTGATCAAGCCGCGATTCCGGATCGGGAATCCGCACCTTTTGCAGCATTTCCACGGCGCGGTCGCGCTTCTCGCGCTGGCTGATGTTGTGGCGGAACTGGATGTCGGTCATCTGCCGCCCGATGGTCAGCACCGGATTGAGCGATTTCATCGGGTCCTGAAACACCGCCGAGATCCGGTCGCCCAGCAGGTTGCGCATCTGCTTGGGGCGCAGCGTCAGCAAGTCGGTGTCGCCCAGCATGATCTGGCCGGACTCGGTCACGGCGGCCGAGCTTTGCAGCCCCAGAATTGTCTGCATCAACGTGGTCTTGCCGCAGCCGGATTCGCCGACCAGACCGACAATCTCACCACGTGGGACGTTCAGGTTGATGTCGCGCAGGGCGCGCAGCTTGCCGCCCGGCACCTTGTAGCTGATGTTGAGGTCGCGCACTTCCAGCGCGTTCTGAACGCTCATTTCTGACCTCCGAGTTTCGGGTCAAAGGTGTCGCGCAGCGCCTCGCCCAGGAAGGTGAAGCCAAGCGTCGTGATGACAATCGGCAGACCGCCGGCGATCACCGGCCAGGCGCTGTCCCGGATGTAGGAGAAACCGTCGAACAGGATGCTCCCCCATGACGGGGTGGGCGGGCGCACGCCAAGCCCCAGAAAGCTCAGCCCGGCTTCGATGCCGACGACCACGGGAATGTCCATCGCGCCGACGATCAGAATGGGACCGATGATGTTGGGCAGCACGTGGCGCAGCATGATCCGCGCTTGCGATGCGCCAAGGGCATGTTCGGCGTCGATGAACTCCGCGCGGCGGATGGCCAGCGTCTGGGTCCGCGCCATACGCGCATAGGCGGGCGCGTTGACCAGAACCACCACCAGCAGCACCGCATAGACGCTGGGCCCGGTCACGGTCACCAGCAGCAGCGCAAGCATCACTGTGGGGATCGATTTCATCGCGTCGAACAGCAGCAGCATCACGTTGTCGAGCCAGCGCGGCCCGTAGCCCGCAATCAGCCCGGCGGCAACGCCTGTGATCATGGCAATCGCCGTCGCCCCGATGGAGACGGTCAGCGCAATCCGCGCGCCATAAAGCACACGGGTGAACAGGTCCCGGCCAAGGTTGTCGGTGCCAAGCCAGTTGTCCGTGCTGGGCGGCAGGAACCGGTTGATCGGATTCAGGGCGACCGGATCATGGGGCGACAGGCCGGCCAAGAGCGCACCCGCGACGGTAAGCGCGATCAGGAACAGCCCCAGCGCGCCCAGCGGGTCCGAGACGAGCCGCGCGAAGGAGCCCTTGCGCCGCGCCACCGGCGCGGCCGTCGCGGGTTCGGGCGCGGGTTCGGGCGTCGGGATATCAGCGGGAGAGGTCATGTCGCACCTTCGGGTTGAGCCACGCCACCAGAAGATCGGCGGCGAGATTTACGATGACGAAGAAGATCGTGGTGACCAGAACCGCGCCCGTCACGATGGGATAGTTGCGCGAAATGATCGCGTCGAACACAAGTTTGCCGATGCCGGGGCGGCCGAAGACCACCTCGGCGAAGACCGCGCTCGACAGCATCTGGCCGATGCCGATGCCCAGAACCGTGATCATCGGCAGGATCGCGATCCGCAGGACGTAGTCGAACATGATCTTGTTCTCCGAGAGGCCAAAGGCGCGCGCCGTGCGCACGTGACCTTCGTTCATTTCTTCCAGAATCGAGGCCCGCAGGATCCGCGCGATATAGCCGATCCACGCCAACCCCAAAGCCAGAGAGGGCAGAACGAGCCGGTGCAGACGGTCCCAGAAGCCGGTGCCTGCGCCGATGGCCGGGAACCAGCCGAGCTGGATCGAAAAAACCAATAGCAGGTAGATCGCGATCACGAAGGCGGGCACCGACATGACCGACACCGACAGGACCGAGCTGATGCGGTCGATGATGCCGCCGCGATACCGCGCCGAGAGGATGCCCAGCAGCACGCCGGGGATCAGCGCCACGATGACCGAGCCGAGCACGAGGTAAAGCGTGTCGGGTAGCTGCGACAGGACCGTGTTCAGGACCGGTTCGCCGCTGACGGCGTCGCGCCCCAGATCCCCGCGCAACAGGGATGTGAAGAAGTTGTAAAGCTGGACCAACAAAGGCTGGTCCAGCCCCATCCGTTGCCGGAATTCCGCAACCAGTTCCGCATTCGCCCGTGGCCCCAAGGCGACCCGGGCAGGGTCGCCCGGGATCGCGTAGGTCAGCAGGAAAAGCGCCACGATGACGATCACGACAACGAGTACGGAAAGCAGCAATCGCTTGATGAAATAAAGCGCCATGCGCCCTCGCTTCTCTTAGGTTACAGGCCTCAGGATGGTTCGAATTCGTAGAACACCGGCACACCGTCCGGACGCAGGGCCGGATTGACCGTGTCCCGCACGAGTGAGCCGACAGGAACGAAGTTGAGGAACACGAAGTCGCCGGATTCCTCCATCAGGTCCTGCATCCGCTTGTACATCTCGTCACGCTTTTCGGTGTCGAGTTCGATCTGCGCGGCCTCCTGCAGCTCGGCGAATTCGGCATTGTCGAAGCCCTGCCAGTTCCAGACTCCGATCTGCTGCGGGGTGAACCACATGGTCGCCCAGCTTGGATCGGGCTGCATCGAGAAGCGCATCAGGAACAGCTGGATGTCGAGGTATTGGTCGCCTTCATCCTTGCTGCCAAGGCTCCAGTAGGTGCCGCTCTCATACTGGTTGATCGTCACCTGAATGCCGACCTCGGCCAGGTTGGCCTGAATGACCTGCGCCGCTGCGAGGTTTTCCGCCGTCTGCTGGATCGAGATCGTCAGGTTGAGGCTGTTGGCAACGCCGGCTTCCTCCAGCAGGCGCTTGGATTCTTCCACGTCACGGTCATAAAGGTTCGCCTCGCGGCTGCCGATCAGCGCGGGCGCGATGATCCCGGCGGCGGGTTCCGCGCCACCCAGCGAAGAGGCATCGACAACGGTCTTGCGGTCCACGGCAAGCTGGATCGCCCGGCGCACGTTCTTGTCTTTGAGCTGGTCGTTCAACTCGTTGATGCCCATCCAGTAATAGGCCAGCCCGTCAAAACGCTCGAACGTGGAGCCTGCGGGCGGGTTGGACATGTAGCGCGGGATCGAAGAGACGCTGATCTCGGCAAAGTCCAGATCGCCGGCTTCAAAGCCCAGCTCGGCGGTCTTGGGGTCTTCGATGGGGATCAGGTGGATCTCGTCATAGGCGACGTCGGTCAGCGTCCAGTCGGGGTTCCGCTCAAGGATAAGGCGGGTCTTGGGCTGCCAGTCCTTGATCCGGTAGGGGCCAGAATAGACCGGAGGCTCAACCGAGAATTGCCCGCCCGCAGCTTCGATGGCGGCCTGCGGCAGGATCACCCCGCTCACGCCCGGAAGCGTGGTGGTGAACAGTGGCGCGAAAGGCTCGGTCAGAACGATGACGCCGGTGTATTTGCCGGTGACTTCCACGTGATCCAGCGTCGCCCAGTCTTCCTTGTAGGGGGAGTTCAACTCAGGGTCGGCGATCCGCTCGAACGAATATTTCGCGTCTTCGGCGGTCATCTCACCGTAGTCGCCGGAATACATGATGCCTTGGTTCAGCTCGAACCCGATGTGGGTTTCGTCGATAATCTCATAGGATTTCATGGCGACGGGCTTGGTCTCGAAGGCATCGACGCCGGTTTCGTAGCCCATCGAATGGGCGAACAGGCAGCGGATGACCAGCGAATCGACCTCGGACGTCCAGAACGCGGGGTCGAGGTTGGAGATGTCCGCATAGACGCGGGCGGTCAGGATGCCGCCTTCGACATGGCTCTCGGCGATGGCCGACGATGCGAATGGCAGCGCGCCAAGACCGGCAGCCGCCCCCAGCGTCGCACCGGTGCCGATGAAGCCGCGGCGTGTCAGAGTGTTCTTGTTGTTCCGTTCCATCACAAACCTCTTGAAGTGTTCAGACGCAGGGATTGCGCCGTTTCGGGGCTTACTTTCATTGATATGCTTGGGATTCAACTGGGTTTCCCAGGGTCAAGCTAGCACAGTCCCGCCAGAATACATGGCAATTCGCGCCATCGCGGCGGGGCCGGTCCGGCTTGCAGTTCGCGGCAAATTGGCGAAGCTATGGGCATGGCCAACAGACAGGAGGCTGAGTTGAAAATCGCCGTTTGGCAGACCGAACCCGTCCACGATCCCCGAGAGGCGTTGCAGGCGCTGGACGCCGCCGCCGCGCGCGCGAGAACGGTAGGGGCCGAGGTTCTGGTGACGCCCGAGATGTTTCTGGGCGGCTACAACATCGGACCCGCGCGCTGCGATGCGCTCGCGGGCATGTCGGGCGAATTGATCGACGGGCTGGCGTCAATTGCACGGGCACATGGGCTAGCGCTTGTCGCGGGGCTTGCCTTGCCATCCGAAGATCGCCCCTGGAACGGGGTCGTCGTCCTGTCCGCCCAAGGAGAGGAGCTTCACCGCTACCACAAGACCCACCTTTACGGCGATGTGGACCAGACGCAATTCTGCGCCGGTGAGAGCCTGTCCGGCGTCTTCGAGCTCAACGGATGGGCCGTGGGCGTCGCGATCTGCTATGACATTGAATTCCCTGAACTCGCCCGCACACTGGCCTTGCGCGGGGCCGATATTCTGCTGGTGCCCACGGCCAACATGAAACCCTTCGACAGCGTCGCCACGCGCCTTGTCCCCGCCCGCGCGGAAGAGAATGCGATCTTTGTGGCCTATGCGAATTACGTCGGGGTTGAGGGCGCGTTTCACTATGGCGGGCTGTCGTGCATCTGCGCGCCCGATGGCTCCGACCTTGCCCGCGCATCGGATGCTGGCCCCGATCTGTTGGTCGCGGAGGTCCGCCGCGACGATCTTGCGCGCAGTCGCACGTTGCAAACCCATCAAAACGACCGCAGAACGGACCTTTACTGACCCCCAATCCGCAAGGGTGCCCCATGAATAAAGTTTCCGTTTTCGGTCCGGATTTCCCGTTCGCCTATGATGACTGGATCAGCCACCCCGCTGGTCTGGGGCACCTGCCCGACACCGCGCACGGCGCCAAGGTCGCCATCGTCGGATCGGGGGCGTCGGGTGTGATCGCGGGCTACGAGTTGATGAAGCTTGGCGTGCGCCCTGTGGTGTTCGAATCGGGCCAGTTCGGCGGGCGTCTGCGCTCACAGGCGTTTGAAGGGGCAGACGGGGTGATCGCCGAGCTTGGCGGCATGCGGTTCCCGGTCTCATCCACCGGGTTTTATCACTACGTCGATATGCTGGGCATCGAAAGCATGCCCTTTCCCAATCCGTTGACCCCGGCCGCCGGCTCGACCGTCGTCGACCTTCTGGGGGAAACCCACTACGCGGAATCGCTGGATGATCTGCCGCCCCTGTTTCACGAGGTGGCCCAGGCCTATGACCGCGCGCTGGAAGAGGGCGCGAATTTCACCGCACTGAAGCAGGCGATCCGCGACCGCGACAGCGCCCGCATCAAGGAAATCTGGAACCCCATCGTCGAGCAATGGGACGAACGGACGTTCTATGATTTCGTCGCCTCCTCCGACGCGTTTCAGGCGCTGTCCTTCCACCACCGCGAGGTGTTCGGTCAGGTCGGCTTCGGCACCGGCGGCTGGGATTCGGATTTCCCCAACTCGATGCTTGAAATCCTGCGGGTCAATGTCACCGAATGCGACGACCATCAGCGCTATATGGTCGGGGGCGTGGGGCAGGTGCCGCACAAACTGTGGGACCATGCGCCGATCTCGATCACCCATTGGCCGGCGGGCACGACGCTGTCCAAACTCAACGGCGGGGCGACCCGCTCCGGCGTGACGCGCATCCGCCGGGTGGGCGAGAAGTTCGAGGTCACCGACCAGTGGAAACGGGTCGAGGTTTTCGACGCGGTGCTGGTCACCTGTCAAAGCCACATGTTGTCCACCGTGATCGACACCGAGGAATCACTGTTCGCGCAAGACCTCTGGATGGCGCTGGACCGGACCCGCTACATGCAATCGGCCAAGACCTTCGTGATGGTCGACCGGCCCTTCTGGAAGGACAAGGACCCTGACACCGGTCGTGATGTCATGTCGATGACCTTGACCGACCGGATGACGCGGGGCACCTATCTGTTCGACAACGGCCCCGACAAGCCCTCAGTGATCTGTCTGAGCTATTCGTGGATGACCGACGCGCTCAAGGTGCTGCCTTTGCCAGTCGAGCGGCGCGTGGATCTGGCGCTCACCTCGCTGGCGAACATTTACCCCGATGTGGACATCCGGTCGCATATTTTGGGCGATCCGATCACGGTGAGCTGGGAAAACGATCCGAACTTTCTGGGCGCGTTCAAGGGCGCCCTGCCGGGGCATTACCGCTACAATCACCGCATGTTCGGTCATTTCATGCAGGACGATCTGCCGCCGCACGAACGCGGGATCTTCATGGCCGGCGACGGGGTCAGCTGGACGCCGGCCTGGGTCGAAGGGGCGGTGCAAACCTCGCTCAACGCCGTCGCGGGGATCATTCGGCATCTGGGGGGCGGCTTTTACCCCGAGAATCCGTCGCCTTGCGATAAATACGCCGAATGGGGGCCGGTGAAGCTGCCGGACTGACGCGGCCCGTCAGCGCGTCCGCTGACCGATCGAGGATCGGCCCGCGGCGTAGCGCGTCTGCTCGGACAGGGTCACCAGACCGGTCTCGGCGTTCTCGTCCACCGCAGCGTGAAGCTGGTCGATCATGTCGTGGGCATCGGCGTTGCAGGTCTGCCGCAGAGCATCGAGCGCGCGGTGAATGCCAAGCAACAGGTCCACGAACTTCGCCCCGTCGCGGGAAATATCGCGAAAGGCGGTGTCGATCAGCACGCTGTCCGGCGTCGTCGCCACATAGACGTTGTTGAACCGGTGTTCGTTGTCGTCGGTCTCGATCTTGAAGGCATCCCACAGCAAACGCTCAAGCCGTGACACGACCTCGACCGCGGTGCCGGGGTCGTTGATCCCGGGCGACAGCGCCTTGGTCGCGGTTTCGCGCAGCGCGGCGATGGCATAGCGCGCGTCCTGATCGTAGGAGCGGTTCTTGCCGATCCAGAAGCAAGCGGCCACGTCGTCGGCGTCCACCTCCTTGGTGGACCGGGCCAGCGGTTGCCCCTCCAGCAACAAATCCCCGGGCAGGTGGACGGCATAGATCTCGGCCTGCACCTTGTTCGCGATGTCGCTTAGCTCCTGCACGTCGATCCAGCGCAGAAATCCCGATTGCGGCACTTTGATCGTGTAGCTGGCCGAAACGGGAATGCCGTCCTCGGGCATCGGCATGCCGCCCAGATGGGGGCGGCGCTGGATGCCGTCGAGCGTCTCACGCGCGGTGCGTTCGGCCCGCTCCAGCGCATAATCCACGCTGCCGATCCGCGACAGTTGGCGAATCCAGCGGATCAGCGAGACGATGATCAACGCCACGATGGCCACGGTGGCGGCGAAGACGATCACGGTCGCGCCCTCGCTATAATAATGCGCTCCGAACAGGATGATCGACAGCAGGGCAAAGGCGAAAGCGCCGATGAAACTGGCCAGCATGGACTGGGTCGAGGTGTCTTCCATCAGCAAGCGGTGGATGCGGGGCGTGGTCTGGTCGGCCAAGGACCGGTGGGACGACACCATCACCCCCAGCGAGAACGTGGCCACCGTCAACATGCTGCTGGCCAGAATGGTCAGGATCGGCATGAGCGCGTCTTCCGTGAACCGTTCCTTGAGGTTTTGCGGAATCCATGTGTCCAGCAACGGAGCAGACAGGGCGGCGATCAGCGACAGCGCAATGATCAGCGCCACGCGCACCCAAAGGATGCGGCTGACCCGCCGCAGAGAGGCAAACCAGCCGAAGACATCGGGACGGGGAAAATTCAAGTGTCGGCTCCTCATCCGAACTGCGGGATGAGCAACAACCTAAGGCAAAAGTCGCCGAATGCCACGGGCTGACCGCGCCGCCGGTCACACCATGCGGATCACGGCCTTGTCGATGGCCAGCATATAGCCGCGCCGGGCGATGTTGCGAATCAACAGCTCTGAAATCATCTGGTTGCCCAGCGTGTCACGAAGCCGCTTGATCCGCGTGGCACCCGCAGCCTCTTCGCAATCGGAAGAGGGGCGGCCGGAAATCACGCCTTCGATCTCGGCGCCGGACAAAACCTCATCATCCATGCGCGCTTCGGCCAGCACGGCCAAGGTCTCGATCGCCGCATCGGTGAGTTTGAATTCGAAGTTGTTCAGGTAAACCATGTTCTGGTCGCGCGAAATCAGGAGTGAGTTGACCTCGATCCCCTTGCGTTCGATCTGCCCCATGCGGCGGTTCATGGCAATCAGCATCACCAGAAACGCCACCGCTGCCACCAGCAAAGCGGTCGAGAACACCAGCAACACGAAAATCACGAACCGGTAGCTGTCCAGCGTCTCGGAAAAGGCCGTTCCGGATTGCGCCAGAATCTCGAGAAGCTTGATCTCTGCCTGTCCGGTAAGGGTCGCATTCTCGACGAACAATTGCTCGACCCGCGCGTTGAACGCGTTCGCGTCGGGCAGGTTCAAGAACAGCAAGACCGCAGCACTGGCCAGAATGACGACGATGGCCGCGATTCCGCCGATGACGATCCGGTTGCCGGTCTGGCGCGCTTCAATAGCGGAGGTAGAACTCTCCTGCACTCTCTTCCCTCTCTTCAAGTCCGGTTTCATCGAAGACCCCTTCGATGCTCAGCAATTGCCAGTCGTCCTTCGCAAGACGGGGCTCAAGCTCGGCCGCGGCGGCCTGTTCCGAACACACGTCAAGGATTTCCGCGACACCGTAGTGCAGGCGAAGCGGATCGTCACGCTTGGCTTTGTAGTCGGCATAACAGTCAGCCTGCGCCGTGCTGGCCACCGCGCTGAGTGCAAGGATCAGGGGAAGGATGTGTTTCATAGCGCGAACATGGCGGGTGGGGGGCGGTTATTCAATAACTTCCGCTGCGACCCTTCGCGCAAACCCATAGCCGCAAGGCGATATTGGGCGGCGCGGCGGGGCGCGGCACGCTTGGTCCATACCCCGTGCCTGTCTGTTGCGGGACACATATGAAAGGACCGATACGATGCTGAAATCCACACTGACCGCCGGTGTCCTTGCCATCTCACTCGCGTTGACAAGTCTGACGCCCAGCTCCGCCACCGCCGCCATCTCGGAAGAGGACGCGCTGAAAGGCTTCCTGACCTTATTGGCCATCGGGGCGGTGATCCACTCGATGAACGATGACGACGATGACCGTGAGGCGCGGCCCGATCGAAACAATCGCTGGAAGACCTTGCCGGCCCAGTGCCAACGGCAGGTAACGCGGCGCAACGGGAACCGGATCAATTTCTTCCCGCAACGCTGTCTGAACCGCAATTACGCCCATGTCGAACGTCTGCCCCAACGCTGCCACGTGCGCTTCCGGACCGAGGCCGGCCAGCGGCGACAGGGCTACCGCACGCGCTGCCTGCGCGACGAAGGATTCCGCACAAACCGGCGCTAAGGCCGGGGCGGAACGGGGCGGCGGCACCGATCGCCGCCCGGAGAGGCAGGGGGGAGGACATGGCCCCCTGCCTCTTTTATTGTCTGCCCTGTGATGTTGCAGGTTCGGGGCCGGAAGCCGCTTGCGTCGGCGCGGCCTGTCTGCTTCATCCTGTGCCATGACCTGCCGCCCCGACTATACCTATGAACAGCAGCTTTTCGGTCGCGGGGCGCTGCGCGTCGCGGGCGTGGATGAGGTCGGGCGCGGCCCGCTGGCCGGTCCGGTCACGGCGGCGGCAGTGGTGTTCCACCACGATCGGATCCCCGAGGGGCTGAACGACAGCAAGGCGCTAACCAAGAAACGCCGCGAAGCGCTCGAGCCGTTGATCTTTGCCGCCGCCGAGGTCTCCATCGCCCATGCCACGGTCGAGGAAATCGACGAAATCAACATCCTGCGCGCCAGTCACCTGGCGATGGAGCGCGCGATTGCCGGGCTCGGCCGGGTCGATCACGCGCTGATCGACGGCAATATGATCCCCCAAAATCTCGCCACACCGGCGACCGCCCTGATCAAGGGCGACGCCCTGAGTGCGAGCATCGCGGCGGCCTCAATTGTGGCGAAAATATGTCGCGACCGGATCATGGTGGAGTTGGCGCAACACTATCCGGGATATGGCTGGGAGACGAACGCAGGTTACGGGTGCAAAAGCCACATGTTGGCGCTGCAAAATTTGGGCGTGACCCCACACCATAGACGGTCCTTCAAACCCGTCCACAAGATGTTGTGACAAGCCGAAAACGTAACCTCTTGATTCAATAAAGTTTTTGACTGCGAATCCCCTTTGACTCACATTGGGATCAACCAAAGAGCGGATAACCGCCGTGGTCTTGAGGACGGACAGAGGCAGACAATGACAAAGAAAAAGACTGGGAAAAGTGCGCCCGCACTGCCCCTTAACAGTATCCTTGACGGTGACTGCATTGAGGTCATGAACAGCTTGCCCGAGGGCAGCGTTGACCTGATTTTTGCGGACCCCCCCTATAACCTGCAATTGCGCGGTGACCTGCACCGGCCGGACAATTCCAAGGTCGATGCGGTCGACAACGACTGGGACCAGTTCGACAGCTTCCGCGTCTATGACGAGTTCACCCGCGCCTGGCTGGCCGCCGCGCGGCGCATCCTGAAGCCGGACGGCGCAATCTGGGTGATCGGCAGCTATCACAACGTGTTCCGCATGGGGGCCGAGCTCCAGAATCAGGGGTTCTGGATCCTCAACGACGTGGTCTGGCGCAAGTCGAACCCGATGCCCAATTTCCGCGGCAAACGTCTGACCAACGCCCATGAGACGCTGATCTGGGCCGGCAAGTCCGAGAAATCGAAATACACTTTTAACTACGAGGCCCTAAAGTCGCTGAACGAAGGCACACAGATGCGCAGCGACTGGGTGCTTCCGATCTGCACAGGACATGAACGCTTGAAGAACGACGCCGGCGACAAGGCCCACCCGACCCAGAAGCCCGAAAGTCTGTTGCACCGGGTGTTGCTGGCCACCACAAACCCCGGCGATGTCGTGCTTGACCCGTTCTTCGGCACCGGCACCACCGGCGCGGTCGCCAAGATGCTGGGCCGCGATTACATCGGGATCGAGCGTGAGGCCGAGTATCGCGCCGTCGCCGCGAAACGTCTGGCCCGCGTGCGCAAGCTGGACAACGAAGCGCTGGAAGTGACGCAATCCAAGCGCGCCGAACCCCGCGTGCCCTTCGGTCAGGTGGTCGAGCGCGGCATGTTGCGCCCCGGCGAAGAGCTGTGGTCGATCAACGGGCGTCACAAAGCCAAGGTGCGGGCCGACGGCTCGTTGATCGGGGCCGATGTCAAAGGCTCGATCCATCAGGTCGGTGCGGCGTGCGAGAAGGCCCCGAGCTGCAATGGCTGGACCTATTGGCACTTCCGCCGCGACGGCAAGAAAGTTCCCATCGACCTTCTGCGCCAGCAGATCCGGTCCGAGATGCGGGCAAACTGACCCCTACACAAAAAACACAGACTACCGCCTGTGCCAGCGGCCCCTTCGGGCCGTGGCACACCTTGACCCTGTCGGCCTTTCGGGCCTGACAGGGTTTTTTTTGCCCGCGATCTTCGCCCGTGACGTCGCGCAAGCGCTGGGCCATAAGGGGGCAATTTGACGGGGGACCCATGGCGAAAATACTGCTGACCGGCGGGGCCGGCTACATCGGATCGCATACCTATCTGGCGCTGCTCGAAGCCGGGTTCGAGGTTGTCGTGTTCGACAATTTCTCGAACGCGAAGCCGGATGTGCCCGACCGTTTGCAGCAGATCGCCGGACAGGCGGTGCATCTGGTGCGGGGCGATGTTCTGGACCGCGCCGCGCTGGATGCGGTCTTTGCGGACCACCAAATCGACGGGGTGGTGCATTTCGCCGCCAAGAAGGCCGTGGGCGAAAGCGTGGCGCAGCCCATCGACTACATGCACACCAACATCGGCGGGCTGCTCACGCTTCTGGCGGCGATGGAGGAGGCCGGCGTGCGGCGGCTGGTTTTCTCCTCTTCGGCCACGGTTTACGGCGACACCGAGGTGCAGCCCATCCCCGAGGATCACCCCCGCACCTATACCTCGCCCTATGCCTATACCAAGATCGCGGGCGAACAGATCCTCGAGCAACTGCCCGCGCCGTGGGCCATCGGCATCCTGCGCTATTTCAACCCAGTCGGGGCCCATCGCTCGGCTTTGATCGGCGAAGACCCTGCGGATATCCCCAACAATCTGGTGCCCTATATCGCCAAAGTCGCCACCGGTGAGCTGTCCGAGCTGGGCGTGTTCGGCGACGATTACAACACCCCCGACGGCACCGGCGTGCGCGACTACATACATGTTGAGGATCTCGCCCGGGGTCATGTGCTGTCGTTGCAGGCGTTGCTGGACAGCGGCAAGGGGCACACGGTCAATCTGGGCACCGGAGAGGGCTCGTCCGTGCTAGAGGTCGTGGCCGCCTATTCCGACGCCTGCGGCCGCGCGCTGCCTTACCGCATCCAGCCGCGGCGCGACGGGGATGTGGCGGTGCTCACGGCGCGGCCCGAGAAGGCGCGGGAGCTGTTGGGGTTCGAGGCCACGCGCAGCCTGTCCGATATGTGCCGGTCAAGCTGGGCCTGGGTCTCGGGGCAGATCCGCAACGCCCGCGACTAGCGCGGCATCGGGTTGGTGCCGCGTTTGTAGGGGCCCCAATCCTCGATCTCCGGGTAATACCGCGCCCGCCAGGCATCGACGCGGGGGTTCATCATCCGGCGCCACAGGCGCGGCACCACGGCCACCATCGTCATGACCGGATAGCCATAGGGCAGTTGCGGGGCGTCGTGCTCATCATAGGTCTGCAGCAGCGGAAAGCGGCGGTTCGGCTTGTAGTGGTGGTCCGAGTGGCGTTGCAGGTTGATCAGCAGCCAGTTCGACGCCCGATGCGCCGCATTCCACGAATGGCGCGGCAGGACGTGTTCGTATTTGCCGCCGCCCAGATGCTTGCGGGTCAGGCCGTAGTGTTCGACGTAGTTCACCAACTCAAGCTGGGTGATCGCCACCAGCGCCTGATAGGCAAAGAGCACCAGCCCCCACCAGCCTGCCAGCAGAACCGCCGCCAGCAAGAACGCGGCTTGCAGCGTCCAATAGCGAAAGAACGGGTTGGACAGGTCCGTCCACGGCCGTCCCTTGCGCGCCAGCATCGCCCGCTCGGCCTTGAAGGCGGACACATAGCACGCGGGCAGCACGCGCCGGAAAAACCGCCAGAATTGCTCGTTGTAGCGCGCCGTGACCGGATCGCGGGGCGTGCCGACATAGCGGTGATGCACCAGCAGATGTTCGCTGCGGAAATGTGAATACAGGACCGAGGCCAGAAGGATATCCGCAAGCCAGCGTTCGCTCTTCGGCTTTTGGTGCATCAGCTCATGCGCGTAGTTGATCCCCACGGTGCCACTGACGATTCCGAAGCCCCCCATGAGCAAGACCTCTTCCCACCAGGCGAGGTGATCGGTGCGCGCCAGATACCACAGAAGCGCAAACAGCGTGCCGATCTGCAAAGGGGCCCAGATCAGGGTGATCGCGCGATACCAGAACAGGTCGGCTTCGGCGGTTTCGGGGTCGGCGTTGTCAAGGTTCAGGCCGGTGAAATAGTCCAGCACCGAAAACAGATACCAGGTCGTCATCGGCAAAAGAACCAGCGTCCAGCCGCCATAAACGGCGGTGATCCACGTGATCGGGAGCAGCGCCAGCGAAAGCCAGAAGGGCAGCGCGCTGCTCAGGCGGCGGAATTTGGGCGCGGGGATGGTGGTCATCGTGCTCTCCGGTCTGGTTCCAGTCTATCCGCGCGCGGTGCCACGCTCATAGGGGGCGCAGCGTCGCAGTCGCCAGAGTGTAGGCCTTTTGCATCACGGTGGGCAGGGCGGACGGGCTGAAAGCCTCGGCTGTGATGAAGTGCCCACGGGACGGGCGGGCATCTTGCGCAAGCCATGCGGTGCGCACCTGAAGGATCAGGTGGAAATGCGTGAACGTGTGCCGCGCGGCGTCGTTCAGCGTCTGCCACTGGGCGGGCGCGGGCTCGGCCGGGGCGGGGTCGTCGCCCCATTCGGTGGTCGGCCAGCCCAGCATGCCCCCCAATAGCCCGGTGTCGGGCCGGGTCTCAAGCAGCCAGGCACCGTCCGCGCGGCGGGCGACATAGGCGATGCCGTGGCGCGTGGGTTTGGGCTTCTTGGGTGTCTTCTTGGGCAGATCCGCCTGCGTGCCTGCGGCGTGAGCGGCACAACAGGGGCGCAGGGGGCAGATGCCGCAGGCGGGCGATTTCGGCGTGCAGATCGTGGCCCCCAGATCCATCACCGCTTGCGCGTAATCCCCGGGCCGGCTGTGCGAGGTATGGCGGCGGGCGTAGTCCATGAACACAGGTTTCGCCGCCGGCAGCGGCGTGTGGTCGTCATGCAGCCGCGCCATCACCCGCTCGACATTGCCGTCCAGCACGGTCGAGGGCGCGTCAAATGCAATCGCCGAGACCGCCGCCGCCGTATAGGGGCCGATCCCCGGCAGCTTGAGCAGCGCGTCATGGTCCTGCGGAAAGCGGCCCCCGTGGTCGGCCACCACCGCGCGGGCGCATTTGAGCAGGTTACGCGCGCGCGCGTAGTAGCCCAGCCCGGCCCATGCGGCCATGACCTCGGCATCCTCAGCCGCTGCTAGATCGCTGACCGTGGGCCAAAGCGCCATGAACTTGCTGTGATAGGCGCGCACGGCGGCGACGGTGGTCTGCTGCAGCATCACCTCGGACAGCCAGACCGCATAGGGATCGGGCCGCACCCCGGCCTTGCGGTCGGCGGGCATCACCCGCCACGGCATGCTGCGGGCATGGATGTCATACCAATCCAGCAGGGCTTCGCTGACGTCACACAATGTTTATTAACTTTCCTTGTCCGGCGGGCTGGTGCTGAGGTAGCAGGGGGCTAGAATAGCGGTCGAGTTATGAAACAGCCACGCCCCAAAAGCACGACGCGCGGATTTTCACGTGCGGTCACGTTGATGCAGAAGCGCATACGCGACGCGACCGAGTCGCGCGGCTTCGCGCAGGCGCGTCTGCTGACCCATTGGGCCGAGATCGTGGGTGAGGCGACAGCGAAGATCGCCCATCCGGTCGATGTCAGCTATGCCCGCGGCGGCATGGGCGCGACGCTGACGATCCTGACCTCGGGGGCACAGGCGCCGATGCTCGAAATGCAGAAGGAAAAGCTGCGCGAACGGGTGAACGCCTGTTACGGCTACAACGCGATCTCGCGGATCCGGATCACCCAGACCGCGGCGACCGGCTTTGCCGAGGGGCAGATGGCCTTCGATCACGGCCCCGCCGCCCCCCGCGGCCCCAAACCCGAAGCCAAGGCCGCCGCGCGCGACCTTGCCGCTCCGGTGAAGAACGACGCCCTGCGCCTTGCGCTTGAAGCGCTGGGTGCGAATGTAATGACAAAATGTCCTGAAACGGGAAAGAAATACTGATGAAGACATCCATTCTGGCCTCGGTGTCCGTGGTCGCCGTCGTCGCCGCGGGCGGCATCTGGTACATGACGCAATCTGCGGAGGCGCCACAGGTGGCCGCGGCCACCGACATGGCCGAGGCCGAACAGTTCGACGTGACCGAGATGGTGCAGGGCGACCCCGATGCGGCGGTTCAGGTCATCGAATATGCCTCCTACACCTGCCCGCACTGCGCGACGTTCCACGCCAACCAGTATCCGCAGCTCAAGGAAAACTACATCGACACCGGCAAGATCGGCTTCACCTACCGAGAGGTGTATTTCGACCGCCCCGGCCTCTGGGCCTCGATGGTGGCGCGCTGCGGCGGTGAGATGCGGTTCTTCGGGCTGACCAGCCTGATGTTCGAAAAGCAGCAGGACTGGGCCCGCCGCGAGAGTGGTGATGAGATCGTCGCCGCACTGCGCAGCATCGGCAAGGTCGCGGGCCTGACGGATGAGGATCTGGACACCTGCCTTGCCGACGCCGATCAGGCGCAGGAGCTTATGGCATGGTATCAGTCCAACGCCGCCGCCGATGAGGTCACCGGCACGCCCAGCTTCATCATCAACGGTGAAAAATACTCCAACATGAGCTATGCCGATTTCGCGGACGTCCTTGACGAAAAGCTGGCCGAGACGAACGGATGACACCGCTGTCCGGCCTCAGGGTTGTCGAACTGGCGCGGATCCTGGCGGGCCCCTGGGCCGGCCAGTTGCTGGCCGATCTGGGGGCCGAGGTGATCAAGGTGGAATCGCCGCAGGGCGATGACACCCGCACCTGGGGGCCGCCCTTCATCGACCATGACGGCGAGTCCGCCGCCGCCTATTTCCACAGCTGCAACCGCGGCAAGAAATCCGTGGTGATCGACTTCCGCACACCCGAAGGCAAGGCGCAGCTTTTGCGGCTGCTGGACGATGCGGACATCGTGATCGAGAATTTCAAGGTCGGCGGGCTGGCGAAATACGGGCTGGATTACGACAGCCTGAAAGAAAGCCATCCGCGGTTGATCTATTGTTCGATCACCGGTTTCGGGCAGACCGGCCCCTATGCCACCCGCGCGGGTTATGACTTTATTATTCAAGGCATGTCGGGGCTGATGTCCGTCACCGGCGAACCCGATGGCCAACCACAGAAGGTGGGTGTCGCGGTGACCGATATTTTCACCGGGCTCTACGCCAGCAACGCCATTCTCGCCGCCGTTCACCAGCGCCACACGACCGGACGCGGCCAGCAGATCGACCTTGCACTGCTCGACACCGCGGTGGCGACCACGGCCAATCAGGCGATGAACTACCTTGCCACCGGCACCTCTCCGACGCGGCTTGGCAATGCCCATCCCAACATCGTGCCCTATCAGGTGTTTGACTGCGCCGACGGCCATGTGATCATCGCCGTGGGCAATGACGGCCAGTTCCGCAAATTCTGCGCCTTGCTGGACGTCGACGCGCTTGCGACCGATCCGCGCTTTGCCACCAATCCCGGCCGGTTGGAGCATCGCGACGTTCTTGTGCCACTGCTGGGCGAGGAGACCTGCCGCTGGAGCATGGCCGATCTTCTGGCGGCCTGCGAAGCCAACGGCGTGCCCGCCGGTCCGATCAACACCTTCGAGGATGTCTTCGCCGATCCGCAGGTCGTGGCCCGGGGCCTGAAGCTCGAGGCTGAGGGCGTGCCCGGCGTGCGGCCGCCAATGCGCTTTTCCGAGGCAGAGCTCGCCCTCGACCGGCCCGCGCCAAAGCTGGGCCAGCATCAGGACCTTACGAAGGGCTAAGCCCCAGCGCGCGCAGCTTGCGGTCCAAGGGCGTCCAATCGGAGATCGTCAACCGCACGGGCAGGACCGTCACCCGGTGACGGAAGCTGTCGGGCAGGCGCGTGGCGTCCTTTTCCGTGGTCACAAGGATCAGACCCTGCGCTTTCGCGTCACTGTCCAACCGTTTGAGGATGGCGTCGGTCAGAGGTTGGTGATCGTCCAGCGGTTCCGCCCGCACCACATCCGCACCAAGGCTGCGCAGCGTGGCAAAGAACTTTTCCGGGTGGCCGATGCCGGCAAAGGCCAGCACCCGCAGATGGCCCCAAGGCATGCCCGTGGGCAGCGGGTCAAGCTGTCCGTCCAACCGCACACAGTCCTCGGGCAGGGCGGGGGCAAAGGCGGCGCGGGCCTTTTCGGGGCCGATCACCAGCAGCGCATCGGCGCGGGACAAACCCGCCGCCGCCGGTTCGCGCAACGGGCCTGCGGGGATCGCGCGGCCGTTCCCGAAGCCCTTCACCGCATCGACGACCACCAGCGACAGGTCCTTGTGCACCGCCGGATTCTGAAAGCCATCGTCCAGCAGGATCACCGACGCACCGGCCGCCTCGGCCGCATGCACCCCCGCCGCGCGATCCTTTGCCACCCAGACGGCGGCAAAAGCGGACAGCATCAAGGGCTCGTCGCCCACATCGTCTGCGCGGTGGGTCGCAGGGTCCACCCGGACGGGACCGGCCAAGGCCCCGCCATGGCCACGGCTGACGATATGAACCGATGCGCCCCACTCGGTCAGCCGCTGCGCCAGGGCAATCGCCGTGGGCGTCTTGCCCGTGCCGCCTGCGTTGATGTTGCCGATGCAGATCACCGGAACGCCCGCCCGGTGGCGCGGTGCCTGCCGAACGCGCTGTGCCGTAGCGGCTGCGTAAAGCCATCCCAGCGGTGCCAGCAAGGCCGCCTGCCAACTGCGCGGGCGATACCAGAAGCCCGGCGCCCTCATGCCGCGTCCTCGATCGCGTGCAGCGCGTCCCGCACCAGAGTGTTCAAGGTCTCGGCGTTGCGCGTCAGCTCTTCCCAGCCCGCAAGCGCCAGTCGCGCGGTCTGTTCCGGCGCGATCAACGCGCCCACGGCCACCCCCAGTTCCGAGGCCGAGCGCACCTCGCGGCTGGCTTCGGCCTGCGCGAGACGGGCGAAGCGCGCGTCATGCGGGGCCTTGCGCGTGCCATGCACGACGGCAGAGCCCAGAACCGCCGCATCAAAGGGGGAGGTCGCGCCGCCCCCGCTCAGGGTGCCGCCGATGAAGGTGAGGGGCGCGATGCGATACCAAAGGCCGATTTCGCCCTCCAGATCCGCCACATAAACCTGTTGCTCTTCCGTCGGATCGTCCCCCTCGGAGCGCACGCCCACGATCAACCCGGCCTCGCGCAGGGTCTCGGCGACCTGCGGGCCGGTGGTGCAGTCCCGTGGGGTGACGATCAGCAGCAGCCGGTGATTGCGGCGGCTCGCCACCAGATGCGCGGCGATCATGTGCATGACTTCTTGACTTACGATATCGGCGGCAAACCACATGGGCCGGTTGTCGAGCGCTTCGGCCATCACCGTCAGTTCATTGGCGTCATGGCGCAGGGGCAGGGCCTCTTCCAACAGCGGACCGGTGACCTGCACCCGGTCTGCGGGAACGCCGCTGCGCATCAGCCGCGTGGCCGTCGCACCGTCCGCGGTCAGGATCCGGTCGAAAGCGGCGACCGCCGTGCGCCCCGCACGGGGCAGCCAACGGGACCCTTTGCCGTGCAGCCCTGCGGTGCGCGCATTGACCAGAACCGCCGGAAGGTGCAGCTTTTCGATCCACCGCAACAGCACCGGGCGCAGGGTGCCGCCCACCCAGATCAGGTAGCGCGGTGCCCGGTCTTCCCAGAACGCGCGGACCTTGGAGGCGGTGTCCGCTGGCACCGGCGCCAGTTCAACGCCCCTCGGCAGGCGCCCTATCATCTCCAGCACCTCGGGCTCGGCGGTCAGCAAGACCCCCGCCACATCGCTCGCCTCGGCCAGACGCGAGGCGAGCGACAGGCAGAACGGCACCTCGTCCCCGCTTCCGCAATGCACCCAGATCACGGCGCAACGCTCCGGTCGGCTCTACCCGAGCTCTTCCGTGGGCGAGGCTTCGGTCTCTTCATCGCGCAGCCGGTGAATATGGGCGATGAAATAGCGCATATGCGCGTTGTCGACGGTCTTCTGCGCCTCGGCCTTCCACGCGTTGAACGCGGTCTCATAGTTGGGGAACATGCCGACGATATGGATGTCATCGACATCCTTGAACGCGTTCCGTGTGGGATCGACGAGTTCTCCGCCAAAGACGAGGTGAAGACGTTGGGACATAGGGCACCTATTGGTTCGTTTGCATTTCGCGACACTAGGCTGTGCCGGGGGTGTGGTAAAGAAGGTCAGGCGAGCGCCTCGATCAGGTCCTTGTGGATGCCGCCCGCGGCGACCATGCCGTTGACCTGCGGGTGCCGGTTGTTGAACCGCGCGGGCTGTCCGCGCTGGTCCGTGGCGTGGCCCCCTGCTTCGGCCACCAGCAGCGCCCCGGCGGCAACGTCCCATTCCCAAGTCGGGCGCAGGGTCAACATGCCATCAAAGCGTCCTTCGGCGACCAGCGCCATGCGATAGGCGAGCGATGAGCGGAAGGTGCGCTTGAACGGCGGGCAGACGTTGGTCCAGTATTCCGGCTTTACGTTGAGCTTCGAGGACAGCACCGTGGCGCGCTCCATCTGCCGGTTCGACGCGGCATGGATCGGTGCGCCGTTCAGCGACGCCCCCGCGCCCTTGGCCGCCGCATAAAGCGCGTCGCGTTCGGGCAGATAGACGACGGCGGCAATGACCTCACCGTGTTCGGCAATCGCAAGGGAATGGGCCCAGTCCTTGTTGCCCTCGATAAAGGCGCGGGTGCCGTCGATGGGGTCGATGATGAACTGGCGCTCGGTGGCCTGACGGCTCTCCCCGTCCTCGGTCTCTTCCGAGAGCCAGCCATAATCGGGCCGCGCCGCCTGCAGATCGGCGGAAAGTTGACGGTTCACGTGCAGATCCGCCTCGGTCACCGGGCCCTGTCCGTCGGATTTTTCCCAGACCTCGGGGGCGGCCCTGAAGTAGCCTGTGGCGATCTCACCGGCCGTGCGGGCGGCGTCGATCAGCAGGGACAGGTCCGCGTTCCTAGGCACCGGCAAGCGTCATCCCGTCGATCAACAGGCTGGGCACCACGCGGCTGATATGGGCGCGTGCATCGTTCGACGGCACGATCCGCGCCAGCATGTCGTTCAGGTTGCCCGCGATGGTGCATTCATTGACCGGATAGGCAATCGCACCGTTCTCGATCCAGAAGCCGGACGCCCCGCGCGAATAATCTCCGGTGTTGGGATTGATGGTCGAGCCGATCATCGAGGTCACGAGAAGCCCGGTCCCCATGTCGCGCATCAACTCCTCGGGGCTTTGTGCGCCGGGCGTGAGCTTAACATGGGACACCGAAGGCGAGGGCGGGCCAGAGGTCCCGCGCGAGGCATTGCCGGTGCTTTCCAGCCCCAGCTTGCGCGCCGTCGCAAGATCGAGCGTCCAGCCGGTCAACACGCCATCCTCAACGATCTTGCGCTCGGACGTGGGCAGCCCTTCGCCGTCGAACAGGCGCGACCCGGCGATGCGGGGGCGGTGCGGGGTTTCGATCAGGTCGACGCCCCGGGTCAGGACTTGTTCGCCGTCGCGCCCCAGCAGCCAGGATGAGCCGCGCGCGATCATCGTACCGTTGCTGGCCGACAGCAGGTGCCCGATGAGCGAGGCGGAAATGCGTTCGTCGAACAGCACCGGATAGGTGCCGGTCTTGGGGCGGCGCGCACCCTGTCGGGCCACCGCCCGTTCACCGGCAAGATGGCCGATTTTGCGCGCGCTGTGCATGTCGGACAGGTGAATGCGGCTGTCGAAGTCGTAATCCCGCTCCATCTCGGCCCCGACCCCGGCAATGGCCACGGCGCTGAGCGAGTGACCGGTGCTTTCATAGCCGCCGGAAAATCCGTTGCTGGCGCTCATGTGGACCTGACGGCGGCCATAGCCAGCCGAGGCGCTTTGCACCTGCGTGACGCCGGCCACCTCTTGCGCGGCGGCCTCGGCGATGCGGGCCTGTTCTTCCAGCCAGGCCGGGTCCGGTTCGGGGCCGTTGTCCACCAGATCAAGGCGGCTGTGGTCCAGATCGGTCGCCAGCTGCGCCTGCGTGGCAAGGCCCGCGTGGGGGTCTTCGGGGGCTTCGCGCGCCATGGCGACGGCCCGTTCGGCCATCTCGCCCACGGTGCGGTCCGAAGTGTCAGAGGCTGAGACGTTGGCCGACCGCAGGCCCACGAACACCCGCAGGCCGATGTCGGTGGATTCCGCGCGCTGCGCCTCCTCCAGTTCGGCGTTGCGCACATCGATCGAGATCGACGTGCCCGAGACAGCCACCGCATCCGCTGCGTCGGCGCCCGCGGCCTGCGCCGCCGCGATAAGGTGGTGGGTCAGATCAGCAAGCGTTTGGGTCATGGGGTATCCTTTACATGCGGTTGAGGTAATCGGTCAGCCCCCGTGCCGCAAGTGCGTGCCATAGGAATAGCAAAGACCGCGCCGGTGCGCGCAGCCCGGTCGCGAGCGAAGTCTAGCGATTCATGGTTAACAAAGTCCTGCGTTCGGGCCCCGAGCCCCCGGACGCGAAAACGGCGCGCAACCGAAGCTGCGCGCCGTGAGGATCGTCGGTCAGGCGTCGCCTAGCGCAGACGTTGTCCGTTGGCGAGGACATGACCCTGTTCGTTCACCTCGATGGTCGAGGTCAGCTTGTCGTCGCCCACGGGGGTGGTGAACATGCCCATCATCATCCGCGGCATCATCGCCTCTTCCTCGGGGATCAGGCCCATCTGCACGAGCTTGTCGATCAGGCTGTTGATACCGTTGATCTCGAACGACATCTTGCCTTCGGGACGCGGTACGCCGTTGAAGGTTGTCAGGTCTTCGTTGTCAAAGGTAAAGGCCCCGTCGCCGGTGATCTCGGCCCCGGCGGCCTTGATTTCAAGTTCGGTCACCTGCACGCCGTTCAACTCACCGGGCACTTCGGCCATGACGGCGGCCTGCTGCTGTTCGGGGTCGAGGAAATCGAAGAACGGCGTGACCTGCGCATCCACGGCCAAGGCAATCGACACCGGCTCGCGTGGCAGCACCTGCTGCGGATCGCCAAGGTTCCAGAGGATCTCACTCACCTGCAGGTCGGTCAGATTGAACGCCAGACGGGCATCGCGCGGCTCGCCATCGCCCTGGCTCAGCGGCATCTGAAGATCGAACCCATAGGCCGCCAGTGACGCTTCGAACGGGAAGGGCACCTGGCTTGGCATTTCGACCGAGACTTCGACGTTCTGCGCCTCTCCGGTGTAGCTCAGCCCGTCCTTGTCCATGGCGAAGGCCAGCGTGCCACCGTCCACGGTCGCCGCGCCCGATCCAGCCTCGCCGTCGGCTCGGAACGAAAAGTCGTAGCGGGCGTCGCCGAAGGTATAGCCCCCGTCGATGGCCAGACCGTCGTTGAACGGCGGTTGCTCGGCCTCAAGGTCCATGTCCTGCGGGAGCACGAGGTTGGCGAAGGTGGACAGGTCCGCCAGATCGCCGTTCACGCTAAACGCGCCGTCCTCGCCCGTCTCGGTGAAGGCAAAGTCCAGATCCAGCGCACCGGCGCTGAGCTCATAGGCGATGTGGGTCAGCTCTTCTTCGCGGACCGAATACTTCCCGGCCAGATCGCGCAGGGCGAACATCGCCTCGCCCAGCTCCGCCTGTTCGGCCACCCGTCCGCCCAGACTGTCGATGCTCAACGCATAGACCTCGGCCGAGATGTCGTAGATCATCGCCTCCGGATCGCCCGAGACCGTGATGTCCATGTTCGTCTGGCTCATGGTCATGTTGATGGTCGATGGGTCGTCGTTTGGCGGGGTCACGGTGACCGTGATCGGGTAGCTGTCTTCGGTGCTGACCGACACGGTGCCGTCGCCGTTTTCCGTCAGCTCGATATCGCCCAGTTCGGCCAGCACGGCAGCGTCGTTGTCCTGCATCTCGATGGTCACGTCAGAGACAACCAGCGTGTCCCCTTCCATCGCTTCGCCAGAGGTGGTGAACCCCTGACCATAGACCTCCATCTGCCCTTTCCAGTTGTCCCAGACCTGCTGGGCGGTCACATCGGCGGCGGCGGCCGTTCCGGCAAGGATGGCCGTGGTGGTGGTGAGCGTGCGAAAAACTGTCATCGAAATTATCTCCCTGAGAAATATGTCCGAACCAGCTTTTCAACCTTATCATCTGCGGTCAAGCTCCGGCTGACGAACTCAGGAGGATGTGAAATGGACATGACGGGTAAAGTGGTGATCGTGACAGGCGCAAGTCGCGGGATCGGAGCGGCAGCGGCGCGGGCCTTTGCCGAGGCTGGGGCCAAGGTGGCGCTGATGGCGCGCTCTTCGGGCGAGATCGACGCGCTGGCCGGCGAGATCGGAGAGGCCGCGCTGTCGATTGCCTGCGACGTGTCGGATTATACCGCCCTCGCCGCCGCCGTGGCCGCGACCGAGGATGCCTTTGGCGGGATCGATGTCATGGTGAACAACGCGGGACTTATCGACCCGATCAGCCCGCTGGCCGAGGCCGACCCGGAGGCTTGGGGCACGACGATCGACGTGAACCTCAAAGGAGTATTCAACGGGATGCGGGCGGTTCTGCCCGGTATGATCGAACGCGGCGGCGGCACGATCCTGACCATTTCCTCCGGCGCGGCCCACGGCCCGGTTGAGGCGTGGTCAGCTTATTGCGCCTCAAAGGCGGGGGCCTACATGCTCACCCGTGCGGCCGATCACGAAAATCGCGCCAAGGGCCTACGGATCATGGGGCTTTCGCCGGGCACCGTCGCCACCGACATGCAGCGCGAAATCAAGGCCTCGGGCGTCAATCCGGTCAGCCAGCTTGACTGGTCCGACCATGTCCCCCCCGAATGGCCCGCCCGCGCACTGGTCTGGATGTGCTCGCCCGAGGCGGACGCGCATCTCGGCACCGACGTGTCCCTGCGTGACGAAGGCATCCGCAAACAGGTGGGCCTCACGTGATCGCCCATGACGTGTCCGACGGCTGTCTGACGTTGACACTCAACCGGCCCGACAAGGCGAACGCCCTGAGCGAAGCGATGCTGGCCGAGCTGGCCGACGCGGTCGAGGGGGCCACGCACCCGGTGCTGGTCCTGACCGGCGCGGGGTCGGTGTTCAGCGCGGGCGCCGATCTTGAAGAGGTGCGCCGCGCCGCCCTTGCCACCTCGCCCCAGTGGGAACGGCTGTCTACCGCCGTCGCCGGGTTCGAGGGGTTGAGCGTCGCGGCGCTCAACGGCGCTTGCGCGGGCGGGGCGTTGGGCATGGTGCTGGCCTGCGATCTGCGCATCGCCGTGGCCGGAGCGCGGTTCTTCTATCCGGTGGTGAAGATGGGCGTGTTGCCGCAACCGTCCGACCCCGCGCGGCTGGTCGCTCTGGCCGGTCCCGCGACCGCGAAGCGCATCCTGCTCTGCGGCGCCAAGCTAAGCGCCGAGGAGGCTTTGGCAACCGGCCTGATCGACCACATCTGCACTGGCGCGCTGGACGCAGCGGTGACCGAGATGACCGAGACGGCGCGCGCGGCGGATCCGGCCCATCTGCGCGCGATCAAGCGGATGATCCCCCAACCCCTGTAAGCGCTGGCTCGCGTGGTGTAGAGAAACCCGATGAACCACCGACCGACCTTTATTCCCGATATTCCCGACGATACGGCCTCGCCCACGTCCCGCGCTGCGGTGCGCCCATGACCGAAGCGCTGGTCATCGGGGGTGGCCCGGCGGGGCTGATGGCGGCGGATGTGCTTTCGGCGGCGGGGCATTCAGTCGTGCTGGCCGAGGTGATGCCCACCGTGGGCCGCAAGTTCCTGATGGCGGGCAAATCCGGGCTGAACCTCACCAAAGCCGAACCCATGGCGGATTTCCACGCCGCCTTCGGGTCAGACGCGCCGCATCTGGCCGACGCGCTGGCGCAGTTCGGCCCGCAAGAGGTCTCGGACTGGGCCGAGGCGCTGGGCCAGCCGGTGTTCACAGGCTCCACCGGGCGGGTGTTTCCGACCGTGATGAAAGCCTCGCCCCTGTTGCGGGCCTGGGGGCGCAAGCTGGCGGCGCAAGGGGTCGAAGTGCGCACCCGCTGGCGTTGGACTGGCTGGGACGGCGACGCCCGGCACTTCGAGACGCCTGAGGGCGGGGCCACGCTCACCCCCTGCGTCACCGTGCTCGCCTGCGGCGGGGCAAGCTGGGCGCGGCTGGGGTCCGATGGCCGCTGGGCGGGTCTTCTGCTGGATCAGGTCGCGCCGTTCCAGCCGGTGAACATGGGGTTTGCCGTGCCGTGGTCGCCACACATGACGCCGCATTTCGGCGCGGCGGTCAAAGGCTGCAGGCTCACGGCCGGGGCGGCGGCCTCGCAAGGGGAATTTGTCGTCTCGCACCGGGGGATCGAAGGCGGCGGCATCTACATGATCTCGGCTGCCCTGCGCGACGGGGCGCCGCTGGTTCTGGACCTTTTGCCCGACCTGACCGAAGCGCAGGTCGAGGCAAAGCTGGCCGCTGCGAGCCCCAAGCAAAGCCTGTCCAACCGGTTGCGCAAGGCCCTGCGGCTTGATCCGGTCAAACGCGCATTGGTGAATGAGCTGGGCCGGGGCTCGGACCTGCCGCTGGCACGTCTGATCAAGGCGCTGCCCTTCCCGCCGCTCACCCCGCGCCCCATGGATGAGGCGATTTCGACCTCGGGCGGGGTGCGGTTCGCGGCGCTGACCGACGATCTGATGCTGCGCGCGCGCCCCGGTGTGTTCTGCGCGGGGGAGATGCTGAACTGGGACGCACCGACGGGCGGCTATCTGATCACCGGCTGTCTGGCCACGGGGCGCGTTGCAGGCGAAGGCGCGCTGCGGCAACTGCAGGCTCAGACGTCGTAGTAATCCCGATACCAATCAACAAAGGCCTTCACGCCGGTCTCCACATCGGTGGTCGGCGCATATCCGGTCAGCGTCCGGAGCAAGGTCCCATCCGCCCAAGTGGCGGGCACATCGCCGGGCTGCATCGGCATGAAATTCTTCGTTGCCGGCTGCCCCAGCGCCTTTTCGATGGCGTCGATGAACGCCATGAGCTGCACCGGCTCCCCGTTGCCGATATTGACGATCCGGTGCGGCGCGACGGGGGACAGGCTGTCGCCCTCGGGCACCGTGTCCAGCCGCTCCGGCACCGCGTCGAGCAGCAGGTGAATGCCGCGCACGAGGTCCTCGACATAGGTGAAATCGCGTTTCATATCGCCGTGGTTATAGACGTCGATGGGCTCACCGTTCAGCACCGCCTTGGTGAACTTGAACAGCGCCATGTCGGGGCGACCCCAGGGGCCGTAAACGGTGAAGAACCGGAACAGCGTCGTGGGAATGTCGTAGAGGTGGGCATAGGAATGGGCCATCACCTCGTTCGCCTTCTTGGTGGCCGCATAGAACGACATCTGCGTGTCGGCCTTGTCGGTCTCGGCGTAGGGCATCTGCGTGTTCGCGCCATAGGCCGACGAGGTCGAGGCGAGCAGCAGGTGTTTCACCGGCGTCGCCCGCACCGCATCGAGAAGGTTGAACGTGCCGATGATGTTGGCGTCGACGTAGGAACGGGGTTCGTCGATAGAATAGCGCACCCCCGCCTGCCCGGCGAGGTGGATGACGTAATCGGGCCGCTCCTGCGCGACCAGATCCATCAGCACGCCGTCCGCCTCAAGCCGGTCGTTCACCGCCCGGAATTTGGCCGATTGCAGCAGGTTCGCCTGCCGCCGCTCTTTCAGTCGCACGTCGTAATAATCGGTCATCGCGTCGAAGCCCGTGACCTCGAACCCCTCATCAAGCAGCAGCTTGCTCAGATGGTATCCGATGAAGCCGGCGGATCCGGTGACAAGGGCCTTGGGCATGGGCTGTCCTTTATTGGTGACGCTGGTGTTCGTGTCTCACTTGCCGGCCACCTTCGCAAGCGTCTGCCACAGGATGCGGATGTCGAAACAGACCGAGGCATGGCGTTGATAGATCAGGTCCAGCGCGGCCTTGCGCGGCACGCAGCGACGCACATAGATGGCTTCGGTTTCCTGCGGCGTGGTGGCGCTGGCGATCAGGCGTTCTTCGTGGCGATGGTAGTGCAGGGTGGCCAGTCCGGTCACGCCGGGACGGGACCGCAGAACGCGACCATAGAGCTCGGGAAAGGCTTCGGTGTATTGTCGCAAAGGCGGGCGGGGTCCGACAAAGCTCATGTCGCCGCGCAAGACGTTGATCAGCTGCGGCAGCTCATCCAGCCGGAAGCGTCGCAGCGTGCGGCCGATGGGTGTGATGCGGTTCGCCTTGTCCCCGCCCGTCACCCCGGCGTTCGCATCCTCAGGCGTGTTCGACATGGTGCGGAACTTGATGAGGTTGAACGGCTGCTCCGGTGTCTTCATCCGTTCCGCGACATAGAACACCGGCGCCCCGTCCCGCCGCAGGATGGCCAGCGCGATGACAAGGATTACCGGCCATGTCAGCAACAAAAGCAGCACGGCCAGCGTGATGTCGAACAGTCGTTTCATCAAATCTCCACCTCGGCCACCTGCCGCGCGAGCGCGTCTGCCGGTGCGGCGCGTTCCGGCAACGTAATGTACTGTGCGAGCCGTTGGGTGGACAGGATCACCTCGGGTGGGATGCCCGCCGGGGCGGGCGCATCCTCCCACTGCAGATCGGGGATTAGGTGGGTGCGGTAGGCCCGCAGCAGCGCATCAAGGGACACAGGCTGCGGATGGGTGACGTTGACGACCCGGAAGCCCTGTGCCGGACGCGTCACAAGGGCCTTGATGCAGGCGAAGAAATCGCGCGGCCCGATGTAAGAACGCCGGGGGTAGCGTGCGGCCGCGCCGTCGCCGAACCGGTGCAGCGCCATCCTGCGCCCCGCCTGCCCATGGGTCCGCGCGGCCGCAAGAAGCGCATCCGCCCCCGCGACGTTGCCGATCCGTGCGACCGTGACTGCGGGGCCGGAGGCGCCCATGCAGAACCGCGCCGCCACCCGTTCCATCGCCGCCTTACTTTCTGCGTAGGGCGTTTCCGGGTGCATGGCGTCGGTCTCTTCAAAGGGGCGCGCGCTGCCTGCGCCATAGACCGCAGCGGAAGAGGCCAGCAGGACATGGGCGACCCCGGCACGGGCAGCCCGCTCAAGCAGGGTTTCCACAAAGGCGACATTGCAGGCCATAAGCGCGTGCTGATCCGACCCTGTGTCGCCGATCATGTTGATCAGCGTCGCCCCGCCGCGGAATACCTCGTCCGCCCCGGCGTGGTCGATGTGGCCCGACCAAAGGATATCCGCCCCCGGCGCGCGCGCCTGCGTTTGCCAGCCCGCGTTGTCGCTGTGCGCACAGC
This sequence comes from Thalassorhabdomicrobium marinisediminis, assembly GCF_003072065.1. Taxonomy (GTDB): domain Bacteria; phylum Pseudomonadota; class Alphaproteobacteria; order Rhodobacterales; family Rhodobacteraceae; genus Octadecabacter; species Octadecabacter marinisediminis. Next base: position 357,987 of record NZ_QCYG01000002.1, read on the forward strand.
GCGCCAATACAGCGCCCAGCCGCCCGGTGGATCCCAGTATGATCGTCGTCACATCCGCCCTTTCCGCAAAAGGTGTATGGCGATTCGCACACCCTTTGGCCGATTGTCCACAGGTGGCCAGAATAGGGTTGCAGCGCCGCGGGTTACAATGTCAGACAGTTTCCATGATCAGGATTGATATGTTTTCCGGAATGGCGGCGCTGCTGGCCGCGGGGGTCTGGGCTGCACCGGGCGCGGCCGACCAAGGCTGGCCGGCCACCTATTCGTTGTTCGGAACCCCGGGGATCGTGGATATGCCCGCGGCCGTCGCCCCCGCCGATGCCGAGATTGCGGCGACCGTTTCGGGCTTTGGCAAGACGCGGCGCGGCACGCTGAGCTTTCAGGTTCTGCCGCGCCTTTCGGGAAGCTTCCGCTATTCGCTGATCGACACTTACGATCGCAGCTTTGATCTGCAATACCAGATCACCGATGAGGGGCGCTATATGCCCGCCGTCGCCGTCGGTCTGCGCGACTTTATCGGCACCGGCCGGTACAGCAGCGAATATTTTGTCGCCACCAAGACCGTCAGCCCCAATGTGCGCGTCACCGGCGGGATCGGTTGGGGGCGGCTCGGATCGGTGAACGGCTTTGCCAACCCCTTCGGGCTCGACACCCGGCCCGACGACAGCGTGGACACCGGCGGCACGGTCCTTGCCGGGCAGTTCTTCCACGGCGATGCGGCCCTGTTCGGCGGCGTGGAATGGCGGGTGAATGACGAATGGACCCTGTTGGCGGAATATTCCTCGGACGCTTATGAGCGGGAAAGCCGCCTGATCGGGTTCGACCGGAAATCCCCGGTAAACGTCGGCGTGACCTGGCGGCCAAGCGACAGCTACCAGCTTGGCGCCTATTACCTGCACGGCTCCGAGGTCGGCATCTCGGCCAGCGTCGTCACCAATCCGCGCACCCGCGACATGCCCAGCGGGCTGGGCCGCGCGCCGGTGCCGGTGGCCGTGCGCGGCGAAAGCGTCGTCGCCGCCGCGACCTGGACCAATCCGCAGGTGAAAGCGGCCAGCATGGATGCGCTGGGCACGATCATGGCCACCGACGGCTTCCGCCTGCTGGGGGCCGAGGTCACCGGCAACACCCTGCGCGTGCGCTATGAAAACGCCCGCTTCCGCTCGGAAGCCCAGGGCGCGGGCCGGGTGGCGCGGATCCTGACGCAGGTCGCGCCGCAGAACGTTGATCGCTTCGTGCTCGAGCCGACCCAGCAGGGCATCGCGCTGTCCTCCATCACCCTTTTGCGCAGCGACATGGAGCGGTTGGAGAATCAGCCCAACGCCGCTGCCCTGTCCTATGACCGGGCCCGGATCGGCGATGCGTCGGGTCCTGCTCCGGCGCTGGACTGGAACGACCCGACGCCGGCCTTTCAATGGGGTCTGAGCCCTTATTTCGAACTGACGCTGTTTGACGGCAAGAACCCCGCCCGCGGCGATACCGGGCTTGAGGCGTCGTTCCGCTACGAGGTCAAGCCGAACATCATGCTCTCCGGTGCATTCCGCCAGCGACTGCTGGGCAACCGCGATGAAGTCGGCTCAATCGCACCCTCGAGCTTGCCGCCCGTGCGCCGCGACAGCCTGCGTTACGGCGCGCAAAGTGGCAACGGGATCGAGGATCTGACCCTGGCCTGGTATGGGCGTCCGGGCCGCAACGTCTATTCCCGGATCACCGCCGGGTATCTTGAGCGCATGTTCGGCGGCGTCTCGGCCGAGGTGCTGTGGAAACCGGTGGCAAGCCGTCTCGCCCTCGGGGCTGAGGTGAACTACGCCGCCAAGCGCGACTACGATCTTGGCTTCGGCTTTCAGGATTACGACATCGTTACCGGTCACGTCTCGGCCTACTACGAATTCGCAAACGGGTTCGAGGCGCAGGTCGACGTGGGCCGCTATCTGGCGGGCGACTACGGGGCGACCTTCGGTCTGGACCGCACCTTTGCGAATGGCTGGAAGGTCGGCGCCTATTTCACCCTGACCGACGTGCCGTTCGACGATTTCGGCGAAGGCTCTTTCGACAAGGGCATCCGCGTCGAGATCCCCACCGACTGGCTGGCCGGCACCCCGAACCGCAACACCGCGGGCACCACCCTGTCCTCACTGTCGCGGGATGGCGGCGCACGTCTGAACGTCGAGGGGCGCCTTTATGACGTGGTCGAGGACGGGCACCAGATGCAACTGGACGAGACATGGGGGCGGTTCTGGCGATGACACGGATCTTGCGCATTTGCGCGGCAGGCGCATTGGCCCTGCTGACGGCTTGCGGCCCGCTGCAAGGCACGAACCCGACCGCGAACATGCTGCGCGGCATGTATGACGTCTTGCGCCCCGGCGCGGTGCCTGACGCGGGCGGATCGGCCGGACCTCTGACCCGCGCCTTCATCGAGGCCCAGCCGACCGAACTGCTCCGCGTCAGCATCATCTCACGCGAAACGACCGGCCTTGTGCCGTTTGCCGCCCGCAACGCAGACACGGTCACCTGGGTGACGCCCGAGGGGTTCGGGCTGATTTTCCGCAACGGACTTCTGGCGGGCACCCGTGGCTTCGGGGATGATCTGATGGGTGCCGATCTGGGCGGCGCGCTGGCCTCGCTCAACGGGGGCGGGCAGCATCGCCGCACGCTGGATTTCATGACCGGCCTTGATCAGATCACCCGCCGCGACTTCTCCTGTACGACGGTGAAAACCGGTGAAGACCAGATCACCATCTTCGAGAGGACCTACGACACCGATGTATTCGAAGAAACCTGCACCAGCCCGTCTGGCGGGTTCAAGAATAGCTATTGGCGGGATCGAGACGGTGTTATCTGGCAATCACGACAGTGGATTTCCGACGGAACGGGCTATCTTGGTTACCAACGGCTCTGATCACGAAACTTCATTGTCTTGGGCTGCTGCTAAACCTATGGTTGCAACTTCACTACGATCCTTATTCATGAACCGGAGAATGACATGACCTTCAAGACACTCATCGCTGCCGCTGCGCTGGCCACGGCTTCCACCGTTGCCGCCGCTGAAAACGTGACAACCGCCACCGGCGACGTTGTCATGATCGAAAAGAACCAGGTGATCGGTTCCGGCGTGGCGCAACTGCTGCCCTTCGGTTTCGGCCTGATCCTTGTCGCCGCAGCCACGGCTGGCGGCACGGACTAAGCGACGGCACCCGACACAGGCACATGTGTTGGCGAAAAGGTGGGTTTCGGTCCGCCTTTTTACATGGCCACTTTGACGGTTCCTCAGAACCGGTGCCAATCCAATTATTCGACTTTGTTTCACGCCGCATTTGTGCCAAGATTGCGTCGAGCTGAAATTTTAACTGGTATTAACGGAGAAGTGCCATGAAACTTAAATCCCTCATTGCTGCTGCCGCCCTCGCAACCATGTCTACGGCTGCTGCTGCTGACAACGTGACCACCGCCTCCGGTGACGTCGTGATGGTCGAGAAAAACCAAAGCGCCATGCTGGGTTTTGGTCAGATTGCGCCCTTTGCTCTGGGTCTCATCATCATTGCTGCTGCAAGTGCGGGCGGTTCTGACTGACGCCACCGCACAGACGATAGAGAAAGGCAGGCTTCGGCCTGCCTTTTTCTTTTTTGCGGGTCGCAGAATGTAACAAGCTGCGGATCAGAACCAACGGTTTGAATGGATACGGGCGGCGGGTGTGCCCCGCCCTCAGGGCCGGCGGCGTCCCAGCATAGCAAGACGGATGAACATCCGCTCGACCAAAGCGCGTTCGGGCGCGGTGTTGGCGGAGCGCAGCATCAGGTCGGTTTCCGTGATCGTGGCCAACGCCTCTTCCAGATTGATTCGGCCCCAGTTGCTCGCCTGACGCACCATGCGATCCCGGCGCGGGCCGAAAACCGGCGGCTTCACGCGCCCGATGCCCGCCGCCGGACCGCCGGGGTCCGAGGCCACGGTGTGCAACTGCCGGAAATGGCGCATGGCGGCGATGCACAGGGCCACCGGCTGGGTGCCCTGCGCATAAAGCCGGCTGAGGATCGCCCCGATCTCGTTCGCTTTCAGATCGGCCACCACGTTCAACACATCGTCGAGCGCGGCCTCATTCGATTGCGGCGCGCAAGCCTCAACATCCGCCACGCTGACGGCGGCGTCCGCCCCAAGCATATAGAGGCCCAGCTTCTCGATCGTCTGCCGCAAGTCCCCCGGCGCCATCTCGCGGCTGTAGGCGGTGATCAGGTTCATCGCTTCGGGGTCAATGTCTGTCAAACCGGCGTCGCGCAGGGTGCCTTCGATCTCGTCCCGGCTGGGCGGATCGTCGTAGATGCCGATGGCATAGGCCGAGGGGTGCGCCTCGAAGAGCTTGCGCAGGGCCGAGCGGGCATTGAGCTGCCCGGCGGTCACCACCACCTGCGCGTCCCCTTCTGCCCAATCCGCCAGCGCGGGGATGATCGCTTTGGCCACCGCCTCGGTCGCATCCTCGACAAAGGCCACCCGGGGGCCGGGAAAGAACCCCTGCGCCTTGATCGCGTCGCCAAGGATGGCCGGATCCTTACGTAGGTCCGCACCGGCAATCCGCGTCAAGCGCATCTCATCCTCGCCATTCGGGCCGACCAGTGCCTTGATCACATCCTGCCGCCGCAGGGCCACCCGCATCGCATCGCCGCCATAGATCAACACGCCCGCGCCCTTGGGATCGGGCTTGCGGAAATAGGCGGCGGCGTCGCGGGCGGACAGCTTCATCGCCTAGCCTTCGGTCGCAAGAATGATGTCGGTGACGATCAGGTCCGCCAACGCGATGGCGAGTCGGTCGCGGGCATCGGCCTGTGCCTCTTGCGTGGCGACCGTGGTGCCGAAGGCGGAATAGGCGGTGAAGGTCTCGGCCACGCCCGAGGCGAGCGGTTCAGCCGCGCCCGGTTCCGTCAAGACCCAAGCGGCCTTGCCCGGCAAGTTGAACCGGTTGGTGTCTTGCGCCGAGGAGATGACAACCGCCACTTCCGCGATGTCGAGCGTCACGGTCAGCAGGTAGTCGCCCTGTTCCACGCGACCCAAGCGATCCTCAAGCCGGGCGCGCAGGCGGAACCCCTCGGGCGTATCGGGCGCGCGGTAGGCGATCCGCCCCCGCAAGCTGCGCATCGAGCCGCTCGCGCCATAGACCGGCGCAAAGCCGCAGCCCGCCACCGGAAGGGTGGCCAGCAGCGACAAGAGGCTGCGGCGGTTAAATGACGACATTGACGATCCGCCCGGGCACGACGATCAGCTTCTTCGGTGCCCCCCCGTCCAGCGCCTTGATCACCGCCTCATCGGCAAGCGCCAGCTTCTCGACCTCGTCCTTGGGCATGTCCTTCGGCACGGCGATTTCTGAGCGGCGTTTGCCGTTGATCTGGATCGGCAGGGTGACGGTGTCCTCGACCAGCATTGCGTCATCCGCCTTGGGCCAGGGCGCATTGGCGATCAGGCCCTCGCCGCCGAGCATCGCCCAGATGTCTTCGGCCAGATGCGGGGTCATGGGCGACATGAGCTGCGCCAAGGTCTTCATCGCCTCGCGCTTGGCGCTGCTGCCGGCCTTCGACTTGGCCAACGTCGCGGTGAAGCCGTAGAGCTTGGCAATCGCGGCGTTGAAGCCGAAGCTTTCCACGCCGTTCGTCACATCGACGATGGCCTTGTGCATGTCGCGCAGCAGGGCTTCGTCTGCGTCATTGGCGGCCACGTCGCCGGCTGCAATGTCGCTGGCGATACGGTGGACACGGGCAAGGTGCTTGTAGGCCGCTTCCGCGCCCGAAGCCGTCCATTCCACGTCCCGTTCGGGCGGGCTGTCGGACAGCACGAACCAGCGGGCCGTATCCGCGCCGTATTGCTCGATGATGGCGACCGGATCGACCACGTTGTTCTTGGATTTCGACATCTTGGCCGAAGGCACAATGTCCACCTGCGTGCCGTCCTTCAGGAAGCCGCCGCCGTCGCGCAACTCCACCGCTTCAGGATAGTGGTAGACGGGGCGGCCATCCGTGCCGGTGGTCTTGTAGATCGCGTGGGTCACCATGCCTTGGGTGAACAGCGCGTCGAAGGGTTCGATGGCGCTGGCGGGCAGGTGGCCGGTCTTGTGCATCGCGCGGGCGAAGAAGCGCGAATAGAGCAGGTGCAGAATCGCGTGTTCGATGCCGCCGATATACTGATCGACATTCATCCAATAGGCCGCGTCTTCGGGGTCGGTCGGCGTGTCCGCATGGGGCGAGGTGAAGCGCGCGAAATACCATGAAGAATCCACGAAGGTGTCCATCGTATCCGTCTCACGCAGCGCGCCCTTGCCGCAAGCCGGACAGGGCGTATTGCGCCACGTGGGGTGGCGGTCCAGCGGGTTGCCGGGGATGTCGAAGCTCACGTCGTAGGGCAGCTCGACGGGCAGGTTTTCTTTCTTTTCGGGCACCACGCCGCAATCATCGCAATGGACGACCGGAATCGGCGCGCCCCAGTAGCGCTGGCGGCTCAGCCCCCAGTCGCGCAGGCGATACTTGGTGACACCCTGACCGACGCCGTTCGCCTCGCAAAAGTCGATGGCCGCATCGATGGCCGCCGCGCCGGTCTGCTCGGTCTCTCCGGCGAAGCCGCGCACGTAGATCACGGTTTCCGTCTTCGGCGGCACATAGGCCGCGCCGCCGTCCTCGGGCATGGCGGTGCCGTCATCGGTGGCGGGCGCATAGGTCGAGATCACCGGCAGGTCGTATTTCCGCGCGAAATCGAGGTCGCGCTGGTCGTGGGCGGGCACGCCGAAGATCGCGCCAGTGCCGTAGTCCATCAGGATGAAGTTGGCGACATAGACCGGTAGTTCCCAAGACGTGTCAAAGGGATGGCGCACGCGCAACCCGGTGTCGAAGCCCTTCTTCTCGGCCTTCTCCAGCGCCTCTTCGGTGGTGCCGCCCTTGCGGCATTCAGCGTTGAAGGCGGCAAGCTCGGGGTTGTCCTGCTCAAGCGCGCGGGCCAGGGGGTGATCGGGCGAGATGCCGACAAAGGACGCGCCCAGAAGCGTGTCGGGGCGGGTGGTATAGACCTCGATCCGGTCGTGAGAGCCCACACCTTCGACCAGTGAAAACGCGAATTGCAGCCCGCGGGATTTGCCGATCCAGTTCTCCTGCATCAGCTTCACCTTGGCGGGCCAGTCGTCCAGCCCGTCCAGCGCCTCGAGCAGCTCGTCGGCGTAGTCGGAGATCTTGAAGAACCACTGCGTCAGGTCTTTGCGCTCAACCTCGGCGCCCGACCGCCAGCCCTTGCCGTCGATCACCTGTTCGTTGGCCAGAACCGTCATGTCCACCGGATCCCAATTCACAGTGGCGTTCTTGCGGTCGATCAGGCCCGCGTCCAGCATGTCGATGAACAGCGCCTGCTGCTGGCCGTAGTATTCCGGATCACAGGTGGCGAACATGCGCGACCAGTCGATGCCCAGCCCCAGCGGCTTCATCTGCGCGACCATGTCGTCGATGTTGTTGTAGGTCCAGTCCTTGGGGTGCCCGCCCGAGGCCATCGCCGCGTTCTCGGCCGGCATCCCGAAGGCATCAAAGCCCATGGGGTGCAGCACGTTGTGGCCGGTGCTCAGCTTATAGCGCGCGATCACGTCGCCCATGGTGTAGTTGCGCACGTGGCCGATGTGGATGCGGCCCGAGGGGTAGGGGAACATCTCGAGCACGTAATATTTGGGCTTTGAGGTGTCGCGCACGGCCTTGAACGTGCCGGCCTTGTCCCAGGCGGCTTGCCATTTGGCTTCGATCTCGGAGGGGGTGTAGGGCATGGTCTATCCTGAAAACGGGAACGCCGGGTGCGGGACCCGGCGTTGGACTATCTTGGGTCTGGCGCGTTCTACCGCGCCGCGGCGGCAATGCGCAACTGGCGGGTGCGCGAAAGGATGGCATCTTCGACGGCGCGGGTGGTCTGTGCGGAGGCGGGGCCGTTGCGCGTGAAAAGCGCAAGGTTCAGGGACCGCGCGTCAAGGATCGGGCTGTCGATCACCACCGTGGCGCGATAGGCACGCGCGCCGCCGGGTGGGGTGCCATAGCCGGTGACGATGCGCCCGGTGGCCGGGTCCGCCGATTGCACGGGCAGGACGCCCAGCACGTCCAGCGCGGCCTTGTAGAGGAACGGGTTCGCCAGACGGGCGGCAGTCTGCGGCTCGGCGGCGTTGCGACTGCCAAGGCTGCCCAGCGACCCGAAGGGGCTGCTGGACCCGCCACATGCGCCAAGCGCCAGCGCAAGGCCGGCGGCGATCCCGGCACGAAGAAGTCTGCTGCGGTTGGTCACGGGCGCGTCCCTTCCGAAATTACTTGCCCAAAGGTGTAGCGGAGCCCCGCGCCTGTCACAAGGGCCGCGCGCCCCACTCAAAGCCCCAAAAGGAAAGGGCGGCCCCGAAGGAGCCGCCCCACCAAAGTCTCGCTTCAGGTTCGATTAGAACTCGAAGGTCACCTGAACGGTCGTGCCGCGCTGGTATTCGTTGGCGCCGATCTCGTCTTCGTCGACGTTGCTGTCGTCGTCAGCATAGGAGACGAGCAGCTCAGCACCGGAGCCGAGGTCGTAGGTGCCTGCGACGTAGTAACGGTCGTCGGTGCTGTCCTGGGTCAGGTAGCCAGCGTAGACGGTCAGGCCGTTGCCAACGTCATAGGAGCCTTCGAGGCCGGTCTTGTTGACGCCCTGGTCGTTGTCGTAGTCCAGCTCAACAGCGATTGGGCCGTTGACGTAAGCAAGGGTCACACCGTAGTTGGCGTCGCCGTTGGACTCGTCAACATAGTACACGGTGCCGGTGACGGGACCGAAGGGGTAGGTGACGCTGACACCGGTCGAGTTCTCGTCGGTGGTCTGGTTGGTGACGTAAGCAAGGCGAACGTCAGCACCGGCGAAGGCTGTGCCGACAGACAGACCGAAGATTTCGCTCTGGTTGAAGTCGCCGTTGTCGCCCTGTGGCGCCACACCACCGGAATAGAAGCCAGCAGCTTCGTCGGACTCTTCCTGATAGGCAGCAACCACGTTGAAGTTGCCGAAGTCAGCGGAGACGCCCAGCGACAGCTGATCCAGATCGTCCGTGACGCGCGTGCCTTCGTTGTTGGTCAGAGCGTAGGACATCTGTGCTTCGACCATGCCGTAGGTCAGCTCGCCGCGCAGAACTTCTTCGCCGTCGGCTTCGGAGAAGCTGTCCTGCTCCATGTCGCCTGCAGCAACCCACATACGCTCAGCAGCGAACTGCGTGTCGCCGAAGTAGAGACCGGAGGTTTCGGAGGTCAGCGACAGTTCGTATTCTGCGTCACCGAAGCCGGTGCCGTCTGCCAGGTCTTCGAAATCGATGGAGGCAGCAGCCGTCAGGCCGTTGTCCAGCTCAGCAGCCAGACCGATGGTGATTTCCAGGTCGGAGTAGAAGCCTTCGTTGTCGTCGCCAACAAAGCCCGGGTTGTCGTCGGTGTTGTAGCCCAGCTCGGCGGTGCCGGAGAAGGTCACGCCCATGTGGGACTCTGCAGCAGCCGCGCCAGCGAAGGCGACGATCGCAGCAGAAGAGAGAAGGATGTTTTTCATGTTTGAATTCCTCGTGTTTGCATTCTCGAGAATGCCAGTTGAAGTGGCATTGGCAACGTCTTTGGCCCCAAACCCCTGCACACTCAAGGTATTTGCCGCGGTTTGAAAAAGCCCCGTGGGGAATGATGCAGACGTGCCACACACCGGCGCGGGCGGCACGCGGGATGACAGCGGGGCCGGAACGTTCTATGAGGGACGCACGGGGGAAACCCGCAACGCTGTCAGGAGGTTAGGATGTCCCTGCAAGAGATACAGGATCGGATCGAAGCGGCCGAGCGCAAGGCGGGACGGACGGTCGGGGAAACCCGGTTGATCGCCGTCTCCAAGGTGCAACCCAACGCACGCGTGCAGGCGATTCTCGATCAGGGGCACCGGATTTTTGGCGAGAACCGGGTGCAGGAAGCGGCCGGAAAATGGCCCGCTTTTCGTGAGCGCTATGACAACATCGCGCTGCATCTCATCGGCCCGCTGCAGACCAACAAGGCGCGGCAGGCGATGGAGCTCGCTGAGGCGATCCATACGCTCGACCGGCCGAAACTGGCCAAGACCATCGCCCGGCTCGCGCAAGAGATGGGCACCTGCCCCGAGCTGTTCATTCAAGTGAACACGGGCGAAGAGCCGCAAAAGGCCGGCGTGCTGCCCGCCGACGCGGACGGTTTCATCAAAGAGGCGCAGGCGATGGACCTGCCCGTGCGCGGCCTGATGTGCATCCCGCCGGTTGAGGAGGAGCCTTCGTTGCATTTCGCGCTTCTGGCGAAGATCGCTGCGCGCAACGGTCTGTCGGGTCTGTCCATGGGCATGTCCGGCGATTTCGAGCGTGCCGTGGCGCTGGGGGCCACCCATGTGCGCGTGGGATCGGCCATCTTTGGCGCGCGCGCCCCGCAGACGGGTTAACGCACGATCAGGCGCGACGCCGGGGTGACCCGCTCGGCGATCCAGCGCAGATCGGCGGGGCGCAGCCCGATGCAGCCTTCGGTCGGGTGGCCGGGCTTGCGCCAGCGGTGAATGAAAATCGCCGAGCCTTTGCCCGCTTCGGCGTCGGGCCAATTCCAGTCCGTGACCAGCACCAGATCGTAGAGCGGGTCCGCCCGGCGCAGCTTTTCGTGACTGTAGGGATAGGGCGCGCGGACGTGGTGGTTGTAGTCCGCCTGACCGGAGGCATCGGACCACAGGTCGCGCGGGCCGATGGGCACCGCCCAAGGCGCGGGGGGCGTGATGCGGTCGGGGCGATAGAACATGCCGACGATCCGGTGGGTGCCGCGCGGCGTCGCGCCGTCGCCCTCGACCTTGTGGTCGGTGATCCCGCCCTTGCCGACAGACCGCGGAACGCGACGGTGCATGAATTGCAGATGCGTGGGAAAGACGGTCAGATCACTCATGAGGCTGGTCTAGACCGAATAGGCGGAACCTGCCAGCGCTGCCGCGGGTTGACCCCGAAACACAGGAGCCGCCCATGTCCGACAAATCCCGCGAAGAAATCTGGTGCGAATGGCGCGACCTTGTGAACATGGCGCCCAAGGAGATCGAGGACTGGCTTGCAACGGACGAGAGCAAGTCGGTCGGGGACACCGGAGATGCCGACAGCACCGGGCGCAAGTCCGGCAAGCGGATCATCGAGATCAAGCGCACCAACAAGGACGACCTGACCGACGACGACTGGGACCACATGGCGACGGTCGTGGGCTACATCAAGCGCCACGGCGCTCAGGTGCCCGACGCGCCCGAGGGGTCCGACTGGGCCTACTCGATGAAAAACTGGGGGCACGATCCCTTCAAGGAGGGTGGCAAGGCCTGAGGCACTGCCCCATTCGGGGCTGTTGTCGTCCGCGCTTTCCGCCTAACGTCCGCCCATGTCCACGGTCGTCATCCTCACCACCCTGCTTGCGGCGCTGCTTCATGCGTCGTGGAACGCTATGGCCAAGGGGGCTGCGGACAAACACCTGAGCATGGCCGGGGTGATCATCGGCCATCTGCCCTACGCGGCGCTTGGCCTGTTCCTCGCACCCGCGCCCGATCCGGCGGCCTATCCCTATCTGCTGGGCTCGCTGGTGTTTCACTTCGGCTACCAGATTTTCCTGATCAACGCCTACCGGCTCGGCGACCTCACGCAGGTCTATCCCGTGGCGCGGGGCATCGCGCCGCTGATCGTTGCCGTGGTTTCAGTCACGCTCTTAAACGTGGTTCTGGGCTGGCCAGAGGTCTTGGCGGTGGTGCTGATCGGCACCGGGCTGTTGTCGCTGGGGCTGGTGCGCGGTTCGGGCGGGGCGCGCAATCCCAAGGCGGCGCTGGTTGCGGCGATCACCGGCTGTTTCATCGCCGGCTATTCGCTGGTCGACGGTTTGGGTGCGCGCGCGGCGGGCACGGCGGTGGGCTTCTACAGCTGGGCGGCCATCGGCAATGCGGTGGTCTTCGCGGTCTTCCTGCGTCTGCGCAAACCCGGCACCCTGCGGCGCCTGTTCACCCCCGAGGGGCGCTTTGTGCTGACCGTCGGCGGGCTGGCCTCCTACATCGCCTATGTGCTGGTGGTCTGGGGCTTCACGCAGGCGCCCATCGCTCTGGTCACCGCCTTGCGCGAAACCTCGATTGTCTTCGCGCTCTTCATCGGGGTGGTCTTTATGAAAGAACGCCTCGACGTCTTCAAGCTGGGCTCGACCTTCCTCACGCTGATCGGCGCGATCCTGTTGCGGTTCGCGCGCTAGAGCAGGTGGCCCGACTTTGCGGCCTTTGTCGCAAGGTAGCCCGCGTTGTGGCGATTCTCGCCCACCTTCAGGGGCACCCGTTCCGTGACCGTCAGCCCGCAGCTTTCTAGCTTGGCGACCTTCGCGGGGTTGTTGGTCAGCAGCCGCACCTGCGAGAATCCGAGTTTGCGCAAAAGCTCCGCCCCGATGCGAAAATCCCGCTCATCGTCCGCAAAGCCCAGCCGGTGATTGGCCTCGACCGTGTCAAACCCCTGATCCTGCAGGGAATAGGCGCGCATCTTGTTGGCCAGCCCGATGCCGCGCCCTTCTTGATTGAGGTAGAGCAATACGCCCGCGCCTTCGGCCCCCATCTGCGCCAGTGCGCCGCGCAATTGCGGTCCGCAATCGCATTTCAGGCTGCCCAGAAGATCGCCGGTGAAACACGCTGAATGCAAACGGGCAAGGACGGGCTGCGCGCGATCCGGGGTGCCAATCTCGACCGCGTAATGCTCTTCGGCGCCGTCGTCCGGGCGGAAGATATGCAGCCGCCCCGCGTCCGAGACGTCCAGCGGCAGCCGGGCCGAAATCACCGGGTCCAGCGGCGAAAGCGTCGTCGCCAGCGCGCTCTCGGCCGTGAGCAATGTCAGATCGTGACGCCGGGCCGTGGCGATCCCGTCAGCGACCGGAACGACGATGCAGGCGGGCAGAAGCCGCGCCGCTTTGGTCAGGGCTATGCCCGCGCGGTGGGGCAGGGGGGTGCCGGTGCGCTGGGCGGTGAAAGGGCCCTTCATCGGGCGGCGCAGGTCGTCGGCCGGATCGGCCATCGCCTGCACCCAGGCCAGATCGGCGTCCTGCGGCAGGGTCAGGCGCACCAAGTCACCGTCATAGGCGGCCACTTTCAGCGTCGCCGCGCGTTGTTCGGTCAGCGCGATCACGGCGTCCGTGCCGCGCAGTTCGTCCAGCCGCGCGGGCGTCAACGTCTCGGCGGCAAAGACCAGCGCCGCCGCCCCGCCGCCGGTGATGACAACGGGCACGCCCATGCGCAAATCGGCGCGGGCGCGGGCAATGCGTTCGGTGGTGTTTGGGGCGAATGTCATAAAAGGCCTCGGATTACCTGTTCCCGATACCCCTATCTGTCAGAAATTGAAACATTTCCCCGACACCCCACACGACGGCGTGAAAGTTTCCCCCCGCATCTTGCCGGATCACATCTGCCGACACATCTGTGATCCACAGGAGGATAGGCTCACATGGCACAGCTCAAGAAGATTCTTTTGGTCGACGATGACGAGGACCTGCGCGAGGCGCTGGGCGAACAATTGTTGATGACCGAGGATTTCGACGTTTTCGAAGCCGGGAACGGGGCCGAGGCGATGACCAAGGCGAAAGAGGGTCTTTACGATCTGGTGATCCTCGACGTGGGCCTGCCCGACACCGATGGACGCGAATTGTGCCGCCTGATGCGCAAGCAGGGCGTGAAATGTCCCATAGTGATGCTGACCGGCCATGACGGCGACAGCGACACGATCCTCGGGCTGGATGCGGGGGCGAACGACTACGTCACCAAGCCGTTCAAGTTCCCCGTGTTGCTGGCGCGCATCCGCGCCCAGTTGCGCACCCATGAGCAATCCGAAGACGCGGTCTTCACGCTTGGCCCCTATACGTTCCAGCCCGCCCAGAAGCTGCTGGTGACCGAGGATGACAAGAAGATCCGTCTGACCGAGAAGGAAACCAACATCCTCAAATACCTCTACCGCGCGACCGATGGCGTCGTGCCGCGCGACGTCTTGCTGCACGAGGTCTGGGGCTACAACGCCGGTGTGACCACCCACACGCTCGAGACCCATATCTACCGCTTGCGACAAAAAATTGAACCCGATCCGTCCAACGCGCGTTTGCTTGTTACAGAAAGCGGCGGTTACCGGTTGGTCGCGTGACCTGACGGAATTATCGATCCCTTGGTGATGGGGTTTCATCACCACCTCCCTGTTGGACTTGCCCCGGCTTCGGCCGGGGTTTTTTTGTGCTGTGAGGTGTTGCGCGGCGTGTGGGACGGGCGAAGCTTGGGGGCGTTGCCCCCCGTCCTGCGGACGTCCCCCGGGATATTTGCAAAGCAAAGAGGAACGGGGCGGAATCCGGTTTGCAAATGCCCCCGATCCTCTGACAGAAGGGGTGGATTGCGGAGCGAAGACACAAGAGGTGCAAGCATGTCCTTTACCCTGGCGACCTGGAATATCAACTCGGTGCGCCTGCGCGAAGGGCTGGTGGCGCGGCTGATGCGCGAAGAGGCTCCGGACGTGCTGTGCCTGCAGGAATGCAAAAGCCCGGTGGAGAAGATCCCGCTCGAGCAGTTTCGCGCCTTGGGCTATCACCACATGGTCGCGCGCGGGCAGAAGGGCTACAACGGCGTGGCGATCCTGTCCAAGCTGCCCATCGAAGAGGCCGGGGCCGAGGATTTCGCCATGCTGGGCCACGCCCGCCACATCGCCGGACGGCTCGAGAACGGGGTGACGATCCACAACTTCTATGTGCCCGCCGGCGGCGATAAGCCCAACCGCGAGATCAACGAGAAGTTCGGCCAGAAGCTCGATTATCTGGCCGAGATGCGCGACCATTTCCACGCCAATGCCCCTGAAAAGGCGATCCTTGTGGGGGATCTGAACATCGCCCCGCGTGAGGATGACGTCTGGGATCACAAGAAACTGCTGCGCGTCGTCAGTCATACGCCGATCGAAGTCGAGGCGCTGGCCCAGACCCAGGACAGCGGCAAATGGGTCGACGTGACCCGCGCCCATATTCCCGACGGCAATCTGTACAGTTGGTGGAGCTACCGCTCGCCCGATTGGGACGGGGCCGACAAGGGGCGGCGGCTGGATCATGTCTGGGCCACGCCCGACATCGTCAACGCCGCCCATTCCAGCCGCATCCTGCGCCCTGTGCGCGGATGGGAACAGCCCAGCGACCACGCGCCGGTGCTTGCCACCTTCGATCTTTAACGCGGAAGCCGCCGGCGGGGCCTTGGCGTCGCCCGATCGCGGCCCCATATAGACCCACAACACAGCCGACAACCGGAGACGACGATGCTTGAACTTGGTGGACAACAACCAGCCGCAGCCGATGACCTGATCAAGGACACGACCGAAGCGACCTTCATGCAGGATGTGATCGAAGCCTCGCAATCGGTGCCGGTGATCGTCGATTTCTGGGCGCCGTGGTGCGGGCCTTGCAAGACATTGGGGCCAGCGCTGGAAGAGGCGGTGAAAAAGGCCGGGGGCCGGGTGAAGATGGTCAAGGTCGATGTGGACCAGAACCAGGCGATTGCGGGCCAGTTGCAGATCCAGTCGATCCCCACGGTCTATGCCTTCCACAACGGCCAGCCGGTTGACGGCTTTCAGGGCGCGCTGCCGCCCAGCGAAGTTGATGCCTTCGTGACCAAGATCGCGGACCTTGCCGGCGCGCCCGACAACGGTCTGGCCGATGCGGTGGCCGCAGCCGAGGAAATGCTGGCCGAAGGTGCTGCCGCCGACGCGGCCGAAACCTTCGCCGCCATTCTGGGCGAGGATGGCACCAATGCCACCGCCTATGGCGGGCTGGTGCGCAGCTATCTGAGCCTTGATCAGGTCGAGGAGGCGGAAGCCGTGCTCAACGGTGCGCCCGCCGAGATTGCCGATGCGCCCGAGCTGGAAGCTGCCCGCGCTGCGGTCGAGCTGGCCAAGCAAGCCGCCGGGGCCGGGCCCGTGGCCGAGTTGCAGGCCAAGGTCGAGGCGGACGAAAATGACCATCAGGCGCGGTTCGACTATGCGGTGGCGCTCCATGCGTCCGGCGACAGCGCCGGTGCGGTCGATCAACTGCTTGAGCTGTTCCGCCGTGATCGCGACTGGAATGACGGCGCGGCCAAGGCTCAGCTTTTCACGATCTTCGACGCGCTTAAGCCCAACGATCCGGTGGTACTGGACGGGCGGCGGAAGTTGTCGTCATTGATATTTGCTTAAACCGCTTCGCGTACTACTTATCCGGTGATGGCAAAGCACCGTGACCTTCCTGACGTAATCCCGATCTTCCCGCTGTCTGGCGCGTTGCTGTTGCCGCGCGCGCATTTGCCCCTGCATTTGTTCGAGCCCCGCTACCTCGCGATGGTTGAGGATGTGCTGAAAACTGACACGCGGTTGATCGGCATGGTGCAACCCAACGGGGAAGATCGCCTGCATACCATTGGTTGCGCCGGGCGTGTCACGGCCATGTCCGAGACCGAGGATGGCCGCTACATGATCACCCTCACCGGCGTGTCGCGGTTCCGGATCGTCGAGGAGGTTGAGGGTTTTGTGCCGTACCGCCGGTGCCGCGTCGATTGGTCGACCTTCGTGGCGGACCTTGGCGAGGATGAGACCGATCCGGCGCTGGACCGCGGGCGGCTGATGGCCCTGCTCGAGCGGTTCTTCGAGGATCGCGGGCTCAGCACCGATTGGGACAGCCTGAGAGAGGCCGAGCCGGAGCTTTTGATCAATTCGCTGTCGATGCTTTGCCCGTTCGAGCCGGAAGAGCGGCAGGCGCTGCTCGAATCCCCCTCGCTGGAAGAGCGGCGCGAAACGCTGGTGACCTTGATCGAATATGCGTTGCACGGCGGCGGCGATGATGCGCAAATGCTGCAATGAACACCGTTAAGAAATTTGACCCGAAAATGCTGGAAGCTCTGGTCTGTCCGCAGACCCAAAGCCGGTTGAGCTACGACGCCGAAAAAGACGAGTTGGTCAGCAGCGCCGCGCGCCTTGCCTTTCCGATCCGCTCGGGCATTCCGGTCCTGCTGATCGACGAAGCCCGCGTGCTGGGCGACGACTAGCCTTTCATCAGACTGGGCAGGTCCCCGGTTAGGCCCGCGGCCTCACGGATGAAGGACCGGCGCAGGGCAGGGGCGGCGTTGACCAGTCCCATGCCCACATCCCGCACCGCGCGCAGCAGCGGATTGTCGTTCGAGAACAACTTGTTGAAGGTGTCCGTGGCGATGGCCAGCGTTGTCGTGTCGAAGCGGCGCCATTGCTCGTAACGGGCCAGCACCGCCGGGCTTCCGATATCCTCGCCCCGTTGTCTGGCGTCGCGCAGCACATCGAACAGGGCCGCCACGTCGCGCAGGCCCGCGTTCAGCCCCTGTCCCGCGATGGGGTGGACCCCATGCGCCGCATCCCCCACCAGCGCCACGCGTTCGGCGATGAAGCGGTCGGCGATGGTCAGCGTCAGCGGGTAGCTGAAGCGCTTTCCGGTGACGCTGATTTCCCCCAGAAAGCTGCCGAAGGCGGGGCGCAACGCGTCAAGGAACTCGGCATCGTCCAGCGCCATGATTTGTGCCGCGCGGGCGTCGGTCTCGGCCCAGACGATGGAGGAGCGGTTGCCGGTGATCGGCAGGATCGCCAAGGGGCCGGCGGGCATGAAGAACTGATGCGCGATGCCGTTGTGAGGCAGGGCATGTTCGACCGCGCAGACGATGGCGGTTTGGCCGTAGCCCCATCCGGTGCGGGTGATGCCCGCGCGTTGGGCGGTGCCGCTCTGGCGTCCGTCCGCGCCGACCACAAGCGCCGCGCTGATCGTATCGCCCGAGGCCAGCGTGACGCTTCCTGCGCTCTGCGCCTCGACCCTTTCGCCCGACCGCTGGGTAATCCACGCTTCGGCGTCCATCGCGGCCATCAGAGCCCGGCGCAGGTGGCGATCCTCGACCATGTAACCCATCGGCCCTTCTTCGATCTCGGCGTGATCGAAGTGCAGCATCCACGGCGCCGCGCCTTCGCCCGCGCGCCCGTCCGTCACCTTGATCTCGAGCATCGGCTGGGCGTGTTCGGCCACCGCGTCCCACACCCCGATGCCGCGCAGCAGCCGCACCGAGGCAAGCGCCAGCGCATAAGACCGTCCGTCGAAATCCGACAGGGCGCGGGTGGGCGCGGGAAGCGCGTCGATCACCGTCACCCGCAGGCCGATTCGGGCAAGGGCGAGGGCCAGAGCAGGGCCATTCAGCCCGCCACCAACGATGGCAATATCTGTATCATGGGTCATGCTGCGCAATATGGGCTGCCGCGCGGGATTGTCCATGCGCCCCGTGGTCGCTACCGTCCCCGCAAAAGGAGAGGGCGATGCAAGACTGGCTTTGGCAAACGGCGGCGGATCTGGGGCGGGGAATCGCGGCGGGCAGGATCGATCCCGTGGACCTGTGCGAGGTTTATCTGAACGCCATCGACTCCCATGAGCTCACGCCGCGCATCTATGCCCGCGTGACCCATGACCGCGCCCGCGCGGAAGCCTGCGCTGCCAGCGCCCGCGCCAAGGCGGGGCAACGACGCTCGCCCCTCGATGGGGTGCCGGTCTCGTGGAAAGACCTGTTCGATACCGCGGGCGTGGGCGCCGAGGCGGGCACGGCGCTGCTCGCGGGCCGCGTGCCAGAGCGTGACGCAGAGGTGTTGCGGGTGGCGACCGCCATGGGGCTGGTCTGTCTGGGCAAAACCCACATGAGCGAGATTGCCTTCAGCGGGTTGGGCTACAACCCGACCACCGCGACCCCGCCCTGCGTGAACGACGCGCAAGCGGTGGCGGGCGGGTCGTCGTCGGGGGCGGCGGCCTCGGTCGCTTTCGGGCTGGCGGCCGCGGCGGTGGGGTCCGACACCGGCGGCTCGGTGCGCGTGCCCTCGGTCTGGAACGACCTCGTGGGGCTGAAAACCACACATGGGCGGCTGCCGCTGGAGGGGTCAGTGCCGCTCTGCACGGCGTTTGACACGGTCGGGCCGCTGTGCCGCTCGGTCGAGGATGCGGCGCTGATGCTCGCGGCGCTTGAAGGCGGGACTGCACCAGATTTGCAGGGGGCGTCGCTGCAAGGGATGCAGTTCGCCGCCCTGCAAACCATCGTGCTCGACGATCTGGACGCGACGGTGCGCGATGGCTACGCGACGGCGCTCGACAAAATCGCAAACGCGGGGGCAAAGATCGTGCCCTTGGAGGTGCCCGAACTCACCCGCGCCTTCGAGATGTCGCTGCCGCTCTATACCGCCGACGCCTATGCCAACTGGCGCGATCTGGTTGAGGCCGCGCCGGAGAAGATGTTCCGCCAGATCCTGACCCGGGTGCGCGGCGGCAAGGACGTGCCGGCGCATGAATACCTGTCGCACCGGGCCGAGCTGCAACAGATTCGCGCGGCCTACGGCCGGGCCACCGCGGGCTTCGATGCGGTGCTGTGCCCGGGTGCGGCGCATCTGCCCCCCAAGGTGCAGCGCCTGATCGACGACGACACATATTACGTGCAGGAAAACCTTCTCAGCCTGCGCAACACGCGGGTGGGGAACCTGATGGATCTGGCCTCGCTCGCGGTGCCGACGGGCGTGCCTTCGGTCGGGGTGCTGGTCAACACGCCGCCGCAAACCGAGGAACGCGCCTTGCGGATCGGCGCGGCGGTTGAACAGGTCCTGCGCTGACCGTCGGGCGTTTCGGTTCACGGAAAAAACCGCCGAAAATCCGTCCCTTGCCGAAAAGCCACACAGGTGGCGGGCATCGTGTCCTTTTTCTGGACAGCCCAGACCCCGTCGGGCTATTTTGAATGAAAGCGACCCGGCAATGAGGTCGCAACCTTGAGGCAGTGATGACGTACCCCGAGCGGTTTTCGAACCTACCGGCCTATGCGTGGCCGCGCTTGCGCGCCCTACTCGACGTCCATGAACCGGGCGCCGAACCGATCAACATGACAATCGGTGAGCCGCGCCACCCGTTTCCCGCCTTCGTCGGCGAGGTTCTGGCAGGTGCCGTCGACGAATTCGCCAGATACCCCACCAACGAAGGCTCGCCCGAGCTTCTGGCCGCGATCTGCGGCTGGATTTCGCGCCGCTATGCCGTTGATGTGACGCCGGATCGGATCATGGCGCTGAACGGCACCCGCGAAGGGCTTTACAACGCGGCCATGGCGCTGTCGCCCGAGACCAAGTACGGCCAAAAGCCGGTGGTCCTGCTGCCCAACCCCTTCTATCAGGTCTATGCGATCGCCGCCCTGTCGGTGAATGCCGAACCGGTGCTGGTGCCCGCCACCGCCGCCACGGGCCATCTGCCCGACTACGCCAGCCTGCCCGAGGACGTGCTCAAGCGAACCACCATCGCCTATATCTGCAGCCCCGCGAACCCGCAGGGGTCTGTCGCGGACCGCACCTATTGGGCCGATCTGATCGCGCTGGCCGAAAAATACGATTTCAAGATCTTCGCGGATGAATGCTATTCCGAGATCTACCGCGACACGCCGCCCATGGGCGTGCTTGAAGCCGTGGCCGACACCGGATGCGACCCCGAGCGGGTCGTGGCTTTCCATTCCCTGTCGAAACGCTCGAACCTGCCGGGGCTGCGGGCGGGCTTTGTCGCCAGTGGGCCGAAAAACGTGGCCGAGATGCGCCAGTTGCGCGCCTATTCCGGTGCACCCCTTCCGATGCCCCTGCAACGGGTGGCCGAACGGGTCTGGTCGGATGAGGCGCATGTGGTCGAGAATCGCGCCCTCTATCGTGCGAAGTTCGACCTTGCGGACGAGATTTTCGCCGGCGTCGAGGGCTACAGCTCGCCCGACGCGGGCTTTTTCCTGTGGCTTCCGGTGGCGGACGGCGAACAGGCCGCCCTGCGGCTGTGGCAGGACACCGGCGTGCGGGTGCTGCCCGGTGCGTATCTCAGCCGGCCGGACCCCGCAGGCGACCCCGGCGCAGGCTATATCCGGGTGGCACTGGTCGCCCCAAAAGAAGAAACGCAGCGCGGTCTGACCCTGATCCGCGACTGTTTGTACACGTGAGGAACAGGCACATGGCATCATATCAATCCCGTCAGCGCGATCCGCTTCTGGACAGCACCACGCAGGCCGCCATCGAAAAGCGCGGTCGCGAACTGGTGGGAATCGCACTGGTTCTGGCGGGTCTTATGGTCGCGATGATGCTGTGGTCCTATGCGCCCGATGATCCGAACTTCATGTCGGCCACCGACGCGCCGGTGCAGAACTGGCTGGGCCGCCCCGGGGCGTCGTTCGCGGCGGCGCTGTTCATGATCGTCGGCTACGCCTCATGGATGGCGCCGCTGGTGCTGGTGGGCTGGGGTCTTCGGTTCACCTTCCACCGGGGTCAGGAACGCGCGTTGGGCCGGGTGATCTTCGCCCCCATCGCCATTGCCGCCACCGCGATCTATGCCGCCACCCTGTCGCCCGGCGCTGGCTGGGACGAAAGCTTCGGGCTGGGCGGGCATTTCGGCGACATGGTGCTGAGCATCCTTTTGACCGTTCTGCCCTTCGGCACGACCTTCAGCGTCAAGCTGATGTCCCTGTTCATGGGCGTCGGCGTTCTGGCCTTCATGGGCTTCACGCTGGGCTTCACCATGTATGAGGTGCGCAAGCTTTGGCGGTTCCTGCTGGTGGGGCTGATCGTGGCCTATGCGGGCGTGCTCAAGGTGCTGGGGATGACGGCCTCGACCTCTTACAAAGCGGCGCAGTCGCTGGGGGCCCGGGTTCAGGAACGGCGCGAAATCTCCCGGCAGGAGCGCGCCGCCTATGCGGGCGAGCGTGACGCCGAACGCGCCGCCGCCCGTGCGGTGCCCGCACCGACCCCCGCAGATGAACAAGCCCGTGTGGCCGCCGTGGTCCGCGCCAACCCCGCGATGCCCACGCGGTATGAGGATTTCGACCCGATCGATGGCGACGACCCCTACGAGCCGCCGATGGCCGCACCTGCGGCTCCGACCCACATGGCATCCGCCCCACTCACCGCGCCCGCGCGCCCAGCGGAGCCCGAGGCCAAGCCCGGACTCTTCGCCTCGCTCCTCAAGCGGTCCGAAGCGATGCCCGCGCCCGAGCTGGTGGACGAAGCCCCGCTTGAGCATGAGGTGCCCGAGGCCGACAGTGACCGCATCAGCGCGCGGATCGCCTCGGTGGTGCGCAGCCGCTCCGGCCAGCCGCCCGAGGTGCAGGTCGCCCCGAAACCCGGCGTGAACCCCGCCGTCTCCGCCGCCATCGCCAGCCGGAGAGAGGCGCAGATGGGCCGCGTGGAGCCCCCTGTCGTCAAACCGACCGGCCCGCGCCCGCTGGTGCTGAACGCCGAACAGAAAGCCGCGCTCGACAACGTCGGAGAGCCGCTGGCCGAGGCCGCAGAACGCGCCGCCGCGCCCAGGCCCGAGCCCGCCGCCCCGGTCGAGGCCCCCGCACCGGCCGCGACCTACATGCCAAGCGCCAGCCCCGTGCCCGAGGCGAAGTCCGTCGTGCAGCACCCGCCCCGCCGCGTGGTGCAGCCCTCCAAACAGGCGCAGGCCGAGGCCCAGCCGCCGCTCAAGTTCGACGACAGCCAGCAGTCCGACTACGAGATGCCGCCGCTGAACCTGCTGACCTCGCCCGACAGCGTGACGCGCCATGTGCTCAGCGATGAAGCGCTGGAAGAGAACGCGCGCATGCTGGAAAACGTGCTCGATGATTACGGCGTCAAGGGCGACATCGTCAGCGTCCGCCCCGGCCCCGTTGTCACCATGTATGAGCTTGAGCCCGCCCCCGGTCTCAAGGCCAGCCGCGTGATCGGCTTGGCCGATGACATCGCGCGTTCGATGTCGGCGCTGTCCGCCCGTGTTTCGACGGTCCCGGGCCGCAGCGTGATCGGGATTGAGCTGCCCAACGAGAATCGCGAAATGGTGGTGCTGCGCGAAATGCTTAGCGCGCGCGACTTCGGCGACAGCAGCATGAAGCTGCCACTGGCGCTGGGCAAGGACATCGGCGGTGAGCCGATCATCGCCAACCTTGCCAAGATGCCCCACCTGCTGATCGCCGGGACCACCGGCTCGGGTAAGTCGGTGGCGATCAACACGATGATCCTCAGCCTGCTGTACAAGCTGACGCCCGACGAATGCCGGATGATCATGATCGACCCGAAGATGCTGGAACTCAGCGTTTATGACGGCATCCCGCACCTGTTGTCGCCCGTTGTGACCGACCCGAAAAAGGCGGTCGTGGCGCTGAAGTGGGTCGTGGGCGAGATGGAAGAGCGTTATCGCAAGATGTCCAAGATGGGCGTGCGCAACATCGACGGCTACAATGGCCGCGTGGCGGATGCCTTGGCCAAAGGTGAGATGTTCAGCCGCACGGTGCAGACTGGCTTTGACGACGACACCGGCGAGCCGGTGTTCGAGACCGAAGAGATGCAGCCCGAGAAAATGCCCTATATCGTCGTCATTGTTGACGAGATGGCTGACCTGATGATGGTCGCAGGCAAAGAGATCGAGGCCTGCATCCAGCGTTTGGCGCAGATGGCGCGGGCGTCGGGTATCCACCTGATCATGGCGACGCAGCGCCCCTCGGTCGATGTCATCACCGGCACGATCAAGGCCAACTTCCCGACGCGGATTTCCTTCCAGGTCACCTCGAAGATCGACAGCCGAACGATCCTGGGCGAGATGGGCGCAGAGCAGCTTTTGGGCATGGGCGACATGCTCTACATGGCCGGCGGTTCGCGCATCACCCGCGTCCACGGGCCGTTCTGTTCCGATGAGGAGGTTGAGGAAATCGTCAACTACCTCAAGGCATTCGGCCCGCCGGAGTATATGTCCGGGGTGATCGACGGCCCCTCGGAGGAGAAGGAAAGCAACATCGACGCCGTGCTGGGTCTGGGCGGCAACACCGACGGAGAGGACGCGCTCTACGACACCGCCGTCGCCATCGTCGCCAAGGACCGCAAGTGTTCCACCAGCTACATCCAGCGCAAGTTGGCGATCGGCTACAACAAAGCCGCGCGTCTGGTCGAGCAGATGGAGGACGAAGGCGTCGTGTCAGCCGCGAACCACGTGGGCAAGCGCGAAATCCTCATCCCCGAGGCAAACTAGATCAGCCACATCAGCCCGCTGATCACCGCCACGCCGGCGGTGATCAGGGCGATCAGCATCACCAGCCCGTCCCGCACGGTCAGCGCGATGCCGATCAGCGCAATCGCCGCCATCGGCAGGGCGGCGGCGAAGGGCACCACCTCAAGAAAGGGCACCGTCAGCGCCATCAGGATCACCACCACCGCGGCGGCCCGTTGCGCGGGTTTGCTGATCAGTTTTTGCAGTCGCCGTTTGAGGATGTGATCCAGTTTTTCTGCAACAGGGTGCATCTTTTCCACAGCCGTCTCGACGCGGTCCGCCTCAACCGAGCGGTTGCCCAGAAACCCCGGCACCCAAAGCCCGTCACCGCCCCAAAGCATCTGAGCGGCGATCAGGATGATGATCACGGCCACGATGGTCGGCAAGGTCGGGATGCCCCCAAGGGGCGAGAGCACCAGCAGCGCGGCGATGAAGAACAGCGGCCCGTGGCCACGGTTGCCGATCCGGTCGATGATCTCCTCGACCCGCACCGTCTCCTGCCCTTGCGCGAGGGTTTGCAGATCGTCCAGAAGGTCATCGGTGCCGGGCATAGTGCTCTCCTTGCGGGTGTGAACAGGAAACACGCGGCGCCGTGCGAAGTTCCCCGGTGCGGGGCGCAGTGTCGCCCTTTCCTGAGAAGCGGTTTGACAGGAAATCCCGTGCGGCACCAACCCGAGGTGCCATCGAGAAGGCGTAAATTGACGTTCAATATCAAAGTGATAGAGAATAGCCGTGCGCGTGATATCGCCTAGCGGCCCCGCCCGCCCCATATAAAACCCATGCAAGGGTGCAAAGCGCCCGGACCCAAACTAGGTATGAGATATGAACAAGATCACACGCAGGCTTTGCCTTATGGCTGTCCCCCTCGCGCTGGCGGGGGCTGCAGCGTCGCCATCCTTTGCACAGCAGTTGTCGCTGGGCGAGGTCTCGAATTACCTCAACTCGTTCACCAGCGCCGAAGGTGAGTTCACGCAGGTCAACCCCGACGGCACAATCTCGACCGGGACGGTCTATATCAAGCGGCCCAACCGCGTGCGGTTCGAATACAACCCGCCGGAACAATCCCTTGTCGTCGCCGGTGGCGGGCAGGTGGCGATCTTCGATCCACGTTCGAACACCGGGCCGGACCGCTATCCCCTGAACCAGACGCCCTTGTCGATCATCCTGCAAAGCAACATCGATCTGACCCGCGCGAACATGGTCACCGGCCACACCAGCGACGGCACCACGACAACCGTGACCGCGCAGGACCCGCAGCGCCCGCAATATGGGAATATCCAGATGGTTTTCACCAGCAGCCCCGCCGAGCTGCGCCAGTGGATCGTCACCGATGAGACAGGCCAGAAAACCACAGTGATTCTGGGGGATCTGACGAAAGACGGAAACGTGCCGGACATCCTGTTCAATATCCAACGCGAGATGCGGAACTGGGGCAACTAGTCCCCCGCCCACCGTGCCGTCACAAACAAAGCGCGCCCCTGTTCAGGGCGCGCTTTTTTTTGGCGGCTCACCTATTCAGCGAAACGCGCGGCAGGTGCGCAGCTGCGCGTCATACAGCACCGCCCGATCACGCACTTCGCCCGCGATCCGCACCAGCCACGGCTTCGCGCGATAGGTGCCCCGCCGCCAGCCCGTGCGCCCGTCGTGATAGGCGAGATACTGGTTATAGGTGTCGTTCATCGGAATGCCGTTTTCACGCACCGTTGCGGTCATATACCAGCCCATGAAATCGGTGGCATCGTCGATGTCCGTGCGATCGGCCCGCCGTCCGCCGCGCTGTTCGACATATTCCGCCCAGGTGCCGTCAAGCGCCTGACTGTAGCCCAGCGCAGACGACTGCCGCCCCGTGGGAATCACCCCCAGCGCATAGACGTGGGGGGGGCGGTTGTCGGATATGAATTTGCTCTCCTGATAGATCATCGCCATCAGCACATGGGTCTGCACGCCCCACGTCCGTTCGGCTTTCTTGAACGCGCGGGCGTAGTGTGGCCGCTCGGTCAGGATCTCGCAGGCGTTGTCCAGATTGCGCGGCGCCGTTCCCTCACGGGCGCTACAGCTCCCGAGGATCAAAAGAACAATGCCCACGCGAAAGATGTTTTTCATCTGCCCCTCGCTCGATTTATTGGTTTTATTGCGGTCAGTTTAGCGACAAACGCCGGTTCTGGAAACCGATCTTCGCAAGCCCACCGCCGTCCGCGTGCGTCGAAGGCAATAAAACGCTGATCGCCGCGTGGCGGGGCAAACCCGCTTGCGATCCGGTGCCACGTGCTGCATGGGCACCTCTTGGGCGAAGCGGCGCCGTTGCACAGTCTGTTTCCGTAAAATGTGCCCCCGTCGCATGGACTCGGGCCTTCGCAAATGTTTAGTAGGGAACCCGAGGGCTGAAAAACTATGTTGAAAACACGCGCGAAATATCATCTGGGTCAAGTGGTCCGCCACCGGAAGCATCCCTTCCGCGGCGTGGTCTTCGACGTGGACGCCATGTTCGCCAATACCGAAGAATGGTATGAGGCGATCCCGGAAGAGGCGCGGCCCCAGAAGGACCAGCCGTTCTATCACCTTCTGGCCGAGAACGACCAATCCTACTACGTGGCCTATGTGTCCGAGCAGAACCTTGTGGCCGATTACTCGGGCGAGCCTGTCGATCACCCCGATCTGGACGATCTGTTCGGCCCGTTCGAGGATGGCCAGTATCCGCTGCACTTCCAGCTGAACTGACGCCTCGGACCGCGCTGTCTTAGGCCCTGCGCCCCCACAGAAACACCATACCGCCGAAGCTGAGCAGCGCCCCGTAAAGCGCCACGTGCAACGTCGCGTCCGGCCTGCCGTTTAACGCATCAAGCACCGCCTGCCCGCACAGGATGGCGCCCGCGAACATGCAGGCCAGCCCGCCGGTGCGGGCAAGGCGTTTGAGTATGGCGCGATGCTCCATCCCTAATACCCCAGCGCGATGCCGTCCTTGCGCGGGTCGGACGCCCCTTCCAGCGTGCCATCCGCGCGCAGACGGATCGCCTGCGCCCCGCCGATGGGGGCCTCGGCGCGGGTGACCTTGTGGCCCATGTCCGCCAGCTCCTGCACGACCGCGTCTGCATATCCGCTTTCGATGTCGAACGTTGCGCCCTCGGCAAAGCTGCGCGGCGCGTCGATGGCGCTTTGCGGGTCCATGCCGAAACACTCCATATTGGTCAGCACCCGCGCATGGCCGCAGGGTTGATAGGCCCCGCCCATCACGCCGAAGGGCATCTCGACCTTGCCGTCACGTTTCACCATCCCCGGAATGATCGTGTGCATCGACCGCTTGCCGCCGCCGGCTTCGTTCGGGTGCCCCTCTTCCAGCGTGAATCCCGCGCCCCGGTTCTGGAACAGGATGCCGAACTTGTCCGACGCTAGGCCCGACCCGAAGGAATGGAAGATCGAATAGATCAGCGACACGCACATGCGGTCGCGGTCGACCACGGTGATATAGACCGTGTCCTTGTGGACGGCCTCGGCCCCCGGCAGTGTCGGGTCCAGCGCCTTGGCCGGATCGATCAGCCCGGCCAGCTTTTCCGCCGTCTGCGCGCTGAGCATGTGGTCCAGCCGGGCGCAATGATCGGGGTCCGACAACAGGCGGTTGCGCGTGTCATAGGCCAGCTTCGCGGCCTCGGCCTCAAGGTGCGCACGTTTGGCGCCCAGGGGGTCGAGCCCGGCAATATCGAAATGTTTCAGGATGTTGAGCATCAGGATCGCCGTGGCGCCCTGTCCGTTCGGCGGATGCTCGACCAGTTCGATTCCCTTGTAGGTGCCCGAGATCGGCGTGGTGTAATCAGCGCGCACGGCGGCGAAATCGTCCAGCGTATGCGTGCCGCCCGCCGCCTGCAGCGCGGCCAGCATATCCTCGGCGACCTCCCCTTCATAGAAGCCCGCGCGCCCCTCAGTCGCCACGCGGCGCAGCACCTCGGCCTGACCCGGCGCGCGGAATTTCTGCCCGACAATCAGCGGCTTGCCCTGCGCGAGGTAATGTTTGCGCCCGGCGCCCTGCAACGTGCCGTGGGACTGCGCATAATCGAAGGCCACGCGCGGCGCGACGGGCACGCCTGCTTCGGCGTAATAGATCGACGGGGCCAGCAGCGCCTTCATCCCCAGCTTGCCGTGATCCTTTGACAGCTGCAAAAAGCCGTCCATCGCCCCCGGCATCGTGATCGCATGGGGTGAGGCCAGCGGCACCGCGTTCAGGCCCTCCCCCCGCAGCCGCGCGGCATCCAGCCCGGCAGGTGCGCGCCCCGAGGCATTCAGCGCCAACACCTCGTCCGAGCCGGGCAGGTTGAACAGGCAGAAGGCATCGCCGCCGATGCCGGTGGACTGCGGCTCGCAGATCCCCAACAGGATCGCGCCAGCGATTGCCGCATCCATGGCGTTGCCACCGGCTTCGAGCATCTGCACCGCGACCTTGGCGGCCAAGGGGTGCGACGTGGCGCAGATGCCATTGTCGGCAAACACGGCCGAACGGCCGGGGGATTGAAAATCACGCATGGAACCTCCGAGTGTTTCAGCGAACCCTAACATTCTTCTCGGGGGGTTAAAGGTGGCGCGGCCACCGTCCCCGACGTCGCGCACTGGGTGGGGGCTGTTACGCGCAACGCCGGGGTGAGCTTTTGCAGCTACAGCGCGCTTATGCCCTGTGATTGCGCCCCGGGTGCGGAGAATTTGCGGCACGATTGTGAAAAAGCCTCGAATCCCGGCGCGGTTCGGTGCATGGGGCAGGGACCAGCCACCCGGAGGTCGAACAGTGCCCAATTATGATCTTTTGTCCAAAACCATCCGCAGCCTGACCGAAGGCGAAGACGACACCATCGCGCTCATGGCGACGGTCGCCTGCGAGGTGCATCATTCCGACGCGCGTTTCGACTGGACCGGCTTCTACCGTGTCACCGCGCCCGAATTGCTCAAGATCGGCCCCTATCAGGGCGGGCACGGCTGTTTGCAAATCCCGTTCTCGCGCGGGGTTTGCGGGGCGGCGGCGCGCACGGGGCAGGTGCAACTGGTGCCCGATGTGGACGCGTTCGAGGGGCACATCGCCTGCGCCTCTTCCACCCGGTCCGAGCTTGTCCTGCCGGTGTTCGACGCGCGCGGCGAGGTGATCGCCGTCTTCGACATCGACAGCAACCAGCCCGACGCGTTCACGCAAGACGACGCCACGGCCCTGACCGCGATCCTGTCCGAGGTTTTTGCCCGCTGATCTCCGCTGCGCTGCGGCGTGAAATTATGCTTTGTAATTTCACGAGCCTGTGCCACAGATTTCCCGTGAGGGAGGTCGCGACACGTGATTCACAACAATTCACCGGAAACCCGCACGCTGGGGGCCGACATTCGCGCGCTGCGCAAGGCGCGCGGGATGACGCTGGTCGAGCTGGGCGAGGTGCTGGGCCGGTCGGTGGGCTGGCTCAGTCAGGTTGAGCGCGACAAATCCGAACCCTCGATCACCGATCTGCGGCAGATGGCAAAAGCCTTCGACGTGTCTGTGTCGAGCCTGTTCCGCTCGGTCGCGCCGGAGCATGAACAGGGGCTGATCGTGCGCGCCGATGCCCGCCGCCCCATCGGATGCCGCACCGACGGGCTGATCGAGGAACTCCTCTCGCCCGACCTGACCGACGACTTCGAGGTGGTGCATTCCACCTTCGAACCCGGCGCCGCGCTGACCGAAGAGGTCGTCCGCCCCACGCAAGAGCTGGGCTATATCGTTTCGGGTCGCCTGCACCTCTGGATCGCGGGCACCCGCTATGAGCTCACCAAAGGCGACAGTTTTCGCATCCGGGGAGAGGCCTACCGCTGGCACAACCCCCATTCCACACCCTGCGTCGCGATCTGGGTGATCGCGCCCCCCGTCTATTGATGCGCGGCACCGCCCGCGCCAACCGAAAGGACCGTTGATCATGGCAGATTTCCCCACACAGGCCCGCGTGGTCATCATCGGCGGCGGTGTCGTCGGCACCTCGACCCTGTATCACCTTGCCAAGAAGGGTTGGACCGACTGCGTTCTGCTGGAAAAGAACGAACTCACCGCCGGGTCCACATGGCACGCCGCGGGCAACGTGCCGACGTTTTCGACCTCATGGGCGATCATGAACATGCAGCGCTATTCGACCGAGCTTTACGCGCGGCTGGGGGATGAGGTCGATTATCCGATGAACTACCACCAGACCGGCTCGCTCCGGCTGGCGCACAGCCAAGAGCGCGTGCAGGAGTTCGAGCGCGCCTGCGCCATGGGCCGCTATCAGGGCATCGACATGAAGATGATGACGCCCGATGAGGCGAAAGAGATGTATCCGTTTCTTGAGACCCACGACCTCGCCGGGGTGCTCTATGACCCCAGCGACGGTGACATCGACCCCGCGCAGGTCACACAAGCGCTGGCCAAGGGCGCGCGCGAGATGGGCGCGCAAATCTTGCGGTTCTGCCCGGCCACCGGCGTGACCCAGCAAGACGACGACACATGGATCGTCCACACCGACAAGGGCGACATCGCCTGTGACTACGTGGTGAACGCCGCCGGGTATTACGCGCAAAGGGTGGGGGAGTGGTTCAAGCCCTACGGCGGGCGCACCGTGCCGATGATGGTGATGAGCCACCAATACGTCCTGACCGACGAGATTCCCGAGATCGAGGCATGGTCGAAAGAGACCGGCGGCAAGCTGCCCCTGATCCGCGACGTGGACGTGTCCTATTACTTCCGGCAGGAAAAGCACGGCTTCAACATCGGCCCTTACGAGCCGAACTGCAAAGCCGAGTGGGACGAAAGCGGCGACGCCATCCCCGAGGATTTCTCGTTCCAGCTCTGGTCCGACGACCTTGAGCGGATCGAGGACATCGTCGCCGACAGCATGGAGCGCGTGCCCCTCGCCGCCAGCGCGGGCATCAGCCGCATCATCAACGGCCCGATCCCCTACGCGCCCGACGGGTTGCCGCTGATCGGCCCCATGCCCGGCGTGAAGAACGCCTTCGAGAATTGCGTCTTCACCTTCGGCATCGCCCAGGGCGGCGGCGCGGGCAAGGTCATGGCCGAATGGATCGTCGATGGTGGCACCGAGTGGGACATGTGGGCGGTCGATCCGCGCCGCTACACCGATTACACCGACCACGCCTATTGCGTCGCCAAGGGGAAAGAGACCTACGGCCACGAATACGCCATGCACTTCCCGCACCACGAATGGCCCGAGGGGCGCGACAAGAAACACTCGACACTGCATAGCCGCCTCGTCGACGCCGGTGCCCAGTTCGGCGCTTACAACGGCTGGGAACGGGCGAACTGGTTCGCGCGGGAGGGTGAGGATACCTCGGAAGCGGCCACCCAGACATGGGACCGCAACGGCCCGTGGGAGGCCGCGATCGAACGCGAGGTTGAGGCCGTGACGAATGGCTGCGGCATGCTGCCGATCACCGGATTTTCGCGCATCAAGATCGAAGGACCGGGCGCGAAGGATTTCGTCGACAGCCTCACCGCTTCGCGCTTGCCCGCGCCGGGCCGTGTCAGCCTCGCCTATTTCCCCGACAGCCGTGGCCGCATCCTCACCGAAACCTCGGTCATGGTGCATGGCGATGACGAGGTGGGCCTGATCACCGCCGCGACCGCCCAGTGGCACGACCGTGAGATTTTCTCGCGTCAGGTGCCCGAGGGGATCACCGTCACGGACCACACGGATGAAGTGGAGTGTCTGCTCGTCACCGGCCCGAAATCCCGCGACATCCTCGCGCCCTTGGTCGACGGGCATGACCTGAGCCAGCCGTGGCTCTCGGTCAGCCTCAACGGCACCGTCGCAGGGCAAGAGGCCGCACTGATCCGCGTCTCCTTCGCAGGCGAGTTGGGCTGGGAAATTCACGCCGCCCCGGACGCGATGCCCGCGATCTGGGACGCTTTGGCCGATGCCGGAGTCACCCCCTTTGGCATGTATGCCCTCAACTCCATGCGGATCGAAAAGGGCTACCGCGCGTGGAAGGGCGACCTGTCCACCGATTACACCTTGCTCGAAGGCGGGTTGGACCGCTTTGTGAAACTCGACAAGCCGCAGGACTACCCCGGCAAGGCCGCGCTGCAAGCCGAGGCGCAACGGGGGCGCAAAAAGGGCTTCGTGACGCTTGAGATCGAGCCGGGCGAACAGGACGCACCCTATATGGCGCCCATCTGGCACGGGGATGAGATCGTGGGCGAGGTGACGTCTTGCGCCATGGGCTATCGGACCGGCAAATGCATCGCTTTGGGCATGGTC
This sequence comes from Thalassorhabdomicrobium marinisediminis, assembly GCF_003072065.1. Classification (GTDB taxonomy): domain Bacteria; phylum Pseudomonadota; class Alphaproteobacteria; order Rhodobacterales; family Rhodobacteraceae; genus Octadecabacter; species Octadecabacter marinisediminis. The sequence goes on from NZ_QCYG01000002.1 coordinate 390,304, forward strand.
CGGGCCGACCTGCTTGCGCCCGGCACCCAGTTCGAGGTCGATGTCTATGGCAAGCGCCACACCGCCACGGCCCAGCCCGACCAGCCCATGTGGGACCCGAAAAACGATCGGATCAGGGCTTAAACCATGGCACAGATCACGCTTCTTGATGGTGGCATGGGGCAGGAACTGGTGCACCGCGCGGGCGACCGGCCGACGCCGCTCTGGTCCACGCAGGTCATGCTCGACCACCCCGGTCTTGTGACGCAGGTGCACCGCGATTTCACCCGCGCCGGGGCCACCGTGGCCACCACCAACACCTATGCCATCCACCGCGACCGCCTCCCCGGAACCGGGTTGGCGGACCGGTTCGAGGATTTGCACCAGCTGGCCCTCGACGCCGCGCAGGCTTCCGGCGCGCCGCGCATCGCCGGGTCCATCGGCCCGCTCGTCGCCAGCTACCGCACCGACGTGATGCCCGATCACGCAGAAGCGGTGGAAAAGTTCGCCGAGGTGGCGCAGATCCTCGCCCCGCCGGTCGATTTGCTTTTGTGTGAGACGGTCGTCTCGCTGGCCCAGACCCGCGCGATCCTCGAAGGGGCGCGGACCACGGGAAAACCGGTCTGGATCGGCTTTTCCGTCTCGGACCGGGACGGCAGCAAACTGCGCTCGGGTGAACCACTGGCCGAGGCGGTCGCAGCGGCAGAGAGCGCGCAGGCGGTGCTGGTGAATTGCTCTGCCCCCGAGGCGATCCCGGCGGCTCTGGATGTGCTGGCGACCAGCGGCAAGCCCTATGGCGCCTATCCCAACGGGTTCGAGCAGATCACCGAGGATTTCCTCAAGGACCGGCCCACCGTCGACGCCCTGTCGAAACGCCGGGATTTCACGCCCGCGCTGTTCGCCGATCACGCGATGGCATGGGTCGACCACGGGGCGACGATCATCGGCGGCTGCTGCGAGGTCAGCCCCGCCCATATCGCCGAAATCGCCGACCGCCTGCGGGCGGCGGGTCATGCAATCGTCTAGGAGGCCGTCATGGCTGATCTTCCCAAACAGGCCCGCGTGGTCATCATCGGCGGCGGCGTCATCGGCTGCTCGGTCGCCTATCATCTGACCAAACAGGGCTGGCGCGACGTGGTCCTGCTCGAGCGCAAACAGCTCACCAGCGGCACCACATGGCACGCGGCTGGACTGATCGCGCAGCTTCGTGCGACCCAGAACATGACGCGCCTCGCCAAATACAGCCAAGAGCTTTACGGCGGGTTAGAGACCGAAACCGGCGTCGCGACGGGCTTCAAACGCTGCGGTTCGATCACGGTTGCTTTGACCGAGGAACGCCGCGAAGAAATCTACCGCCAAGCCGCCATGGCCCGCGCCTTCGGCGTCGAGGTTGAAGAGATCAGCCCGGCGGAGGTCAAGCAGCGCTACGAACACCTCAACATCGACGGGGTGACCGGCGGCGTCTATCTGCCCCGTGACGGACAAGGCGACCCCGCAAACATCGCGCTGGCGCTGGCCAAGGGCGCGCGGCAACGGGGCGCGGTGATCAAAGAGCGGGTGAAAGCCACCGGCGTGCAGCGCGACGGGCGGCGGATCACCGGCGTCCATTGGCAGGATGCGACTGGCGAACAGGGCACCATCGCCTGCGACCACGTCGTGAACTGCGCGGGCATGTGGGGGCGCGAGGTGGGCCAGATGCTGAGCACCAACGTGCCGCTGCAGGCCTGCGAACACTTCTACATCGTGACGGAAGCCATCCCGGGCCTGACGCAGCAGCCCGTCCTGCGCGTGCCGGATGAGTGCGCCTATTACAAAGAGGACGCGGGCAAGATGCTTCTGGGCGCGTTCGAGCCTGTCTCGAAGCCCTGGGGCCCGATCCCCGAAGACTTCGAATTCGACCAACTGCCCGAGGATTTCGACCATTTCGAGCCGATCCTCGAAAAGGCCGTCGAACGGTTGCCGATGTTGGCGGACGCGGGGATTCACACGTTCTTCAACGGGCCGGAAAGTTTCACCCCCGACGATGCCTATCACCTTGGGCTCTGCCCCGAGATGGACAACGTCTGGGTCGCGGCGGGCTTCAACTCCATCGGCATCCAGTCGGCGGGCGGCGCAGGCATGGCGCTGGCGGAGTGGATGGACACCGGCGAAAAGCCCTTCGATCTGGGCGACGTGGACATCAGCCGGATGCAGCCGTTTCAGGGCAACAAGGCCTATCTGAAGGCCCGCGCTTCTGAAACGCTGGGTCTGCTCTATGCCGATCACTTCCCCTTCCGTCAGAAAGCCACCGCCCGCGGCATCCGCCGCACCCCGTTCCATCGGCATCTGCTGGAGCAGGGCGCCGTGATGGGCGAGCTTGCGGGGTGGGAGCGTGCGAACTGGTTCGCCACCGAAGGCCAGACGCCGGAGTATTCTTATTCGTGGAAGCGGCAGAATTTCTTCGACAACGTCGCCGCCGAGCACAGGGCGGTGCGTGAGGCTGTCGGCCTGTATGACATGTCCTCTTTCGGTAAGATCAGGGTCGAAGGCCGCGACGCGGAAAGGTTCCTGAACTACGTCGGCGGCGGCAACTTCTCGGTGCCCGTGGGCAAGATTGTCTATACCCAGTTTCTGAACGATCGTGGTGGAATAGAGTCTGATGTGACTGTCACCCGCCTGTCGGAACAGGCCTATCTGGTGGTCACCCCCGCCGCCACGCGGCTGGCGGACCAGACATGGATGGAGCGGCATCGCGGCGATTTCGACGTTGTGATCACAGACGTCACCGCCGGTGAGGGCGTGCTCGCCGTTATGGGGCCGAACAGCCGCAACCTGTTGCAGGCCGTCTCGCCGGCGGATTTCAGCAACACCACCAACCCCTTCGGCACCGCGCAAGAGATCGAGATCGGCATGGGCCGCGCCCGTGTCCATCGCGTCACTTATGTGGGCGAACTGGGGTGGGAGGTGTACGTCTCCGCCGATCAGGCCGCCCATGTGTTCGAGACCTTGCACGAGGCGGGGCAGGATCACGGGCTCAAGCTTTGCGGGATGCACATGATGGACACCTGCCGCATCGAAAAGGGCTTTCGGCATTTCGGCCATGACATCACCTGCGAAGATCACGTGCTCGAAGCGGGCCTTGGTTTTGCGGTCAAGAAGGACAAGCCCGACTTCATCGGCCGCGCCGCGGTCCTCGCCAAGCAGGAAGCCGGCCTCGACAGCCGTCTGCTGCAATTCCGGCTCACCGATCCTGAGCCGCTGCTCTATCACAATGAGCCGATCCTGCGCGACGGCGAGATCGTGGGCTACCTGTCCTCGGGCGCCTATGGCCATACGTTGGGCGGCGCTATCGGGCTGGGCTACGTCCCATGTCGGGGCGAGACGGCGGCCGAGGTCCTCGCCTCGACCTACGAGATCGACGTGATGGGCACGCGGGTGCGGGCCGAAGCCTCGCTCAAGCCGATGTATGATCCCAAGTCCGAACGGGTGAAGGTCTGATCATAACGCAAAGTGATCCCCCGCATCGCGTTTTGTCATGACGCAGGCGGGGCTGGCATCTTCCCTTTCCCGCTGCGCCGTGCGCTAGTGGCAGCATGAGAACGCCACCCCCCGCCACCACGAAACCCGTGATCGCCAATGAGGACACCCCCCGCGGGCTGATCTTCGCCCTGTCAGCCTATGTGCTCTGGGGCTTCCTGCCGCTTTACCTCAAGGCGCTGACCCACGTGCCCGTGCTCGAAGTGATCGCCCACCGGGTCATCTGGTCCGTGCCCATTGCCGGGATTGTGCTGATCGCTATGGGGCGCACCGGCGACATCGGCCCCGCCTTGCGCAATCCGCGCATGTTGATCATGGCTTGCGTGACGGCGGTGCTCGTCTCGATCAACTGGGGCGTCTATATTTTCGCCATCGTCACCGACCGCGCGGCGGACGGGGCGCTGGGCTATTACATCAACCCGTTGTTCTCGATGTTCCTTGGCGCCGTGCTGCTGGGCGAACGAATGACGCGACCGCAACTGGTCGCCGTGGGGCTGGCGGCGCTGGCGGTGGTGATCCTGTTCCTCGATGCGTCGCGCCCGCCGTGGATCCCGCTGGGGCTGACAGTGTCCTGGGGCCTTTACGCCTATTTCAAGAAATCCCTGCCCGTGGGCCCCAATCAGGGCTTCCTGCTTGAGGTTCTGATCCTGTCCGTGCCCGCGCTCGCCTTCCTTGGATGGCTGAGCCTGCAGGGGCAAAGCAGCTTCCTTCTGGATGGCACCACCACGCTTTTGCTGATAGGGTGCGGGCTGATCACGGCGGTGCCGCTGCTGTTCTATGCCAATGGCGCGAAGCTGACCAAGCTGAGCACCATCGCAATCCTGCAATACCTCACGCCGACGATGATCCTAGCGCAGGCGGTCTTTGTCTTTGGCGAGGAGCTGGACCGCGCGCGCATGATCGCCTTTCCGCTGATCTGGGCGGCGCTGCTGATCTACACGGTCTCTCTGGTGCGGGGAATGCGGAAGGCGTAAGACGCGGCCTATGTCCGATGTCTATTCGCCCCCGACCGACCCGCTTGACGTGATCCATTCGGACCACGAAATCCTCATCGTGAACAAGCCTTCGGGCCTGCTGTCCGTGCCCGGCAAGGGGCCGCATCTGGCCGATTGCCTGATGGCGCGGGTGCAGGACGCCTTTCCCACCGCGCTGCTGATTCACCGGCTGGATCGCGACACCAGCGGCGTGATGGTCTTCGCGCTGACCCCCCATGCGCAGCGGTACATCGGGCTGCAGTTCGAAAAGCGGCAGACCAAAAAGACCTATGTCGCCCGCGTTTCAGGCAAGCTAGAGCCGAAAACAGGCACCGTTGATCTGCCCCTGATCGTCGATTGGGAAAACCGCCCCCGCCAGAAGGTCTGTCACGAGACGGGCAAGCCCGCGCAGACCGATTGGCGCGTTTTGCGCAGCAACAGTGACGAAAGCCGCGTGCGATTGATGCCCAAGACCGGCCGCAGCCACCAGTTGCGGGTGCATATGCTCAGCCTTGGTCATCCGATTTTGGGCGATCCCTTTTATGCGACGGGGGCGGCGCTGGATCATCCCCGCCTCATGCTGCATTCCGAAGAACTGCGCCTGCGCCATCCCGACGGGGGTGAAGGCGTGCGGTTCCGCGCCAAGGCGCCATTCTAGGGGTTAGATCCCCGCCAGCCGCCGGTCGGTCAGGTTAAGCCGGCCGGCGACGATGGGCGCCACCGTGTCGCGCAATTCGGGCTCGCGTTGCAGCACGATCTCCAACTCGTCGAGGCGGTTCATCGCGATAAGTTCCGCCAGATCGGCGCGGGGCAGGGTGGCCACGGGCTGGATCAACTCGACACGGCTTTCCGGCACCAGCGCGCGCAGGGCCTTGGGGTCCAGATCCGTCTCTGCAAAAGCATAAATGCCGGTGCCCTTGGCGGGCAGGGCAAAGGCGCACAGGATCACGTCGCGCACCCCCTCATGGGCCATGAGTTCGGCGCGAATGGCCGCGCCCTCTTGCGCGATGCGGTTGCCGCTGCCCTCGCTGTCGGACCAGTTGAACAGCCCCCGCGTGACTGCGTTGTAAAGCTTCTTGCCCGTGGCCATCCAGATCCGCGTGGGCAGGGACTTGCGTTGCAACATGCGCCGTTCGGTCGGGGTCAGAAGGTGGCGCGCATAGCGCCCCTTCTGCTTCACCAGATGGCGCAGATCCTCATAGCCCATCAGGCGGAACAGCTTGCCGCGGCGTCGATGCACGCTCGCCAGTTGGAAGTCGATCACCGCCGCGCGCCCGTCCGGGGCCTGCAGCCAGTTCTGCGGCTTGGCCAGATCGTTGTGCGTCACGCCGCGCGCCCGCATCTCGCGCAGGATGCGCTTGGCGTCCTTGTAAAAGGCGGCGTCGTCGGGCTTGGCAAGGTTCAGGGGGATGCCCTCGGACCACGACCGCAGGATGCCTTCCTCGTCCACCCGGATCAGCTCGGGCGTGCCCGTGATCCCCGTCACCACCCGCAGGGACCGCACCTCTTTGCGGGCCAGAAACGCGGCGATGGGCTTGGCCCAGACCGGCACCCCGTCCAGCTTGCGCAGCACCAGCTTGCGCTCGGGCGCGCCCTCGAGATGGCCCGAGACGGTCTCGGAGAACTCGTCGCGTTTGTGCGTGGTGGTGGGGATGAAATCAGGGCGCATGGGACATGAGTATCGGGGATCGGGCATCGGGAAAAGCGAAAGGCGGCAGGGGTCCTGCCGCCCGTGGTCGTCATCCGCGCCGGATCAGGAAGACCAGCCCGAGACGGCCTTGACCTCAAGGAACTCCTCCAGCCCGTAAAGACCGCCCTCGCGCCCGTTGCCCGACTGCTTGTAGCCGCCGAAGGGAGAGCCCTGCGCGAAGTCCTGCCGGTTCGTCTCGACCATGCCCGACCGCAACCGCCGCGCGACATAGCGGCGCTTTTCATCGTCGGGCGTCTGCACGTAGTTCGTCAGCCCGTAGGGCGTGTCGTTGGCGATGGCGATGGCCTCGTCCACCGTGTCGAACTTGAGGATCGACAGCACCGGGCCGAACACCTCTTCCTGCGCGATGGTCATGTCGTTGGTCACATCGGCGATCACCGTCGGTTTGACGAAATAGCCCCGGTTCAGCCCGTCGGGCCGCCCCAGACCGCCCGCGGTCAGGCGCCCTTCGGCCATGCCGGTCTCGATCAGCCCTTGGATCTTGTCGAACTGCACCTCGGACACCACCGGTCCGATGTGCTTGCCCTCCTGCGCGGCGGGGCCCACTTTGGTGTCCTGCGCCACCCGTGTCGCGATTTCGACCGCTTCGTCGTAAAAGGGCGCTTCCACCAACATCCGCGTGGGCGCGTTGCAGGACTGGCCCGAGTTCTGGAAGCAGTGCGTGGCCCCGTCCTTGACCGCTTGCGCACCCGCCTCTTTGAAGATGATGTTGGCCCCCTTGCCGCCCAGCTCCAGCGACACCCGCTTGAGCGTATCCGCCGCCGCCTTGGAGATCAGCTTGCCCGCGCGGGACGAGCCGGTGAAGCTGACCATATCCACGTCCTCGTGCGCCGAAAGCTGAGAGCCAACGCCCGGCCCGTCCCCGTTCACAAGATTGAACACGCCCTTGGGGAAGCCCGCCTCGTCCATGAACTCCGCGAACAGCAGGCCGGACAGGGGCGCGATTTCCGAAGGTTTGAGCACCGTGGTGCAGCCCACGGCCACCGCAGGCACGACCTTGAGCATGATCTGGTTCATCGGCCAGTTCCACGGCGTGATCAGCGCGCAAACGCCGATGGGTTCCAGCAGCGTCTTCTCCGTCGCGGTGAAATCCCGCTCGAATTCCATCTTGTCGAAGGCGTTGATGAACCCCTGCAAGTGCCAGGACCCTGCGCCGACCTGATTGGCGCGCGCGAAAGAGATCGGCGCCCCCATCTCAAGCGACATCGCCTTCGCCATCTCGTCCTGCCGGTCGTTGTAAACCTCAAGCAGGCGCTGCAGCAGGGCCATCTTCTCGGACTTCTCGACAAAGGCCCAATCGTCAAACGCCGCTTTCGCCGCTGCCACGGCCGCGTCGGTATCCGCCTGATCGCCAAGGGAAATCACGGCGCAAACCTCTTCCGTCGAGGGGTCGATCACGTTGAAATCACGGGGCGTGACGGGGGCAACCCAGGCGCCGTTGATGTAGAAGTCGCGTTTCTCGATCATGCCGAACCTTTCTGAAAGGGTGCAGTGGGTGGTAAGGTGTGTCGCCAAGTCATATATGAATGGGGACAACGCACAAGAAGGAGAGCCGACATGGGTTTGCGCATCAACGACACGATCCCTGACATGACCGTCGAGACCGACCACGGTGAGATCAGCCTGCACGACTGGGTGGGCGACAACTGGGCGATCATCTTCAGCCATCCAAAGGATTTCACCCCCGTCTGCACGACCGAGTTCGGCGCCGTCGCACAGCTCGCGGAGGAGTGGGAGAAGCGCGGAACCAAGGTGCTGGGCGTCTCCGTGGACGGGGTCGAGGATCACAAGAAGTGGAAGACCGACATCGAAGCCGTCGGCGGGGCCAAGGCGAATTTCGCCATCGTCGCCGATGACGACCTGAAAATGGCGAAGGCTTTCGACATGCTGCCCGCCGAGGCCTATCTGCCCGATGGTCGCACGCCCAACGATTCCGCGACCGTGCGCTCGGTCTTCATCATCGGGCCGGACAAGCAGCTCAAACTGTCGATGACCTATCCGATGAACGTGGGCCGCAACTTCGCCGAGATCCTGCGCGCGCTCGACGGTTTGCAGACCGCCGCGAAAGAGGGTGTCGCCACGCCCGCAAACTGGGAAGTCGGGCAGGACGTGGTCGTCCCCACCTCCGTCTCGGACGAGGATGCGGTCGCGAAATTCGGTGCCATCGACACCAAGCTGCCCTATCTGCGGATGGCGAAACTGCCGCAGTAAATAGGCCGCGGAAACACAGCTCCAACACGCGAAAGGCCCCACCAATCGGCGGGGCCTTTTTGCATGTCGGGTGGGGGGGCGATCAGGCGTGCAGCACGACGACCGAATTCATCGGCACTCGCTCATAAAGATCGATGGCATCCTCGTTCACCATGCGCACGCAGCCGTTGGACACGCGGCGCCCGATGCCGGTGGGGTCCGGCGTGCCGTGGATCCGCAAGTAGGTGTCGCGCCCGCCGTCATAAAGATACAGCGCCCGCGCGCCCAGCGGGTTGTTCGGACCGCCGGGCATCCCGTCGGCGTAGGGCTCATACTTCTCAGGCTCGCGCCGGATCATCGCCGGGGTCGGCGTCCAGGTGGGCCATTCTTCCTTGCGTTTGATGCGATAGGTCCCCGGCACCCAACGCTCTTGCGGGGCGATCCCCACGGAATAGCGCAGCGCCTCACGGTTGGGCAGCGTCCAATAAAGCGCGAATTCGTCAGGGACCACGTGAAGCTGACCGGCGGGCACCTCGCCCAGCAGCGGCACCCGTTGCGGGCCACCGGTGACAGAAGCCGTGGCAGCGGTTGAGAGGGCAGGGGCGGCAAGGCTGGCCCCCAGGCCAGAGAGCACGGAACGGCGGGTTAAACGTGACATATCATATCCTTTCGACGCAGCAGTCGTATGTGGATACAACAAAGCAAAACGGGGCTAAGTTCCCTTAACCCCGTTCCACGTCGGTCTGAACGGCCTTTCCCTGACCCTTATCCGGGCGGGTGGCGTCAGTGCAGCACTGCGCGCGAGTTCATGGGCACGCGGGTGTAAAGGTCGGTGATATGGCTGTTGAGCAGGCGCACGCAGCCGTTGGACACGGCCGTGCCGATGGTGCGCGGTGCATTGGTGCCGTGGATCCGCAGGAAGGTGTCGCGGTTGCCGCGGAACAGATACAGCGCGCGGGCACCCAGCGGGTTGTTGATGCCGCCTTCCATGCCATCCTCATAGCGCTTGTAGGACCCCGGATCGCGGGCGATCATATCGGGCGTGGGCGTCCAGCTGGGCCATTCCTTCTTGGCCTTGATGCGAAAATCACCGCTTTCATACAGGCCCGCGCGGCCGATCCCGACCGCGTATTCCAGCGCCAGACCGGGGCCGAGCATCCAGTAAAGCTTGAAAGCGTCCGGCTCGACGTGCAGCTCACCGGGGGCATAATCGCGGTTGATCTGCACCACGCGCGGCAGTTGCTGCTCGGGCACGAGGTAGGTTTGCGCCGCAGCAGTCGTGGCGGCGGATGTGGCAGCAAGGCCGGCCGTGGCAGCGGCCGAGCCCAGAAATGTGCGTCGTGTAATCATAAAACTTCCCCAGAATACGTCCTTCGTCATTCTATATGCGCTGCCATCGGCGTTCGGCAAGACGCGCGCGACTCACGATGCGGTCAGTGTGACATTGCCGCGAGGGGCGAAAAACAAAAGGCCCCGGCGTTTCCACCGGGGCCTTTCCTGTCTCTGGATCAAAAATCAAGCGTCCGCTTTTTTCTCGTCCTTGATCTCTTCGCCGGTTTCCTGATCGACGACTTTCATCGACAGGCGCACCTTGCCGCGATCGTCGAAGCCCAGCAGCTTGACCTTCACTTCCTGACCTTCCTTCAGAACGTCAGACGGGTGGTTCAGGCGGCGGTTCTCGATCTGGCTGACGTGCACAAGGCCGTCTTTCTTGCCGAAGAAATTCACGAAAGCGCCGAAGTCGACGATCTTCACGACCGTGCCGGTGTAGATCTGACCTTCTTCAGGCTCGGCCACGATGGACCAGATCATGTCGTGGGCCTTCTTGATGGCGTCACCGTTGGGCGATGCGATCTTGATGACGCCTTCGTCGTTGATGTCGACCTTGGCGCCGGAGACTTCCACGATCTCGCGGATGACCTTGCCGCCCGAGCCGATGACTTCGCGGATTTTGTCCGTCGGAACCTGCATGGTTTCGATCCGTGGCGCATGTTCGGAGAATTCCGACGCGCCCGAGATGGCCTTGTTCATCTCACCCAGGATGTGCATCCGGCCTTCTTTGGCCTGCGCAAGCGCCTTGCGCATGATCTCGGGCGTGATGCCTGCGATCTTGATGTCCATCTGCAAGGACGTGATGCCCTTTTCGGTGCCGGCCACTTTGAAGTCCATGTCGCCAAGGTGGTCTTCGTCACCCAGAATGTCGGACAGAATGGCGTATTCGCCGTTGTCTTCCATGATCAGGCCCATGGCCACACCGGCCACGGCGGACTTGAGCGGAACGCCCGCGTCCATCATCGACAGGGACCCGCCGCAGACCGATGCCATCGACGAAGAGCCGTTGGATTCGGTGATCTCGGACACGACACGGATCGTGTAAGGGAAATCGGTGGCTGCGGGCAGAACCGCCTGCAACGCACGCCAAGCCAGCTTGCCGTGACCGATTTCACGACGTCCGGGGGGGCCGAAACGACCGACTTCACCAACCGAGTAGGGCGGGAAGTTGTAATGCAGCAGGAAGTTCGACTTATACATGCCCTGCAGGCTGTCGATCATCTGCTCGTCGTCGCCGGTGCCCAGCGTGGTGATGACCAGACCCTGCGTTTCGCCACGGGTGAACAGGGCCGAGCCGTGGGTCCGGGGCAGGATGCCCGTTTCCGCCACGATGTCGCGGATTTCGTCGGTCTTGCGCCCGTCGATCCGCTTGCCAGTCTTCACGACGTCGCCGCGCAGGATCGAGGCTTCGAGCTTCTTCATCGCCGAGCCGAGGTTCTCGTCGCCGAGTTGCTCTTCGGTCAGTTGCTCCTTGATCGCTTCGCGGGCATTGGCGACAGCGGTGGTGCGTTCCTGCTTGTCGGAAATCGCAAAGGCCGAACGCATCTGCTCTTCGCCAGCCGCTTTCACAGCCGCATAAAGGTCGGCGTAATCCGGTGCCTGGAAGTCGAAGGGCTCTTTCGCGGCGTCTTCGGCCAGATCGATGATCAGGTCGATGACGGGCTGGATCTGCTCATGGGCGAATTCGACCGCGCCGAGCATTTCCTCTTCCGAGAGCTCATAGGCTTCGGATTCGACCATCATCACGGCGTCCTTGGTGCCGGCGACGACGAGGTCGAGGCGCTGTTCGGGATTCTCGCGCAGCTTGTGCATGTCGTCCATTTCGGGGTTCAGGATGTAATCGCCATCCTCATACCCCACGCGGCAGGCGGCAATCGGGCCCATGAAGGGCGCGCCGGACAGGGTCAGCGCGGCCGACGCGGCGATCATCGCAACCATGTCGGGATCGTTGACAAGGTCGTGGGACAGCACGGTGCAGATCACCAGAACTTCGTTCTTGAAGCCTTCGACGAACAGCGGGCGGATCGGACGGTCAATTAGACGGCTTGTCAGCGTCTCTTTCTCGGTCGGGCGCGCCTCGCGCTTGAAGAAACCGCCGGGCACTTTACCCGCGGCATAGTATTTTTCGTTGTAGTGCACGGTCAGCGGAAAGAAATCCTGCCCCGGCTTTTGCTGCTTGGCGAAAGTCACGTTGGCCATGACCGTGGTTTCGCCATAGGTGGCGATCACGGTGCCGTCGGCCTGACGCGCAACCTTGCCCGTTTCCAGTGTCAGCGTCTCTTCGCCCCACTGAATCGATTTTTTCACTTCTTTGAACATCAAATGTTTTCCTATCAGGGGCGCGCTCGGGCCTATCCCGAGTCCCCCGTGTCATTGGTGGCCCCATTGCCACCGACCCCAATCCTATGTGCGAACGCCGGGGTCTGAAGCGTCACGTCTCAGATAGCGGCGCGTTTACACGGGTTTTTTGCGTTTGGGAAGAGGGCGGGCGCTAGGCCTGCGGCTGCCGAGGTGGGGCTGATCTAGCCCGTGGCGCGGACGGCAGGCCGAAAGCCTTGCGCGCTTCGACCAGCCGCAGATCGTCCGGGTCCATGCCCAGCGACAGGATCGTGTCGCGGTCGAACCTGTCTTTCGCGGTGGCGCGGTCATAGCCGGTGCCGAACAGCCGGTCGATCCAGCCCATGCCGAAGCTGACATGAAAGGTCGCGTCGTGGTCGTTGAAATGGTGACGCAGGTGGCTTTGCGTCACACGGGTGCCGAACCAGCCCTTGGGCACGTTCAGATGCGCCAGCGTGTGACAGTATTCATAGAACGTAAAGGCCGAGACCGAGCCAAGGAACAAAGCCACCGCCCCGAACAGCGCCGCGTCCGCAAGGCCCAGAACCGGCCAGAGCACCAGCGTGTGCAACGCCGCCGCGAACAGGCCGAACTTCAGCGCATACCAATGATCCCCACCGGTGAAGAACTCGGGGTTGGTGGGGAATTCGTGATGCCCGATGTGGCTGCGATACAGATCGTTGAACAGTCCCTGCTGCTGCGGCGGCTCACGATGATACAGAAACCGGTGCATCACGTATTCGACGAAGAATTGCATCACCACGCCATAGATCACAGCGATGCAGACCAGCGGGCCGAAATTCATCACGAAAAGGATCAGCCCCAAAACCCAGACCGGAGCGAGCCGGTGCAGGGTGCCCATGTTCAGCAAGACGCGCAGGGTGGGGATCATGGCGAAGCCTCCTTGTTGCGTAATCCTAGTGCCCGGTCGGGCAAGCACGCAAGGCTGACGCCACGGACGCGGCTAAAGCGGGTCGGTCTGCCAAAGGCGGATCTTGATGCCGCCGTGATTGACCACCGGCCCCGCCGGGCGGAATGGCAATCCTGTTGCCTGCGCCAGCTTGGCATCCGCCGTGACCACCGCCGCCCGCCAGCCGGGAAACGCGGATTTCAGTCGCGCACCGAAGGCCGCATAAAGGCCAAGCAACGGTGTGCTGTCGCCGATGCGCCCGCCGTAGGGCGGGTTGGCAATGACAAGGCCGGGGGTGTCGCAGGGCGGGGTGATCTCGCCCACGGGCTTCACCTCGAAGGCGGTCACATCGGCAAGGCCCGCGCGCTCAGCATTGGCGCGGGACATGGCAATCGCCCCCTGATCGCGGTCGCTGCCATAACAGGAAAACGCCGCCGCGCGTTCGGGGCTGCGCATGGCCTCGAAGGCGTCGGGGTCGAAATTGGGCAGGCTCTGGAAGGCAAAGTCCCGGCCCCGACCGGGATCGAACCTGCGGGCGATCTCTGCGCCCTCCATCGGAAAGGTGCCCGAGCCGCACATGGGGTCGAACAGCGGCTCCTTGCCCTTGAACCCGGCATCGCGCAGGAACAGGGCGGCCATCGTCTCGCGCAGGGGGGCCTTGTTCACGGCCTCCTTGTGTCCGCGACGGTGCAGGCTCTCGCCCGAGGTGTCCAGCGACAGGGTCACGATGTCCCGCTCGATCCGCACCCGCAGGCCGAAGCCCGCCGGGTCGGCGTTGTGGCCATGGGCAGCCAGCGCGCTTGCCACCCGCTCTTGCGCGGCGCCGGCGTGGTAAATCTTCGACTTGTGGCAGACCGCATCGACGGTGACATCCGCGCCGCGGGGCAGAACGGCGGCCCAGTCCACCTCGCGCACGTTCTTTTCCAGTTGCGACAGATACAAAGCCCGGAACGAGGTCAGCCGCGCCAGCACGCGGGTCGCCCCGCGCAGTTGCAGGTTGGCACGCCAGACCGCGGGCCAGTCGCCCCGCAGGGTGACGCCGCCGGGGCTTGTCTGGGTGACCTTGAAGCCCTTCTCGCGCGCCTCGGCGGCCAGCAGGGTTTCAAGACCGGGGGCGGTGATCAGAAAAATGTCCATGCAGTGGAGTAGCCTTTGACGGGACAAAGTAAAACCGCCCGAGCGGGGCTGCGGGCGGTTTGCTGTATCTGGTGTTCGCTTCGGGCGGTCGGCTTAGCGACGAATGCCCAGACGCTTGATCAGGTCCTGATAGCGGGCCTCATCCTTGGTCTTGGTGTAGTCCAGAAGCTTCCGGCGCTGTGCGACCATCTTCAACAGGCCACGGCGACCGTGGTTGTCTTTCTTGTGGGTCTTGAAGTGCTCGGTCAGGGTCTTGATACGCGAGGTCAGGATCGCGACCTGAACTTCCGGCGAACCGGTGTCGCCGTCCTTGGTTGCGAATTCCTTGATCAGGCGTTCTTTTTCTTCAACAGTAATCGACATCGGGATCTCCTTGTCTCGAAGGGTTTCGGGCGCAAGCCGGGATGTCGTCCAGCAAGGTCCATGAGTCGTCCGGCCCCGGAACGGGCCAGATGCGCGCATATAGGGGGATTCCGTCGCGAAGGCAAAGGGTTTGTCGCGGACCGTCAGCCGGCGACGAACTGCACGCTGGTGACGTCGAAGCTCGACAGGCCATAAAGCGCGGCGACCGGCTCTCCGTCCGCCAGAAGCGTGACGCCTTGCGCGGTGGTCTGGGTGGTCAGGACCGGGGGCGTGCCCTGATGGTTGAGGACCAGAACATCTTCGGCGGTGTAATCCATGATCGACACCAGCCCGCTGTGCACCTCGAAGGTGTCGGCATCCGCACCGCCGGACATCACGTCGCCGTCATTGCCGATCAGATGGTCGTCGCCCTCGCTCCCGTTGAGGTAGTCGCGCTGGGCCACATCCTCACCGGTGGCCCCGTCAAGGCGGTCGTTGCCGTCGCTGCCTTGCAGGTTGTCCTCACCGGCGCCGCCGATCAGGGTGTCGTCGCCATAGCCGCCGGCCAGCACATCGGCCCCGTCGCCGCCGGTCAACACGTCGTCGCCGCTGCCGCCCGACAGGGAATCGTCCCCCGCGCCGCCATCCAGCCGGTCGTCGCCCAGATCGCCAGTCATCAAGTCGTCGCCACGGCCACCGGACAGCACGTCGTCGCCGGAGTGCCCGTGCATCTGGTCGTCGCCATCCCCGCCCGTCGCGCTGTCGTTCCCGTCGCCGCCGCCGATGTAATCATCGCCTTCTGTGCCGGTGAGCGTGTCCGCGCTGTCTGTGCCCGTGATCACCTCGCCCGCGATCACCTCGTCCACGGGCTCTGCGGGCGCGGGGCCGGGGGCCCCCGGCGCGGTCATCTGCGCGAGCAGGTCTTGCGTCTCTTCCAGATCAACGGTGTCGTCGGTGTCCGTCGGCGGCGCGTCCGCCCCCTCGTCCGAGGGCATCACGCCGACAAACGCGGTTCCCGCAACGGCCAGTCCGACCAATCCCAGAAGTGCAAGCATGGCAAAGCCTTTCGCAGCGCCCCGCGCCCGGACGATCCGGCCCCGGGGGAATCATATGAGGCACAACCATAGGGCAAGACGCCGAAAACCGGCGGAAATTCGCGCGCAATGGTTAACCGGTCCAAAGCTCCGGCTGTTGGCTGTAGGCGATATAAAGCGGGTGTTTGGGATGGCCGGCCTTGCTCAGACCAAGGTGGTAGAGCGCACGTCCGGTGCCGCGCAAGAGCGCCTCAATCTGCGGGCCGCGATGCAGGTGCGCGCCATGGGTGCCCCAGGCACAGACGGTCTGGTCGGCCCAGAGCGTCGCGTCCAGTATCGCCGCGTCATTGCCCGGCCCGACGGGGTCTGCCGCCGCCCGCATCTTGCGCGGATCGGTGTCGCGCCAGGCGAAGATATTGGTGACGCGAAAGGCCCCGTGCCCCAGCGCCCGCGCGCGGCGCTCGCACCGCTCAACAGTGGGGTCGTTCTGCACCTCGGTCGCGGTCGAAGGGTTGAGCATGACGAAATGCACCTTCGAGCCCGCCGCGTCCCAGGTCCGGGTGAGCGCATAGCGGTAGCGTTCGCAATCGGAATAGATCGCGGTCGAAGGGGCGTCGTCTTTCACGTGGGTGCGGGTGATCATGGCCGCCTTATGCCGCCGTTGCGGGCGATGTGCTAGGGTGCAGCATTGATGAAAGGACAGGATATGAAACTCGGCGCTTTTTCCATCTCGCTCTCGGTCAAGGATCTGGAGCGATCCATCGCCTTCTACCGCGACCTCGGGTTCGAGCACTTCGGCGGCACACTCGAGCACAACTATGCCATCATGAAGAACGGCGACGCGCTGGTCGGGCTGTTTCAGGGCATGTTCGAGGGCAACATGCTCACCTTCAATCCCGGTTGGGACCAGTCCGCAGGCGAGGTCGACCCCTTCGACGACGTGCGAGAGATCAGGGCCCGTGTAGAGGCTGCGGGGCACGAGGTCTTGCAAGAGGCGGGCGGGGACCGCGGACCGGGGTCTTTCGTGGTCATCGACCCCGACGGCAACCCGGTCCTGATCGACCAGCACCGCTGAGCCTGCGGCTATCCGGCCCTTCGGGGAGAGTTTATCGGGTCAGATGAAGCGGGTCAGCGCACGAAGACGCGGGTGGGGTGCAGCTCGCCGGATTTGAAAATGCCCACGGCCACGGCCTCTCCGCCATGGTCGGCCCAGCATTCGTCGCCGTAGTCCACATCGCCCATGACCAGCGCGGGGTTGCCGTTGCGCAGTTTGGTCAGGCTGGACTCGGGGCAATGGACGCGGGGCAGATCGTCAAGGCCCGCTTCCAGTGGCAGGATCAGATGGTCAAGGCCGTCGGTCTTGGCGTGGTCGTCCAGCGTCTCGAGGCTCACGCCATCCTCGGCGTTGAAGGGGCCGGACCAGATGCGGCGCAATTCGCGGACGTGGCCGTGACAGCCCAAAGCCTCACCCAGATCGCGGGCGATGGCGCGCACGTAGCCGCCCTTGCCGCAGGTCATCTCGAGGGTGACGTGGTCGGCGTCGGGGCGATCGATCAGCAACAACTCCTCAACCCAGAGGGGGCGGGCGGCGATCTCGAAATCCTCACCGTCGCGGGCGCGTTTGTAGGCGCGTTCACCGTCGATCTTCACGGCCGAGAAGGCAGGCGGGGTTTGCATGATGTCGCCGACGAACTGGCCCAGCTGCGCCTTGATCTCCTCATCCGTGGGGCGGCTGTCGCTTTCCGCGATCACCTCGCCTTCGGCGTCGTCGGTGTTGGTCTTCTGGCCCAGCCGCACGGTGAAAGTATAGGCCTTCAGCGCATCGGTGATATAGGGCACGGTTTTCGTCGCCTCGCCCAGCGCCACGGCGAGAACGCCGGTGGCGTCCGGGTCCAGCGTGCCCGCGTGGCCCGCCTTTTTCGCGTCCAGCGCCCAGCGCACCTTGTTGACAACCGAGGTCGAGGTGATGCCCGCGGGTTTGTCCACCACAAGCCACCCGTGCAGGTCGCGTCCTTTGCGTTTGCGTGCCATGTCGCCTCCGGATGTCAGATCAAGCGGGCGGGGTAGCCGAGCGGCGGTGAGCCGTCAAGCGGCCTACTCCAGCACGCCGACAATGGGGCCGAGTTGCCAGCCGAAATCCGAGCGGTTCAATTGCGGCGCGTGCAGGCGGCTGATCTTGCCGTCGAAGAACAGCGCGTCGGGCAGGGCGAGGCGGTCGCGGAACAGGGTGGCGAAATCGTGAAAGTTCACCGCCTCGTTCGAGATCGCGAAAACGGCGCGTGTGCCGTCGGCACTGGTGCCCACGCCGTTGCGGATGAACCGGCTGTCGCTGTCCTTGATGAAGCGCGGATGCAGAGCGCCGTCGATTACCAGCATCGGGCCGGACTGCGTGGCATGGGTGCAGGTGGGTGCCTTGGCCTGATAGTCGCGCGTCTCATAGACCCGCAGGTGGTCGCCGATGCAGAACACGCCATTGGGCAGCAGGCCGAAATTGCCCGGCCCGGCAGTGGCGATGACGCGCATCTCTACTTCGCTGTCTTCGATGTAGTGGCCCACGGGCGCGCGGTCGTCGTGATACATGCCCGCGTTCATCGCGAAGGCCAGATCGCGACCGGTGTCCGCCTCAACCGCCGAGAAACTGCCGAGAATCGCGCCCGCGTCGTCGCGCAGGAAAAGCTGCAGATCCTCGTCCGCCGTCACTTCGCACACGGTATAGGACGCGCCGAGGTGGTCGAGATCTTCGCAGGTGACCGCCGCCGCAGGCGTGGCCAGCAGGCACAGCAGCCAAAGCCCGCGCATCACTCCTCGTCCCCGGGCTCCGCCGCGATGTCCCGGGCCACGCGGTCGTCGGCAAACATCGCGCGCGTCTGGTCCAGCCGATCATACATATCGTCGATGCGGAACCGCAGATCCGGCGTCGCCTTGAGCTTCATGCCCTTCGAGATCAGATGCTGAAGCTCTCCCTTGTTGCGGGCCAGTGCCTCAATCGCGAGGTCCGCATCCTTGCCGCCCAGGGGCAGCACGAAGCAGGTCGCGATGCTCAGGTCCGGCGTCATGCGCACTTCGCCCACGGTGATGGACATGGATTGCAGGTCGGGGTCATGCACCTCGCCGCGCTGCAAAATCTCGGACAGGCTGCGACGGATCACTTCGCCCACGCGAAGCTGTCGCGTGTTCGGGCCGTCCTTGCCTTGAAATCTGTTCTTTGCCATGCAGCCCATGTAGGACAGACAGGTGCACTTGCCAAGCGGTCGGGTGTGGATCGGGCGAAAGGATACGGGATGACGGACAAGCCGGGAATTGTGATCACGGGCGGATCGGGCCGGATGGGGCAGATGCTGATCGACACCGTGCTGGCGTCCGACGCTTGTGAGCTGGTCGGCGTGCTCGAGCGTGAGGGCCACGACTGGATCGGGCAGGACGTGGGCACTGCCATGGGCCGCGCGCCCGTGGGGGTGACTGTCAGCGACGACGCAGTGGGCACCTTTGCCCGTGCACAGGCGGTGATCGATTTCACCGCGCCCGAGGCGACGGTCGCCTTCTCGGAACTCGCCGCACAGGCCCGCGCGGTGCATGTGATCGGCACCACGGGACTGACCGAGGACGACATCGCCCACCTTGACGCCGCCGCCCGCCATGCGGTGATCGTGCGGGCGGGAAACATGTCGCTGGGGGTGAACTTGTTGACGCAACTGACGAAACGCGTCGCTGCCGCTTTGGATGAGGACTTCGACATCGAGATCATCGAGGCGCACCATCACCACAAGGTCGATGCGCCTTCGGGCACGGCCTTGATGCTGGGGGAGGCTGCGGCGCAGGGGCGCGGCGTCGATCTGCAGGACGTCAGGGACAGCGGGCGCGACGGGATCACCGGTGCGCGGCAGCGCGGCGATATCGGGTTCAGCGCCATTCGCGGCGGCGATATTGTCGGCGAGCACGACGTGCTTTTCGCCGCCGCAGGGGAGCGGATCAAGCTCAGCCACATCGCCACGGATCGGGCGATCTTCGCGCGCGGCGCGCTCAGGGCTGCGCTTTGGGGGCAGGACCAGAAGCCCGGTGCCTATGACATGGTCGATGTGCTGGGGTTGGCCGATCTGTAGATCCGGTCACTGATCCGGCTTCTCGTAGGGTGATAAATGCGCCGTCGCGGTTGGGTCCGGCTTTGGAAACCAGCCCTAGAACCAGCCCTAGAAATCGACCGCGATGCCTTTCTTTTCCCAGTCGCCATAGCGCACGGGCTCGGGCCCGTCGCGGCCGCCCAGTTCCTGCGGCAGGTCCAGCGCCTTGGTGGTCCGGCGGCGCTCTTCCGCTTCGGCAAGGGCGCGCTGGGCGGCGGGGGGCAGGTCTTTGGGGTCCGTCATGGTCGCTCCTTGCGCGGGGGATATGCCTGATATACCCCCGAACAATCAAATTCCAAGAGGTTCCCGATGTCGCAGCAACAGGGGTTGGCCCCGCGCAAAGCCGCACTCTTCCTTCTCGACAAGGTCACGACCGAGGGCAAGCTGCTCTCGGAGCTGATCGGTGAGGGGGCGTTGCAGCACCTCACGCCCGAGGATCGCGCCCGCGCCCAGCGGCTCGCGATTGCGACCCTGCGCGGGCTGGCGCGGGCCGACCGGATGCTGGCGCGGTTCCTCAACAAGACGCCGCCGACGCCGGTGCGCAACGTGCTGCGCCTATGCACGGTTGAGCTTGCCGGCGGTGAGGCTGCGCATGGTGTGGTCAACGCAGGGGTCGAGCTGGTCGCGCGCAACAAGCGCACGCAATCCATGAAGGGTCTGGTCAACGCGGTGCTGCGCAAGGTCGCCGACGAAGGCCCCGACGGCTGGGCGCGGCTGGCCGTGCCGCGCATGCCGGGTTGGCTGCGCAAACCGCTGAAGGACGCCTATGGCCCACAGGTGATCGCCGCGATCGAAGCCGTGCAGTTCGCCGGTGCGCCGCTGGACCTGACCGTGAAGGGCGACGTGACGGCGGCGCAGGCCGCGCTGGGGGGCGAGGTTCTGCCGACCGGTTCGCTCCGCCTGCACGACGCGGGGCAGGTCTCCTCTCTGCCCGGATTCGAGGCGGGCGACTGGTGGGTGCAGGACGCCGCCGCCGCCCTGCCGGTGCAGATCATGGCCCCGAAAACCGGTGAGAAAATCCTCGACCTTTGTGCCGCGCCGGGGGGCAAGACCATGCAGATCGCCGCCGCCGGGGCCGAGGTCACCGCCGTGGATGCCTCGGCCGGGCGCATGGCGCGGGTGCGCGAAAATCTGGATCGGACGGGGCTGCAAGCCAAACTTGTCACCGCCGATGCGTTCGAGGTCACGACCGACGGTTTCGACGCGGTCCTGCTGGACGCGCCCTGTTCCGCCACCGGCACGATTCGCCGGCATCCCGATCTGCCCTATGCCAAGGACGGCTCGGAGTTCGGCGCGTTAATCGACCAGCAGGCGGCGATGATCGACCACGCGCTGACGCTTCTGAACCCCGGCGGGCGGCTGCTGTATTGCACCTGTTCGCTGCTGCCCGACGAAGGCGAGGTGCAGATCGACGACGCTTTGGCCCGCCACCCCGGCCTGACGGTGGAGCGCGACGCTCTTGACGTGCCCGGCGTCGATCCCGCGTGGCGGACCGAGGAAGGTGGCCTGCGTCTGCGGCCCGATTATTGGGCCGAGCGTGGCGGCATGGACGGCTTCTATATCGCGCAACTGCGAAAGCCTGCGTGACTCAAAAGAAACCCGCGCCTATAGTTTGCCCACGCAAAGATGCTGAACAGCACGGGCGAGAGGCAGCAAAACGTGGTCGATACAACCGGCACCTATTCCGGGCGCGCGCGCCTGTTGAACCGACTGCATGCGCGTCTGGCCGCGCGGCGGCGGGCGGCGACGGCCTTTGTCTCTCAGCCCGAACCGAAGATGATCGGCCATTTTGCCCGGGGGCGGCAGCTTCTGGCGGGGAACTTCCTGTTCCGGGGCCATCTGATCGAGGCCCCCGGCGCCAGCATCTGGGATGCGGCGGAACGGGTGGACACCGCGACCGCGGCCAGCCACGGGTTCACATGGCTGGATGATCTGGCGGCGGTGGGCGACGTGCGCGCGCGCAGCACTGCGCAGGCGTGGACGCAGGACTGGATCGCCCGCTACGGCGACGGGCGCGGCGCGGGCTGGACGCCGGACATCACCGGCCGTCGCCTGATCCGCTGGATCGCGCACGGGTTCTTTCTTTTGCGCGGCGCGGAGCAGACCGCCTCTGATGCCTATTTCCGCTCTGCCGCGCAGCAGACCGTCTTTCTGTCGCACCGATGGAAGGCCGCGCGGCCCGGTCTGCACCGGTTCGAGGCGCTGGCCGGGATGATCTATGCGGGCCTGTCCCTCGAGGGGATGGAGGGCCGCGTGGACGGCGCGATTGCCATGCTGACCCGCGACTGCAAGGGGCAGATCGGCCCCGATGGCGGCATCCCGTCGCGCAACCCTGAGGAATTGCTCGAAATCCTCACGTTGTTGACATGGGTCGAAGCCGCCCTGCGCGGCGCGGACCGCCCCGTGCCCGAGGCGCTGACCGCCGCCATGCACCGGATCGCGCCCACCTTGCGGGCCTTGCGCCACGCCGACGGCGGGCTGGCGCGGTTCCACGGCGGCGGGCGTGGGCTGGACGGCTGGCTGGATCAGGCGCTGACAGCGGTGGGCACGCTGACCCAGCCCGACGAAGGCCTGCATATGGGCTATGGGCGGCTGTCGGCGGGGCGCACCACCGTGGTCGTGGACGCTGACGTGCCCCCCGTGGGGCCGGCTGCGGTGGATGCCCATGCCTCGACCCTCGCGCTTGAGATCACCAGCGGCCGCCGCCCGTTGATCGTCAACTGCGGACCGGGGGCGAGCTTCGGGCCGGAATGGCGCCGTGCGGGCCGCGCCACGCCCAGCCATTCGACGCTGATGATCGACGGGCTGTCCTCCTCGCGCATCCGGCAGGGCGGCGACGGGGTGGAAATCCTTGTGGATCACCCCCGCGACGTGCCCTCCGAGCTGACGCCCCTCACCGACGGCCAGCGACTGGCCGCCGCCCACGACGGCTATCGCGGCAGCCACGGGTTGACCCATGTGCGCACCGTCGATGTGACCTCGGACGGGCGCGCGGTGGTGGGCGAGGATCTTCTCACCATCCTCGCCCCCAAGGACGAACCCGTCTTCGACCGCGCGCTGGGGGCCGGCGCCCAGCAAGGCATCCCGTGGTCCCTCCGGTTCCACCTGCACCCCGAGGTCGAAGCGGTCGTCGATCTGGGCGGGGCGGCGATCTCTCTCACGCAGAAGTCCGGCGAAATCTGGGTGTTCCGGCAGGAGGGGGCCGGAAAAATGACGCTTGAGCCCTCGGTATATCTGGAAAACGGGCGTTTGCGCCCGCGCGCGACGCAACAGGTGGTTTTATCCGGTCGCAGTTTGTCCTATGCGACGCGCATCCGTTGGTCCCTGACCAAGGCGCAGGACACCCCGACCGCCCTGCGTGACCTGCATGAGGATTGACGGATCGCCCGTGACCCTGACCAAGGATTTCGCCCCATGACCGACCTTCACCCCATCCGCCGCGCGCTGCTGTCCGTCTCCGACAAGACCGGCTTGATCGATCTGGGCCGCGCCCTGTCCGAACGGGGGGTCGAATTGCTCTCCACCGGGGGGTCGGCCAAGGCGCTGCGCGACGCCGGGCTGGACGTGCGCGACGTGGCCGATGTGACGGGCTTTCCCGAAATGATGGACGGCCGGGTCAAGACGCTGCACCCGGCGGTGCATGGCGGGCTGCTGGCCCTGCGCGACAACGCTGAGCATCAGGCCGCGATGGAGGCGCACGGCATCGGGGCCATCGACCTGCTGGTCGTCAATCTCTACCCCTTCGAAGCGACGGTCGCTGCGGGCGCGGGTTATAACGACTGCATCGAGAATATCGACATCGGCGGCCCCGCCATGATCCGTGCTGCCGCCAAGAACCATGCCTTCGTCAACGTCGTCGTGGATGTTGAGGATTACGAGCCGCTGCTGGGCGAGCTGCGCGACAACGACGGGGCGACGACGCTGGCCTTCCGCCAGACGCTGGCCCAGACCGCCTATGCCCGCACCGCCGCCTATGACGCCGCTGTGAGCACGTGGATGGCCAGCGCCATCGACGCCCCCGCACCGCGCCGCCGCGCTGTGGCCGGAACCCTCGCCCAGACCCTGCGCTATGGCGAGAATCCGCACCAGAGCGCCGCCTTCTACACCGACGGCTCGGACCGGCCCGGCGTGGCGACCGCGCTGCAACTGCAGGGCAAGGCGCTGAGCTACAACAACATCAACGACACCGACGCCGCCTTTGAGCTGGTCAGCGAGTTCGACCCAAAGGATGGCCCCGCCGTGGCCATCATCAAACACGCCAACCCCTGCGGCGTGGCGCGCGGCGCGACCATGGCCGAGGCCTACACCCGCGCCTTCGCCTGCGACCAGACGAGCGCCTTCGGCGGCATCATCGCCCTGAACGGCGAACTCGACGCCGAGACCGCCGAAGCCATCACCGGCATCTTCACCGAAGTCGTCATCGCCCCTTCGGCCACCGAAGACGCCAAAGCGCTGTTTTCCGCCAAGAAGAACCTGCGCCTGCTGACCACCGGCGGGCTGGCCGACCCGACCGCCCGCGCCCAGACGATCCGGCAGGTGGCGGGGGGCTACCTCATGCAGGACAAGGACAACGGCCGCATCGGGCTGGACGACCTTCAGGTCGTGACCAAGCTGGCCCCCACGGACGAGCAACTGCAGGACCTTCTGTTTGCCTGGACCGTGGCCAAACACGTCAAGTCCAACGCCATCGTCTATGCCCGCGACGGGCAGACCGTGGGCGTCGGGGCGGGGCAGATGAGCCGCCTTGATTCCGCGCTGATCGCCGCCACCAAGGCGCAGCGCATGGCCGATGCGCTGGGGCTGGACGGATCGCTGGCCAAGGGCGCCGCTGTCGCTTCGGATGCCTTCTTCCCCTTCGCCGATGGCCTGCTGGAAGCGGCGGCGGCGGGGGCGTCCTGCGTGATCCAGCCCGGCGGCTCGATGCGCGATGATGAGGTGATCGCCGCCGCCGACGAGGCGGGCCTTGCCATGGTCTTCACCGGCATGCGCCATTTCCGCCACTAACCCCCGCCTGAAAGGAACGCCCATGCGCCTGACTTACTGGACCGGTTTCTGGGTCTTCCTGCTCGATCAGCTGAGCAAATATATCGTGCTCTACCGGATCGACCTGCCCACGCAGCCCAACGGCACCTATGACGTGTTCCCCCCCTTTCTGGTGTTCCGCATGGCGTGGAACCGGGGGGTGAACTTCGGCCTGTTCGCCAATTTCGACATGCGCTGGGCGCTGGTCGCGGTGGCGCTGGCGATCTCGGCCTTCGTGCTGTGGTGGATCCGCAAACAGCCCGCGAACCGCTGGGCCTATGTCTCGGCCGGGCTGCTGGTGGGCGGCGCGCTGGGCAACGTGGTTGACCGCGTGCTGCACGGGGCGGTGGCGGATTTCATCAACATGTCGTGCTGCGGGATCACCAACCCCTATGCCTTCAACATCGCCGACATTTCGATCTTTCTTGGCGCCGTGGGGCTGGTGTTCTTCACCGATGGCGATAAGTCTGATAAGACCGCGTGACGCATGGCGCGGTTTGGGCTAGAACCCGGAAGGACGGAAATTGGGGCGTGGAATGGTGAAACCGGTTTTGAGTGTCGCAGCAATGGTTGCGCTGGCGGCCTGTTCGGGCGGCGGCAGCGGCGCGCGCGATCTGCGCAATGACGGCTCTGGCCCGAACGAGTTTCTGGTCGAGACCTACAAGCCGCTGGTGATGCCCGGCACCCTGACGACCCTGCCGGTGCCCACGCCCGGCGGCGCGAACCGCGCCGATCCGACGCCCGTGGCCAACGCCGTGGCCGCCATGGGCGGCAATCCGAACGCCACCGCCAACTGACGCCCCCCTCACATCCGCGTTTGCCCCCTTGCAGACCGCCCCGTGTGACGTAGGTTCTGCACAAGTCAGTAGCGGAGTTCCCCATGCGTCTTCTTGCAGCGGTTTTTGCCTGTTTCGCCGTCGCGGCGACGGCAGAAGAAGTCACCACCTATCAATTGGACAACGGCATGGACGTCGTGGTGATCGAGGATCACCGCGCCCCCGTCGTGGTCCATATGCTCTGGTATCGGGCGGGCTCCGCCGATGAGCCTGTGGGCTCGTCGGGGGTGGCGCATTTTCTTGAACACCTGCTGTTCAAGGGCACCGACACCGTCGAAAGCGGTGAGTTCCAGCGCGTCGTGGCCGAAAACGGCGGCTCGGACAATGCCTTTACCAGCTTCGACTATACCGGCTATTTCCAACGGATCGCCGCGGACCGCCTGCCGCTGATGATGCAGTATGAGGCCGACCGGATGACCAATCTGGTGCTCACCGAAGAAGACATCGTCACCGAACGCGGCGTGATTCTTGAAGAACGCAACCAGCGGACCGAGAATTCCCCGGGTGCTCTGGCTCGTGAACAGATGCGCGCGGCGCAATATCTCAATCACCGCTACGGCGTGCCGATCATCGGTTGGAAGCACGAGATGGAGGAGTTGGACATGGAGGACGCGCTGTCCTTCTATGACCTCTATTATTCGCCGAACAACGCCATTCTGGTCGTCGCGGGCGATGTGGAGCCTGCCGAGGTGCTCGCACTGGCCGAGGAACACTACGGCCCGATTCCGGCCGAGCCGAATTTGCCCGAACGCATCCGCAGTCAGGAACCGCCGCAAATCGCCGAACGCCGCCTGATCTTCGAGGATTCGCGCGTGGCGCAGCCCTATCTCACCCGCAGCTATCTTGCCCCCGAACGCGACCCCGGCGCGCAGGAAGAGGCCGCCGCGCTGACCTATCTGGCCGAGCTTCTGGGCGGCTCGCCGTTCACCTCGGCCCTTGGCATCGCGCTGCAGTTCGACAGCACAACCGCCGTCTATTCCAGCGCCTATTACGATGGGCTGAACCTTGACGACGGCACCTTCGGCCTCACCGTCGTGCCCGCCGAGGGCGTGACCCTGCAAGAGGCCGAGGACAAGATGGACACGGCGATCACCGCGTTTCTGGACGCAGGCATCGATCCTGAGCGGATGGAGGCCCTGCGCACCCAGCTCAAGGCCAGCGAAATCTACGCCCGCGATGATGTGGGCGGGCTGGCGCGGCGATACGGCGCGGCGCTCACCTCGGGGCTGACGGTCGAGGATGTGCAGGCCTGGCCCGAGATCCTGCAAGCGGTCACCGCCGAGGATGTCCTTGCTGTGGCCGAACGTGTGCTGGACCGGGACCGCTCGGTCACCGGCTGGGTCGTTCCAAATCGGGAGGTTCTCCAATGATACGTTACATCGCCGCGCTCTGGCTCACGCTGCTGGCCGCCACCGCGCAGGCCGAAATCGACATTCAGGAAGTGACTTCGCCGGGCGGGATCGACGCATGGCTGGTGCAGGAAGAGTCTATCCCCTTCGTTGCCATCGAAATCCTGATCGACGGGGGCGCTTCGCTGGATCTGCCCGGCAAACGCGGCGCGACCAACCTGATGATGGCGCTGCTTGAGGAAGGCTCCGGCGATCTCGGCGCGCGTGCGTTTCAGGAAGCCCGCGAAGCGCTGGCGGCCTCCTACGGGTTCGACGCCTATGACGATTCGGTTTCGATCTCCGCCGTGTTCCTGTCCGAGAACCGAGACGAGGCCGTGGCCCTGCTGCGGCAGGCGCTGACCGAGCCGCGCTTCGACCAGTCCGCTTTGGACCGCGTGCGGGGGCAGGTGCTCTCGATCATCCGGGGCGAGGCGCAGGACCCCAACGACATCGCCGGCACCGCCTTCGATAAGGCCGCTTTCGGCGATCACCCCTACGGCACCTCGATCAACGGCACCGCCGAAAGCGTCACCGCCCTGACCCGCGATGACATGATCGCCGCCCACCGCAACGCGCTGGTGAAGTCCCGCGTCCACGTCGGTGCTGCGGGTGACATTTCCGCCGAAGAGCTGGGCGCGCTGATCGACACCTTGCTGGGCGATCTGCCCGAGGATGGCCCGCCGCGCCCCGACTCTGTGGACGTGGCGCTGGACGGCTCGACCACCGTGATTCCCTTCGATACGCCGCAATCGGTGGCGCTGTTCGGGCACGAGGGGATCGACCGCGATGACGAGGATTTCTTCGCCGCCTATCTGCTCAACGAGATTCTCGGCGGGCGCGGTGTCGAAAGCCGCCTGATGCGTGAAGTGCGCGAGAAGCGCGGTCTGACCTATGGCATCTACACCCACCTCGTGCCCAAAGACCTCGCCGCGCTCTATCTGGGGCAAGTCGCCTCGGCCAACAGCACCATCGCACAGGCGATCGAGGTTGTGCGCGACGAATGGGCGAAGCTCGCCGAAAACGGCGTAACGGCGGAAGAGTTGCAGCAGGCCAAGACCTACCTCACCGGTGCTTACCCGCTGCGGTTCGACGGCAACGCCGAGATCGCGGGCATTCTGGTCGGCATGCAGCGGCAGGGGCTGCCAGCGGATTACGTGGTCAACCGCAACGCCATGGTCGAGGCCGTGACGCTGGAAGAGGTGAACCGCGTGGCCTCGGAATTGCTTGACCCTGAGGGGCTGCATTTCGTGGTTGTGGGCCAGCCCGAAGGGTTGGAAAACACCGACCAGTAGCCCCGAATTGCCCCGAATAGCCCTGTCAGAATCGGCGCGGTTCATGCTATCCCTAGCGGCATGACAGCCCTAGACCCCAAGATAGGCGATTCCCGCGCCCCTGACGCCCCCGCGCCCTGCATCCGTCAACTGGATGAGGCGGCGATCAACCGCATCGCCGCAGGTGAGGTGGTCGAACGCCCCGCCTCGGCGGTTAAGGAACTGGTCGAGAACGCGTTGGACGCCAAGGCGACCCGCATCGAAATTGCCGTCGCCGATGGCGGCAAGACCCTGATCCGCGTCACCGACAACGGCGTGGGCATGACCGCCGACGATCTGCCGCTGGCGCTGTCGCGCCATGCGACGTCGAAGATTGACGGCTCGGACCTGCTCAACATTCACAGCTTCGGCTTCCGGGGTGAGGCGCTGCCCTCGCTCGGGGCCGTGGGTCGTTTGACCATTCGCAGCCGGACCAAGACGGGCGCGGGGGCCGAGGTCACGGTCGCGGGCGGCCAGCATGACGCCGTGCGCCCCGCCGCGCTGTCCTCGGGCACGGTCGTCGAATTGCGCGACCTGTTCTACGCCACGCCCGCGCGGCTGAAATTCCTGCGCACGGACCGGGCAGAGATGCAGGCGATCGGCGATGTGATCAAACGTCTCGCCATGGCCGAACCCTTCGTGACCTTCATCCTCACCGATGTCTCTGGCGGCAAGTCCCGCACCACCTTCCGCGCCGATGCGGAAAGCGGCGACATGTTCGACGGGTTGCACGCCCGCCTGCGCTGCGTGTTGGGCCGGGATTTTGCAGACAACGCACTGGCCATCGACGCCCAACGCGAGGGCGTGCACCTGACCGGCTATGCCGCGCTGCCCACCTATTCGCGCGGCTCTTCGGTGCAGCAATTCCTTTTCGTCAATGGCCGTCCGGTGCGCGACAAGCTGCTGCACGGGGCCTTGCGCGGGGCCTATATGGACACGCTGAGCCGCGACCGGCACCCCGCCGCCTGCCTGTTCATCGACCTCGACCCCACCCGCGTGGACGTCAACGTGCACCCCGCCAAATCCGAAGTGCGCTTCCGCGACCCCGGCGGCGTGCGCGGCCTGATCGTGAGCGGTTTGCGCCACGCACTCGCCGAAGCGGGGCACCGGGCCTCAACCACCGTGGCGCAGGCGACGCTGGGCGCGATGCAACCCGAACAGCCCGCCGATACGGCGACGGGCGCGCCGCGCGTTTATCAGATGGACCGGCCCACCGGCGGCGGCACCGGCCCCGCCTACCGCCCCGACCCCGCGCCGGGGTTTGCCGAGATGGCGCCGGACATGACCGGCCGCGTGGAAGAGCCCCCGCAAGAGGACCGGGGCGAGGATCACCCCCTCGGGGCCGCCCGCGCGCAGGTGCATGAAAACTACATCATCGCCCAGACCGAAACCGGCATCGTCATCGTCGACGGCCACGCCGCGCACGAACGGCTGGTTTATGAAAAACTCAAGACGCAGATGGCGCAGAACGGGGTCGCGGCGCAGGCGCTGCTGATCCCCGAGATCATCGAGATGTCCGACAGCGATGCCGCGCAACTGCTGGCCCATGCCGAAGACCTGTCCCGGCTGGGGCTGACCATCGAACCCTTCGGCGGCGGTGCCATCGCCGTGCGCGAAACGCCCGCCCTGCTGGGTGAGGTCAACGCCGAAGCCCTGCTGCGCGACGTGCTGGACGAGCTTGACGATCAGGGGACCAGCACGCTGGTGCAGGAAAAGCTCGAAGCGATCCTGTCCCGCGTGGCCTGTCACGGCTCGATCCGAACGGGTCGCCGGATGCGCGGGGAAGAGATGAACGCCCTCTTGCGCGAGATGGAGCGCACACCGCGCTCGGGTCAGTGCAACCACGGGCGCCCCACCTATGTGGAACTCAAACTCTCGGACATCGAACGACTTTTTGGCCGCACATGAACGCTGCGGCCGACAAACCTATTGAGGTGCGCCAAACCGGACGGTAGCGTGGCCGAAAAGAAGGGAATTGGTATGCGGTTATCGGTGTTTCTGGTCGGACTTGCGGGGCTTGCCGCCTGTGGCACGGCGGAGTTCAACGATCCGGTCGACCTCGACGCCACCGCCGAACAGCTGCGCACCCTTGACCTTCTGGCCGAAACCCGGCGCGAGGTTGACGTCGCCTATCGCGACCTGCCGTTCGACTCCGGCCCGGTCTATGTCGTTGCCCCCGAACACGGCGATCTGCACACCTACAGCTTGACGCCCTGCCGGAATGGCACACGTATCTGCGGCGGAGCGGGGGGCGTCGGGCATCTGACGCGCACCCCGGATTATTTCAAAGTGACCGGCGCCTATGCCGGTCGAACATTTTATTTGTCCCCGGGCGGGGACGGGATTCTGGAATGGCAGGGAGTGGAGCGTGAACTTGCTTGGAACTAAAAGATTGAAACAGGGGGCCGCGCTGGCCCTTCTGGGCGCCGTCGCGGCCTGCACGGCCCCGCTTCCCGGCGGTGAGACCGGCCCCTTCGCACCGGGCAACACGCTGACCTATTATTACCAGAACGTGCTGACGGGCATGCCCGAGCAGGCACAGATCATCGACTGCGGTGACCAGATGTTCCGCAAGACCTGCGTGCAACTGTCCAACGGCGCCACCTTCGAGCTTGAGCCGACCGAGAACGGCGTGAGCTACGGCAACGACGCGCAGCGGGTGGTGTTGCAGCCGGACCCCGGCGGCGTGCCGTCGGGTGTCGGGCAGATGACTGACCTGACCAAGGATGAGGTGATCGGCCTGCGCTGGGTTTCCTTGCCGTCCGCAGGGGCCGTCGCAGCGAGTCCGGCGACAGGCGGGTGATAAGCCCATGCGGGGGCGATCTTAGCCGAACGCCCCCGTCAGATCCCCAGAAACGGTTGCGCGATCCGTGGCAGCAGCCCGTGGAAGCGCAGCGGCGCGTCGGTTGCCGCAAGGCAGATGCAATCTTCGCCCAGGTCGGCCACGGGCTGGTGATCCAGCTCCTCGGTGGCGATCTCGATATCGCCGGTGCCGAAGTGATCCACCTCATCGCGGAACGCGCCCTGTAGCACCAGCGTCAACTCGGTGCCCCGGTGGCCATGGTCCGGCACGGCCGTTCCCGCCGGGATGTGCAGCAGCCGCACCCTGCTTGAGCGATCGACCCGCAGCACCGCCTGCCGCACGCCGCCGCCCACGCGCCGCCATCTCACCGCTTCCAGATCGCCGCCGACATAGGCTTGCAGCGGCGTGGGAAACACGCCGGACCGGGCGGTGGTAGGCTCTGGCGCGGTCTCGGCCCCGGCGTCGGCCCCGACAGCGTCAATCCGGGCCAGCGTTTCGGCAAAGCTGCCCTCGGACAAGGCCACGGGGGACAGGTCGTCGACAACGGCCCCACCCACGGCATCGAAGGCCAACATTCGCGCCCGGCATTCGTCGCACAGCGAGATATGCGTGGCCACGACAAGGCTGAACCCTTCCGGCAGAGCCCCCGCGGAATAGGCCATCAGCAGATCGTCGGTCAGGTGATGTTTGATTTCGGTCATATCGGTCACTTCATCTGGTGGCGCAGACGGTCCAGCGCCAAACGTAGTCTTGATTTGATCGTGCCCAGCGGCAGGCCGGTCGCCTCGGAAATCTCGCGGTGGGTGAGCTCCCCGAAATACGCCCGCAGGACGAGGTCTTTTTGCTTTTCCGGCAGCTCCGCCATCGCGGACCTGAGCTGTTCGCTTTCCTGTTGAAGGGCCAGCGCGTCGGCCTGATCGGGGGCGGCTTCGGGGCCCCAGGGCAGCTCTTCCGGCTCGGGGCGGCGTTGTTTGCGCAGGATGTCGATGCGGCGGTTGCGGGCGATGGTGAAGATCCACGTCGATACGCTTGCCTTGCGGGGATCAAACAGATGCGCCTTGCGCCAGACGGTTGCCATCACGTCCTGGCTGACATCCTCGGCCACGTCCGCCGACGCGCCGGACTTCATCAGGAAGGATTTCACCCGCGGTGCGAAATAGGCGAAAAGCGCGGCGAAGGCCTTTCGGTCCTGCGCTTCACGGATCGCGGTGATCTCGGTGACCCAGGCCATGCGGTCCGGTTTCGGGGGTGTCGACGTCAAGCAAGGTCCCTTCGTGCGGCCACGCGGGCCGGTCTTCGCTCTGGACCGCGCAAGCATGACGTAGCCCGCGCGCGTCGCGGGTCCCGCCGATTGTGCCGATTGGGTTTCCAAGGTCAACATGCAAGGGATACGCGCGCCCCGCCGCGCTGGATCACCCGCCCCGAGATTTTCGCAAAAAACAAAACCGATCCCGCGCAGGCCCCGTAACAGGGTGGAACAAGGGCACACGGCGCCGTGCGGTCCGACCACGACAACAGCCAGATCGGATTGCCATGCCCCTTGATCAGACCCATCAACCCCGCAAGCGGATCGCCGTGATCGGCGCAGGCATTTCCGGCATGGCCGCCGCCTATGAGTTGGCCCGCGACCATGCGGTGGTGCTGTTCGAGGCCGAAAAGCGTCTTGGTGGCCACGCCCGGACCCGCATGGGCGGCAAGCTGGGGGATCAACCGGTCGATACGGGCTTCATCGTGTTCAACTACGAAAATTATCCCCATCTCACGGCGCTGTTCGACACGCTCGACGTGCCGGTGGTGCCGTCGAACATGTCCTTCGGCGCGTCGATCCGGGGCGGGGCCTTCGAATACGGGCTCGCCTCGCTCGGGGCGATGTTCGCGCAGGGGCGCAATGCGGCGAACCCGAAGTTTCTGCGCATGATCCGCGACATTCTGAACTTCAACAAGAACGGGCTGCGCCTGTCGAACGAACCGGGGCTGACCGTGCGCGGGCTGATCGAGAAGCTTGGCGCGGGGCCGTATTTCCGCGATTATTACCTGCTGCCGCTGTCCGGCGCGATCTGGTCCACCCCGACCGAACAGGTGATGGACTTCCCCGCCCACGCGATGATGACCTTCTTCGACAATCACGCGCTGTTGGGGATTTTCGGGCAACATCAATGGTATACGGTCAAGGGCGGCTCGCAGGAATATGTGTCGCGGCTCGGGCTCGCCATGGCCGACCGGGGCGTGGTGATGCGCTTGGGCACCCCCGTGGATGGCGTGCGCCGGGACGCAGGCGGCGTGCAGATCAAGGCGCAGGGCGGCGAGTGGGAGGCGTTCGACGAGGTGATCTTCGCCACCCATTCCGACGACAGCCTGCATCTGCTGAGCGACCCCACACCCGAGGAACGCGCGGTGCTGGGCGCGATCAGGTATCAGCCCAATCGGATCGTGCTGCATTCGGATGAGGGCATCATGCCCAAGCGCAAGGCGGTCTGGTCGTCGTGGATCTACTCCGAGGATGCGACCAAGACATCCGAGCGGATCGACCTGACCTACTGGATGAACAAGCTGCAGCCGTGGCTGCGCGAGGAATCGCTGTTCGTCACGCTCAACACCACGCGCGAGATCAAGGCGCATCTGATCTGGGATGAGGTCACCCTGCGCCATCCGGTCTATGACCTTGGCGCGCTGGCGGCACAGAAGGCGGCGGTGGGTCTGAACGGGGCCAACAACACGTGGTATTGCGGCGCGTGGATGAAGAACGGCTTTCACGAAGACGGGATCGCCTCGGCGATGGATGTGGTTGAGGGCTTGCGGGGCCGCGCGGCGGTGGGCGTGGCGGCGCAGTGAGCGCGGGCATCGACCATATCGCGGGCCAGACCTATCACGGGCGGCGGGGGGCGGTGAAGAACGCCTTCCGCTACTCCATCGACTACGTGTTGCTCGATGCCGAGGCCGAGGTGCAAGGCCCGTCCCTGTTCGCGCGCAACGGTGCGGGCCTTATGTCGCTGCACGACAGCAACCACGGCGGCGCGCCGAAACAGGGGCAGGGTGCGGCTTGGGTGCGGGACGTGCTCGCGGCCCATGCTCTCGACGTGCCGGGCCGGATCGACCTTCTGACCCAACCGCGCGTGCTGGGCCATGTGTTCAATCCGGTGTCGTTCTGGCTGTGTCACGACAACGCGGACGTGCTGCGGGTGGTCATTGCCGAAGTCTCGAACACCTTCGGGGATCGCCATTCTTACCTGTGTCACGCCGATAATCTGGCCCCCCTGACCAAAGAGGTGACGGTGAAGGCCCGAAAGATTTTCCACGTCTCGCCGTTTCAGGACGTGGCGGGGGGCTATGCGTTCCGCTTCGACATACGCCCGGACCGGATCGGCGTCTGGATCGACTACACCCACGGCCACGGCGGGCTGATCGCCACGCTCACCGGGTCGCGCCGCCCGCTTTCCAACGGCTCGATCCTGCGCGCGCTGTTGCGCCGTCCCTTCGGGTCCCGCAGGGTGCTGACGTTGATCCACTACCAGGCGCTGAAACTCTGGCTGAAGGGCGCCGGATACCGCCCCCGTCCCGCGCCGCCACCGGATGACGTCAGCCGGTGAACGCCCGGCACCACCGCTCTCCCGACGGCAGGGCACCGCCCCGGCATGGACAATCCGCCCGCCGCGCTAGGTCTTTTGACAGTGCTTTACGCGCTCGCCTGAAGATCGGGGCGTTCGGCCGTTTGGCGCTGACAAAACTGGATGAGTGACGGAGTAGGATGATGCGGGACTGGCAAGGCAAACGGTATTGGCTCGTCGGCGCGAGCGAGGGGCTCGGCAAGGCGCTGGCGTTGAAATTGAACCGCGCCGGGGTTGAGGTGATCCTCTCCGCCCGGTCCGAGGATACCTTGCAGCAAGCCGTCGCCGAGATGCCCGGCAAGGCGTCCTATCAGGTTGTCGACACCAGCGACGACGACAGCGTAAAGGCCGCCGCCCGCGCCGTTGGCCGGATCGACGGTGTGGTGCTTCTGGCCGGGGTCTATTGGCCCTTCGGCGCGCAGGAGTGGGACGCTGATCAGGCGGTGGCCATGGCCGATATCAACTTCACCGGCTTCATGCGGGTGCTGGGGCAGGTGGTGCCTGATATGGTGGCGCGGGACGACGGGCATATCGTCATCACCTCGTCGCTCACGGCGTTTCGCGGCCTGCCCGGCTCGATCGGCTATACCGCATCCAAGGCGGCGACCCTGTCGCTTGCGGAATCCATGCACGCCGATCTGCGCAAAACGGGGGTCGAGGTGCAGGTGGCGCTGCCGGGGTTCATCAAGACCCAGCTCACCGACAAGAACGACTTCAAGATGCCCTTCCTGATGCAACCGGACGAGGCCGCGCAGCACATGTTCGAACACATGGGCTCGGAGAGGTTCAAATCCGCCTTCCCGACGCTGTTTTCATGGGTCTTCCGTCTGTCCCAGTTCCTGCCGGACTGGGCATATTACCGGATTTTCGGAAAATAGATACCTTGTCCCAAATCAAGGCGCGGTCTCTACTGGCGGGGCAATCTGGCCCAACACAGGAGGTTTCCGATCATGCTGAAAATCAATACCGACAAAGTGGCCGAAATCATCATCCTTGCCCGCGACATGTCGCGCGGCGAGCGTGAGTTCGACGCCTTCGTCTCAGGACTGAGCGAAGAAGAGCAGGCCAGCCTTGTGGCGCTCATGTGGATCGGCCGCGACAGTTTCGACGCCGCCGAATATCAAGAGGCTTACGAGACCGCCCTGAGCGAGGCGACGACCCCGACCGAGCAATACCTCAAGGGCTCACCGCATCTGGCGGACCATCTGGAAAACGGGCTGGACGCGCTGGGCATCTCGGCCGCCGCGGAAGAGGATGATCTCTACTAGACCTGCGCGCGGAACGTCGCTTCCGCCCGCTTCCACACCCTCGCGTCCGGCGAGTCAAGTGCGAGCAGGTGCGGCAGCAATTGTGCGGCGAAATCCTCGGTGCTTTCGCGCGGCAAGAGCGACGGCAGGTTGTCGATGGCCATGACGTCCAGCGGCGGGCCGTCGTGAACCCGCAGCACCGGTTCGGCCCATGTCGTCGCGCGGTCATAGACCTTGATCGGGGAATAATCGCTGTCCGGATCGCAGGCGATGTCGCCGATCACCGAAAGCGCGCGATCCGCCCCGCCCGCGTCCGCTTCGACGAAGACCGGCGCGCCCGCGTGGGCCAGAATGCAGTTGAGAAGGATGTCATGGCGCAGCACTGCTGGAAAGGGGCCGCCTGCGGCGGTTTCGGCCATGTCCCAGCCGGTGGGTTCGATCCCGACCTTGCGGCACAACTCGGCCGCGCCAGTGCCGACCCGCCCCAGCGCCCCGATGATCAGCGCCGACGGGGTTCGCCCGTCCAGCGCCGCGCCCGCCGCCTCGACCATCGCGTCGGCCGAGGCGAAGACCCCGACCGTGCCAAGCCGCGCACCCGTCTGTTGCCGCCCCCACGCCATGACCGAAAGGGCCGCGCCCGCGAAGCCGGCCCAATAGCCAAAGGCCACCACGCGGCGGTCCATCTCATCCACCAGATACTCCAGATCAAGCAACGTGCCGCCCCCCGCCTTGAACCGGTCCAGCAGGATGCGCCCCGAATGCTGGGCCTTGAACGCATGGCCGAACATGATGTGCCGGTGCCGCAATGGCGTGCCGTCGGCGGGCAGCTCTTTCAGGCCAAGGATGATCGCGTCGTTTGGCGCGGCGGGCCAACTCTCCGGGGGCACCATCTCGCATCCTGCGTCGGCATAGGCGTCGTCGGGGATGCAGCGCTGCGGCGACCGTTCCACCACGACCCGCCAGCCCTGCGCCTGCAACTGGCGCACGCCCTCGGGCGTCAGCGGCGCGCGGGCCTCATTCTCGCGGCTTTCGTGTCGCATCCAGATCAGCATCGCATGGTATCCTTGGCTAGGGGCGCAGCTTTACCGTAGCGCCTGACGGGCACGGAGCAACCCGCTTCGGGGCCTGCAGGCGGAGGAACCTTGCCACCGGGTCGCACGTTGGGGTCCGTGCTATTGAATAGCGGCGCCCGAAACCCGAAACTCGGGCCGACTGACAAGAAAGGACGCCCCATGCGCCGATTGCTCCTCACCACGACCCTGCTTCTGACCGGCCTTGCGCCTTTGCCCGCGTTGGCGGATGACGTCGCCCTGCTGCTGGGGGCGGAACGCTATGACCGGCTGGACCGGGTGCGCCGCGCGGACAACCTGTTGCAGGCGTCGGAGCGGCTGGAACGCCTCGGGTTCGAGGTGCTCGGCCGCGCCAACCCCAAAGCTGGCGCCGCGACCGATCTGGCGCGCGCCTTTCAGGATCAGGCGGCAGAGGCCGAACGCCTTGTGGTCGCGATGTCGGGGCATTTCGTGACCGACGGCACCCGCACGTGGTTGCTGACCGCCGAGGCGCGCACGCCGGACCTGTTCTCGGTGCAGGGCCAAGCGCTGTCGCTGGACAGCGTGCTACAGGTTCTGGCCACGCGGCCCGGGCAAGCGGTGCTGCTGCTGGGCGAGGGGGACCGCCGCAGCCTTGATCTGGGCGGTTCCGCGCTGCGCCCCGGCGTTGGCGCGCTTGAGATCCCCCAAGGGGTCACCGTGATTCGCGCCACCCCGTCGAACGCCGCGGCCCTGCTTGCGGGCGTGCTCACCGAACCGGCGGCTGAACTGGGCAGCGGGCTGCGCGACCGCGAGGGTGTCACCGTCGAAGGGTTCCTGCCCGCCGATTGGGTGCTGATGCCCGCCGAAGAGGACGCCAATGAGGCCCCGCAAGGCGGGCTTTTCTCGCCCCGGCCCCCCTCGGGGCCCAGTGACGAAGACCTGAACATCGAAGCCGACCTGTGGGACCGCGCCACTCAGGCCGACACGATCGAAGCCTATCGCACCTATATCAACCGCTATCCCAACGGGCGTTTCGCAGCCGAGGCGCGCAGCCAGATCGAAGAGATCCAGTCCGATCCGAACCGCAACGCCCGCCGCGCGGAAGAGGCTTTGTCGCTGGACCGCGCCGCCCGCCGGTCGATCCAGAACAATCTGACGCTGCTGGACTACAACACCCGCGGCGTGGACGGGATCTTCGGCTCGGGCACCCGCCGCGCCATCACCAACTGGCAACAGTCGAACGGCTTCCCGCAGACCTCATACCTTACGCGGGACCAGATCAGCCTGCTTGATGCGCAGGCCGCCCGAAGGCAGGCCGAGATCGAGGCCGAGGAAGAGCGGGAACGCGCCCGCGCCGAAGCGCGCGACCGCAACTACTGGTCCGAGACCGGCGCGCGCGGCGATGCGCCGGGGCTTCGCGCCTATTTGGATCGCTACCCTGACGGGCTGTTCTCCGACATCGCCAAATCGCGACTGGCGACCATCGAAGACCTGCGGCGCGAACAGGCGGAAGCCGAGGATCGGGCTGCTTGGGCCGAAGCGCGCGAGGATGACGTGATCGCCTCTTATCAGGAATATCTGGCGTCCTATCCGTCGGGCGTCTTTGCCGAACAGGCCCGCGCCCGGATCGAGGAATTGTCCGCCCCCCGGGTGACGCAGGCACAGATCCGGCAGGCCCGCGACGAGGAGGATGCGCTGCGCCTCTCGGGGATCCGCGCGCAACTGCTTGAGCTGCGCCTGCGCGATCTTGGCCACAATCCCGGACGGCTGGACGGACGGGTGGACGGGGACACCCGCGACGCGATCCGCGCCTATCAGCAAAGCGAGGGGCTGACGCCCACGGGATATGTGGACCGGGCGACGGCGGTGAAGCTCTTGACCGGCTCCATCGGGTTCGACTTCAGCGACTAGACGTGAAACGCCCCGCCAGCTCAGGCTGACGGGGCGTTGCGTTTCGCCAGTGCGCGCGAGGATCAGGGCTGCGCGGGAACGTAGCGTTCGAACAGCAGCCGGATCGGGCCGCTCGCCGCGCTGTCGACCTGTTTCACGGCCACAAGATAGGTTCCCGCCTGCACCCGCACCGTCAGCTGCGAATCAAGCGAGTTCATCGAATCGTCGTTGTAGCCCACCTGACGGCCCAGATCGTCATACATCGTCAAAAGCGGATCGCCGTAGCCCTGTGCGATGGCTTCGACCAGCACCAGACCGGGCTGTGTCACCTCGAAGGCATACCACGCGGCGGTGCCGGTTGCGGTCAGGTCTTCGCGCTGACGGGTCTGCAACTCGCCCAGATCGGTGACGGGGTAAGCGCCGTCGAGCGGCGGGCTCGCTTCGCCTCGGTCATAAAGGTTGCGTTGCACTTCCAGCGGGTCATAGGCCTTGGCGGTCACGGTGATCGCTGCGGTCTCGTCCCCGTAGGTGCTGATGGCGATGCAATAGTCCCCTGCGGCCAGCGGCTCGACCATGTCGATCCGGCTGTTGAGCCCGTCGAAATCGTCGTTCTCGGCCAGCCAGCCGCCGTTGCTATCATAAAGCGTCAGGATCGGATCGGCGCTTTCGTTCTCGGCGGTGAAGGTGACCGAAGTGGGCGCGTCGAGGCTGAGGCGATAGTAGCGCTGATCGCGCCACGGGTTCTGTGCGGGTTCGCCCAGCGCCAACGCCTGCGCGTTCGCCATGTCGCAACCGCCCGTGTCGTCCGGCGTGCCCATCTCGAACCCCGGGGTCAGCGCCTCATGCTCGCTTCGGCCCGCGCGCAGGAACCCGGTCAGCGGCGTGCCGTCGAAGCTGCGCAACGCGGCGCAATAGGTGCCGGCGGCCAGGTCGGTTTCGATGCGGCTGGCGGCATCGCCGCCGCTGTCGTCGTCCGAGGCGACGAGCTCTCCGGCGGCGTTGCGCAGATCAAGGACCGTGTCGCCCCCGCCGCGGCCCTGCGCCTCGATCCGGTAGGCCCCGGCCTCGGACACGGTGAACAGGCCGACATATTCGTTCTGCATCAGCACCAGCGCCATCTGCTCAAGATAATCGGGGGCGGTCGCAAGGTCCGACGCGCCCTCCTCTCCGCCCAGCCATTGGCCGGCGGCACCGATGCCCCCGCAAAGCGAATCGTCCTGCGCGGCGGCGGGCAGGGCGGCAAGGGCAAACAGGCCCGTGATCAGGGCGGTGGAAAGTGAACGCGGCATAAAATGACCTTTCTGCTGGAAATTCATGCCGCAGCGTAAGCGGGGCGCTGCGCCTTGGCTAGATGCACTGCACAGCGTCTGTCAAAGAAAGCGGGCAAAGAAAAAGCCGCGTCCGATGGCTCGGCGCGGCTTTCAAAACTTGGCTGGTGTCACCCTTAGCCCTGGCGGGCCTTGAACCGGCGCTGGGTCTTGTTGATGACGTAAACGCGGCCCTTGCGGCGCACAACGCGGCAATCGCGGTGGCGGTTTTTCAGCGACCGGAGGGAGTTACGAACTTTCATCGTTCTGTCCTGTGTCTCGCGGCGCGTGAAAAGCGCCTTTGTTTCGTTCATGCGCTGCGGCCAGCGCGGTTAAATTCATGGTGGGCGATACTGGGATCGAACCAGTGACCCCTTCGATGTCAACGAAGTGCTCTACCGCTGAGCTAATCACCCATCCCGCCTTGCAAGTGCCGCCCCTAAACGAAAAGGGACGCGCAAGTGCGCGTCGGTTGCGGGGTCTATATAAAGAGTCGGCGCGGGGATCAAGGACTTTTGGCAAACGAATGAAATGCGCTACAACATGAGTGTGAAAGGACGGCCCAACGCGTATGAAAACGGATATTTCCTTCAAGCTGCAGCGCCCGGCTGAGCGCTCGACCTCGGTCGTCTTTGCCTCGCCCCATTCGGGCCGGATGTATCCGGTGGCCTTTCTGAATAGGTCGGTTCTGGATGAACATCAGGTACGCTCGTCCGAGGATGCCTTTGTCGATGACCTGTTCGCGCCGGTCGTCGAACATGGCGCGCCCTTCCTGATGGCGCAGGCGCCGCGCGCCTATCTGGACCTCAACCGCGCCCCGGAAGAGCTGGACCCGTCGGTGATCGAAGGCGTGCGCCGCCATGCCCACAACCCGCGCATCGCCAGCGGGCTGGGGGTGATTCCCCGCGTCGTGTCCAACGGGCGGGCGATCTACAGCGGCAAGCTGCCGCTGGCCGAGGCGCACAGCCGAATCGCCACCGTCTGGCGGCCCTATCACGACACGTTGCAGATGCTCATGGATGAGGCGCAAAGCCAGTTCGGTGAGGCAATCCTCATCGATTGTCATTCCATGCCCCACGAAGCCCTTGAAAGCGTGGGGCCGCCCGGCGGGGCGCGGCCCGATGTGGTGCTGGGCGACCGGTTCGGCGCGGCGGCAGCCTCATCGGTGGTGGACCAGATCGAACAGGCCTTTGCGGCGGCCGGGTTCAAGGTGGCGCGCAACATGCCCTTTGCCGGCGCCTATATCTGCCAGACCTACGGCCGCCCGTCGCGCCGCAGCCACGCGGTGCAGGTCGAGATCGACCGCTCGCTTTACATGGACGAGGCGACGATCACCCCGAACGAGAATTACGAGCCTGTCAAAGCGGTGCTGCGCGACGTGATCGGCGAATTGGCAAAGATCGGCCGCCCGGAAAACGCCCGCGTCGCGGCGGAATAGCCCCTAGCGCAGGGCGCGGCCCTTCACGATGGCGTCCGCCCCGAAGCGTTCGCGAATCGCATCCGCTGCGCGTTCCGCTTCCGCCCGTTTGCCCGCATCGGGGTCGAGCAGATCGCCTTCGCGATCGGCGTCCGAAGCGTCCACCAGATCGGAAATCCCCACCCCCAAGAGCCGGTAGGGCCCCTGATCGCCCACCTGATCGAACAGGCCGCGTGCCGTGCGGTAGATCGTGTCGGCCAGTTGCGTCGGCTGATGCAGGCTCAGGCGTTTGCTCAGCAGCTTGTGATTCGCGCGCTTCAGTTTGAGCGTGACGACGCGGCCCGCCTTGGCCTTGGCCTTGGCGCGCCCCGAGACCTTTTCGGCCATCCGCCAGATATGCCCGTCAAGGATGTCGGGGTCGTTGGTGTCCTCGTGAAACGTCGTCTCGTTACTAAGCCCCTTCACCGGCGTGTGCGCGCTGATGCGGCGGCCATCCTCTCCGCGGGCAAGGGCGTAGAGCCGCTCCCCCATGCTGCCGAAGCGGTCGTGCAGGTCGCGGCGATCCCAGCGCAGAAGGTCGTCGAAGGTGCGGATGCCCGCCGCCGCCAGCGACTGCTGCGCCACCGGGCCGATGCCCCAGATCAGCTTGACCGGCTTGGGGCGCAGAAACGCGGTCGTTTCTTCTTTGCCGATCACGGAAAACCCGCGCGGCTTGTCGAGGTCAGAGGCCACTTTCGCCAGAAACTTGTTGTGACTCAAACCGATAGAGCCGGTGATGCCGATCTCCTCCTGCATCCGTTTGGTCAACCGCGCGAGCATTACCGCAGGCGGCGCGCCATGCAGTTTGGCGGTGCCGGACAGGTCCATGAACGCCTCATCCAGCGACAAAGGCTCCACCGTGGGGGTGAGTTCATCCATCAAGGCGCGCACCTGCCGCGACACTTCGACGTAGCGCTCCATCCGGCCTTTGACGAAGACCGCCTCGGGGCAGAGTTTGAGCGCCTGAAACGACGGCATGGCCGAACGCACGCCCTTGATCCGCGCGATATAGCAGCAGGTCGAGACCACCCCGCGCTTGCCGCCGCCGATGATCACCGGCTTGCCTTCGAGTTCGGGATTGTCGCGTTTTTCCACGCTGGCATAGAAAGCGTCGCAATCCATGTGCGCGATGGTCAGGTTGAACAATTCGGGATGTGAGGTCACGCGCGGAGAGCGGCACTCGGGGCAGCGAGTGCCGTCATCGAAGGTGTGCAGACAGGCGCGGCAAAGGGCGGGCATGGACCCTATTACCGACAGCGGGGGAGGTGTGGCAAGCCGGCCCTTCGGGGAGAGTTTAGCAGGGTCAGATGAAGCAGGGGGCGGGCGCATCGCCCCTGCGTTGCGACAGCAGGGCCGCCGCGCTAGACTGGCCTGCGCAACGGGGGCCTTGCGGGCAATTACGCCCAACCCGTTCACCTCAGAGGGTTACATGGAT
The DNA here is from genome assembly GCF_003072065.1 of Thalassorhabdomicrobium marinisediminis. Taxonomy (GTDB): domain Bacteria; phylum Pseudomonadota; class Alphaproteobacteria; order Rhodobacterales; family Rhodobacteraceae; genus Octadecabacter; species Octadecabacter marinisediminis. The sequence continues at coordinate 433,214 of NZ_QCYG01000002.1, forward strand.
TTCGAACAAGCACTGACGGACCTGATCGGCGGCAACCTTGTGTTGCTCTTGCTGGCCGCCTTCATCATCATTTCCATTTTCACCGGCGTGCGCATCGTGCCGCAGTCGGAGAAGTTCGTGATCGAACGGTTCGGGCGGCTGCGGGCGGTGCTGGGGCCGGGGATCAATTTCATCATCCCGTTTCTGGACCGGGTGGCGCACAAGATTTCGATACTCGAGCGCCAGTTGCCCACCATGGCGCAGGACGCGATCACCAGCGACAACGTGTTGGTGCAGGTCGAGACAAGCGTGTTCTACCGCATCACAGAGCCGGAAAAGACCGTCTATCGGATCCGCGATGTGGATGGGGCGATCTCGACCACGGTGGCAGGGATCGTGCGTTCGGAGATCGGCAAGATGGAGCTGGATCAGGTGCAGGCGAACCGCACCGGGCTGATCCTTGCAATTCAGGACCAGTTGGCCGCGCAGGTCGATGACTGGGGGATCGAGGTGACGCGGGCCGAAATTTTGGACGTGAACCTTGATGAGGCCACCCGTGCGGCGATGTTGCAGCAGCTCAACGCCGAGCGCGCGCGGCGGGCTCAGGTGACCGAGGCCGAGGGTTTGAAGCGGGCGGTCGAGCTGCAGGCCGATGCGGAGCTTTACGCGGCTGAGCAGGCGGCCAAGGCCCGGCGGGTCTCGGCGGATGCCGAAGCCTATGCCACGCAGGTCGTCGCCGTGGCCATCGCCGAGAACGGGCTGGAGGCGGCGCAGTATCAGGTGGCGCTGAAACAGGTCGAGGCGGTGAATGCGCTCAGCAGCGCGTCGGGCAGCAACACGGTCGTCCTGCCGGCCAATCTGGTCGAGAGCTTCGGCGACGCTTTCAGGATGTTGAAAGGACGGGGGTAGCATGAACTGGTTCAATGAATGGTGGGTCTGGATCGTGCTGGCGCTGGTGCTGGCGATCGTCGAGGTTGTGTTGCCGGGCTGGATCTTCTTCGGCTTCGCGGTCGGTGCCTTCTTCATGGGCGCGATGATCTGGATGGGCGTGGGCACCGGCATGTCGCTGGCCTGGTCGCTGGTGTTCTTCGCGGTGCTGTCGCTGGTGGCTTATATCATCATGCGGCAGTTGTTCGGCGTGCGGCGCGGGCAGTCGAAGATCTGGGACCGCGACATCAACGATTAAACAAGACCGGCAGAAAAAAGGCCCCGCGCGCGATGCGGCGGGGCCAGTTTGGTCTGTACACGAGGAAGATTTGTCCGAGGGACAGATCGGACAGAGGCAGTGACAGACGTCCGTGTGGCTCAGCGGATGGCGAAAAGGCCCCCTTCGCGGCCCGCCATGGTGAGCGCTTGTTGGGTCAGGCCGCGGCGCACATCGGCATCGACCATGTCCAGCGGGCCGGGCACGGCGCAAGGATAGCGGAAGGTGCGGCCCTGTTTGGCGATGTCGACGCGGGCTTCATAGGTGCCGGCGGCGAGATTGTAGCGGATGTTTCCAAGCGAAATATCTGGCATGGGATCGGGTCCTTCTCAGGCTGTGCGGATGCGCTGGCGGCGGGCATGGCCCAGCAGCGCGCTTTTGACATGGATGGGGTCGAGGGAGGCCGGGCCGTCCACGCGGCAGCGGTAGGTCAGCGGCCCGTCGTGGCTGGGCAGGACGACCGCGCCTTCAAACCGGCGATTGGTGTAGCGAATGTCGGACAGCGTGATCATATGCTCTTCCCCAATAATAAGCGCCTTGTGTCGGCGTCTGATACCAGCACAACACACAGGCTTGCTTTTGGTTCCAAAAGGGGGTTGCAAAATCGAAAACGCCGGTCCCACAGAATCGTGAGTCCGGCGTGAGAGTCGCACCAGGGGGCCGGTTTGCCCCAATCTATCATAGAGAGAATCGGGGCCGTTAACCGGTACGGAACTCCGCCGAGATGGCCTGTGCGGCGGCCCGGGGGTCGTCGCTTTTCCAGATCGGGCGGCCAACCACCACGTGGTCCGCCCCGTTCGAGATGGCCTCGGCCGGTGTGGTCACGCGCTTCTGGTCGCCCAGATCGGCCCCGGCGGGGCGCACGCCCGGTGTGACGATCAGCTTGCCGCGCGCCTCCGGCAGGGCGCGGATCAGGGCGGCTTCCTGCGGTGAGGCGATCACCCCGTCAGCCCCGTTGGACAGCGCAACCCCGGCGCGTTCCTGCACCAGATCGGTCAGGCTGCCCGCCTTCATGCAAGAGGCATCGAGGTCGTCACGGTCCAGCGAGGTGAGGATCGTCACCGCAAGGATCTTCATGTCGGTGCCGCCCTTGCCCTCGGCCGCGGCGCGCACCACGTGGGGGTCGCCGTGGACCGTCAGGAAATCGTGTCCGAACCGCGCCAGGCCGCGCACGGCTGCTTCGACCGTGGCCCCGATGTCGAACAGCTTCATGTCGAGGAAAATGCGTTTGCCGTGCTCGTCCGCCAACTCGTTGGCGAGCGCCAGCCCGCCGCCGGTGAGCATGCCCAGCCCGATCTTGTAGAACGACACCGCGTCGCCCAGCCGCTCGGCCATGGCGAGCCCCTGCAGCGCGTCGGCCATATCAAGGGCCACGATGAGGCGGTCGTCGGAGGGGCGGGCGTCGGTGGGTGTCATGGGCGGGCTCCTTGGGTTGCGGCCTTCTACGGTGCCAGCCATCGCAGGGCAAGTTTGGAACCTGCGCGCCGATGGACGGGTTAGCTTGGTATAGACCACAATGAATAGGACGTTTCCCATGGCCCAGCATCGCACCGACCGTTCGCAACTCAGCACCCCCATGATGATTCTGATCACCGCCGTTGGCGCCGTGTTGATCATCGCGCTGCTGATCATGTTCACCGAGCGCGAGGATGCGCCGACCACGCAAGAAGTGGCCGATGAGGGGGCTGTGATCCTTGAGGGGGACACCGAAGAGGATGTGACTGAGGTGGTCGAGGAGGACCCCGATGCGCTGGCCGAGGACGAGGATGTCGCGGAGGAGGCTGCCGCAGATGAGGCGGGCGCACCCGACGAAGTCATCGTCGTGGATGACGCCGAGGATGGCACCGATGCCTTCGAGAACACCGACGACAACAGCGCCGTGGTGACCGAAGAGCCGTCTGAGGGTGTGCAGGACACTGGCGACGCCGCGCCAGCAGAGGAAACCCCTGCCGACACCGCGCCTGCGGAGGAGGAAACCACCGACGCCACGCCAGGGGATGAGGCACCTGCGGATGACCCGGCTCCGGCCACAGATCCGGCGGATGACGCCGCGACCGAGACCGGCGACAGCGACACCACCCGGATCGTCGTGCCACTGACCGATCCAGACGCGCCAGCAGACGACACCGAGACGCCGCAAAGCCAGTAACACCGGCACAAGATCCTGCCTTTTTGGGCCGCGTTCCATCTTGAACGCGGCCCTTTGCGTGCCCATCTGGGGTGCAAGGCCCCACCCAGCCTGTGCCGCATGAGCGGGCAGCACATAACCGGGGCGCTTATATAAGGAGAGACCACATGAACTTAGAAAAGTTCACCGAGCGGTCGCGCGGTTTCATTCAGGCCGCACAGACCATCGCAATGCGCGAAAGCCACCAGCGGCTCGCGCCTGAACATCTGCTCAAGGCATTGCTTGACGACGATCAGGGGCTTGCGTCCAATCTGATCAATGCAGCGGGCGGGGATGCGTCCCGCGTGTTGCAGAACGTCGATATTGCCTTGTCGAAGATCCCCAGCGTGACCGGCGAGGGCGCGCAGACCTACATGGACGGCACCACCGGCAAGGTTCTGGCCGAGGCCGAGAAGCTGGCTCAGAAAGCGGGCGACAGCTTCGTGCCCGTCGAGCGCATGTTGATGGCGCTGGCGATGGTGAAGTCGAAGGCGAAAGAAGCTTTGGACGCCGGTAAGGTGACGCCGCAGGGGCTGAACGCCGCGATCAACGACATCCGCAAGGGTCGCACCGCCGACAGCGCCTCGGCCGAGGATGGCTATGACGCACTGAAGAAATATGCGCTCGACCTCACGGCGCGGGCACGGGAAGGCAAGATCGATCCGATCATCGGCCGCGATGAAGAGATTCGCCGCGCCATGCAGGTCCTGTCGCGCCGCACCAAGAACAACCCCGTGTTGATCGGGGAGCCGGGTGTGGGTAAGACCGCGATCGCCGAAGGCTTGGCCCTGCGCATCATCGACGGCGACGTGCCTGAAAGCCTGCGCAACAAGAGCCTGCTGTCGCTCGACATGGGCGCGCTGATCGCCGGTGCGAAATATCGCGGTGAGTTCGAGGAACGCCTCAAGGCGGTTCTGGCCGAAGTGACCGAGGCCGCGGGCGAAGTGATCCTGTTCATTGACGAGATGCACACGCTGGTTGGTGCTGGCAAGGGCGACGGCGCGATGGATGCCGCCAACCTGATCAAGCCGGCGCTGGCCCGGGGTGAGCTGCACTGTATCGGTGCCACGACGCTGGACGAATACCGCAAGTACGTGGAAAAGGACGCGGCTCTGGCCCGCCGGTTCCAGCCCCTTGTGGTGCAGGAACCCACGGTCGAGGACACGATCAGCATCCTGCGCGGCATCAAGGAGAAGTATGAACTTCACCACGGTGTCCGGATCAGCGACTCGGCGCTGGTGAGTGCTGCGACCCTGTCGCACCGCTACATCACCGACCGGTTCCTGCCCGACAAGGCGATCGACCTCGTGGACGAGGCCGCGTCGCGGTTGCGCATGGAAGTGGACAGCAAACCCGAAGAGCTTGACGCACTGGACCGGCAGATCATGCAGTTGCAGATCGAAGCGGAAGCCCTGCGGCTTGAGGATGATCAGGCGTCGAAAGACCGGCTTGAGAAGCTCGAAGGCGAGTTGTCGGAGTTGCAGGAGCAATCCGCCAGCATGACCGCCAAGTGGCAGGCCGAACGCGACAAGCTGGAAGGTGCGCGTGAGCTGAAAGAGAAGCTGGACCGCGCGCGGGCCGAGTTGGACATCGCCAAGCGCGAAGGCAACCTGCAAAAGGCCGGTGAGCTGTCCTACGGCGTGATCCCCGAGCTGGAACGCCAGCTGGGAGAGGCCGAAGCACAAGAGGCCGAAGGCCCGCTTGTGGAGGAAGCCGTGCGGCCTGAGCAGATCGCAAGCGTCGTGGAACGCTGGACCGGTGTGCCGGTGGCGAAGATGCTGGAAGGCGAGCGCGAGAAGCTGCTGCGCATGGAAGAGGGCCTGCACAAGCGGGTGATCGGCCAGAACGCGGCGGTGAAAGCTGTGGCCAACGCCGTGCGCCGCGCGCGGGCGGGTCTGAACGACGAAGGGCGGCCCCTGGGCTCGTTCTTGTTCCTCGGGCCAACGGGGGTCGGTAAGACCGAGTTGACCAAGGCCGTGGCCGAGTTCCTGTTCGACGACGAGCACGCCATGGTGCGGATCGACATGTCCGAGTTCATGGAGAAGCACGCGGTGGCGCGGCTGATCGGTGCGCCTCCGGGTTATGTCGGTTACGACGAAGGCGGCGTGCTGACCGAAGCCGTGCGCCGGCGTCCCTATCAGGTGATCCTGTTCGACGAGGTCGAGAAGGCGCACCCGGACGTGTTCAATGTGCTGTTGCAGGTTCTCGATGACGGCGTGCTGACCGATGGTCAGGGCCGCACCGTGGACTTCAAGCAGACGCTGATCGTGCTGACCTCGAACCTCGGGTCTCAGGCGCTGAGCCAATTGCCCGAAGGGGCGGACGCAGCGGACGCGAAACGCGACGTGATGGATGCGGTGCGGGCCCACTTCCGGCCCGAGTTCCTGAACCGTCTGGACGAAACAGTGATCTTCGACCGCCTCGCCCGTGACGATATGGACGGCATCGTGGACATCCAGCTGGCGCGGCTGCTCAAGCGGCTGGCGGGGCGCAAGATCGAGCTCGACCTCGACGAAGGCGCGCGCAAGTGGTTGGCCGATGAAGGCTATGATCCGGTGTTCGGGGCGCGTCCGCTCAAGCGGGTGATCCAGCGCGCCCTGCAGGATCCGCTGGCCGAGATGTTGCTGGCCGGTGACGTAGCCGACGGGGACACGGTCACCGTCTCTGCGGGCGCTGATGGTCTGCTGGTCGGCGACCGGATCAGCGCGTCGAACCGGCCCACGCCGGAAGACGCGGTCGTTCACTAACGACCAGCACAACCGCACGACAAAGGGGCCCTTCGGCAGATGCCGGGGGGCCTTTTTCGTGGGTATATAGAGAGTGGCAAGGCTGGCGGCCGCCGATGCGGACATATCCCGAAGGTGCGCAGGCGTCACCCTGCGCGGTCGCTGAGATGGGATGGGGCCTGCGCCCCGTCCTGTTTGCCATGCATCGCGCGGGGTGTCAGGCCGCACGGGATCCACCAAGCAGACTAGGGCAGCGGAGTTAACCGGGTCTGAGCGCACCGCGCGGCGGGTGTTGCGGCAAGCGGCGCAGCAAGGCAGCGCCTAAGGCAGCAGCCGCATCCCGTCGATGCCGATATGCAGCTCTCCGTCGTAATGTATGCGCACCGCGTCCACCCAATCCTGCTGGGTGAACGCCGGGTCGCCATCGGGAACCATATGGGTCAGCGCAAGCTGTTTGACCTGCGCGTCCCGGGCGATGCGGCCCACGTCTTCGGCGCTGGTGTGGCTGCGCAGGATGTGCGCGCGCAGGCGGTGGTCGCCGTTGGTCATCTTGGCCACCAAGGCCTCGACCCCGGCGGGCAACATCGCTTCATGCACCAGTATATCCGCGCCCGCCGCGAAGGCGGCCATCGTGTTCATATAGGCCGTGTCGCCCGAGATCACGATGCGGGTGCCGTCGTGGTCGAACCGCAGGGCAAAACTGTCGGTGATCGGCGGATGGATGTTGCGCAAGGGCTGCACGTCGATCGCGCCGATCCGGAAGGCGGCGTCGGTCAGCTCTTCGATCTGCGCCAATGACGCCAGCGGGCAGCGCCCCTCATCCTCTTGCCTCAGGTCGATGTCGAAGGACATGGAGGCAAGAAAGCCGTCCCAATAGGCCTGCAACCCTTTCGGCCCGACAACCCGGATCGGCCGCGTCAGCCCGGCGGTCCATGCGGTGTGAAAGAAGGGGCCAAGTTCCAGATAGTGATCGGAATGCAGATGGGTGATCACGATGCAATCGACGCCGGTGAGCGGTATCCCCGCCTTGCAGATGCCCTGCGTGCAGCCAAGCCCCGCATCGATCAAGACGGTCTGGCCGCCCATCTGCAACAGGTTCGACGTGGGCATATGCGACCCCGGCCGGATCGCGGGCCCGCCCTTGACGCCCATGAGCGTCAACACATCCGGCCCGCCACTCATCGCGCCGCGCTCCAATTTCCGGCACCTGCCGTCATCCGCAAACCTCCCTGTCGAGTGCCGCAAGTCTGCGACCCCCAGGCGATCCCGTAAACCAAAAACCGCCCCCCGCCTTCTTTGGTTCAAAAATACCTCGGGGGGGCCGCAGGCCGGGGGCAGCGCCCCCTCCACCCCAACCAACTGGCCCCCCCGAAACCGTTACACTCCCCCCCGCAGATGTGAGCGGTCGTGACGTGACCGGCCCCCGCGCCGGCCTATATAAACCCCATCATCAAGACCGGAGGTTTCATGGCCCATCGCTGGACGAACACGCTCACCCGAAACGACATCACGCCGAAGGCGCTCTGGCTGAACCGCCGCGCGGTGCTGGGGGGCATGGCGGCGGGTGGCCTTGCCGGGGGCATCGCGGCCCCGGCGGCGGCGCAATCGGCCCCGCTTGAGCCGAACACGCTCGAGGAGATCCGCAGCTACAACAATTTCTACGAATTCGGCACCGGCAAGGGCGATCCGGCCGAGAACGCGGGCGCCATGCAGACCGACCCGTGGCAGGTCACCGTGGACGGGCTGGTGGACAATCCGGGCACCTATGCGCTGGACGATCTGATCGGTGACATGACCATCGAAGACCGCATTTACCGTTTCCGCTGCGTTGAGGCCTGGTCGATGGTGGTGCCGTGGAACGGGTTCGAGCTCGGCGACTTGCTGCAAAAACTCGGACCGCAAGAGGGGGCGAAGTTCATAGCCTTCGAGACCGCCGTGATCCCCGAGGTCATGCCCGGCGTGCGCCGCCGCGTGCTCGATTTTCCTTACGTTGAGGGTCTGCGTCTGGATGAGGCGATGCACCCGCTGACGCTGATGGCGACGGGTCTTTATGGCGAGCCTCTGGCCAACCAGAACGGCGCGCCCCTGCGGCTGGTGGTGCCGTGGAAATACGGCTTCAAGTCGATCAAGTCGATCGTGCGGATCACCCTGACGGACGAGATGCCGCCCACCACCTGGAACCGGCTCAACGCGCGCGAATATGGCTTTTACAGCAACGTGAACCCGAACGTGGATCATCCGCGCTGGTCGCAGGCCTCCGAACGGGTGATCGGCGGCGGGCTGTTTTCGTCGCGGCAGGACACGCTGATGTTCAACGGCTACCCCGAAGTGGCGCCGCTTTATGAGGGCATGGATCTGTCGGTGGCGTATTGATGATCGACGCGCTCAACCGTGCTGCGCGCAAGGTCCCGACATGGGCGGTCTTCGTGCTGGGCCTGCTGCCGATCCCCTATCTGTTCTATCGCGCCGCGACCGGCGGGCTGGGGGTTGAGCCGATCACCGCCCTTGAGCGCGAGATGGGCCTGTGGACCCTGCAACTCATCATTGCGGGGCTGTGCATCACGCCCCTGCGGCGGTTCGCCGGGGTGAACCTGATCAAGTTCCGCCGCACGCTGGGGGTGCTGTCCTTTGTCTACGTCGTCGTGCATCTGGGCATCTGGGTCGGGCTCGACATGTCCCTGCGTTGGGGCCAGATGTGGGCGGACATCCTTAAGCGGCCCTATATCACCATCGGCATGGTGGCCTTCGTGCTGATGATCCCGCTCGCCGTGACCTCCAACAACCTGAGCATCCGCAAGATGGGCGGTGCCGCTTGGCGCAAGATGCACAAGGCGGTCTATGCCATCGCCCTGCTGGGGGCCGCGCATTTCATCATGGTGCAGAAGGTATGGGAGGCGGAGCCGCTGATCTACCTTGCCGTGATCCTCGGCCTGTTGGCGCTGCGCGCGCGGCCCTTGCAAAAAACCTCTGGTGTTCGCGCGGGCGGTTGATAGCGTCCGCCCATGGACACTTTAAGCACCCGACGCGCGACGCTTTTTATCATGGCCCTCTTCTTCTTGCAGCCGACGGTGTTCGGCGCATGGCTGGCCATGATCCCCCACGTGAAAACCACCCTTGAGCTGAGCAAATCGCAGCTGGCCCTTGCGTTGCTGGGGATGCCACTGGCGCTGATCCCCACCTTGCAGGTTGCAAGCCGCATCGTGGCGCGGCTCGGCCCGCGGCGGGCCTTCTTCTATATGTTGCCGGTGCAAGCAGCGGTGATGCTGCTGCCGCTCTTCGCGCCCAACCTTCCGGCGCTTTTTGCGAGCCTTGCGGTGATCGGCGTCGTGGTCGCCTTTCTACAAGTGTCGCTGAACACCTATGCCGGCCGGCTCGAGAAGGCCGCCGACGTGATGGTCATGTCGCGGTGCCACGGGTTCTGGGCGCTGGGGGTGAGCGTCGGGTCTTTTCTGGCGACGCTGCTGTTTGGCGCGGGGCCGGTTCTGGCGGTGCTCACCGTGGGCGCAATCTCGGCGCTGGCGGGGATGTTTGCCGCGCCGCGCCTGCCGCGTCTGCTGGGACAGGACGAAGGCCCCGCGCCGCGCCCGCAACGCCTGTCGCAGATGCCACGCGCGCTGTTCGTCATCTCGATCTTCGTGCTCGCCGTGTCCTTGGTCGAAGGGGCGATGTCGGACTGGGCCGCGATCTATCTGGCGGACCGCTGGGGCAGCGGCGCGGATGAGGCCGGGATCGCGGTGACGATCTTTTCCGGCTTCCTCGCGGCGGGGCGGTTTATGGGCGACGGGCTGAAACGGCGCATGGGCGCGCGGGGGGCCGCGCGGCTCACCGTGGGGTTGGCGTTGCTCGGGCTTTTGTCCCTGACGGGGCCGATGGCGCTGCCGTTCGTCTTCGCGGGCTTCGCGCTGATCGGGCTGGGCGCGTCGATCGCCTTTCCGCTGGGCGTGTCGGCGGCGGCCGCGCTGGACGACGCTCACGAGGCGCAGAACATCGCCACCATGTCGATGATCGCGATTTCCGGCCTGTTGATCGGGCCGCCGCTGATCGGGTTCCTGTCGGAAGCGGTCGGATTGCGCTTCGCCCTCATGGCGCTGGCACCGGGCCTGTTCTTGTCACTGGTGTTGACCGGCGTGTTTCCGACGCGCAAGCCCCGCGGCACCGGCGGCGCGGCGGCTCCGGTGAGCGAAGCGCCGCTTTGACTGGACGGGTCCCGCGCTTGGGGCGGGAATCGAAGAACGAGTCGGGGCAGGGGCGATGCGACTCGCCGGTGAAACGGCGAAGCGCCGGGGTGAATCGGGGTGACTCGCTGCAAATCACCCTCGAACTGCCCCCTCAGAGGCCCCGAAAGCCGGCCGCGCGGGCGGCGAGTCTGTGGATAAGTTCATCCAACCGACAAAAGACTCCAATGCATGCGCAACAAAGTTCCAAATGACCCAAGGTCCAACGCAGCTTTCAGTCTATAAACCCCTGAAAACACGGAAATTTCGGGAAAAACCAAAGAAAGTCGATTTTCGTGAAAAAAGGGGTTGCGGGCATCGGTGAGTAACCTTAGAACCCCCTTCATCAGCAACGCAGACACGCAGCGCTGGACGCGGAACGGACCGGATGGAAGCGGAGACGCAGACAAGGGTTTGGGAAGCGGGACGAAAATTTGAGGTAGTTGAGGCGGGGCGCGCCGGTAAGT
>NZ_QCYG01000020.1 GCF_003072065.1 Thalassorhabdomicrobium marinisediminis
GTAAGACCGCATGTCTTTTTTCAGCGGCGCGCGCATGACGGTTCAGCTTGTATCCTGATCGCATGGCGGCAAGTGCCGTCGATTTGCGATGGAGGAAGGCATGACGAACGAACAACTGACGATCCATGTCGGGATCGACGTTTCGAAGGACAAACTGGCAGTTGCAATCGCCGGTGGAGGGGTGCGTGACGAGGTTCTCGGCTTGGGCACCTTTGAAAACACGCCGGCCAGCGTTGACCGGCTACTCAAGAAGCTCTCGAGACGCGGGCCGCCTGTCTCGGTATGCTATGAAGCGGGACCAACGGGATATGGTCTTTATCGGCAGGTGCGTGCGTTCGGTTTCGAATGCTGTGTTGTGGCGCCCTCTTTGATCCCGGTGCGTGCCGGTGAGCGCGTAAAGACAGATCGGTTGGATGCCATTCGACTGGCCCGGCTGTTGCGTGCTGGGGAACTGACGCCGATCTGGGTTCCTGACGAAACGCACGAGGCGATGCGTGATCTGGTCCGGGCTCGGGAAAGTGCCGCAGAGGATCAGCGGCACAAACGCCAGCTCGTTTCGGCCTTTATGTTGCGTCACGGGCGGGTCTATCACCGGACCAAGCCTTGGACGATGCGATATCGTCGATGGCTGCAAGGCCAAAGCTTCGCTCATCCGGCGCATCAGCTCGCCCTTCAGGAGATGCTGCAAGCTGAGCGGAATGCCACAGAACGCCACGATCGGCTGACTGGACATATTGAAGCTCTGGTGCCGGAATGGGACCTTGCCCCAGCTGTGAATGCGCTTCAGGCCTTGCGAGGTGTGGCGATGATAAGTGCCGTCACCTTCATGGCCGAAATTGGGGATGTGCGCCGTTTTGAAACGCCGGTGAAATTGATGGCCTATTTGGGGCTCGTTCCAAGCGAATACTCGACGGGAAAAACGACCAGGCGTGGTGGGATTACCCGAGCAGGTAACTCCCGAGTTCGCCATAAGCTGATCGAAGGTGCTTGGACCTATCGACTGCCTGCACGCCCGGGAGCGAGGAAGCTCTACATCCTTCAGGAACAATCAGCCGAGGTTCAGGACATTGCCTGGAAAGCACAATCTCGTCTGACGGCGCGGTATCGTAAACTCAGCCAACGAGGCAAGAAATCGACTGTCGTCACCACTGCCATCGCAAGGGAAATGGCTGCCTTCATGTGGGACATCGCCCGCCGCACTATGCCTGCCTGTTAGGTGCGGCCTACATGCCCCCAATGGCGGGCGCGAGGTCAACGGCAGGGGAATATCCGGCAGTCGCTTTGAGGCCAACTCACGTTGATGCCCGTTGTAAGATAGGAATAGCCCCGAGACG
>NZ_QCYG01000021.1 GCF_003072065.1 Thalassorhabdomicrobium marinisediminis
TGGACTGGCCCCCGTTTCACCGGACACCTAAGCGGTTTCGGTTGTGGCCTTGATGAACTCGCGAGGCGAGCGCCATCTTAGGCCGCTGTGGGGGTGGTTGTTGTTATAGTCCTCGATCCATTCTCCTATCAAATTCAAAACGGTTTCGGCATTGGGTAGTGGTTTGACGCGCACGTAATCGCGTTTGAGCGTCTTTACGAAGGCTTCGGACATGCCGTTGGATTGCGGGCTGGCGACTGGGGTGAAGCATGACTTCAGGCCGAGCTGACGAGCGAAGATGCGGGTTTCCTTTGCTGTGTATGCGCTTCCATTGTCGGATAAGACCTCGACCACCTCTGGCGCGTGATAGCTGCCGAAGCGTTTTTCGACAGCCTCCAAAAGCATGTCACGGACGTCCGAGCCGCTAATCCCGGCATTGGCGACGGCCCGCCAGGCGATGACCTCACGATCATGAGCATCGAGCAGGAACGCCGCGCGGATAATGTCGCCATTCCAGCAGGTGAACTCCAGCCCGTCAGAGCACCAGCGTAAGTTCGACCGCATCATGATGACCTTGCCGTCATGGGCGCGTTCTGGCCGGTTGAAGCCGGATCGCTCCAGCAGCAGGTTATTGGCCTTCATAATGCGATAGACGCGTTTATGATTTGCTGGGGCAAGGCCTTCTGCTTGGAGTTCCCTGTTCAGCACTGCACAAATCCGGCGGTAGCCATAGGTTGGGCGCTCCGCCACCAAACGCTCGATACGTGGCAAGAGCGCCGCGTCTTGAGCTTTATAATAGCTCCGACGCGGCTCCGTGGTTCCTTTCTGTCGTTCATGCAAGTTCGAACGGGATACGCCTAACGTTTGTGCCACCGCCTTCACCGGGAACCGCCCGGTTTGAGCGACTGCACAAGCAAGGTCGGTTTTTTTGAGCGGGACTTGTCGAGCGCTTCCTTCAAGATCTCCACTTCCAACGTTTTGCGTCCCAGCTGGCGCTCGAGCTCCCTCACGCGGGCTTCCATCTCTCGGACAGCCTTATTACTGGTCACGCTGTCATCCCCTGTCACGGCGATACTCCCTCCCTCGAGCATCAATCTACGCCAACGATACAACAGATTTGGGGCCACGCCATTACGGCGAGCAACAGCGGAAACGCTATCCCCGTCATAGAGGGTCTCTTCAACGATCCGCAGCTTTTCTGCCGCAGACCAGCGTCGACGGCGCCCGCCATCAGTAATGATTTCCATCTCAGACATAAGCATGTGCTTAAGGCTATCCTTAAGCCTCCTTGGTCAGTCCAAGGTGTCCGGTCGAAATGGGGGCCAGTTCAC
>NZ_QCYG01000022.1 GCF_003072065.1 Thalassorhabdomicrobium marinisediminis
CTCGGACAACTTCCCACAGCTCTGGTTATCACAAAAGATACCAGTAGCATCCAACGGGAGATCAAATAACTCAGACAGTAGCTTCCGTAGCCATACTGCCTCACAACTAGCTGAACAGGCTGCAACATACTCTGCCTCAGCTGTACTCAGTGCTACGCAGGACTGCTTCCTGCTAAACCAAGAGATCACACCTGATCCCATACTGAAGCAGCACCCAGATGTGCTCTTCCTATCTGCAGCACTGCCTGCCCAATCTGAATCAACATAACCCTGCAGGTTAAACTTTTGATTCGCATCATACTTGAGCCCATAATCAACTGTACCCTTCAGGTACCTCAGAATATGCTTTACAGCAACCAGGTGAACACCTCTGGGATCCGTCAGGAACTGGCTCAATGTGTTCACCGCAAAGCAAATATCTGGTCTCGTGTTCGTCAGGTACATCAAGGACCCAATCATCTGACGATACATAGTGACATCAACCGGTTCAGATGAAGCATCACACAGAAGCTTCAGGTTCGATGCCATAGCCTTGCAGTCCATCATCCCGAACCTCTTCAGGATCTCTACTGCATACTTCCCTTGTCCAAGGAAGATTCCATCTGCACTCTGCCACACCTCCATGCCAAAAACAAATAGTGCATCATCCCCAAGTTCTTAATCATGAACAAATCTCGAAACATACCTCAATGAGTCATACCTGTCGAGATCGCTTGTAATCTTCTTATGTAAGGCCTTAGCCTCATCTCCCTCTGAAACTGGAACTTCTTCACTTATGCAGGTGACCAATCCATTTTCTTCTAGGATTAACCCAATCCACTTGATTTGCAAGAACTGGACCTGGAGCTGGATTAGGGTTTGTCAGAGAAACCCTAAAAATTCAAAATGTGAATTTCAACTTTCTGAAAGGATAGAAAGATGCGCCTTGATGAGCTGATCAGCCTGGTGTACTCAGAAGTTGAAAACTGCAAAGTTTCACCCCTCGAAATTGCCTTTTAGACTTCCGGATTCACTAGGGAGGACCCTGAATTAGGGTTTGAGTTTCCAGAAGATCTACCCAGCCAAAAATCTTGATCCATAGCTCTAAACTTCGATTTTTCCAAGGAGCTTCCAGCTATGTCTTCAGATTTCAGAAATTCCTATTTTTGAGGAAACCCTAATTTTTAGGGCCAAAATTGAAAGTGCTCAGAATTGAATTTTGTCTCGACAGAAAGATGCGCGCTTGCAAGGAGAGTCAGCCTAGCCTCCTTCCTTTGATGATC
>NZ_QCYG01000023.1 GCF_003072065.1 Thalassorhabdomicrobium marinisediminis
GCGCTGGACCGCTGGAACAAACCCGCGATCCTTGACCGTTTCCTCGCGGCCGCGAAGGCGCTGATCTCAGCCCCCGCCGCCCCCCTTTCGACGCAAACCAATTTGGACGATCCATCATGAAAAAAGCGCTTATCACCGGTATTACAGGCCAGGACGGCTCTTATCTTGCGGAATTTCTGCTCGAAAAAGGCTATGAGGTGCACGGCATCAAGCGCCGCGCCTCCTCGCTCAACACCCAGCGGATCGACCATATCTATGAGGACCCCCACTCGGCTCGCGCAAAGATGCACCTGCACTACGGCGATCTGTCCGACAGCTCCAACCTGACGCGGCTGATCCGCGACATCGAGCCCGACGAGATCTACAACCTCGCCGCGCAGTCCCACGTAGCCGTCTCGTTCGAGGCGCCCGAATACACCGCCGACGTGGACGCGCTGGGAACTTTGCGTATTCTTGAGGCGATCCGCTTTCTGGGGCTGGAAAAGAAGACCCGGTTCTATCAGGCCTCGACTTCGGAGCTGTTCGGCGACGTGCGCGAGATCCCGCAGCGCGAAACCACGCCCTTCTACCCCCGCTCGCCCTATGCGGTGGCCAAGATGTACGCCTATTGGATCGCCGTGAACTACCGCGAAAGCTACGACATGTTTGCCTGCAACGGCATCCTGTTCAACCACGAAAGCCCCCGCCGTGGCGAGACTTTCGTGACCCGCAAGATCACCCGGGGCCTCGCCAATATCGCCATGGGGCTGGAGGAGTGTCTGTACATGGGCAACATCGATGCGCTGCGCGACTGGGGCCATGCGAAAGACTACGTGCGGATGCAGTGGATGATGCTGCAGCAGGACAAACCGGATGATTTTGTGATTGCGACCGGCGTGCAGCATTCGGTGCGCCAGTTCATCACCTGGACCGCGCGGGAAATGGGCGTTGAGCTGGCCTTCTCCGGCACCGGCGTGGACGAGATCGCCACCGTGACCGAGGTCACGGGCGATCTCGCGCCCTTCATGAAACCGGGCCAGGTGGTGATGCGGATCGACCCGCGCTACTTCCGCCCCGCCGAGGTCGAGACCCTGCTGGGGGACCCGTCAAAAGCCAAGCAAGAGCTGGGCTGGGAGCCCGAGATCACCGTGCAGGAAATGTGCGCCGAAATGGTCCGAGAAGACCTCAAATCCGCCCGCCGCTCCGCCCTCCTCGCCGAACACGG
>NZ_QCYG01000025.1 GCF_003072065.1 Thalassorhabdomicrobium marinisediminis
GGCGACAATCGCCGCCCTGTAACTGTGGCCAAGCCGAGGCCGAAGAACAAAGTTACACCATTCTCAGGGACACTATCCTTATCCGGACGATCAACGGAACGAACAGCATTGCGACCGGCATCAATCGCGCGACGTTCCTGGCATCATGGAGGGCGCCGGACGAGAGGATGCGCCAGCGCCCCGGCCAGGCCGCCCTGGCTCCCGCTTCAAGCGCGTCGCGCAGGATCGGGTCCATCGTTTGCGGCTCAAGCCCGCGCAACACGCCGAATTCAACCGTTGCGCCCGTTTGCGGCCACTTCGTTGCCGGTGCGTCGAATGATCTGTTCCATCCGGGTCAGCCGGCCTTCATCGCCATCGCGCCACTGCATCGAAAATGTAGCACGGCCAGCCATCGTCGCGCGGCGATGTCGGCCTCGGAATAGGCGGGTCTGATCACGCACTTCCCGATGCCGGACGCACCAAAGTCGCGCAGCTTGTGAAAATCGCGCAGAAACCGGTCCGGACTGAATTTCATGCCATCCCCTTTCGCGTGTCGATGGTGGCTTCGGGCCGCGCTCACATTACCCGTATCCAACCCGACAACGATCCGCCGTCAGCATCGATCCGGGCGGGAAGCCTTTTCAACGCCGGGATGCCGGCCCTGACGCTGGACTTGACCGTCATCCTTTTCGGAACTGGAGCTGCGGGGCGGGTGGGTTACTGGTGAAGGGGGGCAGGGGGCGCAGAGTGATTGAGCCCTTAGCCCACCGGGATTCGCCAAAGCCGACGCTGCCCGACTCGGATTCGTCGGGTTCCGACGCAGGGCTGAGGGTGATTTGCGGCAAATCCTGCTCGAGTCGTCCTGTTTTGGCCGTGAGTCGTGCTGTTGTGCGGCATCCTGCGCCGATCCGACAGGCAAATCCGAAAACAAAATCCCTGTGTTTACAGCGACTTGGTTGAAAAGATCGAAGTTTTCCGCAGAAACGCAAAAAAGGGGTTGCGGGCGTCGGTGAGTAACCTTAGAACCCCCTTCATCAGCAACGCAGACACGCAGCGCTGGACGCGGAACGGACCGGACGGAAGCGGAGACGCAGACAAGGGTTTGGGAAGCGGGACGAAAATTTGAGGTAGTTGAGGCGGGGCGCGCCGGTAAGT
>NZ_QCYG01000026.1 GCF_003072065.1 Thalassorhabdomicrobium marinisediminis
GGACCTTGTTGCATGGATCAGCGATTTTCCGGTATCGGGGTGACAGGTTTTCGGGAAGGACGATCTGATGCCGTACAAGTTCAGCGACGGGCAGCGTCACAAATTCCGGAAACCGAATTACCGGGTCAGCAATTGGCCCGAGTATAATGAAAGCCTGCGACAGCGGGGTGATCTGACGATCTGGTTTGATGAAAACCTGCTGTCCGAATGGTGCGCGCCGGCATCGGGGAGACGGGGCGGTCGGCTGGTTTATTCTGATCTGGCGATTGAGATCTGCCTGTCTCTGCGCGTGCTGTTTGGCCAACCTCTTCGGCAGACGCAAGGGATGGTGCGGTCACTTCTGAAGCTCGCCGATCTGGACCTGCCTGTGCCCGATTTCTCCACGCTGTCACGCCGTGGGGCGGGCCTTTCTGTGTGCCCGCTCCCGCGGATAGCCAGCGGCCCGATCACGCTGATCGTGGACAGTACGGGCCTGAGGGTGACCGGCCAGACCGGCTGGCTCGACCAGAAACACGGCGACCGAAAACGTCGTAAAACATGGCGCAAGCTGCATATCAGCCTGGACCCGGAGAGCGGTGAGATCGTGACCTCAATGCTCACGACCGAACATGTGGGCGATCCTGCGGCCCTGCCTGATCTGCTGCACATGACGGACCGCCATATCGCCTGCTTCATCGCGGATGGTGCCTATGACGGCCAGCCCATTCACGATGTGATCAAGGACCACTGCGGCCCTGATGTCGAGATCATCATCCCGCCGCCCGCCAACGCAGTTTGCGGCAGCTACGCGGTGCGGGACGCGCATATCAAGGCGATCCGCGCGAAGGGGCGCATGGCTTGGCAAAAGCAGACCGGCTATGGCCAGCGTTCCCGCGTTGAGGCCCAGATCGGACGCTACAAGACCGTCATCGGCGACACGCTGCGCGCCCGCAAGATGGAGACCCAGACCACCGAAACCGTCATCGCCACCAAGATCCTCAACCGCATGACACGCCTCGGACGTGCGGAATTTCAGCGCGTGTCGTGATGTCGCCGGGGAAAGGGGCGATTTCGTCTCAAATTCGATCCATGCAACAAGGCC
>NZ_QCYG01000028.1 GCF_003072065.1 Thalassorhabdomicrobium marinisediminis
CTTCGTACAACACAGCGCTGAAGCAACGCGGATCGCTGTCGATCTGGTTTGATCCCGAGATGGTCTGGACGCCACCGCCAACAGGCAAGCGTGGTCGCCAGTGCCAATTCAGCGATGCGGCGATCCAGACCTGTCTGACCTTGAAGGTGTTGTTCGGTATGCCGCTCCGGCAGACAACCGGGTTCGTGGGAAGTCTGTTGCGGCTCGCCGGATTGGATTGGCCGGTGCCCGACTACAGCACACTGTGTCGCCGTCAGAGAACGCTGAAGGTGAGCCTGCCCTATAGAGGCGATCGCGGCCCGCTGAACCTGCTGATCGACAGCACTGGGATCAAATCTGAGGGTGAAGGGGAATGGAACGCCCGCAAGCATGGCGGCTCAAAGCGCCGCATCTGGCGCAAGATACACATAGGGATCGACGAGGAAACGCTGGAAGTGCGGGCCGTGGAGGTTACCACCAGTAATGTCGGTGACGCACCGATGCTGCCTGAGTTGCTCGCCCAAATCCCATCCGCTCAGGACATTGGATCAGTGACCGCAGACGGGGCCTACGACACCCGAAAATGTCATGATGCGATTGCAGCGCGTGGCGCTCATGCCATCATACCGCCGCGCAAGAACGCCAAACCGTGGAAGCCCACGAGCGCAGGCGCCATTGCCAGAAACGAGGCGGTCAATGCCTCGCGATACCTGGGCCGCGCCATCTGGCGACGATGGAGCGGATACCACCGCCGGAGCCGCGTCGAGACCAAGATGCACTGTGTGAAGCTGCTGGGGCAAAGCCTCATGGCGAGGGACTTCGACCGCCAAGTCGCAGAGATCCAAGTCCGCGTCGCCGTCCTCAACCGCTACACCTCTCTTGGCATACCTGTCACAGAGGTCGTAGGATAAATCCGTCCGGGAAAGGGGACGTGCGCTCACGCCCCGATTTGTGCAACAAAGCC
>NZ_QCYG01000003.1 GCF_003072065.1 Thalassorhabdomicrobium marinisediminis
GGCACTTGCCGCCATGCGATCAGGATACAAGCTGAACCGTCATGCGCGCGCCGCTGAAAAAAGACATGCGGTCTTACTTCGTACTGTGCGAAGCATGGCGATCGGTGCGGGCACAAAAGGGTGCAGAGCAGGTGCTCGTTGCAACACGCACCAAAGGTCCGCATTGCGTAAGCGGTGCGCCGTTCACACTGGATTGATGTAGTTCCAGGCTACGACGCAAACGGCCCACGCCGCCTTGGCCCGGTTCGGGTTTCGTGCCACCGATGCACTGCGCCGCGCCGAAGATCTGAGCGGGGGTGAAAAGGTGCGCGCAGGTCTCGCCTGCGTTCTCGGCGCGACGCCGCCGCCGCAACTTCTGCTACTTGATGAGCCGACGAACCACCTCGACTTGGAAGGGGTCGAAGCGCTGGAAGCGGCACTGTCATGCTATGACGGGGCAGTGGTGGTCGTCAGTCACGATCAGGCATTCCTCAAAGAATTCTCGGCAAACAGGTTTGTTTCGTTGAAGAAGTGACCGCTTTATTCGCACGAGAGATCTTGACGTGAGATTCCGCGCCGCTTCGACGCGGTAACTGCAGCGAATGGCAGTAGCGAGCTCAATCCGACCAGTGCTGCTTGGTAGACGACTGCCTGCAGCCAGAGGCAGGCAATAATAAGTTACAACAACTGCCTTAACCATACCTGCGCTTCCACGCCTCTTATTATAAGCGGGAAACCAACAAGACGTTGAACGCCTGTCGCGCAGCACGGCAGGAAGACATGTAAGGGCGTTGGTTCTTTCTATGGGACAAGGGCAGACCATCATACCACAACAACATTGCCGCGTTTGTGTCCCGCTTCGACGTAAGCATGTGCCTCGAGGAGATCGGACAGCAGATAGGTCCGATCGATGATGGGGGTGAGGTGATCCTGTTCGATTTGTGTCAGGATCTCGGACAGCATGGCCCGCAGGCGTTGCGGCTTTTCCAAGCCCGCCGCCGCGAACAGGGCGCGCTTCCGGCCAAGACGCGAGAGCAAGATCGCCGGAAGCCGTCCCAGCGTCAGCACCGGGCAGAGGTAGCGCCCCGTATCTGCAAGCGCGGGCTTTGCGGTCGAGAAGGTGCCAACGCCCAGCGTGTCGAAGATCACGTCATAGCCGGCCCCGCGCTGCAGGGCGTCTTCGGCGTTATAGTCGATCACTTGGTCCGCGCCGAGCGACGCCACGAAGCTGGCGTTCCGCGCGCTGCAGGTCGCCGTCACTTCGGCGCCCATGTGGGCGGCGATCTGCACGGCCGCGCTGCCAAGGCTGCCAGCCCCGCCGAGGATCAAGACACGGTCGCCGGATTGCACCTCACCAAGGTTGTGCAGATAGTGCCAAGAGGTCAGTACACCGTCGCACAGAACGGCTGCTTCCTCATGGGACAAGCTGGCAGGCTTGGGCATCAGGACCCCGCCCTCGTCAAGGCAAATGTGGCTTGCGTTGGCGCCGAAGTGCATTCCGGCCTCGCCAAAGACCAGATCGCCCGAGGCAAAGCGGCTGACCTTATTTCCTGTCGCCATGACCTCCCCGGACAGGCCCGTGCCGGACAGCCCGTTGCGCGGGCGTCGCAGACCAAGGAACGGGCGCGCGAACAGCGGCTCGCCCTTGCGCATCATGCCATCGGCTCGCGTTACGGCCGAAGCATGAATGCGGATCAGAACCTCGTTCGGGCCGGGCTGCGGCATGGGGAGCGTGACGGGGGTGAGCGTGTCGGGGCGGCCATAGTGCGGGATGTGCCAGGCGGTGCGTGTTGCAGTCATCGGTGAACCTCCGGGATATTGGATATGCCAAACGGGATAGAGGTTTCTTCTTGATCCCGTCGCTGGCAATAATGGGCCAGAGTGGTTCACAAACGATCCGGGTGGTCATGGACTGGAAATCTCTACCAGCTTTTCTGGCGGTCGCGCGAAACGGCTCGCTTCGGGCGGCGGCCGAGCAGACGGGCGGCACCCACGCCACCCTGCGCCGCCAGATCGAAGCCCTTGAAGCGCAGCTTGGCACCCAGCTTTTCCGGCGAGGTGCGGACGGCTTGTCGCTGACCGCGGCCGGGCAACGTCTGCTGCCGCAAGCGCTCGACGCCGAGGCGGCGTTGCTCAAGGGGTTCAACGCCGTGAAAGGGCTGGACCGCGAAGCCTCGGGGCGCATCCGTCTGTCGGTGGACCCGATGACGGCGCACTACATGCTGGCCCCGGTCCTTGCCGATTTTGCGGCGCTTTATCCCGAGATCGAGATCGAATTGCGCCTTGGTTACACCTTGGACTCCATTGCCCGCAACGAGACCGATGTCTCGATCCGCCACGCCGCCGAGATTGAGGATGACGCGGTGGGCCGGAAATTGTTTCCCCTGTCCATCGGAGTGGTCGCCTCGCGCGACTACATCGACCGTGCGTTGCCAAAGGCAGGCCGCAAAGGGCGGGGATTGAGCTGGATCGGATATGGTGACGTGCCCGAGCTGACCGACATGATAGCCGCCTCGGCCTTTCCCGAAGCGCGGATCCGTCACACGGTCCCGGACCCGGAAATGCACCCTCATCTCGTCCGCGCAGGGGCGGGGATGACCTTCCTTGCGACGTGGATCACCTCGGTGTTCCCCGAGTTGCAACGGGTCCCGGGCGCCGCGCCCGACCAGCGACGGGCGACTTGGGTCCTCTTACACGGCGAGTTGCGCCGCGTCCGTAGGGTCCGGCTCTTCGTCGACTACCTGTGCGACGCGCTCCTGGAACGACGCGTGGATTTTCAGGGGTTTTGAGACAACCGTGCCGTTGGTCAAGACTGTAGGCATCGTACCTACGACAAACGGACCATTGCGGCCGTCCGCCTTGGTCGGCAACACCGCGCCGCAACATAGATGCGGCTTGCAAGACCGCAAAAAAAAACGAAGCGAGGGCAGCACGGACTTAAATCAAATCCACACAATCCAAGCCTTCTGCAAAAGCATGATTTATGAAGATTTCCTCATCGTCACCATCAGCGCGCGCTCGCATTTTTGAGATCAACTTCTGGTCATATCTATAGTCGTAGATGTATTTCTCTTCACCATTAGGCGAAGATGCCCCCAGGACAGCAAACCAAAAGAAGAGATCAACAATCTTATCGAGGTGATCGCCATAACCTTCCTTCGTAAGAGTTCCTTTAACCGTCCCTAACGTCGTTTTACGCCCCAAGCCAATAAGCGCATATATTGCATCTTCAGAACTTGGATAAATATCTCGCATTTCGAAGCTGGTGTTTCCAATTACGTCTTGGCTGAAGTTCCGAAAACCGGCTCTTAAATCCTCTACTTCAATTCGTTCATGCCCGCATACATCTGCATGGCCTATGCACTCGTCAACTAACTGAATAAGGTATCGGGGACGCATTAATGACCTTTTTGTTAACCAAGCTATACTACCCATGCCATCAATCGTAGGAATAGAGATGTCCGCCCATCCGGCGGCCTTGCCAGTTCTCGCTAACGTCGAAGACCTAATCCGCTCCTCTATGACCTGTTGAAGAGCAGCCTCACTATCCCAATCTACAACAATTTTTCCGTCCTTGCCGCGATCGTTCTGCTGGTCGACCAGTAACTCAAAAACGTCATTACGTAGAAATAGCAGCCAGCCCAAGTTGGCTCTACTTTTCGCGGCTTTACGTTCAACCTTTCGAAGGGCATCAATCAGCGTGCTGACAATTAATACGTCATCGCGATCAACGCCGTGTGCACCCCACCCTTTATCAATGTTGTCGACCAACAATAGGGTGCGATCACGAGTTTCGAGATAGGAAAGCACAGCGTTCTGAATCTTGTGAATGTCCGTTGCGTAAAGTAATTCAGTAACCTCGCTTGTCTGAAGCGCTGTACTTCCGTCTGTACCATGCCGCATATAGAACTTGTCATTAATATCTTTAATTAGCCCCATCATTCGCTCAGAGAAATCACCCTCTCTCGCCTCGAATAGAACCGACCTAAGCTCTGACAAGTCGTCCAGAATGGGGGTCAATCTGGGATTTCTACCGTAAAGCCTCTTGTAGTCTGACTCTAATATTTTATGGACAATCTCGCAATAGACTATGTACTCCCAGAATGCTGTAAGCGTGTGCTCTTTGGTGCCATCAGCCAGCAGCGTGACGAGTTGCTCTTTAAACTTTCTTAATTGGTAGCCATCAGGCTTCAAATCCAGAACTAGTTCGCTATTCTTTCTGCGTGAAATATCGCGAACACGCCAGAAGATGGCTGTCTTTCCCGCTCCCTTGCGACCGACAACGAGCCTTCCTCGCCCTTCAAGTGCATTCTTGAAATGGTGCGTTTCGACAAAGTAATCCTCGAGGTCGCGCATTTCATTCTCGGCAGCATTTGAACCCACTGAAACTTGAGATATTAAGCGCCGATTTTTAGTCCGCCTTTTTTCAGTCCCACCCAATTGCTGTTGATAAAGCTTCGGAACAAGGTCGGATACCGCATCCCGGATATCGTCAGGATGCTTTATGGTCCGGCAAACATCTATGAAATCGAGTGGCTTGTTCGCATTTGGATCAACTAATATTACACATTCTTTGTCCAACCCGATAGTCAAGCCTGCAAGAAAGGCCGCGCGGATATTGTGAAGTAAATAATCCGTTCGAGTGGTGTCGTACACGGAGACCACAACAGCGCTGCTCTCGTTGACAAGCTCCCATGCGCTTCGAGTTGAAAGGCGATACTCTTCCTGTGGATCAACCGTACGATAGAATTTCGCAAGCTCCTTTACGGCTGAAATAAGCTTAGTACTAAACTCGTTTCGCCGCAGTGAATCCAGCACCAACAATGGTTGATTTGATATTTCGAAATTTGGCTCTGCAAATATTGGGCGACCCACAGCGTGTGACTGCAGTTGATAGACTAAGTCGGCGGAGTTCTCATACCTAATCTGTCCAACGTTATCCAGAAGGCCTACTTTTCGCAAGTATTCTCCAGCGTCCATCATAGATATATTAATAATCGGTATGATCGGCTTCATCTTACCGATAGCGAAACCAATTTCAAAGAAAACGTTCTCGTTAGGTATACTGATATCGCAAATTAGCCCATCAGCCTTAGCTATTTCCGGGAGAACAGATTGATCAATTAACCTTCCGGCACCAAAGGTTGAACGCCAAGTCGAAAACTGGAGGTGAGAGGAGTTCGCCTTTTCCGCTTCTTCTATGGAGATTGAAATGTGATCCGGTGAAGATGGGTACGCTGCAAAAAACTTCATTTATCAATCTCTTAGGGATATCACCGCGAAATACACTGGTTCAGATAATGTTGGATTGCAACCATAATCTGTTTGCTGAGGTGTCGCCATGTAGAGTAGTGTCACATGAAGCTATGACACCTTCGGTATCCGCAATCGCAAGAGAGCGTGTAGGCATCCAATTCAACCGTAGTTTGAGCTTGAGGACAGCCAGTCGTCACACCGAATCTGGGTATTCTTGTGGGCGTTAAGCCGGTCCATCTTGCCTCACAATCAGTCGTTTCGCACCGCAGAGGATGTCATCGTTCCGCCCTTGGAGTGGGTTGGGCCGCGTTCAACGGACCGACCCAGGCCGAACATCCGTGTCCCTGTACACCTAAGGGTGCGTTCGCATATGTGAAGAAAGCTCGAAGCCATCCAGAAGACCTCCGGAACCAAGTTAACAGAAATCATCTTCGTCGGTTCAATGCAACCGTGGTCCCCCGTCCATGTTTTGAGCCCGTTCCAACATTCGCAGAACGTCGCGCAGGCTTTGTCGGCGCTTGGTCACTTTTGGGGCCAGCGCAATCGCCATAGCCACCGCTTCAACCGAGGCTTTGGACAGGCCCATCGTACTGCCCTTCTTATAGGCAAAGGATTGCAACTGTTCTGTCGTAAGGTCGGGAATCTCTATAATTTGGCAACGGCTTCGCAATGTTTCCGGCACATTTTCAATCACGTTTGAAGTCAGCACCCAGGAGATATGAGACATATTAAACCTCACCCGAAAAAACGGACACTCCCATTTTGCCGCGGTCGCAGGTTCCAGAAGAGATAACAGGCTATCTGAAAATGCGTGATACGTTCCGCGATTCGATGTTGCTGTCCGTCCCTTACAAATCTCATCAACTACGATCAACGGATTGGCTATGCGTTTGGATAGTAATAGACCAATAGGTTGACCTTCAACTGATGAGCTCCATCCCCGTTCCAGTCCGGCAACAGCAATTCCTGCGCCGCCTTTACTCGCATCAATATCGATAGAAGGTACCGAAAGTGCGATTGCGACAGACCTGGCCCAAACGCTTTTCCCAATCCCTGGAGGGCCATTAAGAATCACTGGTCGCAAAGTAAGGGGGTCCCCTCGGACAGCAATGCGTCGAAGCACTTTCCACAGATGATCGGTCGCGAACTTCATCCAAGGCATCTCTGCGTGCAATTTCGCGGCGACTTCATCGGCCCAGTTCAAATCTTTGGCCGTAACAACCTTCATGCCATTCAGCGCAGGGGTTAACCGGTTGAGATCCTCCGGCTTTAAATGGGTGATGCCCGCGGCCGCGCGACGTGCCCTCGACAACTTATCTGCGCGATTGCGAATACGCTGAAGATCCCCACGGTCCAGTTCGATTTCATCCAGAAGTTCGCTATCCAGCACCTCGAAGTCCTCACCATCGAAGTCTTCTGGCAACCTGAAATTGTTTTGCGGATCAGCAAGGCATTTGTTGAGTCGGATCCGTGTCAGGGTTAACTGGAGTCGCTGCGCGATCTTGTCCGAAGACGTCTCGAAACGAGGGAGGTCAATAATCTTGATCAGTGTCATGGTGAACTTCCTTGGTCAGGCATTGACTTGAGAAGGGTCGGACCTGCGAACAGACGCTTGGCCCTGGGTACCGATTCTCAGTTGAATGCCTCGAACCCTGCGCACCATTCAGAAATGAGTCAAGCCATTGATATTGCATAACTTTTGCGAAAAATGGAATTGCGAACAATCTCTCACACCGGTGCGATATGTCAGCCGAGACGCAGGTACGCACCTCAATCGCTCTGCTTCCAACACGTTGGTGCTGGCCTGCAATATAATAAGGAAGCCCACCCCGCCATCGCAGATACCCCTTATCGTGATGCTCCCTTGCTCAGAATGCCTCAAACCCTGCGCACCATTCACGAACGAGTCAAGTTATTGATATTAAGTATATTTTGCGAAAAGTTGAAATGCGAACGATCTGTTAAACCGATGCGATATGTCAGACGAGCCGTAGGTACGCACCTCAACCTCTCTTCTTCCAACACGTTGGTGCTGGTCTGCGATTTGATAAGGAAATCCACCCGGCCATTGCAGCTACTCTATATAGATATGCTTCTTTGCCCAGCTACTGGGAGCACAGAGATTGCGAAAAGCAGTTCCTGCTCCGCCCGTTTGGGCGCTGCAGAATTTCGCGACATCACACCACAGGGTACCGCGTGGCCGTGTCGTTGGTCGGCAAAAAAGAAGGCGCCGTTCCTTGCGAAACGGCGCCTTATAGAATCTTTACTTCTCAATATCTTAGGACTTGATGGAAGAAATAGACCCGTAAAGTGGAAGACTTTTCAGTCAAAGTGGCTCTGAATTGCCTGTCGTTTCATTTGCTGGTGCTCAGATCACCCTCAGCCGCACTTGGAATGGCCGCAGCTGCCGCAGGTCATGCAGCCTTCGATCATCCGCAGCTCGTAAGAGCCGCAGCTCGAGCAGGCTTTGCCTTTGGGCTTCATCGACACCACGTCCGCTTGCGGATCGGACTTCAGGCCCAGCCCCTCCCCGGCGAGGAACCCGGTCGAGATCATGTGCTTTTCGATCACGCTGCCGATCGCGGCGAGGATCGAGGGCACGTATTTGCCGTTCATCCAGGCACCGCCGCGCGGGTCGAACACGGCCTTGAGCTCTTCGACCACGAAGGACACATCGCCGCCGCGCCGGAACACGGCCGAGATCATCCGCGTCAGCGCCACAGTCCAGGCGAAATGCTCCATGTTCTTGGAGTTGATGAAGACCTCGAAGGGGCGCTGCTGGCCCTGATGCTGGATGTCGTTCACGGTGATGTAGATCGCGTGCTCGCTGTCGGGCCACTTGAGCTTGTAGGTCTGGCCGGTGAGCTCTCCGGGGCGATCCAGCGGCTCGGTCATGTAGATCACGTCGCCTGCGTTCTCATCGGCGACCACTTCGGGCGCGGCTTCCTTCTCGGACTCCACTGACAGCACCGATCCGGTCACATCGTTGGGGCGGTAGGTCGTGCAGCCCTTGCAGCCCGAATCCCAGGCTTCCATGTAGACCTCTTTGAAGTCGTCGAAGCTGATGTCCTCGGGCACGTTGATCGTCTTGGAGATGCTGGAATCGACCCATTTCTGCGCCGCCGCCTGCATCCGCACATGGTCCAGCGCCGGCAGCGTCTGGGCGTTGACGAAATAGTCGGGCAACTCCGCATCGCCCTTGAGGTCCCGCCACAGCTTCACCGCGTAATCGACGACCTCTTCCTCGGTCCGGGTGCCGTCCTTCTGCAACACCTTGCGGGTATAGGCATAGGCAAAGACCGGCTCGATCCCCGAGGACACGTTGCCCGCATACAGGCTGATCGTGCCCGTGGGCGCGACCGAGGTGAGCAGCGCGTTGCGAATGCCATGTTCGCGGATCGCATCGCGCACGTCGTCGTCCATCTGCATCATGGTGCCAGAGGCAAGATATTTTTCCGCATCGAACAACGGGAAGGCACCCTTTTCCTTCGCCAATTCCACCGACGCCAGATAAGCGGCGCGGGCGACCTGTTTCATCCAGTGTTCGGTCTGACGCGCCGCCTCTTCCGAGCCATAGCGCAGCCCCACCATCAAGAGCGCGTCCGCCAGCCCGGTGACGCCAAGGCCGATCCGGCGCTTGGCCGCGGCTTCCTGCGCCTGCGCCTCAAGCGGGAAGTTCGACGCATCCACCACGTTGTCCATCATCCGCACGGCGGTGGCCACAAGGTCCGACAGTTCCGCATCGTCGATGCCTGCGCCGTCCTCGAAGGGCGTGCTCACCAGCCGCGCAAGGTTGACCGAGCCCAGCAGGCAGGCGCCATAGGGCGGCAGGGGCTGCTCGCCGCAGGGGTTCGTTGCGGCGATGGTCTCGACGTAGTTGAGGTTGTTCATCTCGTTGATGCGGTCGATGAAGATCACACCGGGCTCGGCCTGATCGTAGGTCGACTGCATGATGCTGTTCCACAGGTCGCGCGCCTTCACCGTCTTGATGGTGGCACCCTCCCAGACCAGATCCCAGGCCTTATCGGCCTTCACGGCCTCCATGAAGGGGTCGGTCACCAGCACCGACATGTTGAACATGCGCAACCGGGCGGGGTCGGACTTGGCGGTGATGAAATCCTCGACGTCCGGGTGGTCGCAGCGCATGGTCGCCATCATCGCACCGCGGCGGGATCCGGCAGACATGATCGTGCGGCACATGGCGTCCCAGACATCCATGAAGGACAAGGGGCCGGACGCATCCGCCGCCACCCCTTTGACCAGCGCCCCCCGGGGCCGGATGGTCGAGAAGTCGTAGCCGATGCCGCCGCCCTGCTGCATGGTCAGCGCCGCTTCGCGCAGGTTCTCGAAAATCCCCGACATGGTGTCGGGAATCGTGCCCATCACGAAACAGTTGAACAACGTAACGCTGCGGTCCGTGCCCGCCCCGGCGGTGATCCGGCCTGCGGGCAGATATTTGAAATCCTCAAGCGCGGCGTAGAACTTCGGCTCCCACGCGGCGGGGTCTTTTTCCACCGATGCCAAGGACTTGGCCACCCGGCTCCAGGTGTCTTCGACCGTGGCGTCGATCGGCGCGCCCTCGGCATCCTTGAGACGATATTTCATGTCCCAGATTTGTTCGGCAATGGGGGCGGCAAAACGGGTCATGAGAGTGTCCTCTTGAATGGCTGGCAGAATCGATGGCGGACACCTACCCTACCAAATGTGGAATGCAATGGGAACATTTTACCACATATTGGGTTAGGAAGTATGACCGCGACTTTACATTTGCAGAAGTTGTCAGTTGGCACGGAAACTGTCGCAGACCTCGTCCGGTGGCAAGCCAACAAACGTGTTCGCACCACAGATAATTTGCCACGCCACGTCACCCGCATGTGGCCGAAACGCGCAGACGAGATCCTGAACGGCGGGTCGATGTACTGGGTGATCAAGGGGGCGATCCTCGCGCGGCAGGAAATCCGGCGGTTCGAGGAAAAGATCGGTGCCGATGGCATCCGCCGCTGCGCCATCATCCTCGCCCCCGAGGTGGTGCCCGTGGTGCCGACGCTCAAGCGCCCCTTTCAGGGGTGGCGCTACCTCAAGGCGGCGGACGCGCCCATGGACCTGCCCCAAGGGCGCGAGGCGGAAGAGCCGCTGCCCGCCTCCCTGCAAGCGGCCCTGGCCGAGATCGGGTTGCTCTGAGACGTAGGATCAGGCGGCACGCTGGAGATGTTGGGCAACTGGCTGCGCGGGAAAAAGGGGGACGCTGTCCCCCTCTGCGCGGGCGCGCATTCACCCCCTGAGGTATTTTTGAACCAAAGAAGGTCAGGCGGTGAGTTTCGCCACGAGGGCCTTGAACGTCGCCCGTTGCGCGTCGGTCCAGTTGCGGCGGCGGCCCCGGAACAGGGTGGCCTGACTGCTGTGGATCATTCCGTCGCTGAGAATCTTAAGCCCGTTCGCGCGCAGGGTCTCACCGGTTGAGGTGATGTCGGCCACGGCCTCGGCGGTGCCGTTGCGGATCGTGCCCTCGGTCGCGCCCTGACTGTCGATCAGCTGGTAATCCGCCACCCCGTTGTCGCGCAGAAACTCGCGCACCAGACGGTGGTATTTCGTGGCGATCCGCAGCCGGAACCCGTGATGGGCGCGGAAGGCGGCGGCAACCGCATCAAGATCGTCGAGCGTCTCCACGTCGATCCAGGCTTGCGGCACCGCGATGATCAGATCGGCCCCGCCAAATCCCATGCGCGCAACCTCGTCCACCTGCTGGTCCCAGGCGCTGAGCCGCTCGCGCACAAGGTCGGATCCGGTCACACCCAGATGGATGCGCCCGGTTTCAAGCTCGCGGGGGATTTCGCCCGCGGACAGCAGCACCAGTTCCACCCCGTCGATCCCGTCCACCGCGCCGGCGTATTCACGGTCCGATCCGGATTTGCGCAGCGTCACGCCCCGGTCGGCGAACCATTGAAAGGTCTTTTCCATCAGCCGCCCCTTGGACGGCACCCCGAGTTTCAGGCTCATTGTGCGGCCTCCACTGCGGCGACAAGGTCCGGCCGGATCACGCCGCCCACGGCGGGCACGCCCACGCCGCCCCCCAGAACGGTCGTCAGCGCGTCATAGCGCCCGCCCGTGGCCAGGGGCGGCAGGTTCAGTCGCGGATCGGCGGAAAAGCCGAAGACGAAGCCGTCGTAATATTCCATCGAGGTGCGCCCGTAGGAGGCTTCGAAGGGCAGCGTGTCCACCGCAATCCCCCGCGCGGCCAAAGCGTCAAGCCGTCGCGCGATCCCGTCCACCGCCGGCGCGATCGAGGGCAGATCGACGGAAAGGTCACGCAAGGCCACCAGCGCATTGGGCGCGGTCTCGCGGACCTTGAGCAGGGTGTCGATCAGGTCAAGTTCCACCGCCGAGATCGGCTCGGCCGCCGCATCCTCGCGCAGCACCTCGATCCGTTCAGCGATCTCGGCCTGCGTGCGCAGCCCCAACAAGGGCGGCATCTGGGCCATCGGATCGTCCTGCGCCAACAGCGCGGCGCGGGCGGCGGGCATGTCGCTGCGCCCGCCGTAGCGGTCCAGCAGCGCCTTGAACCGGCGCGGCCGCCACAGGTGGCGCAACAGCGCCGCGCGCCGCCGCTTGGTCGTCTTCAGCCCTTCGACCGCCGCCCGCAGCACCCCGATGTCGCCGGTGGCCGCAGTCACCTCGACATCGCTGAGCAACCCCGCCAGCGTCGCGAAGACCTCGGCATCGGCCGCCGCCGGGTTCGCGCCGTCGAAAATCTCGTATCCGACCTGCACGAATTCGGTCGGCCGATTCTCGTCCTTTTCCTGCTTGCGGAACACCTTGCCCATGTAGGTGTAGCGCGCAGGCTCCGCCCCGTGGGCCATGTGCTGCTGCACGATGGGCACGGTGAAATCCGGCCGCAGCATCTGCTCACCACGCACGGGATCATGGGTGGTGAAGGCGCGGGCGCGAATGTCCTCTCCGTAAAGGTCCAGAAGCGTGCCCGCCGATTGCAGGTAATCTGCGTCGGTCACCACGGCCCCCTGCCCGGCAATCACCGATTGATAGCGCCGCGCGCGGGCCCAGCTGTCCTGCCCCGTGTCCATCACTGGCCCTGCTCGTCCAGCAATTGCCGGATCCGCGCAACCAGATCGGTGCGGGGGATCTCGAACTGGCTGGGGCGTTCCTTCCATTCCTCATGGGTGGCGGTCTCGGCCAGTTTCGCGCCAAGGATCAGGTCCTTGATCTGCAACGTGCCCTTGGCCACCTCGTCCGCGCCCTGAATGATCGCGATGGGGCTGCCGCGCTGGTCGGCGTATTTGAGCTGGTTGCCGAAATTCTTCGGGTTGCCCAGATAGACCTCGGACCGGATGCCCGCTTGCCGCAATTCGCTGACGATGCCCTGATAATCCGCCATCCGGTCGCGGTCCATGACGGTCACGACCACGGGGCCGGTCGTGTCGGTGCTCAGCCGCCCCTTCATGTGCAACGCGGCGAGAAGCCGGTCCACGCCGATCGACACGCCGGTCGCGGGCACTTCCTGTCCGGTGAAGCGTTTCACCAGATCGTCATAGCGTCCGCCGCCCGCAACCGAGCCGAAGGAACGGGGCCGCCCCTTGTCGTCGGTGATCTCGAAGGTGAGTTCCGCTTCGAACACCGGACCGGTGTAGTAGCCAAGGCCACGCACCACGGACGGGTCGATGACGATGCGATCTGGGCCATAGCCGCCGGCCTCCAGCAGATCGGCCATGCTGCGCAACTCGGCTACTCCCTCGGCCCCCGTCGCACTGTCGCCGACCGCCGCCGCAAGATTGTCGAGCGTGCCCGCCGTATCCTCGGCCTTGGACGTCAAAAACGCGATCACCGGCTCGGCTTGTGCGGAGCTCAGCCCCACGCCGTCGATATAGGCGCCCGAAGCGTCCAACCGCCCCTTGCCCAGCAACTCACGCACGCCTGCCTCTCCGACCTTGTCGAACTTGTCGATGGTGCGCAGGACGTCGGCGCGCTGCGCCTCATCGCTCAGCCCCATGACCTCAAGCACACCGTTAAGCACTTTTCGGTTGTTGATCCGCACCACGTAATCGCCGCGCTCGATGCCCACGGCTTCCAGCGTGTCGGCCAGCATGGCGCAGATCTCGGCGTCCGCGGCGACCGAGCCGCTGCCCACCGTGTCCGCATCACATTGATAGAACTGCCGGAATCGCCCCGGTCCGGGCTTTTCGTTGCGCCAGACCGGCCCCATGGCATAGCGGCGATAGGGCGTCGGCAGGTCGTTGCGGTGCTGGGCGAACACCCGCGCCAGCGGCGCTGTAAGATCATAGCGCAGCGCCAGCCAGTCGCCGCTGCCCTTCTCGTCCTCTTCCTGCCATGCAAACACCCCCTCATTCGGGCGGTCCACGTCGGGAAGGAACTTGCCCAGCGCCTCGACGGTCTCGACCGCCGCCGATTCCAGCGCCTCGAACCCGTAGCGATGGTAAACCCCGGCAATCACTCGCAACATCTCTGTGCGCTGCGCCACCTCGGCGCCGAAATAGTCGCGGAACCCTTTGGGGGTCTGCGCCTTGGGGCGTTGCACTTTTTGCTTCTTGGCCATGGGTTCGCTCTATCAGGTCCGTTGTCCATGGCGCTTTACCGCGCCCACCGCCGCCACGCAACAGGAGGGGGTTGGCAAAGACCACGCGCAGGCTCTAATGGGGACCATGACCAGCACAACCGATCTTGAAGAACGCATCGCCCATCTGACCCGCGCGGTCGATGACCTGTCAGACATCGTCGCCCGACAGGAGGGTGAGATCAGCCGCCTGACCTACCGCGTGCAAATGCTCATGGAACGCGAAGCCTCGCGCGAGATGGACACCGGCAGCAGCATCCCGCTGGCCGACCAGCGCCCCCCGCATTACTAGCGCAGCGCCCCCGCGTCATCTTAAAAGGGCTTCGCCCGTCGTCGCCTTAAACGATCCACACCGGCTTCATCTGACCCGATAAACTCCCCCCGGAGGGCCGGTCAGCCGATATCGCCATCCTTGATCGACATGGCCATGACCTCTCCACCGTGGAGCAGAATCTGCGCCCATTCCGTGGGCACCGAGCTGAACGTGCCGCCGAAGAAATTATACACCGTCACGAACCGGGTGTTCTGGTTCAACTGGCTTTGTTTGGCTCCACAGGGCTCGCCCTGTCCGACGCGGCAGAAACTGGCTTTCAGCGCCTCATAGGCATTGTCGGTCGCGGTGTAGCCGATGCCCTGATTGCTGGGCCGGTAGCGCACGAATTCATGGGTTTCCACGTCGCCGGAAATCACCACCGCGCCGGTAAAGGTGCGCGCGCAGCGGTCGTCGAAGCCGGTGATGTAGAAGGGGCGTGGCGCCTTGGAGTTGGGGATCGTGTCGTAGATCTGGAAGCCGCCGCCCTGATCGACCAGCGTGCCCAGTGCATCGCCGCTCACATCGCAGACCCGCGCAATCTCGCCGAAGGGCAGAACCGCGCCGGGGCTTACGTCGCTGGTGTCGGGACCGGTCCGCGCCGCGGCGCGCCCGCCGCCGAAGAGGCCCAGCAAGCCCCCCCGCGCGGGCCGCGCCGCACGGGCGCGGGTCGCGTTGGCCTGCTCGGCGGTGGCCACGGCCGCATCGACAGCGGCAGTCGTCGGATCATCGGGGTCGCGGTTCAACAGACGGTCCAGAAGCCCGCCGGTGCCGGCCGCCTCGGCCGCCGTGGGCGCGACCGCCCGTGTGGATTGTGATACCTCGACGTCGCTCAGTCGCGCGACATCTTGCAGCGGGTCACCGCAGGCGGCCAAAGCGGCCATCATCCCGAACCCCAAAATTAGGTGGCGCATTCCGCGTCCTTAACGTTTTTTTATTCAAGTTAAGGCGTGGTGTAACGAATCGGTGATCACCCGTCCAGCATTCCTGTCGGTTTGGCCGGTCCGGCAGCGGCTCGCCGCCTAGATTTCCTGCACCTCGATTACGCCGGTCAGGCTGCGCAACGCGCCCTTGATTTGCGGATTGACGGGGAAATCCCGCTCAAGTTCCACGTCGATCTCTCCCAGTTCGGCGTCGTCGATGGTGAAGGTGATCGGCCCGCGCCCGGCCTTGATCCCGTCGCGCAGGGCGTTCTGCAGGATGTCGCTGACCGTGGGAATGGCCGCCACATCGCCCAGAAACACCCGCAACCCGGTGGACCCGGCATCGGCAACCGCCGCGTCGATCGGGGCGACGGAGCGGCCCAGAAGCTTGAGTTGCTGCGCCTCCATCGTTGCCTCGACCTGCACGACGACCTGCGACCCGGTCTCAAGAAAATCGCGCGAGGCTTCAAGCGTATCCGAGAAGATCATCACCTCGTATTGGCCGGTCGGATCGCTGAGTTGCACAAAGGCGAACCGGTTGCCGCGCGCCGACTTGCGTTCTTGCCGACCGGCCACGTGCCCCGCCATCTTGGCGACCATCGGCCCCTGCTCGGCCTTCTTGGTCACCTCGTCCAGCGTCATCACCTGCTTGCGCTTGAGCGGCGCCATGTAGTCGTCCAGCGGATGACCGGAGAGGTAGAAGCCCACGGCCTTGAACTCTTCGGCCAAACGTTCGGCGGGCAACCAGTCCTGCGCCGCCGACAGGCGCGGCTCGGGCAGATCGTCGCCGGCCTCACCGAACAGGCTCACCTGATTGGAGTTCTTCTGCTCGTGGATTGCGGCGGAATAGCTGACCAGTGCATCAAGGCTTTCGAACACGCGGCGCCGGTTCGGGTCCAGCACGTCAAAGGCCCCGGCGCGCGCCAGCATTTCCATCGGGCGCTTGCCCACGCGCTTGAGGTCCACGCGCCGCGCCAGATCGAACAATGTCGCGAAAGGCTTTCCTTGCCCGGCATCGCCGTCCTCATACCGCGCCTGAACGATCAGGCCCATCGCCTCGACGCCGACGTTCTTCAGCGCCCCCAAACCGTAAACCAACGTGCCGTCCCGCACGTCGAACGTCGCCTTGGAGGTGTTCACACAAGGCGGCGACCACGGCAGGCCCAGCCCTTTCTTCACCTCTTGGAAATACACCGCCAGCTTGTCGGTCAGGTGCAGATCACAATTCATCATCCCTGCCATGAACTCGACCGGGTGGTTCGCCTTTAGCCACGCCGTCTGATAGCTGACCACCGCATAGGCCGCCGCGTGGGATTTGTTGAACCCGTAGTTGGCGAACTTGTCGAGCAGGTTCCAGACCTCAAGCGCCTTCTTGTCGTCAACGCCGTTTTCCTTGGCCCCTGCGATGAATTTGGGCCGCTCGGCGTCCATCGCCTCTTGGATCTTTTTCCCCATGGCGCGTCGCAACAGATCGGCCCCGCCGAGGCTATAGCCCGCCATCTCCTGCGCGATCTGCATCACCTGTTCCTGATAGACGATGATGCCCTGCGTCTCGTCCAGAATGTGGTCGATGGTCGGATGCAGCTTGTCGCGGTCGGACAGGCCGTTCTTGACCTCGCAGAACTTGGGGATGTTCTCCATCGGACCGGGGCGGTACAGCGCCACCAGCGCGATAATATCCTCGATGCAGTCGGGCTTCATGCGCCGCAGCGCGTCCATCATGCCGGTGGATTCCACCTGGAACACGGCCACGGTCTTGGCGGCGGCATAGAGCTTGTAGGTCGCCTCATCATCGAGCGGAATTCCCCCGATGTCGTTCTCCATGCCCTCGGCAGGCTCATAAAGCTCGGTCCCGTCGGCGGCGATATGCAGCGACCGCCCCGATTGCAGGATCAGGTTCA
Organism: Thalassorhabdomicrobium marinisediminis; assembly: GCF_003072065.1. Classification (GTDB taxonomy): domain Bacteria; phylum Pseudomonadota; class Alphaproteobacteria; order Rhodobacterales; family Rhodobacteraceae; genus Octadecabacter; species Octadecabacter marinisediminis. The sequence goes on from NZ_QCYG01000003.1 coordinate 16,954, forward strand.
CCGCGTTCTGAATCACGGTCAACGTCTTCAGGCCCAGAAAGTCGAACTTCACCAGCCCGGCCTGTTCGACCCATTTCATGTTGAACTGCGTCGCCGGCATGTCCGAGCGCGGGTCCTGATACAGCGGCACCAGCTCATCCAGTGGGCGGTCGCCGATCACCACCCCCGCCGCGTGGGTCGAAGCGTTGCGCAAAAGGCCCTCGATCTGCTGGCCATAGGTCAACAGCCGGTCGACGACCTCTTCCTCATCCGCCGCCTGCCGCAAGCGCGGCTCATCCGCGAGCGCCTTGACGATGCTCACGGGTTTGACCCCCTCCACCGGGATCATCTTCGACAGCTTGTCGACCTGCCCGTAAGGCAGTTGCAGCACCCGCCCCACGTCGCGCACGGCGGCCTTGGACAGCAGCGCGCCGAAGGTGATGATCTGCCCCACCTTGTCGCGGCCATATTTCTCTTGCACGTAGCGGATCACCTCTTCCCGGCGGTCCATGCAGAAGTCGATGTCGAAGTCGGGCATGGAGACCCGCTCGGGGTTCAGGAAGCGTTCGAACAGCAGCGAATAGCGCAGCGGGTCAAGGTCGGTGATCGTCAGCGCATAGGCCACCAGCGACCCCGCGCCGGACCCCCGCCCCGGCCCAACCGGAATGTCGTGATCCTTGGCCCATTTGATGAAGTCGGCCACGATCAGGAAATAGCCGGGAAAACCCATGCCCTCGATGATGTCGAGCTCGAAATCCAGCCGTTTCTGATACTCTTCCACGCTCACCGCATGGGGGATCACCTTCAGCCGTTCTTGCAAACCCTCATTGGCCTGCCGCCGCAGCTCTACCACCTCGTCATCGGCGAACTTGGGCAGGATCGGATCGCGGGTATAGGTGCGGAAGGCGCAGCGCTTGGCGATCTCGACCGTGTTGGCGACCGCTTCGGGCAGGTCCGCAAACAGCGCCACCATCTCCTCTTGCGACTTGAAATAATGCTGCGGCGTGAGCCTGCGGCGTGGCTCGTTCTGGTCCACATAGGCCCCGTCGGCGATGCAGATCAGCGCGTCGTGGGCCTCGTAAATCTCGGGCTTGGGGAAATAGACGTCGTTGGTCGCCACCAGCGGCAGCTCCATGGCATAGGCCATCTCCACGTGGCCCTGCTCGGACAGCGCCTCGGCCTCGGGCAGGCCACCCTCACCGGGGTGGCGCTGCAATTCGACGTAAAGTCGGTCGGGGTAGATCGCCGCCAGCCGTGTCAGGAAGGCTTCCGCCGCCGGACGCTGGCCCGCGCGCAACAGCCGCCCCACCGGCCCGTCCGGCCCGCCGCTCAGACAGATCAGCCCCTCGGAGTAGGTCGCCAGATCATCGACGGTCACCTGCGGCAGCTCTCCGCCCGCGTCCACATAGGCGCAGGAGTTGAGCTTCATCAGGTTCATGTAGCCCTGTTCGTTCTGCGCCAGCAGGACAATCGGCGCGGGCGCTTCGGGCCGTCCGCGCGGGTCCGCCGTGGCCATCTGCACATCGACCTGACAGCCGATGATCGGCTGCACCCCCGCCTTGGCCGCGTATTCGGAAAACTCCAATGCGCAGAACATGTTGTTGGTGTCGGTCACGGCCACGGCGGGCATGCCGTTCGCCTCGGCCAGACTGCTGAGTTTCTTGACCGGAACCGCGCCTTCGAGCAGCGAATATTCCGTATGAACGCGCAAGTGAATGAATCGGGGATCAGCCATGTCGCGCACTCTATCCGGTGGCACCTGCAGCGGGAAGAGCGTTCCGGCCCTGCCCCTGCGGAACCGGTGCAACCGACTGCGCAGACAGCGAAATTATGCCTGTCCGCGAGCGACACTTAGCAATCTAGCTAAGTATATTGACCCCGCCCCCGCTACGCGCAATACTGTCCGCATGACCACGCAGCTCAACGCTTCCTTCGCAGCCCTCTCGGACCCGACCCGCCGCGCGGTGGTCGAACAGCTCTCGCGCGGGCCGGCCACGGTGTCCACGCTTGCCGCGCCCCACGCCATCGCCCTGCCCACCTTCATGCGGCACCTGCGCGTGCTTGAGGATTGCGGCCTTGTGCGCTCGGTCAAGAAGGGCCGTGTGCGCACCTGTCATATCGAAGCGGCCCCTTTGCTGGAACTGCAAGGCTGGCTCGAATGGCAACGCCGCATCTGGGACGACCGCCTTGACCAGCTGAGCGAGCTTGCCGAAACCCTTGAGACCCCGGACCGGAGCCCCCCATGACCGATTTCCAGCCCCCCCCGTTTGACCCCGCCCGCGACCTGCAGCTTGAGCAGCATATCAAGGCACGGCCCGAAACGATCTGGCGCTGCTGGGCCGAGCCGGAACTGTTCAAGCAATGGTTCACACCCAAGCCCGTCGAAGTCACCCGCGTCGACAACGACCTGCGCCCCGGCGGCCGCGCCTTCACCGAGATGAAGCTGCCCGATGGCACCCTGATGCCCAACGACGGCTGTTTTGTGCTGGTGGAGGCCCCGCGGCTCATCGTGATGACCGATTCCATGACCCAAGGCTTCCGCCCCACCGGGCAGGGCTTCATGACCGCGATCATCACGCTGACCCCCGACGACGCCGGAACACTCTACCGCGTGCAGGTGCTCCACGCCGAGCCCGACGCCCGCGAACGCCATGAAAAGATGGGCTTCCATGACGGTTGGGGCACCACCGCCCGACAGCTCGCCGATCTCGCCGCGTCGCTAGGTTAATTCGCTACATTGTCAAAAAAGCCTTGCCAAACGACTTTGCGGTGGGGTTCACTCTCATTCTGACGGGCGCCCTCTACGCCGCATCGAAGGCGCCCCACGTCAAACGCACACCTGGTACCGCGGCGGGCTAAACCATGATCGTTACGTTTCTTCTGAACGGAGAGACCGTGGAGGTGAACACCACCCCCACCCAAACACTCCTCGACTGGCTGCGCGAAGAGCGTCACCTCACCGGAACCAAGGAAGGCTGCAACGAAGGCGATTGCGGCGCCTGTTCGGTGATGGTGACCGACCAGCGCGGCGCACGCACCTACAACGCCTGCATCCTGTTCATGCCGCAACTGCACGGCAAGGCCGTCCGCACGGTCGAAGGCCTTTCGGCCCCCGACGGCGCGCTGCATCCGGTGCAGGATGCGATGATCGAACACCACGGCAGCCAGTGCGGCTTCTGCACGCCGGGCTTCGTGGTCTCGATGGCGACCAGCCACCTCAACGGGCGCTCCGACCATGACGATGTGCTCGCCGGCAATCTGTGCCGCTGCACGGGCTACGCGCCGATCATCCGCGCCGCCAAAGCGGTGGAAGGGCAGGCCATCCCCGCGCACATGCGCGACACGCCCCCCGATCTGCGCGGCGACAGCGACCTGCCCGCGCCCACCTCCAGCGACGCGCTGGCCGAATGGTGTCTGGCCCACCCGCAGGGCACGCTGATCGCGGGTGCGACGGACGTCGGCCTTTGGGCCACCAAGGGCTTCCTGCACCGCGACGGCAAACTCGATGAGGTGGCCTTTCTGCACCGCTGCCGCGACCTGCAACAGATCGAGGATCAGGGCGACACCCTGCGCATCGGCGCCGGCGTGTCGATGACCGATGTGCTCGCCGCCATGCGCGACCTGCACCCCTCTTATGCCGAGATGATCCGCCGCTACGGCTCCGAACAGGTGCGCAACGCGGCGACCATCGGCGGCAATATCGCCAACGGCTCGCCCATCGGGGACAACCCGCCTGCGCTGATCGCCATGGACGCCACGCTGCACCTGCGCCGCGGCGATACGCGCCGCGAGATGCCGATCGAGGACTTCTTCATCGACTACGGCAAGCAGGACCGCCAGCCCGGCGAGTTCGTCGAAGCGGTGACGATACCGAAATCCGCGCCCGCCCTGCGCTGCTACAAGCTCAGCAAACGTTTCGATCAGGATATCTCGGCGGTCTGCGGCTGCTTCAACATCACCGTGGACGGCGGCACGATCACCGACGCCCGCATCGCCTTTGGCGGCATGGCCGGAACGCCCAAACGCGCCGCCGCGGCAGAAGCCGCGCTGACCGGCCAGCCGTGGACCGCCGACACCATTGAGGCCGCTGCAAACGCGATGACGCAGGATTACCAGCCGATGACCGACATGCGCGCCTCGGCCGCCTACCGGATGGAGGCCGCGCAAGGCCAGTTGCGCCGCTATTTCGCGGACCTGAACGCCAAACCCACGTCTGTTCTGGAGGTGTCGGCATGAGCGTGAACAAACCCCTTCCCCACGACGCCGCCCGCCTGCACGTCACCGGCACCGCCCGCTATGTAGACGACATGCCGACCCCGGCGGGCACCCTGAACCTCGCCTTCGGGCTCAGCGCGATCGCGCGCGGCACGATCACCGCGATGAACCTTGACCGGGTGCGCAAGGCGCCTGGCGTTGTCGCGGTGCTCACGGCCGAGGATCTGCCCCATGCCAACGATGTCTCGCCCTCGATCCATGACGAGCCGCTGCTGAGCGACGGCACGGTGCATTACCTTGGCCAGCCGCTGTTTCTGGTGATCGCCGACAGCCACCACAACGCCCGCAACGCCGCGCGGATGGGGGATGTCACCTATGACGAGGAAACCCCGATCCTCAGCATCGAAGAGGCGATGGCCGCCGATGCCCGCTTCGAGGATGGCCCGCGAATCTACACCAAGGGCGACGTGGATGCGGCCCTGACCGCAGCACCCCACCGTCTGTCGGGCCGCTTCGACATGGGCGGGCAGGAACATTTCTATCTGGAAGGTCAAGCCGCGCTGGCCCTGCCGCAGGAAGGCGGCGACATGATCGTGCAGTCCTCCACCCAGCACCCGACCGAGATCCAGCACAAGGTGGCCGAGGCCCTTGGCGTGCCGATGCACGGGGTGCGCGTGGAGATCCGCCGCATGGGCGGGGGCTTCGGCGGCAAGGAAAGCCAGGGCAACGCGCTTGCGGTGTCCTGCGCCGTGGCCGCCGCGCTGACCGGCAAGCCCTGCAAGATGCGCTACGACCGCGACGATGACATGACCATCACCGGCAAGCGCCACGACTTCCGCATCGAATATGACGTAGGCTTCAAGGACGATGGCCGGATCACCGGCATCGACTTCACCCATTACACCCGCTGCGGCTGGGCGCAGGACCTGTCGCTGCCCGTGGCCGACCGCGCCATGCTGCACGCCGACAACGCCTATCTTCTGCCCGCCGCGCGCATCACCTCGCACCGGCTGAAGACCAACATGCAAAGCGCCACCGCCTTTCGCGGCTTCGGCGGCCCACAGGGCTTGATCGGGATCGAACGGGTGATGGATCACATCGCCCACACCCTCGGGCTGGACCCGATCGAGGTGCGGCGCGTGAACTATTACGCGCCGGCGGGGGATGCGCAGCCCTCAGACGGCGCATTGTCAACGAAGACGACCGCGCCCGTCAAACCCACCACCTCCGAAGACCTGACCAGCCGCGGGGCGCAGGACGTGGCCGACGGCTCCGGCGCGGAAGAGCATCTGCCACAGGCGCAGGGTCTGGATGCGGCCGAGGTCGACAATTCCACCCCCTACGCCATGCCGGTCACCGACTTCATCCTGCACGAGATGACCGACAAGCTGCTGGAGGATTCGGACTACGCCGCCCGCAAACAGGCGGTGGCCGACTGGAACGCCAAGCACGATGTGCTGAAGAAGGGCATCGCCTTCAATCCGGTGAAGTTCGGCATCTCCTTCACGCTCACCCACCTCAATCAGGCGGGGGCTCTGGTGCATGTCTATCAGGACGGCTCGATCCACCTGAACCACGGCGGCACCGAAATGGGGCAAGGCCTGTTCCAGAAGGTGGCACAGGTCGCCGCCGCGCGTTTCGGCGTCGGGGTCGAGGCGATCAAGATCACTGCGTCGGACACCGCCAAGGTGCCCAACACCTCGGCCACCGCAGCCTCCTCCGGTTCCGACCTCAACGGGATGGCCGTGCAGAACGCCTGCGACACCATCCGCGACCGGATCGCGGAGCTGCTGGCCGAGCTGCATCAGGTCCACCCCGACACCGTGCGCTTCGAGGATGGCGAGGTCACCGTCGCCAATGACACCATGTCCTTCGCCGCCGCCGCAAAGCTGGCCTATGAAAACCGCGTCTCGCTGTCGGCAACCGGCTTCTACAAGACGCCCGAAGTCGCGTGGGACCGGATCGCCGGCAAGGGCCGCCCGTTCTTCTACTTCGCCTATGGCGCGGCGATCTCCGAGGTGGTGATCGACACGCTCACCGGCGAGAACCGCATCCTGCGGGTGGACATCCTTCATGACGCGGGCAAATCCCTGAACCCCGCGCTCGACATCGGCCAGATCGAGGGCGGCTTCGTGCAGGGCGCGGGCTGGCTCACGACCGAGGAGCTCGTCTGGGACGGCTCTGGCCGTCTGCGGACCCATGCGCCCAGCACCTACAAGATCCCCGCCTGTTCCGACCGGCCGGACATCTTCAATGTCGCGCTTTGGGATGGCGAGAACCGCTCGGACACCGTCTATCGCTCGAAAGCGGTGGGGGAGCCGCCCTTCATGCTGGGCATTTCCACCCATCTGGCGCTGGCCGACGCCTGCGCCGCCTGCGGTCCGAACTTTCCCGACCTGCAAGCGCCCGCCACCGCCGAAGAAGTGTTGCAGGCGGTCAAGCGGGCCCGTGGGTGACCAGGCCATGATCGACTTCATCCTTGTCACAGTCGCCGCCACCCGCGGCTCGGCGCCGCGCGACACCGACGCTTTCATGCGGGTCTGGCCGGACCGGCAAGAGGGCACGATCGGCGGCGGCACGCTGGAGTGGGAGGCCGCGCGCATCGCGCGTGAGGTGCTCGCCGCCGGGGAGCAGACGGCCCAGCGCACCCTGCCCCTCGGCCCCGATCTGGGCCAGTGCTGCGGCGGCGTCGTCACCCTTGAGTTCAAGCGCAACGGCACCGTCGACACGCTGATCTTTCCGCCCCTGTGGATCTGGGGCGGCGGCCACGTGGGCCGCGCCATCGCCCGCGTCATGGCCCCGTTCGAGGATCGCGACATCATCGTGATCGACACCACCGCCGAACGGATGCCCGACCTGCCCGAGACCGTCGCGCCGCTGGTGGCCGCCGATCCGGTTCGCGTGGTGGCCCATGCGCCCGCCAACGCCGACCACCTGATCCTGACCTATTCCCACGACCTCGACCTTGCGCTCTGCGATGCGCTGCTGCGGCACGGCTTTGGCACCGCCGGTCTGATCGGCTCGGCCACCAAGAAGGCGCGTTTCCGCAGCCGCCTGTCGGCCATGGGCCACACGCCCGAAGCCATCGCCCGCATCGCCTGCCCCATCGGCGACCCCGCCCTGGGCAAACACCCGCAGGCCATTGCCATCGGCGTGGCCGCCGCTCTGCGCTGCGGCCCCTCCACACACGCTTCCAACGAACCAGCAAGGGACCGCACCGGATGAATGACCCGCTCCTGAGATTGTCCGGCCTGACCAAGGCCTATCCCGGCGTTGTCGCCAACCGCGACGTGTCATTCGATATCGGCAAGGGCGAGGTTCACGCCCTTTTGGGGGAAAACGGGGCCGGCAAATCCACGCTGGTCAAGACGATCTACGGGCTGGTCAAACCGGACGAGGGCAGCATGACGCTTGAGGGGAAGCCCTTTGCGCCCCACGATCCCCGCGCCGCCCGCGCCGCCGGGATCGCCATGGTGTTCCAGCACTTTTCCCTGTTCGACGCGCTCACCGTGGCCGAGAACGTAGCCCTTGGCATGGAGAATCCGCCCCCCATGGGCGAGTTGGCCGCCCGCATCAAGGACGTGTCGGAAACCTACGGCCTGCCGCTCAACCCGTCGCGCATCGTCGGCGATCTGAGCGCGGGCGAGCGGCAGCGGGTCGAGATCATCCGCTGCCTGTTGCAGGACCCCAAGGTCCTGATCATGGATGAGCCGACCAGCGTTCTCACCCCGCAAGAGGTTGAAATCCTGTTCGAAACCCTGCGCAAGCTGCAGGCCGAGGGCACGTCGATCCTCTATATCTCGCACAAGCTGGAAGAGATCCGCGCCCTGTGCGACTGCGCCACGATCCTGCGTCTGGGCGAAGTGGTGGGCACCTGCGACCCGCGCGAGACCAGCGCCCGCGAGATGGCGGAACTCATGGTCGGCGGCACCTTGCACGTGCCCGAGCGTGAAACCAAGGTTGAGGGCGAAGTCCTCATGCAGATCAAGGGGTTGAGCGCGCCCTCGCCTGCGGAATTCGGCACCTCGCTGAAAGACATCTCGCTTGAGGTGCGCGCCGGCGACGTGATCGGCATCGGCGGGGTCGCGGGCAACGGGCAGGACGAACTGCTGGCCGCGCTGTCGGGCGAAATCCGCGTCGGACAAGGCCAGATCACCTTTCAGGGCAAGGACATCGGCCATCTGCCGCCCGACGCCCGCCGTACTCTTGGTATCTGTGCCGCGCCCGAGGAACGGATGGGCCATGCCGCCGCACCCGATATGTCCCTGACCGAAAACGGAGCCCTCACCGCGCGCAAACGCAAGAATTTGACAAAGAACGGTTTTATCAACTGGCGGGCCGCGCGTGGCTTCGCCGAAGAGGTGATCGAGACCTTCGACGTGCGCACGCCGGGGCCGAACAACGCCGCGCGCTCGCTGTCGGGCGGAAACCTGCAGAAATTCGTTATCGGACGGGAAATCCTGCAAGACCCGCAGGTGCTGATCGTCAACCAGCCCACATGGGGCGTCGATGCCAGCGCCGCCGCCGCGATCCGGCAGGCCCTGCTTGATCTGGCCGCCAAGGGCGCGGCGGTGATCGTTATTTCTCAGGACCTTGATGAGTTGATGGAGGTCTCGGATTCCTTTGCCGCCCTGAACGAAGGGCGCCTGTCCGCGCCGCGTCCCGCCCGGGGCCTCACCGTTGAGGAAATCGGCCTGATGCTCGGTGGCGCGCACGATATGGAAGTGGCCCATGTGGCCAGCTGACCGCCGCAGGGGGGCGGGTCTGGCCGAATGCAAGGCCACCCAAGGGAGAGGCGGGACACCCCGCCGGACAAAAACGAAACGTCATCGTGGAATAAGAAACGAACGAGGGGGGATGCGACTATGATCGCGCTGGAAAAACGCCCGCAGCCGTCGCAGGTCTGGTCGCTGGCCTCACCTGTTGTGGCCGTGGTGCTGACAATGATCGCGGGGGCGGGTCTGTTCGCGGCGCTGGGGCAGGACCCCGTCGCCGCGCTGATCAAGATCTTCTGGGAGCCGGTCTTCGGCCCCTACAACTTCTTCTATCTGCCGCAACTGCTGATCAAGGGCGCACCCCTCGTCGCGATCGCCCTGGGGCTGAGCCTGGGGTTCAAGGCGGGCATCTGGAACATTGGCGCTGAAGGGCAATACATCATCGGCGCCCTGTGTGGCGCGGGCGTGGGGCTGGCCTTCTACCCGATGGAAGCCCGCTGGCTGATCCTGCCTTTGATGCTGGTGGCGGGGGCCTTGGGCGGCTTTGTCTGGGCGATGATCCCCGGCCTGCTGCGGGTGAAGTTCAACACCAACGAAATTCTCGTGTCGCTGATGCTGGTCTATGTGGCCGAACAGCTCATGGCGTCCATGGCGCTGGGGCTGATGAAAAACCCCGAAGGCATGGGCTTCCCCGGATCGCGCAACCTGTCGCAATATGAAAGCGCGTCAACCTGGATCGACCGCAGCTACGGCATGCACTGGGGCGTGGTCATCGCGCTGATCGCCGTGTGCTTCGCCTATATCCTGTTCTCGCGCCACATCCTCGGCTTCCAGATCAAACTCGCCGGTCAGGCCCCCCGTGCCGCGGCCTTTTCGGGCGTCAGCCCCGCACGGCTGGTCCTGTTCTGCCTGGGCACCTCGGGGGCGCTTGCGGGCCTCGCGGGGCTGACCGAGGTCGCCGGCCCCGCCGGCCTTGTGAGCATTGATTTCAACGTGGGCTACGGCTTCACCGCGATCATCGTGGCCTTCCTGGGTCGCCTGCATCCGGTCGGCATCCTGTTGGCGGGGACGCTGATGGCGATCACCTATATCGGCGGCGATGTGGCGCAAAGCTCGCTCGGACTGCCGGGCGCAGCCATTCAGGTGTTTCAGGGCATGTTGCTGTTTTTCCTGTTGGCCGTGGACGTGCTGACAAACTACCGCGTGCGGATCGGCCAAAGGAGCGTTGCATAATGGATCTGTCCTCAATCAACCCGCTGTTGCTTCTTGCCTCTTTGATGGTTGCAGCCACGCCGATCCTTTTGGCCGCGACTGGTGAACTGGTGGTGGAACGCGCAGGCGTGCTGAACCTCGGGGTCGAGGGGATGATGATTTCCGGCTCTGTTCTGGGATTTGTCGCCGCGATCTCAACCGGATCGCCGTGGCTCGGCTTTCTGGTGGCGGCACTGGGTGGCGCGGGCATGGCGCTGGTGTTCGGCATCCTGACGCAGTTCTTCCTGTCCAATCAGGTGGCTACAGGTCTGGCGCTGACGCTGTTCGGCCTCGGCCTCGCGTCGCTTCTGGGTCAGGGCTACCTCGGCGTGAAAGCGCCCCCCTTCCCCGATTGGCACATCCCGCTGCTGAGCGATATTCCGGTGCTCGGCCCCATCGTGTTCCAGCACGACCCGATTGTTTATCTCGGCCTCGCCATTGTCGCGGGCGTCTGGTGGTTCCTCAGCAAAACCCGTGCCGGGCTTGTCCTGCGGGCCGTAGGCGAAAACCATGAGGCGGCGCACGGCTTGGGTTATCACGTGGTGCGCACGCGCCTTCTGGCGATCATGTTCGGCGGGGCCTGCGCGGGCCTTGGCGGGGCCTATCTGTCCATCGTCCGCGTGCCGACCTATGCCGACGGGCTGACCGCCGGAGCAGGCTGGATTGCCCTTGCGATTGTGGTTTTTGCAAGCTGGAAACCGGGGCGGCTGCTGCTGGGGGCCTATCTGTTCGGCGGCGTTACGGTATTGCAGTTGAACTTGCAGGCCGCGGGCGTCGCGATCCCGGTCGAGTACCTTTCGATGTCGCCGTATATTGCCACCATCCTCGTTCTGGTCATTATGTCAGCCAGCGGGGCACCCGGATCACTGGGAAAGACGTTCCACGCCGCACGCTAGCGGCCCATCTATAAAGACCTCACCACTAGGGAGACTACACATGTTGAGAAGAACACTTTTGGCCAGCGCGGCCGCATTGGCAGGCCTGTCCGGCATGGCCATCGCCGAGGGGCACGAGCCCACCAAGGTCGGCTTCGTTTTCGTCGGCCCCGTGGGCGACGGCGGCTGGACCTATGAGCACAACCAAGCCCGTCTGGCTGTGGAAGAGCATTTCGGCGACAAGGTCGAGACGGTCTTCGTCGAAAGCGTGCCAGAAGGCCCCGACGCCGAGCGTGTGATGACGCAGATGGCGCTGGAAGGCGCGGACCTGATCTTCACCACCTCGTTCGGTTACATGGACCCGACAATCAACGTGGCCCAGCAGTTCCCCGACGTGATGTTCGAGCATGCGACAGGCTACAAGCAGGCCGACAACGTCAGCGTCTATTCCGCGCGGTTCTACGAAGGCCGCGCTGTTCAGGGCCATATCGCGGGTCAATTGACCGAGAGCAACATCATCGGCTACATCGCCTCCTTCCCGATTCCGGAAGTCATCCGCGGCATCAACAGCGCCTATCTGCACGCCAAGGAAGTGAACCCCGATGTCGAGTTCAAGATCATCTGGGCCTATACATGGTTCGATCCCGCAAAAGAGGCCGAAGCCGCCAGCGTGCTGATCGAACAGGGCGCGGACGTGATCTTGCAGCACACCGATTCCACCGCGCCGCAGGCCGCTGCAGCTTCGGTGAACGAAGCGGGCGAAAAGACGATCTACACCTTCGGTCAGGCCTCCGACATGGGTGAATTCGCGCCCCTGCCGCGTGTCTCTTCGATCATCGACGATTGGGCGCCCTACTACATTGCGCGCACTCAGGCTGTCATGGACGGCACATGGGAAAGCGTGAACACATGGGACGGCATCGGCGCTGGCATGGTCGGCATTGGTGACATCAGCGACGCGGTTCCCGCCGACATCAAAGCCTCAGCCGAAGACCTAATCGAGCGTTTGGCCACGGGCGAATATCACGCCTTCACCGGACCGATCAACAAACAGGACGGCAGCGCCTGGCTTGCTGAGGGTGAAACCGCAGACGATGGCACGCTGGCAGGCATGGATTTCTATGTGGAAGGTCTGACCTCCGAGATCCCGCAATAAGCGTGCGGCACACCTGAAACCTCTCAAAGGCCCGCCCCACCGGCGGGCCTTTTTCATGGCGCGAACCGGGTGCGCGCTTCCGCCTGTCGGGGCGAGATAACAAATGTTCTATTGCCCTCCCCCCGAGCCCGGACCCATGGTGCCGTAAATACTACTTTTTTCGGAACGACGTCTGCGCCATGACCCTGTTCGACCAACTTACCGAACTCACCGGTGATGGCCTGTGCCTGTGTGAGATGATCACCGACGCCGAAGGCGTACCGGTTGACTACCGCTTCTTGCAGGTCAATGCGCTGTTCGAAGACTATACCGGACTGAAGGACGCCACCGGCCGCACCGCGCGCGAACTTGTGCCGGAGCTTGAGCAGGACTGGATCGACACCTATGCCCGCGTCGGGCTGCACGGCGAGAAACTCCGGTTCGAGAATGGCTCCGCCGCCATGGGCCGCTGGTTCGAGGTCTATGCCACCCCCGCCGAGCCGCAGGGCCGTTTCATGATCCTGTTTCGCGATGTCACCCCGCGCAAACACGCCGAGCTTGAGCGTGAAGCCGCGCTGGCCCAGTCCAAACGCCTGTTCAGCGAACTCAATCACCGGGTCAAGAACTCGCTCGCCATCGTCAATTCGGTGATCTCGATGGAAGCCCGCAACGCCCCCGAGGACGCGCAACCGCGTCTGACGCGGCTCGGCAACCGGGTCACGGCCATTGGCGCGCTCTACGAAGCCATGGCCGTCTCGGATGCGATCGACAAGGTGCAGGCCGACGACTACCTCGGCGGGATCGTCGACAACCTGCGCGACGCGCTGGCCCAGGACGAGGATATCACGATCACCGCACAGATCGCGCCGCTGATCCTTGCCGGGCGTCATGCGGTCTGCATCGGGCTGATCCTGAACGAGGTGATCACCAACAGCGTCAAACACGCTTTCACCGCCGACAGCTCCGGGCAGGTGGAGGTCACCCTCACCGTCGACGGGGACGAGGTCGTGACGACCGTCGCCGACAACGGCCGCGGCATGGCGGACAAGGGCACACCGCCCTCGGGCCTTGGGTCGCGTCTGGTGAATGCCTTCGTGCAGGACCTTGATGGCACGATCGACCGGACGAGTTCGGACAAGGGAACCACGACCACGATCCGCTTCCCCAAGCCCGACACGCCCCCGGCCTAGGGCCCGCCCCTGCCCCGCCACCGCTTCGGGGTTTTCTTTTCGCCCCCGTTGGTCTTGATTGTCAGCGACCACCCAGCGAAAGGGATCGCCATGACACAGATGACCACCCGCACGGGCGCGGCCCTTGCCCCGGCGGCCTTCGGCACCATGCAATGGGGCGGCTCCGCCGAGGACGCCGCGTCCCGCGCCATGTTCGACGCCTGCCTGTCCGCGGGCATCACCCATTTCGACACCGCCCACGTCTATACCGACGGCGCATCGGAAACCCTGCTTGGCGCGCTGGCCGAAGACCGCGACGACATCTTCGTCGCCACCAAGGCCGCCTATGACCGCCCCGCCACGCCGGACAATCTCCGCCACAGCCTGCAGACCAGCCAGAGCCGTCTGCAGCGCGACGTGATCGACCTGTTCTACCTCCACCGGTTCGACCCCGCGACCCCGCTCGAGCAGACCTTCGAGACGCTGGCGCGGATGCAGTCCGACGGCGCGATCCGCTATATCGGGGTCAGCAACTACGCCGCATGGCAGGTGATGAAAGCGCAGGCCGTCGCCGCCACCTTCGACACCCGCATCGACGCCCTGCAGCCGATGCTCAACCTCGTCAAACGACAGGCCGAGGTGGAATTGTTGCCCATGGCGCAGGATCAGGACATTCAGGTCTGCGCCTATTCGCCCTTGGGCGGCGGGCTGCTGACCGGCAAATACGCCGCACTGGGGGCCGAGGGGCGGCTGACCCGCGACGACCGCTATGCCAAACGCTACGGGCCGGAATGGATGCAACAGGCGGCCACCAGCCTCACCGACATCGCGCACGAGCTGCAAACCCCCGCCGCGACCCTTGCCATCGCCTGGCTGCGGCGGCACGCGCCGCAGGTGCACCCGATCCTTTCGGCGCGCACCGTTGAGCAGTTGCAGCCCTCGCTCGACGGGCTCACCTACGAGATGGCCGACGACGTCTTCGCCGCGATCTGCGACCTCTCGCCCGCGCCGGCCCCCGCAACCGACCGTCTGGAAGAAGCATGATCGATTTTCTTGTCGTGGGCGGCGGCATCGCCGGCACCTCAGCGGGCGCGCGCCTGTCGCATTTGGGCCGCGTCACCCTGCTGGAGCGCGAAACCGCGTTGGCCTTCCACGCCTCGGGCCGGTCCGCCGCTTTGTTTGAAGAAAACTACGGCCTGCCCGCGACGGTCGCGCTCAACATCGCCAGCCGCGACTATCACTTCACGGCCAACGGCGGCGTGACCAGCCCGCGCGGCCTGATGCTGATCGGCACCAACGACAACCGCGACGCCTTCGCGCAGGATCTGGCCGAGATGAAACTTGCCGAGATCTCCCCGTCCGAGGCCCGCGACCTGATCCCGATCCTCAACGACAGCGTGACCCGCGTGGGCTATGACGCCGCCGCATGGGACCTCGACACCGACCGGCTGGTGCAGAACTTCGCGCGCGAAATTCGCGACAACGGCGGCACGGTGCGCACCGGGGCCGAGGTGACGGACGTGACCCGAACCAGGGACGGGTGGGAGGTTGCTCTGGGCGACGAAGTCCTCACCACTCGCACCCTTGTGAACGCGGCCGGGCCTTGGGCCGATGAGCTGGCGCAGATGGCGGGCATGGCCCCCGTGGGCATCACCCCCCTGCGCCGCTCCATGGCGCGCATCCCGGCCCCGGGCGAGCACGACGTCGCGCGCTGGCCGATGATGTTCGGCCCCGGCGAAGACTGGTATGCCAAGCCCGACGCGGGCGCGCTGATCGTCTCTCCGGCCGAGGAAGACCCGATGCCCCCGATGGACGCTTGGGCCGACGACATGGTGCTGGCCGAAGGTCTGGCGAAATACGAAGCCCACGTCACCGAACCGGTCACGCGGATGCTGTCGAACTGGGCGGGCCTGCGCAGCTTCGCCCCCGACCGCACCCTTGTGCTGGGGCCGGACGCGGCCGATGCGGCCTTCGTCTGGGTGGCAGGGCAAGGGGGCTACGGCTTCCAGACCGCCCCCGCCGCAAGCCAGCTGGTCGCCGATCTGGTGGCTGGACGGACGCCCGAACTTGACGCAGGCTTGGTCGCAGCCCTGTCGCCCGCCCGTTTCAAAGGATCCCGATGAAATATCGTATTGCCACATTCGTTCTCGCCGTGTCTGCCACCGGTGTGCAGGCCGATTTGTTGCCCCGCTGGGAAGTCGCGGAAGAAGCCCTGACCGAACGGGTCTTCGATCTGGCAGGCAATTCACAATAGTTCTCACCGTGGAACAGCGAAGACCGCGCAGGCAAAGCCTGTCTGCTGGACGCGATGCTGCGCACCTTCGGGCCAAGCAATGTTGAGGGCTACGTGGCATCTTTGGAACGCACCGCCGCCGCGCGCATGTCCTATGCCGACTCGTCCGAGCTGTCGCTCGACTGGATGGGCGCGGCCTCGCGCAATGGCATGGATCTGGCCACCGTTATGGACCTCGCCATGGCCTGCAACAGCAGCTTCTAGCCGGACCCGCACCGCAGCCGGATCGCGCACAGGTTTGACCTGACCGCCGCGACAGGCAAAGGTGCAGCATGACCAGCGCCCCTGCCGTGATAGACTCCCGCGTCAACGCGATGATCCGCGAATTCGCCGCCCATCGCGGCTTTGCCGGAATGCCCGAACACCGGCTGATTTACCGGTCCTACGACTTCCCCGCGACCCGTCAGGTCTGGCAGGTGGCGCTGGGGCCCGAGGTCTTCGCCCTGAAGCTGGATCACGACGCCGGACCCGAAGGGCGTTTGGCCAAGGAATACGCCGAGCTGCAGAACCTCAGCGCGCATTTCGCCAAATATGACAAGCTGGGCATCGCCACTCCGGTTTACCTCTCGCCCGGCGGCACCTTCTGCGTCACCGAGTTCCTCGATCACCGCACCGCCGGAGAGCGTCTGCAAGCGGTGGACAACGCCCAGACCCGCCGTCAGGTGTTCCGCCGCGCCGGTCTCTGGCTGCACGCAATGCACGAATACAAGCCGCAAAAGCGCAAGGAATGGTGGGGCAACTGGATGCTCAAGGAACTCGACGAGGTCGTCGAGCGGGACGAGATGCAGGCCCCCGCGTCCGAGGTCGCCCACATGCGCGCGATCCTGCACGAACAGGTGCGCAAGGTGAACCGCACCAAGGACACCCACGCCACCTCACACGGGGATTTTCATAGCGAAAACATCATGTTGGGGCCAGGCATGACCTATGGTTTCGACTTCACGGAAGCCCGCGCCAAGATGGCGGTTTATGACGTCGTGGACTTTCTGAAATGCGACATCTACCGCGACACGCCGGCCCCGGAAGTGGACCACGCCGGCATCACCAAAGCGCACCGCGAGATGTTTTTCAAAGGCTACAAACACAAGCTGAACCGCGACGTGCTCGACGTGTCCCTGCGCGGCCGCCTGCTGATCGACTGGGCGTCGATCACCAGACAAAACCACGTCAAACTGCGCGTCGACCGCATCCTTTACCGCAACCTCAAACCGCGGCTGGATATCGCCTTCGCCAAGGCCTAACCGTCCTTGCGGATGGCCTCGTTCTTCGGGTCATAGGGGCTGTCCTGCACCACTTCGGCGTCGTAAAGCTCGCGGAACATGCGCACTTTCACCTTGGTGCCGACCTCTGCCAATTCCGGCGGCAGATAGCCCATGCCGATGGACTTCCCGAAGGCGACCGAATAGCCGCCCGAGGTCAGTCGCCCGACCTTCTGGCCGTCATGCAACAGCGCTTCGCGGCCCCAGGGGTCGGCGTCCTCCGGCCCGTCGATCAGCAGCGTGACGCACTTCGACCGGATGCCGATCTCCTCCATCGCCGCCTTGCCGTGGAAGTCTTTCGACATATCCACAAAGCGCGGCAGATCCGCCTCAAGCGGCGTCGCATCGCGGCCCAGTTCCGTCCCGAACGCGCGATAGCTCTTCTCTTGCCGCAGCCAGTTCTGCGCCCGCGCGCCGACCAGTTTCATGCCGTGGGGCTCGCCTGCTTTCTCAAGCAGATCAAATAGATAGTTCTGCATCTCCATCGGGTGATGCAACTCCCAGCCCAGCTCTCCGGTATAGGCGACGCGGATCGCATTCACCGGACACATGCCCAGTTCGATCTGCCGCGCAGACAGCCACGGAAAACGTTTGTTCGACAGCGCGGTTTCCGGCTCTGCGTCCTTGATGACCGCGTTCAGCACCTCGCGCGACTTCGGCCCCGCGATGGCGAAGACGCCCCATTGCGTGGTCACGTCCTGACAGTCGATGCGGCCGAATTCGGGCTCCTTGTCCTCGATTGCCTTGCGCAGATAATCGGCGTCGTAGTCCGTCCAGGCCCCCGCCGAGACAAGATAAAACGCATCATCCTTCAACCGCACAATCGTATATTCCGTGCGCGTCGTGCCATGATCGGTGAGGGCATAGGTCAGGTTGATCCGTCCCACCTTCGGCAGTTTGTTGGTGGTGAACCAGTCCAGAAACGCCTCCGCCCCCGGCCCCTTGACGATATGTTTGGTGAAGGCGGTGGCGTCGATCAGGCCCACGCCCTCGCGGATCGCCTTAGCCTCCTCCACGGCATATTGCCACCAATCCCCGCGCCTGAACGACCGGCTGTCGTGGTCGAAGCTGTCCGGCGCATCCAACGGCCCGAAGTAATTCGGCCGCTCCCACCCGTTGACCCAACCGAACTGTGCGCCGCGCGCCTTCTGGCGGTCATAAGCGGGGGCCGTGCGCAGGGGGCGGCAGGCCGGGCGCTCTTCGTCGGGGTGGTGCAGGATATAGACGTGGTCGTAGGCTTCTTCATTCTTGCGGGCGGCGAACTCGGTGGTCATCCAGCCCTGCCCGTAGCGTTTGGGGTCGAGTGAGGCCATGTCGATCTCGGCCTCGCCCTCAACCATCATCTGCGCCAGATAATAGCCCGTGCCCCCCGCCGCCGTGATCCCGAAGGAAAAGCCCTCGGCCAGCCACATGTTCCGCAGCCCCGGCGCGGGACCGACAAGGGGGTTGCCGTCGGGGGTGTAGCAGATCGGGCCGTTGAAATCGTCCTTCAAGCCACTGTCCTCGCAGGACGGCACGCGGTGGATCATCGCCATATACTGCGCTTCGATCCGCTCCAGATCGAGCTGGAACAGGTCCGCGCGGAAGCTGTCGGGCACGCCGTATTCGAACACCGCCGGGGCGTTCTTCTCGTAAACGCCAAGGATCCAGCCGCCGCGTTCCTCACGCACGTAAGATTGCGCGTCGGCGTCGCGCACGACTGGATGCTCACCCCCGCCGTTCTTGCGATACTCGACCAGCGCAGGGTCTTGATCCATCACGATAAACTGGTGCTCCACCGGGATCGCGGGCAGCTTGATCCCGAGCATCTTCGCCGTGCGTTGCACGTGGTTCCCGCTGGCTGTGACCACATGTTCGGCGGTGATCATGATCTGCTCGTCCGAGGGCACAAGGTTGCCGCCCTTCTCGACCATCTTGGTGCAGGTGACCTCCCAAGCCTCGCCCGTCCAGTGGAAAGAGTCGGCTTGCCATTTCCGCTCGATCATCACACCGCGCTGACGGGCCCCCTTGGCCATCGCCATGGTCACATCGGCGGGGTTAATATAGCCGTCCTCGGTGTGGTAAATCGCGCCTTCAAGGTCGTCGGTGCGGATCAGCGGCCAGCGCTCCTTGATCTGCTCCGGCGTCAGCCATTCAAACGGCACGTCGCAGGTCTCGGCGGTGGAGGCATAGAGCATATACTCGTCCATCCGCTCTTTGGTCTGCGCCATGCGCAGATTGCCGACCACGGCAAAGCCCGCGTTCAGGCCGGTTTCTTCCTCAAGCGTTTTGTAGAAATCGACCGAATACTTGTGAATATGCGTGGTCGCGTAGCTCATGTTGAACAGCGGCAGCAGCCCCGCCGCATGCCAGGTTGACCCCGAGGTCAGCTCATCACGCTCGAGCAGCATCACATCGTCCCAGCCGGCGCGGGCCAAATGGTAGGCGATCGAGGTTCCGACGGCGCCGCCGCCGACGACCAATGCTTTGACCTGCGTTTTCATGGGCTGACTCCTTGGTGGCCTTCCGCTGCACTGTGCCCCAAGCCCGCCCCCCCGCGCGAAACCCGTCCGACGCCCGAGCGCTCAAAACCGACCAAGTTGCCCCCGCACGGACGCCCCCGGCCCCGCTTGGCCTTTGCGGCAATTTTGCGACAGGTCATTTAACCCGCGTAAAATTTCATTAGGAGATTTTGCCAAACAGGGCGTATATCTGACCGCATTCAATACGGGAGAATCGCGCAAAGCGGCCCCGGAGAAGAGAGCAGGATTATGATACGTATTGGTTTTACGGCCCTCGCGGCGGCATTCATGCTGGGCGCTTGCGCTCAGCCCGACATTCCCTCCAGACTGGACAGCAGCGACACCTTCTATTCCGGCTTCGGCCCCGCCGACAGCTACACCCCCCGCCCCGTGGGCGCGCGGGCGAACAACGACCTGATGCGGTTTTCCACCATGTCGATGGTGCACTAGGGGCCGATTGGCTGCGGTTACAGCATCGCAGGCACCACAAGGTCCGGGGGCCGGTGCCCGTCGTCGAAGGTCTTGATGTTCAAAAGCACCTTCTCGCCCATCTCGATCCGCCCTTCGCGGGTCGCTGATCCCATATGCGGCAAGAGCACCACGTTCTTGAGCTCACGCAGGCGCGGGTTGATGTCCGTGCCGCGCTCGTAAACATCCAGCCCCGCGCCCGCGATCTCTCCGGCGCGCAACATGCGTGTCAGCGCGTTCTCGTCGATCACCTCGCCCCGGGCCGTGTTCACGATCACCGCGTCGGGCTTCATCAGCTTGAGCCTGCGGGCGTTCATCAGATGGAAGGTCGCGGGCGTATGCGGGCAGTTGACGCTCAGAATGTCCATCCGCGCCACCATCTGATCCAGACTGTCCCACCACGTCGCATCCAGCGCCTCTTCGACCTCGGGGCGCAGGCGGCGGCGGTTGTTGTAATGCACCTGCATCCCGAACGCCCGCGCGCGCCGCGCCACTGCCTGCCCGATCCGGCCCATGCCAAGGATGCCCAGCCGCCGCCCGGCGATGCGCCCGCCCAGAAGCGCGGTCGGGGCCCAGCCGTCCCACTCGCCCGACTGCATCACCGCCAGCCCTTCGGGAATGCGCCGCGTCACCGCAAGGATCAGCGCCATGGTCATATCCGCCGTGTCCTCGGTCAGCACGCCGGGGGTATTCGACACCAGAATGCCCCGCTGCCGCGCGGTTGCCACGTCGATGTGATCCACGCCCGAGCCATAGTTGGCGATGAGCTTGAGCCGGTCGCCCGCCCGCGCCAGCGTGGCCGCGTTGATGTCGTCGGTCACCGTGGGCACCAGCACGTCACAGCCCTGCATTGCCGCCACAAGCTGGTCCTGCGTCAGCGGCGTGTCGTCATCGCGCAGGGTGACATCGAACAATTCGCGCATCCGCGTCTCGACCGCATCGGGCAACCGTCGCGTGACGGTAACACTCAGGCGTTTGCTTGGCATGGGCGTCCTCCTGTGACTTGCCCGGCACGGGCGTTCCGAGGCAAGTTGCCTGCAAAGCGCCAGAGGCACAAGAACCGCTGGACGGAAAAAGGCAGTGACAATGAAATTTATGTGCGCCGCAGGTCTGGCATTCGCAATATTCGTAGGGGGCGGATTGCCAAGTCCGGGCGTCACGGAGGAAGCTGCCACGACCATCACCGCCGTGCAGGGCGAACGCGGCCCGGTCACCAATCTGCCGATGCCGCGCTATGTCTCGCTCAAGGCGACCGAGGCCAACGTGCGCCGTGGCCCCTCCCTCTCGCACCGGATCGACTGGGTCTTCACCCGCCGCGACATGCCGTTGCGGGTGGTCGGGGAATACGGCCACTGGCGCCGCGTGGTCGACCGCGAAGGCATGGGCGGCTGGGTGCATTACTCGCTGCTCTCGGGCAACCGCACCGTGATCGTCGACAAGGACCTTTTGCCCCTGCGCGCCCGCCCCTCGCCCGAGGCGATGGAGGTCGCCATGTTGGAGCTTGGCGTGGTCGCCGATCTGGGCGAATGCAGTCTGGACTGGTGCCGCCTGAGCGCAGGCGGCTACCGCGGCTGGGCGCCCAAATCCGCGCTCTTCGGCGTCGCCCCCGACGAGGTGCGCGGCTGACGCGCGCCCCCCCCCCGCCGCCCTACTCAGGCCGCCAGCCCGCGCCCTTTCAGCAAGGCGGTCGCATCGGGCATCGAGCCGCGGAACTTCTCGTAAAGCACCGCCGCCTCCTCCGAGCCACCGGCGCTGAGGATGAACTCTTCCAGCTTCGTCGCCATCACCGGATCGAAGGGGCCGCCGTTCTCCTCGAAGGCCTCAAAGGCATCCGCGTCCATCACTTCGGACCACATGTAGCTGTAATAACCCGAAGAATAGCCGTCGCCCGCGAAGACATGGGCGAAATGCGGCGTCCCGTGGCGCATCCGGATCGCGTGGGGCATGCCCAGCTCTTCCAGCACCTCCGCCTGTTTCTGCATCGGATCGGCGGGGGGCGGCCCGTCGTGGAAGGCCAGATCGACCATGGCGCTGGCCACGTATTCCACCGTCTGGAACCCCATGTCATAGGTCGCCGCCCCCAGCATCCGGTCCAGCAGGTCGCGGGGCATGGGCTCGCCCGTTTCCGCATGGGTGGCAAACTCTTCCAGCACCTCGGGCACCTCAAGCCAGTGCTCGTACAGCTGGCTGGGCAACTCGACGAAATCCCGCGCCACGCTGGTGCCGGAAATCGCCTCATAGGTCACGTCCGAGAGCATCTGGTGCAGGGCGTGGCCGAACTCATGAAACAGGGTGCGCGCATCATCATAGGACAGAAGCGCGGGCGCACCTTCGGGCGGTTTGGCAAAATTGCACACATTGATGACATGGGGCCGGATGTCCCCGGCGAGCTTTTGCTGGCTGCGCAGGGCCGAGCACCACGCGCCCGAGCGTTTCGAGCCGCGCGCGAAGTAATCGCCGATGAACACCGCCATGTGCCGCCCCTCGCGCGTGACCTCCCACGCGCGGGCGTCGGGGTGATAAAGCGGCACGTCGACCGGCGCGAAATCGAGGTTGAACAGCCGCTTGGCGCAGGCAAAGGCAGCTTCGATCATGCGGTCGAGCTGCAGATAGGGCTTCAACTCGGCCTCGTTCAGGTCATGCTCCGCCGCACGGCGCTTTTCGCTGTAATAACGCCAGTCCCACGGCTGCAACGGTGCCGCGTGGCCATCGGCCAGCAACATCTGCTCCAGCACCGCCGCATCCGCCTCGGCGCTGGCCTTGGCCGGCGTCCAGACCTGCATCAACAGCGCGCGCACGGCCTCGGGCGTTTTCGCCATTTCGGTCTCGAGCTTGTAGTCCGCGAAGCTGTCATAGCCCAGCAGCGCCACCCGTTCCGCCCGCAGGGCCAGCACCTCGGCGGCGATGGCACGGTTGTCCGTCTCGCCCCCGTTGCCCCCCCGCGCGGTCCAAGCCTCATAGGCCTTCTCGCGCAGATCGCGCCGGTCCGAGAATTGCAGGAACGGCACGATCAGCGACCGCGAAAGCGTTACCACCGGCCCGTCCGCGCCCCGCTCCTCGCCCGCCGCCCGCGCGGCGGCGATGACGAACTCGGGCAGGCCCGCGGTATCCTCAAGCGGCATCGACCAGTCGCGCTCGTCCGCCAGCAGGTTCTGCGTGAACTTCGTGCCCAGCACGCTCAGCCGCTGCTTGACCTCGGCCAGACGCGCGGCGTCGTCACCTTGCAATTGCGCCCCCGCCCGCACGAAACTGCGGCGGGTCAGCATCAGCACGCGGGCCTGTTCTTCGGTGAGGTCCAGATCGTCGCGCCGCGACCACAGATCCTCGATCCGGGCAAACAGCGCCGCGTTCGACGTCACCTCGGTGCCATAGGCCGCGAGCTTGGGCGAAAACTCCCGCATCAGCGCCTCCCGCGCGGGGGTGCTGTCTGCGCCCGCCATGGCGAAGAACGGCGCCAGCACCTTGTCCAGCGGCGCATCGGCCAGCGCCAAAGCCTCGATCGTGTTCGCAAAAGTCGGCTCGGAGGCGTCGCAGATCGCCGCCACATTGGCGCGAGACTGGGCCAGCGCCTCTTCAAGCGCGGGGGCGAAATGGGAGTCTTCGATCTTGTCGAACGGGGGCAGCTCGAAAGGTGTGTTCCAGTCGGACAAAAGCGGGTTGGTCATGGCGCATCTCCTTTGCGGGCACCCTAACGATTTGCCCGGCAGGTACCATCACGAATCCGGCACGCGCCCCCGTCCGGGACCTCCGCAAACCGGGCAATCGGCGCGCGGCTTGATCCGCATGGTGCGCGTCTCGGCGTAAAGCGCGTCGTAGATCAACAACCGGCCGCGCAGGCCCTCGCCCGCGCCGGTGATCGCCTTCACCGCCTCCACCGCCATCATCGCCCCCAACACGCCCGGCAAGGGGCCCAGCACCCCGCCCTCGGCGCAGGACGGCACCAGCGAGGCCTCCGGGCGTTCAGGAAAAACGCAGCGATAACACGGCGTTCCTCCTGCCGGATGGTAAAGGCTGATCTGCCCTTCCCACTGCGTCAGCGCGGCGGCAATCAAAGGCACCCCGACCGACGCCGCCGCCGCATTCACCAGATAGCGGGTGTCGAAATTGTCCGTCCCGTCGAGCACCAGATCGTAATCGGCCATCAGCTCGGCCGCAATTTCGGGCGTCAGGCGGCGGTGATAGGGTCTTACCGTCACGAACGGGTTGAGCGCGGTCATCGCTTCGGCCGCCGATTGCACCTTGGGCATGCCGATCTTGCGATCCGAATGGATCACCTGCCGTTGCAGGTTCGTCGCCTCGACCACGTCGTCGTCGATCACGCCGATGGTGCCCACGCCCGCCGCCGCAAGATAATGCAGCACCGGCGCGCCTAGCCCGCCCGCGCCCACCACCAGCACGGCGGCGTCTTTCAGTGCCTTCTGCCCCGCCCCGCCAATCTCGCGCAGGACGATATGGCGGGCGTAACGTTCCAGCTCGCTCTCGGAAAACGGGCCCTGCGGCGCAGGATCGGGCGTGCCCGTCTGTGCCCGGGACCGCAGCCCCGAGAGCAAAAAACCATAGGCGCCAACGGCAATACCGACCAAAAGGATCGCGACCCACAGTGCCGCCTGTTGCCCCGTCGCCTCTCTCACCACGTGTCCGTCCGGCAGGATCAGATGCAGCGCGATCACAATGCACAGCAACCCGGCGACCATCCCCCACCGGCGCGCGCGCGAGAGGCCGAGCACCACACCGATCCCCCAAAGCAGTGCCGCCAAGGCCAGAACCAGCAGCATCAGCCCGTCCCGGTCGAGCCGAAACCGCCGCCGCCGCGCGCCGTTTCATCCAAGGGGCCAAGCTCGAACGCCGCCTGCACCACGGGGGCCACCACCAGCTGCGCGATGCGCATTCCGTGGGTGACCTCGAAGGCCTCGGTCCCGCCGTTCTGCACGATCACGCCCAGCAATCCGCGATAGTCGCTGTCGATGGTGCCGGGACTGTTGGGCAGGGTGATGCCGTGTTTCAGCGCCAGTCCGGACCGTGGCCGCAGCTGCACCTCATACCCCTCGGGCACGGCGATACGCAGCCCCGTGGGCACCAGGATCCGCGCGCCCGGTTGCAGGGTAACCCCCTGACGATCCTCAAAATTCGCGCGCACATCCGCGCCTGCCGCGCCCGCTGTCGCATAGATCGGCAGGCCCAGCGACCGGTCCGCCACCTCGGTCCATTCCAGCCGCACCGTGACCATCAGCCCAGTGCCTCGGCGATTTTCTGGGCGAGCCGCGCGGCCACTTCATCCTTGCCCATGCGCGGCCAGTCTTCGGCGCCCTGCGCGGTGATCAACGTCACCGCGTTCTCGGAGCCGCCCATGATCCCCGTCGCGGGCGAGACGTCGTTGGCCAAGATCCAGTCACACCCCTTGCGGGCGCGTTTGGCCGTGGCGTGGGCGATCACGTTCTCGGTCTCGGCAGCGAAGCCCACGACCAGCGCGGGCCGGTCGTCGGAGGCGCAAACCGTGGCCAGAATGTCGGGGTTCTCGGCGAATTCGAGCACAGGTAATTCACTGGAATCCTTTTTTATTTTCTGCTCTGACGCACTCGCCACCCGCCAATCGGCCACTGCTGCGGCAAATACGCCCGCGTCCACGTCCCGCGCCGCTTGCACCGCTTCCAACATCTCGCGTGCGGTTTGAACCGCAACCAGATCAACGCCTTGGGGTGGGGGCACCTCGGCGGGGCCGGTGACAAAGGTCACCCGTGCGCCCAGCGCCAGCAACGCCTTGGCAATCGCGGTTCCCTGCGCGCCGGACGACCGGTTGGCGATGTAGCGCACGGGGTCGATCGGCTCATGGGTCGGGCCTGAGGTTACCAGCACATGCTTGCCCGTCAGCGGCCCATCGGCCAGCGCCCCCTCAACCGCCGCGACGATCTCAAGGGGTTCCGCCATCCGCCCATACCCAAATTCACCACAGGCCATATCGCCCTTATTGGGGCCGCAGGTCAAAATACCATCTTTTTGCAAAGTCGCCAGATTGCGCCGAGTGGCGGGATGCTCCCACATGCGCACATTCATCGCCGGCGCGATCAGCACCGGCTTGTCCGTCGCCATAAGCAGGGTCGAGGCCAAATCGTTCGCGAGACCCTGCGCCATCTTCGCCATCAGATCCGCCGTCGCGGGCGCGACGACCACCAGATCGGCGGCGCGGCTCAGCTCGATATGGCCCATTTCGGCTTCGTCGTTCAGATCGAAAAGCTCCTGGAACACGCGCTCACCGGCCAGCGCCGAGACGCTCAGAGGGGTTACGAATTCCGCCGCCGCGCGGGTCAGCACCGGCACCACCGAATGCCCGCGCTCGCGCAGGCGCCGGATCAGATCCTGCGCCTTGAACGCGGCAATGCCACCGCCGATAATCAGGAGTATTTTCTTGCCGGTCATGCCCTGGCCCTTTCGATCCACGGCAAAACACTAAGGCCGGAAAAGGCAAAGAACCAGTGGCGAATCGACCGCCCCTCAGGCGAGCAGTTCGCGCACCTCCGCGCCCTGCCCCTCAAGGGATTTGCGCATCTTGGCAAAGGCCGCCACCTCAAGCTGGCGGATGCGCTCTTTCGAGAGGCCAAGCTCACCGCCAAGGCTTTCCAGCGTGCGCGGCGCGTCGTTCAATTTGCGCTCGCGGACGATGAATTGCTCGCGCGCGTTCAGCGTCGACATGGCGGTCACCAGCCACTGGCGCAGGCGTTCGGTGTCGTGGGATAATTCCACCTGCTCCGAGGAGTTCGCGCCGTCGTCCTCAAGCATGTCGATCCATTCACGCCCTTCCTCATCCGCCGATTGCGTCGCGTTGAGCGAGAAATCCGAGCCGCCCAAACGGCCCTCCATCATTTCGACATCGCGCAGGGGCACGCCCACTTCGACGGCAATCTTCTCGCGCAGCTCATGCCCCGGAAGCTCCTCGCCCCGCGCCATGGCCTCGCGCTCCAACTGCGCTTGCACCCGACGCATGTTGAAAAACAGCGACTTTTGCGAAGAGGTGGAGCCCGTGCGCACCATCGACCAGTTGCGCATCACGTGGTCCTGAATGCCCGCCTTGATCCACCAGACCGCATAGGTCGAAAAGCGCACCTCGCGGTCGGGGTCGAACTTGTCGGCGGCTTTCATCAGCCCCAGCGACGCCTCTTGAATAAGGTCGTTCATCGGCGCGCCGTAGCGCTTGAACTTCGCCGCCATGGAAATCGCCAGCCGCATGTAGGCGGTGATCAACCGGTGCAGCGCCGCTTCGTCGCGCTCGTCCCGCCAAGCGCGGGCCAGCGCGGCTTCGGTCTCGGCGTCCAGAAGCTCGGCCTTCATGGCCTTGCGGGACAGCGTTCGATCATCCTGAGTCATAGCGGCCATTGGTGTCTTCCCCCTCGGTCTGTCGCGGCGGCACTTTGCTTTTGTCCACGATCTGGTTACGCAGTCTTAACGCCGCCACCTTCAAGAAAGTTGCCACCGTGACCTTGCCGAATTTCACTTTTGTCATAGGGGGCGCGGCCTCGGGCAAGTCGGCCTTTGCGGAACACCTTTGTTTCCAAACGAAAAAATCCCGAATTTACATCGCCACCGCACAGGCGTTTGACGCCGAGATGCGTGCGAAAATTTCCGCTCATCAAGCCCAGCGCGGCGAAAACTGGCGCACGGTCGAAGCGCCGCTCGACCTTCCCCCCGTGCTGGCGCGCTGTCCGGCGGATGAGGTTGTGCTGCTCGATTGTGCCACGCTCTGGCTGTCGAACCTTCTGCTCGCGGGCCGCGATGTAGAGGCCGAGGGCGCGGCCCTTTTGCAAGCCCTCGCCGCCTGCCCCGCGCAACTCGTCGTCGTCTCGAATGAGGTCGGCCACGGCGTGGTCCCCGACAACGCCCTCGCGCGGCAATTTCGCAACGCCCAAGGCCGGTTGAACCAGCAGCTCGCCGCGCAGGCCGATCTGGTGGTGCAGGTGATCGCAGGCCTGCCGCAAGTTCTTAAAGGGGCGCTGCCGTGACCGTCATCCATTGGGTGCGCCACGGCCCCACCCATGCGCGCAGCTTCGTGGGGCATCGCGATATTCCCGCCGATCTCAGCGACACGGCCCTGATCGCGCGGCTCGACGCCGCCCTGCCCGCCGATGCGCTGGTTGTCTCCTCCGATCTGCGCCGCGCCATCGACACCGCCAGCGCCCTGCAAGGCCAGCGCACCCGCCTGCCCCACCGCCCCGGCCTGCGCGAATTCGACTTCGGCGATTGGGACGGGCTGCACCATCATGAGGTCAGCACCCGCTGGCCCGATCTCAGCCGTGCCTATTGGGAAACCCCCGGCGACATCGCCCCCCCCAACGGCGAAAGCTGGAACACCGCCGCCGCCCGCATCGCCGCCGACATCACCGCGCTGATCGACGCGCATCCGAACCGCGACATCATCGCCGTCGCCCATTTCGGCGCGATCCTGTCGCAGGTGCAATGGGCCGCCGGGATCACGCCCTATCGCGCGCTGGCCCACCGGATCGACAATTTTTCGATCACCGAAATCCAGATGCGCCCGACCCCCGGCGTCGCCCGGATCAATCACCTCCCTTAAATCCCAATCCGCGCCGTTTACCTTTCGGTAACCAAGACCGCGTTAACCTCAGTTAACGGGACGAGAGGGGTTCGGGATGGTGGCACGCGCCTATACGGTCGCGTTCGAAGGGGTTGAGGCGCGGCTGGTCGAAGTGCAATGCACCACCGCCCCCGGCCTGCCTGCGTTCTCTATCGTGGGCCTGCCCGACAAAGCGGTGAGCGAGGCGCGCGATCGCATCCGCGCCAGCCTCTCGGCGCTTTCCATCGCGCTGCCTTCGAAAAAGATCACGGTCAACCTCTCGCCCGCTGACCTGCCGAAAGAGGGGTCGCACTTCGATCTGCCCATCGCCTTCGCCCTGCTCGCCGCCCTCGACGTGGTCCCGCAGGATGTGGCCGCGGAAACCGTCGCGCTGGGTGAGCTGTCGCTCGACGGCTCGCTGGTTCCGGTGCTCGGCGCGCTGCCCGCCGCCATGACCGCCGCCGTTGAAAACAAAGCGCTGTTCTGCCCGCAGGCCTGCGGCGCCGAAGCCGCCTGGGTCGACGCCGCCGCCGTCTATGCCCCCCGCACGCTGGGCGAAGCCTTGCGCCATTTCACCGGCCATGCCCCCCTCGCCCCCGCCGAAGCTGGTGAGGTCATCGCCACCCCCACCGCGCGCGACTTCGCCGATGTGAAGGGGCAGGAAAAGGCCAAGCGCGCGCTCGAGATTGCCGCTGCGGGGCGGCATCACGTGCTGATGGTCGGCACGCCCGGCTCCGGCAAATCCATGCTCGCCGCTCGCCTGCCGGGCATCCTGCCGCCGCTCACCCCCGCCGAGGCACTGGAAACCTCGATGATCCATTCGCTCGCCGGATTGCTCAGCGACGGCGGCATCAACCGCGCCCGCCCCTTCCGCGAACCGCACCACACCGCGTCGATGGCGGCGATCGTCGGCGGAGGCCGGGGGGCGCGGCCGGGGGAAATCTCGCTCGCGCACAACGGCGTGCTGTTCATGGACGAATTCCCCGAATTCTCACGCGCCGTGTTGGAAACCCTGCGCCAGCCCATCGAATCGGGCGACGTCGTCGTCGCCCGCGCCAATGCCCACGTCCGCTACCCCTGCCGGTTCATGCTGGTGGCCGCCGCGAACCCCTGCAAATGCGGCTACCTCACCGACCCGAACCGCGCCTGCGCCAAAGTTCCGGTCTGCGGCGAGGATTACATGCAGCGGATTTCCGGCCCGCTGATGGACCGGTTCGATCTGCGCATCGAGGTGCCACCGGTGGCGCTGCAGGATCTCGACCTGCCGCCCTCCGGCGACACCACCGCGACCATCGCCACCCGCGTCGCCGCCTGCCGCGCGGTGCAATCGGCGCGCTACGCAGGCGCGGCGATTCGGGTGAACGCCGACCTCGAAGGCGGCGCGCTGGAAGAGGTCGCCACCCCGGACGCCGACGGCAAGGCGCTCCTTTTGAAGGTCGCCGACCGATTCGGGCTCAGCGCGCGGGGCTATCACCGGGTGTTGCGCGTGGCGCGCACCATCGCCGACCTCGACGGGGCCGAGCACGTGCGCAAACCCCATGTGGCCGAAGCCGTCGGCTACCGTCTGGCCCTGTCGAAAGAGGTTTGAACGAAACGCGCGACCTGACGCATTGCGGCGTTGGCCTCGGGCAGCCGTCCGTCGAACATCTGCCAGACATGGGGCACATCGGGCCAGATCTCGAGCTTTGCGCCCGTCTTTTCGGCCAGCCGTTCCGCATCGCTGCGCAAGACCTCATCCGCGCCGACCTGGATCAGCACCGGCGGCGGATCGGGGAAGTCGGCGAAGACCGGGCTGGCCCGCGGGTCGCGGGGATCGGCCCCGTCCAGATACAACGCGACCGCCTCCCGCATCCGGTCCACGGGGATCAGCGGGTCTGCCGCGGCATTCGCGGCCAAAGACTCGCCGGAGAGGGTCAGGTCCCCCCAAGGCGAAAAGCCGACAACGCCCGCCGGCCGCTGCCCCCGCGCGAGCAGATCCGCCAGCAGCCCGAACACCAGATTGCCGCCCGCGCTGTCACCGGCGATGACAATATCCGAAGGCCGCCACCCCTGCGCCAGAAGCGCATCCCACGCCGCCAGCACCGCATCCGGCGCGGCGGGGAACGGGGCCTCTTGCAGGTGCGGATAATCCGGCAGGAACACCCGCGCGCCGGTGCGGCGGGCCAGCCGTCCGGCGATGGCGCGGTAGCTGCGCGGGGTGCCTGCGACAAAGGCGCCGCCGTGCAGATAGAGAATAGCGCGGTCGGGAACCGCCCCTTCGGGCATCAGGCATTCCGCCGGCCCCTCCTGCCGGACCTCAAGCCCCCGGGGCGTGCTGAACAACAGCGGCGCAAGGCGCTCGAAGCTGCGATAGGCCGTCTCCGGTGTTGCGGATTTCTCCAGCTGCGGTTTGACAGCCCAGCGCATGGCCAGACGCAATAGCTTCAGGCGATGCGACGGAGCGCTCACGCCCGCCGCGCCTCGATCGCCTCCCAGATCTTCGCGGCGATATTGGTGCCGTCGAACCGCTCAAGCTCCTGAATACCGGTGGGCGAGGTCACGTTAATCTCGGTCAAATAGTCGCCAATCACATCGATGCCGACGAAAATCTGCCCCTTTTCGCGCAGCAAAGGGCCGATCCGGTCGCAGATCTCACGGTCGCGGTCGGTCAACCCCACCGGTTCCGGCCGCCCGCCCACGTGCATGTTCGACCGGGTTTCCCCCTTGGCCGGCACGCGATTGATCGCGCCGACGGGCTCCCCCTCGACCAGAATGATCCGCTTGTCGCCCGCGCTGACGTCGGGCAGGAACTTCTGGATGATCAGGGGTTCGCGGTTGATGCCGACGAAAAGCTCATGGAGCGAGGCGAGGTTGCTGTCCGCATGGGCGAGCTTGAACACCCCCGCGCCGCCGTTGCCGTAAAGCGGCTTGAGGATCACGTCCCCGTGGCGGTCGCGGAAAGCCTTGAGCGTGTCGAGATCCCGGGCAATCGCGGTGGGCGGTGTCAGGTCGGGAAAGTCCAGCACCAGCAGTTTCTCGGGATAATTGCGCACCCAGAACGGATCGTTCACCACCAGCGTCTCGGGATGCACCCGGTCGAGAATATGGGTTGTGGTGATATAGCCCATGTCGAACGGCGGGTCCTGCCGCAACCAGATCACGTCGACCTCAGCAAGGTTCTGGTCCCGCATCTCTCCAACGGCGAAGTGGTTGCCCACCTCTCGCCGCACCGTCAGATCCTGCCCCCGCGCGAACACCTGCCCCTCGCGATAGCTCAGCTGATCCGGCGTATAGTAGAATAGCGCATGCCCCCTCGCCTGCGCCTCTTCGGCAAGCCGGAAAGAGCTGTCGGCATTGATGTCCACCGCGTCGATCGGGTCCATCTGAAAGGCAACGGTCAAGGATTTGGCGGCAGTCATGGGGTGTCCTTATCTGAGGGTCCCCGAAACATGGACCTGCCGCCGCAAGATCGCAATGGGTCCGATCCGTCAAGCGTCCATGAAAGCGTTTTCGATCACATCGACGCGGCCGAAATCATCGACCAGTGCCACATCGAAGCGCACATCCGTTAACTGACCCTTGGGCTGCGTCGCGAGAAATTCCGATCCGGCCCCGTAAATCCGGTCCATCTGGCGGCGGGTCAGCCGGGCGGCGGCGCGGGCATGGCTGCGACTTTTCTTCACCTCGATGAAGATGACCCCGTCACCGTCCTGCGCCACCAGATCAATCTCGCCGTAGGTGCCGCGCCAGCGGCGGGCGAGCACCGGGCGGCCGGAGCGCGTGTATTGCCGTGCGACAATGTCTTCGGCGGCTTGGCCCGCCTTATAGGCGATGCGGCCCCGCGCTTTCTTCGCCAATGCCACATTGGTCGCTGCCATGCCGGCCGCAGTCTGGCCCTGGATCGTAACTTGCATCAGTCGTCCTCCTCTTTCAGGCTCAGCGCGAGCTGATAGATGTCGCGGCGCGGGCGGCCAGTTGCGCCGGCGACCGCGGTTGCGGCGTCCTTGATCCGCATGGTCTGCATCGCGGATCGCAAGGCTTGCTGCACCGCGTCTTCATCCAGCTCCGCGCCGGTGCGACGGCCCACAAGCACGACCAGTTCGCCTTTCAGGCTGCGCCCGTCCAACTGCTCCAGCAAGGCCTCAGGCGTGCCACGTAGCACCTCTTCAAACTTCTTCGTCAGCTCCCGGCAAAGCGCCACCTCCCTCGATTCCCCTAGAACCTGCCCCAAATCAGTTAACAATCCGTAAATCCGTTTCGGCGACTCGTAGAGGACCAGCGTCGCCGCCACGTCCTGCAGTGCCTCAAGCGCGCGGCGGCGGGCGGCGCTGCCGGCGGGCAGGAAGCCTGCGAAATGGAAAGCGTCACTGGGCAGGCCGGCGACGGTCAGCGCAGCCAGCACGGCCGATGCCCCCGGTGCGGCCGTGAGTGGCAAGCCCAGATCGCGGAATGCCGCCGCCAGTTTGTAGCCCGGATCGGCCACCAGCGGGGTTCCGGCCTCGGACACATAGGCCACCGACTGCCCTTCGACGACCGCGTCGAGGATCTTCTCACGCGTGGCTTCGCCTGAGTGGTCGTGATAGGCGATCATCCTGCGCCGCCCGATGGGGATCCCGTGAATGTCCATCAGTTTGCGCGCGGTGCGCGTATCTTCGGCGGCGATCACATCGGCGCTGGCAAGGATGTCAAGCGTGCGCAGGGTCACGTCGCGGGCGTTGCCGATGGGCACCGCGCAAAGATAGAGCCCTGCCGTCAGGGGCACCGTGCGATAGGCCGTTGGGCGAGTTTCATCCGGTTCGTGATTCATTGCTAGACCCCTTCGACCCGCGCCCTATTATGGTAGGCCAGGAAGCCGCGGGGACAGCCCCGCCGCCAGAGGAAGTGAGATAGTCCATGTTAGCCCGTTTGCCCAGCCTTGCTGTTCGCCTGTTCACCCTTGCAGCCTTCGCCTTCGTTGCCGCCTGTGATCTGGCGGTGCCCAGCGTGGGCGGCAATTCGGGACAAAGGATCGACCCCTCCGCGCCGGTTCAGGTGGCGCTCCTGGTGCCCGGCGGGACCGGCTCGGCCGAGGCCAATGCCATCGCCTCGAGCCTTGAGAATGCCGCGCGGCTGGCGATTGCCGATCTCAACGGGGTCGAGGTCGATCTGCAGGTCTATAACACCGCGCGCGATGCCGGACAGGCCAGCCAGATGGCCGCGCAGGCGGTCGCAGACGGGGCGAAAATCATTCTTGGCCCGCTGGATGCCGCCAGCGCAAATGCCGTGGGGGTCGCCGTGGCCCCAGCCAATGTTAACGTGCTGGCCTTCTCCAACAACACCGCCATCGCGGGGGGCAACGTCTTCGTGCTGGGCAACACCTTTGGCAATATCTCTGACCGGCTGGTGCGCTATGCTGCAACCCAGGGCATGACCCGGTTCCTGATCGCGCATCAGGAAGACCTTGCGGGGTCTGTCGGGCGGGATGCGATTTCGACCTCGATCCGTTCCAATGGCGGCACGGTCGTGGGCGTGCAGTCCTATCCGTTCAGCCAGCAGGGGATCTTCGCCCGTGCCTCGGCCATCGTGAACGCCGCCAATTCCGGCGGGGCGCAGGGCATCTTCGTGACCGACAACGTGGCCGGCGGGCTGCCGATCCTGGCCACCTCGCTCAACGACCAGGGGCTGGTGCCCGCCACGACGCCGCTGATCGGCATCACCCGGTGGGACGCAGCACCGCAGGCGGCCTCGCTTCCCGGGTTGCAGAACGGGCTGTTTGCCATGGCCGATGCCGGACGCGAAGCCGCGTTCCGCAGCCGCTATGAAGCCGCTTACGGTGCCGCACCGCACCCGCTGGCCTCGATCGCTTATGACGGGATCGCCGCCATCGGCGCGCTGGCCGCCACCGGCGACAGCAACGCACTGACCAAGGCGTCGCTCACCCGGTCGGCCGGGTTCTCGGGCGCGGCGGGCGCGTTCCGCCTGCGCCGTGACGGCACCAACGAACGTGCGCTGGCCGTGGCTCAGATCGTCGACAACCGCGTCTCCATCGTCGATCCGGCCCCATTGTCGTTCGGCCGTGGCGGATCCTGATCTGCTCGGCGACGGGGCCTATGATCCCACCGGCGATCTGACCCCCGACGACCTGATTTGCCCTGCGGATGAGATCCTCAACCGCAGGGCTCTGCACGTGGCGCTGGTTGAGGCCATTGCCGACGCCGGGCCGCTGGGTTCGGACAAGCGCGCGGCGATGCTGCCGATCCTCAAGCAGGCGATGGACGCGGGCCGCAAGATCATCGCCAGCGCTTTCGAGGCCAATCCCTTCGTCGCGAGCGAGACCACCCGCGCCTATTCGTGGCTCACCGATGCCATCGTGATCGAGGTGTTCCGGCTGGCGAAATCGCACCTGCACCCCAATCCGAACCCGACCGAGGCGGAGCGGCTGGCGCTGATCGCGGTGGGCGGGTCCGGCCGGGGCGAGATGGCCCCCTACTCCGACGTCGATCTGCTGTTTTTGGCGCCCTACAAGCTCACCCCTTGGGCCGAGAGCCTGATCGAGACCATGCTCTATCTGCTGTGGGACCTGCGGCTGAAGGTGGGCCATGCCAGCCGCACGGTGAAAGAATGTCTGCGGCTCGCTCGGGACGACTACACCATCCGCACCTCGCTGGTTGAGGAACGCTTTCTCGCCGGGGACGAAGCGCTGGCCGAAGAGCTGACGACGCGGCTGCGCGACGAGCTTTTCACCGCCACCGTGCCCGAGTTCATCGAAGCCAAGCTGAACGAACGCTCGGCCCGGCATGCCAAACAGGGCGGCCAGCGTTATATGGTTGAACCCAACGTGAAAGAGGGCAAGGGCGGTTTGCGCGATCTGCAGTCGCTCTACTGGATCGGCAAATACGTTCACGGGGTCAAGGATGCCTCGGAGCTGGTGCAGCACAAGGTCTTCACGCAGGACGAATACGAGGAGTTCAAGGCCGCGCATGAGTTCCTCTGGGCGGTGCGCTGCCATCTGCATCTGATCGCCGGGCGCGCGGTGGACCAGTTGACCTTCGACATGCAGGTCGAGGTGGCCGAGCGGATGCATTACACCGACAGCGGCGGCCGCCGCGCGGTCGAGCATTTCATGCAGGATTATTTCCACCACGCCACGGATGTGGGCGACCTGACCCGCATCTTCCTTGTGGCGCAAGAAGCCGCGCACCTGAAGGCCGAGCCGATGCTGCAACGGCTGTTCAACCGCACCAAACGCGCCAAGGCCCCCTATGCGATCAAGCAGAACCGGCTGACCGTGGCGGAGCCCGAGGATTTTGTCGAGGATCCGCTGAACCTGTTGCGGATCTTTGAAGAGGCGCTGCGCACCGGCACCCTGATGCATCCGGACGCCATGCGGCTGATCAAGGCGAACCTGCATCTGATCGACGACGAGGTGCGCCAGAACAAGGAAGCCAAGCGCATCTTCCTTGATTTGATGCTCAAGCACGGCAACCCCGAACGCGCGCTGCGCACGATGAACGAGCTGGGCGCGCTGTCGGCCTTCCTGCCCGAGTTCGAACCCATCGTCGCGATGATGCAGTTCAACATGTATCACCACTACACGGTCGATGAGCACACGATCCAGACGATCAGCCACCTGTCGAAGATCGAACGCGCCGAGCTGGACGAAGAGCTTCCGGTCTCGGCCTCGATCCTCAAGGGCGGGATCAACCGGCGGGTGCTCTACGTGGCGCTGCTGCTGCATGACATCGGCAAGGGCCGGGACGAAGATCATTCGGTGCTGGGCGCGCGGATCGCCCGCAAGGTGGCGCCGCGGCTGGGCCTGTCGCGCAAGGAAAGCGAGACGGTCGAATGGCTGGTGCGCTATCATCTGTTGATGTCGGACATGGCGCAGAAACGCGACATTGCCGACCCGCGCACGGTGCGCGATTTCGCCAAGGCGGTGAAAACGGTCGAGCGGCTGAACCTGCTCTGCGTGCTCACGGTTTGCGACATCCGCGGCGTGGGGCCGGGCACGTGGAACAACTGGAAAGCGGTGCTGATCCGGGCGCTCTATCGCCAGACGCGCTATGCGCTTGAGAACGGGATGGAGGCGCTGAACCGCAACGAACGGGGCACCGAGGCGCGCAAGCGGTTGCGCGCCGCCCTGCGCGACAAAGAGGATGCGGGCTGGACGGAGAAGGCGATCCGCGCCGAGTTGGGCCGCCATTACCCGCCCTATTGGCAAGGCCTGCACGTCACCGCCCACCTGCAATTCGCCGAGATGCTGCGCGACATCGGCCCGGACGAGATGCGCACCCGGCTGACCCCGGACGAGGACCGCGACGCCACCCGCGTCTGCTTCGCCATGGCCGATCATCCGGGCATTTTCAGCCGCATGTGCGGGGCGTTGTCGCTGGTGGGGGCCAACGTGGTCGATGCGCGGACCTTCACCAGCAAGGACGGCTACGCCACCGCGACCTTCTGGGTGCAGGACATCGAGGGCCGCCCCTATGACGAAGAGCGCCTGCCGCGCCTGCGCCAGATGATCCAGAAGACGCTGTACGGTGAGGTCGTGGCCCGCGACGCGCTGGCCGGGCGCGACCGGATGAAGAAACGCGAACGCGCATTCCGGGTGAAGACTTCGATCACCTTCGACAACGAGGGGTCCGAGATCTACACGATCATCGAAGTGGACACCCGCGACCGCCCCGGATTGCTGCACGATCTGACGCGCACGCTGGCGGATGCCAACGTCTATATCGCCAGCGCGGTGATCGCGACCTTTGGCGAGCAGGTCGTCGATACCTTCTACGTGAAGGATATGTTCGGGCTGAAGTTCCACGCCGAGAACAAACAGAAAGCGCTGGAGAAGAAGCTGCGCGATGCGATCACCGAAGGGGCCAAACGGGCCTGGGAATGACGGTGCGGCGACGGGGTCTGCGCGTCGGGTCGGGCGCTTGGGCGGCGGTCGGTGAACTTCGGCGCGGGGCCAACTTCGCGATAGTTTTCGCCGCCGCTTGCCCCTAAAAGGGGCCAAACCCAAGGATCGAGCAGACCCCATGAAACCCATCCGACTGATTGCAGGCTTCCTTACCGTGGGGGTCTGGACCCTGCTCAGCCGCGTGCTGGGCTTCGTGCGCGACATCCTGATCGCAGGTTTTCTGGGCGCGGGGCCGGTGGCCGAAGCGTTCCTGATTGCCTTTGCCCTGCCCAACATGTTCCGCCGTTTTTTCGCCGAAGGCGCGTTCAACATGGCCTTTGTGCCGATGTTCTCGAAAAAGCTGGAGACCGGGGCCGATGCGGAAGGCTTTGCACGTGATGCCTTTGCGGGGCTGGCGACGGTGCTGATCGTGCTGACGCTGGTGGCGCAGGTCATCATGCCGTGGCTGGTGCTGGCCATGGCGGGGGGCTTTGCCGATGACGGGCGGCTTGATCTCGCGGTGAACTATGGCCGGATCACCTTTGTCTATATCCTGTTCATCTCGCTGGCGGCGCTGGCTTCGGGCGTGCTGAACGCCACCGGGCGCTTTGCGGCGGCGGCGGCGGCGCCGGTGTTGCTCAACGTGATCCTGATCGCCGCCGTCTGGCTGAGCACGACCGACATCCTTGGCACGCCCTTCGTGGCGCAGGAACGCACCGGGCTTTATCTGGCTTGGGGCGTGCCGATTGCGGGGGCCGCGCAACTGGCGCTGGTCTGGGTCGCGGCGCGGGGGGCGGGGATCAATCTGCGCCCCCGCCTGCCCCGCATGACGCCGGAACTCAAACGGCTGACGGTGATCGCGGCCCCGGCGATGCTGGCGGGCGGCGTGGTGCAGGTCAACCTGCTGGTGGGCCGTCAGGTGGCCAGTTTCTATGACGGCGCGATTGCATGGCTCAGCTATGCGGACCGGCTTTATCAACTCCCCCTCGGGGTGGTGGCGATTGCGCTGGGCGTGGTGCTTCTGCCCGACCTGAGCCGCCGTCTGGCCGCGGGCGATGACGCCGGCGGGCGCGACGCTTTCAACCGCGCGTCGGAACTGGCGCTGGCGCTGACGATCCCCGCCGCGGTGGCGCTGATTGTGATCCCCGTGCCGCTGGTGAGCGTGCTGTTCGAGCGCGGGTTGTTCGACAGCGACGACACGGCGGCGACAGCGCTGGCGGTGACGGTCTATGGCCTCGGCCTGCCGGCGTTTGTGCTGCAAAAGGCGCTGCAGCCGCTGTTCTTCGCGCGTGAGGACACCAAAAGGCCGTTCTATTACGCACTGGTGGCGATGGTGGTGAACGCCGCCGTGGCGATCGGGTTGTCGATCTACATCGGCTATATCGCGGCGGCGCTCGCCACCAGCATCGCCGCATGGGTCATGGTCTGGCAGCTTTGGCTCGGCAGCCGCAAGATGGGCGAAGCCGCGCAGTTCGACCCGCGGTTCAAAAGCCGGTTGTGGCGGATCGTGCTGGCCTCGCTCCTGATGGGTGTGGTGCTTTATATCCTGATGCTGTTGGTCGGCCCCGCGCTGGGCCTGCCCGGGGTGCGCTACGCCGCGCTGGCGGTGATCGTGGTGCTGGGCATGGTCAGCTATTTCGCCATTGGCCAGATGCTCGGGGCTTTCCGGTTGGCCGACTTCAAGACGGCGGTGCGGCGGGGCTGACATCCGGCCCGAGCTGGAAAGCGAAGCGCCGCATGGTGAGCCCGTCTGCCGTCACATCCTCCCCGTCGACCGGACTGCCGTTTACTTGCGCGATGGCGGCGGACCAGAACCGCAGGGCGGGTTCGTTGGCGGGCAGCACGCGCACCTGCCAGCGCCCCGGGTGCAGGTGCAGGGCGGCCCGGAACGCCGCCTGCGCCGTGGCCCCGCCGCGAAATTTCTGCATCACGAAGAACTGCCCCATGTCCCACCGCGCAGCGTCGTCCGAGGCGCGGCGGATCAGGCAGAAGCCCGCAATCTCGTTCTGCGACAGGATCAGATAGGGGTGATGATCGGCCGCGTCAAAATAGGGCGGCAGAATGCGGTCGGCGAGGTCATAGCGCCCGTCCGGCCCCACGGGCCAGCGGGCAAACCTTGAGATGTCGTAGATGTAGAGTTGGAACAGCTGCGCGAGGGTTGCGCGCTGCTGTGGCCCGGCACGCGACAGGGTGACGGCGGGCGGGCCTGCGGCTTGGGTCATGGCGCCCTGCCCCCGCCCTAGCGCTTGCGCATCCGGTTGACGAAGGCCGTCCAGCCGCCGGGGGCCAGAAGCGGTGCGGCAAAGAGGCCGACGACAAAGCCCGCGACCTCGGCGATCCATGTGGGGGTCGAGCCGAAGATCATCGAATAGACCAGCATCAGCCCCAGCAGGATGCCGATAAGCTGGAAGGCCTTGAGCTGGTTTTCCCCCATCCGCTCAAGCGTGAGCCACATCAGATAGGTATAGGCCCCGATCAGCCCGTAAACCCCCGGATAGGCCCCCAGAAGCGGGGCGTTCTGCCACGACAGCAGCCCGTAAATCGCGGCCCCGAGGATGGTGCTGATGAAGAACAAAAGGGCGAAAGCGAGGGGGCGAAAAATCTCGCCCACGAACTTGCCCAGCGCCAGCAGAAGCACACAGGCCCAGAGCGTATGTGTGAAGTTGATATGCACGAATGCATAGCTGACGAACCGCTTCCACAGATCGAAGGAGCCGCGCCCGCGCTCGAAGATCTCGGTCATCACGGCGGGGGCGAAAGCGTAGTCCTGAAACGCGGCCGAGCGCCAGCCGATCCCCCCGGCCCCGCCGACGAAGCCCGCACCCGCAGCCGAGAACACAAGCTCGATCCCCGCGATCACCAGCACCAGTGCCAAGGGCACCGGAGGAATCGCATTGAACGGGTTTTCGCCGTGGTTGGGGTTGTGCATGGGAAGGCTCACTTCGGTTGACGATATATCGGTGCATGGGTAAGCCAAGCAGACCTGTAAATCCAGCGTTGGAACGTCTCATGAGCGATAGCACTTTCACCCCGCGTGTCTTCTCCGGCATCAAGCCCTCGGGCGGCTTGACGCTTGGCAACTATCTGGGCGCGATCAAACGCTGGGTGGACATGCAGGACGGCGCGATGGAAACGCTCTATTGCTCGGTCGATCTGCACGCGATCACCGTCTGGCAGGACCCTGCGACCCTGAAGAAGGGCACGCGCGAGATTGCCGCCGGCATGTTGGCCAGCGGCATCGATCCCGAAACGTCGATCCTGTTCAACCAAAGCCAGGTGCCCGAGCACACGCAGCTTGGCTGGATCCTCAACTGCGTCGCACGCATGGGCTGGATGAACCGGATGACCCAGTTCAAGGACAAGGCCGGTAAGAACGCCGAGAAGGTCAGCCTTGGGCTGTATGCCTATCCGTCGCTGATGGCGGCTGACATCCTGCTCTATCACGCGACCCATGTGCCCGTGGGCGAGGATCAGAAGCAGCACGTCGAGCTGACGCGCGACATCGCCGCCAAGTTCAACAACGACTTCGGCGTCGACTTCTTCCCGATGACCGAGCCGGTGATCGAAGGCCCCGCCACCCGCGTGATGAACCTGCGCGACGGCACCAAGAAGATGAGCAAATCCGGCGAGAGCGATATGGAGCGGATCAACATGCTGGATGACGCCGACACCATCGCCAAGAAGTTCAAGAAGGCGCGGACCGATCCCGAGGGGATTCCCGAAAGCGTCGAAGGACTGGAGGGGCGGCCCGAGGCGGCGAACCTTGTGAACATCTATGCGGGCCTTGCGAATTCCAGCCCGCAGGCGGTCGTCGCCGAATATGCCGGTGCGGGCTGGGGCACGTTCAAACCGGCGCTGGCCGAACTGGCGGTCGAGAAGCTGGCGCCCATCAGCGACGAGATGAAGCGCCTGATGGATGATCCTGCCGAGATCGACCGCAAGCTGGCCCGCGGGGCACAGCGCGCGCGCGAGATTGCGACGCCGGTGCTTGAGCGGACCTATGACATCGTGGGTTTGCTGCGCTCGTAACCGCCACTGGCCGAGCGGCGCGGTGCGACCCGGCCCTTCGGGGAGAGTTTATCGGGTCAGATGAAACGAGGGATGCGCTTTTGGCCCGAGGCAGCGGCGGGCGCTGACGGGCAGGCGGTTTTGCGGGGTGTGGCGCACTCTTTGGTAAAAGGACGGAAGCCGTGGGGGTGTCAGCCCCAAGGTCTAATGCGCTGCGACCTGCCTCTGCACCCGATCTGCGCGAGCGCGCGGGGGTGGTCTGTGAGGCCGGCTGCCGTTTCAAGTTCCATGGCACGGGGCGTCTGGGCCCCGCGGGTCAACCATGCGGCAGATTGCCCGCGCGGGGTTAAGGCGAAGTTGCCGGACCGTGCGGTGCGGGCGCAACGGGATCTGTGCGGGCACGCAAAGGCGCTGCGCGGGGCTGCGGGTGTTGCGGGGATGCGCGGGGGCGTAAACTCTGCGCCAAAGGAGAGCGCCCATGACCATTCCCCAGCCAGTCCAAAGCCCGATGATCGGGCATATCCATCTGAAAGTGTCCGACCTGGATCGGGCGATTGCCTTTTATGGCGAGGTGCTGGGCTTCGAGTTGACCCAGCGATATGGCGACCGGGCGGCGTTTCTGGGGGCCGGTGGCTACCATCATCATATCGGCCTGAACACATGGGAGAGCCTTGGGGCCACCGCGCCCCCTGCGGGGCATA
Organism: Thalassorhabdomicrobium marinisediminis; assembly: GCF_003072065.1. Classification (GTDB taxonomy): domain Bacteria; phylum Pseudomonadota; class Alphaproteobacteria; order Rhodobacterales; family Rhodobacteraceae; genus Octadecabacter; species Octadecabacter marinisediminis. The sequence continues at coordinate 58,940 of NZ_QCYG01000003.1, forward strand.
CGGGGCTTTATCACACCGCCCTGCTCTATCCCGACCGCGTCGCGCTGGGGCGCGTGGTAGCGCGGGTGCTGGAGGCGGGCATCGCGCTTGAGGGCGCGGCAGACCACGGGGTGAGCGAGGCGGTCTATGTGCGGGACCCGGACGGCAACGGTGTGGAGCTTTATCGCGACCGGCCGCAGGCGGATTGGCCGCGGGATGACGATGGCCAGTTGCGGATGGTCAACGCGCGGCTGGACGTGGCAGCACTGGTGGAGGAGGGACGCTCTGACCCGTGACTGGACGCGGGCGCGCGCCCCCACTAGGGTCGCGGCAAAAGCAGTCTGACGGAGAGCGCCATGGCGACGGGCACCAACATTCGCACCTATTTCGAAGGCCAATGGCATGAGGGCGACATCCCGCTGATGAAGGCGGCCGATCACGGCATGTGGCTTGGCTCGGCCGTGTTCGACGGGGCGCGGGCGGTGAACGGGCTGGTGCCCGATCTGGACAAGCACTGCGAACGGGTGAACCGCTCGGCCGAGGCGCTGATGCTGACGCCCTGGGTGTCGACGCAGGAGATGGTCGAGATCGTGCGCGAGGGTCTGCGCCCCTATGGCGACGCGCCGGTCTATATCCGGCCGATGTATTGGGGGCAGGATACCGGCCCCGGCGCCATCGTGCCGGGCAAGGGCAAGGCGGGCTTCGCGATCTGTCTGGAAGAGATCCCCTTTGCCCCCGAGGGGGCCACGATCTCGGTCACCACGACGCGGTTCCGCCGTCCGGTGATGGACAGCAGCGTGGTGAACGCCAAGGCCGCTTGCCTGTATCCCAACAACGCGCGGATGCTGGCCGAGGCGCAGTCCAAGGGGTTCGACAATGCGCTGGTGGCCGACGCTTTGGGCAATCTGGCGGAAAGCGCGACGGCCAATGTGTTTCTGGTCAAGGACGGCGCGGTGTTCACCCCGATCCCCAACGGCACGTTTCTGGCCGGGATCACCCGCGCGCGCCACATCGAGAACCTGCGCGCCGACGGCTACACCGTGCATGAAAGCGTGCTGACCTTCGACGATGCCCGCGACGCGGATGAGCTGTTTCTGAGCGGCAACATGGCCAAGGTCACGCCGATCACCGCCTTCGACGACGTGTCCTATCAGGTCGGCCCGGTCACCCGCCGCACGCGTGAGTTGTATTGGGCCTGGGCCAAGCGCACCGCGTGAAGCGCACACTGATCGTCGTGCTGCACGTGTTGCCCTTCGGGGCGACGCTGGCCTGCACTTTGTGGCTCTTGGCGCAGGCACCCTTCGCGGCACCTTTGGTTCAACGCAGCGCAGCCGGGATCGAGGTAGCACTGAGCCGGGCGATGGCGCGGAAGGTGGATGCGGACTGGCTGGTGCCGCGGTTACAGGCGGCGGTGGCGGACGAGGATTTGATGCGGATCGAACTGTTGGTCGATCTGGCGATCTCCTATGAGGTTGCGGTGCCGCCCGCCTTGAAGGTGCGATTGCAGGAGGTGGTCGACGCGCAGACCGGGTTTTTCGCCTCGGCGCTGGGGTGCGGCGCCTGCGCGGTGGATGTGACCGCCTGCGCGACCCTGACGCAGATCTCCGCCTGCGCGATCCCGTTCGAGCTGACCCCGGCGGGGGACGTGAACGCCCTGCGCCGGGCGGCACTGAATTACGGCGCGGGGGACGCGGTCGACCGGCTTGATCTGGGGCTGGCGTTGGTTGGGCTGGGGGCGACGGGGGCGGTGCTGGCCACGGGCGGCAGCAGCTATACGGTCAAGGCAGGCGCGTCGGTGCTGCGGATGGCGCGGCGCATGGGCGAGCTGAACGCGGCCTTTGCGGCGCGGCTGGCCGCGCTGGCCGGAGATGCGGTGCGCTGGGATCGGATGGGTGATCTGGCGCGGTTCCGCATCGGCCCCGCGGAGGTCGTGGACAGCGCCAAACTGGGGAAGTTAAGCGCCATCGGCAGCGATCTGGGGCGGCTGGCCGAGAACACGTCGGTCGCGCAGGCGGTGACGCTGTTGCGCCATGTGGACAGCGCCGAGGATGCGGCACGTCTGGCCCGGGTGAGCGCCGCCATGGGGCCGCGCACGGGCAAGGCCTTTGCGGTGCTGGGCAAGGCGCGGGTGTTTCGGGCGGCGGTCCGGCTGACGGATCTGGCGCTGGGGGCGGTGGCGGCGCTTGCCGCGCTGGCTGCACAGGCGCTTGTGTTTGTCGCCAACCGGATCGGCAATGCCGGTCTGCGGGGGCTGCGCCGGGCGCTGGCCACGACGAGGCGGTGACGATCTTGTGTTGCGCCAGCGGGGGCGCTCCGGCACAGTGCATCCGCAACAAGGGAGAGACCCATGCGCAAGTTTCTGGTGATCCTCGATGACAGCCGCGAGTGTTTGAACGCCATGCGGTTCGCCGCCATGCGTGCGGCCAATTCCGGGGGCGGCGTGTCGGTTCTGTCGATCATACCGCCCGATGAGTTCAACCACTGGATCGGCGTGGGCGACATCATGCGGGCCGAGGCGCGCGAGCGGATCGAGGTGCATTTCGAGGTCTTCGCCAAGTGGATGCGCGACAAGCAGAACGTCGATCCCGAGCTGGTGATCCGTGAGGGCGTGCCCGTGGACGAGATCATGGCCCAGATCGAAGAGGACCCTCAAGTGGGGGTGCTGGTGCTGGGGGCGGCGACCGACAAGAAGGGCCCCGGCCCTCTGATCACCGCGCTGACGAAACAGGCCGGCGACCTGCCGATTCCCATGACGATCGTCCCCGGCGACATGTCCAAGGAGCGGCTGCAGGAGATCACCTGAGCCCCGCGCGCCCGGACTGTTACAGCTTTCTCGCCGAGCGCTCACGCCGATGTGAGAATGGGCCGGCGGCGGTCGGGGGCGGCTGTCACGGACAGTGTGCATGAATGCACGAAAAACCGCTCCAATCTGTGCGCCCGCGCGCTATCGCACCTTAACGGGGTGTCGATCTTCGTTTTCAAGAGGCTGCAAGCGCCGAAAACGCGCATTTTTTTGTGATCGATCAAGGGCTTCCGCTTCGCCCCCTTTCAGACCAGATCAGTGACACCGGACGGCAGCGAATTGCTGTTCGACATTTTCTTAACCGGTCGCTCGTCAGCAAGACGACCGACAGATCACTGGGCCGAAATCGGCCGACGAAAGGAAAGACCATGTTCAAGACCGTATCCCTCAGCCTCGCCGCCCTCGTTGCTTCCGTGGGCATCGCTTCGGCGGATGCGAGCCACCTCTCCCCGCTGGTGAAGAACCAGACCGCAAACGGTCAGGTCGAGCTGGGCACCGTTGTGGCGGAAGCCGATGGCGTGGTTGAGCTCTACTCTTTCCACAAGGGCACCCAGGGTGCGCTGCTGGGCTCGACCAAGGTGAAAGCCGGCGCCAACCAGCAGGTCAACGTCAACATCGCCCGCCCCTCGACCAACGCGATTGCCGTGCTGCGGGTGAACGATGAAGTGGTGGACACCCAGAAGATCGAATTCAACTAAGTCGATCCGATCAGACGACACCACAGGCGGGCGGTCCGGAAGGGCCGCCCGCGCTGCTTTTTAGAACCGTTCCAAACCTTGACAGGGCGCGCCCGGGGGCGCATATGTAAAACCTGACAAAAAAGGTTTCTTCCGATGTTCATCCAGACCGAATCCACCCCGAACCCTGCCACGTTGAAATTCCTGCCCGGGCAACAGGTGCTCGAGATGGGCACGGCCGATTTCCCCAATGCCGAGGCCGCGCAGAAAAGCCCGCTTGCGGGGCGCATCTTCTCAGTCGAGGGGGTGACCGGCGTGTTCTTCGGCACGGATTTCGTGACCGTCACCAAGGCGGACGGCGTTGAATGGGACCACATCAAGCCCGCGATCCTTGGCGCGATCATGGAGCATTACCAGTCCGGCAAGCCCGTGATCGAAGGTGAGCAAGCGGCCAGCGGCCACGCCGAGCACACCGGGGAGGATGGCGAGATCGTCAACCAGATCAAAGAGTTGCTGGACACCCGCGTGCGCCCTGCGGTGGCGCAGGATGGGGGCGATATCACCTTCCACGGGTTCGATCGCGGCGTCGTTTACCTGCATATGCAAGGCGCTTGCGCGGGCTGCCCCTCGTCCACGTTGACGTTGAAGATGGGCATCGAGAACCTGCTGCGCCACTATATCCCCGAGGTGGTCGAGGTGCGCCCCGTTGCAGCCTGACACCACGCTTTTGGCATTCGACACATCGGCGGCGCATTGCGCCGCCGCTTTGCTTTTGCACGGCACGGTCCACACCCGCGTGGAAGAGATGGCGCGCGGTCAGGGGGAGCGGTTGATGCTGCTGTTGGAAGAGCTGTTGGCCGCGCACGGACTGGGCTGGGGTGATCTGGACGGGCTGGGCGTTGGCACCGGTCCGGGCAATTTCACCGGCATCCGGATTTCGGTCTCGGCCGCGCGGGGGTTGGCGCTGGGGCTGGGCAAACCGGCCGTGGGCGTGTCGATGTTCGAGACCACGCAGCACCTGTCCGGCCGGGCGCAGACCTCGGTGCCCGCCCCGCGCGACCAGCTCTACGTCTATGACCCCGGGACGATGGGCGCGCCGATCCTTGCCGCGCCGGACGATGTGACCGCGGCCTATGCCAGCGCCACGGCCTTCCCCGCCGAGGATCATATCCGTCAGGTGGCGCTGATTGCCGCCGCACAGTTGCACGACGCCCCCCCTGCCCCCAAGCCGGTCTATGTCAAGCCGCCCGATGCCGCCCCCGCGCGTGAGGCGCCGCCGGTGATCCTGCCGTGACCGGCCCTGTGGCCCGCCGATGACGCCCGACGGGCTGGCACGCACCCACGGGGCGGCCTTCGGCGCCGCCGGCTGGCGCGCGGAGAGCTTTCGCGGCTACCTTGACGATCCGCGCGCGACGCTCTGGGGTGACGAGACCTGCTTTGCCGTGCTGCGCCGCGCGGGCCCCGAGGCGGAGGTGCTGACGCTGGCGACCCACCCCGCCCATCAGGGTCAGGGCCGCGCGACCGCGATGCTGCGCGCAGCACTGGCCGGTCTGGCCGCGCAGGGCGTGGAAGAAGTTTTCCTTGAGGTGGCGCAAAGCAACACGGCGGCGCTGGCGCTGTACCGCGCCTGCGGGTTCGAGACCTTTGGCCAGCGGGTCGGATATTACCGCAACGGCGACACGGCGGTTTGCATGAAAGCGCAACTTTCCGCGACGTCCGGCGGATAAATCCCCTGCAGCGCTCTCAAAATCGCAAGAATCGGTTGATCTTCCACTGGCGTCATTGCCTACTTTGTCGCATGATCTGTGATCGGCCCCTGCGGGCCGCAACGATCCCGGGGATCTGGCAACAGCCCCCGACAACAAGAACATGGGAGACCACAACATGAGCTTTACCACGAAATTCCTCGGCGCGACGGCCGCTTTGGCGCTGACCGCCGGTGCCGCCTGGGCCGACGGCCCCGCGATCATCTATGATCTGGGGGGCAAGTTCGACAAATCCTTCAACGAATCCGCCTACAACGGTGCCCAGCGCTGGGCCGAGGAAACCGGTGAGGAGTTCGCAGAATTCGAGATCACTTCGGACGCGCAGCGCGAGCAGGCCATCCGCCGCTTCGCCGAAGCCGGCAACAACCCGATCGTCATGGCAGGCTTTTCCTGGGGCACCCCGCTGGAAGCAGCTGCCGCGGATTATCCGGACACCAATTTCGTGATCATCGACGCCGCAGTGGACGCGCCGAACATCCGCTCGGTGGTCTTCAACGAGCATGAAGGCTCCTACCTTGTGGGGATGCTGGCCGCCGCCGCGTCCGAGACCGATACCGTGTCCTTCGTGGGCGGCATGGACATTCCGCTGATCCGCAAGTTCGGCTGTGGCTACGCCCAGGGCGTGAAAGCGGTGAACCCCGACGCGACCGTGATCTCGAACATGACCGGCACCACGCCATCGGCCTGGAACGACCCCGTCAAGGGCTCCGAGCTGACGCTGAGCCAGATCAGCCAAGGCTCTGACGTGGTCTTTGCGGCCGCTGGCGGCACCGGCATCGGTGTGCTGCAGACCGCAGCCGACGAAGGCATCCTGTCCATCGGTGTGGATTCCAACCAGAACTACCTGCACTCCGGTCAGGTCCTGACCTCGATGGTCAAGCGCGTGGACAACGCCGTGTATGACGCATTCGCCGCCGGTGAGAACGTTGAAGTCGGCCTGAACGTGATGGGCGTCGAGAACGAAGGCGTGGCCTACTCGCTGGATGAGCACAACGAAGAGTTGATCACCGACGAGATGAAGGCGATGGTCGAAGAGGCCTCGGCACAGATGGCCTCGGGTGAGCTGGAAGTTCACGACTACATGTCCGACGAGACTTGCCCTGCGATCGATTTCTAAGCTAGGCTGATGCACACTTTCTGGGGCCGCGCTGATCTGATCGGCGCGGCCCTTTAAAATTAAGAATGATAAACACGCGGCGGGGGACACGACGTTGAGCGATTATCCGAACACCTTTTTAGCGGCACCCGACGCGGGGCTGGCGGGCGCATCAGGCCGGGGGGCAAGCGCATGAGCGCGCAAACACAGGGCGGCCAGACGCCGGCGATCGAACTCAAGGGGATTTCCAAGGCCTTTGGCCCCGTGCAAGCGAACAAGGACATCTCGATCCGGGTCATGCCGGGGACGATCCACGGGATCATCGGGGAGAACGGTGCGGGGAAATCCACGCTTATGTCGATCCTTTACGGGTTCTACAAAGCCGATTCCGGTGAGATCTACATCAACGGCAAGCTGACCGAGATTCCCGATTCCGATGCGGCGATTGCCGCTGGCATTGGTATGGTGTTCCAGCATTTCAAGCTGGTGAAGAACTTCACAGTGCTCGAGAACGTGGTGCTGGGCGCGGAGGACGGCCCGATGCTGCGCCCCAGCCTGCGGCGCGGACGCCAGCAGCTCAAAGAACTGTCCGAGGAATACGGGCTGAACGTCGATCCCGACGCGGTGATCGAGGATATCGGCGTGGGCATGCAGCAGCGCGTGGAAATCCTCAAGGCGCTGTATCGGCAGGCGGATATCCTGATTCTCGATGAGCCGACGGGCGTGCTGACCCCGGCGGAAGCGGACCAGCTGTTCCGGATTCTGAACCGGCTGAAGGAAGAAGGCAAAACCATCATCCTGATCACCCACAAGCTGCGCGAGATCATGGACATCACCGACACGGTGAGCGTCATGCGCCGCGGTGAGATGACCTCGACCGTGAAAACCACGGACACCAACCCCGCCGATCTGGCAGAGCGGATGGTGGGCCGTAAGGTGCTGTTGCGCGTGGACAAAAAGCCCGCGACCCCGGGTGAGGTCGTGCTCGACGTGCGCAATCTGGACGTGGTCGACGAAAAAGACGTGCACCGGGTCAAGGGCGTGTCCTTCCAGGTGCGCGCGGGTGAGATTTTGGGCATCGCCGGCGTGTCGGGCAACGGGCAGTCGGAGCTGCTTGAGGTGCTGGGCGGCTATGAAGAGGCGACGGGGGAAATCCTGCTCAACGGGCAGCCGCTGGACCTCAGCGGCGCCAAGTCCGACGGGCAAAGCCGCCGCGCGCGGGGCATCGCCCATGTGCCGGAAGATCGCCAGCACGAAGGGCTGATCATGAACTTCAGCGCGTGGGAAAACACCGCCTTTGGCTATCACCACGACGAAAAGTATCAGAAAAACGGCCTGTTGATGGACAACAGCGCGATCCTGAAGGACGCACAGGAGAAGATGGACCGCTTCGACGTGCGCCCGCCTAACCCGCTGCTTGCGGCGAAGAATTTCTCGGGCGGGAACCAGCAGAAGATCGTCGTCGCCCGCGAGATCGAGCGCGACCCCGATCTGCTTCTGGTGGGCCAGCCCACGCGCGGCGTCGACATCGGTGCCATCGAGTTCATTCACCAACAGATCGTCGCCCTGCGCGATGCGGGCAAGGCGATCTTGCTGGTCTCGGTCGAGCTGGAAGAAATCATGGGGCTGAGCGACCGGATCGCCGTCATGTTCGACGGCAAGATTATGGGCGAGCGGCTGCCGTCGGAGACCGACGAAAAGGAGCTGGGCCTGCTGATGGCCGGGATGACCGACACCGACGCGCCGCACAGTATTGAAGAAATCGAACAGAATCTCGCGCATGCAGGGGAGGCCGAATAATGGACGCCATGCCAAAATGGGCCGATGTGGTCCTTGTTCCGGTGGTCTCGTTGCTGCTGGCGGCAATCATCTCGATCATCGTATTCGTCGCCGTGGGCCAGGACCCGTGGGAGGCGCTCAAGCTGATGTCCTACGGCGCGGTCGGCACCTCGGACAATCTTGGCTACACCCTGTTTTACATGACAAATTTCATCTTCACCGGTCTGGCGGTGGCGGTGGCCTTCCACGCAGCGCTGTTCAACATCGGCGGTGAGGGTCAGGTGCTGCTGGGCGGGCTGGGGGCCACGCTGGCGGTGCTTTTCGTGCCCTGGCCGCACTGGACGCTGGCGCTGTTGGCGGGGTCCGTGGCAGCGGCGCTGTTTGGCGCGCTCTGGGTCGCGATCCCCGCCTATTTGCAGGCGCGGCGCGGCAGCCACATCGTGATCACCACGATCATGTTCAACTTCATGGCCTCGGGCCTGTTGATCTTTATGCTGGCCGGGCCGCTCAAACCGGTGGGCGAGATGCAGATCGCCACGGCGGTCTTCCCTGAAACGGTGCACCTGCCGTCGCTGCACGACATCGCACAATTGTTCGGGCTGGATACCTTCGGCCGCTCGCCGGTGAATATCTCGATCTTTCTGGCGCTGGGTGCCTGTGTCGGCGTCTGGGCGCTGATCTGGCACACGCGGCTGGGCTATCAGATCCGCGCCTTTGGCCAGTCCGAATCCGCCGCGCGCTATGCAGGCATCTCGGCGGTGAACATCACGATGATCGCCTTGCTGATCTCGGGCGCTTTGGCCGGGATGATGGCGGTCAACAACACGATGGGCATCAACAACCCGCAACTGGTGGACAACGCCGCCGGCGGCGCGGGCTTCATCGGCATCGCGGTGGCCCTGATGGGGCGCAACCACCCCGTGGGCATCGTCATCGCGGCACTGCTGTTCGGCGCGCTGTTTCAAGGCGGGGCCGAGCTTTCGGCGGCCACGCAGATTCCGGTGCAGATCGTCGTCGTGATCCAGGCCCTCGTGATCATGTTCACCGGCGCGCTGGACGAGATGGTGCGGTCCCCCATTCAGAAGATGTTCTTGCGCTACGGCAACAAGGGCGTCGGTGCACCTGCGGCCGTGTTGCCGGAAGGTGAGGAGTAAGACGATGGATTTCTTCACTTTTGTTCAACTGGGCGATGCTTCGGTGCGGATGGCCATTCCGCTGCTTCTGGCCTGTCTGGCGGGTCTGTTCTCGGAACGGGCGGGCATTTTCGACATCGGGCTTGAGGGCAAGATGCTGGCCGCCGCCTTCCTTGCGGCGGCGGTGTCGCTGGTTTCTGGCAACGCCTGGGTCGGGCTTTTGGCGGGCATCGGGATTTCGATCGCCCTGTCGCTGATCCACGGGCTGGCCTCGATCACCTTCCGCGGCAACCAGCTGATTTCCGGCGTGGCGATCAACTTCTTCGCCGCCGGTCTGACGGTCGTCGTGGCGCAGGGCTGGTTCGCCCAGGGCGGGCGGACCCCGTCGCTGCCCAAAGATGCGCGGTTCAACGGGATCGACTTTCCCGGCGCGCTGACGCGGGTGCGCGACAAGATGCAGGCGGACCCTTGGGCGCAGTTCTATTCCGAGTTCATCTCGGGCCACTCGATCCTTGTCTATCTGGGCCTGCTGACCGTGCCGCTGAGCTGGTGGGTTCTTTATCGCACACGCTTCGGCCTGCGCCTGCGGGCCGTGGGTGAAGCGCCGGAAGCCGTTGATACGGCCGGGATTTCCGTGGTGCGACTGCGCTATACGGCGGTGATCATTGCCGGTGTGCTCTGCGGTGTCGCCGGGGCGTATCTGTCGACGGCGGTGCAGGCCGGTTTCACCAAGGACATGACCGCAAACCGGGGCTTCATCGCGCTCGCCGCGTTGATCTTCGCCAAGTGGCGGCCGTGGTATGCACTGGGGGCTTGCCTTTTGTTCGGCCTGTTCTTCGCCATCGACAACCGGTTCCAGAACATCCAGCTTGAGGTGATCTGGATCATGACCGGGCTGTTCGCGGCCGCCGCCGCGATGACGCTTTACGCCCTACGGCGTGAGCGGATCGACCTGATCGTGCTGGGCGGCCTGTCGGCGGTTCTGGTCTTTGTCGGGCTGGCCACGTGGATCGGCGCCATGGATGAGGCGATCGGCGCCACGGCGGCACTGTTCGAGACCGTGAAAGTGCCAAGCCAGCTGATCCAGTCGCTGCCCTATCTTTTCGTGGTCGTCGTGCTGGCGGGCTTCGTCGGCAAGGCCATTCCACCCCGTGCCGGAGGACAGCCCTATGTCAAGGAACGCTGATGAACTGGCGGAGAAGATCCGCCAGATTGCCGGCCCCGCGCCGGTCGAGATCGGGCTGATCCTCGGCTCGGGTCTGGGGCATCTGGCAGGCGCCGTGGAAGGCGTGGCCATTCCCTACGACGAGCTTGAGGGCTTCCCCCACGCGGGGGTGAGCGGGCACAACCCCAACCTTGTGATCGGCGCGCTCGAAGGGCGGCGGGTCGCGGTGTTCGGGGGGCGTGCGCATTACTACGAAAGCGGGCGCGGCGATGCCATGCGCCTGCCGCTCGAGGTGCTCAAGGCGCTTGGCGCGGACAAGATGATCGCCACCAATGCCGCGGGCTCAATGGTGCCGGACATGCCCACCGGCTCGATCATGTGCCTGACCGACCACATCAATTTCAGCGGCCTCAACCCGCTGATCGGAGAGCCGACGGACGCGCGTTTCGTGCCGATGAAGGATTGTTACGATCCAGAGATGCGCGACGTGCTGACCAAAGCCGCGGTCGAGGTGCGGATCGACATGCAGGACGGCATCTATGCGTGGTATTCCGGCCCCAGCTTCGAGACCGTGGCCGAGATCAACGCGATCCGCATGTTGGGCGCCGATGCGGTGGGCATGTCCACCGTGCCCGAGGTCATTCTGGGCCGGTTTCTGGGGCTGCGCTGCGCCGCGATCTCGACCATCACCAACATGGCCGCGGGGATGAGCGAGGAATCGATCAGCCATGAGCATACCAAGGCAATGGCGCCCTTGGGGGCTGCGAAACTCGAACAGGTGCTCCGCGCCGCCCTGCCCCACCTTTAGGGCGGCGCTCTGGCACCACCGGACGGGCCAACTGGCCTTATCGGGCGGGGCCAATTGGTCGTTGTATCCTACGGGGTGTCAGGCGTAAGGAAAGCCCATGCAAATCTACCTCCCCATTGCCGAAGTGTCCGTGAATGCGTTCCTGCTTCTTGGTCTGGGGGGGATCGTCGGCATCCTGTCGGGCATGTTCGGGGTTGGCGGCGGCTTTCTGATGACGCCGCTTTTGTTCTTCATCGGCATCCCGCCCGCCGTGGCGGTGGCGACCGAAGCCAACCAGATCGTCGCGTCGTCCTTCTCGGGCGTGCTGGCACATCTGCGGCGCAAGACCGTCGATCTGCGGATGGGCACAGTGCTGCTGATCGGCGGGCTGACCGGCGCGGCGGTGGGGGTTGTCTTGTTCAACTTCCTCAAGGCGCAGGGTCAGGTCGATCTGCTGGTCAAGCTGTGCTACGTCGTGTTTCTGGGCGTGGTCGGCGGGCTGATGTTCTTCGAGAGCCTGCGGGCGATCCGGCGCTCGAAAACCGCCGGCGGTGCGGCGCCGAAACGGCGCAAGCACGGACTGGTCCATGTGCTGCCGTTCAAAATGAAATTCCGTGTTTCGGGGCTGTATATCTCGGTGATCCCGCCGTTGCTGGTCGGTCTTTGCGTGGGCATCCTGTCGGCGATCATGGGCGTCGGCGGCGGCTTCATCATGGTGCCCGCAATGATCTATCTGCTGGGGATGCCGACGAAGGTGGTGATCGGAACCTCGCTGTTCCAGATCATCTTCGTGACCGGTTTCACCACCATGCTGCACGCCACCACGAACTTTACCGTGGATGTGGTGCTGGCGGTGTTGCTGTTGATCGGCGGCGTGATCGGCGCGCAGATCGGCACCCGCATCGGCGTCAAGATGAAGGCCGAGAACCTGCGCATCCTGCTGGCGCTGATGGTGCTGGCGGTCTGCGGCAAGCTCGCGCTGGACCTGCTGCTGACCCCGACCGAATTGTATTCTCTTGGCGAAGGGGGCCACTGATGCTGCGCGCCTTTGCCCTTCTTGCGCTCATGGCGCTGCCACCGCTGACCGCCCCCCTGCCCGCGCAGGCCGAGGAGATCGTGCTGGGGCTGAGCCATGACGAAGTGGCGATCACCGCCACGTTCGACGGCTCGGAAGTTTTAATCTTCGGCGCGGTCAAGCGCGAGGCTCCGGCCCCCGACGCGGCCCCGCTGCAGGTGATCATCACGCTCGCTGGTCCGTCGCAGCCGGTCACCGTGCGCCGCAAGGAACGGGTCGTCGGCATCTGGGCCAACACCGACGCGGTCGACGTCGACGCCGCCCCGTCGTTCTACGCGGTCGCCACCTCCGCCCCGCTGGACGAGGTGCTGAGCGCCACCGAAGACCTGCGCCATTCGATCACGATCCCGCAGGCGATCCGCTCGGTCGGGGCGCCCGGCGAGGTCGAGAATGCCAAGACCTTCACCGAAGCGCTGATCCGAATTCGCGCGGGATCGGGTCTGTATCAGGTGCTCGAGAACGACGTGGACCTTGAGGAAGAGACGCTGTTTCGCGGCCAGATCACCCTGCCCGCCGCGCTGACCGAAGGCGAATATGCGGCGCGGATTTTCCTGACCCGCGGGGGAGAGGTGATCGACATTTACGAGACCTCGATCGCGGTCTTCAAGGCCGGGCTTGAGCGCTGGCTTTACGACACGTCCCGCGAACAGCCGTTCTTTTACGGGCTGATGTCGCTGGCCATCGCCATTGCGGCGGGCTGGCTGGCCTCTGCCGCGTTCCGCGTCTTCCAGCGTTAGGGTCAGCCGCGCCCGACGAAGGGCATCTGCGTCGCCATCAGGGTCTGGAACAGGGTCGTAGCGTGCAGCGGCAGGGTCGCCATGTGCCAGACCGCATCGGCCACAAGCGCGACTTCGATCATCGGCGGGGCGGGCTGTCCGGCGGCGCGGGCAGCCTCGGCGATGCCGCGCAGAAGATCGGTTTGCGCGTTGCCGATGTCGATCTGGCTGGCGGCGATGTCGAAGCGCCGCCCGTCGAGCGCCAGCGATTTCGTCAGCCCCGTAACCCCGTGTTTGGTGGTGGTATAGGGCGTGGCCCCTTCGCGCGGCGCATGGGCCGAGACGGAGCCGTTGTTGATAATGCGCCCGCCGCGGGGCGACTGGTGCCGCATGAGGCCGAAGGCCGCGCGGGCACACAGGAACATCCCCGTGAGGTTGACGTTCACCGCCCTAAGCCAGTCCGCGACGGGGATTTCGTCAATGGGGGCGGCGGGGGTGAACAGCCCTGCGTTGTTGAACAGCACATCAAGCCCGCCCGCCTGAGCGGCGAAGCTGTCGAAGGCCCGCGCGACGGCGTCCGGATCGGTCACGTCGCAGGGCAGCACATGAGCCGCCGTGTGGTCACGCGCCGCGTCGCGCAGCGCGCCCTCGTCCCGGGCCAGAAGGCCCACGGTCCAGCCTTCGCGCAAGAACCGCTCGGCCACCGCGCGGCCGATGCCACGGCTGGCTCCGGTGACGAGGATGCGGCTCACGCCCCTTCCCCGTCGGTCTGCGCGGCGAGTTCCAGCGGCGCGGGCGCGGCGGTGAGGTCTTCGGTCGTCAGCGGGGCGGTGGGCCGCGCGAGGCGGTTGCGCACCACCCAGCACAGACGGTTTTCGGCGCGGGTGATCGCCACATAAGCCAGCCGCTTCCACAGGGGCTGGCCCGCCTCCATCCGCCCCATGCGCGAGGCGGCGTAGATGTCGGGCGCGAAGACCTGCACCGTGTCCCACTGGCTGCCCTGCGCCTTGTGGATCGTCACCGCCGCCCCGTGCAGGAAGGTGGCGCCCATGCGGGCGGCGAAGGGGATGAAGGGCTCCTCGTCCCCTTCCAGTTCGATCTTCACGATGCTGGCGGCGCTGATGCGCGGATCCTCGGCCCCCATGACGTGCAGCCGCGAAAAGCCCGGTTTGCGCCCGGGGCCAAGGTAGATCACCTGCGCGCCCTTGATCAGGCCGCGCGCTTCAAGGTCGAGACGTTTCTTGCGGTGCTTGGCGGGCAGCTCGATGCCGTCGCAGATCAGCGGCTCGCCCTCGAGCAGTTCGTCCGGGGGCGCGCCATAGGCGTTGCGGAAGGCGTGGATCAGCTTGATGCGGGTGGCGTTGCGCCAGACCAGACAGGGCGACCGCGCCATCAGGTCGCTTTCCACCCGCTGCGCCATGACGACGCGGTCGTCGCGGGCGGCGGCCTCTTCCACCAGGCGCTCGAAGGCGTAGAAATCCACCTGCGGATCGGCCAGCGCGTGGGCCAGATCAAGGATCGGGTTGTCGGCGGTCTGCCGGTGCACCCGGCTGAGGATGCGCTTGCGGCTGTCGGGGAGCGTGTCAAAGACCATCTGCCCGCCCTCGGCCTTGACCGGGGGCAGCTGGGCCGGATCGCCGAACAGCACCAGCGTGGGAAAGATCTCCTGCAGGTCCTGGAACTGCTTGGCGTCAAGCATGGAGGATTCGTCAACAAAGCCGATGTCGAGCGGGTCTTCGCGGCGCTTCCAGCCGGTGATGAAATCCGAGCCGCGCAGGCCAGCGGCGGCGAGCGCGGCGGGCACCGAGGAGTTGACCTCATAAGAGGCAAAGGCGCGGTCGAGGGCGACGTCGGTCAGCCCCTCGATCTCGGGGCGATCCGCCTGCCCGGCCAGCCATTCGGCGATCTGTTCGTATTCGGGATCATAGACCGGGGTGTAAAGGATGCGGTGGATCGTGGTTGCGGGCACGCCACGGGTGCGCAGCACACTGGCCGCCTTGTTGGTGGGCGCGAGGATGGCGAGCGTGCGGCGTTCGCGGCGCTTGCGCCCTTCCCAATCGCCCGAGACGATGTCGACGCCGGAGGCGCGCAGGTTCTTGAACAGCTCGGCCAGAAGCAGCGTCTTGCCGCTGCCCGCCTTGCCCAAAATCGCAAGAACCGAACTGTCGGGATCGTCCTTCGGCGGCAGGGTGTGGCCGCCGAGCATATCGACGCCAGCGGTGCCCAGAAGGTCGGAGACGGCGTCCCAGGCTTCGGCCTGATCGTCGGAGAAGGTGAGCGCGGTAGATGACATGGGGGCGACCCTACCGGCAGGGGGCGGCGGGGACCAGATTGGAACGGCGCAAAGTGGCACTTGGGTGCTCTTTTTCTGGGCGGTGCCGGGCGGTGGGTGTGGCCGCCCTACTCCGCCGCCGCGGCGCGGCCGGGCCAAAGCGGTGGCGCGTCGCGGGCGGTGCCGCCGGTCACGATCAGCCCCCCGGCCACGGCGCGGGCCACGGCGTGGACCGTGTTGCTCGCCCCCAGCTTGAACCGCGCGCTTTCCACATAGGCCCGCAGGGTGTGTTCGGAAATTTCCAGCCGCTGCGCGACCTGCGCGCGGGCAAGGCCCATGGCAAGATGGGTCAGCACGTCCACCTCACGCGGGGACAGGGGCTTGACCGGCGCAGGCAGACGCTGCGCCTCGATCGCGATGGCGCGGTGATTGAACGTGTGGGCGCACAGCAGAAGGTCGCGGCGGTGGCGGTCGATGAACCGCGCCCATCGGGGATCATCGGTGGTGTCGGTGATAGAGAACAGGGCGAATTGCCCCTGCGGCCCGTGCAGGGGGATCGTATAGCCCTGGGTGCCAAGCCCTGCGCGCAACGCCTCGGCCCGGACCAGACGGGCCGGTTTGCCGGACCAGTCGAGCGTTTTCCAGTCCACCGGCTGCGCGCGCCGGAAACAGGCCGCGACGACCGGATCGATCCGCAGATAGCCCTGATCGACGTAGTGCTGCACCCAGGCGGGCGGATAGGAGCCACAGCCGAATTGCCCGCCATCGGCACAAACCCAGTGATAGACCATATGCGCCACCCCGAAATGGTCGCGCAGGGCAAGGATCGAGGTCTGAAGCGCGCTAAGTTCCGTGGCCTGATCGAGGGTCTGCAAAAGCTGGCGCAGGTTGGCTTGCATGTCCCGTCACCGCGCGCGGCGCCCCCTCAGGCATTTCGGCAAGTTCCGCCTGCGCGATGGTCGCGGCACTGTCGAGTTGCGCCGCCAGACGCGGAAGCCCGTTCTGTTCGGCAAAGACACGCAGGTCGTCAATTACGTCAATGATCCATTTCTGTCCCATAAAATACTCTCAGCGGGTTCGGTTAATGAAGTCTTAATTCCGAGTATAAACCCGCAATTCTTAACAATTCATCACGCTGAAACGACCTCGCCAGAAATGGGGGAGAGGGGCGCGGCCATGGGGTTGAAAGCAAAGCGGGCCGCGCGGCGCAATGCCGGCGGCCCGTGATTTACGGGATGCGGGCAGGCGCCGGTCAGCGGCTCGCGTCGAGGACATCCTCAAGCGTGCGCAGACCGGTCTTCGGCGATTGCACCAGCACCGACATATTGCCCGGCTTGTGCTCGTTGCGCAGCATCTTGGTGTGGGCTGCGGGCAGATCGGCCCATGGGAACACCTCGGACATGCAGGGGTCGAGACGGCGTTCCACCATCAGGTTGTTGGCTGCCGACGCCTGCTTGAGGTGCGCAAAGTGCGAGCCTTGCAAGCGCTTCTGGTGCATCCACATGTAGCGCACGTCAAAGGTGCAGTTGAAGCCGGAGGTGCCCGCGCAGATCACCACCATGCCGCCCTTTTTACAGACCAGGGTCGAGACGGGGAACGTCGCCTCGCCGGGGTGTTCAAAGACCATGTCGACGTTGTTGCCCTTGCCGGTGATGTCCCAGATCGCCTTGCCGAACTTGCGCGCCTCTTTGAACCATTCGGCGTATTCGGGGGTGTTGACCGTGGGCAGCTGGCCCCAGCAATTGAAATCGCGGCGGTTGATGACGCCCTTGGCGCCCAGCCCCATGACGAAATCGCGCTTGTCCTCGTCCGAGATCACGCCGATCGCGTTGGCCCCGGCCGTATTGATGAGCTGGATTGCGTAGGAGCCAAGGCCCCCGGATGCGCCCCAGACCAGCACGTTCTGGCCGGGCTTGAGGTCGTGGGGTTCGTGGCCGAACAGCATCCGGTAGGCGGTGGCGAGGGTCAGCGTGTAGCAGGCGCTTTCTTCCCACGTGAGGTGTTGCGGACGCGGCATGAGTTGCTGCGCCTGCACGTTGGTGAACTGCGCGAAAGAGCCATCAGGCGTCTCGTAGCCCCAGATCCGCTGGCTGGTGGAGAACATCGGGTCGCCGCCGTTGCATTCCTCATCATCGCCGTCGTCCTGATTACAGTGGACCACGACCTCGTCACCCACCTTCCAGCGCTTCACCTTGTCGCCCACGGCCCAGACGATTCCGGACGCATCGGAGCCCGCGATATGGTAGTCTGCGCCGTGGCCGTCGAAGGGGCTGATCGGCTTGCCCAGACCGGCCCAGACGCCGTTGTAATTGACCCCGGCTGCCATGACGAGGACCAGAACCTCGTTGGAATCAAGCGTTGGCGTATCGACAACCTCAAGCTGGAAGGCCTGATCCGGCTCACCGTGCCGCTCGCGGCGGATGGCCCAGGCGTGCATCTGCTTCGGCACGTGCCCCATGGGGGGGATTTCGCCCATCGCATAAAGGTCTTTGGTTTCAGCCTCGTATGTGAAGCCTGCATCGTGGTCGAGCGCCATGTCCGTCTCCATCAGTTTCAATCCCGGTTTCGTGCCGCACCGCAGAATCGAAGCAGCCCTATCCGTTGATAGAGTTCGAGCGGGTAACTTTGCAATAGTTGATTGCTAGATTTTGGTAATTTTATTACTTTGCGAATGCAGCATCGGCGGGGGCGATGCTGCGCCTGCATCGAAATGGTGGGCGATGGAGTTCGCGTAGTAGCGCAGCAGGGGGAGGTCCGATTCGACGGGGGTGACGGGGTCGCTGCCGGTGATGATCCCGCGATACCGTAGGTTGGCCAGCCCGTCCTGCGCGACCTTGTCCACCGGGCGACGGGGGGGCGGCGCGGTCTTGGGAAGCGCGGCGAGGTCGCCTGCGATATGGCTGCGGATCTCCGCCCCCGTGCGGGCCCCGGCCAGCAGCGCGCGGGCCACCAGCGGCACCGGAAGCGGTGGCACCACGCCCGAGATGCGGGCCATGATCTCGGCCCCTACGGCGCGGCTGTCGCCCCCGTGGGCGGCGGCGAAGGCGCGCAGGGACAGCGGTTGCCCGAAGCTCACGTTGGCGGTGCCGAAGGTCGAAATCTTGCCCCGCAGCCGCGCCCAGAGATAGCCCGCGACCCCGCCCAGCACGGTGAGGAGCGGCGGCCGGAAGCGGCGCACGCCGGTGGTGTCGGCCTGCACCAGAAAGCGATCCTCAAGCACGCGATCATAGTTCAGCGCCACCGGCACGAAGACCACGTCGCGCCCCGCGGGATCGAAGCCGTCGATCACATAGCTTAGAATACCCAGACGCGGCGGGGCCAGCCCGCCGGTGAGCGACAGCCCGCCCTCGGGGAACACCGCCTGCGTCACCCCGCCCTCGGTCGCCATCTGCACGTAGCGCGCAAGAACCTTGCGATACAGGCCACCGCTGAGCGACTGCCGCCGGGATTTGCGGCGGATGAAGTAGCCGCCCATCATCTTGATCACCGACGACAGCGGCCAGACCCGCGCCCATTCGCCCACCGCATAGGACAGCGCCCCGGCGCGGCGCACCAGATAGGTCACCAGCACATAATCCATGTTCGAGCGGTGGTTCATCACGAAGATCACCGTCGCATCCCGGTCGATCGCGTCATACTGCGCGCGGTCGAACTGTCCCACGCGCAGGCGATAGAGGAACCGCGACAGCCAGCGGGCGATGCGGATCCCGAAGGAGAAATAGGCGGTGGCAGAAAACGACGGCACGATCTCGCGCGCGTAGGCGCGGGCCTTCTCGAAGGCCACATCCTCGCGAATGCCCTCGGCGCCGGCGTAGTCGTTCACCGCCTGGATCACCTGCGGGTCATAGACCAGCCGTTGAATGGTGTCGTAGCGCCGCGCCAGTTTGAAGGGCTCGATGGGTTTCTGCAGCCGCTTGTTCATCCGCGTGACGACCCGTTCCGCGCGGCGGCGAAAGAACCATCGGACCGAGGGAAACAGGAAATGCGAGGCAAAGGTCACGCCCGCGAACAGCACGATCAGGGTCAGCAACCAAAGGGGGATCGTTACAGGGGCGGTCATCGGGCGAACCTTGTCAGGGAACCGGCACAAGGTAAATAGGATGATGCCGCAGCGCAGCACGTTGACAAGGGTCTAATCTGTCGGATAGCTATCGCTTTGTGTAATTTTGTTGCGCGCACTTGAGCGGAGACCGAACCATGTCGCAAGAGCAGAAACCGAAAGCCGATCGCCCCTGGCTGTTTCGCACCTATGCGGGCCATTCGACGGCGGCGGCCTCGAACGCGCTGTATCGCAGCAATCTGGCCAAGGGGCAGACGGGCCTGTCTGTCGCTTTCGATCTGCCCACGCAGACGGGCTATGACAGCGATCACGTGCTCGCACGCGGCGAGGTTGGCAAGGTCGGCGTGCCGGTCTGCCATCTGGGCGACATGCGCGCCCTGTTCGACGCGATCCCGCTGGAACAGATGAACACCTCGATGACGATCAACGCGACCGCGCCCTGGCTTCTGGCGCTCTATATCGCTGTGGCCGAGGAACAGGGGGCAGACGTCGCGGCTTTGCAGGGCACGGTGCAGAACGACATCATCAAGGAATACCTCAGCCGGGGCACCTATATCTGCCCCCCGGCCCCGTCGTTGCGGATGATCACCGACGTCGCCGCCTATACCCGCGAGCATCTGCCGA
Organism: Thalassorhabdomicrobium marinisediminis; assembly: GCF_003072065.1. Taxonomy (GTDB): domain Bacteria; phylum Pseudomonadota; class Alphaproteobacteria; order Rhodobacterales; family Rhodobacteraceae; genus Octadecabacter; species Octadecabacter marinisediminis. Next base: position 78,872 of record NZ_QCYG01000003.1, read on the forward strand.
AATGGAACCCGATGAACGTCTGTTCCTATCACCTGCAAGAGGCCGGCGCGACACCGCAGGAAGAGCTCGCCTTCGCGCTGGCCACCGCCATCGCCGTGCTGGACGATCTGCAAAGCAAGGTCCCCGCCGAACACTTCCCCGCCATGGTCGGGCGCATTTCCTTTTTCGTGAATGCAGGCATCCGGTTCGTGACCGAGATGTGCAAAATGCGCGCCTTTGTCGAATTGTGGGATGAAATCTGCCGCGACCGCTACGGCGTGGAAGATCCGAAATACCGCCGCTTCCGTTATGGTGTGCAGGTCAATTCGCTGGGCCTGACCGAACAGCAGCCCGAGAACAATGTCTATCGCATCTTGATTGAGATGCTGGCTGTAACGCTGTCGAAAGACGCCCGCGCCCGGGCGGTGCAATTGCCCGCCTGGAACGAGGCTTTGGGCCTGCCGCGCCCGTGGGATCAGCAATGGTCCTTGCGGATGCAGCAGATATTGGCCTTTGAAACCGACCTTCTGGAATATGACGATCTGTTTGAGGGCAATCCGGCGGTCGAGCGGAAGGTCGCGGCCCTGAAAGAAGGGGCGCGTGCGGAATTGGCGCAGATCGACGGGCTGGGCGATGCGCAGCAGAAGATCGAATTCATGAAGGCGCGGCTGGTCGAATCAAACGCCGCGCGCATCGCCGATATCGAATCCGGCGCGACCACCGTGGTCGGGGTCAACCGGTTCGAAACCGGCGAACCCTCGCCGCTGACCGCGGGGGAGGACGCGATCATGGTGAGCGATCCGCAAGCCGAAGCGGACCAGCTCGACCGTCTTGCGACCTGGAAACGGACGCGCGACGCAGCCGCGGTAGATCGCGCGTTGGCCGAGTTGAAAACCGCCGCGCGGGAAGGGCGCAACATCATGCCCCCGTCGATCGCTGCCGCGAAGGCGGGGGTGACCACGGGCGAATGGGCCGACGTGATCCGCAAAGCCTTCGGCGAATACCGCGGCCCCACCGGCGTCAGCGCCCACCCGTCGAACCGCACCGAAGGACTGGACGAGATCCGCGACCGCGTCGATGCGGTGAGCCGCAAACTCGGCCGGAGGCTGAAGTTTCTTGTGGGAAAACCGGGCCTTGACGGCCATTCAAACGGCGCCGAGCAGATCGCCGCCCGTGCGCGCGATTGCGGCATCGACATCACTTATGAAGGCATCCGCCTTACCCCGGACGAGATTATTGCCGCCGCTCGCCGTGACGACGCGCATATCATTGGCCTGTCCATCCTCTCGGGCTCGCACATTCCGCTGATCACCGAATTGATGGCGAAATTGCACGGCGAGAACCTGAGCCATATCCCTGTCATTGTCGGCGGGATCATCCCGGATGAGGATGCGGCCCGCTTGAAATCCCTAGGCGTGGCGCGAATCTATACGCCGAAAGATTTCGAATTGAATGCGATTATGGGCGACATTGTGACGCTCGCTGACCCCGAACAAATCGCCGCGCAATAGGCGGACTCCGGCACAAAACCGTAACACAGATCACATCCACCTGATTTGGCTATACTTTAGTACAATTTACCAATAACTTTCTGGCACGTGGGGACGAGTACTTTATTGCAATACGCATATAAGAAAGGACTGCCTTGTGAAATTCAACCTGAAAGACATGAACCGCAACGAACTCGAGACGCTCGCTCGGGAGGTTGAGGCCGCTTTGGAAAATCTGCGCAAAGAAGACCTCAAGCGGGTGCGTGCGGAAATGGAAAAGCTTGCCGCTGCCCACGGAGTTAGCGTGGCTGAGGTTATGGGCGGCAGGGGCCCCAAGGGAACCAAGGCGAAATCCGCGCCCAAATACGCCAACCCTGACGATCCGACACAAACCTGGACCGGAAAGGGCCGCCAGCCCGACTGGTACAAAGCCGCGATCTCCTCGGGCAAGACGCCTGAGAGCATGGCGCTCTGAATCCAGTCCGGACGGGGCGGGGCAGGTCTTGCTCCGCCCTGCCCGCGCGCGTAGCATCGGTTGATCTGTTTCAATCGAAAGGCCGCGCCCATGACCATCCATATCGGAGCCCAGAAAGACGACATCGCCGAGGTGGTGCTGATGCCCGGCGACCCCTATCGCGCGAAATGGGCCGCCGAGACCTTCCTTGACGATGCGAAATGCGTGCACGAGGTGCGCGGTATGCTGGGCTTCACCGGCACGTGGAAGGGCAACCGGGTGACGATCCAGGGCTCGGGCATGGGCATGGCGTCGATGTCGATCTACGCCAATGAGCTGATCCGAGACTACGACGCCCAAACCCTGATCCGCATCGGCTCCATCGGCGGCATGCAAGAGCGCGTCAAGGTGCGCGACGTGATCCTCGCCATGACAGCGACCACGGTTTCGACCCCCTCTTCGACCATCTTCAAGGAGCTGAACTTCGCCCCCTGTGCGGATTTCGGCCTGCTCTCGGCGGCGGCAGAGGCTGCCAAGAAGGTCGATGTGGGCGTCCACGTGGGCAACATCTATTCCAGCGACACCTTCTATGACGAGCGGCCCGACCTGAACAAGGAAATGCAGCGCCACGGCGTTCTGGGGGTCGAGATGGAGGCCGCCGAGCTCTACACCGTCGCTGCCCGCCACGGCCGCCGCGCGCTGGGGGTGATGACCGTTTCCGACCACCTGCTCACGGGCGAGGCATTGCCGTCCGACCAGCGGGAAACCAGCTTCGGCGACATGATCGACATCGCCCTCACCGCCGCCTTTGCGGAGTAGGCGCCCACCCCCGCTTCTCTGGTTCCCAAATACCTAATCCACAATAGCAAAAGGCGACGCCTCCGATGGGACGCGTCGCCTTTTCAGTTTCTGTAAGCCCGATCAGACCGCGCGTTCGACCATCATCTTCTTGATATGGGCGATCGCCGAAGCCGGGTTCAGCCCCTTGGGGCAGGTCTTGGCGCAGTTCATGATCGTGTGGCAACGGTAAAGCTTGAAGGGGTCCTCAAGGTCGTCCAGACGCTCGCCTGTGGCCTCATCCCGGCTGTCGATGATCCAGCGATAGGCGTGCAGCAGGGCGGCGGGCCCGAGGTAGCGGTCGCCGTTCCACCAGTAGCTGGGGCACGATGTGGAGCAGCAGGCGCACATGACGCATTCATAAAGCCCGTCGAGCTTCTTGCGGTCGCTGATCGACTGTTTCCACTCTTTCGCGGGGCGGTTTGTCTTGGTCTCCAGCCACGGCATGACGCTGGCGTGCTGGGCGTAGAAGTGTGTGAGGTCGGGAATCAGGTCCTTGACCACGGGCATATGCGGGAGGGGGTAGATCTTGATGTCGCCGCTGATCTCTTCCAGCCCGTAGATACAGGCTAGCGTGTTGATCCCGTCGATGTTCATCGCGCAAGAGCCGCAGATCCCTTCGCGGCAAGAGCGGCGGAAGGTCAGCGTCGGGTCGATCTCGGACTTGATCTTGATCAGCGCGTCCAGAACCATCGGCCCGCAGGTGTCCATGTCGACGAAATAGGTGTCGAGGCTGGGATTTTTGCCGTCGTCGGGGTTCCAGCGATAGATCTGCACCTTGCGCAGATTGGTCGCACCTTCCGGCTTGGGCCAGGTCTTGCCCGTCGTCATGCGGGAGTTCTTGGGCAGGGTCAGTTGAACCATTTGGTCAGGCTCCTTGGCAAATCAGGTCAGGCCGGCGGTGGCGCAGGTCACTGTGGCGGGGCGGGCAAGGATGTCGCCCACAAGGGTTACGTTCTGCGGGGTCGCACCGCCCGAAGCGATGACGATCAGCTCTTGCGGGGTGGCGTTGTCGACGATGCAGTTCGTCAGGATCACGCCGGGCGCGCCGGGGACGGTCTCGGCCACGATGGGCGCGATGACGGCTTTCGCTGCGGCGCGGCCGGTGTCGACGGCGGCCACCTGTGCGACGTCACAGGCCGCAAGCGTCAGGGCGGCGGCGGTCAGGGAAATAAGCGTCTTCATCGTATTCTCTCCACTTTTCTAGCTAGCGCAGGCGCGGCGGCCGGATCGGGGCCGCGCCGGTGCGGTCAAACACGCAGGATTCGTACACCTCGACCGGATCGCGCCCGCGGATGAAATCCGACGACAGCCCCACCGCAAGACCCGCGGACGGCCCGCTGTTGCTGTTGACCCCCATGGTAACAGATCCGGTGGGGCCCTGTGCAGCGCGGGCGCGGTCTTCGCAAAGATCCGCCGCCTGCTCGGGCGTCACCGGTGCGGGCGTGCAGGCCGCAAGGGCCACGAGCAGCGCGGACAGGGACACAAGACGCATCAGAACGTCCTTTCTTTCGGGGCGATCTTTTGCAGGCTGATCCCGCCTTCGGCCTCGGTCGAGAGGGGGTCGGTGATCACCGGACGGTGGCTGAGCTCCACGCGGTTGCCGTCGATCCGGCTGATCGTGTGCACGCGCCAGTTTTCGTCATCGCGGGTAGCGTAATCCTCATGCGCGTGGGCGCCACGGCTTTCCTTGCGCGCTTCAGCGCCGACGATGGTGGCCAGCGCATTGGGCATCAGGTTGGTCAGCTCGAGCGTCTCCATCAGGTCGGAGTTCCACACAAGGCTGCGGTCCGTGACCTTCAGATCGCCCAGCTTGCCGGCGATGGCGGTCATCTTCTCGACGCCCTCTTTGAGGGTCTTGTCCGTGCGGAACACAGCGGCATCTTCCTGCATTGCCTTTTGCATCTCGAGCCGCAGTTCAGCCGTGGGCGTGCCGCCGTTGGCGTGGCGCAGGGTGTCGAACCGGTCGAAGGCCTTGTCCACCTCGGCGGTGTTGGTGGCGGGCACCGAAGCCTCGCGGTCCACCACCTCACCTGCGCGGATCGCGGCGGCGCGGCCAAACACCACAAGGTCAATGAGCGAGTTTGAACCGAGGCGGTTGGCCCCGTGGACGGACGCACAGCCCGCCTCACCCACGGCCATCAGACCGGGGACGACGGCGTTGGGATCGCCTTCGGTCGGGTTCAGCACCTCGCCGAAGTAGTTCGTGGGGATGCCGCCCATGTTGTAGTGCACCGTGGGCAGCACGGGGATCGGCTCTTTCGTGACGTCGACGCCCGCGAAGATGCGCGCGGATTCGGAGATGCCGGGCAACCGTTCGGCCAGCGCCTCAGCGGGCAGGTGGTTGAGGTTGAGGTGGATGTGGTCGCCATTCGCGCCCACGCCGCGGCCTTCGCGGATTTCCATCGTCATGCAGCGCGAGACATAGTCGCGCGGGGCGAGGTCCTTATACTGCGGCGCGTAGCGCTCCATGAAACGCTCACCTTCGGAGTTGGTGAGATAGCCGCCTTCGCCGCGCGCGCCTTCGGTGATCAGGCAGCCTGAGCCATAAATGCCCGTGGGGTGGAATTGTACGAACTCCATGTCCTGCAATGGCAGGCCCGCGCGGGCGACCATACCGCCGCCGTCGCCGGTGCAGGTGTGGGCCGAGGTGGCGGAGAAATAGGCGCGGCCATAGCCGCCGGTGGCCAGCACGACCATCTTGGCGTTGAAGACATGCATCGTGCCATCGTCGAGCTTCCAGCACACGACGCCGGTGCAGACCCCGTCGGTCATGATCAGGTCGATGGCGAAATATTCGATGTAGAATTCGGCCTGTTGCTTGAGCGATTGACCGTAAAGCGTGTGCAGGATCGCGTGGCCGGTGCGGTCGGCGGCGGCGCAGGTGCGCTGCACCGCGGGGCCTTCGCCGAACTCGGTCGTGTGGCCACCGAAGGGCCGCTGGTAGATCTTGCCTTCCTCGGTGCGCGAGAAGGGCACGCCGTAGTGTTCCAGCTCATAAACCGCCTTTGGGGCTTCGCGGGCCAGGTATTCCATCGCGTCGGTGTCGCCCAGCCAGTCGGAGCCTTTGACGGTGTCATACATGTGCCACTGCCAGTGGTCCGGCCCCATGTTCGACAGGGACGCGGCGATGCCGCCCTGCGCGGCCACGGTGTGCGAACGCGTGGGGAACACTTTCGAGATGCAGGCCGTGCGCAGGCCCTGCTCGGCCATGCCAAGCGTGGCGCGCAGACCCGCACCACCGGCGCCCACAACAACCACATCGTATTCGTGGGTTTCGTATTCGTATTCAGCCATGTCTGGACCTTTGAATTAGAGTGCAATCCGCACGATTGCGAAAACGGCGATGGCCGCAGCGGTATAGCTGAGCAGGATCGAGCCGATGATCAGCGCCCGGCGCGCGAAGCCGTGGACGTAATCCTCGATCAGCACCTGCACGCCGCCCTTGAAGTGGATGAAGCCCACCAGCAGCGTCAGGATCGCCACGATCGCGGGGAACGGCCGCGCGTAATACAGGCTTGCCTCGGCATAGGTCATGCCCAGCGCCTGCCCGAAGGTGAAGACGAACAGCGGCACAAGCCCGACGAGCGCCACGGAAGACACCATCATGTGCCAGTGATGTTCGGTCCCGGATTTTGCGGAACCAAGGCCGGCGGCGCGTTTGCGGTCAGTCAGAAATCGCATGATGTCAGCCCCTTACAGCACGATTGCGGTGAAAATGGTCAGCAGGATCGAGATCAGGATGATCGCCATGCCCGCCAGTTCGGAGCGTTCCACGTCAAGCATGCGGCCGCTGTCCCAGATCAGGTGCCGGATCCCGGCGAGGGAGTGATACCACAGGCAGGCGACCGAGCCGAACATCACCAGATCGCCGAACCAGCTGGTCATGAAGCCATTCGCCCGCTCATAGGCTTCGGGGCCCGACGCCAGCGCGGCGAACCACCACACGACCAGCAACGCCCCCACGATCAGGGCATTGCCCGTCAGGCGGGTGAAGATCGACGTCATCGACGTCAGTTGCGGGCGATAGATCGTAAGGTGCGGAGACAGCGGGCGATTGCCCCGATTGACGTCGGCCATGATGGCTCCCTCTTGCTGCGGTCTTGGACCGGTGCGGCGTGAAACTTGCACCTGTTCTAACGTATTACACAGGAGTGTCACGGTGTGCGAGCGTATGCAGCGGCGAAATCTTGTCGCAGATTGCAGGTTTTTTCCAAATTGTGATCACTAGCTGACGGTGTGTGATCACAAAGGCCGTGATACTGGGTGGGCGCTCGGTGCAGCCGTTCCGCGCCAAAAAGCGGCCGCTAGGTAGGCATCAGCGCCCAGTAATCCAGATCGAGCAACACGTGCGGCAAGTATTTCCCGTCGTCGCCTTTCAGCGCCCCGACCTCTCCGCCCGTGGTGGCCACCAGCCGCAAACGGATCGCGCCGACGCCCGGCGCGTCCAGCGGAGCGGTGTCCAGCACCTCGGACCACGCCCGCACCGTATCGCCTGCGAAACAGGGGTTCGCATGGGCGCCTCCGTTGATGGCGACCAGCATCTGCGCATTGGCCAGCCCGTTGAAGGTCAGCGCGCGGGCCAGCGAGATCACGTGCCCGCCGTAGATCAGCCGTTTGCCATCCTCTCGTGCGGTGGCGTCGAAATGCACTTTGGCGGTGTTCTGCCACAGGCGGGTGGCGAGCATGTGCTCGGCCTCTTCCACGGTGACGCCGTCCACGTGATCGACTACCTCGCCCACGGTATAGTCGCGCAGCCGGTGCGGCTCTCCGGCAAGGGTGAAATCATAGTCGGTAAAATCAAGGCCCTTCGGCACCACCAGATCGCTGGCCGCAACAGAGTCCTTCAACTCGGGGATCACCGTCTCGGGCGCGGGCGCGTCCGGATCGCCTCTGCGGACCATGACCCAGCGGACGAATTGCAGCACCTCTTGCCCGTGCTGGTTGGTGCCCGTGGTGCGCACATAGACCACGCCGGATTTGCCGTTCGAGTTCTGCTTGAGGCCGATGACCTCGGACGTCGACCGCAACGTGTCCCCCGGCCAGACAGGGGCGAGCCAGCGACAGTCCGCATAACCCAGATTGGCGATGGCGTTGAGCGAGATGTCGGGCACGGATTTGCCGAAGACGATATGAAAGACGATCAGATCGTCCAGCGGGCTGGCGGACAGGCCGCAGCCCTGCGCGAAAGCATCGGACGAATAAAGCGCGTGCCGCGCGGGGTAGAGCATGTGGTTGAGCGCCCGCTCTCCACCGGACACCGTGCGCGGCACGGCGTGGTCGATCATCTCCCCCAGACGGTAATCCTCGAAAAAGCGGCCTGTGTTGGTCTTGCTCACTGGGCGCCCAACTTCATGTCGGGGGAATACTCGGCCCCTACGGTTTTGATCACCCCCTGCCCGCAGCGCAGCACCCCGTTGGCGTGGTCATAGGTGTATTGCGGGTCGCCATAAAGCTCCCACCCTTGCGCGAGGGCGGCGCTGACCTTGTGGCAGAACTCTGAGGAATCGTCCTCGGTCAGAAAGCGGTACAGTGTGCTCATGTCTTATCCAAACAGATTGTAGCCAAGCCAGATGTGGATGGCGGAAACGATGCCGAACACCACGAATGTGGCGACAACGGCGATGATCTCGGATTTGATCGGCGGCGCGTGATAGGCTCCGCGCGGCCCTTCGGCGCGGTTGATCAGCGCCATTTCCACCAGCGCCCAGAGAGCCAGGCCGCCGAACAGCACCAGCGAGCGCAGATCGCCGTTCACCAGCAGGTGCGCGCCGGCCCAGACCAGCACCGCCGTCAGCTGCGGATGGCGGATGTAGCGGGTCACCCGCGTGCCCTTGCCCGAGGCGGCAAAGAGGTAGAAGGCCAGCAGCATCAACAGGTTGTTGATCCCTGTCAGGGCTGGCGAGCGGCTCCAATACGGGGTGCTGTCGGCGTCGCCGTAGCCGATCACCATCAACACGATGGCCACAACCGAGAGCGCCGCGACGATCCCCTTGCCCGCGCTGCCGAATCGGGCGCGGTGGTCGGGCGCCACCCGTTTCCAGGTGTGCGAGGCGACCCAAAGCGCCAGCCCGAGCAGTAGAACGATCATGTATCCGCCTCCAGTTTTTTGATTGCGTCCGCTTTGGCCAAGGTCGCGCGGGCGGTTTCGATATGCAAGTTCTCGACGATCTTGCCATCGACCACGGCAACACCCTGCCCTTCGGCCTGTGCTGCGTCGAAAGCGGCGATCTGGCGGCGGGCGAGGTCGATCTCCGCCTCGGTCGGGGCAAAGGCCGCGTTTGCGATGGCGACCTGCGCGGGATGGATCAGGCTTTTGCCGTCGAACCCCATGTCGCGGCCCTGTTCGCATTCGGCGCGGAACCCGTCTTCGTCCTTGAAGGCGTTGTAAACCCCGTCGATGACGATCACCCCGTGGGCGCGGGCGGCGAGCAAGCTGAGCTGCAACGCGGTGAGCAGCGGTTCGCGGTCCGCGCGGCTGCGCGTGTTGAGATCCTTGGCAAGATCGTTGGTGCCCAGCACGAAGCCCTCGATCTGCGGATGGGCGGCAATCTCGCGCGCGTTGAGGATGCCCAGCGGCGTCTCGATCATCGCCCAGATCGGCTTGCTGGTGAGCCCGGCGAGCGCGTCCACGTCCGCCGGTCCGTTCACCTTGGGCAACAGCACCGCATCGCAATCCATGGCATGGGCGGCGGCGGCGTCTTCGGCCCCCCAAGGGGTGTCGAGCCCGTTGATCCGCACCACCCGCAGGCGTGCGCCGTAGCCGCCTTTGGCGAGTTCCTCCGCAAGCGTGGCGCGGGCGGCGGGTTTTTCGTCCGGCGTGACCGCGTCCTCAAGATCGAACAGGATCACATCCACCGGCAGGCCCCGCGCCTTGTCGAGCGCGCGGGGCTTCGAGCCGGGGATATACAGGGCAGAGCGGTGCGGGCGTGACATGGAGCCTCCGAAGTTCGGGCGGGTAATATTGTTGCGGCAAAAGGGCCAGATTCCGCCGCATCTTGCAAGCCCAAACCTGCCGCAGCGCAGCGAAAAATCCTTCGCGCGCGCAGCGCAACAGCACCGTGCCGCCGCGTTAACCATTCTTAAAAGGTTAACGCGCAGGCTTGTCGCACGGTTCACGAAAGGCTGACGCCCCCTGTTTAGGAGAATGCGACCATGTTCAAGACCCTGTCACTTGCGACGATCACTGCCCTTGCGGCGCAGACGGCCAGCGCCCAAGGCAATTGCGCCGACCACGACCGAGTGGTTGAGCGGCTGGCTTCAGGCTATGGCGAAACGCGGCAGTCGATCGGCCTCGGGGCGGACAACACGGTGGTCGAGGTCTTTGCCGCGCTCGACACCGGGACCTGGACGATCACGGTGACCCGCCCGGGCGGGCCGACCTGTCTGGTGGCCAGCGGCGGCGCGTTTCAGGTGCTGGCCGAAGGATTGCCCAACACCGATCCGGGGGCCTGATGGCGCTTAGCCCAAAAGCCCGTCCCAGATCAGTTTGAGCGAGACCGCCAGCAGCATCCATGTCACCGCCAGATAGAACACCCGTTCGGGCAGGACGCGGATGAGATGGTAGGCGACGCCCACGGCCAGCACCGCCGGTAGACACAGGATCGCGGTGATCTTCAGGCTTTGCAGTTGTAACAATCCAAGCTGGTGATAGGGCCAGACCTTGAGGATGTTCATCGTCGCGAAGGCGGCGGTGGAGGTGCCCGAGAAGACCATTTTCGGCAGGCGCTGGGGCAAGGCCCAGACCTGCCACGGTGGCGCGCCTGCGTGGCTGATGAAACTGGTGAACCCGGCGATGGACGTCCAGAACACGCCCGCGCGCCAGCCTGCGGGGCGGGCCGTGGCGGTTTTCGAGCGCCACAGGTAGTTGAGCGAGAAGACCAGCCCGATCCCGCCGATCAGCACCCGCACGAAATCTTCGGACACCAGCTGCGCCGTCGCCCAGCCGACCGCGGTGCCGATCACGATCCCCACCACCGCGATGCGCCAGATCGACAGGTCGATGTGGCGGCGATAGGCCCAGAGCCCGAAGACATCCGACACGATAAACACCGGCAGCAGCAGGCCCGCGGCCACCAGCGGCGAGATCGCCAGCGACAGGATCGGCACAGCCAGCCCGCCGAAGGCCGGCGCACCCCCCTTGGACAGCCCCACGCAGAAGGCCGCCGTGACGGCAAGGGCCCAGAATGTCATGCCGTCCATGTGGCGCCTTTCAAAGGGTACAGAATCACGCGGCGGGTGCCCGCGCGGCCCGCCGCACCCCGGATCAAATCCCCGCTACGCTAGCGCAAACAATCCCCCGCAAACAATGGCCTGTGCTGCGCTGCAGCGCAGCAGGCTTGCACGACGGTCTGCAAAGGATTAGGCAACCCACGGACTGACGTGCGAACAAGACCCGCACGCCACTCGCCTTTTCGAACGGACAAAGGACCCATTCACATGGCCAGACCCAAAATCGCCCTGATCGGCGCCGGTAACATTGGCGGCACGCTCGCCCATCTTGCAGCACTCAAGGAGCTGGGCGACGTCGTCCTGTTCGACATCGCGGACGGCCTGCCGCAGGGCAAGGCGCTCGACATCGCGGAATCCGGCCCCTCGGAAGGGTTCGACGCGGCCATGTCGGGCACCTCGGACTATGCCGATATTGCGGGCGCAGACGTCTGCATCGTCACCGCCGGTGTCGCCCGCAAACCGGGCATGAGCCGTGACGACCTGCTGGGCATCAATCTCAAAGTCATGAAATCCGTGGGCGAAGGCATCGCCGAACACGCGCCGAATGCTTTCGTGATCTGCATCACCAACCCGCTGGATGCGATGGTCTGGGCGTTGCGCGAATTCTCGGGCCTGCCACACAACATGGTCTGCGGCATGGCGGGCGTGCTGGACAGCGCGCGGTTCCGCCACTTCCTGGCCGAGGAATTCGACGTCTCCATGCGCGACGTCACCGCCTTCGTGCTGGGCGGCCACGGCGACACGATGGTGCCGTCTGTGCGCTACTCCACCGTCGCGGGCATTCCCCTGCCCGACCTGATCGAGATGGGCTGGACCACGCAGGACAAGCTGGACGCCATCGTGCAGCGCACCCGGGACGGCGGCGCAGAGATCGTCGGTCTGCTGAAAACCGGATCGGCCTATTACGCGCCGGCCACCAGCGCCATCGAGATGGCCGAAGCCTTCCTGAAGGACCAAAAGCGCGTCCTGCCCTGCGCGGCTTATGTGGACGGGGCCTTTGGGCTGAACGGCATGTATGTCGGCGTGCCCACCGTGATCGGCGCGGGCGGCGTGGAGCGTGTGGTCAACATCAAGCTCAACAAGCAAGAGCAAGAGATGTTCGACACCTCCGTCGAGGCTGTCAAAGGTCTGGTGGATGCGTGCAAGGGCATCGACAGCTCGCTCACCTGAGACTGCTGACAAGAGAAGATCCACAGGCAGGTGCTTCGGCGCCTGCCTGTTTTCGTATGCGGAAATGGACGGGATGCGCGAATCCCCTATTTTTTAAATGTTAAACACTTTTCATCGGTTTTCCGGCGGCGGAATTTTTTATGTGATCACACGCCTGATGGGTGTGATCACAAATGTCGGTTTTTTCATCGGTTCTGTTAAACACCCATTCAAACCCTACGTCTAACAGGGCTATAGCAGAACGAACGCTTATCAGATCGAAGGACGGTTTCATGAACATCCACGAATATCAGGCCAAGGCGCTTCTGGCGTCCTATGGTGCCCCGGTCAGCGACGGCCGTGCCGTGCTGCGCGCGGAAGAAGCCAAGACCGCCGCGGGCGAGCTGGACGGGCCGCTTTGGGTCGTCAAGGCGCAGATCCACGCCGGTGGGCGCGGCAAGGGCAAGTTCAAGGAAGCCGACGCCGGTGACGCGGGCGGTGTGCGCCTGACCAAATCGGTCGAGGAAGCCGCCGAGGAAGCAAAAAAAATGCTGGGCCGCACGCTGGTCACGCACCAGACCGGCCCCGCCGGCAAGCAGGTCAACCGCGTCTATATCGAGGATGGCTCGGGCATCGAGACCGAGATGTATCTGGCGCTGCTGGTGGATCGCCAGACCAGCCGCATCGGCTTCGTCGTCTCGACCGAGGGCGGCATGGACATCGAGGAAGTGGCCGAGAGCACGCCTGAGAAAATCCTCAACTTCACCGTCGATCCTGCCACCGGCTACCAGCCCTTCCACGGCCGTCGCGTGGCCTTCGCGCTGGGGCTCGAAGGGGCGCAGGTCAAGCAGTGCGTCAAGCTGATGGGGCAACTCTACACAGCCTTCACCGAGAAGGACATGGAGATGCTCGAGATCAACCCGCTGATCGTCACCGACAAGGGCGACCTCAAGGTGCTGGACGCGAAGGTGAGCTTTGACGGCAACGCGGTTTACCGCCATTCCGACGTCGCCGCCCTGCGTGACGAGACCGAGGAAGACCCCAAGGAACTCGCCGCCTCGAAATACGACCTCAACTACATCGCGCTGGACGGTGAGATCGGCTGCATGGTCAACGGCGCGGGTCTTGCCATGGCGACGATGGACATCATCAAGCTTTACGGCGCAGAGCCTGCCAACTTCCTCGACGTAGGCGGCGGTGCGACCAAGGAAAAGGTCACCGAAGCCTTCAAGATCATCACCAGCGACGACAACGTCAAAGGCATTCTGGTCAACATCTTCGGCGGCATCATGCGCTGCGACGTGATCGCCGAGGGCGTGGTCTCGGCGGTCAAGGAAGTCGGCCTGCAGGTGCCGCTGGTCGTGCGTCTGGAAGGCACGAACGTCGAAGAGGGCAAGAAGATCATCAACGAAAGCGGTCTGGATGTGATCGCGGCCGATGACCTCAAGGACGGCGCGCAGAAGATCGTGAAAGCGGTCAAAGGGTGAAATGATTCAGGTCGTCATCATCGTTGGGGGCGCACTCTTCACCCTTAGCCTCATGCTACCACAGCTTGGCGTAGTGGTCATGATCTTGGCCACCGGCTTTACCGTGTATTGGTTGAGCACAGAAGGGCCTTTTGCAGACGATGAGACGCTTCCAGTACAAAATGAACAGGACAATTAAATGGCCATTCTCGTAAACGAAAACACCAAAGTCATCTGTCAGGGCCTGACCGGGTCGCAGGGCACCTTCCATACTGAGCAGGCGATGGCCTATGGCACCAAGATGGTCGGCGGCGTGACCCCCGGCAAGGGCGGTCAGACGCACCTTGACCTGCCGGTCTACAACTCGGTCCACGAAGCGATGCACCAGACCGAGGCGAATGCGTCGGTCATCTACGTGCCGCCCCCCTTTGCCGCGGATTCCATCCTTGAGGCAATTGATGCGGAAATGCCGCTGATCATCTGCATCACCGAAGGCATTCCGGTGCTCGACATGATGCGCGTGAAGCGCGCGCTGGAAGGTTCTGCCTCGCGTCTGATCGGACCGAACTGCCCCGGCGTCATCACGCCCGACGCCTGCAAGATCGGCATCATGCCCGGCCACATCCACAAGCGCGGTTCGGTCGGCGTTGTGTCCCGTTCCGGCACGCTGACCTATGAGGCGGTCAAGCAGACCTCGGACAGCGGCCTTGGGCAATCCACCGCCGTGGGCATCGGCGGCGATCCGATCAAGGGGACCGAGCACATCGACGTGCTGGATATGTTCCTTGACGATGATGAGACGCAATCCATCATCATGATCGGCGAGATCGGCGGCACCGCCGAAGAGGAAGCAGCAGAATTCCTTGCCGAGCAGAAGAAAAAGGGCCGCTGGAAGCCGGTTGCGGGTTTCATCGCGGGCCGCACCGCCCCTCCGGGCCGCCGCATGGGCCACGCGGGCGCCATCGTCGCAGGTGGCAAGGGCGACGCGGAAAGCAAGATCGAGGCGATGAAATCCGCCGGGATCGTGGTCGCCGACAGCCCCGCCACGCTGGGCGAGGCCGTGTTGAAGGCGATCGGCTGATGAAAAGATCGGGCGCGTTCCTGAACAAGGGCCGCGCCCGGGCCTGGGTGGGTGCGTAGCGCCCTCCCGTCGGGGGTCGGCACATACCGGCAATCCCGCCGGGCAACCCATCCAGCACAGGGCGAAACAGATTAAAGGTGACCGTCCATGACTGACCAATCCCCCAACGACCAGTTCCACGCCTCGTCCTTTATGCAGGGACACAACGCGGAATACATCGAACAGCTTTATGCGCGCTATGCCGACAACCCGAACGCGGTTGACGAGAGCTGGCGCGCCTTCTTCAAGTCGCTGGGGGACGCACCGGACGACGCGAAGGCCGAGGCAGCGGGTCCGTCCTGGGCCCGCGCGGACTGGCCGCCGCAGCCGAACGACGACCTGACCGCGGCGCTGGATGGCCAGTGGGCGCAGGAACCGGACGCGGCCGGCAAGAAGATCAAGGAAAAGGCCCGCGAGGTCGGCGTTGAGGTCAGCGACCAGCAGGTGCGGCACGCGGTGCTCGATTCCGTGCGCGCGCTGATGATCATCCGCGCCTATCGCATCCGCGGGCATCTGGTGGCCGACCTCGATCCGCTGGGCATGCGCGACCAGACCCCGCACCCCGAGCTTGACCCCCGCTCCTACGGTTTCACCGACGCCGACATGGACCGGCCGATCTTCATCGACAATGTGCTGGGCCTTGAAGTGGCCACGATGAACGAGATCCTCGCCATCGTGCAAAGCACCTATTGCGGCACCTTCGCGCTGCAATACATGCACATTTCCGACCCCGAGCAATCGGCATGGCTGAAAGAGCGGATCGAGGGCTACGGCAAGGAAATCAGCTTCACCCGCGAGGGACGCAAAGCCATCCTTGGCAGCTTGGTGCAGGCCGAAGGGTTCGAGAAGTTCCTGCACGTCAAATACATGGGCACCAAGCGCTTCGGGCTGGACGGGGGCGAAAGCCTGATCCCGGCGATGGAGCAGATCATCAAGCGCGGCGGGCAGCTCGGCCTTGAAGAGATCGTCATCGGGATGCCGCACCGGGGCCGTCTGAGCGTGCTGGCCAACGTGATGCAGAAACCCTATCGCGCGATCTTCAACGAATTCCAGGGCGGCAGCTTCAAGCCCGAGGACGTGGACGGCTCAGGCGATGTGAAATACCACCTTGGCGCTTCGTCCGACCGGGAATTCGACGGCAATTCGGTCCACCTGTCGCTGACCGCGAACCCCAGCCACCTTGAGGCTGTGAACCCCGTGGTGCTGGGCAAGGTCCGCGCCAAGCAGGACCAGATCAACGACACCGACCGCACCCGCGCCATGGGCGTTCTGCTGCACGGGGACGCGGCCTTTGCGGGTCAGGGCGTCGTGGCCGAGGGCTTCGGCCTGTCGGGGCTGCGCGGGCATCGCACCGGCGGCACCATGCACATCGTGGTCAACAACCAGATCGGCTTTACCACCGCGCCGCATTTCTCGCGCTCGTCCCCCTACCCCACTGACATTGCGCTGATGGTCGAAGCGCCGATCTTCCACGTGAACGGGGACGACCCCGAGGCTGTGGTCCACGCCGCGCGCGTGGCGACCGAGTTCCGCCAGAAGTTCCACAAGGACGTGGTGCTCGACATCATCTGCTATCGCCGCTTCGGTCACAACGAAGGCGATGAGCCGATGTTCACCAACCCGGTGATGTACAAGAAGATCAAGCAGCAGAAGACCACGCTGACGCTTTATACCGAGCGGCTGGTGCGCGACGGGCTGATCCCCGAGGGCGAGATCGAGGACATGAAAGCCTCGTTCCAGCAACACCTCAACGAGGAATTCGAGGCCGGCACCGACTACAAGCCCAACAAGGCCGACTGGCTGGATGGCAAGTGGTCGCATCTGGACCGCCAGAAGGACAAGTACCAGCGCGGCAAGACGGCGATCTCGAAAGAGACCTTCGACGACGTCGGCCGCGCGTTGACGACGGTGCCGGACGGCTTCCCCATGCACAAGACCGTGGGGCGCATCCTTGAGGCGAAGAAGAAGATGTTCGAGACCGGCGAAGGCTTTGACTGGGCCACCGGTGAGGCGCTGGCCTTTGGCTCGCTGCTCACCGAAGGCTATCCGGTGCGCCTGTCGGGGCAGGATTCCACCCGCGGGACCTTCTCGCAGCGGCATTCCGGCATCGTGAACCAGGAAACCGAAGAGCGGTATTATTCGCTCAACCACATCCGCGAGGGTCAATCGCGGTATGAGGTGATCGATTCCATGCTGTCGGAATATGCGGTGCTTGGCTTCGAATACGGCTATTCGCTGGCCGAACCCAACGCTCTGACCCTGTGGGAAGCGCAGTTCGGCGACTTTGCCAACGGCGCGCAAATCATGTTCGACCAGTTCATCAGCAGCGGGGAGAGCAAGTGGCTGCGGATGTCCGGCCTCGTCTGTCTGCTGCCCCACGGCTACGAAGGCCAAGGGCCGGAGCACTCCAGCGCGCGGCTTGAGCGGTTCTTGCAGATGTGCGGGGGCGACAACTGGATCGTCGCCAACTGCACCACGCCGGCGAACTATTTCCACATCCTGCGTCGTCAGCTGCACCGCAGCTACCGCAAGCCGCTGATCCTGATGACCCCGAAGTCGCTGCTGCGCCACAAGCTGGCCGTCAGCAAGGCCGAAGAGTTCCAGTCCGGCAGCAGCTTCCACCGCGTGCTTTGGGACGATGCCCAGCACGGCAACTCAGACACCGAACTGGTGGCCGACGACAAGATCAAGCGCGTCGTTATGTGTTCGGGCAAGGTCTATTACGACCTGCTGGAAGAGCGTGACGCCCGCGGCATCGACGACATCTATCTGATGCGGTTCGAGCAGTTCTACCCCTTCCCCGCGCAATCGGCGGTGAAAGAGCTTGAGCGGTTCAAGAACGCCGAAATGGTCTGGTGTCAGGAAGAGCCGAAGAACCAGGGCGGCTGGACCTTCATGGAGCCGAACATCGAATGGGTCCTGACCCGCATCAAGGCCCAGCACACGCGACCGGTCTATGTGGGGCGTCCGGCCTCGGCCTCGCCCGCGACCGGTCTGGCCAGCCAGCACAAAGCCCAGCAAGCCACGCTTGTTGACGAAGCACTTACCGTTGAAGGATCGAAATCATGACCGAAGTCCGTGTCCCCACCCTTGGCGAATCCGTCACCGAAGCCACCGTCGCCACCTGGTTCAAGAAACCCGGCGACAGCGTCGCGCAGGATGAAATGCTCTGCGAGCTCGAGACCGACAAGGTCACCGTCGAAGTGCCCGCCCCCGTGGCCGGCACCCTGTCCGAGATCGTCGCGCAAGAGGGTCAGACCGTCGGCGTCGACGCGCTGCTGGCGCAGATCAGCGCAGGCGGCGAAGCCACGGCCAATGACGCCGGCGGCGACGATCCCTCGACCCCGATCGACGCAGGCTCGGCCGATGTGAAGCTGCGCTCGGAAGGTGGCGCCGAGAGCACCGACAGTGGCGCAGCGGGCGGCAAATCGCTGGACGTGATGGTGCCGACGCTGGGCGAAAGCGTGACCGAGGCGACCGTCTCCACCTGGTTCAAGAAGGTGGGTGAGGCTTTCGACGCCGATGAGATGCTCTGCGAGCTGGAAACCGACAAGGTGTCGGTCGAAGTGCCCGCGCCCGCGGCCGGCGTGCTGACCGAACTGCTCGCCAACGAAGGCGATACGGTCGAGGCCGGCGGCAAGCTGGCGGTCATGTCCACCGACGCCAAGGCTTCGGCCTCTGAAGTGACCGGCGTGCCCGACACCACCACCAAGCCAGAAGCGCAGGCGAAAGACAACGACACCGGCTCGGGCCGCACGGACATCGAAGACGCGCCCAGCGCCAAGAAGCTGATGGCCGAACACGGGTTGTCGTCGGGCGATGTGACCGGCACCGGCAAGGACGGACGGGTGATGAAGGAAGACGTGCAGAAGGCCATTCAGGGCGGCGCGAAACCGGCGGCGGCTGCGGCCCCTGCCCCGGCCAAGACCAGCGCGCCGGCTTCGGCGGATCAGGCGGACCGCGAAGAGCGCGTCAAGATGACCCGTCTGCGCCAGACCATCGCCCGCCGTCTGAAGGAAAGCCAGAACACCGCCGCGATGCTGACCACCTACAACGAGGTGGACATGACCGAAGTCATGGCTTTGCGCAATGAATACAAGGACCTGTTCCTCAAGAAGCACGGCGTCAAACTGGGTTTCATGTCCTTCTTCACCAAGGCCTGCGTGCATGCGCTCAACGAAGTGCCCGAGGTGAACGCCGAAATCGACGGCACCGATGTGGTCTACAAGAACTACGTCAACATGGGCATCGCGGCGGGCACGCCCACGGGCCTTGTGGTGCCGGTGATCAAGGACGCCGACGCGATGAGCTTCGCGGCGATCGAGAAAGCCATTGCAGAAAAGGGTGCCAAGGCCCGCGACGGCAAACTGTCGATGGAAGAGATGCAGGGCGGCACCTTCACGATCTCCAACGGCGGCGTTTACGGCTCGCTCATGTCCTCGCCCATCCTGAACCCGCCGCAGTCGGGCATCCTTGGCATGCACAAGATCCAGGACCGCCCCATGGCGATCAACGGTGAGGTGGTGATCCGCCCGATGATGTATCTGGCGCTGAGCTACGACCACCGGATCGTCGACGGCAAGGGCGCGGTGACCTTCCTCGTGCGCGTGAAAGAGGCGCTGGAAGATCCCCGCCGCCTGCTGATGGATCTGTGATGACACTCCACGCCACGGTGTCGCGCCTGCCCCTTGCGGGTCGGGCGCGGCGCCCCCACCTGCGGCCCCTGTCATGACCTACGCCCGCGCCATCGCGGCCCGGCGGGCCTTTGCCCTGCCCGGCTATCCGACGTTGGCGGACGAAGGCTTCGACGGCGACTATGTCTCGCCGATCCAGATGACGTCAGGCAACCTTGACGGGCCGATGCTGATCTCGAAAGACTGGCTCGACGCGCCCTCGGTGCGCAAACATCGCCCCGAGTTGCAGCGGCAAGGCTACCTCGCCACCAATCCCTACAACCGCGTGATCGACATGGTGCTGCGGCTTCTGGGACTGGTCCGGGCGGATATTTACATCACGCCGGTTTTCCACTTGCTGACGCCGCAACGATCCTCGACCATCTCGCCTGTCCATGCCCGGGCCTCGTTCGACGCCGTCGGGCGGCACGAGCTTCTGGGCCGTCGCCCGGTCGCCCTTGGCCATGACGCTGCCCGCGTGTTACGTCACTTCGACGTGCCCCATGTGCAGGCCCCCCACCCCTCAGCCCGGATCGGCACCTTTGCCACCAAGGCCGAACAGATCGCAACCGCCATGAAAGCCGCCTGATGACCGCCGAACTGACCACACTCGCCCTTGCGGGCCTGTTGCAAGCGCTGCAATTCGCCGCCTATTCGATCCGCGCCAACCGCGACGTCGGGCTGGGCTATTCTACCTCGGCCCGGGATCGCGCGCCCTCGCGGCCGCTTTCGGATCACGCGGGCCGGTTGCAGCGGGCCTTGAACAACCATTTCGAGGGGCTGATCCTCTTCACCCTTGCGGTGGTCGTCGTCACCCTCTCGGCCCAGGAAAGCGCTTTCACCGCCCTGTGCGCCTGGACCTATCTCATCGCGCGGGTGCTCTACGTGCCCGCCTACTATTTCGGCCTGCGCCCCTGGCGCTCGCTCGTCTGGATGGTCGGATTTGCCGCAACCATCCTGATGATCCTCGCAACCCTGTTCTGATTTCATCTGACCCCGAAACTCCGGGGGTCCGGGGGCTGGCCCCCGGCGATCTGCAAAAAGGAAAACACCCATGGCAAGTTATGACGTCATCATCATCGGCTCCGGCCCCGGCGGCTATGTCTGCGCTATCCGCTGTGCGCAACTCGGCCTGAAAACCGCCTGCGTCGAAGGGCGCGACACGCTGGGCGGCACCTGCCTGAACGTGGGCTGCATCCCCTCCAAGGCGTTGCTGCACTCCAGCCACATGCTGCACGAGGCCGAGCACAATTTCGCCGCCATGGGCCTCAAGGGGAAATCGCCTTCGGTCGATTGGAAACAGATGCTGTCCTACAAGGATGACGTGATCGGCCAGAACACCAAGGGCATCGAATTTCTGTTCAAAAAGAACAAGGTGGACTGGCTGAAAGGCTGGGGCTCGATCCCCGAGGCGGGCAAGGTCAAGGTCGGGGATGAGGTGCACGAGGCCAAGCACATCATCATCGCCTCGGGCTCTGAAGTCTCCTCCCTTCCCGGCGTCGAGATCGACGAAAAGACCGTCGTGTCCTCCACCGGCGCGCTGGAGCTCAAGAAGGTCCCCAACGACATGGTCGTGATCGGTGCCGGTGTCATCGGGCTTGAGCTGGGCTCGGTCTACAGCCGTCTGGGCGCCAATGTGACGGTGATCGAATTCCTCGACGCTGTGACGCCGGGCATGGATGCGGAAATCCAGAAGACCTTCCAGCGGACGCTGAAGAAACAGGGGCTGAAGTTCGTCATGGGCGCCGCCGTGCAAGGGGTCGAGACCAAGGGCGGCAAGGCCACGGTGACTTACAAGCTGCGCAAGGACGACAGCGAGCACAGCGTCGATGCGGATACGGTGCTGGTCGCCACGGGCCGCCGCCCCTACACCGACGGGCTGGGGCTGGATAAGCTGGGCGTCGAGATGTCCGACCGCGGCCAGATCAAGACCGACGCGCACTACAAGACGAGCATTGATGGTATCTACGCCATCGGCGACTGCATCGACGGCCCCATGCTGGCCCACAAGGCCGAGGATGAGGGCATGGCCTGCGCCGAAGGGCTGGCCGGCCAGAAGCCCCACGTGAACTACGATGTGATCCCCGGCGTGATCTACACCCACCCCGAGGTGGCCGCAGTGGGGGCCACGGAGCAGCAGCTCAAGGACGCCGGACGTGACTACAAGGTCGGCAAATTCTCCTTCATGGGCAACGGGCGGGCGAAGGCCAATTTCGCGGGCGACGGCTTCGTGAAAATCCTTGCGGACAAGACGACCGATCGCATTCTGGGCGCCCATATCATCGGCCCCATGGCGGGCGATCTGATCCACGAGATCTGCGTCGCCATGGAGTTCGGCGCAGCGGCCGAGGATCTGGCCCGCACCTGCCACGCGCATCCGACCTATTCCGAGGCCGTGCGCGAAGCAGCACTGGCCTGTGGCGATGGCGCGATCCACGCCTGAACCGGGCCAACCGGGCCAACGAATATGACGGGCGGTGCCGCAAAAGGCCCGCCCGTTGTCCGCTCAGGGCCACAGCCGTGCCACATATGGACACGACAACGATGGGGACGATTGTAGCGTAGAGTGAGCCCGAACATGTCCCCAACCGATCCCGCGCCCCGTTCGCGCTTTTCCCTGCCCTCGCTGCCCTCCCTGTTCCGCGTATTTCGACGCACCCCCGGGCCGGAGCAGCTTGCGCTGCATGCCGTCGTGGCCATGTCGCAGGTGGTCATCGCCACGGGACGGATGGACGACGCTGCCGTGCAGCAGATCGCGGCGATCCTGACGCGGTTGACCGGTCGCGAATATGGGCCGACGCAGGTGATGGAGATGTTGCAAAAGCTCAACCCCACGGCCGAGGATCTGGCGCAGGTCGGGCAAGATCTGCCGGAACGGGATCGCGAGATCGTGCTGGAGGCGGCGCTGCAACTGGCCGTCGCCAAGGGCGAGATCCGCCCCCCGGAATATGAGGTCGTCTCGGATCTGGCGCTTCGGATGCAGGTCGGGGCGGAAGCCTTCCGCCGCGCGGTGCGCAACGTCTCGGCGCATTTTCAGGCGATGCGGGCGGCCTAGACCTTCAGCATCCGCAGGCCCTGGGTCGCGTCGGAGCGCACGGCGAGTTTAAGGCTCGCTTCGTCCCCCGCTTTCAACGCGGCCAGAATCAGCTTGTGATTGCGCGGCGGCTCGGTCCGGCGCAGGCGACCATAGAGTTTCGACATCGTCGGCCCCAGTTGCAGCCAGATCGTCTCGGCCATGGCGAGCATCGCGGGGGCCTGCGCGCGCAGATAAAGCGTGCGGTGAAATTCGAGGTTCAGCCGGATGTAGCCCGGCGCGTCCTGCCGCGCGATCACCCCGCCGACGCGGGCGTTGATCTCTTCCAGCCGCTCGATCAGGGCCATGTGGGCGCGGGGCAAGGCGCGGGCGGCCAGTTCCGGCTCAAGCAAGGCACGCAGGGCGGCGAGTTCCTCGATCCGCTCGTTGCTCAGCTCCGGCGTCGAGACCCGCCCGGACGAGGACAAGAACAGCGCGCCTTCGGCCACCAGCCGCCGCACGGCTTCCCGCGCGGGCGTCATGGAGACGTCGAAATCCTTGCCGATCCCGCGCAGGGTCAGTGCCACGCCGGGATGAATTTCCCCGTGCATGATGCGTTGGCGCAGGGTGCGATAGACACGGTCATGGGCCGCACCGGGACCGTCACTGGCTTTGGTCTGGATCAACATGGGTTATTTGTGATCACGAAGCGCGGCAAGGTCAATCGAAACGCACCCGGTGCAGGGCGGACCCATTGTCGCGCAGCCACTGGCGGCACTCTGCATGGGGCCCGAAGAGGGTCTCAACCGCGGCCCAGAAGCGCGGGGAATGGTCCATGTGGGCAAGATGGGCGACCTCATGGGCGGCGACGTAGTCGAGCACCCGGGGCGGGGCCATGATCAGCCGCCACGAATACATCAGGTTGCCGGCCGAGGTGCAGGACCCCCAACGCGACCGGGTGTCGCGCAGGGTGATCCGGCTGTAGGGCCGCCCAAGGGCTGCGGCGTAGCGGTCCGACGCCTCGGCCAGCGCATCCCGCGCTTGCAGCTTGAGAAAGGCGGCCACCCGTTTGCCCACAAGCGCAGGCGCGTCGGGCAGGACCAACGCGCCATCCTGCAGCCGCGCGCGTTTCACATCGCCCGCGACCAGCGGCAAAGCCTCTCCCCGATAAAGCACGCTGCCGCCCAGCCGGAGCACCTGTTCGGGGGCCACGTCGGCCAGATGGCGACGCAACCAGTCTTCGCGGTCGCGCAGGAAGGCCATGCCTTCGCGCTCGGGCACGCGGGGGGGCAGCGTCAGTGTCGCCCGCCCGTCCAGCCGCGAGATGCGCAAGGACAGCCGCCGCGCCCGTGCGGAGCGGCGCAGTTGCACCTGCACCGGGGGGTTGCCATCGAGGATCAGAACGCCCATGTGTGCCTTTCGCGAAAATCCGGTGCCGATAGTCTTTGACACGCCCAAGGTGCTATGGCAATTGACGCCGATCCAGCCCGGGCGAGTCCCGTGCTGCCATGATATGAAGGATGAACAGATGCCAAAGGAAGAGTGGGGCACAAAGCGCCTCTGCCCAACCACCGGAAAGCGGTTCTACGATTTGAACGCCTCGCCGATCATCAGCCCTTACACCGGCGAAGAGGTCGAGGTCGAGACGGGCAAGACCCGCACGATGCAGGCCGATGCCGCCGATGCACAGAACAAGGCGAAGGCCGCCGAGGCGGACGAGGAAGATCTGGTTCTCGACGATGAAGAGGACGTGGAAGCCGATCTGGGCGACGATGTGCTTGAAGATGACGACGACGACAACGACGTTCCGCTTGAGGAAATCGCCGATGTCGCAGCGCCGGATGATGAATCCTAATTTTTCCGGTTTCGGGCGGGATTTTACTCTTGATCTCGCCCGCGCCGCCGCCTAGACAGCGGCTTGTCGCGGACGCTGTTCCAACAGCAACACCAGACCCGCGACACCCTTGGTAAGGGGCATTAGCTCAGCTGGGAGAGCGCCTGCATGGCATGCAGGAGGTCAGCGGTTCGATCCCGCTATGCTCCACCATTCCCCCCCCGGTTTATGATGTGTAGCGCCGTGCGCGCCTGTGATGTGGGCCGATTGGTGTGCGCCCCTTGCGCGCAGCACCCTTGAGCCGTTCCGGCCTTGATTTTCGGGCCCACCACCACAGGTGGAGCCGTAATGACAGAGCTAAGCACCCGCCTTCACCACATCATCGACGAAGCCCTTCTCGACGCGAGCGAGATCGAGGATTGGGGCCGCAGTGCCGATTACATCCCGCCCCTTGCGCAGGTCGATCCGCGGCAGGCGGCGGTCTCGGTCTGCCTGCCCGACGGCACGATGGTGAACGCCGGGGAAAGCCGCAAGGCCTTCTCGATCCAGAGCATCTCAAAGGTGTTCAGTCTGGCGCTGGCCATGGGGCGCTATGGCGACCTGTTGTGGCAGATCGTGGGGCGCGAACCTTCGGGGACGCATTTCGCCTCGCTCGCCGCGCTTGAGGCGAATGAGGGGCGCCCCCGCAACCCGTTCGAGAATGCCGGTGCCATCGCCACCACCGGCGCGCTTCTGAAGGGGTATGAGCCGCGCGAGACCTTGTCGGAGCTGGTGCGATTCGTCCGCGATATGGCGGGTGACGAAAGCATTCTGATCGACGCCGAAGTGGCGCGGCTCGAGACGGAAAGCGGCTTTCGCAACACCGCGATTGCGAATTTCCTGCGCCACAACGGGATTTTGACCGAAGACCCGGACCGGGTTCTGGGCACCTATTTCCACCAATGCGCCATCGAGATGACGACGCGGCAGTTGGCCCGCGCGGGGGCGACGCTGGCGCAACTGCCCTGCGCCAACATCACCCTTGGCGCGGATCGCATCCAGCGGATCAACGCGCTGATGCTGACCTGCGGGCTTTATAACGAATCCGGCGATTTCGCCTTTGAGGTGGGACTGCCGGCCAAAAGCGGCGTGGGGGGCGGGTTGCTTATCTCGGTGCCTTATCAGGCGTCGATTGCGATCTGGACGCCCGGGCTGAACGCCAAGGGCAATCCGATGATCGCAATCTATTTGGCGAAACGAATCGCCGACGAAATGGGCTGGTCGATCTTCGCCAAACCCGCCGAAACCCTGTGAAGTTGCGCTAGGGCTTTTTCGGCACGCTGTCGAAATCGCTTGCGTCGTGGCGTTCGCGCAGTTGCTCGTGCGGCGCGCCGCTGGCGCGGTTGACCATGCGCCCGCGCACATAGGCGGGGCGCGACATCACGTCATCGGCCCAGCGCTGCACGTTCTCATAGCCCTCAGCCTCAAGGAACTCGGCCGCGTCGTAGGTCTGCCCCTTCACCAGTGAGCCATACCAAGGTGCCACGGCCATGTCGGCGATGGTGTAGGTGTCGCCCGCGATGTAGCGGTAATCCTCAAGCTGCTTGTCGAGCACGTCGAGCTGGCGCTTGACCTCCATCGTGAAGCGGTTGATCGGGTATTCCATGGGCTCGGGCGCATAGGCGTAGAAATGGCCGAAGCCGCCACCCAGATAGGGGGCCGAACCTTGCAGCCAGAACAGCCAGTTCAACGTCTCGGTGCGGCCTTCGATGTCGCGCGGCAGGAAGGCGCGGAACTTCTCGGCCAGATAGAGCAGGATCGCGCCGCTTTCAAAAACGCGCACGCCGGTGGATTTGTCGAACAGGGCGGGAATTTTCGAGTTCGGGTTCAGATCGACGAAGCCGCTGGAGAACTGGTCCCCCTCCCCGATGTCGATGAACCACGCGTCGTAGTCCGCCGCATGGCCCGCGGCCAGAAGCTCTTCCAGCATCACGGTCACCTTGACGCCGTTGGGCGTGGCCAGCGAATGCAGTTGCAACGGGTGCTTGCCCACCGGCAGGTCCTTGTCGTGGGTCGGGCCCGACACCGGCCGGTTGGTGCTGGCGAACTTGCCGCCATTCTCGGAATCCCAGGTCCAGACTTTGGGGGGCGTGTAACTCATTTTGAACTTCCTTTCTTGCGCAGACCATAGGCTAGGCTACAGGGCCGCAGGTGCAATGGGATGGGGCGGAATAAATGCGAAACTTTCCGCCACGGGAAATTTGACAGCGCGGGGCATTCGTCCGATCAATGGCGACCCATTGACCGTGACTGGACCGACCCGCGATGACAAAGCCCCGCCCCACCGAAACGATCCCGACGAACCTGCGGCTGTTGGCCGTGCTGGAAGAGGTGGCCCAGGGCGGGGTGCCGGTGACGCCGACGGACGTGAACGCCCGTCTTGGCCTGCCGAAACCCACGATCCACCGTCTTTTCGCCACGCTTGAGGCCGAAGGCTTTCTTGAGCGGGATCTGGACGGGCGGACCTATTCGCCCGGTCCGCGGTTCCGCACCATGGCCACGGGGGTGTTGTCGTCCTTGCGGGTGCGCACGGCGCGGCTGGCGGTACTGCGCAAGCTGAGCGAGACCATCGGCGAGACCTGCAACATCTCTCTGCCCGACCGCGACGCGATGATCTATCTCGAGCGGGTCGAGACCGAATGGCCCCTGCGCATCCAGTTGCCCGTGGGCTCGAAGGTGCCCTTCTACTGCACCGCGTCGGGCAAGATGTATCTGTCCACCCTGCCCCGGTCCCATGTGACGCGCTATGCCGCGTCGGAACGGTTCGAAGCCAAGACGCCCCATACGATCACCTCGGCCGAGGCGCTTTTGGAAGAGGTGTCGCGCGTGCGCCAGCGCGGTTATTCGCTGGACACCGAAGAGTTCATGGACGGGATGGTGGCGCTGGCTGTGCCGGTTCTGGACCGCAACAAGCGGCTGATCGCCACGCTTTCGTTCCACGCGCCAACCCTGCGCTTTGACACCGACAAGGCGGCGCGGTTCCTGCCGAACCTGCAAGCGGCGGCGGCGGATCTGAGCAGCCTGTTGTTGGATGCAGGGGCCGAAGCGTCACCCGCTTGAGCCGCGTCGCTAAATCACGTTTCCGTCTTCGTCGCGCTGGACCAGCGTTGACCACGTCTCGTCCGACTTGACCTTGGGCGGGGTGTCGCACGCGCGGCGGTGGATGTTCACCTTGCTGATGAAATTCGCCGAGATGGGCGCGGTGACAAACAGGAACGCCATGATCAGAAGCTCATGGAAGGACCCGTCGCGGAAGACGTAGGAATGGCTCATCGCGGCCAGCAGAAGCGCGCCGATGCCCATGGTGCCGACCTTGGTGGGGGCGTGCAGGCGGGTCATCGGATCGGGCAGTTTGACCAGCCCGATGGCGCCGACGAAGGTGAAGAAGGCCCCGATCAACAGGAACACGCCGACCGCATAGGTTCCGAACTCGCTCAGGGTCATTCGATGATGTCCCCCCGCAGCACGAACCGCGCATAGGCCACGGTCGAGACGAAGCCCAGCATGGCGATGATCAGCGCGGCCTCGAAATACAGCCGTGAGCTTTGCGCGATGCCCAGAAGCACGATCAGACCGATGGCGTTCACCACCATCGTGTCCAGCGCCAGAATGCGGTCGCCCGTGCTGGGGCCGATCACAAGGCGCAGCATCGCCATAAGCGTCGAAAGCGCGACCGCACCAAAGGCGATCATCAGCGCGAAGCTGAGGAAGTCGGCAGCAGGCATCATACGAAAATCTCCTTCAGGCGGGCCTCGTAACGGGTTTTGATGTCATCGCGGACGGCGTCCGGATCGTCGGTGTGCAGCACATGCACCAGAAGATAGTGCCCGCGGCTCGACATATCCGCCGAGACGGTGCCGGGCGTCAGGGTGATCGTCCCGGCAAGCACGCTGATCGCTTCAGGCTGGCGCAGATCGAGGGGGATCTTGATCCACGTCGGCCGCAGCTTCTTGCGCGGCTTGGTCAGCACGATCCACGCCACCTGCACGTTGGCGATGACGATATCATACAGCACCAGGAATACGTAGAGGATCATCCGCCCCAGCTTGAACCCCGTGGGCCGGTCTGGCCACCACGCGGCGAAAGCGCGCGGAATGACCGTGCCAAGGATCAGCCCAAAGACCGCCATTCCGGCGCTCACGTTGTTTTGCAGGATCACCCAGACCACGGCCAGCAGCAGCGTCATCACGGGGTGCGGGAAAAGCCAGTTGAACAGCCGGGTCATGTCAGTGATCCTTTGCCGTTGGGGTGCTCAGCTTGCCCTCGGTCTCGAGCACGGTCGAGAGATAGGCGTCGGGTGCCAGCAGTTGATCGGCGGTGGCGGACAGATAGTCATAGGCGAAACCGGCAAAGACCGTATGGGCGAGAAGCAACGCCAGCAGCCCGCCCACGGCCACGAAGGTCAGTCGGCTGGGCAGCGGCACCTTGGGCGCTTCGTCGCCCTCTTCTTCCGGCGGCGTCACGCTGTGCGCTTTCCAGAACAGGGTGCTGCCAGCGCGGGCGAACCCCACGAGCGAGATCAGGCTGGTGCCCAGAACCACAGCCCAGATCACCGTGGCCAGCCCATGATCGCGGGCGGCATCAAGGATCAGCAGCTTGCCAAGAAAGCCCGACAGGGGCGGCAGGCCGACCATGCCGATGGCGGCGACGAAGAACAGCCCCGAGACCAGCGCGGTGCCCGCCACGGGGCCGGTGGTGGTGAAGTGCAGATGCGGGCGGCTGTAGCGCACCAGATCCACCAGCAGGAACAGCGCGCCGCCCACCAGCGTGGAATGCACGATGTAATAGAGCGCCGCCGTCAGGCCCGCATGGGTGAACAGCGCCACCGGGATCATCACCATGCCCATGGAGCCGATCACCGCGAAGGCCACCAGCCGATCTAGCTTGCGCGCCGCCAGCACGCCGAACATCCCGAGCGCGAGCGTCAGCAGCGCCACGGGCATCAGCCAGACATCGAACAGGTTCGCCGTGGCGTCCAGCTCGGGCGGGAAGATCAGCGTATAGACGCGGATGATCGCATAGGCGCCCACCTTGGTCATGATCGCGAAGAAAGCCGCCACCGGTCCGGGGGCTTCGGCGTAGCTGGAGGGCAGCCAGAAATGCAGCGGCACCAGCGCGGCCTTGATCGCGAAGACCAGCAGCAGCAGGACCGCAGCGACGCGGATGCCCGCCGTTCCGCCCTCTCCGATCAGGGCGACGCGCTGCGCCAGATCGGCCATGTTGAGCGTCCCCGTCTCGGCGTAAAGCGAGCCGAGCGCGAAAAGAAACAGGGTCGAGGCCAGCAGGTTGTAGAGCACATATTGCACCCCCGCCCGCAGGCGCACATTGCCGCCGCCGTGGATCATCAACCCGTATGAGGCGATCAACATCACCTCGAAAAACACGAACAAGTTGAAGGCGTCGCCCGTCAGGAAGGCCCCCATGATCCCCATGAGCTGGAACTGGAACAACGCGTGGAAGTGCCGCCCGCGTTCGTCCCATTTCGAGCCGATGGCGTAGAGCAGCACGAAAAGCGCAAGCACGGCGGTCAGCAGCACCATCAGCGTGGCCAGCCGGTCGCCCACCAGCACGATGCCGAAGGGCGCGGCCCAGTCGCCAAGCTGATACAGCAGGATGGTGCCGTCGCCGGTCTGCCACGCCAGCGCAATGGCGATGGCGATCAGCGCGGCGACACCGGCGACCGAAAACACCCGCTGGATGCCAATATGGAACCGCGCGGCGAGCACGATGAAGGGCGCCAGCATGGCCGGCAGCACGACGGGGGCGATCAGCCAATGGGTCACGGGCGCTCCTCCGCGTCCGAAGGGGCATCGGCGGGGTTCGCCAGATCGTCGACAAAATCGTCATCGGCCCCCAGATAGCTGCCCAGCGCAATCATCACGACCACAGCCGTCATCCCGAACGAGATCACGATCGCGGTCAGGACAAGCGCCTGCGGCAACGGGTCGGCGTAGGCCGCGACCCCGTCGCGCAGGATCGGCGCCGAGCCGACGGTCAACTGGCCCGAGGCGAACAGGAACACGTTCACCGCATAGGTCAGTAGCGACATGCCAAGGATCACCGGAAAGGTGCGCAACCGCAACACGAGGTAAAATCCGGCAGAGGTGAGGATCCCCACCGCCGAGGCAACCAGAACTTCCATTCTACGCACCCTCCCCGACCGGCGTGTCCGGTCCTTTGATGTCCACTTCGGCGGGGTTTTGGTTGCTCGTGCGCGACGGGTCAATATCCATCGGGTTCTCGCTGTCTTTCACATGGGCCCGCCGGGCCAGACGCGAGAAACTTTCAAGCGACAGCATCACCGCGCCCAGCACCGCAAGGAACACGCCCAGATCGAACAGCGCGGCGGTGG
The DNA here is from genome assembly GCF_003072065.1 of Thalassorhabdomicrobium marinisediminis. Lineage (GTDB taxonomy): Bacteria > Pseudomonadota > Alphaproteobacteria > Rhodobacterales > Rhodobacteraceae > Octadecabacter > Octadecabacter marinisediminis. Next base: position 109,510 of record NZ_QCYG01000003.1, read on the forward strand.
CAAGCTCGAATTTGTCGAACGGCGGAATGCGCACATAGGTGAAATCCGAGGTCAGGAAGGGCTTGCCCACGAACCACGCGCCGATCCCGGTGAGCCCGGCGACAAGCACGCCCGCGCCGATCACCCCGTGATAGGGGAAGCGCACGCGATCCTCGGCCCAACCAAAGCCGCTGGCCATATATTGCATGACCACGCCGATGGACACGATCAGCCCCGCGATGAAGCCGCCGCCCGGTTCGTTGTGGCCGCGCAGGAAGATGTAGAAGCCCACCAGCAGCACCACCGGGAAGATCACCCGCGTCAGCACGACCATCATCATCGGGTGCTGGGTGCCCGAGAGCGGCTTGTCCGGCACCCGGTTGAGCAGACGCGCCCGCACCGGACCGTTCAGCAGCGCCTCGGTCAGGGCAAAGATCAGCAGGGCGGCGATGCCCAGCACGATGATCTCGCCAAAGGTGTCGAAGCCCCGGAAATCCACAAGGATGACGTTCACCACGTTGGTGCCGCCGCCGCCCTTGTAGGAATTGGCAAGGTGAAATTCGGAAATCGGCGTCGTGACCGCATCGCGCAGCAGGTAGTGATAGGACAGCGCCATGGCCGCCAGCCCCGCCGCACCGGCCACGGTCACATCGCGCACCCGCCGCAGGAACGAGGTCTCAAGCGGGGTGTGATTGGGCAGGAAGTTGAGCGCCAGCAGCATCAGGATGATCGTCACCACCTCGACGGTGATCTGCGTCATCGCAAGGTCGGGCGCGCTGAAGAACACGAAGCCGATGGACACGATCAGCCCGACGATGCCGATCAGGATCAGCGCCAGCAGCCGGTTGTGATGCATCGAGGCCAGACCCACCGCCGCGATCACCAGCATCAGCCAGCCCGCGATCTCGACCCAGCCAGCCGGCTGCACTGTGCGGGTCGCGTCGCCCAGCACGCCGGTGGTCCAGGCGTGATACCCGGCCGCCGTCACCGCGACGCCGAAGATCATCGCGTAGCGGGTGAACGCGCCGTTGTGCAACGGATGGATCAGCCCGCGCGACAGGGCAACGAAAGCGGCGATGATGCCGTCGAAGATGGTCTTCGCCTCGGGGCGCGGGGTGGCCTCCCACGCGCGGGACAGGGGCCGGAACAGCGCCAGCAGGATCAGCCCGCCGACCACCGCGATGATCGACATATAAAGCGCGGGCACCAGCCCGTGCCAGATCTTGATATGCGCATCGGGCACCTCGGCCGCGATGCCCAGCACCGACGCCGTGACCAGTTTGACGAAATCCTCGACCAGAAACGGTGCCACGCCGATCAGCACGACCAGCACCACAAGGATCGCGGGCGGCAGCCAGAGGCCCGCGCCGGGATCATGGGGCTGGGCGGGGTAGCTCTCGGGGTCGCGCTTGCCCCCGAGGAAGGTGTGCGCGATCAGCCGGAAACAATAGGCCGCCGAGAAAAGCGAGCCGACGGTCACCAGCACAGGCACCAGCCAGTCCGGCCCGAAGAGCGCGGTGTGGCCCATCTCTTCGAGCATCATCTCTTTCGAGAGGAACCCGTTGAGCAGCGGAATCCCCGCCATCGACAGCGCTGCGAGCGTGGCGATGACGAAGGTGATCGGCATCAGGTGCCGCAGCCCGCCAAGGATGCGGATGTCGCGGGTCCCGGTCTCGTGATCGATGATCCCTGCGGACATGAAAAGCGCCGCCTTGAACGTGGCATGGTTTAGGATGTGGAACACCGCCGCGAAGGCCCCGAACGCGGTGCCGGTGCCCAGCAACATGGTGATCAACCCCAGATGCGACACGGTGGAGAAGGCCAGAAGCGCCTTGAGGTCATGTTTGAACAGCGCGATCACCGCGCCAAGGATCATCGTCACCAAACCGGCGGTGGTCACGATATAGAACCACTCCGGCGTCCCCGAGAGGACGGGCCACGTGCGGGCGAGCAGGAAGATCCCGGCTTTGACCATCGTGGCCGAGTGCAGATAGGCCGAGACAGGCGTCGGTGCGGCCATCGCGTGGGGCAGCCAGAAGTGGAACGGGAACTGTGCGGACTTGGTGAAGGCCCCGATCAGGATCAGGAACAGCGCGGGCAGATACATCGGGTCGGCCTGAATGGCCTCACGCTCTTGCAGGATCACGCTCAGGTCGTAAGAGCCCACGATATTGCCAAGGATCAGCATCCCCGCGATCATCACAAGCCCGCCCATGCCGGTCACCGCAAGCGCCATCCGCGCGCCCTGCCGCCCTGCCTCCAGATGCTTCCAATAGCCGATCAACAGGAAAGACGAGAGTGACGTCAGCTCCCAGAAAATAAGCAAAAGCAAGATGTTGTCCGACAGCACGATCCCCACCATCGCGCCCTGGAACAACAACAGGTAGGTGAAGAACTCACCCATGTTGTCGTCACGCGAGAGGTAGAAGCGCCCGTAGGCGATGATCAGCAAGCCGATGCCCAGGATCAGCGTCGCGAAGAAGAAGCCCAGCCCGTCGAGCATCAGGGTCACGTTCAGACCCAGCGCGGGAATCCAGTTGAACCCGGTCTGCACGACCTCGCCTGCCAAAACGGCGGGCAGATTGGTCAGCAGGCCCACGAAAGCGGTCAGGGTGACCATGAACGTCACGCCGCCGACGGCCTGACGCCCGGCAGAATTCATCAAACCGGGCAGCAACGCGCCCAGAAATGGCAAGGCGACGATAAGGAAGAGGGACACGCGAACTCCTGATCTTGGGGCCGGATAACCCGCCCTTTTTGAGTGAGTTTCAGCCTACCCTCAAGGGCAACCGGACAAAATCGCCTTAAATTTGAAGTTACTTCTCGTCAAACCGCGGGGCGCGCGCCCCGCGGCACGGCGGGTCAGACCCCTTGGACGATCTTGTAGTCGCGGTCCGCCACCGGCAGCGCGTATTCCAGCGCCTCTTGATAGTCGGGCGAGTTGTAGAACTCTTTCGCGGTTTCCATGTCGGGGAACTTGATCAGCACGTTGCGCGCCCGGCTGGTGCCTTCCATCACTTCCGTCTCACCGCCACGGGCCAAAAATTCACCGCCGAACTTCTCGACGGCGGGGCCGGCAAGCTTGGCATATTTCGCGTATTCCTCGGCGTCGTGAACGTCGATCTGAACGATGGCATAGGCGGTCATGGGCGGTCTCACTTCTGTCTGATTTGGGATGATTTCGCCCCCACCTTACGGAAATTTCAGCCACGGTCCATTGAAAGATAAGCAAAAATCTTGCCCGCAAAATTTCAAAATTTTACCGTTTGATAAAAAAATAAACTGTGCAAAGGTGATTGCCATGATTGACGACGGAGTCCTTATGAATTCGCCTTACACCCCCGGAATCGCCGCCCAGCGCCTTGGCTCGGACGAATTGGCCAAGAATTTCGCCGATCTGCATGCGCCGCTGGATCGCCATGAAGCCATGGTGGCCGCCGACCGCTGCTACTTCTGCCACGATGCGCCCTGCATCACCGCCTGCCCCACGGACATCGACATTCCGCTGTTCATCCGCCAGATCGCGACAGACACGCCCGAGGCGGCGGCCAAGACCATTTTCGACATGAACATTCTGGGTGGCATGTGCGCCCGTGTCTGCCCGACCGAGGATCTGTGCGAAGAGGCCTGCGTGCGCGAACTGGCCGAAGGCAAGCCGGTCGAGATCGGCCGCCTGCAGCGCTATGCCACCGATACATTGATGGCCAAGGGCGAGATGCCGTTCACCCGCGCGCCGTCCACCGGCCACAAGATCGCGGTGGTGGGTGCGGGTCCGGCGGGGCTGTCCTGCGCCCACCGTCTGGCGGTTCTGGGCCATGATGTGGTGGTCTTCGACGCCATGCCCAAGCCCGGAGGCCTGAACGAATACGGCATCGCCGCCTATAAATCGACAGAGGATTTCGCCGCCCGCGAGGCGGAGTGGCTGTGCTCCATCGGCGGTATCGAGATCCGCAACGAGATGGTGCTGGGCCGCGACATCGCGCTTGACGACCTCGAGAAGGATTTCTCGGCGGTGTTCCTTGGCATGGGCCTGGGTGGCGTGAACGCCCTCTCGGTCGAGGGCGACGACAAGGGCGGCGTAGAGGATGCGGTGTCATTTATCCGCACCCTGCGCCAGTCCGATGATCTGTCCGCCCTGCCTGTGGGCCGCAACGTGGTGGTGATCGGCGGCGGCATGACCGCCGTGGACGCCGCCGTGCAGTCGAAACTGCTGGGCGCGGACAATGTGACCATCGCCTATCGCCGGGGCCGCGACGCCATGAGCGCCAGCCGCTACGAACAGGATCTTGCGGCCTCCAGCGGGGTGAAATTGCTGTTCAACGTGATGCCGCGCGCCATTCACGGCAACGGCACCTCGGCCGAGATCGAGCTGGAATACACCAGCACCGAGGGCGGCACGCTTAAAGGCACCGGAGAGACGATCCGCCTGCCCGCCGATCAGGTGTTCCGCGCCATCGGTCAAACCCTGCACAGCGACGAGGGGCTGACGCTTGAGGGCCGCAAGATCGCGGTGAACGAAACCGGCCGCACCAGCCGCGTCGGGGTCTGGGCCGGGGGCGATTGCGCGTCGGGCGGGGACGACCTGACGGTGACCGCCGTTGCCGAAGGCCGCGATGCGGCGATGGACATCCATGCGAGCCTGCAGGGATGAAGGCGGCCGCGATCCTTTGCGCAGCACTTCTGCCCGGGGTGGCCCTGGCCGAGTGTGACATGACCGGCACCACACTGGTGGAGGTCAACGCAGCGCAATGGATCAACATCGCAAACGCGGTCGATCTGGACCCCAACGACCTGCGCGCCGCCACAGGCACGGTGCGCGGTGTACTGACGGACCTGAACCGCGACGGCGCGCCGGAGCTTTGCGTGGATTACGACACCACGCTGACCTGCTCGAACGGTGTCGCGGTGTGCGCCCATGCGATCCTCGCCGGGCCACACTTCGAACGGGTGTTGTTCCACGACGCCGGCCACGTGCTGCGCGTGGCTTCCTCGCCCGCGCCGACCTGGGCCGCCCTGTCGATGGAGTCGACCTATTCCAACGGTGAGATCGCGCTGACGATCCTGACCTATCAGAACGATGCCTATCACTCCGCCGGACAGGTGGTGATCGGGCAACGGTAACTTTGACCTATGGCCCCGTCTGCGGGGTGGTAACGCGAACCAAAGAGGCATGACATGGCTGATCTGACAACGGACTTTCTGGGCATCAAGAGCCCCAACCCCTTCTGGCTGGCCTCGGCCCCGCCCACCGACAAGGAATACAACGTCCGCCGCGCCTTCGAGGCGGGCTGGGGCGGGGTCGTCTGGAAGACGCTGGGCGCGGAAGGGCCGCCCGTCGTCAACGTCAACGGGCCGCGCTATGGCGTGATCTACGGCAAGGATCGCACGGTTCTGGGGATCAACAACATCGAGCTGATCACCGACCGCGACCTTTACACCAACCTTGAAGAGATCAAGCGCGTGAAGGCCGATTACCCCGACCGCGCGATCATCGTGTCGATCATGGTGCCCTGCGAGGAAGAGGCGTGGAAGGCCATTCTGCCGCTGGTGGAGGACACCGGCGCCGACGGGATCGAGCTGAACTTCGGCTGCCCCCACGGGATGAGCGAGCGCGGCATGGGTGCGGCCGTCGGACAGGTGCCCGAATACATCGAGATGGTCGCCCGCTGGTGCAAGAAATACTACTCCAGGCCGGTGATCGTGAAGCTGACGCCGAACATCACCGACATCCGCAAACCGGCGGAAGCGGCAAAGCGCGGCGGCGCGGATGCTGTGAGCCTGATCAACACGATCAACTCGATCACCTCGGTCAACCTCGACACCATGTCGCCGGAGCCGTCGATCGACGGCAAGGGCACCCACGGCGGCTATTGCGGGCCGGCAGTAAAGCCCATCGCCATGTCGATGGTTTCAGAGATCGCGCGCAACCCCGCGACCCACGGGCTGCCAATCTCGGGCATCGGCGGCGTGACAACCTGGCGCGATGCGGCCGAGTTCATCACGCTGGGCTGCGGCAACGTGCAGGTCTGCACGGCGGCCATGACCTATGGCTTCAAGATCGTGCAGGAAATGATCTCTGGCCTGTCGCAATGGATGGACGAAAAGGGCCACACGAGCATTCAGGACTTCATGGGCGCGGCGGTGCCGAACACCACCGACTGGCAGTATCTGAACCTCAATTACGTCGCCAAGGCGCAGATTGATCAGGATCTGTGCATCTCGTGCGGGCGCTGTTTTGCGGCCTGCGAGGATACATCGCATCAGGCGATTGCCATGTCCGACGACCGCACCTTCACCGTCATCGACGAGGAATGCGTGGCCTGCAACCTGTGCGTGGACGTCTGCCCGGTGGAGGATTGCATCACCATGGTCGCCCTTGAACCCGGCACGGTGGACCCGCGCACCGGCAAAGTTGTGCAGGCGGAGTACGCCAACTGGACGACCCATCCGAACAATCCGGCGGCGACCGCTGCGGAATAAACGTTCACTGTTATTCCCTGCGACTGGGCCGGTGCGTCGCATCGGCCCAATTTTTGTCGGGCTACGGGTTTGAGCCGGCCGGGGTCAGAAGCGCGCGCAGCATCGCTTCGATATGCGCATGGGCGCCCTCGAACGGGTCCGCGTCGCCTAGGATCGCGCGCACCTGCACGTCGAAATCCGCGTAGTGCTGTGTCACGGCCCAGATCGAAAAGATCAGGTGATAGGGATCGACGGGCCGGATTTTCCCGGCCTCTGCCCAGCCGTTGATCACAATAGCCAACTCGCCGAGCAGTTCGCGCAGCTCTCCGCGCAAGACCTCACCGATGCGCGGCGCGCCCTGAATGATCTCGTTCGCGAACAGGCGGCTTTCGCGGGGGAAATGCTGCGACATCTCGAGCTTGTGGGTGGCATAGGCCAGAAGCTCCTCAACCGGGTCGCCATCGGCCTTGATGTTCTTGAGCGGCTCAAGCCAGTTTTCCAGAAGCCGCGCCAGCAACGTGGTGTAGATCGCCTCTTTCGAGGGGAAATAATACAGCAGGTTCGGCTTGGACAGGCCCGCCTCGTCCGCGACCTGATCAAGGGTCGAGCCGCGAAACCCGAACTGGGAAAAGACAACAAGCGCGGCCGACAGAATCGCCGCCTGATTCTTCTTTTGTATCCGTGTGTCGGCCTTGGGCATGGGACGTGTTCCGGTCTCGGCTGCGTCAATTGGCGCTGTCCTTAAACGCTGCGGCGGGAAAGCGTAAGCAAAATCCTTGACTGGTTCCGGACCCGTGTTAGCGTGCCTTTGACCAGTTGGTCAAATATCGCAAGGACCAGCCCGGGGAGGGGTCGGTCAAAGGGGGGACTGCATGGCGGACGCGACACCGGCAATGGGCGAGAATCTGAAAATCAACGGCGCACGGCTGTGGGACAGCCTGATGGAGATGGCCAAGATCGGCCCCGGAGTGGCCGGCGGCAACAACCGCCAGACGTTGACGGATGAGGACAGCGAAGGCCGGCACCTGTTCCAAAAATGGTGCGAAGCTGCGGGCTGCACCATGGGCGTGGACGAGATTGGCAACATGTTCGCCCGGCGCGAAGGCACGGACCCCGACGCCCTGCCCGTCTATGTGGGCAGCCACCTCGACACCCAACCCACGGGCGGCAAGTATGACGGTGTGCTCGGGGTTCTGGGCGGGCTGGAAATCATCCGCACGATGAACGACCTCGACATCAAGACCAAGCACCCGATCGTGGTCACCAACTGGACCAATGAGGAAGGCACCCGCTTCGCACCCGCCATGCTCGCCTCGGGGGTTTTCGCGGGCAAGCACGAACTGCAGTGGGCCTATGACCGCGAGGATGCCAAGGGCAAGAAGTTCGGTGACGAGTTGGAGCGGATCGGCTGGAAGGGCGACGAGAAGGTCGGCGACCGCAAGATGCACGCCTTTTTCGAGTTGCACATCGAACAGGGCCCCATTCTGGAGGCCGAGGATAAGGATATTGGCGTCGTCACCCACGGGCAGGGCCTGCGCTGGATCGAATGCACGGTGACTGGCAAGGAAAGCCACACCGGATCGACGCCCATGCATATGCGCAAGAACGCGGGGCGGGGCCTGGCACGGGTGACCGAGCTGGTGCACGAGATCGCGATGAAGAACCAGCCCAACGCGGTGGGCGCCATCGGGCACATCGACGTCTATCCCAACAGCCGAAACGTGATCCCCGGCAAGGTGGTCTTCACGGTCGACATGCGCACGCATCTTCTAGACAAACTCAACGCCATGGTGGAGGAGTTCAACGCCCGCGCCCCCGGCCTGTGCGAAGAGATCGGGCTTGAGTTCTCGAGCGAGATCGTCGGCCAATTCGACCCGCCCGCCTTCGATGAGGGCTGCGTGCGCGCCGTGCGCAACGCCGCCGAACGGCTGGGCTACAGCCATATGGATATCGTCTCGGGCGCGGGGCACGATGCCTGCTGGATCAATGATCTGTATCCCACGGCGATGATCATGTGCCCCTGCGTGGACGGATTGAGCCACCACGAAGCGGAAGAGATCAGCCAAGAGTGGGCCGCAGCCGGCGCGGACGTGCTGCTGCATGCGGTGCTGGAGACGGCGGAGATCGTGCCCGGTTGAACCGGTTGAGGGGGCTCTGCCCCCGTCGCCAAAGGCGACCCCCCGGAGTTTTCGGGTCAGATGAATAAAGGGAGACAAGGGATGAGCAAGGTCATCAAGAACGGAACCATCGTGACCCACGATTTGACCTATAAGGCGGACGTGTTGATCGAGGATGGCGTGATCACCGAGATCGGGCCCAACCTGAAGGGCGATGAAGAGTTGGACGCCACGGATTGCTACGTCATGCCCGGCGGCATCGACCCCCATGTGCATCTGGAAATGCCGTTCATGGGGACCTACTCGACCGATGATTTCGAGAGCGGCACACGGGCGGGACTCGCGGGAGGCACCACGATGGTGGTGGATTTCTGTCTGCCCAACCAGGGCGAGAGCCTACTGGATGCAATCAAGCGGTGGGACAACAAATCGACCCGCGCGAACTGCGATTATTCCTTCCATATGGCGGTGACCTGGTGGGGGGAGCAGGTCTTCGACGACATGAAGACCGTCATTCAGGATCGCGGCATCAACACGTTCAAGCACTTCTTGGCCTACAAGGGTGCGCTGATGGTGAACGATGATGAAATGTTCAGCAGTTTCAACCGGCTGGCCGAGTTGGGCGGGATTGCCATGGTGCATGCCGAGAACGGCGATGTTGTGGCGGAACTGTCTGCCAAATTGCTGGCGGACGGCAATACAGGACCCGAGGCGCACGCCTATTCGCGCCCCTCACAGGTTGAGGGCGAGGCCACGAACCGCGCGATCATGATTGCCGACATGGCGGGCGTGCCGCTTTATGTGGTGCACACGTCCTGCGAGGAAAGCCACGAAGCGATCCGCCGCGCGCGCCAGCAAGGCAAGCGCGTCTGGGGCGAGCCCTTGATCCAGCACCTGACGCTGGACGAGAGCGAGTATTTCAACACCGATTGGGACCACGCCGCCCGCCGCGTCATGTCGCCCCCGTTCCGCAACAAGAAGCATCAGGACAGCCTGTGGGCCGGTCTGCAAAGCGGGTCCCTGAGCGTCGTCGCCACGGACCATTGCGCCTTTACCACCGAGCAGAAACGCTACGGCGTGGACGATTTCACCAAGATTCCCAATGGCACCGGCGGGCTTGAGGACCGGATGCCGATGCTCTGGACCCACGGGGTCGAGACCGGGCGGCTGACACCCAACGAATTCGTCGCCGTCACCTCAACCAACATCGCGAAGATCCTCAACTGCTACCCCAAGAAGGGGGCCATTCTGGTCGGTGCGGATGCGGATATCGTGGTCTGGGATCCTGCGAAGGAAAAGACGATTACCGCGAAGGCGCAGCAATCGGCCATTGATTACAACGTCTTCGAGGGCAAGAAGGTCAAGGGCCTGCCCCGTTTCACCCTGACGCGCGGCCATGTGGCGGTGCATGACGGTGACATCCGCACGCAAGAGGGCCACGGCAAGTTCGTGAAACGCGAAGGCAACGGCATGACCAATCAGGCGCTCACCAAATGGAAAGACCTCACCGCGCCGCGCCCCGTGCAACGTTCTGGCATTCCGGCGACGGGGGTATAAGTCGCGGTGACTGCCCCGGTCATAACCGCCCGCCATCTGGACCTCACGTTTGAGACCAATGACGGTCCGATTCATGCGCTGAAGGACGTGAACCTTGACATCAACAAGGGCGATTTCGTCAGCTTTATCGGGCCTTCGGGCTGCGGCAAGACGACCTTTCTGCGCTGCATCGCGGGGTTGGAGACGCCAACGGCGGGGGAGATTTCCGTCAACGGGATGACCCCGGACGAGGCGCGACGTGCCCGTGCCTATGGCTACGTTTTTCAGGCGGCGGGGCTTTATCCCTGGCGCACGATTGGCGGGAATATTCGCCTGCCGCTCGAGATCATGGGCTTTTCCAAGGTCGAGCAGGCCGAGCGCGTGGGCCGGGTGCTGGAGCTGGTCGATCTGGCGGGGTTCGAGAAGAAGTTCCCGTGGCAACTGTCCGGCGGGATGCAGCAGCGGGCGAGCATTGCACGTGCGCTGGCGTTTGATGCTGACATTCTGCTGATGGACGAACCCTTCGGCGCGTTGGACGAGATCGTGCGCGACCACCTCAACGAGCAATTGCTCAAGCTCTGGGCACGGACGGAAAAGACCATCGGCTTCGTTACCCATTCGATCCCCGAGGCGGTGTATCTCTCCACCAAGATCGTCGTGATGTCGCCGCGTCCGGGCCGCATCGCCGATGTGATCGACAGCCCGCTGCCGAAAGAACGCCCCCTCGACATTCGCGATACGCCGGAGTTCATCGAGATCGCCCACCGTGTGCGCGACGGGCTGCGGGCCGGGCACAGCGATGACTAGGCTGCGCAACCTCATCCCGCCGCTCAGCATCGTGGGGTTCATCCTTGCGGTCTGGGCACTCGCCGTGATCCCGATGAACGCGCATCTGACCGCGGATCAGGCCCAGCGCGGCGGCATGGTGCTGACACCCGAGGCTCCGGCTGACCGGCAGGACGTGTCGGGGCTGATGTTGGCGCTGAAGAACCCGCAGATCATCCCGTTGACCTATGTGCAGGACCGGCCGCGCCTGCCCTCTCCGCATCAGGTGGCGGTCGAGCTTTACGAGACGGTGTTCACCAAGGCGCCGACCTCGCGCCGGTCGCTGGTGTATCACGGCTGGGTCACACTCTCGGCGACGTTGGTGGGCTTTGTGATCGGCACGACGCTGGGCATTCTGCTGGCGGTCGGGATCGTCTACAACCGGACGATGGACAAGTCGGTGATGCCCTGGGCGATCACCTCGCAAACCATTCCCATTCTGGCGCTGGCGCCGATGATCATCGTCATGCTGGGGGCCATCGGCATTCAGGGGCTGCTGCCCAAGTCGATCATCTCGGCCTATCTGTCGTTCTTTCCGGTGGTGGTGGGCATGGTCAAAGGGCTGCGCTCACCGGACGGGATGCAGCTTGACCTGCTGCGGACCTACAACGCCAGCGCCAATCAGGGGTTCTGGAAGCTGCGGCTGCCGGCGTCGATGCCCTATCTATTCGCCTCGCTCAAGATCGGCATTTCCGCCGCGCTGGTGGGGGCCATCGTGGGCGAGCTGCCGACCGGAGCGCGCGCCGGCTTCGGGGCGCGCATGCTGGTGGGCGATCAATACGGGCAACCGCTGGTGACCTGGGCTGCGCTGTTCGGCGCGGCGATCACGGCGGCGCTGATGGTCGGCTTGCTGAGCTGGCTGGAACGGCGCACCCTGCGGCGCATGGGCATGGCGGAGGCCGCGGTATGATGGCATGGTCCATAGCCTTGGCGATCTGGCTGATCGGCTGGTGGCTCAACACAAAACTCGCCCATTCCGCGCGCGGCGACACGCGGCTTTACGGTCTGTTGATCCCGACGCTTTTCGGCATCACGGTGCTGGTGATCTGGGAATTGCTGGTGCGGATGCTGGGGGTGAGCGCGGTGATCCTGCCGCCGCCCTCGGCCATCGCGGTGCGGTTCATGGAGTCGCTGCCGCTGCTCTGGGCCGACTTTGAACAGACGATCATCAAGGGGGCCATGTCGGGCTATGTGATCGGCGCGCTGGCCGCCTTTGCCGTGGCCCTTCTGGCGGATCGCAGCCCGTTCCTGACGCGCGGCATCCTGCCCGTGGGCGCTTTTATGGCGGCCCTGCCCATTGTCGGCACCGCGCCGATCTTCGTCAAATGGCTGGGCAGCGACTGGGAATCCAAGGCCGCCGTGGTGGGCGTCATGGTGTTCTTCCCGATCCTCGTGAACACGGTCGCCGGCCTGAAAGACACCAGCGCGATGCAGCGCGACCTGATGCGGACCTATGGCGCGGGCTATTGGCCGACGCTGTTTAAACTGCGCCTTCCGGCCGCTTTGCCCTTCATCTTCAACGGCTTGAAGATCGCCACCACGCTCGCGCTGATTGGTGCTATCGTGGCGGAATTCTTCGGCTCACCCACCGTGGGCATGGGCTTTCGCATCTCGACCTCGGTCGGGCAACTGGCGCTTGATCTTGTCTGGGCCGAGATCGTCGTCGCCGCGCTTGCGGGATCGGCGTTTTATGGGATCATGTCCCTGATCGAAAAGCGGGTGACCTTCTGGCACCCGTCACAGCGATAAAACCAAGACTTCGGACAACCGAAGCACCACAACCCTGACATTGGAGGTCAAGATGAAGAACATTCTAAAAATCACGGCGCTGGCCGCGGGGGTGGCGGGCACGACCGTCACCGGCGCGCAGGCGGACGAGGTGACGCTGCAGACCAAATGGGTCGTGCAGTCGCAGTTCGCGGGCTACTACGTGGCGCTGGATAAGGGCTTTTACCAAGAAGAAGGGCTTGACGTCACGATCCTGCCCGGCGGTCCGGACATCGCCCCGCCGCAGGTGTTGGCCGGTGGCGGCGCGGATGTGATGATCGACTGGATGCCGCCCGCGCTGGCCGCGCGGGAAAAGGGGTTGCCGGTGGTCAACATCGCCCAGCCTTACGGCGCGTCGGGCCTGATGCTGACCTGCTGGAAGGACACCGGCATCGAATCCGTCGAGGATTTCCGCGGCAAGACCATCGGCGTGTGGTTCTTCGGCAATGAATATCCCTTCCTGAGCTGGATGAGTCAGGCGGGCATTCCCACCGATGGCGGAGAAGAGGGCGTGACGGTCCTCAAACAGGGGTTCAACGTCGACCCGCTGTTGCAGCGTCAAGCGGATTGCATCTCGACCATGACCTACAACGAATACGGCCAACTGCTGGATGCGGGCGTGAACCCGGATGAGCTGGTGACCTTCCTGTATGAGGATCAGGGCGTCGCGACGCTGGAAGACGGGCTTTACGTGCTGGAAGAGAACCTTGAGGATCCGGAGTTCGTCGACAAGATGGTGCGTTTCGTGCGCGCCTCCATGCGCGGCTGGCGCTACGCCGAGGAGAACGTGGATGAGGCCGCGTCGATCGTGATGGACAACGATGAGACCGGCGCCCAGTCCGAAGCCGCACAGGCCCGGATGATGAGCGAGGTCGCCAAGCTGACCAACGGCAGCACCGGCGCGCTGGACGTGGACGCCTACCAGCGGACGGTCGACACGCTGCTGGCTGGCGGCTCGGACCCGGTGATCTCGAAAGAGCCCGAGGGTGCCCATACGTCGGTGATCACGGACCAGCTCGGGGAGTGATCGACCGGCGTTGAAGGTTTGGCCCGTCCGCTGAGATGCGGGCGGGCTTTTTTGTGCGGGCGAGCTTTTTTCGTCGCGATGCACGTTTGCCCCGGGGCTCCGCCCGCAAAGCCTACGGAAGGTCCACTGGACCTTTCGCCGAGCTTGGTCGCGATGCACGCTTGCCCCGGGGCTCCGCCCGCAAAGCCATTTTCCTCGCGATACACGTTTGCCCCGGGGCTCCGCCCGCAAAGCCTACGGAAGGTCCACTGGACCTTCCGCCGAGCTTGGTCGCGATGCACGCACACCCCGGGGCTCCGCCCGCAAAGCTTACGAAAGGTCCACTGGACCTTTCGCCGGCCAGAGGCCGGACTAAGCTTTGCCCTTCCACGGCACGAGGTATCGCTCGCCCCAGCGCATCAGCATGTCGATGCCGAAGCCCACAAGGCCGATGATGATCACGCCGAGCAGGATGATGTCGGTGTTCTGGAACTTCGACGCGGTGGTGATCATCTTGCCGATCCCCTCTTCCGCGGCGACCAGTTCGGCGGCGACCACGGTGCCCCAGCAGACACCCATGGCGACCCGCGCGCCGGTGAAGATTTCCGGCAGGCTGTTGGGGATGATCACGTGCCGCAGGATTTGCCAGCGCGACGCGCCCAGCGAATAGGCCGCGTGAACCTTGGTGATCCGCACGCCGGACACCCCCGACCGCGCCGCGATGGCCATGATCCAGAGCGCGGCAAGAAACAGCAGAAAGATCTTGCCCACTTCGCCGATGCCGAACCAGATGATCACCAACGGGATCAGCGCCAGCGGCGGCACCGGGCGCATGAATTCGACGATCGGATCGAACCAGCCGCGGAACCAGTTGCTTAGCCCCATGGCATAACCCAACGGAATGCCCACCGCCGCGCCCAGCAGGAAGCCCACGATCACGCGGAACAACGAAAACCCGAGGTGAACGGTGAGATAGACGTTCTGGTAGCCGTATTTCGCCACGTCGATGAACCGCGCCCAGACCACTTCGGGCGCGGGCAGATACAGCGGTTGCATCTGCCAGCCCTGATTGGGGGTGACGTTGATGGTGCCGCGGTCGGTGATCGCCACCCGCGCGAAGTCCAAGTTGAAGGACGGCGCGCGCTGCAGCAGATTGCCATCCTCATCCACCAGACTGGCGTCGAACTCGAATTCCTGCCCATTGATGGCCACGATCCGTGCACCATCGTCGCGGCGGTTCACGTCGTCGTTGCGGTCCCAGGACACGATTTCGCTGCGATAGACCGTGATCTCGGTCTGGTCGTTCTTGGCAAAGCCGTCGCCGGGGTCGATCTCGGCCGGTTCGCCCACTTCGCCGGCGTCCAGCACGTTGACGAAGACCACTGCATCGTCGCGGTTTCCGTCGGCGTCCTCAACGGTGTAGGTGAAACTCTCCTGTCCGGTGAAGGGCCCCGGCAAGTGCAGGAACGACGGGATCAGCGAGGATCCGGTGAACGTGCCCCAGATGATGAAAATGAAGATGATCGACAGGATCGAGGCCGCCGTCTCGGAGCGCACGGCGCTTTCATCCCCGAAGGTCACCGTCTTGAGCGAGGTGAAATCCCGCGTCGGCGTCAGGAACGACTTGATCGCCCGCCAGACGAACATGAACATCAGGATCAGCAGGATATAGCCGAGGATGTAGGGCAGCCCGTTGATCGCAGCGAGAAAGACGTTTTGCGTCTCGGTCCAGAGCTCGGTGCCGAGCGTGCCGAACTGGTATGAGAACGTCTCCCACCCGGTGGCGATCTCACACCCTTCGGGCGGGGTGAACCCGTCGCCGACGCTTTGTCCATCGGGAACCGGTGTGGCGCGAAGCTCGGTGGTGGTGACACCCAAACGGTCGCGGGTGCACAGAAGGTTAACAAGTCCAGCCATCGTTATGCGCCCCCCTCGGTGCGACCCATGATTTCTTCTTCCATGTCCCAGATCATCGTGAGGATTTCTTCACGTGTGGGGGCGTAGTCTGGGTGTTCCTTGACCTCGCGCAGGTCGGCGTTGACGCCCAACTCTGCAAACGGCAGGCGGTATTCCTTGTGGATGCGGCCGGGGCGCGGGGCCATGACCAGTACCCGTTCGCCCAGAAGCAACGCCTCGTCGATCGAGTGGGTGATCAGGATGATCGTCTTGCCGGTCTCTTTCCACAGCTTGAGCACAAGACTTTGCATCTTCTCACGCGTGAGCGCGTCGAGCGCGCCCAGCGGCTCATCCATCAGGATCACGTCAGGGTCATTGGCCAGACATCGGGCCAGCGCCACACGTTGCTGCATGCCGCCCGACAGCTCATAGACCATCTTTTCCTTGAAGTCCTGCAGGCCGACGACGTCGAGCAGATGGTCGACGTTGCCCATGTAGTCGGATTTCTTCCGCCCGGCCATGCGGGGCCCAAAGCTCACGTTGTCGCGCACGGACATCCACTCGAAAAGCGCACCTTGCTGGAACACCATGCCGCGCTCGGCGTCGGGGCCTTCAACCACGTGGCCGTTGATCCGCGTCTCGCCGCCCGTGGGGGCCAGAAACCCCGCAACGATGTTCAAAAGCGTGGTCTTGCCGCACCCCGAAGGGCCCAGAACGCTCATGATTTCGCCCGGTTTGATGTCGAGCGTCACATCCTGAAGGGCTTGCACATAGGTGCCGTTCGGCAAATCGAACCGCATGGAGATATCGTCGATGACCAATCCGGACATTGGGCCCCCGTTGTTTCAGTCGGAATGTTGGATGCAGGGTCGCATAGGTTGGTCGAAAAGGGCCGCGTAGCGGATGCGGGCGGCCCTTTTCTGCGTGGTCTTACATGTCGAGGCTCGACAGCGGTCCGGTGTTGATGTTGCCCTCATAGCTGTCGAGGGCCGCGTCGATGGAGCCGGATTCCACGAAGACGTCCGCCACCCCTTTCAGGAAGGACGGTGCGGCGCTGCCCAGCCAGGCTTCGCCCAGTTGCTCTTCGACCGGGGGGAAGACGAAGGTGTCGAGCGTGGCGCGCGTGGCTTCAAGGTCCATGCCCGCGTCCTGCGCGATGACCGACAGCATCTCGTCGGTGTGCTCGCCCGAGTTCCACTTGGCGTTGGCTTCCGCGGTCACCGCAAGGAACTTCGCGACGGTGTCCTCATTCTCGGCCACCCAGGCAGTGGGGGCAGAGGTCACGTCGAAGACCAGAATGCCCAGTTCGGTTTTCTCGTCGCCCGTCAGCAGCACGTTGCCATGTTCAAGCGCGCGGCGCAGCGAGCCGCCCCAGCCGCACATCATGTCGACCGAGCCCTGTGCAATCGCTGCCGCACCATCGGGGGGCGACATGTCGACGATTTCCAGCGAGGTCAGATCGACGCCGAAGTGGTCCATCTGGCGCAGGAAGCCGTAATGCGCCGCGGTGCCCAGCGGCACGGCCACCTTGGCCCCGGCAAGGTCTTCGGCCGAATTCTTGTCGATCTCGAGGTCGGAGCGCACGACGCAGTTGTCGTTGTCCGCATAGGACACGGCCACGTCGAGGATCTGCAAATCCTGCCCGGCCGAGGTCGCGACCACGAAAGGCGGCACGCCCTGGCTGACGGACATGTTCACATCGCCTGAGGCCATGGCCGCCGACATCGCGGTGCCGGTGTCGAAGGAGACCCAGTTGACCTCCATGCCCAGCGCCTCTTCGTAGTCGCCGTTGACCTTGGCGTATTGGAACGGCATCGGCCATTCGAGGAAATAGCCGACGGTGATGGCGTGACCATCGGCCATGGCCGTTGAGCCGGTCATGGCGGCGACAGCACCCAGAACGACGGCACGTGTGGTTGATTTGATCATGGTGATCCCCTGTTGGTTATCGTTGATGCGTCACCTTGTTTTTTGTTCCGGTCTCGGAACCAGGCTTTAGCGCCGTCAACCTAGTGAGCCAGCGGGCGTTGCGTCAAATCTTTTGTAGAAACTGGACTCATGCCAAGGCGGGGATTGGCAATAGCTCGCCCCCCCCGGGGACGGGGGTGAACGGCGTCATGATGGGGGATTGGGATGCGATCCAGGCCCCGGCCCGCGACAGGTTGCGCGCGCCGGGGTTCGGGGGGTCAGCTCTGACCGCGGGGCGGTTTGCCGGGTTTCTTGTTCTTCACGGTGGGCCGCCCCAGACCACCCTTGGCGCCCGCGCCCTTTGGACCGGCACCCTTGGCCGCCGCCTGTCGCGCGCGGTTCTTCTTGCTGGATGCCTTGCCCTGGGGCGGTGTCGGCCCCTTTGCGCCGCCGTGTTTCGGCTTATCGCCCGGACGGCTCACCCGTTTTGAGGGATCACCAGCCGCCGCCTTGCGCGGCTTGTAGGGTTCCACCGCGCCGTCACCTGCCGGAGCTTTCCCCCCATGGCGGGGCTTTTTCTTGAACGCAGGTGCGTCCGCACGCGCGGCGTCGGGTTTGGGCTTTTTGGGCTTCGGCGTCGGCGCGTCGTTCCAGTCCACGGGCGTCGTCGTGCCCTTGGTCTTGGGCTTGACGGATTTGGCGTCACGGGGGACGTTACGGGGGGCGTCGTCGCTGTTGCCGTTCCAGTCGGGCTTGTCCGATCCACGATGGGGCTTGGGACGATCGGATTTCCCCTTGTCGAACCGGGGCTTGTCGAACCGGGGCTTGTCCGGGCGCGGGCCGCGCGGCTCAAGCTTGGGCGGCTGGGCCAGTTGCGTGACGCTCATGCCCTTCTCAAGGGTCATGTCCGGCCCGATGGCCGACAGGAACCCCGGCACGGCGGATTCGCGGATTTCCACGTATGACGCATCTTTCTGGATGCGGATCGCGCCAATATCGTCGCGCGACAGATCGCCCGCCTTGCAGACCACCGGCAGGATGCGGCGCGGCTCTGCTTCGGCGTCACGTCCACCGGGAATGGCGAACCAGACCGAGGGGCCGAACGCCTCGCGCGGTTTCGCCGGAGCATCCGCGGGCGACAGCTCCTCCGGGGCCGAGTGGCGTTCGCGGTAGAGCCGCAGATAGGCGGTGGCGATCTGTTCGGCGGAATAGGTCTCGGTAAGCTTGCCGACGATGCCCGCGTCGCTTTCCTCAAGCGGGGCAGCGTCGCCCAATTGCTCGAGCATCCGCTCCTCATCCCGTGCGGTCACCTCTTCGGCCGAGGGCGCATCGCCCCAGTCGGCCGAGAGTTTCGCCCAGCCCAGCAGGCGGTCGGCCTTCTTGCGGGCGGCGGGCGGCACGATCAGGGTCGAGATGCCCTTGCGCCCTGCCCGGCCCGTGCGGCCCGAGCGGTGCAGCAAGGTGTCCGATCCGGTGGGCAATTCGGCGTGGATCACAAGCTCGAGGTTCGGCAGGTCGATGCCGCGCGCGGCGACGTCGGTCGCCACGCAGACCCGCGCCCGGCCGTCGCGCATGGCTTGCAGCGCGTTGGTGCGCTCGGACTGCGTCAATTCGCCCGACAGCGCCACGACCGAGAAGCCGCGATTGGACAGCCGCGTCGTCATCCGGTTGACGGTCGCGCGGGTGTTGCAGAAGACGATGGCGTTTGGCGCTTCGTAATAGCGCAGCACGTTGATGATGGCGTTTTCCACGTCGCGCGGGCCCACGCGCAGGGCGCGGTATTCGATGTCGGCGTGCTGGGTCGCGGCATTCGCGGTGGCGATGCGCAGCGCGTCGGTCTGGTAGCGTTCGGCCAGCTTGGCGATGGCCTTTGGAACCGTCGCCGAGAAGAGCAGCGTCTGGCGATCCTCGGGTGCGTTTTCAAGAATGAATTCAAGATCTTCGCGAAAGCCGAGGTCAAGCATCTCATCCGCTTCGTCCAGCACGACGGCCTTCAGTGCCGAGAGGTCGATCGAGCCGCGCATGATGTGATCGCGCAGGCGGCCCGGGGTGGCCACGACGATATGCGCCCCACGCTCGAGCGCGCGGCGTTCGTCGCGCATGTCCATGCCGCCCACGGTCGAGGCCATGACCACGCCGGCCTTTTCATACAGCCATGCCAGTTCGCGTTTCACCTGCATCGCCAGTTCGCGCGTGGGGGCGATGATCAGGGCCAGCGGGGCGCCGGCGCGGTCGAATGCGTCGCCCTCGCCCAGAATGGTCGGCGCAATGGCCAGACCGAAGCCCAACGTCTTGCCCGATCCGGTCTGCGCCGACACCAGCATGTCGCGGCCCGTGGTGTCAGGATCGCTCACCGCGTCCTGCACGGCGGTCAGCGTGTCATATCCACGCGCGGAAAGCGCGTCTGCCAATGTCTGTTTCAAGGGCCGTTCCAAATCTGTTGTGTGCTTTTGCAAAAATGAATCATCCCCCCGCGTGGGGTCCGGACGACTCGTCAAGCGCCGCACCTAACGCGGCGAAGCCCTTTTGTATAGGGTCTTTCGCGGACAACCCCGGCGAAGGAACGCGCAGGACCGCCCCTTGGCGGGTTTGACCTGTGGCGCGACTCAGGTTAGAACAAAACAGGAACAAAGCGCAGGGTGAGTCGTGTATGCGATCGGTACGTCTTCAGGAAAAACTCGCAGGTCAGGCGCAACAGCCCGATCCTGCCACGCCGACCCTGTCGGAAGTTTTTCCCGACACGGCCACCGATGCGGCGGCGGTGGGCTATCTGCTGGCGCGCCTGCCCCGCAAGGAGGCTCCGGTGCTCTGGGTGCAGGACCGCCTGTCGCGCAAGGAATCCGGGCGGCCCTACTTGGCGGGCATGGCCACGGGCGCCGCCGCGCCGCCTGCGATCATTCTGGTCGATCTGTCGCGGGCGCAGGATGTGCTGTGGGCAATGGAAGAAGGCCTGCGCTGCCGGGCGCTCAGGGCCGTCGTGGGCGAAGTCTGGGGCGATCCGCCGGCGCTGGATTTCACCGCCACGAAACGGCTGGCGCTGCGCTCCGAAGCGGCGCAGGTGCCGTGCTGGCTGGTGCGCCGGGCGGGGGCCGCGAACCTGAGCGCCGCGCGCGACCGCTGGCGCATCGCCTCGGCCCCCTCGGCCCCCAATCCGCACGATGCACAGGCGCCCGGCCTGCCGCGCTGGTCGCTGGATCTGTTCCGCTCGCGCCGGTTGAAGCCCGGGCAGTGGGTGGCGGAACATGACCGGACGGCGGATCGTCTCTATCGTGTTGCCGCATCTGGCGATGGAGCGTTGGCAGCGGGTGATGGAGCGCAACGGGAGCGCGCCACCGGATGAGGTGCCGCTGGTGTTGGCCCGTGAGGGTCACCACGGGCCGGTGATCCATGCGGCCAACCGCACCGCCCGGCTGGCCGGGATCCAGACGGGGGCACGGGTGGTCGACATGCGCGCGCTCTGCCCCGAGTTGAAGGTCGAATACGCCGACATCGCGGGGGATCGTCACGCGTTGGACCGGCTGGTGCTCTGGGCGCGGCGCTGGTGCCCCTGGACGGTGCGCGACGGCGACGACGGGCTGATCCTTGACACCACGGGATCGGACCACCTCATGGGCGGAGAAGCCGCGATGCTGATCGAGATGGAGACGCAACTGTCGCGCCTGGGCTTGTCCGCCGGGCTGGCCGTGGCCCCCACCTGGGGCGCGGCCTGGGCCTTGGCACGGTTCGGGCCTGTCCGGTCGATCTGCGCCGCGGACGAGGTGTCATGGAAACTGGGCGCCCTGCCCGTGCCCGCCCTGCGGCTGGACGGTGAGACCGTGCTGCTGCTGCGCCGGCTGGGGCTGAAAACCGTGGGCGACGTGATCGACGTGCCGCGCCTGTCGCTGACCCGACGCTTCGTGAAAGCGCCCCTGCAGGCCAATCCGGTGCTGCGGCTGGACCAGATGCTGGGCAAGACCGCCGAACCCGTGGCCAGCGTCGACGCCAAGCCGCGCATCCATGTGCAGACCCAATTGCCCGAGCCGATCTTCGATCCGACCGCCCATCTGCCCGACCTCTGCGCGGATCTTTGTGACCGGTTGACCCAGACCGGACAGGGGTGCCGCAGCCTGCTGCTGACCGTCTACAAGACCGATGGCGACGTGAGCACGGTCGAGGTCGCGACCTCGGCCCCCACCCGCGATGCGGACCACCTGCTGGGCCTGTTCCGCGACAAGGTCGAACGGATCAACCCCGGCTTCGGCTTCGACCTGATCACGCTCACCGCGGGCGGGGTGGAACCGCTGGAGCTGGTGCAGAACGCCTTTGACGGCAACAGCGACGAGGCGCTGCACCTGAGCCGGCTGATCGACCGGCTGAGCGCGCGTTTCGGCCCGCGCGCCGTTACCCGCCCGCTGCTGCGCGAAAGTCATGTCCCCGAGCGGGCCGAGGCGCGGGGCACCGCCCTGACGACGCTGGAACGCCCCACGGTGGAGGTCCGCACGGACCGCCCGATCCGCCTGTTCGACCACCCCGAAGAGGTGCGCGTGCTCTATGCGGTGCCCGAAGGTCCGCCCGCGCAATTCGTCTGGCGCAAGCAGACCCTGCGCGTGGCCCGCTATGCCGGGCCGGAGCGGATCGCGCCGGAATGGTGGACCGACCGTCCCGGCACGCGGCTGCGGGATTATTTCAAGGTTGAGGATCAGTTCGGGCGGCGCATCTGGCTCTACCGCGAAGGCCTGCACGAGGACGGGCGCGGCGGTGATCCGCGCTGGTTCGTGCATGGGTGTTTCGGGTGAATGAGCGGCGGTCATCAAGGACAGCGCCCGACCCTGGGGGGGTGCGAAGCGCCCTCCCGGGGGGAGGGTCGGGCGCTGCTCGGCCTGTTGGCCGAGCAAGAGGGGCCCGCCCTGTTTTCAGACGTTGCCTTTGCTGGCTGCCGTCGGGCCTCCGGCGGGAGTTTAAGGGTCAGATGAAGGGCCGGTCCCATGCCTGAGAGCGAGAACCATTATCCGCGTCACACGCTGGATGAGGGGAGTTTCACCCCCAACGCCCGCGCGCCCTTCGTGGAGCTCGGGCTGGCGACCTGCTTTTCCTTCCTGCGCGGGGCCTCGGATGCGGCCGATCTGGCGGAGATGGCCTGGGCGCAGGGTTATGACGCCATCGGCTGCGCGGACCTCAACACCATGGCCGGCGTCGTGCGGCTGCACTCCGAAGCGCTGAAAGCCTGCATGCGGCCGGTGATCGGCTGCCGGTTGGCGCTGGTAAGCGGTGAGGAATTCCTCGCCTATCCGCGGGACCGGGACGCGTATGGTCGGCTCTGCCGGTTGCTGTCCAAGGGCAAGAGGCACGGGGTTGACGGCGCATGGCAGGCCAAGGGCGTCTGCGACATCACGCTGGACGATCTGGCGCAGCACAGCGCGGGCGTGCAGCTGATCGCCATCCCCGGCCCCCATGTCGCGCATTTCGAAGCCGGCTTTCCCCGTCTGCGCCGCGCTCTGCCGACGCTGAAACACATCGCCGCCAGCTATCTTTATCGCGGCGATGATGTGGCGCGGATCAACCGGCTTGATGCGCTGACCCGCGCGCACGGGCTGTCGATCCTGGCCACCAACGACGTGCATTACCACGCGCCCGAGCGGCGACCCTTGCAGGACGTGATGACCTGCGTGCTGCACAAGACGACCATCGCCAAGGCGGGGTTTCTGCTGCACGCCAACGCCGAGCGGCACCTGAAATCTCCCGCCGAGATGCAGCGCCTGTTTGCCCCGTGGCCCCACGCGATCCGCGCCGCCCGCGAGGTGGCCGATGCCTGCCGCTTCGACCTGCGCGAGCTGTCCTATGAATACCCGAGCGAGACCGTGCCCGAGGGGCGCACGGCGCAGGAGTATCTGTGCGAACTCACGTGGAAAGGCGCGGAGTGGCGCTATCCCCACGGCGTGCCGGAGAAGGTGCGCGGGGCTTTGGAGAAAGAGCTGGGGATGATCGAAAAGCTCGATATCCCGCAGTATTTCCTGACCATTCACCAGATCGTCAAGTTCGCCCGCACCGATTGCACCCCGCCGATCCTGTGTCAGGGGCGCGGCTCGGCGGCGAACTCCGCCGTCTGTTACGTGCTGGGCATCACCGCCGTGGACCCCGACCAGAACGACCTGCTGTTCGAGCGGTTCATCAGCGAGGAGCGCAAGGAGCCGCCCGACATCGACGTGGATTTCGAGCATGAGCGGCGCGAGGAGGTGATCCAGCACATCTATGACAAATACGGACGCGACCGCGCGGCGCTTTGCGCCACGGTGATCCACTACCGCCCGCGCATGGCGATCCGCGAGGTAGGCAAGGTCATGGGCCTGTCCGAGGATATCACATCGGCGCTGGCCAAGACGATCTGGGGCTCCTACGGGCGCGAGTTGGGCGAGCGCGAGGCCGCCGAAGCCGGGCTGGATCTGTCGGACCCCCTCATGGCGCGGACGATCAAGCTGGCCGACCAGCTTATCGGCATGCCGCGCCATCTGGGGCAACACGTGGGCGGCTTCATCCTGACCGAACGCGCGTTGACCGAAACCGTGCCCATCGGCAATGGCGCCATGCCCGACCGCAGTTTCATCGAATGGGACAAGGACGACATCGACGAATTGCGCATCCTCAAGGTCGATATTCTGGCGTTGGGGATGCTGACCTGCATCCGCAAGGCGTTCGACCTGATCGAGGCGCATTACGGCAAGACCTATACGCTCGCCAACATCGAGCAGGAGGACGCGAAGGTTTACGACATGCTGTGCCGCGGCGACAGTCTGGGCGTGTTCCAGATCGAAAGCCGGGCGCAGATGAACATGCTGCCACGGCTGAAACCCACGACCTTCTACGACCTTGTGATTCAGGTTGCCATCGTCCGCCCCGGCCCCATTCAGGGCGACATGGTGCACCCCTATCTGCGACGGCGCAGCGGCATCGAGCCGGAGGAATACCCCTCCCCCGGGCCGCCCCATGACCCGGATGAGCTGCGCAAGGTGCTGGGCCGCACCAAGGGCGTGCCTATTTTTCAGGAACAGGCCATGAAAATCGCCATGGTCGCCGCCGAATTCACCCCGAACGAGGCGAACCAGCTGCGCAAGGCAATGGCGACCTTCCGCTCCAAGGGACAGATCGAAAAGCTCGAGGATATGATGGTGGGCCGGATGATCGCGCGGGGCTATGACGCGGAGTTCGCGGCCCGCTGTTTCAACCAGATCAAGGGGTTCGGCTACTATGGCTTCCCCGAAAGTCATGCCGCCAGCTTCGCGCACCTCGTCTATGTCTCGAGCTGGATCAAATATCACTATCCGGACGTGTTCTGCGTGGCCTTGCTGAACTCGCAGCCCATGGGCTTCTACGCGCCGGCGCAGATCGTGCGCGATGTGCGTGAACACGGGGTCGTCGTGCGGGCGGCGGACGTGAATTATTCCGACTGGGACAACACGCTGGAGCCGCTGGCCCCGGGGGTTTTCGCCGTGCGGCTGGGGTTGCGCCAAGTGGATGGCGTGCGCCAGGAAATGGCGCAGCGGATCATGGACGCGCGGACGCATCCGTTTGCCGATCTGGAGGATTTGAAAACCCGGGCCAATCTTGGTGTGGCGGTGATCCGCAGGCTGGCGGCGGCGGATGCGGTGCGCTCGATGACGCTGGACCGGCGGCAGGCGCTCTGGGACGCGCGGGCGCTGCGCGACGCGCCGGACCTGCCGTTGTTCACCGGCCAGAAGGACGAGGGCGAGGAGGTGCGGTTCGATCTGCCGCAGATGCCTATTTGTGAACATGTGGTATCG
Source organism: Thalassorhabdomicrobium marinisediminis (assembly GCF_003072065.1). Taxonomy (GTDB): domain Bacteria; phylum Pseudomonadota; class Alphaproteobacteria; order Rhodobacterales; family Rhodobacteraceae; genus Octadecabacter; species Octadecabacter marinisediminis. The sequence continues at coordinate 134,778 of NZ_QCYG01000003.1, forward strand.
GACTACCAGACCACGCGGCTGTCGCTGAAGGCGCACCCGATGTCCTTCCTGCGCCGCAGCATGAACCGGCAGGGGTTCCTGCCCACCGCCACGCTAAAGCAAACGCGCAATGGGCAGCAGGTGAAGCTGGCGGGCATCGTGCTGATCCGGCAACGCCCGGGCAGTGCCAAGGGGGTCTGTTTCATCACCATCGAGGATGAGACGGGGGTCGCGAACCTTGTGGTCTGGCCGAAGATGATGGAGGCCTATCGCAAGGTCATCATGGGCGCGCGCATTCTGGATGTGCGCGGCGTGGTGCAACGCTCGGAAGAGGTTATTCACGTGGTGGCGGAGGACCTTATCGACCGCTCTGACGCGCTGGACCGGCTGACACCGGACCGGCTCGAGACGCAGTTGTCGCGGGCGGACCACGTCAACAGCCCCCTGCCCAGCGCCGCCAACCGCACCCGGGGGCATCCGCGCAACGCCCGCGTCATCCCGAAATCACGAGATTTCCACTAGCTCAGGTCCGCGAACCGCGCTTTCAGCAAAGCCTCATCATATTCATCTTCGGCGGTGCTGTCGTACACGATCCCGCCGCCCACGTTCAGCCGCACCGCCCCGTCGGGCTGCATCATCAACGTGCGGATCGCCACGTTGAACGCCATCGCGCCGTCCGGTGCGATCCAACCGACCGAGCCGCAATAGGCGTCGCGGGGGGTGTCCTCGACCTCGTGAATGATCTGCATGGCGCGGACCTTGGGCGCGCCGGTGACCGAGCCGCAGGGGAAGAGCGCCATGAACAGATCGCGCAGCGAGACGTCCCGGCGCAAGCGCGAGGTGATGGTCGAGGTCATCTGGTGGACGGTGGCGAAGCGTTCCACCTCGAACAGCTTTGGCACCTTGACGCTGCCGATCTCGCTCACGCGGCTCATGTCATTGCGCAACAGGTCCACGATCATCAAGTTCTCGGCGCGGTTTTTGACCGAGGTCTGCAACCCGTCGCGCAGGGCGTCATCCTCCTGCGGGGTCGCGCCCCGTGGCGCGGTGCCCTTCATCGGGCGGGTCTGGAGAACACCGCCCGCCGTCAAGGAAAAGAACAATTCAGGCGAGCGCGAAAGCAACGTCACCTCATCAAGGCTGACATATGCCCCGTGGGGCACAGGTTGCCGCTGACACAAAGCGGCATAAAGCGCCTCGGGCGGGGCATCGGACCGTGCCGCAAGCGGGAATGTCAGGTTCACCTGATAGATGTCCCCCGCGCCGATATAGGTATGGACCTTGTCGAAGGCGCGCCCGTAGCGGTCCCGCCCCCAGGCCGGGGCAGCAGCGGACAGGCCACCCCCCTGCCCGGTGTCCATGGCCGATACGGCCTCGGGCCCGTCGAAGACCCCGAAATGCAGCAGCGGCACGGCGCGGTCCCCGGGCAACAGGTCGCGCAGTTTGGAGGACGTCAGATAGCCGAATTCATAGGACAGATAGCCCGCCAGCCATTTGCCCGCCGCCTGCGCGGCCTGCAGGGCGTCGAACGCCGCCTCTACATCGTCGGGGCGGTCGGCGCGGATGATCCTGTGCGGGGCGCGAAACTCCTCCGCCTGCCCGGACGGTCCCCGGTCAAACCGGACCCGCGCTGGCGCCCTGCCGCTCAAAAGTCCGCAGCGATCCGCTTGTCGCGCAAGGGCCGCACGAGGTCGATGGCCTGTTGATAGATCGGATCCGCCTTGTAGGCCTGTAGCGCCGCATCATCCTTGAACTCGGCATAGACGACCACGTCGATCTCCCCCGAGAAGGCGTCAACGCGGGAGTTTTCGACCACCTCGAACAGCGAGGAATGGGGAATGTCGGCCAACATCGACAGACCCTCGCGGATGCGGCCAATGTCGGCCTTGTCCTTGGCGCTGAACAAGACGACGTGGCGAATGAAAGTTCTGTCTGACACCGGACGGCCCCTGAAATGATATGGCAACAAGCGTGGCACACATCTGTCCCAGGTCCGGTCCGGTTTCAAGGGGCAGCGTGTGGCGCCGCCCCTGCCTGCGTGATCACCGAACGCGCCCCGTCAGTGACGCAGGGCGGCAAAGCCCACGCGGTGGGACGGGCGCGCGCCGATGCCGGGCAGACCGCTACGCAGACGCTCAAGCTCGGCCTTGGGCAGGGCGCGATCGAAGGTCACGCCCGCGGCGGCGTTGCGCACCCAACGGACCTTGGCGGGCACCCGTTGGCCCGCATAATCCAGCGAAATGCCCTGCCCCACGGCCAGCGGCTGGTCCAGCGTGATGCGCGCGCCCATGGCGCTGATGCTGGTGATCGTCGACTTGAAGCCCACGGCGCCCACCCGAAGGGTGACCTGAAAGCGCGTGGGGTAGCGTTGTGCTCGATATTTCATGGTGATATCCGTTGGTTGTGCGCATGTGATAGCCGACAAACGTGAACGATCGGTTACCCGCGGCCGGACGCGCCCGGGCCCGTGTCAATCCGCGCCGGTTCCCCCTTGCCACACAGGGCCCGCGCGCCTATACCTCGCCTGTCCGCGGCTGGAATGAGTCGTTCGGACCTGTCTGGTATTGGCCGCGACCTCTTCACCGCGAACCCGCCCGGCAGCATAGCAAGGCCGTGAAATTCTCCGGTGGGCGACCGTTCCGAACAGGTTCGGGATCGACCCGTTGAAGACCGAAGCTCTGGCAGCCGATCACATCCGCGGGTCAACCGCGCGTCAAAATAGGAGACGGTCAATGGACTTGATCGCACAACTCGAGGCGGAACAGATCGCCGAACTGGGCAAGGATATCCCAGACTTCAAAGCCGGTGACACCCTGCGCGTGGGCTTCCGCGTGACCGAGGGCACCCGCACCCGTGTGCAGAACTACGAAGGTGTCTGCATTTCCCGCAAGAACGGCAAGGGCATCGCCGGCTCTTTCACCGTTCGCAAGATTTCCTTTGGTGAAGGTGTGGAACGTGTGTTCCCGCTGCACTCCACCAACATCGACAGCATCACCGTCGTACGCCGTGGCCGCGTCCGTCGTGCCAAGCTGTATTACCTGCGCTCGCGCCGGGGCAAGTCCGCGCGTATCGCCGAACAGACCAACTATCGTCCGCTGTCCAGCGGCGCAGACGCATAAGGATTGGGTTCATGAAAAAAGACATTCACCCCGACTACCACTTCATCGACGTCAAGATGACGAACGGCGATGTCGTGAAGATGCGCTCCACCTGGGGCTCCGAGGGCGACCAGCTTGCGCTCGACATCGATCCCTCCGTGCACCCCGCATGGACCGGCGGCAGCTCGCGTCTGATGGACACCGGCGGCCGCGTCTCCAAGTTCAAGAAGAAATACGAAGGTCTGGGCTTCTAAGCCACGCAGCTTTCGCAACAGCAAACGCCGCTCCCTCGGGGGCGGCGTTTTTCGTTGGCGAGTGGTGTGGCGCGGGCGTCTGGACGCTTGGCCAAAGAAAAGGCCGCGCCCGAAGGTGCGGCCTTTGTCATTGCAAATGCAGCGGGTGTCAGCCGAGCAGCGTGTTCAGGCCAAGGAAGATCACACCCGAGAGGATCGCCGCCGCCGGCACCGTGATCACCCAGGCCGCGAGGATCGTCAGCACGTGCGAGCGGCGCACCAGCTTGCGGCGCTGGCGTTCCTCGGCGGAATAGACCGGACGGTCGGGCATTGCGGCGCGCGCATTGCGCAACCGCCGCTCGGCGTCCCATTCGCGGTAGAAGCCGACCCCGAAGACGCCGCCCACGGCGATGTGGGTCGAGCTTACGGGCAGGCCCAGCCAGCTTGCGATGATGACCGTGATCGCCGCCGACAGCGCCACGCAATAGGCGCGCATCGGGTTCAGCTTGGTGATCTGGCTGCCGACCATGCGGATCAGTTTCGGCCCGAACAGGAACAGCCCGAACGAGATGCCGAAAGCGCCGATCACCATGACCCAGATCGGGATCGAGAACGCGCTGGTGAAATCGCCGGACTGCGACACCTGCACGATGGCGGCCAAGGGGCCCACGGCGTTGGCCACGTCATTGGCTCCGTGGGCGAAGGAGAGCAGCGCCGCAGAGACGACCAGCGGAATGCCGAACAGCACCTTGAGCGATTTGTTCCGATTCTCCAGCCCTTCGCTTTGCTTGCGGATCACCGGGATCATCACCGCCCAGACAACCACAGCGATGCCAAGGCCGATCAACAGGGCAACGGGCAGGTCGATCTTGATGATTTTCTTGAGGCCCTTGAGCGCGAGATAGGCGCCGAAAGCCCCGGCCATGACCCCCACCAGAATGGGCACCCAGACACGGGCGGCGGCGATCTTGTCGTCGCGGTAGATGATCCGGTTCTTGATGATGAACAGAAAGAAGGCCGCCACGATCCCGCCCAGCAGGGGCGAAATCACCCAAGAGGCCGCGATCGCCGACATGGTGCCCCATGTCACAGCACCGAAGCCCGCAGCGGCGATGCCAGCGCCCATCACGCCGCCGACGACCGAATGGGTGGTCGACACGGGCGCGCCCACGAAAGTGGCAAGATTGACCCAGAGCGCCGCCGACAAAAGCGCGGCCATCATCGCCCAGATGAAGGTCTCGGCCGTGCCGATGGCTTCGGGCGCGATGATCCCCTTGGCGATGGTCGAGACCACGTCGCCCCCGGCCAGCAAGGCCCCGGCACTTTCAAAGATAACGGCAATTGCAATGGCACCGCCCATGGTCAAGGCATTGGCGCCCACGGCGGGCCCCATGTTGTTGGCCACGTCATTGGCGCCGATGTTCAGCGCCATATAGGCCCCGAAACAGGCGGCCACGACGACGATCATCGCGTTGTTGGTCTGTCCGAACATGATCGCCGACACCAGACCCGCGAGCACGATGAACACCAGCGCGATCCCCGGACCGACAATGGGCCGTGAGATATACTGCGTGGCGACTTCCAGGGTTGAATAGCGCGCCAGATCGCGATCCAGCGTTTCCAGATGGCGGGCATCGCCACTGTTATTTTCGGTCATAGGACCCTCCCCTTTTGACAGGGGCACGCCATACACCATCAAGGCAACAGATCAATCCCGAATGACGCAGCGCAACACCTTTAGCTGTCGATGTTCCTGAAAATAGACTTCAGCTCGGGCTCGTCCACCAACGTCGCCGCTTCGGCTGGCGTGGCCCAGCGGCGGCGGCGCTGGTGCGCCTCGGGGAAATCCTGCGCCAGACTGTCGACCTCGACCGAATAGACCAGCGCCTCAACCGGGACCGGAAGGCCGCTGTTGGACCATTTGTCGTAGCTGTAGGTGCCGATGGCCTGATCCTGCGGCGTATCGCCTTTGACCCCCGCCTCTTCCCAAGCCTCCTGCATTGCGGCCTCAGAGGAAGCGAGTCCGCGAATGGGCCAGCCTTTGGGGATGATCCAGCGTCCGGTGCCACGACTGGTGACCAGCAACACCTCTTTTCCGCGCTTGCCCGTGCGATGGCAAAGCGCGGCCACCTGAAGCCGTTTCGGACGACGGAACATGGGCGCGACATAGTCGCGGAACAGGCGATCGAGTTTGAGCATGCGGTCTGAACTGCCAGATTTCATATTATTATTGGTTAACAATCTAGCAGTTCAGTCGCGATTTTTCAACTCAGGCCGCAGGTTTGCGTGGTTTGCGCCGGCGGTTGCCGCCGCCGGGCTTACCGCCACCGGCATGGCCCGCGCCGCCTCCGCCGCCCCCGCCGGGACGTCCGCCACCGTGCTTGCGTCCGCCGCCGGAGCGACGTCCACCGCCGCCCCCGCCGCCGCGCTTGGGCTTGGCTTCTTCCTCATCACGCGCCCAGGGACGGCCACCCGCCACGGGAATATCCGCCTTCATCGCCTTCTGGATGTCGCGCAATTCGCCCATCTCGTCCGGGGCGCAGAAGGCAATCGCCATCCCATCGGCCCCGGCGCGCGCGGTGCGGCCGATCCGGTGGACATAGTTTTCCGGCACGTTGGGCAGGTCGTAGTTATAGACGTGCTTCACCTCGGGGATGTCGAGGCCACGGGCCGCCACATCGGTGGCCACCAGAACCTTGACCTTACCGGCCTTGAAATCGGTGATCGCGCGGTCGCGCTGCCCCTGTGATTTGTTGCCGTGGATCGACGCGCTGGCGAAGCCCTTCTTCTCAAGCAGCTTGTGCAACTTTTCCGAGCCGTGCTTGGTGCGGCCAAAGACGATGGCGCGTTCGTCGCGGTGCTTGTCCATCAGTTCAATCAGCAGGTCGGTCTTGGCGGCCTTGGCCACGAAATGCACCGATTGCTCGATCCGGTCGACGGCCTTGCCCGGCGCGTTCACCTGCACCCGGATCGGATTGTCGAGGAAGGCCCCCGCCAGTTCCGCCATCAGCTTGGGCATGGTGGCCGAGAACAGCATGGTCTGGCGCGGGGTCGCCAGCAGCGGCGCGATCTGGCGCAGGGCGTGGATGAACCCCATGTCGAGCATCTGGTCGGCCTCATCCAGCACCAGAAACCGCGTCTCGCCCAGACGCACGGCCTTGCGGTCCAGCAGGTCGATCAGACGGCCCGGTGTCGCCACCAGAAGATCGACGCCACGTTCCAGCTTGCGCATCTGGCCAACGATGCCGGCCCCGCCCACGACCAACATGGTCTTGAGGTGCGTGCCAGCAGTATAGGCGGCGAGGTTTTCCTGAATCTGTTTCGCCAATTCGCGCGTGGGGGCCAGAATCAGCGCCCGCGCGGTCTTGGGGTCGGGTTTGCCCTGTTCTTTCAAGAGCATATCAATCATCGGCAAGCCGAAGGCCGCCGTCTTGCCGCTGCCGGTCTGGGCAAGGCCCATGACGTCGCGGCCGTTCATTGCGTGGGGGATCGCCTGCGCCTGAATGGGCGTGGGATCGGTGATCCCTTGACGTTCGAGTTCCTTGATCAGTCGGGGCGCGAGGCCCAGCATATCGAAATCCATGTTTAATCCTTGGATCGGGGCGGACGCCGCAGGCACCCGCATAAAACGCGCCACGCGCCCGAATGGCCGCAGCATTGCAAAAGGGTTGCGCCAAAGGCTGACGGAGGGCCGAATGCCCATTAACCTGTTCAAAGGCCCGCCGATCTGGCGCGGCGCCCCTGCGTGATATTGGGAACCTGTCGGATTTGAATCCGTGGTCGATGCACCTTTGCCCCGTGTTGGGGCCTGCTCACGCGGCAGCCGGCATCAGACCGTCGGGTGGCACATGGCCCCCCGAACCGCTTATGTCAATCCCTGTTTGCCTTGCGCCCGTCCATCGGTATGGTTACGCCGACGCATCTACGGGGGCCGGACAACGATCCGGCGCATCACATAAGGGGCCGGGGCAGTGGCACATATTATCGTTGTGGGGAACGAAAAGGGCGGCGCGGGCAAGTCGACCGTCTCGATGCACGTGGCCACCGCGCTGGCGCGCATGGGGCACAAGGTCGGCACGCTGGATCTGGACCTGCGCCAGAAAACCCTTGGCCGCTATGTCGAGAACCGGCGCGCTTATATGGATGAACATGACCTCGACCTGCCGACGCCGACCTATCACGACCTGCCCGAGGTGGACCCCGACACCCTGCGCGAGGGGGAGAATATCTTCGATCACCGGCTGTCCATGGCCGTCGCCGGGCTGGAACCCGACAGCGATTTCATCCTGATCGACTGCCCCGGAAGCCACACCCGCCTGTCACAGGTGGCCCATTCGCTCGCCGATACGCTGATCACCCCACTGAACGACAGTTTCATCGATTTCGACCTGCTCGCCCATATCGACAGCGACGGTGAGACGATCAAGGGCCCCGCCGTCTATTCCCAGATGGTCTGGAACGCGCGGCAGTTGCGCGCGCAGGCGGGGTTCGAGCCCATCGACTGGATCGTGGTGCGCAACCGGCTGGGCGCGCAGAACATGGTCAACAAGCAAAAGATGGAAGCGGCCATTGCGAAACTGTCCAAACGCATCGGATTTCGCACCGCGCCGGGCTTTAACGAGCGGGTGATCTTCCGCGAGCTGTTCCCCCGCGGGCTGACCCTGCTGGACCTGCGCGACATCGGCGTGAAGGGGCTCAATATCTCGAACGTCGCCGCACGGCAGGAATTGCGCGGCCTGATCGAGGCTTTGAACCTGCCGGGCGTCACGGTCGACTTCTAACGCGATGCCGCAGCGCCGCAGCGGTTATTGAGCCGCGCGGTATCACCCAGCGACACAGGTCGCGCGATTGCTGCGCCTGCATCGGTTTTGGCCTTATCTGACGGGGCACACTGGCCCTATTTGGAAGCGCCCGGAACGGGGATAGTATGCCATCGCGCCCGGATGGCGCCCAGTGATTCCAAGCGGAGGAAAACTCATGGACGGCATGACAGCCAACGATCTGAGCCACGTGGTTGACGCAGATCGCGCCCACGTCTGGCACCATCTGGTGCAGCACAAACCCTTCGAGACCGGCGAGCCCAAGATCATCGTCGAGGGCAAGGGCATGCGCGTCTGGGACCAGAACGGCAAAGAGCATATCGACGCCGTCTCGGGCGGGGTCTGGACGGTCAACGTGGGCTATGGCCGCGAAAGCATCGCCAATGCGGTGCGCGACCAGATCCTCAAGATGAACTTCTTCGGTGGCACCACCGGCTCGATCCCCGGGGCTTTGTTCGCGGAAAAGCTGATGAGCAAGATGCCCGGAATGAAACGGGTCTATTATGCCAATTCCGGCTCTGAAGCGAACGAGAAGGCGTTCAAGATGGTGCGCCAGATCGCCCACAAACGCTATGGCGGCAAGAAGCACAAGATTCTGTATCGCGACCGCGACTATCACGGCTCGACCCTTGCCACCATGAGCGCGGGCGGACAGGACGAACGCAACGCGCAATACGGCCCCTTCGCGCCGGGCTTCGTGCGCGTGCCGCACTGCATGGAATACCGCAAGCATGAACAGGACGGCGCACCGGAGGAGAACTACGGCGTCTGGGCCGCCAACCAGATCGAAGAGGTGATCCTGCGCGAAGGCCCCGACACCGTGGGCGCGCTGTGCCTTGAGCCCGTGACCGCAGGCGGCGGCGTCATCACCCCGCCCGACGGCTATTGGGAGCGGGTGCAGGAAATTTGCGACAAATACGACATCCTGCTGCACATCGATGAAGTGGTCTGCGGTGTGGGCCGCACCGGCGTCTGGTTCGGCTATCAGAACTACGGCATCAAGCCGGACTTCGTGACCATGGCCAAGGGTGTGGCCTCGGGCTATGCGGCGATTTCGTGTTGTGTGACCTCGGAAAAGGTGTTCGACCTGTTCAAGGACGACGCGAGCGATCCGATGAACTACTTCCGCGACATCTCGACCTTCGGCGGCTGCACGGCGGGGCCTGCGGCAGCGATGGAGAATATGCGGATTATCGAAGACGAAGACCTGCTGGCCAATACGTTGGTCATGGGTGAGCGGATGCTGGCGAATTTGCAGGCGCTGGCCGAGAAACATCCGGTGATCGGCGACGTACGCGGCAAGGGGCTGTTCTGCGGCGCTGAGCTGGTGACCGACCGCAAGACCAAGGAACCGATGGATGAAAAGCGCGTCGGTGCGGTCGTGGCGGACTGTATGCAGCAGGGCGTCATCATCGGCGCGACCAACCGCTCGATCCCCAGCCGAAACAACACGTTGACCTTCTCGCCCGCGTTGATCGCCACGGCGGATGACATTGACGAGATCACCGAGGCCGTCGATCGGGCCTTGGGCCGCGTCTTCGGCTAGGTCGGATCCACATTCTTGCGAAGGGCCCGGTTCTTAGGTGGACCGGGCCCTTTGTTATGCGCCATGATGATCGTGATTTTGAGATTTGAGGGATTTCCATGCTCCGTTCGGTTCTGACTGCGCTGGCGTTGTTGCTCGCCACCCCTGTGCTGGCACAAGATTCTTGCGAATACGCCAATGACAACGAATGCGATGAAGCGCGCTTCGGCGGTCAAGGCTATTGCGATGCGGGCACCGATACGGCTGACTGCGCCTTGCTGAGCCGGAACATCACCGACGACAGTTGCACCTTTGCCAATGACGGCGAGTGCGACGAGTTCCGCTATGGCGGCACCGGCGCCTGTCAGGACGGCTCGGACACCGCCGATTGCAACCTGTGGCAGGTCACGCGAGAGACCGACTTTCTCAGCCGCGCCCGCAGTCTGGGCGTGCAGCAGGCGGACATCGAGGCGCTGGGCAACAACACCTGCCGCTGGTCCAACGATGGCGAGTGTGACGACCCGGCCCTGGGCGGCACCGGCGCCTGCGACAGCGGCACCGACGCCACAGACTGTCTGGCGCGCGTCGATCAGGGGACCGCGCTGGTGCCCATGACCGATCCGATCCAGCTTACCCCCAGCGCGCCACAGGTCGGGCTTGTGCCGATGTCCGCGGACAGTTGCGAATACGCCCACGACAACGAATGTGATGAGGCCCGCTACGGCGGCGGGGGCTATTGCGAAACCGGCACCGACACCTCGGACTGTCGCCAGCTTGCGGCAGGGATTGACGATGACAGTTGCCGCTGGGCCAACGACGGCGCCTGCGACGAAGCGCGTTATGGCGGGGGCGGCCAATGTCGCGACGGCACCGATGCCACCGATTGCAGCCTTTATGGCAATTCGCCAGACGCCCGCGCCCGTCTGCTCGACCTTGTGCCCGGGGACTTGCGGGCGCGACTGGGCGATGACAGTTGCGAATACGCCAATGACGGCGAATGCGACGACGCAGCCTTTGGCGGCACGGTTTACTGCGCAAGCGGCACCGACGCCTCGGACTGTCGGGCGTTGGCGCTGGGTGGAGAGGACAGCTGCCGCTGGGCCAATGACGGCGAATGTGACGAGCCGGGGATCGGCACCGACAATTGCGCCTCGGGCACGGATCGCACCGATTGCGCCGCCGTCGCCTATCTGCGCAACCGCACCGACAGTTGCAGCACCGCCTTTGACGGGGTGTGCAACGAACCGGACGGCGGCGATGGCACCTGCCCGGTGCTGTCGGACACGGCCGACTGTCTGGGCCGGTCCCGTCCGGCGGGTCTGGAAAACCACTTCTTCGGCCGCGATGACCGCTTTCTTGTGGATGCCACGCAACTGCCGTGGCGGGCGATCGGGTCGCTCGAATTGCACGACGGCACCTGCACCGGCACCCTTGTCGGCCCGTCGCTGGTGCTGACTGCTGCCCATTGCGTGACCGAAAGCGGCGAGGAAACCGTCACCCCGCTGCGGTTCTCGGCCGGTCTGTCACAGGGCAGAAACATGGGCGAAGCGAAGGTGACCGGCGCGGTGTTCGACCCCTCTTACCGGCCCGACGTGGCGCCCCCGGGGGGCGGCAATGGCCACGACTGGGCGCTTGTGATGCTGGACCGCCCCTTGGGGGATGAGGTGGGCTTTCTGCGGATTCACCAGCTGACCGACGGCAATCTGAGCCAGATCGCGGGCCGCGGGCTGCTGGTCAATCAGGCGGGCTATTCATGGGACACGGGCGACAATCTGTCGGGCAATCAGGGATGCCGCGTCGTCGAAGCCTATGAGGACAATTCGATCCTGCACGAATGCGACACGGCGCAGGGGGACAGCGGCTCACCCTTCTTGCTAAATGTTGATGGAGAATGGAAAATTATCGCCATCGACAGCACGTTCTTCAACCCCGAGGATGACAAGACGCCCTTTGCGGTGGGCAATCTGGCGGTCGACAGTCGGGCCTTTGCGGCGATGGTGCTACAACAGCAATAGCGCCGTGACATAAGGCCAGTTTACCTTCCGAATGGGGCCAGATAACCTGCCCCCATGGCCCTTCCTGTTGAGACATTTTTCCTGCAGCCCGATGCCGAAGGCACCCTGCAAACCCAGATCCGGCAGCTCGTGGCCGAGGGGATCCTGTCGGGCCGCTTCCGCCCGGGTGAGAAGCTCCCCTCGACCCGCAAGCTGGCGGAACATCTGGGCGTCAGCCGGATCACTGTCACGCTGGCCTTCACCGAATTGCTGGCCGACGATTACATCGTCGCGCGCGGGCGGTCGGGCTATTTCGTGTCCGAGAATGCCCCCGAGCCGCCCGCCTTTCCCGCCAAGGGCAGCGACAAGAGCACCGTTGATTGGTCCCGCGCCATCGGCCAGCGCTTCACCTCGGCGGATGCGATCCCGAAGCCTGCGGACTGGGCCAGCTATCGTTATCCGTTCATTTACGGGCAGGCCGATCCGGATCTGTTCGACAGCGCCAACTGGCGGCTTTGCGCGCTCGAAGCACTGGGGCGCAAGGATTTCGACGCGCTGACGGCGGATTATTTCGACAGCGACGACCCGAAATTGATCGATTTCATCGCCCGCCAGACCCTGCCGCGGCGGGGCATTCTGGCCAAACCGGAAGAGATCCTGCTGACGCTGGGCGCGCAAAACGCCCTGTGGACCACGGCGCAGATCCTTCTCACCCAGCGGCGCAGCGCCGCGATCGAGGATCCGTGCTATCCGCAACTGCGCAGCATTCTTGAGCAATCGCGCTGTCACCTGAACGCGATTCCGGTGGATGAACTCGGGCTGCGCCCCGATGCGCTGCCCGATGACACCGACGTCGTCTTCACCACCCCCAGCCATCAATGCCCCACCGCCGCGACCATGCCCATGGCCCGCCGCCGGGCGCTTCTGGACAAGGCCGAGGCGGATGATTTCCTGATCGTCGAGGATGACTACGAATTCGAGATGTCCTTTCTCAAGCCGCCCTCGCCCGCGCTGAAATCGCTCGATCGGAACGGGCGGGTGATCTATGTGGGCAGCTTTTCGAAATCCATCTTTCCGGGGCTGCGGCTGGGCTATCTGGTGGGGCCCGCGCCCTTTATCCGCGAAGCCCGCGCCCTGCGGGCCAGCGTGCTGCGTCACCCGCCGGGTCACATCCAGCGCACGGTGACCTATTTCCTGTCGCGGGGGCATTACGACGCGCAGGTGCGGCGCATGTCCCGCGCGTTCCATGACCGCCGCATGACCATGGACGCCGCGGTTGAGGCCCATGGGCTGACCGTGGCCGGCGCGGGCAGCTTCGGCGGCTCGGCGCTGTGGATGCGCGCGCCCGATCCGGTGGACACCGCCGAGCTGGCCCGCGCGTTGCAGCCGAAGTCCGTTCTGATCGAGCCCGGGCACACGTTTTTCGCCGGACCGAACCCGCCTGCGAACTACTACCGGCTGGCCTATAGCTCGATTCCCGCGCCGCGCATCGAAGAAGGGATCGCGCAGCTTGCGGCGACCCTGCAAGAGATGGGCTGAGCGGCAAAACCGCCCCCGATCATACCCGCGCCGGCGGCGACCACGTGGCCTTAAGACCCGCCAGCAACTGGCCCTAACCCGCGTGGGGCGAAGTCCCTAGTTTGAGCGCAAATTTGCACAGGGGAAATCCGCATGAAAATGACCACCGAAGAAGCCTTCGTGAAAACCCTCCAGATGCACGGCATCGACAACGCCTTCGGCATCATCGGCTCGGCCATGATGCCGATTTCGGACATCTTTCCCGATGCGGGCATCACGTTCTGGGACTGCGCCCACGAAGGCAGCGCCGGGATGATGGCCGATGGCTACACCCGCGCCACGGGCGAGATGTCGATGATGATCGCCCAGAACGGCCCCGGCATCACCAATTTCGTCACCGCCGTGAAAACCGCCTACTGGAACCACACGCCGCTGCTGCTTGTCACCCCGCAGGCTGCCAACAAGACCATCGGTCAGGGTGGCTTCCAGGAGGTCGAACAGATGAAACTGTTCGAGGACATGGTCGCCTATCAGGAAGAGGTGCGCGACCCGTCCCGCGTGGCCGAGGTGCTGACCCGCGTGATCTCTCAGGCCAAGCGGCTGTCGGGCCCCGCGCAGATCAACATCCCGCGCGATTTCTGGACGCAGGTGGTGGATATCGATATCCCCGAACCGATTGAATTCGAAGTCTCCCCCGGGGGCGAAAACTCGGTGGCCGAAGCGGCCAAACTGATCTCGAATGCCAAGAACCCGGTGATCCTCAACGGCGCGGGCGTGGTCCTCTCCAAAGGCGGGATCGAGGCCTCCAAGGCGCTGGCCGAACGGCTCGATGCGCCGGTCTGCGTGGGCTATCAGCACAATGACGCCTTCCCGGGCTCGCACCCGCTGTTCGCCGGTCCCTTGGGCTACAACGGCTCGAAGGCAGCGATGGAGTTGATCAAGGAGGCCGACGTCGTGCTGGCCCTTGGCACCCGCCTGAACCCCTTCTCGACCCTGCCGGGCTATGGCATGGAATACTGGCCCGGGGACGCGAAGATCATTCAAGTCGACATCAACCCCGACCGGATCGGCCTGACCAAGAAGGTTACTGTAGGCATCGTCGGGGACGCGGCGAAAGTCGCCAAGGGCATTCTTGCCAACCTGTCCGACGACGCGGGCGATGCGGGCCGCGATGCGCGCAAGGCGAAGATTTCCGAGACCAAGTCGAAGTGGAAGCAGCAACTGTCCTCCATGGACCATGAAGAGGATGATCCGGGCACCAACTGGAACGAACGCGCCCGCAACGACAAGCCTGACTGGATGAGCCCGCGCATGGCGTGGCGTGCGATCCAGTCCGCCCTGCCCCGCAATGCCATCATCTCGTCCGACATCGGCAACAACTGCGCCATCGGCAACGCCTATCCGGACTTCGACGACGGGCGCAAATATCTGGCCCCCGGTCTGTTCGGCCCCTGCGGCTACGGTCTGCCCGCCATCGTCGGTGCCAAGATCGGCCAGCCGGACGTGCCTGTGGTGGGCTTTGCCGGCGACGGCGCATTCGGCATCGCGGTGAACGAACTCACCGCCATCGGGCGCGGCGAATGGCCTGCGGTGACGCAGATCGTGTTCCGCAACTACCAGTGGGGGGCCGAAAAGCGCAACTCGACGCTCTGGTTCGACGACAATTTCGTCGGCACCGAACTGGATGAGGAGGTGTCCTATGCCGGGATCGCCATGGCTTGCGGCCTGAAAGGTGTCGTGGCCCGCACGCAGGAGGAACTGACCGCCGCGCTGGATCAGGCGATCAAGGACCAGATGGAAAACGGCGTGACCACCCTGATCGAAGCGATGATCAATCAGGAATTGGGTGAGCCGTTCCGACGCGACGCCATGAAAAAGCCGGTGCAGGTGGCGGGGATCTCCAAAGGCGACATGCGGCCACAAAAGGCCTGATCCTCCTTGCACCTTCTGGCCGGGGCGAAGATGCTTTGCCCCGGTTCCAAGATTCAGAAAGGTCCCGGCCCGTATGTCCCCCTTCCTCTCCGACGCTGACGCGCAGCCCCCGGCCCATATCATCGCACAGGCGCAAAAGGCGCCCTCTCCGCGCGTGGCCATCGCCCGCGCCGGTGCGGACCTGCCGATGCTGGCCGCGAAAGAAGCGACCGAGGCGAACATGATGGTGCCGCTGTTCACCGGCGAACGCGACCGGATCGAAGCGGCGGCAGAAGCGCTCGACTGGGACATCTCGGGCTATGAAATCATCGAGGCCGAGGGTGAGTTGGACAGCGGTCTGGCGGCCGCCCGCGCCTGTGGCGAGGGGCGGGCCGATGTGCTGATGAAGGGGCATTTGCACACCGATACCTTCATGCGGGCGGCCGTTGCGCGCGACTCGGGCCTGCGCACGGGCAAACGGTTCGTGCATATCTTCCACATCACCGGCGCGGAAGGGACGGGGGCGATCACCATCAGCGATGCGGCGGTGAACGTGGCCCCCAACCTTGACACGCGCAAGGATGCAACCACGGCGGTCGTGGGCTTGCTGCACAGGCTGGGCACGCCGCGCCCCAAGGTGGCGTTCCTCTCTGCCACCGAAAGCCCGATCGCCTCGGTCCCCTCTTCCGTGGCGGGGCGCGAGCTGCGCGACTGGGCGCGAGAGAGCATCGAAAGTGCGGATTTCTCCGGCCCGCTGGCGTTTGACCTGATTGTGTCGCCGCGTGCGGTTGAGGCGAAGGGGCTGGGCGATGATCCGGTCGCGGGGCGCGCCGATGCGATCATCGTGCCCGACATCGTGGCGGGCAACGCGCTGTTCAAATCCTTCGTCTATCTCGGGGGCGGCTGCGCCGGTGGCATCGTCATGGGCGCCAAGGTGCCGATCCTTCTGACCTCCCGCGCGGACCCGGCGGCGGCGCGTCTGTCGTCAATCGCCTTGGGGGCCATCATGGCGGCATCCGCGTGATTTTGGTCGTCAACGCAGGGTCGAGTTCGATCAAGGTGGCGCTGTTCCAACCGGACCTGACGCAAGTCATGGCCGGTCAGGTGAGCGGGATCGGCGGCGCGCTGGCGCGCCTTACGCTGGGCGCACACGACAAGGACGTCGCCGCCCCTGACCACGACGCGGCCCTGACCGCGATTTTCGACAGTCTTGCGGCGCAGGACGTCACTTCAGACAGGCTGACCGCGGCGGCGCATCGCGTGGTGCATGGCGGCACCTCTCTGGTTGAGCCGCAACGCATCACCGAGGATGTGATCGCCGGGATCGAGGCCGCGACGCCGCTGGCCCCGCTTCACAATCCGCACAATCTGGCAGGCATCCGCGCGGTGCATGCGCTGGCCACTGATCTACCGCAATACGCCAGTTTCGGCACCGCCTTCCACGCGACCAATCCGCCGGTGGCCACGACTTACGCCATCCCCGAGCGGGATCGCGCCATGGGCATCCGGCGCTACGGCTTCCACGGGCTCAGCTACGCCTGGATCGTTACCCAGTTCGAGGACCGCTTGCCCGAACGGTTGCTGGCCTTCCACCTTGGTTCCGGCGCCTCGCTCTGTGCGATCCGGAACGGCAAATCGATGGCCACCTCGATGGGCTATTCGCCGCTGGACGGGCTGACCATGGGCACGCGATCGGGCGCGCTTGACGGGATGGCGGTGCTGCGCATGGCCGAAGTTCACGGGCCTGAAGAGACCGCGCGCAGTCTCAACAAGGACAGCGGGTTGAAGGCTTTGGGCGGGTCCAATGACATGCGTCTGCTGCTGGGGGCCGACTCCGAGGAGGCCGCCTTTGCCGTCGAGCATTTCTGCTACTGGGCGGCGCGACATGCGGGATCGGCTGTGGTGGCCATGGGCGGGGTGGATGCGGTCGCCTTCACCGGCGGGATCGGTGAGAACGCCGCCGAAATCCGCGACCGGATCATGGCGCATCTGTCGTTCCTCGGGGAGCTGCCCGTGCACGTAATCGAGGCCGATGAGGAGCGCCAGATCGCGCTGGATGCGGTCACGCTTGGCGCGGGTACATGACTGGCGCCGCCACACCCCTGCTCGAGCTGACCGCCCTGACGGGGGGCGAGTTCGCAGCCCTTGCGGGGCTGACGCTTCTGGCGGGGATCGTGCGCGGCTTCTCGGGCTTTGCCCTCTCGGCGATGGTGATGGCGACGGCGGTGGTGATCCTGCCGCCGGTCGAATTGATCCCGATGCTGTGGTGGCTCGAGATGGCTGCCTCGCTCATCATGGTGCGGGGCGGCTGGGCGGCCGCCGACCGCCCTATGGCTTACGGGTTGGCGCTCGGCGCGCTGGTCGGCTGGCCGCTGGGGCTGAGCCTGACGCTGGCGCTGCCGGTCGAGACCTCGAAGGCGTTGGCGCTGGGCGTGATCGTGCTGCTGGCGGCCGCGCAACTGGCGCGCCTGCGCATCCCGGGGCTGGCGACGAAGGCGGGGCTTTATGGTACCGGCGTGGCAGCGGGGTTTGCCAGCGGCGTGGCCCATGTGGGCGGCATGGTGGTCGCGTTCTACATCCTTGCCGCTGACAGGTCCGCCCGCGTGATGCGTGCGACATTGGTGCTTTACCTGTTTCTGGGTGCGACAACCTCAATGGTGGTCCTGACGCTGTTCGGCGTGATGGATTTCTCCGGCATCACCCGCGGGCTCGTCTTTGCTGTGCCGACGATCCTCGGCGTGGTGCTGGGCCAGATGCTGTTCACCGAACGGCTCTCTGGCTACTACCGCCCCTTGTGTCTTATCCTCCTGATCGGGCTGGCCTCTGTGGGTCTGGTCCGCAGCCAACTCGTCTGACGTGAAAGGTTCCGATATGCCCAAAGATCAACCGATCCTCGACACATCGCCCAAGGTCTCGGACGAGGTGCGCAAAACCACCTGCTACATGTGCGCCTGCCGCTGCGGCATCAACGTACATATGAAGGACGGCAAGGTGGCCTATATCGAAGGCAACCGCGACCATCCGGTCAATCAGGGGGTGCTCTGCGCCAAGGGCTCGGCGGGGATCATGCAAGTCAACGCACCCTCGCGCCTCAAGGCGCCATTGAAACGGGTCGGGCCGCGCGGCTCGGGCGAGTTTGAGGAGATTTCCTGGGATGAGGCCCTGCAGATCGCCACCGACTGGCTGGCCCCCTTGCGCGAAAAACACCCCGAAAAGCTGGCGTTCTTCACCGGGCGCGACCAGTCGCAAAGCTTCACCTCGCTCTGGGCCCAAGGGTTCGGCACGCCGAACTACGCAGCCCACGGCGGGTTCTGTTCGGTCAACATGGCGGCGGCGGGCATCTACACCATGGGCGGCGCGTTCTGGGAATTCGGCCAGCCGGATTGGGACCACACCAAGCTGTTCTTGCTGTTCGGCGTGGCCGAGGATCACGACAGCAACCCGATCAAGATGGGCATCGGCAAGATCAAGGAACGCGGCGCGCGGATGATCGGCGTGAACCCTGTGCGCTCGGGCTACAACGCCGTGGCCGACGACTGGTTCGGGATCACACCAGGCACCGACGGGTTGCTGATCATGGCGCTGATCCATGAGCTCTTCCGCGCCGGCAAGCTCGACCTCGATTACCTCGCGCGGTTCACCAATGCGTCTTGCATCGTCAACGAGGACCCCAAGTCGGACCAGAACGGGCTGCTGCTGCGCGACGATGACGGCCAGCCGCTGGTGATCGACAAGCGGACCGGTCAGCTCGCGCCTTGGAACGGCGAAGGGGTAGAGCCGGACCTGCGCGCCACCCACCGCGCCGCGGGCATCACCCACCGCCCGGTCTTCCACCTCATGGCGGACCGGTTCCTCGATCCGCAATACGCCCCCGACGCCGTGGCCGACCGCACCGGCATCCCGGCCACCCGCATCAAACGTCTGGCCGCCGATCTGGCCCGCGTGGCGTTTGACGAAGAGATTGTGATCGACCGCCCCTGGACGGATTTCCGTGGCAAGCGGCACGACAAGATGATCGGGCGTCCCGTTTCGATGCATGCCATGCGCGGCATCTCGGCCCATTCCAACGGCTTCCAGACCTGTCGTGCGCTGCACACCTTGCAAATCATCCTTGGCGCGGTGGAAACCCCCGGCGGCATGCGCTTCAAGCCGCCCTATCCGAAACCCGCCCACGCGCACCCCAAGCCCCACGGCGGCGTCACCCCCGGCGGCCCGCTGAACGGCCCGCATCTGGGGTTTGCCCAGGGCCCCGAGGATCTTCTGCTGCACGAGGACGGCTCGGCCATCCGCATCGACAAGGCCTTCACGTGGGACAACCCGTTCAGCGCCCACGGCATGATGCACATGGTGATCTCCAACGCCCACGCGGGCGATCCCTACAAGATCGACACGCTGTTCATGTATATGGCCAACATGGCCTGGAACTCGTCCATGAACACCAAGGCCGTGATGGACATGCTCACCGACACGGACGAAGCGGGCGACTACAAGATCCCGCGCATCATCTACTCCGACGCCTACAGCTCCGAAATGGTGGCCTTTGCCGATCTGATCCTGCCCGACACGACCTATCTGGAACGCTACGACTGTATTTCGCTACTCGACCGGCCGATCTGCGAAGCCGACGCCGTGGCCGATGCGATCCGCTGGCCGGTGGTCGAGCCGGACCGCGATGTGCGCGGCTTCCAGTCGGTGCTGTGCGATCTGGGGGCGCGGCTGGGCCTGCCCGGCTTCGTGAACGAGGATGGCAGCCAGAAGTTCGAAGACTACGCCGACTACATAACCAACCACATCCGCCGCCCCGGCATCGGCCCGCTGGCTGGCTGGCGCATGGGCGAAGATGGAATCCAGCACGGACGCGGCGCCCCCAACGAAGGCCAGCTCGACAATTACATCGCCAATGGCGGCTTCTGGATGAGCCACGTCCCGGACGAGGCCGCCTATTACAAACCCTTCAACCGGGCCTATCAGGACTGGGCCGTCGAAATGGGCTTCTATGACAGCCCGCAACCCTATCTGTTCACGCCCTACGTCGAACCCTTGCGCCGCCTGCAACTGGCGGCCGAGGGGCATGGCCGCGTCCAGCCGCCCGAACATCTGCGCCAGCAGGTGCAGGACACCATGGACCCGCTGCCGATCTGGTATGCCCCCCTGTCGGACAGCCTGACGGACACCGAGACATACGACGTCCACGCGCTCAGCCAGCGGCCCATGGCGATGTATCACTCCTGGGGCACGCAGAACGCGTGGCTGCGGCAAATCCACGGGCGCAATCCGCTCTACGTGCCGACGAAGATCTGGGAAAAACACGGCTTTCGCGAAGGCGACTGGGCGCGCGTGACCTCTCCGGCGGGCGAGATCACCGTGCCGGTCGCCCTTATGGCCGCGCTCAACGATCACACCGTCTGGACGTGGAACGCCATCGGCAAACGCAAGGGCGCCTGGGCGCTGGACAATGACGCGGCCGAGGCCAAACCCGGCTTCCTGCTCAACCACCTGATCCACGAGCTGCTGCCCGAGAAGGGCGACGGCATGCGCTGGTCGAACTCCGACCCGATCACCGGACAGGCCGCATGGTTCGACCTGCGCGTCAAAATCGAGAAGACCGATCCCCCCGCCGACAAACAATCGAAACCAGATTTCGCCCCGCAAGCCTCCCCCGTGGGCAAGGGGCCGGACGTACTGGCCTGGAAGGTCGGCACATGACGCGCATCGTGCCCACTTCATCTGACCCGATAAACTCCCCCGGAGGGCCGGTTTGCCACAGGCGCGCCCCTTCCATGAGGTGCTGACATGACCCAACTTCCCACCGCCACCCAACGCAAGCTCGGCCTTGTGATCGACCTTGACACCTGCGTCGGCTGCCATGCCTGCGTGATTTCCTGCAAGGGTTGGAACACAGAGAACTACGGCGCACCGCTGTCGGACCTTGACCCCTACGGGCCGAACCCGCACGGCACCTTCCTCAACCGGGTCCACTCCTACGAGGTGCAGCCCCCTGACCTGGGCACGGGCACACCTGCCCCCGCGCAGCTGATCCATTTCCCGAAGTCCTGTCTGCACTGCGACGATGCGCCCTGCGTCACCGTCTGCCCCACGGGGGCCAGCTACAAACGGGTCGAGGACGGCATCGTGCTGGTCAACGAGAGCGATTGCATCGGCTGCGGCCTATGTGCCTGGGCCTGCCCCTATGGCGCCCGTGAAAAGGACGAGGTCGAGGGCGTGATGAAGAAATGCACCCTCTGCGTCGACCGCATCTACAACGAAAACCTGCCCGAGGTGGACCGCACCCCCGCCTGTGTGCGCACCTGCCCTGCGGGCGCGCGGCACTTCGGCGACCTCGCCGACCCCGACAGCCACGTCAGCCAACTGGTTGCGGAGCGCGGCGGCATGGACCTGATGCCCGAGATGGGCACCAAGCCGGTGAACAAATACCTGCCGCCGCGCCCGCGCGACGCATCCCAGCGCGAAGAGATCGACATCCTCGCGCCGTTTCTTGAGCCCGTCGCAGAGGAGCCCAAGGGCTTTCTTGGCTGGCTCGACCGCGCCCTTGACGCCCTGCCCGGAGGCAAAAGCTGATGCATCCCGCTCCTTCAGTCATCATCTTCTCGACTCTGTCCGGCCTGGGCTTCGGCCTTCTGGTGTTTCTCGGCCTCGGGTGGCCCGCCCCCACGGGCTGGGTTGCCTTCGTCTTCTTCGCGCTCGCCTACATCCTCGCCGTCGGCGGGCTCATCGCCTCGACCTTCCATCTGGGCCGTCCGGAACGGGCGCTGAAGGCCTTCACCCAATGGCGCACAAGCTGGCTCAGCCGCGAAGGTGTCTGTTCCGTGGCTGCCCTTCTGGTCATGGCGATTTATGGGGCGGGGCTGGTGTTCTTCTCCGACCGTTGGGCGGTGCTGGGCTGGATCGGCGCGGCGCTGTCGCTGGGCACCGTCTATACCACCTCGATGATCTACACCTCGATCCGTGCCGTGCCCCGTTGGAACAATATCACGACGCCAGTGATGTTTCTGACGCTCAGTCTGGCCGGTGGGGCGCTTCTGGCCGGACAGGTCACCGCCGCGATCGTGCTGCTCGTGCTTGGCGGTCTGGCGCAGGGGGCGCATTGGCTGGTGGGGGATCAGGCGTTCACCAAGGCAGGCACGACGCTGGGCACGGCCACCGGTCTGGGGGCGCGCGGCGCGGTCCGCTCGTTCGAGCCGCCGCATACGGGCACCAATTACCTGCTGAAAGAATTCGTCTACGTGCTGGGGCGCAAACATGCGCTCAAGCTGCGGGTGATCGCCATGATCCTGATGATCGTCCTGCCGGTTCTGATCCTGCTGCTGGCCCCGTCCCACCTGTTCGCGGCCGTGGCCGTGCTCAGCCATCTGGCGGGGGTCGCCACCGCGCGCTGGCTGTTCTTTGCCGAAGCCGAACACGTGGTCGGGCTGTATTACGGCCACCGCCGCGACGTCGAAGCCCGCCAACCGGTGCAGCAGCCCTAGCGCCGTAAGGGTTCCGATCCGCGTCTTGTGGCGCGGCGGCTTGGCCCGTAGGAAGGGGACCGTATCACGGGCGGGCCTTGCCCCGCCACGCTGCCGAAAAGGAACCGGATGATGAGCCACGACCTCGACTGGATCGCCGCCGACTGGGGCAGCACGCGCCTGCGGCTTTGGGCGATGGCCGCCGATGGCACGCGGCTGGCCGAGCGCAGTTCGCAGCCCGAAAGAGCACCCCGCACGCCCGCCGAGTTCGAAACCATCCTGCGCGCGCTTGCGGGGGACTGGCTGGAGCGCACCGGCACAATCGTCGCCTGCGGCATGCTTGGCGCGCGCGAAGGCTGGGTTGAGGTGCCCTATCGCCCGGTGCCCTGCGCGGTCACCCCTGCCGCGCTGACCCGCGCGCCCGTGGCTGCCGCCGATACGCGCCCTACGCTTTCGCTGCATGTCGTCTCGGGCCTCAGCCAAGCCACCCCGCCCGACGTCATGCGCGGGGAAGAGACGCAGATCGCGGGGTTTCTTGCGAAGAACGACGGTTGGGACGGGGTGATCTGCCTGCCCGGCACACACACCAAATGGGCCCATGTCAGCGCGGGCGAGGTCGTGAGCTTCCAGACCTTCATGACCGGAGAGCTGTTCGCCCTGCTGTCGGAGCAGTCGGTCCTGCGCCATGGCGTGGCAGAGGCGGGCTGGGACGCAGATGCTTTCGCCGATGCGCTGTCCGACACCATCTCGCGCCCCGAGAAGCTTGCCGGGAAACTCTTCGCCCTGCGCGGCGGCCATCTGCTCGACGATCTGGACCCCGCCACCGCCCGCGCGCGGCTGTCGGGGCTGTTGATCGGGGCGGAACTTGCCGCGGCAAAGCCCTATTGGCTGGGGCAGAACATGGCGCTGATCGGTTCGGACACTGTGGCGCACCCCTATGCCGAGGGGCTTGCGGCGCAGGGGGTGACGGTGCTGCGGGCGGACGCCGATGACATGACACTGGCCGGATTGCGCGCCGCCCATGCCCAGCTTGCAGGCGCGTGACATGACCCGCAACATCATCGCCATCCTGCGCGGCATCATCCCGACTGAGGCTGAAGCCGTCAGCGCCGCGCTGATCGAGGCCGGAATCACCCGCATCGAAGTGCCGCTGAACTCGCCCGATGCGCTGGACAGCATCCGGATCATGGCACAGGCCCACGGCGCGCAGGCGCAGATCGGCGCGGGCACGGTCCTTTCGGTGCAAGAGGTGACCCATGTGGCGCAGGCGGGGGGCCGGTTCATCGTCTCGCCCAACACCGACCCGCGCGTGATCGTCGCCACCAAAAGCGCCGGTCTGCAAAGCTGGCCGGGCGTGATGACGCCCACCGAATGCCTTGCCGCATTGAAGAACGGCGCGGACGGTTTGAAACTGTTTCCCGCCGCATTGGTCGGACCTGAAGGTCTGAAAGCCCTGCGTCCGATCCTGCCCCCGGGCACGCAGGTCTATCCCACCGGCGGGGCGGGGCCCGACAACTTCGCACGCTGGGTTGCGGCTTCGGCGGACGGGTTCGGCCTTTGCTCAGCCCTTTACGTGCCGGGCCGGTCCAACGCTGACATCGCCACCCGTGCCAAAGAGGTCGTTTCTGCCTATGATGCTGCCCTATGATTTTTGACGATAGCACATGCACCCTTGGTGAAGGCCCGCTCTGGCATCCGGAACGGGACGAGCTGTTCTGGTTCGACGTTCTGTCCAAACGCCTGCACACCAAGGGCACCCATTGGCAATTCTCGCGCTATGTGTCGGCGGCGGGCTGGATCGACCGGGACCGACTGCTTATGGCCGACAGCATCGGCCTGCACGTCTTCGACATCGCCAGCGGCACGGCGGATCAGGTGGCCGAGCTCGAGATCGACAACCCGGTCACGCGCTCCAACGACGGGCGCGCCGATCCCTGGGGCGGCTTCTGGATCGGCACCATGGGGCTGAACGCGGAACCGCGCGCCGGGGCGATCTACCGCTATTATCGCGGTGAGTTGCGCCAGCTTTACCCCGATATCACCATCAACAACGCGATCTGTTTTGCCCCTGACGGGGGGCATGCCTATTTCACCGACACCCCGACCAAGAAGATCATGCGTCAGCGTCTGACGCCCCGCGACGGATGGCCCGAGGGCGACCCCGAGGTCTGGCTGGATTTCGGGACCACGGACTGGGGCCCGGACGGTGCGGTGGTCGATGCAGCCGGCAACTTCTGGAACGCCCAATGGAACGCCAACCGCGTGGCCTGTTACGCGCCCGATGGCACTCTGACCCAAACGGTCGCCTTTCCCGCCGCCCAGACCACCTGCCCCGCGTTCGGCGGGACGGGTCTGCGCACGTTGTTCTGCACCTCGGCCGCGGATGGCCTAAACGGGCCGGACGACGGCAAGACCTTCGCCACCGCCGTCGACACGGTGGGTCAGGCCGAACATCAGGTCATCCTCTAGCGAGGCGCGCCCGCGACCGGGTGGCCCCGATCAACCGCCCCAGCCGCCCCCGCCCGGCGTCTCCATGCCGAAACGCCCGCCTGCGGGCAGGTCGATCTCGTCGTTGCCGCGCAGGTCCTTGCGGGTGCCGTCGGGCAGCTCGGCCCAGTTGCGGCCCACCGCGCCATCCGCCCCGCCGTCCACGCCGAAGGGCGCGACCACGCGGTGCGAACACAGGGTCGTCACGGTCACGGGCTCCAGAAAGGTCATCACCCGCCGCGCGCCGTGGCCGCCCCGGTGCCGCCCCGCGCCGCCCGATCCGTCGCGCACCTCGAACCGGTCAAGCCGCACGGGGAAGCGTTTCTCCAGCACCTCCGGGTCGGTCATCCGCGTGTTGGTCATATGGCTTTGCACCGCGTCGCAGCCGTCGAACTCCGGCCCCGCGCCGGTGCCGCCGGCAATCGTCTCGTAATTCTGGAACCGTGCGTTGCCCCAAACGAAATTGTTCATCGTCGCCTGTGAGCCTGCGATCACTCCCAGCGCGCCATAAAGCGCGTTGCAGGTGGCCTGACTGACCTCGGTGTTGCCCGCGATCACCGCCGCCGGATACCGCGGGTTCAGCATCGACCCTTCGGGGGCGATGATCTTCAGCGGCTTCAAACACCCCTCATTGAGCGGAATGGCGGTGCCCACCAACGTACGGAAAACATAAAGCACCACCGCGCGGCAGACCGCAAAGGGCGCGTTGTAATTGCCCGCGTGCTGGGCGCTGGTGCCGGTGAAGTCCACGGTGGCGCTGCGTGCGTCGCGGTCCACGCGCACCGCAACCTCGATCACCTGCCCCTCGTCCATGGGATAGGTGAACCGCCCGTCCGAGAGGCTGTCGATCACGCGGCGCACGCTGGCTTCGGCGTTGTCCTGCACGTGGGCCATATAGGCGCTCACCACTTCCACCCCGTAGCCGTCGCAGATGCGTTTCAGCTCGGCCATGCCGGTCGCATTCGCGGCCACCTGCGCCTTGAGATCGGCGATGTTCTGATCCGGGTTGCGGCAGGGATAACGCCCCGACGCGAGCACGGCGCGGGCCTCGGCCTCAAGAAACCGGCCCGCGCGAACAAGCTGCACGTTGTCGATCAGCACGCCTTCTTCGTCGATGTGGCGGCTGTCAGGCGGGGCCGAGCCGGGGGTGCGCCCGCCAACGTCCGCGTGATGTCCGCGCGAACCAAGCCAGAAGCGCGGCCTGCCCCCCACGAAGACTGGCGTCACCACCGTCACATCGGGCAGGTGGGTGCCACCGTTGTAGGGCGAATTGAGCATGAAAGCGTCGCCGTCCTGCACCTCGGGCCAGCCCGCCATCACCGTCTTGATGCTGTCGGACATAGACCCCAGATGTACCGGCACATGGGGCGCGTTCGCCACCAGATCGCCGTTCCCGTCGAAAATGGCGCAGGAAAAGTCGAAGCGTTCCTTGATGTTGACCGATTGGCTGGTGTTGGCCAGCGTCGCCCCCATCTGGTCGGCCACGGACATGAACAGGTTCGACATGACCTCAAGCACCACGGGGTCCGCCTCGGCGCTGGCCGACAGGGTGCGCGCCTGCGCGTCGGAGCTCAGGATCAGGTTGCCCAGCCGGTCCACCTCGGCCGTCCAGCCCGGTTCGATGACATTGGTGCCGGTGGCCTCCAGAATGATCGCCGGGCCGGTGATGCGGTCGCCGATGCCCATGCCGTCGCGGTCATAAAAGGGGCACTGCCGCGTCTTGCCCGCCATATGCACCGACGCGTGGGCGATGGGCGCGGGCGAGCGGGCGGGGCCGATGCCAAGCTCGGGCAGCTCTGCGCCTTTGCCTATGGCCTCGACGCTCAGCATCTCGAACAACAGGGGGACGTCCGGCGAGGTGAAGCCGAAGCGCGCCGCATGTGCGGCCTCGAACGCCGCCGCCATGTCGGACGCAGCGCCGAAGGGCACCTTGAGCGCCTGTTGGGTGCCGGAATAGCGCAAATAGGCCCAACGCTCGATCACCGGTGCCTCGGACGCACCCTGCGCCCGCAGCGCGTCGACCGCCTCGGCTTCCAGCGCGGCGATCCGCGCTTGCGCTGCGCCCGCATCGCCGTCGCCCCCCTCAAGCGGCGCGTCGAATTGCGCTTCGCGCATCTCGCGCAATTCAGCCAGCCCCATGCCGAAGGCCGACAGGACCCCGGCGAACGGATGGATAAGCACCCGCGACATGCCCAGCGCCTCGGCCACCAGGCAGGCGTGCTGCCCGCCCGCGCCACCAAAACACTGCAAGGTGTAATCGCTCACGTCATGGCCGCGCTGGACGCTGATCTTCTTGATCGCATTGGCCATGTTGTCGACGGCGATGGCCAGAAACCCTTCGGCGATGCTCTCAAGGCTGCGCGGCGCTTCTCCGGTGGCGCTTGCCACCTCCTCGGCCAGCGCGGCGAACCTGTCCCGCACGGTATCCACGTCCAGCGGCTGGTCTCCGCCAGCGCCGAATACCTGCGGGAAATGCTCAGGGTTCAGCTTGCCCAACAGCACGTTGCAATCGGTGACCGTGAGCGGCCCGCCCCGCCGGTAGCAAGCCGGGCCGGGGTTGGCGCCCGCGCTGTCCGGTCCGACCTGAAAGCGGCCGTCGGCAAAGCGGCAGATCGACCCGCCGCCCGCCGCGACCGTGTGAATGTCCATCATCGGCGCGCGCATCCGCACGCCCGCCACCTCGGTCTCGAAGCTGCGTTCGTAGTCGCCCGCGTAGTGGCTCACATCTGTTGACGTGCCGCCCATGTCAAAGCCGATCAGCCGGTCGTGCCCCACGGCTTCCGCGGTCTTGACCATGCCGACGATGCCGCCCGCGGGGCCCGAGAGGATCGCATCGCGCCCCTGAAAGCGGGCCGCATCGGTCAGTCCGCCGCTGGACTGCATGAAAAACAACCGTTCGCAAACGCGGCCCACGTCCAGAGCGCCCGCCACCTGATCCACATAGCGGCGCAAGATCGGCGAGAGGTAGGCATCGACCACAGTGGTGTCGCCGCGCCCCACCAGCTTGGCGAGGCGCGAAACCTCGTGACTGGTCGAAATCTGCGTGAAGCCGATTTCACCCGCGATTTCGGCCAGGCGCACTTCATGGGCGGGGTTGAGGTAGCCATGCAGCAGCGCCACCGCAACCGCACGCAGCCCCGCGTCATATCCCGCCTGCAACGCCGCGCGCGCGGCCTGCTCATCCAGCGGCACCAGAACCTCGCCCGCCGCGTCGAGCCGCTCGCGCACTTCCGCCACCTCGGCATAGAGCAATTCGGGCCGCTGGATGTGCAGGGCAAACAGATCCGGCCGCGTCTGGTAGCCGATCCTGAGAAGGTCGCGGAAGCCCTCGGTGATCAGCAGCAACACGGCTTCGCCCTTGCGTTCCAGCAGCGCATTGGTCGCCACGGTCGTGCCCATCTTCACGGCGGCAATCGAACCGGCCGCGGGCGTGTCGGTGCCGATCAGGTCATGCACCCCCTGCACCGCCGCATCGGGGTAGTGTTCGGGATTCTCGGACAACAGCTTATGCGTGCGCACGCGGCCATCGGGTGCGCGTCCGACGATATCGGTGAAGGTGCCACCCCGATCGACCCAGAATTCCCACTGTTTCGCTGTCATCTCGCACCCCCTGCCCTGTGTCCGGCGACTTGAACAAGGCGGCGGGGAAGAAACAACCCTCAAACTGCGAGAAACGGTTTGACAGGACGCGCTGCTGCGACTATCCCGCGCGCTGTGCACGGCGTTATAGCTCAGTTGGTTAGAGCGAACGACTCATAATCGTTAGGTCCCTGGTTCAAATCCAGGTAACGCCACCACCCCCCCCTTCATCTTCGATCCGGCTTTGACACCAGACGGCAAATCCGTAATCTCGCGTTTTTTGCGGGGGGCTGGACATGGCTTTGGTGACCGATTTTGCCGAGATTGTGGGCGCGAAACACGTGCTGACGGGCGCGGACGTGGCCCGCTGGTCGCAGGACTGGACGGGCAAATATTCCGCCGCGCCGGGCCTTGTGCTGCGCCCTGCCTCAACACAGGAAGTGTCGCGCATCCTGACGCTGGCCAACGCGCGGGGGCTCTCGATCACGCCGGTGTCCGGCCATACCGGGCTGGTGGGCGGCACCTATGCGCCCGACGGGATCCTTCTGTCGCTCGACCGGATGAACACCATTCACGAGGTCAGCGCCACCGCCCGCACCGCGACCGTGGATGCCGGAGTGATCCTGTCCAACCTGCATGACGCAGCCGAGGCCGAGGGGCTGATTTTCCCGCTGACCTTCGGCGCCAAGGGGTCGGCGATGATCGGCGGGGTCATGTCCACCAACGCGGGCGGCTCCAACGTGCTGCGCTATGGCAACACCCGTGATCTGGTGCTGGGGCTTGAAGCGGTGCTGGCGGACGGGCGGGTCGTCAACCTCATGTCCGCGCTGCACAAGGACAATTCCGGCCTGAACCTGCGGCACCTTCTGATCGGGGCCGAGGGCACCCTTGGCATCATCACCCGCGCCGTTTTGAAGCTACACCCCAAGCCCCGCGCCTATGCCACGGCCATGGTCGCCGTGCCCTCGCTTCAGGATGCGCTCGATCTGCTCAACGTCTTGCAGGATGCCTCGGGGGGTGAGGTCGAGGCCTTTGAATACATGCCGCGCCATTACATCGACATGCATCTGTCGCGGATCAACGGCGCGCGCGAACCCTTCGACGCCCCCCATGAGATCAACATCATGGTTGAAGTCGCCACCACCACCGAGCGCGACATTACCGAACTGTTGGAGAATGTTCTAGCCCGGCGGCTTGAGGAGGGAACCCTGCGCGATGCCGTGATCGCCCAGAACGAAGCACAGCGGCGCGAGATGTGGGAACGGCGCGAGGCGGCGGCGGAAATCTCGTTCTGGCGCACGCCGCTGGTGGACACCGACGTGGCGCTGCCGCTGGACCGGATGCCCGACTTCTTCACCCGCGCCAATGCCGCCGTCACCACGCTCGACCCGCAGGCCGAGCCGTTCTACATCGCGCATCTGGGCGACGGGAACGCGCATTACAGCGTCTATCCGTCCCGCGACGATGCGGATCTGCACGACCGGATCATCGAAGCGGTCGAGGATATCGTCGCCGATCTGGGGGGCAGCTTTTCGGCGGAACACGGCGTCGGGCTGTCGAAGCTCAACACCATGCGCCGCCGCAAGGACCCCGTCGCCCTTGATATGATGCGCAAGATCAAAGCCGTGCTGGACCCCGCCGGCATCCTGAACCCCGGCAAGACGATCCCGGATTAAGGCGCGTCGGCGAGCGCATCGAGGATCGCGCGGAACCGGGCGTCAAGCGGGCGCAGGCCGGACCACACAAGCGCTATGTCCGCCGTCGCATGGCGCGTGGCGATGGGCACGCTCACCAGCGGCGTGCCATCGTAAGCGGTCTCGGTCGGCGGGCGCGAATAGCTGATGCCGACGCCTACCCCATGGGCCGCCATGGAGCGCATCATCTCGAGCGAGGTCGCCCGATGCGCGATTTCGGGGGCAAGTCGGACGCGGTCGAACAGCGCCCGCACGAACCCCTCTGACAGGTCCTCGCTCGACACGATCAACGGATCGTCCAGCAAGTCCGACAACTCGACGGAATCGCGCCCTGCCAGAGGGTGATCCTGCGCCACGAAGACGACAGGCTTCACCTGCGTCAGGGTCCGGCGCTCGAACGAGGCATCAAACCCCACGTCATAAGAAATCACCAGATCGGCGCGCCCCTGCGCCAAATCTTCGGCCAACGAGGAAAATCGGCCCTGTCGCGCGGCGAAGGTCAGCGCGGGAAAATACGCCCGCAAGCGTTCCAGCGCCGAGACCAGATACCACGGCGCGATATCCTCAAAACAGCCCAGCACGAAGGGCGGCGCTTGGTCCGGCCCGCGCTCGATCTCTTGTGCGCGGTGGAGCAGGTCGCGCGCCTTGGCGATCACCCCGTGCCCGAAGGGCGTGATCCGCAGGGCCGCCCCCTTGCGGCGGACAAACAGTGGCTGATCCAACTGCGCTTCAACCCTTGTGATCGCCACGGAGAGCGACGGCTGCGACACGTGCAAACGCGCCGCCGCTTCGGTCAAGCTGCCCGCGTCGGCCACAGCGACGATGTATTCGTATTGGCGCAGGGTGTTATATAGCATGGCCCTATGAATAATATGCCCAGACATTATTGGAAGCTAAAAAATACCGCCGCTAAGGTCCCTTGAAATCTGGAGGATCACCCATGCACCCACTTCTGACCCAAGACCAAATCGACGCCTATCAGCGGGACGGCGCCGTGCTTATCAAAGGTTTGTTCAAGGACCACGTTGACACCCTGCGCGCGGGTATCGAGCGCAACATGGACGCGCCCGGCCCCTATGCTGCGGAAAACCTGAAAGCGGGCGAAGGCGGGCGCTTTTTCGACGATTACTGCAACTGGACCCGCATCCCCGAATTCGAAGAGGTGATCCGCACCTCGCCCGCGGCCGAAGTCGCCGCCGATCTGATGGGATCGGACCGCGTGCAGGTGTTCCACGATCACGTGCTGGTCAAGGAGCCGGGCACGTCGAAGCCGACACCGTGGCATCAGGACGGCCCCTATTACTTCGTTGAGGGCGCGCAGACCGTCAGCTTCTGGTCGCCCATGGACCCGGTCACCGATGCCAGCCTGCGCTGCGTGGCGGGCAGCCACAAATGGGACAAGCCGGTGCTGCCGACCCGGTGGCTCGCTGAATCGAGCTTCTATCCGAACGAAGAGGACTACATGCCCGTGCCGGACCCGGACGCCGAAGGCATGGAGGTCAAGGAGTGGACGATGGAGCCGGGCGACGCGGTGGCCTTCCACTTCGCGACCCTGCACGGCGCGCGCGGGAATGAGGCGGGCACCCGCCGCCGGGCGTTTTCGCTGCGGCTGGTGGGCGACGATGCGCGCTATGTGGAGCGGCCCGGACCAACCTCGCCGCCCTTCCCCGGTCACGACATGACTCCGGGGCAGACCCTGCGCGAAGATTGGTTTCCGGTGATCTACCGGCGTTGATCCATGGCGGGCAGCCATGTGGGTGGCTGCCTGCCCGTGCCCCGGGCGAGCCGCGTCAGTGCTGCGAGAAGAACCCCGGGCCGGCCTGTCCCAAAAGCTCTTGTGCGAGCTCATGGCCCATCGCCGCGCCTTCAGAGACCGCCCCGCGCCGCTCGCCCTTGTAGACTTCGCGCCCGTCGTAGCTGAGGATTTCGCCGCGCAGCCAAAGCTGGTCACCCTCGATCAGCGCCAGCCCGCCGATGGGCGTCTCGCATGAGCCGTCGAGCGCCGCAAGAAAGCTGCGTTCCGCCGCCATCTGCTGGCCCGCGGCGGTGTCATGGATCGCGGCCAGCATGTCGCGGGTGCGCAGATCGTCGGTGCGCCGTTCGATGCTGATCGTGCCTTGGGCAATCGCGGGCAGCATGTCGTCGACCGCGATGGGGGTCGCGGGCACGTCGTCGAGCTGCATCCGGTTCAGCCCCGCCATCGCCAGAAACGTCGCATCGGCGACCCCGTCGGCCAGCTTGCCCAACCGCGTCTGCACGTTGCCGCGGAATTCCACCACGTTCAGATCGGGCCGTCGCGCCAGCACCTGCGCCCGGCGCCGCAGGCTTGAGGTGCCCACCGTCGCCCCTTCGGGGAGATCGGCAATGCCGCCGTAACGGATCGACACGAACGTATCGCGCGGATCCTCCCGCGGGAGGAAGACGTCAAGCGTCAGGCCGTCGGGCTGGACCACGGGCATGTCCTTGGTCGAATGCACGGCAATGTCGATCCGCCCGGCCAGCATCGCCTCTTCCAGCTCTTTGGTGAACAGACCCTTGTTACCGATGGTCTTGAGCGCAATGTCCGCCGCGATCATCGCGCGGTCGTCGCCGGTCGTGGTGATCGGGCAGATCTCGAACGCCGCTTCCGGCAGATCATGCGCCTGCATCAGCCGCGCGCGTGTCTCATGGGCCTGGGCCATAGCCAGAACCGAGGCGCGGGTGCCGATCCTGAGCGGTTTGTCGGGGGTGGGCAGTGCAATATCCATAAGCGCCTATTAGCCGCGCCCCCCTGTCGTGACAACTGCCTTGACTTAGTTGACCCCGATAGACAGACCATCCGCAACTCAGGAGGCCCTTATGTCGCAGCAAAAAACCGTTCTTCGTGCCCTCGCCGGGGAAACCCTGCCAACCCCGCCGATCTGGATGATGCGGCAGGCGGGCCGCTACCTGTCGGAATACAAGGCAACGCGGGCGCAGGCCGGCGACTTCCTGTCGCTGTGCTACAACCCCGAGCTGGCCGCCGAAGTCACGTTGCAGCCGATCCGCCGCTTCGGCTTTGACGCGGCGATCCTGTTTGCGGACATCCTGCTGGTGCCGCAGGCGCTGGGGTCGGATCTGTGGTTCGTCACCGGCGAAGGCCCGCGGCTGTCCACCATCACCACGGCGGACGAGGTCAAGGCCCTGAAACCGGTCACGGCGATCCACGACACGCTGTCGCCGATCTACGAGACGGTCAAGATCCTTGCGCGTGAACTGCCATCCGAAACCACGCTGATCGGCTTTGCCGGTGCGCCCTGGACCGTGGCGACCTATATGATTGCCGGGCAAGGCACCCCCGATCAGGGCCCCGCCCATGCGTTCAAAGACGCCAACCGTGAGGCCTTCGAGGCGTTGCTCGACCGGATCACCGAGGCGACGATCGAATACCTTTCCGAACAGATCAAGGCGGGGGCCGAGGTTGTGAAGCTGTTCGACAGCTGGGCCGGCTCGCTGCAGGGCGCGGATTTCGAGGCCTATGCCGTCAAGCCCGCCGCGCGCATCGTCGCCGCGTTGAAAGAGCGTCACCCCGAGACGCCGATCATCGCCTTCCCCCGTGGCGCGGGCGAGCGGTACACCGGTCTGCACAAGGCCATCGGCGCCGATTGCATCGCGCTGGACGACGGGGTGAGCGCCGAATGGGCCGCCAAACACGTGCAGCCCGACGGCTGCGTGCAGGGCAACCTGAAATCCTCGCACATGGTCACCGGCGGAGATGCGCTCATCTCCGAGACGCGCCGCATCGTCGAGGCCTTCAAAAACGGGCCGCACATCTTTAACCTTGGCCACGGGATCACGCCGGACGCCGATCCCGAGAATGTGCAATTGATGATCGACACAGTCAGGACCGCATGAAACAGCTTTTACTCGCCCTCCTTTTCCTGACCGCCCTGCCCGTCTCGGCGCAGGATCGGGGGGCGGTAGAACGGCAGTTCCGGACTTGGCTCGAACAGGTCGTCTGGCCCCGTGCGCAGGGGGGCGGCGTCTCGCGCGCGACGTTCGATGCGGCCTTCGCCGGTGTCACGCTGAACTGGGACCTGCCCGATCTTGTGCCGCCGGGGACCGCGCCGCCCGAGCGGCGCGCGCAGACCCAGTCCGAGTTCCGCAGCCCGGCCCGGTATTTCCGCCCCAACACGGTGCAATCCACGGCCCGCATCGGCCGCGACATGGCTGCGCGTCACGCTACCGCGCTGGCCGAGACGACCCGCGCGACCGGCGTGCCGGGGCATATCATCCTTGCGATCTGGGGCCGTGAGAGCGGTTTCGGGCGGGTGGCGATCCCGCACAACACCTTCCGCGTGCTGGGCACCAAGGGCTTCATGTCCACCCGCGCGGAGTATTTCACCAATGAGCTTCTGGCCGCGCTGCGCATCGTGCAGGCGGGCCATATCGCACCGGGGGCCATGCGGTCGTCTTGGGCGGGGGCGATGGGCCAGCCGCAATTCATGCCCAGCAGCTTCGAGACCTACGCCCGCGATGGCAATGGCGACGGGCGCGCCGACATCTGGACCTCCGAGGCGGACACGATCCGGTCCATCGGGAACTACCTTGCCCGCAACGGATGGCAGGCGGGCCGTGATTGGGGGTTCGAGGTCTCGGTGCCCGCAACCGTCTCCTGCGCCATCGGCGGGCGCGATCAGGGCCGGACGATCAGCCAGTGGGAGGCCTTGGGCATCACCCGCGTCTCGGGGCGCCCCTTCCCCGCCGCCGAGCGCAACGGCGAGGCGTTCTTGCTTATGCCTGCGGGCCGCTTTGGCCCCGCGTTTCTTGTCACGCCGAATTTCTACACGATCAAGACCTACAACAACTCGGATCTCTACGCGCTTTTCGTGGGGCACGTGGGCGACCGGATCGCCTATAACGTCGGCGATTTTACCGCCCCCTGGCGTCCGGTGGACGATCTTCTGCGCTCGGATGTGGCGGCAATGCAGCGCGGGCTGGTTGCGCAGGGCTATGACGTGGGCGGTGCTGATGGGCTCGCCGGGTTCAAGACCCGCCGCGCCATCGGTCAATGGCAGGTCGCGACCGGGCAAGCCCCGACGTGCTTCCCCAGCCGTGCGCTGGTCAACGCGCTGTCAGACTAGACCCATTTCGCCATCGGCGGCAGGCTCATCAACACCGCGTTGGCGTCGTGTCCCGTCTCAAGCCCGAACTTGGTGCCCCGGTCATAAACAAGGTTGTATTCGGCATAGAGGCCGCGGTGCACCAGTTGCGCGTCCTTGTCCGCCTCCGTCCAGTCAGTGCCGCGCCGTTTCTCGACCAGCGGCAGATAGGACGGCAGGAAGGCCCGGCCAAGGTCCTGCGTCAGGGCAAAATCCGCCGCCCAGTCGCCGGTGCAGTGATCGTCCATGAAGACGCCGCCCACCCCGCGCGCGCGGTGCCGGTGCGGGATATAGAAATATTCGTCCGCCCAAGCCTTCAGCTTTGGGTAATGGGCTTCTCCATGGGGGTCGAGCCATGCTTGCTGCGTGGCATGGAAATGGGCGGTATCCTCGTCATATTCGATGCAGGGGTTAAGGTCTGATCCGCCGCCGAACCACCACGCATGGGGCGTCCAGAACATGCGCGTGTTCATATGCACCGCCGGCGCGTGTGGGTTCTGCATATGCGCCACAAGGCTGATGCCCGAGGCCCAGAAGCGCGGATCGTCGGCCATGCCGTGCAGCCCCTTGCGGGCCATCATCGCCGCTTGCGCGCGCTCGCCCAGGGTGCCGTAAACGGTCGAGATGTTCACCCCGACCTTCTCGAACACACGGCCCCCGCGCATCACCGACATCAGCCCGCCGCCCGCATCCTCGCCGTTTTGCGCGGCGCGTTTGGTTTCGGTCACCTCGAACCGGCCTGCGGGCTGGTCCGACAAAGGCCCGTCGGTCTGGCTGTCCTCAAGCGCCTCGAAGGCCTGCACGATCTCGTCCCGCAGGGTCTTGAACCACGCCGCAGCTTCGGCCTTTTGGGAAATCATATCGTCCATCGTCATCACCGGACCCCTTGTTATTGCCTATCAATGCCACCTAGCATTGCGTGATCGCACAGGAAACCGCCTGCCCCAGACCCGCGACCATTTGGCTGCCAAAGGAAGACCCATGTTCAAACCCGCCCTGCTTCTGATCCCCCTTGTTGCCCTCACCGCCTGCGCCACGCCGCGCGAACGCTGCGTCTCAAGCGCCAATCGCCAGGTCTCGACCTTGGATCAGCTTATTTCGGAAACGCGGGTCAATATCTCGCGCGGGTATGGGCTGGTCGAGGTGCAGGACGTGCGCGTGGTCCGCAGCTTCTGCGAAGGCACCAATTCCGACGGGACCGAGTTCCACTTCCCCTGCGACGAGACCCGGACCTACACCCGGCAGGAGCCTGTGACGATCAACGTGGCAGATGAGCAGACCAAGCTTGCGCAACTGCTTGAGCGGCGCGATGCCGCCGCCCGCGCTGCGCAGGCGCAGGTGCAGCAATGCATCGCTGTGCATCCCGAATAATCAGTGCGCGGGGGCCGAGGCCGGATCGATCAGCGTCCGGCCGCCGTCCACGGTGATGATCTGACCGGTCACGAAGTTCGACGCGTCCGAGGCGAGGTATTGCACCGCGTCCGAAACCTCGCCCGGGCCCGCGATTCGGCCCAGCGGCGTGTTCTCGATGATGTTGTCGCGGTATTCCTCATGCTCGCGGATCCGGTTGCGCAGGCTTGACGACATGACCGAGCCGAAGGCCACCGCGTTGACGCGGATGCGGTGCGGGGCAAGCGCGACTGCCATGGAGCGGGTCATCTGGTCGAGCGCCGCCGTCGCGATGGAATAGCCCAGAAGGTCCGGGTTGGCGCGGCGGGCGGCGATCGACGACAGGTTGATGATCGAGCCGACCGGCCCCTCGTCCTCGCCCTCGGCCTGTTTCATCATCCGCTTCGAGATTGCCTGCGTCAGCCGCAGCGCGGTCATCAGGTTCTGGTTGAGCATCTCTTCGACGTTGTCCTCTTTCGGGTTCAACGGATCGGAAGACGCGATCTGGCGCGAGGCGTTCACAAGGATGTCCACCCGCTCAAAGCTGTCGATGGTCATCGACATCAGGTTATTGACCGAAAGTTTCTGCCGCAGGTCGCAGGCGAAGGTGCGGTATTGTTCCGGCTCGGCCTTGCCATCGCCCAGCTCGGCCTCAAGCCGCTCTTCGTCCATATCGGCAAAGACGACATTGGCCCCTTGCGCCAGAAACCGCCGTCCGATGGCCAGCCCGACGCCGTTCGCGGCGCCGGTGACGATGGCGGTCTTTCCTTCAATCGAAAACGACATGGGTGGCTCCTGTGGGTTGGATTACCGTTTGGGTCGTGTCGCCCGGAACAGCTTGAACGCGCCGCTGCCGCTCAGCTCTTCGATGCGCGCAAACCGCGCATCAAGGTCTGCTTCATAGGGCAGGTGCCGGTTCGCGACCATGAAAAACACCCCCCGCGGTTTCAGGATACGGGCGGCGGTGGCAATGAAGCCACGCCCCAGATCGGGATCGCCGCTGCGCGACGTGTGGAACGGCGGGTTCGAGACGACCGCATCATAGGCACCCTGATGGGTCAGCGCATCGCCCCAGATTCCGTGGGCGCGGGGGTCGTCTACGTTTTGCACCGCACAGTCCAGCGCGGTCTTCTCAGCCTCGACCATGTCGAGCCGCGTGACGGCGTCGTTCTGCAGAATGGCGCGAGACAGATAGCCCCAGCCCGCGCCGAGGTCCGCAACCTCACCCTCAAGCCCGTCAAGGAAGGGGGCCAGCAGAGCCGAGCCCGCATCAACCTTGGCTTCAGAGAAGATGCCGGGGACGGTCGTGAACCCCTGTGGCGAGGTGACCGACACCTCCCACGCGGGCTGGCGGTCGGCGCGGAACCAGAACAGGCGCCCGTGGCCCTTGGTTACAACACCTTCGATGGTGGCGACCTTGCGGATATCCTTGTAGAGCGATTCGACCCCGTCGGTCTTTTGCCCGTCCACGATCACCGTCCCGCCCTGTGCAATGGCCCCGGATATCATGGCCCGCGCCAGCGTCTTGGACCGCGGCACCACGACCAATGTCGCGGCGCGGCCAGCACCGTCCCCGATCAAGCCGGCGGCGGCCCAATACTGGTGATCGGGGTAAAACGTGGCCTCGACGCTCACGTCGCGCAGACCGGCCAGATCGTAGCCCGCAGGGGGGCGTATCACGTGCAGCGGGCCGTCAAGGGACAGACCTTCGTCCAAAGCGGTGAAGAGGCGGGACTGTTTCATGACGGCGAGCGGGGCGGGCCCCTACTCTCTCTCCATCGTGCATTGCAGCGGGTGCTGGTGGCGGGCGGCGAAATCCATTACCAGTGCGACCTTGGTTTCCGCAATCTCGTGGCTGAACACGCCCACCACGGCGAGCCCTTTTTCGTGCACGGTCAACATCAGTTCCACCGCCTGCGCGTGGGTCATGCCGAAGAAGCGTTCCAGCACGTGAACGACAAATTCCATCGGCGTGTAATCGTCGTTCAGGATCATGACCTTGTACAGCGGCGGCCGCTTGGTCTTGGGGCGCGCCTCAAGCTTGACGCCGACATCCGTGTCGTCGTCTTCGCGTTTGTCGGCCATCATTACAAGATCGTGTCGCATGCGTATCCTTCTGCCCCGACCGATGGATCGAGTCTCGTATCAGCCGCTTAATATAACCTTCGTGGCGGCTATGAAAAGGGGGGAGCATGCGGCGGTGCGGAAGGGTCGCAGGCTGGTCCCATGGACACGTCGCGGCACAGCGGATTGTGGGCGATATCGCGGGTCGAGACGCCTGCCTTATTCTCGCCACATTCCGCCATCTTGGGGTGCTGCGATCCCCACCCCCCACATGTGGCGCGCAAAACCGTCGTCGTGCAGCGAAGCCACACTCAAACCCGTTGAAAATAGGGTATTTTCCGAAGCCGATCCCTGTGCTACCGTCTAAGGATAATAAGAGACCCCGACCAAAAACAGGGGCTCATGAGGCAGTAAATGAGGCAGTGGTGTGAACCGTCGTATCCAGCACCCCGCTTGGGCGGGATTATTACTAGTATTGACACTTCTGATGGCAGGTCTGGCCCCGGCAACGGGGAAGGCGGCCCCTTATGCGGCGATGGTGATGGATGCCCGCACCGGTGAGGTGCTGCATTCGCGCAATGCGGACACGCAATTGCATCCCGCGTCGCTCACCAAAATGATGACGCTCTATATCGCGTTTCAGGCTGTGGAACGGGGTGAGATCAGCCTTGACGACATGGTGACGATCACCCCCCTTGCGGCGAACGAGCCTCCGTCGAAGCTGGGTCTGGTGAGCGGTCAGCGCATCCAGTTCCGCTATCTCATCCGCGCGGCGGGCGTGAAATCGGCCAACGATGCCGCGACCGCTATCGGGATCGCGCTGGAAGGCAACGAAGCGGCCTTTGCCCGCCGGATGACCGCCACCGCGCGGGCCATGGGCATGACCCGCACAACATTCCGCAACGCCCACGGCCTGACCGAGGCGGGGCACCTGTCCACCGCGCGCGACATGACCACGCTGGGCCGTCACATGATCTATGACTACCCGCAGTATTATAACATTTTCAGCCGCATCACGACCGACGCCGGCGTGCGCGAGGTGGCCAACACCAACCGCCGTTTCTTGCGGGCCTATCGCGGGGCGGACGGGATCAAGACGGGCTACACCCGCGCGGCGGGCTTCAACCTTGTGGCCTCGGCCGAACGCGGGCAAGAGCGGATCATCGCCACCATGTTCGGCGGATCCTCCACTGCGCAGCGCAACGCGCGGGTGGCGGAGCTTCTCGACATGGGCTTTGCCCGCGCACCGGCCACCGCGCGTCTGGACCGCCCCCGCCCCGTTGGGCCGCAAGGCTCTGGCGGTGCAGACGCCCCGGCCCCCGGCACGACCGCCCGCACGGTGCGCGTGAACGGCCTTGTGGCGCGGTCCCTGCGCCCCCACGCCCGCGCGGTGCCCGAGCCCGAGGCCCCCGAAGAGCTGCTGATGGTCAGCGCCGATGTGGTCCAGAACGTCATCGCCGATGTGGTCGAGGTGGCCGCCGCCCCCGATCAGACAATAGCACCCCCGGCCCGCCCGTCCGAAGATGTGGTGCTGGCTGCGGTGCAACAATCGACCACCGCACCCAGCGCCCCCGAAGTCGTGACCCGCATCTCAACCTCGGGCAGCCGCCTGTGGGGCATCAACGTGGGGCGCTACAATTCGCAGTATCAGGCGGAACGGGTGCTGCTCCGCGTGGCGCTGAACGAAATGTCGACGCTCGATGGCTCCCTGCGGCGGGTGAACCGGTCGCCGCGCGGGTTCGACGCCAATTTCATGGGCCTGACCCGCGACGGGGCCGAGCGCGCCTGCGCCCGCTTGCAAGCCCGTGGCACGACGTGTTTCATGATCGGACCCGATTGATTTCATAAGGACCGATCCATGCCCGAGCTTGCCGTCACCCCACCCGCCCCGAAGACCTTGCAGGGGGCGGACGGCGCCACGATCGGCGTGCATCGCATCTTCTGCGTCGGCCAGAACTACGCCGACCACGTGGCCGAGATGGGCGGGGATGCGAAGGCGGATCCGCCGATCTTTTTCAGCAAGCCCGCCAGCGCCATTGTTGCGTCAGGCGAAACCCTCCCCTTCCCTGCCGCGACCGAAAACCTGCATCACGAGGTGGAGCTTGTCGTCGTGCTGAAGTCCGGCGGCGCGGACATCGCGGCCGACGACGCGTTGGGGCACGTCTATGGCTATGCGGTGGGCAACGACCTGACGCGCCGCGACATGCAGGCGGCAGCCAAGGCCAAAGGCGGACCTTGGGATATGGCGAAGGGCTTCGACAATTCCGCCGTGATCGGCACGGTCCATGCCGTCGCGCAGATCGGCCACCCGACGACCGGCGCGGTGCGCTGCTCGGTGGACGGCGAAGCGCGTCAGGACGGAGACCTGAGCCA
This sequence comes from Thalassorhabdomicrobium marinisediminis, assembly GCF_003072065.1. GTDB lineage: Bacteria > Pseudomonadota > Alphaproteobacteria > Rhodobacterales > Rhodobacteraceae > Octadecabacter > Octadecabacter marinisediminis. Next base: position 176,028 of record NZ_QCYG01000003.1, read on the forward strand.
GATGATCTGGTCGGTGCCCGAGATCATCGCCACGCTGTCCGGACTGGTCACACTTCAGGCGGGCGACGTCATCATGACCGGCACGCCCGCTGGCGTCGGCCCTATCAAACCGGGTCAGACCTGCCGGTGCGAGATTGCGGGGCTGGGTGACGCCACGGTGACCTATCAGGGCTGAGCGCCCCTACCCCAGCGCGGCGGCCATCAACTGGCGGGTGTAGTCGGTCTGCGGATTGTCGAAAATCTCCGCCGCCTCGCCTGCCTCGACAACGTCGCCGCGCTTCATCACCATCACCTTATGCGACAGCGCGCGCACGACCTTCAGATCGTGGCTGATGAACAGATAGGCAAGCTGGTATTTCTTCTGCAAGGCGCGGAGCAGTTCCACGATCTGCACCTGCACCGTCATATCAAGCGCCGACGTCGGCTCATCCAGCACCAGCAGTTTGGGCCGCAGGATCATGGCGCGGGCGATGGCGATACGCTGACGCTGGCCGCCGGAAAACTCGTGCGGGTAGCGGTCCATCATCGCGGGGTCCAACCCCACCTCGCCCATGATTTCCGCCACCATCTGGCGCGCGTTCTTGCCTTTGGTGGTGCCGTGGATCGTCAGCCCCTCGGCGATGATCTGCTCGACCGTCATGCGCGGGCTGAGCGAGCCGTAGGGGTCCTGAAACACGATCTGCATGTCCGAGCGCAGGGGCCGCATCTGGCTTTCGCGCAGCCCCTGAATGTCACGCCCCAGAAACACGATGCGCCCCTCGGACGGGATCAGCCGCATCATCGCCAGCGCCAGTGTTGTCTTGCCCGAGCCGCTTTCGCCGACGATGCCCAGCGTTTCCCCGGCGCGGACGGTGAAGCTCGCGTCGTTCACGGCTTTGACGTAGCCGGTCGTGCGCCGCAGCAGGCCGGAGGTGAGCGGAAACCAGATTTTCAGATGTTCCGCTTCCGCCACCACCGCCGCGCCCTCGGGCACGGGATCGGGCGTGCCGGTGCTTTCAGCGGCCAGCAGCGTCTGGGTGTAGGGGTGCTGCGGCGCGTCGAAAATCTGCGCCGTGGGGCCGTGCTCGACGATTTCCCCGTCCTTCATCACATAGACCCGGTCGGCGATGCGCCGCACGATGGTCAGGTCGTGGGTGATGAACAGCAGCGACATGCCAAGGTCGCGCTTCAGATCGGCCAAAAGGTCGAGGATCTGCGCCTGAATGGTCACGTCCAGCGCGGTCGTCGGCTCATCCGCGATCAACATCTCGGGGCCGTTCGCCAGCGCCATGGCGATCATCACCCGCTGGCGCTGCCCGCCGGAGAGCTGGTGCGGATAGGCGCCGAGCCGGCTTTCGGGGTCGTGGATGCCGACCTGTTGTAGCAGCTCGAGAATCCGCGCCCGCACCGCGTCGCCGCGCAACCCCTGATGAAGCTCAATCGACTCGGCCAACTGCTTTTCAATGGTGTGCAGCGGGTTGAGTGAGGTCATCGGCTCTTGGAAGATAAAGCTGATGTCGTTGCCCCGGACCCGCCGCAGGTCCCGCTCGGGCGCGCCGACCATCTGCGTGCCGTCATAGGTGATCGAGCCGCCCACGGTCGCGCTGTCGCCCAGAAGCTGCACGGTGGACAGCGCCGAGACCGACTTGCCGGACCCGCTTTCGCCGACGATGGCGACGGTTTCGCCGCGGTCCACATGGAAGGACACGCCGCGCACAGCATGGGTCGTCTCTCCGTCCTGCCGGAAATCGACGGTGAGGTCTTGAACGTCCAATACGCGCATCAGGAGAAGGTCTTTCGCGGATCGAAGGCATCGCGGACGCCTTCAAAGATGAACACCAGCAGCGACAGCATGATCGCGAAGGTGAAGAAAGCGGTGAAGCCCAACCACGGGGCCTGCAGGTTCTGCTTGGCCTGCAACGTCATCTCCCCCAGTGACGGGGCCGAAGACGGCAACCCGAAGCCCAGAAAATCAAGCGAGGCGAGCGTCGCGATTGTGCCGGTGATGATGAAGGGCAGCATGGTCACGGTGGCAACCATGGCGTTGGGCAGCATGTGGCGGAACATGATGGTGCGGTCCTTCACGCCCAGCGCCTTGGCCGCGCGGACGTATTCAAAGTTCCGCGCGCGCAGGAATTCCGCCCGCACCACGCCCACCAGCGCGGGCCAGCCGAACAGGATCGTCAGGAACACCAACAACCAGAAACTTCGGCCCAGAATGGCGAACAGGATGATGATGACGTAGAGCGAGGGCGTCGAGCTCCAGATTTCCAACAGGCGCTGGAACACAAGATCGACCCAGCCGCCGAAATAGCCCTGCACCGCGCCGGCGATGATGCCGATGATCGACGCGCAGGTGGTGACGATGATGGTGAACAGGATCGACAAGCGGAAGCCGTGGATCACCCGCGCCACCACGTCGCGTTTGGTATCGTCGGTGCCCAGCCAATTGTTGCTGTCCGGCGGCGAGGGGGCCACGCCGGGAATATCGACGATGGTGTTGTAGCTATAGGGGATCGGCGGCCAGACCAGCCAGCCCTTTGCGAAGTCCGGATCGTCGATGGTGCCCGCTTCGGCGGCGATGATCAGCCCTTCGGGGTCGTCAAAACAGCTCTCCAGCCCGCCGGTCGCGATCAGGCATTGCACCTCGACATCCTTGTATTCCGCCTGCGTCGGAAAATCCCCGCCGTAGTCCTGTTCGGAATAGAACTTGAAAATCGGCATCCGCAGCTCGCCGCGATAACTCACCACGATGGGTTTGTCGTTGGCCAGAAACTCCGCGAACAGCGACAGCCCGAACAGGATCATGAAGATCCACAGCGACCAATAGGCGCGCTGGTTGCGTTTGAAGTTCGTCCAGCGGCGGCGGTTGAGCGGCGACAGGGCGAAGCGGCGCTTGACGGCGGGCAGCTCCTGCATCCGGGCTTCGGTGGTGTTGGCCATGGGCTACCCTCTCCTCTCGAAGTCGATGCGCGGGTCGATCAGCACATAGGTGATGTCGGTGATGATGCCCACGACCAACCCCATGAGAGAGAAGGCGAAGAGCGTGCCGAACATCACCGGATAGTCCCGCTGCAACGTCGCCTCGAACCCCAGACGGCCCAACCCGTCGAGCGAGAACAACGTCTCGATAATCAGCGAGCCACCGAAGAACACCCCGATGAACAGCGCAGGAAAGCCGGAGATCACGATCAGCATGGCGTTGCGGAAAACATGACCGTAAAGAACGCGGCGCTCGGACAGGCCCTTGGCCTTGGCGGTGATGACGTATTGCTTCTTGATCTCGTCGAGGAACGAGTTCTTGGTCAGCAAAGTCAGCGTCGCAAAGGCCGAGATGGTCGACGCCAGCACCGGCAGCGCGATGTGGTGGAAATAGTCGAGGATCTTGCCCCCCGTGCTGAGCTCATCGAAGTTGGACGAGGTCAAGCCCCGCAGCGGGAACAGCCGGTTGCAGGTCGGGTTCCAGTCATAGAGCCACCAGAACACCGGATGCCCGTTGAGCCAGTCGGAGAGCACCGGAATGCGGAAACAGTTGTTCGACGCGAACAGCACGATCAGCAGGATCGCGAACAGGAAACCGGGGATCGCGTAGCCCACGATGATCGCGGCCGAAGTCCAGGTGTCGAAAGAGGAACCATCCCGCACCGCCTTGCGGATGCCCAGCGGGATGGACACGATATAGGCGATCAGCGTGGACCACAGGCCCAGCGTGATCGACACCGGCATCTTTTCCAGCACCAGATCGACAACCGTCACCGAGCGGAAATAGCTCTCTCCGAAATCGAAGCGCAGATAGTCCCACATCATCAGGAAAAAGCGTTCAATCGTCGGGATCGGCACCGGCTCGCACTCGGGCACGCGCACGCTCGGCTCTCCGGTGTAGCCCTCTTCGCAGACGACGCGGGCGAAATTGAACTCCACCTGCAGCTCGTCCAGAAACTCCTGCGGCAACCCGCGAGAGGCGACGCTGTCGCCACTGTCGGTCTCGACCAGTTCCGAGCCGCCGCCCGAGAACCCCTCGAACACGTCGCCGCCGCCCTCAAGCTGGGCGATGATCTGGTCGATCGGCCCGCCGGGGACGAACTGGATCAGCGCGAAGTTGATGATCATGATCCCGAGCAACGTCGGAATCACGAGCAGCAATCGCTTGAGGATGTAAGCGCCCATATGGTGCGTGCCCTTTGCTTAGGCTTCTTGTTGGATGGCAGGGCCTAGAGGGCGCCCGCCGCTTTCAGTTCTTCGGCCCGTTCGGCGTCATACCACCAGAAAGACAGGTTCCCCAGCGAGAAGGGCGGCAACGGGTCGGGATAGTCGTACATGTCGTAATAGGCGACCGTATGGACCGACTTGTACCATTGCGGCACCCAGAACCCCATGGCCCGCAGCACCCGGTCCAGCGCATGGGTCGCGGCGGTCATCTCTTCCAGCGTGGTGGCGTCGATGATGGCGGTGATCAGGCGATCCACAGCCCCATCCTCGATCCCCATCAGGTTGCGGGAACTGTCTGCGGCGGTCTCGGAGCCGAACCACTGGCGCAGGCCGATGCCCGGCTCGTACCCTTGGGTCATCGTGTGGTTGATGAAGTCGAAATCCACCGGCGCCTGCAGACGGTCCACGTATTGCGCGAAATCCACCCGGTCGAGCTTGGCCTGCACCCCCAGCCGCCGCAGGTTCTCGATATAGGGGTTCACGATGCGGTCGAACGAGGGAGAGGTTTGCAGGAACTCGATGGACAGCACCTCTCCGTCCTTGCGGCGGATACCGTCGCTGCCCGCGATCCAGCCCGCTTCATCGAGCAGTGCCGACGCGCGGCGCAGGTTGCCGCGATCCGTGGGACGGGCGGGGTCGGACGTGGGCGGCAGGACCGCCTCATCGGTCAGGATCGACGCATCCAGCAGCCCTTCGTCCACCAGCGGTTGCAACAGCGCCAGCTCATCCTCGCTCGGGGTGCCGCGCGCTTGCAAGTCCGAGTTCTGCCAGAAGGATTCGACGCGGTCATACAGCCCGTAGAACAGCGTCTCGTTTGACCATTCGAAGTTGAACATCAGGCGGATCGCCTCTCGCACCAGTGGGTCCTGAAACTTCGGGTCGCGCATGTTGAAGATGAAGGCCTGCGCGGACGCGATGCTGCCATCGGGCAGTTCTTCCACTTTGACCCAACCTTTCTCCACGGCCGGAAAGGTATAGCCGGTCGCCCACTGGAGGGAGGAATTTTCCTGCCGGAAGGTGTATTCACCGGCCTTGAACGCCTCGAACGCCGCCGCGCCATCGGCGAAGTATTCATAGCGGATGGTATCGAAGTTCGCCTGTCCGATGTTCATCGGGTGATCCGCGCCCCACCAGTCGGGATCGCGCTGGTAGATCACGTTGCGGTTGGTGTCGAAACTGCCCAGCACATAGGCCCCCGACCCCAAAAAAGGCTCATCGGTGCTTTTGTCCAGCCGCGCGCCGGTCTCTTCGAACCAAGCCTTGGAGAACACCGTCTGGCCACCGGCAATGCCGATCACGTCGCGGCGCGGGGCATCCTCGGTGAACAGGTATTTGACGCGGTAGGGCCCGAGCACTTCGGTCCCGTCGAGGTATTCCGACACGACGTTCACATATTCCGGCAGACCCTGCGTCATGAACAGGTTGTGCGTGAATGCTATGTCCTCGGCGGTGATCGGCGTCCCGTCGGCAAAGGTCATATCCTCGCGCAGGTTGAAAATCACCCAGTCCTTGCTTTCGGGGTATTCGATCGTCGTGCACATGTAGCAATACAGCCCGTACGGATCGTCGGCGGTGCTGGTCATGATGCTTTCATACATCAGCCCCGTGCCTGCCGCTGCCGCACCTTCGCGGGTGTAGTTGTTGAACGTGTCAAAGGTGCCCCGCGCCCAGACGCTGATCTCGCCCCCCTTGGGGGCGTCGGGGTTCACATAGTCCAGATGCGCCATGTCGGGGCCGTATTTCAGCTCTCCGAAATTGGTATACCCGTGCGAGGTGATGACGGTCTCCGCCTCTTGCGCGCCCGCCCATGTCGCCATGCCCAGCGCCAGCGCCACGCCGGTCACCAACACCGCGAGCTGGGACCCCGTGTCGGGGACGGGCCGGGCGGCGGCCTGTGCCATTGCGGGGGCGGCGGGACGGTGGGTCTGGGACATCGAAGCACTCCTGCGGGGATCGTTACCGTTGCATGAGGCTAAATCGCCAAAGGCCAGAGTTTCAAGGCGAGATTGCGTGATCGCGCCGTGACGGGCATCCCCCCGCCCGCCCAAACAAAAAGGCCGCCCCCGGGGGGCGGCCTTTTGGGTGCCGTGAAAGGCGAATTTAGTCGTCGAGGCTGTCGAGATAGGCGATCAGGTTCGCGCGATCCTCGATCTTGCGCATGCCGTTGTAGGTCATGGCGGTGCCGGGCGCATAGCCGCGTGGGTTCTCAAGGAAGTGGTTCAGCTCTTCCGGGGTCCAGACGTCGTTCACGGCGATCAGGCTGCCGGAATAGTTGAACCCGTCAACCGAGGCCACGTCGCGGCCAACCACGCCGTAAAGATGCGGGCCGACGCCATTCGCGCCGTCTTCAAGCTGGTGACAGGCCGAACAGGCGCGCCACAGGCTTTCGCCATCGGCGGCCGAGGCTTCGGCATAGAATTCTTCGAAGGCGGGGCCTTCCTCTGCGGGCTCCTCGCCCTCATCCCCGCCGGCCACGGGAATGACATAGGCCTGTTCGTGCTCGCCGTGACCGCCACCGTGATAGATCGTCTCGGCTGCCCAACCGCCCAGCAAGAACACCAACAGGGTGCCGCAAAGGGCGCCAATCACTTTGGTCAAGGTCATTGTGTCGAACATGTCGCGATCCATTTGCTTCCTGATTCAGACGCCATGTATCCGCTTCCCTCGGGAATTATCAAGGTGTAGCACCGCGACCAATTGGCTAATTTGCGTGATTTTGGGGTATCGGGGGGGATTGATGACAAAACGCATCGCTTTTCAGGGGGAACCGGGGGCCTATGGGCACCAGGCCTGTGTCGAAGCGCGGCCCGATCATGAGCCGCTCCCCTGCCCGTCGTTCGAAGCCGCGATCGAAGCGGTGCGCAAGGGCGACGCCGATCTTGGCATGATCGCGGTCGAGAATTCGACCTATGGCCGCGTGGGCGACGTGCACACGCTTCTGCCCGAAAGCGGGCTGCATATCATCGACGAAGCCTTCGTGCGCGTGCACATCAACCTTCTGGGCAAACCCGGCGCGCAGTTGCACCAGATCAAGACGGCGGCCGGGCACCTTGTGATCCTGCCCCAATGCAGCATGTTCCTGCGCGAAAACGGCATCCAGACCGAGGTGAGCCCCGACAACGCCCGCGCCGCCATGGATGTGGCCGAGGGCGACGACATGACCAAGGGCGCGCTGGCCTCCGAGATGGCGGCGGATATCTACGGGCTCAACATCCTCGCCCGCCATATCGAGGATCACGACCGCAACACCACCCGTTTCCTGATCATGTCCCGCGATCCCGATCTCACGCGGCGCGGCAAATACGGCATGGTCACCAGCTTTGTCTTCCGCGTGCGCAACATTCCGGCGGCGCTGTATAAGGCGATGGGCGGTTTTGCCACCAATGGCGTCAACATGACCAAGCTGGAAAGCTACATGGTCGGCGGGCACTTCACTGCAACGCAGTTCTATGCCGAGGTCGAGGGCCACCCCGACGACCGCAACCTGCAACTGGCGATGGAAGAGCTCGACTACTTCACCGACCACATCAAGCTGATGGGTGTGTTCCCGGCCGCCGCGCGGCGGCACGAAAAGGCGTCCAAGTAGGTCTAGCCGCGATAGCGGGATTCGACGTCCTTGGCGAAGGTGGCGACCACATCCTTGAAGCGTTGCTCGGTCTTGCCCTTGGCGAACCGGATCGACTGCATCATCAACTTGGCCGGAATCGACTTCGCGCCCGCATCCGCCGAGACGATCAGCCGCGTGCGCGCGCGCGACAGGGCCACAAGCTCGACCCGTGTCGTTCCGTCAACGCTGGGCGAGGTCACGTCGACGGTCAGGCCATGGGGCGCGTCGACCTTGACGATCTCGGCCATGACCACGCGATCCTTGCCGCGCATCCGGAACTTCACCCGCCATTTCGTGCCCACGGCGGGCGCGTCGCCCCCCTGAATCCGTTCAACATCGCCCCCACGCCGCATGATCGACCGCTCGAAGGCGGGGAAATCTGTGACCTGCGCGAAGACGTGGTCGATCGGGGCCTCAATATCTGAGCGGGCGGTGAAATCCATGCTGTCCTGTCATTCTGCGCGGCCTTGCTGGCCGATTGTCGTTTGCTGCGGTCAATCTAGACTATCCGCCAGCCAGTTCTCTAGCAAAAAGTGCGCAATGGCACCGGCGCGCGCGGGCTTGATCGTCGGGTGCGTGCCGTGGGCAACCCGCGCCATATCCGTGCGCGAGACCCAGACCGCATCTTCCAGCTCAACCGGGTCCAGCGTGATCTCGGTCGAGGTCGCCAGCCCCAGACAGCCGATCATCAGCGATGACGGAAAGGCCCAGGGCTGGCTGGCCAGATAGCGGACGGGGCCGACGGCGATCCCCGCCTCCTCAAACACTTCGCGGCGGACGGCGGCCTCAATGGTCTCACCGGGTTCGACAAATCCGGCCAACAGGGAATACATCCCCTCGGGCCAGCCGGGCGAGCGCCCCAAGAGCACGTTGTCGCCGGACAGAATCAGCATGATCACCACCGGATCGGTGCGCGGAAAATGGAAGGTGCCGCAGGCAGGGCAGACGCGCCTCCAGCCTGCGTCGTCGGGCGCACTCTCGGCCCCGCAGGTCGAACAGAACCGGTGGCTGCCGTGCCAGCCGATCACCGCCCGCGCCGTCGCCGCAAGCTCGGCGTCGCGGGCGCTCAGTGTCGTCATCACCGCGCGAAGTTCCGCGAAATGCGCGGCAGCCGGCATGGCCGGGTGGTGTTGCTGCGACGGGTCGAGGAACGCGCCGAAATCGGCGGCTTCGCTCACGTCCGGGTCCCAGCGGGTCAACTCGGCGGCGAAGACGGGGCCACCTTCGTCTAGCCCCAGAAACAGACGCATGTCGCTCGCGTCGCCCAGCACCGGATGGTCAAGCGGCACACGGGACAGGCCCGCGCCCGCCCCGTCCAGCAGGGGTTTGCCGCGCCACAGCACGATGCACCGCGCGGCGGGATCGGCCAGCGTTTCCGCAATCGCGCCCCGTAAATGCGCCGCCCGGTTCAGGCCCGAGCCGCCAAAAGTCACTGTTTCCGCATGTTCCATCCCGCAGGGGTGCCACGGCGCAATGGCAGGCGCAATGCATCACCCCCCTTGCGCGGGCCGGTTCGCGTTCGTATATGGGGGGGTGAGAGGTTGGCGCGGGCAAGTGCCTCGCCAACCTGGTCAGGTCCGGAAGGAAGCAGCCACAACGAGCCCCACTTGGGTCGATGTCCAACCTCTCACCCACCGCGACGAGGCCTTGCGTCTTCGCGGATTTGGACAAAGCGAAAGCGCAGCTTTTGCGACGTCAAAAAATAATATACTCCACCTGCATGAATCAGACCCTCGCCGCCCTCGGCTGGACCGACCATTTCGCCCGTCAGGTGCAGCTTGACGCCGACCAGCGCCCGACCCGCATCACCGCCGTGCACCGGTCGCGGCTGGACGGGTTGCAGGCAGGGGGCGCGGTCTCGCTCTCGCCTACGGAAAGCGCGGGCAGCTACGCGGTGGGCGATTGGGTGGTAGCGAGTGGCGCGGCAGCCTCGGCCCCGTTGGAGCGGACCACCGCGATCACGCGTCGTGCAGCGGGCGAGGAATCCAAACCGCAACTTATCGCCGCCAACGTGGACACGCTGGGCATCGTCACCAGTTGCAACGCGGATTTCAACGTCGCCCGGCTGGAACGCTATCTGACCATGTGCGCGGCGTCCGGCTGTTTGCCGCTGGTGATCCTGACCAAGGCCGACCAATGCGACGATCCGCAAGACTTCGTGAAACAGGCGGAACGGCTCTCACCGCTGCTCAGTACTATCGCGATCAACGCGAAAGACGCCGAAGACGTCGAACGTCTGAACCCGTGGTGCGGGGCGGGCCAGACGCTGGCGCTTGTGGGATCCTCCGGCGTCGGCAAGACCACGATCCAGAACCGCCTGACGGGCATCGAAGATACCACGCAGGACATCCGCGCCGATGACGCCAAGGGCCGCCACACCACGACCAACCGCAACCTGCGGGCGACGCGGGCGGGGGGCTGGCTGATCGACACGCCGGGCATGCGCGAGTTGCGGCTGGTGGACGCGGAAGACGGAGTTGAGGAGGTGTTCTCGGACATCACCGAGCTGGCGGCGCTGTGCAAGTTCAACGACTGCGCCCACCAGACCGAGCCCGGCTGCGCCGTGCGCGCCGCCATCGACAACGGGACGCTGGACGCGGACCGGCTGGACCGCTGGCGCAAGTTGGACCGGGAGAACCGCTTCAACACGGCGACCGTGGGCGAGAACCGCGCCCATCAACGCCGCCTGCAAAAGCTCTATGATGCAGGGCAAGAACGCGGCCGCAGCAAGCGCGGCAAATAGCTTCGTCCTATCTTGCAGGCGATCTGCGCCGCGCTAGATCCTGCCCATGACAGACAAGACCGACCTTGCAGAAGACCGCACCGAATGGGCCGAGGTCCGCACCGATTGGGCCGAAGACCGCACGATCATGGCCAATGAGCGGACCTTCGTCAGCTGGATCGGCGGTGGCATGGGGGCCATTGGCGTCGCCCTGGCCTTTCAGGCGATTTTTGGCAAATTCGAACCGACCTGGGTGGCGAAAACCGTCGCAACCCTCCCCCTGATCACCGCCGTCGTCCTGTTCGTCACCGCCGAGCGCAAGGCCAGCCAGACCCTGACCCGGCTGAACGATCACAAGGTCGAAGCCTCGGGGGGTAAGACGCTTAAACTCGTCGCCGGCCTGCTGTCGCTCACCGCGTTGGGCACGGGCGGCATCCTCTGGTCACTCTAGCTAGACGTTGCCGGACCCCCGGCGTAGTTTAAGCGGATGAGCGAATCCGACACCCCCAAATACCAAGTCCTCGCGCGGAAATACCGCCCCGAAACCTTTGCCGATCTGGTCGGGCAGGATGCCATGGTGCGCACCCTGAAAAACGCCTTTGCGGCGGACCGGATCGCGCAGGCCTTCATCATGACGGGCATCCGCGGCACCGGTAAAACCACCACCGCGCGGATCATCGCCAAGGGCATGAACTGCATCGGCCCCGATGGTACCGGCGGCCCCACGACCGACCCTTGCGGCGTCTGCGAGCATTGCGTCGCGATCATGGAAGGCCGCCACGTTGACGTGATGGAGATGGACGCCGCGTCGCGCACCGGCGTCGGCGACATTCGCGAGATCATCGAAAGCGTGCATTACCGCGCCGCCAGCGCGCGCTACAAGATCTACATCATCGACGAAGTCCACATGCTCTCGACCAGCGCCTTCAACGCCTTGCTGAAAACGCTGGAAGAGCCGCCCGAGCACGTCAAATTCATCTTCGCCACCACGGAAATCCGCAAGGTGCCGGTCACGGTGCTGTCGCGTTGCCAGCGTTTCGACCTGCGCCGGATCGAGCCCGAGGACCAGATCGGCCTGCTGCGCCGCATCGCCACCGCCGAAGGGGCCGAAATCACCGACGACGCGCTGGCTTTGATCACCCGCGCCGCCGAAGGCTCGGCCCGGGATGCCCAGTCGCTGCTGGATCAGGCGATTTCCCACGGCGCGGGCGAGACCACCGCCGATCAGGTGCGCGCGATGCTGGGCCTCGCCGATCGTGGCCGCGTGCTGGACCTGTTCGACATGATCCTGCGCGGTCAGGCGGGCGACGCGCTTTATGAATTGTCGAGCCAATATGCCGATGGTGCCGACCCCATGGCGATCCTGCGCGATCTGGCTGAAATTGCCCATTGGGTCAGCGTCATCAAGATCACGCCCGACGCCGCCGACGATCCAACCATCGGGCCGGACGAGCGCACGCGCGGCGCGCAAATGGCGCAGGACCTGCCCATGCGGGTGCTGTCGCGCCTGTGGCAGATGTTATTGAAATCCCTTGAGGAAGTCGCCATCGCGCCCAACGCAATGATGGCTGCCGAAATGGCGATCATCCGGCTGACCCATGTCTCGGACCTGCCCACTCCGGACGAGCTGGTGCGCAGGCTGGACGGGCAATCGCCGCCCCCCGGCGGCCCTGGCGGCGGACCGGGCGGTGGCCCGCGTCCTGCTCCGGCATCCCCCGCGCCATCCGCCCCTGCCCCATCGACCGCATCGGGCCCTAGCACACCGCCCACACCGACCCATTCCGGCCCCAGCGGCACGACGATGTCCACAGGCGGCCCCGTGACTGCCCCCGCCAGCGAAGAGGCGCTGGCCCACTACCCCACCTTCGCTTCGGTGGTGGAGCTGATCCGCCGGCACCGCGACGTCAAGCTTCTAGTCGAGGTCGAGACCGGCGTGCGCCTTGCTGCCTATCGGCCCGGTCGCATCGAATTCGTGCCCACGCCAGACGCCCCGAGAGACCTCGCCGCGCGGCTTGGCTCGCGCTTGCAAGCCTGGACCGGCAACCGTTGGGCCGTGACGCTGGTCAACGACGGCGGCGCGCCGACGATCGCCGAAGTGCGCGACGCGGAAGCCACCGCTCTGCGCGAAAAGGCCGCCGCCCTGCCGCTGGTGCAAGCGGTGATCACCCAGTTCCCCGGCGCGAAAATCACCGACATCCGCACCCCCAAGGCGCTTGCGGCCGAAGCCGAACTCGAAGCCCTGCCCGAGGTTGATGACGAATGGGACCCCTTCGAGGACGGCTAACTTGCAGCAGGCTCGCCGCACCCCTATCTAGGGCGCAACACAAATTCAGGAGATTTCGATGTTCAAAGGACTAGGCGGCCTCGGCGATATGGCCGGCATGATGAAAAAAGCCCAGGAGATGCAAAAGCAGATGGGCGAGCTGCAGGACGAGCTGCACAACGTCATGGTCGTGGGCGAAAGCGGCGCCGGTCTGGTCAAGGCGACCGCCAGCGCCAAGGGCGAACTCAAGGCGCTCGACATCGACCCGTCGATCTTCAACGGCGACGACAAGGAAGTGGTCGAGGATCTGATCCTTGCCGCGATCAAGGACGCGCAGGCGAAAGCCTCCGACAAGGCGCAGGAAGAGATGCAGAAACTCACCGACGGGCTGGGCCTGCCGGCGGACATGAAACTGCCGTTCTGATTTGAGCCCGGCGCCCAAAGACATCGACGCGCTGATCGACCTGATGGCCCGCCTTCCGGGCCTCGGTCCCCGTTCGGCGCGCCGCGCGGTTTTGCACCTGATCAAGAAACGCGGGGCGCTGCTCACACCGCTGGCCGAGGCGCTGACCACGGTCGGCGCCACGGCGCGCGAATGCCTCAACTGCGGCAACATCGGCACTGCGGATATCTGCGACATTTGTGAAAGCGAAAAACGCAACATCGGCCAGATCTGCGTGGTCGAAGATGTGGCCGACCTCTGGGCGATGGAACGGGCGGGCGTGTTCAAGGGCCGCTACCACGTGCTCGGCGGCACCCTCTCGGCGCTCGACGACATCGGCCCCGACGAATTGCGCATCCCCAAGCTGCGCGACCGGATCACCACCGAAAACATCACCGAAGTGATCCTTGCCCTTGGCGCTACCATCGACGGGCAGACCACGGCCCATTACATCGCCGACGAATTGCCGGGGGTGCAGGTCACCTCACTGGCCCAGGGCGTGCCTGTGGGCGGAGAGCTCGACTACCTCGACGATGGCACGATCACCGCCGCGCTCAACGCCCGCAAGTCGCTCTGACCCCTTTCATCTTTGCTTCACAAATATCCCCGCCGGAGGCTCCGACAAAGCCGCCCGCGATCTCGCCTGACTAGGCACGCCGCGTTCGCACCTGGGCCAGGCACGCAAAAGCCCCGACCGAAGGGCCGGGGCTTTGCAAAGACCGGTCAGAGGGCTTTAGTTGTCCTCGTCATCCTCATCATCGTCGGGCAGGTTGAAGAAGGAATCCGCGTCCGGAACCGAGGTATCCTCTTCCGGCTCGGCCGGACCGTCGCCAAGGGTGAAAGTCTCGAGCCCTTCCATCGAGGCGGGGATTTTCGGCTCGGGATCGCCGCCAAGGCTTTGTTCGGTGCTGACCAGCTTGCGCCGCTCATCGTCGGTCATCACGCCGCCTTCCTTAGCCTTCTTCTCGCTCGCCTTCTGGACGGCGGCATCCAGTTCGGACTGTTTGCACAGCCCCAGCGCCACGGGGTCGATGGGTTCGATGTTGGCGATGTTCCAGTGCGTCCGCTCGCGGATCGCCTGAATCGTCGGCTTGGTGGTGCCCACCAGCTTGGAAATCTGACCGTCGCTCAGCTCGGGGTGGAACTTCACGAGCCACAGGATCGACGCGGGCCGGTCCTGACGCTTGGACAGCGGCGTGTACCGCGGGCCACGGCGCTTCTCCTCGCCCGAGGCGGCGGGGTTGTGCAGCAGGCGCAGCTTGTGCTTGGGGTTCGCCTCGCCCTTGTCGATCTCTTCCTGGGTCAACTGCTTGTTGCTGATCGGGTCGAACCCTTTCACGCCAACCGCCACATCACCATCGGCGATGCCCTGCACCTCAAGCTCGTGCAGGTCGCAGAAATCGGCGATCTGCTTGAAGGTCAATGTCGTGTTGTCGCACAGCCAGACGGCTGTGGCTTTGGCCATAATCGGTGTACCGCTCATAACGTCTTCTCCTAATGATCGACACGCCTCTCCCGCGCCCTTGAAGGGGCAGACCGCTTCCGGCCGGGTTCACGTTGTCGGGGAACTTGGGCGCTATATAGTGGCTGAAGTGATTCATGGAAAGACCCCAAATGCTGCGACTTCTGGCCCTGCTTTCGACCCTGGCCCTGCCCGCGCAGGCGCAACATACCGCTGGCGACTTCGATTACTATGTCTTGGCGCTGTCGTGGTCGCCCAACTGGTGCGCGCTTGAGGGTGCGGACCGGGGCTCTCCTCAGTGCGATAACGGCGCGGATTTCGGCTGGGTGCTGCACGGGCTCTGGCCGCAGTATGAACGCGGCTGGCCCGCCGATTGCCGCCACAGCTTCCGCAATCCGTCGCGGTTTGAGACCTCGGCGCAGGCGGATCTTTTCGGCTCGTCCGGGTCGGCGTGGCACCAGTGGAACAAGCACGGATCGTGCAGCGGTCTGGCGCCGAACGATTACTATGCCCTTGCCCGCGAAGCCTATTCCCGGATTGCGCGGCCCGAGGTGTTCCGCAAGCTCGACCGTGCCGTGACCCTGCCCGCCTCGTTGATCGAAGAAGCATTCATGAAGGAGAATGACGGCCTCGACGCGGATGAGATCACGATCACCTGCCGCGCGGGCCGCATCCAGGAGGCGCGGATCTGCCTGACGCGCGATCTGGACCTGCGGCGCTGCGGCGACGACGTGATCCGTGACTGCACGTTGGACGACGCCCTGTTCGCGCCGATCCCCTAAGCGTCCGCTTCGGCGACCCTGAGCACGATCTTGCCGATGTGCGCGCTGCTTTCCATGCGCGCATGGGCCTGCGCCGCGTCCCCCAGGGCGAATTCCCGATCTATCACGGGGGCGACCTTGCCCGCCGCCAGCACCGGCCAGACCTGCGCGCGCAACTGCCGGGCGATCTCGGCCTTGGCCAGATCGGACTGGGGCCGCAGGGTGCTGCCGGTGAGCGTCAAGCGGCGCATCATCATCTGGGCGAAGTTCACTTCGACCTTCGCGCCCTGAAGGAAAGCGATCTGCACCAGCCGCCCGTCGTCCGCCAACGTCTTGAGGTTGCGCGGCAGGTAGTCGCCACCGACCATGTCGAGGATCAGATGGGCCCCACCCTCTGCGCGCACCGCCTCGACGAAATCACGTTCCTTGTAGTTCACCGCCAGCTCTGCCCCAAGGTCGCGGCAGGCCTGACATTTCTCGTCGGTGCCTGCGGTAGTGAACACCCGGGCGCCGAAGTGGCGGGCAAGCTGGATCGCTGTGGTGCCGATGCCGGAGGACCCGCCATGGACCAAGAACCGCTCGCCCGCTTGCAGCCCGCCCCGCATGAACACGTTGGACCAGACGGTGAAGAAGGTTTCGGGCAGGCAGGCGGCTTGCCGCAGGTCCATGCCGTTGGGCACCGGCAGACAATGGGCCGCGGGGGTGCAGACCTCTTCTGCGTAGCCGCCACCGGGCAACAAGGCGCAGACGGCATCGCCCACGGCCCAATCGGTCACGCCGGCACCGATGGCGCTGATCTCGCCTGCGGCTTCAAGCCCCGGCAGATCGCTGGCGCCCTTCGGAGGCGCATAAAGACCCGCTCGTTGCAGCGCATCCGGGCGGTTCACCCCGGCATAGGCCACCTTGATCCGCACCTCACCATGCCCCGGTTCGGGCGTGGCGCGATCGGTGAGGCGCAGCACGTCCGGCCCGCCAGCTTTGGTGATCTCGACAGCCTTCACGACGGCAAATCCCATTTTCCGGGCACATCACGGGGGCGGTCCGACGGCGGCTTGATGGGGGCGGTCAGCGCCCCCAAAGCCTGTGCGAAGGGCTTGGTCAGCGGGTTTTTCGCGACCGCCGATTTGACCTTCTCGAACTGCATGACGTTGTCGATGCGGCGGTCGATAAAGGCTGTTGTGTTCGCTGTGGCGGGGCTGTTGTCACCCAGCCAGAACAGCACGACCGATCCCCAAACCGCCGAGAGGGTCGCGCGTTTGGTGTACCAGTTCACATCGTCCGAGCGGTCCCCCAAAGCCGTCCAGATCGCATCGGCGGTGTCCCAGATCAGCTTCGATCCTTCGGGGGCCAGATGCGGCAGGGCAAACAGGGTCATCCCACGGCGCACGGCTTCCTTGTCGGTGATCACATCCAGCCGCGTGCGCACCGCATAGGCCACCTTGTCGCGAAAGCGCATGCCGTCCAGATCGGCGGTCTGCAGCGCCGAGACCATGGCCGAATCCCCCCGCCGGTGAAACAGGATCGCCAGATCCGTGGCCCCGCGCGGACAGATCGCATGGGCATGGTCCAGCGACATCCCCGCATCACGCGCGGCGGCGGTGAAGGCGTCGGACGACCAGCCATCAAAGGCCACATGTGGCAGGATCGCATCCAGCAGGGCTTCGGTTTCGGGCGTCAGGGTGGCAGACATCGGCGGCTCCAGTTCTGGCTTCGGTCAGATACTAGACAAGATAAGGCAGGCTTGCTATATGGCCACTTCCTGCAAATCCTTGCAAATCCAACTTAGAAAGGTGGTGAAAACCACATGCAGGTTAGTGTTCGTGACAACAACGTCGATCAGGCGCTTCGTGCCCTGAAGAAAAAGCTCCAGCGTGAGGGCGTTTTTCGTGAAATGAAGCTCAAGCAGCATTTCGAGAAACCGTCCGAGAAAAAGGCGCGCGAGAAGGCCGAGGCCATTCGCCGTCAGCGCAAGCTGGCTCGGAAGAAAGCACAGCGTGAGGGGATGCTCTAAGCACCCTTTTCGACTGAACACCAAAGAATAGCAAAAGCCCCCATGCATCGCTGCACGGGGGCTTTTCGCTGTTCATACGCTCTGAAACATGCGCGAGTCGTTATGTATCAGACGATCCCGGCAAGGCTCAGGATGACAATCACGACCACGATCAGGCCAACAATATATAGGATATTTCGCATTCTGTATTCCTTAGATGAGGTTGATGAGGGCAATGACCACAACGACTAGACCAACCAGTATCAATATTCCGCGCATGTGTCTTCCTCCGTTAGATTGTACTGACTAACACCCCACGCAACAGAAAGTTCCGTTACACCGGCAACGCGGTCGTCTGGCGCACGGTGCGCAGCGCAAAGGACGAATGCATCCCCTGCACGCCGGGCAGGCTTGACAGATACCGCCGGTGAATGCGCGCGAAGTCGTCGGCATCCTCGGCCACGATCTTCAGAAGGTAGTCCGCCTGCCCCGCCATCAGGTGACATTCCAGCACATCGGGAATCCGCGCGACCGATTTCTCGAAGGCGTCCAGCACGTCGTCGGCCTGCGCGCGCAGGGTAATCTCGACGAATACGATCGTCTTGCGGTTCACCCGGCGCGGATTGACCAGCGCCACATAGCCGCTGATATAACCCTCTTTCTCGAGCCGCTGCACCCGCCGGTGACAGGCAGACGGCGAAAGATGCACCTTCTCCGACAGCTCCGCATTCGACAGCCTCCCCTGTTTCTGCAAGGCGTTCAACAAGCGGCGGTCGGTGTCGTCGATGTCGGTCACTGCAATCTCCTTCGAAGAAACTTCGATTCTGCCGAAGATTCGTGCAAAGTCTACCGCTAACAGCGTCGCCGTTGCCATTCCTTTTCGGGGCGAACTGCGCAAGTCTGTGCCCACACAATGGGAGAGACACATGCACATCGGTTGTCCGAAAGAAATCAAACCGCAAGAATTCCGCGTCGGTCTGACGCCAAGCGCCGCGCAGGAAGCGATCAGCCGCGGCCATAAGGTCACGGTTGAAACCGGGGCCGGGACCGGCGCGGGGTTCACCGACGAAGACTATGCCAGCCTTGGCGCCGAGATCGCGGAAAGCGCCGAGGCGCTCTTTGCCGCCGCTGACATGATCGTCAAGGTCAAGGAACCGCAAGCGCCCGAGCGCAAGATGCTGCGCGAGGGCCAGCTGCTGTTCACCTATCTGCATCTGGCCCCGGACCCCGAGCAGACGAAGGACCTCATTGCTTCGGGCTGCACCGCCATCGCCTATGAAACCGTGACCGACCGCAACGGCGGCCTGCCGCTTCTGGCGCCCATGTCCGAGGTGGCCGGTCGGCTCGCCCCGCAGTCCGGTGCCTGGGCCTTGCAAAAGGCGAACGGCGGCAGCGGCGTGCTGCTGGGCGGTGTGCCGGGCGTGCGCCCGGCCAATATCGCGGTGATCGGTGGTGGCGTTGTTGGCACGGCAGCGGCCCGCGTGGCCGCCGGCATGGGCGCGAATGTGACCGTTCTGGACCGCTCCGTGCCGCGCCTGTCCTATCTCGACGACGTCTTTATGGGGCGGCTGACGACCCAGTATTCCGATCAGGCGGCGGTGGAAGAGCTTTTGCCCCGCATGGACATGGTCATCGGCGCGGTCCTGATCCCCGGGGCCGCCGCACCCAAGCTGATCAGCCGCGACCAGTTGAGCCAGATGAAGCCCGGTTCGGTTCTGGTGGACGTGGCCATCGATCAAGGCGGCTGCTTTGAGACGTCGCGCGCCACGACTCATCAAGACCCGATCTACGAGGTCGATGGCATCATCCATTACTGCGTCGCCAACATGCCCGGCGCGGTCGCGCGCACTTCGACCATCGCGCTCAGCAATGCGACGATGCCCTTCATGCTGGCGCTCGCCGACAAGGGCTGGAAACAGGCCTGCAAAGACGACGCACACCTGCTGAATGGCCTGAACGTGCATGCGGGCAAGCTGACCTATGCCGCGGTCGGCGAGGCGCTGGGACTGGATTATATCACCCAGCAGGAGGCTTTGGCGCTTTAACCCGGGCGCAAGCAAAAGGCCCGCCAAAGGGCGGGCCTTGTCACAGACGTCGAAGCCTTCAGGTTTTCTTCAGGCTGTCGCGGATCTCCAGCAGCACGTCGAGCTGCGACGGACCAGAGTCCACCTCGGGCGCGACCTCGTCCGGTTTTTCCGCCGCAGCCTTGATGCGGTTGACCATCTTGACCAGCATGAAGACCACGAAGGCGATGATGAAGAAGTTGACCACCGCCATGATGAACCGTCCCACCGCAAAGACCGAGGCCCCGGCCTCTTCCGCTTCGGTGATCGACGCATAGGCCGAGGCATCGCCGCCGATGACGTAATACCAGCCGGAGAAATCGATTCCGCCGGTGAAAATGGCGATGATCGGGTTGATCAGATCGGCCACAAGGGACGAGACGATCGCGGTGAACGCCGCGCCGATGATGATGCCCACGGCCATGTCCATGACATTGCCCTTGGCGATGAAGTCCTTGAATTCGTTCAGCATGTAAATGTCCCCGTCCCGTTTGTTCCCGCGGCAATTGTGCCGCGTGGTCCAGATTTAGCGCAGCCGGTGCGGTCTGGCTAAAGGTTTTTGGGCTTTGCCTTTTGCGTCGCTGTCGCGCGCTCAGGACGGAAGCGTGCCGGTCAGGACGTAGCGCAGGATCTCGACCACCTGCGACGGCTCGCGCGCGACGGCAAGGGCGGCGGCGTCCACCTCTTTGAGGGCGTGGTCATGATCGGGCTGTTGCAGCACAATAAGCGATTTCCCCAAGGCCGCCGCATAGCCCGCGTCGAAGGCCGCATTCCACTGGCGGTATTTCTCGCCAAAGCGGACCACGACGACATCCGCATCGGCAATCCCCTTGCGGGTGCGGATCGCGTTGATCATGGCGCCCTTGTGGTCGTGCCAATACTTGTTCGGCTCGTCCCCCAGAATGGCGACGCCGCAATCGTCTGACGCATCATGATCGGTCACGGGGCTGAAAAACTCGACGTCCAGCCCCTCGGCCCCCGTGGTGATCTGTTCGCGCCAATCGGTGTGGATTTCGCCGGATAGATAGACCTTGAGCATGTTACGCCTCCTGATTTTCTAGGTTCGCCCCATCCTAGCGGATCGGGCGCGCCATGCCACCCGACATGGCGCAGGCAACGGGCGGACCCTATCCGCGCAGGGTGCCGCCGGTGGCCTTGGTGACCTTTTCGATGATCTTCGCGCTCACAGCTTCAAGGTCGGCTTCCTTCAGCGTGGCCTTGGTGGGCTGCATCCGCACGGTCAGCGCGAGGGATTTTCGGCCCTCGCCCAGACTGCCGCCGACGAATTCGTCGAAGACGCGCACATCTTCGATCAGCGCCTTGTCCGCTCCGGCCGCGGCGTTCACCGCCGTCAGGGCATCCACCTGCGCATCCATCACGAAGGCAAAGTCCCGCTCGACCGCCTGCAGGTCAGGAAGCGCCGCCGCGCCGCGGTTGGCGGTCTGCTTTCGGGGCAACGGAATCTCTTCGGGGTAAAGCACGAAGCCCACGACCGGCCCTTTGACGTCCATCGCCGAAAGGATGCGCGGGTGAATTTCGCCAAACACCCCCAGCACCTTTTTCGGGCCAAGACAGATCTTGCCGTGGCGTCCGGGATGCCAGACGTCGCCCGCGCCGCGCAGGATCTGCGTCTTGGCCGGCGCACTCATCGCTGCCAGCACGGCTTCAGCGTCCGCCTTGGCGTCGAAAATATCCACGTCGCGTGACGTGCCATGCACGTCCTTTGGGCCGGTTTTGCCGACCAGGATGCCGGTGACGCGAGGGTGCTGTTCGCCCGGCTCACCGCCGTGGAACACATCGCCCGCCTCGAACAGGGCCAGATTCGACTGCCCGCGCGCCTGATTGCGCGCTGCCGCTTGGAGCAGACCGGGCAGCAGCGCGGGCCGCATGTGCGACATCTCGGAGCTGATCGGGTTGGCCAGCATCGTCGCATCGGTTCCGCCGCCGAACAGCGTGGCCGAGGCCCGGTCAATGAAGCTGTAGGTGACGCATTCGTTGTAGCCAAGGCTGGCCGTGGTGCGTCGCGCCAGGGTCATGCGCTTTTGCATCGGCGTCAGCACGGGGGCCGGCACGCCGGCGCGGGCGCGCGCCATCGGGGCGGGTTTGAGCTTGGTGAGCGACGCGATGCGCGCGACTTCTTCCACCAGATCCGCCTCGCCCTGCACGTCCGGCCGCCACGACGGCACCTGCGCCATGTCGCCCTCCATCACGAAGCCCAGCTTGGTGAGCGTGTCGCGCTGGGTGTCAGCAGGAATGTCCATGCCCACGAGAGAGGAGCAGCGGTCGGTGTCGAGCTTATAGGCGCGTGTGGTGTCGGGGATCGCACCGGCCTGCACGACTTCGGAGGCCTCACCGCCCGCGTGATCGACGATCATCCGCACCGCATGCTCCAGCCCTTCGGGGGTGAAGGCCGGGTCGATGCCACGTTCGAACCGGTAGCGGGCGTCGGAATTGATCTTCAGCGCACGGCCTGTGTAGGCGGTGCGGACCGGATCGAAATAGGCGGCTTCAACGAAGACGTTCGTGGTCTCTTCGGTGCAGCCGGTGCGCAGGCCGCCCATGACGCCGGCGATGCTCTCGGGGCCCTCCGCGTCGGAAATGATCGTCGCACCCTCGGGGAAGGTATATTCTTTCTCGTCCAACCCGACTAGCGTTTCACCCCCCTTGGCACGGTGCAGCCGCAGGGCGTTGCCGGTGATCTTGTCGGCGTCGAACACGTGCAGCGGGCGGTTGAGATCGTAGGTGAACCAGTTCGTCACGTCGACCAGAAAGCTGATCGGACGCAGCCCGATGGCGCGCAACTGCGCCTGCAGCCAGTCGGGGCTGGGGCCGTTCTTCACGCCCCGGATCAAGCGGCCGAAGAACACGGGGGCCTGTTCGCGGGTATCCTCGTCTATGGTGACGCTGACCGGGCTGGGGAAACTTGCCGGCACCACCTCAACCTCGCGAGGTTTCAGCGTGCCAAGCCCCCGGGCCGCCAGATCGCGGGCGATACCGCGCACGCCCAAAGCATCGGGGCGGTTGGGGGTGATGGCGATTTCGATGACCGGATCGATCTTGTCGGGGTCGTTTTCCGCCAGCCAGTCGGTGAACTTCTGCCCGACATCACCGGAGGGTAGCTCAATGATGCCGTCGTGCTCATCGCTCAGTTCAAGTTCGCGCTCGGACGCCATCATGCCGTGGCTCTCCACGCCGCGGATGTTGCCCACCGAGAGCGTCACGTCGATGCCGGGCACGTAGTCGCCGGGTTTTGCCAGCACGACGGTGATGCCCGCGCGGGCGTTGGGTGCGCCGCAGACGATCTGCTTGTCGCCCTCGTCCGTGGCGACCGTGCAAACGCGCAGCCGGTCGGCGTCGGGGTGCTGTTCGGCGTGGGTCACCTTGGCGAGCGTGAAGGCAGACAGTTTCGCCGCAGGGTCCTCGACCCCCTCAACCTCAAGCCCGAGGTCGGTGAGCGTGTCTGCGATCTCCTCGACCGAGGCATCGGTGTCGAGGTGGGATTTGAGCCAAGAAAGGGTGAATTTCATCGTGTCGGTCCTGCCAATCGGGTGTTGGCGGGGGTGTAGCGGATTGGCGCGCCAGGGGAAAGGCTGAACCCTTAGAGCGCGCGCCCGTCGAGGTCTTCGACCAGTTCGAAATGCTCGAAGACGAGCATCATCTCGGGGTCCCAGCCGCCATTGCGCCGGAAGTAGGCCTTGTGCCCCTTGCGCCACCCCAGCAGGCTGTCGTCTTCACCCTCGGCCAGCGCCATCTTCTCGGTGACGTCGCAAAATCGGATTTGCTCGACCGATGTGGTCTTGATGACCAGCGCGGGCGTGCCGTCCCAATAGGCGCAGATATCAGTGCGGCCCACGACGGGCATGGCCTCGGGCTCATCCTCGAAATCGCGCAAAGCGCCGCAGGTGGCGCGTTTCCTGCCGTCACGGACAAGCTGGATGAGGCGGGCGGAAAGTTCGGCGGAGTCCCCGAATTTGAAGGTTCCGGCACCGGGGTAGGTTTCTTGGAGGTCTTCGATATCGGGCATGACGTGGCTTTCGGTTGAGGTGGGCTGCACGCACCCTACAGCGCAAGTGCCGCAAGCGGTAGGGCAGCGCCCGACCCTGGGGTTGAGGCCGTCTTGGAAACGCATGAGATGCGTTTCAGGCCGAAACGGGGAAGCCCCGGGGGCGCATCGAACACTCACAGTTTGGCGCTAGGGACGGACAATCGTCAGCGTAGCAATGTGTTGCACCGGTGCAAAAGCGCCCTCCCGGGGGGAGGGTCGGGCGCTGCCCGTGCTATGCACGGACCCAGCTACGCAAAAAGCAGGTAAACCGCACCGTAGAACGTTGCTAATAACCCCGCCATCATCAAATACCCAATCAAGAATACAATCGGCTTCGAAAATTGTCGCTGAGGCAGAAACTTCACTTCTCGTGTAAGTGCGTCAGGACAATTAACGGTCATTAATACCAGCCCTCTAGAAGCTAAGTCGACCGTATCGACAATCAACAGTTCACTTGGTGAAATGGACGGCACGCGAATGCTGAAATGACCATTGGCCATAATACGAGGTTCATGATCGCGCGGGGGCCAGAGTGTATAGCTGTTAGGCGGCGCGCTTAGTACCAATTCGACGTTAGTCGCTGGCTTCTTACCCAAATTTTGAACATAGAGCTTTTCTGTCGCTATCGAAACGCGGCTATTTGCATTTTCATTCAACTGAAAGGCTTGACTACTAACATTCGTCGAGCCCCAAATGATCCGAACTTTAGACTTAAAGAAGGACAGGAGAAAGGTTGTGAAAAGCGTCAGAAAGACGGCGTATGCGAAGTTATGGTAATCCGCAGTCGCCTGCCACAAGGCATGCAAGACCCCCACGCCCTACCCCCCATGCACCGTCGGCACCTGCAACGCACTAAACCCGTAGTGCTTCAACCAGCGCAAGTCGGACTCAAAGAACGCCCGCAAATCGGGGATGCCGTATTTCAGCATAGCGATGCGGTCGATACCCATGCCGAATGCAAACCCTTGGTACTCGTCCGGATCGACGCCCGCGGCTTTCAGAACCTTGGGGTGCACCATGCCGGAGCCCAGAACCTCGAGCCAGTCGTCCCCCTCGCCCACGGTCACGGTGCCGCCAGAGAAGTCGCACTGGATGTCGACTTCGGCGCTGGGTTCCGTGAACGGGAAGTGCGAGGCGCGGAAGCGGGTTTTGACGGTGGTGCCGAAATAGGCGGTGAAGAACTCTTCCAGCACCCATTTCAGGTTCGCCATGCTGAGGTTCTTGTCGATCGCCAGCCCCTCAACCTGATGGAACATCGGCGTGTGCGTCTGATCGTAATCGGCACGGTAAACGCGGCCGGGGCAGATGATGCGAATGGGTGCGCCCTGCTTTTCCATCTCGCGGATCTGCACCGGAGAGGTGTGGGTGCGCAGCACGTGCGGCGGGCGATTGTCGCCTTCGTCGCGGTGCATGTAGAACGTGTCCATCTCGGCCCGCGCGGGGTGATGGCCGGGGATGTTGAGCGCGTCGAAGTTATACCAGTCGGTGTCGATCTGGGGGCCTTCGGCGGTGGCGAAGCCCATGTCGGCGAAGATCGCGGTGCATTCCTCCCAGACCTGTGAAATCGGGTGGATCGTGCCGACCCGCCGATGCCGCGCGGGCAGCGTCACGTCAAGCCATTCGGTCTTGAGCCGCGCATCCAGCGCCGCATCCGCCAGCCCGGCCTTCTTGGCTGCAAGCGCTGCGTTGATCTCGTCCTTCAGGGCGTTGAGCGCGGGGCCAACCACCTGCCGCTCTTCCGGGGTCATCTTGCCCAGCTCGCGCATCTTCAGGCTGATCTCGCCCTTCTTGCCCACGGCTTGCAGGCGCAGCTCTTCCAGCGTGGCCTCATCAGCGGCCTTGCCGATAAGATCGAGGTATTTGCTCTTGAGATCGTCCATGTCGCCGTCCATCCTTGGGCCCTTTTTCGCTTGGGTTTCAGGTAGCGAAAGGGGGCCGCGGTTGCAAGGTGCGCGGGGCGGCTCTGGCCGGATCGCACGTGGGCACTAGGTTTCCCCGACAGGAGGTCCGCCATGCGCATGCTTATCATCCTTGCCCTGATCCTGCCCGCCACGATGGTCTCGGCGCAGGAGTGGTGCGACAGCGCGTCATTGAACCCGACCGAGCGGACGATCTGCGCCGATCCGATCCTGGGCGAGCTCGACGCGGACCTGACCCGCGCCTATCGCGCCTCGGACCGCGACCGGGCGGCGCAGTCACGGTGGCTGCGCGCGCGCAATGCCTGCGGGACGGCGATCGGGTGCATCGAAGAACGCTACGCCGAAAGGATTGCAGCCCTGCGCGGCGCTAGGCCGGTGCGGTCGGACCTGCGCCCGTGGTGCGACGGGGCGCGGCTGAACCCGACGGAACAGACGATCTGCCGGACCGAAACGCTGGCAGATCTGGATGCGGCACTGCAGGCGATCTACGGCGCGGCGCAGGCGCGGGATGCGGACGGCGCGCAGCTGCGCTGGCTGCGTGGGGATCGGGACGCCTGCGGCACGGATACGTTCTGCATCGGCGATGCCTATCTGCGCCGGATCATGGCGTTGGGGCGGCAACTGCGTCTTGACGGGAACTAGACAACGAAAAAGGCCGCCCCAAAGGAGCGGCCTTTCGCATTTCGATCGCAGCTTGGCTTAGGCCATGGCTGCTTTTGCTTTTTCAACGATGGCACCGAAGGCCTCGGGCTCGTTCACGGCCAGATCGGCCAGAACCTTCCGGTCGACTTCGATACCGGCCAGATTCAGGCCGTTGATGAAGCGGGAATATGTCAGGGATTCGTCCACCGACCGCACAGCGGCGTTGATCCGCTGGATCCACAGGGCGCGGAAGTTGCGCTTGCGGTTGTGACGGTCGCGTGTCGCGTATTGGTTCGCCTTGTCGACGGCCTGACGCGCAACCTTGAAGGTGTTGGAGCGACGGCCATAATAGCCCTTCGCTGCATCCGTTACCTTCTTGTGACGACGATGAGTGACTGTACCACCTTTAACTCGCATATCAGAAACTCCTTATCGTGCGTATGGCATCATGGACTTGATGATTTTCTCATCAGCCGCACAAAGCGTTGTGGTGCCGCGCGCGTTGCGCAGGAACTTGTTGGAGCGTTTGATCATGCCGTGGCGCTTCCCGGCCTGACCGGCCAGAACGCGGCCCGTGGCCGTCACTTTGAACCGCTTCTTGCAGCTCGATTTGGTCTTCATCTTAGGCATTTCCGTCTCCTCTTTGGGTCGGTAGATGAACGCGACTCGGCATGCCAGACTGGCCGGACGCGCGGTTGGAAATGGGCATGTAGCCGAGGTTCGCCCCTATCGCAAGCGGATTCGCCTGCGAAGGGCGCTAGTAGATGTAGCGCCCGACGACCGAAACGAAGATGTCGGGAATGTCGGCCAGCGCCACCCCGCCCGGACGGTCGCGGATCGCCAGCACGATCAGCGCGCCGGACACCATGACCGCAATCGATGCGGCACGGGGGACCCGACCGTCTGCCAATGCCCCCATTATGGACGGAATGGAAAACCCGCCGACGACAAGGCCGATGACCAGCAAAAGCTCCGGATCCATGCTCAAAAACCCTCAAATCAATGTAATTGAGGAAATTAAGCCTTACTCGCCGGAAAAAATCAATCGTTCCTCGCACGGTGCCACGCGCAGGATGTTGGTGCTGCCCGGCGTGTTGAAGGGCACGCCCGCGGTCACGACCACCATGTCGGATGCCTCGGCGATGCCGCTGGCCTTGACCGCGCGGACCGCTTCGATCACGGCGGTCTTGAACCGGTCGACGACCTTGACGACCATGACGCAATTCGTCCCCCAGCTCAGCGCGAGCCTCCGCACGGTGGCGATGTCGCTGCTCAGGACCATGATCGGCACGCGGGGGCGTTCCCGCGCGGTCAACAGGGCCGTCGTGCCGGACTGCGAATAACAACAGATCGCCTTGATGTCGGCGGTCTCGGCAATCTCGCGCGCGGCGGCGACGATCCCGTTGGCGACGGTCTTGCCCGAGGTCTGGCGGGTCGCTTCGACCATCTCGGTATAGGTCGGATCAGCCTCAACCTCGATGGCGACGTTGTTCATGGTGGTGACCGCTTCAATCGGGAAGTCACCGGCCGCGGATTCCGCCGAGAGCATGATCGCGTCGGTGCCCTCATAGATCGCCGTGGCCACGTCCGACACCTCGGCGCGGGTCGGCATGGGTGATTCGATCATCGACTCGAGCATCTGCGTCGCGACGATCACCGGCTTGGCGGCCTCACGACATTTGAGGATCAGGCGTTTCTGGATAGGCGGCACGTTCTGCACTGGCAACTCGACGCCCAGATCCCCACGCGCGACCATGATGCCGTCGGACACCGCCAGAATGTCATCGAAGGCTTTGACGGCGGCGGGCTTCTCGATCTTCGAGAGCAGCGCTGCACGCCCCTTGGCCAGCTTGCGCGCCTCTTCCACGTCGGCGGGGCGCTGCACAAAGGACAGCGCCAGCCAGTCGACGCCCAGCTCGCAGACAAACTCAAGATCGCGGCGGTCTTTCTCGGACAGCGCGGCCAGCGGCAGCACCACGTCGGGGACGTTGACGCCCTTGCGGTTGGAGATCGTGCCCCCGACGAGAACCTCGCAATCGGCGAAGTCGCGGCCGCAGTCCTTCACCTTGAGCTTGATTTTGCCATCGTTGACCAGCAGGTGCGCGCCCGGTTCAAGCGCGTCGAAAATCTCTTTGTGGGGCAGTTGCACACGCTCATTGGTGCCGGGGGCGTCGTCGAGATCCAGCCGGAACGATTGCCCGACCTCAAGATCCTCGCCCGCGTCATTGGCGAAAACACCCACCCGCAGCTTCGGCCCCTGAAGGTCGGCTAGAATGCAGATCGGGCTGTCGAGGTCCTTTTCCACCTGCCGGATGATGCCATGCCGGATGCGGATTTCCTCATGGTCGCCGTGGCTCATGTTCAGGCGGAACACGTCGGCGCCGGCCTCGTGCAGGGCGCGGATCATCTTGTAATCGTCCGACGCCGGCCCGAGGGTGGCGACAATCTTGACGTTGCGATCGCGTTTCATGGTGCTATTCCTCGTGTCTGCGGCGAAGGCCGCGCGTGTTATCGCTAACGGCTCGGGCGCTTTATACCCGTTTCACCCGGCCCTACAACTGCACCACGGCAAACATATGAACAAGACCTTCCACCCCACCACGTCCCACACGCCCTTTCATATCCACGGGGGCGACCGCCAGTCGCGCTGGTTGATCACCTGCGATCACGCGGCCAACACGGTGCCTGCCTGCGTGGGCGGGGGCGATCTGGGGCTTGCCCCTGCGGATATGGAGCGCCACATCGCCTATGATGTGGGCGCGGCGGGGGTGACGCGGGCGCTGGCCGATGCGCTGGGCGCGCCCGCGGTGCTGTCGAACTTCTCGCGGCTGGTGATCGATCCGAACCGCGGGCTGGACGATCCGACGCTGCTGATGAAGCTTTACGACGGCTCTGTGATCCCGGCCAACCGCGACGCGGACGCGGTCGAGAAGGCGCGGCGGGTCGATGCGTTCTACACGCCCTATCACCAGGCCGTCGCCGATTGTGCCGCGCGGCGCGACGATACGGTCGTGATCTCGGTCCACAGTTTCACGCCTCGGCTGAACGGACGCCGCCCGCGCCCCTGGCACATCGGCATCCTGCATGCCTTCGACAACCGGCTGGCGGAGCCGCTGATCGCGCTGCTGCGCGAAGAACCGGACCTTTGCGTCGGTGACAACGAACCCTATGCGGGCCACCTGCCCGGCGATTCGCTGGACCGACATGCCCTGCAGACGGGCCGCGCCAATGCCTTGGTTGAACTGCGCAATGATCTGATACAGTCTGAAGCGGACCAACAGCACTGGGGCGCGCGTCTGGCACCGATCCTGCGCGCCGCCCTGTCCCGAATGGAGGCCGCCGATGCCGCAGATTGACCCGCAAACGCAAATCGAACTGGAAGCCGCCGCCTTCCGCCGTTTGCAAAAGCACTTGATGGAAGATCGCACCGATGTGCAGAACATCGACCTGATGAACCTTGCCGGATTCTGCCGCAACTGCCTGAGCCGCTGGTATCAGGAGGCGGCCGCCGAACGCGGGATCGAGATGAGCAAGGACGAGGGGCGCGAAGCGTTCTACGGGATGACCATGGCCGAGTGGAAGGCCAACCACCAGACGCCATCCACCCCCGAACAGGATGCCGCATTCACGCAGGCCTTCGCCGAGAACGTCACCGATAAGTCCTGAGCCTTGCGGTCCGCCGGGGCCATTAGCGGTGTTTAAACACCGGCTCCCCCGCCCCTGACAGCGTTTGCGCCTGCGTGACCCAATCGTCGCGCGCGATACGCCCCTTCGGCCCACCAAGATGGCTTTCCATCCAAGCGATATTCTCGGGCGTCCACGCAGCGATCTGGTCATAATGCCAGATACCCAACCGGTTGCAGGCGGTCGCGATCTTGCGTCCGACGCCCTTGATCCGGGTCAGATCGTCCGCAATGCCGTCGCGCGGTTCAGCCAGCGTGTCCGGCTTTCCGGTCTTATCAGGTGTCGGCTGAGGGGCTGTCCTGAGCGGGTTCGGTGCGGCAATGGGGGCCAGACCCGGGACCGGCTGGGGCGTCACGGCTGCCTGTGCGGGCACCTCACCGGGGGCCAGCGCCGCCTCGGGCCGGCGATAGCCTCCGCCCTGCATCGGCGGGATGTCCTCACCCGCGTCATCAGCCCAGGCGGCCTGGACGCGGGCGCGTTGCAACTCGGCCCGCAGGCGCTGGATTTCGTCGTTGCGGGCGGTCAGGTCACGCGCGGCGGCAGAGCGACCGCCCCAGATCAGCCAGCCCGAGAGCACACCGACCAGCCCCGCCAGCGCCAGAAGCCCCCAGATCTCGGCCAGCAGAAAGGTCATGCCCTCAAGCGTCATCGCGCGCTACTCCTCTGCCGCATCCGGGGTTTCTTCAGGGTCGGTTTCCGTGGCCTCTGACTCTTCTTCGCCCGCGTCATCGAGTGCGCCTGCGCCAGTCTCACCCTCATCAGTGCCAGCGTCGGCGCTCCCCTCCGCATCGGTGGCCTCATCTGTCGCCAGGCCATCGGCCTCCCCCTCGGGCGAGGTCCATCTCAGCGTCGTCCGCCGGTTGGCCGCCCGCCCCTCTTCGGTTTCGTTGTCCGCAATCGGCTCGGACTGCCCGTAGCCCACGGCGGTCATCGCCGCCCCGTCAAGATCGCGCGACAGCAAGGCGGTCAGCACCGCATTGGCGCGATCGAAGCTAAGCGCCTGATTGATCTCTTCCGATCCGGTAGAATCGGTGTGGCCGCCGATCTCGAGCATCAGACCCGCGTCCAGACAGGGCTTGGCCACGGCGGCAATCGCGTTGATCGCGCGGATTGAGGTCGCATCCAGCCGGTCGGAGCCGGACAGGAAGGTGATCTTGTTCCGCGCCAGCACCGCATCGGCCTGTTCGGTGCAGGTTTCGGCATCGGGTTCGAAAGCCAGGACCGGAAGCCAGTATTTGCCGGTGAACACCTCTTCCAGACCGGTCGTCGCATTCCGGCGGGTGCTGCCCTCGGGCAGGGTCACGTCAGACGGGGCGATGGAAAAGGCCACGGTGGCAGGCAATTTCTCGGCCAGATCGACCGCCATAACGTCCAGCTCAACCCCCGGCGTGGCCACCAGATCCAGCGCGGAGCCGCCCCCCTCCCGCGCAAAGGTCAGCGTTTCCACCTCGGGCAAGACCTCAGACAGCACGTCAAGCACGCCAAGGCTGCCTTGCGTCTCGCTGTCCTCGGCCGCCACCGCAGGCGCGCCCGCGATCTCAACCCCCAGCGCGGCTTCCATGTCCGCAACGCTCAGCCCCGCGGGCAACCGCCCTTCGACGTGGGCACCATCGGTGGTGGAAAAACGCAAGGTCCAGGCGGCGGGGCTGCCATCGTCAAGATAGGTGATGTCGCGGGTGATGGTGACACTGTCGGCCACCGAGGCCAGCACGTCATCCATCAGTACCGCAACCTGCGGCGTGGTGGCGGTGCCGGTCAGGTGGATCGCCTCGGCATCGACCTGCACCCGGCCCGTGTCCAGCAGGGCGAGTGCGGCAATCCCCGCGTCGGCATTGCGTCGGAACGCCACGGCCCCGTCCGCCTGCGGATGCTCGTCCAGATCAAGGCTGGGCTCCACCCCGGCTGGGCCATTGGGCACGAAGCCTTCGGGCACCGCTCCGGTGGCGGTGGCAGTCTCGCCGTCCCAGTCCATCACCAGACCGACCGGCTGAACCTCTTCCACCACCGTCAGGTCCTGCGTCACGTCGAACGCATCGGGGATTTCGCCCAACATGGCTTGCGCCTTCTCCACCGCGTCAGGCGCGCCCGACCCGGTGAGCGTGACCGCGTCGCCCTCAATCTCGAGCCGCCCCTCGACCAGCGCGCCCAGCGCCTCAATCGCGGCCCGCGCCATGGCCGGCCAGGCGGTGTTCTCGGCGGTGCGCACCGACTGCGTCACGTCAACGGCCCCGTTGCCCAAGATTACCTCCGACACCGCTTCCGGCAGATCTGCGGGCACCTTGCCCTGCCCCGAGAGGCGTCCGTCGTCCAGCGTCAGGCTCAGGCGCAGCGGCGTGCCGTCATCCTCGACCTCGATCTCATCGGCGACGGTATAGGCCTTGGGAAGCGCGTCGAGTGTGGCCTGCAACGCCTCAGCCTCGCGTGGGGTGGGGGCGAGCGCGGCGAGCGTGATTGCGCGATCCGACAACATCACCTCGCCCGAGCGCAACGGCGCGAGCGCTTCCGCAAGCGTGGCCACGACCTCAGCCCAATCCTCATCTGGCGCACCGGTGGCGAGCGTCAGATCCGCCTCGTCCCCGTCGGGAAATCCATCGATCAAGGCCGCTTTCGCCGCGTCATCCGGCACGGGGCCCGCAACCGAAATCGCGCCCTCCTCCGTCCGGCGCAGGGTCAACTCATAAGGCGAGGCCAGCGGCAGGGTCTCGACCTCGAACGCCACCTGACGCAGCCCGTCGATCCGCTCGAACTCCGCGAGCCTGTCCACGTAAGCTGCCAGATCCGTCACCGTGCCGGTCACGCGCAGATCCCGCCCGCGCACCTCGGTTTGAAGCGCGTCGGGCGCGGCGGCCTGCCGCGCCACTTCGGCCAGTGCGCCTTCGATCCGGGGCGCGGCCGACGTCGTCGCCCACAGACCCAATCCGCTGATACCAAACCCGAAAACTACACACCCCAACAGCTTGCGCACGGTCCCTCCGATCTCTCGTCACGTCCATGAATGACGCACGGTCACTATGAACGCGGCGACAGGGGTCATGCAAGCAGGCTGCGGCGCGGCGGCAATCAGACGGCGGCCTTGCGGCTTTCCTCAAGGTAGATGTCGCGCAACCGACCGGCCACCGGACCGGGGGCACCACTGCCAATGGCCGCGCCGTCGATCTCGACCACGGGCATGACGAAGGTCGAGGCGGAGGTGACGAACGCTTCATCCGCCTGCTGCGCCTCTTTGATGGTGAAGGCGCGCTCCTCAACCTTCATCTGCGCCTCACGCGCGAAGCGCAGCACCGCCGCGCGAGTAATTCCGTGCAGGATGTCGTTGGACAGGTGCCGTGTGATGATCGTGTCGCCCTTGACGATATAGGCGTTGTTCGACGTGCCCTCGGTCACGTGGCCGTCTTCGACCAGCCACGCATCGTCACAGCCCGCCGCCTTGGCCATCATCTTGCCCATGGAGGGATACAGAAGCTGCGTCGTCTTGATGTCGCGCCGCCCCCAGCGCTGATCCTCGATCGAGATGATCTTGAACCCTTCGCGCGCCTTCGGGTTGTCCGCCAGACCGGGCTTGTTCTGGGTGAACAGCACCAGCGTCGGCTTCACGCTGGCGTCGGGATAGACAAAGTCGCGGTCCCCGGCGCTGCCGCGGCTCACCTGCAAATAGATCATGCCCTCATTGATGTCGTTCCGGCGCACCAACTCGCGGTGAATCTCGAGCAGGTCGTCAAAGGCGTCGGGCTTTTGCATGTCCAATTCGGCTAGCGACCGCTCCAGCCGTTTGGCGTGGCCTGCGAAATCGATCAGCTTGCCATCCAGCACCGAGGTGACTTCATAGACCCCGTCCGCCATCAGGAACGACCGGTCGAAGATCGAGATCTTCGCCTCCTCCTCGGGCAGATAGTCTCCGTTGAGATATACGATACGGCTCATGCGGTGGTCTCCTTGAAAGTGCGTATGCGTCCGACACGGTCGGGACGGGAATAGGGGATCGGTCAGCCCGGTGAAAGGACCTCTGTGGTGGCAACCACCCGCGGTCTCAGCCCCACAGGGCCGCCTGTGGTGGATGCACGCCCGCTGCATCGAAAGTCAGCGGCGCGTCACGGTCTTCGGCCAACAGCAGCGGCCCGTCCAGATCGACGATCTCGGCGCCTTGGGCCACGATTGTTGCGGGGGCCATGGCCAGCGATGAGCCGACCATGCAGCCGACCATCACCTCGTAGCCTTCGGCCCGCGCGGCCTCGTTCAGGCGCAGCGCCTCGGTCAGCCCGCCGGTCTTGTCGAGCTTGATGTTCACCATATCATATTTGCCCTTGAGCGCGGGCAGGGACGCGGTGTCATGGCAACTTTCATCGGCACAGACCGGAAGCGGCCGCGCGATCTCGCCCAACATATCATCCTGACCAGCTGGCAAAGGCTGCTCAACCATCGCCACGCCCAGACGAAGCAGATGCGGCGCAAGGTCGGAATAGACCTCGGCGGTCCAGCCTTCGTTGGCATCGACGATAATCCGGCTGTCGGGCGCACCTGCGCGGACCGCCTCCAGCCGCGCCATGTCGTCCGGCGTGCCCAGCTTGATCTTCAACAAGGGCCGGTGCGCATGCCGCGCCGCCGCCTGCTGCATCTTCTCGGGCGTATCCAGCGACAGGGTAAACGCGGTGACACAGGGCCCCGGCGCGGGCCGGTCCAACAGCTCCCAGACGCGCTTGCCCGCGGCCTTCGCCTCAAGGTCCCAAAGCGCGCAGTCCACCGCGTTGCGTGCGGCACCGGGCTCCAGCAGATCGTAAAGCGCCCCGCGCGTGACATCCGCGGGCAGCCCTTCGATCTGCGCCGTCACGCTCTCCAGTGTCTCGTCGTAGCGGGCATAGGGCACGCATTCGCCCCAACCCGCCGCGCCATCCCGCGCAATGCGCACGGTCAGCACCTTCGCCTCGGTCCGCGACCCGCGCGAGATGGTGAACACCTCGGCCAGTCGGAACACATCCTGCTCTACGGTGATGGTCATCGCCGCCCCCTGCTTCTCTGGTTCCTCAAATACCTCCGCCGGAGGCTCCGACGGTGGCCGGTCTCGCTGACCTACACGGCCTCGAGCGCATCCACCAGCCGCGCGCCCCCATGGCGGAACGGATCCACCGCCGGCAGGCCCATGCGCGCCTCGACCTCGCCCAGATAGCTGTTCGCCTCATCCTCTGACAGATGCTGCGTGTTCACCGAGATGCCCACGACCTGACAGTCCGGATTAGCCACCCGCGCCATCTGCAACGCGGTATCACGCAGCATTTCCAGCGACGGCAGGTCATAGTCGGGCAGGCCGCGCATGTGTTTGCGCGTCGGCTCATGACACAGCACCAGCGCGTCCGGTTGGCCACCGTGGATCAGCGCCATGGTCACCCCGGAGTAACTCACATGGAACAGGCTGCCCTGCCCTTCGATGTGGTCCCAGTGGTCGCTGTCGTTGTCCGGCGTCAGATACTCAACCGCACCGGCCATGAAATCGGCCACCACCGCATCCAGCGGCACGCCCCCGCCGGTGATCAGGATGCCCGTCTGCCCCGTGGGCCGGAAGGTCGATTTCATCCCGCGCTTGCGCATCTCGGCGTCCATCGCAAGGCCGGTGTACATCTTGCCCACCGAACAATCGGTGCCCACGGCCAGACAACGCTTGCCGCCGCGTTTGACGCCGTTGGCGATCGGATAGGCAACGGAAGGCACCCGCACGTCGTGCAGCGTCCGCCCCGAGGCCTCGGCCGCCGCCACAAGATCTGGCTCGTCCTTCAGCAGGTTATGCAGGCCCGAGGCAAGATCGAAGCCCATCTCCAGCGCCTGCACCAGCACGTCCTTCCAGCTTTGCGCGATGACCCCGCCACGATTCGCCACGCCGATCACCAGCGTGCGCGCGCCAGCGTCCCACGCCTCTTGCAGGGTCAGGTCGTTCAGCCCCACATCCGCGCCACACCCCGGCAGGCGGAACTGGCCGACCGCATTCTCGGGGCGCCAATCCTTGATCCCTTGCGCCACTTTCGCAGCCAGAGCGTCCGGCGCATCGCCGAGGAACAGAAGATAGGGGGTGGGAATCATGAAAGCCTCCAATGTGTTTCGCGCAGCCTGAAGCGTCACCGGTGCGAAATGATACTGAATGTCACGCCTTCGGCAGATAAGTCGGGATATTTTTCGACATTTACTGAAGTTCTCGCAAGAATATTCTGCGGTATAGGCGCAATGCGCCTATTGCGGGTCGTCGCGCAATATTCTACCCCTTCGTCGAGAGATAAAGAAACATCATTACCCAGAGGCTTCCCAATGTCCTTTCGTCTGCAACCCGCCCCCCTTGCCCGTCCGAACCGGTGCCAGCTTTTCGGTCCCGGATCGAACACGAAGCTTTTCGAGAAGATGGCCGCCAGTGTTGCGGATGTCATCAACCTCGACCTTGAAGACAGCGTCAGCCCGTCGGACAAGGACAGCGCCCGCGCCAATGTGATCGAGGCGATCAACACCGTCGACTGGGGCAACAAGACCCTCAGCGTGCGAATCAACGGGCTCGACACGCCCTTTTGGTATCGTGACGTCGTCGACGTGCTGGAACAGGCAGGCGACCGGCTGGACCAGATCATGATCCCCAAGGTGGGCTGTGCCGCCGATGTCTATGCGGTGGACGCGCTGGTCACCGCAATCGAAACCGCCAAAGGGCGCAGCAAGAAAATCACCTTCGAGGTGATCATCGAATCCGCCGCCGGTCTTGCCCATGTCGAAGAAATTGCCGCCGCCTCGCCCCGGATGGCCGCGATGAGCCTTGGGGCCGCCGATTTTGCCGCCTCCATGGGCATGCAGACCACCGGCATCGGCGGCACGCAGGACAATTACTACATGCTGCACGGCGACACCCGGCACTATTCCGACCCGTGGCACTGGGCGCAGACCGCGATTGTCGCCGCCTGCCGCACCCACGGCGTCTTGCCCGTCGATGGCCCCTTCGGGGATTTCTCCGACGACGAAGGCTACCGCGCGCAGGCCCGCCGCTCGGCCACGCTGGGCATGGTGGGCAAATGGGCCATCCACCCCAAACAGATCGCCCTCGCCAATGAGGTGTTCACCCCCTCCGACGAGGCTGTGGCCGAAGCCCGCGACATCCTTGCCGCGATGGAAGAAGCGACCGCCCGCGGCGAAGGGGCCACGGTCTACAAGGGGCGGCTTGTTGATATCGCCAGCATCAAACAGGCCGAAGTCATCGTCAAACAATCGGAAATGATCAACGGATAAGCGCGGGCGCGGTGGCGGGGCATTGAAGTCGGCACGGGCGGCCTTAGGTGTTTGAGGACCCGACAGGAAAGCGCGCTCTGATGAAACATATCGCCGGCCTTCTCTCTGCGCTGTTTGGCGCGGGCCTTGCTGTCTTGGCCATCACGCTGGCGAGCAAGCCGTCGAACCAGCCCCTGCGCTTTGATCCGCTCGACGCGCTCTCGACCTATGTCTTTTCTTTCTCATGGGTCGGTGGGGCCTTAGGGATGGTTCTTGGCGCGGCCCTGCTGCTGGGCTACCTCGCCCTGTGGTATGCGGCGGGAGTCCGGATTTTCAAGCTGGCCCGATCGCAGGAAAGGTGAGCGATGCCCATTGCGTTCCCCCGTGAAAAGGACAGCGAACCCTTCGCCTGGGGGCTGTCCGGCCCCTACCCCGCCGAGGTGTGGGAGAGGTTTTCGCCCCGCTACGAAGCCCAACTTGAACGGCTTGCCCGCATCCTGACCGACATGGGGTTTGATCCGTGGGTTGGCGGCGCGGGATCGGAGGACGGGGAATACGTCCGCGCGCCCTACGGCGAAAGCGACCGCATCGTGTTCTTCCACCACCTCGAAGATCCCGCCGACGCGCGGTTCATCGCCGCGCTGAGCGACGCCGAGTTGCGGCAGTGGATCAAGACCACGTGGCTCGACGCGCTACAGGACGCGCCCTAGCGCTTATGGGGCGGGATTGCCGCCGCCCGCGCGCGCCGATCAAGCGGCCCGTTGCATCCCCCCGCCCCTCCCCCTTATATCGGGCGCAGCATTTATTGGAGCCGCACCCATGACCAACTACCTCGACTTTGAGAAACCCCTGGCGGAGATCGAAGGCAAGGCTGCCGAATTGCGGGCGCTGGCCCGCCAGAACGAGGAGATGGACGTCGAAGCCGAGGCGCAGGCGCTCGACAAGAAGGCGTCGGACCTGCTCGACACCCTGTACGCCAACCTCACGCCGTGGCGGAAATGCCAAATCGCGCGCCATGCGGACCGGCCCCATTGTAAGGATTACATCGACGCGCTGTTCACGGAATACACGCCACTGGCCGGGGACCGGAACTTTGCCGACGACCACGCGGTGATGGGCGGTCTGGCACGGTTCAACGACACGCCGGTGATGGTGATCGGGCACGAGAAGGGCAACGACACCAAAAGCCGCATCGAACGCAATTTCGGCATGGCCCGCCCCGAAGGCTACCGCAAGGCGATCCGCCTGATGGACATGGCCGACCGCTTCGGCATTCCCGTGGTGACGCTGGTGGACACGCCGGGCGCCTATCCGGGCAAGGGCGCCGAAGAGCGCGGGCAGTCCGAGGCGATTGCCCGCTCGACCCAGAAGTGCCTGCAACTGGGCGTGCCCCTGGTCAGCGTCATCATCGGTGAAGGTGGCTCGGGCGGGGCGGTGGCCTTTGCCACGGCCAACCGCGTGGCGATGCTGCAGCACAGCGTCTATTCGGTGATCTCGCCCGAGGGCTGCGCCTCGATCCTGTGGAAGGACGCCGAGAAGATGCGCGAAGCGGCCGAAGCGCTGCGCCTGACCGCGCAAGACCTCAAAGAGCTGGGCGTCTGCGACCGGATTATCGACGAACCCACCGGCGGAGCCCATCGCCACAAGAAGGCCGCGATCGACGGCGTGGGCGCGGTGATCCGCGCAATGCTGGACGACCTGTCGGGGCAAGCGCCCGACGTGCTTCGCCAGTCGCGGCGGCAGAAATACCTCGACCTCGGGAGCAAGGGGCTCGCCGCGTGATGCGGCTGGCCGCGGCGGTGATCTGCTGCGGGCAGATGGCAGCGGCGGGTGGCCTGATGGACCGCACCGTGACCTTCGGCGCGCTGGCCTACGATCAGGCCGACGCGCCGATTTTCGTGGGCGACCGGCATCCGGCGGTGGTCAGCGACCGCATCGAATACGGGCTGCGCCCCGAGGGCGCACAGAACGGCTGGGACATCGTGCCCGCGATCATCGACATCCGCGACCAGCAGATCATCGTCACCTATCCCGACACCGTCGGCGGCCAGTTCCCCGCGCCGGCGTTCAACGGCTATGTGCTGGATTTTCTGACCGAATGCGTGCTGTTCAACGGCGCGGGGCAGGATCAGGACAACTCGACGGTGACGCTGGCCGATGACGCGATCTTCGTCGAAGGCTCGCGGCTTTATGTGAACATGGCCGGGTTGGATTTCGGCCCGCAGACCTTCGTTGTCGTGGATGTCGACGTGGCGGACTGCCCGCTGAGTTAATCGTGCGCCGGGGCCACGGCGAGCACCGAAGCGACCCGCCCCGGGCTGGCCACCATGAGCACCCGCAGCCCTTCGGTCGGGGCGCGGTCCGCACCATACCAGCCGATGCTGCGCGGCCCGTCGCGCAAGGTTTCGACATCGGGGACGAGCGGCGCGAAGGGTGCAATCAGCTCGGTGTAGCGGGGAATAAAGCCCGAAGGCTCGACCTCGAACACAGTGGGGGAGACGCTGGCAGAGGTCGACTTGACCTCGCAAAAGCGCAGCCCGTCGTAGATGCCCCATTGCGCGACGAAACGTCCGTCATGGATCAGCCGCGCCGCGCCATCGCTCACCCCCTCGCGCGGCTCAATCGCGTCATAGACACCGGGCGCGCGGCCCATGTCCGCGAAGGGCGCGGGGCCGGATTGCACGTAAGGCAGACAGTGATCGCCAAGGACGGCCGCAAGCAGGTCATCGTCGCGCACGGTGGTCAGCGCATAGAACAGCCAGACCGCCAGCGCCGCCAGTCCGGCGCCCACCACAAAGCCTGCGCTTTTCATCACCACATCCGCGTCTTGGCGCGTGCGTCGTAGCCCGCGTCATAGCCTTCGGCGTCGAAATCGGCCTGTTGCTCTTTCACGAATTGGCCCGCCGTGGGCAGGTCCCGGCGCGGCGCGGCGGTCCAGAGTTCCGACCGCATGATCGCCTTGGCGCATTGGTAATAGACTTCACCCACAGTGATCACGATCACCGTGCGGGGGTGCTTGCCGCCCTGCTCGAAGCTTTGGGTCAGCTCGGGATCGTCGCTCAGCACCGCGGTGCCGTTGATGCGGATCACATTCGTCGCTCCGGGCACCATGAACAGCACGCTGATGCGCCCGTCGGTGACGATGTTGCGCAAAGTATCCATGCGGTTGTTGCCGCGCCAGTCCGGCAGATGCAGCGTTGTGTCGTCCACCACCCGTGCGACGGGGCCGACGTCGCCCCGCGGGCTGCCATCGGTGCCCTCGGCCCCTGCGGTGGACAGCACGCAGAACCGCGCGGCATTGATCCATTCGGTGTAAAGCGGCGTCAGTCGGCTCACGACCTTGTCCAGCACCACCTGTAGCGGCGCGTCATACAGCGCTTCAAGCTCTGTGATATCGGTCACGGTCTTCACGGTGCACCCCCCCTCAGGTTGCAAGCGCGCGATACTGGGCGTCGCGGATCAAGGCATCAGAGCGGGTTTCCACGGCCTCTTCCAAATGCTGCATGAAAGGCTTCAGCGGCATGCCCGCCGGAATACGCGGCAGGAAATCGACCACCGCAACCCCGGGATGCCGGTAGATCCCGCGCTTGGGCCAGAAGACACCGGCGTTGGTCGCCACGGGGACGCAGTCCTGCCCCAGCTCTTGATAAAGAACGCCCGTGCCGACCTTGTAGGGCGCCTTGACCCCCGGTGCCACGCGCGTGCCTTGGGAGTAGATGATCAATTGCCCCGGCAGGGCGCGTCCGGCTGCCACGTCGGCGACCATCTTCTTGATCGCGTGCCCGCGCTTGCCCCGTTTCACCGGAATGCAGCCGATGCGCAGGCCGAACTGACCCAGAATTGGCGCGTATTTCAGGATGTCTTTCATGATGAACTTGCCCCGCGGCAGCGCCCCGTAGATCATGATCACGTCCAGAAACGACTGGTGTTTCGCGGCGATCAGCACCTCGTCCGTCGGCACCTCTCCGCGCACTTCGCACTTCAGGCCGATCATCCAGCCCGCGGTCCATGTCACCCAGTCGCAATAGGCGTGACAGGCCGAGATGGCGCCCCGGCGCGACACCAGCGCAGGGATCGTCCAGAGCACGCCGATCACCAGCATCGCCACATACATCTGCGCGTTGAACACCAGCGACCGCAGCCATTGGACCGCATATTTCATGATTGTTCCCTCAGGGTTTTCAACGCAGCTTGCCGTGTCGCGACGAAGGCCACAAGGGCCGCAAGGATCGGGATCACCAGCGGCCAGAGCCAATGCAGCCCCTGAAACCCCAACCCGGTGAGGAACCCGCCCGCCGCATCGGTGCGCGGCAGAAGCATCACAGCGAGCGTGCCCGCAAGAGTGCCAAGCGCCGCGCCGATCAGCGCCCGCAGCGTGAAGCGGCGCACGAAGGCGCGGGCGATGTAGATGTCTTTTGCCCCCACCAGCCGCATCACGCGGATCACCTGCGCATTGGCCGCCAGCGCCGCATTGGCCGCCAGCGTGATCATCGCGGCGGTGGCCACGGCGATCAGCCCCATCGAGACCAGCCCGAGCAGCCGCAAACGGCCCGCCGCCTCGATCAGCGGCTCACGCCAGCGGGTGTGATCGTCAAGCACGGCGCCCGGCACCTCGGCCTGCAACCGGGCACGCAATCCAGCCGGGTCATAACCGTCGGCATCCTCGATGATCTCGATCAACTGCGGCACCGGCAGGCTCTCGATCGGGAGATCGGGCCCGAACCACGGGGCCAGCAGGGCGCGTTGCTCATCCGCGCTCAACGCGCGGGCTTCAGCCACGCCGGGGGTGGTCTGCAACACGCGCAGCGCGGCCTCGGTCTGGGCGTCCAGCTGGCCTTGCGGCGCGGAAATCCGCAAGGTCGAAGTCTGGGCAAGTTCCGCCGCCCAGCGATCCGCAAGCCGCCCAGTCGCAAGGGACAGCGCCATCGCGAAGACCGCAAGGAACGCCATCGCGCCGGCGGTCAGCACCGTCAGCCGCGCGGTGAACCCCGTGGGCGGCACCGCGCGCTCGGCCTGCGGGTCACCGGCCAGAAGGTCGAACAGGCGGCGCAGCCGTTGCATCACAGGTCCGCCCCCGCCAGATGCAGCTTGCGATCGGCAAGCCGCAGCACGCGGGCTGAAACATGGGGCTTGGCGGCGCGGATCAGGCTCATATCATGGGTGGCGATCAGCACGGTCTTGCCCATCTTGTTCAACTCGACCAGCAGCGCGAGCAGCCGCTGCGACATTTCGGGATCGACGTTGCCGGTGGGCTCATCGGCCAAAATCACCTCGGGCGACATGATCACCGCACGGGCCAGCGCCGCGCGCTGCCGCTCGCCT
This sequence comes from Thalassorhabdomicrobium marinisediminis, assembly GCF_003072065.1. Taxonomy (GTDB): domain Bacteria; phylum Pseudomonadota; class Alphaproteobacteria; order Rhodobacterales; family Rhodobacteraceae; genus Octadecabacter; species Octadecabacter marinisediminis. The sequence goes on from NZ_QCYG01000003.1 coordinate 218,362, forward strand.
CCGGACAATTCCGGCGGACGTTGCGCCGCCTGCCGGGTCAGCCCCACCCAGCCCAGAAGGTCGCGCAGATCGTCAGGCATCGCCGGCAGGCCCGCAACCGTCAGCGGCAAAGCGATATTCTCGGCCACCGGCAGATGGTCAAGGAACTGGCAATCCTGATGCACCACGCCGATGCGCCGCCGTGTCAGCGCCACCGCATCGCGGTCCAGCGCGCGGGCGTCCTCTCCGAACAGGCGCACCTGCCCGGCGGTGGCGATCAACTCTCCGTAGCATAGCTTGAGAAGCGTGGTCTTGCCGGTGCCAGACGGGCCGGTCAGGAAATGGAACGAACCGGGCGCGAGCGACAGATCAAGGCCGGAAAACAGCTCTCCTCCGCCGTAACTGTAGGCCACATTGTCAAGCTCGATCACTGTCGGTCCCCGCTGTCAGGGCCGCGCGGGGCCCCGTTTCTGCCCCGTTCTGGCGCAAATGGGTCGCACATGCAATCTATGCGCCCCCTCAAACCGCGCTAATCCTTTGCGCTGCAAGGGTTTGACCAGTAACATTCCGGAAAGATTGCAGGCCCAAGGCCTGTGCGGAGGCAGAGGAACAGAACAATGCGGCTGATTTGCCCGAATTGCGGGGCGCAATACGAAGTCGGTGAGGATGTGATCCCGGACGACGGTCGGGATGTTCAATGCTCGAACTGCGGGCATACATGGTTTGAAACCCCGGGCGCATCGGCCGCCGCCGAAGCCCGTGCTGATCCGGCGGCCCCCCAGCCTGCGCCGCAAGCCCCGCCTGCGCCAGAACCGCAGCCCGAATTGACGCCGAAGCCGGAACCAGAACCCGAGCCTGAAGCCGAACCGGACCCCCGGCCTGAACCTGCGCCAGAGCCTGAGCCCGAACCGGAGCCCGAACCCCAGCCCGCCCCCGCGCCGCGCCGTCGCACGATGGATGACGACGTGGCAAGCATCCTGCGCGAAGAGGCCGAGTTCGAGAAAGCCGCCCGACAGGCCGAGGCCAACCTGATCGAGACGCAGCCGGACCTTGATCTGTCCCACGACCCGGAAGAGGATCGCCGCAGCCGTGAGGCGCGCGACCGTCTGGCCCGTCTGCGCGGCGACGCCGATCCGGTCACGCGCTCGGCCCCCGGCGCGGCGGCCGCGGCCGTGCCCGACCCGAACGCACCCCGTCGGGACCTTTTGCCAGATATCGAAGAAATCAACTCAACCCTGCGACAGGACGCCAGCACGCCGGACGCGCCCGCAGACCCGGAAGACCAGACCGAACGGCGCAGCGGCTTTCGGCGCGGCTTCACGCTCATGATCGCCTTCGCGCTGTTGGCCCTGGGCGCCTATGTCTTCGCCCCCCAGATCAGCGCCGCCGTGCCGCAGGCCGAGCCGGTGATGGCCTCCTATGTGGAATGGGTGAACGAAGGCCGCCTGTGGCTGGATGCGCAACTGCAGGACCTGTTGGACGACACCGGCGCTGCCGCCGACGCGGCCCCGGACAACGCTCAGGGCTGATTGGAAAGGGCTGATCAGAAAGTGCTGATCAGAAGCGGTCCAGCAACCGCCGCAGATAATCCAGTTCCAACTGCGGGCGGTCCTGCTCGGACGAGCGGTCGCGCAATTCCTGCAGCAACTCTTCGGCCCGACGGTTGATGTCGTCCTGCAACATGGAGTCTTCGCTGCCGACCTGTCCGTTGTTGCCCATCGCACGGCCCAGCGGATCGCGGCGCTCCGGCTCCGGCCGCCCCTCGGCGCGTCCGGTCTGGGTGCCCTGCCCTTCTTCAAGCTCGTCCATCTGGTTCTCGGCCAGCGCCTGACCGAGGTTGCGCATGCCGTCGCGCAGGGCGTCCATCGCCTCGGCCTGACGATCCAGCGCCTCGGCCAGATCGCCGTTACGCAATGCCTCCTCGGCCCCGTCCATGGCCCCTTCGGCCCGCTCCAAGGCCTGTTCGGCATTGTCGGCCGCCTCACCGCTCAGGCCGGGCAACCCGTTGCGCAGGCGGTTCAACCCGTCGCGCAAGGCCTCTTGCCGCTGGGCAAGGCTTTGCGGCGCGCCGCCGCCTTCACCGCCCGGTCCGGCCTCATCTGTCAGCCCGCCTTGGGCATTTTCGCCTTGGCCCTGACCCTGCCCTTGCTGCTGGCCCTGCTGGCCGGACTGCCCTTGCTGGCCGTCCTGACCCTGCTGGCCCTGTTGGCCCTGCTGCTGGCCTTGCTGGCCCTGTTGGCCTTGCTGACCCTGCTGGTTCTGCTGGCTCTGTTGCTGGCCCTGGTTGAACTGCTCTTGCAAGTCGCGGAAGGCATCGTCGCTCAGCTCCTGCTGGTCGCGCAGGGTGTCTGCAAGGTCGTCCATCGACTGCTGGCCGGGCGTGCGGGGGCCGCCTTCGCCGCCCTCGCCCTGCGTCACCTGCAGGTTCTCCATCAACTGGTTAAGCTGCTCCATCAGCTCCGCCGCCTCGGCCATGCGGCCCTCTTCCATCAGCTCCTGAATGCGGTCCATAAGGGCCTGCAACTCGTCCTGCGTAATCGACATGCTGTCCGATGGCTGATCCGGCTGATCGGTCTGGTCCTGCTGCGGCTCGGCGTTCTGGGCGAGCATGTTCATGTAGCCGTTCATCGCCTCGCGCAGCTCCTGCATCAGCTCGGCGATCTCCGCGTCGCTGGCCCCGTTGCGCATGGCCTCTTCCAGCCGCTCTTGCGCGCGCTCAAGCCGCGCCATCGCATCGGCCAGCGACCCTTCCTCAAGCTGGATGGCAAGCTCCCACAGGGCGTCAACGACTTCGGCCTGCACCTCGTCCGTCAGCTCCACGCCTTCGAAGGCTTCAAGACGGCGGATGATGTAGCGCAGCCGCAGATAGGTGGTCTCGTTCGGGAACAGATCCTCGGGCCGGTAGGACACGGCCCGCAACACCTGCGCCACGCGCGGCGCATTGGCTTTCGACCACAGCAGATCGCGGCGCTGCTCGACCACCGCGCGGGCAATCGGCTGGAAAAAGCGCCGCCCCGGCAGGATGAGCCGCTCAGGCGCGGTGCGGGCGGTCTGGCCCAACGCGTCCTCTACCTCAAGCGTGAGCGTAACGGGCAGGTTGGCCCAGGGATGTTCGCTGAAATCGTCGATCAGAAGCTCTTCGAAGTCCGCCCGGTTACCGGAGAACGGCATGGGCAGATCGACCACCACCTCGCCCCGCGGATCGGGATCGACCGCCAGGCCGTAACGCCGGTCCACGGCGTCGAGGTCCAGCGCAAGCGTCGCCTGCCCCGCCACAACGCCATAATCATCGCGCGCGGAAAACGGCAAGGACATCTCGCCCTGCGCATCGGCCTCGACGGGGCCGGTGAGCTCCACCTTCGGCGCTTCGTCGTCAAGCACCTGCACCTGCCACGACGCATCCGGTGCGCCCTCGATGGCGATCTCGCCCGATCGGATCACCTCGAACCCCTGCTGCTGGTCGGTCGCGGCGCCCAGATCCTCGGTCCGGCCCGACACGGTCTCCGCCACCGCGAGATCCCCGACCTCGCCATAAAGACGGATGGTGACAAAGGCCCCCTCAGGCACCTGTAGGCGGTCGGCGGCGATGTCGGCCAGATACAACGTCGGCTTGCCGGTGTAGGCGGGCGGCTCGATCCAGCCTTCCCAGACGGGACCCGTGGCGAGCGTCTGGCCCCCGCCCGGCGTGGCATCAAGCACCGAGCCCACCCGCCAGAGCGATCCGAACAGCAAGGCGACGATCAGCACCAGAAGCGCGATATAGCGCAGCCCGAACGGGTCCCGGTCCGAGACGCGCAAGTCCGGCTCAACCGCGCGCGCCTCGCGCGTGCGGTGCTCCATGCGCTGCAGATGCGCCCGCCAGACCGCTTCCGAGGCCGCATCGCCGGCCCCGATCACCTGCTCGTCGGAGAGCGCGGCAATCGGCCGCCCGGGCAGGCGCGCATCCACACGCGCGACCGCCTCGGCGCGGCTGGGCCAGCGCAACTGCCGCACCCCGCGGTACAGCGTCCACAGCAGCGCCAGCACGGCGATGACGGCGAAACTCCACACCGCTTCAAGGGGCAGATCGTCCTGCCAGCCCATGACAAGCGGCGCCAAAACCAGAAACAGGACCGTCCAGACCGGCCAGAACGCCTGCGTCACCCGCTCGGCCATCAGGCCGGCGCGGGTCAGGGCGATGGGCATTTTCAGATGCCGCGGGACAGGTCCGATGGGTGTCAGGGGGACACTCCTAGTCTGAAGGCGGCGCCGGAACGGTCACAGCCACTCGGGTATGGTATCGCGATTTATCATCTCGTCAAAGGTCGGGCGTCGGCGGATAACCGCGAATTGATGGCCCTGCACCAGCACCTCGGGAACCAGTGGGCGCGAGTTGTATTCGCTTGCCATTACAGCGGCATAGGCCCCGGCAGAGCGGAATGCGACAAGCGCCCCGGGTGCCAACTGCGGCAAGGGGCGGGCCTTGGCGAAGGTGTCGCCGCTCTCGCAGATCGGGCCGACCACGTCATAGGCCTGCGCCTCCGCCCCGGCGGCGGGTTCGACGACCGGCACGATGTCGTGCCAGGCGTCATACATGGCAGGCCGCACAAGGTCGTTCATGGCCGCATCGACGATCAGGAACTCGCGCTCTTCGCCGGATTTGACGTAGATCACCTCGCTCACAAGAATGCCGGAATTGCCCGAGATCAGCCGCCCGGGCTCGATCTCGATCTCGCAGCCCAGATGGCCCACCTCTTCGCGCACCATGGCGCCGTATTCGATGGGCAAGGGCGGCGCGTTGTTGTCGCGGGCATAGGGAATCCCAAGGCCGCCGCCCAGATCAAGGCGGCTGATTTCGTGCCCCTCGGCGCGCAGCACCCCGGTCAGCTCGGCCACCTTACGATAGGCCTGCCGGAACGGTTCCAAGTCGGTGAGTTGCGAGCCGATGTGCACGTCGATCCCCACCACCTTCAGCCCCGGCAAGGACGCGGCCAGCGCATAGACCTCGCGCGCGCGGCTGATCGGAATGCCGAACTTGTCTTCCTTCTTCCCGGTCGAGATCTTCGCATGGGTCTTGGCATCCACATCCGGGTTCACCCGCACGGTAATCGGCGCGACCTTGCCCAGACTGACGGCCACCTCGGACAGAGCCTGCATTTCCGGCTCGCTCTCGACGTTGAACTGGCGGATGCCACCTTCCAAAGCCTCGCGCATCTCCGCGCGGGTCTTGCCGATCCCGGAAAACACGATCCGCTCGCCAGCGACACCCGCCGCCCGGGCGCGCTTGTATTCGCCGATCGACACGACATCCATCCCCGCGCCCGCGTCCCCCAGAACCTTGAGCACGGCGACATTCGACAGCGACTTCACCGCAAAACACACCAGATGGTCGGTGCCCTGCAAAGCCTCTTCAAACAGTTGGAAGTGCCGCAAAAGCGTGGCGGTGGAATAGATATAACAGGGCGTGCCGACGCTGGCCGCGATCTCGGTCACGGGGACATCCTCGGCCATCAACTGGCCGTTCCGGTAAAGAAAATGGTCCATCCGACCCTCCGATCTCTCGTTCAGGAAAACCCAAGGCCGCGGCTGCGCGCCGGTCCCCCGTCTTCTCTGGTTCTCAAATACCTGATCCGCCGCCCGCATCCGGCGCGGCGCTCAGCCAATGGATCACAACCTCGCGTCCTGTCTGATCGTCCCGTTGGTGGCCGCAACCGGCGCGGGCGTTGCGACGACAGCACCGCTCGGCCGCTCGGGCTCGCCGTCGGCGCCGCAGGCCGCCAGACCCAGCAGAGCGAGCAGCACCGCAAGACGGGTCACGCCAGCGCCTCTTTCCAGCGGGCGATCTGGGATCGGACGTTGTCCGGCGCGGTGCCTCCGTAAGAGGTGCGGCTGCGCACGGAGTTGTCGACGCCCAGCACATCGAACACCGCCTCAGTAATGCCCGCATGCACCGCCTGCATGTCTTCCAACGACAACTCCGGCAGGTCGCAGCCCTTCTCTTCGGCTTTCGCCACCAGCGCGCCCGTCACATGATGAGCGTCGCGGAACGGCAGGTTCAATTCGCGCACCAGCCAGTCGGCCAGATCGGTGGCGGTGGAAAAGCCCATCGCCGCCGCCACGCGCAGATCGTCGGGGCGGCCCTTCATATCCGCAACCATGCCGGTCATCGCGGCAAGGCCCAGCATCAGGTTGTCGGCGGCATCAAAAGTCTGTTCCTTGTCTTCCTGCATGTCCTTGGAATAGGTCAGCGGCAGCCCCTTCATGATCGTCATCAAGGCCACGTTCGCCCCGAAAATGCGCCCGATCTTGGCGCGCAGAAGCTCGGCCGCATCGGAGTTGCGCTTTTGCGGCATGATGCTTGAGCCGGTGGACCAGCGGTCGGACATGGACACAAAGCGGAACTGGGCCGAGGACCAGATCACCAACTCTTCGGCCAGCCGGCTCAGGTGCATGGCACAGATGCTCGCCGCGCCGAGGAATTCCAACGCGAAATCCCGCGCTGCCACGGCGTCGAGCGAATTGGCCATGGGGCGGTCGAAGCCCAGCGCCTTTGCCGTCATCTCGCGGTCCAGCGGGAAAGAGGTTCCAGCCAGCGCCGCCGCGCCAAGGGGCGATTCGTTCATCCGCGCGCGGGCATCGGCAAAGCGGGCGCGATCACGGGCGAACATCTCTACATAGGCCATCATGTGATGACCCCATGTGACCGGCTGGGCCACCTGCAAATGGGTGAACCCGGGCATGACCCAATCGGCGCCCTCTTCCGCCTGCCCGATCAGGGCCAGCATCAGCGCCTTGAGCGCGTCGTCCGCGGCATCGCATTGGTCGCGCACCCAAAGCCGGAAATCCAGCGCCACCTGATCATTGCGCGACCGGCCCGTGTGCAAACGCCCCGCAGGCTCGCCCACGATCTCTTTCAGGCGCGCCTCGACGTTCATGTGAATGTCTTCGAGCGCGGTGGAAAAGGCGAACGTCCCGCCCTCGATCTCTGACAACACCGTGAGGAGGCCTTCACGGATCGCCTCGGCATCCGTATCGCTAACAATACCTTGAGCCGCCAACATGGCCGCATGCGCGCGGGAGCCTTCGATGTCTTGCTTTGCCAATCTCCGATCAAACCCGATCGAGGCGTTGATCGCCTCCATGATGGCATCGGGCCCTGCGGCAAAGCGCCCTCCCCACATTGCATTCGACGATTTTTTGTCTGACATGGCGGGTGTCCTTAACGCTGGGTGTGACCGATGAAGAAACAACTGATTTTCGCAGCTGCCGCGGTGGCCGGTATTGCCGCAGGGCTATACTTGGCCTTGGACACGAGCGAAAGCCCCACGATGCCGGCCCATGACTTTGCCGCGGTCGAAGCGCTGCGCGGGGGCGACATGATGAAGCTGCAATTCGCCACCAATCGCGGCTCTGACGTGCCGTTCAAGCATGAGGACGGCAGCGACATGACGCTGGCCGCCTTCGAAGGGCAGCACGTGGTGTTGAACTTCTGGGCCACATGGTGCGCCCCCTGCCGCAAGGAGATGCCCCATCTGTCCGAGCTGCAAAAGCGGTTCGGGGACGAACTTGAGGTGGTGACAATCGCCACCGGCACCAACCAGCGCCCTGCGATGGAGCGCTTCTTCGAAGAGATCGGCGTCGATAACCTGCCCATGCATTCCGACGCCAGCAGCGCGCTGGCGCGGGATTTCGGGGTGGTCGGCCTGCCGGTGACCCTGATCCTTGATCCCCAAGGTTACGAGATCGCGCGCTTGATCGGGGATGCCGACTGGACCAGCGACAGCGCCATGTCGATCCTTGAGGCTTTGGTCGAACAGGACGCTTAACCGCCGCCCGCCGGTCACTCTGGGTCGTGCGAACTCCAAGTACAGCGGTCAAAATCGGCGTAGCGTCGCAGGACCTCCGGCACCGGGCCGTCCACCAAACGCGAGCATCCTTCGACCACGTCGGGGGACTCATACACCGACACCACGCCGCCCGCGCCGTGACCCGTGGTGCAAAGCATCTCACCCGGTGCAAGCCGGCCCGTACGGCGCACGCCACTGCGGGCTTCGGCGGCGAAATAGAACGATCTGTCCGTGCCGTTTGACACGCACGGCCCCCGCTTGCCCGCGTCCTGCTTATACGACGCCGCCAGCCGCGACAGCGTTTCGGTCTGCGGCGCAGCCCGGGCATCGGTCAGCAGCAGACCGGCGCAAGCGGCCAGCAGAAAGGGGGCGGGGGTCGTCATGGGGCAAACGGGCTCCTGTAATGCAGGGTCGAGTTGACACCACTATCCTCGGCCACCAAAGCCCGGGACGTCCAAACACGATTGGCCACAAGGTGATCGCGCACAGGTGATCCAATGGTGATCCGGCGCGAGGTAGTTTCGCCGTAGCCTTGCACCATTCAAACAAGGAGGCTGCCATGAAACACCCAATGAAACTTGCCTGTCTGTCGCTGGGCATCGCCGCAAGCGCGGCCCCTGCGCAAGAGTTCGGAACCCCCGCCGATGCGGATTATGCGGCGCTTGTCTGGCAGGCGCTGGAGGAACAGAACCTCGCTGGGGACGGTATGGTCCGGTCCTTTCCCTACGACGGGGTCGCCCCCCACGGCATGATGCTCGAGACCTTCTATTCCAAGGCGACGATTGACGGCCATACCGGCGATCTGATCGTGAAACGGAATTTCGGCCCCGAGGGCGTGTCACTGGATGACGTGCTGGCCGACCCGGACACCCACCTTGCGGCATATACCGTCATGTTCCGTCGCGCGGAAGGCTATGATGACGACAACGATAACTGGTTCTGGGTCAAATTCCTGCCCGATGGGTCCCTCGACAAGAATCCCGCCGGGATGGAGCTTGCAGGACGGGTGGCCAAGGGCGCGGATCAGGGCTGCATCGCCTGCCACGCGGGCGCGGGGGATTATGTGTTCACCTCGGATCACCTGAGCCGCTAGATCCAAACCGCCGCCCGATCCCGCGGGCCGCACCTGTCGGGTTAATTCAGCCTGCGTTTTGCCGATCGATGTGGTTGCGCAGTTCTTCCGCTTCGCGGCGGGCATCGCGAAGCCCGTCCATCGCCGCGCGCAGTTCCGCTTCGGTTTGGCTCAGCTGGTTGGTGATCTCGGCCTCGCGCTGTTGCAGATAAGTGATCGCCTGATCGCGGGTTTCCTCGGCCTCGTGCAGGGCCTGCGCCATACGGTCGAGTTCACCGATCTCGGCCTTGGAAACGCGGGTGAACCGATTGACCAGCCAGCTGGCGAACCAGCCAAGGCAGAAGGCCACGAACAGGATGATCGCTGTCGCGACGATGAATTCGGTTCGGTTCATTCGGTGGCTCCGTCTTCTTCTGCGGCATCTTCTTGTGCGGCGTCGCCGCCTGCGTCTTCGGCGGTATCGGCGTCGCCATCTTCGGCTTCCGTGTCACCGGCCTCGCCCTCTTCGGCCGCGCCCGCCCCGGCCCCGGCTTCCATTTCTTCCAGCGCGGTCTGCTCTTCCTCGGTCGGCTCGGGCTCGATGAGGGAGAATTCGATCCGGCGGTTCGCCTCGCGCCCTTCTTCGGTGGAGTTGTCGGCAATCGGATTCGCCTCACCGTAGCCGACGGCCTTGAAATTGGACACCGGCACCCGACGCACGCGCAACCCGTCAAGCACGGCGTTGGCGCGCTGTTGGCTCAGACGCTGGTTGCCCTCTTCCGAGCCCTGACTGTCGGTGTAGCCCGCAATCTCGATCTCGAGGTCGCGGCATTTCTGCAGGATCTCGGCGATATCGTCGAGGATCGCCGCCCCCGCCCCGGCGATGGTGGCGGACGCGGGCTCAAAGGTGATCTTGCGCGCTTCGGTGACGATCTCGATATTGGCAAGGCATTCTTCTTCCGTGGGCAGTGCTGCAATCGGGTCGAGAGCTTCCACATAGGTCACATCGACCTCAAATTTCGCAGTGGTGCCCAGCTTCTCGATCAGGATGCCCGAGATTTCGGCGTCGGCTTCCTGCACCCCGGTATTGCCACGGATGGCGATCATGTCCGGCTCGACCGTGACGGACCCGTTGGACAGCTTCGAAAGCGCTTCGATCCCCGCCAGCACGCGCATCGGCCAGCCGCCGGGCAGGCCATCCACGACGCGGGTCGCCATGGAGATGTCCGCCGAGCCGAACTTGGCGCGGGCGAAATTCTCGGCGGTGGTGTTCAGCCGGTCGTCGGACACACGGCCCCGCAACTGCACCAGCCCTTCGGGGCTCAGGGTGGCGATGAACTGCGGCGGGCCGCCGTCGGTCGCGCTTGGCACCTCGGGCAGGATGGCATCAAGGGCGAATACTTCGGGCAGGTCATTTTCAAGCTCGCCGGCGATGCGGTCGAAATTGCCCGCCACTTCACCGGGCTTCGCCACGAAGGTCATGTCGGCGTCAGAGATGGTCAACGTGCCTGCGCCCAGCTCATGCACCGCTTCGATGCCCATCACCACCGCATCCGCCCAGCGCACGGTCGGCGCGCCCAGCGCTTGCGTGCAGGTCAACACACCTTCGGCCCCAGCGGCGCGGGCGGCGGCGATGATCCGGCGTTCGGCATCGGGGGTGTCGGCCACGCAGCTTTCAAACCGCGCCCCGTCGTCGTCGATGACGAAGCGGGTGACGAAGGGCGATACCACGGGCCGGGGCGCCAGAATGTCGAGCACCACCCGCAACCCACGGGGGGCCGATTGCCGCAACCGCGTCTCAAGGGCTTCCTTCTGTTCGGGGGAATCGGTGATCGCCTCGATCTCGACCCGCCCGGCCCGGACCGAGACCTTCGAGCGCGGCATCTGCCGCAGGGACCGCAGCGCGTAGGTCACGGCACTGTTCCAGCCCTCGGGGACGTCATAATCGGCGGATTCAAGAAAATCGGCGAAGTTCCCGTCGCGCCCGGCCATGTCGGCCAGCGTCGTGGTCAGGGCTTCGGTGTCCGAAGACAGCGGCACCAGACCGATCACCGAAATGCCACTGTCGTTGCGCAGGATCTCCATCGAGAACTCGGGCGCTTCGATGGCCTCGCTCACCTTGATGGTCATGTTGTCGATCACTCGGCTGGCGTCGACCATGTGCCCTGCGGTGGACAGCGCGCGAAAGCGTTTGGCCTCTGACTCTGCCTCGCCCTCAAGGATCACCTGCAACCCGTCGCCCAGCACGGAGGCAAATTCATAGCCGCTGTCGATCAGGGCCGATTGCACCGCCTCGACCGACCGCTGCTCAACCGTTGCCACGACCGCCTGCGCCCCGATTCCGCACCCGATGGCCGCGACAAGGAAAACAGCGAGACGAACAAAAAGGGCAGAGAGGCGCATATCGCGTCCTTGGTTGTGAATGGTGTGTGCTTAGGCCGTTGCGCGCCGGTGTTCAATCGCCCTTCGGCTAGAGCAACAGGGCGACGGCGAAAAACAGCACGGGGATCAGCCCCGCGTCGCGGTTCGAGCGGAATAGCCGCAAAAGCGAGCCGCTGTCCGTCGCATCGAAGCTTCTCTGCTGCCAAGCAAGGTGCCAGCCCATCGCCCAAGGCCCGCCCAGCGCCACGATCAGCGCCAGAACCGAACGATCCAACGCGGCCAGAACCACCGCCAGCCCCATGAGCAAGACGGTGCCAACCATGAAATAGCGCAGCCAGCGCGGCGTCGTCTCGCCGAACAGCAAGGCGGTGGATTTCACCCCGATCAGGGCGTCATCCTCAGCGTCCTGATGGGCATAGATCGTGTCATAGAACAGCGTCCAGGCGATACCGGCGGCGTAGAGCAGAACCGCAGGCCAGCCCAGCGATCCGGTGTGCGCCGTCCAGGCCAGCAAGGCGCCCCAGTTGAAGGCAAGGCCAAGGAACACCTGCGGCCAATAGGTGAACCGTTTCGCAAACGGATAGATTGCCACGGGTACAAGGGCGAGGAACCCCAGACCGATCGCCGCGCTGTTGAAGGTCAGCAGGATCAGCAGCGACAGAAAGGTTTGCAGCGCCATCCAGACCAGCGCCTTGCGCACCCCCACCTGCCCCGAGGGGATAGGCCGGTTGGCCGTCCGCGCCACCGAGCCGTCAATCTCGCGGTCGGTGATGTCGTTCCACGTGCAGCCCGCGCCGCGCATCAGGAACGCCCCCAGAGAGCAGCCCAGCGCGATCCACAGATCGAACCATCCAGCGGTTCCGGTGTGCAGCATTGCCAGCAACAACCCCCACCAACAGGGCAGCAACAGCAGCCAGGTGCCGATGGGCCGGTCGGCGCGACTGAGCCGCAGGAAAGGCCGCGCGGACCGCGGCGCGCGCGTGTCGACCCAATTGCCCGCCTTGGCATCTGCAACAAGACGTTCCGGCGCCTCTGGCATCCCGTTGTCGTCGGTCATATGGTCCCCTCATGGCCGCGAAATCTTCCCGTATTCGACTATATGTAGATCACCCTTTGGCGGCGTCCGAAAGGGTCGCGCTGTCGCGGGAACAGGCGCATTACCTGTTCGGCGTGATGCGGCTTGACGTGGGCGACACCGTAGCGCTGTTCAACGGCCACGACGGCGAATGGGAGGCGCGGATCATCGCGGCGGCCAAGAAAAACGGCGTGCTGGAATGCGAAGCGCAGACGCGGCCGCTGCAGATGCCCCCGGACCTCTGGCTGGTCTTTGCCCCGATCCGCAAGGAACGCACCGCCTTTATCGTGGAAAAGGCCGTTGAGCTGGGGGCCGCGCGGCTGATCCCCATGCAGACCGGCTTCACCCAAGCTGCGAATCGCTTGCGGCAAGACAAGCTGCAGGCCACCGCGCTGGAAGCGGCGGAACAATGCGAAGCGACCTATCTGCCACCCGTGGATCCGGTGCAGAGGTTCGGCCGACTGCTTGACGATTGGAACCCGGCGCGGCGCATCCTGTTCTGCGATGAAACGCTCGCCGGCACCCCTGCGACGCTGCCGACCGAAGCTGGACCTTGGGCGATTTTCATCGGTCCCGAAGGTGGCTTTACCGAGGCCGAACGGGACCGCCTGCGGGGGATGAACTGCGCCCATCCGGTCAGCCTTGGCCCGCGCATCCTGCGGGCGGAAACGGCGGCGTTGGCGGCGCTCACCCTGTGGCAAGCGCATCTGGGAGACTGGCGATGAGCTGGAGGCCCGCAACCCCCGAGGATGCCCCCGAAATCGAAGCCTTCCTGCAGGCCCATATCGAAACCTCGGTCTTTTTGCTGTCGAACCTGCGCAAGTTCGGGGCCACCGGGGCCGCGCAGGATTACGCCATGACGTTCTATATCACTGGCCACCCGGTGTCGGGCGTTGTTGCGCAATCGACCAAGGGTGTGGTCATGGCGCAGTGGCCCGCGGCTGGCGATTGGGCAAGGCCGCTGGCCCTCCTTCCCGCGCCGATCACCGGGGCCATCGGCGATGGCGACCAGATCGACGCCCTGCTGCGGGCGGCGGGGCTGCGGGATCAGCCGACAAACCTGAACTCGGACGAGGTGCTTTACGCCCTGACGCTCTCCGACCTCGTCGCGCAGGATGGACCCGGCACATTGCGCCCATTGACCGGCGCCGACCGCGCCGCGTTGATCCCGTGGCGCACGGATTATCAAATCAACATTCTCGGTGAACCCGAAGAGACCGCCCGCGCAAAAGCCGCAGACGAAATCGCCGCCTACATCGCGGCGAACAGCCACCGCGTGCTGGAAGCCGAGGGCGTGCCGCTGGCGATGACGGGGTTCAACGCCGAAGCGGATGACCTCGTGCAGGTTGGCGGGGTCTATACGCCGCCCGCACAGCGCGGCCGCGGTCTGGCGCGCCGGGCGGTGGCGCTGCATCTGGCCGAGGCGCGGGCGGCGGGCAAGACCCGTGCGATCCTCTTTGCCGACAACCCCTCGGCCCAGAACGCCTATGAAGCCGTGGGCTTCGCCCCCATCGGTCGCTTTGCCATGATCTTCTTCAAACAGGGGCACGCCCCGCGATGATCCGCCCCGCCGTCAAGTCCGCCCTGTGGCGCTGGCGTGAAGTGCTGGCCGCGCTGGCCCTGTCCGGCCTTGGCCTCTGGTGGGGCTTTGCGTCGTTCGGGATCGTGCAATGGCTGGGATGGGGGCTTGCGGGGCTGGGCGGCGTGCTGGCCTTCGCCGCCGCGCAAAAGGTCCGCTTCCGCCCGCCCAGTGACGGCCCCGGCGTGGTCACGCTGGACGAACGGCGCATCACCTATCTCGGCCCGCTCGACGGGGGCGTGGCCGAACTGGACCAGCTCGTGCAACTCGACCTCACACCCGCACCGGCGTGGCGGCTGATCCACCGCGACGGCAGCCAGCTTGATATTCCGGTCAACGCCCGCGGGGTCGAAGCCCTGTTCGAGGTCTTCACCGCCCTGCCCGGCATGAAAACCGAACACCTGCTGTCGATGCTCGACCGCACCCCACCGGCGCCGATGACCGTCTGGATGGCACCGGACCACAGACCCTATCGACGGTTGCACTGATCGCGATTGACACTACGCTTCGGCTCAGCCACCTCTTGATCTTCATGCGAACCAACGGAGCGCCTATCATGTCCATTCCACAATCCGGCGGCGGTCCGATCGAACATCACGACCAGCTGGCTCAATATCTGGCCGATGGCTGCAAGCCCAAGTCCGACTGGCGTATCGGCACCGAGCACGAGAAATTCGGCTATTGCACCGACAGCCACAAGCCCCTGCCCTACGCGGGCGAGCGGTCGATCGAAGCGGTGCTCTCGGGGCTGCGCGACCGGTTCGGCTGGGCGCCGGTGACCGAAGGCGGCTTCCTTATCGGGCTCGAGAAAGAGGGCGCCAACGTGTCGCTGGAACCCGGTGGTGCCCTGGAGCTGTCCGGCGCGCCGGTGGAATCCATCCACCAGACCTGTGACGAGGTGAACAGCCATCTGGCCGAGGTGAAATCCATCGCGGACGAGATCGGCGTCGGCTTCATCGGGTTGGGCGCCGCGCCCGAGTGGACCCACGACCAGATGCCGCTGATGCCCAAGGGCCGCTACAAGCTGATGGATGCCTATATGGACAAGGTGGGCACCGCAGGCAAAATGATGATGCGGCGCACTTGCACGGTGCAGGTGAACCTTGATTTCGGCTCCGAAGCCGACATGATCCAGAAAATGCGTGTGGCGATAGCCTTGCAACCGGTGGCCACGGCGCTGTTCGCCAATTCGCCGTTCTTCGAGGGCAAGCCCAACGGCCACAAGTCATGGCGCAGCCGGATCTGGCGGCACCTCGATGATGCGCGCACGGGCATGTTGCCTTTCGTTTTCGACGACGATTTCGGATTTGAACGCTACGCGGAATACGCCCTCGATGTGCCGATGTATTTTGTCTATCGCGATGGCGAATATATCGACGCCTTGGGCCAGTCGTTCCGCGACTTTCTGCGCGGCGAACTGCCCGCCCTGCCCGGTGAGAAGCCGACCCTGTCCGACTGGGCCGACCACCTCACCACCGCCTTCCCCGAAGCGCGCCTGAAACGCTTCATCGAGATGCGCGGCGCCGATGGTGGCCCATGGCGCAGGCTCTGCGCGCTGCCGGCGTTCTGGGTCGGCCTGACCTACGATCAGGACGCGCTCAATGCGGCGTGGGACCTGTGCAAGGGCTGGGATGAAGAGACCCGCGAAGCCTGGCGGATAGAGGCGTCGGTCCATGGGTTGCAGGCCAGCGTCGGCGGCCAATCCATGCACGACATCGCGCGCGAAGCGGTCCGGATCGCGGAACTCGGCCTGAAAAACCGCGCCATGCCGGGCGCAGGCGGGCTGGTCCCGGACGAGACGCACTTCCTCAACGCGCTCAAGGAAAGCATCGAGAGCGGGAAGACCCCCGCCGATGAGTTGCTCGACAAATACCACGGGGAATGGAACGGCGACCTGAGCCGAATTTATGCGGAATACAGCTATTGATGATGTAATTTGGCAATCTCAGGGATCAATCGCGATCCGGCTTTAGATAGCCATTGCCTTTCAATTCGCCTTCTGATTGAAACTTGCTCGGGTTGATTATGACCCGCGTGAAAGGAAGATTATGAGGGACTTTTTTATCAATTCGCTGGAAATGCTGATCAATATTCTTGTGGTCATCATGAGCATCGGCGTGCTTATTGCAACTGTAATGGCGTGGAGTCTGCCCGCATATCAGGGCGGAGGCTTTATGACAGGACTATTCGTTCTTGTCGGCGGCGCTGTTTATGTCGTCCTGATGGGTGGCATGCTTTATCTGTTTCTGGGCATTTACCAGAACACCAAGCGGACGGCTGAATTGCTGGACGCGCAAAGGCCCTGAATAGGCTGCGGTCGGCCGGTTGAAATGTCAGCCGGTCGACCGGTTTTCATGACAAGACCGTCAAGGCCGCGACAAAGGCCCGCACTTTCGCGTCGGACATTTCGCAAGGCTTCAGAAGCTCGCCCGACGTCAGGCGGTAAAGGTTAAGGCTGATATAATCAGACCCGTCCAGCGCTTCCGCCACCAGTTTCTCACCCCGCCCGCCCGAGACTAGGCTGCGGGTGACGATCCAGTCGCGCCCGTGGGCATGGCCGCGGAATGTGCCCAGCGGCAGCGCGGCAAGCCGGTCGCCAAAGCTCACTTCGCGCCGATCTTGCTTTCGGTGCCCGCCACCAGCCGGTGGATGTTCGCCGCGTGGCGCCAGAAGATCAGCGCCACAAGGCAGGCCCCCAACAGCAGGATATGCGAGGCGCCGAGCAGCGGGGCCCAGACCAGCGTTGACGCCGCCGCCACAAGTGCGGCCAGCGACGAATAGCGGAACAGAGCCGCCGTGGCGAGCCACGTCAGGCACACCGCGATCCCCACGGGCCAGGCCAGCGCGTAGAGAATGCCCAGAAAGGTCGCGACCCCCTTGCCGCCGCGGAACTTGAGCCAGACCGGAAAGCAATGGCCCAGCATCACCATGAAGGCCGCCAGATGCGCGGCATCCTCCGCCGCCAGCGCCCGCGCCAGCAAGACCACGACAAGCCCCTTGCCCGCGTCCAAAAGTAAGGTCAGCGCCGCCGCCAGTTTCGAACCTGTGCGCAACACGTTGGTGGCGCCGATGTTGCCCGATCCGATGTCGCGCAGGTTGCCCAGCCCCATGACCCGCGCAAGGATCAGCCCGAAGGGGATCGAACCGACGATATAGCCAAGGATGGCCCAAAGGATCAGCGTCTGGGACGTGCTGGCAAACTCAAGCATCGGGCAGCTCCTGTGTCTTGTTGGTGCCACCCACATAGGTCGCGATCACGCGCCCTTGCAGGATGCTGCCGTCGAACGGCGTGTTCTTGGATTTGGAATGCAGCTTGAAGCGATCAAGGCGCAGGCTCGCGTCGGGATCGAACAGCACCAGATCGGCGGGCGCGCCGACCGACAGCCGACCGCAGGGCAGGCCCAGCCGCTTGGCCGGGTTCAGCGACAGGGCGCGGAACAGATGCGGCAGCTCCATATGGCCCGCGTGGACAAGGCGCAAAGCCGCCGGCAGCAGTGTCTCAAGCGCGACCGCGCCGCTGGCCGCCTCTTCGAAGGGCAAGCGTTTGGATTCCTCGTCCTGTGGCGTGTGCATGGAGGAGATGATGTCGATCACCCCGGCAGCGACCGCTTCAACCACGGCGAGCCGGTCATCCTCGGACCGCAGCGGGGGTTTGAGCTTGAAGAAGGTGCGGTAGTCGGCCACGTCCATTTCGTTCAACGTGAGGTGATGGACGCCCACCCCGGCGGTGATGTTCAACCCGTTGGCCATGGCCCGCTCAAGCGCTGGCAGGGCGCGGGCGGTGGTGATCTGGTCCACGTGATAGGCCGCGCCGGTCATTTCCAGCAGCGCGATGTCACGGTCCAGCCCCATCCGTTCGGCCATGGGCGACACACCGGACAGGCCGCGCAGGGTGGCGAACTTGCCCGAAGTCACGGCCCCGCCCGCGCTCAATCCCGGTTCCTGCACATGACCCACGACGAGGGCTCCGCAGGACTTGGCATAGGTCAGCGCCCTGCTGAACACCTTGGTGTCGGTGACGACCCGGTCGCAATCGGTGAAGGCCACCGCGCCCGCGTCCATCAGAAACCCGATCTCGGTCATCTCGCGCCCGGCGCGCTCCTTGGTCAGCGCCGCCATGGGCAACACGTTCACCAATGCATCCGCCGAGGCGCGGCGGGCGACGAATTCCAGCGTTTCGGGGGTGTCGATCGCCGGGTCCGTGTCCGGGCGGGTGACGATGGTGGTGATCCCGCCCGCCACGGCCGCCCGACCGGCCGAGGCGAAGCTTTCCTTGTGCCGCTCGCCCGGCTCGCACACCTTCACTCCCATGTCGACGATCCCGGGCGCGAGACATTTGCCGCGGCAGTCCACCACGTCGTCCGGCGTGCCGGTGACATCGGTGATCACACCGTCCACGACCATCAGGGAGCCGAGCGTGTCGGTTCCGGCTTCGGGGTCAATCAGGCGGGCGTTCTGGAAAAGCGTGCGCATGGCCCCTTTCAAGAGGGATTGCCGCGCAGGGTCAAGGCCTATGCGCCGTTCAGGCGATCAGGACGATCACGAGCACAAGCAGCGCCATCACCAGAAGCGCAATCATCGCCACCCGGCCCGCCATGGCCTTGTCCGACGGTGGCGATTTGACCGGTGGCGGGGTCAGGATGCCTTCGGCGGACGGGCTTTCGATCTCGGGCGTGAACGCGTCGACCACGGCCGGATCGTCGAAGGTCGCCACCAGATCGGCGTCGCCTTCGGTGTTGAGCGTGACGGGCCGTTCGGGAAAAGCCGCCGAGCGGACGATGAAGGCCACGCCGGTCAAGGCGTTCAGCGCATTTTCCCGCGCGGCGAGTTTCGCAGGGTTGGTGTCATATCCGCTGGCCAGAAATTGCGACAGTGTCATGTCGCCCAGATCAGAGATCACCACGCGTTGCACATGGGCCGCGTCCATCTGATCGACGCCCAGCGCGGCCTGCAGGTCCGAGACCGTGGCGCTCTCGGGGGCTCCGGTGGTGTGGTCAAGGTGAAAGACGCGGGTGCGTCCGTGTTCGTAGTCGGTCACAGTCTCGGTCATGGTGCCTCCTGTCGTGCGGTGTCGATCACGTCGCGCAAGGCCGTCTTGTCGCTGGGGTAGGACAGCGTGACGCGCCTTGCAGGATCAACGGTCCGAAGCCGCACTGCGTTCCCGACGACCTTTATGGTGGCAATATTCCGCAAGGCCACGGGCGCAGCGTTCTGCAACAGGATGCGCCGGTTGGTGATCCAGGCCGCATGCCGCCCGAGGGTCACGCGCTCTTGCGTTAGTAGCAGACAGGCGATGAACAGGGGGGCCGCGCCCCACAGGCTGTCAGGAAAGGCCGCGACCATGGCCAGTGTCGGGACAAGGGTCACGGCAAGCAACACAAGCGCGGTGCGCCGGAACGCGGCCAGATCGGGGCGGTGGTGGTGCAACAGAACCTCGCCCGCCTCAAGCGGCGGGGCCTCGCTCACACCATGACCCCGGCGGCTTGTGCTCCGCGCTTGGCGCGCAGGTTCCGCGCCAGAAGGTCCATCGCCGCCATCCGCACGGCCACGCCCATTTCGACCTGTTCCTGAATGACCGAGCGGTTGATGTCGTCGGCGATCTGACCGTCGATCTCAACGCCGCGGTTCATCGGGCCGGGATGCATGACGATGGCGTCCTGCTTGGCGTGGCCAAGCTTTTCCGCGTCCAGCCCGTAGCGGTGGAAATACTCCCGCTCCGACGGGATGAATCCGCCGTCCATGCGTTCCTTCTGCAGCCGCAGCATCATCACCACGTCCACGTCGCGCAGACCTTCGCGCATGTCGTGGAACACCTCAACGCCAAGGTCCTCAACACCGCTGGGCAGCAGCGTCGGCGGGCCGACCAGCCGCACGCGGTTCTCCATCTTGCCCAAGAGCATGATGTTCGACCGCGCCACGCGACTGTGGGCCACGTCGCCGCAGATCGCGATCGACAGGCGGTGCAAGCGTCCCTTGGCACGCCGGATCGTCAGCGCATCCAGCAGCGCCTGCGTCGGATGTTCGTGCCGCCCGTCGCCTGCGTTCAGCACCGCGCAATTCACTTTCTGCGCCAGCAGGTCCACGGCGCCAGAGTTCGGATGCCGCACCACCAACAAATCCGGCCGCATCGCGTTGAGCGTCAGCGCCGTGTCGATCAGCGTCTCGCCCTTTTTGATCGAACTGGCCTGCATCGCCATGTTCATCACATCCGCGCCCAGTCGTTTGCCTGCAATCTCGAAACTCGCCTGCGTGCGGGTCGAGTTCTCGAAGAACATGTTGATCTGGGTGAGCCCCTCAAGCACGTCCCGATGGGCGCGGCCCTTGCGGTTGTCTTCGGCGTATTGATCCGCCAGATCCAGCAACGTTGTGATCTCGGTCGGGTGAAGGTGTTCGATCCCCAGCAGATGTGCGGCGCGGAATGTCATGGGCGTCCCTTCCTTGGTCGCGCCGCTTATATGGGGCGCACCGGAACGGGGCAAGATCAGCGCGTGAACTCCGCCGCGCGGCGCGCTAGGGTGCAGCCATGGAATCGGCATTGGATTACTGGACGGCGAAAGCGCTTCTCGATTGGCAGGTCGAGATGGGCGTGGATGAGGCGATTGGCGATGCGCCCATCGACCGCTATGCGCTGGAAGACCGCAAGCCCGCGCCCAAACCCGCCGTCGTCACCACGGCGCCCGACGCCCCGCCCGCCCCGGTCGAGGAAGAGGTCGTGGACCCGGTCGCGGTGGCGCGGCTCGCGGCGCAGGCAGCGTCGGACCTTGCGGGATTGCGCGCCGCGCTGGCCGCGTTCGAACATTGCGAGATGAAGACCGCCGCGCGCAACCTGATCTTCTCGGATGGGGTGGCAGGCGCGCCGGTGATGGTGTTGACCGATCCGCCGGACCGCGACGACGACCGCGCGGGCCACATGTTCAGCGGGCGCAGCGGCGTGCTGCTGGACAAGATGCTGGCCGCCATCGGCCTGTCGCGCAGCGGCGCGGCTGCGATCTATGCCGCACCCATCGTGCCATGGAACCCGCCGCAGAACCGCGACCTCTCGGCCGCCGAAATCGCCATGATGCTGCCGTTTCTGGAGCGTCATATCGAACTCGCCGCGCCGAAGGTTCTGGTGCTTATGGGCAATGCGCCCTGTCATACGCTGCTGAAGAAATCCGGCATGACACGGCTGCGCGGCAAATGGGTTGAAGCGGCATCCCTGCCCGCTTTGCCGATGTTCCCGCCCGTCCATCTTCTGGCGCAGCCCGCCGCCAAACGCGAGGCTTGGGCCGATCTTCTGGCGCTCAAGGCGAAACTGAAAGACCTGCAATGACCCGCGACTTTATCCCCGTCCGCATCGCCGTGCTGACGGTCTCTGACACCCGCACCCTGACCGAAGATCGCTCGGGCCAGACGCTGGTGGACCGTTTGCAAGCGGCGGGCCACACCCTCGCCGCGCGCGAGATCCTTCCCGATGAGAGGGACAGGATCGCCGCGCAGTTGCGCGCATGGTGCGCCGATCCGCGGATCGACGTGATCCTGAGCACCGGCGGCACGGGCCTGACCGGCCGCGATGTCACGGTTGAGGCGCACCGCGACGTCTACGAGAAGGAAATCGACGCCTTCGGCACCCTGTTCACCCACGTCTCCATCGCCAAGATCGGCACCAGCGCGGTGCAGTCCCGCGCCACCGGCGGCGTGGCGCAGGGCACCTATCTGTTCGCCCTGCCCGGCAGCACCGGGGCCTGCAAGGACGCCTGGGACGAGATCCTTGTCCATCAGCTCGACTACCGGCACATGCCCTGCAATTTCGTGGAAATCATGCCCCGCCTCGACGAACACCTGCGGCGCAAATAACCATCCACAGGGGCGCAACTTGCGTATAGACTCTGACCGGAACGCGGAACCGGGCACGCCGGCCGCATCAGGAGGTTTGGACCGTGCATTTCTTGCGACGCTCTCTCGTCGGGATCTTCCTGCTGGCCACGACGCTGGCGCTGTTCGCATGGGCTGGCAACACAGTGCGGCTTGCAGTGCAAGAGCGGATGAACGCCGAGCCGCGCAGCTTTCCGCAGCGCGAACGGGTGCAGGTGGTCAACGTGGTGCAGGTCACGCCCGACACCATCACGCCCGAACTGCAGGTCTTCGGTGAGCTGGGCAGCACCAACACCTTCGACGTGCGCGCGCTGACTGGCGGCACGGTGCTGGACCTCTCCGAAAATTTCGTGACCGGCGGGCGCGTGGACGCGGGCGAGATGCTGGTGCGGATCGACCCCCGCGATGCCCAATCCGCGCGCGACCGGACCGCCGCCGATCTGCGCGATGCCGAGGCCGAGGTGCGCGACGCCGAGCGCGCCTCGCGCTTGCAGCAAGACGAAGTGACCGCCGCCCAGCAACAAGCGACCCTGCGGGCGCAGGCCCTGCGCCGGCAACGGGACCTGTCCGAGCGGGGCGTCGGCACCGCCGCCGCGATCGAGGCTGCCGAACTTGCCCTGTCTTCGGCGGATCAGGCGGTTTTGTCGCGCCGGCAGGCGCTGGCGCAGGCACAGGCGCGGCTGGATCAGGCGGCGACCCGCCTGGACCGCGCGCGGCTCAACCTTGCAGATGCGGACCGCGCCTTGGGCGACACCGAAATCCGTGCGCCTTTCACGGGCATTCTCGAGGACGTGTCCATCGCCAAGGGCCTGCGCGTCACCGCCAACGAACGCTTGGGCCGACTGATCGACAGCGCGAAGCTCGAGGTCGCGTTCCGCCTGTCCACCGCGCAATATGCCCGCCTTGTCGAAGACAGCGGCACCCTGCCCCAAGCACCTGTCACCGTCACGCTGGATGCACAGGGCTTCACCCTGACCGCCACGGGCCACATCACCCGCGAAGGCGCCAGCGTCGGAGAGGGGCAGACCGGACGGCTGGTCTTCGCCCGGCTCGACAACACGGCAGGCTTCCGGCCCGGTGATTTCGTCACCGTGACCGTGCGTGAACCGGCCCTGCACGACGTGGCCAAAGTGCCCGCCACCGCGATTGCCGCCAACGACACGGCCCTGATGCTCGACCCCGACAACCGATTGATCGAGGTTGCGGTCGATCTGCTGCGCCGTCAGGGGAACGACGTGATCATCCGCGCGCCGCGTCTTTACGGCAAACAGATCGTGGCCGAACGCTCGCCGCTTCTGGGGGCGGGGATCGCCGTGCAGCCCATCGATGCCGCAGCCGCCGCACCCCCCGATGCGGCCGACCCCGCAGATGCGCCCCGCATGGTGACGCTGGACCCGGACCGCCGCGCGGGAATGATCGCCTTTGTGCAAAGCGCGCCCATGCCCGATCCGGTCAAGACGCGATTGCTCGACCAGTTGCAGCAGGATGAAGTCCCCTGGGACGTCGTCGCGCGGCTGGAAGCGCGGATGGGCACCTGATGCCCGGCGCCGGCACGCTCAGGCCCGGCGGCATCCTGTCTTACCTGACGCGCCACCGCACGGCGGCGAACCTTCTGCTGGTCCTCATGCTGGCCGCCGGGATCGCCACCTTCCCCAAGATGCGCGCGCAGTTCTTCCCCGATGTGATCATCGACAGCGTCAACGTCTCGGTCACATGGAGGGGCGCGGGCGCGCAGGACGTGGACGACGCCATCGTGCAGGTGCTGCAACCGGCCCTGTTGGCCGTCGAAGGGGTCACCACGACGTCCTCCACCTCCTCCGAAGGGTCGGCCCGCATCCGGTTGGAGTTCGAACCGGGCTGGGACATGGCGAAAGCCGCCGAGGACGTACAACTCGCCGTCGATTCCACGTCGAACCTGCCCGAGGATGCCGACGACCCCCGGGTGCGCCGGGCGCAATGGTCCGACCGGGTGACGGACGTGGTCATCACCGGACCCGTCAGCCCCGATCAACTGGCGCGTTTCGCCGATGAATTCGTCGTGCGCCTGTTCGCCCAAGGGGTCACGCGCACGACCATCCGCGGGGTCGCCGCGCCTTCGACCATTGTTGAGGTGCCGTCGCTCTCGCTGGTGCGCCACGACATCTCCATGTCCGACATCGCCGCCGCCATCGCGCAAGAGGTGACGGCCGATCCCGCGGGCGACGTCTCGGGTGCGGCGCGGGTCCGCACCGGGGTCGAGCGGCGCAGCGCGGATGAGATCGCGGCCATCGTGCTGCGCACCGCCCCCGGTGGGGCCGCGCTGACCGTGGGCGACGTGGCACAGGTGACCGTCGAAGGGGTGGATCGGCAACGGGCCTATTTCGTGGGCGACAATCCGGCCATCTCGATCCGCGTGGACCGCTCCGCCACCGGGGATGCGATCAAGGTGCAGGACACCGTGCAACAGGTGGCCGACGCCTATGCTGCCACCCTGCCCGCCGGCAGCAGCATTGACCTGATCCGCGCCCGCGCCGAGCTGATCACCGGGCGCCTGAACATCCTTTACGAAAACGCATTGCTGGGGCTGGCGCTGGTCGTGGGCCTGTTGTTCCTGTTCCTGAACGCCCGCACCGCCTTCTGGGTCGCCGCCGGGATCCCCGCTGCGCTGTGCGGCGCGGTGGCGCTGATGTGGTTGGCGGGGCTGACGATCAACATGATCTCGCTTTTCGCGCTGATCATCACGCTGGGCATCGTCGTCGATGACGCCATCGTCGTGGGCGAACACGCCGACCACCGCCGCCGCAAGCTCGGCGAAGGCCCCGCCGAAGCCGCCGAGAACGCCGCGCGCAAAATGTTCAACCCGGTGTTTTCCGCCACCCTCACCACGATCATCGCCTTCTTGGGGTTGGTGGCCATCGGGAGCCGCTTCGGCGACCTCATCGCCGACATTCCCTTTACGGTCATCGTCGTGCTGATCGCCTCGCTGCTCGAATGTTTCCTGATCCTGCCCCACCACATGAAGTCCGCCCTGTCCCACACCGGCGAGGGGCGCTGGTATGACGCGCCGTCGCGCGTGGTGAACCGGGGTTTGGACTGGACGAAGGCGCGGCTGTTCCGGCCGTTCATGGCCGGGGTGATCCGGGCGCGCTATCCGGTGCTGGCCTTCGCCGTGGCCCTGCTGGCGCTGCAGGGCGCCGCCTTCATCCGGGGGGATGTGCAATGGCGGTTCTTCAGCTCCCCCGAGCAGGGCAGCATCACCGGCAATTTCGCCATGCTTCCGGGTGCGGAACGGGCGGACACGCTGGCGATGATGCAAAGCCTGCAGGACGTGACCGAGGCGCTGGGGGCAGAGTATGAAGACCGCTACGGCACCAACCCGCTTGCCTATGTCATCGCCGAGATCGGCGGCAATTCCGGGCGCGGCATCGCCGGGTCCGACACCAAGGACGCCGACCAGCTGGGCGCGATTTCCATCGAACTGATCGACGCCGACGCCCGCCCCTACTCCAGCTTTGCCTTCGTGTCCGATCTGCAAGAACGGGTCGTCAAACATCCGATGGCTGAAACGGTCAGCTTCCGGTCCTGGGGCAGCGGTCCGGGGGGCGACGACATCGACGTGCAACTGTTCGGCGCCAATTCCGAAGTGCTGAAGACCGCCGCCGAAGCCCTGAAATCGGAACTGGCGCAGTTTGGTGAGGTTTCGGCGCTCGAGGATTCGCTGGCCTATGACAAGGAAGAATTGATCCTCGCGCTCACCCCGCAGGGCCAAGCGCTGGGGTTCACCATCGACGGGCTGGGGCGCGTATTGCGCGACCGTCTGGGCGGGATCGAGGCCGCGACCTATCCCGAAGGGCCACGGTCCGCGACCGTCCGCGTCGAACTGCCCGCCGGAGAGTTGACGGCCGATTTTCTGGATCGCACCCTGATGCGGGCCACGGGCGGCACCTACCTGCCGCTGGCGGACATCGTCACCGTGACCTCGCGCACGGGGTTTTCCACGGTCAGCCGCGAGAATGGCGTGCAACTGATCTCGGTCACCGGCGATCTGGCCGATGACGACGCCCACCGTGCGGCGGAGATTCAAACGCTCATCCGCGACGATATCCTGCCGCGCGTCGAAGCCGCCTACAACGTCTCGACCTCGTTGTCGGGGTTGAGCGAGCAGGAGGACGCCTTTCTCAGCGATGCCCGCATCGGTGCGATCTTCTGCCTGACGGGCATCTTCCTGACGCTGGCGTGGATCTTCCAAAGCTGGACCCGTCCGCTGGTGGTGATGGCGATCATCCCTTTCGGCCTGATCGGCACGATCTACGGCCATGCGCAATGGGGCGTGCCGCTGTCGATGTTCACCGTCGTGGGCCTGCTGGGCATGACCGGAATCATCATCAACGACTCTATCGTGCTGGTGAAAACCATCGACGAATACGCAGCGACCCGGGGTCTGATCCCCGCGATCATCGACGGGGTCAGCGACCGCCTG
Organism: Thalassorhabdomicrobium marinisediminis; assembly: GCF_003072065.1. Taxonomy (GTDB): domain Bacteria; phylum Pseudomonadota; class Alphaproteobacteria; order Rhodobacterales; family Rhodobacteraceae; genus Octadecabacter; species Octadecabacter marinisediminis. The sequence continues at coordinate 244,567 of NZ_QCYG01000003.1, forward strand.
CGCCCCGTGCTGCTGACCACGTTGACCACCGTGCTGGGCCTGATGCCGCTGCTCTACGAAGGCTCGTCGCAGGCGGAGTTCCTCAAGCCGACCGTGATCACGCTGGTCTATGGTCTGGGCTTCGGCATGGTGCTGGTGCTGCTCATCGTGCCATCGCTGATGGCGGTTCAGGGCGATGTCGCGGTGCAAGTCCGCTCGGCCAAACGGTCGCTGACCGGACCGGGCACCGGCGTCACCGCTCCGGCGCGGATTGCCGCGTTGGGCGCGCTTGTCCTTTTCGGCGCATTGGTCGCGCCGGTCCTGATCACGGGCGCACCGCTTCCTGCGCTGGCCCGAGGGCTTCCACTGCTCAACGGGGGCACAGCCGTCGCCATGGCACTTTATCTAACGCTTACGCTGCTGTGGTTGCTGCTGGTCTATTTCGCCGCCGCGTTGGCCGTGGGCCGCGCCCGCAAACGCCGCCACGCTGCGGCACCCTAGTCCGCGGCGCAGCCCTGAATATCGACCGCCTGCCCGCCGGTCAGTACAGTGATCCGCATGTCCGAGCGGTTCAACGCAAAGGCGCCCTGCTCGACGTGGATCATCTCGGCCCGGGCGAACAGGTCGCTGTCGCGCCATGTTTCGGGCTGTGAGACCCAGACCTGCTGATCGCCCGCCTCGATGACCACCACCTCGTCCGGCGCGTGGCGGGGCATCTCGATCCGTGCGGTCACTTCCAGCCCCCTGTCCGTGGGCCGCAAGGCGCAGGTGGCCCCCGTCACCCCGGCCCGTGCGGCGGGGGTCGGCTGGTCCACAAGGGCTGCGACGATGGCGGGGGTGCGTGCACCGGACGCGGGCAGAGCCGCATCGAACTCCAGCACCACCGGCACGCAGATATCCTCGCACACGCCAAGCTGGACCGCGCCCTTCATCCGCGCAGCGCGCGCCGCATCGGGGACCGAAACCTCAACCGGGATCACTACGCTGTCGGCATATCCGTAGGACCGCATGCCGTTCTGGTCGAACACCTCGGGCACCGGCCAATGGAACGCCACCCCATCCATGTTCTGCGACCCCTGCCAGCCGAACCGGGGCGGGATGCCGCCATCGCCGGGCGCGCGCCAATAGGTCTTCCAGCCGGGCGCCAGACGGATTTGCAGGCCCGCCATATGGGTGCCCTGATCGGTGCGCCAACCGGGCAGAACCTCAAGCGAGACGACGCCATCCGCCGGGCCCGCGCCAAGCGGCGCCGCGCAGACCAGCGCAAGCAAAAGGGGGAAGACGTGTTTGAACATGCCCCCTCATCCAACGGATCGGCCCGGAAGCAAAGTCACATTTGGGTTAAAGATATGTCAGCACCGCTCGCCTTGCCCCTTGCGCGACCGCCCGGCGCGCCCCATCTTTGGCCCATGACCGAGACCACCAACCTTGTGGGCAAGCTGCTGATCGCGATGCCCGATATGGGCGACCCGCGCTTCGATCACGCGGTGATCTATATCTGCGCGCATACGCCCGAGGGGGCGATGGGTTTGATCGTCAACAAACCCACGCCGGATGTGCGATTCTCGGACCTTCTCGAACAGCTCAGCATCGATGAGGGGGACCTCGCCGTGGACGTGCGGGTGCATTACGGCGGCCCGGTCGAGACCGGACGCGGCTTCGTGCTGCACACCGCCGACTATGCTTCGGGCGCGGGCACGATGGAGGTGGCCGAGGGCGTCTCGATGACCGCGACCTTGGATATTCTTGAGGATATCGCAACCGGCAGCGGCCCGAAACGCTCGATGTTGGGACTGGGATATGCCGGTTGGGGGCCGCAGCAGCTTGAGGGCGAGCTGATGCAGAACGGCTGGCTGGTCTGCGACGCGACCGAGGATATCCTGTTTGGCCGCGCGGCCGAGCACAAATGGACCGCCGCGCTGAAGGTTCTGGGCATCAACCCGCTGATGCTGTCCACCTCAGGCGGGCGCGCCTGACCCCTCGGGGCGCGGCGCTGCTGCGCGTTGCAAGCGGTCGTTGATCGCGCGACCCAGCCCGTGTGCCGGAATCGGCGACACCGCGATTTTTTCCGCCCCCATCTCGTTCAAGCGGTGCAGCGCGTCGAACAGCGCCGCCGCCGCCTCCACCAGATCGCCCGAAGGCGACAGGTTGAGCGGAGCTTCGACCGGCCCGAAGCCCAAAAGCGTCTCATCCGGCGCAGGGTGGTCCACGTTCAGCCGCACTTGCCCCTTCGGCGCGTAATGCGATGACAACTGCCCCGGAGAGGTCGGCGCCGCCGTATCGTCCACCCTATCGCTCGGGGTGGCGAGCGCGCCGCCCAACGCCGCCTCGATCGCCTCGGCCGGCACCCCACCGGCGCGCAGCAACGTGGGCACGGGCCTTGCGGCAACGATGGTCGATTCCAGCCCGACGCCGCAGACCCCACCATCCAGGATCCCGTCGATCCGCCCGGTCATCTGGTTTTTGACATGGGCGAATGTCGTCGGGCTGACCTGTCCAGAGGGATTGGCCGAAGGGGCCGCCACGGGGCCGTCAAACGCCGCCAGCAGCCCCTGCGCCACCGCGTGATCGGGCATCCGCACCGCCAGCGTCGCCAGCCCCGCCGTCACCAGCGGCGAAATCCCCGCCCCCTCTTTCAACGGCAGGACCAGCGTCAAGGCACCCGGCCAGAACGCCTGGGCCAGATCGCGCGACGTGGCATCGAACTCGACCAGCGCCTCGGCCGCCTCGAACGAGGCGACGTGCACGATCAGCGGATTGAAACTCGGGCGGCCCTTGGCTTGATACAGGCGAGCCACAGCGTCGGAATTGCGCGCATCCACGCCCAGCCCATAGACCGTCTCGGTCGGAAAGGCGACGAGCCCACCGTCCCGCAAGGCTTCGGCTGCGGCCTCCAATCCCGCCGGATCGGCGGCGAAGGTGCGCGTGGTCACCGGGGTCATGACGCTGCGTTTCGGTTGCGGGTTCGGTTCATCGGCGTAGCCTTTCTGTCATCGGCCACATACGCTGCCTGCACATTGAATCCAAGATCACACTGAAAGAGCCTTCATGCCCTATGCTGCGCCCGCCTCCGAGTTTCGTTTCCTTCTCGACCATGTGGTGAACTTCGATCAGGTCACCGGCACCGATACTTTCGGCGACGCCACGCCGGACATGCGCGACGCGATCCTGACCGAAGCGGCGAAGCTCTGTGATGAGGTGCTGGCCCCGCTGCAGCGCAACGGAGACGAGCACCCCGCGCGGCTGGAAAACGGCATCGTGCGCACCTCGCCCGGGTTTGCCGAAGGCTTCAAGGCGATTGCCGACGGCGGCTGGATCGGCATGTCCGCCGACCCTGTCTATGGCGGCATGGGCCTTCCGTTTACGTTGACGACCGCGGTGAACGACATGATGTCGGGGGCCTGCCTGTCGCTGCAGCTCAACCCGTTGATGTGTCAGGGCCAGATCGAGGCTTTGGAACACCACGCAAGCGACGCGATCAAGGACCTCTACCTGCCCAAGCTGATCTCCGGCCAGTGGTGCGGAACGATGAACCTGACCGAACCGCAGGCCGGCTCGGACGTGGGCGCGCTGCGCAGCAAGGCCACGCCCAACGGCGATGGCTCTTACGCGATCACCGGCCAGAAAATCTATATCTCTTGGGCCGACAACGACTTCACCGAGAACGTCTGCCACCTTGTGCTGGCGCGCCTGCCCGATGGGGTCGAAGGCACCAAGGGCATCAGCCTGTTCATGGTCCCGAAAATCATCCCCAACGAGGATGGCACGCTGGGGGAACGCAATTCGCTGCGCGTCGTCAGCCTTGAGCACAAGATGGGCCTGCACGGCTCGCCCACCGCGGTGATGGAATATGACGGTGCGCGCGGCTGGCTCGTGGGGCCCGAGCATGGCGGCATGGCGGCGATGTTCACCATGATGAACAACGCTCGCGTCGGCGTCGGCACCCAGGGCATCGGCACGGCCGAGGCCGCCTATCAACACGCGCTGGCCTATGCGATGGAGCGCAAGCAGGGCCGCGCGGGCGGCTCGGGCACAATCGTCGAGCATGCAGACGTGCGCCGGATGCTGGCCACCATGAAGGCCGAAGTCTTCGCCGCCCGCTCGATTGCCATCTCGAACGCCATCGCCATCGACATGAGCACCGCCACCGGCGATGCCGCATGGAAAGCCCGCGCGGCCCTCCTGACGCCGATCTCCAAGGCCTTCGGCACCGACGTCGGGGTCGAGACGGCCGCCACGGGCATTCAGGTCCACGGCGGCATGGGCTTCATCGAGGAAACCGGCGCGGCGCAATTCGCCCGCGACGTGCGCGTGACCACGATTTATGAGGGCACCAACGGCATTCAGGCGATGGACCTTGTGGCGCGCAAGATGATGGACAACGGCGAAGCGGCCTTTGCCCTGATGGACGAAATCGAAGCCGCCGCCGAGGCCGCGAAAGAGAAATGTCCCGATCTGGCCGAACCGGTCTGGCACGCCTGCGAAACCCTGCGCGAAGCCACCGAATGGCTCGTCGCGCAAGAGCTCACCGACCGTTTCGCCGGGGCTGTGCCCTATCTGCGAGCCTTTGCGCGGGTGCTGGGCGGCTACTACCACCTTCTGGCCGCGCTGCACGGGGACGACAGCCGCGAACGGCTTGCCACTGTCTATATCAAACGGATGTTGCCCGAGTACACGACGCTTCTGGCGCAGGTGCGCGAAGGGGCCAGCGATCTGATGGCGATTTCCACCGATGATCTGGTGGCCTGAGCCGTTCTGCGCTAGGCCTCCGGCATGACAGATAAAATCGACTATCCCTGGTCTGAGCCTCCGACACAGGGCACGGCCACCCAGGTGGCGGACGGCGTGCTCTGGATGCGCTTGCCGCTGCCCATGGCGCTGGATCACGTCAACGTCTATGCGCTGGACGACACGTTGCACGGCGGCGACGGCTGGACGCTTATCGACACCGGTTTCGACACCTCGAAAACCCGCGCGATCTGGGAAGATTTGCTGGCCGGACCGCTGGCGGGCAAACCGGTGACCCGCGTCATCGGCACCCACCACCACCCCGACCACATCGGGCTGGTCGGCTGGTTTCAGGACGCCGGCGCCACGCTGGCGATGCCGCGCACTGCCTGGCTGATGGCCCGGATGCTGGTGCTGGACGAACAGCCCGCCTACCCGTCCCGCTCGCTTCTTTTTTACGAACGCGCCGGCATGGACGCGGACCTGCTTGCCAAACGACGCGCGGAACGCCCTTTCAACTTTGCTGATTGCGTGCACCCCATGCCGCTGGGTTTCACCCGTCTGAAAGAGGGCGACACCCTCCGCATGGGCGGGCGCACATGGGACATTCGCATGGGCAACGGACACGCGCCGGAACACGCAACCTTCTGGAGCCGCGACGACGCGCTTGTGATCGGGGGCGACCAGCTTTTGCCGTCGATCAGCCCCAACATCGGGGTCTATCCCACGGAACCCGACGCCGACCCGCTGGCCGAATGGCTTGAGGCCTGCGAGCGTCTGTCCGCCTTCGCGCGCCCCGATCAACTGGTTCTGGGCGGGCACAAGCTGCCCTTCACCGGCCTGCCGAAACGGATGCGGCAGTTGATCGACAACCATCACAGCGCGCTAACCCGCTTGATGGCCCATATCGACACGCCGAAACGCGCCGGCGATTGCTTCAAACCGCTGTTCAAGCGCGACATCGGCCCCGCCGAATATGGCCTTGCACTGGTCGAGGCGCTGGCCCACCTCAATCACCTGCACCAAACCGGCCGCGCCACCCGAACCTTGCGCGACGGGGCCTATTGGTTTCAGGCGGTCTGAGGCCTACTCCAGCATCGTTGTCCCCGCATCCCTTAACACTGGCCTGCGGTCCCAGCCGTTTTTCCACTCGGACATCGTGCCTTGCAGGGTTATGTTGCGGGCGAGACCCCGCCGCGCGAACAGGATGACATTATGGACGACACGATCGCCACCTCGGCCGAAGCGCTTGAGAATGCCGCCCTGCCCCGCTGCCGTGAGGTTCATGCCGATCCGAAGGTCGCGCCGCCGCAGACCAACCGCAGCGCGCAGAACAAAAGCCCCGCGCAATGGGCGTATGAGCGGCTCATCCTCTACATCCAGAACTTCGAGGAAACCCTCGACGCGGAGCATGAGGTGGCCATGGGCTTTGCGGGGGACAGCTCGGGCACGATCCGCATCGCCGGGCTGGGTTATTACGACCCGGATATCATTACTTTCTACGGCACCGATTCCCACGGCGCCAAGACGCAACTTGTCCAGCACGTGACCCAGCTTTCGGTCATGCTGCGGGCGCTGCCGAAACCCGTCGAACAGAAAAAAGCCACGCGCATCGGCTTTCGGCTGGCGCAATCCCTGAAGGACGAGGACGAAGCGGCCGACGCAGCCCCCGACCCCCACGACAAGACGAGCGCCTGACGGGTGCTGACGGGTGCTGACAAGGGCTTTTGAATCGGGTAAAGCCCGATCAACGCGAACAAAGGAACATCTCATGGCAGATCACAAGCACGGCGAAATGGACATCGAAGTTCAGGAAAAGACCTTTCAGGGCTTCCTGACCTTGTCGGCACGGGCCGCAATCGCGGTCATCGTGGCGCTGATCCTGCTTGCGCTGATCAACGCTTGATCCGGATGCGCCGCCGGTTCTTTCTGCTGTCGGCGCCGCTGGCGCTGGCCGCCTGCGGCGGCGTTTCCCGGCGCGAGGGTTTGGCCCCGCAAGCCGACATCGACCGCGTCGCCTATGTGCAGCCCGGCCCGAAGCGGCTGACCCTGATGACCATGAAGAACACCAGCTCGGACAATGGCGCGCATTCCGGGCTGATCATCAACGCCAGCCAGCAGGTGCTTTGGGATCCCGCGGGCACCTTCGGCCATGACACGATCCCCGAGCGTAACGACGTGCATTTCGGCATCACGCCGCAACTGGCCGAGCTCTACATCTCGTTCCACTCGCGCGAGACTTATTACACCCTCATTCAAGAGGTGGACGTCCCCGCTGAGGTGGCCGAACAGGCCTTGCAACTGGCAATCGCCAACGGCCCGACGCCCAAGGCGATGTGCACCGCGCATACCTCGCGCATGTTGGCGCAATTGCCCGGATTCGAGCATATCCGCCCGACGTTCTTTCCCAACAATCTGGCCGATCAGTTCGCGCAGACCCCCGGCGTGCGCACGCGCATCCACCGCGAAAACGATGCCGATGACAAATCCATCGCCGCGGCCGAGATCGACGCGGTGCTGCGGGCGGCTCAGTAGCCCGCTGTCAAGGCAAGCATTCCGTAAAGAACCACCCCCCCGGTGAGGATCGAGGCGATCACGTTGCGGGTGAGGATGCCCACGCCAAAGGTCGCCAGCGCGGCGGAGAGGCGTGCGGGGTCAACCTCGCCCCCGGTGGCGGCGGGCCACAGCACCATCGGCGCCACCAGACCGGGTAGCACTGCCACGGCGGTATAGCGCAGGTGCCGCAGCGCCCAGTCCGGCAACCGCCGCCCGCCGATCAGCCCCAGAAACGAGAACCGGATCAGATAGGTGCCGACACCCAGCACCAGAATCACCGTCCAGATATAAGCCGCGCTCATGCCGGGACCCTCCGTGCGCTCATCACCTCGACCCGCGCGCCGACGATCATGGCCACAATCGCGGCGATCAGCAGGCCGGTGTTATAGGGCAGACCCGCCAGTGCCAGTGCCAGCACGATCGACACCAGCGCCGCCACCATATGCGCAAGCGTGCGCATCATCGGCGCGATGATTGCCAGAAAACAGATCGGCACGGCGAAATCCAAAGCCATCCACTCGGGGATCGCGTCGCCCACCCAGATGCCGACGCCGGTGGCCAGAACCCAGACCGGACAGATCGGAGTTACCGCCCCGAAGAAGAACGCGATCCGCGCGGCAAGGCTCATCTGGGGGCGGTCTTCATAGCGGTTGACCGAGACCGCGTAGCTCTGATCCACGTTGACATAGGCGATCAGCGCCCGTTTCCACAAAGGCGCCTCGCCCAGCCAGACGGCAAGCGACGCGGAATACATCGCCATCCGCAGGTTCACCGCCAGCGCCGTGGCCACGACGATCAGAAAGGGCGCATCCTCGACCATCAGTTGCAGGGCCGCGAATTGCGACGCTCCGGCGAAGACCACCGAAGAGAACGCCATGATCTGCACCGGCGTGAAGCCCGATTCGCTGGCCACCACGCCGAACAGCAGCCCGAACGGCACGACGACAAGCATGAACGGTAGGCCCTGCCTGAAGCCCGACCAATACTGCGATTTCAGGGGTGCGTCCGTCATCTGCCTGCCTTACATTTCCATTGCGACGGGCATAGCCCCGCCCGTGACCGAAGACAATGAAGCCTGCGCCATGATCCGAACCGTTGACACAATGTGCCCCGATGCGTGAACCCTTCGGCCTGATCCTTGCCGGGGGGCGCGGCACCCGCATGGGGGGCGTCTCGAAAGCCGGGTTGAGGCTCGGCGGTGAGAGCTTGCTTGAGCGAGTGCAGGCAAGGCTTGCGCCGCAGGTTGACCGGATCGCGGTCAACGCCAACGCCGCCCTGCGCACCCCCCATCCGGTCATTCGCGACAGCCTTGCGGGGCATCTTGGCCCGCTCGCGGGGGTGCTGACGGGGTTGGACTGGGCGGCAGCCCTTGGGGCCAGCCATATCGTCACCGTCGCCGTCGACACGCCGTTCTTTCCCTGCGATCTGGTGCCGCGTCTGCTGCTGGCCGGTAGCGGCAAGCTCGCCATCGCGGAAACCTCCGACGGCGAGCACGGGACCTTCGGTCTTTGGCCCGTCTCCCTGCGCGCACCGCTTGCGGCCTATCTCGAACAGGGCGGGCGCAAGGTCCGCAGCTTCACCTCCGCGCAGGGCGCGGCATTGGCGCGGTTCCCCGACACGACGCCGCCCGCGTTCTTCAACATCAACACCCCCGACGATCTTGCCCGCGCGGCGGACTGGCTGTGACGGCGCACCGCGTCTCTGCGGGGTTCACGCCCGCGGAACGCGCCGAGATCGCAGAGCTTTACTGGCAGGCCTTCGGTGACAAGCTCGGCCGCATCATGGGCCCCGCGCCGCGCGCCCTGCGCTTCATCGAAGACGTGCTCGACCCAGCCCACGCCTTGGTCGCGCGCGACCGGCAGGGCGCGCTGCAGGGCGTCGTGGGCTTCAAGACCTATCACGGCGCGCTGGTCGCCGGCGGCTGGCGCGAGATGGCCCGCCATTACGGCTGGCTCGGCAGCACTTGGCGCATTGGGCTGCTGGCGCTGCTGGAACGGGATGTCGAGAACGAACGCTTCCTGCTGGACGGTATTTTCGTGCGCCCTGCCGCGCGCGGGCAAGGGGTCGGGCGCGCCTTGCTTGAAGCGACCTACGCCGAAGCGGCCCAGCGCGGCTACAAAGAGGTGCGCCTTGACGTGGTGGACAGCAACCCCCGTGCCCGCGCGCTCTATGAACGCGAAGGCTTCGTCGCGCTGGACGTGCACCACCTCGGCCCGCTGCGCCATGTCTTCGGGTTCAACAGCGCGACCACCATGGTGCGACAGGTCTAGTCGAAGGCCCCGGTCACGCGCCCCAGCAACATGAAGGCGCGGCTGGTGCGGGTCTCGGCCAGCGCGGCAAGGTCTTCGTCGCTGGCGTTCTGCTCGAAATCCACGAGCATCTGATCGTATTTGCGCAGGAAATGGTGCGCCGCATCGCGGAAAATCGTATCCTCGCGCATGCGGGCGGCGGTCAGCGCCAATGAGGAGCGGTCGCGCACGCCGCCAAGGCTGGCCACGCTCTTGCCGCGCTCGCCGGCGGCGAACTTGCGCCAGACTTCGGGGCGGGCGCGATCCGGGGTCAGGTCGTCCATATAGATGCCGTCCTGGCTGAGCAGGGTAAGCACATCCTGACTGGCCTGAATCAACTGTTTCGCCGTGCGATCCTTGAGCGCTCGGCGCAGCGCGGCAAAGCCCACCTCATCCCCTTCGGTGTCGGGGAAGTTCAGCGCCCGCACAAGGTCGGGACGGGACAGCGGTGGGGCGAGGTCTTCGGCCGTGGTGCCCAGCGCAAGGCTTGGCTGATCCGCCGCCGGTGCGTTTGCCCGCGCCTCGCGCGTCGGCGCTGGCGCCACCCGGGCGGTCGGGCGCGACGTGGCAAAGGTCGCAAGTGCTGCTTCGGTTTTCTGCGTGGCGCGGGCAATCTCGTCGAGTTTGCGTTCGACCGAGGACTCCACCCCCGCCCCGCGCGCCTGCCGGTCCGCGACGTGGCTTTGCCGCAAAGCATCGATCGACGCCTGCAGACGCTGGCTTTCCTCGTGCACGGTCTGGACGGTCCGCGCAGCCAGCGCCGCGACCCAGACCATCGCAATCGGCAGCACGATCGCCACCAGCGTCATCACGGATCGCAGACGGTCCAGCGCCTGCGCCTCGCCCTCGCCACCGGCAAAGACGAAAAAGAACAGCACCGTGCCCACCAGCCAGATCAGGCTGATGGCAAGGGCGATCACTTCAATCCCGGTGACAGGCAGGCCCGCGTCGCGCACCCCTGTCCGCAACAGCCGGTCTGGTCTGGTCTGGCCTTCGGTCATCAGGTCGCGCCTTACTTGTAGACGATGTCCGCAATCTCATAGGATTTCACGCCCCCGGGGGTGCGCACCTCGACGCTGTCGCCGTCTTCCTTGCCGATCAGGGCGCGGGCGATGGGCGACTTGAGGTTCAGCTTGCCCGCTTCGATGTCGGCCTCATACTCGCCCACGATCTGATAGGTCTTCTCTTCCTCGGTGTCCTCGTCGATCAGGGTCACCGTGGCGCCGAACTTGACCGGACCGGAGAGTTTCGCAGGGTCGATCACCTCAGCCAGAGAAATCACGCCCTCAAGCTCTTTCACGCGGCCCTCGATGAACGACTGTTTCTCCTTGGCCGAGTGATACTCGGCGTTCTCGGACAAGTCGCCATGTTCACGCGCCTCAGAGATGGCGCGGATGATCGCCGGACGTTCAACCGTTTTCAGATGCTTCAGCTCCGCATCCAGTTTGTCGAAGCCTGCGCGGGTCAGCGGTATTTTATCCATCTTCAGTTCCTACAATCTCGCGTTCTTCGCCCGTCCAGAATTGCGACCGGGCGAAAACTGGGTCAAACTGGAAACTCTCTGTGCAGATCGCACCAATTCCAGAATGGTGAAAAGGTATGAACACAACTCTGCGCAGTTATGCAATGATAGTTTCCCTTTACGCGGCCTGCGTCATGGGGGTTCATGCCGCGATCGGCCTTTCCCCGCTCACGTTGCTTGGCGAGGTGATCACGAGCCTGCCGGGCGCGATGGCTCTTTTCGTCGTCTTCGCCGGAAACAGCATTCTGCCTGTTGTTATGGTCCTGATACTGTTGCGCAAGCATATCGACATCCGCCGCGTTCCCTTCGTCTTTGCGATCATGGGGCTGCACGCCATCTTCTTCATGATGTTTTTTGCGTTCAAGACATCCATGCCCGCGATGACCGGCTTCTGGGCGGACCCGATACTGGCGCGACTGGACGCCGCTTTGCACTTCGGAGACCCCTACCGGCTGACGCATGCGGTGCTGTCGGACATTCCCGCGAGATACCTGAGCTTCATCTATACAAGCTGCTGGTTACTGCCGGCCTTCTTCCTGCCTGTATGGATCGTCGCCCTCGATGGCGACGAAAAGCGGGTCCGGCGCTTCATCTTGTTGCATGCGTTCGTCTGGGCGGTCCTTGGCTCATTTCTAGCGCTCATGTTCCTGTCCGCCGGGCCTGTGTTCTACGATCGCCTCATCGAGGGGGACCGGTTCAGCGATCTGCTTGTTGCCCTGAAGGTCTCAGGCATATCAGATTCCAACGTGGGCCTCGCCCATACAGACCTATGGACCAAGTATATCGACGGTGAAAATGCCGCAGGATCTGGGATCTCTGCATTTCCGAGCGTCCACGTGGGCATGGCGACGGTCTTCGCGCTGTATCTTTATGAACGTTTTCCACGCGCGAAATACGTCAGCATTGCAATCGTGGCGGTCTACCAAATCCTGTCTGTCCATCTTGGCTGGCATTATGCCATTGATGGCTATGTTTCTGTGCTGTCCGTATGGGCGCTGTGGGCCCTGTCGCACCGGCGGGCGCGCCGCGCCGCCCCTCGGTGTGCGACGACAGCAGATTGACCGCGCCCAGTGATCGACGCCACGTCTTGCGCAGGCCTTGGTAAATTATGCAGCAGCAAGATTGCCGCGCGCGGATGCGTCCTATAACCATTTGCAAAACTGTCTGGCTGGTCTGAGGGAGGCTCATCAATGGCTGAAATTGAACGCGAATCCATGGAATACGACGTCGTCATCGTCGGGGCCGGCCCTGCGGGACTATCGGCGGCGATCCGGCTCAAGCAATTGGACGCGGACCTTAGCGTTGTGGTGCTCGAGAAAGGCTCGGAAGTGGGCGCGCACATCCTGTCGGGCGCGGTGCTGGACCCTTGCGGGCTGGACGCTTTGATCCCCGGCTGGAAGGAAAAGGGCGCCCCGCTGAACGTGCCCGTGACCGAGGACAATTTCTACATGCTGGGCGAGGCGGGCAAGATCCGCGTTCCAAACTTCCCCATGCCGCCGCTGATGAACAACCACGGCAACTACATCGTCTCGATGGGCAACGTCTGCCGCTGGATGGCCGAACAGGCCGAAGCCCTTGGCGTGGAAATCTTCCCCGGCATGGCCTGTTCCGAACTGGTTTACGGCGATGCGGGCGAAGTCAAAGGCGTCGTCGCGGGCGTCTTCGGGCTCGAGGCCGACGGCTCTTACGGGCCGAACACCGAGCCGGGGATGGAGCTGCACGGCAAATACGTCTTCCTTGGCGAAGGCGTGCGCGGGTCGCTCTCGAAAGAGGTGATCGCGAAATACGATCTTGCCCGGGACGCCGAGCCGCAGAAATACGGGCTGGGCATGAAGGAAATCTGGGAAATCGACCCCGCCAAGCACCGCGAGGGCACCGTCACCCACACCATGGGCTGGCCGCTGGGCAAGAACGCGGGCGGCGGGTCGTTCATCTATCACCTTGAGAACAATCAGGTTTACGTAGGCTTCGTCGTCCACCTCGGCTACGCGAACCCCTACGTCTTCCCGTACATGGAATTCCAGCGCTTCAAGCATCACCCCATGGTGGCCGAACTGCTGGAAGGCGGCAAACGCGTCGCCTATGGCGCGCGTGCGATTTCCGAAGGCGGCTATCAGTCGATGCCGAAGATGACAGCCCCCGGCGTGGCGCTGCTGGGCTGTTCGGTGGGCATGGTCAACGTGCCGCGCATCAAGGGCAACCACAACGCCATGCTGTCGGGCAAAGCCGCCGCCGAAGCCGCCTATGCGGCCATCGCCGCAGGCCGCGCCAGTGACGAGCTGACCGAGTATGAGGCCGACGTGCGCGAAGGGGCCATCGGCAAAGACCTTAAGAAAGTGCGCAACGTCAAGCCGCTGTGGTCCCGGCACGGGCTGCTCGCATCCCTCATGGTGGGGGGGCTGGACATGTGGACGAACACGTTCGGGTTCTCGGTCCTTGGCACGCTCAAGCACAGGAAATCCGACGCCGAAGCCACCGAGAAGGCAGATCAGCACCAGCCCATCGACTACCCCAAGCCGGACGGCAAGCTCAGCTTCGACCGGCTGACCAACGTGGCGTTTTCCTTCACCAACCATGAGGAAAGCCAGCCTGCGCACCTCAAGCTGAAGGACCCCACGCTGCCGGTCGCCGTGAACCTGCCCGAATACGCAGGCCCGTCGGCGCGCTATTGCCCCGCCGGCGTTTACGAGTTTGTCGGTGAAGGCGCCGAGACCAAGTTCCAGATCAACTTCCAGAACTGCGTGCACTGCAAGACCTGCGACATCAAGGATCCGCTGCAGAACATCAACTGGACGGTCCCGCAGGGCGGCGACGGGCCGAACTATCCCAACATGTAACGCAAGTCGCGCGATCTCTTCGAACAGGGCCCCCGCGCGGGCCCTGTTTTGCTTTGCGGACGCGGTATCCCGCCGAAGCCCGGACAAGACAATTGCTCCGCGTGCGGCTTGACCCTAGGTTGCACGAACAACCTACACCGGAGCCCGCCCCTGTGATCTTTCGCCTTCCTTCTGCCCGACTGGCCACTGCGGCCAGCGCCTTGTGGTGCCTGACCCTGCCCGCCGCCGCGGACCCCGATCCCGGGGCTTATCTCGCGGCGCGGCATGCGATGGTCAACGGCGACTACGGGACGGCAGCCGCGCACTATCGCCACACGCTGCTGGCCGATCCGACCAACACCGAGCTGATGGAAAAGGCGCTGACCGCCTATCTCGGCACCGGAGAGATCGAGGCCGCGGCAGAGCTCGCGCGGGCCTTCCACGGTGCGGGGGAAGACAGCCAATTGGCCAATATCGCCCTTATGGCGCAGGCCGCCGGGGCCGCGGATTGGGCCGCGATCTTCGACATGCTGGAAGCCGGCCATCAGGTCGGCCCGCTGATGGACGGCCTCGCTCAGGCCTGGGCGCATGTGGGGATGGGCAAGCCAGACCGCGCGATGATGAGCTTCGATGAAGTGATCGACACCCCCGGCCTGCGCCCCTTCGGCCAACATCACAAGGCCCTTGCGCTGACGCTGCTGGGCGATTTTGCGGCCGCCGATGCGATCTATTCCCTGCCCGCTGCCGAAGGCGTGCCCCCCTCGCGGGCGACGCTCGTCTCTCACGCGCGGGTGCTGGCCGAACTGGGCGCGTTCGAGCGCGCGCAATCGCTTCTGACACGCGCCTTCGGCGAGGCGTCCGATCCTGAAATCACCGCCGTGCAGGCCGCCCTTGCCGCGCAAGAGATCCCCGCCCTGCCGCGCAGCGTGACCAGCCCCGCGCAGGGCATCGCCTATGGGTTCGTCGGCCTCGCGGACGTGCTGCAGGGGGAAGCAGACGAAAGCTATCTGCTGCTCTATGCGCAGGCTGCCCGCCACATCGCGCCACAGGATGCTGACGCGCAGATCGCCACCGCGCAGTTGCTCACCGCGCTGGAACAATACGACGCCGCCGCCCGGACCTTCGCCAAGGTGGCCACCGACGATCCGGCCTTTCACAGCGCCGAACTGGGCCGGGCCGAGGCGTTGCGTCTTGCCGGGCGGGTCGATCAGGCCATCGAGGTTCTGACCCAGCTCACACGCAGCCATCCGCAGGTTCCGCTGTCCCATGTGTCGCTGGGCGATGCCTTCCGCGAGCAGGGCCGGTTCGAGGATGCGGCCGAGGCCTACACACGGGCGATTGCGGGCTACGGCGACGATTCCCCGATCCTGTGGTGGCTGCACTACACGCGCGGCATCGCCTATGAGCGGATTGGCGATTGGCCCCGCGCCGAAGCCGACTTCCGCGCCGCACTCGCCCGCAAGCCCGACAGCCCTTCGGTGCTGAACTATCTGGGCTATTCGCTGGTCGATCGCGGATTGTCCGAACACTACGACGAAGCGCTCGCCATGATCGAAGCCGCGGCCGCCGCGCGGCCCGACAACGGCGCGATTGTCGACAGCCTCGCCTGGGTCTATTTCACCCTTGGCCGCTATCAAGAAGCCGTGGAGCCGATGGAGCGCGCCGCCGAGCTTGAGCCGAACGACCCGATCCTGAGCGACCACCTGGGCGATGTTTACTGGATGGTGGGCCGTACGGTCGAAGCGCGGTTCCAGTGGCGTCGGGCGCTGTCCTTTGACCCGGAAGAGGCCGAGGCCGAACGCATCCGCCGCAAGCTCGAGATCGGGCTGGACGCGGTCTATGCCGCCGAAGGCGTGACCCCGGCGCCGGCGGTCGAGGTCGCCAATGACATCTGACGCCACGCTGTCCGAGGCGGCACCGGCGAAGATCAACCTTGCGCTGCATGTCACCGGACAGCGCGACGACGGCTATCACCTGCTCGATTCGCTGGTGGTTTTTGCGCAGATCGGCGACACGATCAGCGTCGCGCGCTCGGACGTGTTGTCACTGAGCGTCGACGGCCCCTTCGCCGATGGACTTTCGATCACGGACAACCTCGTGCTCGATGCCGCCCGCGCCTTTGACACCCGCGACGGGGCCGCAATCACCCTGACCAAACGGTTGCCACTCGCCTCGGGGATCGGCGGCGGGTCGGCGGATGCCGCAGCGACTTTGCGCGCGTTGTCGCGCCTTTGGGACCGCCCCCTGCCCCAAGGCGAGGCGATTGCAGCGCTTGGCGCTGATGTGCCGGTCTGCCTGTCGCAGGACCTTACCCGCATGTCCGGCATCGGAGACGACTTGCACCGGATCGGCCCGCCGCCGCCCCTGCACCTCTTGCTGGTCAATCCCGGTGTCGAAGTCTCGACTCCTGCGGGCTTCAAAGCTCTGCCGCAGAAGTCCAATCCGCCCATGACCGACCCGATGCCCCATCCGTGGGAAAGTGGGTTGTGGCTGGACTGGCTGCGCGCCCAGCGCAACGATCTGCAAGCGCCCGCCTGTGAGGTTGCGCCGGTGATTTCGGATGTTCTGGACCTCATCGCCGCGCAGACCGGCTGCGATCTGGCGCGTATGTCCGGCTCGGGCGCCACCTGTTTCGGCCTGTTCCAGACCGCCGCCGCCTGCACCGCCGCTCAGGCCGTTATCGCCGCGCAGCACCCCGAGTGGTGGTGCGTCGCAACGCAGGCCGTTACCTGACCCGCGCCACGACGTAGTCGGCCAGATCCAGCAGCATATCCTTAAGGTCATGGCCGGGCAGCGGGTCCAGAGCAGCCTTGGCCCGCTCCATCCACGCCAGCGCATCCGCCCGCGTGCTCTCAAGCGTGCCGTGTTTGGCCAGCAGGTCCAGTGCAGTCTGCAAATCGCCCTCCTCCTGACGGCCCTTCTCGATGGTGCGCACCCAGAACGCCCGCTCTTCCGCGTCCGCCGCCGCCACCGCGCGGATCACCGGCAGGGTCAGCTTACGCTCGCGGAAATCATCGCCGATGTTCTTGCCGGTGGCGTCCGTGCCCTGATAATCCAGCAGGTCGTCGACGATCTGGAAGCCCACGCCCAGCGCATCGCCATAATCGAACAGGGCCTGGACCGTCTCCGCGTCGCGCCCCGCGATCACCCCGCCCACTTCCATCGCCGCCGAGAACAACGCCGCCGTTTTGCCCCGCACCACCTGCAGATAGGTCGCTTCGCTCGTGGCAAGGTTGCTGGCCGCGGTCAGTTGCAGCACCTCGCCCTCGGCGATGGTGGCAGCTGCGTTCGACAGGATGCGCAGCACGTCCAGCGATCCGGTCTCGGTCATCAATTGGAACGACCGTGCGAACAGGTAGTCCCCCACCAGCACCGACGAGGTATTGTCCCACAGCAGGTTGGCAGTGGGCCGCCCGCGCCGCTGCGCGCTTTCGTCCACCACGTCGTCATGCAGCAGGGTCGCCGTGTGGATGAACTCCACCGTCGCCGCCAGATGCACGTGATAGGGGCCCTCGTAGCCGCACAGGTTGGCTGAAGCGAGCGTCAGCATCGGCCGCAGCCGCTTACCCCCCGCTTCGACCAGATGCGCGGTCACTTCCGGAATTCGCGGCGCATGTTCCGAGGCCATGCGTTCCCGGATCAGAAGGTTCACCGCCTCCATCTCCTCGGACAGGGCGGCAGCCAGCCGGTCATGGGGTTTCGTGGCAGCGTGATCGAGGCTCATGCGCATAGGTGTCCTTGCTCGACAAAGGCGCCCGATGCGCCTTAGATCAGGGGTATGAAAGAACTCCTGCGCAGCAACGATATGACCGTGATCGCCTTTGCCAAAGCCCTTCTTCAGGGCGAGGATATAGAGGTGTTCGAGTTGGACGTAAATATGAGCATCCTCGACGGCTCGCTCGGCATATTGCCGCGCCGCCTGATGGTCCGGCGCGAGGATCATTTCATCGCCGCCTCTGTGCTGACCGCCAACGACATCGACCTAGGACAATGACCGACACCACCTGTGACGCCTTTCTGGGCGGACGTCTGACGCTTGAGCAGCCCGCCCGCGGCTATCGCGCGGGCCTCGATCCGGTGCTGCTGGCCGCCGCGGTCAAGGCGCGCGCGGGTGAGACGGTGCTGGAGCTGGGCTGCGGTGCGGGGGCGGCGCTGCTCTGTCTGGGCACGCGGGTGCCGGGTCTTGTCCTGCATGGGGTTGAGGTGCAGCCGGCCTATGCGGAGCTGTGCCGCCGCAACGCCGCCCGCAACGGGATGCAAGCGACGATCTGGGACGGGGACCTGCGCGCCCTGCCGCCCGCGCTGAGCAACATGACCTTTCACCACGTCCTCGCCAATCCGCCCTATTTCGAGGCCGGACGCGGCAAGGCCAGCGCCCTGCACGACCGTGATCTGGCGCTGCGCGGCGACACGACAACGGCCAACTGGATCGAAACCGCGACCCGGCGCTTGCGCCCCAAGGGATGGCTGACCCTGATCCACAAGGCCGACCGTCTCCACGACGTCCTGCGCGCTATGGACGACCGCCTCGGCGCGATCTCGGTCTACCCGATCACCGGACGCGCGGGCCGCCCCGCCGACCGCGTGCTGGTCCGCGCCCACAAGGGGGCACGCGGGCCGTTCCGGCTGCATCCGCCGGTTCATCTGCACGACGGGCCGCAGCACCGCAGCGACCAACCGGACTACCGCCCCGAAATCGGCGCAATCCTGCGGGATGGCGCTTCGTTTCCCCTGCCCGATTAACCAAATCGAAACACTTCGCGCGCGATCCTGCCCATGGTCGCGCTTTCTGCCATGCAGCGTGACAGAGGCCTAAATCTGTGGTCAGATTTAGTTTCATTCACCGAAGTTAGGAGGAACACCATGAGCTTGACGTCCCACCTGGAGGAACTCAAGAGAAAGCACGACGCCCTGTCCGAGGCCGTCGAGAAAGCCCAACGCAGTCCTGGCTCCGATGATCTTGAGGTGTCGCGCCTCAAGAAGGAAAAACTTCATCTGAAAGAAGAGATTACGCGCCTGACCCCGGCCTAGCGCCCGCCGTCAGATCGCAAACGAAAAGGGCCACCCCAAGGGGCGGCCCTTATTTGTGCCAAGGGTGGCGGGTCTAGACGAAAAATTGCGCCCCGTTGGCGGAAATCGTCGAGCCGTTCACGAAACCCGAATCGTCCGACGCCAGGAAGGCCACGCAGCGCGCAATCTCTTCTGGCTCACCCAGGCGGCCCGCCGGAATCTGGCTGATGATCGACTCGCGCACCTTTTCCGGCACCGCCATGACCATTTCCGTCGCGATGTAGCCCGGGCAGACCGCGTTCGCCGTGATCCCCGCCCGTGCGCCTTCCTGCGCCAGCGATTTGATGATGCCCAGATCCCCCGCCTTGGTCGCCGCATAGTTCACCTGTGCGAACTGGCCTTTCTGGCCATTGATCGACGAAATCACGATCACCCGGCCGAATTTGCGTTCCCGCATTCCGGGCCAGATCGGGTGAATCGTGTTGAACACGCCGGTCAGGTTGGTGTCGATCACCTCTTTCCACTGGTCCGGCGTCATCTTGTGGAACGGCGCATCGCGGGTGATGCCCGCGTTGGCGACGACCACTTCGATGGGGCCAAGCTCCTCCTCGACCTTGGCGATCCCGGTTTTCGAACTCTCGTAGTCCGCGACGTTCCACTTGTAGGTCTTGATGCCGGTGGTTTCGGTGAACTTGGCCGCGGCCTCATCATTGCCCGCATAGGTCGCGGCGACGGTGTAGCCGTCCTCCTTCAGTTTCTTCGAGATCGCCTCACCAATGCCGCGCGATCCCCCTGTTACGAGTGCTACCCGTCCCATATCTCTCTCCCTTTCGATTGAACTTGGCAATGATGCTATCGGGGCCAGGATCGTGGCGCAACATTATTGCGCCGCGATTTCCGATCAGGGACGTTCAACGCAAAGCGCCACGCCCATCCCGCCGCCGATGCAGAGTGTCGCAAGCCCCTTCTTCGCATCCCGACGCTTCATCTCGTAAAGCAGCGTGTTCAGCACACGACAGCCCGACGCGCCGATCGGGTGACCGATGGCAATCGCGCCGCCGTTCACGTTCACAATCGCAGGGTCCCATCCCATGTCCTTGTTCACCGCGCAGGCCTGCGCTGCAAAGGCTTCGTTCGCCTCGACCAGATCAAGATCATCGACCGTCCAGCCGGCTTTTTCCAACGCCTTGCGCGACGCATAAACCGGCCCGACGCCCATCACCGCCGGATCAAGCCCCGCGGTCGCATAGGACGCGATGCGCGCCAGCGGTTCGATCCCGCGCTTCTCGGCGTCATCCGCAGACATCAGCAGCGTCGCCGCCGCGCCATCGTTCAACCCCGACGCATTCGCCGCGGTGACCGAGCCGTCCTTGGTGAAGGCGGGCCGCATCTTTTGCATTGCCTCAAGGTTCGCGCCGTGGCGGATGTATTCGTCCTGATCCACCACGATGTCGCCTTTGCGGGTCTTCACCGTGAAGGCGGCAATCTCGTCCGCGAACTTGCCCGCCTTCTGCGCCGCTTCGGCCTTGTTCTGCGAGGCAACGGCGAACTCGTCCTGCATATCGCGGGAAATCTGCCACTTCTCGGCGACATTCTCGGCCGTTTGCCCCATGTGATACTGGTTGAACGCATCCCAGAGGCCGTCTTTGATCATCGTGTCGATCAGCTTGATGTCGCCCATCTTCTGACCGGCGCGCAGGTTCTGCGCATGGGGGCTGAGCGTCATGTTTTCCTGACCGCCCGCCGCGACAATCGACGCATCGCCCAGCATGATGTGCTGCGCCCCCAGCGCGACCGCGCGCAGGCCCGAGCCACAGACCTGATTGATCCCCCAGGCCGCGGCTTCCTGCGGCAAACCGGCGTTGATATGCGCCTGACGTGCGGGGTTCTGCCCCTGCGCGGCAGTCAGCACCTGCCCCAGAATGGTCTCCGACACCTCGGATTTGTCGATGCCGGCGCGGGCGACGACCTCTTCAAGAACGGCGGCGCCCAGATCATGGGCCGGCGTGTTGGCAAAAGCCCCGCCGAAACTGCCCACGGCGGTGCGGGCGGCGGATGCGATAACGACATTGGTCATGGATAAATCCCCTCATATGAACCGACGACAAGCGGTGTCAGAGGGCAGCACGCCAAACGGGGCCCCCTGCCGCCGTTGTCCTGAGCATAAGTCGCTGGCAAACCATGCGCAACGCCACTTCCGCGCCGCGGAGGGCAAGGCGACCGGGCGCCGCCGGTGGCCTCAGACCGAGAACTTCGGCACGCCGAAGTGATACCCCTGCACGCAGTCCGCCCCGATCGAGGTCACGAAATCCGCTTCCGCCTGGGATTCGATCCCTTCGGCCACGGCGAACATCTCGAACTGGTGGGCGACGGTGATCAGGGCTTCGGCCAACACCTGATTGTCGGGGTCGGACTGGATGTTGCGAATGAAATGGCTGTCCACCTTGACCAGATCAAAGAAGAAATCCTTCAGGTAGCGGAACGCGGTCATCCCCGCCCCGAAATCGTCAAGCGCAAAGGCCAGACCAAAGGGCTGCATCTCCTCCATGAAGCGGATCACGACCTCGGGCAGTTGCATGGCGCTGCCCTCGCTGATCTCGAGGATCAGTCGATCCGCCACCCCGCCGGCGCCCCGCAACTCACCGTCCAGCACCCTCCGCCAGGCCGCATCGCCCAGCGACCGCGCCGAGACATTCACCGACAGCCGCAGGTCCGGATAAAACCGCAACAGATTGAACGCCATCCGCAGGCTCACCGCGTCGATGTCACGCCCGATGCCCGTATCCTCGATCTGGTCCATGAACTGACCGGCGGGGATCACCCGCCCGGTCTCATCCATCACCCGGATCAGACTTTCATGAAACGCAAGACGGCTGCCGCCCCCGGTGGTGAAAACCGGCTGCAAGGCCAATTTGCAATTGTCCGTCGCCAGCGCCTGCCGCACCATCGACAGCACGTCACGGTCCCGCACCGAGACCGCGTATTCCAGCGGGTCGCGCGGCGTCTGGTCGTCCCAAGCCTCGGTCGGCTGTCTCAATCCCATGGGCAGCGCTCCTTTCGCGGTCACGTTGCACGGGGCGGTTTAAGGGCTGGTAAAGGACGCTGGTTTGAACTCAATTGAAGCTATTATCCCAAAGGGGGCCGCATGTCAGACCGTTGCAGCTGGGTCGGGTCGGACCCGATCTATATCACCTACCACGATACCGAATGGGGCGTGCCCGAATACGACAGCCGCGCGCTGTGGGAAAAGCTGATCCTCGACGGGTTTCAGGCGGGGCTGAGCTGGATCACCATCCTGAAAAAGCGCGAGAATTTTCGCAACGCCTTCGCCGGGTTCGACCCGCAGGTCATCGCCCGCTGGGGCGAGGATGACGTGCAGCGCCTGCTGGGCGACGCCGGCATCATCCGCCATCGCGGCAAGATCGAAGCCGCGATCACCAACGCCCGGGCCTATCTCGAGATTGACGATTTCAGCGCCTATTGCTGGGATTGGGTCGGCGGCACGCCGTTGCAGCCGGGTTTTACCACCCAAGCCGACGTGCCCCCGGCCACGCCCCTGTCCACCGCCTTGTCCAAAGACCTCAAGGCGCGGGGCTTCAAGTTCTGCGGCCCGACCATTGTCTATGCCTGGATGGAGGCTTGCGGCCTCGTCAACGACCACCTGACCACTTGCCCGCGCCACGCAGCCTGCCGCGCGCTCGCGCCGCGCTGATCCCTACCAGCGGCCCAGCGCGGCTTCGTCATCCGCCTTCGAGGCAACCCACGCGGCACCGTCGCGGGTGATTTCCTTCTTCCAGAACGGCGCGCGGGACTTCAGGTAATCCATCAGGAACTCCGCCGCCTCGAAGGCGTCGCGCCGGTGCCGCGCGGCGGTGGCGACCATCATGATCCCCTCGCCCGGTTCCAAACGTCCGAAGCGGTGGATCACCAGCGCGTCGGCCAGATCCCAGCGTTGCACCGCCTGCGCGCGGATCGCACCCAAGGCCTTTTCCGTCATGGCGGGGTAATGTTCGATCTCCATCGCCTCAAGCCCGCCCGCCACGTCGCGCACGACGCCGGTGAAGCTCACGACCGCCCCGGCCCCGTCAACCTCGGCGGCAAAGCGGTTCAACTCACCGCCCGCATCAAAGGGCATGGCCTGCACGCGGATCATCCTAGCCTCCGGTCATGGGCGGAAAGAACGCAACCTCGCGCACGCCCGCAAGCGGCGCGTCGAACTCCGCCAGCTCCTGATCCAGCGCAACACGCAAGGCCGAGGTATCCGCAAAGGCCGCCGCATAGCGCTCCTCGCGGCCGCGCAGCTCCTCCACCAGATCGGCCACCGTGGCGGCGCTGGTCGTCACATCCTCGACCGGCAGTCCGATCCGCTCGCGCACCCAGGCGAAATACAACACGTTCAATGATTGCTCCGACATCATGCCTCCCTCAGATATGGCAGCGCCTTGCGCAGGTAATCCGCGCCGGTGATGAGCGTCAGCACCATCGCCGCCCAAAGCAGCACGATCCCGACCCACCAGGAATAGAACGCGCCGCTATACCGCCAGGCAAGCCCGCCCTCATCGGGCACCTCTCCCAGCAGGATCGACTGCACCAGCACCGGGTCCATGCCTTCGATTGCCATGTTGAAATAGGTCTCGAACGCGCCCGTCGAGAACAGCACCGCAATCGCGGTCATCTGTGCGGCGGTCTTCCATTTCGCCAATCGCGTCACCTTGAGCGTGCCCGCCGTATCGCCCAGAAACTCCCGCAGGCCCGACACGAAGGTTTCGCGGAACATGATCAAGGTCGCGGGCAACAGGATATAGGGGTTCATGCCGGAAAAGCCGCAAATCACCAGCAGCGCGATCACCACCATCGCCTTGTCCGCGATGGGGTCGAGCATGGCCCCGAACTTGCTTTCCTGCTTCCACGCCCGCGCAAGATAGCCGTCGATCCAGTCGGTTGTGGCGGCAATAACGAACAGGATCAGCGCGAACCAATCGGCATAGGGCCGCGCGAAATACAAGAACATGATCGCGACACCGGGCGCCGCCAGAAGACGCAACAGCGTCAGGATGTTGGGTAAATTCCAGGTCATACGCAGTATCTAGGACCTTTGACGATGCAGCGCCACTCCCCCGCCTTCTCTGGTTCAAAAATACCTCCCCGGGGGTCCGGGGGATGGGAAATCCCCCGGCGGCGTCCGGCAAGGTATCCACCCCCGACGAGACCTTTAACCATCTGTTAACACAGCGAAACCTTATCCGCGGATAAGGTCAGCCCTTCTCGTTGAAGTAGCCATAGATCGTCTCGGCCATGTTGGCGGAAATCCCATCCACGGCCTTGAGGTCCGCAAGCGCGGCGCGGCTCACGGCTTTGGCCGAGCCGAAATGCTGCAACAAGGCGCGTTTGCGCGCCGCCCCGACGCCGGGCACCTCGTCCAGCGGGGTCGCGCCGATGGCCTTGGCGCGTTTGGCGCGGTGGGTGCCGATGGCAAAGCGGTGCGCCTCGTCCCGCATCCGCTGGATAAAATACAGCACCGGATCGTTGCGCGGCAGCGCTTTCACCGGCTTGCCCGTGCGGTAGAACTCCTCTTTCCCGTGATCGCGGTCCACCCCCTTGGCGACCCCCACCATCGGCACGTCGCCCACACCCAGATCCTCCATGATCTCGCGCACGGCCGAGACCTGCCCCGCACCGCCGTCGATCAGCAGCAACCCGGGCCAAGTCCCCTGCTTGCGCTCTGGGTCTTCTTTCAAAAGCCGTTTGAACCGGCGGGTCAGCACCTCTTTCATCATCCCGAAGTCATCCCCGGGGGTCAGGTCCTCGCCCTTGATGTTGAACTTGCGATACTGGTTTTTCTCAAAGCCTTCGGGCCCCGCGACGATCATCGCACCCACGGCGAACGCGCCCTGAATGTGCGAGTTGTCGTAGACCTCGACCCGCTGCGGCACCTCCGGCAGATCGAAGGCCTCGGCCAGACCGCGCAACAGCCGCGCCTGTGTCGCGGTTTCGGACATCTTGCGGCCCAGACTTTCGCGCGCGTTGCGGGCGGCATTGCTCACCAGCTCCGCCTTCTCGCCCCGTTGCGGCACGATGATCTCGACCTTGCGGCCGGCTTTCTCGCACAAAGCCTCCGACATCAGATCCTCGTCATCCAGCCCGTGGGACAGCAAGAGCATGCGTGGCGGTTCCCGGTCGGAATAGAACTGCCCGACGAAGGCCTGCATCACCTCGCTCGCGTCCTCGTCCCCGCTCACCCGAGGGTAATAGTCGCGGTTGCCCCAGTTTTGATTGGCGCGAATGAAGAACACCTGCACGCAGGCCTGCCCGCCGTCGCGGTGCAGCGCGATCACATCCGCCTCGGTCACGCCCCGCGGATTGATGCCCTGGCTCGTCTGCACCTGGGTCAGCGCCTTGATCCGGTCGCGCAGGGCGGCGGCGCGCTCGAACTCCATCTCGGCGCTGGCGGCCTCCATGCGTTCGGCCAGTTTCGCCTGCATCTCGGTCGACTTGCCGGTCAGGAACCGCTCGGCATCGCGCACCAACTGCTTGTAGTCGCCCTGGTCAATTTTGCCGACGCAGGGGGCCGAACAGCGTTTGATCTGGTATTGCAGACAGGGCCGCGTGCGGCTGTCGTATTCGCTGTCGCTGCAGGTGCGCAGCAAAAAGGCCCGCTGCAACGTGTTCAACGTCCGGTTCACTGCGCCCGCACTGGCGAAGGGGCCGAAGTAATTGCCCTTTTTCTTCTTAGCGCCGCGGTGCTTCTCGATCCGCGGGAAATCGTGATCGCCCGAGATGAAGATGTTCGGGAACGATTTGTCGTCGCGCAGCAGCACGTTGTATTTCGGCTTGAGTTGCTTGATCAGGTTCTGCTCAAGCAGCAGCGCCTCGGTCTCGGTCCGGGTGGTCAGGAACATCATCGACGCCGTGTGCGAGATCATGGCCCTGATCCGCGCGGAATGCCCCGTCGGGCGGGCGTAATTGCTCACCCGGTTCTTCAGGTTCCGCGCCTTGCCGACATAAAGCACTCGGCTGTCGGCATCGAGCATCCGGTACACCCCGGGCGAGCTGTCGAGCGTGCGCAGATAACCCTGAATGACCTTATAACCGGTCGGCGTTTTGGTGGATGGCTCACTCATGGATCTAACCTATGATTCCCGGTTCCGGCTGCAATGACAAGGTGCGTGCTGCAAGTGCAAACATGTCCACTTTTTCTGTGGATAACCTCGTGGGCAATTCCCGCCCATTCGGCAAATTGGCTTGATTCATTGGCCCCGGATCAGGTTGCCTAAAAAATAGGCACTCAGCCAACGCATTGCAAACATTAGATTTAATTTTGACCAATTGGCAAGAGATTGAAATCATTAACGAATTGTAACGGCGCTGTCAGGGTTCCGCCGCCCGGTGCACAAGTTCCCCTGCGTCAGCTTTGTCAGGGCAACTCAACCCCAAGAATGTCGGGCGTTTTCCAGCCCAGATGCTGGCCACCGTCGACGCACAAAAGTTGCCCCGTGACCGCCGGAGCGTCCAGAAAGTAACCCAGCGCCGCGGTGATGTCCGACGGGTTCGAGCCGCGCTGCAGCACCGTATGGCCCCGCTGGCGGTCGAAATGATCTTGCGACTGGCGCGCACCGATCAGGGTCGGCCCGGGCCCGATGCCATTCACCCGCACGTCCGGCGCGAGCCCCTGTGCTGCCGTCTGCGTGAACGCCCAGAGCCCCATCTTGGCAATCGTGTAGGTGGAGAACTCCGGCGTAAGCTTGCGCACCCGCTGGTCCAGCATGTTGACCACCAGCGCCTGTGCCACCGGCTCGCCCGCGTCATCGGGCCGGGCGGCGGGGGCCTGTTTGGCGAAGTGCTGCGTGAGCACGAAGGGCGCGCGCAGGTTCGATCCGATGTGCCGGTCCCAGCTGTCTTTCGTGGCGGTCTGCACGGTGTCGTATTCGAAGACGGAGGCGTTGTTGATCAAGACCGTCAGGGGCTGGCCCAACGCCTCGGTCGCGCGGGGCACCAGTGCCTCGACCTGTGCTTCATCCAGCAGATCGGCCTGCAAGGGCACCGATCCGTTGCCGCAGAGCGTCGCCACCTCTTCCGCGCCCTCGGCGCTGGTGTGGTAATGCACCGCCACCGCAAAGCCGCGCTGCGCCAGATAGAGCGCCATCGCCCGGCCCAGACGTGCCCCGCCCCCGGTGATCAGCGCGGCTCCCATCACAGCACCACGTAAACGTAAAGCAGGTAAAGCACCGTCAACAGCACACCCCAGACACGGGTGAGGTCCTGCTTGAGGTAGACGAAGGGGATCAACAGCAGCGACGCGGCGAGCATCACCCACAGATCGAAGGTCAGGAATTGCTCATCCACCGGGATCGGCCCCACGAGCGAGGCGACACCGATGATGCCCAGAAGGTTGAACATGTTCGACCCGATGACGCTGCCCAGCACCACGTCGGCCTGTTTGCGCAGCGCGGCCATCACGGTCGTCGCCAGCTCGGGCAGCGAGGTGCCGACCGCGACCAAAGTCAGCCCGATGACCGTCTCCGTCACCCCGAAGGTGCGCGCGATGTTCGACGCGCCCTCAACCAGAAGGCTCGCCCCCAGCGGCAGACCGATCAACCCGAGGGCCAGAAACAGCAGGATCTTTGCCCATGGCAGGTCCGGGTCGGCCCCTTCGAGGTCGTCCACCTCGGTCGCGTCGCAGCACGCCTTGCGGTGGGTGTTCGCGGCCCGCGCGGCGTGGACCAACATGCCCGCCAGCGCCGCCAGAAGCACCACCCCTGCGATCCAGTCAAAGGTGCCGCGAAACGCCAGCCCGATGAACAGCACTGTGGCGGCGATCATCTGCAGGAAGCTGGATTTGCTGTCGTGCGCGCTGGTATGCATCACCGCGATCAACGCCGGGATGCCCAGCACCATCAGCACGTTGGCCGTGTTCGACCCCACGACATTGCCCAGCGCCAGCCCCGGCACCCCGTCGAAAATCGCCTGAACCGAGATCAAAAGCTCCGGCGCGGAGGTGCCGAAGGCCACGATGGTCAGGGACACGATCAAGGCGGGCACGCCCAGCCGCAGGGACATGTTGACCGCCCCTTTGACCAGACTGTCACCGGCCAGCAGCAACAGCACCAGCCCCAGCACGGTCGCCGTCCAGTCACCGGCCGCGCCGCCGGGCAGAGGAACCCAATCGGTCATGAGCGTCCCCCCTTGCACGAACAGGGTTTGCCGAAGGTGAAGCGCCCGCAAGAGCGGCAGCGCGCGTCACTGAGACGTTTCGCACCGGGCACGGTCAGTTTGCCAAGGATCCCGAGGATGCCCATGCCGACGAGGAACAGAAGAACAATCTTTGCAATCATTACAGGCCGAACCGCGCATAGGCCGCGCGCTCTTCGAGGCCGGCAACCGCGTCATCCACGATCTGCATCCCCAAGCGCGAAAACAGGGGCTTTTTCTGACCGAACCGGCGAAAGGTCACCTTGTCGCCGAACCGGTCCTTCATCACCGGAACAAGATGGCCAATCTGGTCCGCGAGCCCCAGTTCGATGGCCTTGTGCCCCACCCAGATGTCGCCTGTGAACAGATCCGTTGCGGGGTCCAGCTTACCGGCCCTGCGACTGGTGATGTGATCCTTGAAATAGTCGTGCATATTGTCGAGCAACCCCTTGAGGCGTTTGACGTCCGATGGTTTCTCGGGCTGGAAGGGGTCTAGCATGCTCTTGGACTCGCCCGCGGTATAAACCCGCCGCTCGGCCCCGATCTTGTCGAGGGTGCCGGTCAGCCCGAAGCCTGCGGAAATCACGCCGATGGAGCCCACGATCGAGCCGCGATCGACGAAAATCTCGTCCCCCGCCACGGCCAGCCAATACCCGCCCGAGGCGGCCACATCCTCAACAAAGCTGAAAACGGGGATGTTCTTTTCTTCGGCCAGCCGCCGGATGCGCGCGGAGATCAGCGAGGATTGCACAGGCGAGCCACCGGGCGAGCTGATTTCCAGCGCCACGGCCACAGGCTTGCTGCGGAAGGCTTTTTCGATGCTGGGGGCAAGACTGCGATCCGACATCGCCCGGGCCGAGGTTCCAATCCCCCCCTGAAAGCGAATGACGGCCACATGCGGGTCGGCTTTGACGAAGGGGATGTAGCGTTTCATGGGCTTCATCTAGGGCGCGGCGCGCGGGGAAACAAGGCCAGCCATCACTGTCTGATCCGCCAGCCGGTGCGGAAAATCCACGCGATGATGGCAAGGCAGACCCCGGTGAACAAACCGATGGCAAACAGGCTTAGCCCGATGGGCACATCCGCCGTGTCGAAGAAGGCCCAGCGAAAGCCGGAAATCAGGTAAACCACCGGATTGAACATGGTGATCGTCTGCCAGATCGGCGGCAACATCGTCACCGAATAGAACGACCCGCCCAGAAACACCAAGGGCGTGATGATCAGCAGCGGGATCAGTTGCAACTGCTCAAAGTTGCCCGCCCAGATGCCGATGATGAACCCCAGCAGCGAAAAGCTCACGCAGGTGAGAACGAGGAAGGCCAGCATGGCGAAGGGGTGTGCAATGCTGAGGTCCACGAACAGGAACGAGGTCGCAAGGATCACCAGACCGATGAACAGCGCCTTGGTCGCCGCCGCCCCGACATAGCCCAGCGTGATCTCGAGAAAGCTCACCGGGGCGGACAGCAGCTCATAAATCGTGCCGATGAATTTCGGAAAATAGATGCCGAAACTGGCGTTGCTGGTGGCCTGCGTCATCACCGACAGCATGATCAGGCCGGGCACGATGAAGGCGCCGTAGCCCACGCCCTCAACCTCTTGAATGCGGCTGCCGATGGCCGTGCCGAAGACCACAAAATACAGCGAGGTTGAAATCACCGGGCTGACGAAACTTTGCAAGAGCGTGCGGAAAAACCGCGCCATCTCAAACATGTAGATGGATTTGACGGCTTGCAGATTCATGCGCCCGCCTCCTGTTCGGTCACGAGCGAGACAAAGATATCCTCAAGCGAGCTTTCGTGGGTCTGCAGGTCGGTCATCTGCAACCCGGCGTCTTGCAGGTCTGCCAGCAGGCTGGTGATGCCGGTGCGCTCGGTCTGGGTGTCGTAGGTGTAGAGCAGATCACCCCCCTCAAGACCCAAGTGATAGGCCCCAAGCGCGGGCGGAATCTGCGTCACCGGTTCGGCCAGTTCGATCCGCAGCGTCTTTTGCCCCAGCCGGGACATCAGCGCGCTTTTCTCCTCGACCAGCAGGATTTCGCCCTTGGCAATCACGGCGATCCGGTCGGCGATGGCCTCGGCTTCCTCGATGTAATGGGTGGTGAGGATGATCGTCACACCATCGGCCTTGAGGCGGGCCACAACCTCCCACATGTCCTTGCGCAGCTCCACGTCGACGCCAGCAGTCGGCTCGTCCAGAAACAGCACCCGCGGCCCATGGCTCAGAGCCTTGGCGATCAACACGCGGCGTTTCATCCCGCCCGACAGCATCATGATCTTGGCGTCCCGCTTGTCCCAGAGCGACAGCGATTTCAGGACCCGTTCCAGATAGGCTGCGTCCGGCGCCTTGCCGAACAGCCCGCGCGAAAACCGCACGCTGTTCATCACGGTCTCGAACGGCTCGAGGTTAATCTCTTGCGGCACCAGCCCGACAAGACTGCGGGCGGCGCGGAAGTCGGTGACGGTGTCATGGCCGCCGATGGTCACGCTGCCGCCAGTGGCCCGCGTGATGCCGCAGATGGTCGAGATCAGTGTCGTCTTGCCCGCCCCGTTGGGACCGAGCAGGGCGATGATCTCGCCCTCGCGGATGGACAGGTCCACGGATTTCAGCGCCTCGAACCCGCCGTCATAGCGTTTCGTCAGGTTGCGGACTTCTACGATGTCGGGCATGGGCGGCTTCCTTTGTGGCGCACCCTAATGAGGGGCGCGGCAAAGGAAAAGGGAAAGCTGTATCGGCCTAGACTTCGGGCTTGTTCGGATTCACCGGCGCGCCTTTGGTGCGTTCGATCCGGGTGTGGTCGAACTCGGAGTCGTCGCGTTTGATCCAGCGGGACACAAGGAAGGCGGCGGGCCACGACAGGCTAAACCCGACCACAATCGCGGCGACAATCGGCGGCCATGTGTAATAGCCCAGCGCCAACACCAGCGTCAGCAGCGAGCCGACCAGAACGGCGTTCGCCACCAGAGTCAGGACAAAGCTCAAACGGTCCATCGGGGCACCTCCTTCCTGAAGGAAACGCCCGCACCGCGTGCAAGTTCCGCCGCCCGACGCCTCAGCGCAGGGCTTGCAGCACGTCTCGGGTGGCCTGCCCCGTGACGCTGAGCCCTTGCCTGCGTTGGAAATCCGCAATCGCCGCTTCGGTCCGCGCGCCGATCACCCCGTCGATGGTGCCAATGTCATAGCCCCGCGCGGTCAAGCCTTGCTGGATCGCGATCCGGTCGGCCGCTGTCAGCCCGTTCGCATCGGGCGGAAAGGACCCCTGCAACGGCCCCGCACCGGCCAGACGGTCGGACAGATGCCCCACGGCAATCGCGTAGAAATCCGAATTGTTATAGGTTTTCAGCACGTTGAAGTTGCGCGTTACGGTAAAAGCCACGCCGCCCGCCTGCGGGCGCACCCGCCGCCCGGACAGGTTGCTCGTCCCCTCTTCCGCGCCCCATGGCACCCCGCGCTGCCAGCCGTTCCGCGCCAGATAACTCGCGGTTGAGGCCAGCGCGTCGGCTGGATCATCGCTCCAGATATCGCGGCGGCCGTCGCCGTTGAAATCCACGGCGAAGGATTGATACGACGTCGGGATGAATTGCGTGTGCCCCATGGCCCCCGCCCAGCTTCCAGTAAGTTGCGCCGGCGTGGTGTCGCCCCGCTCAAGGATTTTCAGCGAGGCGATGAGCTGGCTTTCGTAGAACGCGCCCCGCCGCCCGTCGAAGGCCAGTGTCGCAGTGGAGGAGATCACCGGGATCTGCCCGCGCTTCTCGCCAAAGGTGCTCTCCATGCCCCAGATCGCCGCGACGATCCGCGCTTCGACCCCGTAGCGCCCCTCAATCGCGTTCAGCGTATCCGCGTGGCGCGCCATCGCGGCGCGGCCCTTGGCCAGACGCTCCGCTGACGTGGCGATAGAGAGGTATTCTTCGAGCGTGCGCCGCGTCTGGATCTGGTTGCCGTCCCGTGCCACGACGCCGGGGATGTAACCCGCATCGGCGAAAGCCGCATCAAAGGTGGCTTGCGCGATGCCGGCGGCCTGCGCGCGGGGGCGGAAATTGGCCACCCAGCGGCTGAACGCCTCGGTCCGGACCGGGCGCAGATCGTCGGGCACGCTGTCGGCCTGTGCCGGTTGCACCATGGGGCCCGAGGCGCCGCAGGCGGCCAGCGTCAGGGCGGAAAATCCGAAAAGGAACTGTCGTTTGCTGTATGTCATGCCGCACCGTAACGCGCGGACCGCGCCAACCGGAAGCCATCTTGACGCGACATCGAGCGGATCGGCGGAATTCGCCCTTTCGCGGGAGACCCCCGCGCCCGGTCACTTCACCGTTTGCAGCATATCCTCGGCGGCGGTGATCAACTCGTTCGGCTGGAACGGTTTTTCGATGCGCTGCGCGCTGTCCAGCTCATCCGGTAGGCTGACGGTGGCCTCGGTGTAGCCGGTCAGGAAAACAAAGGGCACGCCCAGCGTCTTGAGCTTTTCGGCCACGTCGACGCTGGTTTCATCCCGGCCCAGATTGAAGTCCAGAAACGCCGCAGTGGGCCGCGCCTGTTCGATCCGCTCAAGCGCCGAAGCCGCCGTCGCGTGCACGGTAATCTCGTTGAAGCCCGCGTCGGCCAGTGTCGTTTCGATGTCGATCGCGATGAGCGCTTCATCCTCAAGGACGAGAATTTCTTTCGCGGCCATGTGTCTGCTCCAATTTCAATATTGCGCGACGAATAGCTGGTTTACGCCGATATTCAATAACACATTGGGCGCACGGCTCAAACGATGTCGTGAAATCGCCGCTCAAAGCTGCGCGGCCATCCAGTCATCCAGCGCCGCGATCTGGTCCGCGCTCAGGCGCAAGCCGCGTTTGGACCGGCGCCAGACGACATCTTCGGCGGTGCGGGCAAATTCGTGCTGCATCAGCCAGCGCACCTCTTGCGCGGTCAGATCCCCGCCGAAGTCCTGCCCCAGATCCTCGGCCGTTTTGGCGTCCCCCAGAACCGCGAAGGCGTCGGTGCCATAGGCTTTGACCAGCCGTGTGGCCCATGGCTCGGTCAGGAACGGATAGGCCGCGGCAAGCCGTTCGGTCAGCTCCGCCACCCCATCGACCGGAAAATCCCCCCCCGGCAGCGGCACGCCTGCGGTCCAGTCGCCGGGGAGTTCCGGGAAGAACGGCGCGATCTTGTCCAGCGCCGCTTCGGCCAGCTTGCGATAGGTGGTGATCTTGCCGCCGAACACGTTGAGCAACGGCGCACCGGCGGCTTCATTCACGGTCAGCACGTATTCCCGCGTCGCCGCCGTGGCTGAACTGGCCCCGTCGTCATAAAGCGGTCGAACGCCGGAATAGGTCCAGACGATGTCGTCCTGCGTCACTGGCGTTTTGAGGTAGCTGTTCGCGAAATCAATGAGATAGGCCTGTTCTTCGGGCGTGCAGACCGGCGGGACCGAGACATCCGCGTGCTCGGCATCGGTGGTGCCGATCAGGGTGAAATCGCGCTCGAAGGGGATGGTGAAGATGATCCGCCCATCCGTGCCTTGAAAGAAGTAGCATTTGTCGTGCTCATAAAGCCTGCGGGTGACGATATGGCTGCCGCGCACCAGCCGCACCCCGGCGGTGGCGGGCACATGCACTTGGTTGTGGATCACCTCCCCCACCCAGGGGCCGCCCGCGTTGACCAGCATCCGCGCGCGCACGTCGCGCTGCGCGCCCGTGGTCGCATCCTCCAGCGTGATCTGCCAGAGGCCGCCGACCTGCCGGGCCGCGACCACCTTGGTGCGGGTGTGGATCGTCGCCCCCCGCAGCTTGGCGTCGCGGGCGTTCAGAACCACCAGCCGGCTGTCCTCAACCCAGCAGTCGGAGTATTCATAGGCCGCGGTGAAGCGGTCCTTCAGCGGTGCCCCCTCCGGCGTGTTCGTCAGATCGACCGAGGTCGTGCCCTTGAGGATCTGCCGCCCGCCCAGCGTGTCATAGAGAAACAGGCCCAGCCGGATCAGCCAGGACGGACGCCGCCCCTTCATCCACGGCATGACCAGCGACAGCGCCTTTGACGTTGGCGTGTCCCCCTCGAACCGCATGTCCTTGTGATAGGGCAGCACGAAGCGCATCGGCCAAGAGATATGCGGCATCGCCCGCAGCAGGGTTTCGCGTTCGATCAGCGCTTCGCGCACCAGCCGCACGTCCCAATATTCCAGATAGCGCAACCCGCCGTGAAACAGCTTGGTCGAGGCGGACGAGGTCGCCGAGGCAAGGTCGTTCATCTCGGCCAGCTCCACCTGCAACCCCCGCCCCGCCGCATCGCGCGCGATCCCGCAGCCGTTGATGCCGCCCCCGATGATGAACAGATCGGCAACGTCTGAAGGCGGGGTCTGGGGCACGGGATTTCCTTTCAACGGGGCAACGGGCGGGGTGAAGGTTTCTCCGCGAAGGGAAAAACAATCAGGATCGAACATTCGTTTCTGTTCGTTTTCTCCTATCTATGCCATTGTGCGGAAAATACCAGCACGGTTTGGCGCGATACGGCCAGAACGCGGGAAAACGAACACATGCGGAACGGAGGGGGCCTTGGTCTCGAATTTCAGGCAGAAAGAGATCCTTGACCTTGCGCGGACGGACGGGAAAGTGACCGTTGACGGGCTGGCGAAGCGTTACGACGTGACCGTTCAGACCATTCGCCGCGATCTGGCCGAGCTTGCCGCCAGTGGACGGCTTGAGCGGGTGCACGGCGGGGCGGTCATCGCCTCGGGCGTGGTGAACATCGAATACGCGGAACGCCAGCAGTTGAACGCCGACGGCAAAGCCCGCATCGCCCGCGCCTGCGCACAGGCCATCCCCAATGGCGCGTCGGTGTTCCTCAATATCGGCACCACGACCGAAGCGGTCGCCCATGCGCTGCTAGACCATGAAAACCTGCTGGTCGTGACGAACAACACCAACATCGCCACCATCCTCGCGGCCAACCGCAGTTGCGAGATCATCCTGACCGGTGGCGTATTGCGGCGGGCGGATGGCGGGCTTGTGGGGATGCTCGCGGCCGAGATGGTGGGGCAGTTCAAATTCGACCTGTCGGTGCTGGGCTGTTCGGCCATAGACGCCGACGGCGATCTGCTGGATTTCGACGAGCAAGAGGTGCTGGTCAGCCGCCGCGCCATCGACCGGTCGCGACAGGTGATGATCGTCGCCGATCACGACAAGTTCCGGCGCAAGGCCCCGTTGAGCATCGCGTCGCTGGCCGATGCGGACGCCCTGTTCACGGATCAGCCGCTGGACGCCCCCCTGCAGGCCCGCTGTGCGCAATGGGGGACGAGGGTGATCTTGGGACCCTGAGCCCCGCAAACCATCGCCCATGCAAAAGACCCCGAACCGAGGTCCGGGGCCTGTCTTCATCTCAAGCGCGGCGCTTAGTTGGCGCAGGCGCGGATGGCTTCGATGTCCGGCCCGTTGGGCGTGCGGCCCAGGTTGAACGGGGCCGAGGCATCGCGCCACTTGGCGTAATCCTCAAGATACTCGAGCTGGCTGAGATAGACCTTCGCGGAATCGGGGTTCTCGCAAGCGGTCTGCTCGATCACTTCGTTGGCCATTTCCTGAATCTTCGCCAGCGTTTCGTCGTCGTAGCGGGTGATCTCAATCCCGGCGTCGATGAACTGCTGATAGGCTTCCGTCGCGCGGCGCTCGGTGAAAGAGAGCGACCACAAAAGCGTGGCTTGCGAGGCCACCTTCAGGTCGTTCTGCGTGTCTTCCGACAGCGCGTCCCAAGCGTCCTTGTTGATCATCACACCGAAGATCGACGCGGACTGGTGCCAACCGGGCGTCGCCCAGTGGGTGGTGACCTGCTGGAACCCGCCGGAGAAATCGACGTTCGGGGTCGAGAATTCCGCCCCGTCGATCACGCCACGCTCCAGCGACTGGTAGATTTCGCCACCGGCCATGGAGACCTGGCTGCCGCCGAGTTTCTCAAGCAGGCGCCCCTGCTCAAGACCGGACAGGCGCAGGCGCATGCCTTGCAGATCGTCAAGCGTCTCGATCTTCTGGTTGGTGCGGAAGCCGGATTCGTTGTTGGTCACGCCGTAGGGCAGATAGACCATGCCGAACTTGCCGTAGATCTCGTTATAAAGATCGGCCCCGCCCCATTGTTCGATCCAGTTCACATAGTCGACCGCGTTGAACAGGCTGGCCGTCGTGGCCAAAGGCGAAAACGCCGAGTTGCGCCCGGCCCAGTAGCCCGGCCAGTCCGCCCCGGCCTGAATGGTGTTGGATTCGACCGCGCCGAACACTTCGCCCGCCGGCACAAGCGCACCGCCTTCGAAGAATTCGATGGTCAGATCGTCGCCGGTCAAGGTGTTGGCCAGATCGACAAAGTGCTTGTCGATCTCGATCAGCTCGAGCGAAGTCGGCCATGTGGTCGTCATGGTCCAGCTGTCCTGCGCCACCGCCGGCGACGACAGGGCCGCCGCAAAGGCCGCACCCGCAATAAGGGTTGATTTGAAAGTCATCGTCATACCTCCTCTGGGTTTTTTTATTTGGTATAGAGCGTTTCCGGCAGCCAGGTGACGAGCTGCGGGAACAGGGCCACGGCCAGACACATCATCAGGATCAGGCCGATGAACGGCAGGACACCGATGATGATATGGGTGGTTTTGACTGACGCCGGCGCAATCGCACGTAAGTAGAACAGCGCATATCCGAAGGGCGGCGTCAGGAAGGACGTCTGCAGGACCACCGACATCAGGACCACGAACCACAGCAGGTTGACGTCCATCTCCTGAATGATCGGCAGGAAGATCGGGAAGGACAGCAGCACGATCCCGGTCCAGTCCAGGAAAGCGCCAAGGATGAACACGATGAACAGCATCATGGCGATCAGCATCCAGGGCTCCATATCCAGGCTGCGGATGATGTCCTGCGTGGCGCGCAAGCCGCCCGTGATGTTGAACACGCCGGTGAAGGCGGTCGCGCCGACCACGATGAACAGGATCATCGCCGAGGTGCGCCCGGTCTCGAGCATGGCGCCATAGAAGCTGCGCCACGTGAACTTGCGCCGCAGGATCACGATCACCAGTGCCAGCGCCGCCCCGATGGCCGAGGCTTCGGTCGCCGTGGCGATCCCGGCCAGCAACGAGCCAAGGATACCAAGGATCAGCACCAGCGGCGGCACTGCCTCGATCGCCAGCATGCGGGCCAGCGCCGCCTTGCTGATCTTCTCGTCCGGCTCGACCGCGGGGGCCATGTCGGGCCGCACCACCGCGACGATCACCACCCAGACCGCGTACAGCAGGCCCAGCAGCACGCCCGGGATCATCGCTCCGGCGAACAGCTCGCCCACGGACAGGGGCGAATAGCTGGCCATCAGGATCAACATGATCGACGGCGGAATAAGGATGCCCAAACAGCCCGAGGCGGCGATCACGCCCGTGGTCAGCGTGGGCGAATAGCCGTATTGCAGCATCGGACGCAGCGCCATCACGCCCATCACGGTGATCGACGCGCCGATGATGCCGGTGGTCGCCGCCAGCAGGATCGAGATGAACACCACCGCCAGCGCCAGCCCGCCGCGCACGTTCGACATCATCAACCGCAGGGATTCGAACATCTTGTCGGTCACCCCGCTGTCGGACAGGAACCGCGCCATCAGGATGAACAGCGGAATCGCGATCAGCGTGAAATTGTCCAGCACGTCGCCGAAAATTCGGTTGATGACGATGCCCAGCACCATCGGCTTGCCCGCGATCAGGGTGCCCAGCACCGCCGTCCCGCCCAGAACGAACGCCAAGGGGTGCCCCATGAACAGGCCCAGCAACAACAGGCCGAACATGGAGAGCGCGATAAGTTCAGGCGTCACTGGGCAGATCCTCACGGTGGTCGAAAACAAGCTTCAGGACTTGCGAAATGCCCTGCAGCATCAGAAGCGCGGCGGCGAGGGCCATCGCCATTTTCAGCGGATAGACCGGCAGCTGCACCGAGCCATAGGTCGTCTCACCTTGCGCATAGGACCGCATGGCGAATTCATAGCTGCGGGTCATGAAAATCCATGCAAAGGGGAAGAAAAAGATCAGATAACCAAGGATTTCCACGATGCGGCGCGCCATGGGCGACAGGGCCTCGGTCACCAGATCGACGCGCACATGGGCCTGATGACGCAGGGCGTAGCCCCCCAGCAGGACGAAATAGAACCCGTAAAGCATCTTCGTCACATCGAAGGCCCAGCGCGTGGGCGCGTTCAACGCGTAGCGCATGAACACGTCGTAGATGATGATCGCGGCGAAAACGACGGCCACGACGGACACCACGCGCCCGACCAGCTCGTTCACACTGTCGATAATGCGAATGATCATTTTAGAATGTCTCCCTTGGACCCGGATAGTAGCCAGCGCCCGAAGCGTTACAAGGAAAAAATGAATGGATATTCATGTTCAACCTGAGCGCGTGCCGAGTTCAGCTTAGCGCCGCATCAATCAGGGCCATGAACATCGCGATCCCCTGTGGCAGGATCGCATCGGGAAAGTCGTAATCGGCGTGGTGCAAGTCTGGCCGGCCCTGCCCTGCCCCCAGCCCGAACATCGCGCCCGGGGTGTCCCGGATGAGCGCGCCGAAATCCTCGCCCCAGCGGAACGGATGGTCGATGGTGCGGTATGTGAGCCCGGCCTGATCCGCCGCACGGGCGATCATCGCCACCGCCCTTTCGGCGTTCTGCGTGGCGGGGAAATGCTCGCGCACCTCGAACGCCACGTCCAGACCGTCCCGCTGGGCAAGCGCGCGGGCGGTGTCGGTCAGGGCTTGCCACATCTGGTCCACGGTGGCGCTCTCGGGCGCGCGCAGGGTGACATGCACTTCCCCCTCGGCCGGGCTGATGCCCGAAGCGGCGACCCCCATGCGCGCGAAAACCGGCACGGCCAGCGCATAGGCCTCGGGGCGGTCGTGGGCGGCCTGAATGGTGCGGGTGGCAAGGGTCAGTTCCGCGGCGGCAAAGGCGGGGCTGGCGCCGGTTTCGGGCTGGGCGCTGTGCGCCTCTTTGCCGGTGAAACGGACCGCCGCATAGAGCACCTCAGAGGCGAAGGTGCCTGCGCGGCAGACGACCTCTCCTGCGGGATACCCGGGAAGGTTGTGCAGCGCGAAGGCGTAATCCGGCGCGAGCTGCGCGAAGTTCGGATGCGCCAGACTGTCGCGCGCGCCAGTTCCGGTCTCCTCATCCGGCTGGAACAACAGAACGACGCGACCCGCCAGCGGGCGCGCGGCCAGTTCCTGCGCGACGCCGGCAAGGATGGCCATATGCCCGTCGTGGCCGCATTTGTGCCCGACCCCGTCCACGATAGAGCGATAGGCCAGATCCGCGTTCGTCTCGTGGATCGGCAGCGCGTCGAGTTCGCAGCGCAGCAGCACCGTCGGCCCCGCCGCACGCCCGTCATAGACCGCGGCGAAGCCGGCCCCGTGCAGGGGCACGATCCGGTCCGGCGGCGCGCTGTCTTGCAGGAAGCCGCGCAGGTGGCGGGCGGTGGCCCCCTCCTGCCGCGACAGCTCGGGGTGCGCGTGCAGCCAATGCCGCAGACGGATCAGGGACGGAAGGTCGTGCGCCACGCAAGCCGCCCCTGTCTAGCCCAGCACGTCGGCCACGGCAGCCTTGGTGGCCGCCACCACCTCCTCCGCCTGCGCGTGGGTCAAAGAGAACGGCGGCGCGAAGCCGATGATGTCGCCCTGCGGCATGGCCCGCGCGATCACCCCGAGGTCGAGCATCTTCGCCACGATCCGCGGCGCCACCTTGTCGGCGGCCTCGAAGAACACGCGGTCGTCGCGGTCCTTGACCAGTTCTACAGCACAGAGCATCCCCTCGCCCCGGATCTCGCCCACGTTGGCGTGATCGCCCAGCGCCTCGGCCATCGCGCGGTTGAGGTAGCCACCCACCTCGCCCGCGTTTGACACAAGGTCGAGACTGTCCAGCAGCTTCAGGTTCGCCACCCCCGCCGCCGCCCCGATGGGATGCGCGGAATAGGTCCAACCGTGGCCGATGGCGCCGAATTCGTCGGTGCCGCGCTCCAGCACCTCCCACATCCGGTCGGACACGATGGAGCCCGACAGCGGCGCATAGGCTGAGGTCAGCCCCTTGGCGATGGTGATCAGGTCCGGCTTCAGCCCGTAGTGATCCGACCCCATCATGGTGCCCAGCCGCCCGAACCCGGTCACGACCTCATCGGCGATCAGCAGGATGTCGTGCTTGCGCAGGACCTTCTGGATCGCGTCCCAATAGCCTTCGGGCGGGGGCACGATGCCGCCCGTGCCCAGCACAGGTTCACCGATGAAGGCGGCGATGGTGTCTGGCCCTTCGCGCTGGATCAGCGCTTCAAGCTTTTCGGCACATTCCGCGCTGAAGGCCGCTTCGCTGAGCGCGCGATCCTCGCGCCGGAAATAATAAGGCGCTTCGGTGTGGATCACCTGACTGAGCGGCAGATCGAACTTCTTGTGAAACAATTCCAACCCGGTCAGCGAGCCGGTCATCAAGCCGGACCCGTGATAACCACGCCAGCGCGAGATGATCTTTTTCTTCTCCGGACGGCCCAGAATGTTGTTGTAGTACCAGACAAGCTTGATGTTCGTCTCGTTCGCGTCCGATCCGGACATGCCGTAATAGACGTGGTTTAACCCCTCGGGCGCGCGTTCCGCGATCATCCGCGACAGGGCGATCGAGGCTTCGGTGCCGTGCCCGACATAGGAGTGATAATAGGCCAGCTCGCGCGCCTGCTCGGCGATGGCTTCGGCAATCTCGGGGCGCCCGTAGCCCACGTTCACGCAGTAAAGCCCCGCGAACGCATCGAGCGAGCTGCGCCCCTCACGATCCGTGATATGCACACCCTCGGCCGTTTGCACGATGCGGTTGCCCACCTCGCGCCGGGCGAATTGCCCCAGATGGGTCGAGGGGTGGAAAAAGTGGTCGTGATCCCACTGGGTGAGTTGGTCATTGCTGCGCTGCGCGGTCATGGGCTGCTCCGTCGTCGACTTGAGGGTTGCCGAAGGGTAGCCGCGACCGGCGCGAAACTTTTTCAGCCGTTTGCCGCTTTGCCCGAAAGTTCTTCGGCGCGGCGTTCAGCTTTGCGAAAGACTGTCGAAGGGCGGCGGCGCGTCCTTGACCGGTTTCGTCACGATATAGCTGAAATAGCGCGACACGCCGGCCCGCTGTTCCAGCACCGTGTCGATCAACGCCTGATAGCTGTCGATGTCCCGCGTGACGACCTGCATAAGGTAGTCATAGCCGCCGCCGATGGCCCAGCAGCCGGTGATCTCGTCATGGCGGGCGATCTCGCGCTCGAAGCGGTCGAAGTTCTGCGCCTTGTGCGCATCCAGCTCGACCATGACGAAAACCGTCACCGAGGGGCCAATCGCCCGCAACGAGAACTCGGCGCGGTAACCGGTGATGACGCCGGCCTCTTCCAGCCGCTTCATCCGCTCCCAACACGACGTCGGCCCCAGCCCCACGCGCCGCGCCAGCGCGCTTTTGCTCAGCCGTCCGTCGCGGGCCAGCTCGGCCAGCAGGGCGATGTCGATCTTGTCCAGCCGGTGCATGTTCATAACCCCCATGTCCGACACGCGGAACGGGGTGTCAATTGCCCACGCACCGGCCGCAAGGTGCGAGCGTGCGCGGGTGCGAAAGGTCGGGATCGGCCCGCGTGACGACGCAAACGGCCGATACGCGCCGCGCGAAACCACCGACAGTTGCGGGACCGGCTGACCGGACGCCCCACCCTCGCCGCCCCCCTTCCGTCCCGCGACGTGCACTTTCAAAGGCTGGACCATGACGACCTATCAAAAGAACTTCACCACCGACGAATACCGCCGCCGCATCGCCAAGACCCGCGCGGCCATGTCGAAACGGGGGCTGGATGCGATCTTTGTCACTGATCCGTCCAATATGTCGTGGCTCACGGGCTATGACGGGTGGTCGTTCTACGTGTTTCAAGGCGTAGTGCTCACCCATGACGGCGACCCGATCTGGTGGGGCCGTGCGATGGACGCGCTGGGGGCGCGGCGCACGGTCTTCATGGACAGCGACGACCAGATCCGCGGCTATGACGACACCTTCGTGCAGAACCCCGACAAGCACCCGATGGCCGATCTTGGCGCTCTGCTGGCCGAAGCAGGGCTTGAGGCGGCGCGGATCGGCGTCGAGCTCGACAACTACTATTATTCCGCTAAGGCGCACGCGGAGCTGAGCGCGGCCCTTCCCAAGGCGACGTTGGACGACGCGACCGGCTTGGTGAACTGGCAACGCGCGGTGAAATCCGAGCGCGAGATCGAATACATGCGCCGCGCCGCCCGCATCACCGAAGCCATGCACGACCGCATTTTCGAGATCGCCGAACCGGGCCTGCGCAAGAACGAGCTGATCGCCGAAATCTATGCCACCGGCATTCGCGGGCGCGACGGCTATTGGGGCGATTATCCCGCCATCGTGCCCATGGCGCCCTCGGGGATGGACGCCACCGCGCCGCACCTGACGTGGGACGACCGGCCGATGCAGACCGGCGAGGCGACCTTCTTCGAGATCGCAGGCGCGCACCGCCGCTATCAATGCCCGCAGTCGCGCACCCTGTTTCTGGGCAAGGTGCCGCAGAAATACCGTGACGCTGAAGCGGCCGTGCTCGACGCCATCGACGCGGGGCTTGAGCAGGCCAAGCCGGGCAAGCAGGCGCAGGACATCGCCAATGCTTTCAACGCAACGCTCAACAAGGCGGGCTTCGAGAAGGACAGCCGTTGCGGCTATGCCATCGGCATCAGCTACCCGCCCGACTGGGGCGAGCGCACGATCTCGTTCCGGCGCGGCGACACCACGGTGCTTGAGGCGGGCATGACCTTCCATTTCATGCCCGCCCTCTGGCTGGATGACGGCGGGCTTGAGATCACCGAGCCGATCCTGATCACCGAGACGGGGCACGAATGTCTGTGCAAGACGCCGCGCGACCTCTGGGTGAAAGCATGAGCCGCAATCCCATCACGCCCACCATCCCGCTGGACGCCCAAGGCGTGTACCACGGATTCCTCAAACTGCCCTACAGCCGTGACGACAGCGCGTGGGGGTCGGTGATGATCCCGATCACGGTGATCGCCAAGGGCGACGGACCGACCGCGCTGCTGACCGGGGGCAACCACGGCGACGAATACGAAGGGCCCATTGCCCTGCAGGACCTCGCGACCTCGCTTCAACCCGAAGAGATCACCGGGCGAGTCATCATCTTGCCGATGATGAACACGCCCGCGGTCGCGGCTGGCACGCGTTGCTCTCCGGTGGACGGGGCGAACATGAACCGCAGCTTCCCCGGCGCACCCGATGGCACAGTCACCCAGAAAATCTGCCACTACATCGCGACCGAACTGGTGCCCCGCGCGGACATCGTGCTCGACTTCCACTCGGGCGGGCGCACGCTGGATTTCCTGCCCTTCGCCGCCGCCCACGTGCTGGACGACAAAAAGCAAGAGGCCGCCTGCATGGCCGCGATGCAGGCCTTCAACGCGCCCTATTCCGTGCGGATGCTTGAGATCGACAACGTGGGCATGTTCGACACTGAGGTCGAGAGACAGGGCAAGGTCTTCGTGACCACCGAGCTGGGCGGCGCGGGCACCGCCACGGCCCGCAGCATCGCCATCGCGCGCAAGGGCATCCACAACCTTCTGGTGCATGCGGGCATAAAGCAGGGCGCGTTGCAGCGCGATGAGACCGTGCACCTCGACATGCCGGACGAGACCTGTTTCACCTTCGCTGAGCGCAGCGGGCTGGTAGAATACCTTGTCGATCTGGGCGACACCCTGCGTGCGGGCCAGCCCGTGGCCCGGATCTGGCCCGCCGACCGCAGCGGTGAGGCACCTGCGATCTGCACCGCGCGGCGCGACGGGCTTCTGACCGCGCGACATGTGCCCGGCCTTGTCAAAATGGGGGACTTCATCGCCCTTGTCGCGGTGGTGGAAGACCAGCCGGACGCCTAGCCCCAGCGCATGCCACCCGATCCACCCCACCCGCGCCCTTCGGTCGCGGCTTATCGGGTTGCGGCCACGGGGAATGATCGGCAGGCTTGGGGCGACGGGCGCAAATCGCCCCATGGCTCCCCTTTGACAGTTGCAAGGATGACACCGTGGCTGAGAACACACCCCCCGCTGTTGACATAGTCGACCTCTCGCTAGAGGAGGTCCGCGCCCTCGCCCTGTCGGTCCTGCGCAAGGCGGGCCTGACCGAGACACAGGCCGCCCCCGTGGCCGAGACCATCACCCTGTGCGAACGCGACGGGCGGGCCTCGCACGGGTTGTTGCGGCTGCCGGGCTGCGTGATGACCATCGAAAGCGCCAATTTCAACCTGCAGGCCGAGCCCGAAGTCTCCGAGCCCTCCGCCGCCGTGGTGCGCGTCGACGCGGGCTTCGGCTATTCGCTGCCCGCCTTCGAGCGCGGCCTGC
This sequence comes from Thalassorhabdomicrobium marinisediminis, assembly GCF_003072065.1. Taxonomy (GTDB): domain Bacteria; phylum Pseudomonadota; class Alphaproteobacteria; order Rhodobacterales; family Rhodobacteraceae; genus Octadecabacter; species Octadecabacter marinisediminis. The sequence goes on from NZ_QCYG01000003.1 coordinate 289,043, forward strand.
CGCTGCTTGAAGAGAAGGCCAAGGCGCTGGGCGTTGCGGTGCTGGCGATCAACAACTGTTTCCACTTCTCCGCCCTTTGGCCCGAGGTCGAGACGCTCGCACGCCGCGGGCTGGCCGCGCTCGCCATGACGCCCAGCCACGCCTGGGTCGCGCCCTTCGGGGGGATCAAGCCGGTGCTGGGGACCAACCCGCTGGCCTTCGGCTGGCCCCGTGCGGACAAGAACCCCTACGTCTTCGACTTCGCCACCAGTGCCATGGCCCGCAGCGACATTGCCATGGCCGGGACCAAGGGCGAAACGTTGCCCGAAGGCTGCGGGCTAAACGAACAGGGCAACCCCTCAACCGTGCCGGCCGAGGTTCTGGCCGGGGCGATGACGACCTTTGGCGGGCACAAGGGCACCGCCCTGTCCACGATGATCGAACTGCTTGCAGGCCCGCTGATCGGTGATATGACAAGCCGCGACTCGATGGAGTTCGACGCGGGCGAAAAGGCCGCCCCCTGTCATGGGGAGCTGATCGTGGCCTTCGATCCGGCGCTGTTGGGCGGGGACGATCCGGCCCTGAACGAGGCCCGGGCCGAGGCACTGTTCGCCGCCTTCACCGACCAGGGCGCGCGGCTGCCATCGCAACAGCGCTATGGTACGCGGGCGCGCACGCAGAACACAGGCGTCAGCATCCCCCGCGCGCTGTATGACCGGATCACGGAGCTGGGCGGGGAGCGTGCGACGCAGGCCTGACAGCCTCCCGTTGCCCTGACCGCCCCATCATCCCCCGGGCGCACCCTGAAACGGGCGCCCGGCCTGTCCTTTGTATACATTTTGCATGCTAAAAATATTTTTTGGTTGCGGGATTGCTTTTGCAAACTCATAGTCTGGGCGATCGGGATTCGAAAATGTTCGACATGATCGATGAGCACTGAAAAGGGAGAGAGACCTATGAACAAATTTCTTTTGATTGGCGGCCTGGTTGCCGCGACAAGCCTGAGCACGGCGGCCTCGGCCGACATGCTGGACGACATCATCAGCTCGGGCACCCTGCGCTGCGCGATCACGCTGGACTTCCCGCCCATGGGCATGCGCGACGAAAACAACGAGCCTGCGGGCTTCGACGTTGACTACTGCAACGACCTGGCCGACGCGCTTGGTGTGACCGCCGAAATCGTCGACACCCCCTTCCCCGAGCGGATCCCCGCGCTGATGTCCGGCCGCGTTGACGTCGGTGTGGCCTCCACCTCGGACACGCTTGAGCGGGCCAAGACCGTCGGCATGTCGATCCCCTACTACGCGTTCGAGAACGCCGTTGTCGGCAACGAAGACGCCGCCATGGAAAGCTGGGAAGACATGAAGGGCAAGACCATCGGCGCCACCGCCGGCACCTATGAAGCGATCTGGATCGAAGGCCAGATCGAAGAATGGGGCGAAGGCGAGCTGCGCCCCTACCAGACGCAGGCTGACGTCTTCCTCGCGCTGAGCCAGGGCCAGATCGATGCGACCGTCTCCACCGTTGAAGTGGCAGAAGCTAACGTGAACTCCGGCAACTTCCCCGGCCTCGTCATCGTCGACAAGGCACCGATGGTGCCCGACTACGTGGCCCTGTTCACCATGCGTCAGGAATACGGCCTGCTGAACTACCTCGACCTCTTCGTGAACCAGCAGGTCCGCACCGGCCGTTACGCTGAACTCTATGCGAAGTGGATCGGCGAAGGTGAGCCTGCGGATCTGACGATCCAGAACGTCTACCGCTAAGATCCCTTAACGGCGCGCGCGGCTAGGGTCGCGCGCGCCTTCAGCCCTGGCGAGTAAGAGGCGCGATGTTCTCCTATACATTCCAATGGAATCAGGCACTTGCCCGACTTCCACAAATGCTTGAAGGCGCCCTTGTCACGATGCAGGTCGCCATCATGTCGATGGTGCTTGGCATCCTGATCGCCATCATCCTGACCGGCTTCAGATTGTCCGGTAACAAGTTTCTGAATGCAGTCGCGGTCACCTGGATCGAGATTGCGCGCAACACCCCGGCCCTGTTCCAGATCTACATGGCGCACTTCGGCGTGGCGAGCTTCGGCATCCACTTCAGTCCGTTCATGTCGCTTCTGATCGGGATCACCTTCAACAACGCAGGCTACCTGTCCGAGAACTTCCGCGGTGCGCTGAAAGCCATCCCCGAGACGCAGACCCGCTCGGCCCGGTCCCTTGGCATGCCGCCGATCATGGCCTTCCGCACGGTCGTGCTGCCACAGATGCTGCGGATCTCGTTCCTGCCGATGACGAACCAGATGGTCTGGGCCGTGCTCATGACGTCGCTGGGGGTCACCGTCAGCATGAACGCCGATCTTTACGGCGTCACACAGGACCTCAACGCGCTGACCTTCCGCACGTTCGAGCTGTTCGCGATTGCCGGTGTGATCTTCTACATCATCGTCAAGGTCATCAATCTGGGCGCCCGGCTGATCGCAGCCCGCCTGTTCCGGTATTAAGGGGGCCCGCAGATGTTTGATACTTCGATTTCGGTCAATGACCTGCTGTTCCTTGCGCAGGGCGCATGGATCACCATCCTTGTCACGGCCATTTCCGTGTTCCTTGGCACCCTGCTGGGCATCTTCTTCGGTGTCTTGCGCTATCAGGTCGGCCCGTGGTGGGCGGCGCCGATCACCTTCGTGCTGGATATCTTCCGCTCGATCCCGTTGCTGATCCAGCTTGTGCTGGTGAACGCCTTCGTGGGGATCGTTCTGCGGCTGCAGATCTCCGGCTTCACCGTCGCCTGCGGCGTGCTGACCTTCTACACCGCCGCCTATTGCGCCGAAATCGTGCGCGGCGGCATCGAAGCGGTGCCCGCCACCACCCGCCGGGCCGCCCGGTCGCTGGGTCTGAACTGGTTTCAGGACATGCGCTACATCGTGGCCCCGCTGGCCACCCGCGTGGCCCTGCCCAGCTGGATCGGCCTTGCGCTGGGGGTCATGAAGGACTCGGCGCTGGTCTATGTGGTGCAGGTGACCGAACTTTTGAAATCGACGCAGATTCTGATCACGCGCCTGCAAGAGCCTTTGCTGCTTTTGACCATCGGCGGGTTGTTCTACTTCGTCATCAGCTTCCCGATCGCCCGTCTGGGTGGATACTTGGAAAAACGGTGGTCCAATGATTGAGATTAAAGACGTTCACAAATCCTTTGCCACGTTGGAGGTGCTCAAGGGCATCAATCTGACGGTCGAGAAAGGCGAGGTGCTTTCGGTGATCGGGGGGTCCGGTTCGGGCAAGTCGACGCTTCTGACCTGCATCAACGGGCTTGAGCCCATCAACTCGGGCGCGATCCTCGTGGACGGGACCGAGGTGCACGCCAAATCGACCGACCTCAACAAGCTGCGCCGCAAGATCGGCATCGTCTTCCAGCAGTTCAACGCCTTCCCGCACCTCACCGTGCTGGACAACGTGACGCTGGCCCCGCGCAAGGTGCTGGGCATGGGCAAGAAACAGGCCGAGGAAATCGCCGTCCAACAGCTTGAGAACGTCGGCCTTGGCGACAAGATCAACGTCTATCCGGGCCGTCTGTCCGGTGGCCAGCAGCAGCGGATGGCCATCGCCCGCGCGTTGGCGATGTCGCCCGAATACATGCTTTTCGACGAGGTGACCTCGGCCCTTGACCCGCAGCTTGTGGGCGAGGTTCTGGACACGCTGAAAATGCTCGCCGATGACGGCATGACCATGATCTGCGTGACGCACGAAATGGCCTTCGCGCGCGACGTCTCGGACCGCGTGGCCTTCTTCCATCAAGGTGTGATGGCGGAAATCGCCCCATCGGATGAGTTCTTCCGCGCGCCAAAGCACCCCGAAACGCAGAAGTTCCTGTCGAACATCCGCGAATGATCCCCGGGGCGGCCTGCCGCGCCAGCGGCGGGCCGCCCCCTTTCGGCGACCATGCGTCGCCTGCCCTCACCCCCGACGGAGGCACCTTCATGAGCGGTCTTTGCATCCTTCCCGGTCACGCCGAAGCCCCTGTTCTGGCCAGCGAAGAGGGTCTGTCGTTCTGGGGCGGCATCGATCCCGCCACCAGCGTGGTGATCGACGCGCACCACCCGCTGCATGGCACATCCTTCGCCGGCCGGATCGTGATGATGCCCACCACCCGCGGCTCTTGCACCGGCTCGGGCGTGCTGCTGGAGCTGATCCAGAACGCCCACGCCCCCGCCGCCCTGATCTTTCGTGAAGAGGAAAACGTCCTGACCCTTGGCGCGCTGGTCGCAAAGGCGCTCTTCGGGCTGACCCTTCCGGTGATCCGCTTGCCCGCCGCGGACTACGCGGCCCTCGCCGCCGCCCCGATCGCCAAGATCACGCCCGAGGCCATCACCGCGCCGGAGCTGACCATTCCGCTCGCGCCTCTCAGCGGCGATCTTGCGCTCTCCGACGCCGATCTTGCCATGCGCGACGGCGACGATCCGGCGTTGCGCATGGCCATGCAGATCATCGAAACGATGGCCCATCTGCAAGGCGCGCCGCGCCTGATCGACGTCTCGCAGGTGCATATCGACGGCTGCATCTACGCCAGCCCCGCCAACCTGCGCTTCGCCCAGAAGGTCGCGGACATGGGTGCGCAGGTGCGCGTGCCGACGACGATGAACGCCATTTCGGTCGATCATGGCAACTGGCGGGCACAGGGCGTGCCGCCGGACTTCGGTCGCCCGGCGCAGGCGCTGGCCGATGCCTATGTGACAATGGGCGCGCGCCCCAGCTTCACCTGCGCCCCCTATCTTCTGGACACGACGCCCAAGGCCGGTGAGGTCATCGCATGGTCGGAATCCAACGCTGTGATCTACGCCAATTCGGTGCTGTCCGCCCGCACCGAGAAGCACCCGGATTTCTTCGATCTGTGCATCGCGCTGACCGGACGGGCACCGCTGGCCGGGCCCTATCTTGACGAGAACCGCGACGCGACGCTGGTCATCGACGTCACCCCGCCCGAGGAGGCCGACGATGCGCTCTGGCCGATGCTGGGCTATCTGGCGGGCCTGCACGCGCCCGACCGGATCCCGCTTCTGACCGGGTTGGAGCACCTGAGTGCCACGGACGACGACCTCAAGGCGCTCTGTGCGGCCTTCGGCACGACCTCGGCCGCGCCCATGTTGCACGTCGCCGGCCACACCCCCGAAGCCCACAGGGTCGCCGCGAACGCGACGCGAACCTCGGTCACCTCCGAAGACCTTGCCCGCGTCTGGGCGCAATTCAACGCAGGTCCCGCACAGGTGGACCTTGTCGCCTTCGGCAGCCCGCATTTCTCGCTCTCCGAGACGCGCCGTCTGGCCGAGTTGCTCGACGGGCACCGGTGCCACCCCGACACCGCGACGATCGTGACGCTGGGGCGCGACACCCTTGCGGAGGTCGAGGCTGACGGCACCCTCGCCAAGCTACACGCTGCGGGCGTGCAAGTGGTGCCCGACATCTGCTGGTGTTCGATCTCCGAACCGGTGTTCCCGCCCTCGGCCCGCACGTTGATGACGAACTCGGGCAAATACGCCCACTACGCCCCCGGCCTCAGCGACCGTGCGGTGCGCTTCGGCTCCCTCGCCGATTGCGCCCACACCGCCCGCACAGGCACCGCGCCCGAGGCCCCACCGTCGTGGCTGGCGGGCTAGCCCTTCGCGCCAGACAACGGCGAGGGCGGGGAAATAACTTCTCGCTTCAACAGCGGCACACGTTGTCCTCCCCCGTTGCCCGTGGTTTCATACGCGCGTTCGCGCAAGGGGGGCCAAGCCTCTTGTCTGGCCGGACCAACATAACAGTCGAATAGGGATCCCCATGCTTACACCGACCCGTCACCCAAATCGCCGCCCCCTGCACTCGGGGGCCGTCAAGGCCGCGCTGGGGGCGATCTCGGCGCTGGCGCTCTCCGCCTCCGCCACATTCGCACAGGATTACAATCCGGACGCTGTGATCAACATCGGCTCGCTCTACGAGCCGCAGAACCTCGACAACACCGCCGGTGCGGGTCAGGGCATCAACGAAGCCTTCAACGGCAACGTCTACGAAGGGCTTTTCGTGCTGACCGACGCGGGCCACGTGGAACCCAGGCTGGTGGACAGCTATGAGATCAGCGACGACCAGCTGACCTACACGTTCACGTTGAAAGAGGGCGTGACCTTCCATTCGGGCGATCCGCTCACCGCGGCGGACGTGAAAAACTCCATCGAGCGGGTGACCGCGGAAGGTTCGGCCAGCTCCCGCAAGCGCACGCTCGCCAATATTGAAACCATCGAGACACCGGACGACCGGACCGTGGTGATCACCCTGTCCTCGCCGTCGATCTCGCTGCCCTACAACCTGTCCTACGTCTGGATCGTCAACGACGACGCGGGCGACATCACCGCCAGCGCGGACGGCACCGGCCCCTATACCTTGCAGGAATGGCGTCGCGGCTCGGCCCTCGCCATGGTGCCCTTCGAAGACTACTGGGGCGAGGCGCCCAGCAATGGCGGGGTGATGTTCCAGTATTTCACCGACGCCACCGCCCAAAACAACGCGCTTCTGACCGGTGCCGTCGACATCATCACCTCGGTGCAAAGCCCTGACGCGCTGTCGCTGTTCACCGACAACCCCGATTTCACCGTGGCCGAGGGTGCGTCCACCACCAAAGAGCTGCTGGCCTATAACGACCGCGTCGCCCCGTTCGACAATGTGGAGGTGCGCGCCGCATTGGCGCGGGCGGTGGACAACGAAAAGCTGCTGCAGGCGATCTGGGGCGATTATGGTACGCTCATCGGGTCTTTCGTGCCGCCCACCGATCCGTGGTATGTGGACCTGACCGACGTGAACGCCTACGATCCCGAAAGCGCCAGGCAGATGCTGGCCGACGCCGGATACCCTGATGGCTTTTCCTTCACCCTCGACACGCCCGATTACGACCCCCATCCGGTTGTCGCGCAGTTCGTCCAGAACGAGCTGGCCAAGGTCGGCGTCGATGTGAAGATCAACATCATCACGGCCAACGAATGGTACACGAAGATCTATCAGGCGCAGGATTTTGAAGCGACCTTGCAGGAACACGTGAACCATCGTGACATCGTGTTCTACGGCAATCCGGACTTCTACTGGGGCTATAACAACCCCGAAGTCGTCGAGCTGATCGCCGGGGCCGAACGCGCCAGCTCGGTCGAGGAGCAGACCGAGATGCTGACCGAGGCGAACAAGATCATCGCGCAGGATGCGGCAAGCATGTGGCTTTATCTCTATCCGCAGATCGTCGTCTCGAAATCGAACGTGACGGGCTATCCGGTGAACGGGTTGAACGCGCAGTTCTTCGTCTCGGACATCCAGAAGGCCGACTAGGGCCGCCTGTCACGGGCCGGTCACGGGGGCCGCGCGGGTTGCGTGCGGCCCCATTACCGCAGGGAAGCATAACAGATCATGCTGGGATACATCACAAGGCGGCTGTTCATCCTGCTGCTGTCCCTTTTCGTTGCGGCCATCGTGCTGTTCGTGCTGCTGCGCCTGCTGCCGGGGGATCCGGCCAATGCGCTGGTGGGGGTCGGCGCGACGCCGGAACAGATCGCCGCCGCGCGTGAACAACTGGGCTCGGACCAGCCGCTGGGGGTGCAGTTCCTCACCTATCTGCGCGACCTTGCGGCCTTTGATCTGGGCAATTCCTTCGTCACCCGCGGCTCGATCCTGGAAGAGATTTCGCGCCGGCTGAGCGTCACCCTGCCGCTGACCTTCGCGGCCTTCTTCCTTGCGCTCGTGATCGCTGTGCCGCTGGGCATTCTGGCCGCCGTCAAGGCCGACCGCTGGTATGGCCTGTTGCTCTCTATCGTCTCGCAGGCCGGGATCGCGGTGCCGGTGTTCTGGCTGGGCATTCTGCTGGTTTATGAATTCTCGCTCACCCTGCGCTGGTTGCCGTCGGGGGGCTTCCCGCTGCGTGGCTATGCCGACCCCGGCCCCGCAATCCGGGCGATGGTGCTGCCGGTTCTGACCATCGCCATCGTCATGTCCGCATCGCTCATGCGCTATGTCCGCGCCTCCACGCTTGACGTGCTCGATTCCGACTTCCTGCGTACCGCGCGGGCCTTGGGCGAAAGCCGCGCCGAAGCCCTGATGCGGCACGGAATCCGCAACGCCTCGGTGCCGGTCATCTCGGTGCTCGCCATCGAGCTGGCCACCGCCTTTCTGGGGGCGGTCGTCGTGGAGCAGGTCTTCTCCCTTCCGGGGATGGGGTCGATGCTGCTTCTGGGCATCCAGCAACGCGACTATCCCAGCATTCAGGGCGTGCTGATCGTCACCACGCTGCTGGTGCTGCTCACGGGCTTTCTGGCGGACCTTCTGCAACGCCTGCTTGATCCGCGCCTGAGACAGGGGGCCCGCAGATGAGCCGCAGCAACGCTCGCACCGGCAAGACCCTCACCCTCTGGCTCAGCCTTGTGCTGGTGGGGGCGATCACCCTTGCCGGTGTTGTGTCCTTTGTCTGGACACCTTTCGCGCTGTCGGACATGGCGGGCGGGCGACTGGAAGCGCCCAACGCCACCCATTGGGCGGGCACGGACCGACTGGGCCGCGACGTGTTCACGCAGCTCATGATCGGCGCCCGCATTGCGCTCATTGTCGGGGCTGGTGCCGTGGCCATCGGCGCGGTGATCGGCGTGATCACTGGCATTCTGGCCGCCTTCGCCACGCGGTTTCTTGACGATGCGCTGGCCGCGTTCTTCGACATTCTCATCGCCTTCCCGACGCTTCTGGTGGCCATGCTGGTCGTCGCCGCGCGCGAGGAATCCTCGCTCAGCACCGCGATCCTGGCCCTTGGCATCGGGCTGTCGCCCATCGTCGGGCGCATCACCCGCATCCTGACCAAACAGGTGCTATCGCAGGACTACATCACCGCCGCGCGCGTCTGCGGCACGTCCTGGCCGGTGATCGTGATCTGGCACATCCTGCCGAACATCGCGCCGTTTCTCGCGGTCAATCTGGCGCTGCAATTCGGACTGGCGGTGATGGCCGAAGCCTCGCTGTCGTATCTGGGCCTTGGCGCGCCGCCGCCCAACGCCTCATGGGGGCGGATGCTGCAAGAGGCGCAGGGCACGGTCTATTCCGCACCTTGGGGCGCGATCTTCCCCGGGTTGGCGCTCTTCGCGCTGGTGATCGGGATCAACCTGCTGGCCGATGGTCTGCGCGACCGCTTCGACCCAAGCCGGAGGAGCGCATGATGGCTGATCTTTTGACCGTGGACGCCCTGACGTTGGCCACTGCCGAGACGGTTCTGGTCGAGGATCTGTCCTTCTCCATCGGACGCGGCGAACGGTTCGGGCTGATCGGTGAAAGCGGGTCGGGCAAGTCACTGACCTCGCTGGCCGTCCTTGGCCTGTTGCCGCCCGCGATCCGGGCCACGGGTCAGGTCACATTGGACGGCCAAGCCATCGTCGGTGCGCCGGAGCGTAAGCTGCGCGGGCTGCGGGGCAGCGTCGTGGCCAGCGTGTTTCAGGAACCGCTGACCGCGCTGGACCCGCTGATGCCATTGGGCCGCCAGATCGCCTTGCCGGTACGCCGCCGCCTGCGCCGCGAAGGACGCGACAGCACGCGCACCGCCGTCCGGCGCGAGGTTCACGCGCTTATGGATCAGGTGCGTCTGCCCGACCCGCAAAGGCTTTACGACGCCTATCCGCATGAGGTTTCCGGCGGGCAGCGCCAGCGCGTCGCCATCGCCATGGCGCTGGCCTGTCAGCCCCGCCTGCTGATCGCCGACGAGCCCACGACCGCCCTTGATGTCACCACGCAGGTCGAGATCATTCGCCTGATCAACACGCTTGTCGAAGAACTCGACATCGCGCTGCTGTTTATCAGCCACGACCTTGCCGTTGTGGGCCAGATGGCCGAGCGGGTGATGGTCATGCGCAACGGCCGCGCGGTCGAGACCGGCGCGATGCAACAGGTGCTGACCCGCCCGCGCGACGCTTACACCCGCGCCCTTGTCACCGCCGCGCGGCGCTTCGATCACGCGCTGGAGGGACAGCCATGACCCTTTTGACGCTTGAAAACGTAGGCTTTTCCTATGGCAAGGGCCAGCGCGTCCTGGAAGATATCTCGTTCACCGTGCCGCGTGGGTCCAATGTCGGGCTGGTGGGCGAAAGCGGCTCGGGCAAATCGACGCTGCTGCGGCTTTTGCTGGGGCTAGAACGCCCGCAGACCGGCCGTATCCTCTTTGACGGTGCCCCGCTTGAAGCGCGGGACGCCCCCGCCATGCGCGCCTATCGCAAGCGGGTGCAGGCTGTGTTTCAGGACCCTTATTCCTCGCTCAACCCCGCGCATCGCATCCGCCGGATCGTGACCGAACCGCTGCGCTCGCTCAAGGTGCCCGGGGATCATCTGGCCATGGCGCAAGAGGCCATCGCCGCCGTCGGCCTTTCCCCCGATACGCTGGACCGCCACCCGCACCAGTTCTCCGGCGGGCAGCGCCAGCGCATCGCCATCGCCCGCGCCATCGTCTCCCGCCCCGAGCTCATCCTTGCGGACGAAGCGGTCAGCGCGCTGGATCTCTCCACCCGCGTGCGCGTTGTCGATTTGTTCGAAGAGATCTCCGAGCGGATGACCATGCTGTTCGTGTCCCATGACATGGGCGTGGTCGCCGCGCTCTGCGACCGGATCGTCGTGCTGGACCGCGGCCACATCGTCGAAGCCGGCGAGACCGCGACAATCCTGAACGCCCCGCAACACCCCTATACGCGCAGCCTGCTGGACAGCATTCCGCGGATGCCCGTCGCCCCCTGATCTCAAAGGATAAGACATGACCGTTTCGCAAGACTTCAAAGACGCCCACGCCCAATGGTTCGAAACCCGCCTCGCCAAGCTCAAGGCCGAGGACGGCTGGCTCAACCTGCTGGGGCGCTGGTGGGTCGAGGACGGAACCTACACCATCGGCAGCGCTGCGGAGTGCGACGTCCGGCTGCCGGTCGGGCCTGCGCGTCTGGGGACCTTGACGTTCAACGGCGATGACAAGGGCACGTTCACGCCCGCCGACGGAGATCCGGTGGCGATCGACAAGGCGGCGGGACCAATGGCTTGGCGTGCGGGCCGCTTCCTGCTTGAGATCACCGCCCCAAACGCCCGCCGCGCCCTGCGCATCCGCGACACCGAACACGACACCGAGGCCGCGCTGAAACCGATCCCGTTCTATGCCCTAGACCCCGCCCTGCGCATCACCGCAAAGTTGGAAGCTCTGCCCGAGCCGATGACCATCACCCTTGATACGGTGATCGGCGTGCCAACCAAGGCCACCGTGACCCACAGGGCGCGGTTCGAACTGGGCGGCGAAGAGGTCTGCATGCTTGCCACCTATGGCACACCCGAGCGGCCGCAATTCATCTTCCGCGACCTCACCTCACTCGATGAGACCTATGGCGACATGCGGTTCGTCTTCGGCGAAGAGGTGACGGAAGACAGCGTGGTGGTCGATTTCAACCGCGCGGTCAATCCGCCCTGCGCCTTCACCGACCACGCGATCTGCCCCCTCGCCCCGCGCGAAAACCTGTTTTCCCTGCGGATCGAAGCGGGCGAAAAGCGGGTCTAACGCCAAAGGCCGGGGGCCGACACCGTCGGTTTGCCAGTTGGCTCAGCAGGGGACAACCGGCCCCCGCTGTGATGCGGCACTTCCAATTTGCACGGCTTCTGTCACACTGCACGGGCATGTTTTTGCCCGCCACAGAAGACAGGGAGCCGAAACCATGAAGCTGCGCGGCACACCGGAACCGACAAAGATGGACCCCGTGCGCCGCCCCCGTGCGGGTAGGAGGGGTGCTGCGCGCGGGCGGTTCGCCGGCGCTGTGCTGCTCGCCGCGCTGCTATGCGGCGCCCTGCCCGGTGCCGCACAGGCCGAAGCTCTGCCGCCCCTCGTCCTGCCCGATCCGGCGACCCCGCCCCCGATGGCGGTGCTTCTGCCCGTGCCGGAGGCGCGGATCATGGCGGCGGTTGCGACGCTGGACGATCTGGCACAGGACATCCTCACGCGCACCGGCATTCCCGGTCTGGCCATCGCGGTCGTCCATGACGGGCGCACCCTCTATGCCCGCGGCTTTGGCGCGCGCGTGGTGGGCCAGCCGGAGCGCGTTGATCCCGATACGGTTTTCCTCCTCGCCTCGGTCTCGAAACCGGTCGGTGCCACCGTCGTCGCCACACAGGTGGATGCGGGCCTTGTGCGCTGGGACAGCCCGATCCGCGATGCCCTGCCCACGTTCGATCTGGGGGAGGGCTGGATCAGCGAACACGTCACCATCGGCGATCTTTACGCCCATCGCTCGGGCCTGCCCGATCACGCCGGGGACGATCTGGAAGATATCGGCTTTGACCGCGCCACGGTGCTCGACCGGCTCGCCCTGCTGCCGAAAGGCGCGTTCCGCACGGATTATGCCTATACCAATTTCGGCCTGACCGCCGCCGCCGAGGCTGTCGCCACCGCCGCCGGCATGGACTGGGCCAGCCTGTCCGAGACCGCACTTTACGGGCCGCTGGGCATGGCGGACACCAGCTCACGGCATGCCGACTACATGGCGCGGGCCAATCGCGCGTCGAGCCATGTGGCGACCGCCGAGGGCTACGCCGTGGCCGATACGCGCCAGCCCGACGCACAAAGCCCGGCAGGCGGGGTGAGTTCCAGCGCGCGCGACATGGCCCGCTGGATGGCGATGGTTCTGGGGCGGGGCATGTCCGGACAGGGGCGCCTGATTTCTGAAGAGGCGCTTTTGCCGGCCATCACCGCGCAGGTGCTGCGCGGGGCGCAGATGGATGTTTCCGCCCGTCCGGGGGCCTATGGCTTCGGCTTCAACGTGGATACGCGCCCCTCGGGGCGGGTGTCGCTCAGCCATTCGGGGGCCTTCGCCCTTGGCGCGTCCACGAGCCTTGCCATGCTGCCCGACCTCGGGCTGGGCATCGTCGTCCTGACCAACGCCCCCCCGACCGGCGCAGCCGAAGCCATCACGGCGAGCTTTCTGGACCGGGCCGAGCTTGGGGCGGACAGCCGCGACTGGCTGGCCACCTATGCGCCCTTCATGGCCCCGCTGTCGGCCCCCGTGGGCGATCTTGTGGGCGCAGCCCCCCCGGCCGACCCTGCCCCGGCCGGGCCGGATGACCGCTATGTCGGCACCTACGACAACAGCTATTTCGGCCCCGTATCGGTCGCGGTATCGGGCGGGTGCCTTGTTCTGCGGCTGGGGCCGCAGCGCCGGGAATTACCCTTGCAGCATTGGGACGGAGATACCTTTGTGGCCCATCCGGTGACGGAAAACCAACCCGCGGGCTCGGTGTCGCGGGTGGAGTTCCTGCAAGCCACCCCGGGCGCGGCCAAGGCGCTTCGCATCGAACATCTGGACGGCGACGGGCTTGGCCTGTTCCAGCGGGGGACCTGATCCACCCCGCGGCCGACTGGACCGCGCACGCGATTTTCAAATTGACAATTTCCGTTCATCTGTCAAAAGCGCGCAGCAGAGACTCGCGGGATCAACCGATGAACGAAACAGAACAGGCCCTGCTTGAGGCGGCGATGCGGGTGTTTTCGCGCTACGGCGTGAAGCGCACCAACATGAGCGACCTGTGCGAAGAGGCCGGCGTGTCGCGTCAGACCTTCTACAACAATTTCCGCAACAAGGATGACATTCTGCGCGCCCTGATCCGCAGTTTTACCGCGCGTGCGCTGGCCGAGATCGACGCGCACCGCCCGGCGTGCCCCACGCTGGGGGCGCAGCTTGATCTGGTGTTCGAGCAGACCGTGATCGCGGGCTTCGACATGGTCAGTGCGATGCCCAATGCGGAAGATTTCATCGATGGCGTCCACGCCAGCAGCAAGCAAGAGGTCGAGGCCACGCACGCCCAGTTCCGGCGCGTGATCGCGGACATCCTTGCCCCCTACGCGCCGCAGCTCGGCAAGGCGGGCGTCGATGTCGCCTCTTTGTCGGATTTCGTGCAGCGCGCCTCCAAAGCCGCCGCGATTGCGGCGCAAGATCGCGACCACCTTTTGACCCAACTCGCCACGCTGCGCCAGCTTTGCCTTGCCGCCGCGAACCAACTGAATGCCCCTGAACAAGGACCGTCCCGATGATCTTACCGATCCGCCCTGCCTCTCGCCCGCTGGCCGCCCGGCTGGGGATCGCGGCGCTTGTCGCAACACTGGCCTTGGGCCTTGCGACCGCGCCGGTTCAGGCCGAGACGCCGGTCGCCAAACTGACCGAAGTCACCGCGGGCGCGGGCGATCTGCACCGGGTTTTCTTCGGCAAGGTCGTGGCGCGCGAAACCGTCGATCTGCCCTTTCAGGTGACCGGACAGGTCGTGACCTTCCCGGTCGAGGAAGGCGCCGAGGTGCCCAAGGGCGGTCTGGTCGCGGCCATGGACCTTGAGCCCTTCGAGTTGGCCCTTGAAGAGGCCGACGCGCGCGCCGCCGCGGTGGGGCGCACCCTGGACCGCTACCAGCAACTCGTGGGGTCGGCGGTCTCGGAATCCAATCTCGAAGACGCCGAGACGCAGGTGGAACTGGCCATGATCGCGCAGCAGAACGCCGAACGCGCGCTGCGCAACGCGACCCTGCACGCGCCCTTCGACGCCATCGTGGCCCGCCGACTGGTGCCGAACTATTCCACGGTCAGCGCCGGAACCCCCGTCGTGCGCCTGCACGATATGTCCGATCTGAGGATCGAGATCGACGTGCCCGAGACGCTGTTCCATCGCGCGCTGCAGGACCCTGCCCTGACCCTTACGGCAGAGTTTCCCGCCAGTGACCGGATCTTCCCGCTAGAGATCCGCGAATACAACGCCGAAACCGCCGAGGTCGGCCAGACCTACCGGCTGACCCTTGGCATGGAGCCGCCCGAGGACATCACCATTCTGCCCGGCGCCTCCGCCAAGGTCAGCGCCCGCCTTACCACCGGGGCCGGGCAGATCGTCCTGCCAGCCTCGGCCATCGTGATCGGCAACGACGATCGCCCCCGTGTCATGCTGTTCGAGCCTGCGGGCGCCGAAGTCGGGACGGTCCGCGCCACGCCGGTCGAGATCTCGCCCACGGATCGCGGCACGGTCGAGGTCACCGCCGGGCTGCAACCGGGGCAAGAGGTCGTCGCCATCGGGGGCGCGCAACTGTCTGACGGCGCGCAAGTGCGCCGCTTCACCGGCTTCGAAGACTGAACCGATGGATATTGCACGCTTCTCCATCGATCGCCCGGTCTACACCTGGATCGTCATGTTGATTTGCCTGCTGGGCGGCATCTGGGGCTTTGCCTCGCTCGGCCGCCTTGAGGACCCGGCCTTCACCATCAAGACCGCTGTTGTGGTCACGCAATACCCCGGCGCCTCGGCCGAGGAAGTGGCGCTGGAGGTCACCGAACCGCTGGAATCCCAGATCCAGAAGATGGGCGAGGTCAAGGACATCCAGTCGATGAACCAGCCCGGCCTATCGTGGATCACGGTGAACATGAAGGACACCTACGACGGCACGGAACTGCCGCAGATCTGGACCAAGCTGCGCAACCGCGTGGGCGAAGCGGCCCTGCCCGCAGGGGCCACGCGGCCCTTCGTCAACGACAGCTTCGGCGACGTCTACGGGCTTTACTATGCCGTGACCGCACCGGGCTTTTCCGACGCCGAAATCAACCGCCTTTCGACCTATCTGCGGCGCGAGCTTCTGGCCGTCGATGGCGTGGCCGATGTCGCCCTGTCCGGCGTCCCGGACGAGGTGATCTATGTCGAGCCGGACCCGGCGCTGAGCACCACCCTGGGCATTCCGCCCACCGCGCTGCTGGGGGCCGTGGCCAGCGCCAACGAGATCGTCGATGGCGGCACCTTGCAAAACAGCGACGGGCGCATGCTGATCCAGCGGCCTTCGGGCTCGGACAGCGTGTCCGAAATTGCGGCGCTGTCGATCGGCATTGGCGGGCAAATCGTCAACCTCACCGATTTCGCGCATATCTATCGCGGCCCCGAAGCGAACCCCGACCTGATCGTGCGCCACAACGGCACCGAGGCTTTCACGCTGGGCGTGGCCGGGATCGCCACCGAGAACATCGTCGAGGTCGGCAAACGCGTCGATGCCCGGCTTGAGCAGCTGCGCGAAACCCTGCCCTTGGGCATTTCGGTGCAGTCGGTCTATCGCCAACACCGGGTGGTGGAAGAGGCCTCGAACGCCTTTCTGGTCAACCTCGCCATGTCGGTCACCATCGTCGTCGTGGTGCTGGCCGTCTTCATGGGCTGGCGCGCGGCCATTGTCGTCGGCACCACGTTGTTGCTGACGGTCGTGGGCACGCTGTTCTTCATGAACCTCGCCTCGATCGAGATGGAGCGGATTTCACTAGGGGCGCTGATCATCGCCATGGGCATGTTGGTCGACAACGCCATCGTCGTGGCCGAAGGGATGCAGATCGCCATGCGGGGCGGCAAAAGCTCGCGCGACGCCGCGACCGAGGCCGCCAGCAAGACGCAGACCCCCCTGCTGGGGGCCACGGTGATCGGCATCATGGCCTTCGCAGGCATCGGGCTGTCGCCGGATGCCACGGGCGAATTCCTGTTCTCGCTCTTTGCCGTGATCGCGATTTCCCTGCTGCTGTCCTGGGTGCTGGCGCTCACGGCGACGCCCTTGCTGGGGCATTACTTCTTCCGGCGCGGTGCCGGCGGCGGCGGCGAGGAATACGACGGCGCAATCTTCCGCGGCTACGCGGCCGTGCTGCGTGTCTCCTTGCGTTTGCGCTGGCTGGTGATTGCGGCCCTCGTTGTGGGCACGGCGGTCTGCTACGTCCTCTTCGGTCAGATCAAGCAGCAGTTCTTCCCCGACAGCAACACGCCGCTTTACTTCGTGCACTACAAGCTGCCGCAGGGCGCGTCGATCCACCAGACCTCCGACGATCTTGTGGTGCTTGAAGACTGGCTGGACGCGCGGGACGCGGTTGAGGCCGTGACCTCGTTCACCGGTCAAGGCGCCGCGCGATTCATGCTGACCTATCAGGCCGAGGATCCGAACCCGAGCTATGGCCACCTGATCGTGCGCGTCACCTCGCTCGACGTGATCGAGGCGGAGATGGACGCGCTTGAGGCTTACGCGACCGAGGCGCTGCCGCAGGGTGAATTCCGCGTCAAACGACTGGCCTTTGGCCCCGGCGGCGGCGCCCCGGTCGAAGTGCGCTTTCTGGGCCGGGACGCGGACGTGCTGCGCGATCTTGCCGATGACGCCATGGCGCGGATGCAAAACGCCTCGGACAACGTGGTGGCCGTGCGGCACGACTGGCGCGAACGTGAGCTGGTGCTGCGGCCGATCTATGCCGAGGACCGCGCGCAGGATGTGGGCATCTCGCGCAGCCAAATCACCGAGACCCTGAAGTTCGCCACTGAAGGGATCGACGCCGGCACCTTCCGCGAAGGCGACCGCCAGATTCCCATCGTCATCCGCTCGCCCCGCGACGCCGATCTGGCCCTGATCGATCACGTGATCCACACCGGTGACGGCGGCACGCTGGTGCAACTGGATCAGGTCACGGACGGATTCCGCTTCGAGGCGCAAGACACGCTGATCCACCGCCGCGACCGGCGGCAGGTGATCACCGTTGGCGCCGACATCCCGCGCGGCATGACCGCAGCGCAGGTGCAGGCCGAGGTGCAGGATGCGCTCGAGGCGATGGACCTGCCCGAAGGCTACCGCATGGAATGGGGCGGCGAGCTGGAAAGCGCGACCGAGGCGCAGGCCTCGTTGGGCAGCCAACTGCCGCTGAGCGCCATCATCATGGTGCTGATCTCGGTGCTTTTGTTCAACGCGCTGCGCCAGCCGTTGATCATCTGGCTGTTGGTGCCGATGGCGGTGAACGGCGTGAGCCTCGCGCTGCTGGGCGCGGGCCTGCCCTTTACCTTCACGGCGCTTCTGGGGCTTCTGTCGCTCTCGGGGATGTTGATCAAGAACGGCATCGTGCTGGTCGAGGAGATTGACCTGACCCGGGAAGCACGCCCCGAGTTGCCCCTGCGGGATGCCATTGTCACCGCTTCGACATCGCGCCTCAGGCCGGTTTTTCTTGCGGCGGCGACGACCATTCTGGGCATGCTGCCGCTGCTGACCGACGCCTTCTTCCAGTCGATGGCAGCCACGATCATGGGCGGGCTGGCTTTTGCCTCGGTCCTCACCCTGATCGCCGCGCCGGTGTTCTACTTTGTGATGTTCCGCAGGGCAGCAAAACCGTCCTGATGGTCAGAGACAGCGCAGCGGGGCCCTGCGGGCCTTAACGTGCTGCTGTTTGCAGATCGAGCCATCCGCGTCGCGCGATTGCGGCGCTGACCCCGTTTGCCGGGGTCAGAGCCGATCGAACTCTATCCCGCGAAAACGTAGGACGTCTTGACGGTCGTATAGAACTCAACCGCATAGCGCCCCTGTTCGCGCGGGCCGAAGGACGATCCTTTGCGCCCGCCGAACGGCACATGATAGTCGACACCCGCCGTGGGCAGGTTGACCATGACCATCCCCGCTTCGGCGCGGCGCTTGAAGGTGCGGGCGGATTTCAGGCTGGTCGTGCAGATCCCCGCAGAGAGGCCGAAGTCGGTGTCATTGGCCACAGAGATGGCCTCTTCCAGATCGGCGACCTTGATGACCGACCCGCAGGGGCCGAAGATCTCCTCGCGGTTGATCCGCATGGAGTTGTCGGTGCCCAGAAACAGCGCGGGGGCCTGATAAAAGCCCGGCGCGTCAAGCTCCAACCGCTCGCCGCCGATGACCTCGCCCGCCTCTTTGCGGGCCAGCTCGATGTACTCAAGATTGGACTTGAGCTGCTTTTCGTCCACCACGGGGCCGATCTGGGTGTCGGGATCGCGCGCGTCGCCGACCTTCAGCGCCTGCATCTGCTTGCTGAGTTCCGCGACGAAGGCGTCGTGGATCCCCTCTTGCACGATCAGACGCGAAGATGCCGTGCAGCGCTGCCCGGTCGAGAAGAACGTGCCATTAAGACAGGCCGACACCGCGACGGAGAGATCCGCATCGTCCAGCACGACCATGGGGTTCTTGCCGCCCATCTCGAGCTGCACCTTCTTTTGCATCTTGCCGCAGACCTCGGCGATGTGATGGCCGGTGCCGACCGAGCCGGTGAAGGAAATCGCGTCAATGTCCGGATGGGTGACGATCGCTTCCCCCACGGTTGAGCCGCGCCCCATCACAAGGTTGAACACCCCCGCCGGGCAACCGTTTTCGTGCAGCAGGGTGGCGATGACATGGGCGCAGGCCGGTGTCAGGTCGGCGGGTTTGAGGATCACGCAGTTGCCATAGGCCAGCGCAGGCGCGATCTTCCATGCGGGGATCGCGATGGGGAAGTTCCACGGCGTGATCAAGCCGACGATGCCCACCGGTTCGCGGGTGATCTCCACGTCGATGTCCGGCCGGACCGAGGTCTGCAACTCACCGGCTACGCGCAGCGCTTCACCGGCGAAGAACTTGAACACCTGCGAAGCGCGCATCGTCTCGCCCACGCCTTCGGCCAGGGTCTTGCCTTCCTCACGCGCGAGAAGAGCGCCAAACTCGCTGCTGCGGGCGGCCAGCGCGTTGCCCACGGCATCGAGCAGATCGTGACGCGCCTGCGGCGTGCTGTTGGCCCAACTGTCCCGCGCGGCTTGCGCAGCCTCAACCGCACGCGCGACCGAGGACGCATCGCCGTAGGAGTAGCTGCCGATCACGTCGTTGGTGTCCGAGGGGTTCACGTTGTCGTTGTAGTTGCCGAAGCTGACCCACTCACCGTTGATCAGATTGTCATACTTGGTCATTGTCTCTCACTTTCATTGAAGGAACTTATGCCGGGCGGGATCAGCCGGCCATTTCGACTGCGCGCACCGGCTCAAGCGGAGCGAGCGCGGCGGCCTGTTTGGCCGAAAGCGCCATGAACGGCGGCAGGACATGGTCCCAGACCGGATCGCCGGTGCGCTGCGCCATCAGATGCTTGATCGACGGGATCAACGGCTGGCTGGCGATCAGCGCGCGGATCTTGGCCACACGCTCAAGACGTGCGGCGTCCGGCGCGTCCCGCGTCGCCCAAAGCTGCGCACACAGGCTGGCAGAATAATTTACCGTGGCCGAGATGCAGCCCGCAAAACCCGCGTCTGCGGCCTCGCCGATCGACGTCTCGGAGCTGGGGAACACCCGGAACTCGGGCAAGGCCTTGGCCAGCGCGCGACAGTAGTCGAGATCGCCCGAGGAATCCTTGATGCCGGTGAAACGGTCGGGAAAGGCCCTGTGCAGCCGTTCGATCAGGTCCTGCGACAGGGTCATCCCGGTCATCTGCGGATAGTTGTAAAGATAGATCCGGATCTTGCGACGGCCCAGCGCCCGATGCACCGCCGCATACCATTCGAACAGCCCGTCATCGGTCACCGGCGCGTAGTAATACGGCGGCAGCACAAGGGCCACCGCATAGCCCAGCTCGCCCGCGTGACAGGTGAGCGCGCAGGTCTCGGCCAGCGACGGCGTGCCGGTGCCGACCATCAGCCGCTCGGGGTCGAGCGCTTCTGCCGCCCAGCGCATAATGTCCTTGCGGGTGGCGGTGTCGAAGGAGTTCGCTTCTCCGGTGGAGCCCAGAATGTTAAGCCCGTCACAGCCCTGCGCCAGCGCATAAAGGCAATGTTCGACAAAGGCTGCGTGTTGTGGCGTGCCGTCACCGTCCACCGGTGTCGGCACAGCGGCAATGATACCCTGCATGATGTGATCCTTTACGTTTCTTGTGGGTCCGGGGTCTGATCGGGCCAGCCGGACACGACCGGATCGTCCTTGACCGGCTCCATGCCCTTGAACCAGCCGCCCGGCTCGACGATCTCACCGCGGTCGTCACGGAAGACGTCGGCGTTGATGCGGACGAAATCCGCGTTGTCGGGCGTCGCCTCATCCGCATAGCGGATCGCATCGACGGGGCAGATGCTTTCGCACATGCCGCATTCGATGCACTCGGTCGGGTGGATGTAGAACATCCGCTCACCCTCATAGATGCAGTCCACGGGGCAGGACGTGGTGCAGATCCCGTCTTTGACGTCGATACATTCGCTTTTGATAAATAAGGTCATTCTACCTCCGTCCTTGATCCGCGCCGGCCGCGCCTGCTGCCGGCGTCTATTTCCCCTGCCAGACCGGTGCGCGCTTTTCGCGGAAGGCTTGCACCCCCTCGTTGGCGTCCTCGGAGTTCAGCGCGGCCAGAAGTTCGGGTGTTTCATGGGTGTAGGCGTCGTGAATCGACATCTCGCCGGTGCTGCGCACGATGGCCTTGATCGCCTTGATGCTCAGCGGTGCCGCCGACAGGATATCCTTGACCCAGGCCTCGACCTCGGCGTCCAGCTCGTCCGCCGGGACCACCGCGTTCACAAGGCCATAGCGGGCCATGTCGTCGGCCGACATCATCCGTCCGGTCATCATCATCCCCACCGCGATGTTGCGCGGGATGAGACGCGGCAGGGTGACGATGCCGCCGTCCAGCGGCAACCGCCCGACCTTGGCTTCGGGCAGGCCGAAGCGCGCGGTGTCGGCGGCGATGAGGATATCGCACCCCATCGCCATCTCAAGCCCGCCGCCCAGCGCCAGCCCGTTGATCCGGGCAATCACTGGCACGTTGAGCGTGCGACGCAGGGCAATCCGCTTGAAGCCCGTCCCGCTCAGGTCCTTCCAATAGTCCACGCCGGACATGCCGGTGTCGTCCTTGAGATCGGCCCCCGCCGAAAAGGCCTTTTCCCCGCTGCCGGTGAGGACGACGCAGCGCACCTCGGAGTTGGCCTCGATCTCGTCCCAGATCTCTTCCAGACGGGTCTGGGTGGCGGTGTCGATCGCATTCATCCGGTCCGGTCGGTCGATGGTGATCCGCGCGACGTGGTCTTCGATGGAGAAGCGAACGGTCATTCCGCAGCCTCGTTCACCGACTTCGACGCGTTCAGCTCGGCCAGCACCTCATCGGTATGCTCCCCCAGCCGCGGGGGCACGTGGCGGATCGTCACCTTGGCATCGCTCAGATGCACCGGAGAGCTTACGAAATCCATCTTGCCAAGGAACGGATGGTCGATCTCGATCAGCATCTCGTTGATCGTGGTCTGCGGATCGGCCAGAGCCTCGCCCAATGACCGCACAGGCGCGCATAGCAGGTCCTGCTCTTCCAGACGGTCCAGCCAATACTGGGTTGTATTGGTGGCAAAGGCCTTGCGGAACGTCTCTTGCAGGAAGGGCTTGTTCTTGCGCTGGCTGGCAAGGGTTGGATACTGGGGCTCGAGGTCTTCGATATCCAGCGCCTTGCAGATGTCGCGCAGCGGGTTCGACTTGAACGCCCCCACCACGACAAGCGCCCCGTCGGAGGTGTCGAACACGCCGGTCAGCGGCATGGCGGCCCAGTTCAGCACGTCGCCGTGCTTGTTCCACTGGGCGGCTTCCTGCATCTGCATCGCGATCATCGAGTCGTAAAGCGACACGCTGACCTTTTGGCCGACGCCCGATTGATGCCGCGCCAGAAGCGCCGCCATGATCCCCTGCACCATGTGCATGCCGGCGGTATAATCGCACAGCGTGGTTGGGTAGATCGACTGCGGAATGGACGGGTCCTGCCGCTTTTCCATCACGCCGCTCATGGCCTGCGCCAGCACGTCCTGCCCGCCCTTGTGGGCATAGGGCCCCTCTTCCCCGTAACCGGTGCCCGAGGCGCAGATGATCCGGGGGTTGATCTCTTTGAGGGTGTCGTAGTCGAAGCCAAGGCGTTTCATCACGCCAGCGCGGAAGTTGTCGACCACCACGTCCGACTTGCGGACCAGATCATAGATGATCTGCTTGCCTTCGTCGGACTTGGTATCGACCGTGATCGACCGTTTGTTGCGATTGAGCGAGGCAAAGACCGCGTTGTTCATCGCCGCCTCGTCCGGCTCACCGAAGAAGTTGCGTGACAGGTCGCCCGCGCCGGGACGTTCGACCTTGATCACATCGGCACCGAAATCGGCCAGCATCTGCGTCGCGCAGGGCCCCATCATGACTTGCGTGAAATCCAGCACGCGGACCCCGTCAAGGGGAAGTACATTCTGTGTCATTCAAACCTCCTTAAGCACCAACTGTTTCTTTTTCTTCGACCAGTGCGTTGGCCGAGGGCACGTCGCCCGGATCCGCACCCTGGGCGCGCATCTGTTTCTGGATCGCGGTCACATCGACATCGCGCAGCGCGCAGTTCGCCTCGAGCGCCTTGGCCACGGCGACGCCTGCGGCTTCGCCTTGCGCCATGCAGGGCGGAATCTCGCGCGATTGCTTTTGCGCTTCGGATTCAACCGAATAGTGCCGCCCCGCGACGATCAGGTTGTCGAGCCCCTTGGGCAGCAGCGCCCGGTACGGGGTGTAGTAGTCACGGCCCCGGCACACGCTGTCGGCAAAGTGGCGGCGGCTGCGCACGTCGTCTTTGGTGACCACGTATTCGCCTTGCAGCAGGCGGGTCTGGCGGATGCCCATCTGTTCGGCAGCACCCAGCATCTTGGCGTTCTCGAAGCCCGGGATGTTCTTGCGGGCAAAGGCCAGCAGGTTCATCATCCGCTCGCGGCCTTCGTATTCGGCGGCGACCATGCCTTCGGGCGACAGGCCGTCATAGCCGGGCATGTGCGGGCAGTTGCACCAGACGATGCCGGGCAGCGGCGTTTTCAGCCACCACATGCCCCAGGCGCCCCCGATCACGCGGCGGGCCTCACGGTCGAGGCGCTTGTATTCCTCGGGGTTCTCGTATTCGAAAGCCTCTGCGCGGTCGGTGTCAACGTCTGACAGGCGGAACACCGTGGTCACGATATACTGCCCCTCGTGGAAGGACGCGCCGGCCGAAGAGGCCACGTCCAGATCGCCCGAGGCATCGATCACCATCTTGGCGCGGATCGCCTGACGCCCCAGTTTCGTCTGGCAAATCACCCCGGTCACGCGGCCATCCTCGACCAGCGCCTCCGAGAACCACGAATGGGTCCGCAGGTTGATATCGGCATCGCGCACCAGATCAAGGCTGACCCGTTTCCAGGCGTCCGGGTCGAAGGCCACCGCGTGGATGATCGGCTGCGGCATCCCGGACTTGTGGAAGTCGATGCAGCCCCAGCGGGACCACTTCTTCCACATCTCCCAGTTCTTCAGGCAGTCTTCGGGCGGCGGAAACACCGCGCCATCCTGCTTGGCCATGCGGTCGACGTATTCATCGACGATGCCGGTGGTGACGATCTCGTTGCCTTCGTTCACCATGTCGTCGAGCACCAGAACCATCCCGCCCGAGGCCATGCCGCCCAGGTGGTGGTAGCGCTCAAGCAGGGTGACCGAGCAGCCGTTGCGCGCGGCAGAGACGGCGGCGGTGACCCCTGCGGGCCCTGCCCCGACGACGACGACATCGGTATCGGCAACAACGGGCACCTGTTCCGCGCGAGAGTGGATGTGTTCCTTGATCTGATCGGTCATTGAAAGTCTCCTTTGACGTGTCCGTGACGATGGCTTCCGCGTCCGTCCGGAATGATGGAATTGGTGTGGGTGGTGGTCGCTGTTACCAGCGGATGATAAGCCGTTCGGCGATGGCCACTGCGGCGAACAGGCAGACCGAAAGCCCCGAGGACATGAAGACGGTCGCGTAAAGCAGCGGCGAGTTGAAGTTGAACGTCGAGTCGATGATCAAGGCGCCCAGTCCAAGGTCGGCCCCGACCCATTCGCCGACGATCGCGCCGATGACACAGGTGGTCGCGGCGATCCGCAACGCAGAGAACAGGAACGGCAGCGAGGACGGCAGGCGGATCTTCCAGAAGATCTCGCTTTTCGAGGCCGAAAGGATCCGCGCCAGTTCAAGCGATTGCGGGCTGACGGCCTGCAGGCCCCGCACCATGTTGACCAACGTCGGGAAGAAACAGATCAGCGCCGCGATGACGACCTTGGCCGTCAGGCCCGGCCCGAAGATGAGCACGAGAATAGGCGCAATCGCCAGGATCGGGATGGTGTTGATGAAGACCGCAATCGGGAAGAAGGCCTTCTCGACGTTCTTGCTGTGAACAAAGGCAATCGCGATGACGATGGCGAAGAAATTGCCGAACAGGAAGCCCAGAATACTCTCGTAGAAGGTGGGCCAGAAGTTCACCATGAGGATCGGGAACTTGTCCACGAAGGTATAGGCAACATCCGAAGGCGCCGGCGCGATATAGGTCGGCACGTCGAACAGACGGACGCCCAGTTGCCAGATCACGATCAGCGCGATTGCGGTGCCGATGGGCAAGGCGGCCGCATACATCTTCTTGCGGCGCTCCACGCGGCGGGCTTCAATGTCGATATCGACTTGCTCGGCGGAATTTGTGCTCGCAAGGGCCATTAGCAGGTCTCCAGAATTTTGCGCAGATAGGCGGAATATTTGGTGAATTCCTGCGTATCGCGGAGTTCGATTGTGCGGTCCTCGGGCAGGTCGATGTCGACGATTTCGCGCAGACGGCCGGGATGCGCCTGCAGCATCATCACCTTCTGCCCCAGAAAGACCGCTTCGGGGATCGAGTGGGTCACGAACAGCACCGTGACGCCGGTCTCCTTCCAGATTTTCAGCAGCTGAAGGTTGAGGTGATCGCGCGTCATCTCGTCCAGCGCGCCGAAGGGTTCGTCCATCAGGAGAAGTTTCGGCTGACACACCAGCGCGCGCGCAATCGCCACGCGCTGACGCATGCCGCCCGACAGCTCGCTGGGCAGCGCGTTCTCGCGCCCCTTCAGGCCGACCAACTCGAGCAGCTCGGTGGGGGTCTTGTCGCTGACGGGCAACTTGATCCCCCGCTTGCGCCCGATCTCGAGCGGCAATTCGACGTTCTGCAAAGCCGTGCGCCACGGCAGCAGCGCCGCGTCCTGAAAGACGAAGGCGAATTCACGGGCGATGCGGGCCTCTTCGGTCGGTTTGCCGAAAATCGAGACCTCGCCCGATGCAGCCGGGATCAGGTCCGACACCAGCCGCAACATCGTCGATTTGCCACAGCCCGAGGGGCCGAGGATGGTGTAGAAGGCTCCCTCTTCGATATCGATCGACAAGCGGTCAATCGCCGTGAACGCCCCGAACTTGACCGAAGCCTCTTTCAAGGAGGCCGCGATCGCCGGGGCGCCGGCGACCTCCTGTGTGGGGTTGATTTCAAGCACTGCGGACATGCCTTACCCTCCGAACTTCGGCCGGGTGTCAGCGGTTGCTTCCAGCACCGACATCGTCATGACATCTTCCAGCTTGGGCGGCTCATTCTCGAACTGGCCCAGCTCTTCATACATGGTGATCTGCCGCTGCCAGTTGTCGGGCGTCATCCAGCCCCAGCCGTGCTCGGCGGTGGTCTCGTTAAAGACGTAGCCCAGCACCTGATCGACCGTCGCCAACTCGTCCTCGCGATCAAGGTTGGGGTAATGCTTGAGCAGGATCTCGACCGCTTCCTGCGGGTTCTCATAGGCCCAGCCCCAACCCCTTGCGCTGGCCCGGATCATGCCGTTCACCTGCTCGGGGTATTCGTTTAGCGTCTCGTCATTGACGTAGTAGGGATAGGCATAAAGCTGCACGCCCGCGTCCCACAGGGTCAGATCAACGCGCTGATCGCCAAGGATTTTCATGGCGCTGGTGTTGGTGTTCCAGCCGGTCACCACGTCGACCTGTCCGGTCATCAGCGGGGCCATGTCGGCGCCCATCACCTGCACCGTGACATCATCTTCCGAGATGCCGTTCGCAGCCAGAAGCGCCTCAAGCAAGATGCGCGCCGTGCCGTTCGTGGCGATGGTCTTTCCGATCATGTCCTGGGGGCTGGTGACCGGGTTGCTCTTGAGCGAGAAATACGTGAACGGGTGTTTCTGATAGCCCGTGGCGATCGCTTTCACCGGCAGACCGGCCGAGCGCGCCAGCATCAGCGAGGGGCTGGAAGAGATCTGGCCCAGATTGGCCCGTCCGGAGGCCACCGAGGCGACGCCGTCGACGTTGGGACCACCGGGCATGATTGACAGGCTCAGACCTTCTTCGGCGTAAAAGCCCTTCTCCATGGCCACGACCTCACCGATCTGACCATTCCCGGCAAGCCATCCAAGCTGCATAGTGACATCGAAGGTGTCCTGCGCGCGGGCCGGTCTGATGCTGATCATCGTTCCCATCCCTGCAAGGCCGGCCACGGCGCCGGCAGACTTCAGAAGGGCGCGGCGATTGAGCTGGTTGGTAGTCCTACGTGTCATGGTGATCTCCCAGATTTTTTGCGACTTCATGGTTTCGTAAGAAAGTCCTGTTGTCAGACCACCCTAAGTCGGCGCAGGGTGATGCAGGAAGGGGCAATATTTGCCAACAGTGGTGCATTTATTGCACCGCCTTAAACGAAGGATCAGCCGATGCACTCCAACTTCTTGAAATATTTCGATGAAGTCGCGCGACAGGGATCGATTCGAAAGGCGGCGTCGATCCTGAATGTGTCGTCCACAACGGTGAACCGGAAGATTCTCGACGTGGAATCCCAGCTTGGCACCCCGCTTTTCGACCGCACGCCCGAGGGGGTTGCCCTGACCAGCGTGGGCACCATCCTGCTCGAACATTGCCGCAAGACGCTGTACGATTTCGAGCGTGCGAAGATCATGATGGACGACCTGCGCGACATGCGCACGGGCCATCTGCAACTGTCCACCATCGACTCCGTGGCCTACGGCATCCTGCCCGACGCGCTGCGGCAATTCAGCAGGAAATTCCCCGACATCTCGTTTTCTGTGACGACGGCGCAACCGGACGTGATCATGCAGTCGGTCGCCGCCGGAGAGATCGACGTCGCCATCTCGTTCTTGATGGATCTGCATCCGGATGTGCGGGTCGTGAACGAAAAGTCGGCGCCCTTCGGGATCATCATCCGGCCCGATCATCCGCTGGCCGGACGCCCGAACGTGCGGCTGGTCGATGTCGCGGGGAACCGTTTCGTGCGCACGACGGACGCGCGCGGCGGGAATTCATACCTTGACCACCGGGTGGCAAACGTCGCCAACAAGCTGAAAACCCACGTCTATTCCAACAATCTTTTCGTTGCGAAAGAAATGATTCTGGCGGGCCACGGCGTGGGCATCTACACGAAGATCGGGTTTCTTGACGAAATCCGCGCGGGCAAGCTCTGCTTTGTGCCTTTGCTGGAAGACGGGCTGAGCGATATCCGCGTGGCCACCCTCGTCTCGGCCTCCTCGGGTCTGGGTCCGGTAAAACACCACATCTGCAAGGTCATAGGGGACCTGCTGACCGACCTGCGGCTGGATTCCTGAGGGACATCAATCTCGACGATCAAGCCCACGGGGTTTGTAGCATGCTCTCCGATCCCGGATGCTCACTGGATCAAGTTGCCAGCCGATGCCTGGCGCTTGCGGGCTCCCTTGGTTCCTGCGGACATTCACTTCGCGGGGCCGCCGGCGTCACGATCCAGGCGTGTCATGTGACGAACCGGGCAAGGTCGTTGCCGACCCGGGCGCCGCCGAGGCGGATATCGGATCGAGTCTGGCAATATGTAAACGGACGTTTGCGCCTGTGCAGCGGGCGGATGTGGTGATCGACGGGCGTGCCGAAGCCGGGACGCGGGCCAGGCTGTTGATTGAACCCGGAAACGGTGAACGGGTGGGATCAGGCGGGCACCGTAGCCTCGACCCGCGCACCGGTGAACTGCGCGACAAGCGCGTCGATGTCGCGGCGGGTGTCAAGCAGGCAGGCGGCGGTGGACAGGCTGTCGGCCAAGGCGGCGGTGGGGGCTGAAATCGACACTTCCGACCAGTTGAGCGTCGTTGGACGCCCGGTTTCGGGGTGCAGGATATGCCCCACCGTTGCGTCCTCATCGAAGGTGGTTCCCAAGGGGGCCGAGGTGGCAAGGGCGCGGTCGGCAAGGGGCACCGTGCCTCCCGCCGCCAATTGCACCGGCCAGGGATGGCCGTCCGGATGTCCCCGGACCGCGCGGAACTCTCCGGTGTCGATCAGGATGTCTTTCAGCCCCGCGGCGCTGAGCATGTCGGCGATCCGGTCTGCGATGTACCCTTGGGCGATGCCGTTGAGCGTCAGCGCCATGCCCGGCTCAAGCCGGATGGACATCGCATCGAAGGTCACGCGCGACAGGCCCACTCTCACCGCGCGCTCCGCGATGGCACGGGCCTGCGGCACCCGTCCGGCGGCAGAGGCTTCGGCATAAATCGCCCAAAGCGGCTGCACCGTCGGATCAAAACGCCCGCCGCTGGCCGCGTGCACCGACCGCGCCAGGGACAGGCATTCAAGAAGCTCGAACGGCGGAGTGTCCAGACGCCCATCACGGTTCAGCCGCGACAGGTCACTTTGCGCGCGGTACAGGCTGAAAATATCCTCAAGCCGGTCGATCTCGTCCGCCACCCGCTGGCTGATCGCGGCGGCGTCCGGGTGGGCCAGACGCAACGTTGCGCGTGCGCCAAGGGCGATGCCTTGCCAGGTGTGGATGGGCTGCGCAAGCGCCCGGTGGGGCAGCATGGCAGCCGCCGCGCTGATGGTCAGAAATCGGCGTCGTGTGGTCATGATCTTAATCTCCTGTTGCGTCCGACAGCGCCCGCAGGCGCTGTTCAAACTCGGACTCGTCCTCGTCCGGGCCGGTGGCGACCGGAGCCAGAACGGCGGCATCCGGTATCTCGTCCAGCCGCATCACCGTGCCGCCTGCGCGCGCGGCAAAGCGCGCGGCTTCCTCCGGGCCCGAGAACGGCACCGTCTCCGGGGCCCCCATGCCGCCCGTTGTCTCGCCACCGACGACAAAATATGCGGCGCGCGCGTCGATCCAGTTCTCCGTGCCCGGATCGCTCCACCGGGCCCCGTCCGCGCCCATGTCGTTCACCCACACCGCCAAGATCTCATGGCTTTGTTCCGGCAACCTTTGATAGGCAATGGCATCGCGCACCTGGCTGAAGAACAATGGCATTTGCGGCAGCCCCGCCAGATGCACCTGCCCTTTCGGCCCCTCGTGCTCGAACAGGTTCATCTGGCAAAAATGGCCGACCGCCGCTTCGGTCAGCGGCAGGGGCGCGGTGTCCTGCGCCACCTCTTCCCGGCAAGAGACGGTCAGCAGCAGCATCATCAGGGCAAGCAGGCGGGTCATGGCTCGGCCCGCCTGAAGGCCAGCGTGGCCAGTCCCAGCGCGGCAAGCGGCCAGAGGCACAGGGACAACAGCGTCTGCCAAAGCGGCAATGCGCCCGCCGCAGCACCCACGCCCGATGCCGCCGCCGTGGCCTGCGAGGCGGTCAGGTTGAAAATGCGGAAGGCGTCCGCCGGATTGGCCAGAAGCGCGGTCGGGAAGACCTGCGTCGTGAAGATCCCGCCGTCATCCGCGACCACCGCCGCCAACAGAGCCAGATCATAGAGCACAACCAGACCCAGCCAGACGCCGATGGCCAGCCCCGCGGCGCCCGACGCGCGGCGTGCCAGCGCGGAGAGCGCGTAGCCGATGCCCAGAAACGTGGCCCCCAGCAGGACCGACGTCCACGTCAGCCGCCAAAGCGCGCCAAACCCCGCCACCGCCGCCGGGTCCGTCGCCACCGCGATAAGCGCCGCTGCTCCGTAGCCCGCCACAAGGGCGATGATCAGGATCGTGCTGTGCGCCAGAAGCTTGCCCAGCAAGACCTCGCCCCGGCCCACGGGATAGGTCAGAAGCAACGGCAGGGTCCCGCGCTCGACCTCTCCGGCGACCGCATCGAAGGACATCAGCAAGGCCACCAGCGGCACCAGATAGACCGACAGCGAGGTGAGCGAGGCCACCGTCACCGAGAGCCGGTCCGCCCCCAGCCCGCCCACGGGTGCCGATCCCACCGCCGAAAGGACAAGCGAGAAGACCACCATCAGAACCACGGCGATCAGCACCCAGCGGTTGCGCCGGGCGATGTGAATTTCGGTGACGGCCGTGGCGTAAATCCGTTCGATCATTGGCCAGACCTCCGACTGAAATGGGCGTAGATTTCCTCGAGACTCGGCGGGATCACGTCGATGTCCGCGACCTTGTCGCGCAGGGCTGCAACCTGTGCCAACGTATCCAGCTTGTCATCCTGAGTGCAGGTCAGCCGCACGGTGTTGCCCAGCTTGATCGCGTCAGGGAAGGCCCTGAGCAGATCCACGTCATAGCCGTTGATCGCCGACACCTGTATCGCCACCGGCAGCGCGGCCTTGCGGCGCAGGGCGTTCAGCGTGCCTTCCGCGACCATCTGCCCGCCCGAAAGGATCAACAGACGATCCGTACGCGCCTCCACCTCGGTGAGCGCGTGGCTCGACAACAGGATTGCCGCGCCCTCGGCGGCGAGACCGTCCAGAAGCTCATAGAAGTCGCGCCGCGAGACCGGATCAAGGCCGCTTGTGGGCTCATCCAGAACCAGCAAGCTGGGGTGCCCGATCAGCGCCTGCGCAAGGCCCACGCGCTGACGCATCCCCTTGGAATAGGTGCCGATGCGCCGCCGCGCCGCATGGGCCAGACCGACCCGCTCAAGCAGCGCCATCGCGCCTTTGGGGCTCTCGCCGCGCAGTCGCATGTAGAAGGCGATCTGCTCCAGCCCGGTCAGCGCGGAATGAAACGTCGCGTTTTCCGGCAGGTAGGCCACCTTCGCGCGCGCTGCAGGCCCGCCCGGAGCGCTGCCGCACACGTCGATGCGGCCCGCGTCCGCCGGGATCAGCCCCAGAATGATTTTCATCAGGGTGGATTTGCCCGCCCCGTTGTGCCCCAACAGGGCCACCCGCTCTCCGCGCGAAACGCTGAGCGACACGTCCGAAAGGGCTTTCACCCCATCGAACGTCTTGGTGAGGTTTGCAATGTCCAAGGTCGGCGTCATGTCACTCGCTTTCGTTCCAGCGCCCGGCCACTTCGGCCTCGAGCGTGGCATATTCGTCGGGCACCGCGATGGCCGGCACCTCCATCAGCGGGGCGCTGTCCACCACGCCACCCGGAAGGGTCGCCGGAAAGCTCGATTGCGCCCAGCGGATCAGCTGCACCGCCGGTGCGCCGGTCAGAAGTCCCGCCGCCGGTTGCGACCACAGAATATGGTCCATCAGATCGTTGGGCCGAAAGGAACTGTCGGCGATCCCGTCGCCGTCCAGATCAAAACCGGGATGGTCGGACCAGTAATTGCCCCGTCCCTCGAAGCTCCATTCGATGTCGGTCGTGCCGACGTATTTCACTTGCGTCCGATTGCCGACAAATGCGTTTCCGGTCAGCACGTTGCGCTCTGACCCGGCGGTGAAGTGGATGCCGATGTCGCAGCCTTCAAACCGGTTGTCATAAATCAGGTTCTTGTTGGCGTTGTAGATGAAGGTGCATTTCTCCGCCCCGCCGCGCACCAGATTGCCCGAGACATCGGCGCTGTTGGCGAAGTTCAGCATCACCCCGTGGTCACGGTCCGACAGGCTCAGGTTGTCGCGCACCACGGCCCGGTCCGAGAACATGATCGCGAAGCCCAGATGGTTGCCGATCGACACGTTGCCCGAAACTTCGGTGTCGTTGGTATACATGTAATGGACCGCAAAACGCAGGTCGCGGAACAGGTTGTTGCGATAGGTCCCCGCGCGGGTGGCGTTGGAAAAGATGCCGTCGCGGCCCCAGCGCACGGAATTGCCCTCGATCACCGCACCGGGGGAGTTCCAGACGTAGATTCCGTTGCCCCGGTCGTTCAGGCGCGGCTGGCGGGTGCCTTCGATGGTGTTGTTGCGCACGAGCGCGTCGTGTCCGCCGTGGACGTCGATGCCGTGCAGGTTGCCCAGAACGCGGTTGTCTTCAACCACCGCGCGGTCGGCGGCGCGCAGGATTTTCACGCCGGCGTCCGTGTCCTGACTGCTGCGGCCCGAGCCGGTCACCGTCACGCCGCGCAGCGTCACATCCGGGGCGTCGATGGTGACCACCGTCCCCTCACCCTGCCCGTCGATGATGGCCTCGGGCGGCCCGGCAAGCGTGAGCGGCCGGTCGATCACCACCGCCCCGAGGTAGCCCCCCGCGCGCAGGTGAAGCGCATCGCCGGGGGCAGCCCCGGCGATGGCAGCGGCCAGCGTGCCCTGTCCGGGATCGACATGGATTTCGGCCGCCCAAAGGGGCGCTCCGATCACCACGGCAAACACGATCCACAGGGCACGCCGCATGGCCTCAGGCCTCCTTCGGCTCGACGAACATCCGGCCGCGCATCTCCATGTGGAGCGCATGGCAGAACCACTGGCAATAATACCAGTAAACGCCCGGCTGGGCCGCCACGAAGGTCACCGAGGCGGTGGCCTGTGGGCCGACTTCCATGGCGACACCGTGGTTGCCCATGGTGAACCCGTGGGTCAGGTCGTCGATGTCGTCAAGGTTGGTCACGATGACCGTCACCTCGTCCCCCTCTTTCACCGTGAAGGACTCAAGCGAGAAGGCCGGCGCGATGCTGGTCATGTAGACGCGCACCTTGTTGCCGTCGCGGATCACATCCTCTTGCCAGTCGTCCAGATCGATGCCGTCCGCTTCAGCTTGGGCGCGCACATCGGCCCACATCGGATCGTCACGGTTCCAGACAGAAACCGGGTTCACCTTGCTGGGATCGACAAGGATCGAGTCGTGCGGCTCGGCGAAGGTCGGCCCGTCATGGATCAACGTCATGCTGTCGCCGTCGATCGAGAAGAGCTGTTCGTTCTCGGGCTTCAGTGGCCCGACGTTGAGGAACCGGTCCTTGGAGAACTTGTTCATCGTCAGGTAATACTTGCCCGAGGCTTCCAGCGTCTCGCCCATGACGGTCGAGTTGTGACCGGGCTGATAGTGGACGTCCTGCTTGGTGATGATCGGATCGACATCCTCACCGTTGTAGAGCTGCTTGGCCTTTTCGATGTCCCACATGACCACCTGGCTGTCGAGGAACAGCGTCGTGAAGGCGCGGCCCTGCCCGTCGAAACAGGTGTGAAGCGGCCCGAGGCCCAACTGCGGCTCGGCCACCACTGCGCTGCGCGGATCGGCGTCTTCGTCGAAGAGGGCGTCCAGCTTGCGCACGTCGATCACCGAGACCGTGGGCGACAGTTTGCCCGCGATGCACAGGTGGATCTTGTCGGGCGCCATGTTGCAGCCGTGCGGGTTGTTGGGAATCGGGATATAGCGGGTGTATTTCTTGTTCTGCCCCTTGCGCCCGTCGATCACCTTGACACCGTTCAGCTCGATATAGTCACCGGCTTCGATGCCCTTCTCGATCTCCTTGATGTTGAACACGACCACGTGGTCCATATCGGCCTCGGTCATGTCGTTCAGGTTCATCCCCATTTCCGAGTTATACGAGGTCGAGAAGGCATATTTGCCATCGTAGTCGCAATCGGTGTTGTCGAGGTTGCCGGTCACCATGACCTGCCATGCGACGGTCATTTCGTCTGCGTTCACGGCGGTGTAGAAGTTGACGTATTTCTCTGGCTCATCCAGGATTTTGCCATCGTTGACCATGGGCACTTCGTCTTCGCCGTTACAGAAGACATAGTCGGTGCGGGGCCATTTCTGCGGACGCAGCCCGTGAATCGCCTTGGCGTTGGGGATCTCGATGATCTTGTCGCATTTCATCACGTCACAGCGGACGCGCGCCACGCGGGTGTTGGCCTTGTCGTTCATGAACAGGAAGCGCCCGTCATAGGTGCCTTCGGTGAACGACATATGCGGGTGGTGCAAATCGCCGTTGGGCGGGAACTCATGCCCGTTGGCGGCCAGATATTCCTTGGTCTTGGGCAGCAGGCCTTCGGTCAGGATCTTCTTGGATTCGTTGGTGATGCCCCAGCCGGTGGCGGAATCGATGTTGAACACCGGAATGCGCATCAGCTCACGCATGGAGGGAACCCCCAGAATGCGGACCTCACCACACTGGCCCGAGGACCAGAACCCGTAATATTCATCAAGCTGGCCGGGTGCCACTTCGGCACCGGCTGCGGCGCGCGCGCTGGTGGCTGCGGCCACGGCAGCGGTGCCCACGGCCCCGCCGAGCATCGCCCGCGACCCGAACGCGCCCGCCAAAGCCGCGCCCCCGGCCGTGGCGCCCAGCAGGCCCCGGCGTGAAATCGGTAGTTTCTTGTCGTCTGACATGACGTGTCCTCTCAAGGTTGGGTTAGTTTGGGGGGTGTCTGGTTGGGATGCCCGACATAGCGCGACAGGTCCGGCCCTGCGCTGTCCTTGGCGCGGCGCTTCATCTTCTTGATGACCACGGGGCATTTCTTCTCGGACTGGTAGAGCACCTGGCAATGCAGGCAGTCGATGCATTCATTCGGGTTGATCTCGCCCGTGGGGTGGATCGCCTGCACCGGGCATTCATGGGCGCAGGTCTGGCAGGGATTACCGCATTCCTTGTAGCGCTTGAGCCAGTCGAACATGCGCAAGCGGGCCGGGATCGCCAAGGCCGCGCCCAGGGGGCACAGGTAGCGACAGAAGAACCGCTCGACGAAAAGCCCGGCAATCAGCAGCGCCGCCGCATAGGCCACAAAGGGCCAGGCCCGCACGAAGTTCAGAATGATGGCGGTCTTGAACGGCTCCACCTCGGCCAGCCGCTCGGCCTGCTCCACACTGGCCAGAGAGACCCCGAACAGCCCAAGGAAAATCATGTATTTCAGCGGCCAGAGCCGTTCGTTCAGCCCCCAAGGTAGGGTCCATTGAGGAATGCGCAGCTTGCGCGCGATCTGGTTGAGCAACTCTTGCAGCGCGCCAAACGGACACAGCCACCCGCAATAGGCCCCCCGCCCCCAGAACAGCAGCGCCGCTGCCACCGCGAACCACAAGATGAAGGTCAAAGGGTCCAGCAGGAAAGCCTGCCACGAGAAACCCGAGACCAGCGAGCCGAACAGCGCCATCAGGTTCACCACCGACAGCTGCGCATTGGCATACCAGCCCAGATACACCAGCGTCACCGTCAGGAACCCGATGCGGAACCAGTAGAAATAACGCTCGTTGCGCACGGCGAAGGTCTGAAAGAAAAACACGGCGGTGAGCACGGTGAGCATGGTGACAAGCACCGCGATCTCGACCGTTTTGCCCGCCCAGATGCGCTTCCAAAGGGCTTGTTGGGCCTGCATCTCGGTCTGTTCGATGACGGCTTCCGCCCCCTGCGGTGCCGGCGCGGGCGGCGATGGGGCCACTGCGCGGATATAGTCGGCGGGAAGCTGGTAGCCCAGATCGAAGGTGGTGAAGACCCGCTCGATCGCGCCTACGTCACGCTGCACCAGAAGCTGGATGCGGAACGGCTGCGTCGGATCGAAGCCGCTGTCGGCCGGAATCTTGAACAGGTCGGCCTCGGCAAAAGCCGGTGCGCCGTCGGCGGCGATGCTGTTGATCCGGCGGTGCATCCGGTCGCGGAACCGCACGGACAAATCGTCCTGAATCAGCACGATCCGGTCGAAGATCCCGCCGCGCACGTAGCCCGATCCCTTGAAGGAATAGAGGCCGCGCCCCATGATCGCCACCGCGTGATCGCCCTCATCCAGCCATGCGTTAAGGTTCGCGGCTTCAGCCTCGCCCAGGATCGCATCGGCGATCGCAGGGTGCGAGACAAGCGCTGCCTGCATGTCGATAAAGGTCGTGTCAGCGTCTTCGGTCAGGGCCCGCTGGGCCGCGCGTTCATCCTCCATCTGCGCGAAGGCGGCGTTGATCTGCCCCACGTCGAGCAGCAAGCGCCGCACGGTTCCGTCACCCTCAAGCGTGGTCCAGTTTTCCGCCGCCTGCGCGTTGAGGTCGAGCTCGAACTGCGGCCCCGCAGCCCCCTCCTCGGCCACCAACCCGCCCAGTTGCAGGGTGCGGGCCACCTTCAGACCCGCGCGCACGATGGAATCGTCGATCACCATGATCGTCACGGTCGCGCCGGAAATAATGTCCAACTGATGCCCCGTCCCGCCCGCTTCGGCCTCGGCCACCAGATCCAACCCTCGATAATTCGCCACCAGCGCCCGCACCTTGGCATCGGGAATGCCGATCAGGACGATAGGCTCGGAGTGTTTGAGCAATTCGACTCCGATCACGGTCGCGTCCATGTCGATGGCGACAAGGGTGTGGATCGGCTTGCCGGAATAGCCGGTCGTGGACACGAAATCCGAGGTGACATAGGCCCAGCCGATCTGCGCGCCGCCTTGCAGCACCTCGATCACCGGGATGTCAGGATGGGTGGCGCCGAAGCCGTCAGCCTCTTCCACCAACGCGGCGGCGTCCATCTCGGGCAGAAGCTGTTCCAACACGGTTTGCGCCATGGACGGCACCCCCGCGAGCAGAAGGAACAGGGCCGTAAACATGCGGGCGACGAACCGGGGGGCGGTCATGACCGCCCCTCGGAACGGCAAACGGTGCCTGCTTCAGCGAGGGATCCGTCGCATGTCGGCTGAGGTGAACTTGGTTGGAATATCCCGGTCATCCGAGGGCCTTTCTACGTATCCGCAACCCCTGAATGCGCCGGAACCCCATCCGGGACATTGATCTATCGCAAAGTGTTGGTGATAAATCTTCCCAAATTTTAGATGTTCGGACGAAGGCTCTGAAACCGAAAAAGCCACGCCCAAAGGGGCGTGGCTTTCGATCTTTCGATCCCCGCGCGATGCACATCGGCGCGCGCGACGGGGCCGTCGGGTTTATTCGGCGCTTTGCTCTTCGATGATTTCTTCGAACATCTGCTTGGCGCGGCGCGGCATCGACGCTTCGAGGAAATCTTCGGGAATCTCCGTCTCGCCCACCTCGATCATCATCACCATGCCCATGCCGAAGTGCGGCTTGCAGGCGACGCCGATCACACCTTCTTCGGTCAGCTCGACCGAGATTTCTTCGTTGATGTCGCCCTTGAAGGCCTCTTGCCCCTCGGGAAGCATGCCTTCGATGGATTCCGCATTGTGGCCGCGATCCGTGGGCACGAAGACGATTGTGTCACCGACTTCGGCGGTCACATGACGGGGTTCGAACACCATGCTACCCGCTTCGCCGCGGTTCAGCATCTTGACTTCGATGGTGTCCGCCATTGCGACCATCGGGGACAGCGCCAGAACCGCTGTTGCAGCCATAGTTTTCAGTTTCATCGTGTATTCCTTCGTTATCTTTCTCAAACGTCCGCGATCTGCGGACATGACCCCACGTTCGCGTGCAGGGCCAAACGATCGCGACCCGCCCCCATGGGGCATGTCGCCAGACGTCCTGTCACTGTCGAACGCGGGTGCGTTCTTGCCGGTCCGTCCGCCTCTCACAGATAGACATGGGCCTCGTCGAACCAAGCTGATCCCGGAGTATTTGGCGTCGCACGTCGAAATGTCGCAGGCCGCCAGAATCGCCGCCGGAGCCATCCTGATGGGGCCTAAATGCAGGCAAATGCGGCCCCGCTCTTTGTTGCAGCGCAAACTTCAGGCACGGAATGCGGGGCGTCGCAGACCCGTGGGATCCGCGATCACCGGCACCGGCTTCGCAACCTTCACACCGCCGTTGTCGCCCCGGTCGGGGGCCTTGTGAACGACGCGATTTGGCCGCGATGTGCGACCGCCGGGATGTGCGGGATCATCATCGGCCAAACCAAAAAACGGCACACCGTACAGGCTGAGTTCGACGGCTGTGAGGGCTGATCTTTCGCAATCTATAGATGAAAAGAGCTGATCTCCGATCCGCCGTCTTGCACCTGCCGATGCCGTCGATCCCCCTCTCTCTCTCGAGCCTAGGCCACACGTAAGAGCGAAGCTTGCAGGGTGCAGTCACTCCCGTTCAATGCCGCCCCACACAGCTTCGTTAGAGCCCAAACACAACCGGAAGGCGAACCCAGCCAAGCCGGTTGACAAAGGGCGCAAACAGGCGCGAACATCGCCAGACGGATGGGAGTCCGGACCACTCAAGGCATCGGGAGAATGCGGGGGTGGTCTGTGCGTGTCGGCGGTATACCGTGGTACGCAAGAAAGAATGGGGAGGAATTCGGGGGCATGGTCATAGCGTGAGCATCGTATTGGAAGCGACCGGATTGACGAAGGAGTTCAAGGGCTTCGTTGCGGTCAAGGATGTGAACCTCAGGGTTGAGGAGGGCACGATCCACGCGCTGATCGGCCCCAACGGAGCAGGCAAGACGACCTGTTTCAATTTGCTGACCAAGTTCCTGCAGCCGACGCGCGGCAAGATCGTTTTCGAGGGGCGCGACATCACGCGGATGGAGCCGGCGGATATTGCAAAATTGGGCATGGTCCGCTCCTTCCAGATCTCGGCGGTGTTTCCCGATCTCACCGTTTTGCAGAACGTGCGGGTCGCCTTGCAACGGCGTCGGGGCGAGAGTTTCGATTTCTGGCGCTCCGAGAAGAGCCTGAGCCAGTATGACGACCTCGCCCGGGGCTATGTCGACGAGGTCGGGCTAAGCGAGTTTCTGCATCACCGGGCGGCGGAGCTGTCCTACGGCCGCAAACGCGCGCTCGAGATCGCCGCGACGCTGGCGCTTGAGCCGCAGATGCTGCTGCTCGATGAGCCGATGGCGGGGATGGCGCAGCAGGATGTAGAGCGAATTTCAGCGCTGATCCGGCGCGTCGCCAAGGACCGCACGATCCTGATGGTCGAACACAATCTGTCGGTCGTGGCCGACCTGTCCGACAAGATCACCGTTCTGGCCCGCGGCGAAATTCTGGCCGAGGGCGATTATGCCGCCGTATCGAAAGCCCCCGAAGTCATCGAAGCCTATATCGGAGCCGAACATGCGTGACGAAAGCCTTCTTGCCGTCAAGGACCTGAACGGCTGGTATGGCGAAAGCCATGTGTTGCACGGGATCAACTTCGAGGTGCAGCGCGGCGAGGTGGTCACGCTGCTGGGGCGCAACGGCGCGGGCAAGACCTCGACGCTGCTGGGCATCATGGGCATCCTGCCGCGCCGCGCGGGGTCCGTGTGCTACGACGGCACCGAAACCATCGACCTGCAGCCGCGCCAGATCGCCCGGGCGGGCATTGCCATCTGCCCCGAAGAGCGCGGCATCTTCTCGTCGCTCAACGTCGAGGAAAACCTCATGCTGCCGCCGCGGATCGCCGAGGGAGGCCTGAGCGTCGAGCGGATCTTCGAGCTGTTCCCCAACCTCAAGGAACGACGCCGCAGTCAGGGCACGAAACTGTCCGGCGGCGAGCAGCAGATGCTCGCCATCGCGCGAATTCTGCGCACCGGAGCGAAGCTTCTCTTGCTGGATGAGCCGACGGAAGGGCTGGCGCCGGTGATCGTGCAACAGATCGGACGCACCATCGCGGCGCTCAAGAACGAAGGGTTCACGATCGTGCTGGTGGAGCAGAACTTCCGCTTCGCCGCCTCGGTCGCGGACCGGCATTACATCGTCGAGCAGGGCAAGGTGATCGACATGATCCCCAATACCGGGCTCGAGGCGAACAGCGAGAAACTGCAGGCCTATCTGGGCGTGTAGCAAGAACCGGCGCCCTCGCGGCGTCACAACAAGGAGGAAGACCATGCTGAAGAAACTGGCCCTGAGCACAGCGGTGGGGGCACTTGCCGCAGGCAGCGCGCTGGCGCAGGATATCGATGTGAAACTGGGCGTTCTCAACGACCGCTCAGGCACTTATGCCGACCTCTCGGGCGAAGGCTCAGCCGTTGCGACGCGCATGGCGGTCGAGGATTTCGGCGCCGCCGAGAAAGGGATGAACGTCGAGGTGATCTCGGCCGATCACCAGAACAAGCCCGACGTTGGCTCGAACATCGCGCGGCAGTGGTATGACGTGGACGGTGTGAACGCCATCGTCGACGTGCCGACCTCGTCCGTGGCGCTGGCCGTGGCCGACATCACCGCCGAAGCCAATGGCGTTCTGCTGGATTCCGGCGCAGGCTCAACCAGCCTGACCCGCGACCAGTGTCAGCCGACGACCGTGCACTGGACCTATGACACGGCGGCGCTGGCCAACGGCACGGGCGGCGCGGTGACCAACGCGGGCGGCGAGAAGTGGTTCTTCCTGACCGCCGACTATGCCTTCGGCCACTCGCTGGAAGAGAACACCATGGCCGTGGTCGAAGAGAACGGCGGCGAGGTCGTGGGCAACGTGCGCCATCCGTTCCCCTCGCAGGATTTCTCGTCCTTCCTGTTGCAGGCGCAGGGCTCGGGCGCGGATGTGATCGGGCTGGCGAATGCCGGCGGCGATACGGTGAACGCGATCAAGCAGGCGTCGGAATTCGGCATCACTCAGGCGGGGCAGTCGCTGGCTGCGCTTTTGATGTTCGTCACCGAC
Organism: Thalassorhabdomicrobium marinisediminis; assembly: GCF_003072065.1. Classification (GTDB taxonomy): domain Bacteria; phylum Pseudomonadota; class Alphaproteobacteria; order Rhodobacterales; family Rhodobacteraceae; genus Octadecabacter; species Octadecabacter marinisediminis. The sequence continues at coordinate 330,127 of NZ_QCYG01000003.1, forward strand.
GTGCACTCGCTTGGCACCCAGACCGCGCAGGGGCTGAACCTCACCGAAGCCTTCTATTGGGATCAGAACGACGCGACGCGCGAATGGTCTGCCCGGTTCGAGGAAGAAATGGGCTCAAAGCCGACCATGGTGCATGCGGGCGCCTACTCCGCGACCATGGCCTATCTGGCCGCGGTTGAGGAGCTGGGAAGCGCCGAGGATGGCCGTGCGGTCGTGGCCAAGATGCGCGAAATGGACATCGACGATCCGCTGTTCGGCAAGGTCACCGTGCGCGGCGACGGGCGTGCGATCCACGACATGTATCTGTTCGAGGTGAAGTCGCCCGACGAATCCGAGGGCGAGTGGGATCTCTACAACGAGATTTCCACCATCAGCGGTGAGGACGCCTTCCTTCCGATGCTGGACGAGTGCGACTTCTCGAAGAGCTGATCCACCATCCCATGCGCCCGGCTTTCGCGGTCGGGCGCGTGTTTTTCTGACCATCCGATGCGAAGGGGCCGCATATGTTCGAGCTTTTGGGGATACCGCCACAGGTCCTGTTGGGCCAGCTTCTGCTGGGGCTGATCAACGGGTCCTTCTATGCCGTGCTGTCGCTGGGGCTGGCGGTTATTTTCGGCCTGCTCAATATCATCAACTTCGCCCACGGGGCGCTGTACATGATGGCGGCCTTCGTGGCCTGGATGCTTCTGGAGTACCTCGGCATCGGCTACTGGCCTGCGCTGATCCTTGCGCCGCTGATCGTGGGCGCCTTCGGGGTGCTGCTGGAACGCACGATGCTGTCGCGGCTCTATCACCTTGATCACCTTTACGGATTGCTGCTGACCTTTGGTCTGGCGCTGATCATCCAGGGACTGTTTCGCAACTACTACGGCATCTCGGGGCTGCCCTATCAGATCCCCGAGGCGCTGTCGGGCGGGCGCAATCTGGGCTTCATGTTCCTGCCCAACTATCGCGCCTGGGTCGTCGTGGCCTCGATCCTCGTCTGTTTTGGCACTTGGTTCATGATCGAGAAGACGCGCCTTGGCGCCTATCTTCGCGCCGCGACCGAGAACCCGACATTGGTGGGGGCCTTCGGCATCAACGTGCCGCTGATGATCATGCTGACCTATGGCTTCGGCGTGGCGCTGGCGGGCTTTGCCGGCGTGCTGGCCGCGCCGATCTATTCGGTCAACCCGAACATGGGCGCGGATCTGATCATCGTGGTCTTCGCGGTCGTGGTGATCGGCGGGATGGGGTCGATCATGGGGGCGATCCTGACCGGTTACATGCTGGGGCTGGTCGAAGGCCTCACCCGGGTGTTCTACCCCGAAGGATCGGCCGTGGTGATCTTTGTCATCATGGCGATTGTGTTGCTTATCAAGCCCGAAGGGCTTTTCGGAAGGACCGCGTAAAATGGAGAGAACCGCACCCCAGTCCACCACGGACCCCACGCCGGACACGCCCATGGCCCATCAGGCAGGCATGCCGCGATTGCACAAGGTAATCTTTGCCATCTTGCTGGCGTTCCTGATCGTGCTGCCGTTCCTTGTCTATCCGGTCTTCGCGATGAAGGTGATGTGCTTTGCGCTTTTCGCCGCCGCCTTTAACCTCTTGCTGGGCTTCGGGGGGCTGTTGTCCTTCGGCCATGCGGCCTATTTCGGCGGGGCGAGCTATGTGGCCGCCCATGCCGCCAAGGTTTGGGGCCTGACGCCCGAGCTTGCGGTGCTCTGCGGCACGCTGGCCGCCGGTGTGCTGGGGCTGGCGATCGGCTTCCTCGCCATTCGGCGGCAGGGGATCTATTTCGCCATGGTCACACTGGCCTTCGCGCAGATGGTCTATTTCTTCTCGCTGCAGGCACCGTTCACCGGGGGCGAGGATGGCATCCAGTCGGTGCCGCGGGGTGATCTTTTCGGGCTGATCCCGCTTGAGGACAACGTCGCGCTCTATTTCTTCGTGCTCGCCGTGACCTTCGCGGGGATCCTGTTTCTCTACCGCATCGTGCATTCGCCCTTTGGGCAGGTCCTCAAGGCGATCCGCGAGAATGAGCCGCGGGCGATCTCGCTGGGCTACAATGTCGCGCGCTACAAGCTGATGGTTTTCGTGCTGTCCGCCACCTTCGCAGGTCTCGCCGGGGCGCTTAAAAGTCAGGTGTTCCAACTGTCCTCGCTGACCGACGTGCATTGGGCGATGTCTGGCGAAGTGGTGCTGATGACGCTGCTGGGCGGCATGGGCACGATCTTCGGGCCACTCGTTGGGGCGGCGATCATCGTGACGATGCAGAACTATCTGGCCACCTTCGGGGCCTGGGTCACGATCATCCAGGGGGTTATCTTCGTGATCGGCGTGCTGCTGTTCCGCGAAGGCATCGTCGGGGTGATTTCCCGCTGGATCAAACGCCCGCTCTGACGCTCGGACCCGCGCCGGTCGCGGCGTCTTTTTGAAGATCTCGCAAACTGCGTTTGGATGCTCTACAGCGCGCAACCGTCTGCAGGCCGAAGCCTCGGCCAATCGCACCGCGTTGGACAAAGACCTTGCGACCACGAAGAAAGACCACGCCAAACTGGTGGAGGCCATCATCGCCGGGGTGCCTGCAGAGCAGGTCAAGGACCGGTCGATCGAACTCGACGCGGCCCACACCGAGATTGAGGCGAAACTGGCGCCAGAGGCCGCCCCCTCCCCGATCCGGATCCATCCGAAGATGGCCGACCTACCGTGATCAGGTCGCGACCCTGATCACACAGCTGCAAAAGGCGATGGCATGCTGGACGCCAAGGACGCCTTGCGCGGGTTGATCGACCGGATCGTGCTGCAGCCAAATGAGACGGACGGCAAGCTGTCGATCCATCTGGAGGGCGCTCTAGCCGCGCTGTTGCAACTGACTCTGTGCGTCAAGCGTAAACAAGGCCTGAGCAGTGACGCTCAAGCCATTGCAAAGATTTAGGGATCGGTGTTGTTGCAGGAGCCTGTAACCGCCGTCAATTGCCCCCTATCCACTCTTCAAAGATTTGGAGGAAGATGTCCAACGAGCCCGAAAATATCCTCGTCTTCGAATGCGATAGCACGGTAATAGGGGGAGCTAAGCAGCGTCCGCTACCGTTGGGCCGACCCTAAAAACTTTGTTTAAAACTAAGTCCACAATCTATCGCTTCGAAGTCATAGAGTGCAATGTTGGAGGTGTTTCGTTCAGACTTGCATTCCACCTGAGGGCGGGCGCCGAAGACTTCGATGCCTTGCGGCTGGAATGACACTCCAGCGATAACGTTCTTGTCCTCCCGCTCTCTGTTTGTCGCTGGGAAAATGCTATCGTACGTACGCGCAGATAGGTTGAGAAAGAATCCTACTGTTCCAACATATTCAATCCGGTACCGCGAGTTTGCTGTCAGCCTGGCCTCCCAGTACCGCAGGTGTGATTGCTCGGGAACCGACCGCGCGATGTCGCCACCGAACGAGAAATAGGTTTCCGATGTTGGAGCGAACCCGTAGTCCACGGACAGTCTGGAATAAGGACCGTTTCGATAACTACTGTTGAAATAAGATCGGCGCTCCATCAAAGCCGTCGCGGTCAGTTGCGCTCCGTCACCCATCCACCAGCTCGAAGACAGATCCAGGCCGACATCTCTCCGAGTGAGATCTTGGTGTCCATCGTATCTGAGCCGAACAAAGGGTTCGAGCGTGGTTCTGTGTCCCACAGAATAACTATCGCGACTTACCGCGAAAAAGATTTGTGTCTTATTCAGTTCTGCGTCATCATAAATTGTGTGGTTCAAATTGGCTCGTACACTTAGCAACGATTGATCCGACAAACCAAATGAGTACGAAAGCCCAGTCGCAACATCGAAACCAATACCGCTTTCGGCTTCACCCCCGCCCGCTGGAACGAAGACACCGAGCGAAGTTTCAAACGTATCGTTATAAGTATAGCGCTTAATGTTGCTGGAAGGCTTCAGTGAGAACCCCAAATTAAACGCCCACGGGTCAGCCGCTGCGATGCTCACCAATGCACGGGATAATGTGTCGATATCATTCGGCGATGTGCTGGTGCGCATCAGCCGATTGATATGATACCGGGCGATATCGTATCGCTCCCGTCGATAGGCGACCTGTGCTGTTTGCCAACGGGTCAACCGCTCAGTTTGCAAGTCCTCCAGATGTTGTACTGGTTGAGAGCCATTTATCTGTTCCATAATCTCGTCGCCGAATACAGGACCGACCGCATGTGTGTTAAACACTATACTTAATAGCGTCGAGACAAGAAGCCCCCCGAAGGAATGCCTAAAGAACTTCACACGGACTCCTAGGTAGTGGTTGTAATTAAAATTTGACGCGAGACTAAACAAGATGTCCGAGGACGACATTGGCCTATGCCTATTCCAAGGCGATGAAAAAACCATGAAGCCTCATAGGAACATCGAATTTCCCCGATTAAATGGAAAATCGGAACATACCACCCCGTATCCACAGGTAGGCCCAGACAAGCCAATCGGATTGTCTGGACCAGAGTTCACACCCGCTTATTCAGCTACGATAAAACGTCCGTAGAGATCGATTCCGTCTGGTTCATCGTCAAATGTAGCACTGCCTTCAAGGCCCGCATCAGCGATGAGCCCGGCATCATCCATCAAGAAGTCACCCTCAACATCTAAGGCGAGAGTCGCGGTTCCAGTTTCACCACCTTCACGGCGGGTTAGATCGCCACCGAGAGATCCATCGAACTCGGATCCACTAATCCCACCAGTTAGCTCCAAGCTACCGCCCAGATCTGCTACACGCTCCAAGTCGTCGATATCCTCGCACTCGGTGTCGCATTTAAACTGTCCAAAGTTTGAGGCCGTACCGCTGATTGTGCTTCCCGCGAAATCGGCATTCATACTCATATCGCCGATAAATTCATTATCCTCGTAGTCCGACAAAGCGACGTAACCGGTCATGCTTGCATTGGACGGCAAGTCCTCCACGGCAGCCACGCTGGCCTCGTTTGCACGATCGACAAGAGATTCGACTTTCTCTAAGTCGACTCTATCATTGCTACCGCTCGACAGGCAACCGCTTAACAACGTCGCCGCACCCAATGCACCAAGCGCAAAAGTTTTTCTCATCCCGTTCACCTTCCGTAAACTTACAATATTCGCAGAGCTGTAAAACGCAGTCGATCCCCCTCCGCTTACGGAATCGAGCGTGTATGGACCATGCGCATTAACCTATAGGTTGTCTGCCTTAATTTCTCATTGATTTTCTTGATTATTTGCGAGAGAAACAGGGCCAACCATACTGGGTCTATGCCGAATGCAGATAAGCTCTTCGAGATCGCCTGCTTCCCAAAATACTTTTAATCAGCGCGTCGTGTCGGTATAGCAAGACCGCTGTCATCTGCTAATGCTGACGATCGCGCCCCTGGCCAGAGCCATCTCGCAGCATCGCACGGAACGGCTCGCCGAGCTTGCCAGGATCATGGAGAACGACAAGCAAACAAAGCGCCCGCCGGACAGAATCTGAATACCCTGCTCGGGCGAAGAGGATCTCGCCGACAGCGGCGACCTCATGCATATGAAATACGGCTGGATGTTCGGTGCCCCTCGGGCACCGTTTTCCCGGCCACCTTGCAATGAGATCTTCCAAGAACGAGGTACTCCAATCTTTTGGCGTTGAATGGTGTAGCTTTTTAAGCAGGCAGGGAAGCACGTTTGGGATCGCCGGAAATCAGTAGAAGTTCATATTCTCATTCAGGCAGACAGAATTATTCAGAGTCATTCAAACGGGTCCAGCAGGTTGCTGGTCGCAGGGATCAATTGATGGGGCTTCCCCATTGATAGATCCCGAGAAAGGGTCTCGGGGGTATCCCCTGAGCGAGCGCTCTTGTTGTGGTTCCGGGCTCCCCGGAACTACAACAAGAGTAGTGAGTAATGGCTCCGGCAAACCTCACGAAAACGTTACCCTGTTTCATCTGAGGACTTTCATGGGGATCAGGGAGACTTTGTCAAAGCCCTTGAAGACCGAGTTGAATCATGACCGCCCACGCTAAATTTGGTTTCAGCCCTGCTAAAGTCCCAATCGTTCTGCGCTTCGAGGGGCTGCATCCGCGCGACCTCGGCCGTTTTGATATGCGCGATAGGCCTAATGTCGGGGATCTGTCACATTTCGATCGAGAGGCAAGCCGGCTCAACGAGAAGCTCTTTGGACGGCTGGAAAGTGCAGTTGTGCGCTGAGGTCGAGGCCGCAAAGCGGCGCAATCTGCAGGCGCACGTGGCCGCGCTGAAGGCGAAGTCCCGTAAGAAGGAAGCACGGCAGGTTCTCGAGAAAGGCCTGGTTGATCCCTGGAAGCGAGGGCGCCATGGACCGCTGCGCGAAGGTATCCTAACGGTGATCAAGAGCTGGTTCGGCGGGACCGGATTTGACGAATGGAACCCCAAGCGTGTGGCGCAATTCCGCGCGACCGCCCTCGCCTTCCTGAAGCAGCATTTTCCAGACGGACAGCTTCGCTACGCCTGCGGCCATGCAGACGAGGAGGCATATCACATCCACTTCGTTGTGGCCGTCTGGCGCGACCGCGTCACCGTCAATCGCGGCCGGCAGTCATTACTCCAATCGTCGATCAACCCGCTTCTCGCAGATTATGAACACGCACAGACAGTCGCGGGCCAGGCGTTTAAACCTCTGGGGATTACGCGCGGGGAACGGCGGGCCGAAGCCCGCCGTCTGGCCTCGGCTGCGGGTGAGCCTGTACCAGAGAAACGACGGCACACGCCTCCTTCGGAATGGCGGGCAAAGCAGCGCGCGCAGGCGCAGACCGAAGCATCGGAGATCCTCGAGAACGCCGTGGGTACCGCGCACGCGGAAGTCGAGAACGGCCGGTCGCTGGGCAAGGCCGCGATCCGCAAGTCGCGCAAGCGGGCGGTCAGCGAGGCACGCAAGCGCAAGGAAGATGCGGCACGCGAGGTGGCCGCCCAAGCTCGCGCCAAGGACAAGTTGACGCGAGAGGCCGAACAAATGCGGACGGCCGCTATCGAGGCCGAAGCGAAGCGGGTCGAAGCGGAGCAGGAACGGGCTACAGCCGAGCTACCCCTCTCTGACATCGTATCCGCCGAAACGGAGAAGGTGCAGGACCTCAAAGCAGCACAGGCAACTGAAGCAGAAATGCTGCGAAAACTAACGGACGGAACGGGTGAAAAGACGCGCGCCGCGCGGAAACGGTGTCGAGTCGGTGATCCCCATCGAGCGCGTGGGAACGGTGTCCCACCACGGCCCGCGCACAAGCAAAGTCACTTTCGCGCCGCCCTCAGCCAGCCGCACTGCGGCAACCGAACCGCCGAATCCACTACCAATGACGACCACTTCGGTCCCTGGCGATCCCATCTTTGCTTTCCTCCCTGACCCCGTCAGGGCACGCGCGCCTTTCCCTGCGACTGTAAAAAGTTTGGCAAAGCAGCGCTGGATAGTCCAACTCATTGCTAGCTGTACCTATAACAAAATGTTATGGTATCGGCATGAAGATTAACCTCAGACAAATTGAAGCTTTCCGCCTGGTGTTCTAGACTGGAAACATGACCACCGCAGCCCAGATGATGGCGGTCACACAGCCTGCCGTCAGCCGCCTGATCCGTGACCTGGAGGCGACGCTGGAACTGGAGTTGTTCACCCGCACCGGCGCGGGGCTGAGCGCCACCGCGGATGCGATCAATTTCTTCAGCGAGGTGGAACGGAGTTTCGTCGGCCTGAAACAACTTAAGCGCGCAGCCCAGGTGATTCGGCAGAAACGCGAAGGATTCCTGCATGTTGCCGCCACTGGCGCCTTTGGCGTGTCCGCGAGGTGCGTGCGCAGCTGGTCGTGGCTGTCGTGTTGGAAGCGTTTGACGGTCGCCTCCTTGATCGTCCGGTTCATCCGTTCGACCTGACCATTCGTCTAGGGGTGGTTCGCCTTGGTCAGTCGGTACTCAATCCCATTTGCCTCGCAGATCATGATACGACTCTGGACCTCAAAATCACATATTAAACTATGTCACATAATCCATGTTGCTCGTCTGAACCGGCCGTTAAGTTACACGCCTCGCGGAACCGCTAACGCCCAAAGCTATTGCGCGTGCAGGATACCTGTCCAGAGCTGTTCCAGCGTGCGGCGCTGTTCCGCGCGCAGTCGGTATAGGCGCACCTCGACCTCGAACGTCCATTCCGACGCACCGGCAAGCACCAGCGTTCCGCGGTCCAGATCCGCACGCACCAGTTGTTCCGGCAACCAGCACACACCCCGCCCAAGCAGCGCAAGCTCACGCAGACCTGAACAAATGGCGCTGCGATGCACAATCTGGCGATCAAGCCCGGGGTGGTCGTAGAAAATCCGCTGCAGCACGGTTCCGAAGAACGACGCTGTGCCATAGTCGAGATAGGGAACCTGCATGCGCGAGGCGACCGCGAGATCGAGAATCCCCTCCCCCGCGCACCGGCCCTTCCCTTCCAGGTTCAATTCTGGCGCGGCCACAGGCAACACCCGGTCGCGCCCCATCACGTGCCAACTGAACAGCTCGGGGTCCAGCAAGAGCGGCACGAAGGGATGCGCATAGGTCAGGAAAAAGTCGGTCTCACCTTCGGCCAGCGTTGCCAGATTGGCTTCGATCCCCCCTTGATCGGGCATGACTTCGCTTCTGATGTCGCGCTGGATCAGACGCATCTGGTCAAGGCAGGCCGGAAGCGCAGTCAGCGCCAACGTATGCAAGGCCGCAATTCGGACGAAACTATCCGCGTCCGAGGCATCGGGGTGCAGCAACTGGCGCGCACCGTAGACCGAACGGATCATCTCTTGCGCCATCGGCAGGAAGGTGCGCCCCTCCGCGGTGAGTTCGGATGGCAGGCTGGAGCGGTTGACAAGCGTCGTATTCAACCAAGCTTCAAGCTGCTTGATCCGGCGCGAAAAGGCCGATTGCGTTACGCCGCGTGCATCGGCGGCGCGAGAAAAGCTCGCGGTATGTGCCAACATCACAAAGTCTTCCAACCATTTCAATTCCATGAAAGCTGACTTTCGTTGTCTGGGAACCTGCCGCACGTGGCCAAATCGGGTTATGCAATTTTTGACTGATCCGCGCGAAAACCAGCATTGGCCGTTTGTGCATGCGCTCTCTATGCTTTGACATAGAAATCCTCAAGCACAGGCGAGCACTATGCGGACCATCTATGTAAATCGCGCCTATCTGCCGGAAAAATCGGCACAAATCCCGGTCATGGATCGCGGTTTTCTGTTTGGTGACGCGATCTATGAAGTCACCGCGATGATCGACGGGCGGCTGATCGACAATGACCTGCATCTGGCCCGGCTTGAGCGATCCCTCAAGGAAATGGGCATCGCCCAGCCCTGCAGTTGCGATGAACTCCGCGAGATCCAGCACGAACTGGCCCGACGCAATGACATGCGCGACGGCACGATCTATATCCAGATCTCGCGCGGCACTGCTGAGCGGAACTTCACCTTCAACGCGGACATGGAGCCAAATATCGTCGCCTTCACGCAATCCAAGGTCCTCCACGGAACAGCGGCGCAAGAACGCGGCGTTTCGGTTGATCTGATCGCAGACCCGCGATGGGCGCGGCGGGACATTAAGACGGTGCAACTTTTGGGTCAGGCACTGGCGAAACAGGAGGCGCAAAGCGCAGGGTTTGACGATGTCTGGATGCATCAGGACGGCCTTATCACCGAAGGCGCGTCGAACACCGCCTTCATCGTGACAAAGGACAACGTGCTGCTCACCCGGCCGAACAGTCACGCCACCCTGCCCGGCTGCACCCGCCGGGCGGTCGAGCGGCTGGTAGCGGCGCAGCCTGACGTACAGTTTGAAGAACGGGCTTTCACACCGCAGGACGCCGTCGCAGCCTCAGAAGCCTTTCTGACCAGCGCGTCCAGTTTTGTCACCCCGGTCATTCGCATCGCCGATCAGGTGATCGGTAACGGTCAGCCGGGCCCGGTGACCCGCAGCCTGCAGGCGCTGTATCTACAAGCCGCGCGCGAAAGCCGCGAGATTGTCGACTTCAACAAGCCGGCAGCGAGGGTCAGCGCATGACAGGTCGCGCGCGGGAGTTTGGTCTGCGCTCCGGCATCCTCCCTGTCGGTGCGCGCAACATGATCACCGACGTGCCGGGCGTCCGGGTCGGACAGGTCACCCTGACAGGGCACGGGATAAACACCGGCGTCACAGCCATCGTGCCCGCTTCGGGCAACCTGTTCACCTCAAAACTTGTGGCCGGGGCAAGCGTCATCAACGGCTTTGGCAAAAGCGTCGGGTTGGTGCAGTTGGGCGAGCTTGGCACGCTCGAGACGCCGATCGTTCTGACCAACACCTTCAGCGTTGGCCCCTGCAGCACCGCACTGATCCGCCGTGCCATCGGCGAGACCCCGGAAATCGGACGTGAGACCTCGACGGTCAACCCGGTGGTCGGCGAATGCAACGATGGGGCGCTGTCGGATATTCAGGCCATGGCCGTGACCGAAGCCCACGTCTTCCAAGCGATTGAGCAGGCTTCGTTGCATGTCGATGAGGGGTCCGTCGGTGCGGGCACGGGTATGAGTTGTTTCGGCTTCAAAGGCGGCGTCGGCACGGCCTCGCGCAAGATCGAGATCGACGGCAAAATCTGCCACCTCGGGGCACTGGTGGTTGCCAACTTCGGACGGGCGGGCGATCTTGTCCTGCCCGACGGGCGGAACGCGGCCCCCGGGGCACAATCCGAACCGGAAAAGGGATCGATCATGGTGGTCCTTGCGACGGATGTGCCTTTGGATGGTGGGCAAATGAACCGCATCTGTCGCCGTGCAGGCGCGGGAATAGCACGGCTTGGTGCGTTTTGGGGCAATGGGTCGGGCGATATTGTTTTGGGCTTCACCACGGCCAACCGGATTGCCCATGCGCCGGACGCGGACAGCGCGCCGCTTCAGCGTTTGGGCGACCATCGGATCGACGACCTGTTCCGCGCTGCAGCCGAGACCACGCAAGAAGCAATCCTGAACGCCCTGTGCATGGCAACCGCCGTCAAGGGGCGCGGTGGCGCCACCCGTCCGCTTCTGTCGGACTGGCTGCGATCCGCAAACTGACCCCGCGCCCCCGCTAAGTAGGGCAACCCGCCGGGCCCCACGCATAGGCCCGAAGTGTCAGCCGCCCCAGGTCTGCTGCAAAACCCGCAGCCAATTGCCGTGGGCGATCTTCTCGACTTCGCCGTCGTGATACCCGTCGGCCTTCAGCGCTGCGATCAGCTTGGGCAAGTCACGCACGTCGCGCATGGCGTCGGGAATGCGCGTGCCGTCGAAGTCGGACCCGAAGGCCACGTGGTCGATACCGATGCGGTCGACGATGTAGTTGACGTGCCGCGTCAGCATCGAAAGCTCCATCCCGACGTCGCGTTCACCTTCGGGGTGGAGGAAGGACACACCGAAATTGATCCCGATCAGACCGCCGCTGTCGCGGATTGCGTCAAGCTGGCGGTCCGTGGCGTTGCGACTATGACTGCAAATCGCATGGACGTTTGAATGCGACACCACCAGCGGCGCATCGGACAGCTTCGCCACATCCCAGAACCCCGCTTCATTCAGGTGGGACAGATCGATCATGATGCCCAACTCGTTGCAGCTGCGCACGAGAGCTTTGCCAAAGCTCGACAGGCCGGGGCCGATATCGGGTGAGGACGGATACCGGAACGGAACGCCGAACGCGAAGACGTTGGGCCGCGACCAGACGGGCCCGAGCGTGCGCAGCCCCATGTTGTAGAGCGCATAGAGCAGATCCAGATCCGCCGTAATCGCCTCGGCCCCTTCAAGGTGCATCACCCCGGCAAAACTGCTTTCCGCGAAAGCGTTCCGAATGTCCTTGACGGTGCGACAAATGCTGAAAGCGCCCTCGGCCTCTCGCTCAATCCGGGCCAGCAAGCCGGCTTGCGCCATGGTGACATCCAGTGCCTCATCCCGTGTCGGCGTGGGAAAATTACCATTGTCGTCCAGAACCCGTTCAGACGGCACGTAGAGGGCGCAGAGGCCACCGCCAAGCCGGCCTTCGCGAGCGCGGGGAAGGTCGATGTGCCCGTCCCCGTCCCCCGAGACAAACCGCCCGACCGCATCACGTTGGCCGGATTTCCAGAGGCGCAGAAGCGCGTCGTTGTGTCCGTCAAAGACAAGGGGGGCGGCAGCATTGGACATGAACTCTCCTGTAGGGCCGGATGCCCCCCTGTCCTACCGACTAGAAAACAGTTAACGCAAGGGCGACAGAAAGTTCGTCAGGGCGGCACGCACGCGGTAAGTATCTGGTTTCCAAAGACTATGAATTTTTCACAACAGGCATGCCGAACTTTACATTGGCTCCCCTGAAAAATCGCATGTTAACGAAGCGTCGCAAGCAGTGGTCCACCCCGTGTGGCGGCCACGGATCGCAAGAGCGCCTCTTCAGGGCCGGTATTCATCAGGGAAGGTTCAAGATGATCACACGACGCAATTTCCTCGCTTCTACAGCAGCGGCCATTCCGGCTGTAAGCTATCTTTCCATGGCCCAGCAGGCTTTTGCCGACACGCCCAAGAACCTTCTCGTGGTGGCCCAACAACTCGACAACATGACGACGCTTGATCCGCACGTCAGCTTCGAAGCGACCGGTTCGGAAATCATCGGCAACATGTATCAGCAACTGGTCAGCCCGAACCCCGAGAACCCCGACGTGGTCGACGCGGATGTGGCGGAAAGCTGGGAAGCTTCCGACGACGATAAGATGTTCACGTTCAAGATCCGCGACGGCATCAAGTTCTCCTCGGGCAATGAGTTGACCGCTGAGGACGCTGCATGGTCCCTGCGTCGGACCGTCAAGCTCAACAAATCGCCGGCCTTCATCATCAGCCAGTTCGGCTTCACCCCCGAAAACGTGGACGAGATGATCCAGGCAACCGATCCCCGCACGCTGGTCATCAAGACCGCCGAGCCGACGTCGATCGGCTTCCTTGTTTACTGTCTCTCCGCGAACATCGGCTGCGTGGCCGACAAGCAGACCGTGATGGCGAACGAAGTCGACGGCGACATGGGGTCGGCATGGCTCGACAAGAATTCCGCCGGTTCGGCAACCTTCATGCTGAACACCTGGCGCCCGTCGGATGCGGTCGTGCTGACTGTCAACCCGCACGCTGGCTACGAGGGCCCGATCGAGCGCGTCATGCTGCGCCACATCGTCGATCCGGCATCGCAGATGCTGATGCTGACGAAGGGTGACATCGACATCGCGCGCAACCTGACGGCCGAACAGTTGGAAAGTGTCAAATCCGACGACTCGATTAAGCTCCTGCGCAAGCAGCAGGCCTCGATCATGCAGCTGTCGATGAACGTCTCGCACGATAAGCTGTCGGACCCCAAGGTTTGGGAAGCTGTCAAGTGGGCGATTGATTACCAAGGGATCAAGGACAACATCCTCGGCGACACCTATGAAGTGCACCAGTCCTTCGTGCCCAATGGCCTGCCCGGTGCCCTGAATGACACGATCTTCACACAGGACATCGACAAGGCGAAATCGCTGCTGGCCGAAGCCGGATACCCGGACGGGTTCGAAATCGAACTGGATCATTATTCGGCGCAACCCTACCCCGACATCGCGCAGGCCGTGCAGGCGAACCTTGCCGAGGTCGGCATCAAGGCCAAGTTGATCTCGGGCGAGAACCGTCAGGTTCTGACCAAGATGCGGGCCCGACAGCACCAGATGATCATCTCGGCCTGGGGAACCGACTATTTTGACCCCAATGCCAACGCGGACCCCTATATCATCAACAAGGACAACAGTGACGATGCCACGAGCAAGCCGTTTGTCTGGCGCTCACACTTCCAGGATGATGAGCTGATCGCCATGGCCGAGGACGCCCGGGACGAGAAGGATCCAGCCGCGCGCATCGAGAAGTACCTTGAGCTACAGAAGAAGTTCGTACACGCCTCGCCCTTCGCAATCATGTTCCAGAAGACGGCGACGGTCGCCATGCGCGACAATATCGACGGTGTTATTCTGGCACCTTTGCCCAGCAACAACTCCTACGAAGAAGTCACCAAGACGTGAATCGCAAAGTAAAGTCTTTCGCCGCCACGCTCGGCAGCGTCCTTGTGACGCTGTTCGGGCTGTCGGTGATCACCTTCATGATCGGTCGGGTCATGCCGGTCGATCCTGTTCTGGCTGCGGTCGGCGACAACGCACCGGCCGATGTCGTCGCCGCGGCTCGGGCAGAGATGGGCTTGGATGATCCACTGATCGTGCAATACTGGTCCTATATCAGCAACGTGCTACAGGGCGATTTCGGCCGCTCGGTTCTGACCCGCAATCCGGTCATCAGTGACATCGCCCATTATTTCCCCGCCACGCTCGAGATGGCGACGCTGGCCCTGCTCATCGCCACGCTTCTGGGAGTGCCGGCCGGGATCATTTCAGCCGTGAAGCAGGGCTCACTGACGGATCAGATCATCCGCGTTGTCTGTATCGCGGGCCATTCCGTTCCGGTGTTCGTCCTCGCCCTTCTGGGCTTGCTGATCTTCTACGTGGGGCTTGACCTTGTGCCCGGCCCGGGACGACAGGGCGTGATTTACGACGGGATGGTTCCGTCGGTCACCGGCCTCTTGTTGGTGGACAGCCTTTTGGCCGGGGACATGGGCGCGTTCTGGGACGCGGTGCATCATCTGACGCTCCCGGTGCTGATCCTCGCTTATTTTTCAATGGCCTATATCACCCGCATGACACGGGCCTTCATGCTCGACGCGCTTAAGGGAGAGTTCATCATTTCGGCACGCGCCAAGGGGCTGTCTGGCTGGTCTGTCGTGATGGGCCACGCCTTTCCCAATGTGGCCGTGCAACTGATCACCGTCCTGGCGCTGACCTATGCGGGTCTGCTGGAAGGTGCGGTGATCACCGAAACCGTCTTCGCCTGGCCCGGACTGGGCCAATATCTGACGACGGCACTGATGAACGGCGACATGAACCCCGTCGTCGGCACCACTCTTATCATCGGTGCGGTTTATGTCGGGCTCAACCTGCTGGCCGACATCCTCTACCGCGTGTTCGACCCACGTGTAGCATAAGGGCATCACCATGCTTGCAGACTTCCGAGCCTGGGCGCTCGACGATTTGGCCACTTCACGACGACAGGCCGCCTGGGGCCGGCGCTACCGCATTTGGTTGGCGCTCAAGGCAAACCCGCTGGCGATGATCGGTCTCTTTATCATCGTCCTGTGCGTCCTGCTGGCCTTTCTGGCCCCGCTTCTTGCACCCTACGATCCGGCCATCCAGGACCTTGAGAACCGCTTGGCGCGCCCCTCGGCGGACCATCTTCTGGGGACCGATGAGTTGGGCCGGGATATTCTGTCTCGCCTTCTTTACGGGGGCCGCATCACGCTCGGCATCGTTGTGGCCGTCGTCGTCATGGTGGCGCCTGTGGGCCTCGCGGTGGGGACCATCGCCGGCTATTTCGGAGGCTGGGTCGACAAGACCCTGATGCGCCTGACAGATGTGTTCCTGGCCTTTCCCCGGTTGATCCTTGCCTTGGCCTTCGTCGCAGCGCTCAACCCCGGTGTGCAATCGGCCATTCTTGCCATTGCCCTGACCGCCTGGCCCCCCTATGCCCGCATTGCCCGCGCCGAGACCCTGACCGTGCGCAATTCGGAGTTCATCGAGGCCGTGGCCATGACCGGCGCATCCCCGTGGAGGATCATCTTGCGCCACGTGGCACCGCTTTGCGTGCCATCTTTGGTCGTCCGGGTCACGCTCGACATGGCATCCATCATCATCACTGCCGCAAGCCTTGGCTTTCTTGGCATGGGGGCGCAGCCACCATCCCCGGAATGGGGCGCCATGATCGCAACGGCCAAACGGTTCATTCTTGATCAATGGTGGGTGGCCCTGTCTCCCTGCATCGCCATTCTTCTCGTATCGCTTGCGTTTAACTTCCTTGGCGACGGTCTGCGCGACGTGCTCGACCCGAAACAGGATTAAGAGATTATATGCTGGTAGATATCGAAAACCTGCGCATCACGTTCGAGAACAACGGCAAACGGTTCGAGGCCGTGAGCGGTGTGTCCTTCAAGCTGGAAGCACGTCAAAAACTGGCGATCGTGGGCGAATCCGGTTCCGGAAAATCGATCACCGCGCGTGCGCTGATGCGCCTCTTGCCCGCCCAAGCGCAGGTCACAGCCGATCGGATGCTATTCGACGGGATCGACATCCTGTCCCAGTCCGAACGCGAAATGCGCAAGCTGCGGGGGGGACGGGCCGGCTTCATCCTTCAGGATCCGAAATATTCGCTCAACCCCGTCAAGACCATCGGCAACCAGATCGCGGAAGCCTGGCTGACCCACAACAAGGGCAGCAAGAAAGAGGCGCGGGACGCAGCGCTTAACTTGCTTGAACAGGTGATGATCCGCGACCCGCAACTGGTTCTGAACGCCTATCCGCACGAAATCTCCGGCGGCATGGGGCAGCGCGCGATGATCGCGATGATGCTTGCGCCCAACCCCTCTCTGCTGATCGCGGACGAGCCGACATCGGCACTGGATGCATCGGTTCAGGCCGAAATCCTGCGCCTGATCGACGAGCTTGTCGACACCCGCGACATGGGGCTTTTGCTGATCAGCCACGACCTGCCGCTGGTTTCGAACTTCTGCGACAAGGTCAGCGTGATGTATATGGGGCAGATCATGGAGGAACTGGCTGCCAAGGATCTGGCGCAAGCCGCCCACCCCTACACCAAAGGGCTCTTGAACTGCCTGCCCTCTCTCGACGAGCCGCGCGGTGATCTGCCGGTGCTCACCCGTGATCCCCAGTGGCTTGAGGAGCAGGCACAATGACGAACCCGATGATCGACGTCCAAGATCTGCGCATCGCTTTTGGCCCCAAAGAGGTGGTGAAGGGTGTCACCCTTTCTGTTCCGGCGGGCGAGAGTTTCGGCATCGTCGGAGAGTCCGGCTCGGGCAAGTCCACGGTCTTGCGTGCACTGGCCGGGCTCAACCAGCACTGGACAGGAGAGATCCGCTTTGAGGGTGCCCCCGTGGCTAGCAAACGCCCGCGCGCTTTCTTTCGCAAGGTGCAGATGGTCTTTCAGGACCCCTTCGGCAGCTTGCACCCCCGACAGACAATCGATCGTATCCTGTCTGAGTTTCTCTCCGTCAACGGTCTGGATGACGTGGACGGGCGCGTTAACCGCGCGTTGGATGCAGTGGCGCTGCCGCAATCGGTCCGCTTCCGGTTCCCGCACCAGCTTTCAGGGGGGCAACGTCAACGGGTGGCCATCGCGCGCGCGCTGATTGCCGAACCGAAGGTGCTGCTGCTCGATGAGCCGACCTCGGCACTGGATGTGTCGGTGCAGGCTGAGGTTCTCAATTTGCTTGGACGCCTGCGCAAGAGCCACGGCCTGACCTATGTCATGGTCAGCCACAACATGTCGGTCGTGGCGCACCTTTGCGATCGGCTAGGCGTCATGCAACACGGCGAGATGGTCGAGCAGCTCAGCGTCACGGATTTGCGCGCGCGCCGTGCCACGCACCCGCATACGCGCGAGTTGGTCGAACTCGGCCAAGCGCTGGCAAGCACCGCATGAAACACGTGCGCATCGTTTGAGGACAGGATGACATGGCAGGATTGAATTGGCAGAGCGCGGCCGCATGTGCAAAGCAACTTATGAGCGGTGCGGAAGATGGACCCGGCGGCGCACTCGTCGGCTTTGACCAGAACAGCGTGCAGATCACGCACGCCTTCGGCCAAGCCGACCTTGCCACGACGACGCCTTTCACGGCCGACACCATCAGCCGCTATGCCTCAGTCACCAAACACATTTTCTGCGCCTTCGTCCTGTCTCATCCCGAGGTGATCGGGCTTGGCGACACCCTCGGCCAGCACCTTCCGCAGCTGCAACCGGAGATCGCCCGGATCACGGTCGAGCAGGCCTTGGCGATGTCTGGCGGCGTGCCCGATACGCGCGAGGCTTTGACGCTGATCGGGCATTCGGTCTTCACCCGAACCGAACCCGCGGATCTGCTGGACTTTCATGCGGCCATGACCCGCCCCAACTACGCCCCGGGCACCGAAGTGCATTATTCGAACGGTGGCTACCGTTTGGTCGAAGAGGCGTTACGCGCGAAAGGTTTGTCGTTCGAACGATTTCTGGAAGAGCGGTTGCGCGACGGCTTCGGCCTATCCATGCGCGCGAGCGAATATTGGACAGACCCCGTGCCGGGATTAGCGCCGGGCTATATTTCAACAGCGGAGGGTTGGCAGGTCGGCTTTCAGGGCATGCATTTGTCGGCGGCCGGATCGATGTCCGGGTCAGCATGGGATCTCGCCCGTTGGGGGCAAATCCTGCTTGCGGGCGAAGGCCCCTTTGACGGCATGTTGGGCGCCCTGTCCCGCCCGGGACGTCTGACGGACGGCACACTGACCGGCTATGGGTTGGGTCTGCGCCATCACGATTTCGGGGGGCGCGCGGTTGTTGGTCACGGCGGATCGCAGCCCGGCTACAAGACGTATCTCTTACTCGATCCCGAACAGCGTGCCGGCGCCGCGATCGTGGCAAACCGTGACGATCTGAACACGGCCGACATCCTTCAGCAGGTCCTTGCTGCCGCGTTCGACCTTGACCTGCAAGCAAAACCCGGAACGCAGCTTGTGCCGGGGCTCTACGTGGCGCCCACGGGCGCGGACTGGCTCGAGATCGGCACCGCGTCAGCCCGTCGGCTCGACGATGAAGTGGCGCTTTATGACGTGGGCGGCGGGGTGAGCGATAGCCTCTCCCCCACCTCGAGGATGCAACTGACGATGGAGGGCCGGTCGATCCGGGGCCACCTCGGACACGCGCCCGCAGTGTTCGAACCGGCGACGGAAGACGCAGGACCGCCGGTCCATCTGGACGGGTCTTGGCAGGCGCCAGCGTTTGAAGCTCATGCGGAAATTCGCGACGGTGCGTTTATCTTCGGAGCAGGACCAACCCGGCGCGCCATGCCGCTGCGTCCGCTTGGCGGTGGAAGGTATCTGTTCACATTGCGGGACGGCCCGACCAACCGCCGGATATGCCTCGCTGAAACCGGCGAGGGTCGCTTCGATCTGGCGCTGTCCCGTGCGCGCACCATAGGATGGACGCGCCTGAGAAATTAAATTCTGTTTTGATTGCAGACCTGCACTACGTCCGTGGGCCCATAGTGCAGGTCTTATTGTCATCTACAAGTTGAGTTGGGTCTGATCCAAGGGGAGAAGGATAACACCATTGGCTGCCGTCATCGTTCCTCCGTGAACTGTGACACACCGCATCTGGCCATTGGTCCCCACCGGCATTGCGATACGCACTGCTTCAATGCCGCGACCGGTGTCAACCTGTGCCCCGACGACCTGACCGACGACAACGCTGTTCTGGTCGACTGCGCGCAGGCCATTGTAATCGGCGCTGTTTCCGAAGGATGGGCAGGTCGACTGGCCGCTCGCTGCCGCACCGAACATGCCACTGCCCCAGCCGCCGGTTCCATTGGCAAGGGCTTGAGATCCCGCTCCACCGCCGGATCCATTCTCGCCCGTTCCGGTTCCTCCACCCCCGGTCCCGCCGCCATTTCCACCATTGCCGGCGTTGCCAGTCCCGCCAAGGACCGAAGCGACGCCGTCGACTGTGTTATCAAGCGGTCCGCCCAGCGTCCCACCGGTGACGTGATTGGTTACGTGGCCAACACCGTTGCCGACCTTGTCCACACCGTCGGCCACGTGATCCACTACGTCGTCGACGGCAGCACCCGTGCGCCCGAGGCCAACAGCACCCGTCACATTCTCGACGAGATCTCCCAATCCGTCCGCACTGACGAGCGTCGTGGAACCGGCCACCATCACAGCGGAAACTGCACATATTCTGATAGGCCCCAAAAGCTGTTGGGCACCATTCATGGTCATTGACTGGATATTCATAGTCACTCTCCTCCTTCATTGATGGGAAATTTTAGCAATATGCGCCTGCACCTGCGTCACCTTCGACTGAAGGTGCGCCAGCTTGCGTCACAAGCGCCTTGCGGTTTTGCGCGTGGCGATCGGCGAGCTTTCGGCCGCGTCGCCCAGGAACCAGAGTCCGGGCCGGCTCTGGCCGGTGGTCGATGCCCAAAAGCTCGGGAAACAGCTCGAATATCTCCTGGCGCGCCGCCGCGCCGATCGTCAGCAGGGCCTGCGGTCCTGTGAAAAGCGACTCCGTCTCGGCCCCGTTGGAATAAATCACCTCATGACGTTCGAACAGAAAATGGAAGTATTCGACCGAAGGCAGGTCGTCTGCGACCTCAACCCCGTCGACGCACAGCAGGTGTTTCGCCGCGACGAGCACCTCCTGCGCGCCAAACATCCGCTGGGCGATCTTCGAGCGCACCAGAACGCGATGCTGCGGAGAAACCATCAGGTCGACTGCCGGCGCCCCCTCCCCCAGCGCCCCGGCCATAATCCGGATCGGGCGCAGATTGGGTTTGGCGGTCAAGGTCTCGGCGCTGAGCCCGCGCGAGCCGATCCAGCGAATGGGCTGAGGGCCGTTGTCGCGGGTGAAGACGAGGTCGCCGCGGTCCAGATCATCGACCGGACGCTCTCCGTCGGGCGTAAGGATCATGGTCCCGGCAACGAAACAGGGGAAAACCTCATCATCGTCGAGGTCGAGTTCGCCGTCCGGATCATAATCCACGTTGACCACGACCGTGTTGAGGATGTTGTTCACAGCAGCAGACAGAGGGTCCAGAACTGGCCCGAGAATTGGCAGATTGCCGAGCTCGGAGATGGGAACGTTGATATCCAGCGGCACCCCGAGGATCTTCCCCGAGATCGTGACCCCCAGATTGTTGCCGTCAAATGGCTCGTCCGAGATGAAATAGCCCTTACCGTCATCCCCTTGCACGAAGTGGCCGTCCACCGGATCGACCTGAATCTTCAATTTCGCGAGCCCCAGAGGAAGCTTCAGCGTGGTCGCGGCGGTCGAAAGCGTGCCGGAGCCCGCATAGGTGCCGCTCACCAGCGGGTCGCCGTTCTCGTCCACGGCGGCAATATCGTCCCCTCGCGTCACCGTGTCGCCGGTGGGGGACTCGATGTCATACCGCTCGAAGTATTGCGAGTTTTCCAGATCGTTCAAAACGCCCGTGCCGGTCAGGTCGATGACCCCCAGGTCCGGATCAATGGTCAGAAAACTTGCTGGTATCTCGGTGATATATGGCATGGCCCACTCCCTTGGTCATGAACTGCAGTCCGAAACCATCAGACAACTTAAGAGTGTAGCGCGTGGCTTCGCTTTGCAAATTGCGACCAGCGCCTTTCCGCCTACCGGAGGAAAGGGGCTCGGCGGAACACGGGCTTCAGCACACATTCGAGAGCTTATAAAAAGGATCGATGAATTTTAATATCTATTAATATTTTCAATCAGATACGGCAGTTTACCACGGGCGTACCCTGCACGATCTTGATGTAAAGACACCTGCGCCCCCGCATGCCTCCCCTTTTCTGCCAGCTTCAAGGTCGGCGGCGGCGGTTGGACATCGGACCGATCGCTCGCTATGCTCCATGAGAGCAGCGATTACCTATAGTTGCGAATCCGTATGAATTTTTACGGCGAAGGCCACTGCGTGCGACACCCCCATGTTCATACCCGGTGGCCTTCAACTTTTCATGGCGACCGACATGCCAAGCGGCGCGATCCTGCTCCATGCCAGCCCATAACAGAAGGCGCCCCCGACGGCAGGCGCCGGAGGCTGCTGCTACACGGAGGGTGCCGATCGTTACCCCGGATTGAACTCCGGATAGGCTTCCATCCCCAACTCAGCCATATCGAGGCCGGTGATCTCTGTCTCCTCATCGACCCGCAAACCGACGGTCCGCTTCAGCGCCATCCATCCCAGCGCCGATGTGCTGCACACGAAGGCACCCGCGATCATGATACCGTAGAATTGGGTGGTGACAGTCGCGGCCTCGTTGGTGATGGCCACAGCCATCGTTCCCCAGATACCGGCCAAGAGGTGCACCGGAATGGCACCGACAACGTCGTCGATCTTCAGCCGGTCGAGGAGCGGCACGGCAAAGACCACGATCGCACCGCCAAGACCGCCGATGAACGTCGCTTCAACCAGTGTGGGGGTCAACGGCTCGGCGGTGATGGACACCAGCCCCGCAAGCGCGCCGTTCAGGATCATGGTCAGATCGGGCTTCCCGTATAGCACCTGTGTGAGGCCGAGCGTGACCACCACTCCGGCTGCCGCGGCGATATTGGTGTTCGAGAAAATCCGGCTGATGTCGGCCACGTTGCCTGCGGTATCCATATACAGTTGCGAGCCGCCGTTGAAGCCGAACCACCCCAGCCAGAGAATGAACGTCCCCAGCGTGGCCAGCGCCAAATTGGAGCCCGGGAACGGGGTGACCCTGCCATTTCTGTATTTACCCAGCCGAGGCCCAAGGATGATCGCCCCCGTCAGCGCAGCCCAGCCGCCCACGGAATGCACGACGGTCGAGCCCGCGAAATCCTGAAAGCCCATGGCATCCAGAAACCCGCCGCCCCATTTCCAGCTCGCCTGAATGGGGTAGATCACCGCGGTCAGCAACACGACGAACACCAAGAAAGGCCACAACCTGATCCGCTCGGCCAGCGCGCCAGACACGATAGAAGCCGTGGCAGCGCAGAACATCAGTTGGAAGAAGAAGTCCGAGCCGAGGGATGCATAGCTCAGGTCGGGCTGCGCGCCCTCAAGGGCCACCGGCTCCAACCCGGTGATCGCAAAGGCACCAAGATAATTCGAGACCGTCCAGGCATCCCCGGGATACATCAGGTTGTAGCCCAGAACGTAGTAGAACAGCGACGCGAGCGAGAAGAGCGCCACGTTCTTGGTAAGCTGCATCGCCACGTTCTTGCCGCGCACCAGCCCTGCTTCCAGCATGGCAAACCCGGCCGCCATGAAGAAGACCAGAAAACCGGAAACAAGAAACATGAAGGTCGTAAAGATGAAGCCGATATCCTCGGTGAGCGGTGTCGTATCGGCCCCCTGCGCCATCCCTGTCTGGGGCAAGGCGACCATTGCGCTGGCAAGGGTCCCACCGATGGCCGTCCGGTTTAAAGGCCTACGCAGAGCGCTGTGCGCCCCGCGAAGCCCAATTGATTCAAACGCTTCTGTCGTATGTGTCACATGTCTGCCTTTCGGATTGTCGCACCTGTTTGTTGCACTTGCAGCGTAGAAATCTCTGCAGCGCGGCGTAAAGTCAGGGCCCTCGCCCCGAGGGGGCAGAAACGTGTCTTTTGTCTAAAATTTAAGCAGGTCTCGGGGAAGTGCCGGACAAATAGGCAACAAGAGGACGGAGGATCGAAGGTATCAAGCCGAAAAGCGTTCCGTCTGCGTTGAGCCCCAGAGGGAGTCGCCATTTTGAGCCGCGCGCGCGACCAGGCGGATCGCTTGCCCGAAGGCGATCCCTGCGGCCATGTACGTGCGGGTGGTTGAAGCAGGGACAGCCATCAGAGACCTCATCTACGCAAATCACAATTTCCAGGAGACCTCGCAGGACTCGTCCAAGTAAATCAGCCGTTTGCCCGATTTTAAGAGCCGCAACACCCCCCAGTCTTGTGCGGTCTACGCGAGCGCCTGATGACGCCCGAGATGACCTCGACCTTTGTGGGGACCTATCAGGCCTAAAGCCGGAAACAACGGTGCGCCGCCCAAGCGGCCCGCGACCAAGCCGAACAGGACCTCGCCCAGATTATGCGTGAGATCGACAATATCGTTGAAGCGATTGCGCAGGGCATGTTTCAGGCGAGCATGAAGGAGAAAATGGATGCGCTCGAAGCCCGCAAGGCTGAACTGGAAGCCACCATCGCAGCCCACCCTGAAGAGGACACGGTTCTGCTGCACCCTGGTCTTGCCGATCAGTTTCGCAGGAAGGTCGAGGATCTGGTATCCAGCCTCAACGATCCGGCGCTCAAGACCGAAGCCGGGGACCTGCTGCGCAGCTTGATCGACAAGATCATCCTCACACCGGACCCCGATGCGCCCAACGGGCATCGGGTCGCGCTCCAGGGAGAACTGGCCGGGATTTTGTCGTTCTGTGAGAATGGGATGGCTACAAACGCCAACACCCGCAGCAAGGCTACGGGCGTTCGGCAAGTGACGATGGTTGCGGGAGCTCGATTTCAGAAATACTTGCCTTTGTATAATACGCCAAAACCAGATCACGCTTACCAAATCAATGCTTAGTGATTGCCAGCGACCACAGCTTTTACCGTCAAAGCCGGCGGGAAGCGGAAGTTCGCTGCAACTGCGAGCGGTTTAGTCGGCCGAACGAAAAGCAGACCTCCAGGATAGAAAAAACTACATGAAAGCTGCAAGCAATATGCCTAGAAGCGTAGTTTTCTCGGCCTAGTCCCTTGCCCTTCCTCCGAGCTTTTCGGCCAAATCAAGCCAGTCTTTTGGCAGCCGGCTGCCAAGCGCCCTTGCTCCGGATTGAAGTAGGTTGGCAAGCGCACCAACTTCTTCCTTCCTTGCCCAGTTGATAGCGGCTTCGAGCGCGGGCACATGTAAACTTGGTTGGGATAACAAAAAGCGCTGATGCTCAACGATAAAAGCCCATTCATCAGCGAACAGGATATGGAGTTGTTTGATCATGCGCGCACCGCAACCGCAAGCCGCCGCGCACTGAAGAAGGGAGAGTTGCCGATTGATGATATTGGAAGGGTGCAGCACTTCGTCATCTGGAGCTAGCGCGTAGCTGAAAATCTGCGTGGCATAGTCCGCGGAGTCTGCAGTCGACGTGCCAACCAGAATCTCTCTCCATAGGTCTAGCTCAGGTGTGGTCGCTTTAAGCCGCTTTTGAAGCTCTACCAATAGGGCTTCACAAAAGGTAGTTTTGTCTGCCCGATCCCGTGCGCCAAAGTATGCGGCAAGTGCCGATGAGTGAACGAACACTGCTTTAACGCCGGGATCCTCGAGATCACGGAAGTGCAATTGTTTGATCTTTTCGATTTGAGAGATTGGAGTTCCCGCCCTCTCTTTTTGAGCAACATCAAACGCGGCAGCGAGCTGGAGCAAGGCATGCGCGATTTGGTCGGGTGTGCCTTCTTTAACGGCAAGATCAAACTCGGCGGCGCCCAATAAGATGTGAAAGGCCAAAGTGGTCTTGGACCAGCTAAGATCTGGAAACAGATCATGCAGGTTTTGACGGAGGCCCACGATAATCAATAGCAATTTAATGTCTTCAAGGCGCCCACTCGGGCGCTCTTTTTCTTCCGGATAGTCGGCATCGAGAGCGGCGAGCGCGCCGTAGTGAAGCTCGCGTTCCAGACCGGTTGGGCCGCCGGTCGTCTCATGTAGCCAGCCGACCAGCCAGCGCAACTTTAGGTGAAGAGCTCGCGCCGCGTCATCGCTCTCCGGATCGATATCGTCCAGCATATTGATCAGCGGCGCGAGTTCGCGCAATGCTGTTTCAACATCGCCGCTCCGCCAGAGACACATGGCCGCTTCCGCACGGAGCGCCACTTTGTGGGCGCGCGCAGATGTTACCTCAGACTGAACCGCTTCGGCAGCGGAGGCAGCCTCCAGAAAGGCCGTCCGCGCAGCCCCCAAGTCACCAAGATTAGCGGAGGCGACAGCCTGTTCTTTTAATGCGTACATGCGCTCAATATCAGAGCTTTGATCGGTGTGCGCGCGAATGCTCTCTAGTATTGCGCGTGCCTCTTCATATTGATGATCATGACCCAGAACTTTGGCCTTTTGCCGGAGCAGTCCTGGATGATCGGGCAAAGCTTCAATGCCCGTCTCGACGATCTCCAGCGCCTTTGGTCGATCGTTCTGGAACTCATCCCAGAGCACAGATTGAGCGATAGTGCATTCGGCGATGAGATCGGTCTCCCCCCAGTTCTCTGCCATGCTAGCTATTGTCTCGTAGTCGTCGATTGAGGAGGCCACATCAAGCTTGCCGGTCGACCAGGCGTTCGCCCAGGCCGATTGAATATGCAGGCTATATCCCTTGAAGAAGGTTCTGAGCTGGGAAAGGCGCCTCGTCCGCGCGTCGGGTTCCAAACGCTCTAGTGCAAGAAAGAAAGCCTTTAGTTCGGCCGGATTTTCATTGGCGGAAGCTCCGATCTGAAGCATGAAACCGCTGACGTCGGCGGTCTCGCCGAACTCCTCTTGCATAAGTTGAACCGCAGAACTTTGACTGCTTTGAACTAGGTCGGGTTCCATCTTTGCCAGAGCTTCAAAATAGGCGATGTAGGACAAGCGCAGGCCCCAATCCAGGCGCGCGCCCTGAGCCAACAGGATCTTGAGCAGCGCCATGCTTGTCAGCGCGTTCCTAAGCTCTTCATTTCCGACCGCCATGGCCTCGCGCATGGCGGCAAGTGCAATGGGTTCGAACAAGGTCTTTTCACCATTGAGGGCAGCGACATCGATCTGCAGCATGCGTAGGAAATGAGACGTGCTCGGATCCTCTGGCAGCAGCATCTGATCGGTTCTCAGGTAAACTAAGCCGCTTAGCTTTGCTGCGACTGCCTTGTGAGTTTCGTTATCGAAAGAGAGCGATTTCTCAAAGAACTTTGTGATGAACCAGCCTTGTTTGGACCCGAGGGCGGTCCAGAATACTGAATCGAGCGCCTCATATGGAATAGGTCCGCGTTTTATTGTCGATATCAGAAATCCGGTCTGGACGCTTTTGATCGTCTCCGGTCCGAGATCCTCCTGCAAACCGGAAAGCAGCGGAGACAAACGAAAATAGCCGGGTGCCGTGGGCACTTTTTCGATCCAGGGACCGGTGAGCAAGTCGAGGCTCGCAGATGGCTCTTCAATGCTGGGGGCGAGGGCCGCGATGGCGATCGCAGTTGGACGGTCAAACTTGAACATTATGCAACCGAGTCGCTTCAAGAGGGCGCGGCCATGGTCGGTTGCATCCTCCAGCAAGCGGCGCCGCGCCTCGGCACGGCTCAGCTCGATCGCTTCGCTAGGCGTGCCTGAAATATCCTCGATCAAAGCGTCTATTGGCCAGCGGCGATGGTTAAGCGACACGACTTTCGCCGCAGTTAGTTGCGGATGACCGCCCGATGCGGCGATATGGATAGTCAGACCCCAGGCTTCGGCCTGATCCAACGGTGCGTATGTCTGCCCAACAAACTCGGTAATCTCGTCCACAGAAAGGTATGGGGCACACTTTGCCGCGTTTGGGGTAAAACGGGCCGCTTGAAAAGAAGCGGGGTTCAGCACGCGTGTCGAAGTGACAACAACGTATCCCCCGCGCTCGCGCATCCAATTTACAAAACGACCCAAGCGGCCTGTGTGTTTTGCAACAGTGTCGCTGTCCATATCGTCAAGAATGATACCGCGGACGTCGCCCCCAAGTGTGATATCCGTATACGCTCGATCCAAACGCCGCAGCATTTCGCTAGGGTTTGTTGGGCCGCGAAAATCTACCGCGAGCCAATTTACCTCGGAAGCTTGCGCAATCTGCAAAGCCAGAGTGGATTTGCCGGTGCCGCTAGCACCATGGAGCCAAAGGGCATGGGTATCATCGAGAATCCCCAAAAATTCCTGAACTAAACCTGTGCGCGTGGCAAGAATATCGGGCAAATCGATCTCTTCTACCGGGGCAGTCCAACTGGCGCGTGCCCAGCCAGTTTCATGGCCAGGTTGGCCGGGGCGGGCGACTTCGTGCAAAAATCCGTGCAGATCGGCTGCGGTCAACCGCCGAAGTGCGGGGTCGTTTTCACTGCCGACAGTGAACACACGATCGACGATCGCGGCCGCGGTGCTTGGTGCCATCCCAACAGGGAGTTCAAGAGCGGCGAGACGTCCGGCAATGAGTTCTGCAAGCATTGCGTTTTGCGCCGCTCCGCTGGGCTGGCTGGTTCTCCAAGACACGCGGTTAATAAGTCTCGATCGCAAGGCTCCCTCATCTGGGTTGCTCTCGAGCCAGTCTTTGAGTTTGCCGCCCGGCAGAGTGTTTAATAGAAGGGCTTTGAGGGGCGCAGTGTCTGCGCCGCAATTGACCGCGTGCCAATATGCGATCCCGGTGACCCCGCCCGGCAAGTCTGCTCCGTGTTCCCTCCCAATCTCCATATTGGTATGAATGACCAAAGACACGTCCGGGACCTCGCCTTCTCGGCTTGTGGCCCAGAAGTTTTCAAGCGCGTCACGGGCGTCTTTGCTCGCAAGCGTAAGAGTGCGATCGCTGGCGGTGTGCTTGACCTGCGTCAGCTCGGTGCCGCCACTGGTTGTTTCGACGTCAAAGTCCTCGAAGATCTCGATCAGCAAGCTGTCGGCTTCGGAGAGGTTCAGCCAGGCGATGGCGGTTTCCAACAGCTGAAACCGAAACGCGCCTATCACATGCGCTGCTTGTCGCTTCGGATTGGGGGGTAAGGGTTTCTGCGGCTGGCTTCCCATGTCACTCAAATGGGCGTTTCAATGTGCTTCGCGGATAGCCGCAACGTTCGAGAAACTCGCGGAACTGGAACACTAAATACCGCCCCTGGCACTTCTCCAGCTTTTAGGCAGCGGACTATCGTTTCATGCTCTCTTCCCATCGACGCAAAGGTAACAGATTGTACGGACCAATGTCCACTTAGGGGAAGCTGCAGAGTAGCGCATCAAATACCGACAAATGTCCGCTAAGGGCCGTCTCCGTCCTCGACCAAGCCCCGTGATAGGTCGAGGCTGCACCACACACGTGCCCGGTGACTTCCTGCGCTTGGATTCACTCGAGACCACCTTCGACAACGGTGGTCAAATCCCACTTTTCAATCTATGGTCGCCAATATCTCAGCCAAAGGGTCTCAATGTGCCGAGCTCAGTTATTGAAGAAGATCTGACGATTGAAGGCAACATCAGATCAAGTGAGGGAAGCGTCGATATCAACGGTCGAGTGGTTGGGGATGTCAGCGCTGAGATTATTGCCGTTCAGCTGAGCGGTTCGGTTGACGGGGCAATGTCGGCAACGAAGATCGCGGTTGAAGGCAGCCACACCGGTAGTTTGAAGTGCGACGATCTAAAGCTTGCATCGACCTCACAGGTTCAGGCTGATGTTGTGGCCAAGGTGATGGCAACGGAAAGTGGCGCCAAAGTTAAGGGCAAGATCGACATTACCGGGCGGCAATAGGACAATTCCAGTATCGCTACGCAGTAGCGTCACATTTGGGCTTTTACAGCTCCATCATTCCAAATGCGGCGCGATGCGCAAGTGGCCGCTTCGGTGACGCTGCGATGCAGCTTCCGGTCGAACGACGGCAGTGCGGCGTTTGTGACCGCGGCAGTCAAGGAGCTCGATCAAGACGCAGAGGTCACGGTCGACATCGACGCCCGCCGGGTGACCATTGAAACGACCGCAAGCGATGAGGCGCTGCGCGAAGCGGTTCGAGAGGCGGGCTATACCCCGGCCTAAGAATATAGATGATTGCGGCGCGCGGGATGCCCGCGCGCCTTTGATACCTGAAAGGTGAGCGGTGCTTCAGCCTTCGGCGCGGCAACCCAGGAAACCGCGGTAAGCGACTGTCAGACCGCGATCGAGATGGAACTTCATCTCCGCCTCCGAACGGCGGAAGTTACTTTCGGTATCGCTCCAGTCCGCGCCCGCGATCGGGGCCACCGACACCTCGATGCCCTCCGCCGTATAGCGTGCGCCGTCGGCAAGGGCTGCTTCGTCGACCGGTGCTTCAGTTGTCAGTTTCACCAACGTCCCAGACATTTTAATGCCGCCCGTTTCTTGGGCCATGATGAGGGTCGGTTCCCCCTCGTTGGTGCGGCGGAACTCACAGACCGCGGGCCCTCCCAGAAGGCCC
Source organism: Thalassorhabdomicrobium marinisediminis (assembly GCF_003072065.1). Lineage (GTDB taxonomy): Bacteria > Pseudomonadota > Alphaproteobacteria > Rhodobacterales > Rhodobacteraceae > Octadecabacter > Octadecabacter marinisediminis. The sequence continues at coordinate 359,852 of NZ_QCYG01000003.1, forward strand.
TCAACATCTTCGGGCTTGAGCCCCGCGGGATCGATGCCGGCCAGCTCGGCGGAAGCCATCGCTTCTTCGACCGTCCCGACTTTCGCTGGTTCATCAGGGTTGCCCAATTCCGGGTCCGTTGCATCCCCGTTCTCTTCGATGTCAGCGATCAGGCTGCGCATCTCGGCGATCTCTTTGCGCTGCGCCGCGATGATGCCCTCGGCCATCTTCTTCACCCGCGGGTCCGACAGTTCGGCGCGTTCCGAGGTCATGATGGCAATGGAATGGTGCGGGATCATCGCGCGCATGTAGCTCGTGTCGCCCACGGTAACTTGGCTGCGCACCAGCCACAGCGTCCCGGCGAAGACGGCGATGGACCCCACGTAGATCGCGATATTGATGGCCTTGTTGTCATACATCGAAAGCATGAAGCTCAGCATGATTACGGCCATGACCGCCCCCATCAGGAGCGCCATATAGGTTCGGGTTTCGCTGAAGAATACATGCTCAAAGGCATAGGTATTCAGATACATCAGGCCGAACATTACTATCGTGGAGGTCGCGATCATTGCAGCGAAACGCCAGTAGGACATGGGATGGTTTCCTATAACAAGGTTGGCGCGAGAGGCTCCTTCGCGCTGTGGTATTCAGGGATTTTAATTCGTAGCACCGTCGGTGTCCAAAATATGCCATTCGGTCGTTGAACCAGCATGTGACCCGGGCAGCGCCGATACTCTCCTATGGTATGATAACTGGTCACTGTTGGCATAGTTCCTTTGCGTGGAGGCGCGAGACGCGGGAGCGAGGCAGAACAAGGAAGCTATTGTGAGACATTTGGCGCGTTTGGAAGGGCAGCTCCGGGGCGGAACGCGCATGGTGGACGAAGACCGCTATTGCTTTGATGTCTTGGTGCAAACCGCTGCGGGCCGACGAGCGCTTGGTGGTAGAGGATCACGCCAACCACTGTATGGAATAAGCGTTCCTATCTGGCGACGGCGAAGAATAGCGTTAAGCGTTTCGCGAGCGGGACGCTCGGCTGGAAATGGCCCGCCCTTGTTCCATGCCGGGTGGTAGGCACGGATAGCTGGAAGATTGGCAGCGCACATGGCGTTTTACGCCGTTCCGCCACACATGCCAGCGCTGCGCCGAACTTGTCTCGACGCTACATCGTGCCGCGCCGCGTTGCCGCAGGGCTGCTTGACGCCCGAAGCCGTGCTTGACTTAGCATGAGCAAGGGCTTTGTTGTCGAACATGACTGACCTTTCCGCTCAATCACTGGATGACCTCACCCTCGACGAGGCCGCCCGACCGAAAGCGCCGCCAGTGCCGGAGGCAACGGATGGACACCGCCGTCAAGGGCGGCAACTGGCTGCGATCCACCGTCACTACCTGATGGAAATCGCTCAGATCGGTGCGGTCCTGTCCCGGATAGAAGCTGGGGAGTGCCCTCCCGATAACCTCAAGCGGATCGTTCTATCGCTTGATATGGCCGAAAACTTTCGCGCATTCGGATCTCTCTGCGGGCGCGAATGCCAAATTCTCAAGTTTCACCACGACATCGAAAGTGCCGACATGTTCCCGCGGATCGAGGCAGCGGGCGGCGGCAAGTTCCGCGAGGTCGTGGCCAAGCTGAAGGCAGAACACGAGGTCGTCCACGAGCTGATCATCCGCCTCGGTGGGGCTGCGGATGCTCTGGCGAAAGATCCGCAGGACGAAAATTTCGTTCAAGCCGCCATAACATTCAGAAAGTTGGAAGAGGTCATACGCTCTCACTTTGGCTACGAGGAAACTGAATTGGCGGAAGCCATTGGATACTACCTCGGCTCCATCTGAAGGCTTCAGATAGATTTCCCCGCATTTTCATCTAAAAATTCCGTTTGTCGCCCGAAACGGACAAACAATCACCAAACTGGACAGCCTCTTAGTCCCACATAGGCGACGTCTGCCTGCCCAGAATGCTGCGGTCTGCGTCAATGGCAGCTTCGGGAAAGCTGCGATGCGGCGTCCGCTCTCATGGTCACGGTCGGTTTTGGGCCGCTCACATCACCCAGGCAGGGAGGGGCGGATTGCAGACTTTCGCTGCCACCGCACCCCATATTTCTGAGTGATGAAGAGCGGGCGTTCAAGCGAAGTTGATAGGCCGACAAACCGATATTCAAATGACGCACACGCGACGCGAGAAGTTCTTGCCGTTTATCTTAGCCCGCGAAAACAACCTCTGGCTGCGATCAGGTGCGAACTACCTAGTCGACGTTGAACAAGACGTTTCAGGCAGCGGCGGATGGGCGTGAGCGTTGGTTTTCGCCCCTGATGATCACAGTTGCCGAAAGTGTGGTGGTGATTGCCGCGAGCAGATAGGCCAAAAGATACCTGAGGTGGTTCAGGATCTTTCGGATATTGTGGCCACAGCCGCAGAGGACGGCAAAGATCGCATCGCCGCGGGTCCCTTTGAGGGGACATCTTGCGAGGCGACCGTCTGTTTTCATGTGTCCGATCTCGGGCTCGATGGCGCTGCGCCGTCGGAGGAGCGCCTTCAGGGACGGGGTAAGCCCTCGTCGTGATCCGGAGATCAGAACCCGTGTGGTTTCCACGCCGTGGCCACGATAGCCGCGGTCGACAACGGCAATGGTTGGACGCTGTTCGGTCAAGATTTCTACCTGCTCCAAGGCCTCTGCCAACGTGTGGCCATCATAGGGGTTCCCGGGCAACGCGCGCATGCCGACCACAAAGCCTTCATTTATCGTCGTGGCGATGCTGACCTTGGTGCCAAATTCATACCGGACCCGGGCCTTGCCCTTGGAGATGCAATCGACGGCGGGTTCATGCAGGGCATAGATTTTACCGCCGCCTCTGGGGGCCTGGTGCAGTAAGCGCGAGACCAGAATCAGGGTGTCGAGGACAGTTTCTCGGAAGGTGCCGGGCGGGATGAGATCAATCTGACGCCGCAAGTCGCGCATGACCCGTCCAGTATAGCCCTTCAATGTCCTCAAAGCCTTGCGCATGCGCTTGAACTGTCGCGCGTGGGCATAGCGACCGACCTGCGCCGCCAGCAGCGGCGCCTTGCGCGCATAGGTCTGGCGCAATTGGACCCCGGCCTCCTGAGCCAGGGCCACAATTTTGGCTCTGGCTTTCTCATAGAGCCGCGCATCGGTAGGATAGGCGGTGTTCTTTTCCATGACGGTCGTATCGATGGATACGCGCGACAGGCTGTCATCGTCCACAACGCCACTTGAGCGCCCCGCCTCGATTGTCTTCGTCAGCAGCCACTCGGCACCTTCATCGCCGATCCGGTCGCGCCAACGGCTGAGCGACGAGGGATGAATTGGCGGCTGATGTTGAAAGAAGACCTCGCCAGCAAAGTGCTGGAAATACGGGTTCTCGACCCAGCGCTCTACAACGGCTTCATCCGACAGGCGATGCAGATGCTGAAGATACATTAGCCCGGCCACCAGACGCGGTGGTGTCGCCGGCCGTCCCGTCCCGGAGGGAAAGAACCCGGCCCATTCTCGCTCGAAAAACTCCCAATCGATCAGCGCGGCCAGCTTCACCAGCTCATGACGCATGTCGATCAGATCAACGAGACGAGGACGCAGCAAGTCATCCTGTTCAAGGGGGCGATCACGGTGTTTCATGGCCAAACCAAATTGCAGGGTTTTCAATGGGATATTATAGAACCCTGCAGTCAAAGGCCACCAAAATCACGGCTTAATCATTCATTATCAACAGCTTAGGTGTTGTTCAAGTCGAACTACCTAACCTTAGAAAATCCTTGTGTGATGGCGTCAAATGGAAGCTCTATGGAGCCAAATCGGGTGGGAAATTCTCGCGCAGAACAGAACACTGCTAGTCCGATCCAAGCCTGAGGAAAATCAACATCTTCGCCCCGCAATAGCTCTGCAAGCCTACGTCCGGCCTCTGCAATCTGCACCTCTGATTGTCCAATGGCAGCGCATACAACTATCCCCAGAGAAGCCATTCCAAGGGTGCAAGCTCGGCCCTTCCAACCTATTTTGGTCAAGGTGCCATCATGTATAATCAAATCTAGTGTTATGGCGCTACCGCAGACTGGGCTACGGCAAGTTACCGTCACATCCGGATTGTCCAGCCGCTTGTCCCTGCGCACCCGGGCCGCATGTTCCCGGATGCGTGGTTGATAAAGTCTGGCCAGCGCCGTGTCAGCATGTGGCATGCTCAGTCTACTTCTGCGCCGCGATCCATCTGGCGTCCAAGCACCGCGAGGAATTGTATCGCGAAATGCAAGCCACGGCGCACATCTTCATCTCCGGCCGCGCGCAATAGCCCGAGGCGGGAAGGAACTGGATTCCGAGCTGCCTTATTTGTCGCATAACGGGCGGCATTCGAGAGCATCCAGGCATTGCTAACCAAATCCTCATAACCAGACATCAATTTTTGAATCATCGCGTCATCGGCCATATCAACACCGTCAGCCGCGAGTGAGAGTAGATCAACGACATTATGGAACCGACGCCCCTGAATTAGCGGCGCGACTTTATTTGCAAGATCAATCAGCCCAGCTTCCGTCGCTTCATCAGCAAATGCGCTCTCTTGGTTGAGCCGTTCGAGAAGCGGAGCATCCGCTCCGGTTTTGGTAGGATTTGCCATGACAGCCTCCTTATTGAAAATTTGAGATTTTAGACGATACCGCGCGCTACAGACCAATAGATTCCGCGATTAAAGGCCTTGCGCATAAGACCACCGACCTTTGTTGGCGGGGTCGGGTGAACGTCTTCATCATAGTCATACCAAAGCGGCATGCCCGCCTCGAGGCCCATCTGGGCAATGGCCTGAACCTTACCGTCATAGGCGGCAATGGTTCGACCCAGCCTGATGTCTCCTGCAATGTTATTCGCAATGACCGGCGATTGATTATGGCACGACCCGCCCGCCTTTGAGATCGGAAGATCGACCGTATCCCCCATTATGTAGGCGTTGGGATATCCTTCCAGCTGCAGAGTTTCACGATCAGTTGGCAACCACCCTTCGTTGTTGGGTGCTTGAGACACCCCGCTTTCCAAGACAGCGTCAACGGCGCGAATAGGCGGCGTGGACATGAGAATGTCGAAGTCCTGCTCCTCGCCTTCTTTGGATATGGCAACCTTTCGCTCTGCATCCACCTTGGCCAGAGTAAAGCCACGTTCATATTTGATCCCGCGTTCTTCAAAGATGGGGGGCAGAACGTTGCAGACCTCTTCCTGAAGGAACAGACAGTTGCGCAGAAGTTGCGAAACCGTCGGATAAGTGTAGACGATCTCGATCTGATCGCGCACACCCTTGCGGCGCAAATATTCGTCAAGCATCAGCGTGGTTTCCATCGGCGCAATACCACATTGGTGCGGAACATTAGGCGTTTCAGGGAAGTTTACGGTGATGAAAACACGGCCTTTTTCCAGCTTGCGTAACTTCTCCGAAAGTTGGCGCGCAGGATCATATTGGTAAAAGTAGTCACCCGCTTCTTTCAACCCTTCGATCCGCTCTGGCGCAGGAAGACAGCCGGTAGACACCACGATATAGTCGTAGCCAATGGTCTTGCCGCTCGCGGTTTTCACACTTGAACCGGCAAAGTCGAAGGACATCACCTTGTCGACTTGGAAGTTGATCTCAGGTCGCAGCAAAGTCTGTTGTTTTCGGCGCAGTTCGCCCTCAAAAAACATGTCGAAAGCAACATACATGAAAGCTGGTTTATAGTAGTGCCACGGGCTGTCCGACAGTAAGGTTACCGTGACCTTTCCTGACGAAATCTCTGGATACATCTTACTGACGATGCTGTTCGCCGTCATTGTACCGCCAATGCCGCCGCCGACGACGAGTATATGTTTTTGCATGTTAACCCTCCTCCTTTGTCCGGAAATTCAATCAAAAGGCACGTAGTATCGCCTTCAGTTACGTTTGAACTCAGAGGAGAACTGTGACTAGATGATCCCCTGCAGCCAAGCGCGAACCTTTCCAAACTGGAAACTCAGCGTGCGGCAGGCGTTTAGGAGGAGCGCTATGAAATGATGAATCATGAGGATGAAGGCAACCAACAGGCCGCAACTACAAGGGCTGATGTGCAGGCGCAGATCATTGAATGCCTCAATCGTTTTTATGCAATGGAAACCGGAATGTGGGGCAACCCGGTTGATTGCCTGATTATACGAACTGTAGTTCAGGGAAAATTGCAGGGGAAACTATATGACATTTCCGCCCTTTCCGAAGTTCTCGGACTTCCCATCAGCACACTCCATCGAAAAATCGGGCATTTGGTAGAGAACGGATTTCTTAGGCGCGAACCGAGAGGAAAATCCATCTACATCTCTCCGACAGACATCACGAATATCTCACTGGATAAATCGTTTGAAAATATGGTCGCAACATTACGACGTCTTTACAAAGGTGATATCAAATTCGATAAAAAATCGGCGGACATCGATTGATTTATTCGACAAACTGGCACCATGGTCATGAATTCGCCTCGACAGATATTCAATCAATAAGCTGACAATCGAGAGAAGTGCGCAAAATCTCGCGCTGCGCTCTTTAGCGCCCGTCTAAAACCGCATGCCGACTGTCGGCAAATAGAAATACTGGCGATACACGAATGGCTGGTTTGGTGAAGCTGCGCCGCAGCATCAGAGCGACGGGTAAACGGCGGTTATGGGCCGTTCGCGTCGACCGACATCAAGGGCGGAAACCGGACTTTCGCTGCGCCGCAAACAAAAATGATCCACCTGAAGAAAGCAGACTCTCGGGGTTGCGACGCGACATTTTTCGGGTGCAGGCGCGGCGAAGGACTGGTTCGAGCCGATGCTCATCAGTGACGATCTGCGCAGCGAACTTGTGCCTTGGGTCTACAAAGCCACCATGCAGCCCGTCAGCACATTCATGAACTCACTCTGCGAATGAGCGCAGCCTCCCGCCACGCGTAATGCTTCAGAGTGATCGACAGGGGGCACGCGTTTCATGCCAGTCCCCGACGATGCCCCCCCGTGAGGCTGGGACCGGCGCACCCCGGGGTTCGGAACTTCCACCCGCCTGACGCGTTCCAGCCCTATACAGTTTTTCAGAGATCGGCTCGGCCGGAGGGGGAGTTTCTCATGGCGGAGAACAAAAGCTCAACTTGGGATGTAAAGACAATCGGGATCGCGGCGGCGGCAGTCGTTGGGTGGGGGGCTGCCTTATATGCATTCACCGACACTGCAGAACTTCAGAAGCAGACCGACCGCACTATCTCGCGCTTGCAAAGCGCTATCAGCACGCAGCAGGAAGCAGCCGGAAGCGTCGAGGAATTGCAGGCGGAGCTCGCATCGCTGGAAACGGAGACCCAGTCCCTGCAGGAGCAGCGCGACGGCATCCAGTCGGACATCGACACCTTGCAGCCGAAGCTTGACGAATTGATCGTACAGCAGACCTCCATTGACGAAACGGTGGCGCAGAAGCAGCAGCAAAACAATGAGCTGGAGCAGCAGATCTCGTCGATGCGTGAAGAAATGACCAGCTTTGAAACCCGCAAGGCAGACATCCAAAGTCAAATTGTCTCCCAGACGCAGGAGTTGACCGACATAAATACCCGGGTCGAAGAAGCTCGGGCGCGTGAGGCCGAAGTTCAGGAAAGCCTCGCAACACTTAGTGAGGACAACGCGCGGCTCGCCGAAGAAGTCTCCACCGGCGAAAGCGAGCTCCAGTCTCTGAGGGCGCAGGAAACGAATTTGAGAGACGAGGTCGCAACCCTGGAAAGCAGCCTGAACGACATGCAGGCCCGGCAAGCGGAGCTTGAGCATAGTTTCGCCAGCATGACCGAGCGGAAGACCGCCCTGGAAACCGATGTCGCTGACGCCCAAGAGCAGCGAAACGAAATCCAGAAAATTGTAACGGACCTTACCAGCAATGTAGAAGAACGCTCCAACAAGCTGTTGGAGATTGAGGAGCGGATCTCAGCCGCGGAAAACGGTCAGGGGTCTTCTGCGGGCGGCAACAACAGCAACGGGTCGGAAGACAGTCATTCGGAGGCCGAATCAACCGCCACGCGCGAGATGCAAGGCACGCAGGAAAATACTGGCAACGGCGATGATCCGGTCGCTTCCCAAGCGGAAACTTCAAATTCAAACTCCTCCGGGCAGCCCGCCGAAGAGAATGAACGAGGCGACATGTCGTCCGACGCCGAAGATGAGGGCGTAACCGAGATCGACAGCGACATTAACGACAGCGCCGACTTGGTGGATTCGTTGCAGGAATCTGGCGGCCTCCCGCCCGAAGACCTGTCAGAAGCGGGTAGTCAGAATGCCGGATCCTCCGGCACATCATCGAAAGATGAGATGCAGAGCCCGACATCGAGCAGCGATCAGAAGACTGACACAGCGACCGATGGCGCATCGGGTGATACGTCCTTGATCGAGGGCAACGCGTCTGACACGTCATCGTCGGCGGAGGCGGAAAACCAGAACACCGAAGGCGAATCTGCTGGTTCTGATACCGAAACCGAAAGTGAGAACGCCGCCGAACCAACTCAGAAGCCACAGAAAGCCGGTAACTAAGCAAAGATACTCACGCTTTCGGCGATCCGAGGGCTCGTGAGACGATACTTGCGCTAATTTACCGGCAAGACACAGCCTCCCAAGCAAAAAAATGCCGATTGATAGGCGCGGAAAATATTGCGAACATCGCCGTCGTTTAGCAGCAATGGCACTGGGCCCAAGGTCAGCTTTGGCGAGTGCAGTGCCGCTACAATAGATAGACCCCGAAAGGCAGCTTTGGGAATGACTGGCGCGCGAACCATGTTTGGGGACAATCGCTGCCCCTTTGTATGACGTCTCCAGATCCCGAAACGGACATGGCTTATGATTTGAATCAAAGCTGGGCGACCCCTTGGTCCTATACTGATCTCTCAGGAGGTTCGAATTGTCTGAGCACGGCCATAGCCAGCAAGAAATCGCAAAGCGAATCGGAGCCCCCCCGGGTAGGGGTGTGCTGCGCGACGCTGTTTACGGCGCAATTGACGGAGCGGTGACGACGTTTGCCATCGTCGCGGGTGTTGCTGGAGCCGGGCTCTCGCCTTTCATTATCATTGCGCTGGGAATAGCGAACGTCCTGGCCGACGGGTTTTCCATGGCGGCGGCCAATTATTCAGGCACCAAAGCCGAACTCGACAACATGCGTCGCATCCGCAAAATCGAGGAGCTTCAAATACAAAACTACCCCGAAGGCGAACGTCTTGAGGTTCGAGAAATCTTGGCCCAAAAGGGCCTGAGGGGCGATGTTCTGAACCAGGCTACCGATGCGATCACGAAAGATCGCGAGAGCTGGATCGACTTGATGATGGAAGGGGAATACGGGCTAAGCGGTGTCGATCCACATCCTGTGAAATCCGCCGTAACCACCTTTCTGGCCTTCCTGGCGGCCGGAATCGTGCCGTTATTCCCGTTCATTCTCGGACTGGGCAACGCATTTTCTGTCTCGGCCGCGCTGACCATGATGACCTTTTTCGCGATCGGCGCGCTGAAAAGCGTCTGGTCTCTCAGCCCCTGGTGGCAATCTGCGGGCGAGACTGTGGTGATTGGGGGGATGGCCGCCGCAATTGCGTTTTTTGTAGGAACGTTGTTCCATGCGTAGAGGGCGTCTCATGCGCCTATGACCGCTTCGTCCGCACTTTCCCAGTTCGTTGACGGCGCGGCGAATGACCGGATCTAATCCGGGGCAGGTGGGCAATTCTACGACCAGTTTAACGAACTTTGAGAGGATTTCTTTACGGTGACAACGCATGACGTCTTTTCCGACAGCGGGAACCAAACAGAAAAGTTGCGCCGGGCACTGACCACCCCCTTGCTCACCCTTTATGGGCTCGGCGTCACAGTCGGGGCAGGCATCTATGTACTCGTGGGAACAACAGCAGCGGAAGCCGGTGCCTACGCCACAGTTTCTTTCTTGATCGCTGCTGTAGTTGTCGCTTTTACCGCTTTTTCGTACGCAGAGCTCTCAACCCGATACCCCGTTAGTGCAGGTGAAGCGGCTTACGTCGAAGCTGGCTTCCGCTCGGGGGCGATGGCGACTTTGGTGGGTCTGGCAGTTGCGTTGTCAGGGATGGTTTCTGCAGCAGCTGTCGCCATTGGGGCTGCGTCATACCTTCAGGGGTTGTTTGCAGCGCCACAGTGGGTGCTGACGGTAGTGGTCGTAGTGTTGATGGGGCTTATTGCGTTGTGGGGCATTACTCAGTCGGTCACTGTCGCTGCGATTATCACTCTGATCGAAATCGGCGGCCTAATTTTTGTGGCTGTTTGGGGTTTCGGAATCTCTGAACCTCTCGGGGTCGATCTTGTTGATATGCTGCCGCCCCTTGTTGGACCACATTGGATAGGAATCGGCGCAGCCTCTCTACTGGCGTTTTTCGCTTTTGTGGGCTTTGAGGATATGGCGAACGTTGCGGAAGAGGTTAAAGACCCCGTTTCGACCATGCCTAAGGCTATTGTTCTGACCCTGACTATCGCAACCTTGCTATATCTCGCGACAACAACCGCGGTACTTACAGCCGTGCCGCTCAGCAGGTTGGCGTCATCTTCCGCCCCGCTTGCTCTCGTTTTTGAGGCCGCCCCAAAAGGTGTCCAGCAGAGCTTTGCCATTGTTGCAATTGTTGCCACCGTCAACGGTGTCTTAATCCAAATGATCATGGCGTCGCGGGTGCTCTACGGTCTGGCGGATCGCGGGCACCTGATTGCTGCCTTGGCCACGGTCTGGCCAAGAACCCAAACTCCGGTTTCTGCAACGGTCGTGGTGATGTGCATCATCATGCTATTGACCTTAGCATTGCCGATCGAAGCACTGGCCGAACGCACGTCGCAGATCGTTCTCTTGGTCTTCGTTCTCGTGAATTCTGCATTGATAAGGCTGAAGATGCGGGGTGGCACTGTACCGCAGCATTTCAATGTGCCTATCATTATTCCCGTCCTGGGCGTGCTAACCAGTTTGCTCCTGTTCGGAACGGCATGGCTCTAAAATAGGAGTCAGCAGCCGTACTTCCTACCTCGATCCTCATACCGAAAGAGAACTCAATTGCGCAGGGTATTGTTTGCCAAAAAGGGCGGACTGGGGTGATCGGAATAAAAGGTGACGAGCCTTGCAGCGCCAGCTGCAGGCGTTGCTAAGGATCCCGAGAGGTCCGCCGATGTCGCCGGTCATGCGTCGCTTCAGGGTTAGGTCAGATTTCGCCAGCAAGCTTTTCGCGCAGGTCGAGAAAACCTTGCTGAAAGTGGTTCTTTTATCAGCGCTGTACGCTTTCCAGATACGCCAGAAGTCCTGCCAAGACTCTTGGCGTCGGGGTCATCACACCATCCACCGCAATTGGCACAGTATCATTTGCCATAGCACCTCCGAATTGAGGCATCACCCGGGCGAGATGCCCTTGTTCAGGGTCACCATAAATATAGCTCAATGCACGGGCGCGGGGAAAAGAGCCTCCGTTTTCACGGGCCAACAACGTGAGATCCGTCGGTTTTGGATCGAGCCCTGCCGAGGAAGGACCGTCGCCACGGCCCGACATTCCATGGCAGGAAACACAGTTCTTCGCAAAAAACCTCGCGCCATCAGGTGCTTCGGGCATCGAAGGTACTGTGCAGGCGGCTAAACCAGCGCTGGTGATTGCGAATGTGAACAGCAATGATTTCGGGATGGGCATAGGAACTCCTTCAGTTCGTAGACACGGCTAAGCTTAGCACACCCTGTAGGAATAGGCGCAAGCCTCAGATGCTAAGAGTGAGTATATGCTGCCACTGGGAATAGCTTCGAGCTCGGCACGGTCACTAAGGGCTCGTTCCTGCCATTCGCTGCGGTCGCCCACCCAAACGGCGCTGAGGTTTGCAGGCCAACGTCGGCTTGGCGGACGTTGTTGCCAATCGTCGAAATCGGAAGTGCCATCTTCAGTGTTTTGTGATAGGTGTTACCCGCTATTTCTGTTGTTGCCGCCTGTGCAATGCAAAATAAGCGACAGGTCTTCATAAGAGGATTCCCCATGAAAAAGATCGATGTCGATACCGACCTAAAGCGTTCTAAATTCCTAATCCGTGCAATGGTATTGCAGGTCATTTTGGTGCTTGTGGCAATGTTCTGCTACTGGATCTATTTGAAATGGTGATTAGCCATGATCCAGCACAATGTGCTGGCCGGCAGGGGCTTATGGGTCTTTGGCGCACTAGGCAGTGACAGCCCAAGTGGGCTCGAAGCTGACCTTTGCTACGCAAGGCGTGAAGGTCGGCTTAGGGCCGGGGAGCGAGAGGCACGCCCATGCTGCGGCTGCAAAGCATATTACGTCCAGCGTAGTCAGTTTAAGGCTCAAAGCCGACCTCGGATGCGGCGCAGCATCATATGGTATGATGTCTTGTCAACGTCGGGTTGTCGATGTGGGAGGGCGTGGTGGATCGGAGGATCCATCATGGAAACATCAAACTTACCGGCCATCCGCGCCTTACGCCCAGCCTGGAACAAAGGCCGGATCGTCGGCCAGAAAAGGCCGCTCAAGCCCAAACACGTCTGGGCGATCAGGGTGCGGCTGGAATTGGCCGAGAACCACCGTGATCTGGCCCTCTTCAATCTTGCCATCGACAGCAAGCTGCGCGGCTGCGATCTGGTGAAAATGAGGGTGGTCGATGTTATGGCATCCGGCCAAATCAAGGAACGCGCGTCGGTTCTTCAGAGCAAGACCCAGAAACCTGTGCGCTTCGAAATCTCCGAAGGCACCCGTGCATCGCTGGCAAGATGGATGCGGGAGCCGCTGATGGTCGGATCCGAATACCTCTGGCCTGGGCGTTTTAACGAACGGCTTCACATCTCTACCCGCCAGTACGCGCGCATTGTGCGTGACTGGGTGACATCCATTGGTCTGGAGGCAAGCGCCTATGGCACGCACTCGATGCGGCGAACGAAAGTCACGCAGATTTACAAGAAAACAGGCAACCTAAGGGCGGTCCAACTGCTGTTGGGTCACACCAAGATGGACAGCACTGTCAGGTACCTCGGCGTCGAGCTTGAAGATGCGCTGGTGATCGCCGAAGCTATCGAAATCTAAACCGCTGGGCCGTCTCCACAGACGGCCCTTAGCTGCCGTTCGTCAGTCATTCGGTACGCTGCGTTGCGGCCCGTCTAAGCGGCCATTCGTGCCACTTGCAGCATTTTCGGAGACTGAAGGTCGGCAGTGCGGGACATTCCTGCCATTCGCCGCGGGCGCTTAGTTTGCGCTGCGGATGCGAAGTTCTTTAAGATGAAGGGCGGTTTGCGGACTTTGGCTGCGCCAGCAAACTAAATTGGGCAACTTGAAGAAAGCGGACACCCACAACTGTTAAGCTCGAACTAATACGAAATGCATTTCAGAACACCGGAAAGCGCTAAAATAAGATGGGGGTATTTGAGAGAAAAGATTGAAATAGTGGGTAGAGCCCTTTTAAGTGTTACCAGGAGTTTGTTATTTCGCAGGCACCTTGCGCAGAACCCTTTGATTTCCTGTGACAAACTTGATATCAGACGATTCAAAATCGCCATCATCAGATACCAGAATATACCCGCCGGACATGCACTCGCTAACGAGAGCCGCATCCGTTAAATCCAACTCTCCGCCGACAACTAAGCCCAGGTTCCCCTCTAAGCAATCTTGTTGCAAGTTAGATTGTTGATATGTGCAATCAGTCAAAATATCTAAGCAAATATCTCTGACCGCTGCTACTCGCGCCTTGAAGCTCTCGTCATTTTTCCGACGCGTCTTATAGCTTTGCCACTCTTTCTTTCCAAATAGAGACTCGTATTCTATTTTGCAAACGCGATTGAAAAACTCGGAAATTACCTGTTCATTTACGACTACCGTGTTGCCAGCTTTGAGTAAACTTGAATAGAAGTCACTATAAACTTGTTTTGCAGGCCGTGGATCATTGCCATAAATTGCAATCCAAATGTTTGTGTCGAACAAGACGAATTCGTTCTCGAAGCTGCATTCTTCATGCGCATTGATAACCTCACTCATCGGCGTCGCCTCTACCATCTTCAAACAGTTTTTCTATGGCAGGTGGGTCTGCAAAAAATACCTTGGCTCGTTCCACCACCATCTTCAGGCGCGCCAAATGCCAATCTTGATAGTCAACTGGTGGTGCGAGGTGCTTTCTGATTACGCCTTCTTCTAACTCACCATAAAGCTGACCGACGGCTGTGTTGAGGAATGCCGTTGTCATCCTTGTAACGCCAAAGAAAGAGATCTCCGCACGGTTTCCCTTTGTGATAATATCATAGATTACACGGTACACCTTCTGCCCGTCTGACGCTGCGACGCAGATGCCTCCGTCGACAATTGTGGATATTATAACTTTAGTGGTTTTCATTTGATCACCATATTTCGTGCGGATTGGTAGCTGACTTCATGTGGTAAGAGTTAGCATCCGACGTGTTAATTTCCAATGACACTACCGTACCAGGGTAAGGGTTTGCGATGCGTTGCTTTTTCATTTTTCTGTTTCGATATTCCCAATAGCCGTGATGTGAGCAAACAAGCAGGCATCCACCGTTCATGCCTATAAACTCTTTTAAGATTCCTAAGCCCAACCCGCCCGGGATATCTCCCTGCCGAGCGCTGTTGTTCATCTCCATAGCCCAGTCTATCGCGTCCTGCGGCGTCGCAAAATTTTTCCCGGCCGCTGATAGGGACCCGGGAATGCCTCTGCCACCATCAGATATAACGAAAGCTAACCTGTCCAAACGTGGAAAAAACTGGCCTCCCGCAAAGACTGAAATTGGAGAGTTGGCCCAGAGCGCACTGTTTGCGAACAACTCATCAATGCCTTCAAAAAACTTAGTAACTAGGCCGTCACTCATGCGAGGCATTTCCCGCCTCATTAACCGTTCTTTGCTAAATATTGAGAACTCGACGGCACTATTAGCGTCAAAGCTAGTCACTGGGATAGTTGTCCCATGTACGTCGGCTGCACCGCCGGAAAGCGTCTTATTTTTCTTTAGGATTGTCTGTATCCGGGGAATTATGTTGTAGAATAGAACTTCGTTTCCTGCCCCCGGGCTAGATTCACGATCGTCAGTAAGCTTGCACCTAATTGTGCGTCAATCCAACCTAACCTCTTACAGTCGATGCCAACTTTGGAGTTCTGTAACTGTGATAGTTCGCTATGGAGGCTTGATAGAGCCTCAAAGCCAAGCGCGTTGGCGCGGATTTCATAAGCGTCAAGGTCAATCATCACGCGTTCGTCCAAATTGGCTCTCCTGATTTCGGACAAGGATGCTAAGTTCTACGCGCATCATCAACCGTTGTCACTCGCCTAAGGCTCGAGATTTCTGCAAATGCATGAATGTCCGGTCTAGGGACGCAAGTTGGTAAGATTTTGTCTGTCACGAGTGTCTCCTTTGAGCCGGTTGGGTCGCCCGACACTGAGGGCAAAGCGGGCTTTCTCTGCGGCGACCATGAACGTCCCCAGGGCGCTGCCCGCGAACCTTCGTCGAAGGCCGCGCCAATAGCGGCTGGATAGCCCCCTTACAGCATGTCATGCACTTTTCTGCAGCTTGGCTTTGCCGTCGCAGTCTGGGAAGCGGACACAGCTAAGAAATGCTCCATAGCGGCCGCGCCGTTCTACAAGCCATCCTGCGTCGCAACTCGGACAAGTCGGCTGTGTCTCGCCGCAATCACCACAAACCAGGTCTCCACTGACCCGAGAACGGACCGGGAGGCCGACACCACAGGCCGGACAGGCGGGCATGCGACTGCCGCACAGCTTCACGTGCTCGCAGCGATACCAGTCGCGACCGTCCTTGCCGGGCATGTGAAGCAGACGTCCACCGCAACCCGGACAGGTGTGGGTGTGCTTCTGGGCCTCCAAGGGCACGACTACGCCGAATTCCGGTTCCTTCATTAGCTCCTCGACGAAGACGGAGGGGCGCGCCTCGGATGCAAGGATGGTCACGGTCCGACGGGCCCGGGTCACGGCGACATACATGACGCGCCGCTCTTCGGCATTCGGAAATGGCTCGGACTCGGGCGAGACCAGGCTGAGCAGAGGGTCGTCGACGATCATCGACGGGAAGCCCATCTTCGCGTTGTCGGCACCGAGGATGATCACGTGATCGGTCTCCAGGCCCTTCGAGGCATGGATGGTCTTGAAAGTGATCGTCGCCCCAGGGTTCTGGCGCTGAAGCCGCCCGACATCGGGCCTCAGGAAACGGTATCTTCCCAGGATCAGGATGGACGGTTTCTCGCCCCCCTTGCCTTCCGTGGCCGCAAGTGCAGCCACCGCGTCGTTCAAGGCCGTCTCCCCGGTGTCGCGGCGCGTCCAGGCGATACGGATTGAAGGCTCGTCCGTCTCCCCTGCCGGTATCACCGTCTTCGTGATCTGAGCGGGGTTGCGCAGAACGAAGCGACGGGCGGCCAGCGCAATCTTGTCGACGGATCGGAAGGTCCGGCCGAGGTCGACGGTCCGATGGACACCGCCGGCCCCTGCATAGGTGCCCCCGAACTCCGCGCCAAAGTTACGCATGATGTGGATGTCCGACCCGGCGAAGCGGTAGATCGATTGCCAGTCATCACCAACGGCAAACACCTTGGCATCGGAATGCTGGCGCTTGAGAGCCTGGATCAACTTCGCCCGCCCGGTCGAAATGTCCTGGAACTCGTCGACGAGGATGTGCCGAAACGGGCTCTGGTAGCGCCCGCTTTCGACGAAGGCAGTGGCGCGGTCCACCATGTCTTCGAAGTCGATCCGATCACCCAGGCGGGACTGATACTCTCGGAACACGGCCCCGAAGATCTTGAGGAAGGCCTCGGCCCGTTTGCCCATCTTCAGCGTCTGCGCCTTGTCGGAGCAGTCCTCGACCCGATAGCCGCCGTTCTTGAAATGACGCAGGAAGGTGCCCATCAGCGAGGTGAAGCTGTCTACCACACCGACCTCGGCCACACGATCATAGATCTCGATATCCGGGATCGGCCGCAGCGTGACGTAGGGCTCCAGCTTTTCGGCAAGCGCGTCGAGCAGCCGGCCCTCTTCACGCTCCCAGCTGTAGGTCTCGACCAGAACCGTCTCGTGCTCGGCATGGACCTGCCGCTTCCAGTCCATGCTTTCGAGGTATTCATCGCGATCGACGTAAGGCGCCGTGGTCAGTTCCTCCACGCCGTCCCGGCCGCGTTTCTTGCGCACGCCGAAATGCTCGATGTAGACGCCGCTCTCTGTCAGCCGGAAATCGGGCGTGTAGACGCGGCGACCCGTTTTCTGGAGCTTATGCTCGTAGCTCGGCTCGTATTCGTAGGCGATGCCGTTCCGGAAGAGCCAGTTGGCGATCAGAAGCTCTTCGAAGCTGTTCACCGTTTCGCCTTGCAGCGTCCGCAGGTTGCGGCTCTCGATCTGCGCATACCATTCGTGCTTCGTCTTGAAGTCCCATTCTGTCGGGAAGTCGTCAAAGAAACCGGCGAACCAACCGATCACGGTCTGCGCGATCTCGCTGGCGGTCGCCACGATGTGCCGCAGGATCTCCTTCATCAGGGACAAGAAGGCCTTGTCGTCTGTCGCGGTCGGCGCCAGGGGTGGCTTTTCGCCTTCTACCTCACCGATGATCTCGTAGGCCAATGCATGGAAGGTGCGGGCCGCCACGGGGACGCCACACCGCGCCTCGATCCGCTCCGACATCTCGGTCGCTGCGTCTTTCGCAAAGGCCAGCAGCAGGAGCTCGCTTGGCTTCCGTATCTCCGCCTTCACGAGGTATGCGGCCTTGGCGGTGACCACGCTTGTCTTGCCGGAGCCCGCCCCGGCCAGAACCAGCGTCGCATCTTCGTCGACGACCACCGACAGGCGCTGCTCCGGCGTCAGTGGCATAGTCTCGACCGTGTCGAAAAAATCCTTCCAGCGGAGGAGCTGACCCTCCACAAACATCTCGATAGATGAGTCACGGACGGCATTCGGATCGGATGCGAACGCAACGATCGGGGCAATTCGGGACATGACTTCGTCGCCAACGGCCTCCGCATTCAGCTTAGAAAGCACCCGGCGGGTCAGATCGGCAGCATCGCGCTCCAGCGGCGCGACGTGGCATGCTGCGGGATAAGCGTCCGGCACCTTGAGTGCATCGAGCGCGTGCAGGATCCGCAGAACCGCGGCCTCCTCCTTTTCCAACTCCGCCCGGTTAAAATCCGTCCAGGCGGCGGCAGCGGCATCTGCAAAGTTTCTTGCTGCAGACGCGTCCACCGCCGGCAAGGTCAGATTCCGGCCGCCCCCGAGATCGAGCGACAGAGACGAAGAGAGGAGGCCCTTCCTCATTGAAGGGCGCGTCGCGATTGAGTCAAACCCTATCCAGGGCGAACCCGCCCCACGCGCGGCAATGCCCCTGTCTTGCAGGGTCAGGGACCTTGGATGTCGGCCAAGAGGGTCAACCAAGAACCCCAGGAAGGATTTTGAGACGAGATTCATGTGCGCCGAAGTGTCAGTCATTTCCGAAGTGTAGCAAATATTGGAAAGCGGGGAACCTCATGGCCCAGAATATATTAGTGGAAAGCTGATGGAATGGGCCGAGAAACGCAATGTTCGACTGGAATACATCCAGCCGGGCAAGCCACAACAGAATGCCTACATCGAACGCTACAACCGCACCGTTCGCGGCGAATGGCTTGGGCAATACATCTTCGAAACCATCGAGGAGGCACAAGACCAAGCAATTGAATGGCTCTGGACTTACAACAACGAGCGACCCAACATGGGCATCGGCGGCATGACACCCGCCATGAAGCTGAAAACAGCCGCCTGAATTCTACGGCTGGACCCCATTAAAAATGGGGGGATTACCAACCTACCCGTGCTCATATGCGTGGTCTGATAGTTTCACTGATCATTGAAAACTTCACTCAAGGCAAAACTTCAATCGGAAATCGTGCGGCGTTCACGACAATCGTTGTCAACAAACACAGGCTTTATTCTGGGTCTAATGCAGAGGTTATCCATCTGATTTTGCAAGCGCAAATTATCAAAGCCTAGATTGCGCACTAATTTTCCGCTCTACGAGGTTCGAGATAAGCTTGGCGCTATCTTCGCTCAGATCCGGGCCTTCCTTCGTCGTCACAAGCTGGCCCGGAAACCATTGGTCATACCAGAGCCGCTTGCGTTCCCATCGTTCGACGTAATTGGCCTTATCAAGCATTCCAAGGTGTTCCCAGAAAGTTGTCTTCCCGCCCGACGTAATCGTGAAGTCTGGCAGGTGCATTGAACCGTCTTTTGCAACCAAAGGACTTTCATATGCAAAGCGAACATCCTTCTCATGTAGAAGATTAGCGATGATCACTTCTGACTTCGATCGCACCATATCACCGCTCAGGGCCTTGTGAATGCGCCCCTCTTCATACCATGATCGGTCCCGCAAGAGTGGGTCAGCCTTGTTTCGCTGAAATAGCCAAGATGAGATGCTCGGCACTTGGGCATTCTCTCTGCGGCGAGCTTTTAGTAGCGATGAGATATCGTCTTTTAGGAGCAGAGTGCAGTGTCCAGTAGCACGGGTTAGGGCAGTATAGACCAACTCCATGGCAAGCGGGCTTTCTGCCTGCGGCAGAACTATGATCGTCTCGTCAAACTCGCTGCCCTGAGCTTTGTGAACTGTAATCGCGTAACCCAACTCGAGGTTCTCGCTGGCACTTACCGTGCCCCACCGGCCGTCAGATCGTTGGATGTCTTTGCCGTATCCAACATCCAACCCTGGCTTGCGCGCAAATTCTACAGCAAATCGACTTAGTCGTTTACCCCGACCGCTCCTCATACGAGCAGCTAGACCCTTAGCATCCATCCCGGATGGCTTCACCATTCCGATTTCACCATTGAACACTTCGACATCTTGCACCTTACGCAGGTTCCAATCGTAAGCCGACAAAGGATTCGACCTCGTTCGGTTTCGGACCTGAATAACTTTATCACCTAAAGTCAGTCCATCGACGACACCTAGCCGTTCAATCGTGGATGCGTTTCTTCGACGCTGGCACGCTTGGTTGAGGTTCTCGACACCATGTGAGCCGCCTCGATGCGGCGTCAGAATTTGAAACGCGGCTGGCCCCTTCGAAAATGCATCCTTCCACAAAAGATATGGCTTCTCTTCGTCAACTTTCAATCCGGTCTTCAAGGCCATCCGTTGCTCCAGCCGGTTGATCAAAAGCGCGGGAAGCTCTTCAGGCTTGGACCAAAACTCTACTGCGAGGTCTGTATCGATTTCGCCCCCTGCATGTAATCGCTCAAGCATATCCTTCTGCGCCAATGTGGTCGCCCCGGTGTCGTCTGGACCATTCTGTTCAGTCGACATTTTGTGCCAGGCAGGATTTGCGCGGAACATACCAGCAACCTCAAGCACTGCCGTTCCACGCCCTTCAATCTGATTAAGTAACTGGCGAAGATTTTGTTGCAAACGACCAATTGCCTCGGGGCGCTCGCCTTCGAGCCAACGAATGACATCTGCGAAAACTCGACCCCTGCCGACAGGTGGGAGTTGGCCCTCGTCACCGACGAGCACGAGCCGTTGCACGGTATCCCAGTCAACCATTCGCGCGAAAGCCGCAGCAAGCTCCAAGTCAAGCATTGATGTCTCGTCAACAATAAGCGTTCCAACATCAAGCTTCTTTCCGCCTCGCCGATGGAAGGTCAGATTGTCTGCAAGCCACCCATTGGAAGCTAAAGCTGAATGAATGGTATCGACCTGCGCAGGAACCTTTGCTTCCCGTAGAAGTTCCCGCACCCGGTCACCTGCCTTTCCTGTTGGTGTCAGAATTCGGATAGAGGTGCCGTCGCCGTCCGTAGATTTGACCGCTCGCACAATTGCCTGGATTACGCTTGTTTTACCTGTTCCCGCTGTTCCCGCGAGTACAGAAAGGGGCTGCCTTAGTAGACGTGCAGCAATCTCTTCCTGCTCTTTTACAGCAGACCCATATTTTTCTGTTGCCTTGCGGGCGAGTGAACTGTCCTCACGGTAGAGCCAGCGGCGCCAAGTGTCCGAAGAGATCGCTCGTCGAAGCGTCATCTCTTCACGGTCGGCAAGGCCAGCGAGAGCTTTTTCGACCGCACGCTCATCTTGATAAACACTGCTCAGGTAGACGACGGTCTCATTCTCGTCAGCACGGAGGGTAAGTGCCTCATCGAGGTAATCCGCCCCCACATCAAAAAAATGCTCGTTCAACTGATGTCGTTTCCAGTCCGGAAGTCGAGCAAGCCGAAAATTTGCTCGCTTAACCAATTCGCTTACCGGAAGAAAGCTATGAACACCTTCACGAAGCAGGCAATCCACCATAAGGGCACGCAGCCGCCGTTCGTCATCAATCTCGAGCTCTTCTGCACCCCGAGGTCCAAGGTCAGGAGATGGCAGCATAGCACGGTCCACTGCGGACCAAGGGATGCGATCCGCTGGATCATCGCCAATGAAGGCTTCTGACAGGATATAAGGGTTCTCGATAATTTCGCCCACGTCGTGTGGAAGACCGTGATTGTTCCGGTGTAAGAGAATTTTCTCAATTGTTCCGGCGGGCAGAGAGAGCCGTGATAGGGCCCCCCTTGCTAAAACACGGATACCCTCGGGATGCCGTGCCCACCTATTCTGAAGGTTTCGAACTTTTCGATCCGATAGGAATTCCCCCATCCCAACCGGCTTCTCACGGTCCAGAAAAGAAAAAGCTGCCTTATGGGCGGCACTGACGCCCAAACGCAAAGCGATATTTTTCGTATCCGTGATAAGATCCGAGGCACCTACGATCATGAACCCTGCCGCAAGAAACGCGACAAGCGTGTCGACGCTGACCAAGCCGAATTGCTGCGCTGCAACAAGGGAGACGATGGCGCCGAGATTTGGAATCAGGTCGCCAAGATAGTGAAGACTGTCGGCGGCCACGATCCGATTGTCTGTGAGCCGAGCGACCCGCCGCTGGAAGAGCACAAGACCGAGTGTCAAGACAATGGAAAGACCCATGACGACAAGCCCCGCGCCTTCTGCATGAAGCGTTGGAGGAGCGCTACCCGCAATCCGATCGACAGCGGCAAATCCGATGCCCGCGCCTGCCACTGCGATCGCCACGGCCTGTGCCAATGCTGCGAGGTCCTCGGCCGAGCTATGCCCAAATGCATGATCGGCATCAGGGGGGCGTGCAGCGTAAAGAATGGCCATGAATGCCGTGGCGGAAACGAGAAGATCCAGTGCACTGTCTGCAGCAGAAGCGGCGATGGCGAGTGATCCGGTTGCTGCGAAAGCCCACAGTTTGGCAAGAACAAGAATACCTGCCACACCGACCGAGGCCATCCCCGCCCTCTTGTTGAGGCGTCGTCGTGCGACTTGATCCAATGAAGACTCCGTACTGGTGCTGGGCTGAAGTCCGGTCGGAAATCAGCCAGTACTGAATGATGCCAAGTCACATTATCGGCAATGGACTCATATTGTTCAACTCTTTGGTAAAAATGAAAAACCGGATTCGTTTTTTAGAGCTGGCCAGCGCTATCGGCATTGCACGGGAGGCTGTTCAATTCGATCACCCCTCTGCCGCCCGAATGATCCTCACGATCTCGCTATAGCCCCGCGCCTTGGCGTGTTGCAGGGGCGTGACGCCATCGCGGTCGGGGATTGTTAAGTCGGCTCCGGCGTCGGCCAGAGCACTCACGGTAGCTTGATAATCCGTCTCGCCATTGCCGAGGACCACGGCTTCCATCAGGGCAGTCCAGCCCAGATTGTTGACATGATCGAGCGGTGCGCCTCCGGCGATCAGGCGGCGAACGACCTCGTGGTGGCCCAGATGCGCGGCGGCGATCAGTGCTGTGCCGTCATAGACGCTGGTGATCAGGTCAGGCCGATTGCCGAGTTCCATCGCCAGCGACACCAATTCGGGATCGTCGGCGACAGCGGCGATGGTCAGCACGTCATAGATACAATTTTCCAGCGCATTCATGTCGGCCCCGAGGATCGGGATACGCAGCCCATTGCCCAAATGCCGGGTAAGCCCCAGACTCTCGCGCTGCCGTGCTGGCGGGCCGCGGAGCAGGTTGTGCAACTCGTTGAGGGTCAACAGCCGCACACCGCATGTCCCTATGATGTTGAATGTCACGGCGTTCCGCTGATCGGTCTTCTGGATATTCTCCAGAGACGATCCCAATGCGTCGAGCAACTGTGCGTAGAATCGGATCGCTGTCACTTCCGGCATCATCTGGACCGAGAGGACCGGGAGAATGTACCGGTCCATTTCTTCCGAACAACGCCGGGGGTGCTGGCGCTGGAATCTCTCGGCGAAAGTCGATCTACTATTGTTGCTCGACCCGACGATCAGAATGTTCTGCTGCTGAGCACGGCCGGGCTATGTCGCGCGTTTGAGAGCATCCTGTGCCAGAGAATAGCCGATCCAGCGGTCGGTCACGAGGTATTTGAGCCGCTTGGCAACTGACGTTTCCGCGATACGTTGGGCTTCGGGTCGAAGATGCCCCATGGTCGCTACCACTCTTCGATGTCCGCGAATGGTCGCGGCGGACCCTTGGAGTTGACTCGCGCGAGGGCGGCCGGGTCCGTCCCCGGCGATTTGGCCGCCGGTGAAGTCTGTCGATTCGGCGCCGGTCGCGAACGCCCGCGGTGGGCGCTTTGCGATCGCTGAGCGGCGGTGTGCTCGATTTTCTGCATTTCCTCGGAGACGAAATTGGCGCCCTCATCATCACGCACTGCATTGCATTCCTGCGCCCGCTTCCGCGCCGCCCAATGTTCCCGGAGCGTCGTCGACGGTCGCGAGAGCGTGCGATACGGCACTCTGAGCCAAGAGCCATCGAAAGGGTCGAGAACGTAAAGGCGCGAGAGATCGCGTGGATCGCGACGCAGGATCAAAAACCCCTCCCCTGTTCGGGCGTCGCGCGAGACTATCCACGGCTTCAGGGCGTTCGAGAAATAGCGGATGTGAACCACGGCTAATCCATCGCGCTGCAAGGTACGGCGCAGGACATGTTTGACGGGCTCACGAGGCTCGACGATCTGAACAGCACGGGGGCAAATCAGGGCTTCTCAATCTGGAATAATGGATCTTTTACAAAGCGAAACAAGTTGCCTCAAAATGGCCCCAGTCGACACAAAATACCACCACAATGAAAGATGATAAGCGTAGGTGCGATGGACTTGGCTCGGCACGAGAGAGAAACTATGCGACGGAATGGGGGGATTTACAAGGTGACACGAGCCTGGCGCGCCTTCAGGAAAGACGATGCAGGCAGTGCGACAATTGAGTCGGTGCTCTGGCTTCCGCTTTTTGTGATGTTTTTCGTGCTGATTGCAGACGTCTCGTTCGTTTTCCACCGGCAGACCCATATCTTGACTGTCCTTCAGGATGGCAACCGCGCCCTCTCTGTCGGCCGCCTCGCCTCGGTGGATGAGCTTAAAGACTTCGTGCGAGAGCGTATTTCCTACCTGAGCGACAACACCGCGATTGACAGTGTCATATCAAGCGGGGTTGTGACCACCCAGGTTCAAGTGCCCGTTCATGACCTTGTTGCGGTCGGAATGTTTGATTTTCTGGCCAACTACAACATCAATGTCGGCAGTCAACAATTCATTGAGTATTGAAGGGTCCGGATATGTCGCATGAACGTCGCACCGGAATCGCCGCCCGGGTCCTGGGTTTTCGCCAGCAAGAAGATGGCGCCATGACTGTGCTCGGTTTGTTCATTTTCATGGTTTCAGCGATTTTGGGCGGTTTGGCCGTCGATGTCACACACCTGATTTCCCAACGCACCAAATTGCAGGTCACTGCTGATCTGGCTGCCCACGCCGCGCTCTATGTTCGGGATTCCGAAAGCGAGGGCGCCGCAAGGGATGCAGCCCTGCAAGTCGTCGCCAACAGCATGCCTGCTTCGGAATACGGCGACGTGCTTGCCGATGCTGATATTCTCTTCGGTTTCTATGACCGCGACACGGAAATGTTCAAAGTGGACAATTCCAGCCGCAGTGGCGTTTTGGTGACCCTGAAACGCCATGCTGTCAACGGTAATTCGATTCCGAGCTTCCTGCTCCAGTTTATTGGAATTGACACTTGGGACGTCACCGCTCAGGCTGTATTTACCACCTTCCGCCCTGCGTGCCTCCGTGAAGGCTTCGTGGCCGAGGGTGTCGTCGACATGCAGTCCAACAACGGGTTTTCGAACGGATTCTGCATCCATTCAAACACCCACGTGTCCCTGAACAACAATAACACGTTCGAAGCTGGGACCGTGGTCTCGATGCCAGACCTCGATGATCTGGATATGCCAAACAACGGATTTGAGAAGAACGAAGGCTTGGAAACAGCGCTGCGTGAAGGCCGGATGCACATTCGGGTTCTGAACCAGGTTGACGAAATCTACGACGGACTTCTCACCTATGGATCAAGACATATGCCGGCATATATCGATGACAGCCGAATTTATCGACCAAGCGGAAAGAAGTTCTCGCCATCAGACTTTGCTCCGGGCACGATCAACTACCTTGGTTGCAATAACAAGATCACTCTTCAATCAGGAACTTACCGCGAGATTGTTATCGTGGCGACGTGCAAAGTCTCTTTCGGGTCCGGTGTTATTCTCGAAGATGTCACGATACTTACCACCTCCACTGACGCCAAATCCATTACGTCGTCATCCGGGCTGCAGGTCGGGCGCAACGACAATTGCGCCGTAGGCGGTGGCGCACAAGTGATTACCTATGGCGGTATGGATTTCCCTGCCAATTTAAACATGTACGGCGGGCAGCTCATTGCACTCGGCGATATAAACTTTGCTGCGAATGCAAACGGAATTCAGGGCGCTTCCATGATTGCTCGTGGAACGATCGATGGCACGTCCAGAATGAACATGGCCTTCTGCGGGTCTGGTATGGAAAACAATTTCGAAGCCAATTATTTCCGAATGGCATTGTAAACACAAAATTGAGTGACGGGACTACCGATGGGCCGACGCCTACTGAGTGCCGAGCTTCGGGTTTGGGCAATGAGGAATTGCTCCTATGATGTCGATAGAGCCGCCGGAACAGGTTTGTTTCATTGCGAAGTTGATCGGTTGTATCAGAGACAGAGCCATTGACACCCTTCTGCCATGGCAACCGCGGAAATTGCTGCGTGGCAAACCTGAGCTCAGCCGACAATCGACGCCGGACCTATTGACGCGCGGCGTGGCGGATCAGTCCATAAAGATTATGATGCCGTCCCAGCAGGCGCGCACCTTCGACGGACAAATGCCCTGTATCTCGAAAGAGAAAGGTCTCACCGATGCGGGTGTCGCATACCGTGTCGTTGCAAATCAAAGGCTCCAAAGAGACGACAGGCACCTCAGCGCTCAGGTCCTCAAGAAAGTCAAGAACCATGCGGCTGAGCCGATGAATCTCGGTCACCGGGAAATCGCATGCCCCGGGGGACTGGTCACGCAATGCCGCCTGAACCAGACATTGGCCAATATCCTCTCCGGTGACCGGCGGGGGCGAGACCACGACGAACTGCTTGCCCATGGCACGCACCCTTTCGGCCGTATTGCGCATGGCGTCGGCCACGAGGTCGGGGCGCGGTGCTTGCGCCACTGTTCCGTCCCGCAGATAGACGTCATTGAAGATCAATCCCAAAGGCGATGAGACCACGACAGTCTGGATCGACGGCTGGGTTGCCAACCAGTCCAGAACCTGATCATTGAACGCAACGCAGCGCTCTGCCCAGGTGGCCGGATACTCCGACGTTACGACCGAGACACCGATTGCAGGGATGCAGACCGATTTTGTCATCTGGATCAATCCGCCGTCGACCTCGTGCATCAGTGCGGGAACGAGATGCATGGCGAAACTGTCACCCCAGATGAGCACGGCGGGGGTGTCCGATGTGCGACACGCCGGATCAAGCGTGAAGCGCCCTTCGCAGACCTCCGACAGGCCAAAATTGGTTGCTACCTTTGCCTCAATCTCGGCCGGGGTCAGGGCGTCGGTTTCGGGGACCGGCAAGCGGCGGACTATTTCGGCCGTGCTGGGCAAGGCGATCGCCGCAATGCGAAGTTCAAACCATCATAACTTCGCCCCCCGTCAGAACACGTCAAGTTCGACCCTAAAGGCAAATATGAATTTTTTTCTTATTTAATATCAATGATGTAGAAGGCGCAACAGCCTGTAAAATCTTGGATGACTGGCTTGGTCGCCCTGCCCCTCAGAACCCCGCCTCTGCCTTCCGGATCACGACGATTTTGTCTGGTCAGCCCAGGCGGCCAGTATTCTGCGGATCATCTCAGGCCGTGTGGGCAAATCTGCTTCATTGCGGCGGGCGTCATCCAACATATCGATCATCTCACGGGGCATGCGCACCATTACGGCCTCAGAGTCCACTTTGGGTCTGCCAATCTTTTTCACGATCGCCCCTTGACTACTTGATATCATATAATCATTATAGAACGGACAGAGCAAGGGTTGCACCCCTCGCCCTGCCCTAACCACAGCGATCTGCAAAGGAGATCCCTATGACTACCGGTTCCAATATCACGGTGTTGCCGACGGCTCAAACGCGTTCGGCCCGATACGCCAAATCCCTCCCCGGCCAGCTCAACGCCATTCTGCGCACGATCGAAGCCGCCATCGCCGATCCTTCGTTTTGTGCCTGGTCTCAGCTTCGGGAAACGCTTGACGAATTCCACCAGACCGCCTCGGCGCAGGATCACTTTTCCGGTGAGCTGGCTTATGCCCTGCTTCAATTGCTCAAGACGGGTGACGCGCGACGGGACCATCATCAGTCCGTCGCAGACACCATTCTGGACATGGCGAGTTGGAGCGAGCCTCGGTTTCCAGAGTTTTTGGAATGGGAGACACGCGCCGAGCAGTTCGGCCGGACGTCTGAGCTGATGTATCTGCTCCTCGGCGATACCGCGCGGTTCAGCCCCGACGGATGCTCGAACGTGGCAGACGCACGGGCGCACTGACCGCGCGATCAAGCCTGCTCTTCTGGTTCTCTGTCGCGGGGTTGCTTTATCTCGCCGCCCCGTGACGTCTGACGCATCCCATTGTCTTTGGAGGTCTTCATGACCCATGCCCCCGCGCCTGCGCGCGCCACCGCCTTTGCCCACGTCCTCACCGCGCTGGATTTTGCCCTTCAGGCGCAAGCGCCTTTGTTCTACCTGACACCGCCTGATGCGCCGCCCGTCTTGTCGGACGAAAGCCTGCTCATCTGGATGCTCGCGGAGCAGCAGGCGTCCCGTTTTGCCCAATCTCACGTCGGGCAGTCTGCAGATGAGTTTACAGATCCCCGCGCCCAGATGGCGCACCTGATCTTCACGGTGCTCGATTGGGACACTTGCACGGTCGACACCATGCTTGAGGTGTTTGGCGCCGCCTGCCGCACGGCTTACGCTGTGCCCGACGGCACGCTGTGCCGCAGCCAGATGATGGAGGCCCTCACCCTGCTCGACACTTTGCTCGAGATCCAGGCCCATCGCTTCGGGGTGCCGCCCGCCAAACCGCTTCACTGAACTGACCTTGTGACCGGCAGCGTCGGTCACCTCTTTCTTTCCAATCTTCCAAAGGAACATATCATGTCTTCATCCCCTCGCAGCCGCGGGCCCAAGAGTCCTGCCCGCCCCTCGCCTTTGCGCAACCCACGCCGCAGGACCGCCCGCTGCCTTAAACGCCGCAGTCGTCGTGCCGCGGATCGGCGCCTCCAGCAATCGCCCCGGTCGAAGATGCCAGCGACGTGGACCGCTCTTGCAAAGCAGAAGGGTTACAAGCTGCTGGGTCGAGGCGCACGCAAATCGGACGTGGCCCTGCACTGCCCTCGGTGTACGCAGACCTTCCAGGTCCGCAGTTCGGTCCTCGTCAACAATGCCCCCGAATGCAAACATTGTCTCTGGCAGCGTCGCTTCGCAGACGCCATGGCGACCGATGCAACCATTCTGGCGCCGGACCCGGACAACCACAAACTTGTGCACCTGCAGCTGCCTTGTGGTCATTTCACCTGCCGCCAATACAGCCGGCTGACGACGGCCGCGCGCGGCGGTCACCGCCTTGGCTGTGAGGAGTGCCGCGAAGAGACCTACCGCGCGCAAGCCAGGGCCATCGGCTGGACCCTGGTCGGACTTGCGACGGACAAGACGGGGGGCTACCGCCGCTACGCGCATTCCTGCGGCCACCAGCAGGATGTGGCCATCGTCAACGTCGACAAGAACCAGCTCGATTGTGCCGGGTGCGGCGAAAGCTGGGTTTCGAAACCCTCACAGATCTATCTCTTCCGGATCGAACTGGTGGATCGGCCCGTGCTCAAGCTCGGCCAC
The DNA here is from genome assembly GCF_003072065.1 of Thalassorhabdomicrobium marinisediminis. Lineage (GTDB taxonomy): Bacteria > Pseudomonadota > Alphaproteobacteria > Rhodobacterales > Rhodobacteraceae > Octadecabacter > Octadecabacter marinisediminis. The sequence continues at coordinate 389,077 of NZ_QCYG01000003.1, forward strand.
AGCTCCGATCCCGAGCGGCGGCTGTTCCAGCAGTTGGGGCCCGCCGCGCGCGACACCGGCGAGGTCCTGCGGGCCATCGATATGGAAACCGGGCATGCCGCCTTGGTTGCGGAGAAGCGCGCGCACCGCACGATGCGCACAGAGCACCCGGAGTGGGTCGTGCCGCGCGAGGAGTTCGCGGGTCAGATCAACACCAAGTCGGAAATCTACGAGATCGGGGCCTTGGAGTTCCTTCTGTCTCTCATGGACGAGATCGAAGCTGAAGCGAGAGATGATAAGGCATCGGCGTCCGATCCTGTTGAACCGGACCCTGAAGAACCGGACCCCGAGCCAGAATGATCGCATCGGCCCCCGTGCCCCACACCGATCCCTTGCTCTGAATGGAATGCTCATGACGTCTTCAAACCAACCGGCCTCGTCCACCGGGTCCGATCCTTTCCTCGCAGACGTCCTGCGGCGCGTGATCGCCCGGGCCATCCCGGGCGGGGTCTGCCCGGCACCGAAGGAGTTGGAACCACAGCCCCACCCACCATCCGACACGGGCACCTCTCCAACGGCAGGAATGCCTGCGCCCGCCACTGGGATGGGTGGCATGCCTGCCGCCACCACTGGGGCGTCCAAGGGCACGGATCTGAGCAGCCTCGACCGGCAGGGTCGGACACCCTTTGGTCCTGATCCTGCCGAGCTGCCCCTCCCCTCATTGCTGACAGCGATCGAGGTGATGCAGGCCTTCCCATCACCGGAGGCGATCGCGGCACTGGCCGCACCCGGGGCAGTCCATGCACTGATCATCCCGGAGCCGCAGCGGTTGGAGCGGATCTCGGAGACGTTCATCGATCTGACCGAGGCGCTGCACGCCCTCCCCGCGCTCGCCGAGGCGGGCATCGACGACCTGCGGGTGATCAGTTCCTCTCCGCCCAGAGGTCGCGCCAGATCTGCCGCCGAGCAGAAGCGGAGCTTTGAGACAGAGGTCAGTCAAGCAATCGCCGACGGAGACAGCGCGCTGCTGCTCTGCGACAGCGCCCAGGCGATCCCGGACATCGCGCGCGCAGTGTTGACAGGTTCGTTTACGCTGAGAGACCTACGTGGCGCGCAATCACACTTTGCGTTGGGGCGTATGGCTTAGGACGCCAGAAGGATGCTGCTGGCCCGTCAACGCAGCGCTGCCTCTATATTGCCACCGTCCACAGTCAGGACATGGGCCGTCGTTCGCTTCGACAAAGCCAAGGCGACGAAGCCTTCCGCCACGTGGCGCGCCTCAACTTCGCGTTGGAGTAGGTTGCCCGCCATGTAGCTAATTTCATCCAACCCGCGCGACTTTGCGCGGCTGGCAATGAAGTCGTCAGTCAGTAAGCCCGAGCGGATGCGATCGGCGTTGATTCCGTTCACGCGGATGCCTTCGCCGCCCAGTTCCAACGCGAGCTGGCGCATCAAGAACATCGTCGTGGCCTTGGGCAGCCCGTAAGCACCGAAATCGCGGCCCGGATTAATAGCCTGCTTCGACAAGTTGAACAGGATCTGCCCGCCTTGCCCCTGACGTATCATTAAGCGTGCAGCCTCAACCGCAAGGCGGTGATGAGCAAAGAAGTTCAGCTCGAATGCATCGCGAAGCGTCTCATCCTCCAGGTCCAGCAAAGCCCCGGAAGTCGCGGCGCCGGCGTTGGAGACGAGGATGTCGAGCCCGCCGAAAGCCGCGAGTGCCTCGGCCACTAGTGTCTTGCCCGCGTTTTCGTTTGTTACATCAAGTAGGACGCTGGCGTGGCGCCCGCCCAGTTCGGCATGCAGCCGCTCGAGCCCATCCAAGTCCCGATCAAGCAGCAGGACGCTCGCGCCTTTTGCAGCAAAGGCACGCGCGGTGGCCGCGCCGATGGCGCCAGCGGCCCCGGTGACCGCGACGATGTGCCCGGCGAGTTCCGGCGCTTTGTCCCTGCCCAACTTCGCCTGCTCTAGCGACCAGTATTCCATGTCGAAGAGGTCATCCTCTCCGATTGGACAGAAGCCTCCTGCATCCTCGCCCACCGCGCGCACGCGCATGTTCTGTTCGCCCAGATCGGCGGCGACGGAGGCAGCGGCCGCCGTTGCGCCGATGCCGACAAGGCCGACTCCAAGGACCCATGCGAGCTGCGGCAACGGGGCCAACATGGTTTTGCCCGCAATGCGTCGCGACTGCCTGTCGAAATAGGCGACATAAGCGTCGCGATAGCGCGCGATTGCGGCGTCGATGCCTACACGTCCGGCGGCAAGGTCTTCCTGCGACAGCACCAGCGGCCATCCCTTGATGCGGATAACATGATCAGGCGAGGCAACGCCGCGGGTGGCAAGGTCAGTTACATCCGGCCGGTCGAGGAAGGCCATGACTTCGGGCCCATTGCGCAACGCAAGCACTGGCATCGGGGCGTCATCACCCGCTGCCTTCCCCAGCGCGCCTCGCAGGTCGGCGAGGAGTACAGCATCAGTTGGACGCTGTTCGCCCAGTGACGTAGGTTCATACAGGCTTAGGTGCCGCGCGACCTCGTTGGTATGTTGCACCACCTTGTCGTAGCTCTCTCGTGCGGTCTCGCCCCATGTAAAATGGCCGTGGTTCAGCAACAGTAGCCCCTCAACATGAGGATTGGCGGCGTAAGCTTCTGCCGCAGCTTTGGCCAGCGCGAAGCCGGGCATGATGTAGGGCACGACGGCCAAACGGTCACCGAAGATTTCGCGTGCGATCTTCTCTGCGTCGGGCAGATTGGCCAGGACAAGAAAAGGCGTGGCATGGGTGTGATCGACAAATGTCTGCGGCAGCCACGCGTGCAGAAGCGTCTCGACCGAGGGGTTGGGGGCCGTGCTGTCGAGCAAGTTGCTGCGCTGCACATTCACCATCGCTTCGTCGGACAGCGCATCAAGGTCGCGCAGTCGATCGAGCGGCGTCAGCCGGACGCCTGGCAGACCCGGCGCACGCAGCGCATCAAGATCCCAGCCCGACCCCTTGACGTGCAGCACGCGAAACTCGTCGCCGAAAAGGTCGCGTCGCGTCACCTTGATCGAGGTGTTGCCGCCCCCGTGCATGACCAGATCAGGATCAGCACCTATGATGCGGCTGGAATAGACCCGCTCAGCCAGTGCGCGATCGGCGGGATCGTCCCCCGCCTTGGCCACCCAGGCCGCGCATTCGGCGTCGGACCAGCGGTTCGCGATCATGCCTCGCCGCACGTTCATGCGGACCGCTCCGGGAACAGAGACGCCAGCCCTTCCGTGCTTGCGTCGCAGACGCCATGTTCGGTAATGAGGCCGGTTATCAGCCGCGCGGGCGTCACATCGAAGGCCGGGTTGCCGCCCTCGGTCCCCTCGGGCGTTACCCGCACACAGCCGATGGATCCGTCTTCAAGCGTACCTTGGATATGTGTGACCTCGCGCCCGCTGCGATCTTCAATCGGGATCTCTTTCAGTCCGTCGCGCACCGTCCAGTCGATGGTCGACGATGGCAGACCAACATAAAAAGGCACGCCGTTGTCTTTGGCGGCCAGCGCCTTGAGATAGGTGCCAATTTTGTTGCAGACGTCGCCTTGGGCGGTCGTGCGGTCGGTGCCGGTGATCACAAGATCGACCATCCCTTCTTGCATCAGGTGCCCGCCCGCATTGTCGGTGATATAAGTGTGCGGCACGCCATGGGCGCCCAGTTCCCACGCTGTCAGGCCACCTTGATTGCGCGGGCGCGTCTCATCGACCCAGACGTGGACCGCGATGCCGGCGTTTTTAGCGTGGAACATTGGACTCGTCGCCGTGCCCCAGTCGACGGTGGCCAGCCAGCCCGCGTTGCAGTGGGTCAGCAGGCGCACAGGCTCTCCTTCGGGCTTCTTCGCTGCGATCTCGCGTATCAGTTCCAGTCCGTGCACGCCGATCATACGGTTGCACTCGACATCCTCGTCGGCCATCCGCCGCGCAAGTGCAAGTGCCGCTTCGGCCCGGTCGACGGGGGCGAGAGGCATCAATTCTGCCCGCGCCCGATCAAGCGCCCACCGCAGGTTGATCGCCGTGGGCCGGGTCGCGTCGAACGTCTCGTAGGCTGCCTGCAATGCCGCGTCGGAGGAATCGCGCCCCATTTCGCGGGCAATGCCATAGGCGGCTGTCACGCCGATCAGCGGCGCGCCACGCACCCACATGTCACGGATCGCAGTCGCGAACTCGTCCCGGCTGTCGATGCCCACGGTTCGGAATTCATGTGGTAGCCAGCGCTGGTCGATGATTTTTACTTGTCCATCCTGATCCCAAATTGAGCGATAGTCGGTTCCATTAACCCTCACAGGAGTTCCTTTCCGTTATATTCATGGGCGAGCGCCACCAGCGCTGACGCGTCAGGCACCTGTCCCCGCGCGACGAGTAGTTGCCGTCCCATCTCAAGGTTGCGTGCCTCCAGCCGGGCGCGCAGACCCGTGTCGGAGATCGTTTCAAAGTCTGCGTTATGAGCAAGAGACAAGCAGCGGCGATGCATCTCGCAGCCACAAAAACCCATCGCGTCGTTCCAGATATGCGCCATCAGCCTGCGCAGCGCCGCCTCACCGTGGCCCAGCCGTGCGGGGAATAGGATGCCTGTTCGCTCTTCGGTCCAAAGCCGCGCGAACTCATTCTCGAAGGTCGCGCAGGTCTCCATCACAACCGAAAGAAGCCAGTCCTGCATCTCATCCGGCGAGTCGCGATGGGCAGGCTGGCTGAAATAAGCCATCAAAAAGTTGGCAAGTAGCATGCCCAAATCGAACCCCATCGGCCCGTAGAACCCGAACTCAGGGTCGATTACGCGGGTCTCGGTGTCGGTGCACATGATTGACCCGGTGTGCAGGTCCCCGTGGCACAGCGTCTCGGGACCGGCGGTAAAGCGTATCAGCATGAACTGCGCGGCATCTCTCACAGCCTCGTCAGCGCGCAGGCTGGCGACAATGGGGGCAAGCTCGGGCGTGTGGTGGTTACGCTCGGCTTTGCAATAGGGATCAGTGAAAACAAGCTGCTCGGTGATGTCACACAGGGCGACGTTGTCAAGGAACAGCGTCGCGTCGGCCTTCTTGTTCTCCGCATTCATCGACAGGTCGGAGCCGTAGAAGGCGGTGCGCGCGCAGAACCGGCCCAACGCTTCTGCAACCCCTTCAACACGTTCGCCCGCGATCAGCTTGCCGCGCAAGATGACATGGGGCGACAGGAACTCCATCACGATCAATGCCTGTGTCCGGTCGAAATGCAGCACCTCGGGCACCCGACCCGGATCGCGCGCAGCCTGACGCACGAGAGCCTCGTGCTCGAAAAAGGCCCGGGTCAGCGGCAGCGGCCATGAGTCGCCCACAAGTCGCACGTAGGGCAACGCCTGCTTGACGACGACCGCCGCGCCCTGGCCACGCACGATGAAGACAAGGTTGAGGTTGCCATCGCCGACCTCTTCAACCTGCCAGCCCTCCGCCGACCCCACCCGCGACGTCAGGGCATCCAACGCTCCCAGCCGTTCGGGCAGCAATTCCGGCGTCAGAGCCTCATAGCGGTCGTCATGCATTGGCTTGTTCCTCCCCGAACGCGGCTGTTTTGAACGAAGGGTTGCGGCTCATTCGTCATAAGTCAAGACAGTTGACAACAGGCGATACCGCGCTGCAGGGTCTCTGGCAGAGGGGGAGCCACACACCTATGGTCGTCTGCAAAATACGACAACTGACCAAAGAATTCGGGCCGAACCGCGTGCTGCGAGGTGTAGACCTTGATCTTGTCGCAGGCGAGGTCACGGTTCTGATGGGCGCAAACGGGGCGGGCAAGTCAACGCTCGTCAAGATACTCAGCGGCATTCACGCGGCGGACCGAGGAGCCGTCACGCTCGACGGCGCGCCCTTTGCGCCGCATAGCCCCGCTGCAGCGATGCGCGCCGGGATCGCGACAGTTCACCAGTCCATCGACGACGGCGTAATACCGGATCTGGACGTTGCGTCGAACCTGATGCTCGACCGCATGGCCGCGCCGGGTGCGGCACTTTGGCTGCGCGGGAGGCGGATGCGAGCTGATGCCCGCCGCATCGCTCACACCATGCAACTCGACCTTGACGTCTCGCGCCCGGTGCGCGACCTGACCTTGGCCGAGCGACAGCTCATCGCCATCGCTCGGGCTATGACACGCGATCCCAAGGTGCTGATCCTCGACGAGCCGACCTCTTCCCTCTCTGCTCGCGAGGCAGAGCGTCTTTTCGCCCTGATCGACCGGGTACGCAACCGGGGCGTGGCGGTCCTCTATATTTCGCACCGTATGTCTGATATTCGACGGATCGCCGACCGGATCGTCGCGATGCGCGACGGCGTCATTACCGGCACATTCACCGACAAGCCGCTTGACACCGAAGGAGCGGTCACCGCTATGCTTGGCGTGTCGATGACCGATCTCGACGTCACGCCTGCGTCGCCGGGCGCGCCAGTCCTTACCGCGACCGGCCTGACCCTCGCCCCCGGTGCGGCCCCATTCGACCTGATGCTTGCCAAGGGAGAGGTCGTCGCGGTGGTAGGCCTGGTAGGGTCGGGCAAATCGCGTCTGGCTTCCATCCTTTATGGGCTGGAACGGCCGGATGCCGGGAGAATCATGCTGAACGGTAAGCCCTACGCCCCCAGTAACACGGCGCAAGCGATCCATGCGGGCGTGTTTCTCTGCCCGCGCGACCGTGCCAGCAGCGGTGTCGTGCCGGATTTCGATATCACCCAAAACCTCACCCTGCCCTTCACCGCGCGCTATGCGACGAACTGGATTCTGCGCCGCAAATCGGAGCTCACGACCACGCAAGGAATGATCGACCGGCTTGGCATCGTCTGTCAGGGGCCACGGGACAGCATCCTGTCGTTATCGGGTGGAAACCAGCAAAAGGTCATGGTCGGTCGCTGGCTCTCCCAGGACAGCGACTTGTTAATCCTCGACGAGCCCTTTCAGGGCGTCGACATTCGCGCCCGCCGCGACATAAGCGCTCATATCCGAATGACTGCATGCGAGCGTGCGACGCTTGTTCTGGTCGCCGAACTGGATGAGGCAGTCGAGATCGCCGACCGCATTCTCGTCCTACATGATTTCTCCATCGTGACAGACTACCGCAACGAAGGGCTGGACCTTGGCGCGTTGCTCGCCGCTGTTTCGGGCCGCCCCGCCCCCGAACCCGTCGAAGGCATGACCATCACATGAACTCCGCTCAATACGAAGGCTCCCCTGCATGAATCCACAAAGCCGTTTTATCGATCTCGCCATCCGCTACGGTTTTCTCGTGCTACTCGTAGCCCTTGTCGTGATGTTCTCTGTCGTTGCGCCGGGTTTCGCCGGCGCCTATTCTGCGGTATTTATTTTCCAGTCTGTGGCAATTACCGGCATTCTGGCGCTTGGCGTGACATGCACACTTGTCGTCGGCGGGTTTGACCTGTCGATCGGCTCCGTCGCTACTTCGTCATTGATGCTTTCTGCCTACGCGATGGTCGTGCTTGAAATGTCCGCCGTGACGGCAGTGATCCTTTGCCTTGTCATGGGGGCGGTCGTTGGGCTGGTGAACGGCATCCTGATCGTGCGCTTCAAAGTGCCGGACCTTCTTGCCACACTGGGCATGATGTTCCTGCTGATTGGCCTGCAGCGCATCCCGACCGAGGGACGCTCGATCGCCACAGGCATGACATTGCCCGGGGGCGGCACGGCCGAAGGGACCTTCTCGCCTGGTTTCCTACTATTGGGACGTCACCGCTTCGACTTGTTCCTGGAAAATCTGCTGCCCGCTCCAGTTATTGTTTTCCTGGTCGTGGCGTTGGTGATCTGGGTGTTCCTTGAACTGACAAAGCACGGGCGCCTGATGTATGCCATCGGCTCGAACGAGCGGGCTGCAAGTCTCGCCGGAGCGAATGTGAACCGCTACAAGATCGCCGCCTACATGATTTCGGGCGTCACCGCCGCAATTGGCGGCATTCTTTTGGCAGCGCGCCTTGGCCGTGGGGATATCGCAAGCGGCAACAACCTGCTGCTCGACAGCGTGGCCGCCGCGCTGATCGGCTTTGCCGTGCTGGGCGCGGCAAAGCCCAATGCCTTCGGCACCGCCATTGGCGCGCTCTTCGTGGGCGTGCTGCTGCAGGGACTGACCATGATGAACGCGCCTTACTACACCCAAGACTTTGTGAAGGGAGCGGTGCTTGTCATCGCGCTGATGTTCACCTTCGCTCTGTCCGAGCGAAAAAAGGCGGGCGGTCACTGAACGACGACGTATCGCAATAGGAGGTAAAGCGATGAAACTTTCCAGACGAACCATGCTGGCCCTAACTACCGGCGCGATATTTGCCGGAGGCGCCGCGGCAGCACAGAATATGCCTGCGCCGTTCGACAACCCCGGCGACGTAGAAATTGCGTTGGTACGCTACCTGTCCACTGGCGACTTTTTTCAGGCCTATCTTGGCGGTGTTGAGGCGCAGGCCGAGGCACTGGGCGTAAACTTGCGCGTGCTTGACAGCCGACAGGACGCGGCGCTGCAATCCGATATGGTAGATCAGGCAATCGCATTGGGCGTAGACGGTATCATCATCCAGCACGGTCTGACCGAGTCGATGCAGGCGGCAGCACAGCGGGCGGTTGATGCAGGCATTTCGGTCGTAGCCTTTGACGTGGATGTCGAGAACGACGCAATTCCGCAAATTGAGCAGTCAGATTACATGTTGGGCAGTCTCGCACTTGAACAGGCCATTGCCGATAACGGCGACACCTTCCGCGCAGCTTATGTCTATGTTCCGGGCATCGCGCCGCTCGACCGGCGCGACGTTGCTTGGCAGGACGCACGAAAGGCCAACCCCGGCATCGAAGAAGTCGCTCAATTTGGCACGCTCGACAATCCGATTGCCAACTCGGTCGCCAATCAGGCCCGCTCGGTGCTGCAGGCCAACCCGGATATCACCGTCGTCTTTGCGCCCTACGATGAATTCGCCAAAGGGGTGAAGATCGCAGTGGACGAAAGTGGGTTGAGCGACCAAATCGACATCTATTCTGCAGACGTCTCGACATCTGACATTTCGGCCATGCGTGAGCCAGGCAGCGCTTGGGTTGCAACGGTGGCAACCAACCCTTCCGTCGTGGGCGAGGTCTCGGTGCGGACGCTGGCCATGATGCTCGCCGGCGAGGAAACAGGCGATAGCGTCGTGGTGCCACCTACGCTGATCACACAGGACTTCCTGAATGAAAATGACATTTCGAACATGGACGAACTGTCTGCGCAGATGCCGCAGTTCGCGCATGCTGAGGTGTCGGTACCAGATTGGATGCCGCTGCCTCCGCGCGACTGAACCCGCGCGAGACGCTACAATAGCACAACTGGAGGCCCCGCAGTGGGGCCTCCCTTATTATTCCGACGGGCCGAGCTTCGCAGTTGCCGGCTCGTGCAACCATGCCTTGCGCGCGCGCATCACGTACTTCCACCAAATCGGGCAATACGCGCTGTCGTTCACCGAGCCCCGCGATGTGCGCGAACATTACAAGCCGCTCTTTGGCTCGGTTCAGCTCGGTCCCTTTGTCGAAGACCCCAATCTAAAGAAGCGGCGATAGGACCTGTCAGTCGCGCATGGACAGGGTAGTTCGCGCGCCGTTGAGCCATGCGCTTTCCCTGCGGAGGTTGGACGTGTCGCGTTTGGACCCTCGGCAACTCATTGCGAGATACGCAAACTGCGCGCCACTCCCGAACGCACCGGCGGGAATTAACAGCACCTACAGAAACGCCGCTCAACCTCGGCCCGGAAGGCCTTTGAAGTTGGCCGCCCGTCGACACCTTTTTCTTACAAGAACCGCGTTTCGTCGGCCCTCCCGCCCGAGTTTTCCACATAAATCAGTAGTTTCCCCGATCTTAACAGGCGCAATGTGACCCCGATCTTTGGTATCCTGCATGCAACCCGGTCCCAGCGACCCGACATCGACACTGGATATCAACGCCCCTGCTTTTACTGGCTTGCGGCGAACGGAGGCGGCACGCCATGCGGCGCGAACGAACGACAGAGGCAAAGCAGGAGGAGGTCCATTCGGAAGACCTCCGTGCTTCTGTGCCAGCGTCGGGCGGCGCGGGGCTTGCAAGAGAGGCCGCAGGCACGCATCCTGCACTTACCGCCCTCGTAAAGCTTATGGCGCGCCAAGCGGCCCGTGAGGACGCCCTGGCGCAGGAGCGCGACAGATCCGGTAAGGCCGATTAGGGAGATCACAATGCCAGGGAGCACACGCCAGAGGCGCGCAGCGATCTACGCTCGGTTCTCGACAGATATGCAGACCGCAACGTCGATCGATGATCAGATGCGCGTCTGCAGAGCCCTCGCGAACGCGCATGGTTTCAATGTGATCCGATCCTTCCGGGATGACGCAATCAGCGGTGCGACCGATCTGCGTCCAGGGTTTCAAGACCTACTGCAAGCAGCTCTTTCCGGCGAGATCGACGTCGTCCTGGCAGAATCCCTCGATCGGCTCAGCCGCGATCTTGAACATATCTCCGGCTTTTATAAGCGCATGCAGTTCTATGGCGTGGAGATTGTCACCAAGGCCGAGGGCACGATCACCGATTATCAAATTGGCCTCGGCGGTACGATGAACGCGTTGTTCCTGAAGAACCTCGCGCAGAAGACGCACCGCGGTCTTGAGGGCCGTGTGAAGGCCGGCAAGTCAGCTGGAGGTAAGAGCTACGGCTATGATATCAATCGCAGCCCCCTGCCCGACGGGACCTTCACGACCGGCGAGCTTGTCATCAATGAGACCGAAGCCGAGATCGTCCGTCGGATCTTTACCGACTACGCGGCTGGCCTCAGTGCGCGGCGCATCGCCACCGCATTGAACGAAGAAGCTGTCCCTGCCCCACGCGCGCCAACGTGGTCGTTCTCAACCATTTCTGGAAACTGGAAGCGCGGTACAGGGATCCTGAACAACGATCTCTATATCGGAGAGAGGATCTGGAACCGGCAGCGCTTCGTCAAATGTCCACAATCGGGCAAGCGCCAAGCCCTCCCGAACCCACCCGAAGAGTGGGTCCGCGAGCCGGTGCCCGAGCTGCGTATTATTGATGAAGAACTCTGGGACGCGGTCAAGGCACGACAGGGTGCCACGCGCAGCGCAATTCTTGAGGCCCGGTGTGACGGTGATGGCCCGCAAGCCCACAATGGCCGCCGCGCGCGCTACCTGCTGTCGGGAACTGCCGAGTGTGGAGACTGCGGTGCGGGTTACATTATGATCAGTGCCGACCGGATGGGATGTTCTGCCGCGCGCAACCGCGGCACCTGCCAGAACCGCAAGACGATCAAACGGCTCGACCTTGAGGAGCGAGTGTTGTCCGGTCTGCGCGAGCGCCTGATGACGTCCGAGATGATCTCGACCTTCGTTGAGACGTATCAGGCCGAAAGCCGCAAAGAACGGCGCGCCGCACAAGCGGCCCGCGACAAAGCCGAACAGGACCTCGCCCAGATTACGCGTGAGATCGACAATATCGTTGAAGCGATTGCGCAGGGCATGTTTCAGGCGAGCATGAAGGATAAAATGGATGCGCTCGAAGCCCGCAAGGCGGAGCTGGAAGCCACCATCGCAGCCCACCCTGAAGAGGACACGGTTCTGCTGCACCCTGGTCTTGCCGATCAGTTTCGCAGGAAGGTCGAGGATCTGGTATCCAGCCTCAACGATCCGGCGCTCAAGACCGAAGCCGGGGACCTGCTGCGCAGCTTGATCGACAAGATCATCCTCACACCGGACCCCGATGCGCCCAACGGGCATCGGGTCGCGCTCCAGGGAGAACTGGCCGGGATTTTGTCGTTCTGTGAGAATGGGATGTCTACAAACGCCAACACCCGCAGCAAGGCTACGGGCGTTCG
>NZ_QCYG01000029.1 GCF_003072065.1 Thalassorhabdomicrobium marinisediminis
TTCCATTGACGTGCGGATCGCGGTGAAGTCGCTCATAAGTTCTTCGAGCTTCGCTTCCAGTTGCCCCACCCCTTCCTGCGCCAGGGCGTCGCGAAGGAGTTGGCACAGCTCTTCCATGAGCTGGATGGTTTTCTGCTGATCGTTTGCTGACATGTTCGAGGGTCTCCAGTTGTCGTTTGAGATGTTTAAGGGCGTGAAGGTCGGCGGGTGAGATGCTGTCGAAAAAGCGCAGCGCGATAATCTGGCTGTAGACCTTGCGGCTCACTCGCTTCAGCATTCGATATCTCTCGGATTGATCCAGTCAAAATGCTTCGTCAGAGCATCGCCAAGCCGATCCCACCGCCAGCGGTTGCCGTTGCCCGGCGGGCACGGGTTAAAGCTCCGAACCGCGCCACCCCCATCGATAACGAAGCGTGGCAGCGTGAAATTGACCTCGAGCCTGCCCGTATGGGTATGTGTGCTGACCAGCACCGGCGGACGGCTGTCGACCGGAATCCCGGCGTAGGTAAACTCAAGAAAAGCGCTGGTGGTCACCGCGACGGCATCCCGGACACCACTGTTGCCACGGTTGAACGCTTCCACGCAGATTTCCGAGGCCGCGAATGACAAGGTGCACAGACTATATCGCCTCTTGAACCCCAAACCGTTTATCGCCGCTTGGACGACCGCAGGATGACCAAGCAAGACCTCGGGCCGCGGCGACCGGGCTTCATTGACTGACTTCTGGCCAACGGTTTTGGTCACAGCATGGTCCAGCAGATACGCGGTTGGCTGTCGGGGATTGAACGTGCCAGGATATGGCGACCAACAGATCAACATGGCGACCTTTCAAGACGATGAGACAGGTGAACCAATCGACAAAGCTGCTCGAGCTTCGCAAGGATCAGGCAGCCATCAACGTCGTCCTGGGCCATAGCGGCAATCTCTTCGATGC
>NZ_QCYG01000030.1 GCF_003072065.1 Thalassorhabdomicrobium marinisediminis
ACGACGAACTGCCTGAGCTAAATGGGTATCACGCGCTCGTCGCTCAGGACAAGTATGAGCAGCGCCGCGCGATTCACCGCAAGATGATCATTCACCCTGATTTGAAAGCCGCCATTGAAGACCGCCTGAAGGCTGGCTGGTCGCCCGAACAGATAGCCGGCAGGATGCGGCTCGAACGGCACCCGATCCGCGTGAGCCACGAAACGATCTATCGCTTTGCCTATTCCAAAGAGGGTCGCGAGGAACAGTTCTACCGCCATCTCCCTGAGCATCGTCGCCGCCGTCGGCCGCGTGGTTACCGCAGGCACAACAAAACCCACATATTCGACGTTCAAAGTCTGTCACACAGGCCTGAGCGTGTTTCAGAGCGCTTAGAATTCGGCCATTGGGAGTGCGACTTGATGATGTTCCGCAAGGAGCATGGCAAGGCAAATGTGACGTCACTGGTGGAGCGCGTCAGCCGCTATGCTGTCGTAATGCGTAATGAAAATCGTCAATCCAAACCGATCATGGAGTCCCTGATCAACGGGTTGGCGCCCCTGCCCGCCGACGCGCGTCAGTCGATCACCTTTGACCGCGGAACCGAGTTCTCGGCCTGGAAACATCTCAAGGCCGGGATCGGAGCGGATGCCTGGTTCTGTGACCCGCAAGCGCCCTATCAGAAAGGCACTGTTGAGAATACGAACAACAGGCTGCGTCGATACCTGCCAAGATCAACCGCGCCGACGGCGCTGACAAATCGATATTTGAGGTCGATTTGCCACCGCCTCAACGCAACGCCGCGCAAGTGCCTTGGCTACCGGACGCCCGCTGAGGTCTTTGAAAGCAACCTGATGGAAATACAGAACCGGTTGGAGTAAAGCGACATATCAGGAACTGCACTTCAGCGTGAGTTCACA
>NZ_QCYG01000031.1 GCF_003072065.1 Thalassorhabdomicrobium marinisediminis
GGCCCGTGCGGGCCGCTTGGCGGCCATGGTTGTTCTTCGGCTAAGGTTTGGTTTGCGGACCTAACTTTGACCGAGGAGAACGACCATGACCAAGAATAGTCTATCAGATACTGCCGCGTTGCGTGCGCTTTTGTCAGAGACATCTGACAGCAACCTGCTTGCCGAGATGCTCGGGTTCTTCGCCGACTGCCTCATGGTGCTGGATGTCGACCAGCTCTGCGGTGCCAGTGCGCACGAGCGAAGCAGCGATCGCATGAACCATCGCAACCGTTGCCCGGTAGGCGCATGCGCAGCATGCTGCCGAGAGGGGATACCGGTCCCGAGCTTGGGAGACCCGCGCGGGACGGGTCGACGTGAAAATCCCGAAGCTGCGCAAGGGCAGCTACCTGCCCGAGTTCCTTGAGCCCCGCCGGGCGGCGGAGAAGGCCATGACGGCTGTCATTCAAGAGGCCTATGTTCAAGGCCTGTCGACGCGCTCCGTGGATGATCTGGTTAAGGCGATGGGCAGTGAGGCGGACCAGGAAATGATCCAGTGGATCATTTCCCCGTCGAACGGCGTGTCGAAGAGCCAGGTCTCGCGACTTTGCGGCGAGATTGATGAGCGCGTCGATGCGTTCCTGGGCCGTCCGCTGGAAGGCGACTGGCCCTATCTCTGGCTTGACGCGACTTACATCAAAGTGCGTCGCGGCGGTCGGATTGTCAGCGTCGCGGCCATAGTGGCGGTCGCAGTCAACCTGGATGGACGCCGCGAGGTTCTGGGTATCGCTGTCCAGCCCAGTGAAGCCGAGGTCTTCTGGGACGAGTTTCTGCGCTCTCTCGCCGATCGCGGCCTGCGCGGCACCCGCCTGATCATCGCC
>NZ_QCYG01000032.1 GCF_003072065.1 Thalassorhabdomicrobium marinisediminis
ATGTTCCTGAGATACTCTTTCCGGTATTGCATCCACACATAAAATTAGTCCTGAGAGGCCACCTCTATCAGACCGTTCGCACAGATGATGAAGACCTGCAGGTGGTGGGCCTACATCCAGTATGAAAAAGGACTGGCTCTGTAGAACTTCCTATGACGAGTAGATTCAGAGATTGATTGAGATAGCAGCAGCAGTGACGATGATGATGACTCGATGACGATTATCCAGTGACGATGATCCAGAGAAGAAGACTTGTGCTAGCAGACCTGTGTCAAGAAATAGCTTCCTAGTTAAGAGGGAGTGTTGATGTATATGTAACTTCGGAATGTATTTCATCTATGTATTTCATATATATTTATTGTACCCTTATAAGAGATGTGTTATTCCTCTATAAGGAAGTGTCGTAATGTGGATTGACAAGTGTTGCAAGTGTGTGTACTTGCCGATGGGTTATTAGACCACCATGTGTGGGGTCGACCCTGATTTATATAATATATGGTTGATGTACCTAGCTAGACAAGTCGGCCCCATAAGGTCACTGGGCAAACAGGTTAGTATAAATAGAGATCAGGAGATCTCTATTTAGATCATTCGGAA
>NZ_QCYG01000033.1 GCF_003072065.1 Thalassorhabdomicrobium marinisediminis
ACAGAGGGATCTGCAACAACGCCAAATGGATCGAAAATGGATGGATCTAAAACGTCTGGATATGGAACGACGTTCAGAATGGATCTGAAATGGCTTTCAGAATAGATCTGAAACGACTGGATCTGGAACGACGTTCAGAATGGATCTGAAATGGCTGGACCTGAAACAGCGTGGAAGTGATCGGCAACAGTTCAGCTGAAAATAGATATGGACCTCAGGTATGTTCGGCTTCCTAACAGTTCAGGGGTTTCACTCGGCCACCAATGCTGTCTAATGGCTTGCGTATTGGGGCAGTACCCCTCACTCCACGGCTCAGGTAAAACTGATAACCGCTTTGCCACAAACGACAGCTCTTGGTTTACCTCACGGGTGGGAACTAGTCAATCAGGTAGGGGTCGTTGCCCTTTTCGCTGGCAGGTCCTCTCAATGGGCCAGCTACTTTGGGGTTCCTGTGGTACTCCTCACAATGAGTTTTAGGGCTTATGCCCAAGTACTTCCCATAGTTAAGCGGATAGGGATTATTCCCAGATCCAAACTTGCAACAGATGCGAAAAAAAAATTGGCAGAAATTCCACCCAACGAGCCCAAGAAAGTGCTATGA
>NZ_QCYG01000034.1 GCF_003072065.1 Thalassorhabdomicrobium marinisediminis
GATAGTGTCCCTGAGAATGGTGTAACTTTGTTCTTCGGCCTCGGCTTGGCCACAGTTACAGGGCGGCGATTGTCGCCGGATCCATGGGGGTAGTGTCGCAAATGGCGGCGACGGTTTCCAGCGTCATGGAGCGCCGCGTGATCGCCCACTCATCATTCTGCTCCAGCAGTTCGCCATGTGGCCGCCCTCGGTTCGAGGACCATGGCGGACGCTCCAACCAGTCGTGTGACTGCGGCCTCGTTCGGGAAGATACCAACAACGTTGGTCCGGCGTTTGATCTCCTTGTTGAGGCGTTCAAGTGGGTTGGTGCTGTGGATTTTGACCCAATGCTCGCGGGGGAAGCTCTTGTAGGCCAGCACGTCATCTTCGGCGCGGTGCATCAACTCTGCGAGCTTGGCATGGCGCGGCTCGAACGCGTTGATCAGCTTGGCCCTGTGCTCTTTCGAAGCTTTGAGCGTGTCCTGATCGAAGGCGGTTCTGAGCGCCGCGGTGACGATGGGCTTGTCCTTCTTGCCGACGCAAGCAAGTGCGTTGCGCATGAAGTGGACGCGGCAGCGTTGGACGGTCGCGCC
>NZ_QCYG01000035.1 GCF_003072065.1 Thalassorhabdomicrobium marinisediminis
CTTTTGAAACTATGAAGCCTAGAAGGCGACCAGTCCTTACAGCGAAGATGCACTTATTGGGATTCAATCGAATTTGGTAGTGTATACATCATTCGAGAATCATACGGAGGTGCTTGGGGTGGTCTACTCTCTTGCGAGAATGGCCGGCAAGATCATCCAAGAAAACCTCCATAATCTTCTTAAGATCATGGAAGGCGTAGCTCATGGCTCGTTGAAATGTAGCTCCGGCATTTTTAAGGCCGAAGGGCATTTTCCGATATGCAAAAATTCCCCATGGACAAATGAATGCCGTCTTATGTTGGTCCATGAGTTTGATCTGAATCTGATTATAGCATGAGAAGCCATCCATGAATGAAAAAATCTCACTTCTCGCACAAGCATCCAAGATCTGATAGATGAATGGCGTGGGGAAGTTGTCTTTGGGACATGCGCGGTTTAAATCTCGGAAGTCAGTACATACTCGAATGGTGCCTTGTTTTTTGTTGACGGGAACGGGGTTGGAAACCCAGGTGGTATAGGCAATAGGGTAAATGAATCCTGCGTTGCGAAGCTTCTGAATCTC
>NZ_QCYG01000036.1 GCF_003072065.1 Thalassorhabdomicrobium marinisediminis
CGGGGATCATCGCGAGGCATTGAAACAGACCGATGCGCAGGGTCACCCAGATCGGCAAATGCTCGGCATCCGCATAGCGCGGAGCAGGCGCGAACCTGTCGACAAAGACCAGCACGATCCCCCCGAGGATCAGCATGATCGACACCAGAAGGGGTGTCTCGAACAGCACCGCCTTGATGAAGCCATGCGCCAGCACCCCCACGACCAGCGCGGGCAAAAAGGCGATCAGGACCGACGCCAGGAACCGCCTTGCACCGGGGCTGTGCGGCGCGCTTATCAGCACCTGCACCAGGCGGGAGGCATAGACGGCCAGGATCGCCAGCACGGCCCCCAGTTGAATGACCACCTCGAAACTCCGGCCGGCGCTTTGAAATCCGACGAAGTGACCGGCCAGAAGCAGATGGCCTGTGGAGGACACGGGAATGAATTCCGTCAGCCCCTCGATCAGCCCAAGAGCTGCTGCGACGAGGGTCGTGTCAGGCATGAGAGTTCCGATCTATTGGGGCGTCAGTTTGCCCGCAGGTTTCCTGCGGACTCCT
>NZ_QCYG01000037.1 GCF_003072065.1 Thalassorhabdomicrobium marinisediminis
GCTGAAGAATGTCTACACCCAGGCCCAGGGTGCCGATGGAGAAGCACTGAAGGCAAAGATTGCACCTTTAGCTGATGACATCAAGTCCAAGCTCCAGGCTATCTTCCAGATCATCACTGCTTCCGTCACCAAGAACTAAATCCTCCCAACCCTGTTCCTGTAACTAACCTCACATACCTGTCTTGTTTTAGATCCATTCCACCTTTCTCTCTATTCTATCTTTCCTCACGGGGACCACCTCCCAAAATGAAGCCGATGCCTGACTGGTGCACTCGTTCACAACAAAATGGCTGGACTCTTGCTCTCTCTCTTTCCCATGCAAACACCTTACTTCATGCACACATGCTTAAGCACATGCAGGCAAAGACACACACACAGACACACACATACACAGCACACTTGCTTTCATGCTTTGCTCTTTGCATACCATGGCCAACTGCTTACATTTTGTGTAGGAATTGTATGTGAATTAACACAAGTGCCTGGACCTCTGTGTAATGATGCTTGTCTGAAAACTGTGCTTTGATGAAATACAG
>NZ_QCYG01000004.1 GCF_003072065.1 Thalassorhabdomicrobium marinisediminis
GGCGACAATCGCCGCCCTGTAACTGTGGCCAAGCCGAGGCCGAAGAACAAAGTTACACCATTCTCAGGGACACTATCGCTTTCAGTGAAACGACGACGCGGTCGCAAGCGGGCCCAAGGCACGGCTACGCAGGCTACAATCGCCTGACGCGTGAAGAACGGGCTGGAGGCTCCTTGGCGCTCGCCTACTGATGGGCGCAACGATATTTCCTAAGGCACATCTGCGATATCAAAGATCGGTCCAACACCTTTCAACCGCTTCGGAATTACAATGGCGCAAATCCAGCACCCCATTATTTACGACTTTCTGGTGACTACTTTCACTATCATCGTATCCATACTTCGCCGAAGCCATTGGTCATTTGCGAAGGGAAAACTGACTACACGTATCTAAAGGAGGCTATACTCTGGCACAAAAGCAACGCACGGGTGGCCGCGAACCTTGTAGATATCTCAAGATCTCCAACAAAAGGGAAAAAGACAAAGAGAGATCACTGGGGCGTTGATTTCGTAAAGCACACAAAATCTGCGGACCGCTTCCTTGACGTAAGCGGGGGGGAGGAAACCTGGTTAAGTTTTGCAAACTTCACATTGAGAGAACAAAAAAATTTCACGCCGTTGCGGGGCACCAGCCTGTGATTGTTATCGTTGACAATGACAAACAAAGCGAAGGAATGTGGACTTTTATAAAACGTGAGACCAACTCTTCAGCCAAGATTGATGGCTCAAAGCCCTACTACAAAGTTTCAAGTAGTCTTTACGTTGTTCCTATCCCGAAGCCCACAGGTTCGGCGGGAGATGTTTACATTGAGATGCTTTTTCCTGACGCATGGTTAAAGTATGAGCTTGATGGAAGGAAACCGAAGCTGAGACAAAAAAAGGCGAAAAGCTGCAGCCAGGTGAGTATGGAAAAGGAGAATTTGTGAGCAAAGTAATCCGAGCCAACAGAGGTAGTGTTGATTGCAGTGCATTCGCTCCGCTGCTTCAGAGATTTTGTGATATTGTCGAAGGCACTGCGACTTAGTTTTATAGTATTACGTCCGTGACCTGCCCCCCCACTGGTCCCTCATTCATAACGAGAGTTTACAGGTTTGTTTTTGATAGTTGGGGGTTCCGGATTGGGCAAGCGCGGTGGGCGCGGAGCCCTCAATTTGCTCAAGCGCCTGCCGCGCTTGCTTTGGCGTTTGGTTTCCGAGCGATGAGTGTGGCCTGATGGTGTTGTAGTCATAGCGCCAGAGGGCCAGCTTCCGTCGTGCATCGTCCAGAGTGTCGAAGATCTCCTCGTTCAGCAGCTCATCGCGCAGGCTGCTGTTGAACGTGAGGAGGGATCAGGAAAGGCCCCAGTGGGGCGTTTCCCCGACGTAAAATGAAGCGTTCTGCTGTGGCCTGCCGGGATCGATGTAATGCCATGGAACGGCGTTCTGGTCGGCCCATCGCAGTATGGCCCGACTGGTGAACTCCGTCCCCCTCTCGGCAGTTTTGCTCCGCAAATCGCCTGTCGGGCAAGGGTTGTCGCTGACAATACAAGCGGGCTTCCCGTAAATCCGCACCAGCGCGTCCAGTTCCCGAGCGACACGCGCGCCGGAGATGCTGGTGACTGCAATCAGGCCCAAGTTTTCGCGGCTGCAGTCGTCGATCACCGCCAGAATACGGAACTTCCGTGAAGCCCCGAAGCTGTCGGAGAGAAAGTCCAGCGACCACCGTCCATTGGCGCGCACCGCCTGCGGCATAGGCGTGCGTGTGCCTTGGGCCCGCTTGCGACCGCGCCGTCGTTTCACTGAAAGCCCTTCCTCCCGGTAGAGCCGATACAGTGCTTCGTCAGGAAAACGATCCCCCAGATCATTTCCTACTCTGGCTTCGCTGTGGGTCATGATCATACCTTTGCGGTCGAGCAGAACGCCGATCCGGCGGTAGCCGAACCGACGCCGCTTGCCGGCATTTCCTTCATCTCCTTATGTATCTCTGCGCAGTCCCCCTCTCATCGAAACTGGGTTTCGACTGCCGTTGCAGGCGGGACGGGCGTTCGCGCCGGACTGTCTTTGGGTCGACACCCCCTCTCATGGTTTGCGGACAAACCACTGCCGGGCAGTGGACAAGCCGGCAGGCCCGACGCTGCGAGATTTCATAGTCCCGCATCGCCTTGAGCGCTGCCTCTCGCCGCTTTCTCAATGTCGTCAGGGTCGGCCTTGCCCTCGAACCGGTGGCGGGCTGACGGCCTCCATTCCCAGAAGATCTTTCAGCACGACATTGTCGAGCATCGTATCGGCCAGCAGCCGCTTGAGCTTGGCGTTGAGCAAACTCTATATTAAAGTGAGGGATCTCGCGGGGGGCAGGTCATCCGCTTTTGGGAAGCTGCGTTGCGGCGATGCTGAACTTCATGGAGGTCAGCTCTGAGCCGGAAGCGGCAGGTTTCAGATGCCAATGAGAGGGATGCACAGGGCTAAATTGATTAAGTATCCATCGGCAGTGGTCCAGTTTGCTACCGTCACATTGGCTGCTCTCGGTCTTGGTTACTGAGGGAAATGTGTGCCTTGCGGATCCGTCAAGATCATGAGGAAATGTGAGCTCTTGTTTTAATCGGTCGAAAGCAATGCTTGCCTGCTCTTGAGCGGCACGGTTGATGTCCCCAGCGGGCAGTTGCGCGAGGAGGGCGAGCGAGCGCTGAAGCCAGATACCGACTTTAACTGACCCAACACCGTCCTTCCCGATCGCACCATAGGCATCTTCAAGGAGATTGCCGGGATCCAACGCTGGCACGAACACTCTCTCGAGCTCGAGCTCGAGCTGTGGTTTCTGAGCATCGTCTGATTCCTGTTTCAGACTCCAATCCCGGATGATCCGAGATATCCGAACTATGATATCGATCGCCGTTCCTGGATCGTTGATGCCCGGCGAGAGGGCGCGCGAACCGATCTCGGACATGACAATCAATCCGAAGCGAGGGTCGCTTGATAAGTTCGGCGTTCAGCCAGCACAAAGGCGTTTAGAGGCTCGCTTAGGTCCAACACTTTTTTTCAGTTCTCGAAGCAATCGTTGCGAGCGAACGTTGTGGATGAATAAACGCTCCTGGCAGGCTTTTGACATAGACCACCACGTCATTTCCCTTTGCCCATTCTTCGAGCCGCCCCGTATCGATGTGCTGGATAAACCCCAGTTCATCTGAGTAAAGATCCACCCCATTCTCTGGGTAGTTGATGACCGGCCGGCCTCCGAGCGGGGCTGTGCGATGAAAATGACGAAAGGCTTCGCGGGTTGCAAAGCGTTCTATCTCGATTGCTTACAACTGCACCGTCCGTCATGGGTCAGGTCATTTTCACCCTGGTTCTATTCTTTTTTCTGACCGCCTCAGGTGACATGTTTCATGAGATGCTGGTTCAGACAGCGTCAACATTCAAAGATAAGAAGCGAGCGATACAGATTTCCCACGATATTGAACGCAAGCTGTCCCGCTACTTCCTTACTATTACAGCGATCAATGCGGGGCTTGGCGTGGCTGTCGGTCTTGCGCGTTGGGGGCTGGGAATGCCGAGCCCTCTACTTTTCGGCGTCTTGGCATTTGCTTTTAACTACATCCCGTTCCTTGGAGCGATTGCAGGTGTCCTGCTCGCTTTCATTATAGCTGTCATCAGCTTCGACACCGTGTCATCAGCTTTGGTTGTGACAGGCGTTTATCTTGGGCTGACAACGATAGAAGGACAGCTCGTCACGCCATATGCCGTCGGGCGTAGTTTGAAGCTGAACCCGGTTCTGGTATTCTTTGCGGTGGCGTTCTGGGGCTGGGCTTGGTCTGTCATCGGCATGTTTATCGCCGTCCCGGCTTTGATTGTTCTGCGTGTCTTCTCTGAAAAGATACCTGCACTTGAAGGACTGGGAATCTTTCTATTTGGCAATGAAGCTGCGCCTGAACAGCGGGCGCCAAAGGAAGAGCGTGCCGCCGAACAAGCAGAAACATAGGCGGGCTGGTCTTCCGTCACCACGCAGCTTCAGAAGGCCGTCATTGCTGCGAAGCCAACAAACGGACTATGTCCGATCTGCCGACCTTCATCCTCCGAAAATGCTGCGCTATGGACGAATGGCCGGTTCGGGGAAGCTGCGGCGCGGCATCAGCGTGCTAAATGGAAGACCGTTTTGGGCCGAGAGCTCCCACGCGCAACATCTATATTGGCGCTACGCGCCAATATACGGGTTAAGGTTTGCCTGAGATAGCTGTCATAGCCGGGGTCAGATGCAACGCTTACAGAACCATAAGACTTTGGATGCTTTAAACAGAAACATCGCGATCGGTATTGGAATAGAAGCTGCCTCCGTGATCTGCTTTGCTTCTGGCGTCATCATGCTTTCTATATTAATGATATAGCAGGCTCGTTGGGCTAGTAGCCGCACGAATCTCGGCCAGGCTCAGTTACACTTCTGATAGCCGGACTTAATGCAATGACGAGCATGACGCTGCGCTTCGGAAATGTCAGCAGCGGGCATCTTACCCTCGATCAAACGCAAGCGTTGCATCTGCCCCCCTGATTGCGCTCTAAGACTGACCGCTTCTCTTCGGTTAATCTGCATCCGCAAGATAATCGGAGGCGACTATGGCAGAACGTGAAGTTTGGGGTTTCAAGATCGGAACATCCCCTTCCGGTAAAAGAATCTGGCAGAACGCACTCAAGCGAGAAGCAACGAGAAGGCTTCGAGAAAACGGCGTGTCGCCAGGGGAGGTGGCGGCCGAATTGGGAGCGCATGAATGCCTCGTGAGGAAATGGTGGGTTGGTGATCGGCGCGAACGCGGAGAGAAGATCTCTGTCGAGGGCTCAGCGTTCACGCAGGTATCAGTCGATCAGAGGGCCGTTCCGGTGACCTGCCACTGAACTTTCATCCAGCCGCGACTAGAGCCCGGTTGGTGTTTACGCCGATCGGCGCGGTTAAGCAATCGCACGACGCGCGAAGCTTTCATCTGGCACAGCGGGGCGGGCGATTACGGCGGTCAGGGCCCGCGCGTAGTCAGCCGGGGTTTAGTATTCCAAAGCTGAATGTGGACGCCTGGTGTTGTAGTCGACTGCCCAAGCAGCGATCACAACGCGCGCATGAGCCAGGTTGCGGAACATGGTCTCGTTGAGCAGCTCATCGCGCATGCGGCCGTTGAAACTCTCCACGAAGCCATTCTGCATCGGCTTGCCCGGCGCGATGTAGTGCCATTCGATGCGGTGCTCGGAACACCACCGCAGGATAGCGTTAGAGGTTAGTTCCGTTCCATTGTCACTGACGATCATTCCGGGCTTCCCGCGGCGCTCGATCAGGGTCGTCAGTTCCCGCGCCACACGGCGCCCCGAGATTTAGGGTGAGCCATTGAGCCGCCATCGGTTCGAGGCCAATGGCGAACGGATCGCAGCGAGGCACTCTCGGATGACGTCGTCGACCACGTTGAGCACCCGGAAACGCAGTCCACTGGCGAACTGGGCGTGGACGAAATCCAGAGATCCCGTTGACCGGCAGTCGTTTGCACAGCAAACGACGAGAGGGGGCGCGCATTGGGCCGGGCCTCGACCAGGATCGGGGCTCGCGTTCCGACAGTCTTACGCCGAGTCTTCCGCTTGCGCACCGTCAGGCCTTCCTCGCGGTAGAGCCTGTAGATCCGGTTGATGCCGGACGGCTCGCCCTCGCGGCGCAGCAACACGAACAGACGGCGGTATCCGAACCGCCGCCGCTCGTTGGCCAGTTCCCGCAACCGCTCCCGCAGTTCCGTATCCGGCGCGCGCTGCGCTTGGTAGCGGATCATCTTGCGATCCGCCCCGGTAACCCGGCACGCCCGCCGTTCCGAGAGCCCGAACCGGGCCTTCAGGTGCGCGACCGCCTCGCGCTTCACGGCAGGCTTCACCACTTTTTTGAAACCAGATCCTTCATCACGGCCAGGTCCAGCATCTGCTCGGTCAGAAGCTTCTTCAGCTTCGCATTCTCATCTTCCAGTGCCTTCAGCCGCTTCGCATCCGACACCGTCATGCCGCCGAATTTGGCCTTCCAGTTGTAGAAAGTGCCTTCCGACATGCCATGGGCACAGGTCCGCGCACTTCGCCCCGGCCTCGTGCTCGGTCAGGATGCCCCCTCTCGGCAGATTGCTTCGCAATCGCCTGCCGGGCAGCGGATGATCTGTTCGTCTGTAAATCCCGTTCGCTTCATTGTCCGTCCTCAGATTGGGCCGGACTCTAATCAACAGTGGAGGAAAAATCCCGTGGCAGGTCAATTGACAGCTGGATAAGGTATTCCCTGATACCTATGACCGTTAAGCGTGGTGTGTATTGTCCCAAGAATGTTCTAATCGACTGTTGACCACCGGGAGGAAACCTCATGAAACTTATTGCTACGTTCGCCACAACCACAGTATTGAGTATAGCGGCTATCGGATCTGTGCAGGCGGATCCGACCAGGTGCGATCCGGGCGAAGAAGTGATCAAATTTAGCCATATTGTGAATACGGACCGCCACCCGAAGGGCATTGCAGCCGAGTTATTGCGCGAGCGAGTCAACGCGGAGATGGATGGGATTGCCTGCATGGAAGTATACGGCAGCTCAACGCTCTACAACGATGATCAGGTTCTTGAGGCTATGCTACAAGGTGATGTCCAGCTAGCCGCGCCTAGCTTGTCTAAGTTTGAGGCTTTCACCAAGCAGTTCCGGATCTTCGATCTGCCGTTTCTATTCGCCAATATGGAGGCGGTTGACGAATTCCAAAGCAGCGACGTAGCTCAAGCTATGAAGAGCGGCATGGAGCATCGCGGCCTGGTTGGGCTTGAATTTTGGCACAACGGTATGAAGCAGATTACGGCAAACGCGCCTGTCCTGGTCCCTGAAGACATGGCGGGCTTGAAGATGCGGGTTCAATCGGCAGATGTTATCATCGCCCAGATGGATGCGCTTGGGGCCTCATCACAGCCAATGGCTTTTCCTGAGGTCTACGGCGCGCTGCAGACCGGCGTGGTTGACGGCCAGCAAAACACTTACTCGAATATCTACGGGCAAAAGTTCTTCGAAGTGCAAGACGGAGTGACTGAAACCAACCACCTTCTACTCGACTACATGGTTGTCACATCCGTGGATTGGTGGGACTCCATGACACCGGAATTTCGCGAGCAGTTCTCGACCATATTGGCAGAGGTGACTGAGGCCCGGAACGGTGAAGCTGAACGGGTCAATCAGGAGGCCAAGCAGGCCATCCTCGATGCCGGCGGCATCGTCCGAGAACTGACCGCAGAGCAACGCCAGATGTGGGTCGACGCGATGCAGCCGGTCTGGAAACAGTTTGAAGCCGAGATTGGCGCCGAGAACATTCAGGCGGCGCAAGAAATCAATACCCGCGTCACATCCGGGAACTAATGATCTGGCGGCCGGAGGCTTTCGCGTCCGGCCAACGCATCAAAAAAGGAGCGCCAATTGTGTCAATGAATTTGCCCGATAATCGAGGGCTGGTGCTTGGTGTCGACCAATTTGAGCGAATTGCGATTGCAGTTCTTCTCGGTCTGATGACGCTAACGACATTCGCGAATGTTGTGCTGCGGTATATCTTCAATTCAACCCTGATTTGGGGGCTCGAAGTCACTTTGATCCTGTTCGCGTGGCTGGTCTTGTTCGGCATGAGTTACTGCGTCAAGGTAACAGCTCATCTGGGGGTTGACGCATTGCTGAATGTCCTCCCAAGTCGCGCGAGATTTACTCTTACTGCTATCGCGGGGTTGGCATGTCTAATTTATGCCGCGTTACTTTTAAAGGGTGCGTGGGATTACTGGGCCCCTTATGCTGCTCTCAACCGTACGAGCGGGCGTTGGCTCCCCACGGGTTTCGCCGAAACCAGAAGCCAAGCTTGGTACTTAACAGACCAAGTGCCAATGCCGGCTGTGCTTTCTTGGCTAGAGCCCCTAATAAATATGGGCGAACGCTATGACCGACTGCCCCGAGTTGTTGGCTATACGATGTTGCCCGTTGGGGTCGCTCTGTTGCTGTTCCGGCTGCTGCAAGCCTTCTACGAGTTGCTGCAGGGCGTTCGCAGCAGCTTTATCGTCAGCCACGAAGTTGAGGCCGAAGTAGCGGAAGCTCAGGCCAGATTAAAGTCGCAGGAGACGTAAAACATGGGTGTCGTGCTTCTCTTCTGCCTCGTGATCGGACTCTTGCTGATCGGCGTTCCCATCGCGATAAGCCTCGGACTATCGTCGATCATATTCCTTCTGGCTTTCTCTGACAGTTCGCTTGGATCGATTGCTCAGACGTTCTTTCAGGCTATGGCAGGCCATTATACGCTATTAGCCATCCCGTTCTTCATCCTTGCGTCCAGCTTTATGTCGACCGGCGGTGTAGCACAGCGCATCATACGCTTCTCGATTGCATTAGTGGGGCATCTTCCAGGGGGGCTTGCTATCGCTGGGGTCTTTTCCTGCATGATGTTTGCAGCCCTCTCGGGCTCTTCGCCGGCCACCGTCGTTGCCATCGGTACGATCGTGATCGCAGGTATGCGCCAAGTTGGATATACCAAGGAGTTTGCCGCCGGCGTCATCTGCAACGCTGGCACACTTGGCATCTTGATCCCGCCCTCGATTGTCATGGTAGTTTACGCCTCGGCCACGGATGTGTCGGTCGGTCGGATGTTCCTAGCTGGTGTCATTCCCGGATTGCTTGCAGGAACATTGTTGATGGTGACCATCTATTTCATTGCGCGCGTCCGCGATATGCCCAAGGGCAGGTGGCAAGGTTGGGGAGAAATCTGGGCCTCGGGTCGTGACGCGGTCTGGGGGTTGTTTCTAATCGTCATCATCCTCGGCGGGATCTACGGCGGCATCTTCACGCCAACCGAGGCCGCAGCCGTTGCCGCAGTCTATGCATTCGTGATTGCCTGTTTTGTCTATCGCGATATGGGGCCTTTGGCTGCCCAGGCAGGAGACGGGCAGGATGCAATGTTGCGCATAGCCGGAGGCCGCTCACTGTCCGCTGCTGCCACCCCCCACGCCAACAAGTCAACGCTCCTTCAGAAGCCTTGGGCTTTGCTTACTGCTTTCGTGCATCGGGATACTGTCAACACCCTTTTCGAGGCCGGAAAGCTCACCGTGACGCTGATGTTCATCATCGCGAACGCGCTGATCCTCAAGCAGGTCTTGACTGACGAACAGGTGCCACAACAAATCGCCACCGCGATGCTGTCAGTCGGATTTGGCCCAATCATGTTCCTCGTGATCGTAAATGTAATGCTGCTGATTGGCGGTCAGTTCATGGAGCCGTCGGGGCTGATCGTCATAGTCGCACCGCTGGTCTTCCCGATTGCGATGGAATTGGGCATCGATCCGATCCATCTGGGCATCATCATGGTGGTCAATATGGAAATTGGGATGATCACACCGCCCGTGGGCCTCAATCTCTTCGTGACTTCGGGGGTGGCAAACATGTCGGTCATGGGGGTCGTGAAAGCCGCATTACCGTTTCTCATGGTGTTATTCTGCTTCCTTATACTAGTCACCTATGTCCCATGGATATCGACGTTCTTGCCGACATATTTCATGGGTCCAGAAATTATTCCCCAATAAATGGGCGGCAATGGCGTGTAGGCAGAGCGTGCACGTAACAGAACAGTCCTATTTGGTATCGGGCGAAACCCTTGCACGCATCGACAGGGACTATGCCAATTTTGCAAACTTATGCCAACGTAGATCCGTATACGGGAGTATTAACCTTGAGCAAGATCGAACTTATCGAGACCATTATTCTCGATATTCCGACAATTCGCGGCCACGTCCTGTCGATGGCTACGATGCGGATACAGACAGCGGTGCTTGTCCAAATCAAGTTCTCTGACGGGTCTGTAGGGATCGGCGAAGGGACGACAATCGGGGGTCTAAGCTACGGACCGGAAAGCCCGGAAGGTATCCGATCCGCAATAGATACCTACATCGCTCCGGTTCTCCACGGACGCTGCGGCAACGATGTGAATGGCGCAATCCAATGCATCGACAAATCCGTCAAGGGGAACCGGATCGCGAAATCCGCGGTAGAGTGTGCCCTGTGGGACGCGCTCGGGAAGCGATTGGCTGTGCCCGTGGCGCAGCTTTTCGGCGGATCGGTCACTAGCGAGATGCCGGTTGCCTGGACGCTTGCCTCCGGGAATTCAGACACCGACATTGCCGAAGCCCAAAAGATGATCGCGATGCGGCGCCATAACATCTTCAAGCTAAAGATCGGCAAGCGGTCTGTGCGCGAGGACGTGGCCCACGTCGGGCGAATTAAGAAAGCCATTGGGGACGAGGGAAGCATTCGGGTCGATATTAACCAAGCCTGGAGCCTCGCGGATGCGCGGTGGGGCTTGAAGGGGTTACAGGATGTCGGATGTGAACTGGTCGAACAACCGGTCCAAGCCCGTGACCGAATGGCGATGGCAGAGCTGACGAGTAGCTACGAAATCGCAGTAATGGCCGACGAGGCGCTTAACGGCCCGGAAGACGCTCTGGCCGTTGCAACTGATAAGGCTGCTGATGTGTTAGCGGTTAAGGTTGCACAATCCGGGGGACTGAAACGAGCGTCTGAGGTCCTTGCGATCGGGCAGGCAGCCGGATTTGGCCTCTACGGTGGCACCATGTTGGAGACAGGTTTGGGGACTGCCGCGGCATTGCAGCTTTTCTCGACCATCGAGACTTTTCGCTGGGGAACCGAGCTCTTTGGACCACTGCTACTGACGGCCGACATCTTGGCCGAACCGATCGTCTATCAGGACTTTTGCGTTAAACTTCCAGTGGGCCCCGGCATCGCAGCAGGCCTAGACCCTGATAAGGTTGCGTTCTACCGCCGCGACCGCGAGCGGACCTCTATCGTTATCTGAAACCCGCGAGTGTTGCGGATAACCGCACGTAAGGACCTAGATGCCTAGATGCTATCTAGCCGACGTTGCGCGCCACTGATTGGGCTACGCGCACAAAGTTGTTGACGTGAACGCCTTGTTCATCAAGGCGATAGCTGATGGACAAGGCGGTTGCGCCGATTGCAGGGTGAATTGACATATAGCGTAGGCCGTTGCGCGTGGCCGATCCGACAGAACTCGGCACAACGCAGATGCCCTCGCCGATTGCGACAAGGCTCAAAGCCGTCTGCAGATCCATCGTCCAGATGCGATTGCCCGTATCAATGTTCAAGTTCTCGCACGACGACAGCACGACATCGGCAAAACTGGGCCGCGGGGTCTCCGGATAGAGGACGAAGTTGGGGTCCTTGAGTGATCGAAGATCAATCAGGCCACCGGTCCCTTCATCGTATGCATCAGGAACCGCAACGATGAGGGGTTCGTCCAACAGGTGACGGGTGACGAACTCACTGTCTTTCAAAGCCGGACGCGCGAACGCGACATCAATCTCTCGAGAAATGAGGGATCGATGGAGCTGTGCATTGTTCATCGGAAAAAGGCTCAGATTGATATCGGCATAAGCTGTGCGAAAGGACTTGATGATGTTCGGAAGAATGCCAAAGGTGGCTGACCCGACGAAGCCGATACGCAAGCGCCCCTCCGCACCCTCTCCCAAGCGCTGCACTTCCAACTTGGTATCCTCCAGTTGCGCAACGATTGACTTGCCGCGTTCTAAGAGGCGTTCACCTGCCTGGGTCAGACTGATCGCGCTCCGCCCCCGATTGAACAGCACGGCCCCCAGAGATTCCTCTAGGCTCCTGATCTGCCGACTCAGGGGAGGCTGGGCCATCTCAAGACGATCCGCCGCCCGCCCGAAATGCAACTCTTCGGCGACGGCGATGAAATAGGTCAACTGCTTAAAGTTCATTCGAGACCCTTCCGGTCGAAAGCATCGGCAGAGATGTCCTGCACAAAAAGGCGAGGCGCGGCAACCTTTCTAGCTGAACCCTGAAATCGCACCGTGGCGCGCGCCGAAGTGCTCGGGCCACGGTATCACGTCATACCGTAGGCAGCATAGCAAGTCAGGGTGCGACCGTGGCAGGAAGGCCCGGAAGCGACGGGGAGACCTCTGAATGATTGAAAAGCTAAGAATTATGCAGGGGGGTCTCGCTGCCGCGCCTCACCTATTGCGCTTGGGGCGCCTGTTTTCCGAAACAGTGCTGCTCGAAGTCGATGGTGAAGAGTTCTATCTGACCTTCGAGAAGGGCCATCTGCGTCACGTAGTTCCCGGACCCAGCCGCAAAACGCCATATCGCTTCGCCTTTAGAACCGACGCAGAGGCCATGATGAAATTCTGGAAACCCTGTCCGGAACCGGGCTTCCACGACATTTTCGGTCTGGTGAAGATCGGGCGTGGCCGGATCGACGGCGATATACTTAGCTTGGTCAAGAACCTTCGGTTCTTTAAGGAAGTTTTGTCGCTTCCGAGACATCAACCGGAGGACGCGGCATGAGCATCGAACAGATCATCGGGCGCTACGTTAGAGTTGAGATCGCCGGGGTGCCGCAGCGAATATATTATGAAGAGGCCGGCGAGGGGAGGCCGGTCCTCTGCCTTCACACTGCGGGAGCAGACAGCCGGCAATGGCGTCATCTGATGAACGACAGCGACATCACTGCCGTCAACCGTATGATCGCTTTTGACATGCCTTGGCACGGCAAATCTCTGCCGCCTGAAGGCTTCGAGACGCAGGAATACCTGCTGACAACTGAAGCCTATATTGAGACAGTTCTTGCCGTAGTCCAAGCGCTGGATCTTGATCGCCCGGTGCTTGCCGGCTGCTCAATGGGCGGTAGGATTGCCTTGCAACTAGCGGCGCTCCACCCAGAGCGATTTTCAGGGTTCATCGCAATCGAAGCCTCCGATTTCCAGCCAGCGTGGTATGATATCGACTGGTTCCACCGCCCCGATGCCCATGGTGGCGAAATGGGGGCTGCCCTGGTATCAGCGAATATTTCACCTTTCGCACCCAATGCTGAACGCTGGAACACACTTTGGATGTTCATGCAGAGCGGCCCTGGCGTGTTTCGCGGAGATTTGAGCTTCTATACGCGCGATGAGAGCCTGATTCCTAGGATGTGTCAGATCGATACCCAAGCGACGCCCGTTCATATTATCGTCGGCGCCTATGACCTGACCTGCACGCCTGAGGACGCTGCGCGCACCGCGGCGGCCATTCCGGGCGCGACGCTCTCGGTTATGGATGAGCTTGGGCATTTCCCAATGAGCGAGCACCCCGTGGGTTTTAGACCATTCTTCCTCGAGGGGCTGGCAAAAATGCCCGCTTGGACAGCGAATTAATTGCTACGAAAGAGGGGACTTAATGCCTGACACGCTACCCACGCCCTGCATGATTTGTGTTGCTATCACAGGTTCTCTGCCGACAAAAGCGAACAACCCGGCGGTGCCGATCACTGTGACGGAACAAATCGAGAGTACGCAAGGGGCCTTTGAGGCTGGAGCCTCAATTGTGCACGCCCATGTGCGCAATGATGACGAAACACCTTCGTCGGATCCGGAGAGATTTGCTCGCCTCAAGGAGGGGTTGGAGAAGCATTGTCCCGGCATGATAATCCAGTTTTCAACCGGAGGACGCTCAGGCGCGGGACGGATGAGGGGCGGAATGCTGCCTCTTGCCCCTGATATGGCATCTCTTTCAGTTGGTTCGAACAATTTTCCGACCCGGGTCTACGAGAACCCGCCCGATCTCGTGGATTGGCTCGCCTCGGAAATGAGATCTTACAACGTCAGGCCGGAAATCGAAGCTTTCGACTTGTCGCACATACTGCAGGCCGCGAAAATGCATGCCGACGGCCGCCTTGCGACCACCCCCTATGTGCAATTTGTGATGGGGGTGAAGAATGCGATGCCCGCCGATCGCGACGTGTTCGACTTCTACATCAAAACGGTCAAACGTCTGTTTGGGGATGAGACCCCTTGGTGTGCGGCAGGCATCGGTGCGCACCAGTTGACGGTAAACGAATGGGCCGTTGCGGTGGGCGGCCACGCCCGCACGGGGCTGGAGGACAATGTTCGACTTGATCGAGATAACTTGGCCCCGTCAAATGCCGCGCTCGTTCGCCGTGTGACAGATTTATGCGACAAGTATGAACGACCTGTGGCGACTTGGAAGCAGGCGAGGCGTATTTTGGGTTTGCAGCACGTTGATCCCTAGGTGTTTGATCACACGGCTTACGGTTTAATGGTGCAATCCTTTCTCAAAGTTGGAAGGAAGCATTTTGAGACAAGTTCGTCACGGGAGCGCCACGACCACGCACGCGGTCAGTGCGGCAATACACCGATCGCGGGCTTCGCTCGCGCAGTTGAGCAAAGAGTTGGGCATCAATCCCAAATAGACCGGCAGCAGCCCTGCCGCACATTCTCGCTTTGTTCTCGCTTTGTCTGCGGTATTCTTGTGCGGCAGAGGAACCTCCGATAGGGCTGATTTCCGCTGCGCGACAATGGTTTGATTGCTTTCTAGGCTTCGGATTTGCAATCCGCTGCGTCACCACTCCGCCAACTCGCGTGCCGTGGTGATATGGGACCGTTTAGCGGCGTTGGCGCGCGGGTTCAATAGGGGTTTTGCTGCTGGGTCCGCGCGGGGCCACACACTGGGCGCGTGACCCGCAATCGACGTTGCTCAACCTTTTGGGCTGTGTCATGTAGAAGGACAAGCTTTTGAACGAGAGAGTTGAGCCTTGGCCGATTACCAAACCCGCAGAACGCTCATGGTCGACACGCAGGTGCGGCCCTCAGATGTGACGAAATTTCCGATCATCGACGCGCTGCTGACCGTCCCGCGTGAGGATTACGTCCCGACCGGTCTGCGCGATGCCGCCTATATCGGCGAAAACCTCGACATCGGCGGTGGACGGGTCCTGCTTGAGCCGCGCACGCTGGCGAAAATGCTGGATGCGGCAGATGTGGAACCGACGGACGTGGTGCTCGATCTGGGCTGCGGGCTGGGCTATTCCACCGCGGTTCTGGCGCATATGGCCGAGTTCGTGGTCGCCGTGGAAGAGGATGCGGAGCTGGCCGAAGAGGCGCAGCAGAACCTTTCCACAAGCGGGATCGACAATGCCGCCGTGTTCGCGGGGGAGCTGGCCGAAGGGGCTGCCAAGAACGGGCCTTATGATCTGATCATGCTGCAGGGCGCGGTCGAAGTCGTGCCCCAGACACTGGTTGATCAGGTCAAAGACGGTGGCCGGATCGTGGCCATTTTCGCCGAAGGGGCGCTGGGCGTCGTGCGCGTCGGTCACAAGATCGACGGCGTGATGAACTGGCGCATGGTTTTCAACGCGGCCGCTCCGGTCCTGAACGGGTTCCGGAAAGAGGTCGCGTTCACATTTTAACAGTGCCTTGGGGCAGGTCGTTTTGGCGGGTTGCGTCAGGGAAGTAAGTCGAGGACGCAGGAACCGAGTATGACATTTCTCCGCACGATCATGGCCGCCTGTTGCGTGGCCGCGCTGGCGGCGGCGACGCCGCTCCGGGCTGAAAACCTTGCCGATGCACTGCGCGATGCCTATCACAACTCCGGTCTTCTCGATCAGAACCGCGCGCTTTTGCGGGCCGCGGATGAGGATGTCGCCCAATCGCTGGCGGCCCTGCGCCCGATCATCTCATGGCAGGCGCAGGCGAGCTATGCCGCCACAAGCGCGCGCCCGGTGGAGAGCTTGACGGACAATGTCAGCGGCACCATCAGCCTAAGCGCGAACCTTCTGCTGGCGGACGGCGGGGCCAGCGCGCTGGCGACCGAAGCGCAAAAGGAACTGGTGCTGCAAACCCGCGAGTCGCTGGTGCAGGTCGAGCAACAGGTGCTGTTCCGCGCGGTCGACGCCTATATGGCCGTGCGTCGGGCGTCGGAGTTTCTGGCGCTGCGGCAAAGCAACGTGCGGGTCATCACGCAAGAGCTGCGCGCCGCCGAGGATCGGTTCGAAGTGGGGGAGGTGACGCGCACCGACGTCTCGCTCGCGCAGGCCCGTCTTGCGGCCGCGCGCAGCCAGCTCGCCGCCGCGCAGGGCAATCTCGCGCAAGCGAATGAAGAATTTCGCGCGGCTGTCGGACGGGCCCCGGGCCAGTTGGCCGTGGTCAGCCCGGCCGAGGTACAACATGATGTCGCCGCCGCGCGCACCTTTGCCGTGCGCCGCAATCCGGAAGTCCTCGCCGCGCAACACGCCGTGGCCGCCGCCGAGTTGAACATCAAGCGGGCGGAAGCCGCGCTCAACCCCTCGCTGCGTCTGAACGGCTCTATCGGGATGAATGACGAAGGGGACACGACGCAGAACTTTGGTATGACCTACGGCGGCACGATCTATCAGGGCGGACAGCTCGCCTCGGTCATCCGACAGGCGCAGGCTCGCCGAGACAGCGCCCGCGCGACCCTTCTGGTGACCTCGCAAGGGGTGAGCCAGAACGTGGGCAACGCCTATGCGATCCTTGCCGTGGCCCGCGCCGGACGTGAGGCCGCCGACCTGCAGATCCGCGCCGCCCGCACCGCGTTTCGCGGCGTCCGCGAAGAGGCGACCTTGGGCGCCCGCACGACGCTGGATGTGCTCAACGCCGAGCAGGAGCTGCTCGACGCGCAGGCCAACATGATCTCGGCTCAGGCGGACGAAGTCGTCGCGACCTACCGGGTTCTCGCCACGCTGGGGCTGTTGACCGCCCAGCACCTGCGTCTTGGCGTGCAAAGCTATGACCCTGCGGCCTACTATAGCTTGGTGAATGAGGCTCCGGCCTATTATTCCCAGCAGGGGCAGGCGCTGGACCGGGTTCTTGAGGCGATTGGCGACTGACCGAGCTTTAGTCCTTCAAATCCCGACTATCTGTTGTTTGGATGGCCGCGTCAGGTTAGACTAGGGGCCTGAGGCGAAAGCAGGATAAACAATGTCCGATCCCGTGACGACCGTAGAAATTGAGGATGTGCTGTCCTCTATCCGCCGTCTTGTCAGCGATGGCGACAAGGCCCGCGTGCGCGACGGCGCCCCGCAAGAGGCTGCGCAGGCGACCCCGTCAGAGGCGGCGCATCCGGCCCGGACCCCGCGCCCCGAGGCGGCCCCATCCGCTGAGCAACCGTCCGAATCGCAGACCCCGCCGCGCCGCGAAAAGCTGGTGTTGACGCCGGCCTATCTGGTCTCGGACAGCGCCGAGGCGACGGCTTCGCCGCTGGCCGAGGATAGGTCCCCTGTTGAAGACGCTGAGGCGACCGCGGCTCCCGCCGAGGAGCTGTCCAGCCCCGACGCGCAGGACGCTCGGGCAGAGGATAGCGCGACCGACGCGGACGACGGAGCGGATGAAGAATGGCAGGAAGAGCCTTGGCAGGAAGCTGCACCCGCGAGCGCGGATATCCCTGCCGACAGCACCGAAGCTCACGCCGCGCCGGACGACGCGCAGACCGACGCACAGACCGACGCGCCGTTGACGCTGACGGGCATGGTCTGGGGCGGTGACAATGAGCCGACGCCCGACCCCGCGCCGCAATCCAGCAGTTTCTCGCAGGACCGCGCCGAGCTCGTCGCCACCATCGCCGAGCTTGAGGCCGCGATCCGGCCGGACGTGAACGATTATGAGCCGGACGGCAATGAGCCCATGTCGGACAGCGTGGCCTGGCCCGGCACATCGGCGCGCCGGTTCTCGCTGGACGCGGACGTCGAGGAGGCGCAACCAAGCGCGGGTGAGGAGCCCGCTGACGCCGCAGATCCGGCCACGACACAGGCTGCCGCAACCGCCGACGCTGAAGCCCAGCCCCACCCAGGGGCGCATGCCGTGCCTGAGGACGACGACACAGCCTACGATGCCAAGCCCGCTGGTGTCGGGGACCATCCGACGAGCGATGCCGACGAATACGGGGATGAGGACCTTGACGGGTTGCTCGAAGCCGACGGTGCCCTGCTGGATGAGGAGACCTTGCGCGCTTTGGTCGCCGAAGTGGTGCGGGAAGAGCTGACCGGCCCATTGGGCGAGCGGATCACCCGCAACGTGCGCAAGCTCGTCCGCCGTGAAATTTATCGTGTGCTGTCCAGTCAGGACTTCGATTAGGGCGACCGCTCAGGCGCGGGCTGGCATCTCACGGGCGAGCGACAACAGCAAGTCCACGTCGAGATGCGCCTCGAGATGCGCCGCAAGCGCATCGAGCGTGGCTTCGACACCGGCGTCATAGGCCATTTCTTGCAGTGGCGCACCGATCGCAGCCATATAGGCCGCGCGGAACCGGTCCGCGGCGAACAGCCCGTGGATGTAGCAGCCCCGGACGCGCCCGTCCGCGCTGGCCGCGCCTTCCGCGCGCCCATCCAGCGTCAACCAGCTGCGCGCGCAATCCGGCCCCGTCGTATCACCCAGATGGATCTCGTAGCCGCTCACCGGATCGCCGGTGCTGTCGAAGCGGGCATTGCTCAGCGCCAGCCGCTTGCGCGGAGTCATCGTGGTGGTCACATCCAGAAGCCCCAACCCTTGTGCCCGCGTGACTGGCCCTTCGATCCCGTCAGGGTCGGCAATCTCGCGCCCCAGCATCTGGAACCCGCCGCAAATCCCCAGCACATGCCCGCCGCGGCGGACATGGGCCTGCAAATCAATGTCCCACCCTTGGGCGCGGAAGTGGGCCAGATCGGCAATCGTCGACTTTGAGCCCGGCAGGATGACCAGATCGGCATCGGCGGGCAGGGGGCGGCCGGCCTCGATGATCTCGACCGTGACGTCAGGCTGGGCGGCCAGCGGGTCAAGGTCGTCGAAATTGGCGATGCGGTTCAAACGGGGCACGACGACCTTGATGGCCCCGCCCTTGCGGGTCGCCACGTCCAGCACATCCTCGGCGGGCAGGCGCCAAGCCTCGTCAAACCACGGCAGAATGCCCAGCGGCGTCCAACCCGTGTGTGCGGCGATCGTGGCCATGCCCTCGGCGAACAGAGACGGATCGCCACGAAACTTGTTGATGGCAAAGCCGGTGATCCGCGCGCGATCCTCGGGCGGGAGGATCACGTCCGTCCCCACAAGCTGGGCAATGACGCCGCCGCGGTCGATGTCACCCAGTAGCACCACGGGACAGTCCGCGGCTTCGGCAAAGCCCATGTTGGCAATGTCCCCCGCGCG
Source organism: Thalassorhabdomicrobium marinisediminis (assembly GCF_003072065.1). Lineage (GTDB taxonomy): Bacteria > Pseudomonadota > Alphaproteobacteria > Rhodobacterales > Rhodobacteraceae > Octadecabacter > Octadecabacter marinisediminis. The sequence goes on from NZ_QCYG01000004.1 coordinate 18,998, forward strand.
CAGGTTCACTTCCGCCGGAGAGCCTGCACCCTCGATCACGATCAGGTCATGCGCGGCGGCCAGCCGGTGGTAGCTGTCGAGCACGCAGGGCATCAGCTCGGTCTTGCGCGACCCGTATTCGCGGGCCTTCATGGTGGCGAACCGCTGGCCCTGCACGATCACCTGCGCGCCGACGTCGGTTTCGGGTTTGAGCAGGACGGGGTTCATGTCCGTATGGGGCGCGAGGTCTGCCGCGCGGGCTTGCAGCGCCTGCGCGCGGCCGATCTCGCCCCCGTCCGCGGTGACGGCTGCGTTGTTGGACATGTTCTGCGGTTTGAACGGTGCCACCGATAGCCCGCGCCGCCGCGCGGCACGGCACAGACCGGCCACCACCATGGATTTGCCCACGTTGGACCCGGCGCCCTGGATCATGATTGCTCTTGTCATCGCTCCCCCTCAGGGCGACTGTCTAACAGGCGCGAGCGGCAAGGGAAGAGCGATGAACACACCGGCGCATCTGATCATCGGGTTGGCGGCATTCGGCAAGCCCGAAGCGCGGGCGGTGACGGGGGCCGCGTTGATCGGCGCCTTGCTGCCGGATCTGTCGCTTTACCTTCTGGCCAGCTTTCATCTGGTGATCCTGCAGACCGATCCGCAGGTGGTTTTCGGAGAGCTCTATTTCTCCGACGCGTGGCAAAGCGTCTTTCGCGTCGACAATTCCCTGATCCTTTGGGGGGTCGGGCTGGCGCTGGCTTTGGCGCTCCGCTCGCGCTGGGGCATTGCGCTGTGCGGGGCGGCGCTGCTGCATCTGGCGTTTGATCTGTTGCTGCATCACGACGACGGGCGCGCGCATTTCTGGCCGCTGACGAACTGGATCTTTCAAAGTCCGGTCAGCTATTGGGACAGCCGCCATTACGGCGATATTTTCGGCCCGCTCGAGATTGGCCTGTCGCTGGCGCTTTGCGTCGTGCTCTGGCGGCGCTTCAGGGGCATGTGGATGCGGGGGCTGATCGTCGTGCTGGGGCTCGCCGAAGCCGCGCCTTCCCTGCTTTTCGCGGTGCTCTTCGCAGGCGGCTAGGCGCACATCGCAAAGAAAAACGCGACCCCGAGCAGAGGGTCGCGTTTTTGCGGCAGACTGTTATGGAAGCGGAGCAAACCCGCCAGACATCAGGCGGCGCGGGATTCCTGTTCGGCCGCTTCGGCAACCGCACGGCGTTCGCTTTCTTCGCGCGACAGGGCGACCGAGGTGCGCACACCCTTGCCGACGAAATCCATCAGACCTTCGACAACGCGTTCGTTGGGGTCGATGCCCGCGCAGGACAGCACTTCACGCCCGTCGCGCGACCGTGCCCAGCGGGCGATTTGCTCAGGTCCGTTGCCATATTTCTTGTCGTCTGCGATGGCGTCATCCAGGGCTGCCAACACCACCGCAGCAAAGAGCTTGCGGGCGCGGTTGCCCTGTTCATTATTAAACGCTGTGCCGTCGACGAAATCTCGCATGTTCGGTCCTATCTTGTTTTTGGTCGGGATCTTGTTTTTAGTCTTGTATCGAGCCTAGTGGGCAATATGCCCGCTTTGCCCCGATTCGGGGAGGTTTATTTGGCATGGCAGCCATGCGTCCGGCGCATGGCATGGGCCCTTGCAAACACGATCTGGTTGGCTTGCACGGTCCTGCATCCCCAGATATAGGGCTGCTTAATTATCCTTCAACCTTTTGACACCTTTTGAACACAATCGGCAGGGGCGCAGACGCATGGCGAAAATCAACGGCAACGAAATCAAGATCGGCAACGTGCTTGAGCACAACGGCGGCTTGTGGGCGGCGGTGAAGGTCGATCATGTGAAACCCGGCAAGGGCGGCGCTTTTGCACAGGTGGAACTGCGCAACCTGCGCAACGGCTCGAAGTTGAATGAGCGGTTCCGGTCCGCCGACAAGGTCGAGAAGGTCCGGCTTGAGCAGAAAGACCAGCAGTTCCTTTATGAAAGCGACGGGATGCTGACCTTCATGGACACGGAAACCTATGAGCAGATCGAGCTGCCCGCCGAGCTTCTGGGCGAGCGTCGCCCGTTCCTGCAGGATGGTATGATCGCGGTGATCGAATATCACGAGGATGAGGCGCTGAACGCGACCCTGCCGCAGAAGGTCACCTGCAAGATTGTCGAGACCGAGCCGGTGGTGAAGGGGCAGACGGCGGCGAATTCGTTCAAGCCGGCGATCCTCGACAACGGCGTGCGGGTGATGGTGCCGCCTTTCGTGGGTCAGGATGAAGAGATCATCGTCAGCACCGAAACCATGGAATACGTCGAACGGGCCTGACCTTAAGGTCTGTGACCGTGAAGAAAGGCCGCCGCGATGGGGCGGCCTTTGTCGTTGTGGCGCGCGGTCTGGGGTTAAGAGCCGCAGGCGGGATCGCGAGTGGCAGAGGTGCGCCTCCGGCGGGGATATTTGCAAAGCAAAGATGAATTAGGGGCGGCGCAGGGTGGCGCTGTCGGCCTGCATTTCGCCCTCGGCCCGGTTGAACCGCAAATGGGCGAGGGCGCGGTTGCCGTTTTGGGTGTAGAGCGTGCCGGCGGGCTTGCCGTTCGCCGTGATCTCGGTGCCCACGGGGGCCGCGCCGTCGATCTCGACCTGCACGAGGCCTTTCTTTAACTCGGTCTTGTGCTTCATCCGCGCGGCGATTTCCTGACCCACGTAGCAGCCCTTGCGGAAATCGATGCCGTTGAGCCGTTCGAACCCGGCTTCGAGGATGTAGGTTTCGGGCGTCAATTCAATGCCGGTTTCCGGGATGACATGTTCCACGCGCAGGGCGTCCCAGTCGGTCCCATCCGCCGGGGCGTCACCGCCGTAAAGCCGCCAGCCCAAGGCCGGGTGGCGCGGATCGGGCAAGGCGCCCTCGGGCGCGGGGCCGGTGCCGCGCGACACGGTCTGGGCGCGTTCGCTGATTTCAAGATCGGCGCGCAACTTATACATGGACAGCCGTTGTGCCAGTGTCGGCGCATGGGACGCGGCCACATCGAGCACGAGCGCATCGCCATCGGCCAGCACGAAGAAATCGGCGATGAACTTGCCCTGCGGCGTCAGCAGGGCGGAATAGACAAGGCCGCCCGCGGTGCGGTCCACGTCGTTGGTGATCAGGTTCTGCAGGAAACTGCGGGCATCGGGGCCGGTGAGCTGGATCAGGGTGCGTTGGGTCATGCCCTTCATCTAGTCCTGCGGGCCGCGATTGAAAAGCCGTGCCAGCCAGCCCAGCGGTTGTGGTGGTTTGCTGCGTATCTTGGCCTTCTTGCGGGGCCGGTTGGAGCCGTCGACGACCTGCATGCCATCGCGGAACTGCAGCCGGTAGAGGTCGGCGTATAGTCCGCCACGGGCGAGCAGCTCGGCATGGGTGCCCTGATCCACCACGCGGCCCTTGTCCATCACCACGATCTTGTGCGCGGTCTGGATCGTTGACAGGCGGTGGGCGATCACAAGGGTCGTGCGCCCCTTGGCCAACCGGTCCAGCGCGCCCTGCACGATGGATTCCGACTTGGTGTCCAAGGCGCTGGTCGCCTCGTCCAGCAGCAGGATCGGCGTGTCGCGCAGCAGCGCGCGGGCGATGGCGACGCGTTGGCGCTGCCCGCCCGAGAGGTTCGATCCGCGCGGCCCTGCGGGGCTGTCGAGCCCGTCGGACAGCTTGTCGAGAAAATCGGTGACATGGGCGTCCGCAAGGGTCGCGTTAAGCACATCGTCGGAGATGTCCGTGCGGCCCAGCAGGATGTTGTCGCGCAGGGTTTCATCGAACAGTGCGGCATCCTGCGACACGGTCGAGACCAGCGCCCGCAGATCGGTGAGCGACAGCGCATTGATCGGCGTGCCGTCCAGTGTGACCGCGCCGCCCTGCGGCTCTACCAGCCGGGTGAGCACGTTGAACAGGGTGCTTTTTCCCGCGCCCGACGCGCCGACGAGTGCGGTGGTCTTCCCAGCCTCGGCCACGAAACTCGCGCCATGCAGGACGGGCAGGTCACCATAGCTGAGCGACACATCGTCGAAGGTGATGCGCGGGGCGGCGGTGGGGGGCGCACTGGGAGAGGCGGGGGATAGCAGCGAGGGTTTCGCCTCGAACAGGTCAAGCAGCCGGTCGATCGAGGCCGCCGCCGCCTGCCACAGGCCCGAGAGGTTGCCCAGTCGTCGCAGCGGATCGAAGGCGATGGCCATGGCGGTGAAGAAGGCCATGAACTCCCCCACTGTTTTCTGGCCGTCGATGATCTGGCCACCGCCATAGATCAACACCGCGAAAAAGCCCAAGCCCGCCATGATATCGACAAGGCCGGGGATCAGTGCCTGCCCGAAGGCGGCCTGGGTCTCCGTCCGGACCCGCTTACCGGTGAGCCGTTCGTAGCGCCGCGCCTGATAGTCTTCGAGGCTGTTGAGCTTGATCGGGTTGATGCCGTGAAACACCTCGTCAAGGCGGGTCGACATGTCGGCCGCGACAATCCGCGCCGCGCGGGCCTTGCGCCGCACATAGCCTTGGATCGCATAGGACGGCAGCACCAGGATCGGGATGCCCACAAGGGCGATGAGGGTCCAGCTCCAGTCGATCCAGAGCGCCACCGAGAACAGCGAGATCACCGCCACCACGTCGCGCCCCAGCCCGGTGATCAACCCGGCCCAGACGCGGTTCAACGCCTGCACATCGCCCTGCACCCGCTCAATCAGTGTGCCAGGCGGGTGGATCTGGTGGAAGGCGGTGTCGAGCTGCATCAGATGGCGCAGCAGGTCGGTGCGCATGTGCGCCGCGCTCTTCTCGGACACACGTTTGAGGATCACCCGTTGCAGAAGGGCGCTGACCGCGCGGGTGAAGAACAGGGCCAGAATGCCAATCCCCACGATCCAGATCATGCTTTCGCGCCCGCCGATGAAAATCGCATCGAACATCGGCTTCATCATGTAACTGAGCACGCCGAAGGTGGAGCCTTCGATAACCATGAGCACGACGGCCACGGACAACAGGCCCATGTGCCGACGCAGGTAATTGCGCCAGAGCCATTGGAACATGGCTTTGCTGCTGCGGTTGGGGGCGGGCTTTGTCTTGCTCATGGGGCATCCGTGCGGTTTGTCCGTCCGGTTTACGCGCAAACGGGCAGGGGGGAAAGCGCAGTCCGGCCCGGCCGGCGTTCGGCGGGCATTGACGGGCAGGTGACGCGCGCTAGGGTGCGCGGACGCGCCGATGCGCGCCCATCAGATGCGCCCCCTGAAAGGACCCGCCCATGTTTGCCAACGGTTTGTCATACCTTGCTATTCCCGGCCCGTCGGTGATGCCGGATCGGGTGTTGCGGGCGATGCACCGTCCTGCGCCCAACATCTACACCGGCACGTTGCACGACGTGACCCGCAGCCTGATCCCCGACCTCAAGGCGCTGGTGCGAACCCGCCACGATGTCGCGATCTACATCGCCAACGGCCACGGCGTCTGGGAAGCCGCGCTCTCCAACGTGCTGAACGACGGCGACACGGTGCTGGTGCTGGCCACGGGGCGGTTCTGCGTCGGCTGGGGCGAAATGGCCGAAGCCCTGGGCGCGCAGGTCGAAACGCTGGACTTCGGCGACACGGAAGCGGTCGATCCGGACCGGGTCGAGGCGGCCTTGCGGGCGGACACGGGCGGACGGATCAAGGCGGTCCTGACCGTGCTGGTCGATACCTCGACCGGGGTGCGCAATGACATCAAGGCGATCCGCGCCGCGATGGATGCGGCGGGGCATGAGGCGCTGTTGATGTGCGACGGGATCGCCTCGATCGGCTGCGATGCCTATGACATGGACGATTGCGGCGCCGATGTCACGGTTTGCGCCAGCCAGAAGGGGCTGATGACGCCTCCGGGGATCGGTTTCGTCTGGATGAACGACAAGGCCGATGCGGTGCGGGGGCGCAAGGCGCGCGTGTCGCGCTATTGGGACTGGCGGCCACGGGTGGCCGGCGACGAGTTCTGGAAGCTATTCGGGGGCACCGCGCCAACGCATCATATCTACGGCCTGCGTGAGGCGCTGGACATGATTTTCGAAGAAGGACTCGAGGCGGTCTGGGCCCGGCACGAGGGGCTGGCGCGGGCGATCTGGGCTGCGGTGGACGTTTGGGCGGACGGCGGCCCGCTGCGGGTCAATGTGAAGGATGAGGATGCGCGGTCGCGGGCGATCACGTCTTTGCAACTGGGCGAGGGGCAGGGCGATGCCCTGCGCAACTGGTGCGAGGAGACGATGGGCCTCACCCTTGGTATCGGTCTCGGGCGCACCCCGGCGAGCGCCTATTTTCGTCTGGGCCACATGGGGCATGTGAACGGCCATATGGTGCTGGGCCTGTTGGGCACGCTCGACGCCGGGCTGAAAGCGCTGGAGATCCCCCACGGACATGGCGCGGTCGAGGCGGCGAGCGCGGTGCTGGCCGATCTGTCGCACGCGCCCGGCGCCGCAGGCTGATACGACGGGTCAAGAGGGTGTTTCGCCCACCTGTTCCCGCGCGGCGGCGAGGGCTTTGGGCAGGGCGCGGGCGAGCAGCTTCATCTCACGCGGCGGGGCGCAGGTGACGCGGATGCAGCGGTCGAGCGGTGCGACCATGGGCATCCGCACAAACACCCCCTCGTCCCGCAGCGCGTCCAGCACCGCTTTGGCAAAGACCCCGTCCGCGCCGCAATCGATGGTGACGAAATTGGTGGCCGAGGGGATCGCCAGCAGCCCGTTGTCCTCGGCGATTTCGTAAAGATCCTCGCGCGCCTGTTCGACCTGCGCACGCACTTTGGCCAGCCAGTCGGTGTCCTCCAGCGCCGCCAAAGCGCCGATCTGGGCGATGCGGCTCATCCCGAAGTGGTTGCGCACGCGGTCAAAGGCCGAGATCAGCGCGGCGTGGCCGATGGCATAGCCAACCCGCGCCCCGGCCATGCCATAGGCCTTGGAAAAGGTCCGCAGGCGGATCACCCGCTTGTCATGGGTGTTGATCGGTGGAGCGAACCCGTCCCCGGCAAGGTCGATATAGGCCTCATCCAGCACCAGAAGGCAGCCCTCGGGCACGGTCTGGATCATGTGCTGGATCGTCGCTGCCGTGTGGCAGGTGCCCATGGGGTTGTCGGGGTTGGCGATGAAGATCAAACGCGCGCCGACCTCACGTGCCTTGGCGATCAGGTGGTCGGGGTCCTCATGATCGGCGGTGTAGTTCACCGTGTGCAGCGTGCCGCCGTAGCCGGTGACGTGATAATTGAACGTCGGATAGGCCCCGGCGCTGGTGACGACCGGCGTGCCTTCGGTGACGGTAAGCCGCACAAGGGTTTCAAGCAGCCCGTCGATGCCCGGACCGACCACGATCTCCTCCATTCCGATGTCGAATTTCGCGGCGAGGGCAGCGCGCAGGTCGTGGCTTTCCGGATCGCCATACATCCAGCAGTCTTTGGCCGCGTTGCGCATGGCCCGGATCGCATCCGGTGAAGGGCCGAAGCCGCTTTCGTTGGCCCCCAGCCGCGCTTTGAACGGCGTGCCGGTTTGTCGTTCCTGTGTCTCGGGTCCGACGAAGGGCACCGTGGCGGGCAAACGGGCGGCAAGGGGGGTCAGGCGGGTGTCGGGGGCGGGCGCGTGGTCTTTGGACATAAGCAGACTGTGCGGGCAACTTCGCGTTTTGCAAAGCAAAAACCCGCGCGACGGCAGTCTGCGGAGCGGTTTTTTCGCAAGATCAGGGTATCAAAGGGGCGTGCTGCACCCGCAAAGGGTGAAAGCGGCGCGGCCCCGCAGGGCCGCGCCACCGCGTCAGATTTCGTTGAGTTGGGCGAGGGCCGCGTTGAGCTGGGCGATTTCCTCTTCCCGCAGGGCGAGATTGGCGCGGGCTTCTTCCACCACCTCGCGGCTCGCATTCTCGGCGAACTTGGGGTTGTTCAGCCGCCCGCGCAGGCCGCCCGCCTCTTTCTCGACCTTGCCCAGCGACTTGGCGATCCGCGCCTTCTCGGCCTCGACGTCGATGATATCCGCCAGCGGCAGCGCAAAGGTCGCGCCCTTGGTGCCGACCATCATCGACCCTTTCGGCGCGGCCCCCTCGGTGAGCGTATCGACACGGGCAAGGCGTTTGATCAGCGCTTCGTTGTTGGCCCAAGCGGTCTTGGCGGCTGCATCGGCCTCGGTCTGGATCAGCGGCACATAGAGCCCCGCCGGCACGTTCATCTGCGCGCGGGTCGAGCGGATGTTCTCGATGATCTGGATCACCCACGACATTTCAGCCGCAGCGGTGGCATCGACAAGGTCACTGCCATACTCGGGCCAGTCCTGATGGGCCAGAAGCGTGGCATGGCCGTCAATCTCCCACAGCTCTTCGGTGATGAAGGGCATGATCGGGTGCAGCAGGATCAGACATTGCGACAGAACCCAGTTCATCACCTGCTGGGTCTCGCGTTTTTCGGCGTCCGAGCCGTCCATCAGCAGGGGTTTGGAGAACTCGACATACCAGTCGCAGACCTTGCCCCAGACGAACTTGTAGAGCGCGTCGGCTGCGTCGTTGAACCGGTAGGTCTCAAGCGCGGCGTTCACCTCGGCCAGCGTCTGCGCCGTCTCGCCGATGATCCAGCGGTTGACGGTCTGCACGGGCTTGAGCGCCGCCGGATCGGTCACGGCCTCGACCGCACGCGCCTGACCGAAGGCGCCGTTCATCTCGGCAAAGCGGCAGGCGTTCCAGATCTTCGTGCCGAAGTTGCGGTAGCCCGCGATGCGGCTGGTGTCGAGCTTCAGCGCCCCGCCAAGGGACGCCATCGCCGCATTGGTGAACCGCAAGGCATCGGCGCCGTATTCCTCGATAATGTCGAGCGGGTCGATCACGTTGCCCGTGGACTTCGACATCTTCTTGCCCTTGGCGTCGCGCACCAGCCCGTGGAGATAGACGGTCTTGAACGGCACCTCATCGACGACGGCCAGTTGCATCATCATCATGCGGGCGACCCAGAAAAACAGGATGTCCTGCCCGGTCACAAGGTCCGAGGTCGGGAAGTATTTCGCAAGCTCGGGCGTTTCTTCGGGCCAGCCGAGTGTGCCGATGGGCCAGAGGCCGGAGGAGAACCACGTGTCCAGCACATCGGGATCGCGGAACATGGGCAGTTGCATCGGGCCGTCGAAGCTGCGGATCGTGCCTTCGTCGCGCACGTCGAGCAGGCCTAGCTGTTCCTGTAGGACTGCGACGGCTTCCTGTTCGTCGGCGACGATGCGGAACTCGGTTCCGTCCACGTTCTGCGCGGTGGCCTTGGCGATGGCCTCTTCCTCGGTCGCGGCGCAAACGGCGAACCAGTCGTTCTGGCCGGGATAATACCAGACGGGGATCTGGTGGCCCCACCAAAGCTGGCGCGAGATGCACCAGGGTTCGATGTTCTCGAGCCAGTGGTAATAGGTCTTCTCACCGCTTTCGGGGAGGATTTTGACATCCCCGTTGCGCACGGCGTCCAGCGCGGGGCCGACGATCTTGTCGGTGTCCACGAACCATTGGTCCGTGAGCATCGGTTCGATCACCACCTTGGAGCGGTCGCCGAAGGGCTGCATGATCTTCTTGGGCTCGACGAAGGGCACCTCCTGCTCTTCGCGGGCCTCGCCGCCCTCTTCCGGTGCCACGGGCTTGGTCGCGGCCTTGCCAAGGCGCGGGTCGTGGCTGGGCACCATCACGGCGAGGCCTTCGGCGGTGATGTCGGCCACCACGGCCTTGCGGGCCTCGAACCGGTCCATGCCGCGATAGGCCTCGGGGACGAGGTTCATGGCCGCGATCATCGTCTCGTCGAAGTCCTGCTCACCGGCGGCGATCTTCTGGGCGGTGGCGGCCTCCTCGGCGTAGGGTTTGCCATCGGCCCGCATGGCCCCGCGGGTGTCCATCAGGTTATACATCGGGATGCCCGCGCGCTTGGCCACCTGATAGTCATTGAAGTCGTGCGCGCCGGTGATCTTCACCGCGCCCGATCCGAAGTCCTTGTCCGGGTACTCATCGGTGATGATCGGGATCAGGCGGCGCTGCTCTTTCGGCCCCACGGGGATTTCGCAAAGTTTTCCAACGATTGAGGCGTAGCGTTCATCCGAGGGATGCACCGCGACCGCGCCGTCGCCCAGCATGGTTTCGGGCCGTGTGGTGGCAATCGAGATATAGTTGCGCGTTTCGCTAAGTGTTACATTGCCGTCTTCATCGCGCTCCACATACTCATAGGTCTCCCCCCCGGCGAGCGGGTATTTGAAGTGCCACATGTGGCCGTCGACTTCGATGTTCTCGACCTCAAGGTCCGAGATCGCGGTCTCGAAATGCGGGTCCCAATTGACCAGCCGCTTGCCGCGGTAGATCAGGCCCTTGTCATACATCTCGACGAAGACCTTGATGACGGCGTCGTGGAAATTGCCATCGCTGCCCGCAGGGGCACCGGGGGCGCCGGACATGGTGAACGCCTCACGCGACCAGTCACAAGACGCGCCGAGACGTTTGAGCTGGTTGATGATCTGCCCGCCGGATTCACCTTTCCATTCCCAGACCTTTTCCAGAAACTTCTCGCGTCCCAGTTCGGCGCGGCCCGGTTGCTGCTCTTCGGCCAGCTTGCGCTCAACCACCATCTGCGTGGCGATGCCCGCGTGGTCCGTGCCCGGCTGCCACAGCGTGTCGAACCCGCGCATGCGGTGCCAGCGCACCAGAATGTCCTGCAGCGTGTTGTTGAAGGCATGGCCCATGTGCAGCACGCCGGTGACGTTGGGGGGCGGGATCATCACCGAATAGGTCTCGGACCGCGTGGCGTTGGCCCCGGCCTTGAAGGCCTCGGCGGAAAGCCAGCGGTCGGTGATGCGGGCCTCGGCCTCGCGCGCGTTGAATGTCTTGTCCATCGGTGTGTTCGGGGCCATGGGTCTCGCGTCCTTATGCTTCGGATCGGGTTTATCCAATCGCGCCCCGCGCCGAAAGGGGCGATTGCGCAGCAGGCGGGGCGATCACTGGCCCGTCAACGGACGATTGCAGCCCTTGTGCCGCGCGGGCGGGCGATTAAGCTGGCACCATGGTGCGGGCTTACGAGATCGAAACAATTTTAAGGGATACTTCAGCCCGGATCATGGGGAAAGGGGATGCCGATGTCGCTGCGTAGCTGGCTGAGCAGGCTGTTCGGGCGCCCCCCGTACGGCACCCACGACCGCGGGCGCAGGCGCGGCCCTGCGATGCATGTGGTGGTGCTTGATGGCACCATGTCCTCGCTCGAGCCGGGGTATGAAACGAACGCCGGTCTGCTTTACAAGTTGCTGCGTGAGGCCGGGCACAGCGCGAACCTGACCCTCTATTACGAACCGGGCATCCAGTGGGCGGAATGGCGCACCACGCTGGACGTGTTGCAGGGGCGCGGCATCACCAAACAGATCCAGCGGGCCTACGGTGTGCTGGCGTCGCGCTACCGGCCCGGGGACAGCATCGTGCTCGCGGGGTATTCGCGCGGGGCCTATGCAGTGCGGTCGCTGGCGGGGGTGATCGACCTTGTTGGATTGCTGCGCCCCGAGCATGCGACCGAACGGATGGTAAAACAGGCGTTCCGGCATTACCGCCTTGGCGGGCGCGGTCCGGCGGCCGAAGCGTTTCGCGGCTATTGCCATGACGAAGTGCGGATCGAGGCTGTGGCCGCTTGGGACACGGTAAAGGCGCTGGGCCTGCGCTGGCCGATCCTGTGGCGTTGGTCGGACGAGGAGTACGAGTTCCACAACCACGCGCTGGGTGCGTCCATCCGCAACGGCTTCCATGCCTTGGCCCTTGACGAAACGCGCGAGGCTTATGCCCCCGTCCTGTGGTCCAGCCCGCCCGGTTGGTCCGGCCACGTGGAACAGGTCTGGTTTCCCGGTAATCACGCCGACGTGGGCGGCCAGATCGACGGGCTTGAGGCCGTGCGCCCGCTGTCGAACCTGTCGCTGGTCTGGATGCTCGGCCGGCTGGAAAGCTGCGGCGTGCCCTTGCCCGAGGACTGGCGCAGACGGTTCCCGACAGACCCCGAGGCCCCGTCGGTGGGGCCGTGGCGCAAATGGTCGAAGCTGTTTCTGGGCCGCAAGCGCCGGGCCGTCGGGCTGAACGACACCGAGCGGTTGCATCCGTCGGTGGCGGATCGCGGGCTCAATGTGCCGCCGCTGGCGCTGGAGGAGCCTTCGGCCCCGACGGGCTAGGCCACGTTCTCCAGCTTGCTGCGGGGGGCGAGGCCCACAGCGCGGCAGATGTCGTAGGTCAGCTCTGGCTTGTTGAGCGTGTAGAAATGCAGATGCTCAACCCCTTCGCACAACAGCTCGTCGCACAGCTCGGTGGCCAGCGCCGTGGCAAACAGATCGCTGGTGCCGTCCTTTTCCGAATGGGCAAAGCCGTTCGCCACCAGCGCCGGAATCTGCGTCCCGCAGGAGGCCGCAAATTTCTGCACGCCCTTCCAGTTCTCGACCGGCAGGACCCCGGGCAGGATCGGCGCGGTGATCCCCGCATCGGCGCAGGCATCGCGGAACCGCAGGAAGGTCTCGCCCTCGAAGAAGAATTGCGTGATCGCCCGGGTGGCTCCGGCGTCGATCTTGGCTTTCAGATGGTCGATGCAGGCGCGCGGATCGGTCGCGTCGGGGTGGGTTTCCGGATAGGCGCCCACGGTCACCTCGAACCCGCGATCGGCCAGCGCGCGGGTCAACTCGATCGACCCTGCAAAGCCGTTGGGGTCGGGCTGGAACGCATCGGTGCCCTTTGGCGGATCGCCCCGCAGCGCGACGATGTGCGACACGCCGGCCTTCTTGTAGCTGTCGGCAATGGCGAGCGTTTCTTCGCGCGAGGCATCGACACAGGTCAGGTGCGCCGCAACCGCGAGGTCGGTCTCATTGGTCAGCGCGTCGACCGCCTCATGGGTAAGCTTGCGCGTCGTGCCCCCGGCGCCATAGGTGACCGAGACGAACTCAGGCCCCAGCGGGGCCAGCGTCTGCACGCAGTCCCACAGCCGAAACGAGGCCTGAAGCGATTTTGGCGGGAAGAATTCGAATGAAACGGTCGGGGTCGGCATTGGGGTCTCCTGCGGTTGCCCTCTTATCGCCCGGTGGTGTATGTGAGGCAAATTCATAACGCTCACTAAGATCATGAGTTCCGCATGCATATCGAGTTCCGCCACCTTCGCACGATCAAGGCCATCCACGAAACCGGGGGGCTGGCACGGGCTGCCGATACGCTGGGGATCACCCAGTCGGCGCTGAGCCACCAGATCAAGGGGATCGAGGATCAGGCCGGGGTGGAGCTTTTCGTGCGCCGTTCCAAGCCCTTGAAACTCTCGGCGGCGGGCCAGCGGATGCTGGCGGCGGCTGAGCGGATCCTGCCCGAGGTGGCCGCGCTCGAGGCCGAGTTCACCGGATTGGTGCGCGGCAGCGCCGGACGGATGCATCTGGCAATCGAGTGTCACGCCTGTTTTGAATGGCTGTTTCCGGTGTTGGAGGGGTTCCGCAAGGCCTGGCCGGATGTAGATGTGGACATCCGCCCCGGTCTCGCCTTCGACGCGTTGCCCGCCCTGCGCAAGGAAGAGGTGGATCTCGTGGTCTCGTCCGACCCCGAAGATCTGCCGGGGATCACCTTCCTGCCGCTTTTCGATTACGAGCCGGTGTTTGTCGCGGCGACAAAGCACCCTTTGGCTCAGAAACCCTTCGTCGAGGCTGAGGATTTCCGCAACGAGACCCTGATCACCTACCCGGTAGAGCGGTCGCGACTCGATGTCTTTTCGCAACTTCTCACCCCTGCGAAGGTCACCCCGAAGGAGGTGCGGCAGGTGGAATTGACGGCGGTGATCCTGCTGCTTGTGGCGTCCAACCGCGGCGTGGCAGTGCTGCCCGACTGGGTGGTGCGCCAGACGGCCTATGGGTCGGACTATGTGACACGGCCCCTGACGGAGAGCGGTTTGACCCGCCGGCTTTACGCCGCCGTGCGCGAAGAAGACGCGGACCTGCCCTACGTCGCCCATCTGGTGCGCTCCGCACGGCAACAGGCCGTGCGCCTGCAACGGGCGGTGCCCGCCGCCTAGCCGTGGGTCGTGCGCGGCTGGGGCTGTTGGTCGGCGCCGAGCAGGTCCGCCGCGGTGGCCAGCGGCACCGCTTCGCTGAACAGATAGCCCTGCGCCGTCAGGCAGCCCATGTTGATCAGGTCCCGCCGCTGCGCTTCGGTCTCGACCCCTTCGGCCACAACGCTGACCCCAAGGCCCGAAGCGATGTCGAGGAATCCCTGCACCAGAACCTCGGACGTGGGGTCGCGCCCCAGACCATCGACAAAGCTGGTGTCGATCTTCAGCTCATCAAAATCCAGTTGCCGCAGGTGGTGGAACGAGGCGAATCCGGTCCCGAAATCATCCAGCGAAATGCGCACGCCCAAAGCGCGAAATGCTTTGATGGAGGTCTGGATCGCCTCGGCTGCGCGGGCAATGAAGACGTCTTCGGTGATCTCGAAGGTCAGATGCGGCGCAACCTGCGGATGGGTCTGCACCAGCTGTTGCAGGTCGCCGCGGCCCGAATGGGTCGCCAGCGTCACCTCGGTGATGTTGAGAGAGACCTGTCCGGGGTCGTGGCCCTCGTCCAGCAAGGTGGCGATATCCTCAATCACCTGCGTCGCCATCGAGGTCATGAAGTCCCCCTGTAGGCCCAGCTCCTCGATCTGTTCGATGAAATTCGATGGAATGCAGGTTTTGCCGTCGGGATGTTCCCAGCGGGCCAAAGCCTCAAACCCGACGATCCGGCCGGTGCCCAGATGCACCTTCGGCTGGTAATAGGGTTTCACCCGCCGGTTCGAGATCGCCTCAACCAGAAAACGCTTGTCCTCAGCGGTCATGCGCGCGGCGAACAGGTGGGCGCGGTAAAGGCAGGGGCCGCCCTGTGGGGCGTTCTTGGCGGCGAACATGGCGCGGTCGGCGGCGGTGCACAGGGCGGTCACCGTGGCGGCGGGGTGATCGGCGCCCGGGCCAGTCATGGCCACGCCGATGCTGGCCCCGACCTTGAGCCTGCGCGCGTTCCAGACCACCGCGCCCGACAGCTCCGCCTCAAGCGCGGTGGCGTAGTCGATGACATCGCTGTCCCCGTCAAGGCCGGTGACCGCGCAGACGAATTCGTCCCCGCCCAGACGGCCCACGATCCCGTCGTCCCGCACGTGCCGCCGCAGGCGCTGGGCGGTTTGCAGCAAAACCTCATCCCCCGCCGCGTGGCTGTAGGTGTCGTTGATCGGTTTGAAACTGTTGAGATCGACAAGAAACACCGCGACGTCCCCGCCCACGTCCGCGCGGTCGTCCAGCATGACCTGCAACGCCAGATCGAAGGCATTGCGGTTGAGCAATCCGGTGAGCGGGTCAAGGCGCTGCGCTTCCTCCAGACAGGCAAGACGAGCCGCGGCATCCCCCTGCGCGGCGGCGATCTGCGCATCCGCCGCCCCCTGCAGGCGCAAAAGGTCGAGCGCGGTGACCAGAAACAAAAGCAAAAAGACAGCGGCGACCGCCCATTCATCCCCCCCCGAGGGGGCCGGATCCGATTGCGCCAGAAACACGAAGGCAAGGACGGTCGTCCCCATGGCCGGCAGCATCTTTGCCGCCAGAAAGGCCGGAACCTTGTTCAAGGTGCTGACCAGATAGACCTGCGTGCCCATGACCCACGTCATCCCGGTCATCTTGATTGCAAGCGACGGGTCCGAAGTGAAGGTCAGCGCGGGCAGCAGGTACAGCACCGTGGTCACCGCACAGAGCGCCAGCACGGCGCAAGTGCGCCCTGTGCCGGCCTCGCCGTCTGTCCGGGGCAGGGCGCTGGTACTGCGGCTCAGCAGGTATTCCATGCCAGTCACAGAAACGGCGACGAACAGCGCCAGATAGGGATGCCCGATATAGCCGCAAAACAGACAGATGAGGTAGGCAGACCCCAGTTGCAAAGGAATATCCCGCCCGGGATGCTGCGCAAATGTCCCGAGTTGTCGGCGCGCCTGCGCGATGAAACGGTCAATCACCGATGAAGTCGCCTTCCGTTGAGCCCTCGTCAGCTTCGTTCTAACAGGTTTCCCTGAGCAAAAGGTTAACGGCCCTCTTCCCCTCCGACCAAGTGCGCCCTTGTTCGCAATTCCCGTGTCGCCTATACGCCGCGTTTAACGCATGGGGCGCGACCGCAGGGGTGGCGCGCCGATCTAGGAGACGGACATGGTTCACAGCGCAAACCTCAATGTGATGATGAAGACCGCCCGCCGCGCCGGGCGCGCGCTGCTCAAGGACTTCGGAGAGGTCGAGAATCTGCAGGTGTCCACCAAGGGGCCCGGCGATTTCGTCAGCCGCGCGGACCGCAACGCCGAAACCCTGATCCGCGAGGCGCTGATGGAAGCCCGCCCGACCTATGGGTTTCTGGGTGAGGAAGGCAGCGAGATCGAGGGGCAGGACCCCACCCGCCGCTGGATCGTCGACCCGCTGGACGGCACCACGAACTACCTGCACGGCATGCCGCACTGGGCGATCTCCATCGCGCTTGAGCACAAGGGGGACGTCACCATCGGCGTGATCTACGACCCGGTGAAGGACGAGATGTTCTTCGCCGAGAAGGGCAGCGGCGCCTGGATGAACGAGAAGCGTCTGCGCGTGTCCGGCCGGATTCGCATGATCGAGAGTGTTTTTGCCACCGGTCTGCCCTTTGCCGGTCGCGCCGATCTGCCGGAGTCGTTGCAGGATCTTGCGCGCATCCTGCCCACCTGCGCCGGTGTGCGCCGCTGGGGGGCCGCCGCGCTGGATCTGGCTTACGTGGCCGCGGGCCGGTTCGACGGCTTCTGGGAACGTCGCCTGCACCCGTGGGACATGGCCGCCGGGCTGGTGATCGTGCGCGAAGCGGGCGGCATCGTGGAACCGCTCGACCCGAACGGCGACATCATGGCCGACGGCGCGGTGATCTGCGCGGCCGAGCCGATCTTCGAGAAATTCGCCAAAACCATCCGCAAGTAAACCTACGCGCCGCCGGCCCGAGGGCTAGAGCGGCGCAAACAGGTCGATCTGGTAGCCGTCAGGGTCCACGACGGTGGCATAGCGCTGCCCCCAGAAGGCATCCCACGGCGCCACGGTCAGCGCATAACCCGCCTGCGACATGCGCGCGGCGATGGCATCGACCTCGGCCGGGTCGTCGCAGCGCATGGCAAAGCTGGAATGGTTGGGCGGTGTGGGCCGTGCGCCGGTGAACTTCTCCAGCAGCTCGGCGGTGTCGATCATCAGGCGCACCTCGCCATCTTCCACCACCGGTTCGACGTGCTGATCCTCGGCCCCCCAATCGCCGAACGTGAAGCCCAGCATTTCATAAAAGGCGACCGATTTGGCCATGTTGGTGGTGGTCACGGCCACTGCGTCAAGACGGGGCATGGGTTACTCCTTTCGATCGGACGGATGATTGACGCCGTCGCTCCACGGGATCGGGTCGTGATCGCGGGGGTTGAGACCTTCGATCCCGGCCATGTTGACCCCGTATTCATTCGGGTTCGAGCGGCGACGGTGATGGGTGTAAATGCCGCAGGTTTTGCAAAAATGATGCTGCGCGGTATGGGTGTTAAAGGTGTAGAGCGCAAGGTTGTCTGCGCCTTTCACGATCTCCAGATCACCCACATTGACGGTAACCACAGGCGCGCCGCGTTTGCGGCAGAACGAACAGTCGCAGCGCCGGGCGGTGTTCAGCCCGTCCGCAAGGGTGACGCGCAGCTCGACCGCGCCGCAGTGGCAGGTCACGCGGGTCATCGGCGCCTCCGCACCACGGGGACATTCGAGCGCGGGTAATGGGTTTCGGGATGCGGCGGGCGGCCGTCCGTTTGTGCCCAGAAGCGTTGCCCGCCGCGTTTGATCCAGAGCGGCACCGTCAGCACAAAGCCCGCAACAAAGCCGCCCACGTGCGCCCAATAGGCCGTGCCGCCGCCGCTGGGATCGCTGCCCAGCCCGTTGAAGACCTGCAGCGCCATCCACAGCCCGAGCACGACGTAGGAGGGGATCGGCAGGATGCGGAAGAACACGATGAAGAAGATAAACACATCGACCCGCGCGCGCGGGAACAGCAGAAGATAGCCCCCCATGACCCCGGCAATGGCGCCCGAGGCTCCGACCATGGGCACCACGCTTTCGGGGGCGGGCAGGTACTGCAGATAGGCCGCGGCCAGCCCGCTTGCGATGTAGAAGGCCAAAAACGGAAGATGGCCCAGCTCATCCTCCATATTGTCGCCAAAAACCCACAAAAACAGCATGTTACCGGCCAGATGCAGAAAGCCTGCGTGCAGGAACATATGGGTGAACAGGCCGGTGAAGCCCTCACCGTTGTCCAGCAGGATCGGCCAGAAGGCGTAGTCGATCATGAACTGGTTGCTGGACGGAATGTCGAGCAGCATGCCGTATTGATAGCCGAAGACCACGATGTTGAGCGCGATCAGCAGATAGGTCACGTAGGGCGTGCGCTCGGACGGATTGTGATCTCGGATGGGAAACATGGATCAAACCGTCCGCCATGCGCGGCGGACGGTCAAGGGCGAAACGTGCGGTCTCAGGTGCCGCTGACTTCGGCCAGCAGCGCCGCGTTGCCACCGGCAGCGGTGGTGTCGATGCAGACGTGGTGTTCGTGCAGCACGTGGGCCGCATCAATGGGGCCGGTGATCAGGGGCACGATTGCACCGGTGCGTTTTGCCAAGGCCTGCTCATAGGCGCGCGCCGTGTCTTCGTCGCCGCCCCAGATGACTGCCGCACAGTCCAGCGTTTCCAGCGCTTCCGGCGCCAAACGGCCATCGGGCGCGAGCGGCACGCCGCCCTTCACCGTCGCTGCGTCCTCGTTCGCGGCGTGGTGCGGGATGATCGGCAAGCCGCCGAACGACGCCACCACATCCGCCTGCGTGCGCGCATCGGGACCAAGACAGGCGATCAACCCGCGCGGATAGGTGGACAGGCGATTGGATTCGCCGGTCGGCCCGGGCAGGTCGATGGGCAGGGGTGCGGGCACTGGCTGCACCACCATGTCGGCAAAGCGCGGCATATACATCGGCCCGCCTGCCTTGGGACCGGTCCCCGACAGACCCTCGCCGCCGAAGGGCTGGCTGCCCACGACCGCGCCAATCTGGTTGCGGTTGACGTAGATGTTGCCCGCGTGGACCTGTTCCAGAACCTGTTCGACCCGGTCGTCGATCCGCGTGTGCAATCCGAAGGTCAGGCCGTAGCCCGTGGCGTTGATGGCCTCGATCACGCGGTCAAGGTCGCGCGCTTTGTAGGTCGCCACGTGCAGCACCGGCCCGAAAATCTCGCGTTCGAGGTCTTCGATCCCGTTGACGCGGATCACCGTCGGTGCGGCGTAGGTGCCGGTTGCGGGGGTTGCGCGTTCGTGCAGCACGCGGCCTTCGTCACGGGCCGTGGCGATGTGGTCCTGAATGGTTTTCAGCGCTGCAGCGTCGATCACCGGGCCCACATCCGTGGTCAGATCCCAGGGATCGCCCAGCCGCAGCTCATCCATGCCGCCCTTGAGCATGTGGATCACCTTTTCGGCCACGTCCTCTTGCACATATAGACAGCGCAGGGCGGAACACCGCTGGCCGGCCGATTGGAAGGCCGATTGCAAGATGTCGCGCACGGCGTGCTCGGGCAGGGCGGTCGAATCGACGATCATCGCGTTGAGCCCGCCGGTCTCTGCGATCAGAGGCGTGCCCGGGGCGCAAGTCTCGGCCATGGACTGGCGGATCTTCAGGGCGGTGGCGGTGGAGCCGGTGAATGCCACGCCGCCAAGCCGCGCGTCCGAGGTCAGCGCCGCACCGATGTCGCCGCTGCCGGGCAGCAGGTGCAACACATCTTCCGGCACGCCGGCCTCATGCATCAGTTGTGCGGCGCGATGGGCGATCAGTCCGGTCTGTTCAGCCGGTTTCGCCAGCACGCCGTTGCCCGCCGCAAGGGCTGCGGCAATCTGGCCGGTGAAGATCGCCAGCGGGAAGTTCCACGGGCTGATGCAGGTCCAAAGCCCACGCGGGGTCGGATTGCGGATTTCAGCTTCGGCGGCGTAGAAATACAGGAAATCAACGGCTTCGCGCACTTCGCCCACGCAGTCGAGCATGGTCTTGCCAGCCTCGCGGTTGAGCAGTGCGAAGAATTCTTCGGCGTTGTCCTCATAGGCCTTGGCGATCTTGCGCAGCACCGCTGCACGGTCTGCCACTGACGCATCCCACGGCTTGGCTGCATCCAGCGCGGCCTTGGCGTCTTCGGGCGTGGCCCAAGTGATCTGGCCTACGATATCGTCATGATTTGCAGGGTTAAGCACGGGACGGGCGGTTTTCGTGTCGTCGGTCTGCCACGCGGACGACAGGGGCGTGCCGGTCCATTCATGGGTCTTGAACGGCTCGCGGCCGGCGTCGATCTCGGCCAGTGTCGCGCGGTGGGTGATGTCCCACCCCTTGGAGTTCGGACGGTGCGGCAGGAACAGCTCCGGCCCCGTGGGCAGGTTCGGCGTGATGCCGATCTGCTCGAACGGATCAGCGGCGACAACCTCTGGAGGCACGTCCTCATCCACGATCTGGTTCACGAAGGACGAGTTGGCCCCGTTCTCAAGCAAGCGACGCACCAGATAGGCCAGCAGGTCTTCGTGGGCGCCGACGGGGGCGTAGATCCGGCAGCGCGTTCCGTTGTCGTTCAGCACGATCTTGTGCAGGGTCTCGCCCATGCCGTGCAGGCGCTGGAATTCATAAGAATCCTTGGGGGTGTCCTGCGCCATATGCAGAATGGCCGCGACGGTATGGGCGTTGTGGGTGGCGAACTGCGGATAAATGCGGTCGGTCATGCCCAGCAGCTTGCGGGCGTTGGCGATGTAGCTCACATCGGTGTGCGGCTTGCCGGTGAAGACGGGGAACCCCTCAAGCCCCATCACCTGCGCGCGCTTGATCTCGGCATCCCAATAGGCCCCCTTGACGAGGCGGACCATCAGCTTGCGGTCGGTGCGCTCGGCCAGATCGTAAAGATAGTCAAGAACGTAGGGCGCGCGCTGGCCGAAGGCCTGCACCACGATGCCGAACCCGTCCCAGCCCGCCAGCGCCGGATCGCTGACCACGGCTTCGATCACGTCCAGCGACAGGGTCAGGCGGTCGGCCTCTTCCGCGTCGATGTTGAAGCCCTGACCCGCGGACTTGGCGAGAATCGCAAGGCTGCGCAGGCGCGGCACGAGTTCCGCCATCACCCGGTCGCGCTGGGCCTCTTCGTAGCGCGGGTGGAGCGCGCTGAGCTTGACCGAGATGCCGGGGTTTTCCGCGACCGAGGCATGGGTGCAGGACTTGGCAATGGCGGAGATCGCGCGGGAATAGGCGAGGTGGTATTGCCGCGCATCCTCATCCGTGCGGGCCGCTTCCCCGAGCATGTCATAGGAATAGGTGAAGCCCTGCTTCTCCATGGTCTGGGCGCGCTTCATGGCCGACTGGATGTCGGTGCCAAGGACGAATTGCTGGCCCATGATCCGCATGGCGCGGCCCACGGCAGAGCGGATCACCGGTTCGCCCAGACGCTTGATCGCACGGCGCAGCGGCTGCGCCATCCCCCGGTCGTCGTCCAGCACGCGCCCGGTGAGCATCAAGGCCCAGGTCGAGGCGTTGACCAGCGAGGAGGCCGAGTGCCCCAAGTGCTTGCCCCAATCCGACGGCGCGATCTTGTCGTCGATCAGCGCGTCGATGGTGTCCGCATCGGGGACGCGCAACAGCGCCTCGGCCAGACACATAAGCGCGATGCCTTCATCGGTCGACAGGCCGTATTCGGCCAGAAATACTTCCATCAGGCCGGGATTGGACGAGGCGCGGATGCGCCGCACCAGCTCGGCCCCGTCCGAGGCGATTTCGGCGCGCGCGGTGGCGTCCAGATCGGCGGTTTCGACCAGATCGGCCACCGCGGCCTCTTCATTCTTGAGGTAGGCGGCGTCGATCTTTGCAAGTTGGGTCTGGGCAGGTTTTATGTGCATGGCACGCTCCGAGAATACGGTGGAATACCGATGTTGTTTTGCCCTATATATCCCCAAACTGCGCGTCGGTCCGACTGTGATTGCACGAACGACGATCCGTTTTCACCGAAAATTGAGGGGTCTTATGGCCGAACACACTTTTGACCTTGATCGCTATGACCGCAAGATTCTCGACGTGATCGCCGTTGAGGGGCGAATCAGCGTCACCGAATTGTCCAAACGGATCGGCCTGTCGAAGTCGCCCACGCAGGCGCGACTGCGGCGTTTGGAGGTGAGCGGCGTCATCCGGGGCTACCGGGCGCTGTTCGATCCGATCCAGCTTGGATTGGATCACGTGGCCTTTGTCGAGGTCAAGCTGAGCGACACCCGCGAATCGGCCCTTGCCGAGTTCAACCGCGCGGTGTTGCAGGTGCCGGAGATCGAGCAATGCCATCTGATCGCCGGCGCCTTCGATTACCTTCTCAAAGTGCGGACCAGTGGCATGTCCCGGTATCGCACCGTGCTGGCCGAACGGCTGTCGACGCTGCCCTTCGTGGCCAGCACATCGACCTACGTCGCCATGCAGGCGGTCAAGGAAGAGGCGGTGGCCCCGGACGGGGTCTAGCGCCGCTGGTCGGGTGTCAGAGTGAGCGCGGCCCGATGAAAAGCCGGTCAAAACGACTGGACGCGCCGCCGCTTTCGCCTATGGTCGCACCCGTCGCCCGACCCGTGCCCGCGTGGTGGAATGGTAGACACTGGAGACTTAAAATCTCTTGGCCGTATGGCCGTGCCGGTTCGAGTCCGGCCGCGGGCACCACAGCGTTTTCGCGAAGCGAGAACGCCATAAGGCAGGGCGACCGCATCCGGCAGTCGTCTCGCAAAAGCGACGAGAAGATGCGGGGCCTAGCGGAGCCATACTAGAAACCGTTTCAGATTTGGATAATGGGCTGATCGGGTGCGCGTGGTAACGTCGCCATGCCCCAAGAGCCTCCCCGCCGGGCGGCCGCTGTCAGAGCCTCCGGCGGGGATATTTTTGAAGCAAAGATGAGGTTACTGGAGTTTTGCAGCGCTCAGGGCGATGGCCTGTTGATAGACCGTCGCGGCGTTCCATTCGTTCAGCACGCGGAAGTTGGCGCTGCCCTCCTGAA
This sequence comes from Thalassorhabdomicrobium marinisediminis, assembly GCF_003072065.1. GTDB lineage: Bacteria > Pseudomonadota > Alphaproteobacteria > Rhodobacterales > Rhodobacteraceae > Octadecabacter > Octadecabacter marinisediminis. The sequence goes on from NZ_QCYG01000004.1 coordinate 42,031, forward strand.
AGCCCTGACCGGGCTGCCAGCCTTTCTGGCGCAGGAAGTTAGCCGTCGAGGCCAGACTGTCGGCCACGGTGTAGAGATCGACGCGGCCGTTGCCGTCAGCATCGACCCCGTAGCGCAGGGCATTGCCGGGGAGGAATTGGGTGTGACCCATCTCACCATGGGCCGCGCCGCGCTGGCCCGGGGCCAGGCCGCCGCGATCCACAAGTTTCAGCGCCGCGATGGCGTGGGGTGTGAAGAAGGCCGAACGGCGGCAATCATAGGCGACCGTGGTGATGCTGTCGACGACCGGCGTGTTGCCCATGGTCCGGCCGAACCCCGTCTCCATGCCGTGAATCGCCAGAAGGATGCCCGCCGGCACGCCGTAGTTGCGTTCAAGCGAGGCGTAGAAATTCGGGTTGCGGTTCAACTCACGGCGCATCTGGCTGGCGAAGCTGTCAAGGCTGCCCAAACGGATGCGAATGAACTCATCCAGCGCATAACGCACGCCGGTCTGGTTGCGGTCGGCGCGGATGGTCGAGGTGGAATATTGCGCGTTTGCGAGCGCATTAAGCCCGGCCTGTCCGACCCCGGCGGCGGCGGCCTCTTGCGCGAAGGCCTGTTTCCAGGCGGCGAAACCGCTGCTGTCGTTGCCGCATTGTGCAGCGAGGCCGGGCGAGGCGAGGGCGGTGAGGGCGAAGGCGACTGCGAGGCGCATGGGGATGAACTCCTACAATTGAACGTTATCGGGAAGTTAGCACGAATGCCCGCAACGTGAAGGCCGTCGCCCTGTGCGGGGTGTTCCGGCCGATCACGCAGGCGTGCGGCGCGGAACTTCCCGGCCGGATCGGGGGTTAGTCCAGCAAACGCGGAAAGGAGCCTGTCATGACTGCACCGAAGACAAACGTCGAGAAACAGAAGAGAAATCACTGGGGTCCGCTGATCGGGATCGCCGTGGTGATCGTTTTTGCCAGCATCATGGCGCTGATCTGGGCCGGTGGTGATCCGATCACGGAAGAAGACGCGCAAGACGGCGCGGGCCAGATTCAGGAGTCCACGGATGTGAACTCCGACCCGGAGAACGACTGATCATATTGGGCCTTGACGGCGCCGGTCAGTCCCGTGTGCCGGCGAACCTCTCGGCCCATGTGTCGCGCTGCTCGTCCGTGATCTTGTCGAAAAGGTTGTCCGGCACCGTGAAGACATGGCCTTCGGGCAGGGCGGTGACAGCGTCGCGAATGTCCGACGGCCAGCCGGTGTCCAACGTGTTCATTGCGGACAGCAACTTTGCCGACGCGTTGGGAATGAAGGGCGCTGACAGCACGGCATAGATGCGGATGAGGTTCAGGGCGAGGCGGATCTGCGCGGCCGCCTGCTCGGGGTCTTCCTTGAAGACCTTCCACGGCGCGGCCGCCTGCAGATATTCGTTGCCCGCCGCCCACATGGCGCGCAACTCGGTGGCCGATTTGCGCACCTCGATGGCGTCCATGGCTTTCTCGTAGGCGGCAAGACGGGTCTGAAGCTCTTCGATCAGCGCCTCTTCCGCGGGGCCAAAGGTCCCGCCCGCAGGCACCGCTTCGGAGAATTTCGAGCGACAGAACTTGGTCACGCGGCTGACGAAGTTGCCCAGAACATCGGCGAGGTCCTTGTTCACGTCCGTCTGGAACTGCTGCCACGTGAATTCGGAATCCGACGTCTCGGGCGCGCGGCTGAGCAGCCACCAGCGCCAGTAATCGGCGGGCAGGATTTCGAGCGCCTGATCCATGAAGACGCCGCGCCCGCGTGAGGTGCTGAACTGGCCGCCGTCGTAGTTTAGATAATTGAAAGATTTGAGGTAATCGACCCGTTTCCAAGGCTCGCCCGAACCGATCAGCGTGGCCGGGAAACTGAGCGTGTGGAACGGCACGTTGTCCTTGCCCATGAACTGGGTGTAGCGCACATCGTCCGCCCCTTCGTCCGTGCGCCACCAGCGGGCCCAATCGTCGCCCTTGCCCGCATCGACCCATTCCTGCGCGCAGGCGATGTATTCGATGGGCGCGTCGAACCAGACGTAGAAGACCTTGCTTTCCATGCCGGGCCAATCCTCGTCCCCGCGTTTGACGGGCACCCCCCAGGACAGATCACGCGTGATGCCGCGATCCTGCAGACCGTCGCCGTCGTGCAGCCACTTCTTGGCGATCGAGGTCGTCAGCACGGGCCACCCCTCTTGCTGGTCGATCCAGGCTTCAATCTCATCCTTCAGCTTCGACTGCAGCAGGTAGAGGTGTTTCGTCTCGCGCATTTCCAGATCGGTCGAGCCGGAGATCGTCGAGTGGGGGTTGATCAGGTCCACCGGGTCAAGCTGCTTGGTGCAATTGTCGCACTGGTCGCCGCGGGCGGACTCGAACCCGCAGTTCGGGCAGGTGCCTTCAATATAGCGGTCGGGCAGGAAGCGGCCATCCTCATGGGAATACATCTGCGTCTCGGCACGTTCCTCGATCAACCCGTTGTCCGCCAGCACGCCCGCGAAATGCTGGGTGAGCTTGTGGTTCTGGGGCGAGCTCGAGCGGCCGTAGTGATCGAAGGACAGCCCGAAGCCGTGTGCCAGATCAGCCTGCACCTGCCACATCTCGGCGCAATATTCGTCCACCGGCTTGCCGGCTTTGGCCGCTGCGAGTTCGGCCGGGGTGCCGTGTTCGTCGGTGGCGCAAAGGAACAGCACCTCATGCCCGCGGCCGCGCAGGTAGCGGGCATAAAGGTCGGCGGGCAACTGGCTGCCGACCAGGTTTCCAAGGTGTTTGATCCCGTTGATGTAGGGGATGGCGGAGGTGATGAGGTGGCGTGCCATGATCGTCCTGCTTTGCGTGGGTCAGGGGCGGTCTAGCGCAAGGGCGCGGTGGATGCCAGCGTGCGCGTTGGGCCACCCGGGTATTGCGGGTTGTCGGGGGCGCGCTGCGGGCTATGGTCCGCACAAATCAAGAAAGGCAGCAGATGAAACAGATTGAATTGGGGCGCACTGGGATCAGGGTTAGTGACTGGTGTCTGGGCACGATGACATTCACCACGCAGACGCCGGAAGCGGATGCGCACCGGCAAATCGACATGGCGTTGGAAGCAGGGATCAACTTTCTCGATACCGCCGAGATGTATCCGGTCAACCCCCTGCGCAAGGCGACCGTGGGCGATTGCGAAAAATGTATCGGCAACTGGCTTGCCGCGTCCGGACGGCGCGCCGAGGTGGTGATCGCCACCAAGGCGGGGGCCGATACGCCGATGATCCGCGGTGGCGAAGGCTTCGGGCCGGACAATATCCTTGATCTGCTGGACGACAACCTGCGGCGGCTGGGCACGGATTATGTCGATCTTTATCAACTGCACTGGCCGATGCGCGGGTCTTATGCGTTCCGCCAGAACTGGACCTTCGATCCCTCGGGGCAGGACCGCGAGCGCACGATGGATCACATGCGCGGGATGCTCGAGAAGCTGGAACAGGCGCAACAGGCGGGAAAGATCCGGGCCTTCGGCCTGTCGAACGAAAGCGCCTGGGGGACGACGAAATGGATCGACGTGGCCGAGGAGATCGGCGCGCCGCGGGTGGCTTCGGTGCAGAACGAATATTCTCTGCTGCACCGGCTCTATGACACCGACATGGCCGAGGTGTCGGTGAACGAGGATGTCTTGTGTTTTTCGTTCTCGCCGCTGGCGGCGGGGTTGCTCACGGGGAAATATCAAGGCGGGGCGATCCCCGAAGGGTCGCGGCGGACCTTTGTGAACAACCTTGGCGGCCGCGTGACCGAGCGGGTGTTTCCAGCGATCGACGCCTATCAGGCGGTGGCCGAGAAACACGGCTTGACGTTGCCGCATATGGCGCTGGCGTGGCAACGGTCGCGCCCGTTTCCGGTGTGCGCCATCATCGGGGCGAGCACGTCGGCACAATTGGCCGACCTGCTCGAGGCGCGGGATCTGACCCTCTCGTTCGAGGTGCTGGAGGATATCGACCGCGTTCACCGCGCCCATCCGATGCCCTATTGAGCGGGATTGCGGGGGGCGATGTGCGCCTCCGGCGGGGATATTTCATAAAGCAAAGATGCACGGGGCCGGTTGGTGAGGTGCGGGCGGATGGTGAACGGGGCTTGCCAGTGTGAGTGGCGCAGATAAGGTCGCCGCAAATGAAGGAGGACAAGCCATGCCATTGGAGATGAACCGCGAGGTTTTTATCACCTGCGCCGTGACCGGATCGGGCAGCACACAGGACCGCAGCCCCCATGTGCCGCGCTCGCCGCAGCAGATCGCCGACAGCGCCATCGAGGCTGCGAAAGCGGGCGCGGCAGTGGTGCATTGCCACGTGCGCGACCCAGAGACCGGGGTGCCGAGCCGGGACCTTGCGCTCTACCGCGAGGTGACGGACCGAATCCGCGCGTCGGACACGGATGTGGTGTTGAACCTGACCGCCGGCATGGGGGGCGATATGACCTTCGGCGGCGTCGAGCAGCCATTGCCGGTGGTCGAGGGCACGGACATGGTGGGCGCGAGCGAACGGGTGGCCCATGTGGCCGAGTGCCTGCCGGAGATTTGCACGCTTGATTGCGGCACGATGAATTTCGCCGAAGCGGATTACGTGATGACCAACACGCCGGGCATGTTGCGGGCCATGGGACAGATGATGACCGATCTGGGGGTGAAGCCCGAGATCGAGGCCTTTGACACCGGCCATCTGTGGTTTGCCAAACAACTCGTCGCCGAAGGGATATTGAAGCCCGACGCGTTGGTGCAGCTGTGCATGGGCGTGCCTTGGGGGGCGCCGGACGACCTCAACACCTTTCTGGCGATGGTCAACAACGTCCCCTCGGACTGGACCTTTTCCGCCTTCGGGCTGGGTCGCAGCCAGATGCCTTACGTCGCGGCCTCGGTCCTTGCTGGCGGCAACGTGCGGGTGGGGTTGGAAGACAACCTGATGCTCGACAAGGGCGTGCTGGCGACCAATGCGCAGCTTGTGGAGCGCGCCCACGGGATCATCGAGAACCTGGGCGCCCGCGTCATCGGCCCCGATGAGGTGCGCCAGAAGCTCGGGCTGGTGAAACAGGCGCCGAAAGGGTGAAGGCGCTGGCCCTGCCGATCTTGCTGATGGGCTGCGCGGCGGGGCCGCCGCCGGTGGGGATGACTATGGTCGAGGAGACCACCTGCATCGGCGCGGGCGGGCAGGTGGTGATCGATGCCGGGCGCGCCCGGTGTCGGTCCGGACGGGTATGAAGTTGCGGTTGATCTTATTGGCGCCATTGATGGTGCTGAATTGCACGGCCACGCCTCCGTCCGCGCCCATCAGCTATCGGGATCCGGCCGCGCAGATCGCCTCGCAAACCGATGTCACAACCGAGCGGCTGGCGGGGAATTGGGTGGTCCGGCAGGGCTATTCGCAAGGTGGGCCGGTCGATTCGCTTTCGTTCGAGGCGGGACCGGACGGGGCTCTGCGGATGCGGTCCTGCGCTGGTGACACGTGCTCCGGTCCAGCTGCAAGGCTTGCAATGACCGGCCCCGGACGGTGGAGCCCGCAAGCGGGGCAGGCGGCGCCGGTTCCCGCTCCGCTTTGGGTTCTTTGGATGGATTTCGACAGTCGCACGGCGGCCATCGGCACGCCGGACGGGCAGTTCGGTTGGATCATGGACCGTGCCCCCACGGGGGGTGCGGACCGGATCGCGGCCGCGCGCGAGATCATGGACTGGTTCGGCTACGACATGGCCCGGCTGGCGGATCTGCCCTAGCGACATCGCAGGTCGCAAACGGTGCTTGACGCCGCCGGCGATTCCCCATGGCATGGCGGCAAATTTCAAGGAGCGGGGACCACATGACACAGATTGCAACGATCATCGGCGGGGGTGTGATCGGCGGCGGTTGGGCTGCGCGTTTCCTGCTGGCAGGATGGGACGTGCGGGTGTTCGACCCCGACCCAGAGGCGCAGCGCAAGATCGGCGAAGTGCTCGACAATGCGCGCGCGGCGCTGCCGGGGCTTTATGACATGCCGATGCCTGCGGAAGGGGCGCTTAGCTTTCACGACAGGCTGGAAGACGCGGTGCAGGGCGCGTCGTGGATTCAGGAAAGCGTGCCGGAGCGGCTGGACCTGAAGCACCGCGTCTATCGCGACATTCAGGCGGTCTGTGACCCGGCGGCGGTGATCGGCTCGTCCACCTCGGGGTTCAAGCCCTCGCAACTGCAAGAGGGCGCGACCCGGGCCGAACAGATCGTTGTCTGCCATCCGTTCAATCCGGTCTACCTCTTGCCGCTGATCGAGGTCGTGGGCACCCCGGCGAACGCGCAGATGGTCGACGGCGTCGCCGACACCCTGCGCGGAATCGGCATGTTTCCCCTGCTGGTGCGGAAAGAAATCGACGCGCATATCGCGGATCGGTTCCTTGAAGCGGTCTGGCGTGAGGCTTTGTGGCTGGTCAAGGACGACATCGCCACGACGGAAGAGATCGACGAAGCGATCCGCATGGGCTTCGGATTGCGCTGGGCGCAGATGGGCCTGTTCGAGACCTTCCGCATCGCCGGGGGAGAGGCCGGCATGCGGCATTTCATCGACCAGTTCGGCCCCTGCCTGAGTTGGCCGTGGACGCGACTGATGGATGTGCCCGAGATGACCGACGCGCTGGCCCAGAAGATCGCCGACCAGTCCGACGCGCAATCGGGACAGCATTCCATCCGCGAGCTGGAACGCCACCGGGATGCCAATCTGGTCGGGATGTTACGCACGCTCAAGGCGCGGGACTGGGGCGCGGGCGCGGTGCTTAAGGGCCATGACAAGACGCTGCAAGCGGCGGGGCGCATCGCCGACACCCTGTCCGACATCGCCGATCCCGCGCGGCCGGTTTTGACCGTGGACCGCGCCGTGCCGCTGGACTGGACCGACTACAACGGCCACATGAACGAGGCGCGGTATTTGCAGGCCTTTGGCGATGCGACGGACCGTCTGATGCAGATCGTCGGGTGCACGCCCGAATATATCGCAAACGGCGGCAGCTATTTCACCGCCGAGACGCATATCCGCCATCTGGATGAGGTGCGGGCCGGCGCGCGGATCCGGATCGAGACGCAGGTACTGTCCGGTGCGGGCAAGACGATGCATCTGTTCCACACCATGTATGAGGGCGACCGTGCGCTGGCCACGGGCGAGCATATGTTGATCCACGTGAGCCTTGAGACCCGCCGCGCGAGTGTGCCCGCGCCGCAGGTCGCCGAACCCTTGGCGCGCTTGGCCAAGGCCCACGACAGCCTGCCCCGCCCCGAAGGGGCTGGCGCGGCCATCGGCAAGCGGTAGGCCGGTCAGTCCAGCGGGCTGCGCCCGGCAAGGCGCGAGACCAGATGCGCCTCGTCATCGTTGCGAAAGAAGGGCACCGTGGCCGCAGGGCCCCGGGTGAGATAGGCCTCGACCTCGGCCAGCACCACCTTGGTGATGAAGGGCAGGTCGAGTGCCCGAACCCGCGACAGGCTGACCCAGTGCAGGTGCTTCAATTCGTCCTCTGCATGAGTGAAGTTATCGGGGTCGCTGGCCAGCCGATCGGCCTCGGCCAGAAAGAACCGCGCATCGAAACGGCGACTGTGGCCGCGCGGGGTGATCGCGCGGAAGATGAACTCAAGCGCCGTGCCGTCGGGGCGGTGGCCGGTGGCTGCGAAGCCGCGCCAGCCACGGGGCGCGTCGGGCCAGGGGGCAGGGCGGCCAAGGATTTGCCCGGTTTCTTCCCATAGTTCGCGTATCGCGGCGGCGGCCAGCGCATGGGGCGGCTCGGCGCTGGCGTCTGCAAGCTGGGTCAGCGTTGGGTCTGCCAGTGACAGATCAATCGCAGCGTCGCCGGGGTCCACCGCGCCGCCGGGAAAGACGTATTTGTTGGGCATGAAGGAAGCGCGCGCGCCGCGCTGGCCCATCAGGACAGCGGGATCGGTCGCGCGATTGCGCAGCAGGATGACCGTCGCGGCGGGGCGCACCGCTGTTTTGTCCGGTGCCTGTTCCATCGCGTTGCCGACCTCCGTTGCGGTCAGGCCTTGTGCCCGAACCCGTGCATGCGTCGGGCCCACTGGATGCCGACGATCACCCCTTTCAATCGCGGCAGAAGGTAGAGGGAAAGCGCCACGCAGACAATCGTCAAGACCGTGGCAAAGACCATCGGGTTGGGGCGGAACTGGGTGAAGCCCACGTGCATGAGAATCGCCAGCACATGGCCGACCACCAGAATCGTCAGATAGGCCGGTCCGTCGTCCGCACGGTGGTGGTGCAGATCCTGATCACAGACCGCGCAGGTGTCGACAACTTTCAGGTAGCCGGTGAAAAGCTGACCCTCACCACAGTTGGGGCATTTTTGCCGATAACCGTTGAGCATCGCGGGCTTGGTCGGGCGGTCAACGGCGGGGACGGTTGCCTTTGGCAATTGCGTGTCAGGCTGGGTCATCGGATCCTCTCTCGGTCGGTCCGATCCTTTTGCCGTGACCGATGGGCGATGCAAAGGGGTGAAAGTGTCGCGGCGGCGCAGGATCCGGCCTTGGTGCGTCGGTGTGCATGGGGCGGATCGGCACCGCGTCGGGGATCGGTGGCGCGTCGGGGTCAAGCGGCGCCGAGGCTGACCATGTTGCGGCCGCCGGATTTCGCAGCGTAGAGCGCGCCGTCGGCAGCGCTCATCACCTCATCGACCGAGCCGAAAACCTGCGACGCATCGTCAACGCTGTTCAGGCTGACGCCGACCGACATGGTAATGCGCAACTCTTGCCGGTCGGGGCCGACGAAGAACGGAGCCTCTCCGATCAGGGCGCACAGGCGTTCCGCGGTGCGGCGGGCATGGGCGGCGTCGCTGTGGGGAATCGCGACGAGAAACTCTTCCCCCCCGATGCGGGCCAGCAGGTCGACCGCGCGCAGATTGTCCTTCAGGCGGCCCGCCACCTGCTGCAGAACCTCATCCCCCGCCGCGTGGCCATATTGGTCGTTCACCGCTTTGAAGTGGTCGAGGTCCAGAACCATGACCGCGAATTGCCGGCCCGATGCCTCACTTTCTTGCGACAGGCGCGAGAGATGGGGCAGGGCGTAGCGGCGGTTGTAGACGCCGGTCAGCGGGTCGATGATTGCAGCCTCAAGCCCGGTTTTGACCGTTCGGCGCAGGGCGTCAGCCTCACGCTTCGATTTTAGCAGAACGGCGCAGCGGTGGGCAATCTCGTCCCGGTGGACCTGTGCTGTGACGACGTTGTTCGCCCCCAGATCAAGCGCCATCGCTGCAGCCTGCTGCGCATCCGGCGGCAACAGCGCGAGGATGGCGGCGTGGCGGGTGCCGGACTGGCTGCGCAGATCGGACAGCAAGCGGTAGAACGCCGTGTCGTCGAATGGGCCTTGCCGCAGATCCAGCACGACGACATCGGCCTGCGCCGCTGCTCGCAGGTCCGATGCGAGTTGGTCGCAAGACAGATGCGTCACGCGGGTATTCGCCAGCCTGGGGCGCAGCGCTTCGGTGCCGTCCGCGACGCTCGCGTGGGTACTTGCCACCACCAGCCTCGCCGGAGCCACGTAGGAGCCTGCAGCCTCGGCAAAGCCAAGGGCGCTGCGGGTGCCGTCGCGCAACTGCAGCTCAAGCCGGGCGTCGCGGGCGCGCAGCAGGCTGCGCAAGCGAGCCTGCAAAATATGATCGTCGAAGGGGCGTGTCAGAACGTCGTCGGCACCCGCCTCAAGCGCGAGGACGCGGTCGCGCGGGGTGGTGAAGCCGCCGGTGGCGATCACCGGGATGAGCGCGGTTTCTGGTGTGGCCTTGAGGGTGCGAAACGCGTCAAGCACCGCCTCGGTCTCGGAGCAGGTGTCCAGAATCACAAGGTCGGGCTTCGACACCTCAATCTCCTCCAGCGCCTCACCCAAGGTGGCGCAGGGACGCACGCGGTATTGCGCGGCCAAGAGCTTGACCTTGAGCACGATCCGGTTGGTGGCGACGCAATCCATGATAAGGATGTCACTGGCCATTCTTGCAATCCTCTGATTTGAACGGGTCACGCGGTGGACGCGTCAAGTCTGTCAACGAATGGTTAAGAAACCCTTTCCGATTTGGTAATGATCCTGAATGAGCCCTGAACACGCCGAACATATCGCCATCCTTGCGCTGGGGTGGTTGGCCGAAGACGATGATCTGCTGTCGGTCTTCCTTGGAGCCTCGGGGGCGCAGGCCGATGGACTGCGCGCGCAGGCTAAAGATCCTGCGTTCCTCGCCTCGGTTCTGGAGTTCCTGACGATGGACGATGCCTGGGTGATCGCGTTCTGCGATGCGAACCAGTTGAAATATGAGGATCCCTTGGCCGCACGCTATGCGCTGCCGGGGGCGGAGGCAGTGCATTGGACATAGACAGCTCGGCGATCCGGGGGATCGTCTTCGACAAGGACGGCACGCTGTTCGATTTCAACGCCACCTGGCGGGCCTGGGCACGGGATCTGCTGCATGCGGAGACCGAAGGCGCGCCAGAGCGTCTGCAACCGCTGGCCGATGCGCTGGGCTATGATCTGGCGCAGGACCGGTTCCGCAAGGACAGTCTGGTGATCGCGGCGACGGTGTCCGAGGTCGTCGATGCGGCCTTGCCCCATCTGGCCGACACCGACCCGGCCCCCGCGATCGCGCGGTTCAACGCCGCCGCCGCCCGCGCGCCGCAGGTCGAGGCCACGCCGCTTATCGCTTTCCTGACCCGGCTGCGCCAGGCGGGGCTGAAGCTGGGGGTCGCCACCAACGACGCGGAAACGCCTGCCCGCGCCCATCTGGACGCGGCACGGGTCAGCGCCTTGTTCGATTTCATCGCAGGGTCTGACAGCGGCTTCGGCGGTAAGCCCGAGGTGGGCCAGCTGCGTGAGTTCTGCCGCGTGACCGGATTGCGCCCCGAGCACTGCGCCATGGTGGGCGACAGCACCCACGATCTGCACGCCGGACGCGCGGCGGGGATGGTCACGGTGGCGGTTCTGACCGGCGTGGCAGAGCGGGCCGATCTGGCCCCCCATGCGGATGTTGTGCTGGACAGCATCGCCGATTTGCCGGGCTGGCTGGGCCTCTAGCCGCCCCCGCGCGCAGGATGCGACACGCAATGTCGCAAATCGCGCCGCATCTGCCGCCGCTGCGCTGTCAGTCTCAAGGTATCCCGCACAGGAGCCTGCAGCCATGACTGACGCACCCCGCGAACCTGCCCCGAAACGCCGCCGCGCCGGAGGCCGCGCCGCCACTGCCGCCAAACGCCGGACCGGCGGTCTGAACCAGATACCGTGGCGGGTGCCGCGCAATCTGGACCGGCCGATTGAACCTCTGGATGCAGAGGGCGTGCAGGCGATCCATGACGGGGCCATGCGGATCCTTGAGGACATCGGCATCGAATTCCTCAACCCCGAAGCGCTGGCGCTGTTCAAAGAGGCAGGCTGCACCGTAGCGGGCACCAACGTCCGGATGGGGCGGGATTGGGTGCAGGAGATGGTCGCCCGCGCGCCGGCGCAGTTCGACATCACGCCGCGCAATCCGGAGCGCAGGATCACGCTGGGCGGCGGGCATATGGTCTTTGGCAACGTGTCCTCACCGCCCAATTACTTCGACCTCGAGATTGGCAAGAAGGTCAGCGGCAGCCGCGCGCAATGCGCCAATTTCTACCGGCTGACCCAGTATTTCAACTGCATCCATTTCTCGGGCGGCTATCCGGTAGAGCCGGTGGACGTGCACCCCAGTGTGCGGCATCTGGACGTGATCTTCGACAAGTTGACCCTGACGGACAAGGTCGCCCACGCCTATTCGCTTGGGCCGGAACGGATCGAGGACGTGATGGAGATGGTGCGCATTTCCGGAGGCTGGACCGAAGAGGAGTTCGCAGCCAGCCCGAAGATGTTCACCAATATCAACTCGACCTCACCGCTCAAGCACGACATTCCCATGATCGACGGCTGCTTGCGCAGCATCCGGCGGGGGCAGGCGGTGGTGGTGACCCCGTTTACACTGGCGGGCGCCATGGCGCCGGTGACCCTGTCCGGCGCGGTGTCTCTGTCAATCGCCGAGGCTCTGTCGGCGATTGCGCTGTTCCAGCATGTCCGGCCCGGCGCGGCCTGCGTCCTTGGCACCTTCACCAGCAATGTCGACATGAAATCCGGCGCGCCCGCCTTCGGGACACCGGAATACATGCGCGCGACGCAGATGACGGGCCAGATGGCGCGGTTCTACGGCCTGCCGATGCGGGCTTCAGGCGTCTGTGCGGCCAATGTCCCGGACGGGCAGGCCATGTGGGAGACGTCCAATTCCCTGTGGTCCGCCGTCCAGTCGGGCACGAACATGGTCTATCACGCGGCAGGCTGGCTTGAGGGCGGGCTCATCGCCTCGCCCGAGAAGTTCGTCATGGATTGCGAGGTGGTGCAGATGATCCAGCGCTACATGGAGCCCGCCGTGGTGGCGACCGGGCCAGGGGAGATCGCCTTCGACGCGGTCCGCGAAGTGGGGTCGAGCGGGCATTACTTCGGCATTCAGCACACGCAGGACCGGTATGAAGACGCGTTCTATGAGCCCTTCCTTTCGGACTGGCGCAATTTCGAGGCTTGGGAGGAGGCGGGCGCGATCTGGACCGCGGAACGGGCGCACCGGATCTTCAAAGAGGTTCTGGCCGACTACGAAGCGCCGCCGATGGAGGCCGCGATCCGGTCCGAGCTGGAGGATTTCGTGGCACGCCGAAAAGCCGAAGGCGGCGCGCCGACGGATTTCTGACGGGGCGGAAGGTTTGTCCGTTGGGGGAAACCCGCAGCGGGGCGATGGGGGGATCCTCCCCCCGGGCGCGGGGCGCCCGCCCCCCTGAGGTATTTGCGAACCAGAGAAGGGCTTAGTCGCCGATGCAGCTTGAATAGGCGTCGGCCAGCGCGGTGAGCGTGTTTTCATAGTGGTCCGGTCCGGGGTCGAGCGTGCGGCCGAGGGGATCGACGGTCGCCGTGCGCACATCCGTGCCTTCGGTGAGCAGCGCGGTCCAGCGGTCGGAGGCGGCGATGTCGGTGAGCACGCAGGCGATGGAGCCGGAGCGGACGCGATTCTGCAGTGCTGCTAGGCGGTCGGGCGTCGGCGGCTGGTCATCTACGAGCGTGACAACTCCTGCAGCAGGCCGGTCATAGCGGGCGCCGAAATACTGGAAGGCGTCGTGGGGCACGACGAAGGCCCGGTCGGGGAGGACTGCGAGTTGCGCGGCGATGCGGGTGTCCAGCGCCTCGAGCTTGGCGCGGGTCGTCTCGGCGTTCTGGGCGTAGCGTTCCGCGTTGTCCGGGTCGGCTGTGACCAATGCGTCCTGCACATGCTGCACCCAGTGGGCGGCAATCTGCGGATCGAGCCAAGCATGGGGGTCGATCTGACCCGCTTCATGGTTGTGCGCGTGGTCGTGCGAATGGTCGTGGTCGTCCGCATGGTCCGCCTCTGCTGTGCGGTCCTGCACTGTAAGCGGCGTCCAGCCGGGCGCTTCCAACAGGGTGAGCTGCGCAGCCTCAGGCGCCAGCGAGGTCAGCGCATCGTCCAGCCAAGGTGTCAGGGCAGGGCCCATCCAGATGATAAGGTCCGCCGTCTGCAAAGCCTCGGCCTGACGGAAGGTGAACTGGAAATGATGGGCCGAGCTCGCGCCGTCCACCAACAGTTCGACCTCGGCGGCGTCCCCCGCGATCTGGCTGATAAGGGAGTGCACCGGGGCGATGTCGGTGACGATCCGCAGGGGCTCGGCCCGGGTGAGTGAGGGGAGAACGGCGAGAAGTAGGGGAAGCAGGGGGCGCATGGAAACCTCTTGTCATGGATCGGTGGGGCGGCTATAAATGATACGTTATAACATCACAAGAGGCGACGGTGACAAAAGCACACGGAACCGAATTTCGAGATCATGACCACAGAGCCTGCGTGCGTGACGCTCTGACTGAAGCCGTGGCCACCTGTGCCGCGGACGGTTTGCGTCTGACGCCGGTGCGGCGTCGCACGTTGGAGATCCTGCTCGAGGCGCACGAAGCGATGGGCGCTTATGAGGTGCTGGCGCGACTGGATGCCGAGGGCTTCGGCTCGAAGCCGCCCGTCGCCTATCGCGCTTTGGGGTTTCTGGTCGATGCGGGGTTGGCGCACCGGGTCGAGCGGTTGAACGCCTTCGTCGCCTGTTCCCGCCCCGGCGCGGCCCATGATCCGGCCTTCATGATCTGCAACGGCTGCGGCACGGTGGCCGAGGGTGAGGCCGATGCGGCGCTGCACCGCTCGGCTGCGGCGGCAGGCTTTCGCATCGAGCGCACGGTGCTCGAGGTCGAGGGCCTGTGCCCCGCCTGTCAGGCGGTCTGATGTCCTTGATCACGGCCGAGAATATCGAGGTGCGCAACGGCGGCACACGCGCCCTGTTCGGGGTGTCACTGGCGCTGGAAGCGCGTGAGATCGTCACCGTCGTCGGGCCGAACGGATCGGGCAAATCCACGCTGATGCGGGCGCTGATCGGGGCGGTGCCTTTGCAAGCGGGGCGGATCACCCGCAGGCCGGGGCTTCGGATCGGCTATGTGCCGCAGACGTTGCATATCGACCGTGCGTTGCCGATGACCGTGCGGCGGTTCCTCAACCTGCCCAATCGGGTCGGGCGGGCGGCGGCGCGGGCCGCTTTGGCGCGCACCGGGGTCGAAGCTCTGGAGCAGCGCCAGCTTGCGGGCCTCTCGGGGGGGCAGTTGCAACGGGTGCTGCTGGCGCGGGCCATCCTGAACGCGCCGCACCTGCTGGTGCTGGATGAGCCGACGCAGGGGTTGGATCAACCGGCGTCTGCGTCCTTTTACCGGCTGATCGAAGCGCTGCGCGATGAGATGGGCTGCGCAGTGCTGATGGTCAGTCACGAATTGCACGTTGTGATGTCGGCCACGGACCGGGTGATCTGTCTCAACGGGCACATCTGCTGCGAAGGCACGCCCGATGTGGTCACCGCTGCGCCCGCCTACCGCGAGCTGTTCGGCACGGGGACAGGCGGGGCGCTGGCGCTGTATCGGCACGAGCATGACCACGCGCACGATCATCCCCATGGGCACGCGGACGCCCCCTGCCACGATCACGGAGACCACGGCGCATGAGCTTGCTGGACGATTTCATGGTGCGCGCGGTGCTGGCTGCCGTGGGCACGGCGCTGGCCTGCGGCGCGCTGGGCTGTTTCGTGGTCTGGCGGCGCATGGCCTATTTCGGCGATGCGACGGCTCATGCCGCCATTCTGGGCGTAGCACTGGCGCTTGCGTTCTCGGTCTGGGTGCCGCTGGGCGTTCTGATCGTGGCGCTGGCGATGGGGGTGCTGGTGGGCACCTATGCCAGTGACACGATCACGCCGGACAGTCTTTTGGGGGTCCTGTCGCACAGTGCGTTGGCGCTGGGGCTGGTGACGGTCTCTCTCTTGCCGCAGGCGCGGGTGAACCTTGACGCCTATCTGTTCGGGGACATTCTGGTGGTCCGGCCGCTGGACCTTGCGGTGATCTGGATCGGGGCGGCGGTGGTTCTGGGCCTGCTGGCGTGGCGCTGGCAGGCGCTGCTGGCGGAGGTGCTGTCAGGCGATCTTGCCTATGCCTCGGGGTTGAACCCGAAGCGCGACCGGTTGATGCTCACGCTGTTGATCGCCGCCGTGGTGGCCGTGTCGATCAAGGTCGTCGGGGCCTTGCTGATCACGGCGATGCTGGTGATCCCGGCTGCCGCCGCGCGGCTCATCGCCCGGGGGCCCGAAGCGATGGCGGCTTTGGCCACCCTGATCGGCATCGCGGCCGCTATCGGCGGGTTGTTCGCGGCGCGGACGCTGGGCACCCCGGCAGGGCCGTCGATTATTTGCGGTGCAGCTGCGTTGTTTCTGGTGATGTCGATGGTCGCGCGGCTGCGCGGTTAGGTATCGGTGTCCAGCCAGATCGTGACGGGGCCGTCGTTCACAAGGCTCACCGCCATGTCGGCGCCGAACCGACCGGTCTGGGTCGGGACATGCTTGCCAAGTTCGGCGGCGAAGGCTTCATAAAGACGTTCGCCCTCGGCCGGGGCGGCGGCCGCAGAAAAGCCGGGGCGGTTGCCGCGTGACGTGTCGGCGGCCAGCGTGAACTGGCTGATGACCAGAGCTTCGCCGCCTATGTCCACAAGCGAGCGGTTCATGCGGCCTTCATCGTCCTTGAAGATGCGCAGTTTGGAGATTTTCGCGGCGAGTTTGGCGGGCAGCGCGTCCCCGTCGCCCTGCATTGCGCAGACCAGAACCAGAACGCCCGGGCCGCATTGCCCGACCAGCGCGCCATCCACATGCACCTGCGCCTGCGTGACCCGTTGGATCAGCGCCCTCATGCCCGGACCCCTGTCGCACCGCGCTGCAAGACGCGGGCTTTGTCGACGGTTCGGGTCATTGGCTGTTCGCCATGACGAACCCGACCGCACCGGCGACGATCAGCCCGAGGATCACGGCAAAAGCGATCTTGACCGCCGAGTAGGGGCGTTCGCCCTGCACCAGTCCCGTGCGCCCGTTGACGACGAAGCGGTAGGTCTTGCCCTGATATTTGTAAGCCGCCATCCAGACCGGCAGGAGCACGTGCTTGAAGGTGAGCGTGCCGATCCGCGTGTCGACCGAGGCCACGCGCTGGGTGTCGCCGCCGATGTCGAACTTCACGTCACGATGAATGATCTGGTCCATCTTCACGCGGGCCTCCTTGAAGGCCTCTTCCAGCTCGACCTGATAGCCTTCGGCGCGGAAGCCGGCGAGAAATTCCGGCTGATAGGGCTCCATCGCCGAGAGGTCCCAAGGCTCGAGCGCGTCGGTGTATTGTTTGGGCAGGCTGTGTGAGCCGAGGACAAGCACATCGTCAAAGAACCGCGCCACGCGTCCGGTCACGCTGCGCCAGCGGGTCTTGCGCACGCGGACCTGCTGGCGTTTGCCGTCGCGCATGACCGTGCGCGTCTGGTAGTAGTAGGTGCCGCGCTGGCCGCTGTATTGGCTTTGGGTGTCGGCATCGAAGGTCCAGTAGGGGACATAGATGCCGTTCATCCGCCGCCCCTTGCGCGCGTATTGCTGCACGCCATTCGGCGCAAACCACAGCCCACCAAGCCAGTCGGTCAGATGTTTGCGTGCTTGCGCTTCGTCAAAGGCAAAGGGCAGCAGGCCCTTGGGCTTAATGTGTCGGTGAATGCCCGTGTCGGCCACCAGCGGGGTCGCACAGAAGGGGCATTCGGTGCTGTGGACATCGGCCTCGAACTCGATCTGGGCGCCGCAGTTGGGGCATTGGGTGACGCGGGTTTCCTCGATCTCGGCTTCGGGGACGTTGCCGTCGATGGCGCTGCGAAAGTCCAGCTCGACAAGGCTGCCGCCGCGCCAGGGCCCTTCGGTGATTTCATGTGTGTTGCCGCAGTGGTCGCAGATCAAGCGGTCCTGACCGGGATCAAAGCGCATGTCCGCGCCACAATTGTCGCAGGGAAACCGGTATTCCTTGGTCGGGGCGGGGGGCGCATCGGGCGTGTCGAACGTTTCCATGGGCAGACGATAGCGGTGAATGGGCGGCGGGGCCACTGGTTGGAGCGCACGGGCGGGGTGATTTTAGCGGCGCGCCGGTTCAGGACGGGCAACGCCACCCCCGGCGGGGCGGCGTTGCCTTAGCAGACTCTTCAAGCGCCCGGGGGCGGCGGTGGCATCACGGTGAACAGTTGCGCCAGTTCCGGCACCTCGTTGGCGGTCTTCCAGCCGTCCTGCCCGGCGGTCCAGACGTGGGTGCCGCGGGTCAGCGTGCCTTCGGCGGCCATCCGGCCCATATCCGCTTTCGAGAATGGCCCCTTGGTCTTGCCACCCTCGGCGGTGTGCCAGACGTGTTCGACCGGCGGCGGCGGCGGGGCCGCAGCGGCGGGGGCGCCGCCGGCTGCACGGGCCCAAGGGTTCGCCATCTGCCCGGCCATCGCCATGCCCATCCCCGCGCCCAGTCCCGCGCCCATCGCGCCCGATGCCTCGCCCCCTTTGCGCAGGGCCTCGGCGGCTGCGTATTGCATATGCGCGTCCAGATCGCCCGTCAGCCCGCGCGAAGTGCGCGTGTCCAGCGCCGCTTCGACTGCCGGCGGGAGACTGATGTTCTCGATATAGAGCTCGGGGATCGTGATGCCGTATTGCGCGACCGTATCGGCGATGGCCCCGGCCACGAGCTTGCCCAGATCGCGGGTGTTCGCAGCCATGTCCAGCACCGGAATACCGCTTGCGGCGATCACGCGACTGAACTCCTGCACGATGATATTGC
The DNA here is from genome assembly GCF_003072065.1 of Thalassorhabdomicrobium marinisediminis. Taxonomy (GTDB): domain Bacteria; phylum Pseudomonadota; class Alphaproteobacteria; order Rhodobacterales; family Rhodobacteraceae; genus Octadecabacter; species Octadecabacter marinisediminis. The sequence continues at coordinate 60,212 of NZ_QCYG01000004.1, forward strand.
GCACCTGAAAGCTGATCTCGTCCATGGTGAATTCGCCATCGGTGCCAACGATTTCCGTCAGGAAGCGGGCGGGATCGCTGACCTTGACCGAATAGGTGCCGAAGGCGCGAATGCGCGTGGGGCCGAATTCGGGATCGCGCAGCATGATCGGGTTCTTGGTGCCCCATTTGAGGTCATTGAACCGCGTGGTGTTGACGAAATAGATCTCGGACTTGAAGGGGCTCTGGAACCCGTGGTCCCAGTGCTGCAAGGTGGTCATGATCGGCATGTTGTTGGTCTCGAGCATATAAAGCCCGGGCGTGAACACATCCGCCAACTGCCCCTCATGCACGAAAACCGCCGCCTGACCTTCGCGCACGGTAAGCTTCGCGCCATACTTGATCTCGTGGCCGTGCCGCTCAAACCGCCAGACCATCGTGTCGCGGGTGTCGTCCGTCCAGTGAATGACATCGATGAATTGGCCTGAAAGAAAATCGAGAATGCCCATCTTTGGCGTCCCTCCTTGGTTGAAATATCACGCGGGTCCCGGGGGTCAGGACGGCCCGCTGTCCATCAGTTCCGCCGCGATCCTCCGGGCGATGGGGGCGGCTTCGGCCTCGGCCATGCCGGTCTTCAGGCGGTCATCGTAAAGCATCCGCAGCAGCAATTCATCGTGCGTCGTCAGCAGGCCGAATTCCTCATCATCGTTGAAGATGCTGGGGCGGGCGTGGGGGCTGTCGTTGGCCAGCCCGAGACCCTGTGCGAGTTCTTCGTGCACGCAGGCCAACCGCATCAGATCCGGATGCTCCCCCCGGATCAGCGCCACCGCGCGGGAATATTCGGGGCTGTTGTTCTGGCTGAAGGCCAGCACGAGGCACATGGTGTCGCGGGGCACGTCCATGAAGGCGCGCACGCTGGCCTCGTTGATGCCGGGGATCAGGGTGCGCAGACGTGCGTCGTAGTTCAGCCGGTCATCCTCATTGAGGATCAGCACGTGGAAGTTCGGATCGCTTTGGGTCACGCGCATGGGGTGCCCCGTGACCCGCGCCAGCCGCGATACGTAGCTGCCGATGGTGTTGCGGTCCTGTATGCGCTGGTCTTCGGGCACCGTGGCGCCGAACTCGACCGCGAATCGCACGGGCTGTTCCCAGCGCCGCAGCCGGCTCACGGTGGCCTCGGCCCGCAGACCCTGATCGGTCATGACGAATTCATCAAACAGCGCGATCTGCACGAAGTTGCGTGCGAGCGTGGTATCGGTAAAGGCCGTGTCCGGCCCGCCGCCATCCGTGCGCAACAGGCCCCGCGCCAAGAGGTCGTCCTGCACCCGTTGGAAATACGCCGAAAGGGCGCGGCTGTCCTCGGACCGGGTCGCGGGGCGGGCGGGGGGCTGGGGAGGTGTCACCGCAACCGGCGGGCGAGACGGTGGCACCGGTGATGAGACCTCGGGCGGGGTCGTGTCACAGCCGACCAGCGCCAGAAGGGCCGCGAAGGCCCAACCGTTCGTTGCTCTGCTGCGCCCCGCCGTGGTCACGCCTTAAGCCTCGCCCGCTGACGCCGCGATCGAATGGCCCGACGCGGTGCCGCTGGCCTTGGCCGAGGACAACGTCTTCTTCAATTCGGCTTCCATCGTCTCAAGCTCTTTCTCCGCCTCGGCCCGCTTGCGCTTGCCCTCGTCGGCGATCTGCAGGCTTTCCTCGATGGTGCCGATCAGGTCCGCGTTGGCCTGTTTGATCGCTTCGATGTCGAAGACGCCGCGCTCCATCTCGGTGCGGATCGTCTTGTTCGCCTGCCGCAGGTTCTCGGCATTGGCGGTCAACAGTTCATTGGTCAGATCGTTCGCCTCACGCACGGCGACGGCCGCCTCGGAGGAGCGCTGGATCGTGACCGCCTGCGCCAGCTGCGTCTCCCACAGGGGGACGGTGTTGAGCAGGGTCGAGTTGATCTTGGTCACCAGCGATTTGTCGTTCTCCTGCACCAGCCGGATGCTGGGCAGCGACTGCATGGTCACCTGACGGGTCAGTTTGAGGTCGTGGACGCGCCGCTCAAGGTCATCGCGGGCCGCGCGCAGATCGCGCAATTCCTGCGCCTTCATCACCCCTTCATCGGGGGCGGCTTCGACCTCGGCTTCCTTCGCAGGGATGGTCGTGGCGTCAAGCTCTTTGAGTTTTTCTTCACCGGCGGCGATGTAGAGCCCCAACTCATCATAGAAGCGCAGCGTCTTGTCGTAGAGCACATCAAGGCTTTCGATGTCTTTCAGCAACACGTGCTCATGCCGCAAAAGATCATCCGTTACCTTGTCGATCTGGCCCTGCACATCCTCGAACCGGGCGGCGAACTTGGCGGCCGGTGATACCCGCCCCAAAAGCTTTTCCCACCACGACAGCTTGCGCCGCACATCAAGCTCGTTGACGTTGAAGCCGCGGATCGTGGTCACAATCTCGCGCAGGCTGTCGCCCGCGGGGCCCACGTCCTTGTTGCGCACGCCTTGCAGCATCGATTGGCTGATTTCCTGCAATTCGGCCTGTGCGGCGGATCCGAACGAAATGATCGACGCGGTGTCGGTCATGTCGAGTTCGTTCATCCGCCGGGTGATCTCGGCGCTGGTCGGCGCGTCGGCCTCGTCCAGCGTGACAAGTTCGTTCTTCGGCTCGGCAAGCACCACGGCAGTCACCTTTTCCACTTCATTCATTTGCGCCTGCGCGGCTTCCATATTCTTTGCAACAGTCTCAGACATGATGTCCCCCTTGTTTGGCCGCTAAAGACCTTCACGCTGCAATCTGTCCCGCAGCACCTTGATTTCAATATCCATGTCGCTACGATCGTCCAGCAGCAGCTTGTCGGTCCGCGCGGCGAAATTTTCTTCCAGATCGGTGAGGAGCGCTTCGAACTCCGCGCGCGCGTCCGGGTCACGCTGACGTTTGTAGAGATCGGCGAATTTGGCCGCCGCATCCCGCGCGCCCATCAGATAGACGCCGAGAAACTTGCGTGCGCCGGTCAGGTCGCGGGGGTCTTCCTCGACGGTTCGGATCATCTTGCGGGCCGCGGCTTGAAACTGCGCCGTGCGTACAATGAGCGCTCGGTCGCCGATGCTGGCGATATGGTCACGCATGGCAGCCAAATGCGCTTCGGCCTGATCGACGACGCGGGCCACGCGATCCTGCTGGAAAGTGTCCACGCCCTCCATCCGCTTGTCGCGCATGGGATCGATGCCGAAGGCCAGCATGTGCAAGCCCCCCGCCGCCACGCCATAAAGCACGGCCGCGAGCACGGCTGGATCGTTCGACAAAGACGCAGCCGCGATGCCCGCCCCGGTCAAGACAGAGCCGAAGAGCTTGCGCGGAATGCTCGGCTTGCGGGCCACCTTGCGCTGGTCATAGGCCGCCGCCGCGCGCAACCCGTCCCGGGTGAGCCAGGCCGCGAGGGTCAAAACAGCCGCGCCGCCCAAGCCCAGCATCAAGCCCAATGCGCCTTCGTTCAACGACAGAAAGGCCAGCAGGATGCCGGGGGTGAACAGGATATTGGCCTTGGCCCCGGCGGCATCCACCTGCCGCGCCTCGGCCACAGCCTGCCGCGCGGTGCTGGTCCGCGCGTTGGTGTCAGGGCTGTATTTTCCGCCGAATTTCTGCGCCACGCTCAAAGCCCCCCAAGCCAGCCGGACACGACGCCAAGCATCAGGATGATCAACAGGACATAGGATATGGTCTTTGCGGTCGCGGGCACGTCAGCCTCCCGTGTGGATTGCAGGAACCGACCGGCGGCCACCGCCAGTCCGACGATGACCAGAACGAACAACAGTCCGATTACTACTCTTGCCACGCGGGCCACCTTTCCTTGCGTCGTGTAGCAGAAGAGATAGGGCGTGGAGCCGCCAATTGCGACCCCGATGACCGCAGCAAGGGGCCAGCGGTGCCGGCCGCGCCGTCGTCGCCTTGCGCACTTCCATGATCCCGACCCCTTGATTTGACACGGTATAACCATGCACAGGACCGGTCACGGGGCAAGGCTCATCTGCGGGGGGGCTTGCCCGTTGGGCGGCCCGCTGGCGGGCGTTTGCCGGCGCGCGGCGGCTTGGCGGGCTTGCGCGTGCGCTGCGGCTTCGGCGTCTCGCGCAGGCCAAGCTGGTCGCGCACCACGCGCTGCTTGACCTCTTCCACCTCACCCGGTTGCAGAGTGCCAAGCTGGAACGGGCCATAGCTGATCCGCAATAGACGGTTCACCACCACGCCCTGCGCCTCCATCAGGCGGCGAATCTCGCGGTTCTTGCCTTCGCGCAATCCCATGGTCAGCCAGGCATTCGCCCCTTGCTGGCGGTCGAACGTGACCTCGGCTCCGGCATAGCGCACGCCGTCCACCTCGATCCCCGCGCGCAATTCGTCCAGCTTGGCCTCCGACAAGGTGCCCTTGATCCGCACCCGGTAGCGGCGCAGCCAGCCGGTGGTGGGCAGTTCCATCTTGCGTTTCAATTCACCGTCGTTGGTGAGCAGCAACAACCCTTCCGAGTTCAGATCAAGCCGACCGACCGACATCACCCGCGGCATGTCCGGGGGCAGGGCGTCGAACACCGTTTTGCGGCCCTTCTCGTCGCGCTCGGTGGTCACCAACCCGGCGGGCTTGTGATACATCCAGATGCGCGGCGGCTCTTTCTCGGCCAGCGGTTTGCCGTCCACCAAAATCCGGTCCGTTGCCATGACGTTGAGGGCGGGGGTCAACACGGTCTTGCCGTTCACACTCACCCGACCCGCCTCAATGATCTTTTCGCATTCGCGGCGGCTGGCGACGCCCGCGCGGGCAAGCACTTTGGCGATCCGGTCGCCGGGCACGGGATTTTCGCTCTTATCTGTCATGCCATGGCCCTAGAGCCTCCGCGCCCCTCGCGCAACCGTCATCCGCCCGCGCAACCCGCGCAGCGGCCCGGCCGCGCGCGCGGTTCCCTGCTTCTCTGGTTCCCAAATACCTCAAATCCGCCCCTTGCCAAAACCACCACCCCCGGCCCATCTACCTGCATGAGTTTCCGCAGTCACATGGACACCGCCCTTGAGGAGGCCCGCGCCGCCGCCGCGCGGGGTGAGGTGCCGGTGGGGGCCGTCATCGTCGCCCCCACGGGGCAGGTGGTCGCCCGCGCCGGAAACCGCACGCGCGAGTTGCACGACCCCACCGCCCATGCGGAGATGCTCGCCATTCGGGCCGCCTGCGCCGCGTTGGGGCAAGAGCGGCTGACCGATCATGCGCTCTATGTGACGCTGGAACCCTGTCCCATGTGCGCGGCGGCGATTTCGAACGCGCGGATCGGGCGGCTCTATTATGGCGCGTCCGACCCAAAGTCTGGCGGCGTGGCACAGGGCCCGCGGGTGTTCGCGCATCCGCAATGCCACCACGCCCCCGAAGTCTATGACGGGTTGTCGGCGCCGGAGTGCGAGGCGCTTCTGACCGGGTTCTTCGCCGCTCGCCGCTGACCGGCGGTGCGTCAGAACGTCATCGGCTCCAGAACCTTGGGCGTGCGCACATCGACGCCGGACAGCGCGGCGGCCAAAGGCTCGACCGATTGCGCCAGCAGATCGAAGGTGCCGAAGTGGCACGGAATCACCGTTTTGAAATCGAAATACCGTTTCGCGGCATAGGCGGCGCGGTCCATGTCCATGGTGAAATGCCCGCCACAGGCCAGAATCCCGATGTCGGGTTTGTGATAATCCCCCATCCAGTCCATGTCGGCCATGATGTCGGTGTCGCCCGAGACATAAATCACATGACCATCGCCCGCGATCATGAAACCCGCTTCACCCCCTGCATAGCGCGGCCCGCCCTCGCCAAAGTCCAGCGAGGAGGAATGCGTCGCGTTGACCATCGTGACCTTCGCGCCGTTCAGATCAAGGGTGCCGCCCTTGCCGAAGCCCAGCGTCCCGTCGCCCCAGATTTCGGCGATCTCGTGGATGCAGGCGATGGGAATATCCAGCTCTGCACCGATCTTACGCGCGTCCGAGGCGTGGTCGCCGTGCCCGTGGGTCAGGCAGATATGCGTGGCACCATCGATTGCCTCGGCCCGCCGCTCTTGCGGAAAGGACGGATTGCCCGTCAGCCAGGGGTCGATCAACAGAACCGCGTCCTCGATCTCGATCCGGAATCCCGAATGGCCCAACCATGTGATTTGCATCTGATCCTCCTGTGATGACGTTCAGGACAGAATCATAGGCCGCTGCCCCGTCAAAGCCACCCCGCGCATGCCGGGTTGAAGCCGCGCCGCCCCGCAGGTAAAGCAAAGCCAACTTTTCAATGACGGAGACTCCCATGTCCATCGACACGGAAACCGCCCGCCGCGTGGCCAAACTGGCCCGCATTCAGGTGCCTGAGGATGACCTGCCGGAGCTGGCGCAGGAATTCGGTGCGATCCTCGATTTTGTCGAACAGCTGGCCGAGGTGGACGTGGACGGGGTCGAGCCGATGACCTCGGTCACGCCGCAGCGTCTGAAACGTCGCGATGACGTGGTCACGGACGGCAACCAGCAAGAAGCCGTGTTGGCCAATGCGCCCGATGCCCGTGAAGGATTTTTTGCCGTGCCGAAGGTGGTGGAATAATGAGCAACCTCAACAACATGACCATCGCCGCCGCCCGTGACGCCCTGCGCAAGGGCGAGGTGACGGCGGTCGAGCTGACCGAAAGCTGCCTGTCGCAAATCGAACAGGCGGATGCGTTGGGCGCATTCGTCCACAAGACCCCCGAAATCGCGCTGGAGCAGGCGAAGGCCGCCGACGCGCGGGGCCACGACGGGGCCGACCTCAACGGGATTCCGCTGGGGATCAAGGACCTGTTCTGCACCAAGGGCGTGCCGACGCAGGCGGCTTCGGGCATTCTGGACGGGTTCAAGCCGGAATATGAATCCACCGTGACCAACCAGTTGTTCAACGCGGGCGCGGTGATGCTGGGCAAGTTGAACATGGACGAATTCGCCATGGGCTCGTCCAATGAAACCAGCGTTTACGGCAATGCGGTGAACCCCTGGCGGCGCAGCGGGGATGAAGCGTATTTGACGCCCGGCGGCTCGTCCGGGGGCTCGGCTGCGGCGGTTGCGGCGGACCTGTGTCTGGGGGCCACGGGCACCGACACCGGCGGCTCGATCCGGCAGCCTGCGGCTTTCACCGGCATCACCGGCATCAAGCCGACCTATGGCCGGGTGTCGCGCTGGGGCATCGTCGCCTTTGCAAGCTCGCTGGATCAGGCGGGCCCGATGACCAAAGACGTGCGTGACGCGGCGATCCTGCTGGGCGCGATGTCCGGTCACGATCCCAAGGACAGCACCAGTGCCGACCTGCCGGTGCCGGATTTCGAAGCCATGCTGACCGGCGACATTCGCGGCAAGACCATCGGGATTCCCAAGGAATACCGCATGGAGGGCACCCCAGAAGCGATTGAAAAGTTGTGGGAAGATGGCACCGCGATGCTGAAGGACGCAGGCGCGAAGATCGTCGACATCTCGCTGCCGCATACCAAATACGCGCTGCCGGCCTATTACGTGATCGCGCCGGCCGAAGCTTCGTCCAACCTTGCCCGCTATGACGGGGTGCGCTTTGGCCACCGCGCCAAGCTGGACGCGGGCGACGGCATCACCGAGATGTACGAAAAGACCCGCGCCGAAGGCTTCGGGGATGAGGTCAAGCGCCGCGTCATGGTCGGGACCTATGTGCTCAGCGCCGGGTTCTACGACGCCTACTACAACCGCGCCCGCAAAGTGCGCGCGCTGATCAAACGCGACTTCGAGGCGGTCTTCGCCGACGGGATCGACGCGATCCTGACGCCCGCCACGCCGTCAGCGGCCTTCGGCTTGGGTGAGATGATCGACGCCGACCCGATCCAGATGTACCTCAACGACGTCTTCACGGTGACGGTCAACCTTGCCGGTCTGCCGGGAATTTCGGTGCCCACCGGCGTCGACAAGGACGGATTGCCCCTTGGGCTGCAACTGATCGGTCGCCCGTGGGAAGAGGGTGATTTGCTGAATACTGCCTACGCGCTTGAGCAGGCAGCGCAATTTGTGGCCAAACCGGCCCGTTGGTGGTAAACCGCCCAATGCTGTCCCGTCAGGGGTGGCGGGAAACCGGTTCAGGCTTTGGATAAGCATATGAAAGCATTCGCTCTTCTTGGTGTTGGCATTGTCACGATGGCGGCCTGCGCGCCGCAGGTCCCGGACAGCGGCGCGGGCGTGGGTTTTGGCGATTATGCGCAATACGAGGTTGAGCGCGCACAGCGTGAAGCCGCGTTGCGCGGCGTCGAGCCGCCCGCAGGTCAGGCTATCGTGCCTCCGACGGCGACGTCTGCTCCAACGGCGCAATCCCAAGATGACGGGGGCGTCACAAGCGCCGACCTCGCCGCCGCGGGGATCAACACCCAAGCTGCGGCCTCTCCCACCCCTGCGGTGACGTCCGCCCCCGCCGCCACAGCCTCAGCGACAGCAGGGGCGACCGCACCAGCCGCACCCGTGGGATCAAACCCGCAGATCTCCGATGAGCAGGACTTCGAAGCGGTCACCGACCGCGAAAGCATCGAGTCCGACGCCGAGCGGCGCGCCCGCATGGCCGCTGCCTATCAGGTGCTCGAAGCCGAGGCGCTGCCGGTGCGCAACGGACAGGTTGAGCCGAACATCGTGCAATACGCGCTGCAGGCGCCCAACGAGAAAGGCCAGCCGGTGTTCAGCCGCTCGATTTTCTCGACCGAGGGCCGATTCGCGCGCAACTGTGCGAAATACCGGACCGCCGACGAAGCGCAGCGCGATTTCCTTGTGCGCGGCGGGCCGCAGCGCGACCGGTTGGGGCTGGACCCCGATGGCGACGGGTTCGCCTGTGGCTGGGACCCGCAAGCCTTCCGCACGGTCGTCCGGAACTGATCCCCTTGCACCGGTCCCCGAACTGCGGCGCCCGTCGCAACGGCGCGACCCCGGACATCATCGTCCTGCATTACACCGCCATGCCCGATTGGACCGCCGCGCGGGACTGGCTGTGCAACGAAGATGCCGAAGTCTCGGCCCATTATCTGATTTCCCCGCAGGGCGAGGTCGTGCAGCTGGTGGATGAGGACAAGCGCGCGTGGCACGCCGGTGCCGGGGCTTGGGGCGGGGTCGAGGATGTCAATTCCCGCTCCATCGGGATCGAGCTGTCCAACGACGGCGCCTCTCCGTTTTCGGCCCCGCTGATGGATGCGCTCGAAACCCTGTTGCCGGACATCATGGCGCGATGGTCGGTCCCGCCCGAACGGGTGATCGGCCATTCTGATCTTGCCCCCGGCCGCAAGGTGGACCCCGGCCCACGGTTCGATTGGGCGCGGCTGGCGCGGGGCGGCATGGCCATCGCCGTGGACCCGCCCGACGCCCGCACGGTCGACCTTCCTGCCTTCCTGTCCGACCTTGCCACGGCGGGCTACACCGCCAGCACAGACCCGGACGTCCTTTTGCCCGCGCTGCGGTTGCGCCACCGGCAGGGGCATGAGGGGCCGATCGACGGTTGGGATTGCGCAATCGCGGCACAGCTGGCCGCGCGCTTTCCTGTTGCGCTGGAGGCGCGGACCTCTTAGGTCGACTATGCGCGGAGGATTGGATGGCCGCGGGCGGGGCAACCCGTTCGAGGAAAGTCCGGACTCCATCAAGACACGGTGCCGGGTAACGCCCGGGCAGGGCAACCTGACGGAGAGCGCCACAGAGAACAGACCGCCTGTCACACCAGAGGTTCGCCGATGGAAACCTGTGGCAGGTCAGGGTGAAACGGTGGGGTAAGAGCCCACCGCGGCGGTGGCAACATCGCTGGCATGGCAAGCCCCACCGGGAGCAATGCCAAATAGGGGCCGCGCGTGGGCAACCACAGGATCGTCTTGATCCGAGCAGGTCCGGGTTGGCAGCTAGAGGGCGGCAGGCAACTGTCGCCTAAGATGAATGGTCATCGAATTGCGGGTTACGGCTCACAAGGAACAAAATCCGGCTTATAGATCCTCCGCGTTTTTCTGGACGAAGGTCCAGAAAAACGTGTGCGCAAAGCGCGTTTGCAAAGCAAATGCGCGGCGTACTCGGGTGTTAAGGCACAACCCACGTGCCCCAAGCCGACAACGGCGACCACACGCCGCCCAAGGTTGCACTTTGCCGCCCTCTGCCGCACAAGTCCTGCAAAGGAGACCACCTATGACCTATACCCCCGCCGCTGACCGCTATGACCGCATGATCTATCGCCGCTGTGGCAAATCCGGCCTCAAGCTGCCGGCCGTGTCCTTCGGCCTGTGGCACAACTTCGGAGAGGGCACGCCGCACCAGATCAAGCGCGAGATGTGCCAGACCGCGTTCGATCACGGCATCACCCATTTCGACCTTGCCAACAACTACGGCCCCCCCGCAGGCAGCGCTGAAGAGGCTTTTGGCGAGATCCTGCGCACGGATTTCGCGGGCTACCGGGATGAACTGATCATCTCGTCCAAGGCGGGCTATGACATGTGGGAAGGGCCCTATGGCGAATGGGGGAGCCGCAAGTATCTGATCGCGTCCTGTGACCAGTCCTTGGACCGGCTGGGCGTCGATTACGTCGACATCTTCTACTCGCACCGGTTCGACCCCGAGACCCCGCTGGAAGAGACCATGGGCGCGCTGGATCATATCGTGAAGTCGGGTCGTGCGCTTTATGTGGGCATCTCGTCCTACAATTCCGAACGCACCCGCGAAGCGGCTGCGATTCTCAAGGACCTCGGGACACCTTGCTTGATTCACCAGCCCGCCTACAACATGCTCAACCGCTGGGTCGAACGGGACGGGTTGAAAGAAACGCTTCAGGAGTTGGGCATCGGCTCTATCGCGTTCACGCCGCTGGCGCAGGGGCTGCTGACGAAGAAATACCTTGGCGGCATCCCCGAGGGCAGCCGCGCGGCGCAGGACAGCTCATTGGATGCGGACATGATCACCGAGGAGATGATCGAGGCGCTCAAGGGCCTGAACCGGATCGCAGAGGCGCGCGGCCAGACCCTTGCGCAAATGGCGGTGGCCTGGGTGCTGCGCAACGAAGGCATCACCACGGCGCTGATCGGCGCGTCGAAACCCAGCCAGATCGAGGATTGCGCAGGCGCGGTGATGAACCTCGAATTCTCCGCTGCGGAGCTGGAAGAAATCGACACATACGCCAGCGATAAGGGGCTCAATCTTTGGGCATCCTCATCCGAAGGCGTCTAACGCGCCGTTTGCTGTTGACTCACCCGCCAAACCGCTTAGAAGGCGGGCTTCAGATGAATTCACGCGGGCGACAGTCGCGCGCAAAACCCGGAGAGAGACCATGGCGAAGCCAACCACGATCAAAATCCGCCTGAACTCCACCGCAGGCACCGGCCACTTCTATGTGACCAAGAAGAACGCGCGCACGATGACCGAGAAGATGGTCGTCAACAAGTATGACCCCGTCATCCGCAAGCACGTTGAATACAAGGAAGGCAAGATCAAGTAAGATCGCTTTCACCCTTACGAGACGGGTCGCCCAGATGGACATCTGCGGCGGCCCGTTTTCGTTGTGGGGTGGTTTATGCAGGAAGGAGGGGGCGCTGCCCCCGTCGCTTGCGCGACTCCCCCGGGATATTTCTAAAACAAAGATGGGGCTGAACGAAAAAGGGCCGCCCGAAGGCGACCCTTTGGAATGCGGATGGTCCGGCTTTATTCGCGGCTGCCGAGCATTTGCAGCAGGAACATGAACATGTTGATGAAGTTGATGTAGAGGCTCAACGAGCCCATGATCGCGGATTTCGCCAGCCATTCCTGATCGCCATGCGCCGCATGGGCCACATATTCGCCCTTGATGCGCTGGGTGTCATAGGCGGTCAGGCCCGCGAAGATCAACAGGCCGATGATCGACACGGCCCAGCCAAGCGCATCCGACTGCAGCCAGATGTTGACGATGGAGGCCACGATCAGACCGATCACGCCCATGATCAGGAAGCTGCCCCAGCCGGAGATGTCACGTTTTGTGGTGTAGCCCCAGAGCGACAGGCCCGCGAAGGCGATCGAGGTGATCAGGAAGACCTGCGCGATGGATGTGCCGGTGAAGGCCACGAAGATCCAGGAGATCGACACGCCCATGGCGGCCGCGAAGGTGTAGAAGAACAGCTGAGCGCCGGCGGCGGAGATACGGTTGATCATCGCGCCGAACAGAAACACCATGGCGAGCGGCAGGAACATCAGCACCCATTTGAGCGGGCTAAGATAGAGTGTCGCCCCCAGGTCGGTGAGGTACTGGTTCGCGCCGATCTGGTATTCCGTCGGGATGGTCGAAACCGTCATCGAGCCGATGGCCCAGGCGGCAAGGAACGTAAGGAACAGGCCGCCGGACATCAGCCCGTAAACCTTGTTCATGTGGGCGCGCAGCCCTTCGTCGATCGCTGCCGTGCGGACGCCAGCAGCCGCTGTCATCTGCGGGTTTCTATAGTCAGCCATTTGGTCCCTCCAAGGGTGATATTGTTGTCTGAACAGATGCGACGCGCCACGGTGGACGCGCCATACCTTCCTTGGGTCCGATATTGGCATGTCTGCCCCGATTTTCAATAGCAACCGGGCGGGTATAGGGCTGAATTTGTGCGGTTTCGTACAGGCTGTGTCAGGACAGATCCCAGAACGGGCGCGCGGCCTCGCGGGCGGCTTGCGCCGGCGTCAGGCCCAAATCCCGCAGCCGGTCGTCGTCCAGATCCGCAAGCACCCGACGTTGCTTCCAGACGGCGAGGTAGGTGGCCAGCGATGGGGTCAGACGGCCTATGCGTCTTCGTGTGACGGGGGGTGAGACTGTATGGCTCATTACGTGTCCTTCCGTGATGTAAGGGATCATTCATATTTCATGTCTTGATGTATGGCGCCGGGTGCGGCATTAGTAAAATGAATGATTTTTAGATAACCTATCAGGGATGGTGATATGTCGCGAAATCTGGATATGACGGCGCTGCGGTCTTTCGTCACCGTGGCGGACATGGGCGGGGTCACCAAGGCGGCGGGGGTGCTGAACCTGACGCAATCGGCGGTGTCGATGCAGCTCAAGCGGCTGGAAGAGAGCCTTGATGCGTCTTTGCTGGACCGGAGCGCGCGGCAGATCGGGGTCACGGCCGAGGGCGAGCAATTGCTGAGCTATGCGCGGCGGATGCTGGCGCTCAACGATGAGGCGCTGTCGCGGCTCACCGCGCAGGAATATGAGGGAGATATCACGCTGGGTGTGCCCCATGACATCATCCATCCTTATATCCCACAGGTGCTCCGCCGCTTCGCCGCCGATTTCCCCCGCGTGCAGATCAACCTCGTGTCCCACCCCAGCAAACGCCTGCGCGAGAAGTTCGGGCGTGGCGAGTGTGACGCCATCCTCACGACCGAGGACCAGCCCGGGCCGGGGGGCATCTCTCTTGTGACCCTGCCGCTGGTCTGGGTCGGGGCCGTGGGCGGCACGGCGTGGCGCAACCGTCCGTTGCCGGTGGCCTTTTGCAAGAACTGCATCTTCCGGTCCGGTGTGCTCAAGCGGATGGACGAGGCCGGGTTCGATTGGCAGATGGTCGTGGAATCGGAATACGACAGCGCGGTGGAGGCCGTGGTGACGGCGGATCTGGCGGTGCATGCGCTGATCAAGGGGGTCTATCCCCAGCATACGGCGCCGGTGCCCCACGAAGGCGCGCTGCCGGACCCGGGGAAAAGTCAGATCGTTCTGTACATGCAGGATCGCGACGACCCCGTGCTGGCCGCGCTGCGCGACATGATCCGACACGCCTATATGTCGCAATGGTCGGTGTCCGACGCGCCGCGCCTTCGGGCCTAGGGGGTGACGACGACCTTGCCGGTGCTTTGCCGGCTGCGCAGAAGCTCCAGCGCCGCGGCGGCTTGATCCAGAGGCAGCACGTGGCTGACATGGGGCCGCAGCTGGCCCGCCTCGAACATCGCGAAAAGCGCGCCCATGCTGTCAGCCAGCGCGGTCGGGTTGAACGACAGGTAGCCGCCCCAGTAAAACCCGATAACCGAGATGTTCTTGACCAGCAGGTGGTTCGCCGGGATCTGCGGCACCTCTCCGCTCGCAAAGCCGATGCTCAGGATGCGGCCTTCGCGGTTGGTGGCACGCAGGGCGGCGGTGAAGGCCGCGCCGCCCACCGGGTCATAAACGACATCCGCCCCGCCCAAGGCGCGGACCTCCGCCGTGAGGTCAGCGTTAGCGTCGAAAACATGATCCGCTCCGGCGGCCCGTGCCACGGCGCATTTCGCCTCACCGCGGGCCACGGCGATCACAGTTGCGCCCAAAGCTTTGCCGATCTCGACCGCGGTGAGCCCGACACCGCCCGCCGCACCCAGCGCCAGCAAGGTTTCACCCGGTTGCAACCGTGCGCGGCGGGTCAGGGCAAGGTGCGATGTGCCATAAGCGACCTGAAATCCTGCAGCCTGTGGCGCGGTCATGGTGGCGGGCACAGGGCGGCACAGGGCTGCTGGAAAGACGCCGGCCTCCGCCAGACCGCCCTGACCGCCAAACACGGCCACGCGGGCCCCCACGGCGGGGGAGGTGACGCCCGGTCCTTGCTCGAGAACCGTGCCGCAAACCTCCATGCCAAGGGTGAAGGGTGCGGCTGGCGTGTCCTGATAGGTTCCCTTCGCCATCAGCAGGTCGGCGAAGTTGAGGCCGCACGCCTCAATCCCGATCAGGACTTCGCCTTGGGCGGGTGAGGGGCGCGCAACCTCTGACAGGGACGGGGTGGCCCCGTCGGAGGGAACCCGGAAGGCCCGCATGGTCGTCATAAGCTGAATTAACCTTGATTTTTCGTATAGATGCGTTGCCAGAGAAGTCTAAAAGATGCCGCGCCCCAGCGCAATCGCGCGGTTGACCTGACCCTTTCGACAGGTCGCGCGCGGCGGAACCTGTCCTAAAGGACAGGGGAACCCATGCAACCCTTGCGTGTTTAGGGGTACATCGTTTGATAGCAAACAACGCAGGGCGACCTGCGACTATGAAGGCCCCCGAACAATCCGGGCAACCGGGTTCGGGCAAATAACAGGAATAGAATATGAAACACCCCGTCGACGTCCATGTGGGCAAACGTATCCGTCACCGTCGCTGGATCAGCGGCACGACGCAGCAACAACTGGCCGATCAGGTGGGGATCAAGTTTCAGCAGATCCAGAAATACGAAACCGGCATGAACCGGGTCAGCGCGTCGCGTTTGTGGGATATTGCCCATGCGCTGGGGGTTGACGTGTCGTTCTTTTTCGAGGGACTCGATGCCGCGTTGATCGAGGGGGACGGAACCTCGATGCCCAGCGATATCCTTTCCGACAAGGAAGCGCTGGATTTGCTGCGGTCCTATTACGCCATCCCCGAGAACCAGCGCCGACGTCTGTTCGATCTGGCCCGCGTGCTCAGCGAAGCCGCCTGACAGGGGCCGCCGGGCGTTGGGCAACAGGGGCGATAGGGGCGGCGGCGTTTTGCAGCTTGACCTTCGCACCGGCGCAACGCTACCGCAGGGCCAATTGCGGCCAGAGGATGCGGTAGATGAGCTTTACGACGGAAATGCCCGACAGCACCGAGCAGGTCGCGCTGCGCCGCTGCGCCCATGCCATGGCGGACGCGGCCCGCGCCGCCATCCTGCCGCTGTTTCGCACGGCGCTTGTCTCTGACAACAAGGATCTGGCCGGGTTTGACCCGGTGACCGAGGCTGACCGGGGCGCGGAGCGTGCAATGCGCGACGTGCTTGCCCGGCTGCGGCCCGACGATGCGATTCTGGGTGAGGAATACGGCGAGACCGGGGGCACGTCGGGAATGCAATGGGTACTGGACCCGATTGACGGCACCCGCGCCTTCATCAGCGGCACGCCAACTTGGGGGGTGTTGATCTCTGTGCGCAACGCCGGTGGGCCGCTCTTCGGCCTGATCGACCAGCCCTACGTTGGTGAGCGGTTCGAGGGGGGCTTTGGTCTGTCAGAAATGACCGGCCCGCGGGGCACGGTGCCGCTTGCGGTGTCGGGCGTGGCGCGGCTGGATGAGGCAACGATCCTCACGACCTTTCCGGAGGTCGGGACCGAGGCGGAGGGTGAGGGGTTCCGCCGCGTCGCGCGCCGGTGCCAGCTTGCCCGCTATGGCATGGATTGCTACGCCTACGCGCTTTTGGCGGCAGGCCACGTGGATCTGGTCGTCGAAGCGGGGTTGAGCGCCTATGACGTGCAGGCCCCCATCGCGGTAATCGAAGCCGCCGGCGGGCGCGTCACCGATTGGCAGGGGCGCCCGGCCCATGAAGGGGGCCGCGTGCTGGCCGCAGCGACAGAAGATTTACACGCGCAGGCCCTGGACATCCTTTCGGCCGTTTGATCGGGGGGGCGCGGGCTGGTGCGCAGAGTTGGGCGGTGTCGGTTCTCGATCCCTCTCACACTATAGGTATTTTTGAACCAGAGAAGGGTTGAACCGAAGGGGTGTGCGCCGCTACGGTGGTTCTACCGCGTCCTTTCCCGTTCTGGCGGCCCCTTTTGAACGAACGGCATCAAAAGGAGTGCCCATGTCCGATATTCTGATCCGCAATGCCCTGTCCGTGGTGACCATGGACGAGACGCGCCGCGAACTTGCAGGCGCCGATGTGCATCTGCGAAACGGAGTGATCGTCGCGGTGGGTGCGGGGCTGGAAATCGGCGGTGCGCAGATCGTCGACGCCTCCGGGTGCGTGGTGACACCGGGCTTGGTGAACACCCATCATCACCTTTACCAGACCTTGACGCGCGCGGTGCCCGGGGCGCAGGACGCGCTGTTGTTTGGCTGGCTGCAAAGACTTTACCCGATCTGGGCCCGCTTCGGGCCGGAGGAGATGTTCGTCTCGGCCCAGGTGGGGCTGGCAGAACTGGCGCTTTCGGGCTGCACAATGACCTCGGACCATTTGTATCTTTACCCCAACGGCGCGCGGCTGGACGACACGATTGCCGCAGCGGGCGAGGTCGGCCTGCGGTTTCATCCCACGCGCGGGGCCATGAGCATCGGCGAGAGCGACGGCGGCTTGCCGCCGGATGCGCTGGTCGAGGCTGAGGCTGGCATTCTTGAGGATTGCATCCGCGTGATCGACGCCTTCCACGATGCATCCGAGGGGGCCATGGTGCGGGTTGGCGTCGCGCCCTGTTCCCCGTTCTCGGTCAGCCGTGATCTGATGCGCGACGCGGCTCTTCTGGCGCGGGACAAAGGGGTCATGCTGCACACCCATCTGGCCGAAAATGGCGAGGATGTCGCCTATTCGCTTGCGACATTCGGCTGCCGTCCGGGCCAATATGCCGAGGATCTGGGTTGGACCGGTCCGGACGTGTGGCACGCCCACTGCGTCAAACTGGACGGGCAAGAGATTGACCTTTTCGCCCGGTCACGCACCGGCGTGGCCCATTGCCCCTGTTCCAATTGCCGTCTTGGCTCGGGGATCGCGCCGGTGCGCGAAATGCGGGATGCGGGCGTGCCCGTGGGGCTGGGCGTTGACGGGTCGGCGTCGAACGATATGGGGTCACTGATCGGCGAGGCACGACAGGCGATGCTGTTGCAGCGCGTCGCGCGCGGGGCTGACGCCATGTCCGCGCGCGAGGCGTTGGAGATCGCGACCCGGGGCGGGGCCGAGGTGCTGGGCCGCGACGATTGCGGCCAGATCGCCCCGGGCAAACGTGCGGATATTGCCATTTGGGACACGACCCGCGCCGTTGAAAACGCAGGATCCTGGGATCCGGCGGCGCTGTTGCTGGCCGGTCCCACGCGGGTGCGGGATCTGTTTGTTGAGGGGCGGCGGATCGTCACCGATCACCGGGTGACCAGCTTCGACCTTGAGCGTGCTCTTGTGCGGCAGAGCCAGTTGGTGCGAGGGTTGCAGGACAAGTTGTAACGTCTGCCTGTCGGAGGAGGGGCGCGATGAAATACCTTGCAGGGTTTGCCATGCTCGCGCTGATGGCCTGTCAGCCCGGGGGCGAGTCGGTGTCCACCGGGGGCGGGGCCGCCCCGGCGACAGCGGTGCCCGCGGGCGCCTTCGTGGCCATGTTGAACGCGGCACGAACGGCGCAGGGGCGCGGCGCCGTGACCGAAGACTCTCGTCTGACGCGGGCCGCACAGGCCCATGCGCAGGACATGGCGACGGGGGGCTTTTTCTCGCACCGAAGCCCGAACGGGGCCACCTTCACCGATCGCGCCCGCGCCGCGGGCTATGGGTGTGTCGCGGCCGAGAACATCGCCGCGGGACAGCGGTCCGAAGCCGAGGTCATGGCCGAATGGATGGCGTCAGCCGGCCACCGGCGCAACATCCTGCTGCCCGCTGCGACCGAGTTCGGGTTGGGCCGCAGCGGCACGTATTGGGTGTTGATGCTGGGGCGCGGCTGCTAGGGGCGCGCGGCCTCCCCGGCCACATAAACTTGCGCCACAGCGCGGTCGTCGCCCATCATGATGGTCGGGAACAGGGCCTCCCACAGGGTGTCGGCCTCGGCCTCACGCTGGGCGATGGCCGGGGTCGAGGCGAGGTCGAGCACCGTGATATCCGCCATCGCCCCCACGGACAGCGACCCGATCTGCCCGCCCATGTGCAACGCCTGCGCCGAGCCTTCCGTCGCCAGCCACATCAGCTGCGCAGGATGCAGCGCAGTGCCCCGCAACTGGCCGACCTCATAGGCGGCGGCCATGGTCCGCAACATCGAGAAGGACGAGCCACCACCGGTGTCCGTCGCCAGCCCGCAGCGGATGCCCCGCGCCTTGAGCCCGGTCGTGTCGAACAGGCCCGAGCCGATGAAGGTGTTCGAGGTCGGGCAGTGGATCAACGCGCCGTTCACCTCGGCCAGCCGATCGATCTCGCGCGGTTCCAGATGGATCGAATGGCCGTAAAGGCCGCGTTCGCCCAGCAGGCCGAATTGCTCATAGGTATCAAGGTAGTCGCGGGCCTGCGGGAACAGATCGCGCACCCAGGCGATCTCATCGACCTGTTCGCTCAGGTGGGTCTGCATGAGCGCATCGGGATGTTCGGCCCAAAGCGCACCCAGCGCTGCAAGCTGGTCCGGCGTCGAGGTGGGCGAAAAGCGCGGCGTGATCGCATAGGTCGCGCGGCCCGTGCCCTGCCATTTCTGCAAGAGCGCCTTGGACTGGTCATAGGCTGCCTGCACCGTGTCACGCAGCCCGTCCGGCGCGTTGCGGTCCATGCAGGTCTTGCCGCCGACCACGGCCATGTTGCGCGCGGCCGCCGCGCCGAAATAGGCCTCCACGCTTTCGGGATGGATCGTGCAGAAGCTGGTCAGCGTCGTCGTCCCATGGGCCAGCGCCAGATCAAGGGTGCGGTCGGCGATCGTCCGGGCATAGTCGGGATCGGCAAAACGCATCTCTTCGGGGAAGGTGTAGGTGTTCAGCCAGTCGATAAGCCGCAGCCCCCAGGACGCGATCATCGCCGTCTGCGGGTAGTGCATATGGGCGTCAACGAAGCCGGCGGTGATCAGGTGGCGGCCGTGATCGACAACCTCGGCCTGGGGATGGCGGGCGCGCAGGTCGTCTGCCTCCCCCACGGCGGCGATGCGCCCGTCTTGCACAAGAACAGCCCCACGGCTGCTGACAATCGCCGCGTCATCCACGGCGGTCTCAAACGGGTCGGCGCCAAACCGCAAAGTCTGGCCAAGCAAAAGTTTTTCAGTCATCCCGCATGCATAGCCAAGGGCACCGGACTGGTAAATCACTAAAACCGCGATCGGACTTGAGGGCGCTTCGCGCCGCGTTATGTTGCGATGCAGCAAGGGATAGCGATTATGGCTGAACAGGCGACACAGGTCGAGGAAGACGACGAAGGCTTGCCGCGCAATCTGGTGGCGCAGGTCATCGAGGCGGTTGATGCGCGTGACGGGGCGGCCCTTGCCGCGCTGCTGTCGCCCCTGCACGCCGCCGACATCGCCGACCTTCTTGAGCAGATCGACCAACGCGACCGGAACGGGCTGCTGGCGCTGTGGACGGGCGGAATGGATGGCGAAATCCTGTCCGAGCTGGGCGACGATCTGCGCGAAGAGGTGATTGACCGGCTTGGCCCGCGTGAGCTGGCCGAAGCGGTGCGCGATCTGGAATCCGACGACGTGGTCGATCTGGTCGAGGATCTGGACCGCGACCAGCAGGATCAGGTGCTGGACGCGCTGGCGGCGGGCGACCGGCTGGTGGTCGAAAAGGCGCTGGCCTATCCGGACGAATCCGCCGGCCGTCTGATGCAGATGGAGGTGGTGCGCGCACCGTCGCACTGGACCGTGGGCGAGGCGATCGACTACCTGCGCGCGAGCGACGATCTGCCCGAGCAATTCTACCACGTGATCCTTGTGGACCCGCGTATGAAGCCTGTGGGCTATGTGACGCTGGGGCGGCTGCTGGGCACGCCGCGCTCGATCCATCTGACCGAGCTGATGGAAGACAGCTTCCGCACCTTCCGCGTCGATCAGGACGAGGCCGACGTGGCCTATGCGTTCAATCAGTATCACCTGATTTCCGCGCCCGTGGTGGATGAGGACGAGCGCCTTGTCGGCGTCATCACCATCGACGATGCGATGATCGTGCTCGACGAAGAGCATGAAGAAGACATCCTGCGTCTGGCCGGCGTGGACGAGGAATCGAGCCTGACCGACCGGGTCATGGCCACCACCCGGCGGCGGTTTCCCTGGCTGGCGGTAAATCTGGTCACCGCCATTCTCGCCTCAATGGTGATTTCCCTGTTCGAAGACGTGATCGCGGCCCTTGTGGCGCTGGCGGTGCTGATGCCCATCGTGGCCTCCATGGGGGGCAACGCGGGGACACAATCGCTCACCGTGGCTGTGCGCTCGATTGCCACGCGCGACCTCACAGGGGCGAACGTCTGGCGGGTGATCCGGCGCGAGGTTCTTGTCGGGTTGATCAATGGCATGGCCTTCGCGGTCGTCATGGGGCTGGTGGGGTATCTGTGGTTCGGGCAGCCGTTGCTCGGGCTGGTGATCGCGCTGGCGATGGTGATCAATCTGGTGGTGGCCGGACTGGCCGGCACCGCCATTCCTGTCGTTCTTGAACGGTTGGGCGTCGATCCCGCGCTTGCCTCGGGCGCATTTGTGACCACAGTGACAGATGTTGTCGGTTTTTTCGCATTTCTGGGGCTCGCAGCGGTGATCTTGCTATGACCATATCCGAACGCAAAGCCGCCGCGCGGCAGGCGGCCTTCGCCGCCCGTGCCGCGGCCCATGACGGGGCGGGGTCCCATGCGGGGCATCTGTCCTCGGTTCTTGCGGGCTATCGCGGCGTGCCGCTGTCGGGCTACGCGCAGATGCGCACCGAAATCGACCCCACCCCCGCCATGGCCGAGGCTGCCGCCCACGGGCCCGTCTGCATGCCCATCATCGTCGGCAAGGGCAAACCCTTGCGGTTCCGCGAATGGACCCCCGATTGCGCCATGCAGGACGGCCCTTTTGGTGCGCAGGTGCCTGCCAAGGGCGCATGGATCACGCCGGAGATTCTCATCGTGCCGCTCTTGGCTTTCTCCCGCGCGGGCGGGCGGCTGGGCTATGGCGGCGGTTTCTATGATCGCACGCTCGAACAGCTCCGCGCGCAGAAGCCGACCCTCGCCGTGGGGTTTGCCTATGCGGCACAGGAAATGCCCGATCTGCCGCTCGAGCCCACCGACCAGCCGCTTGACCTGATCGTGACGGAACAGGGCGTGATCGAGCCGTCCTAAGCCTTCTTTGGTTCAAAAATACCTCGGGGGAGTCCGCAGGACGGGGGCTGGCCCCCATTTCCACCCTTGCAACAGAGGCCGCTGCTTGATCTACCGGCCCTCATGAAACTACTCTTTCTTGGCGATGTCATGGGCCGCGCCGGTCGCACGGCAATCATCGACCGGCTGACCCGGCTGCGCGCCGATTGGGCGCTCGATTTCGTGGTGGTCAACGGCGAGAATGCAAGCAACGGCGCGGGGCTGACCGCCGCCCATGCCAAGGCGCTGCTGGACGCGGGCGCCGATGTGCTCACTTTGGGCGATCACGCCTTCGACCAGAAGGACATGCTGCAATTCTGCGAGGCCGAGCCGCGCATCATCCGGCCGCTGAACTTTTCCAAGGCCGCGCCGGGTAAGGGGGCCCGCGTGTTCGAGGCGACCCGCGGCCGCAAGGTGCTGGTGGCACAGGTGCTGGGTCAGGTCTTCATGAAACGCGCCTTCGACGATCCCTTCTCTGCAGTGGATGCGGTGCTGCGCGCCCATCCCATGGGCGGCACGGTGAACGCCAGTCTGATCGACGTGCACTGTGAAGCCACGTCCGAGAAGATGGCGATGGGCCATTTCTGCGACGGGCGGGCCAGCGTCGTCGTCGGCACCCACACCCATGTGCCCACCGCCGACACGATGATCCTTGAGCGCGGCACGGCGTTCCAGTCCGACGCGGGCATGTGCGGTGACTACGATTCCGTCATCGGCATGCAGAAAGAGGAACCCCTGCGCCGTTTCATCACCGGCATGCCCAAGGCGCGGTTCGAACCCGCGAAGGGCGAGGCCACGCTGTCGGGTCTTTACGTCGAGACCGACGATCGCACAGGCCGCGCCACGCGTGTGGAACCGGTGCGGCAAGGCGGTCGGCTCAGCCAGCAGGGACCGGTCTAAGCTGTCGATCCACCCCACAGGATGCGCACGCGCCGCTTGCACGCGGACCCGCGGCACGCGACACTGCATTGAACCAGACACAGGGGCAGACCTTGGTTGAACTTCTCGGGATATCGCAAAACGGGCAGGCGATCCTGACGCTGACCGTCGTGGGCATCATGTTCGTGATGTTCCTGCGCGAAACCTACCCGACCGAGGTGGTCGCCATCGCCGGTGTGGCCTTGTTGCTGATCTCGGGCGTGCTGCCCTATGATCAGGCGCTGGCGGTCCTGTCCAACCCGGCGCCGTGGACCATCGCGGCCATGTTCATCGTCATGGGCGCGCTGGTGCGCACTGGCGCGCTGGAAAGCCTGACGGCGCTGGCCGAACGCAACGCCAAGGATCGCCCGTTCATGGCGCTGGCGGCGCTGATGGGCTTCGTGGTGCTGGCGTCTGCCATCGTGTCGAACACTCCGGTGGTCGTGGTGATGATCCCGATCTTCGTACAGATGGCCAAGATCATGGGCGTCTCGGCCTCCAAACTGCTGATTCCGCTGTCCTACGGCGCCATTCTGGGCGGCACGCTGACGCTGATCGGCACCTCGACCAACCTGCTGGTGGATGGCGTGGCCCGCGCCGAGGGGCTGGCCCCGTTCACAATTTTCGAGGTGACGCCGTTGGGGCTGGTGATCGTCGCCTGGGGCATGTTCTATCTCGCCGTGATCGCGCCACGGCTGTTGCCGGACCGCGACAGCATGGCCAACCTGCTCAGCGACCGCAGCAAGATGCGGTTCTTCACCGAGGCGGTGATCCCCCCTGACAGCAACCTGATCGGGCGCGAGGTGACCGGCGTGCAATTGTTCAAACGCGAAGGCGTGCGGTTGATCGACGTGGTGCGCGGGGACGACTCCCTGCGTCGCAATCTCGAAGGGGTCGAACTGGCCGTGGGCGACCGCGTGGTGCTGCGCACCGCTATGACCGAACTGCTCTCCCTTCAGGCCAACAAGGAGTTGCGCCGCGTTGATCAGCTTTCGGCGGTCGAAACCCAGACGGTCGAAGTGTTGATCACCCCGGGCTGCCGCATGGTCGGTCGCACCCTGGGCTCCATGCGACTGCGCCGCCGTTACGGGGTTTACGTTCTGGCGGTGCACCGCCGGAACCAGAACATTGGTCGGCAACTCGACAACCTTGTGGTGCGAATCGGGGATACCCTGTTGCTGGAAGGCTCGGCCGAGGACATCCAGCGTCTGGCGGCCGACATGGACCTTGTCGATGTCTCGCACCCCTCGGCGCGGGCCTTCCGCCGGTCGCATACGCCCATTGCCGTGGGCGCGCTTCTGGGGATCGTGGGACTCGCGGCTTTTGGTGTGGCGCCGATCTTTCTGCTGTCGGTCCTTGCGGTCGCGACAGTGCTGGTCACCCGGTGCATCGACGCGGATGAGGCGTTCTCCTTCATCGACGGCCGCCTGCTGGCGTTGATTTTTTCGATGCTGGCCATTGGCGCGGCGCTGCAGGCCTCGGGCGCGGTGACGCTGATCGTCGAGGCCGCCGCCCCCGCGCTGGCTGTGTTGCCGCCCTTCCTGATCCTCTGGGCGATCTACCTTCTGACCTCGGTGCTGACGGAACTGGTCAGCAACAACGCAGTGGCGGTGGTTGTCACGCCCATTGCCATCGGTCTGGCGCAGGCACTGGGCGTCGATCCGCGCCCGCTGGTGGTCGCCGTGATGGTCGCTGCCTCGGCCAGTTTCGCCACGCCCATCGGCTATCAGACGAACACGCTGGTTTACGGGCCGGGGGGCTACAAGTTCAACGACTTCCTCAAGGTGGGCGTGCCACTCAACCTCAGCGTCGGGCTGATCGCCTCGGCGGTGATTCCCCTGATCTGGCCGCTCTAGGTCCCGTCGTTTAGGTCCCGTAGCGCGCGACGAAATTGCGCAGGATCTGCGGCGGTGTCGTCACATCCGCGGCCCGCACCATTTCCGTCAGGGCCGCAGCGTCATCGGGCGGGAAATATCCCTTGTTGCGATAGATGCGGATGCGCGTGGCGAAGCCGTCGCCGTCCGCCTCAGGGTGGAACTGCGTGGCGTAGACGTTCGCGCCATAGCGGATCATCTGGAACGGGCACGCTTCACCGGCGAGCAGGTGCGTGGCCCCCCGTGGCAGGTTTTGCAGCGCTTCCTTGTGGCCAACGAAGGCATCGAACGCCGGCGGCAGGTCAGCGAGCAAAGGGTCGGCGCGGCCGGCGTCGGTCACGGTGCAGCGCGCAGCACTCACCGGTTCGCCGAAGCGTGCTTTCGAGACTTCCGCGCCCAGATGGTGGCCCAGAATGCCGATCCCGTAGCAACAGCCCAGAAAGGGCAGATCGCCCTCGGTGATCTGCGGCATCAGCGACAGGCAGGCGGCTTCGGCGCGGGCGTCGGTCGCGGTCTTGTCGGCCGGGGCGTCGGACACGCAGCCGGGCCCGCCGCCGACGATGGTGCCGGCGAAGTCCGACAGGCGCAGCTCGGGCAGCGGATCGCGGTCGAGGCGGATGCGCAGCGTCCGAGACGCCTCAAGCCCGCCGAAGCGCAAGAAGGCCGCGTATTCGTCATCGCTGGCCTCGTCCTCAGGGCGCAATTGCAGGATCAGGAAGGGTTTCAACGGCAGGGTGCCTCCGGCGGGAGTTTAGGGGTCAGATGAAGGTGGACCCGGGTGAACGGTAAGGGCGCGGCGGCGCAAAGGAAAGGCTGCGATGCAGGCGGGATTGCGGGCGCGGCCCTCTGTGCCTTATAGAGAGCGCAAATTCACATAGCGATCAACAGGAGGCGACCCATGGCCGGCCATTCCAAGTGGGCAAACATCCAGCACCGCAAGGGGCGTCAGGACAAGTTGCGCGGCAAGCTGTTCAGCAAGCTGAGCAAGGAAATCACCATCGCGGCCAAGATGGGCGATCCGGACCCCGACAAGAACCCGCGGCTGCGTCTGGCGGTGAAGGAAGCCAAGGGGCAGTCGATGCCCAAGGACAACATCGAACGGGCGATCAAGAAGGCGATGGGCGGCGATGCGGAGGATTATGACGAGATCCGCTATGAAGGCTATGCGCCCGGCGGCGTGGCGGTGATCGTCGAGACGATGACCGACAACAAGAACCGCACCGCTTCGACCGTGCGGTCCACGTTCTCCAAGGCCGGGGGCAATCTGGGTGAGACTGGAAGCGTCGGTTTCATGTTCGACCGCAAGGGGCAAATCATCTATCCCGCCGACGCGGGCGATGCGGATACGGTGATGATGGCGGCGATCGAAGCGGGGGCCGAGGACTGCGAAAGTTCCGACGACGGCCATGTGATCATCTGTGCTGACACCGACCTGCACGAGGTGTCCAACGCGCTGGAAGCGGAACTCGGCGAGAGCGAGAGCGCCAAGTTGATCTGGCAGCCGAACATCCAGTCTGAAGTGGATCTGGAAGGGCTCGAAAAGGTCATGCGGCTGGTCGATGCGCTTGAGGATGACGATGACGTGCAGACGGTCACGACCAATCTGGATGCCCCCGACGAGGTGATGCAGGCCTACGCCGAAAGCGAGGGGTGAGCCGTCGCGGGCGGGCGTTCGGTCTTTGCGGGCGTGCCAGCCGGTGAGCTGCGCCTCCGGCGGGGATATTTCTGAAGCAAAGATAAGGGGCTTTGCGTCATGCTGACGGCCTTTCTCAATGGTTTCGGCGTGGCGTTTTCGCTGATCCTCGCCATCGGGGCGCAGAACGCCTTTGTGCTCAAACAGGGGTTGCGGCGCGAACATGTGCTGCCCGTGGTTCTGGTCTGTGCGCTCTCCGATGCGGTGTTGATCAGCGTGGGTGTCTTCGGCTTTGCGGCGTTGACCGATGTCCTGCCCGCGCTGGCGCCGGTGATGGTCTGGCTGGGCGCGGCGTTCCTGTTCGCCTATGGCGCGATCAGTTTCTGGCGCGCGTGGCGCGGCGGCGCGGCGCTGGATCCCGCGCGGGGGGCCGGGGTGTCGCGGCGGGCGGCGGTTCTGACATGCCTCGCTATTACCTGGCTGAACCCCCATGTCTATCTTGATACGGTGCTGTTGATCGGCTCGGTTGCCACGCGCTTCGCGGGCGCCGAAGGGGCGTTCTGGGCGGGGGCCGTGAGTTCGTCCTTCACGTTCTTCTTCGCCCTTGGCTACGGTGCGCGGCTTCTGGCGCCGGTGATGGCGCGGCCCCTGTCGTGGCGCGTGCTTGAGGGGCTGATCGGCTGCGTCATGTGGGCCATCGCTTTGGGCTTGATCTTTAGCCACTAGCAGCGTTGTCTGCCGCCATGGCAGAGCAGAACCGACCCCTTGCCGGCGTGATCTGGATGATCGTGACGGGCCTGAATTTCGTCGCCGTGACCGCGATCGTGAAGCACGTAGGCTCGGATGTGCCCGCCGCCCAAGGTGCGTTTCTTCGGTATCTGCTGGGGCTGGTGTTTCTGCTGCCGATGATCCGGCCGATCCTCGCTGCGCGGCTGACCTCGCGCCAGTTGAAGCTGTTCGCAGGGCGTGGGCTGGCGCATACCCTGGGCGTGATCCTGTGGTTCTATGCCATGATGCGGATCCCCCTCGCCGATGTGACGGCGATGAACTACCTCTCGCCGGTCTATGTGACGCTGGGGGCGGCGCTGTTGCTGAAAGAGCCGCTGCCGCCGCGCCGTCTCGCGGCGGTGGTGGCCGCGCTGGTGGGGGCCGTGATCATCCTGCGCCCCGGCTTCCGTGAGATCGACCCGGGCCACATCGCCATGCTGGCCACGGCGCTGTTGTTCGCCACCGGCTACCTGATCGCCAAGCAACTTAGCGGAGAGGTCAGCGCGGCGGTGGTCGTGGGCATGTTGTCGATCACCGTGACCATCGGGCTGGCCCCCTTCGCTTGGGCTGTCTGGGTGCCGGTGAGCCTTGAAAACCTCGGTTGGCTGTTCCTCGTCGCCTGTTTCGCCACGGCGGGGCATTATTCGATGACGCTGGCCTTCACGGCGGCGCCGCTGACCGTGACCCAGCCGGTGACCTTCCTGCAGCTCATCTGGGCGGTGCTGCTGGGGGCGGTGGTCTTTTCCGAAGCCGTTGATGGCTGGGTCGTGCTGGGCGGTGCGGTGATTATGGGATCGGTCAGTTTCATCACCTGGCGCGAGGCGCGGGCGAAGGCGCAGATCACCCCCGCCGCGCCGCAGACCAAAGGCTAGCTGGACTCTGGCCCGACCAGCCCCGATATAAGAGCCATGTCACTTCCACCGGGATTCCTAGACGAGCTTCGCAACCGGCTGTCCATCGGGCAGGTCGTGGGCCGAAAGGTCATGTGGGATCAGCGGAAATCCAATCAGGGCAAGGGCGACCTTTGGGCGCCGTGCCCCTTCCATCAGGAAAAATCCGCCAGTTTCCATGTCGATGACCGCAAGGGCTATTACTATTGCTTTGGCTGTCACGCCAAGGGCGACGCAATCTCTTTCGTGCGCGAGACCGAGAATGTGGGCTTCATGGAAGCCGTCGAAATCCTTGCCGGAGAGGCGGGGATGACCCTGCCCAAGCGTGACCCGCAAGCGCAGCAGAAGGCCGACCGGCGCACACAGCTGGCCGAGGTTATGGAGATGGCGGTGCAGTTCTTCCGGCTGCAGTTGAAGACCGGGGCAGGGGCCGAGGCGCGGTCCTATCTTGCGGGGCGCGGGCTCGATGCCGGCGCACTCGACCGGTGGGAAATCGGCCTTGCCCCGCCGGGATGGCAGAACCTGTGGGACCACCTGACCGGCAAGGGCGTGGCGGAGAATCTGATCCTTGGCGCGGGCCTCGCCAAAGCCAGCCAGCAGGGCCGTAAGCCTTATGACACTTTCCGGCACCGGATCATGTTCCCGATCCGCGACGCGCGCGGGCGGGCCATTGCTTTTGGCGGGCGGGCAATGGACCCGGACGACAACGCGAAATATCTGAACTCTCCGGAAACGGAACTCTTCGACAAGGGGCGCAACCTGTTTAACCTCAAGCCCGCGCGCGAAGCGGCGGGCAAGGGCCAGCCCCTTGTGGTGGCCGAGGGTTACATGGACGTAATCGCGCTGAGCGAGGCGGGGTTCGAGGCGGCGGTGGCCCCCTTGGGTACGGCGGTGACCGACACGCAGCTGCAGATGATGTGGCGGGCGGCCGCAGAGCCGGTGATCATGCTCGACGGGGATGCGGCAGGCCAGAAAGCCGCCATGCGGGTGATCGATCTGGCTTTGCCGCTGCTGGAGGCGGGCCAATCGGTGCGCTTTGCGATGATGCCCGAGGGGCAGGACCCGGACGATCTGTTGAAGTCCGCCGGATCCGCCGCCCTGCGCGAGCGGATCGAAGGTGCCGTGCCGATGGTGCAGCTTTTGTGGCAGCGCGAGGTCGAGGGCCGGGTGTTTGACAGCCCTGAACGCCGCGCCGCGCTGGACAAGGCGCTGCGCGAGAAGATCTCGCAGATCAAGGACCCGTCGATCCGCAGCCATTACGGGCAGGCGATCAAGGATCTGAGGTGGGAGCTGTTCGGACAGTCCCGGCGCTCCGGCGCGGGGGGCGGCGGCGGCTTCGGCGGGCCCAGGCCCCAATGGGTGCCGAAAGGGGCGAAACCCACCGCGTTGGCCAGCACGAAAACCTCACTGCTTGTGGCGTCCGACGTCTCGGAAGATCATCTGCGTGAAGCTGTTATTTTAGCCGTCCTGATCCGCAACCCGCTGATTTTGGATGATTTCTACTCAGCGCTTGAGCGGATGCGCTGTTCGGGCGCGGACAACAGCGCCATTTGCGCAGCCCTGTTGCGCCACGACAGCGGGGACGGGCTTGAGACGCGACTGGCCGAGGATATCGGCACCGCGCCCCTTGAAAAGCTCTTCGCGCAGGCCCACGTGGCGATCACACCTGCCGTGCGCAGGCCCGACAACGGCGATCTGGCGCGGATGTGTCTGATTGAGGAATTCGCCAAGCTGACGGCCCGTCGCGGTCACGCCCATGAAGTGGAAGACGCCATTGCGGAATTGTCCTCGGACATGGCTGACGAACGCCTCACCGCACGGCTGGCCCAGTCGATCGCGGCGATGAACAACGCCGGACGGCAGGATGACGACGACAGCGCCGAATACGACACCAGCAACAACGGCGCCCGGATCAAGAAGGAAGAGCGCAGCGCCTTTGACACACTTTTGGGCAAGATCGACTTTGCCAAAGGTGGTCGCGGTCACTAGATGAAGCTCTAAACAGATGCAACGGGCTGGCAACAGCCCAAAGAAACAAGCGGCTGAACCATTGCGAATCACTCAACACATTGATTGATTCGACGACAGCCGAATTACAGCGAATCACGTGCCGTCCGATTCGGCGCTGCACGGGGTAGTCAAAGGGAAGACAGATGGCCGCTAAAGACACCGACGATCGCCGCGCAGATGCTGACGGGGCCCATTCGCTCGACATGAGCCAGGCGGCGGTCAAGAAAATGATCGCCGAGGCGCGTGAGCGTGGCACCATCACCTACGATCAACTCAACGCGGTTCTGCCGCCCGATCAGGTCAGCTCGGACCAGATCGAGGACGTGATGTCGATGCTCAACGAGATGGGCATCCAGGTCACCGAGGAAGAAGAATCCGAAGAGGTTGAGGACGACGGCAAGGGCAAGGAGGTTGCCACCGTCGCCGGTGGGCGCGAGGTGACGCTGGGCGGCGCCGAAAGCGAAAAGCTCGACCGCACCGACGACCCGGTGCGCATGTATCTGCGCGAAATGGGCAGTGTTGAGCTCCTTTCGCGCGAGGGTGAGATCGCCATCGCCAAGCGCATCGAAGCGGGCCGCAACACGATGATTCTGGGGCTGTGCGAAAGCCCTCTGACGTTCCAGGCCATCACCATCTGGCGCGACGAACTTCTGTCGGAAGACATTCTACTGCGCGACGTGATCGACCTTGAAACCACCTTCGGCGACCAGCTGAACGAGGAAACCGAGACCGAGAATGTCGTCGCCGCCGCGGGCACTGCGGAAAAGACCGAAGACAAGCAAGAGCTTGACGCGGATGGCAACCCGATCACCAAGGACGATGACGACGACGAGGAAGACGCCGCAAACCTGTCGCTTGCCGCGATGGAAGCGCAGCTCAAGCCGCAGGTTCTCGATACGCTCGACCTGATCGCGCGGGACTTTGCCAAGCTGAGCGAGATGCAGGACGCGCGCATGTCCGCGACCCTGAACGAGGATGGGTCCTTCTCCGACAAGGAAGAAAAGAAGTATCAAAAGCTGCGCTCCGAGATTGTTGAGCTGGTGAATTCGCTGCACCTGCACAACAACCGGATCGAAGCGCTGATCGACCAGCTTTACGGCATCAACCGCCGGATCATGCAGATCGACAGCAATATGGTGAAGCTTGCCGACCAAGCCCGTATCAACCGCCGTGAGTTTGTCGAAGCCTACAAGGGGCGCGAGCTTGACCCCAACTGGCTGGAAGAAATGGGCGAAAAGTCCGGCCGCGGCTGGCAGGCGCTGATCGAACGGTCCACCGGAAAAATCGAAGACCTGCGGGCGGAAATGGCGCAGGTGGGGCAATACGTCGGCGTCGACATTCCCGAATTCCGCCGCATCGTGCAGCAGGTTCAAAAGGGTGAGAAAGAGGCCCGTCAGGCCAAGAAGGAAATGGTCGAGGCGAACCTGCGTCTGGTGATTTCCATCGCTAAGAAATACACCAACCGCGGCCTGCAATTCCTTGATCTCATTCAGGAAGGCAACATCGGTCTGATGAAGGCCGTGGACAAATTCGAATACCGCCGTGGCTACAAGTTCTCGACCTATGCGACCTGGTGGATCCGGCAGGCGATCACGCGTTCCATCGCGGATCAGGCCCGCACGATCCGGATTCCGGTCCACATGATCGAGACGATCAACAAGCTGGTGCGCACCGGCCGCCAGATGCTGCACGAAATCGGCCGTGAGCCGACCCCGGAAGAGCTGGCCGCCAAGTTGCAGATGCCGCTGGAAAAGGTCCGCAAGGTGATGAAAATCGCCAAAGAACCAATCTCGCTTGAGACGCCCATCGGCGATGAGGAAGACAGCCAGCTTGGCGATTTCATTGAGGACAAGAACGCGGTCCTGCCGCTGGATTCCGCCATTCAGGAGAATCTAAAGGAAACCACGACCCGGGTCCTCGCCTCGCTCACCCCGCGGGAAGAGCGTGTGCTGCGGATGCGCTTCGGCATCGGCATGAACACCGACCACACCCTTGAAGAGGTGGGTCAGCAATTCAGCGTCACGCGGGAACGGATTCGCCAGATCGAAGCGAAAGCCCTGCGCAAGTTGAAGCACCCAAGCCGGTCGCGCCGTTTGCGATCGTTCCTTGACCAATAACTCGTAGAACTCGGATCACGGGTGCGACCGCGCAAACGACCGGCACCAACAAAGTCCTCCGCCCGAGCGCACGTATCAATTTCGGGCGGAGCGGACCCCCCTCGGGCGGGGTTCTTAGATGACCCTGCAGCGCCAAAAGCCCGAATGCGATTACGGAAGAGTATTGCCAAGTTTGGCATAAGGCACTGAAAATACTCGAGAAGACCGGCTATAAGGGGGTTGAGAAGACCTCCGACTAAGGCTTGCGTTCTCCGGCTGCGGCGGTAACAGTCCGCTCATGGATTGGCGGATTCAGACATCAGGCGCGGGGCTTTATGAATTCACCCGTGAGGTGGCCGAACAGGTGCGCGACACGGGGGTGCTGACGCTTTTTGTCCGGCACACCTCATGTTCTTTGCTGATACAGG
This sequence comes from Thalassorhabdomicrobium marinisediminis, assembly GCF_003072065.1. Taxonomy (GTDB): domain Bacteria; phylum Pseudomonadota; class Alphaproteobacteria; order Rhodobacterales; family Rhodobacteraceae; genus Octadecabacter; species Octadecabacter marinisediminis. Next base: position 92,487 of record NZ_QCYG01000004.1, read on the forward strand.
AAAACGCGGACCCCGAGGTGCAAACCGACCTCGAAGCGTTTTTTGCGCGTCTCGTGCCCCCCGCCGATCACCCCTCGATGGCCTACCTTCAGCACATCTATGAAGGTCCAGACGATATGCCCGCCCATATCAAGGCGGCGCTTCTGCCAACCAGCTTGCAAATTCCTGTCGTTGACGGGCGCTTGCAGCTCGGAACTTGGCAGGGAATTTACCTTTTCGAACATCGCGCGGCCCCTCACGTGCGGACAGTGACAGGAATGATCAGATGACACACAGCGCCGCGCAAACCACTGCACGCCACTGGGTTGAGCGCCATAGGGACAGGTTGTCCGCCGATTGTGCCAGGATTTTCGACTTCGGTGAACCGGCTTGGCGCGAGTATCGCTCGGCCGGCTGGTATGTCGAACGTCTGCGCGCCGAAGGGTTCACCGTTGAGGAAGGCAGCGGTGGCATGCCGACGGCCTTCTGCGCGGAGTGGTCGAACGGAGAGGGGCCGGTGGTCGGCATGTATGCCGAATACGACGCGGTGCCGGGAAACAGTCAGGCGGCGGTACCGCATGAGGCTCCGCGCGACGGGGTGGGGGCTCATGCCGCTGGCCATACCGATCCGCATTCCGCTCTGGGGATCAGTGGCTTGGGTGGGCTTCTTGCGACCAAGGCCGCAATGGAGCACCACGGGATCAAGGGCGGGCTGCGGTTCACCGGCGAGCCTGCGGAAAAGGTGCGCGGCTCCAAGCCCTTGCACGCCGCGGCGGGGTATTATGACGGGCTGGCGGGCATGCTGTCGTTCCACCCGTTCTACATGCTTCCCATGTGCAACACCGTGCGTTGGGACACCCACTGCGGCGCGGCCTATTCGATGATCTACCGTTTCATCTGCGACGCGCCGCACCTGTTCGGCGCCGAGGATGGCGCCCCGATCCCGCAAAGCCACAGCGATATTCGCGCACCGGGGGCCAATGACGCGCTGGTCATGATGTATGCCCAAGGCCGGATGCTGCGCGATTCCATGGCCTCGCACGTGGGCGGCTGGTCGATCTCGGAAGCGATCCTGAGCACCGGTCAGGCGACCGCCGACAACCTGCCCGCCGGGCTGGCCGATCTGCAATATATGATGCGCGTGCCGACCGTCGAGATGGCGGAACGGATCACTGCGCGGCTCGATGCGCTGGCCGATTCCGTGGCCGCCCAAACCGGATGCCGGGTTGAGCGGCACTGGGTCTGCAAATCCCGCCCCGGCCTTGCCAATCACGCCATGGCGGAGATGGTCTGGCAGAACATCCAGCAGGTCGGCGCACCGGTCTGGGATGACGAGGCAAAGGCGCTTATGCGGGAGGTCCAGAAGAACTGCGGTGTCACGCCGTACGCCGACCCGATCCTGCCGGCTTGCGAAGAGCTGATCGCACCGCAGGACGCCGAAGCGATCCTGCGCGAGAGCCTGCCGCCGAACCAGCGCAATTCGACCTCCGACGATTATACCGACATGACGTGGCACGCGCCCACCGCGCGGTTCTATATCGCGCGCCCGGCGCTTAAGGGCGGACCCTATCCGGCTTGGGCGATGAACGCCCTGGGGGGCATGCCCCAGACCATCGATCCCATGGTGCAGGTGGCGGCGAAAGTGCTGGCGACCTCCGCGCTGCGCCTGCTTGAGGATGAGCATATTCGCGACGCCGCCATGGCCGAGTTCAAGACCCGAACGGCGAACCCCATTCAGCCACTGGCCGACTATCCCGCGCCCACGCAGTTCAAATGGCCGGAATACGTCCAGACGGCACGCGGTTTCGATTGGCATATTCCAACCTGACACTCGCAGTCTGCGAGGAAAAAATCGGCAGAACTTGCACAAATGCAACCTTGCCCACTTGGCCGTTGAGCGGGGACTGTGGCGCATCCGACTCATGATCTTGTAGAGTGGATTGCGCACTACCCAAAACTTGCGCTGCCTCCTATAGTGGCTGTGGATAAATGGGGCAAAGACCCCAGAGGCAGAAGACGAGGACAGGACATGCGTTGCCCCTTTTGTGGAAACGTCGACACCCAGGTGAAAGATTCGCGCCCTGCGGAAGACCACGTCGCCATTCGGCGGCGGCGGTTCTGTCCCGCCTGTGGCGGGCGTTTCACGACCTATGAACGTGTGCAATTGCGCGATCTGGTGGTGATCAAATCCAATGGCCGGCGTGAGGATTTCGACCGCGACAAGCTTGAGCGGTCCGTGCGCATCTCGATGCAGAAACGCCCGGTTGAGCCAGAGCGCGTGGATCAGATGATCTCGGGCATCGTGCGCCGGCTGGAAAGCATGGGCGAGACGGACATCAACTCAAAGCAGATCGGTGAGATCGTGATGGAGGCTTTGGCCCGGATCGACACCGTAGCCTATGTCCGTTTTGCCAGCGTTTATAAGAACTTCCAGGCTGCTGACGACTTCGACAAGTTCGTGAGCGAGCTCAGGCCGCCTGAAAAAGCAGACGATTGACCGCCCCAGCCGATCAAACCTTCATGCGGCAGGCCCTGTCGCTCGGGCGGCGGGGCTTGGGCCGGGTCTGGCCGAACCCCAACGTCGGCTGCGTCATCGTGCGCAATGGCCGCGTGATCGGGCGCGGCTGGACGGCGGATGGCGGGCGCCCCCATGCCGAAACCCGCGCGTTGGACGGGATCGATGCGCGAGGCGCCACTGCCTATGTCACCCTTGAACCCTGCGCCCATCACGGGCGAACACCCCCCTGCGCTGAAGCGTTGATTGCCGCTGGCGTGGCCCGCGTCGTGATCGCGACCGGCGATCCGGACCCGCGCGTGGCCGGGCGCGGCATTGCCATGCTCGGGGCGGCGGGGATCGAGGTCACACGCGGAGTGTGCGAGGCCGAGGCCCGCCACGATCTGCAGGGGTTCCTGTTGCGTGTGACCGAAGCGCGCCCCTTCGTGACGCTTAAACTCGCCGCATCCTTCGATGGCCGCATCGCGACCGCCACCGGCGAAAGCCAATGGATCACCGGCCCGTCCGCGCGCCGCGCGGTTCACGCCATGCGCGCCCGGCACGATGCCGTTCTGGTCGGCGCAGGCACGGTCCGCGCCGATGATCCCAGCCTGACCGTGCGCGATCTGGGCATCGACCGCCAGCCGGTGCGCATCGTCGCCTCCGGGCGGTTGAACATCGACGGCTCTGCTCTGGTGCGCAGCATCCCGCAGGCGCCGCTTTGGCTGTGTCACGGCCCCGATGCCCCCGCGCACGACTGGGTCGCGACCGGGGCCACGATTATCCCTTGCGAGATGCAGGGCCGGCAGGTCGATCCCGTTGATATGATGGCAAAACTTGCCGGGCGTGGGCTAACGCGGATCTTTTGTGAAGGCGGCGGCACCCTTGCGGCATCGCTGCTGAACGCCGGGCTGGTGGATGAGCTTGTGGGCTTCACCGCCGGGGTCTTGGTAGGGGCCGAGGGCACGCCGTCGCTCGGGGCGCTGGGGGTCGAACGTCTGTCCGAAGCGCCGCGCTTCCAGTTGGCCGAAGTGACGCCGGTCGGGGGCGACATCCTGCATCGGTGGCGGCGTCTGCCCGCCTAACGCCACAGATGCGCGTAGCTCGCCAATGCGCCTTGCAGTTTGGCCAGCAGCCGGTTCGCCCGTGAGGGTTGCGGGACCGTGCCCGCCGCCAACCGCTCAACCACCACTTCCACAGGGCAGGGCAGGCCGGTGACGGGGTCGAAATAGCGCGGGTAATCGATCAGCACCGCATGGGCGAATTGTGCCAGCGTCGGGCGCGCGCTGCGGCGGGGCAGGGGCATCACCCGGTCGTCCGTCAGCCCCCAGCCCGCATAGAAGGGCGTGCCCAGACAGGTGACGGACACCCCGCGCAACAGGGCCTCAAACCCCAAGGTGGAGGTCATGGTCCAGACCGCGTCCACGGCGTCCAACGCGGCCAGCGGTGACGCGCGGTCGAGCACGATGTCGGCCAGATCCTGCGCGTCGGGCACGGCTCCGTCCCGCAGGCCCGCCTCAACATCCGGGTGCGGTTTGTAAAGGATCACCGCGGCGGGATTGGCGGCACGGGTGGCCTCCAGAAGGGCGCGGTTGGTCGCGACCTCTGCCGTGCCCAGCCGGATCGATGCGTCATCGGCGACCTGTCCGGGCACGAGGATGCGGCGGCCGGGGGGCAGGTCGTGGGGCAGGCCGTCTGCCCTTAGATTGTATTTCGTCAATTGCGCGGCGCGGATCCGGTCGATCAGTGCCTCGGCCCGCCGGATGGCGCTGTCGGGCAGCGTCGTGCTTGCCTCGATCAGCGCTTCCAGCCGACTGGGGCGGGTCGGGTCGTAGTAGATCCCGAGGTCATCGAGCACCAAAGACAGGGGCGGCGCCAGATCGGCCCCCAGCCCCCGAGACCGCAGGAACCCGTCCTCCACGCGCACGGCGCCCGGGTGCGCCTCGGCCTTGCCCGCCCAAGCCATCTGCCGGCGTCCGGTTTTCGCAGCAAGAGCGCGGGCCTTCGTGGGATCGTCTTGGAAGACGATTTTCCGGCTGCCGCCGAAGGCCTTTTGCAGCGGCGCGCGTTTCCACAGCCGCATCCCCGAGGCGACCCAGCCGCGGTGATCGTCCCGCCAGGCGCGGGCCGCGGCATCAAGGGTCTGCACGGCGGTCTCGAAGTCGCACAAACGGTCGTGGAACGGATCATACCAGCGGGGATAAAGCATCATCGCCCCGGCAAAAAGCTGCGCCCGCGTCAGTTTGCGTTGCCGCCGATCCAGCGGCGTGCGGTCGTCGGTCAGGCCCCAGCCGATGTAGAAGGGCTGTCCGAACACCACCGGCCTGTGCCCCGCCAGTATCGCCTCGAACCCGAACTGTGACGACACGGTATAGACCGCGATGGCCCCTTCGAGCAGGCGCTGCGGCGGCACAGGGTCGCTGTAAAAGCGCACGTTCCCTCCCAGATCCGTGTCGCGGTAATGCCCCCCGCGATGGCCACGCTGGGTTTCCGGATGGGTCTTGATCAGGATCGGCGCGGCGGGGTGCTCTTCCCGGGCGACAAAAAGCATCTCGAGAAAGGTGTTGCGATCCGCGCGCGAGGCGCTCACCGAGGCGTCCCCCTCGGTCTGGTCGATCACCAGCACGTAGCCCGGATCGGGGGGCGCGAGCGTTAGGTCGAAGGCGTTGTATTTGCTCAGGTGTCTGTGCGCCAGCGTGGCGATCCCGTCGCGGGCGCGGTCCAGCAGGGCGGTGTCATCCAGCGGCGCGTCGCGCAGGATCACCTCAAGATCCGAGGGGGTCGACGGGTCGAAATGCACCCCCCGCCGGTCCAGCAGCAGACCCAGGGGCGGCTCGCCCTCGCGGCCCGGACGGACGGAGCGCAGGAAGGCATCTTCAACCCGCAGAACCGGCGCTTTGGTGCGTCCGGCTACGGCTTCGCCCCGCCACGCGGTAGGCGATTGCCCCCAGACCCCGACAAGGTCTTCGGCGCCGGGTTTGCCAAGGGACACGTCATAGCCAGAGAGCGCAAGGATGCGCTTGATCCGGGGTTGGGTCAGGAAACCGCCGTTATAGACGAAAAGCCGCCGCGAAGCGGACTTCGCGGCGGGCTCTGAATCGGAATGGGTCATTGCCAGCGGTCAGCGGCCAACAGCGGCGGCGGCCGAATTGACCTGTCCCAGCGTGCCGAAGGCGGCGGAAATCGTCTTGTTGAACTGGCTGAACGGCGCTTCGGTGACATAAACGGTGTCTTCGTCGCGGATCGCGAAATCCCGGGCGAGGAACATGCCGTTGGGCCGCGTCAGATCAAGCACATAGACGACCCGCTGCGTTCCGACGAGGTCGGTGCGCCCCACAAGCTGGTTGGCGATCTCCTCGGGCTCGTTGCGGAAGACGAAAACGCCCGTCGGATCGGCCAGATTGGTGTTCAGACCGCCCACTTGCGCGATGGCTTCGATGGCCGAAATGGTCTGGCTTTCAAAGGGCACGCGGTTCTGGCTGCCGGTCGCGCCCAATGCGGTGAAGCTGCGCGTGTCCTGTTCGACGAAAATCTTGTCGCCCGCGCGCAGGGCGATGTCGTGGCCGGGATGGGCGTAAAGATCCTCGAACCAGATGGCATCGGAATGATCGCCGCGCACCACGCGCACCTGCGCAATCTCTGGCGGAACCGTCACGCCGCCCGCCCGTGCCAGCATCGAGGACAGCGTGCGGGTGGGGCGTTCGATCGCATAGACCCCTTGCGCGCTCACAGCTCCGACGACGGAGACGGTCGCGCCGTCCCCGGCCAGTCGCCGCACCTGAACCTGCGGATCGGGGGTTTGTTCTTCAAGCTTGTTGGTGATGATCCGGCGGATCGCCTCGGGGGTGTTGCCCGCCGCACGGATGCGGCCGGCGTAGGGCACGAAGATGAAGCCCGACCCGTCGACCTGCACCTCTTCCAGCACGGTGGCGTTCTGGCCCGAGGGCACAAGCAACGGATCGCGCACGTTTTCCCAGATCGTCAGGCCAAGCACGTCGCCCGCGCGGATCGTATCGCTGCCCAACGCTCCGGCGTTGCGGAAGCCCGCCGAGAACCCCAACGCGGGGGTGACGCTGGCGACCAGATTGACGCGATCATCGACCAGCAACACGAAGGCATCGCCGCTTTCCATGACCGAGCCGGAGAAGATTTCGGTTTTCGTCGGACCGGACCGGGGCAGGCCACAGGATGCAACCACGGCCAATGCCGTCACGAGGGCCGCGCCCTTAAACAGGCGCCATCTATTGGATTTCACTGCTTCGGTCTCCTCGACCTGTTATTTCTGCCTCATCGTCGTGCGGGCGAATTTCAATTCACCTCACCTTTTGCAGGCAAGCTACGGGAATCGTGATGCAAAATCCAGTCCTGCCGTCGTGCGCCGTGGGGGTGTGACCGTGATGCCACCGCCCACGCTAGGTTTTGTGGTCCCTACTTCACCACACGCAACTGCTGGCGCGGCGGCGCCTTGCCGCTGCGCAGCGCGTCATAGGGATCGTGGGGGTCCAGCATCATATCGACCACCTGCCGCAAAAGCTGCCGCCGCCCCCGTGCCGAGTAGAAACCGCCCGGCACTTGCGAAGTTTCCAGCAGGTAGCGGCGGTAATCCTTGAACGCGCGGTTGTCGGGCCGCGTGGGCTGGGCGAAGAAGGTCTCGACCGGCAGGTCCGAGACGAATTCGGGCTTGGAATAGACCGCATCGCCAAAGACCTTCAGCGGGATGCCCCTGTGCAGCACCTGTTGACCGGCGGTGGAATTGACCGTGACGGCGGTGCGCGCGTGATCCAGCAGTGCGGCCAGCTTGCCCCCGCGCACGTAATGCACCCGGTCGAACACGCCCTGTTGCGTGGCCACGCGCCGGATGATCTGCCGCAGCGGACTGCGCCCGTTTTCCAGCGGGTGCGCCTTGAAGACAAGGTGGTGGTGTTTGGGGGCGCCCCGCGCGAAGCCTTCGATCACCTCGGTCAGAAACTCTTCCATGCGGGTGAAGGGGGAATGCATCTGGAAGCTGGAATCGTGCTCCAGCTGCAGCAGGGCGATATGATAGGGAAAGCCGCCCGTCTTGATGCGTCGCGTCGCAAGGATCCGGTCCACAGCGATATAGGGCATGAGCAACAGGCGCCGCGTATAAAGCGCCGCTTCGGCCAGAACGGACAGCTCGCGGTGGGTCTCGAACCCGCGATACTCGCCGTTCCGGAACAGCACGAACCAGTGATAGAGCGCGCCATAGAACACGTGGTGGCGCATGTCGCCCCAATGGGCCGGCGCTTCGGGCACGTCGAGGTCGGTCTGCGCCAGTGCCGTGCGCATGTCTTCGACGCTGGTGCGCATCAGCTTGGAATGCCCGTTCGCGCCGTCGCGTTCATAGGTGACCCAAAAGGGCCGCAGATACCCTTCTTCGAACACATGCACCGTGAGGCCAAGGGCCTTCGCGGCGTCGATAGCGTGGGCGTGGATCGGGCGGGTGTCGCCGTAAAGCACGATATCGGTGATGCCGTGCTCCGCCACAAGGCCGCGGAAGGTCGCCGGCCAGTCGTCCGGCGTTCCGCGATAGGGGATATAACCCGCGCCTCCGAACCAGAACGCCCTGTCGCCTGCGTTGAACCCCACGCGCTGCACCTTGGCCCCTGCCGCGCGCAGCATCTTGCCCAGCCGGTGGAAAAACGGCCCGTGCGGGCCCTGCAAAAATAGAAAGGATTTCGCGGTATGGTCTGTCAAAACACGTCCGTTCCCTTGATCCTGCGCCTGCGAAACAGCTCAGGCTTCACGCCCGTATAGCCCCTTCAGGCGGCAAAAATATGACGCGGATCGCAGGGTCTTGCCACCTAGTCAGCTTGCCCCAGCCGGATCAAGGGGCTAGGGCGTAGGAAACCAGAGTTTCCGAAAGGAGAATTGCCATGTTCACGGGTATCGTCACCGACGTCGGTGAAATCCTTGCACTTGACCATCGCGGCGACCTGCGGGCGCGCATCGGCACCAGCTACGATATCTCGGGCATCGAGATTGGCGCCTCGATCGCGTCTGACGGTGTCTGTCTGACCGTGGTCGACAAGGGCACTGATCCGCAGGGCTGGTATGACGTGGACATTTCCGCCGAAACCGTCAGTCTGACCAACCTTGGCGGCTGGACCGTGGGCAGTCGTGTCAATCTGGAACGGCCGCTGAAGGTCGGGGATGAGCTGGGCGGGCACATCGTCTCGGGCCATGTGGATGGTGTCGCGCGGATCGTCGCCATGGAAGACGAAGGCGACAGCACGCGGGTGACGCTTGAGGCGCCCGCCGATCTGGCCCGCTTCATTGCCCCCAAGGGCTCGGTCGCGCTCAACGGCACTTCCTTGACGGTGAACGAGGTGGACGGCCCCCGCTTCGGCATCAACTTCATCCCCCACACCAAGGCCGTGACCACGTGGGGCGCGGCGCAGGTGGGGGATCTGGTCAACCTCGAGGTGGACACCATGGCGCGCTACGTCGCCCGCCTGCAGGACGCATCATGAGCGCGGACGGCGAAGAGGTCGTCGCAACGCTTGAGGATGACACCGGTGCTTACTGCGTCGATATCATCAAACAGGCTGACGGGCGGTTTACCTACGTAGAATACGCCCGCAACGCGGACGACGAAGACGCATGGCACCCGCGTGAGGATGCGACCGCTGCAACCTATCCCAGCGAATTCGCCGCCTATACCGCCGCCATGCGCGATGTGGCCTGGCTGGGCGACTGACGCGGCGGCGCTGCGGGCCGCCCCGCGTCGCGCACCCTTTCCAATCAGGCCGCAAAGGGCTATCCCCGCCCCAAAGCGCAGAGGATTCCCATGACCGAGATGTTCGAAAACCCCGGCCCCGTCGAAGCAGACTGGAAAGACGCGATTTCCAGCGTTGAGGACATCATCGACGATGCCCGCAATGGCCGGATGTTCATCCTTGTCGATCATGAGGACCGCGAGAACGAGGGCGATCTGGTGATCCCCGCGCAAATGGCCACGCCCGATGCGATCAACTTCATGGCGACCCACGGGCGCGGGTTGATCTGTCTGGCCCTGCCGGCGGACCGGCTTGATGCGCTCGGCCTTACGTTGATGTCCACGCACAATTCCAGCCGTCATGAGACTGCCTTCACCGTCTCGATCGAGGCCCGCGAAGGGGTCACCACAGGCATCTCGGCCGCCGACCGGGCGCGCACCGTTTCGGTCGCTATCGACCCCACCAAGGGCGCGCAGGACATCGCCACGCCGGGCCATGTGTTCCCGTTGCGGGCGCGGGCCGGGGGCGTGCTGGTGCGGGCGGGCCATACGGAAGCAGCTGTCGATATCTCGCGGCTTGCCGGGCTCAACCCCTCGGGCGTGATTTGCGAGATCATGAAGGACGACGGGGAAATGGCGCGCCTGCCGGACCTCGTGGCCTTCGCGCAGTTGCATAACCTCAAGATCGGCACAATTTCGGACCTGATCGCCTATCGCCGCCGCCATGACAATCTGGTGCGCGTCCAGCAGGAAGACACGATCACCTCGGAGTTCGGCGGCGAGTGGCAGATGAAAATCTACGCCGACGAGACCCACGGCGACGAACATATCGTGCTGATCAAGGGCGATATCTCGGGCGATGAACCGGTGCTGGTGCGCATGCATTCCATGGACCCGATGCTTGATGTGGTGGGCGTCGGTCCCAAGGGGCGCACAAACGAATTCGGCGATGCCATGTTGCGCGTCGCGGAAGAGGGGCGCGGTGTGGTCGTGCTGTTGCGCGACACCTCGATGAAGATGATCGCGCAGGACGAAGTCTCGCCCCAGACGCTGCGGCAATACGGGCTTGGCGCGCAGATCCTCAGCTCGCTCGGCCTGCACGAGATCGAACTGCTTTCCAATTCCCCGCAACCCCGGATCGTCGGACTTGAGGCTTATGGCCTCGAGATCACCGGCACCCGCAAAATTTCGGAGCTTGGCTGATGGCTGGCACCTCGCACTACATCCTGCCCCGTCCCGACTTCGACGAGGCCCCGAAGCTGCTGATCGTGATCTCGCCCTATTACAAGGACATCGCGGATAACCTGCTGTCCGGGGCCCGGGCCGAGATCGAAGCCGCCGGTGGCCAGCACGAGACCATCGAGGTGCCCGGCGCGCTGGAAATCCCCACCGCCATCGGCATCGCCGAGCGGATGAGCAATTTTGACGGCTACGTCGCGCTGGGCTGCGTGATCCGCGGTGAGACGACGCATTACGAAACCGTCTGCAACGACAGCTCGCGCGCGCTGCAGCTTCTGGGGCTTCAGGGGCTGTGCATCGGCAACGGCATCCTGACCGTGGAGACGCAAAAACAGGCCGAAGTGCGCGCCGATCCGGCGGACCAGAACAAAGGTGGCGGAGCGGCCGCTGCGGCCTTGCACCTGATCGCGCTGAGCCGTAAGTGGGGCCGCTCAAAGCAGGGAGTCGGCTTCGCGCATGACATCCTGATGGCTGGCAACACGGATGGCACACCCACAGCATGACGCAAGCACACTCGAACCTTTCCGGCAACCAACGGCGCAAGATGCGCTCGGCCTCGCGGCTTTACGCGGTGCAGGCGCTGTTCCAGATGGAGCATTCCAGCCAGACCATCGAAGCGGTCACGCAGGAATTCCTGCACTACCGGTTTGGCGAAACCTATGAGGGCGAAGAGATGCTCGATGGGGACATCGGCCATTTCAAGATGCTGGTGGAAAAGGCTGTCGAGCAACAGGCGAAGATCGACCAGATGACCGACCGCGCCCTTGTGGCGCGCTGGCCGCTGGGCCGGATCGACCCGACCTTGCGCGCGCTGTTCCGCGCGGCCGGGGTCGAACTGATCGGCAAGGACACGCCGCCCAAGGTCGCCATCACCGAATATGTCGATGTGGCGAAAGCCTTTTTCGACGGCGGGGATGAACCGAAGTTCGTCAACGCGGTGCTGGATCACATGGCCCGCGAAGCCCGACCGGAGGCCTTTTGAGGGTCAGCGGCAATCTGTCCCTTGGACAGGGGGGGCTTGGCACCTACCTATAGTATAGGAGGCTGCCCCAATGGATATGAACAAGACCCCCGATCTGATCAAACTCTACATCAAAAGCTGCGCCATCGGCTTCGCCCTTTCGGTCGTATTCGTGGCCCTGCTGATCGGGTTTGACGTCATGGGTCTGCGACACCTTGTGTTGCACTCCAGCATGGGGATCCTGCCGCTGGTGATGATCTGGTTCTTCAACGGGATTGTGTTTGCCGGCGTCCAGTTCGCTTATGCCATCATGAGCATGGCCGACGACGATGACGACGACTCCGGCGGGGGGCATATGGCGCCAGTCTATCTGGCGGAACCGGTGCCCGTACGGGTCGATCGCAAGCCACGCCGGTAAGGCGTTTCACATTCAAGAAATAAGGTGGCGGGCCCCGCAGCAACCGTAGGGATCTAATTCCCGAGGACCTGTATGTACAGGTGGGCGCCGGATAACGAAGCCAGGGCTAAGACAGAGCCAGCTCCCTCGGATTTGCTTAAGGCCACTGGAATGTTGTCCCGTGTATACGAGAAGAGCAGAAGCCCGCCTCGACAACAGGTAGTGTGCCCCGTCGCCGGCGGCAAGGGGGGCAGGGCGGAGATTTCTGGCGCTGGATTTGGCTTCGCATCTTTAACGGAAAATTAACCACTCTTGACGAATGTTCCTGTAATGTTCATGTTCAGGGGATGCCGAATGACCTGCCGCACGCCGACCTCACGACCCTGCAACCGGGGCAGCTTCTGGCGCGTGGGGTGTGCCGCCACCTGCGCGCGCTCGATTTCGTCTGCGTTGAGGAGCTTGTGCCCACCCGGGGGCTGCGCGTCGATGTCATGGCGCTTGGCCCGAAGGGGGAGGTCTGGATCATCGAATGCAAATCGTCGCGGGCGGATTTCCAGTCGGACCACAAATGGCAGGGCTATCTGGAATGGTCGGACCGATTTTTCTGGGCGGTCGACAGCGATTTCCCGACCGAATTGCTCCCCGAAGGGACCGGGCTGATCCTTGCTGACGCCTATGACGGCGAGATCGTGCGCATGGGGCCAGAGACGAAATTGGCCGCCGCGCGGCGCAAGGTCATGGTGCAGAAGTTCGCCCGCCACGCGGCGATGCGCCTGCAAGCACTGCGGGATCCGACTCACCACCTGCGCAGCGGGTTGCTCACCTGATCTTTGACTGACCGGAACCGGCAGTCGCGGCGAATCAGGGGCTGGGCAGGGGGGTATCGTTCTAGTCGAGCCGCGCTGCAGAGGGCGGCATAGATGGGGGCTGAGCGAAGACCCCGCGGATACGACGGCCACGTTTTAACGAACGCTCGGTTTCAGGAGGCTGAGCTGTGGCGGCAAAGCACCGCGCGGGACCTAGCGGTCCGCAACAAGGCGGGCCGCCTTGGCCGCGGCGAGGATTTCCTCGGCGATCTCCTCGGCTTCTTCAGGGGCGAAATCCATCGGGATTTCGATGCCGTCGCCTTCGATGAACAGCCGCACCTGTCCCAGATCCGTCGGACCGATCTGCAAATTCGCCTCGATATCGCGTTCGGTGTTGATGCCCATGGTGTGATCCTTCCGTGATCTTCGGAACCTGTACGAATTTGCTCGCGTCCCGATTTACCCCGCGCCCATTACCAATGGCAAGACCGTGGCAAGTCCGGGCAAAATTATCGAATTTGAGGGGGGCGCAGACGCGGAAGATGCTTGCAATCGCCCGCCACGCTCGCTACATCGCCCCTGTTGCCGCCTTAGCTCAGTTGGTTAGAGCACTGGTTTGTGGAACCAGGGGTCCCCCGTTCGAGCCGGGGAGGCGGTACCACCCTCCCCCCTTTCCTTAGCGCCCCGGCCATGCGACGAAGCGCCATGACCGTTTTCGTCACATTGCTGATTTCTGCCGCCGGCGTTGCGGTCTTCATCCTGTTGCAACTGCCGCTGCCGTGGCTGCTCGGGCCCTTGGTGGGCTGCCTTGTCGCGGCACTTCTTGGGGTGCGGATGCAGGGGATGCCGCGCACGGGTCAGGTGATGCGCACCATTCTGGGCGTCGCGGTGGGCGCGACCATCACGCCGGCCCTGTTCGCGCAACTGGACGTTCTGGCCCGCACGCTGGCGCTGGTGCCGCTCTTGGTGATCTGCGTGGGCGCGGTCGGCTATCCGCTGTTCCGGCGCGGCTTCGGCTTCGACCACCCGACTGCGTTTTATGCCGCGATGCCCGGCGGACTGCAGGACATGCTCTTGTTCGGGGAAGAGGCAGGCGGCGACGTGCGGGCGCTGTCGCTGATTCATGCCACGCGGGTTCTGATCGTCGTCATCGTGCTGCCCTTTGTCTTCGCCTTCTTCTATGGGGTTGAGCTCAATCAGCCGATCGGCGCGCCGCTGTCGTCGGTGCCGCCGGACCAATTGCTCTGGATGGCGGCTGCCGGATTGGCCGGCTGGCGGATCGCCTCGCGGATCGGCCTGTTCGGCGCCTCTATCCTCGGGCCGCTGTTCCTGACCGCGGCGCTGGCCTTGGGCGGCGTGATCGAACATCGCCCCCCGGCCGAGGCGATACAGGCGGCGCAGTTCTTCATCGGCTTCACCGTCGGGGTGAAATACGCGGGCATGACCTGGCGCGAGCTGCGCGTCGATGTGACCGCCGGCGCGGTGTTCACCGTGCTGGGCCTTGCGGTGGCGGCGGTTTTCGCGGCGGGGATCCTGGAACTGGGCTGGTTGCCCTTCACCGAGACGGTGCTGTCCTTCTCCCCGGGTGGCCAGGCCGAGATGGCCATCGTCGCGCTGGTGGCCGGGGCGGATGCGGCGGTCGTCGTGGCGCATCATTTGTTGCGGATCGTCGTGGTGATCATCGGCGCGCCATTGGTCGACCGGGCTTTGGGACGGCGCGCGCGGTGCTAGCCGCCGCGATTTGGCCCCGACCGGGGGGTGACATGGCCCGGGCGCGGCCCTAAGAGCAAGGCCAGTCAGCCAAAGGATCCGTCATGTCCGCGACCACTGTTGAATTCGACATTGCCGAAGCGCCGCCGGCGCGGCTGGACAAGGCCCTCGCCCGGGATGTGCCCGAAGACGCGGCGCTCAGCCGGTCGCGGCTGGCCCGTCTGTTGGCCGAGGGCGCGGTGCGGGTCAATGGGGCCGTGGTCACCGATGCGCGGGCCAAACCCGCCCCCGGGGACCGGATCGAAATTCAGGTCGAGATCGCCGACGATTATCACGTCGCACCCGAAGCGATCCCCCTTGACGTGGTTTTCGAGGATGCGGACCTGATCGTGGTCAACAAGCCTGCGGGGATGGTGGTCCATCCCGCGCCGGGCACGCCGTCGGGCACGCTGGTCAACGCGCTTTTGCACCACTGCGGGGCCGAGCTGTCCGGCGTCGGAGGGGAGAAGCGCCCGGGCATCGTTCACCGGATCGACAAGGAGACCAGCGGCCTTCTGGTGGTCGCGAAAACCGACCGCGCCCATCATGGGCTGGCTGAGCAATTCGAGGCCCACAGTGTCGAGCGGCACTACCGCGCCATTTGCTACGGCGTGCCGGACAGTGCTGATCCGCGGGTGCGCGGCATCAAGGGCGCGTCCTTCGAGCCGGGCAATATCCTGAAACTGCAAACCCAGCTTGCGCGCCACAAACATGACCGCCAGAAGCAGCAGGTCGTCTGGCACAATGGCCGCCACGCAGTGACCCGCGCGCGGATCGTTCAGCCCCTCGGGGCGCCGCCGGTGGCGGCTTTGCTCGATTGCTGGCTCGAGACCGGGCGCACGCACCAGATCCGCGTGCATCTGGCCCATGCGGGGCATGGGTTGATCGGTGATCCGACCTATGGCGGCAAACGCAAACTGTCCGAGAAGGCCGTGGGCGAGGCCGGGCGCGACGCGGCCCGCGCCTTCCCAAGGCAGGCGCTGCACGCGGCGACCCTTGGGTTCGAACATCCCGCAAGCGGCGAGATGTTGCGATTCGAAGCACCGATGCCGCAAGATATGCAGGATCTGATCGAAACGCTCGGCGGCGCCAGAGACTGAAACACTTCGGTGCTTTTTGGCACATCTGCGTGAGGCGCCCGGCCGCTGTCCGGAACCGCCTTTAGACTTCGTTCATTATTCTTTATGAAAGTGGACCGCTCACCGCCCGGGGACGGGTGGGCTGGCGGACCGACGCCGGTACCCGATCAATCTTGTATTGACCGAGGCAAGCGCCCATATTGATGTTAAAGCCGTAAACATAACGCGGCGCAGCGAATGCAGAAGGGACGATCATGAGCTCTTATTCAAATCTTCCGGCCCCCTCGCCGGAACAGGGCCTGAACCGGTACATGCAGGAAATCCGCAAGTTTCCTATGCTGGAACCGGATGAGGAATACATGTTGGCAAAACGTTGGGTGGACCATGAGGATACCGAGGCCGCCCACAAACTGGTCACGTCGCACCTGCGTCTGGCCGCCAAAATCGCCATGGGTTACCGCGGCTATGGCCTGCCCCAGGCCGAAGTGATTTCCGAGGCCAACGTCGGTCTGATGCAGGCGGTCAAACGGTTCGACCCCGAAAAGGGCTTCCGTCTTGCGACCTATGCCATGTGGTGGATTCGCGCCTCGATCCAGGAATACGTCCTGCGGTCGTGGTCGATGGTTAAGCTTGGCACCACGAGTGCGCAGAAGAAGCTGTTCTTCAACCTGCGCAAGGCCAAAAACCGGATCGGCGCGTTGGAAGAGGGTGATTTGCGCCCCGAGAACGTCCAGCGGATCGCGAGCGATCTCGGCGTGACCGAGGAGGAGGTGATATCCATGAACCGGCGCATGTCCGGCGGGGATGCCTCTTTGAACGCGACGGTCGGCGCCGAAGGCGAAGGCACGATGCAATGGCAGGACTGGCTTGAGGATGAAAGCGCGGATCAGGCTGGCGATTACGAGGAACGTGACGAGCTGGAGCAGCGACGCGAGTTGATGGCCGAGGCGATGAACGTGCTCAACGACCGCGAGAAGGACATCCTGATCCAGCGCCGGTTGGCGGACCAGACAGTGACGTTGGAAGAGCTGAGCGGCCAGTATGACGTAAGCCGGGAACGGATTCGCCAGATCGAGGTGCGCGCGTTCGAGAAGCTGCAAAAGGAAATGCACGCCCTGGCGAAGGAACGCGGGATGCTGACGGTTGCATGACGCGATACAAGTGACCCCAAGGGGGCGCGCGTTTTGTTTTGCGGGTTCGAATAGGTATTTTTGAACCAGAGAAGCGCAAGCGTGCGCCCGGCTGGCGGGTGACGGGAGAAAAGGAGAGACGAATGGCGGATCCGCATGAGTTCGATGACGTGATGCCCGAGAATACCGCGCGCCGCGTGCCGCAAGAGCCGGTGCGCGAGAACCTGTTTTCGCGGCTGATCTACATGATCATCATCGCGATCATGATCTCTTTCGTTGGGACGTTGATCGGGGTTCTGGCGCTGTTGCAGTTTGTCATGATGTTGATCAGCAACAAGTCTCCCAATGAACGGTTGTCGGCGCTGGGCACCGATGTCGGGCTTTGGGTTGCCAAGGCCACGCGCTACCAGACCGCTGCCTCGGAAGAGAAGCCTTGGCCCTGGACGGATCTGGACTGATGGCCGGGGGATGGGCAAAGGACGGGGCCGTGTCCGAACAGATCGAAGCCTCCATCGGGGATGAACTGGCGCGCCTGAAGGCCCGCCGCCGGCCGGTGGGCGAGAGCTTTACCCATTGTGCGGAGTGCGAGGAACCCATTCCCGAAGCGCGCCGCAAGGCGGTGCCGGGGGTCAAGCTCTGCGTGGATTGCGTTACCGAGCGGGACGCGCGGGTGCAGCAGCGCGGCGGGATCAACCGGCGCGCGTCGAAAGACAGTCAGTTGAAGTGATCAGCGGCGGTTCTTGAACCGCCGCCACGCGGGTCCGATGTCGAGCATCATCACCGCGATGCCCAGGGGGATCATCCAGAAGCCCAGGATCGGCAGGAACCCAAGAATTCCGAAGCAGACCAGAATGAACCCGACCACCACGCGCATGCCGGGGGGGACCCGGGCCCGGATCCGCACCAGCATGCGATTAAATTCGGTCTTGAGCGACCGTTTGGCGCGGCGGGCGGGTTTCACCTGATCAGGACTCCATCTGCTCCAATTCGTCGATCATCCCTTCGATCATCGACAGACCCTTCGCCCAAAAGGCAGGGTCTGATGCATCAAGTCCGAAGGGCGCCAGAAGTTCCTTGTGATGTTTCGAACCACCCGCCTTGAGCATGTCGAAATACTTGTCCTTGAACGCCTCGCCCTGCTCTTCGTACACCGCGTAGAGCGCGTTCACGAGGCCGTCGCCAAAGGCATAGGCATAGACGTAGAAGGGCGAGTGGACGAAGTGGGGCACATAGGCCCAGAACGTCTCGTACCCGTCCATGAAATTGAACACCGGGCCAAGGCTTTCGCCCTGCACCGACATCCACAGCGCGTTAATATCGTCGGGGGTGAGTTCCCCCTTGGCGCGCGCATCGTGCAGTTTCACCTCGAAATCATAGAAGGCAATCTGACGCACGACGGTGTTGATCATGTCCTCGACCTTGCCGGCCAGCAGGACCTTGCGTTCCTGCTGGTCTTTCGCCTGATCGAGCAGCTTGCGGAAGGTGAGCATCTCGCCAAAAACGCTGGCGGTTTCCGCGAGGGTCAGCGGGGTCGAGGCGAGCAATTCCCCCTGACCGGCGGCCAGAACCTGATGCACGCCGTGACCCAGCTCATGGGCGAGGGTCATCACATCACGGGGTTTTCCAAGGTAATTCAACATGATGTAGGGGTGAACCGTGGTGACCGTCGGATGCGCGAAGGCACCGGGGGCCTTGCCCTCTTTCACGCCGGCGTCGATCCAACCCTCTTTGAAGAAAGGTTTCGCGAGGTCGGTCATGCGTGCATCGAAGGCCGTATAGGCGTCCATGACGGTAGATTCCGCCTCGTCCCACGGCACGATCCGTTCGCTTTCCATCGGCAGGGGCGCGTTGCGGTCCCAGACCTCCATGGTGTCAAGGCCGAGCCACTTGGCTTTGAGCGCATAGTAGCGGTGCGACAGGCGCGGATAGGCTTCGACCACCGCGTCGCGCAGGGCTTCGACCACCTCGGGTTCCACATGGTTCGACAGGTGCCGCGCGGTCTGGGGCGAGGGCATGCCCCGCCAGCGATCCTCAACCTCTTTTTCCTTAGCAAGCGTGTTGTGGACGCGGGCAAACAGGCCGACGTTTTCCTTGAACACGCGGGCCAGCTCACGGGCGGCGGCTTCGCGTTTGGCGCGGTCCTGCTCGGAGAGAAGGTTCAGCGTGCCCTCGATGTTGAGTTCTTCACCGTCGACGGTGAAGGTCAGACCCGCGATCGTCTCATCGAACAGCTTGTTCCAGGCAGAGGCGCCGACAACGGATTGATCGTGCAGGAACTTTTCCAGCTCATCGGAAAGCTGATAGGGGCGCATGGCGCGCATCCGTTCCAGCACGGGGCGGTAGCGGGCCAATTCGGCACTGGCGGCAAGGAGGTTTTCGACATGTTCGTCGCTAAGGCGATTGAACTCGAGCCCGAAGAACACCAGAGGCGTGGTGAAGGTCGTCACCCGGTCCTGCATGTCCGACAGGAACTGCGCGCGTTTCGGGTCGGTCGTGTGCTGGTAATACCGCAGCCCCGCATAGGACATCAGACGGCCGGCCACAGTGTCGATCTTTTCATACCGGCGCACGGCGTCGAGGAAGTCCTCGGCCTCAAGCGACGCAAGATTGCCTTCGTAATCGGCGGCGAAGGTCCGACAGGATTCTTCCAGCCAATCCTGATCGCGTTTGATTTCTTTCGCATCGGGCGCAGGGTAAAGATCGGTCAGGTCCCATTCCGGAAGGTCCCCGAGGTCGGAGGATCCGGAGGCGTTGGCGTCGAACATGCGGGGGTCGCGGGCGAAATCTGGCTTGAAATGTGTCATGGGGCCTCTTGTTTGCTTTGCTCTTATGTAGGCGCGCTGGGGGCGTATTGCCAGCGGATCAGCCATAGGTGGCGAGCATGTCCTTGAGATCGTCAAGGGTGTTGATCTCGTCCACGGGCTTGTCCTTGCGCCAGCGCAGCATGCGCGGGAACCGCAGCGCGATGCCGGATTTGTGCCGAGGAGAGGCCTGTATGCCCTCGAAGGCGATCTCGAACACGTGCTCGGGCGGCACATGGCGGACCGGGCCGAACCGTTGCACGGTGTTGCGGCGCACCCAGTGGGTGATCTGGCGGAACTCGGCGTCGGTCAGGCCGGAGTAAGCCTTGGTGAAGGGCACAAGATCGTTGCCGTTCCGGACTGCGAAGGTGAAATCGGTGAACAGGTTGGCGCGGCGGCCCGATCCGGCCTGCGCGTAGATCATCACCGCATCCACGGTGAGCGGGTCGATCTTCCATTTCCACCAGTCGCCCTTCTTGCGCCCGGCGAGGTAGGGGCTATCGCGGCGTTTCAGCATCAGCCCTTCGGCGTTCATCTCGCGCGAGCGGGCGCGCTCTTGAGCCAGTGCCTCCCACGTGGCACCAGTCACCTCGGGCGAAAGACGGATCGGGGCATCGGGCGGCGAGCCCTCGATCAGGGCCTCCAGACGGGCCCGGCGCTCCTCAAGCGGACGCGCGCGGATGTCGGTGCCTGCGTGTTCCAGAAGGTCATAGGCCATCAGAACGACCGGCGCTTCGGCCATGATCTTCTTCGGCACGGTCTTGCGCCCGATGCGTTTCTGCAAGGCATTGAAAGACAGAGGTTTTTCATCCCTGAATGCAAGGATTTCCCCGTCGATCACCGTGCCATCGGGGAGGTAATCGCGCAGCCGCGCAAGCTCAGGGAAGCGGTCGGTCATCAGCTCTTCGCCCCGCGACCAGAGGTGGTGCTCGCCGCCGCGCAGGATGAACTGGCCGCGGATGCCGTCCCATTTCCGGTCGACGAACCAATCGCTTGGCGGGCCGAGCTGGTCGAGCGTTTCAAGGCCGTAAGCCAGATAGAACGGGTAGGGGCGGCTGAGGTCGGCGCTGGGGTCATCGTCTTCGATCAGGGCCTGCCAGGTGGTCGTCTCGGGCGTCCAGTTGCCCATGAGCTTGTGGGTCAGAACCGCTTCATACTGATCGGTGGCTTGGGCAAGCGCGCGGGTCATGAGCTTCTGGCTCACCCCGATGCGGAACCCGCCGGTGAGCAGTTTGGTGAACAGGAAACGCTCGGTTTGCGGCAGGATGTCCCAAGCATGCAGGATGCCCGCTTTGCGCCCCGCTTCGTCCAGCGCCGAGAGGCGTTTGATCTCGGCGATCCATGCGCTCAGGGGACGCTCTTCATGGGTTGAGGGGGGCGGCAGGAACAGGCTGATGGTTTCCGCCAGATCGCCCACGATGGGATAGCATTCCTCGAACAGCCACAGCGGCAGGCCCGCGCGCTCCGCCGCCCATTCGCGCAGAAAGGTGGTGGTAATGACGCGTTTTGGACGCCGCCCCGAGAACAGCGCAATGCACCAGAGCTTGTCGGCATCCGGCGCGGTGCGGAAATACTCGGCCATCGCGGCGACCTTCACGGTGGTTTTCGTGGTCTGATCAACGGCGGTGTAGAGGGCAGCGAAATCTTTCATGCGTCATCGTCCGCATCCAGCGTCTCACCGTCGAACTCTGTCTGCACCACCTGCGCGTCATAGCCCTGTTCCGACAGCCAGCGGCTGAACACCGAGGTGTAGCCGTGGGTGACGAAGATCCGCTCCGCCCCGGTCTGCCCGATGGCGTCGTTAAGCCCCGCCCAGTCGGCGTGGTCCGAGACGATGAAGCCCCGGTCAGCCGCGCGTCGGCGGCGCACCCCGCGCAGGGCCATCCACCCCGAGGCGAAAGCCGTCGATCCCGGCTTGAACCGCCGCGCCCAGTTCGAATTGAGCGCCGAGGGCGTTGCCAGCACCAGCGCGCCCTTGTGTGCCTTCGCGTCAAGTTCAGGGGTAACGCGGATCGTGTCGGGCAGGGCGATTCCCTGACCTCTTAACACTTCGTTGGTATTTTCGATGGCACCATGGGTCAGGATCGGTCCGATCGAGGGATCGACACTGCGCAAAAGCCGTTGGGCCTTGCCCAGGGCGTAACAGGAAAGGAGGGAATAGGTGCCCGCTGCGGCGTTGCTCGCCCACCAGTCGTTGATTTGCCGGGCCAGGATGTCCTGCGGCGTCCATTTGAAGACCGGAAGCCCGAAGGTCGATTCGGTGATGAAGGCGTGGCACCGGACCGGTTCGAACGGTTCCGACAATCCGTCGTCGACCGTCTTGTAATCACCCGAGCAAACCCAGACCTCGCCCTTGTGCTCTATGCGGATCTGCGCCGAGCCGGGCACGTGGCCTGCGGGATGGAAAGACACCTGCACTCCGTTGTGGGTGGTCACTTCGCCGTAGTCGACGGTGTCGATGCGCACGTCGCCCAACCGGTGACGCATGACCGGGGCCGCCGCGCGGGTCGCCAGATAGGCGCCCATCCCGTCGCGGGCGTGGTCCGCGTGGCCATGGGTGATCAGCGCGCGGTCCACGGGCAGCCATGGGTCGATATGAAAATCCCCGGCGGGGCAGTAGATGCCTTCGGGCGTGAAGGTGAGCAGCTCGGTCATAGCTGCCAAGGTAGCGCTGCGCGGCGCGCGGGCGAGTGAGTTTATCTGGTCAGATGAAGGGGCGGCGGCGCGGGCAGCCGCCTCCGGTGCACTTGCGTCAGGCGAGCGCGGGGCTGTGCGCGTCGAACAGGCGCAGCGTGCGCGCGATCACGCGGGCGCGGATCGGCTCCGCTTCCATCAGCACCTCGTGCCGGGCACCTTCGAGTTCCACAAGCTCGCCCCCGGGCCAGCGCGCCATGCGCTTGCGGATGCGGATCGGGTCGACGATGGACTCTTCGGTCCCGAGGAAGGTCACGCAAGGCAGGTCGGGCGAGGGCTGGCGCGACAGGGCACGCATCTCGCGCAGGGATTCGTTGAGCCAATGGAGCGACGGTCCCCCCAGTGCGAGGTCCGGATGCTGCTTGAGATGTTGCTGAAGCACATCAAAGCTCGCCGCGTCGGAGGTGAGCGTGTTTTCGTCGGCCGTGGTGCGCAGCACATAGGTCTCTGCCTGTTGACCGGGGGCGAAAAGCTCGCCGAAACCCAGCGGTTTACTCATGGAGCTCAGCCCCCAGGCGATGGGGCGCAGGGCCGCAGACATCTGGATGCCCCACATGGGCGCCGAGAACATGACCGAGCGGACGTCGATTCCCTCGTACAGCGACCGCAGAGCGATGCAGCCGCCCATGGAATGCCCGAGCAAGTGGTAGGGTTCGGGCAGGCCAAGGGCTTTGACGTGTGCCAGCAGGGCTTTCGCGTCGAGCTGGTAGTCCGCGAAGACGTTCACATGGCCCACGGCGCGGTTGGCCAGCAGCCGGTCGGCGATGCCTTGCCCGCGCCAGTCGATGGCGACCGAGGCAAAGCCCTGTGCCGCGAAATCGGCCGCTGTGCGTCCGTATTTCTCGACATATTCCGTGCGGCCGGGGAAGATCAGCACCGTGCCGCGCGCGGCTGATGGATCACGGGCGGGCCAGTGGCCCACCCGCACGCGGACCCCGTCCACGGTCAGCAACCAGTGGCACGCCCCGTCCGGGTTGCCCGCAATCGCCGCGTAGTAGGGGGCCGCGTCAGCCATCAGGCGAGGACGCCGGCCAGTTTCATGGCCACGCCCATGTCGCCATCGACCGCCAGTTTGCCGGTCATGAAGGCCGAGGTGGGGTTCTGTTCCCCTTCGAGAATCGCGCGGAAGGTTTCGGTGTCCGACGACAAGGTGACGTCGGCCTCTTCATCGGCGACGCGCGCGCCGGCGCTGTCGATCATGATCGCGCCTTCCCCTTCGACGTCGAACTTTGCGGTTCCGTCGAACTCTTCTCCGGCCATCTTGGCGTTGAGAACCGTAACGGCTTCGGACAATACATCGCTCATAGTGCAACTCCTGCTGGTTTGGCCCTCGGATATGTGAACGAACGGGCGTTCGGGCCCTCTGGTCTCGTGCGCGTGATGCGCTACACTGGCACTATGGGCCTTCGCAAACAGCTTCTCAATTATACCCTTACGGCACTTCTTGCGGGAGTGGGGTTTTCCACACCCCTGTACGCGGATGAGGCGCGCGTCGATCAGCTGTTCGAGCAGCTGCGCGCCGCCCCGCCGGAGGAGGTGGACCGCCTGCAGAACCGTATCCTTGATGAATGGCGCAGGAGCGGGTCGCCCGCCATGGATTTGCTGTTGCGGCGCGGCGAAGACGCGCTGGAGGAGGGGGACGCGGCGCGCGCGGTGGAGCATTTCAGCGCCCTTGTGGATCACGCGCCCACCTTTGCCGAAGGCTACAACGGGCGGGCGGCGGCTTTCTATCAGCTGGAGCTCTATGGTCCGGCGATCGACGATCTGCGGCAGGTTCTGGTGCTTGAGCCGCGGCACTTCGGGGCGCTGACAGGCGTGGCCGTGGTGCTGGAGGAGCTGGACCGTTTTGACGACGCGCTTGAAGTCTGGCAACAAATCGCCAGTTATGCCCCAGCCGACCCCGAAGTGCTGGCCGTGATCGAGCGGTTGGAAAACCGGCTTCAGGGTCAATCACTCTAGCCGCCGTTGCCCAAGGACCGTTGTCATGAGTTTTCCGCCAAAGTCCCAAGGGCGTGTCACGGCTGTTCTGGGGCCGACCAACACCGGCAAGACCCACTATGCCATTGAACGGATGCTGGCACACCGCACCGGGGTGATCGGCCTGCCGCTGCGTCTGCTCGCGCGGGAGGTTTACGACCGCATCGTCGCCGTGCGCGGACCGTCGGTGGTGGCGCTGGTGACGGGGGAAGAGCGGATCGTGCCGCCCCGCGCGGCCTATTGGGTCTGCACCGTGGAAGCGATGCCCGAGGGCATGGGCGCGGATTTCGTGGCCGTGGACGAGATCCAGCTGTGTGCCGATCTCGACCGGGGTCATGTTTTCACCGACCGTCTATTGCGCATGCGCGGGCTGCACGAGACGTTGTTCATGGGCGCCGAAACCATGTGGGGGGCCATTGCGAGCATGGTGCCCGAAGCGGATTTCGTGAAGCGGGAGCGGTTCAGCACGCTCACGTATTCAGGTTCGAAAAAGATAAGCCGCATGCCCGCGCGCAGCGCAATCGTCGGGTTCTCGGTTGAGAATGTTTATGCCATCGCTGAGCTTCTGCGCCGCCAGAAGGGGGGCGCTGCGGTGGTGATGGGCGCGCTCAGCCCGCGCACGCGCAACGCGCAGGTGGAGATGTATCAAAACGGCGATGTCGACTATCTCGTGGCGACGGATGCCATCGGCATGGGGTTGAACCTTGATATCGACCACGTGGCCTTTTCCAGCCTGACCAAGTTCGACGGCCGGCGGATGCGCCCGCTTGCCCCCAATGAGCTGGCGCAGATCGCCGGGCGCGCGGGGCGGCACATGAACAAGGGCACCTTCGGCGTCACTGGCGAGGCTCCTCTGATCGACGATCAGGTGGTTGAGGCCATCGAGAACAACCAGTTCGCACCGGTCAAGAAGCTGCAGTGGCGCAATGCGCAACTGCAATTCGGCTCGGTCGCGCGGCTGATCCAGACCCTGGAAGAACGGACGGACAACCCCTGGCTGACCCGCGTGCGCGAATCCGACGATCTTGCGGCGCTGAAATCCGTCAGCGGCGACGCCGAAGTCACCGCGCGGGCGACGGACGGACCCTCGGTCCGGCTGCTCTGGGATGTCTGCCGCATTCCCGATTTTCGCGGCATCAGCAGCGCGGAACACGCGACCCTGCTCACCGACATCTATAATTTTCTGCACGAACACGGCAAAGTCCCCGACGACTGGTTGGCCGGACGGGTGAACCGGATCGACCGCACCGACGGGGATATCGACGCGCTGTCCAAACGGCTCGCCTATATCCGCACCTGGACCTATGTGGCGCAACGCAAGGGATGGGTGCATGACGAAAGCCATTGGCGCGGGGCGACGCGCGCTGTAGAAGACCGCTTATCGGACGCGCTGCACGCGCGGCTGACGGCAAGATTTGTGGACCGGCGGACCAGCGTTCTGCTTCGCCGGCTCAACCAAAAGGAGGGCCTTGTGGCCGACGTAAACGACAAAGGTGAAGTGACTGTCGAAGGGCAGTTTGTGGGCAAGATCGAAGGCTTCCGGTTCCGGCAGGACAAGAACGCCACACCCGAAGAGGCCAAGACCCTGCGGGCGGCGTCGTTGCAGGCGCTGGGGCCGCAGTTCCATCTGCGCGCGGACCGCTTTTACAACGCCCCCGACACCGAGATTGATTTTACCGAACAGGGTGGCCTGATGTGGGGCACCGAGGCCGTGGGCAAACTGGTGGCATCGAATGACCCGCTCAAGCCAACGGTGCAGGCCTTTGTCGACGACGAAGCGAGCGCAGATGTGGCCGAGAAGGTGCAGCGCCGCTTGCAGCATTTTATCGACCGCAAGATCGCCACGGCGTTCGAGCCGATGATCAAGATGCAAAACGACGAGACGTTGCAGGGGCAGGCCAAGGGCTTTGCCTTCCGTCTGGTCGAAGGCTTCGGCGTCATCCCGCGCGGTGAGGTGGCCGAGGATGTGCGCGCGCTGGATCAGGACGCGCGCGGCTCTCTGCGCAAGCATGGCGTGCGTTTTGGTCAGTTCACCATCTTCATGCCGCTGCTGCTCAAGCCCGCGCCGACCCGTCTGCGGCTGGTGCTCTGGAGTCTGTCCAAGGGTCTGGCGGAGTTCCCCGAAGCGCCGCCGCCCGGACTTGTCACCGTGCCGACGGTGCAGGGCGTCGTCCCGGGCACCTACGCCATGTCGGGCTACCGCGCCGCCGGAGAGCGTGCGATTCGCATCGACATGCTGGAACGGCTGGCGGACATGCTGCGCGATCAGAACACCCGGGCAGGCTTCGAAGCCACGGCGGATATGCTGTCGATCACCGGCATGACACTGGAACAGTTCGCCGACCTGATGGTTGGTCTTGGATACAAGGCCACCAAGGGAGAGCGTGAAAAGATGCGAGCCGAACCCCAGAGCGAGAGCCAGACACCCGCCGATGCGGTCATCGATGCAGCCAACCCCGAGGCGGCCCAGGACGTCGCACCGGTGGCCACCCGCGACGTCGCCTCGGACAACCCCAACCCGGCCCCGAACCCCGGGCCCAACCCGATCCCGAATCCCGCCCCCGCGCCGAAAGACATCCCCCCCGTCGCGCCGGACGTTCCGAAAGACGCGCCCACGGACCTGCCGGACCCCGCGCAGCCGCAGAAAGATGCCGCCACCGGGGACGACGCGCCAGAGATGGAGACCTTCTACACCTTCACCTGGGCCCCGAAGCGGCAAGCGAATCGCCCTCAGGGGGACGGCGACCGCAAGGGCGCGCCGAACGGCAAACGCGGCGGCAAGCCTCAGGGCAAGGGCCGCGCGCCCGGCAAAGGACAAGGCAAGGGGCAGGGTGGCAAGCCGCAGAACTTCTCCGCCCGGCCGCCCAAGCGGGAAAAGAAGATCGATCCCGACAATCCTTTCGCCGCCGCGCTGGCCGGCCTGCAAAAGGATTGACGGAAACGGCCGATACGCTGCGGCTGGACAAATGGCTCTGGCACGCGCGATTCTTCAAATCGCGCGGGCTGGCGGCGGCGCTGGTCAAATCGGGCCGCTGCCGGGTGGACGGGGTGCCGGTCTCGAAACCCGCCCGCACCATCGCGCCCGGCGTCGTTCTGACCTTTCCCAAGGAGGATCAGGTCCGCGTGGTCCGCGTGCTCGCGCTGGGCGTGCGGCGCGGCCCGGCCCCCGAGGCGCAGGCGCTATACGAAGACCTGACCCCACCCGCGCCGCCCAAAACCCAACCGAACGAGCAGCGCGTCGGCGGACGGCCGACGAAAAAGGACCGCCGCGACATGGAGACCCTCAAGGGGACACGTTGACGCGACCGGGGCATGAGCCCTTGAAGGCGCGCCTCACCGCCGTTACAGAAACGCCAATCGCCAGCCGGCTTTTGCCGCCAAACATCCGGACGCACCCATGACCTATATCGTCAACGACAACTGCATCGCCTGCAAATATACCGACTGTGTCGAAGTCTGCCCCGTGGATTGTTTCTATGAGGGGGAGAACATGCTGGTGATCCATCCCGACGAATGTATCGACTGCGGCGTGTGCGAGCCGGAATGTCCCGCCGATGCGATCCGCCCCGACACCGAGCCGGACATGGAGAAATGGGTCGAGTTCAACCGCAAATACTCCGAGGCCTGGCCGGTGATCATCACCAAGAAGGACCCGCTGCCCAACGCCGACGAGATGGACGGCAAAGAGGGCAAGATGGAGCTCTTCTCGGAAAAACCGGGCGAGGGCGGCTGACGACGCCGCGATGCGGCATCCATGCTGCATGCGCGAATGCTATGGGAATCACACGATTTTTGTGCTATAGTGGCCTCAATGCTGCGTAATTGCTGATTGAGATGTGACATCACGCTGTCGGGGGCCCTTGGTTCCCGCTGGCTTTTTGTCGTCTGATGATGCCGCTTTGAGGAAAGGACCGCTCATGGCCAAGAAGAAGAATGAATTCAGCCCCGATGATTATGTCGTCTAT
Organism: Thalassorhabdomicrobium marinisediminis; assembly: GCF_003072065.1. Lineage (GTDB taxonomy): Bacteria > Pseudomonadota > Alphaproteobacteria > Rhodobacterales > Rhodobacteraceae > Octadecabacter > Octadecabacter marinisediminis. The sequence goes on from NZ_QCYG01000004.1 coordinate 120,494, forward strand.
CCCGCGCACGGGGTCGGCAAGATTGTCTCGATCGAGACACAGGAAGTCGCGGGCTTCGAGCTTGAAATGTTCGTCATCGCCTTCGAGAAGGACAAGATGACCCTGCGCGTGCCCACGAACAAGGCCGAAGAGGTGGGCATGCGCTCGCTCTCCGCGCCGGATGTGGTGGCGGACGCGATGAAGACGCTCAAGGGCAAGGCCAAGGTCAAGAAAGCCATGTGGTCGCGCCGGGCGCAGGAGTATGAGCAGAAGATCAACTCCGGCGACCTGATCGCCATCGCCGAGGTCGTCCGCGACCTGCACCGCGCCGACGACCAGCGCGAGCAAAGCTATTCCGAGCGTCAGCTTTATGAAGCCGCGCTGGAACGACTGACCCGCGAAATCGCGGCGGCGGGCAACGGCAATGAAACCGATGCCGGCAACGAGATCACCGAAACCCTGCAAAGTCGCGCTTCGGCGGCTTAAGTCGTAACGGAACTGACTGAGAAGCCGCGCCCTTGGGGGTGCGGCTTTTTTCGTTTTGGGAGAGGTGCACAGGGCCGCAGGCAGGATCGCCTGTGGTTTGCGTGCGCCTCCGGCGGGGATATTTTTAAAGCAAAGATGACGGGTCAGAGCGCCCGGTGGCCGATGTCGCGCCGATAGAAGCCTTCGGGCCAGTCGATCTGGTCGATCATGGCATAGGCCTTCCCACGCGCCTCTTGCAGGGTCGCACCGCGCGCGGTGATGTTGAGCACGCGGCCCCCCGTTGCGATAATCTGGCCGTTCTGGATGGCGGTGCCCGCGTGAAACGTCATCTCGGATGCGGTTTCGGGCAGGGCGTCTAGGCCGCTGATCACAGTGCCTTTTTCGTAAGCGCCGGGATAGCCCTTAGCGGCCATGACCACGGTGAGCGCATGATCTTCGGCCCAGACCGGCGCGATCGCGGACAGGCGGCGTTCGGCGCAGGCATGCAGCAGATCCAGCACCTGCGCGCCGAGGCGCATCATCAGCACCTGACATTCCGGATCGCCGAACCGGACGTTGTATTCGACCAGACGCGGCGTGCCGTCCTTGATCATCAGCCCGGCATAGAGGATGCCCTCGAACGGGGTGCCCCGCCGGGCCATCTCCGCGACAGTCGGCTCGATGATTTCGGTCATGGCGCGTTGGGCGATGGCCTCTGTGAGGACGGGCGCGGGGGAATAGGCGCCCATGCCGCCGGTGTTGGGGCCAGTGTCCCCGTCGAAAGCGCGTTTGTGATCCTGCGCGGTGCCTATGGGGAGCACGGTCTCTCCGTCGCAGAGAAGAAAGAACGAAGCTTCTTCGCCCTCCATGAAGTCTTCGATCACCACCTCGGCGCTCGCCGCGCCAAACTGCCCGCCCAGCATGTCGTCGATGGCGGCATTGGCGGTGGCAAGGTCGGTGGCCACGACGACGCCTTTGCCGGCGGCCAGACCGTCGGCCTTGATAACAATTGGCACGCCGGTGCGGCTGACGTAATCCTTGGCGGCACTGGCTTCGGTAAAGCGGGCATAGGCGGCGGTCGGGGCAGCGCAGGCGTCGCAGATGGCCTTGGTGAAGGCTTTCGACGATTCCAGCCGCGCGGCCTCTTGCGAGCAGCCGAAGACCAGCAGCCCATCCGCGCGCAGGGTATCGGCCACGCCTGCGGCCAACGGGGCTTCGGGGCCGATGATCACGAAATCCACGGCATTCTCGGCGCAGAACCCGGCGACCTCGTCACCGTTCTTGATCTCAAGGTCGGCGCATTCCGCGATCTGCGCGATGCCCGCATTGCCGGGCGCCACGAACAGGCGGTCGCATTTGGGGTTCTGTTTGACCGCCCAGGCGAGGCTGTGCTCCCGCCCGCCGCCGCCCAAGATCAGGATGTTCATATCGGTTTCCCTTCCGCTTGGCTGCGTTCTAGAGTGGCCGCCAAAGCAGCACAAGAGCCCGAAAAACATGCCCATGGACCTGATCGACGAACCGCAAAGCGCTGGCAATACGCCGGAGTTTACCGTCAGCGAACTGTCTGGCGCGGTCAAACGCACCATCGAAGGTGAATTCGGCCATGTGCGCGTCAAGGCCGAGGTGGGGCGCGTGGTGCGCGCGCGCTCGGGGCATCTGTATTTCGACCTCAAAGACGACCGCAACGTGCTCGCCTGTACCACGTGGAAAGGGCAGGTCTCCGCCCTGTCGGTGATCCCCGAAGAGGGGATGGAGGTCGTCGTCTCGGGGCGGATGACCACCTTCGGCAGCCAGTCGAAATACCAGCTGAACGCGACCGAGGTGGCGGTGGCAGGGGTCGGCGCGTTGATGGCGATGCTCGACAAACGCAAGAAGGCACTTGCGGCAGAAGGCCTTTTTGCAGCGGAGCGGAAACGCCCCCTGCCGTTCCTCCCCGAGGTGATCGGCGTCATCACATCGCCCACCGGCGCGGTGATCCGTGACATTCTGCACCGCCTGAAAGACCGGTTCCCCCGCAAAGTTCTGGTCTGGCCGGTGGCGGTGCAGGGCAAAGCCTGCGCGCCGCAGGTGGCGCAGGCCATCGCCAGGTTCAACGCGATGACGCCGGGCGGGGCCTTGCCGCGGCCCGATCTGATCATCGTCGCGCGCGGGGGCGGCTCGATCGAGGATCTTTGGGGCTTCAACGAAGAGGACGTGGCCCGGGCGGCGGCGGCGTCGGATATTCCGCTGATTTCGGCGGTCGGGCATGAAACCGATACCACGTTGATCGATTACGTGTCGGACCGGCGCGCACCGACCCCATCGGCTGCGGCGGAGATGGCGGTGCCGGTGCGGCTCGACCTGTTGGCGGCGGTGGACCAGCTGGGCGCGCGCGCCGGTCGCGCCGCGGGGGAGGGGGTGACACGGCGTAAACAGCGTGTCGCCGACCTCTGGCGTGTCGTGCCAAAGCCCGCGCAGCTGACCGATGATGCCAAGCAACGGTATGATTACTGGTCGGAAAAGCTTGATGCGGCGCTGATCGGGCGGGTGACGGCGGGCCAGATGCAACTGGGCAAGGCAAGCGGCCTGCTGCGCCCGACCATGTTGGGCAACCGTCTGCGGCAGAACCACGACCGGCTGACCGGGCTGGACGCGCGGCTCGGGCCCGCGCTCGCCCGCTCGACAACGCAAGCGCGGCGTGACTTGGCCCAGCAAGCGGGCCGTCTACGCCCCCAAACCTTAGAGGCAAAACGCGCGCAAGCGGAGGAACGTCTGACCGGTCTGTTGCGCCGCCTGTCTGCCGCCGCCAATGGGCAGGTGGACCGGCACCGCCACCGGCTCGACGGGCTCGACCGGATGCGCGAAACGCTGGGCTATCGGGAAACGCTCAAACGTGGCTACGCGGTGGTGCGCGGCGACGGGGCGGTCGTCACAACGGCGAAAGCGGCCAAGGCGGCCCGCAGCCTTGAGATCGAGTTCGCCGACGGAACCCTGCGCCCCGACGCCGCCCAGCCCGTCGCCCGCGCGAAGCCTTCGAAACCAAAGCCCCCCACCCCTGAGCAGGGCGATCTTTTCTGACTTCTCTGGTTTAAAAATACCTTGGGGGAGGCCCGGACCAGTCCGGGCCGGGGGCAAAGCCCCCTTCAGGCCGTTCAACGCCCTCGCGCCAGCAAGGGCTATCGCGCGTCCCCGCCGCCCCCGCCGTCCACCCGCCACCGGGCGGCGCGCGGGTTCATCACGCGCTTCCAAAGCGGCGGCACCAGCGCGAGGCTGGCCATCACCGGTAAGGACCGCGGCAACATCGGCATGTCGGCGTCCAACGCAAGGCCGGGGAAGGCACGGCTCGGGGAGCAATGGTGGTCCGAATGGCGCGGCGCGTTCAACATCAGCGCGGAAGAGGCCGGTTGCGGTGCGTTCCAGGACTGCGCCGACCCCACAGGCTCGGCCCGACCATCGGCCCCGATTTTACGTTGTAGTCCATAGTGTTGCACGTAATCGGAAAGCATCAGCTGGCTTTGCGCGAAGATCGCCAGAAGCACCGCCCAAAGCACGCCCGCACCGCCGCCGATGACAAACGCAAGCACCAGCACAGCTACGGCCCCGACCAGATAGCCAAGGTAAGGATGCCGCCACCGGGGCCGTCCGCTGCGCGCGCTTCGCCGGGTCTCCGCCCGCAGCCCGTCGCGGAACCCGCCGATCCAGGCACGCCCCCAGAACCGGTAGAACCCTTCGCCAAGACGGGCGGTGCTGGGGTCGGCGCGGGTTCCGACGTGGACGTGATGCACCAGCGGATGGGCCGATGCGTGATGCCCGAACAACAGCGAGATATAGACCCAGCGGCCCAGGCGGCGCAGGTGCCGCGCCGGGCGGTGGATCAGCTCGTGCGCGTTCGAATTGCTCACTTGCCCCATGAACAGCCCCGCCCCGAGGAACACGCCCAGCTTTTCCCAACCGCCAAGTCCGGTCCATCCGGACAGCGCGGCGATCACCAGCAGCCACAGCAGGAAATGCACCAGCGCCAGCGTGCGGGTCAGATGATCCGCGGCGGGAAACTCGTCCCCCTCGACCACGGGCAGGGTCACGCTTACCAAACGGTCCAACAGCGCCGTCAGCGCCGTCATCCAGAGCACGCCGGCCACCGACCAGATGCCGCCCCAAAGCGCACCTGCGGCCACCAGCAGCGGCGCGGTCAACGTGGCAAGATAGAAAACGGGCAGGGGATGGGGCACGGGGCGCGGTCCTGTCAGCGGGCTCGGCGCAGTCTAGCCCGCTTTGCGCAGGTCGCACAGGGGCCGGGCGGAAATTTCACAGGTCCGGGTTCCTTCTGTCCCGTCGGAGGATTAGGTGTAGGAAAACCCGCAACGGAGCCCGCAATGGCGTTTTTCAAAAAGCTCAAAGATCGCATGTTCAAGTCCTCGTCGAAGATCGAGGACGGGCTGGATGCCATCGTCAATGAAGGCGGCACGGAGGACCGGATCGACCCTGCCGCGCAACCGGATGGCGCAGCCGATGCGGCCGACCACGCCCGCCGGGCCGAAGCGGCGGCGGCCGCGGATCGCGCCGCGCAAGAGCAGGCCGAGGTGCTGCGCCAAGCCGAAGCCGAGCAACAGGCCGCAACCGCCGCGCGTGAGGCCAAGGCCCGCGCCGATACCGAAGCGGCCGAGGCCGAACGCCACCGCGCCGAGCAGGCCGCACAAGCCGCAGCCGAAGCGGAACGCGCCGCGCAGGATCAAGCCGCGTCGGAGGCGGCCAACCGCGCCGCCGCCGAAGCCGCCGCGGCCGCACAGGCCCGGGCCGAAGACGCCGCCCGCGCGCGCGAAGCCGAAGCCGCAGAAGCCGCCCGCCGCGCCGAGGCCGCCCGGCAGGCGCAAGCCGCGCGAGAGGCCGAGGCCACCCGCCAGCAAGAGGCTGCCCGTCAGGCGGAGGAGGCCCGCCGCGCCGAAGAGGCCGCAAAACCCGGCCTGATCGGGCGTCTTCTGGGCCGCTCCGAGGGGCGGGGCGTGGTCCGGCGCGAGTTGGACGATGACATGCTCGAACAGCTTGAAGAGCTGCTGATCTCGGCAGATATGGGCGTTGATACCGCCCTGCGCGTGACCGCGAACATGGCCGAAGGCCGGTTCGGAAAACGGCTGTCCACGCAAGAGATCAAGGAATTGCTCGCCCGTGAGGTTGCCCGCATCATGGAGCCGGTGGCCCGGCCGATGCCGCTGTATCCCACGAAGCCGCAGGTCGTGCTGGTCGTCGGCGTCAACGGGTCCGGCAAGACAACGACGATCGGCAAGCTGGCCAGCCAGTTTCAGGCGGCGGGCAAGAAGGTGGTGATCGCCGCCGGGGATACGTTCCGTGCCGCTGCGGTCGAACAGTTGCAGGTCTGGGGTGAGCGCGCCGGGGTGCCGGTGTTGACCGCGCCTGAGGGCAGCGACCCGGCCAGTCTGGCCTTCGACGCCATGGAACAGGCCGCCCGCGATGGTGCGGATCTGTTGATGATCGACACGGCAGGGCGGCTGCAGAACCGCGCCGACCTGATGGAGGAACTGTCCAAGATCGTCCGCGTGATCCGCAAAAAGGACCCCGACGCCCCGCATAACACGCTTCTGGTGCTGGATGCGACGACGGGGCAGAACGCGGTGTCGCAGGTGCAGACGTTCCAGCAGTTGGCGGATGTAAGCGGCCTTGTCATGACCAAGCTGGACGGCACCGCCAAGGGCGGCGTGCTGGTGGCGCTTGCCGACAAGTTCGGCCTGCCGATCCACGCCATCGGGGTGGGCGAACAGATCGACGACTTGTCGCCGTTCGATCCCGAAGAATTTGCAGATGCGCTGATCGGAGTGACGCGATGAAAGGCCTCGCCCTCATCGCGGCGCTGATCGCCGCCCCGCTGCTGGCGCAGCCCGTCGCCGCGCAGGACCGCATGACTGCGGCCCATTGCACCGACAGTTGGGCCGCGCTGGCCGAGATTACCGGCGTTCCGGCCGAGGGCAGCACAGCCGCGCCGGACAACGAAGGCTGGTGCGTGGTCGAGAATTACCACCTGCAGGGGGCGGGTCAGCAAAGGTGGCAGCTCGGACAGCTGCGCTGGCGCGCCACGGACATCGCTCGCTTCATCGACGACGACCTGCCGCCCCGCGCGCTTGAGGTGCGCGGCCGCAACCTGACCATGGTGCCGCAAACGGACGATCCCGTGCTCGCCTACGCCCTGTCGCTTCAGGCCGAACCCGTGGTCACACAGTTTCGCGCGGCCCTGCGCTGGGATGGTTTGCAGAACGCCCTTGTCGTGGATGAGGCGCTGCTAGTGTTCGATGAAGGCAACCGGCTCTCGCTTACGGCCCGGTTCGAAGGTGTGAACTTTACCAACAGCGATACGATGGCGGCCAGTTTGCAGACCGTCGGGCTGCGCAGTCTGACGATGTCGGCGACCTTTGGCGGCTGGTTCGAGCGTCTGCTCGGGCTGCCCTTGGCGCTGTCGCTGCTGGAGCAGGGCGAGACGCCGCCGGCCGCGCAGGTGGACACGCTCAAATCACAAGCAGTTTCGGCGCTCGGGAGAGTGTCCCGCACGACCTTGACCGACGCCAGTCGCGCCGCCTTGGTGAAATTCATCGAGTCGCTGCCCCGCCCGCGGGGAACGGCGCGGGTCCAGATCTCGGCCAATCCGCGTCTTGATGCCGCCCGCATGAGGCAGGTCGCGACCTTGCAACAGGAGGCAACGGATGCGCAGATCGGCGAAGCGCTGGCCGGGGTGTCGGTGCAGGTCAACTGGACGCCCGCGAGCCCCGCGAAGTAGGCCCCGCGCCATCACGCAGGCCACAGGACCGATGCGACCGCCCACCGGTTCGCTTTGGGGGCTGCAAAGCGCGGGATTGGCAGGTAAGGGAAGGCATGGCTGAGAAAAAGATCAACCCCGCCCTGAAACAGGCCCTCGAACTGGGGCCGACCGTCGTGTTCTTTCTGCTCTATTTGCGGATCAAGGACGAGGTTTATGTGATTGGCAGCACGGAATATTCCGGCTTCATCGCCGCCACGGTCATCTTTGTGCCGATCCTGCTGGTGGCCATGGGCGTCCTGTGGGCGCTGACGGGAAAACTCAGCCGGATTCAGGTGTTCACCGCCTTCATGGTGATCTTCTTTGGCGCGCTCACCGCATGGTTCAACGATGAGCGGTTCTTTAAGATGAAGACAACGATCGTTAACGGCTTGTTCGCGGTGCTTCTGGGGCTGGGGCTGCTGCGCGGCAAAAGCCTTTTGCAATGGGTCATGGGCGAGATGATCCCCATGGAGCACGAAGGCTGGATGATCCTGACGCGCCGTTTGGCGCTGGGGTTCGCGGCGCTGGCCATCGCCAACGAAGTGATCTGGCGCACCATGTCCACGGACGCCTGGGTCAAGATCGAGACGTTCGGCTTTCCGCTGGCGCTGTTCCTTTACCTCTGGCTGCAGATCGTCTCGCTCCAGTCCTATGTTATCGAGCCCGAAGGCGAAGACGGCTGACTTACACCGGGGTCGACAGCACCCGGATCGCGTTCAGCCCGTTCCTCGACAGACGGCTTTCGAACTTCAGCCCGGTCATCTGCGCCATGGTCCAGACGGCGGTCGCCCGCGTCTGGCCCGCGCCGTAGTCCAACACGATGGTGTCGCCCTTTTGCAGCGACGGCACCCCAAGGATACAGCCGCCGCCACGGCTGATGTTGCAAATGGTCGCGCTGAACATTTCCGGCCCCTTGCGCAGAACGACCGGAAATTTTGCTGGATACCGCTCTTCGCGTTTTGTCATCGCACCCTCCGTGACACACCCGCGGAACCGTCGCCCATAGACGTGAAGAAAATGTTAGCGGCGCGACCCTTATGCGCGGGCCCGTTGCGCCCTTTGCGCTGTGCAAAACCATTGACGCAACCGGGCCGCAGGCGTATCGAACCCGCAGTGGCGATTTGTTACCGGATTGCGGGCCACTTTAAACATGCCGCTAAAAGGGACAGGCGCAGCCCTGATACCTTGCCCGGTATCAGGGTTTTTGTTTGCCAGCAGGAGGGCAGGATGGCCACGAAGAAAAACTGGAACAAGCGCACCCGGGCGGTTCACGCGGGCACCCGTCGCAGCGCCTATGGCGAGGTGAGCGAGGCGCTATTTCTCACGCAGGGGTTCGTCTATCCGACGGCGGAAGCCGCCGAGGCGCGGTTCGAGGCCTTGGGCGAGGATGAGTTCATCTACGCCCGCTACGGCAACCCCACCGTACGCATGTTCGAGGACCGGATGGCCGATATGCTGGGCTATGCGGACGGGTTCGCCTGCACCTCGGGGATGGCCGCGGTCTCGGGGGCGTTGATGGCGCTGTCGAAGGCGGGCGATCACGTGGTCAGCAGCCGCGCGCTCTTCGGGTCATGTCTTTATGTCCTCGAAGAGATTCTGGCCCGCTTCGGGGTGGAGATCACGTTGGTCGATGGCACCGACAACAGCGCTTGGGCGGCAGCGATCCGCCCCGAAACGACGCTGGTGTTCCTTGAAAGCATCTCGAACCCCACACTGGAAATCATCGATCTGGCCCATGTCTGCAAACTTGCCCATGGCGTGGGGGCCAAGGTTATCGTCGACGACGTGATGGCCACCCCGATCTATTCCTATGCGGCGGACTGCGGGGCCGATCTGGCGGTCGTGTCGACCACCAAACACGTGGACGGGCAGGGCCGGATGCTGGGCGGCCTGATCGCCGGCAGCAAGGAGTTGATCCGCGGCCCGATCGAAGCCTATTTGAAGCACACCGGCGGGGCGATGAACCCGTTTACCGCTTGGACGCACCTCAAAGCACTGGAAACGCTGGACCTGCGCGTGCGGCAACAGTCCCGCACGGCGATGGCCATTGCCGAAGCGCTGGACGGGCATCCGAAGCTTGCGGCTGTGCGCTACCCGACCCATTCCGCCCACCCGCAACACGCCTTGGCCCGCTCACAGGCCGAGACCGGCGGCACGGTGATGACGCTTGAGGTCAAAGGCGGCAAAGAGGCCTGTTTCAGCTTCCTCAACGCTTTGGAGTTGTTCACCATTTCCAACAATTTCGCCGATGCGAAATCCATCGTCACCCATCCGGCCACCACCACCCATCAACGCCTGCCGCAAGACCAGAAGGACCTTTTGGGCATCAGCGGCGGGTTGGTGCGCCTATCGGCGGGGCTGGAGGATGCGGACGACCTGATCGACGATCTGCGCACCGCGCTTGCGGCGATCTGACCGCGTATTTCGTGCCGCATTCCGGCGCGCGTCTGTCGGGAACGCGGTCCTTTGCCCGGTCCGGCCATGGCAAAAGGGGACAAAGCCCCTTATGTTTACAGTCTGCGGGCATGGTCCGAAGGACGAAAGATGAATATTCAGTCGAACACCCTTGATGACACCCTGACCAAGGACGAAGCGGCCGAGGCTTTGGCCGTTCTGCGGCGCTGGGCGGCGCAAGCGAGCCCGGAGGAGGTGGCGGAACTTGATCCGCTCGTGTCCCGTTTCCTGCCGGGGCAGGAGGTGAGCAATTACCCCGCGCTGGCCCGCGCCTATCCCGAAGAGTTCGAGGCCGATGAGGTTTACCGCGCTACCATGCCCGACCTGCAGAACGGCCCCAGCAGCCTGATCCGCGGGGCCAAGCGGGCGATCCAGCACGTGGGCATCAGCAATTTCCGCCTGCCGATCCGGTTCCACCGCCGCGACGGGGATGATCTCACGCTTGAGACCAGCGTCACTGGCACGGTCAGCCTTGAGGCAGAGAAGAAGGGCATCAATATGTCCCGCATCATGCGGACCTTCTACAAGCACGCGGAAAAGACCTTCTCGTTCGAGGTGATCGACGCCGCCCTCGACGCCTACAAGACCGATCTGGAGAGTTTCGACGCGCGCATCATGATGCGGTTTTCCTTTCCGATGCGGGTCAATTCCCTGCGCTCGGGGCTGACGGGCTATCAATATTATGACATCGCGCTTGAGCTCATCGAAAGCGCAGGGGCGCGCAAGAAGATCATCCACCTCGACTATGTCTATTCCTCGACCTGCCCGTGTTCGCTGGAACTCAGCGAACATGCACGCCAGCATCGCGGGCAGCTTGCGACACCCCATTCGCAACGCTCGGTCGCGCGGGTGTCGGTGGAACTCGACAGCGACCAGGGGGTGCTCTGGTTCGAGGATTTGATCGACCTGTGCCGCCGCGCGGTGCCGACCGAGACGCAGGTGATGGTCAAGCGCGAGGATGAACAGGCTTTTGCCGAACTCAACGCCGCACATCCGATCTTTGTCGAGGATGCCGCACGGCTGTTCGCGCAGAACCTCAACGACGATCCGCGCATCCGCGATTATCGCGTGGTCGCCAGCCATCAGGAAAGCCTGCACAGTCATGACGCGGTGTCAGTGCTAACCGAAGGGAGGACCTTTGCGGAGGAATCCCTTGATCCGCGCCTGTTCCAGTCGCTGTTCCACGTGGGCTAGGCACGCGCGGGGGCAGAGGGCCTAGGTGACCTCAAGCCCCAAGGGCAGTTTGAACGCGAAGGTCGTCTTGGCGTCCTTGGTTTCGACTTCGATCCGGCCGTTGTGCGCGGTGGCGATGGTCGAGGCGATGTAGAGGCCAAGGCCCAGCCCTTCATCCGACGCGCTCGCGCCCCGCTGGAACGGCTGGAACAGGGATTGTTGCACCGTCTCCGGCACGGCCTGCCCTTCATTCGTGATGGCGATCGACACTTCGCGTTCGTCGCTGGTGCCACGCACGTCAATCGGGGTGTCTGGGGTGCCGTGCCGCACCGCGTTCGAGACGAGATTGGCCACCGCTTGCGCGATACGCGGGGCATCGCAGGACACCGCATGCCGGATGTCGATATCAAGATTGATCTCGCGCTCGGGCGAGGCCATGCGCACCTCTTCCACGACGTGTTCGATGGCCTCGGCAAGGGGGGCATCGGGGATGGCGGTGATCTGGATGCCGCCGCCCATCCGCGCCTTGGCATGCAGCAGGATATTCTCGATCAGATCGTTCATGCGGTATAGCGAGGATTGCATCATCGGCACGATCTGTTGCGCCTTGGGCGGCAGGTCCAGCTTGGCCAACTGGCGCAGGCCCGAGCCGAAGGCCGCCACGGGGTTGCGCAGGTCGTGGCCCAGAACGGCGACGAATTCTTCCTGCACGCGCGAGAGCTTGCGCTCTTCCTCGACCTTGCGGGTCTGCGCCTCAAGCCGCTCCTCGGTCTCGAGGCTCTGGCCGATGACATCGGCGAACATCTTCAGCATCGCCACGACCTTGGGGTTCTTGACGTTGCGCGGTTCCGTGTCGATCACACAAAGGGTGCCGAAGAAGCTTTTGTCGGTGCGATAGATCGGGATCGACGCATAGCTGACGATGCCGAACTTCGCGGCGATGGGGTGGTTTTGATAGACCTCATCGGTGTTCACATCGTTGAAAATCACCATCTCGGCGGTGTCGCGCACGCTGCGGCAGAAGGTGGAGTTGATCTCGATCTCGTCGCCTTCGAGCATGCCGAAATTGATCTCGTCCACGGTGCGGCAGGCCACCCAGCGGTCACCGGTCACGCGGGCGACGGCAGCAAACCGCATGTTCGAGGCGAGCATCGCCGTCTCTAGGATCGTGCCCACCAGCTCGCTTGTGGCAAGCATGGAAATATCACCCTGAAAATCATGCCCGCCGGCTAGGAAATCGGCATGGGTCTGCAAGGCGGTGTCGAGATCGGCCCTTTGCGACATCTCAAGCCCTCATTCTACAATCCGGCGAACCTATCAGGCCGCCGTCTGCCGACAACACCGGCCGCGCGTTTTTACGCTGTCACGCGGTGTCATCGGCAAAGATGCAACTGTATTGGCGGGTTTTGGCGCGCGCGGACCGGGCTTCGGCGAAGTCCCGCTTATGCGAACCTCGCTTGACACTTTCTGTGCGCCGCGCCAACCCTGCGACATGTTTGACATCCGCCCCGTAGGATATGTGATCGGCCTTCTGGTCGCGGCCCTCGGGGTCACCATGTTCGCGCCCTTGCTCGCGGATTACATGGCCGGAAACGGGCATTGGCCGGTGTTTCTGGAAAGCGCCGTCATCACCGTCATGTTCGGCGGGCTGATCGCGCTGGCCTGCCAGAACGGCGTCTCCGAAGGACTCACAATCCGGCAGACCTTCCTTTTGACCACGCTGGTCTGGATGGCGCTGCCGCTGTTCGGCTCGTTGCCATTCGTCCTTGGGCATGCGGAGCTGTCGTTCACCGACGGTTTTTTCGAGGCGATGTCGGGGCTGACCACCACCGGCTCAACGGTGATCAACGGGATCGAGGCGCTGCCCGAGGGGCTGAAGCTCTGGCGGGGTGTGTTGCAGTGGCTGGGCGGCATCGGGATCATCGTTGTTGCCATGGTGTTCCTGCCCGAATTGCGAGTCGGCGGGATGCAGATTTTCCGCAGCGAAAGCTTCGATACCATGGGCAAGATCCTGCCCCGCGCGACCGAGATTTCCAGCCGGATTTCCGTGGTTTACGTAGGCCTGACGTTGGCCTGCGCGATGACCTATTCCGCACTGGGGATGAGCGCGTTTGACGCCATCACCCACGCCATGACCACCATCGCCACGGGGGGCTTTGCCAATTACGACAGCTCGTTCGGGCAATTCGCGCCGGGGGTGGAATATGCCTCGGTGGTGTTCATGATGCTCGCCGCGCTGCCCTTCGTGCGCTATGTGCAGCTGATCTCGGGCAGTGGCGCCGGACCGATCCTGACCGACAGCCAGATCCGCACTTTCTTTATCGTGGCCTTCGCGCTGGTGCTGATCCTTGCCACCTGGCAATGGTCCCTGTCCGCCCGCATGACCGAAATGGCGTTCCGGCAATCCCTGTTCAACGTGGTCTCGATCATGACCGGCACGGGCTATGCCAGCGCAGACTACATGCAGTGGGGGCCCTTCGCCGTCACCATGTTCTTCTTCATCGGCCTGATCGGCGGCTGCGCGGGATCGACCGCCTGCAGCGTCAAGATCTTCCGCTATCAGTTGCTGTTCGCCTCGATCAAGGCGCAGGTGCGCCGCATCCACAGCCCGCACGGGGTCTTCGTGCCGCGCTATCAGGGCCGTCCCGTGGGCGAGGACGTGCTGAGCTCGGTCATGGCGTTCTTCGTGGCCTTCATGATGGCCATCGGCGTGATCGGCGTCCTGCTGGCCCTGACGGGGCTGGATTTCATCACCTCGATCTCGGGCGCGGCCACGGCGCTGGCCAATGTTGGCCCCGGTCTGGGCAACAAGATCGGCCCGGCGGGCAACTTTGCAAGCCTCAACGACACCGCGAAATGGATCCTTGCCTTCGCGATGCTGGTCGGTCGGCTTGAAATCATGGCCGTATTCACTCTTCTCAGCTGGCACTTCTGGAGGTCCTGACATGACAACAAACCCGCAAACCCGCCCCTTGGGCGCGCAGATTTCCCATATGCTCAAGGCGCGTGGGGTGGACGTGATTTTCGGGATTCCCGGCGTCCACAATCAGGAAATGTATCGCGGCATCGAAGAAGCGGGGATCACCCATGTGCTGGCGCGCCACGAACAGGGTGCGGGCTTCATGGCCGATGGCTATGCCCGTGCGACCGGCGGCTTCGGCGTGTGCTACCTGATCACCGGGCCGGGGCTGCTCAACGCGCTCACGCCTTTGGGGCAGGCCTATTCCGACGATGTCTCGGTGCTGGCGTTGTGTTCGTGTCTTGACAACACGGTGCATCGGAAGGGCCAGTTGCACCAGATGAAGGATCAGGAAGCGGCGGCGGCGGCGGTCTGCGACTGGTCCGAGACGGCGCAGGACGCGCGCACCGCCTACGGGCTGGTGGACCGCGCGCTTGAGGATTTCGCAGGCGGCGATGCCCGGCCAAAGGCGATCCACGTGCCCATCGACGTGCTCTGCGCCCCTGCCGATCCCGCCGGAGAGGGGGGCGCGGGGCGCAGCCGCTGTCTGCCGGACCCGCAGGCCGTGGCCGAGGTGCGCGACCGCTTGCAGCAGGCCAAGCGCCCGCTTTTCGTGTTCGGCGGCGGGGCCACGGGGGTCGCTTCGGGCGATCTGGTCGCGCGTCTGCTCGAGGTCGTGAACCCGGCGACCTTCTGCACCTTCGCCGGTCGCGGCATCGTGCCGCCGGATGCGCCGTTGCACTTCGGCCCCTTCCTCACGCGGCCGGATTCGGCGCGCGTTGCCGGAGAGGCGGACGTGGTGGTGGCCATTGGAACCCAATTGGCCGAGGTCGACATCTGGCGCGAGCGCTTGGGCCACAAGGACGGCGCGCTGATCCGCGTCGATACCTCGGACGAGTCATTAGGCACGCCGGTCGGCGCGTCACTCAACATCAAGTCCGACGCCCGCGCCTTTGTCGAAGCCCTGCTTGACGAGTGGGAGCGTGATACCCCCGCCGTTGACTGGACCCCGCAAGAGGTCGCGACAACGCGCGCGCGCTGGCGGGCGGAAGTGGACGCCGAGTTCCCCAAGGTTCTGCCCGTCGCGGACGCTTTGCGCGCGGCCTTGCCCGAGGATGCGATGATCTACTCGGACATGACGCAATTCGCCTATGCCGCGAAAGAGGTCTGGGACATGGAGCGGCCGGGCCATTGGCACCACCCGTCGGGCTTCGGCACGCTGGGCTATGCGCTGCCCGCGTCGATTGGCGGGGCTGTGGCGCGTCCGGGCAGGCCCACGGTCTGCATCCACGGCGATTACGGCATCCAATACACGATTGCCGAACTCGCCACCGCCGTCGAACTGGGGCTGCCGCTGGCAATTATCATCTGGGACAACGGCAAGCTGGGCGCGATCGAGGACAGCATGACCGCCGCCCAGATCGCCCCCAATTCGGTGATCCAGCGAAACCCGGATTTCATGGCGTTGGCGAAAGCCTATGGCGCGGAAGCGGTAGAGCCTGCGTCGCTGGACGAGATTGCACCGGCCCTGCAGGCGGCCTTCGCGGCCTCGGTGCCGACGATTATCCGGCTGACGCCCGCATTGGTCGGCTGACCAACAAAAAAGGGATCACCCGCATGGCGGACGATCCCGTTTTTGTAACGCCTTCGTTCGGCGTCAGTCTTCCCAGCAGCTCACCAACACGGCCATGTCTGCGGCCAGCAGGGTCAGCGTCTCGGGCGGCATATAGGCCAGCGTGTCGGTGGTCCGCACGTCCAGCCCCGCGCCCCGGACCGAGCCGATGATCTCATCCGCGTCGACCGAGAAGGCCACATCGGCGGGCAGAACCTGACCGTTCTGCTGACTGCGGGGCTTGAGCATCCCCAGAACCGCGCCGCCCCCGTCGAAGACCGGCCCGCCGGTGTCGCCGTCCTGCGTCGTGATCGACAACCGTTTGACGCCTTCTTCCCCGTTCAGCCCGCGGATGTCCGCGAGCGTGCCGAAGGTCAGCGCTGGGGTCGTCAGCACCCCGCCGTAGGGGAAGCCCGCGACCGCCACATCCGCGTTCAGGCGCGGCACCGAGGTCTGGAACTCGGCCACGGCGGGCGGGGCAAGGGGGCGTTCGGGGCGCAGCACCGCGATACCCAAAGCCTCGTCCACGTGGGCGGGGCTGGCACCGTGTTCCATGTCGAGCGTGATCGACCCGCAGCCTGCGATGGCCTCAGCCGAGGTGAGCACCTCACCGCCGGAGCTGATGTAAAAGCCCGAGCGGTCCCGCAGGGGTTTGCGCACCTCAAGGCCTGAAATCAGATCGACGGATTGATCCTCGTCCGGCTGGGCGGTGGCGGGGTCAAGCACCCCGTCAATGGGCCGGAAGCTTGCCTGCATCTCGTTCAGGACACGGCGGCGGCGCTCGTCGTCTCCGGCGGGCCAGATCAGCATGAAACCCTTGATCTCGCCCCCGTCCAGCACCACCGAGGTATAGGAGTGGATGCGGTCGTTCACGCCTTCGATGGTGAAGCCCCGATTGGAGCGGTTGCGCTCACCCTCGGGCGGGACGACGGCCAGAGTCTGCAGGATTTCGTAAAGCCCGAACATCCGTGTCTGGTCGCCCGGCTGGCTGATCAGCAAAACCTGCGCGTCCAGCTCTCCGCTGGCGTCGTAGCGGGCGAAGGGTGGCTCGTATTCGGTGAACTCGACCACGCCAAGGGGCATCTGGATCTCGATCCCCGCCGCGTCGTCGCGCACCAGTTGCAGGTCCATCCCCTCAAGCACCGCGTTGTAGGCGGCGAACAGCTCCGCCCGCTGACCGGTGGTCAGAACGCCGGTGGCGTCGTGGTTGTTCGCCTCTTGCCAGGCGGTCATGGAGCGGCGCGTGCCGCCGCCGAACAGCCCGTCAATCGCGCCGTCATAGAACCCCGCCCATTGCAGCGCGACCTGCAGGGCGCGTTTTTCGTCCCGGTCCAAAGCGCGTTCGCTGGCGCGGGCCTGACTCAGGGTCTCATCAGGGATCTCGGTCGGATCCGGCGCGGCGACCGGTGCTTCGGGCGCGTCGTCAGCCTCCTGTTGCCCCGCATCCGTGTCGTCCGGCACGTCCGGCGTTGAGAGCGACGCGCCCACAGGCCAGAACTGCGTGCGGAACTGGCTGCCGTCGACCACATAGCTGTCGCGCGGAATCGCGCCCGAGGCCCGCAGGCCCCGCAACAGGCGCGCGGCTTCGTTGCCGTCATATGGCCCCAGAACAATCGCATACCAGCCCCCGGGGATCGAGAATCCGGCAACGTATTCGACCCCGCGCGCAGAGTAGCCTCGCGCGGCATTCTGCGCGCCCGTCAACGTGCGCTGGGCTTCGACCTGAATATAGGCGGGTTGCTGGGCGGTGGCCGGCAGGGCGGCAGACAGGCAGAGCGCCAGTGCGGTGAGTAAGCGAAACATGTGCGTAAGATCGTCCCTGAAAAAGTAATGCCGTGATACGGTAAGCTGCGGCTTCGGTGCAATTTATCAAGTTGTTGCATGAGCGCACGTGCAAAACCGCCCGCAGCGCCGCGAATCCGGGGCATGTTGTCCTATATCACACGGATTTGCGCTCATTGACGCTGCTGGCGCAGCGACCTATTGAAGCGCGAGCATGCCAAGAGGGGTCCCATGACCGATACGCCGCGCAGTTTTCAAGAGATTATCCTGAGGCTCCAGACCTATTGGGCCGCGAAAGGATGCGCCATTCTTCAGCCCTACGACATGGAGGTCGGCGCCGGCACCTTCCATCCCGCGACGACCCTGCGTTCGCTGGGCGCGCTGCCCTGGGCTGCGGCCTATGTGCAGCCCTCGCGCCGCCCCACCGACGGGCGCTATGGCGAGAACCCGAACCGTTTGCAGCATTATTACCAGTATCAAGTGCTGATCAAACCCAGCCCGCCAGATCTGCAGGACCTCTACCTCGGCTCGCTCGAAGCGATCGGCATCAACATGGAGATGCACGACATCCGCTTCGTCGAGGATGACTGGGAAAGCCCCACGCTTGGCGCCTGGGGGCTGGGGTGGGAAGTCTGGTGCGACGGCATGGAAGTCAGCCAGTTCACCTATTTCCAGCAGGTCGGCGGGCACGATTGCCATCCGGTCTCCGGTGAGCTGACCTACGGGTTGGAGCGTCTGGCGATGTATGTGCTGGGTGTGGATCATGTTATGGACATGCCCTTCAACGACCCCGATGCGCCAATTCCTTTGACCTATGGCGATGTGTTCAAACAGGCCGAGCAAGAGCATTCGCGCTACAACTTCGATGTTGCCGACACCGATGCGCTGCTCAAGCATTTCGAGGACGCGGAGCGCGAATGCGCGGCGATCCTGAGCCACGACCAGATCGACCCCAAAACCGGGCACAAGATCGTCATGGCGTTGCCCGCCTATGATCAGGCGATCAAGGCCAGCCATCTGTTCAACCTGCTCGACGCGCGCGGCGTGATCTCCGTGACCGAGCGGCAGGCCTATATCGGGCGGGTGCGCGCGCTCACCAAGCTGTGCGCGGATGCCTTCGTGCAGACCGCCGCCGGGGGGGCGAAATGAATGCCACCCGGCTTGCCATCGTCGCCATCGTGGGCTCGGCCGTGATCGCCGCCGTCTTGATGTATTACCAGCTGGTCTATGCAGGCTATGCCGAACTTACACAGACCGAGGTTGGAGAAATCCAACTTGTGAGCCTCGTTTCCGGCGAGCCCGAGCCTGTTTTGGCAGAAAATGTAAAGGCCATCGACACGGTGGAAGAGGGGGTGCGCCTGTCCGGTGCGATTTCTTTCCGGGCCTGTTTCGACATGGTCAACTCGCAGGCCATGCTGACGGAAACCTATGTCGTGGCCGAGAACGCGGTGCCGCTGACCGCGCCGCGCTGGTTTGATTGTTTCGACGCGCAAGAGGTGGGCGCGGCGCTGGAAACCGGTGAGGCGATCGCCTTTCTGGGCCAGAAGAACATCAGCTACGGCGTGGACCGCGTGGTGGCCGTGATGCCCGACGGACGCGGCTTCGCCTGGCACCAACTGAACCCCTGCGGTGAGGCTGTCTTTGCCGGAGACGACGCCCCCGAAGGCTGCCCAGACTTGACCGAGGATATTTGATGCCCGACCTGTTGATTGAACTCTTCTCTGAAGAAATCCCCGCACGGATGCAGGCGAAAGCCGCCGCGGACCTCAAACGTATGGTCACCGACGGGCTGGTTGAAGCGGGGCTGACCTATGCCGCCGCCGGTGCCTTTGCCACCCCGCGTCGGCTGGCGCTGTCGGTCGAAGGTCTGACCGCCGAAAGCCCCGATACACGCGAAGAGCGCAAGGGCCCAAAAGTCGGTGCCCCGGAAAAGGCCATCGAAGGCTTTTGCCGTGGTGCCGGGGTCGCTCGCGAAGCGCTTGAAGTCCGCGACACCGGCAAGGGTGAGGTTTATTTCGCCGTCATCGAACAACCCGGACGCCAGGCGGCCGAGATCATCGCCGAGGTCCTCGACCAGACGATCCGCAATTTCCCCTGGCCCAAGTCCATGCGCTGGGGCGCGGGCAGCCTGAAATGGGTGCGCCCGCTGCATTCGATCCTGTGCATCCTCTCGGATGAGGGCGGCGCGCAGATCGTGCCGTTCGAGATCGACGGGATCACGGCCTCGGACAGCACGCGCGGACACCGTTTCATGGCGCCGGATGCGTTTTCTGTCACGTCGTTCGAGGATTACGAAACGAAGCTCAAGCGCGCCAAGGTCGTGCTGCGCGCCGATGAGCGCGCCGATCTGATTTGCTCCGAGGCCTCAAATCAGGCCTTTGCCGCCGGGCTGGATCTGGTCGAGGATCCGGGCCTTCTGGCCGAGGTTGCGGGCCTCGTGGAATGGCCCGTCGTCCTCATGGGCACCATCGCGGAAGATTTCCTCGGCCTGCCGCCGGAAGTCCTTACCGCGTCGATGAAAGAACATCAGAAGTTCTTTTCCGTGCGCGACAAGACGGGGCAGGTGGTCCGGTTCGTCACCGTCGCCAACCGCGAGACGCGGGACGGCGGCCAAACGATCCTTGCGGGCAACCAGAAGGTGCTCTTCGCCCGCCTGTCGGATGCCAAATTCTTCTGGGAAAACGACCTGCGGATCGCGACAGAGGGCGGTCAGGCCTGGCTTGACGCGCTGGACAACGTGACCTTCCACAACAAGCTGGGCACCGTGGCCGAACTGGTCGACCGGATGGCGCGGCTTAGCCGTGAAGTTGCCCCCCTTGTGGGCGCTGACCCCGATCAGGCCGAACAGGCGGCGCGCTTTGCCAAGGCGGATCTGTCGTCGGAAATGGTCTATGAATTCCCCGATTTGCAGGGCCTCATGGGGCGCTACTACGCACAGGAAGCGGGGCTGCCGGACGCGGTGGCGCATGCCGCGCAAGAGCATTACGCCCCCCTTGGCCCGTCCGACACGGTGCCGACCGCGCCGGTCTCGGTCGCTGTGGCACTGGCGGAGAAGCTCGACAAGCTCACCGGGTTCTGGGCCATCGACGAAAAACCCACGGGCAGCAAGGACCCCTTCGCCCTGCGCCGCGCGGCGTTGGGGGTGATCCGGCTGGTGCTGGAGAACGATTTGCGGCTGCGGTTGGATCGGTTCATCGATGCGCAACTGGTCCGTCAGAAGGTCAAGGTCGAAGCCAGCCTGACCCACGATGAGGTGGCCGAACTTGTTGACATGATTGCCAAACATGGCGTTTTCGGCGCGGCCTACCGCACCATGAAGGACGCTTGGAGCAGTGCCGAAAAACCTCTGTCGAACGGCTTTGGCGCACTCGCGGCGACGGTGCCGGACAAATCGTCCGACCTCCTCTCCTTCCTGCACGATCGCCTGAAGGTTTACCTGCGCGATCAGGGCATCAGCCACGACGTGATCGACGCTTCGCTCGCCATGCCCGGCAACGACGATCTCCTGCTTCTCGTCAAACGCGCCCGCGCTTTGGCGGCCTTCTTGCAGACGGACGACGGCGAAAACCTCATTCAGGGGTTCAAGCGCGCGAACAACATCCTCACGCAGGCCGAAGAGAAAGACGGCGTCGAATATTCATTTGGCGCGGATGTGAAATTCGCCGACACGGACGAGGAACGGGCGCTCTTCGCAGCCCTGGATGCCGCCGAGCGCAACATCGCCGCCGCCATGGAGGCCGAGGATTTCGCCGCCGCGATGAGCGCCATGGCCGCCCTGCGCGCGCCCATCGACGCTTTCTTCGAGGCCGTGCAGATCAACACGGAAAGCGAGGTCCTGCGCCGCAATCGGTTGAACCTGTTGCACCGCATCCGCACGATCTGTCTTGCCGTAGCGGATTTGCGGAAACTTGAGGGTTAAGGCCGAATCACGGTTATCCTTGCTCTGTCGGCGCGGCGGACTATGCTGCGCGGCAGAAGGGATGCCGCAGTGCAGAAAATAATCACGTTGAAAGACCTGTGCCTTGTCACCAAGACCGCGCCCATGGCGTCGGACGTCCACGGCGGGCGGGCGAAATGTCTGCAACGGTTGATCCGGCTGGACATGCCCGTGCCAACGACCGTCGCGCTGTCCTTTGACGCGGTGCGCAGCATCGCGGCGGGGCAGGGCGTCGAGAGCAGCCAGATCCTGCGCTATTTTGGCCCCGGGCCGCTGTTGTCCGTGCGGCCCAGCAGTATGGACCCCGATTGGGGCGGGCCGGGGGCGATCCTCAACATCGGGATGAACGACGCCAAACATGCCGAACTGGTCGAGCTGATCGGCGAGGAGGCCGCGACGCTCACCTACATGACGCATATCCAGACCTTCGCCGTCGACATCGCTCGGCTGGACGCGGAAGAGTTTCACATCCCTGACCGTCCCGGCACCGATTCCCTTCGCGCCATGCTCGCGGCCTACGAATCGGAGATGGACGAGGAGTTTCCGCAGGACGTGGGCGCGCAACTGGCGAGCGTTCTGCGGTCCATGGCCCGCGCGTGGGAGGGGACCACCGCCCGGCTGTTGCGACAGGCCAAAGGCGCACCGGCGGATGCGGGACTGGGGCTGGTGGTGCAGGAAATGGCGCTGCCCATGGGGCCCGGCGTCTCCGGCTCTGGTGTGATGCAATTCATCGACAGCGCCACGGGCACGCGCAAGATCAATGGCCGCTTTGTCCCGCAGGTCAGCCACAGCGCCGGGCTGCGCGATCAGGCGGGCGCCCTGTATCTGACCCGCGATCCGCGCGGCCCCTCGCTAGAGGATCAGGCGCCGGAAGCCTTCCGGCAGCTTATCGCGTTCGGCGCTTTGGGACGGGACCGCTTGCGCGAGGAGATGGAGATTAAGTTCATCCTCGAAGACGGGCGGCTGGCGATTCTCGATGCGGTCCGGGCCCAGCGGTCCAGCCGTGCCGACGTGCGGGTGGCCGTCGATCTCGCGCTGTCGGGCGTGATCTCGCAGGATGAAGCGGTGATGCGGGTGAAGCCGACCGCGCTGTCGGAGCTGTTGCACCGGCAGATCGCAAGCGACGCCGAGCGGGATTTTCTGGCCAACGGGATCGCCGCCAGCCCCGGCGCGGCCTCGGGGCGTCTGGTTTTCACCGCAAGCGAAGCGCAGGCCAGCGCCGCCCGCAGCGAGCCCTGCATCCTGATCCGGCGCGAGACGACGCCGGAGGACATTCGCGGCATGCACGCCTCGGTCGCGGTGGTCACCCTGCGCGGCGGCATCACCAGCCACGCGGCGGTGATCGGTCGCGGCATGGGATTGCCCTGCATCGTGGGCGCGGCCGATATCGATATTGATGAGCGCAAGCGCCAGATCACCGTGCCCGACGGGCGCACCCTGAACGCGGGCGACATGATCACGGTGGACGGCACCAAGGGGCAGCTTCTGGCCGGAACGCCGAAGATGCACGAAGCTGCCCTTGATGACGCCTTCCAGACGCTTCTGGCTTGGGCCGACGAGGCCCGCGACATCGGGATCCGCGCCAATGCGGACACGCCCGCCGACGCCCAGACCGCGCGGAACTTTGCCGCGCAGGGGATCGGGCTGTGCCGGACCGAACACATGTTCTTCCATGGGGAACGTGTCGATCTTATGCGCGAAATGATCTTCGCCGAAACGCCCACCGGGCGCGCTTCGGTGTTGGAACGTCTGCTGCCGCTGCAACGGTCGGACTTCACCGAGTTGTTCCGCATCATGCAGGGCCAGCCGGTCTGCATCCGCCTGTTCGACCCGCCGCTACACGAATTTCTGCCGGCGGGCAAATCCGGCAAGCGCGAACTGGCCGAGCTTCTGGACGTGCCGCTGGCGCAGGTGATCAGCCGAGTCGAGGATCTGTCGGAATACAACCCCATGCTGGGCATGCGGGGCGTCCGCCTTGGCATAACGGTGCCGGAAATCTACGAGATGCAGGCCCGCGCGATATTTGAGGCTACGGTCGCCATCGGGGAAGAGGGCGACGCGGTCGTGCCCGAGATCATGATCCCCTTGGTGAGCGCCATGCGCGAGGTCGAGCTGGTGCAATCGCGTGTCGATGCCGTGGCCGCCGCTGTTCGCGCCGAGACCGGCGTCGATTTCACCTATCGGCTGGGCGTGATGGTCGAAACCCCGCGCGCGGCCCTGCGCGCCGAGGATATCGCCCAGCACGCGGCCTTCCTGTCGTTCGGAACCAATGACCTGACCCAGATGACCTATGGTCTTTCGCGGGACGACGCGGGCAAATTCATGTCCGACTACGTCAACCAGCGCGTCTATGAGGAAGATCCGTTTCACACACTCGACCTCGATGGCGTGGGGGAGTTGCTGAAACTGGGCGCGGAACGGGGCCGGCAGGGGCGCCCCGACGTCACGCTTTCGATCTGCGGCGAGCATGGCGGGCACACGAATGCCATCGCTTTTTGCCGCGCGCAGGGATTCGATTACGTCTCTTGCTCACCGTTCCGGGTGCCTGTGGCGCGTCTTGCGGCGGCTCAGCTTGCCCTGGCCGATAAAATCGGCAGATAATTGCCTGCAAAGGGCGCGTGAAAAGTCTGTTTGCGAACAGTGCGTTACAAGTTGACGTTGCGGTAATGCTGCAGGTGCAGCATGATTTGGCCCACCTGTCGGGCCGGAAACTGGACGGAATCACCTCAGTCGCTTAAACGGCAAGTCGCTTGCGTGGGGCAGGCAAACGACTGGTACGGATTGAGGAAGACTTCGACGATGGTAAAACAATTTTTCGCGGCTGCCGCTACGGCTGCCGGTTTCGTTCTTGCGACCTTGGCACCAGCACAGGCCGATACTGTTCTTCAGGCGCGTCTTGGCGCTCTCTTGGGTCAGGAACGCGCTGCAATCCAGGAAGTTCCCAACGTGCGCCTTGCAGCCCTCACGGCGGTTCCACCCGCCTCGGCCCGCAACCTGCAGACCGCGCCCGGCACGATCACTTATGACCGCGCCTTTCTGGCCGCCCAGCCTGTCGCCACCGGCGGCGAACAGTGGCAGTGTCTGGCCGAAGCGCTCTACTTCGAGGCGCGCGGCGA
This sequence comes from Thalassorhabdomicrobium marinisediminis, assembly GCF_003072065.1. GTDB lineage: Bacteria > Pseudomonadota > Alphaproteobacteria > Rhodobacterales > Rhodobacteraceae > Octadecabacter > Octadecabacter marinisediminis. The sequence goes on from NZ_QCYG01000004.1 coordinate 144,752, forward strand.
AAGCGTTGAGGGCATGTTCGCCGTGGGTGAGGTGATCCTCAACCGTGTCGACTCGGCCCGCTATCCCAGCTCGCTCTGTGGCGTGATCAATCAGGGCACCGGCCGCCGCTATGCCTGCCAGTTCACCTATACCTGTGATGGCAACGCCGAAGTCATCGCCGAGCCCGCCGCTTGGCGTCGCGTGGGCAAGGTCGCCCGCATGTTGATCGACGGCGCGCCGCGCACGCTGACCAACGGCGCGACCCACTATCACACCCGTGCGGTGAACCCCCGTTGGGCGCGCGTGTTCCCGCGCACGACGACCATCGGTTCGCACCACTTCTATCGTCAGGGTTAAGGCCCACACCTTTGCACCACATGATCGCGCCGCTTCTGCTGGACAGGGCGGCGTGTTCTTTCTTGTGGCGCATGCAGCGGCTGGCTATGCCTGCGGCAAATGACTTGCGGGGATATTGCATGAGCAGCGACACCAGACTGGCCTTCGCCCATCCATCCGAGCGCGCCGAAGCGACGGCACCGGAGCACTCCGGCGGGCTGCGCGACCGGATTTCCCTGCGCGACTATATCCGCGAGGTCGAGATCGGCGCCTTCCAGCAAGAGCGTGGCACCCTGCAACGGGTCCGCTTCAACGTGGTGGTCGAGGTCGCGGCCATGTCCGGTGCGATCGACGACGATGTGGACCGCATCCTGTCCTATGACCGCGTAACCGAGGCGATTGACGCGGAACTGGGCACCGATCGGATCAACCTTCTGGAAACCCTTGCCGCTCGCGTGGCCGACCGCATCCTGCTTGAGCCTCAGGCGTTGCGGGTCTTCGTGCGGATCGAGAAGATCGATCGCGGCCCCTATTCTCTGGGCGTCGAGATCGTGCGCGAGACTGGCGGCACGGACGAAGCTGCCACACCGGTCGAGGCGCCGCAGCCCCGTGTGGTTTTCCTGAGCGCCGACAGGGTGTTGCGCGGCGACCTTCACGCGATCATCGACGCCTGCGACGACGATGCCATGCAGCTGATCCTCTGCGTTGACGCCCCCGATCTGCCGCGCGCCAAAGCGCAGACGTCCGCCGCCCAGCGGCACATCGACCTGTTGGCCATCGAACAGAACGCCTGGGTCCTTGCCGCACGGGACAGCCGGTGCCACGTGGTCGGCACGCGCACGGAACTGGATTGGGCGATGAAGAACGGACAGATTTGCGTCTGGGCTCCGGCCAAATTGGTGCAGGACGCCTCCGACGCGCCGCAGGACGCCAGCGACGCGCTGGCCCTTGCCACGTGGTTCGCGGAGCAGATGCAGGCGGCAGAGCTCGTGACCGTGGGCTGCCGCGCGCCCGAAACCACGCTCTCTACGCGAGAGATCGCGTGACCTATTACCGCCCGATCCCCATGAGCGACCCGCACCGGCCAAAGGAGGCCCGAACGCTCGCGGGGGGATGGTGCTGGTTCACCCATGCCGAACGGATCGCGCGTGGACGGCAAGGCGAAGTGGTGCCTGTGGCCGACATCCCGGAGGACGTTCTGCAGCGTCTGACCGACCCCCGCGCCGCCATTGCCGGCCTGTCGATGACGCGGCCGCAGATCATGGGGATCCTCAACGTCACGCCCGACAGTTTCTCCGACGGGGGCCGGTTCGACGCGCCCGAAGCGGCCCTTGCGCAGGCGGGCCGGATGATCGACGCGGGGGCCGACATCCTCGACATCGGCGGCGAAAGCACGCGCCCGGGGGCGGAGACGGTCGACCCCGCGCAAGAGGTTGCGCGCACCGCCCCAGTCGTCGCAGCGATCCGGCAGCGCCATAAAGTGCCGATCTCCATCGACACCCGCAAGGCCGAGGTGGCCCACGCGGCGCTGGAGGCCGGGGCGACGCTGGTGAACGACGTGGCCGCGCTTACCTACGAGGGCGACATGGCGCAGACGGTCGCCTCATCCGGGGCACCGGTCTGTCTGATGCACGCACAGGGCGATCCGGCGACGATGCAGGACGCGCCGCACTACGAGGATGTGGTGCTGGACGTCTATGATTTCCTGTCCGACCGTGTGGCAGCCGCCGCAGCGGCGGGAATTCGCCGCGACCGGATCGTGGTGGATCCGGGGATCGGTTTCGGCAAGACCCTTGAGCACAATCTGACGCTGCTGAAAAACCTGTCGATTTTTCATGGGCTTGGCTGCCCTGTGCTGCTGGGTGCCTCGCGCAAGCGGTTCATCGGCACGCTGGGGAATGCACCGCAGGCCCACGACCGGACGTCCGGCTCGGTTGCCGTAGCGCTGCACGGGGTGCGCCACGGTGTTCAAATTCTGCGGGTCCATGATACATACGCCACCAGACAGGCGCTGAGCCTGCATCAGGCACTTAACTAGGAACGGGACGGGCAGCCCATGGCGCGCAAATTTTTCGGAACCGACGGCGTGCGCGGCACGGCCAACAAATATCCCATGACCGCCGAAATGGCGCTGCGGATCGGTGCGGCGGCGGGGCGGTATTTTCGCAACGACGGCTCGAACGGGCACCGCGTGGTGATCGGCAAGGACACCCGCCTCTCGGGCTATATGTTCGAAAACGCGCTGACCGCGGGGCTGACCAGCACCGGGATGAACGTGCTGCTGCTCGGGCCCGTGCCCACGCCGGCGGTGGGGATGCTCACGACATCGATGCGGGCCGATCTTGGCATCATGATTTCCGCAAGCCACAATCCCGCGCAGGACAACGGCATCAAGTTTTTCGGCCCCGACGGGTTCAAGCTGTCCGACGATGCGGAAAGCGAGATCGAGCGCCTGCTGGAAGGCGAAGTCGAGCCGGCACAGGCCACCAACATAGGCCGCGCCAAACGGATCGACGACGGCCGGTTCCGCTACGCCGAACGGATCAAGGCGACCTTCCCGCACGGGATGCGTCTGGACGGGCTGAAGGTGGTGATCGATTGCGCCCATGGTGCGGGCTACAAGGTCGCGCCCGAAGTGTTGTGGGAACTCGGCGCCACGGTGATCCCTGTCGGCACCGACCCCAATGGCTACAACATCAACGAGAATTGCGGCTCCACCAGCCCGCGCACGGCCGCCGAAGCGATTGTCACCCACGGGGCGGACGTGGGCATCTCGCTCGACGGGGACGCCGACCGCGTGATGATCCTTGACGAGAACGGACAGGTCGCCGACGGCGACCAGATCATGGGGCTTTTCGCCACCCGCTGGGCCGAACAGGACCGGCTGCGCGGCGGCACGCTGGTGGCGACGGTGATGTCGAACCTCGGGTTGGAGCGGCATCTGGACGAGCGGGGGCTGACCCTGAAGCGCACCGCCGTGGGCGACCGCTACGTGGTCGAGGCCATGCGCGCGGGCGGGTTCAACCTTGGCGGCGAACAATCGGGCCATATCGTGATGACCGACTACGCCACCACCGGCGACGGGTTGCTGGCCGGGTTGCAGTTCCTCTCGGCGATGGTCGAGACCGGGCGTCCCGCGTCCGAGCTGTCGCGCGTGTTCGAGACGGTGCCACAACTGCTGCAGAACGTGCGTTTTGAAGAGGGCGCGGACCCCTTGGCGCAAGCGCCCGTCAAAGCCGCGATTGCCGAAGCCGAGGCGACGCTCAACGGGCAGGGGCGCTTGCTGATCCGCAAGTCAGGCACCGAGCCGCTGATCCGGGTGATGGCAGAATGCACCGACGACGGGTTGCTGGCCCAAGTGGTCGACGGGATCGTGGCCGAAGTGGCCGCCGCCTCCTCGGTCAACGGCTGAAGCGCACCGCCCCCAGCAGGGTGCGCAGGCTGTTCCACTGGCTGATCGCCAGCCCCCCGAGGATCAAGAGCAGCGCCACGAAGAACCGCAGGGGTAGCACTTCGGACAGCACCCAAGCGCCGAAAAACATCGACCAGACCGGCACCTGGTAGTTCACCAGCGTCATGAACACGGGCCCGGCAGAACGGATCACCTGCACCCGCAGCAGGGCAGCAAGGGCGGTGGGCACGAGCCCGAGGAAAAGGATCGCGACGCCGGTCCTGTCGGCGTTCAGCGTCGGCACGCCTTCCAGCAAAAGCATGGCGGGGATCAGGCAGATCGCGCCCACGACCAAGCCAGACGCGGCCAGTGCCAGACTGTCCAACGGCGGGCAGCGCCGGGTGAGAATGGCGGCGAGCGCGTAGCTGAACGACGCGGCAAGGCAGGCCAGTTCGGGCAGGGCCAGCGTGCCGGAAGAGACGTCAAACGCCGCCGGACCGATCAGCACCGCCGCGCCGATGAAGCCGAAGACCACGCCGAAGGCCTTGCGCGCCGACATGCGATCATCGGTGAAGAAATGCGCCAGCGGCAGCACGAACAGGGGCAGGGCTGCCATGGAGATTCCGGCAAAGGCCGAGGGCACATATTGTTGCCCCCAGGACAGCAGGGCGAAGGGCAGGGCGGTGTTGAGGACCCCCATGGGGACCAGATGCGCCCACATCCTATGCCCCCGAGGCAGGTGCCGGCCCATCGCGTGCAACAGCAGCACAAGCGTCACCGCCCCCAGCGTGGTACGCGCGCAGGCCACGGTCAAAGGGCCGTAGCCCTCAAGCGCGATGGACACCACCATGAAGGTGCCGCCCCAGATCAGTCCGAGGGTGAAGATCGAAAGCCAGTTCAGGGGCGTAGGCTGTGCGGTCATGGGCGGACTTGTCGGTATGAGAAGATCTCGCGGCGGCGGCGACCGCGACTAAAAACAGGATCGTAAAACGAGGCGGTCGGCCCCTGTCGCAAACGGGGCCGACCTTGAAAGAAGTAAGGGGCCAGCGTGGCCGGCCCCTTGAGGTGTTCGATCAGTTCTTCGACTTGTCGACCATCTTGCCTTCGGAGATCCACGGCATCATGGCGCGCAGCTTCTCACCGACCTGTTCGATCTGGTGCTCGTCGTTGATCCGGCGCGTCGCCTTGAAGTAGGGCTGGCCCACGGCGTTCTCGGCCATGAAGTCACGCACGAACTTGCCGGTCTGGATGTCCGTCAGCACGTCCTTCATGCGCTTCTTGGTTTCCTCGTAGGGCAGGATGCGCGGACCGGAGACGTATTCACCGTATTCAGCGGTGTTGGAGATCGAGTAGTTCATGTTGGCGATGCCGCCTTCGTAGATCAGATCCACGATCAGCTTGGTCTCGTGCAGACACTCGAAATAGGCCATTTCGGGCTCGTAACCGGCTTCGACCAATGTCTCGAAGCCCATGCGGATCAGCTCGACGATGCCGCCGCAGAGCACAGCCTGTTCGCCGAAAAGGTCGGTTTCGCATTCCTGACGGAAGTTGGTCTCGATGATGCCCGAGCGGCCGCCGCCGATGGCGGAGCAATAGGACAGGCCGATTTCCTGCGCCTTGCCCGACGCGTCGGTGTCGACCGCGATCAGACAGGGGACGCCGCCGCCCTTGACGTATTCGCCGCGCACGGTGTGGCCGGGGCCCTTGGGCGCCATCATGATCACGTCGACGCCTTCTTTCGGCTCGATCAGGCCGAAGTGGACGTTCAGGCCGTGGGCGAAGGCGATGGCTGCACCGGGTTTGATGTGGTCGTGGACGTATTTCTTGTAGGTCTCCGCCTGCAGCTCATCGGGCATGGTGAACATGATCAGATCGCACCAAGCCGCAGCTTCTTCGATGCCCATGACCTGCAAGCCTTCGCCTTCGGCCTTGGCGCGCGAGGGCGAGCCTTCGCGCAGCGCGACGACAAGGTTCTTCGCGCCGGAATCGCGCAGGTTCAGGGCATGGGCGTGGCCTTGCGAGCCATAGCCGAGGATGGCGACCTTTTTGTCCTTGATCAGGTTCACGTCGCAATCACGGTCATAATAAACGCGCATTGGTTAATCCTTCGTTACAGTTGCGTTGGCGGCACTATGGGCGAGCGTCCGACAAGAAGCGAGTGGCGTTCCATTGAATTTCCGGCGTATAGTGAAGTTGTCATGCGCGTTTTGCGAGCTGTTAGGATTTATCATGCTTGACGATCTGGATCGCCGCCTGTTGCGGCAGTTGCAGGCCGACCCGTCCCTGACGGCGGCGGAGCTTGGCGCGCGGGCGGGGGTGCCCCCGTTAAAGGCCAGCCGCCGGCTGGGGCGTTTGCAAGAGTTGGGAATCCTGCAGGGCCAGCACGCGGTCATCGATTGGCGCGCGCTGGGCTATGCGGTCGCGGTCTCGCTCCGGGTCACGCTCGACAAAGCCGAACCGCGCGCCTTCGACACATTTTTGGCCGCCGCACGGAAGTTGACGCATGTCACCGAGATCCAGACCTTTCTGGGCCGTGTCGACGTGCGCCTGAACGTGATCGCCCGCGATATGGCCCATTATCAGCAGATCTACCGCGAAGAGATCCTGCAATTGCCCCACATGGCAGATCTTGAAGCGCTGATGACCGTGGCGACCCTGCACACCGATGAAAGCCTGCCCCTATGACGCTCGACGACCTCGACCGCGCCATTCTGGCCGCACTGCAACGCGACGCCACGCAGACGGCCGCGGCCCTTGGCGGGCGCATCGGGCTCAGCCAGCCCGCAACATGGCGGCGCATCAAGCGCCTGCGCGAAGCGGGCGTGCTGGCCGGGCAACGGCTGGCGCTGGATGCTGAGAAGCTGGGCTTCGGCGTGACCGTCTTTCTGGGGGTGAAACTGGCGACCAAGGGCCGCGTCTCGCTTGAGGATTTCGAACGGGCGGTGGTGGCCATCCCCGAGGTGCAATTGGTCGAACACGTGCTGGGGCTTTACGACTACCGCCTGCGCGTGGTGGCCCGTGATCTTGCAGATTTCGAACGGGTCTTGCGGCGGCGGGTCATGACCCTGCCCGGTGTCGGCGATGTCGAGGCGAACGTTCTGCTGAGCGAGGAGCGCCGCCCCGGGCCGATTTAAGGGTTTCGCAAGGATCGTGCCCTATCATGGGGCCACTCAAGAGGGTCCGATGCTCAAACTCAAAACCGCACCGTCGATTGGCATCTTCTGTCTGACCATCACGCTGTTCGGCATCGTCGTGGCGACCGGGGTGGAATATGTCTTCTACCCCGAAGCCTATGCGGACAGCGTCGCTGGCAAAAAGGCGGTGATTGTCGTCACCATCGCGGTGCCGGTGTCCTTCGTGTTGGCATTGATCATCCGACGCAACACCTTGCTGGCGGAAGAACTGTTGCACCTTGTGAACCGGGACCGTTTGACCGACGTGGCCACGCGCGACTTCTTCTTCGCGCGGCTCAAGATGGACGCAGACTCCTACGGCGTGTCGCTGATGATCGACATCGATCATTTCAAGGTGGTGAACGACAGCCACGGCCATCTGGTGGGCGACCGGGTGATCGCGCAGGTCGCGCAAACCTTGAGCGCTCAGTTACGCGAAGAAGATATCGTCTGCCGCTTCGGGGGGGAGGAGTTCCTCGTCTTCCTGCGCAAGGCGACGCCAGACGAAGGATGGGCCGTGGCGGAACGGATCCGCAAGGCGGTGCAGGACACGGTGATCCTCGGCAATGGCGGCCAGATCGGCGTGACCGTCTCGGTGGGTGGTGCACTGAAACACCAGCTTGAGGAGATCGAGGAGGCGATCAAACGCGCCGACGTCTGCCTTTACGAAGCCAAGCGCAACGGCCGCAACCGCACGGTCGTGGCATGGCCCATGGCAGCCGCCAGCGCAGGCCCGGACGGTGCAGCACCCCCTTTCGTGCCACGCAGCAGCGACGCAACCGACCGGCGTGCCTCTTAAAGGCGCGCTTTGCCCCGACATGAACGAATTGCCCCGGCCAGCGCCGACGGGTAGTCATGGGGCAAAGAAGGAGTGTCGCCCATGTCGCATGAACCAAGCCAGAGCGTCGATCCCAACGGATTGATGGAGTTTTCGGTCGTTTTCACGGACCGGTCGTTGAACCACATGTCGAAGGTCTTCCAGGGCGTGATGACCGATCTGCACGGGATGCTATGCGACGTCTATCAGGCGGACGGCGTGGCCATCGTGCCCGGGGGCGGAACCTATGGCATGGAAGCGGTGGCGCGGCAGTTCGGGGCCGGGGCCCATGCGATGATCGTGCGCAACGGCTGGTTTTCCTACCGCTGGAGCCAGATTTTCGAGGCGGGCGGTTTTGCCGGGGAAACAACTGTTTTCAAGGCCCGCCAGACCGGCAACGACAGCCGCGCCCCCTTCGCGCCCGCCCCCATAGAAGAGGTGACGGCGGCCATCCGTGACGCCAAGCCCGACGTGGTCTTCGCCCCCCATGTGGAAACCAGCGCCGGGATCATCCTGCCCGACGACTACATCAGGGCGCTGGCGAGTGCCGCCCATGAGGTGGGGGCGCTGATGGTGCTCGACTGTATCGCCTCGGGGTGTGTCTGGGTCGACATGAAGGACAGCGGCGTGGACGTGCTGATCTCGGCGCCGCAGAAGGGCTGGTCGAGCAGCCCCTCGGCCGGCTTGGTCATGTTCTCGGACCGCGCGTTGACACGGCTGGAGGAGACCACGTCGGACAGTTTCGCGATGGATCTGAAGAAGTGGCGCGCGATCATGGAAGCCTATCTGAACGGGGGGCATGCCTATCACGCGACCATGCCCACGGACGCGCTGCGCGATTTCCGCGACACCATGCAAGAGACGGCCGAACTTGGCTTTGATGCCATGCGCAAAGCCCAGTGGGATCTGGGGGAGCGTGTGCGGAGCTATTTCGCCGAAAAGGGGCTGACCAGCGTCGCCGCCGAAGGATTCGGCGCGCCGGGCGTCGTGGTCAGCTACACCGACGACCCGGACGTGCAGAACGGATCGAAGTTCGCAGCCGTAGGCATGCAGATCGCCGCGGGCGTGCCCTTGGCGGTGGATGAACCGGACGATTTTCGCACCTTCCGCATCGGCCTGTTCGGCATCGACAAGCTGCGCGACGTGGACGCGACCTTTGCCAAATTCAAATCGGTGGCCGATCAGGTCCTCTGACCCGCGCAAAGGTGCCTTGCGCGTGCCGCATTGAAATGCTGCGCGCGCAGGCTGGACGAGGTTGGGGTTTGGGCATAAGCCATTTGACATGTCCATGTCCGACCCCCTCTTGCGGCCTGCGCCGACCCCCTACCGCGAGCATACCGGCCGCCTGTTGAAGCTCGGGCTGCCGCTTGTGGGGGCGAATCTGGCGGGATTCTCGATCCACATGACCGATACGATCATGTTGGGCTGGTACTCCGTCACCTCGCTTGCAGCGGCGACCGTGGCGACCGGTCTGTGGTTCGTGATCTTCATCATCGGCGCGGGATTCGGCCGCGCGGTGACGCCGATGGTCGCGGAAGCCGTGGAGCAGGGCGACGAGACGCGATCGCGGCGGGTCACGCGGATGGCGCTGTGGCTGTCGGCGATCTATGCGGCGCTGTTGCTGGTGCCCTTCATGTATGGCGAGGCCTTCCTTCTGTTGATCGGGCAGGAAGCCGTCGTCGCGGCCGAGGGCGGGCTTTATTTGCGCATCGCGGTATTGGGCATGTTCCCGGCCATGGGCGCGCAGGTGATGCGGTCCTATCTGGGGGCGCAGGAACTCACCGCTGTGCAGCTGTGGATTACGTTGGTGGCCTTAGCGGCCAATGCGGTGGTGAACTACGCGCTGATTTTCGGCCGCTTGGGCGCACCCGAGCTGGGCATCGAGGGGGCGGCCATCGCCTCGGTGATCATTCAGGTCCTGCAGGTCGTGGCCCTGATGGTCTATGCCCAAAAGCGTCTGCCCGAAGCCGAGCTGTTCCGCCGCATGTGGCGCATCGACGTGGAAGCCATGTGGCAGGTGTTCCGCTTGGGATTGCCGATCGGGCTGACGTCATTTGCCGAAAGCGGCATGTTCCTTGCGTCGTCGGTGATGATGGGCTGGATCGGCACGATCGAACTGGCCGCCCACGGCATCGCCATGCAACTGACAGCGTTCATGTTCATGTTCCACGTCGGAATGGCCGAGGCCGCGACCATCCGGGCCAGCCGCCAGTTCGGCGCCCGCAACGAGGTCGAGCTGCGCCGGGGCGCCTTTGCCGCCTATGGTGTGTCGCTGGCCTTCGGGGTGCTGGTGGTCGTGCTTTTCGTGCTGGCCCCGGCTTTTTTCGTATCGCTGTTTCTGGACCCCAGCGATCCGGCCCGCGATGCGGTGCTTGCCCTTGGCGTCGTGCTGGTGATGATGTCGGCGCTGTTCCAGTTCGTCGATGCCGGGCAAGTGGTGGCCTTGTCGGTGTTGCGCGGGGTGCAGGACACGCAGGTGCCCATGTGGTTGGCGATCATCAGCTATTGGTGTGTTGGCATGCCCACGGGCTATGTCATGGCCTTCGTGCTGGGGCTTGGCCCCGTGGGGCTGTGGCTGGGGTTGACCGTGGGGCTGGGGGCGGCGGCGATTCTGCTGAGCCACCGGTTCTGGACGCGGTCGGCACATATCGCCCGACCGGTTGCGCGCGAGGCAGGCGGTGCGCCGATTTTGAAATAAAATCGGCGGCCTCCGGCGGGGATATTTGTAAAGCAAAGATGAACGGGCGGGGCGCCTATTCGGCGGCGTCCTGACCTTTGAGCAGCCGGTCGGCCTTCTTGCGCACCAGAAGCGAGCGCAGGTCGTGCATGGCCAGCAAGAGCGCGTCGGTCACCTCTTCCAGTTGGTCGTCGCTGGCCTTGGACTGCACCCATTGCGTGGTGATGTTGAGGTAGTCGACCGCGCGGTGAATGTCGTCGATGTCGCGCCGGGCGAGCAGGGCACGCCGGTCCGCCATCCAGCGCTCGATCTCGGCCAGATCCTCGGGGGTGAGGGTCCGGTCGCCTTGGGGTTTCACCTCTCCGTTCTTGATGTTGATCACCGCGATCTGGTCCATCTCGATCCGGCGCTGGCGGTTCTCGGTGTCCACACGGAAGACCGCAGCGCCGTTTTCGCGGACGCGGAAGTAATAGTCGGGAAGTTCTGCGCCCATGGCGTCACCCTCTTGCAGCGGTGGTTCAGTTTAGCAAGGCGGTGTCGCTGCCGCCAGAGTTTAGCGCAAAGCGGCGCAGAACCGCTGGATGCGCAGACAAGCCTCTTGCAGGGCGGCGTCCGAAGTGGCGTAGCTGACCCGGAACGCAGGCGAGAGGCCGAAGGCCGCCCCGAAGACGACCGCGACGCCGGTTTCGTCAAGCAGGGCGGTGGCGAAGGCTTCGTCGTCCACGATGGCCGTGCCCGCGCCGCTGGTCTTGCCGATGCAGCCGCTGATGTCGGGATAGACATAAAAAGCGCCCTCGGGCGTGGGGCAGGTGATGCCGCGTGCGTCGTTCAACATGCCGACGACCAGATCGCGGCGGCGCTGGAACAGGCGGGCATTTTCGGCCAGATAGGTCTGCGGGCCGGTCAAAGCCTCGATCGCGGCCCATTGGCTGATGGTGCAGGGGTTCGACGTGGACTGTGACTGGATCTTGCGCATGGCCGCGATGAGGGGCTCCGGCCCGCCCGCATAGCCAATCCGCCAGCCCGTCATGGCATAGGCCTTGGAGACGCCGTTGGTGGTCAGCGTGCGGGCGTAGAGACGCGGCTCGACCTGCGCGGGGGTGCAGAAGGTGAACCCGTCGAAGGCCAGATGTTCATACATGTCGTCGGACATCACCCAGACGTGGGGGTGGCGCAGCAGAACATCGGTCAACGCCTGCACTTCAGCCCAGGAATAGCCCGCTCCGGTGGGGTTCGACGGCGAGTTGAAGATCAGCCATTTCGTCTGGTCCGTAATCGCGCGCTCAAGCGCCTCCGGCGTCAGCTTGAACCCGGTGTCCAGCGTGGTCCCGGCGATGACCGGCGTGCCACCGGCCAGCCTCACCATGTCCGGGTAGCTGACCCAATAGGGGGCGGGAATCACCACCTCGTCGCCCGCGTTCAGCGTGGCCATCAGCGCATTGTAGAGGATCTGTTTGCCGCCGGTGCCCACCGAGATCTGCTGCGGGGCATAGGTCAGGCCGTTGTCGCGGGCGAACTTGTCGCAGATCGCCTGTTTCAGCTCGGGCAGGCCGTCGGGGGCGGTGTACTTCGTCTTGCCTGCCTGAATGGCGGCGATCCCCGCGTCCTTGATGTTCTGCGGCGTGTCGAAATCCGGCTCACCGGCGCTGAGGCTGATGATGTCGCGGCCGCTTGCGCGAAGCTCGGCCGCTTTCGTGCTTATGGCGATAGTCGGCGACGGTTTGACGCGGTCGAGTGTCGCGGAAAGGAAGGACATTTTGGGCCTCGTGTAGCATCCGGGGGTTGGATCTGTCATAGGGGGCGGGTCGGGGACTGACAACTCGGCACAGACAGGGAGAGGTGCGAATGCAAGACGGAGATGACATGCAGGACTGGTACAGCGAAGAGACGGCGACCTTCGGCGACCGGCTGGCCGCCGCCCGTGAGGCGGCGGGCCTGACCCAGAAAGAGCTGGCCCAGCGGGTCGGCGTCAAGTTCGGCACCCTGCGCAACTGGGAAGACGACCTGAGCGAGCCGCGCGCCAACCGTCTGAGCATGCTGGCCGGTATTCTGGGCGTGTCCCTGCGGTGGCTGCTGACCGCCGAGGGCGAGGGGCTGGATGCGCCGGACGCTGCCGCCGAGGTGCCGCCGAACGTGACCATGATGCTGACAGATCTGCGGGCGGTGCGGGCGCAGCTGGCGCAGTCCAACGAACGTCTGGCGCAACTGGAAAAGCGCCTGCGCGCCATGGGCAAACCATGAGTGAGCCCCTGGACGTGATGCGCAAACGGCTGCACATGCGGTCGATCCGGCGTGGCATCAAGGAAATGGACCTGATCCTGACAGAGTTTTCCCGGCAGCATCTGGCGACCCTGTCGCAGACCGAGCTGGAACTGTATGATGCCTTGCTGTCGGAAAGCGATCATGACCTGTATCAATGGGTCAGCGGGCAGGCGGAGGAACCGGCGCGGTATCGCGCGCTGATGGACCTGATCCGGGCCAATTCGGTCGGGCTGACGCGGCCTGCGGAATAAGGCGCAAGGTTGCGACAAATTTCGGGCGATTTAAGGGATTGTTTTACCTCTGCATGGCACTGACGTCGTAGAAAATTGCGACGGAGACTCTGATGAGCTTGCATTCCCTGCCCACGACCCCGCCTGCGCCCCCGCGCGGGGCCGATGCCGAATTCATGAACACCTATCTGGACACGCTGACGCTGGTGGAACGGCTGCACCGGCTGTTGCTCGATGTCATCAAGGATGAGTTCGAGCGCGTCGGCGTGTTGGACATCAACGCCGTTCAGGCGCTTTTGCTGTTCAACATCGGCGACAACGAAGTCACCGCCGGAGAGCTCAAAAGCCGCGGTTATTATCAAGGCAGCAACGTGAGCTACAACCTCAAGAAGCTGGTCGACATGGGTTACATGCACCACCAGCGGTGCGAGGTGGACCGCCGGTCAGTGCGGGTGCGTCTGACCGAGAAGGGCCGCACGATCCGTGATGTGGTGGCGCGGCTGTTTGCCGGGCATGCGACGGGCTTGCAAGAGAAGGGCGTGCTGGACATGAACGGTCTGGATGAGATCGCCACCGCCCTGCGGCGGGTTGAGCGGTATTGGACGGACCAGATCCGCTACATCTATTGAGCGGCACCTAGTGGGTCGTGACGAGCTGGCCGATGGCCATGGCCTGCAACTCGCGCAGCAGCTTACGTCGCATCGCTGTGGCATAATCATCGAACCCTTGCGCGACTTCGACGAAGGCCGCGGGGCCACGAATGACATAGGCGGTGTAATAGGCCGCCAGTTCATGGGTTTGCGGGTCCATCCCGCCGTCGGGCGCATCCCCGGTGCCGGGGCCGATCACAAGGCCGTTGACGGTGACAGGCGCGCCCGCGTCGGGGATATCCTGCGGCCGACGTCCGGTGTTGCCCCGCCCGTCGCCGGACAAATCCAGCGTGCGGGTCCAGCAGGCGGGGCGCTGATCCAGCAGCGCCAGACCGTAGCGCAGCGCCTCGCCCAGTCCGGTGCTGGGGCCCATCTCGGCCCGGTCGGTGCGGCGCAACCGCCGTTGCACCTCGGCCAGGGTTTCGGCGTCGCGGATGGACATCCAGTCGATCACCAGCCGCTGGTCGGTCGGATCGGACCATTCGAACACCGCCAGATCGACAGTGCCGCCCGCGGGATCGAGCAGCGCCGCCGCCACCTCGGCATCCCCGAGCGCTGTGGCCAGACCGTCAAGCTGCAACCGGTATTCGCGGGCGTCCACGGACCCGGACACATCCAGCCCGAGGGCCAGCGCTTGCCGGCAGGGGGTCTGCGCCGCCACCGGGTCGGCCAGCGCGCAAACCGCCGCGAGGGTCAGACCCCGCGGCAGCCAGCCGGACAGGCGCGACCGGCAACGCGCTGCGGTGCGCTTACCAGTGACCGGTATTCTCCATGCTGGCCCAGGGCTCTTGCGGGGGCAGGCTCTCACCTTCCTGCAAAAGCTCGATCGAGATGTTGTCAGGGCTGCGCACAAAGGCCATGTGCCCGTCGCGCGGCGGACGGTTGATGGTGACGCCGTTGTCCATGAGTTTCTGGCACAGATCATAGATGTTGTCGCAGCGATAGGCGAGGTGCCCGAAATGGCGGCTGTCCGACGGCAGGCCATCATCGCCGTCCCAGTTGTAGGTCAGCTCAACATCGTTGTGTCCGTCTGCCTGATCCGGCGGGCACAGGAACACCAGCGTGAACCGGCCCTTTTCGTTTTCCATGCGCTTGCGCTCGACCAGGCCGAGCAGCTTGAAGAAGTCGATCGTCGCATCAAGGTCTTTGACGCGCACCATGGTGTGCAAATATTTAAGGGACATGTGAACTCCTGTGTTGGGTTGCGGCACCCTAACACGCCGTGCAGCGGGGGCCAGAGGTCAGAAGCTGGAGCGGATGCCGATGTTCAGGGAATATTCGCTGGTCTGGAAACGGCTCACGTTGCTTTGCGTGTCCTGCACGCCCAGCGTGGCGACCGGAACGAACCCTGCATATTCAAGGGTGTCGACGACTGCGGACAGACTGCCGAACCAGCGCGTGTCGGTCCGGCCATCGGGCACTTTGAAGATGATCCGGTAATCGGCATAATGGGTCCGGCTGGCCCCGAGCGAGGCGGACAGTTGGAACGGACCCACGGGATCGGCGAAGGCGTAACTAAGCCGCGCGGTGACCGCTTCGTAGCGTTCGTTCGGACTGTCCGAGATTTGTTCTTCGTGCGAGAGTTGCAGCGTTGTCCGGTTGCCGCTCTCTGCGCGATAGGCAAGCTTGGTGCTCAGGGTCCGACGCAGGTTCGAGCGGCGGCTGCGACCCTGCAGATCGGTCCTTTGCACCTCGCTTGTGACTTCGGCACGGGTTTGCGGGGTCAGCGCCTGTCCATAGGACAAAATCCCGTTGATGTAGTTCGTCTTATGTACGCCGCCGAACCAACTCGACCCGACCGTGGCCTGGGTGGTGACAAAACCCTCCGCAAGCCGGCGTTCGTCGCGCAGGCCCAGCTCGAGCCGCTGCGATCCGAAGTCCGAATTCTCGCTCGTGGGCGAGGTTTCGTGGGCCGCGTCAGAGAGCCAGACCGCGCGGGCATAGGCCCGGCCAGTTACGCTTGTGCGATGGGCCGGCCCGCGGGAGATGGCATAGGCGAGCCGCACATCCGCGGTGGCCGAGACCCCCGGAAGCGCTTGCGCATCGCCGCTCAGCACGCCCACAAAGGGCAGCCCGTCGATGATGTTCAACTCGGTTTCGCTGCCGCCGTTCACGTTGTTCGACGGCGCGATGGAAAAGCCCAGCGACACGGACAAGGGATTGAGCCGCCGGATCCCACGATAGTCGGTCTGCGTCTGGCGATAGGCCCGGTCGTCCGGCGCATTCGCGGCCGCGCGCCGCAGCCAGACCTGCGACAGGGTGTAGCGTTCTTCGTTTGCGGCGGCGAGGGCGGTCAGGCGCGCGGCCTCGTAGCGGTCTTCGGGCGTGTCGGACAACCGATAGGCCCGCGCCCCCGCAAGGCGGCCTTCGCGCCCCGAGCCCAACTGCGGCTGCGCCGCCGCCAGAACGATCAGGGCGGCGCGGTCATCGGTGTTGGCATTAAGCAAAGCCTGCGCAAAATCCCGGGCCAGTTCGAACTGGCCCGAGAGCACCGCCTGCCGCGCCGCGATGCGGCCATCTTCAAGGCTGAGATGGAACGTCTCGGCGGGTGATGACGTGGTCAGTCCGACCAGAAGCGTGGCTGCGGCAAGATTACGATGGATTGACCGATGCACAGATGGGATCCTCACCGGGTTGTCCACATTGCGTCAGGACGAAGACGCCGAATTCGTCTTCGCTCTCGATGCCCGGAATCGTGTCCCCATCAAGGTGCACGACGCCCGCGACACCCGCAGCCTCGGTCCCGCCGAAGGTCCCCCCGTATGAGCCGATCCCCTCTTGTGCGGGGTTCTCGGCCGTGCCGAAGAACGTGCCTTCATCGGTGATGTCAGCCGGAATAAGATAGACGTCTTCCAATTCGTTCCCGCCGATGAGCGCCTGCAATGCCGGATCAAGGTTGACGAAGGCCCGGTTGTAGATGGCACCGTTGACCTGATTGTCGCCAAAATCCGCATTAAGGAAAATGTCACCGGTGATCTGCGCGGATTGATCCGGCAAGAGCGCAGGATCGGCGCCGGGTGGGGGCGTCATCAGTTCGTTTCCATCGGCGTTCAGATTGGACAACCCCGCATAGGTGCCGGCGTAACTGACAAGTCCGGTGTCGTTCGGGCCCGAGCCCGGGGTGTAGTCGCCGTCGGTGGCATAGAAGCCGCCGCCGAAGAACTTGGTGAACTGGCCGCCGTCCATCACGACCGCGCCAAGCACCGATCCGTCGTTGCTTTGCGCCACGATGGCGACGAACATCCGGTCCAGCGCGTCATCCTGATAGCTGAAAACCTCGTACCCCGGGGCAAGGGCGGTCAGCGCGGCGTTCGGCGTGTAGTCCTGCTGCGGAATGTCCGAATCCGTGCGGTCCAGCGCCAGCATATCCACCGACAGGGTGCCCGGGTCCGATCCGGTCCCCGGAACATAGGCCACCGATTGCAGGTTGTCGGCGAGGGCGAGGGGGATCCCTTCGGAGGAGACCTCTTCGCCTTCCTCGATGACGGGGGTTTCGGGGTCTTCTACGACCGGCTCTTGGTTAAATGGGTTTTCACTGTCGCACGCGGCAAGGGCGGCGGTCAGGCCGAGGGCCATGAAAAGTCTGCTCATATCAACTGTCCCAATAATAGAATAGTGCGCAATTTCGCGTCATTGCCGCCATAGTCCTGCGATGGGAATTTCAAGTCAACGACGCAGTCGCAGGGGAACCGCATGATGTGGCATTTTCGCGGTTGTTTCGGGCAGATATGGTATATCGGACACTCTTGAGCAGAATCACCGCCCCCAAACGCAAGACCAAAGGACCCATCCCCATGCCCGTGACCCCCGAACAACAGGCCGAAATCGACGATTTGCGCAAAGCAGCGGTGCCCACGCTGCGGGCTGTCGCGCCGGGGATGGAGGCGCATCTGTACAAGGCGCGTGAGGTTCTGGACCACGGATTCGTGCGCGTCATCGACTACATGGGCGACGATGCGGCGATCTGTCAGGCCGCACGGGTGAGTTATGGCAAGGGCACGAAATCGGTGCAGAACGACGAAGGGCTGATCCGCTACCTGATGCGGCACTGGCACTCGACCCCTTTCGAGATGTGCGAAGTCAAGCTGCACGTGAAGCTGCCGGTTTTCGTGGCCCGCCAGTGGATCCGGCACCGCACCGCCAACGTCAACGAATACTCAGCCCGCTACTCGATCCTCGACCGTGAGTTCTACATCCCGCGCGCCGAGGATCTGGCCGCCCAGTCGGTGATCAACAACCAGGGCCGGGGCGAGACGTTGACCGGCGAGGAAGCCGAGCGCGTGCTGCGCTACCTCAAGGACGACGCGGGCCGCGCCTATGACCACTACGAAGAGATGATCAGCGACGAGGGGCAGCAGGGTCTCGCGCGCGAATTGGCGCGGATGAATCTGCCCGCGAACATCTATACCCAGTGGTATTGGAAGGTGGACCTGCACAACCTGTTCCACTTCCTGCGCCTGCGCGCCGACAGCCACGCGCAATACGAAATCCGCGTCTACGCGGATGCGATTTGCGAGATGGTGAAAGACTGGGTCCCAGCGGCATACGGTGCGTTCGAAGACTACCGCATGGGCGGCGCAAACCTGAGCGGCCGACAGCTCGAGTGCATCCGCAAGATGCTCAAGGGCGAAGAGGTCACGCAGGAGACGTCCGGGATGAGCAAGGGGGAATGGCGGGAGTTTATGGGAGTTGTTGGGTGAGTGAATTGCACCATTTTTACATAGACGATTCCAAAATAAGGCCGAAGGCGCACCATAGACAGCGAATGGGTGAGCTAGTGGCGGCAGGTGGTATTATCGTGGACGTCAGTCGCCTCAAAGACTTTGAAAATGCGATTGATACTATCTGTAGAAAAGAAAGTTATGACATCCCAGACAGCGAGAACATAAAGTGGTCTCCGGACAAGCACTCGTGGCTCAGGGATAACCTTGAACGGGGTGTGCGAAATGCTCTTTATCGCGAGCTTTTACAATGTGCGGATGAGCATGATGCTAAGGTCATTGTCGCCATCAGCGATCTGAAGTGCAAAATTGCTAACCAGAAAGCTTTAGATCATGAGATGGACGCGACGCTTTTGGTACTCGAACGCTTTGATACTTGGTTGGGCAGTGGCCATGGAATGGTTTTCTTGTCGAAGCCTTCCGGTGGATCGAAAGATCAAATGAAATTCATCGAGGAATGCATTGAACATCGGCAGAACGGGACTGATTACGTAAAGTTTGACAGTTTTGTATCTAACCCACACATCGTACCAGCCAAGCAATCCCGCATACTTCAGGTGGCCGATCTAGCAGTGTCGATAACGAACGCAAAGGTTGCAGGCGGAGATAAATACGCCGACGCCCTATTCGAGTACGTCTTAAAAATGATGCCTGAAACAAGTAGAGGCGTTAAGGGAGGGCTTGGATTAAAGATCCACCCGTCCTTTAAGTATCGAAATCTATACCACTGGGTTTTGGGTGACCAGTACTATGTTGAGTCGTCGACTGGTATCCCACTACCAATCGAGTCGTATCCATATTCAACTGAAGAAATGAGATGGAGCTAACCAATCTTAGGGTGCCCGTTATCCCGATGGTACGATGAATACGGCCACCAACTCAGGGCGGTCGACCAACCCGTGTTTCGCCGGATTATGGCAATAGTAATTGCCCGCGAGCCGCATAATCGGCTTCGTCTAAATCAGGAAAGGGGAGGCTACATACCCCCCCAAAAAAAGCTACATTCGGCTGGTCTACCTGAATCCAATACAGCAAACATTGAGCCCGCCGCACATAATCCGCCTCACGCACTGACATCACCGCAGGTGCGAAAGCCCTCGAATTCGTAGGGAAAACCCGACGCTCAAGCGCCCCGTAAGTTCCCCGCCATCTGCCGCCCGTCGCGGCCTTCAACGAGGTCGTATTCGACCGGCATATCGTCAGCCAATCCCGTCATGCCCGATTGTTCCACGGCCGAGATGTGCACGAACACGTCATTGCCGCCTTCTTCCGGTTCGATAAATCCGAACCCTTTCGTTGTATTGAACCACTTCACCTTACCCTTGGGCATGTCGTATTCCTCCACTTGATCGTCGGGGGCCGCGGCCCCACGTGTTCTTAACTCGCGGCCGGCGAAAAAGTTCAAACGGCGCGGGGAGAGTGTGATCGGAAAAGGGGGAGGACAGGATGCGGTTCTTTGGTTTGAAAACCTGTGACACCTGTCGCAAGGCGCTGAAAATGCTGGACGGGCGAGCGGTTGAGGTGATCGACGTGCGGGCGGACGGGCTGTCCGACGCTGACCGGGCCGCGATTGTCGCCGCGTTCGGAGAGGCGGCGATCAACAAGCGGTCAACCACGTGGCGCGCGCTGTCCGAGGCGGAGCGGGCGCGGGACGTGGCGGCGCTTCTGGAGGAGCGTCCGACGCTGATGAAACGTCCAGTTATCCTGCATGAAGGCGTCTGGTATCAGGGCTGGACGCCCGAGACGCAGCGCGCTTTGGGGGTGTCGTGATGCGCAGCGCGGCGGGTCTTCTGGGGATCATCGGTGGCGTGATCGGCATCTTTGTGGGGCTGTTCGGCTACGGCATGGTGGCGCTGTCGAACCGGCCCGAGGTGACGGGCTTCGATCTGTTCGACAATCCCGGCTTTGTGCAACTGGTGAGCCTTCTGGCGCCGCTGTTGCTGGTCGCCGGCGGTGCCATGGCGCGGACCCGTGCGCTCTGGGCCGGAGGCGCGCTGCTGATGGGCGCCGCGCTGTTCTACGCGGCCTTCGGGTTCAACGTAGCGACGATGTTTCCCATCGGCTTTGGCGGGGTCGGCGGGCTGCTGGCGATCGCCGCCGGCCGCCCGGACGAGGAAAAGGCGCACTTCTAGATCATGCACCCGGGGCGCCCGCCCACGGCTTGCGGACGGGCCTTTGGGTCAGCGCAGGTCTGGCGGCGTGGCCGCGGCCTGCAACTCGCTCACGATGTCGTCGAGACCGGTGACCGAGGTTTTCTTCTCGCCCAGACGGCGCACGGAGACGGTGCGCTCCTCAACCTCGCGCCCGCCGCAGGCCAGAATGACCGGCACCTTGCCCAGCGAATGCTCGCGGACCTTGTAGTTGATCTTTTCGTTGCGGATGTCCGCCTCTGCCCGAACGCCCGCCGCGCGCAGGGCTTCGACCACCTCATGCACGTAGTCGTCGGCATCCGACACGATGGCGGCCACAACCACCTGACGGGGGGCGAGCCAGAAGGGAAGCTTGCCGGCGTGCTCCTCGATCAGAATGCCGATGAACCGTTCGAACGAGCCGAGCGTCGCGCGGTGCAACATGACAGGGCGATGCTTCTCCCCGTCCGCGCCGATGTAGGTCGCGTCCAACCGCTCAGGCAGCACGAAGTCCACCTGATGCGTGCCGCACTGCCAGTCCCGCCCGATGGCGTCGGTCAGCACGAACTCCAGTTTCGGCCCGTAAAAAGCGCCTTCACCGGGGTTCAGTTCAAACTCCAACCCGGCCGCTTCCGTCGCCGACATAAGGGCCGCTTCGGCCTTGTCCCAAACCTCATCCGAGCCTGCGCGTTTCTCGGGCCGGTCGGAGAATTTCACCTTGAACGAGGCGAAGCCGAGGTCCTCATAGACTGACGACAGAAAGTTAATAAAACGTTTCGTTTCCGATTCGATCTGGTCTTCGGTGCAGAAAATATGCCCGTCGTCCTGCGTGAATCCGCGCACTCGCATGATGCCGTGCAGCGCGCCCGAGGGCTCATACCGGTTGCACGACCCGAACTCCGCCATCCGCAACGGCAGGTCGCGATAGGATTTAAGACCTTGATTATAAACCTGAACGTGGCAGGGGCAGTTCATCGGTTTGAGCGCATTGACCGTCTTTTCGCGGGCGTGCTCCTCGTCCACCTCGACGATGAACATATGGTCTTGATACTTTTCCCAATGGCCCGAGGCTTCCCAGAGCTTGCGGTCCACAACCTGCGGGGTGTTCACTTCGACATAGCCGCCCGCCCGCTGCTTGCGACGCATATAGTCCTGCAGCTGCGTATAGATCAGCCAGCCGTTGGGATGCCAGAACACCTGACCCGGGGCCTCTTCCTGCATGTGGTAGAGGTCCATCTCGCGGCCGAGTTTGCGGTGGTCGCGCTTCGCGGCCTCTTCGAGCATGTTGAGGTGGGCGCGCAGCTGCTCCTTGTTCTGGAAGGCCACGCCGTAGATCCGCTGCAGCATGGCGCGGTCGGAATCGCCGCGCCAATAGGCCCCGGCGATGGACATCAATTTCCACGAATCCCCGGGCACTTGGCCGGTGTTCTGCAGGTGCGGGCCACGGCAGAGGTCCTGCCAGTCGCCGTGCCAATACATGCGCAGCGGCTCATCGCCCGGGATGGAGTTGATGAGCTCGACCTTATAGGGTTCGCCGTTGTCTTCATAATGCCGGATCGCGCGGTCACGGTCCCAGACCTCGGTGCGAACTTCGTCCCGCTTGTTAATGATTTCCTTCATCTTTTTCTCGATCACGGCGAGGTCTTCCGGCGTGAACGGATCTTTGCGGTCGAAGTCGTAATACCAGCCGTTGTTGATCACAGGACCAATGGTAACCTGCGTGTCGGGCCAGATTTCCTGCACGGCGCGGGCCATGATGTGGGCCAGGTCGTGGCGGATCAGCTCAAGCGCCGGAGCCTCGTCCTTCATGGTGTTGATCGCAATGCTGGCGTCGTCCTCGATGGGCCACTGCAGGTCCCAGTGCTGGCCGTTCACCGTGGCGGAAATCGCCTTTTTCGCAAGGCTCGTCGCAATGCTGGCCGCGACTTCGGCAGGCGTGACGCCGGCGTCATAGTCGCGCGAATTGCCATCGGGAAAGGTGAGGGAGATCGTCTGGGCCATGGGCTTGGCTCCTCGTCGGTTTGGCGGCTACAAAGCGCCCGGTTGCGGGTATGGTCGCGCGTCTTGTGGCGCAGGCGGCGGGACGCGTCAAGCACCGTCTGGCATCAGCAGTCTTGTCCGGGGCCAGTGGATCATCGGGGCATATGGCCTATGTGCGGTTAAGCATTGATTAAGGATTTTATTCGATCATGACTGGAGAAACGACACCCCGAAGCGGGGGCCAGCCCGACAGCGCGCAGAATCAATCTGGGCAGGGGGAGGTGCGCGCAGACGGGCATAGGGATCAAACGCGGGACGCTGCGCGCGGTGATACGGCGCAGACTGATGTCTCCGCCGGAGCCCCGGACGCCGAGGGGCGCAATATCTGGCGGCACGTGGTGGCCCTCACTTCGAGCAAGTCCGCCGATGGTTTGGTTGATCCCAAACTGGTGTTGAGCTGGCTGCTGTCCACGCTTGGGGCCGGGGCCTTCTGGATCGGGGCGCTGGTGCCCGTGCGCGAAGCGGGGGCGCTCTTGCCGCAGCTCGCTTTGGCCGGGCGGCTCAAGGCGATGCAGTACCGCAAATGGGCCTGGGTCGCCGGCGCTCTGGGGCAGGCCGCGAGCGTTGCGGCGATTGTTCTTGCCGCCCTGACGTTGCAGGGCGATGCGGCCGGCGGCGTGATCGTCGGCATTCTTGCCGTGCTGGCGCTGAGCCGGTCCGTCTGTTCGGTGAGCTACAAGGACGTGCTGGGCAAGACCGTCCGCAAGCGGCAGCGGGGCCAGACCATGGGCAAGGCGAGCACCGCGGCCGCGGTGACGGTCATCGTCTTCGCCGGGATTCTGATGGCGCTGGACGGGCAGAAATACGGGCTGGTGATCGGTGCGCTGGTGCTCGCGGCCCTGCTCTATGCGCTGGCGGGCTTCGTCATGGCGCAGGTTGAAGAGGGTGCGTCGGACGCGGGCGAGGCGGACGGGATCGTCGCATCGTTACGCCTGTTGCTCGACCGGCCGCAACTGCGGCTGTTCATCATGGTTCGGGCGTTGCTGGTGGGCTCGGCCCTCGCACCGCCCTATCTGGTGATGCTGGCCGGTGGCGGCGGCGTATTCGAGCAGTTGGGCGCGCTGGTGCTGGCTTCGGCGCTGGGGGCGCTTGCCAGTTCCTATGTCTGGGGCTGGCTGTCGGATCGCTCGGCGCGGCTGGTGCTGGTCTGGTCGGGCCTGTCCGGAGCCGCGGCGCTGGCCGTGGCCCTGATGGTCGGATCAGCGGGCGGGGTCTGGGGCATGCCCGTGGTGCTGTTCGGACTGATGGTGTCCTATCACGGCGTGCGGCAGGGCCGCTCGACCTATCTGGTGGATATGGCGGATGAGACCGACCGCGCGGCCTATACCGCTGTCAGCAACACCGCCATCGGCGCCTATTTGCTGGGGGTCGGCGCGCTCTCGGCCGGGCTTGCGACAGTCAGCGTCCCCCTTGTCATCGGGGTCTTCGCCGTGATGTGTTGTGCGGGGGGCGCTTTGGCCCTGAAACTGGAAGAAGTGCAACATGCATAAGACGTTGAAGACCCCACAGGGGCGCGATATTGCCTATCACCGGACCGAAGGGCGCGGGCCGACGGTGGTGTTTCTGGGCGGGTTCAAATCCGATATGGCCGGGACCAAAGCGGTGCATCTGGAGACTTGGGCGAAAGCGGCCGGACGCGCCTATGTGCGGCTGGATTACTCGGGTCACGGGATCAGCAGCGGCACCTTCGAGGAGGGGAGCATCGGCGACTGGGTCGAGGACAGCTGCGCGGTGCTGGAGCTGATCGAGGGGCCGCTGGTGCTTGTGGGCTCCTCCATGGGGGGCTGGATCGCGCTGCAGATCGCCCGCGCGCAGCCCGAGCGGATCGCCGGGCTGGTGGGGATCGCCGCCGCGCCGGACTTCACCGAAGACGGGTTCTGGGCGAACTTTCCGCCCCACATGCGCGAGGCACTGGAGCGGGAGGGTAAAGTGTCCCTGCCGTCTGACTATGGCGAGCCCTATGTGATCACGAAACGCTTGATCGAAGAGGGGCGCGAGCGGTTGGTGTTGCGCACACCGCTGTCCCTGCCGTTCCCCGTGCGCCTGCTGCAGGGCACCGAGGATACATCGGTCACCACCGAAACGGCGGTGCGGTTGCTGGAGCACGCCGACAGCCCCGACATGCGGCTGACGCTGGTAAAGGGGGCGGACCATTCCTTTTCAAGCGAGACCTGTTTGCCGTTGATCGTGCAGGCGATTGAAGAGGTGAGTTGAGCGGGTGGTAGGTGTGATACGGGCGTGAGACGGGGGCGCTGCCCCCCTCGCGCTGTGCGCGAGTCCCCCGGGATATTTCTGAAGCAAAGATGAGACGGCTGGGCGGAAGGCGGCTTTGTCCTTGGGTCGGCGGGATTTGCGGTTGCGTCCGGCAGGCGGGCATGAACAATCAGGGCGCGCAATCACGCCGATAGATTGAAAGAGGTTATGGTGGCCGAACCCCTCGTCCTGTTGCCCGAGATGATGTGCGATGCACGGGTCTGGGCGACCCAATTGACTGTGTTGAGTTACGAGCGGCCGGTGACCATGGCCCCGGTGGCGGCCGGTGACCGGATTGAGGAGATCGCATCGGGGCTTTTGTCGGTCTTGCCGTCGAAGTTCGCGCTTTGCGGCCATGGCATGGGCGGGGCGGTGGCGCTGGAGTTGGTGCGGCGAGCGCCCGAGCGTGTCGTGCGGTTGGCGCTGGTGGGGACGAACCCGCTGTCGGACACCCCGCAAGAGGCCGCGGACCGCGAACCGCGGATTGTCGGCGCGAAAGCCGGGCGGTTGGCCGCGGTTCTTGAGGAGGATGTCTTGCCACGGTTCGTGGGGCCCGGCCCGCAGCGGGGCGCCGTGATGGCGGAGCTGCAGGAAATGGCTCTGTCGCTGGGGGCGGATGTGTTTGCCCGGCAGGAGCGGGCGATGCAACGGCGCCGCGACCAGCAGGCGACATTGCGGCGGATCACCCAGCCGACGTTGGTGCTCGCCGGAGCCGAAGACAAGGTCGTTCCCTTGAAACGGCAGGAGTTTCTGGCCGAGTTGATCCCCTATGCCGAAATGCGGGTGTTGGAAGGGATCGGCCATATGGCCATGCTGGAGGCCCCCGAAGGGACCACCGAAGCGTTGTTCGCATGGATGCGCCAGCCACTGGTGCTGCGCTAGGGACGGTTCAGGCGGCGCTGCGGGGCGCGGCTTTCTTGGCGGCTTTGACCGAAGCCGGCCCTTTGGCGACCGGTTTGCCGTCGGCATTCGCGTCAATGAAATCGAGCACCAGCGGACGGATGTTGTTGCGCCAGCTGCGACCTGCGAAAATCCCGTAATGGCCCGCGCCGGGTTCGATATGCGCGGCCTTCTTGCTGTCGTCGAGACCGGTAAGCAGATCGAGGGCGGCAAGACATTGGCCGGGGGCGGAGATATCGTCTTCCTCACCCTCAACGATTTTCACCGCGACATTGGTGATCTTGCCCAGATCAATCTTGCGACCTTCGACGGTAAAGCTGTTGGTGGCAATTTCGCGGTTCTTGAAGATCCGCTCAACGGTGGAAAGGTAGAATTCCGCCGTCATATCCATCACCGCAAGGTATTCGTCGTAGAACGTGTTGTGCTTGTCGTTCTCCGAAGCCTCGCCCTTGGCTTGTGCCAGGATCTGGTTCTGGAACGCGGCGGTGTGGCTTTCGATGTTCATCGAGATGAACGAGGCCAGTTGCAACAGCCCCGGATAGACCATGCGCCCGACGCCGGGGTATTTGAAGCCGACCTGCTGGATCATCGTCTCTTCCAGTTGGCCCATGGTCACGGTGCGGCCGAAGTCGGTCACTTCCGTGGGGTTCGCTTCAGGGTCGACGGGGCCGCCGATCAACGTGAGCGAGCGTGGCTGCGCGTCAGGGTCCTGCGCGGCAAGATCGGCCGTGGCAGCAAGGGCCAGCGGCACGGGCTGGCACACGGCGATGACGTGGATGTCCGGGCCCAGTTCGCGCATGAACTCGCTCAGGTAGAGGGTGTAATCCTCGACATCGAACTTGCCGGCGGAGACGGGGATGTCGCGGGCGTTGTGCCAGTCGGTGATATAGACGTCGCAATCGGTGAGCAGGGACCGCACCGTCTTGCGCAGCAGCGTGGCGTAGTGGCCGGACATGGGCGCCACCAGCAGCACCCGGCGGTCGCGCGGTTTGCGACCGGGGATGGCAAAGTGGATCAGATCACCGAAGGGCTTGCTGAGCACGGTCTCGATCTCGACCAGATGGTCGCGCTTGCCTTCAGAGAAGGTGTCGATGCCCCAGTCAGGCTTGGCCACCATGCGCGCGAACGACCGTTCCGTCACCTCACCCCAGGCGCGCATCATTTCCATCGCCGGATTGGGCCACATGGCCAGCGCCGGATAGGACGCCATGGCACGGGCGGTCGCGCCGAGCCATTCGTTCGTGTTCCGAACGGTTTCCATAAGGTCGTAAGTTGCCATATACTTCATCTGCTCGCCCTCAAGGCTGGGGCCGCGATCTGACTGGTTCTTCGACCTCAGCCCTGAGACGCGGCATATTGTTCGCTTTGTCGTCAATCCGGGTTACCTTTGGATGAACGGCAATGCTGCACGTGCATCATGCACGTATTGATATGAGGGGCAACGGCGATATGACAACAGATGGTTCCGGAAAAACTGAAATCCCGATCCCCGACGCCGCGTTATCCAAGCTGGAAGCAAACACGGCCAAGATACAGGACCTGACCACCCGGCTGATGGCGATGATGGCGAACAAGCGGACGGTGCCCGTGGATTTGCAAGCGCCTGCGCCGGATCTCTATGCCAAGGCGCAACTCGCCTATTGGCAGGACATGGTGCAGAACCCCGCAAAGCTGATCGAACAACAGGTCGGCTATTGGGGCCAGACCTTGCAACACTTCGTCGAGGCGCAGCAGGCGCTGGCGTCGGGCAAGCTGGAAGCGCCCGAGGACCGGACGCCGGGCGACCGACGCTTCAAGAACCCGCTCTGGCAGACGCATCCCTATTTCAACTTTCTCAAGCAGCAATACCTGCGCAACGCCGAAGCCGTAGAGCAGACCCTGAGCGGAATCGAAGGCCTGGCACCCGAGGAGAAGAAACGGCTGGAGTATTTCAGCGGCCAGATCATCGACATGCTGTCGCCGACGAATTTTCTGGCGACCAACCCCGACGCGCTGACCAAGGCGGTCGAGACCGAGGGCGAGAGCCTTGTGCGGGGACTGGAGAACATGATCGCCGATATGGAGGCAAACGACGGTGAGCTTGTCGTCTCGCTCGCCGACAAGGATGCCTTCACCGTGGGCGAGAATATCGCCACCTCGGAAGGGGAAGTCGTCTTTCGCAACCATCTGTTCGAGCTGATCCAGTATGCGCCGACGACCGAACAGGTCCACAAGACGCCGCTGATCATCTTTCCGCCCTGGATCAACAAGTTCTACATCCTTGATCTGAAAGAGCAGAATTCGCTGATCAAATGGATCGTCGATCAGGGGGTGACATTGATCGTCGTGTCCTGGGTCAACCCCGATGCCTCGTATCGTGAGACGGGGATGACAGACTATGTCGAGGATGGCTACATCACCGCCTTCGAAACCGTGCGCGAGATTTGCGGCGTCAAGAAGGTCAACGCCGTGGGTTATTGCATCGCGGGCACGACGCTGTCGCTGTCGCTGTCGGTGATGAAGCAGCGCGGGCTGGACTACGTCAACTCAGCTACTTTCTTCACCACGCTGACGGATTTCTCCGACCGGGGGGAGGTGGGCGTCTTCCTTGAGGATGATTTCGTTGACGGGATCGAGAACGAGGTCGAACGCTCGGGCTATCTGGACAAGTTCTACATGAGCCGGACGTTCAGCTATCTGCGGTCCAACGATCTGATCTACCAGCCCGCGATCCGCAGCTACATGATGGGCGAGGCGCCCCCGGCCTTCGATCTGCTGTACTGGAACGGCGACGGCACGAACCTGCCCGCCAAGATGGCCGTCGAATATCTGCGCGGCCTGTGTCAGCAGGACAAGTTCGCCGGTGAGGGGTTCGAGGTGGCCGGCCACCTTGCCCGGATCGAAGAGGTCGACGTGCCGCTGTGCGCCATCGCCTGTGAGAGTGATCACATCGCGGCGTGGAAATCCTCGTATCGCGGGGTGCAAAAGATGGGGGCGACGGACAAGACCTTCATCCTTTCCGGCTCCGGTCATATCGCGGGCATCGTGAACCCGCCGGCAAAGAAGAAATACGGCCATTGGACGAACGACGATCTGTCGCTGCCGCCCGAGGCGTGGAAAGCCGCCGCGAAACAGCACGAAGGGTCGTGGTGGCCGCGCTGGGGCAAGTGGCTGGCGAAGCGGTCCGGCAAGAAGGTCGAAGCGCGTGCGCCGGGCAGTGAAACTCACCCCCCGATTGCGCCCGCACCGGGCAAATATGTCGTGAACGAGCGAATTTGAATTCGCGGTAAAAGGCGGCCTGAACACCTCCGGCGGGCGAAAACCTCTCTAAAACAAGGCGCTAGGGGTCGCTGCCCCAGCGTCACATTTTTATGCTGCAGTGCAGAATAATCCTTGAAATGCCGCAGCGCAGCATGTATGTCCTGTGCAGACGCAGAAACGCCGGGTTCCGGCACCGCAATCCGAAGGAGCACCAAAATGGCTGCCAAGACACAAGATTTCACCGCTGTCCTCAAAGACATGATGGGCGCATTCCCCGTGGACACCAAAGCCATGGAAGACGCCTACAAGACGCAGACGTCGCTGAACGAAAAGCTTTCGGCCGTCTCGATCGACGCCGCGCAGAAATCCACCGAACTGTCCGCCAAGTGGGCACAGGACACGCTGTCCAAGATGACCTCGCTGACCGCTGCCAAGGCCGAGCCTGCAGACTACGCCAAATCCGTCACCGACTTCGCCTCGGCCTCTGCCGAAGCCGCAGCCGAGCACATGGCCGCTTTCGCCGAGATCGCGAAAAAGGTTCAGACCGAAACGCTTGAGCTGATGATGGCTGCCGGCAAGGACATCTCCGAAGACATGTCTGCCGCTGCCAAAAAGGCCCAGTCGGACATGACGACGGCCGCCAAGAAAGCCACTGCTGCTAAGTAAGTGAGCCACCCGACCGCGCGCCACCCTCCCTTGGTGCGTCGGTTGACCCCGAAGCCGTGCTGTTCCTCCCGCAGCACGGCTTTTTCGTGTCCGCATGGCCGATATGACCGGATGCACAGAAGTCTTTCCATTTGCGCACATGCGGCATAGGCTTCTCTGCACTGCAACAATGCTTCGGGAGGGCGCCCTTTGGCCAAAGCCTCACAGCCACTTTTGATCAAACGCTATGCCAGTCGGCGGCTCTACAACACCGAGACCAGCGACTATGTCACGCTTGAGGATATCGCGACCTTCATCCGCGACGGGCGCGAGGTGCAGATCGTCGATCTGAAATCCGGCGACGACCTGACGCGGCAATATCTGTTGCAGATCATCGCAGAGCACGAAAGCCGCGGCGAAAGCGTCTTGCCGGTGAACGTGCTGACCGATCTGGTGCGGTCCTACACCTCGCAGTCCATGTCCGTTGTGCCGCAATTCCTTGCCCAATCCTTCGAGATGTTGCAAAGCGGCCAGTCGAAGATGATGGAGAACATGGGCGCGATCAATCCGTTGACGCAGATGCCCGGCTTCGAGGCGATGAAAACCCAGCAAGAAGCCTTCATGAAGGCCATGACCGGCGGCATGATGCCGGGGCAGGGCGCGCCGCAAGGCGACCAGTCCCGCAAATCCGGCGACAGCGCCGAGGACCTGAGTGAGATCAAGGCCGAACTGGCAGCCCTTCAAGAAAAGCTGTCGAAACTTAGTAAATAGGCCCTCAGGCGGCGCGGCGCTGACGGGCGACCTGCGCCGCTTGCAGCAGCACCTGCGCGATCACATCGCAGTCCGCCAGCGACAGCCGCGCCGGAAGCCGCACGTCACAGGCCCGCATGAGCATGGCGCGGGTCTTGGGAAGCTCCGGCAGATCCCCCAGAAACTGCCAGTTCCAGAAGGCGCGCGCGTTGTCCTGCGACTGGCCGAAGATCTGCACCTTGAGGCCAAGCTCTGCCGCAGCATCGGCGAACGCACGGCATTGCGCGTCGTCGAACCCCACAAGGTTGAACTGGATCGAATCCGGCGCCCGCCGTTCCCCGGCAAGGGGGGCGGGCACATGCAGGTTCTCGCAGGTGTTGAGACGGGCCGCGACGTGATCGTGATTGCGCAACCCGTTGGCCACTCGCCGTGCCAGCTCGGGCAATTGCGGGCGGATAATCGCGGCAGACAGGTTCGACAGGCGCAAATTGTAAAGCGGCAGCTTGTTCTGCCATGTCTGCATGACCTCGGCCGGGATCGCGTGTTTTTGCCAGGCGTGTTCATAGGCCCCGGACATGATGATCGCCCGCGCCGCAAGGTCGGCGTCGTCGGTCACCAGAATGCCGCCTTCGCCCGCGTTGACCATCTTGTAGCTTTGAAAAGAAAAGCAGCCGATCTTGCCAAGGGTGCCGATCTTGCGTCCGTTCCAGGTGGTGCCAAGGCTGTGGGCCGCGTCCTCGATCACCGGGATGCCGGCGGCGTCGCAAGCGGCCATGATCGCGTCCATGTCCGACGTGTGGCCCCGCATGTGGCTGATCAGAACGGCATCGGCCTGCGGCAGTTTCGCGGCGAAATCCTCCATGTCGATCCGGTAGTCCGCCCCGCATTCCACCAGCACCGGCACGCAGTCCGCATGGACCACCGAAGAGGGCACGGCGGCAAAGGTAAAGGCGGGGATCAGCACCTTTACGCCGCGCGGCAAGTCCAGCGCTTTCAGCGACAGGAACAGCGCCGCCGAACAGCTTGAGACCGCAAGCGCATAGGTGCTTCCCATGAGGGCCGCGAATTCTTGCTCGAGCAGCGTCACGGGGGCGTCTTGCGCCGCGGTGTAGCGGAACAGGTCGGCGCTTTGCAAAAGGCGCGTCACCTCGCCCAGCGCGGCGTCGGGAATGGGTTCCGCGTCATAGACGTTGGGAATGTCGGTCATCTGCTCGGCCTCTTGTCTGGGCATGTCGCACGGCGGGTAGCACGAAACCGCCGGCAGGTCCAAGCCATGGCGGAATGGGTGGCGGTCAGACGCCAAGCCGGTCGCGCAGGCCATACCACGTCATCGCGGCGGCCAGCAGCGGCGCGCGCAGCAGGGTGCCACCCGGGAAGGCCGGTGTCGGCAGTTGCGCGAAAATGTCGAAGCGTTCGGCCTGACCGCGCACCGCTTCAGCCATGAGGCGACCGGCCAGCCCCGAGAGCGCAACCCCGTGGCCCGAATAGCCCCCCGCGCTGAGGATGTTCGGCGCAGCGCGGGTGATCAGCGGCAGGCGGTGTCGGGTGATGCCCAACGTCCCGCCCCACGTATAGTCAATCGCGACGCCCGCAAGCTGCGGGAACATGCGTTCCATGCGCCGTCGCAGGGCCGGTTCGATCCGCCGGGGGAAGGCGACGGAATAATTCGCGCGGCCCCCGAAGAGCAGGCGTTTGTCTTCGGACAGACGGAAATAATTGACCACGAACTTGCTGTCGGCCACAGCGATATCCTCACGCAGGACGTCCGTCGCGCGCTCCCCCAGCGGTTCGGTCGCCGCGATGAAGGAATTGAGCGGCATGGTCCGTGCCGCCACCTTGCGGTCGAGGTTCGTCAGATAGCCGTTGCCCGCAAGGATCACGAAGGACGCGCTGACGCGACCCTGTCCGGTGGCAACGGTGACGCGCGCACCGGGGTCCAGATGATGCACCTCCGAGCGCTCGAAAATCTGTGCCCCGGCCCGTTCGGCCGCGCGGGCAAGGCCCAGCACGTAGCGCAACGGGTGGATATGCCCCGCGCCCCGGTCGATCAGCCCGCCCTGATACTGTGGCGCATTGACCGAGGCCTGAAAGGCGTCCCGCGTCAGCCCCTCGGCCGCGCTGTAATCATAGGTGCGGCGCAAGAAATCGACCTCGTCGCGCAGGTCGCGGGCCTCGGTCGCGGAATAGGCGCCGTGGGCGACCCCGGGGCGGAAGCGCGCCTCGGGCGCGTGGGCGGAGAGCCGCGATTTCAGCAAGGCCTTGGCTTCTTCCGTCATGTCCCACAGCGCGCGGGCGGGGGCCTTGCCGATGCGCGCGGCGATCCAGCGTTGATCCTGATTGAAGCCCGAGCCCACTTGCCCGCCGTTGCGCCCCGACGCGCCCCAACCTGCGCGATGGGCATCGAGCACGATCACCGACAGGCCGGCTTCGGCCAGCTCGAGCGCCGCCATCAGGCCGGTATAGCCCGCGCCGACGATGCAGACATCCGCCCGGTGCTGGCCCCGCAGGGCGCGCCGCTCGGACGGGATCGGGGTGGTGTCCGCGTACCAGCTGCGGGGGAAATGTCCGGGGCGGTCGTTACGATAGAGCGCGTTGGACATGGGCCTAGGGCGCTTCGCGCAGGTCGTAATAATTCAGGTAATAGCTTTCGCTGCGCCAGTCGAAGGCCCGTGCGGCATCGGTGCGGCCGCCTTCGATTCTCAGCACGTAGCAGTCCAGACAGTCCGCCCCCAGCGTGGCCGAGACGAACTCCGAGAAGCGGGCGTCGGTGTCCACCTGATTGCGTGTGGCTTCCGTCAGCGCGTTGTAAACATCGGCGGGCAGGGTGGTGACGCCGTTGATCCGGGCCCGCACGGTGAAGAAACGTGCGTCGGTAAAGGGGATCGGCGCGCCGTTCACCAGCACGGGCTGGTTGTTATCGGCGTCTGCGAGGATCGCGGCGGGCAGCTCGGTCACGCGGACCCAGTCAAGGCTGGCCCCCTCGGGTAGAAGCGGGGTGATTGCCGTCTGCACAAGGGCTTCGTGCAGGGCGGGGTTGAAGGCGACGTCGGTGGTGACGACGGTGGGCAGTTCAACGATCAGATGGCTGGGGCGGCGGGGCAGGGGGAAATCCACCAGCGGGCGGCGGTCCAGCAACATGAAGTCGGGGGTCTGGGCGATGGCCTCGATGGTTTCGAGATAGGCGTCGTAATCGCTGAACTCGTCCATCACCGGCTGGAACGGGACCGCGTGATCGGTCAGGCCCGCGAAGTTCAGATCGGGGCTGTCGCCGAAGTGGCCGCAGGTGCCGTTGGGACAGGTGACGCTGGCGATCAGCACGTCGTCACGGAAGATCTGCGCGATCACTTCGTCGGGGGTCTCGGCCATCATCGACACCAGCAGGCTGCCCGCAGCCTCTCCGTCGGGGGTCATCGTGTTGACATAGGCGCGGTCTTGCGCGGCGCGCAGGGCGTCTTGGTCGCGGATGATCAGACGTTCGGTGTCCGCATCCGGCGGGAACAACACCAGCGTGATCTCACCTTCGTCGAAGTTGATCCCGCGCAGGAAGAAGAGCTTTTCAACTTCCGGCGTGGCCGGCGCTTCGGAGGCCGGGTTGGGGCCATCCGGCGTGCCCGTGGTGATCAGCGACGGCTCACCCTCTGTGCCCTTGGCGAGGTAGAACGCGCCAAAGGCCAGAAGGCCGGCAATCGCCAGCACCGCAAGGGACGCCAGTCGGATCATACGTTAAGCAGGAGGTGTTCACGCTCCCACGGGCTGATCACATGCAGGAATTCTTCATATTCCGCACGTTTCACAATGGAATAGACACGGGCAAAGTCGGGCCCCAGAAGGTCATGCATGGCGGTGTTTTCATCAAAAAGTTCAAGCGCGGAATACAGACCCTGCGGCAACTCTCCTTCTCCGGCGTAAGCGTCGCCGTCGAAACGTTTGTCGGGACGCAGGCCCTGTTTGATGCCCAGATACCCACAGGCCAATGAGGCCGCAATGCATAAATAGGGGTTGCAATCCATTCCCGCGAGGCGGTTTTCGATGCGCCGTGCCTCGGGCGAGGACAGCGGCACCCGGAGCCCGGTCGTGCGGTTGTCGCGCGCCCATTCCAGATTGATCGGGGCGGCGTGGTCCTTCACGTAGCGGCGGTAGCTGTTCACGTAGGGCGCCATCACCGCGATGACGCTGGGCAGGTGCTGCTGCAACCCGCCGATGAACTGGAAAAACGCGTCCGTTTCACCGCCCTGCGGGCCGGTGAAGATGTTGCGCCCGTCGCGATCAAGGATCGAATGGTGCACGTGCATGGCGCTGCCTGGCTCGTTCTCGATCGGTTTGGCCATGAAGGTCGCGAAACAATTGTGCTTGAGCGCCGCCTCTTTCAGCAGACGTTTGAAAAAGAAGACTTGATCGGCCAGCTCGACCGGATCCCCGTGGTTGAGGTTGATCTCAAGCTGGCCCGCGCCGCCCTCTTGCGTGATGCCGTCGATTTCGAACCCCTGGATCTCGGCGAATTCATAGATGTCGTCGATCACCGGGCCGTAGTCGTCGACGGCGGTCATGGAATAGGCCTGTCGCGCGGCGGCGGGGCGGCCCGAGCGGCCGATCATCGGGTCGATCGGTTTGGCCGGGTCGGTGTTCGGCGCAACAAGGAAGAACTCCATCTCGGGGGCCACGACGGGCGTCCAGCCCTCGGCCTCATAAAGGGCGACGACGCGCTTGAGCACGTTGCGGGGCGAGAACTGGATCAGATTGCCCTTGCGGTCATAGGCGTCATGGATGACCTGCAGCGTCCCATCGGTGGCCCATGGGGCGGCGGTGGCGGTGCTGTAGTCGGGCTTGAGGATCATATCAGGCTCAATAAAGCCATCCTCGCCGGCCGCTTCCCCCCAGCCGCCGGTGATCGTCTGGAAAAAGATCGATTCAGGCAGGTGGAACTGGGTCTGTTTTTCCCATTTCGCCGCGGGCACGGCCTTGCCCCGGGCGATGCCGGGCAGATCGCCGATCATGCATTCGACCTCATCGAGGCGGTTGGCCTCAAGGTAGTCGCGGGCGGCTTGCGGGATCTGGTTGAGCCAGCTCATGGGTGGGCCTCTTTGAAGAATGCGCCGATGCGGGTGGCCAGAACATCGCTGTCCACCTCTTTGCGCAGGTTGGCTTTGGCGGTGTCGATCAGCTCGGGCGGGACGGTGCCCGCGCGGGCGACGATCAGCCCGTTGATGAAGGTGGAATCGAATTCGGGATGGGCTTGCACGGTGAAGGCGCGGGTGCCGTAAACCAGTGCGGCGTTTTCGCAATGGCCGTTGCGGGCGATGGGCGTGGCATCGGCGGGGCGGCGCGTGACCTGATCCTGATGCCAGGCGTTGAGGGCAAGGGTTTCGCCATCCCAATCGTAGGTCTGCCGCCCCACGGCCCAGCCGCCTTCGAACTTCTCGACCCGACCGCCGAGCGCCTGGGCGATGATCTGGTGACCGAAACAGATCCCCACCAGCGGGCGGCCTTCGTCATAGATGGCGCGAATCAGACCTTCGAGCCGCGCGATCCACGGCAGGTCTTCGTAAGCTGCGTGTTTGGAGCCTGTGATCAGCCAACCGTCGCAAACCTTGTGGCTTTCGGGGAAGTCGCCATCGCAGACCGCATAGGTTTCGAAGGTGAACCCCTGACCCGCAAGCAGTTTTTCGAACAGGTTGTTGACGTCACCGGTGATCGGGCGCAGCTCATCTGGAGCGTGGCCAGTTTGTAGAATGCCGATTTTCATGAAGCACCAATAGGTTGATTTGCGCCGAGCGTAGTCGGCCTTGCGCAGGGGCACAAGCGTCGAGCCACGCTGAAAGCGGCCCTCCGGGGGGAGTTTGTCCGGGTCAGATGAAGCGAGGGCGGGGGTCAGACCGTGTCGAGGTAGAGATCGATACGCTCTTCCGGGGAGAGGTCCGCGAACTCTTTGCATTCCTGTCGCTTGGTGGCGACGAGGTTGCGGATCAGCTCGGCCGGGAAAATGCGCGCGATATGCGGGTCGGCCTCAAAGGCGTCGATGGCGTCGGACCAGTTGCCGGGCAGTTGTGGCAGGCGCTGGTCATAGGCATTGCCGGCGATGGGGGCCGGCGGCTGTTGTGCGTCTTCGATGCCGGTGAGCGCGGCGCCCAGCACCACGGCAAGCATCAGGTAGGGGTTCACATCGCCACCCGCGACGCGGTGTTCGATGCGGCGCCCCTTGGGGTTCCCGCCCGGGACGCGGATCGCGGCGGTGCGGTTTTCGTAGGCCCAGCAGATCGACGTGGGCGCGTGGGCGTTGGGCACCAGCCGGTCGTAGGAATTGCCATGGGGGGCAAGGATCAGGGCGCTGGCGGGCAGGGCGGCCATGCAGCCGGCGATGGCGTGCTGCAGAAGGTCCGTGCCCTCGGGCCCGCCATTGTCGAAGATGTTGTTGCCCTCGGCGTCGAGCACCGAGAAATGCACATGCATGCCGTTGCCGGAATATTCCGGATAGGGTTTCGCCATGAAACTGGCAGCGAAGCCGTGTTTCCGGGCGATGCCGCGGACCAGCAGCTTGAACAGCCAGGTGTCGTCGGCGGCTTTCATGGCGTCGCCGTGGCTGAGGTTGATTTCGAACTGGCCAAGACCGGCCTCGGAGATTGCGGTCTCGGCGGGGATGTCCATGGCTTCAGCCCCGTCGTAGAGGGCGGTGAAATATGTGTCGAAGGCGTCCAGCGCCCGCAGCGACAGGATTTCCGCGCCGGGGCGGCGTTTGCCTGAACGGGGCGAGGGCACAACTTGCAGGTCCTTGCCGCTGTCGTCCACGAGGTAGAATTCAAGCTCGGTGCCGCAGATCGGGGTCAGGCCGCGTGCCTTGTACCGCGCCAGCACCGCAGCGAGCGCATGACGCGGGTCGCCTTCATAGGGGCGGCCGTCTTCGCGATACATCCACACGGGCAACAGGGCGGTCGGATTGTCGACCCAGGGCATGGGCATGAAGCCGCGCTCGGTGGGCAGGCAGACGCCATCGGGGTCGCCGGCTTCGAACACCAGCGGGGAATCGTCGATATCCTCCCCCCAGATGTCGAGGTTCAACGCCGAGAGCGGAAAGCGCGTGCCGTCCTGTTCGATCTTCTGTGCAAAGCGCGTGGGGATGCGCTTGCCCCGGGCGACGCCGTTGAGGTCGGAGGCGGCCACGCGAATGGCCTTGATGTGGGGATGGTCGTGAAGCCAGGACATGGATGTTACCGGATCAGTTGCGGGCGGAAGCGGAAGCGCGTGCGCTTCGCCTCTTGCGGCAGGTGGCGGTTCAGTCTTGCGCCGATCCGGCCCATCAGCGTGATGATCACGAGGGTGAGCAGAATGAAATAGCCCGCAAGGATCGGGTAGGGCACGAAGGGGTTGAAGGTCTTGTCGGCGAAGTAGCTGGCGTAATAGAGCGCGTCGCCCTTTTGCTGCCACGCCGGGAAGCCGCTGAAATAGACAAGGGTGGTGGAGTGGAACAGGAAGATCGCTTCATTCGTGTAGGCGGGCCACGCCAAACGCAGCATTGTAGGCCAGATCACGCGGCGAAAGCGCGACCACCCGGACAGGCCATAGGCGTCCGCGGCTTCGATGTCGCCCTTGGGAATGGATTGCAGCGCGCCGTAGAAAATCTCGCCCGTGTAGGCGGAGGTGTTGAGGAACAACACCAGCAGCGCGCCCAGCCATGCGGCAGTGAACGGGTCGAAGAACGGGTATTGCCCTTTGAGCGCCAGAAACAGGAAGTAGGCGAAAAAGAACTGGATGAACAGCGGCGAGCCGCGGAAGATGAAGATGAACCATTCGCTGGATTTACGCAGGACCGGGTTGCGCGCAGCCTTTCCCAGCGCCACGGCGGTGGCCAGAAAGAACCCTGCCAGCAGCGACAACACGCCGAAGTAGATGTTCCACAACATGCCCGAGCCGATCAGCGTGAACTGCTGGCACAGAGTGAAATTCTCTCGCGGCAGGAGGCGTTCGCCGATGCCGATGGAACGCAGCCCGTAGTCAGCGATTGTGTCGAGACATTCCATCATGCGGCGGCCCTGCGTTGGGCTTCACCGCCCGATGTGGCCTGTCCGGCGGTCAGGCGGCGCATCACCCGGTCCAGGACGATTTCGGACAGGCGGGTGAAGGCAAGGTAGAAGACAAGCAGCACCAGAAAATACCACACGCGCCAGTCGCCGTGGGGGTAATCGGTGAAGCGCGGGGTCTTTGTGCCGCCCAGCTCGCGCGCCCAATAGACGATATCCTCGACCCCCAGCAGGAACAAAAGCGGCGTGGCCTTGATCAGGACCATCCACAGATTGCCCAGCCCCGGCAGCGCATAGACCCACATCTGCGGCACGATGATCCGCCAGAAGGACTGGCGCCGGGTCATGCCGTAAGCTTCGGCGGTCTCGATCTGTGGTTTGGGCACCGCGCGCATGGCCCCGAAAAGCACGTTGCCCGCGAAGGCCCCGAAGACGATGGCGAAGGTGAAAACGGCGATGAAATAGCCGTAGGTTTCATGCACCCACTGCGGCGCGTTGCCCAAAGGCATTTTTGCCGCCTGACAGACGATGAAATCGTTGCCCTGCCGGATCGTGTCGGGCCAGTCGGGGCATTTGATCTTGTGGCGCAGGTATTCGATGCCCTGATCAAGGGCGATGACGAAGAACAGGAAAAAGGCGATGTCGGGCACGCCGCGCACGATGGCGATATAACCTTTGCCGAACCACGACAGGGGCGCGATGGTGCTGCGTGCGGCGATGGCCCCGCCGAAGCCGAAGATCAGCGCCAGCGGCGCGGTGATCGCCAGCAGGGTCAGAACCGTCAGGAACGACCAATAGAACCCCATGTGCTTGCCTGTGGTCAGGTAGCAGGCGAGCCACTGGACGGACTCGAGCGTTTCGGGATCTGCGCAAAAGCTGAAAATGGCGGGACCTTCGGGGACGGGGTGGCGCGGTCAACGGCTCAGGAGGAGCGCCGCGCCCGCCGGTTGTCCGGGGGCGCGGCGGATGGGCTTATTCGAAGAGCGAGGCGACTTCCCACTTCGAGATCAGCTCATTGAGCGAGCCATCATCCTTCATGGACTGGATCGCCGCATCGAACTTCTCGCGCAGCTCGGTGTCGCTTTCCCGCAGACCCATGCCGACGCCGCCGCCCAACGCGACCGTCTGCTCAAGCATGATCAGATCGTCCTGCCCCTCAATCGCGCCCGCAAGATAGGACTGGTCGGCAAAGACCGCGTCAGCCTCACCGGCGCGCACGGCGGCGATGGTTTCTTCGGGGGTTGCGAATTCCACCAGCGTCCAGCCCTGATCAGCGATGTAGCCGGCCTGGATGGTGCCGGTCTGTGCGGCGATCACGCTGTTGGCGGGGTCGAGATCCTCGGTCATGGCGACGAAGGCTGTTGGGTCCGCAGGCGTGTATTCCTGTGTGAAGTCGATGATTTCGTCACGCTCGGGCGTGATCGACATGCCAGCGATGATGGTGTCGTAGTTGCCCGACACGAGGTTTGGAATGATGCTGTCCCAGTCGTTGGTGACCCATTCGCAGGTCAGCTCGGCACGCGCGCACAGCTCATCGCCCAGTTCCCGTTCGAAGCCGTCAACCTCACCGGCGTCGTTGATGAAGTTCCACGGGGCATAAGCGCCCTCGGTGCCCATGCGCACGACAGAGTGGGACTCTGCAAACGCCATGGAGGAGGTGAGCGCAAGCGCTGCGGTCGTGAGGATCAGGTTTTTCATCATGTTTCTCCCGTTGATGAGGGGCGACTCGTTGCATGGTCACCCCGACTGTCGCGCAGAATTGTCTGCCCGCGACAAAATGGCAATGGTTAAGCGGATTGCGTGACCGAAAGGAAACCGCGCAGGCGTTCCGATTGCGGCGCGTCGAAGACCGCTTCGGGCGGGCCTTCCTCCTCGATCAGTCCCTGATGCAGGAAGACGACGTGGTCGGAAATGTCCCGGGCCATGCGCATGTCGTGGGTGACCACCAGCATGGTGCGTCCCTCAGCGGCGAGATCCTTGATGACCTTCACCACCTCCTGCTCGAGCTCGGGATCAAGGGCGGAGGTCGGCTCGTCAAAGAGCAGCGCTTTCGGCTCCATGCACAGCGCCCGCGCAATGGCGGCACGCTGTTGCTGCCCGCCGGACAGTTGCGCCGGATAGACGTCACATTTGTCGCCAATGCCCACCTTGTCGAGATAGGCGCGCGCGCTGGCCTCAACCTCCGCCCGGTCGCGTTTGAGCACCGTGAGCGGTGCCTCCATCACGTTTTGCAGGATCGTCATATGGGACCAGAGGTTGAACTGCTGGAACACCATGGACAGGTTGGTGCGGATGCGGATCATCTGCGCGTGATCGCCCGGATGCCGGTGCAGGCCCGTGCCTTTCCAGACCACCGGCTCACCACAAAAGATCACGTCACCCTCCTGGCTGTCCTCAAGCAGGTTGGCGCAGCGCAGAAGGGTCGATTTGCCCGACCCGGAGGACCCGATCAGGCTGACGACATGGCCCGCGGGCGCGGTCACGTCGACGCCCTTGAGCACTTCAAGAGCGCTGTAGGACTTGTGGAGATTGCGGATTTCGATCACCGGATCGGTCATGGGCCCTCATGCGCTGGTGCGCCGATGCGGCGCGGATCCGCATGAGTAGGGCGCAATCCCGCGCAAAATGCAACGGTCTTGCTGCGTCAGCTTCGTTCGACGCGCTGACGGATCTTGTGGCTGTCCTGATCGGTCACCCCAAGCAGCGGCGCGACCATGCGGAGCAGCGCATCCTCGTGCTTATCGCGGTCGCCATCGACCAGAACGACGGACCACATGGCTTCGATCACCGCCTCGCGATTCTCGTAGGGGACGGCGTCCTTGATGGCTCGGGTGAAGCGCACGGTATCAGGGGCTTCGGCCTCGGCGGCCTCACATTCTTGCCGCAGATCGGCGGCGGCGGGGGCGTCCAGCCCGTAGCGGCGCATCAGGATGGCGTCGATCTTCGCGGCTTCGGCGGCGTCATAGGTGCCATCGGAGCGGGCCACCCGCACCAGCAACGCGCCAAGGGCCAGGCGTGCGTCGGTTTCATCCATCGGGGCGGGGTCGGGCGCGGTCAGGCGTTTGAAAAAATCAGCAAGCATGAGGGGGATATAGGGGGCGCAGCGCCGAAGACCAACCCTATCTGCGCAAGGCGGTCGCTTCGTCGAGGGTCATGCCGAAAGTGCGGGTCGCGATCATCACGACCTGCGCTTCGGTGTCGTCGCGTCGCCCATCGGCATCGGCCACCTGCCAGAGCGCTTGCACCAAGGCATCCCGTTCGGTGCGGGTGACCGTGTCCGACAGGATATGCGCCAGATCCTCGGTCTTTGGCATGGCGGCTTCCAGCTTCTCGCATTCCGCCCGCATCCGCGCGGCCTCGACCACGTTCAGATCGTAAAGGCTGGCCAGCAAATGGTCGATTTCCTCAATCTCCTGAAACAGATAGACGCCATCGGCCTTGGCCACCCGGACCAGCAGGGCGCCCAAAGCGTGGCGCGCATCCGCCTGGGGTATTTCGGTGGCGCCGGGGGCGGGCGCGCGGAGCAGGGACAAGAGACGATCAAACATGCCGCAAGTGTAGGCCGCCGGGCCGCACCCGCAAGAGTCAAAGGGCCGCAAACCTGTCCGAAAGCGCTTTTAACGCACCATCAAGCCCCCAGGGCGCGTTGACGACGAACAGGCCCGAGCCCACCATCTTGTGACCCTCGCGCGCGGGCGGAAAGCGCACCTCGTGGCGCAGGGCGTCGGGCAAGGCCGCAGTGAGCGCGCGAACCATGCCGCGATGCCGCTCGTCCGTCAGGATCGGATACCACAGCATCAGCACCCCAACCGGCCAGATCCGCGCAATCCGTGCAAGGTGCCGGGGCAGGTCCGTATAGTCGCTTTTCACCTCGTAGGACGGATCGACCAGCAGCAGCCCCCGCCGCGGCGTCGGAGGGCAGAGCGAATAGGCCATGTCGAACCCGTCCTGCAGATGGATATGCGCGCCGGGCACCGAAGCCTGCAACGCCGCCCCTTCCGCCGGGTGCAATTCCGCCACATGCAGACGATCCTCGGGGCGCAGCAAGCGCGAGGCGATCCAGGGCGACCCGGGATAGGCCGTGTCCCCATGTTCGTCGCGACAACCGGCCAGAACGGCGCGGTAGGGGTGGTCAGCCTCGAACCAATCTTCCACCTGCCCGATCCCGGCCTCTGCCTCTCCGGTCTTCACCGCCTCGGGGGCGGCCAGATCATAAAGCCCGCGCCCGCCGTGGGTCTCAAGATAGCTGATCGGTTTGTCCTTGCGGGTCATGTAGCTCAACACCCACGCCAGTGCCGCGTGTTTGTGCACATCGGCCAGATTGCCCGCGTGATAGAGGTGTTGATACGACAGCATCGCGAAAGCCTCATCTTTGCTTTTCAAATATCCCGGGGGACGCCCGTCAGGGCGGGGGGCAGCGCCCCCAAGCGCCGCCCGCGTGGCACCCCGCCGTCAACAGGTCAGCGCCTGCGGCCCCGGCCTCTTAAACCAGCCGCGAGGTGTCGACCGCCGCCCGCACGAAGTCCGCAAACAGGGGATGCGGTGCGAAGGGTTTGGATTTCAGCTCGGGGTGGAACTGCACGCCGATGAACCAGGGGTGATCCGTCCATTCGACGATCTCGGGCAGCTTGCCGTCGGGCGACATGCCCGAGAAACACAGGCCCGCCGTCTCCAGCGGTTCACGGTACTTGGTGTCGACCTCGTAGCGATGTCGGTGACGTTCCTCGATCGCGGTGGTGCCGTAGATGTCCGCCACTTTCGAGCCTTCGACCAGCGTCGCGTCATAGGAGCCAAGGCGCATGGTGCCGCCTTTGGCGTCATCGGCCTTGCGTTTGACCTTGGCGTTGCCCTGCACCCATTCCTTGAGGTGATAGACCACCGGCTCGAACCGCTTCAGCCCCGCCTCGTGGTCGAACTCTTCCGAGCCTGCGCCGGTCACGCCGGCCACGTTGCGTGCGGCTTCGATCACCGCCATCTGCATGCCCAGACAGATCCCGAGGTAGGGGATCTTGCGGGTGCGGGCGAATTCAGCCGCCTTGATTTTGCCTTCGGTGCCGCGTTCGCCAAAGCCGCCGGGGACAAGGATCGCGTGGAACCCTTCCAGATGCGGGGCCGCATCCTCGCGGTCGAAGACTTCTGCATCGACCCATGAGACATTGACCTTCACCCGGTTGGCCATCCCGCCGTGGGTCAGGGCCTCCTTGATGGATTTATAGGCATCTTCAAGCTGGGTGTATTTGCCGACGATGGCGACGTTCACCTCGCCTTCGTAGTTGTGGATGCGGTCATAGACGTCGTTCCAGATGCGCAGGTCCGGGCGCGGCGCAGGCGAGATGTTGAACGCGTCCAG
Source organism: Thalassorhabdomicrobium marinisediminis (assembly GCF_003072065.1). Taxonomy (GTDB): domain Bacteria; phylum Pseudomonadota; class Alphaproteobacteria; order Rhodobacterales; family Rhodobacteraceae; genus Octadecabacter; species Octadecabacter marinisediminis. The sequence goes on from NZ_QCYG01000004.1 coordinate 188,308, forward strand.
CACCGCCTGATCCAGCCCCTGCTTGTGATAGGCCAGCGGGGCCTCGTAAATGGATTTGAGGTCATAGGCCGGCACGACCGCCTCTTTGCGGACGTTGCAGAACAGCGCGATCTTTTCGCGTTCCTTGTCCGGGATCGGATGCTCGGACCGGCAGACAAGGATATCGGGGGCGATACCGATGCTTTGCAATTCCTTGACCGAGTGCTGCGTCGGCTTGGTCTTGAGCTCTCCACTGGCCGCGAGATAGGGCAGCAGCGTCAGGTGCATGAAGATGCACTGGCCGCGCGGCATGTCGTGGCTGAACTGGCGGATCGCCTCGAAGAAGGGCAGACCTTCGATGTCGCCCACGGTGCCGCCGATCTCGCAGAGCATGAAATCGACCTCATCCTCACCGATGTGAAGGAAATCCTTGATCTCGTTGGTGACGTGGGGGACGACCTGAATGGTCTTGCCCAGATAGTCGCCGCGCCGCTCTTTCTCGAGCACCGTGGAATAGACCCGCCCCGACGAGACCGAGTCGGTCATCCGCGCGGGCACACCGGTGAAGCGTTCGTAGTGGCCCAGATCAAGGTCGGTCTCGGCGCCGTCGTCGGTGACGAACACTTCGCCATGCTCGAAGGGCGACATCGTGCCGGGATCGACGTTGAGGTAGGGGTCAAGCTTGCGCAGCCGGACCGAGTAGCCCCGCGCCTGCAGCAGCGATCCAAGCGCCGCCGAAGCCAGACCCTTGCCCAGCGAAGAGACAACGCCGCCGGTGATGAAAATAAAACGCGCCATGAACCGGAAACCCCCGTGAAGTCCGTCAAAAAGTGGTTGGACAGGGCGCCGGCCAAAACACGTCGGTGCCCTGTATCACGGGATTTAATCTTAATCGGATTCGGGGGGGACTGGCAACCAGACACCCCCGCGATCTAGGACAAAAACCGCAATAGCTAGTGGTTAGAGTGACTTAGCCCCGCAACCGGTTGTGGGGCCTTTCGTCGGTGTCAGTCAACGTCCGGGGTCAGGGGATCGGCGCTGCCGCCCGCAGTCGGGGGCAGCAGGCTTTCGCCTTCGCTCGGGGCTTCATCGGACTGCGTGGCCGGCGGCAACAGGCCGTCGCCATCCACGACCGAGGCATCGCTGGCCTTTTGTGCCGCAAGGATCGTCAGCGCGATCGAGGTGCAGATGAAGGCCACCGCAAGGATCCATGTCACCTTGCCCAGTGCCGTGGCTGCCGCGCGGCCGGTCATGGCCCCGCCACCGCCGCCGCCAATGCCAAGGCCGCCGCCCTCGGAGCGCTGCAGAAGAACCACGCCAATCAGGGACAGCGCGAGCAGCAGGTGGACGACAAGAACGACATTTTCCATGGATCAGACCTTTGGCGGATAGACGCGTGGTATCTAGAAGCGAACGGCCCGTGCCGCAACCCCCGAAACGCGGCGCGCCGGAGCGGGACCGCCGCGTGCGGCATTTGCCCACTTTCCCCCTTGGGCGCGATGCCCTAGAAGGTGCTCGGATTTGACCCGAGGGGATTCAACAATGGCGAACGTAGTGGTTGTCGGCGCACAGTGGGGCGACGAAGGCAAAGGCAAGATCGTGGACTGGCTGTCCGAACGCGCGGATGTGATCGCGCGGTTTCAGGGCGGTCACAATGCGGGCCACACGCTCGTTATTGATGGCAAGGTCTACAAGCTGCACGCGCTGCCCTCGGGCGTGGTGCGTGGCGGCAAGCTCAGCGTCATCGGCAACGGCGTGGTGCTGGACCCCTGGCACCTGCTCAAAGAGATCGAGACGATCGAAGGGCAGGGGGTCGAGATCAACCCCGAGAACCTGATGATCGCCGAGAACACGCCGCTGATCCTGCCCTTCCACGGTGAGCTGGACCGCGCCCGCGAAGAGGCGGCGAGCAAGGGCACCAAGATCGGTACCACCGGACGCGGCATCGGCCCGTGCTATGAAGACAAGGTTGGCCGTCGCGCCATTCGGGTCGCCGATCTGGCCGATCCGGCGACGCTGGAAGCCCGTGTCGACCGCGCCTTGCAGCACCATGATCCGCTGCGCAAGGGTCTCGGCGTTGAGGCGATCGACCGCGACGCGCTGATCGCCCAACTGCAAGAGATTGCGCCGAAGATCCTGCCCTTTGCCGCCCCGGTCTGGAAGGTGCTGGCCGAGAAGCGCAAGGCTGGCAAGCGCATCCTGTTCGAAGGGGCGCAAGGCGCGCTTCTGGACATCGATTTCGGAACCTATCCCTTCGTAACCTCGTCGAATGTGATCGCGGGGCAGGCGGCAACGGGCGTGGGGCTTGGGCCCACGGCGATTGATTACGTGCTGGGCATCGTAAAGGCCTACACGACCCGCGTGGGCGAAGGCCCGTTCCCGACCGAGCTTGACGACGAAGATGGCCAGCGTCTGGGTGAGCGGGGGCACGAGTTCGGCACCACCACGGGTCGCAAACGCCGCTGTGGCTGGTTCGACGCAGCCCTGCTGCGCCAGACCTGCGCCACCTCCGGCATCACGGGCATCTGTCTGACCAAGCTGGACGTGCTCGACGGGTTCGAGACGCTCAACATCTGTGTGGGCTATGAGCTGGATGGCGAGCGGCTGGACTATCTGCCCACTGCCGCCGACCAACAGGCCCGCTGCACCCCGATTTACGAAGAAATGCCCGGTTGGTCCGAAAGCACCGAAGGCGCGCGCTCTTGGGCGGATCTGCCCGCGGCGGCGATCAAATATGTGCGCCGGGTGGAAGAGCTGATCGAATGCCCGGTGGCTCTGGTCTCGACCTCGCCCGAGCGTGAGGACACGATCCTCGTCACCGACCCCTTCGCGGACTGATCCGGTGGCCCTGTCCTACAAGGCGCGCAGGCGCTGGTCGCTGGTGGTGCTGCTGATCGCCTTGCCGGTCTATGTCGTGGTTGCGGTGAGCGTGCTGAACTGGCTTTACCCCGACCCCATGGCGCGCCCGCCGATCTGGGTGGAGTTGTCGATTTATGTCGGTTTGGGTGTGCTCTGGGCGTTTCCGCTCAAGGCGGTGTTCAAAGGCATCGGACAGGCGGACCCGGAGGCAGAGGACGCGGGCGAGTAGCCGCGAGACACAGGTGCCGGAAACAAAAACGGCGCGGGGGGAAACCCTCGCGCCGTTTGCTTTGGTCTGGTGGTGCGGTCAGCCCGCGCGCCGCTCCGGGTTGAAGCGGCTGTCATCAGCCACTTGGAAACGCCCGTTGCGCACCTTGGTGAAGCGTCCGTCCTGCAACAGTTTGGCAAAGCTGCGCAGACCGTCCTCGCGGTTAAAATCGTCGCTGGCGACCGTGCGCACCCGGCGCAGGATCTGCGGGCGGGAGAACTCTTCCGCGCCTTCGACAAACGCGGTGTAGGCCGCTGCGGCCTCAAGCAGGTCGGGCAGGTCTTTGGCACCCATGCGTTCGGCAAACTCGGCGAAGGAGCCGCCGGAGGCGCCAACGTTCTCGGACCGGCTGGCCGAGACTCGGCGCGGGGTGACCGGACCCTCGCGCTTTTCCGCTTTGGGCAGGTCGACCCGTTGCGACGCCACGAGTTTCAGCGGCGCAGGGCGGGGCCGTTCGGTGCGGGTGGTGCCGCGCACCACGGGGCGGGGTCGCGGGGCCGCACTTTCGGGGCGCACCACCTCGGACAGGTCGTTGCGGAAGGCGTTCTCGACATCCTGGTCGTCGTCGTCCGTCTCGCCGACCTGACGGGCGGCCTCTTTGGCGGCGACAGCGGCCTTGAGTTGCGCAATCGCCTCGCGGCGGCGGCTGCCTTCGGGTTCTTTCAGTTGGGCGTCGGTCTCGGACATCAGCCGCTCAAGTGCTGCGTCGTCGACCTGCGGCTCATCGGTGAGGAAGGCATTGGCCGTTGGCGCGTCGTCCTCATTGTCCGATGTGGCCGGTTCGGGGGCGTCATCCGCTGATGCGTCCTTGGTCAGCGTGAGCGTGCTGTCGTCGCCGACATCCGTGCCAGCGTCCGGGCCTGCAACGGGGGCTTCTGCGTCCTCATCGTCCTCATCCGCAAGGGCGCGCAGGTCGTCGGCAAGCTCGGCGTCAATACCGGGATCGTCGGCGATGACCAGACCGGAGTCGTCGAAATCGCTGTCTTCGAGGTATTCATCAAGCTCGTCAGCCCCGTCGAGCAGCCCGAGGTCGGGTGCGGCCTCGACCGGCTGCGCCGCCTTGGCCTTTTCGAAGTCCGCCCGCTTCATGCGGACGACGCGGGCCCGGGGCGGTTTGGGGTGCGAAGCTTCGGTCGGTGCGGTATCTTTTGCAGCATCCGCGTCAACGGGCTCGGCCGCGTCTTCGGCAGGGGCTACATCCGCGCTGTCGCCATCCGCAGAATGCCGCGCCATAACGCGGGAGATCATGTCGGTGCCGGAGTCGTCTTCCGACTCGGTCTCGTCGGTCGCAGCCTCAGCCTCAACCGGCTGGTCCTCAGCCTGAACGTCGGTCGATGGCTCGTGGTCCTTGGAGGCGGCTTCGGACGTGTCGGCCTTCTGCTCCTCGGGGGTGCTGTCAGGCGCTGCGGCGTCGTGCTGCTGCAGATCGGTGCTGTCGGTTGCGGCGTCCGGGGTGTCGGCGTCCGCGGTGTCGGACCGGGGCAGGACCTGCTCGGTCAGATCGTCCGAGGGCGCGATGGTAGCACTTTTGCCCACGACCGCGCGAATGCGCTGCAGCTTGGCGGCAACGCTGTCGGCATCGGGGTGGGCAGGGGCCTCGTCCAGTTGTGGCGCGGGCGCGGTTTCAGCCTTTGTGTCGCCCTGCGGAGCCTCGGCCTGAGCCTCGGACGCCGTCTCGGCTTCGCTTGAAGGCGACGGCGCTGCAAGCTCTTCGTTTTCATCCACGGGGAACGCCTCGGGGGCTTCCGCCTCGGGCGCGTCGTCGGTGGTTTCTGCCTCAGAAGTTTGGGCCTCCGCCGGGGCCTGCGGCTCCGCATGCGGTGTGCCCGTCTGATCCGATGTCTTTTCCGGCGCATTCGCGGCGTCGATTTTGGCTGTGGCTTCCGCTTCGGCGCGGGCCCGGGCTTCGGCTTTCTCTGCCGCTTTCCGCGCGGCCTTCGCCTTGGCCTTGGCCGCCTTGCGCGCGGCCTTCTCGGCGGCTTTCTTCGCTTTGCGGGCCGCTTTCGCTTCCGCTTCGGCGGCTTTGGCGGCCGCATCTTCGGCAGTGTCTTCGACCTTGTCCGCGGTCACCTCTTCGGCGTCCTCATCCTCAGCCGCCTCGGGCGCGCGTTTGGCGGTGGGCGCGTCGTCGGTCTGATCGCTGATCTGGGCCGCGCGCAGCACAATGCCGCCGTCGTCCATACGGGCGTCGACGCGGCGCGAAATCTCGCGCTCGGCGATCTTGGCCAGCATTTCCGCATCCGGCGTTGGCGGTTCGGCCCCGAAATACCTATCGTCTGCGGCCAGACCGCGAAAATATTCCGCAATCGCCTTCATCGTGTTGAAGGAATCGTCGAACCCTTCCAATGTGCACGAGAAAGTGCCGTATGAGACGGTAAGAATCTTACTTGTTCCAACCATTGTGTACTCGCTTTCTTCCCATCCAGTGACCGTCTGTTTACCATCAATTGGTTCGCAAACCGGAACAGAACCGCGTTATATTGGGTATTATTTCGTGGCGGTTTTGGGGCAGGTTTCCAAAGACAGGGGTAATCAGACGTGATCCAGCCGATTGTTGCAAGTGCGTGTCCAATCACCATGATCGGCGGAGGGGATGTTTCGCCAGATACCCTTTCAGAGGCGTTAAAATGGGGCGAAACGGTGGTTTGCGCCGATGGCGGGGCCGATGTTGCGCTGCGTGCGGGGCTGCGGCCTGCGGCGGTGATCGGCGATCTGGATTCGATCTCGGGCGATGCGCGGGCGGCATTTGACGCGGTGCTGCACCCGGTGGCCGAGCAGGACAGCACCGATTTCGACAAGGCTTTGCGCCATGTGGCCGCGCCGCTGGTGATCGGGGTGGGGTTTCTGGGGCGGCGGTTCGACCACTCGCTCGCCGCGCTGCACGTGCTGTTGAAGTATCGCCACCGGCCCGTGATTCTTCTGGGTGAGGATGATGTCGTCTTCGTGCCGCCGCCGGTGCTGGTGCTCGACACGGACACGGGGCAGCGGGTGTCGCTGTTGCCGCTGATGCCGGGACGTGTCAGCACCCGAGGCCTACGGTGGGACGTGGCGGGGGCCGAGATGTCGATGGCGGCTTTCATCGGCTCATCCAACGAGGCCACCGGCCCGCAGGTCGAGGTGCGCAGCGACGGCGGGCTGGCGCTTATCCTTCCACGGGCGGCATTGGGTGCGGCGGTGCGAGCCGTGCAAGCCGCCGTTCCCGCAGGATGATGTAAAGACCTGCTGCGATAGTGATGCAGATGCCAAGGGCGGCCAGACCGTTGGGCAGGTCGCGGAACACCAGATAGCCGATCACGGTCCCGATGGGGATTTCCAGATATTGCATGGGTGCCAGCGTGGCCGACGGCGCGAACCGCAGGCTCCAGGTCATCAGCAGATGCGCGAATGTGCCCAGCGCGCCCAGAGCGATGAGGAGCCACCACGTGCCTTCGTCCATCTCCGAAAGCGTCAGCCGGTCCGTTTCGGGAAACAGCAGCAGCGCGGCGCCCAGAACCGGCACCGCCATGATGCCGGACAGGGCCTGCATGCCGATGGGGTCCACCTCTTTTGCGATGGCGCGGGTCACCAGCATGAAAAGCGAAAACACCACCGCAACCCCCATGGGCAGCAAGGCCGGCGCGCCGACATCGACGAAGTTCGGCTGCACGACCAGCAACGTGCCTGCGAACCCAACGGCGCAGGCGGCAAGACGGTGGGGGCCCACCTCTTCATGCAGGAACACCTTGCCCAGAAGCAGCATGATGAACGGCATGACAAAGGCGATGGCGATGGCATCCGCCAGCGGGAGGTATTGCAGCGAGGTGAACATCAGACCGATTCCGGCGATGTGGAGCACCGTGCGCAGGGCGGTCATCCGGATCAGCCAGGCGCCACGGGGAAGGGGATAGCCCGCCAGCCAGACCAGCGGCATCAGCAAGATGACTTGGGCGGCAAAGCGCACAAAGACCAGAAAGCCTACGGACAGCTCATCGCCCAACAGCTTCGCCATGGCGTCCCCAAGGGGCGCCAGCATGCAAAAACCAAGCATCAGGATGATGCCAAGAAACGGGCGGTCGATCATGGACGCAGGCTAGGTCCGCGCGGGGGCGGGGTCCAGTGGCCACGGGTGTTACGGACCACGGGTATCGGGCGCGTGGTCGTCGGTGTTGACGAACGGCTTATCCCGGCGACGGAGTTGCATAGCAAAAGGCAGGCGCGGCGCTCTGTTAGGGTGCCAGCAGATCAAACGCCCGCCTCGCGCTGCGCGATATCGTGCCCCAACCGTGGCAGGCAGGGGTGGGGCATCGTCCAAGCCTAGCAATTGGGGACGTTCACCGCCAATCCGCCAAGAGCCGTCTCTTTGTATTTCTCGGACATATCCTCACCGGTCTGGCGCATGGTCTCGATCGCGGAATCCAGCGGAACAAGGTGCGAGCCGTCCCCCCGCAGCGCCAGCGACGCGGCCGAGACTGCCTTGATCGCGCCCAAGCCGTTGCGCTCGATGCAGGGGACCTGCACCAGCCCGCGCACGGGGTCGCAGGTCATGCCAAGGTGGTGTTCCAGCGCGATTTCTGCGGCGTTCTCGATCTGCTCGGGCGTGCCGCCCATGACCGCGCACAGGCCCGCCGCCGCCATGGCCGAGGCGCTGCCCACCTCCGCCTGACAGCCTGCTTCCGCCCCCGAGATCGAGGCATTGAACTTGACCAGCCCGCCGATGGCCGCAGCGGTGAGCAGGAAATCCGGGATCTTCGAGGCGGAGGCGTTCGGCACATGGTCCATGTAATAGCGCAGCGTCGCGGGCACGACACCCGCCGCGCCGTTGGTGGGGGCGGTGACGACCTGCCCGCCGGCGGCGTTCTCTTCGTTCACGGCCATGGCATAGGTCGACATCCAGTCGTTGATCGTATGCGGGGCGGACTGGTTGACGCCTTTCTCGGCCTGAAGCGCGTCGTGAATGCCCTTGGCGCGGCGTTTGACCGACAGGCCACCGGGCAGGATGCCCTCGCTCGTCAGGCCCCGGTCGATGCAATCGTTCATCACCCGCCAAAGCCGGTCGATGCCCCGGTCAAGGTCGTCGGCCGAGCGGCGGGTCAACTCGTTATGGCGCTTCATGGCCGCGATGCTGAGGCCGGATTCCGAGGCCATATCAAGCATTTCTGCCGCACTCTTGAACGGGAAGGGGACCGGCGCGCCGTCATCCTTGTCGGCGCCAGAGGCGAGTTCCTCTTCGGTGAGCACGAAGCCCCCGCCGATGGAGTAATAAGTCACCTGCGTGACCACATCGCCCTGCGCGTCCGTGCCCTTGAGGATCATGCCGTTGGCATGGCCGGGCAGGTTCGGCCCGTAGTCGAATTCCAGATGCTCCTTGGGGCGGAAGGTCAGCGCGCCCAAGCCTTCGGGATGGACGGTGCCCTCAGCCTTGATCCGCTCCATCTCCGCATCGGCCTTCTCGCGGTCGTAGTCATCGGCGCGAAATCCGGCCAGCCCGAGGATCGTGGCGCGGTCGGTGGCGTGGCCCACCCCCGTGAAGGCGAGCGAGCCGTGCAACGTCGCCCGCAGACCGCTCACCTTGAACGGCTGCGCGCGCAGGTGATCCAGAAATCGGGAGGCCGCCACCATCGGGCCGATGGTGTGTGACGATGACGGGCCGATGCCCACCTTGAACATGTCGAAAACCGATAAGAACATAGCTGCACTCCCTTTGGGTCCCTTTGGACGCATATAGGGGGCGGGCGCGGGAAACACGACCTCAAGCGACAGGTTTCGGCGTGTTTGCGGGGACTTGCCGCCCGATGGGGCAAATTTGCACGACTTGCACCGTAGCGCGCGGGCGTGCCTGTGCGTATAAGGACGCGAAACCACCCCTGCAGGAGGCCCCGCATGTCATCCGAACTTTCCCCCATCGACAAAGCGAAATTCGTCGCGGCAAAACAGGCGACGCAATATGTCGAGGACGGGATGAAGGTGGGGCTGGGCACCGGCTCGACCGCCGCGTGGCTGGTGAAATGTCTGGGCGAGATGGTCGAAAACGACGGCCTGAAGATCCGCGGCGTGCCCACGTCCTCGCGCACGGCCGAGCTCGCGCGGGATGTGGGGATTGAGGTGATTTCGCTGGATGAAGCCAAGTGGCTCGACCTGACGATCGACGGAGCGGACGAATTCGACGGCAATCTCAACCTGATCAAGGGCGGCGGGGGTGCCTTGCTGCAGGAAAAGATCGTCGCCACCGCCAGCGACCAGATGGTGGTGATCGCCGATGCGGCGAAATCCGTGGAAACGCTGGGCGCCTTTCCGCTTCCGATTGAAGTGATTCCCTTCGGCTGGCAGACCACCAAGATGCTGGTTGAGGAGACCTTGATCGGAATGGATGTGCTGGGCCGCACGGTGTCGCTGCGGATGAACGGCGATGCGCCATACTACACCGATGAGGGCAACCACATCCTTGACCTGCACCTCAACCGGATCGGCCACGCGCGGCAATTGTCGTTGGTGATCAACCAGATCCCCGGCGTGGTCGAGAACGGCCTGTTCATCGACATCTGCGATGTGGTGGTGATCGGCCACGGTGACGGGCGGGTTGAAGTGCGCGACATCAACGAAGGCACCGTCGAGGAAAGCCGCTTCGACATCATCGAGAAGGACAACCTTTTCGCCGACTTGTCGGACTAGACCGCGCAGCCGCCCAAAGGGCCCGCCGCCATCCGCGGCCCCGCACCGGCCCCCCACTAAGCCCCACGGCGCCGTGACTGGTCATCGGGGCGGGCTTGTGGTTTATCTTGCGGCGAATTTTTCTGACGAGAGGGCGCCGAGCACGATGGCCGAGTTTGACTATGATCTGTTTGTAATTGGTGGCGGCTCAGGCGGGGTGCGCGCGGCGCGGGTCGCGGCCGCCACGGGGGCGCGCGTGGCGCTCGCCGAAGAGTATCGCATGGGCGGCACCTGCGTGATCCGCGGCTGTGTGCCCAAGAAGCTGATGGTGTTCGCCTCCGAGTATAAAGAGGTGTTCGCCGACGCCCGCACCTATGGCTGGGATGTGGACGAATGCACCTTCGACTGGCCGTCGTTCCGCAGCCACCTGCATAAAGAGCTGGACCGTCTCGAAAGCGTCTATCGCAGCCTGCTCGACAAATCCGGGGTCGAGATTTTCGACAGCCGCGTGACCCTGAAGGACCCCCACACGGTGCAGTTTGCCAACGGGGTGACCAAATCCGCCAAGCATATTCTGGTGGCCACGGGCGGGCATCCGAACCGCCCCGATATGGAAAACGCGCATCTGGGCATCGTGTCGAACGACATTTTCCTGATGGAGGAGCTGCCCAAGTCGATCCTGATCGTCGGCGGTGGCTATATCGCTTGTGAGTTTGCCTGTATCCTCAATGGCTTGGGCGTCGATGTGACGCTCTATTATCGCGGCGCCCAGATCCTGCGCGGCTTCGATGACGAAGCGCGCGGCCTGATCGCGGACATGATGCGCGAGAAGGGGATCGACATTCACGTGGGCACCAACATCGTTGAGATGGCGCCCGACTCCGACCGGCCCGAAGCGGGGCCCGCAGGCAGCGACGCCGCCATGGGTGCGCCTTCGGAACACGGCAAGGGCATCGCCAGCAACCCCAAGAGCGAGACGGACCCCGCCGCACGCGGCCCGGTCTGGGTCAAGTCCACCAACGGGCATGAGCAGGTCTTCGATCACGTCATGTTCGCCACCGGCCGCGACCCCAGCAGCCACGACATGGGGCTGGAAGAGGTCGGCGTGAAGCTCGGCCGCCGGGGCGAGATCGTTGTGGACGAATACAGCCAGACGAACGTGCCCAGCATCTATGCCATCGGCGACGTCACCAAGCGCGTCGAACTGACGCCGGTGGCCATCCGCGAGGGCATGGCCTTCGTGGAAACCGTGTTCAAGGGCAACCCGACCCCGGTCGATCACGAGCTGATCCCCTCGGCCATCTTCACCCAGCCCGAGATGGGCACCATCGGCATGACCGAGGAAGACGCCCGCGAGCAGGAAGAGATCGAGGTGTACAGCACTTCGTTCCGGCCCATGCAGACCGCCTTTGCCGACCGGCCCGACCGGGTGATGATGAAGCTGATCGTCTCCAAACGCACCCGCGTGGTGCTGGGCTGCCATATCGTCAGCCCCAACGCCGGTGAAATGATCCAGATGGCCGGGATCGCCGTAAAGATGGGCGCCACGAAAGAGCAGTTCGACCAGACCTGCGCCGTGCACCCGACCATCTCGGAAGAGCTGGTCACAATGCGCGACCCGATCAGGAGTTCTTGAACATTGCACCGGAAAGACGCACTTATACCGGTGGTTGCAATCGCGTATAAGCAGACGAAGACCGTGCCCGGGGGTCGGGCGCCTCAACTAGGAAAGCAGGCTTGATGGCTGGAAACAATGGTGGCCCCTGGGGGGGCGGAGGCAGTGATGACGAAGGTCGTCGTCCGCCGAACGGGGGCCCGAACGGGGGCGACGGACGTCCGGGCGGGCGCCGTCCGGGGGAGCCGCAGATCCCCGAGTTCGATGAAATCGTGAACAAGACCAAGGACCAGTTGCGCGTCCTGATGGGCGGTGGCAATGGCGCAGGTCGCACCGGCGGTGGCGCCGGGGGCGGCGGCGGGCCCGTGGTCAGCCGCGGCATGGTGATCCTTGGCGTGCTGGCCGCTGTGGCGCTCTGGACCATGTCCAGCGTCTATACCGTCCGGCCCGAGGAGAAGTCGGTCGAGCTGTTCTTGGGCAAATGTATGGAGCCCTGCATCGGCGAGAGCGGTTTGAACTTCGCGCCCTGGCCCTTCGTGACCTATGAGGTCGTGCAGGTCACCCGCGAACAGGTCATCGAAATCGGTGAGGATCCGGTCCCGCAAGAGCTGTCGGAAAGCCCCAGCGTCATGCGGATGCTGGAAGGCGACACTGGCCTGATGCTGACCGGAGACGAGAATATCGTCGACATTGATTTTCAGGTGGTCTGGAACATCACCCAGCCCGACCGCTTCCTGTTCAATCTGGCCGAACCCGAAGAAACCATCGCCGCGGTGGCGGAATCGGTCATGCGTGAGATCATCGCGCAATCGCGCCTCGCCAACCTGAACCAGGATCGCGACAACATCGAACAGCGCATGCAAGAGCTGACGCAGGCAACGCTCGACAGCTACGATTCCGGGGTGAACATCGTCCGGATCAATCTCGGGGCTGCCGATCCACCGGCCACCCGCGTCGCAGCGACCAACATCGACGGTGAGGTGAACCCAACATCGCCACTGGCCGCTTACCGTGACGTGCAGGATGCCGAACAGGAACGCATCCAGCTGCAAAACCAGGCTGACGCCTATGCCAATCGTGTGACAGCCGGCGCACGCGGGAACGCGGCGCAGGTGCTCGAGAATGCCGAAGGCTACCGCGCCCGCGTGGTCAACGAGGCCGAAGGTGAGGCCGCGCGCTTCCTGAGCGTTCTGGAAGAATACCAGAAGGCCCCCGAGGTGACCCGCGAACGGCTCTATCTCGAAATGATCGAGGACGTGATGAACTCGGCCAATATCATCCTGCTGGATGAGGCGACGTCCGAGGGCGGAGGCTCCGGCGTGGTGCCCTATCTGCCGCTCGACCAGCTGCGCAACTCTAACACCGGAGGGTCGAACTGATGAACAAGGCCTTGCTTATCGTGCCGCTGATCGTCGTTCTGCTGATCGTGGCTATCTCTTCGCTTTTCATCGTGGATGAACGCGAAAAGGCACTTGTGCTGCGGTTCGGCCGCGTCGTGCAGGTCAAGGAAGAGCCCGGTCTGGGCGTCCGTGTGCCGATCATCGATCAGGTCGTGCGCTATGATGACCGGATCATCTCTATCGATATGGCGGCGCAGGAAGTGATTCCCAACGATGACCGCCGCCTGATCGTCGACGCCTTCGCCCGCTACCGCATTTCCGATGTGGAACGGTTCCGGCAGGCGACGGGGGCCGGCGGGGATCAGGCCATCGCGATTGCCGACAACCGGCTTGAGCGGATCCTGAACGCGGAAACCCGCGCGGTGCTCGGGTCGGTGTCCTCGGGCGATATCCTGTCCACGGACCGGGATGCCCTGATGCTGCGGATCCGCAACGGGGCCATCGCGCAGGCCTCGGGTCTGGGTCTGACGGTGATCGACGTGCGACTGAAGCGCACCGACCTGCCCAGCCAGAACCTTGAGCGGACCTTCCTGCGGATGGTGTCCGAGCGCCAGCGTGAGGCCGAGGACGAACGCGCCCGCGGCCGTGAAGCGGCCTTGCGGATCACCGCGCAGGCGGACCGCACGGTGGTTGAGCTTGTCTCGGAAGCCGAGCGGGAAGCCCGCATCGTGGAAGGCGAAGCCGACGCCCGCCGCAACGCGGTCTTTGCCGAAGCCTACGGGCAGGACGTAGAGTTCTTCGAATTCTACCGTTCGCTTGAAGCCTACCGCGAAGGGTTGGCCACGGGGAACGCCCGCATGGTCATCGCGCCGCCGGAGGAGTTCTTCAACTACCTGCGCTCGCCCACCGGTGATGCGCCCCGCCGGGCGTCGCAGTGATCGGGCTTGCGCTCCTTGCCCTCGGGCTTGTCATGATTGTCGAGGGGCTGGTGTACGCACTGGCCCCTTCGCTTATCGAGGATCTGCTTGAGGCGCTGCGCCAGATCCCGCGTGAGGCACGGCGTCTGCTCGGGTTTGCGGTGCTCACCGGCGGCGTGTTCTTTCTGTGGCTGGCCTCGGTTCTGGGCGCTTTGGACGGGTTGTAACGCCCACGCGGCGTTCACAGCTCCTTGACGGGTTTGAAATGCCCGTTGCGCTCATCCTGACGTGACCTACATTTGCCCCAATCGGCAACTTCGCCCTATTCTATCTGACACACGACGAAGGAGACGTATTGTGCACAGTTCCACCAAGTCCCCGCCCGCCACAGGCCCCGCGCAGGCCGCGGCTCAGGTCCGCACGGACAGCGGGCTTTACTGGCTCGCCGCGTTGATGCTCGGCGCGTTTCTGGCGCTGGTCAGCATTCTGCCGGCCGCCGCGCAGAACCGGCCCGACACGTTCGCCGACTTGGCCGAACAGGTCAGCCCGGCGGTGGTCAACATCACCACCAGCACCGTGGTCGCCAATCGCACCGGCCCGCGGGGCATCGTGCCCGAAGGCTCTCCGTTCGAGGACTTTTTCAACGATTTCAACAACGGGCAACCGCGCCGTTCCTCGGCGCTGGGCTCCGGTTTCGTGATTTCGGCGGACGGCTATATCGTCACCAACAACCACGTCATCGAGGGCGCGGACGAGATCGAGATCGAATTCTTCCCCGGTGCCGGGCAGCCGGCAGACCTGTTGCCGGCCGAACTGGTGGGCACCGATCCCAACACCGATATTGCCGTTCTCAAGGTCGATTACGACGCGCCCTTGAAGTTCGTGAGCTTCGGCGACAGCGATGCCGATGGCGCGCGTGTGGGCGACTGGGTTCTGGCCATGGGCAACCCGCTGGGGCAGGGCTTCTCGGTCTCCGCCGGGATCGTCTCGGCGCGCAACCGCTCCTTGCAGGGGACCTATGACGACTACATCCAGACCGACGCCGCCATCAACCGCGGTAACTCGGGGGGGCCGCTGTTCAACATGGACGGTGAGGTGATCGGCGTGAACACCGCGATCCTGTCGCCTAACGGGGGCTCCATCGGGATCGGCTTTGCGATGTCCTCGGCGGTGGTGACGAACGTCGTCGACCAACTCAAGGAATTCGGCGAGACCCGGCGCGGCTGGCTTGGTGTGCGCATTCAGGACGTCACACCAGACATGGTTGAGGCCATCGACGGGCTGAGCGCCGCCCGTGGGGCCATGGTCACCGATGTGCCCACCGGCCCCGCCGAAGAAGCGGGCGTTGAAGCGGGTGACGTCATCCTGACCTTCGACGGAGTTGAAGTCGCCGACACGCGCGAACTGGTTCAGATTGTGGGCAACAGCCCCGTGGGCAAGGCCGTGCCCGTCGAGATCCTGCGCAACGGCGACGTAATCAATGTGACCGTGACGCTTGGACGGCGTGAAACCTCGGAAGCCTCGGCGTTTCCCGGTGACGTTCCGGCCCCCGGCCAGCCCGAGACGACCAACATGCTGGGCCTGACTCTGTCCGAGATCACCCCGGATATTGCCGAAGAACTCGGCGTGAACGCGAACGCCGGTCTTGTGGTGGTCGAGGTCGAGATCGGCTCGGACGCCGAGGGCAAAGGTCTGCGCGCTGGTGATGTGATCACCGAAGCCGGCCAGCAGAAGATCACCAACATCTCGGACTTCGAGACCCGCGTGGAAGAGGCGCAGGAAGCGGGGCGCAAGTCGGTGCTGCTTCTGGTCCGTCGCGGTGGCGCGCCACGGTTCGTGGCGCTCAGCCTCGAATAACCTCGAATACGATGAGTTAACGAAACGCCCCGTCTGACCTCAGGCGGGGCGTTTTGCGTCTGGACCTTGAAAAGGTCTAAAGCGCGTCGCGGGGCAGGGCGATCAACCCGAGTGTCCGGGCGCTGCGCAGGGTCAGAACCCCAGTGGGAACGTCATCCTGATCGGTCTGGAAGCGTTTGATAGCATCGCTCGTGCGCGCGTCGATTTCACCGTTGATTGCGCCCCGGTAATACCCGCGCGCGAGCAGGGCCCGCTGCACCGAGGCGATAAACTCCGGCGTCATCACGCCGCGGCAGGGGGTTTCGAACTCCACCTCCCGCCGCTCGCGCAGGATGCGCTGGCGCGAGACGGTGCGAAAGGCCGCTGGCTGTTCGACGGTGCCGTCACTGCGCACCAAGGCGGGCTGCACCATCACCTGCTCGGTCACGGTCTCGATCACCGCGGGCGTGGTGTCGCGGGCAAAACAGGTGCCAAGACGGGCATCGACGACCGGCGGTTGCGCCAATGGGCCGATGGCCGGGTCACCGTTCTGCGGCGGGGCGCAAGCCACGAGCAAGGTCAGGGGCGCCGCCATCCGCCACGGATGCCACCATCGGGCCAGTTGTAGAATGGTCGCGGGGGTCACTGTCATAGGCTCCGCCTTTGGCGGGGCAGCCCCGCAGGTGTGTTGCGGTGATAACGCAGAACATCCCCCGCTCAAAGGCGCGGCATGTCCGGGCGGGGCCGGTCGGCAAAGATCGCGCAACTCGCGTGACCTCACAGGCACAGAATGCACTGGAAGGCGGCGCGCGCTGCGCCTATCTATGCCGGGAACACAGGATTGAGGAAGGGCCGGGACATGGCGAAAATCACCTATATCGAGCACAACGGTCAGGAGCATGTCGTCGATGTGCCCACCGGGCTGACTGTGATGGAAGGCGCGCGGGACAATGGCGTGCCGGGGATCGAAGCCGATTGCGGCGGCGCCTGCGCCTGTTCCACCTGTCACGTCTATGTCGATCCCGCATGGGTGGAAAAGCTGCCCGAGAAGGACGCCATGGAAGAGGATATGCTCGATTTCGCCTATGAGCCCGACCCCGAGCAATCGCGCCTGACGTGCCAATTGAAAGTGACGGATGCGCTGGACGGTCTGGTCGTGCGGATGCCCGAGAAGCAGATCTAGCGGCTCGGGCCGGGTCTGCGTCCGAGGCCGTGGTATCTGGGATAGACGTCCGGCTTTAGGTATTTGAGAACCAGAGAAGGGGGGCCACGCGTCAGGTCACCAGCGTGGTGAGGGTGATCAGCAGCGCGGTTTCTGTAAGGTTCTGTGTCGCGCCGAGGATGTCACCGGTCTGGCCGCCGATCTTGGCGCGGGCGATGGCGATCACGGCGAACGTGACGAGTGTGCCGACCACCAGCAGGGGCAGAGCGGCTGCGGGCCAGAGGATCAAAGTCGCCGCGAGCGCAATGGCCAACCCGATCAGGGTCGGTATGTTGTCAGGGCTGCCTACGGAACGGCTCAGCCCCGTGGCGCGGGCATGGGGCAGGCGGGTCATGACCGGCAGCATCGCCGCACGGCTTAGGCTGGCGGTGAGGAGCATCGCAGGCCATGTTGCCCCCGCGACAATCAACAGCCCAAGCGCGTGCCAACGCAGCGCGAAGCTGCCGACCAGCGCCATGACGCCGTAGACGCCGATGCGGCTGTCTTTCATGATCTCCAGCCTGCGGGGCGCGTCCCATCCGCCCCAAAGCCCGTCGGCGGTGTCCGCCAGCCCGTCTTCGTGCATTGCGCCTGTCAGGATAACGAGGCTGATCAGTGCCAGCGCGGCTGCCAGCATGGCCGGGATCCCCAGCCAGAGCGCACTCTGCGTGACCGCTGCCGCAAGGCCGCCAAGCACGAGCCCCGCCACCGGATAGGCCCAGACCGCCTGCGCGCCGCGCGCCGTCGCACGGGCGGGATCGATCGGGATCGGCAGGCGGCTGAGCAGACCCAGGGCTGCGGGAATATCGCGAAGCCGGGGCGTGGGGGCGGCGGTGTCTGTCACGGTTTTTCCTGTCTGGTCATTCCTGCCCTATGGGGTAGAGATTGCGCACCCCTGTTGCAATGAGGCCCAGACCATGACCGCACCTTTCGCCACGCTTGAAGAATTTCGCCACGTCCTGTCGCAGGCAGACGGGCCAGACATGGGCGCCATCGCCGGCGCCCGCGACCGCAACGCGCAGTTGACCAAACCGCCCGCCGCATTGGGACGGCTGGAGGAGCTGGCGATCTGGTATGCCGGATGGCGTGGCACCGACCGGCCCGAGATCGCCAACCCGCAAGTGATCGTCTTTGCGGCGAACCACGGGGTCTGCGCACAAGGCGTATCGGCCTTCCCGCCCGAGGTGACGGCGCAGATGGTTGAGAATTTCCAGCACGGGGGGGCGGCGGTCAACCAATTGGCCAATACCTTCGGCGCGCGGATGGATGTGCACACGCTGGACCTTGACCTGCCGACACAGGATTTCACCAAGGCCCCCGCCATGAGCGATGCCGAGGTCGTTCTGGCGCTGGCGACCGGTTGGAACGCGGTGGACCCCGCATCCGACGTGCTGGTCGCGGGGGAGATGGGCATCGGCAATACCACGTCGGCGGCGGCAATAGCGGCGGCCCTGTTCGGGGGCGCGGCCGAGGATTGGGTTGGCCGGGGCACCGGTGTCGACGACGAAGGCCTTGCGCGCAAGACGGACGTCGTGGCGCGGGGGCTGGCGCTGCATGACACATCCGACCCGCTGGACGCTCTGCGCTGTCTGGGCGGGCGCGAGCTGGCGGCCATGGCCGGAGCCATCGCCGCCGCACGCCATCACCGGATTCCGGCGATTTTGGACGGGTTCATCTGCACTGCGGCTGCGGCGGTGCTTGAGAAAACCGCCGAAGGCGCGCTGGACCACACGGTGGCCGGACACCTGTCCGATGAGCTCGCGCATAAACGTCTGCTTGACGCTTTGGAGCTGGAGCCCTTGTTGGCATTGCGCCTGCGGCTGGGCGAAGGGTCGGGCGCGGCGTTGGCGTTGGGTGTGCTGAAAGGCGCGGTGGCCTGTCACTCGGGCATGGCGACCTTTGCCGAAGCGGGCGTGACGGACTCCTAGGCTCCTCAGGCGCGGTCTGGGGGGGCTGGCATCGCGTCGCCTGCGTCGCCCGCTTCGCTCTCTGCTTCCTCGATGGTTTGCTGCAGTTGGGTCTCGAGCTCACGGTTCGAGGCGCGGGCCCGGCGGATGTATTCCTTGTTCTCGGTCAGTGACAGGTCCGGGTCCCAGACCTCGGCCAGATCGCGCAGGGATTGCCGGTCATGCCGGTAATAGGCCCGCTGCGCTTCCGCGGCCTCGTAATCCGACAGGCCGAGGTTCTCCAGAACGTAGCGGCCCGCCCGTAGCGAGCTGTCGAACATCTCGCGCACGATGTCGTTGGCCCCGGCTGCGTAAAGCCGGTAAACATGCACCCGGTCATGGGCGCGGGCCACGATGTGCAGATCCGGATAGGTGCTGCGGGCATATTTCACCAGTCGCACCGCCGCATCCTTGTCGTCGACGCCGACCACCAGCACCCGCGCCTTGCCCAGACCGGCCGCCTTTAGCACGTCGGGGCGGGTCGGATCGCCGAAATAGCCTTCGAACCCGAAGGTGCGGACGTTTTCGATGGCCTTGATGTTGTTGTCGAGCACGACGGTGTCGAAACCGCTGGACCGGATGAAGCGGTTCACCACCTGACCGAACCGGCCAAGGCCCGCGATCACGACGCTGCCCGACTTGTCGATGGTATCGTGCGCCGGGTCGCTGTCGTCGCGCTGCATCCCCCGTGCGAGGTAGTCATAGACGATGAACAGCAGTGGCGTGACCAACATGGAAAGGGCGACGATCAGCAAGAGCTCATCGCTCAGATCGCCCCCCAGCACGTTCTGTTGCCGCGAAAACGAGATCAGCACGAAGCCGAACTCGCCCGCCTGCGCCAACCCCAAGGTGAACAGCCACCGCGCCCGGCCACGCAAGGAGAACAGAAGCGCCAGTCCATAGAGCACAAGGCCCTTGGTCAGGATGACCGCGCCGGTGACCGAGAGGATCCACAAAGGGTTGTCCATCAACGTGGAGAAGTTGATCCCCGCGCCGACGGTGATGAAGAACAGACCCAGCAGCAGCCCCTTGAACGGCGCAAGGTCGCTTTCTAGCTCATGCCGGAATTCCGAGTTCGCCAGAACCACCCCGGCCAGAAAGGTGCCGAGGGCGGCGGACAGGCCCACCATGCCCATAAGCGTCGCGATAGACACCACGATCAACAGGGCCAGCGCGGTGTACATCTCGCGCAGCCTTGCCTGATGGATGTAGCGGAACACCGGGCGGGTCAGATAGACGCCCACAAGGATGACGGCGGCGACCGCTCCGATGGTGACCAGCGTCACTCCCCAGGCGGGCAGGCCCTCGACCAAGCTGATGGCGGGTTCCTCGCCTGCTATTCCGCCGGCGCCGCTGGTCTCGCCCCGGGGCGCGCCGCGGATGCTCAGAAGCGGCAGAAGCGCCAGCATGGGGATCACCGCGATGTCTTGGGTGAGCAGCACCGAGAAGGTGCTGCGGCCTCCGGTGGTCTGCATCAGACCCTTTTCGTCCAGCGTCTGCAGCACGATTGCTGTCGACGACAGCGAGAAGATGAGGCCAATCGCCAGCGCGGTCTGCCACGGATAGCCGAACAGCGCAAAGGCCCCCATCAGCAGCCCGGTGGTCAGGAAGATCTGCAGCCCCCCGAGCCCGATGAGCCGGTGTCGCATCCCCCAAAGCGCACGCGGTTCGAGTTCGAGCCCGATCAGGAACAGCATCATCACGACGCCAAGCTCGGCGATGTGTTGCAGGCCCTCGGCTTCGCTGCCGATGATCGGACCGATGGCGATCCCGGCAAGCAGATAGCCCAGCACCGACCCCAGCCCCAGCCGTGCGGCCAGCGGAACGGCGATAACGGCCGCGCCCAGAAGGATCGTGGCGAGGAGGAGGGCATTTTGCATCATTCAGGGTCCGCAGAGAAAGGGGAGAGGTGGAGCGTCAGCCGCCCACCTGAAGCGTCACCGTGCGGCCACGTTTGTTGTAACTCAGGGCGTTGGCGCTGATCCCGGTGACGCGTCCGCCGTCCAGCCGGTCGCCCACGGTCACCCGCAGATAACGCCCGTTGCCCAGACGCACCAGCGCCCGGCGGTCGGAAGAGCCGCCGTAGATGCCGATCAAGTTGATGTCGCGCAGGTTAATCTCATTCTGCAGGGTCGCGGCCTGGGCCACCGAGCTTGCCGTCGGAGCGCTGGGGGCGACGCTGGCCGTACGCGGCACCGCTGCGGCTTGCGCAGCCGCCTGTTGCTGGGCCGCAGCCGCCCGCGCGACGATGCGGGCCATGTTGCGGGGCCGGGTGTCCGGCCGGCCGCTTTGTGTCACCGCAAGCCGCGTCGGGTTCACGAAAGGGTCGGGGCGGTTGGCCGCGGCCTGCACCGCGGCAGCGATCTCGGGCGTGAGTTGCAGGCCGCTTGCCTGTGCCGGGGCCGCCGCTGCGACCTGTGGCTCGGGCGTGGGTTCGGTTTCCGGTTCGGCCTCTTCAGGCTCTTGCGCGGGGGCGAGGGCTGCGGGGCGCGTGCGGGGGCGGAAGGCTTCCGCTTGCGCGCGCGTCAACTCGCCCAGAACCGGCGCATTGGCGCGGGCGGCGGCGGCCTGCACGATCTGCGCGGACCGCGGACGCGGGCGCAGTGTGTCCGCGTCGGGCGCTTGCGCGGTTGCCTCGACATTGTCGGCGTCAGAGACATCAACGGCCGCCTCAACCTGTGGGGCGACCGTTCCGGGGCGGGCCGGAGGCAGGACCGATGGGGTGCCGGTGACGACGATCACGTCTTCGCCTGTCACATCGGTTGGTTCGGCGTCCTCCGGTGGTGGCGGTTGCGGGGTGGCGCGGGCTTCCTCGGCCGATAGGTCGGAGGTGCTTTCGGTGTCAGCGACGGGCGCTTCGGGCTCCGCCACGGGGGCTGTCGTGCCGGGACGCACGGGCGGCAGGACCGGAGGTGATCCGGCCAGAACCAGCAAGTCGTCGCTTTCTACAAGGGGCGCATCCGCCTCGGCGATCAGCGCGGCCTGCGGCGCGGGCGTGGGCGCGGTGGTGCCCGGGCGCACGGGCGGCGCGATCCGAGGGCGCCCATTAAGCACGACCACGCCTTCGGGGGCGTTCTCGACCGGCTCTGCGTCCTCGGGCACGACCTCGGCGATCTGGTCCTGCGGTGTGATCTCGGGGGCGACGGTGCCCGGACGGGTGGGCGGGTTCAGCGGCGGCGTGCCGGCGATAACAAGAATACCGTCGGGTGTGGCACTGCCCTCGGGCGTGGCGATGACGCGCCCGTCGGCACCGAAGTTGAATGTGGCGTCGGGGGCCGGAGGATCAATCGGCGTGGCGATCAGCGCATCCCCGGCAACGCTGCCCGCATCCGCAAGGCGCGTCACCTCACTGCGGGGTGCGGCCTGCCAACCGTCACCCAGTTGCAACCCCGACAGGCTGGTGGTGCGCGGGGTCAGCGGGATGCGCGGCGCCCGCTGCCAGACGCCGGTGGCCGCATAGATGCGCGTGGCTTCCTCGGGTGAGAGAACATGCCCCCCCGCAGGCGCAGTGGGGGTCGCCAGCGTATCGCTCGCGGTTGGCACGGCCGCCACGGGCGCGGTCGCCTCGGGCGCGGTGGCGGCGACATCGACCGCTTCGGCCATAGGCGCGTCGACCTCGGCTTCGGGCTGGTCTTCCGGCGCGTCTGCCACCTGCGTTTCGGGCGCGCCGCCGCCGAACCAGCGGGCCAACCCCTCGTCCGAGAGGGCGGCGAAGGCGGCGATGGCGAAGAGCAGCACCAGCAACACCGCCGTCAGGATCAACCCGAGGAACCGGGGCTTTCCACCCACCCGCGCCTTGGGTTTGGCGACCTTGCGGGCGCCGAAGACCGTCAGGCGCGATGTCTTGTCAGAGGTGGCTTTCTCGGCGTCTGGCGCGGCGGCTTTGGACCGGGCCATGCGGCGGCTGGCGAACATGCCGCCCACCGCACCGCCAACTGTGGTAGTTTCAGTCGGGGGTGAGTTCGGCGCCACCTGCGCCGGTGTTTCGGCCGAGAGGGTTGCGGCAACGCGGGCCGCATCGACCGGGTCCACCGCAGCCGGGGTGCCGGTAATCGCCGGGGCCGCGTCGGTCGGGCCAGCCTCGTCCACCGAAGGGGCGGGGGCCGCGTCCGATGCGGGCACGCTGTCGGGGGCGGCGACCGGGGGCATGGCGTCGGTGCCCTTGCCCGTGGGCACCGCGAGTGGCGGCGGGGTGGGGCGGCTGACGCTGGGTTCGGCCCGGCGCGACGAGAAGCTTGCAGCCTCGGGCGAGCCGGACGCTTTGGCAGGCACAGCGGGCGCCGGAGCCGAGCCTGACGCGCCCCGACCCTCGTTGCGATCCGCGCGCAGCCGTGACGCGAACACGGGCGCGGCTTCGGCGACGGCTGCGGGTGCCTCCGGAGTGTGGTCCGATGCGTCCTCGGCCGGGCTTGCCGTTGGGATGGCCGGCACGTCTGGGGGCGGCGGTGTGATGATCGCGTCCTCCGGCGTGTCGTCCGTCCGCCCCGCCTGCGGCATCTCCACCGGCTCCGGATCGGGTTCGGCGGCCGGCTCGGCGGCATTCACCGGATCGGGCAGGGCGTCGGGGGCGGGTTCGAACGCGGGGTCAGCGATCTCGCCCGACGGCGTGATCGGCGGCACGGGAGGTGCGGCGCGCTCTTCATCGGGGACGTCCGGTGTCGCCACAACAGGTGCGGCCTGTGCTGCCACGGCCGGCAATGCGTCTGACTCGTCCTCGGTGCTCACCTGCGCCACGGGATCCGTTGGAGCTTCATCCATATCGGCAGGCGGCGACGGAGGTGTCCCCCCCTCGGGCGGCAAATCGACGGTGCCGGTGACGATTACCGGCTCGGCATCACGCTCCGCCTCGGCCCCGGCGACTGAGCCGAAGAACGCCTCACCGACGAAGGTGAAGGGTTCGGGCACGGCGGCGAAACTGACGGGGTTGAAGCCATGCTCACGGGCGAAGGCTTCGGCTTCGGCCAAAGTCTCACGCGCGACGGCGGCGACATAGGTGCGGCCACCCCCCTTGGCGTAGTCATAGGCCAACTCGTCCAGCGCATAGGGCGTCGTGCCGTCCAGTGCGGCGCGCACGTCAGCCTCTTCCGCGCGGGTGCCATCGATGGCGATATAGCGGATTTGATCGTTTGGAATCAGTAGCTTGGTCGCGATCGGGTCAGAGGTCAGCGTCAGCGCGTCCGCCCGCAGGCGTTCCAGCGCGCCGTTGACGTCGGGATCGTCCAGCGCCACCTGACCGACAAGGTGCCAGCCATCGGCGACACGGTGCATCAGGCGCAGGCCGTCGAAGGAAAGGGACAAGGCAAAATTGGGTTTCATCGGCGTGACTTAGCATCCTGCGCATGGGCTGGAAACACCCCATCCTGTTGCCGATCAAGGCTATAGCAAGGTTCCGCCCACGCCAAGGCGAAGATTCTTGCCATGTTCCCCCGGGCGCGCTCCTATGGAATGCGTCACACCACTATATCCATCATACCCCGGAGGTTTCCCCATGCGATCCACCCTTGCCATCGGCGCCCTTGCCGCCACTTTGTTAAGCGCAACGCTGGCCACCCCGCTGGCTGCCGAAGCCCCCGCCCGCACGATCACCGTCACCGGCACCGCAGAGGTCAGCGTCGATCCGGACATGGCCACGGTGATGATCGGCGTGCAGACCGAGTCGGAGCATGCAGCCGAGGCGCTGGATGCGGCGAGTGTCGCGACTTCGTCCCTTCTGTCCTTGCTAGAGGCCGAGGGCATCCCCCCGGAGCAGATCCGCAGCAGCACCATCCGCCTGCAGCCACGCTATTCATCAAGCGCGCTGAGCAGCGGGACTGAAATCACCGGCTATCAGGCGGTCAATTCGATCATGGTCGAGGTGATGTCCCTCGACCGTCTGGGCGGCCTGCTGGCAGCGTCGGTCGGAGAAGGGGCGAACCGTCTGAACGGAGTGACTTTCGGCCTGCAGGACCCGGACGAAGCCACCGATGAGGCGCGCCGCCTTGCGGCGGCCGATGCCCGGCGCCGCGCGGAGCTTTACGCCGATGCGGCCGGGGTGTCGCTGGACGGGCTGGTCTCTTTGTCGGAAATGGGCGGCGGCAACTACCGGCCCATGCGCGCCGAACCGGTCATGCTGGAAATGGCCAATTCCGCGCCGCAACACGACGTGCCGACCGCGCCGGGGCAGATCGACGTGTCTGCCTCCGTCAACATGGTTTTCGCGATCGATGCGGATGACGACGAGGACTGACGCAAAAAAGGGCCCCACGAGGGGCCCTTTTCTTTCGCTTTGGGTCTGGGATCAGGCTGTTGCCTTGCTCAACGCCTGATCCAGATCGGCGATCAGGTCTTCCACATTCTCAAGCCCGATGGACACCCGGACGACGTTCGGCCCGGCACCCGCCGCCTCTTGCTGCTCCGGCGTCAATTGCCGGTGGGTGGTCGAGGCCGAATGGATGATCAGCGACCGCGTGTCGCCAAGGTTGGCCACGTGGCTGAAAATCTCAAGGCTGTCGACAAGCTTGACGCAGGCGTCGTAGCCGCCTTTCACCGCGAAGGTGAACAGGGCCGACGCGCCACGAGGGCAAACCGTCTTGACCCGCTCGAAATAGGGCGAGGATTCAAGTCCCGCATAGGTGACATAGTCCACACGGTCGTCCGCCTCGAGCCATTTGGCGACCTTCGTGGCGTTCTCGACGTGACGCTCCATGCGCAGCGACAGGGTCTCGATCCCCATCAATGTGTAGTGCGCGGCTTGCGGGTTCATCGTCATGCCGAGGTCGCGCAGACCGATGGCGATGCCGTGGAAGGTGAAGGCCATGGGGCCGAAGGTCTCGGCGAAGACGGTGCCGTGATAGGCGGGCTCGGGCTGGCTGAGCGACGGGAACTTGTCCGAAGCGGTCCAGTCGAACTTGCCGGAATCGACAACGCAGCCGCCCATGACCGACCCGTTCCCGGTCAGGTATTTCGTTGTGGAATGTACCACCAGCGTGGCGCCGTGCTCGATGGGGCGGCACAGATAGGGCGTGGCGGTGGTGTTGTCGATGATCAGCGGAACGCCAGTCTCATCCGCGATATCCGCGATGGCGCGCACGTCCATGATATAGCCGCCGGGGTTGGCGATGGCCTCCCCGAAGATGGCGCGGGTGTTGTCGTCGATCGCGGCGCGCACGGCGTCGGTGTCGTCCATGTCGACGAACTTCGCTTCCCATCCGAAACGTTTGATGGTCTGGCTGAACTGCGTCACGCTGCCGCCGTAAAGACGGGTGGAGACGACGACATTCATGCCCGGCTGCATCAGCGGAAACAGCGCCATGATCTGCGCCGCGTGCCCGGACGCGCAGCACACCCCGCCGACGCCGCCTTCGAGCGTGGCAATGCGTTCCTGCAGCACCGCGACCGTGGGGTTCGTCAGGCGCGAGTAGATGAAACCGACCTCTTGCAGGTTGAACAGCGCCGCCGCGTGATCGGCATCGCGGAACACATAGGCCGTGGACTGATAGATAGGCGTATTGCGCGCGCCGGTGGCCGGGTCGGGCTGTGCACCGGCGTGGATCTGCAGGGTGTCGAAGCCAAGGGAAGGGGTGTCGGTCATGGAAGTCTCCAGCAATGTTTCGACGCTAGGTCTAAGGGCTATGCCGCGGGACCTCAATGCAAGCGACGAACGAAGTCCAATATTGTTCCTCCGGGGGACCGGTGCGAACATGCGTCCCGACGGGCAGCACGAATGCAGCAAGGTTTCCCGCCCCTCGCAAAGCCGCAGGCGGGATCGCGTGCGGCCGACCTGCGCCTCCGGCGGGGATATTTGCAAAGCAAAGATGGGTAAGGTTTCGTTAACCCTTCGGTGGCAGGCTCGGGGCGCGGTACAGGCGGGGACGTCGATGGCCGTAAGCGAAGATAAACTCTTGTGTTTGTCAGATCCGGTGCTGGCCATTGATCGGCGCCGGATTTTAACCGCCCTCATCTTTGTTTCACAAATATCCTCGGGGGGCCCGAAGGGCGGGGGCGGACAGCCCCCTCGACGGCGCGGCACTTTGCCGTTCGGCACGTCGGGTTACCTGCTTGCCGCAGGCGCCGATCGTCACATTTTGCGAACTAGCGCATCCAGAAGCCGTGTTTCTTGATCCGGTTGCGGATTTGCTGTTCCCGCGGTGGCAGATCGGACTGATCAAACAGCGCGCGCACCTTCTGGCCGCGGCCCTGATAGATCATCCGTTTGAAGGGGTCATATTGCTTGAGCCATTTCTTGATCCGGTTCGGGCCGGTGACCTCTTCCAGCACCTGAACGACCGCGGCATCCTCGCGCGCGTAGAGCAAGGGCAGAAGGCGGTAGTGACAGGTCAGATCGCCATCGAGCCCGTCAAGCTCCGGCCCCGGGCGGCCGCCGCCGAAGCTGTGGATCACCAGCGGCAGACTCACCTGATCGAGCCAGGGATCGAGGGATTGCAGCACCAGTTCTTCGGGGGTGTTGTCGCGGATGTCGCGCGCCCAGTCCCGCCAGCGGGCCCCGAACGCCGGCGCGTCATGCCCCGTTACCCAGCCTGCGTTAAAATAAAGGTAGCGTTCCCAGTATTCATCGGGTTGGGCGAGGTCCAGACTGCTGTCGAAGTCCAGCCCGTAGCGGTCGTAAAGCGCCTTCCAGATGGCGGAGTAGCCCGGCCAGTAAAGCTCCTCCTCGGGCCAGGTGCCCGTGCGCCGCATGGAGGCCGCGGGACGGGTGAAGTCGGTCGACAGGCCGCCCAGCTCGCCTAGGATGAGCGTATCACTGTCCAGAAAGAGGAAGTTGCGCCCTTCGGGCATCGCGCAGAGCGCTTCAATCTTGTTGCCATGGGGGTAGCTTTGCCCGAAGGCTGTGTTGTCGAACGGCAGGATCTGCGCCCCCAGATCATCAAGCGCGCCCTTGATGTCGCCCCGCATGGTCGGGTCCTTGTCCCAGAGCGGGCCGGGTTGCGGTTCGGCAATATAGAGCGTGCCGGCAAACCCCGGCGATTTCGCCCGCAAAGAGGCCGCCAGCAGCAGGCATTCGAACTGCAACCGCCCCGCCTGTCCGACCGCGACGATATCGAAGTCGGACGCGCGGGGGGCCGTGTCGCCGGGCGCCAGAGCGGAGGGTGATTGAGCCATTTTGCTTGCCTGATTGCCTGTTGCCTGCACTATAGCGGCGCATCCGCGCCCGAGGGAAGGGCAGCGGGGCGCTATATTTCAAGAAGGATATTTCAATGCTTGATCTTGTTCTACCGCTTTTCATCGGGCTGGCGTTGGGGATTGCGCCGCCTGCCGCGCCGGAGGGTGTCACCGCGGATACCGGGGGGCCGGGCCCGGAGGCCGCCGAGCCATCGCTGGCCGAAGGGTCGGGCGATCACCTCGACGCCAGCCGCACGCCCGAGCCGCAAGACCCCACCGGCAAGTTCACCACGGCGACCGAAGTGCGGCCCATTCTGGACATGACCAAGGGCAACTGGATTGGCGTGCGCGAATACGAGGGGCAGGACCTTTTGTATTTTACCCATCTGATGGCGTGGCGCTGCGGCCTTTGGGACATCCGCTACGGGATCAACGGCGCGCCCGCTGAAGAGGTCATGGCGATGGAGCCCTGCAACACCGACCACGCCCAGCCCAATGCGATGATCGACGTCGAGAATTTTCTGCCTTACGTGGCCTTTCCGCTGCAATCGATCGACAGCGTGAGCGTCGAGATCGTCTATGACGACGGCACCACCGATGCGGCCGAGTTCACCCGGGATGAGGTTCGCATTCCCTAACCGTCAGGTCGCAGCATGCGGATCGAGCAACGGGGCCGGGGTGGCCCTGTTGCGCTCGCCCAGCATCAACATCGCGGGCGTGACCACCAACGTAAGCAAGGTCGCCACGACCAGCCCGCCCGCAATGGCCGCCGAAAGCTCGGTCCACCACTGGGTCGACGGCGCGCCGTAGACGATTTCGCGGGTGAAGAAGTTCAGGTTCAAGCCGATCACCATCGGCATCAACCCGAGCGCCGTTGTCACCGAGGTCAGAAACACCGGACGCAGACGTTGCGCGCCGGTGCGCAGCGCGGCCTCAAGCGGGGATTGCCCGGCCTTTTTCAGGTCGTTGTAGGTGTCGATCAGGACGATGTTGTTGTTCACCACGATCCCGGCCAGCGCGATGACGCCAATGCCGCCCATGACGATGCCGAAGGGGCGACCGGTGACGACCAGCCCCATCAGAACCCCCGCGATGGAGAAGACGATCGCGCTCATGACGACAAAGGCCTGATAGAAATTGTTGAACTGGATCACGAGGATCACGAACATCAGAAAAATCGCGGTGATGAAGGCGCCGACCAGAAAAGTCATGCTTTCCTGCTGGTCTTCCGCCTCACCCGCGAAGGAGTAGCTCACGTCGTCGGGCAGATCGGCGGCGTCGATGGCGGCGCTCAGCGCGATCACCTGATCGTTGACCAGCAGCCCCGGCGCGACGTTTGCCTCGATCGTGGTGACGCGCTTTTCGTCGATACGCCGGATCACGCCGGTGCGCTCGGAGGGGGCGAAGGTCACGAAGTTCGAGATCGGCACCAGACCGGACGCGGTGGGCACCCGCAGGCTGGCCAGTTCCGCAAGCGAGCGATCCTCACGCGGGAAGCGCACCCGGATGTCGAGCGAGCCGTCCACATCGCCGGGGCGGTAGTCGGCCACCGTCACCCCCTGGGTGAGCAGTTGCACCGCTTGCCCCAGAAGGCTCACGTCCGCGCCGAACCGCGCGGCTTCGGCCCGGTTCACAAGGATCGACACTTCGACCCCCGGCACCGGGCTGGTGTCCGTCACGTCGGTAAATCCGCCCAGCCGGTCCATGATCCCGCGGATCATCAGCACCGCTTCTTCCTGCTTTTCCGGGTCGCGCCCGGTGATCTGCAGGTTCACCGGCTTGCCCGAGGTGGGCCCCATGGATTGGGCCTGCACCTGCACGTCGATGCCGGCGATGTCGGCCACGGACTCGCGGATCTCCATGCCAAGCTCGTCCGCCGTGCGGCGCGTGTCCCAGGGTGTGAGTTCCAGTTGCAGCGTGCCGATGGTTTCCTCATCCCCCTGACCGGCGCTCATGGTGGAGCGGGCGTAGATGCTGGCGATCTCGTCGTAAGGCAGCAGGCGGTCTTCCACCGCGCGCACCAGCGCATCGCGCTCGAAGATCGAGAAGTTGTCCCGCGCGCGCACCTGCACCTGCATGAAGTCCGGCTCGGGCGAGGGGAAGAAGCTGACGCCCTTGCCGAACTGCCCATAAAGGCTGAAGGCCCCCAGCAGCATCGCGATGGCCAGCAGCAGCGTGGCACCCGGGCGCAGGATGGCCCAGTGCAACAGCTTGACATAGGCGCCGGTGAAGCCCCCCATGTCACGCGGATCGCCCAGTTCGGCCGCGTGCAGTGCCGCCTTGTCCTTGGCGCTTTGTGGCTGCCGTTTGCCGATGAGACCGCCCACGACCGGGATGAAGATCAGCGCCATGAACAGCGATGCAAACAGCGTCAGGATCACCGTCGTCGGCAGGTATTTCATGAACTCGCCGACCATGCCCGACCAGAACAACAGCGGGAAGAACACGCTCAGCGTGGTCGCGGTCGACGCGATGATCGGCCAGGACATGCGCTTGGCGGCAAATGCATATGCCGCACGGGCGGGCATCCCTTCTTGCAGCTTGCGGTCGGCCAGTTCGACCGTGACGATGGCCCCGTCCACCAGCATCCCCACCACAAGGATCAGCGAGAAAAGCACCACGATATTCATGGTGTAATCCATCACCCAAAGCGCTGTGACGCCGGCCAGAAACGCCCCCGGGATCGCCAGACCCACAAGGATCGCCGAGCGGGTGCCCAGCGCGAAGACCACGACAATCATCACAAGGATCACCGCGGCGATCACGTTGGCCTCTAGGTCGTTGAGCAGATCTTTGACGGATTTCGATTGGTCCTGCAGGTAGGTTACGTTGATGGAGTCCGGCCATTCGGCTTTCAGCGCGGCGACGCGGGCCTTCACCTCGTCCACAGTCTCGATGATGTTTGCGCCGGAGCGTTTGGTCACCTCGAGTGCCAGCGCGGGCTGCCCGTTGATCCGCGCGAACGAGCTGGGGTCCTCGAAGGTCCGGCGCACTGTCGCCACGTCTCCGAAGGTCACCACGGCGTCGCCGCGCACCTTCACCGGGATCGCCATGACGTCTTCGAGGTCTTCGATAAGCCCCGGCACCTTGAGCACGATGCGTCCGGCCCCGGTCTCGATGGCGCCTGCGGCGATCAGACGGTTGTTGCGCTGGATCTGCCCGATCAGTTCATCAAAGGACAGGTTATAGGTCTCGAACACGGTAGGATCGATCAGCACCTCAAGAAACTCGAACCGCTGGCCGCCGATATCCACCTCAAGCACCCCTTCAAGGCTTTCCAGCTCTTCTTGCAGGGTTTCAGCCAGCGCGTTCAGCGTGCGTTCGGGCACCGGACCTGAGAGGATCGCGGTGATCACCGGGAACAGCGCGGTGTTGATCTCGGTGATGGTGATGTCGTTGGCGTCCTCGGGCAGGTCGCCTTGGGCGCGGTCTGCGGCCTCGCGCACCTTGTCGAGGGCTTCGTCGTTGTCGCCGCCCGGCGTGAATTCAAGCTGGATCGACGCAAAGCCCTCGGTGGCCTCCGAGCTCATCTTGTCGAGCCCCTCGATTGAGCCGAACTCGGTCTCCATCGGTTCGAGCAGCAGGCGCTCTGCATCCGTGGGACTGATGCCGTCCAGCCCCGTGGAGATGTAGAAGAAGGGCAGGGGGACTTCGGGATTGGCCTCTTTCGGGATCGCGGAATAGGCGTAGGCGCCCACGGCCAGCAGCATCATGAGCGCCATCACCACCACGCGAGAGCGCGAGAAGGCGGCGTCGATCAACGTCCCCATCAGGAGGGCTCCGCAGTCATGGGGGCCACGGTTTCGTCGATGTTCACGAATCCTTGGCCCACGGTGATGATGTCGACCGCGTCAGGCAGGCCGGTGACCCAGATGCCGTCGATCTGCGCCTTGACGATCTCGACGGGGTAGAATTCGACGATGTTGTCGGCATTCACCGTTTTGACGCCCAGCGTGCCCTGCGTGTCGAGCGAGACGATGGACGGCGCGATGAAATGGGCCGTCACCTCACCGGTCGGGATCACGATCTCGGCGGAGATGCCCGCAGGAATCGCGCCGTCCGCGTTCTCGACCTCGATCTCGGCGCGGAAGGTGCGGGTCTCGGCGGCGGCGGAGCTGCCCACGAAGGTCACGGTGCCGGGAAGCTCCTCTCCGGTGATGAAGCGGACGACGGCGGGCTGGCCCACCTCAAGCTGGGTCAGCGATTGCTGGGGCACGCGGATCACCACGGTCAGCGGCGTGATGTCCACCAGCCGGCCCACCTCGGACCCGGCCGAGACGAATTCGCCCTCGTTGATGTGCAACTCTTCGATGCGCCCGGCGAAGGGGGCCGTGATCGTCAGCGATTTGGCGGCTTCCTGCACGGCGGTGACCTGCGCTTGTGCTGCGGCAAGGGCGGCGCGGGCCTGGGTCACGCGGTCCACCGTGGCAACTCCACGCTCCAGCAGGCTTTGCGCGTTGTCGAAATCGCGCTGGGCGCGGGCAAGCTCGGCCTCGGCGCGGTTCGTGTCCGCCGCGTTCGTCGTGAGATCGAACCGGGCGATCACCTCTCCGGCGTCCACGTCGTCGCCCTTGCGCACCAGAACCTCGGCAATGTCGCCCGAGGCTTCCGCCCGCAGCAGTGTGTCGCGGTCCGGTTCGGCCTGTCCTTCGGCGCGGAACACCTGCGGCACCGTCTCGGCGGTCGAGGGCTCAACCGCGACGGCCACCGGCGCGGGTTCTTCGCGCAGGGGCGGGGGCGCGTCATCCTCGGACGGCAGAACGAAGCCACTGCCCATCCAGCCGACGATGGCAATCAGAAGAAAGGCTGCGAACCATGTGGAGCGGGACGCGCCCTTGTCGGTCTCGAACTGCAGGGTCCGCGCCACTGGCGCATCCGCCCCGGGGCCGGTCGATGGATCCGCCCGGCGGGCCTCGGTCACGGCGGGGGACTCCGGTGACAGGTCCGAAACATTCGACGGCGAATTCATGTGGTATTTCCTCAAGTGACGTCCGGGACGCTCCAACGTGGGTGTCATGTGACCTATTTTTGCGAAAATTCAAACCCGAACCATAAAGATCAGGTGAAATTGACCCCGTCCGGCTCTGCGCGCACTCCTCCTTGGGGGCCATGAGCTGCGATCGGCAAGACCTATCAGCCCGTGGCCGCGCGCAGGGACGTCGCACTTCACCATTTCTCACTTGCTAGCGAGGGGGCGTTTCAGCTACGTAAACCCACGACCCGATCTCGGGAGAACCAGTTCGCTGGTGCCGAAGGAGCAACCGCCTCGGAATCTCTCAGGCCACAGGACCGAGACCGGAATGACGACAACTCTGGAGAGTGGTGCCGCACGCACCCGCCGAAGGGATAACGATCTCAGGCGAAAGGACAGAGGAGGCACCAGCGCGCAGGAATGATCCTGCGTAGGACAGGTGCCGCTTGATTCGTTAAGGGTCTCGCCGGCTTGAAAGAGACGAGTGGCGATATGGCTGAACTGTTGAAGACCCCGCTTTATGATCTGCACTTAGAGGCAGGCGCCAAGATGGTGCCCTTTGCCGGCTACGAAATGCCGGTGCAATATCCCATGGGCGTTATGAAAGAGCATCTGCACACGCGGGCCAAGGCCGGCCTGTTCGATGTGAGCCACATGGGGCAGGTGATCGTGCAGGGCGACAGCTACGAAGCGGCCGCGCGGGGGCTTGAGCGGTTGATCCCTGCGGATGTCCTTGGGTTGGAAGATGGGCGCCAGCGCTACGGGTTCTTCACAAACGACGCCGGCGGGATCGAGGATGATCTGATGTTCGCCAACCGGGGCGATCATCTTTACGTGGTGGTCAATGCTGCCTGCAAGGGCGCGGACATCGCACGGATGAAAACGGCGCTTGAGCCGGATCTCACCGTGGCCGAAATCACCGACCGCGCGCTGTTGGCGCTGCAGGGCCCTTCAGCCGAGGCGGTGCTCGCCGCACTCGATCCGCGCGCGGCCGACATGGCCTTCATGGATGTGGCGACGCTTGACCTCAACGGGGTTGAGGCCTGGGTGTCGCGCTCGGGCTATACCGGTGAGGACGGCTATGAGATTTCCGTGCCCGCCGTGCATGCAAGTTCCATCGCCAAGGCGCTGCTCGAGCATGACGACGTTGAACTTATCGGGTTGGGCGCGCGGGATTCCCTGCGGCTTGAATCCGGCCTGTGTCTTTACGGCAATGACATCGACGCGAAGACCACCCCGGTCGAAGCGGCTTTGACCTGGGCGATCCAGAAGGTCCGCCGCGCGGACGGTGCGCGCGCGGGCGGTTTTCCCGGTGCCGATGTGATCTTTGACCAGATGGCAAACGGCGCCGCGCGCAAACGCGTCGGCCTGCGCCCCGAAGGCCGCGCCCCCATGCGCGAAGGCGTGCAACTCTTCGCCGACGCGGCCGGGGGCGACAGCATCGGCATCATCACCTCGGGCAGCTTCGGCCCCACCGTGGGCGGCCCCGTTGCCATGGGCTATGTGACCGCCGATCACGCGACCACGGGCACCACTGTTTACGGTGAATTGCGCGGCAAACGCCAACCCCTTACACTCACCAAGATGCCCTTCACACCGGCAAACGTTAAACGATAACAGGAAGATAGAGCTATGAAATATACCGAAGAGCACGAATGGCTCCGCGAAGAGTCCGACGGCGTCTATGTCGTGGGCATCACCGAACACGCCACCACGCAGCTGGGCGATCTGGTGTTCGTGGAACTGCCCGAGGTGGGCACCACGGTCAGCAAGGATGACGAGATTGTGGTGATCGAGAGCGTCAAGGCCGCCTCGGACATTCTGGCACCGCTGGACGGCGAGATTGTCGAAGTGAACGAAGCGCTGGCCGAAGATCCGAGCCTGGCCAACAGCGACGCCATCGGCGACGGCTGGTTCTTCAAGATCAAACCGTCCGACCTGTCGCAGATGGACGACATGATGGACGAAGCCGCCTACAACAAGATGATTGGCTAAGGACGCAAACCCATGACCTTCACGCCCACTGATTACCTGCCATACGATTTCGCGAACCGTCGCCACATCGGCCCCTCGCCCGAGGAGATGGATGCCATGCTGGACGTGGTGGGCGCGAAGGACCTTGACGCGCTGATCGACGACACCCTGCCGCCGCAGATCCGCGCTAAGGCCCCCTTGGACTTTGGCAAACCCAAGTCCGAGCGTGAATTGCTCCACCACATGAAAGAGGTGGCCGGCAAGAACAAGGTGCTCGTCTCGCTCATCGGGCAGGGCTATCACGGCACGGTCACGCCGCCCGCGATCCAGCGCAACATTTTCGAGAACCCCGCCTGGTACACGGCCTATACGCCCTACCAGCCGGAAATCAGCCAGGGCCGGCTTGAGGCTTTGCTGAACTTCCAGACCATGGTCAGCGATCTGACCGGGCTGGAAATCGCCAACGCCTCGCTTCTGGATGAGGCGACCGCCTGCGCCGAGGCGATGACCATGGCGCAGCGGGTGGCCAAGTCCAAGGCCCCCGCCTTCTTCGTGGACGAGAATTGCCACCCGCAGAACATCAACGTGATGCGGACCCGGGCCGAGCCTCTGGGGATCGAGCTGATCATCGGCGATCCCGACGATCTGGACGCCGAGGCGGTCTTCGGCGCGATCTTCCAGTATCCCGGCACCCACGGGCGGCTGCGCGATTTCACGCCGCAGATGCAGGCGCTGCACGCCGCTAAGGCCGTGGGCGTCATCGCCGCCGACCCGCTGTCTTTGACGCTGTTCAAGGAACCGGGTGCGATGGGCGCGGACATCGCCGTGGGCTCGACCCAGCGGTTCGGCGTGCCCGTGGGCTACGGCGGGCCGCACGCGGCCTATATGGCAACCAAGCAGGCCTATGCGCGCAACATGCCCGGCCGGATCGTCGGTGTCTCCATCGACGCCCACGGCAATCGCGCCTACCGTCTGGCGCTGCAAACCCGCGAGCAGCACATCCGCCGCGAAAAGGCCACGTCGAACGTCTGCACCGCGCAGGCTTTGCTGGCGGTGATGGCCGGGTTCTATGCAGTGTTCCACGGGCCGAAAGGTCTCCGCGCCATCGCCGAGCGCATCCACCGCAAGACCGCGCGTCTGGCCGAAGGGCTCAAACAGGCGGGCTTCGATCCGCGCCCGGTGACCTTCTTCGACACCGTGACGGTCGAGGTGGGCGACAAACAGCGCGAGATCATGGACCGCGCCGTGGCGAACGGCGTCAACCTGCGCAAGGTCGGAGAGGACCGCATCGGCATCTCGCTGGATGAACGCACCCGCTCTGAGACCATCGAAGCGGTCTGGGCGGCCTTCGGCATTGATCGCAAGGACAAGGACTACACCCCGCACTACAGCGTGCCCGACAAGCTGATCCGCACCTCTGACTACCTGACGCATCCGGTGTTCCACATGAACCGGGCCGAGACGGAAATGATGCGCTACATGCGCCGTCTGGCCGACCGCGATCTGGCGCTCGACCGGGCGATGATCCCGCTGGGCTCTTGCACGATGAAGCTAAACTCCGCCGCCGAAATGATGCCGGTGAGCTGGGACGAATTCGCGCTGTTGCACCCTTACGTCCCCAAGGATCAGGCCAAGGGTTACACGCAGATGATCGACGATCTCTCGGCGAAACTGTGTGACATCACCGGCTATGACGCGATCTCGATGCAGCCGAACTCGGGCGCGCAGGGGGAATATGCGGGGCTACTGTCGATTGCGGGCTATCACCGTGCCCGGGGCGAGGAGCACCGCAATATCTGCCTCATCCCCATGAGCGCCCATGGCACCAACCCCGCCAGCGCGCAGATGGTCGGCTGGAAGGTGGTCCCGATCAAGTCGGCCGACAATGGCGACATCGATCTGGACGATTTCCGCGCCAAGGCCGAACAGCACGCCGACAATCTGGCCGCCTGCATGATCACCTATCCCTCAACCC
Source organism: Thalassorhabdomicrobium marinisediminis (assembly GCF_003072065.1). Taxonomy (GTDB): domain Bacteria; phylum Pseudomonadota; class Alphaproteobacteria; order Rhodobacterales; family Rhodobacteraceae; genus Octadecabacter; species Octadecabacter marinisediminis. Next base: position 224,916 of record NZ_QCYG01000004.1, read on the forward strand.
ATGGCGTGTTCGAGGAAACCGTGACCGAGGTCTGCAAGATCACCCATGACGCGGGCGGGCAGGTCTATATCGACGGGGCCAATATGAACGCCATGGTGGGCCTGTCGCGCCCCGGCGATCTGGGCGGTGACGTGAGCCACCTGAACCTGCACAAGACGTTCTGCATCCCCCACGGCGGCGGCGGTCCCGGCATGGGGCCGATCGGGGTCAAGGCGCATCTGATCGAACATCTGCCGGGCGATCCGGTGGAGGGCGAAGGTGCGGTGTCGGCGGCGGCCTTCGGCTCTCCGTCGCTTCTGCCGATCTCATGGGCCTATTGCCTGATGATGGGCGGTGAGGGGCTGACGCAGGCGACGCGGGTGGCGATCCTCAATGCCAACTACATCGCCAAGCGGTTGGAAGGCGCGTTCGACGTGCTCTACAAGGGGCCGTCGGGCCGTGTGGCGCATGAGTGTATCATCGACACGCGCCCCTTCGCCGACAGCGCCAACGTCACCGTGGATGACATCGCCAAACGGCTGGTCGATTGCGGGTTCCACGCGCCGACCATGTCGTGGCCGGTGGCGGGCACGCTGATGATCGAACCCACGGAATCCGAGACCAAGGCCGAGCTCGACCGGTTCTGCGATGCCATGCTCGCGATCCGGGCCGAGATTGCCGAGATCGAGGACGGCAAGATCGATGACAAGAACAACCCGCTGAAGAATGCGCCCCACACGATGGAAGACCTCGTGAAGGACTGGGACCGCCCTTACAGCCGTGAGACGGGCTGCTTCCCGCCCGGCGCCTTCCGCGTCGACAAGTATTGGCCCCCGGTCAACCGCGTCGACAACGTCTGGGGCGACCGGAACCTGACGTGCACCTGCCCGCCAATGGAAGACTACGCCGAAGCGGCGGAATAACAGCGAGCTGGCCAAGATCGAGAGCCCCCGCCCGGTAAAACGGGCGGGGGTTTTCGTTTGGAGGGGGGACACGGAAGAGGGCTGTGGCTGGGGTGCGCATACACAAGGGCTGCGTTGGCCCGCCGGGGTGGCGGAACGCCGCCCCGATGGGGGCGGGCCGGCGTTGCCCGGCGTGCCGCCGGGCTGGGGCGTCGAATTGTGGGGATTGATAGCAGACGAGCGGTTGAAAAAATCTCACAAGACGTGCGTCGTGCTGCGCGTGCGGCGATGACGGTGGCCTGCGCGAACGCGAGTTGCTGCGCAATTCGCGGCCTCGCGCGGATCGGGTGGGGGTGATTGGGTGTGGCCCTATTGGCCCTTCGGGTGCCGAAATGCGGTGCATTTCGGCAGTGGTGGGCGACCCTGGAATCGAACCCGGCGTGCGTCTCCGCGAGGGAACCGCAGGTGGCCCTTGTCGCCGTGAGACCCTTGCGCATGCAGTGACCGCAGTGGCCTGCGCGAACGCGAGTTGCTGCGCAATTCGCTGCCTCGCGCGGATTGGGGGGTGTCCGGGATTGGCCCTATTGGCCCTTCGGGTGCCGAAATGCGGTGCATTTCGTCAGTGGTGGGCGACCCTGGAATCGAACCAGGCGTGCGTCTCCGCGAGGGAGTTACAGTCCCCTGCCACACCTTGCGGCCTGTCGCCCACTGGCGGCGTGAATAGCTTTGGCCTTGGGGGGCGTCAACCTCATTCAGCGCAATTCTTTGGCAGCCCTTGCGGTTTTTTGCGATCCCCCGCATGAGAGGGGCAACCGAAAGGATATGGCGATGAAGAAACCTCAGTGGGTGGTCGACAAGGAGCGCGACAAACGGGCGGCGGCGAACCATACGGTGTGGCTGTTCGGCCTGCATGCGGTGCGTGACGCGCTGCTCAACCCGGCCCGGGAAAAGCTGCGGCTGGTGGTCACGCGCAACGCGCTGGACCGGCTGGGCGATGCGGTCACTCCGGGCCAGAACGGCTGCCCCGAGCCCGAGATGTCCGAGCCGCGCAAGTTTGCCGCACCGCTCGACCCGCAATCGGTGCATCAGGGGGCTGCGCTTGAGGTCAAGCCGCTGGACTGGGGCAGCATCGCGGACCGCTGCATGGGCGACGGCAAGACCCCCCCGCGGGTGCTCTTGCTGGACCGGGTGACCGATCCGCACAACGTGGGCGCAATCCTGCGGTCGGCGGAAGTGTTTGGCGCGCAGGCCGTCATCGCCATGAGCCGCCATGCCGCTCCGGAGACCGGCGCATTGGCCAAAACCGCCAGCGGCGCGCTTGAGCGGCAGCCCTATCTGCGGGTGCGCAATCTGGCCGAGGCGATCACCGAGCTGCAGGACATGGGCTATCTGGTGCTGGGACTTGACGGTGAAGCCGAGGAGGGGATCGAGGCGGCGATCGAGGGCAAACGCGACCGCGCGATTGCGCTTGTGCTGGGTGCCGAAGGCCCCGGCCTGCGCGAGAAGACCAAACAGACCTGCGACAGATTGGTTAAAATCGACTTCGCCGGTGAATTTGGCTCGCTCAACGTCTCGAATGCGGCGGCGGTGGCCTTATATGCCTCCCGTGCCTAGGCAAAAGGAGGCTGCATGCCCGTCACCAAGATCGCGACCTGCTGCTATTGCGGCACCCGCGCGGCGCTGCGCCTGCGGGGCGCGGAGCGACATGAGCTGAGCTGCGCCAGCTGCGGCGCGCCGCTGCGGAACATGAAAGAGATGCCCGTGGCACGGGCGGCGGGATCGGTGGGCCAGTCCACCGGCAAGCCGGCGCGAAACCCGGCAAAACCGGTCGCGGCGCCATCTGCCAAGCGGTCCCGACCAGACCGCACTGAGACGCGAAATCCCAAAAAACGGCGAAATCGCAAGGGGTTGTGGCGCAAGATTGCCGAAGAGGTTTGGGACGAGATCGAGGATATTTTCGACTGAGCGCGCCCGTCGCGGTCACGTTTGCCTGATCCCCCTTACATTTCTGCGAATCGTATCCATATCAGATCTGGAAACGGAGACTGGAACCTCTCTGTTTTGTCTTACTGTCCCTCGTTCCGTACCTCGCGCCCGCACAACGATGCGGGCGCTTTTTTGTCACGATTTGATAGGCTAGGATCCGGATATGTATAGCGATGACCTGCTCAGGGATGTGTTCACCCGGACCGCCACGATTGCGGTCGTTGGCGTGTCGGCCAAACCCGAACGGCCAAGCCATTATGTGACCGAGTTCCTGCAACGAAAAGGCTACCGCGTGATCCCCGTCAATCGCGGTCTTGCGGGGCAGGAGCTGTTCGGCGAACGGGTTTATGGCTCGCTGTCCGAGGTGCCCGACGACGTGGACATGGTGGATATTTTCCGCCGGTCCGAGGCTGTGCCCGCCGTCGTTGAAGAAGCGCTCGCGCGTTGGCCGAAGCTTGGCACGATCTGGATGCAGATCGGGGTGGAGCACGCGGGGGCCGCCGCTGCGGCAGAAGCGCGGGGCGTGACCGTGATCCAGAACCGCTGCCCGAAGATCGAGTATCCCCGCCTGTTCGGGGCGGCATCGGTTGCTGACCTGTAGCTGGTTTGGCGTGGGGTGAAGGGGGGGGCGCTGCCCCCGGCCTGCGGCCTCCCCCGGGATATTTTTTCAAGCAAAGATGGGAAGGGCGGATCTTGGCGTGGGGGGCGTTCAGAGGGCGAGGTCGGCAGCGACGCGGATGTCGCGCAGGGGGCGCACGCGGCGGATCGATTCCGCATAGAGCGGGTGGGCCTTGTAGGCGGCGAGCGCGGCTTCATCCTCGAGATCGGCGATCACCACAAAATCCGGATGCGGGCCGGGGATCTCGTCCAGCCCGAGGTTGCGGTGCACTGCGAATGCCCGCGCGTGGGGATTGTCCTTGAGCAGCCAAAGGCCGGCTTCGATCTCGTCCAGGTCGGCGCGGTCGATGGCGGAGAAAAACGCGATGTGGCGGATCATCGGCTGGCCTTTTCTTGCAGGCCCGATTGGGCGGTGCGGCGCGCCAGTTCGGCTTCGATCGCGTCAAGCGTGACTCCGTGGGCGGCGCACATGACCAAGAGGTGATAGACTACGTCGGCGGCTTCCGATGTCAGCCGCGCGGCATCCCCTTTCGTGGCTTCGATGATCGCCTCAACCGCTTCTTCACCGAATTTTTCGGCGGCCTTGTCCGGGTTGGCCAGCAGCCGGGCGGTCCAGCTTGTTTCGGCATCCGCTTGCGCGCGGGCGGCGATGGTTTGGGCGAGATCACGGATCGACATGTCAGAGCCTCACAGGAATTCCGGCGGCATCCATATGCGCCTTGGCTTGCGGGATGGTGAAGGTGCCGAAGTGGAAGATCGACGCGGCGAGCACCGCAGACGCGCCGCCCTTGGTGACGCCTTCGACCAGATGATCCAGCGTGCCGACACCGCCGCTGGCGATGACCGGGATCGAGACCGCATCGGTGACAGCGCGGGTCAACTCGAGGTTGAAGCCGGATTTGGTACCGTCGTTGTCCATCGCGGTGAGCAGGATTTCCCCCGCGCCCTTGGCTTGCGCGGTCAGGGCGAATTCCACCGCGTCGATGCCGGTGGGGCGGCGCCCGCCATGGGTGAAGATTTCCCAGCGGCCCGGCGCGACGGTCTTGGCGTCGATGGCGCAGACGATGCACTGGGCGCCGAAGCGCAGCGCGGCTTCGGTCAGCACGTCCGGGTTCGCCACCGCCGCCGAGTTGAACGAGACCTTGTCGGCCCCTGCGAGCAACAGTTTGCGCACGTCCTCATGGCTGCGCACGCCGCCGCCGATGGTCAGCGGCATGAAGCAGGCCTCGGCCGTGCGGGTGGCCAGATCGTAGAGCGTGCCACGGTTCTCTTCCGTGGCCATGATGTCGAGGAAACAAAGCTCATCCGCGCCTGCCGCGTCATAGGCCTTGGCGGATTCCACCGGATCGCCGGCGTCGACCAGATCGACGAAGTTCACACCTTTGACAACGCGACCGTTGGCGACGTCAAGGCAGGGGATGATGCGGGTTTTCAACATGGGATACGGTCTAGGGGGCTTTGCGGGGGGCCGCAAGCGGCAGAGGCGCGCGGGTCGATCAGCCTTTGAGCGTCTCGAGCGCGGTGGCAAGGTCGATGGCCCCGTCATAAAGCGCGCGGCCCGAGATCGCGCCGGAGATCACCCCGGTGGCTTTCAGCGCCGCGAGGTCCTCCATCGAGGAGACGCCGCCTGACGCGATCACCGGAATGTCCACCGCCCGGGCGAGGGCTTCGGTCGCGGCGATGTTGGGCCCTTTCATCGCGCCGTCGCGCAGGATGTCGGTGTAGATGATCGCGGCGATTCCAGCATCCTCGAACGAGTGGGCGAGGTCTTCGACCTGCACGTCGGTCTCCTCCGCCCAGCCCTTGGTGGCGACAAAGCCGTTGCGCGCGTCCAGCCCCACGGCGACCTGACCGGGGAACTCTTTCGCGGCCTCCCGCACAAGGGCGGGGTCCTCCACCGCCACGGTTCCAAGGATCACCCGGGCCAGCCCCTTGTCGAGCCAGCTTTCGATCGTTTTCATGTCGCGGATACCGCCACCCAGTTGCGCAGGCACCGGGCAGGCTTTGAGGATCGCTTCGACCGGGGCGGCGTTGACCGGCGCACCCGCGAAAGCGCCGTTGAGGTCCACCAGATGCAGCCATTCACACCCAGCGGCGACAAAGGCCCGGGCCTGAGCGGCGGGGTCGTCGTTGAACACCGTGGTCTGATCCATGTTGCCATGCACCAGCCGCACGGCCTGTCCGTCCTTGAGGTCAATCGCAGGGTAGAGGATCATCGCAGGCACCTTTCGTTTGCCGCGTTTATGCACGCACCTGCGGCGGATGCAACGGACCCTACGTCACGGTTGAATGGAATCAGGGATTGCAGGCAGGATTGTCGCAATCTCAGGGAGGAGACACGCAACATGAAGACATTTCTGGTCACGCTTGCCGCCATGGTCGGCTTTGCCTCGGCGGCTTTTGCCGACCCCATCGAGGGAACATGGCGCACCGAAACGGATGACGGATCCTATGCGCTGGTGAATATCGCACCCTGCGGTCCGGCCTATTGCGGGGTGATCGCGCGGACGTTCAACGCCTCGGGCGAATACCAATCGGAAAACATCGGCCGGCAGATCGTCATCAACATGGTGCCGCAGGGTGGCGGTGCCTATGAGGGGCAGGTCTGGCGTCCGTCCAACAACAAGGTCTACCTTGGCAAGATGGACATCTCAGGCAACACCGCGCGGCTGCGTGGTTGTGTTGCCGGGGGGCTGTTCTGTGCCAGCCAGACCTGGACGCGCAATTAAGACTCAACTTGAGGATCGCGCCGCAGTGATCTGAGGAGCAAAGGAAAGCCGCACCCGGAGATTGACGGGCGCGGCTTTTTTCATGGGGTCCAGCCGAGGAAGTTGGCAATCATGCGCAGGCCCGCCGATTGGCTTTTCTCGGGGTGGAACTGCATCCCGATGATATTGTCTCGCCCAACGATGGCGGTGATGTCGCCGCCGTAGTCGCAATGGGCGAGCCGTTGGGTGGGGTCGGTCATCTGCATCGCCCAGGAATGGACGAAATAGGCGTGATCTCCGGTCAGAATGCCCTGAAGCACCGGGTGCGGGGCGTCAATCACCAGATCGTTCCAGCCCATGTGCGGCACCGGTAGGGTTGGGTCGGCAGGCGTGATCGCGCGAATCTCGCCGTCGATCCAGCCAAGGCCCTGGGTCTCTTGATATTCAAACCCGCGCGTGCCGAGCATCTGCATGCCAACGCAAATGCCCAGAAACGGCACGGCCCGATCCTCGACCGCTTCGCGGAGCGCGTCCGCAAGGCCCGGGATGCCATGCAACTGGGCCTGACAATGGGGGAAGGCCCCGTCTCCGGGCAGCACGATCCGGTCGGCGCGGCGGACGGCATCAGGGTCCGAGGTGACCTGCACCCGGCCTGCACCCGTCTCGCTGGCCATCCGTTCAAACGCCTTCTGCGCCGAATGCAGATTGCCGCTGTCGTAGTCGATCAGGACCGTGGTCAAAGGGCACCTTTGGTCGACGGGATCGCGTCGCCTTTGCGCGGGTCGGTTTCCACGGCCACCCGCAGGGCGCGGGCGACGGCCTTGAACGCGGCTTCGACGATGTGGTGGCTGTTGAACCCGTGCAGCCGGTCGATGTGCAGGGTGATGCCGCCGTGGGTGCTGAAGGCCTGAAAGAATTCGCGCACCAGTTCGGTGTCGAAAGCACCGATTTTCGTGGTCGGCAGGTCCAGATTGCAGATCAGATAAGGCCGGGCCGACAGATCAAGCGCGGCGCGCACCTGCGCGTCATCCATCGCCAGATGGCAATCGCCATAGCGGTTGATGCCGCGCTTGTCGCCCAACGCCTTGACCAGCGCCTGACCCAGTGCAATGCCCGTATCCTCGACCGTGTGGTGATCGTCGATGTGCAGGTCGCCCTTGGCCTTCACCGTCATATCGATGAGCGAATGGCGGGCCAGTTGGTCAAGCATGTGGTCGAAGAATCCGACGCCGGTCTGGTTGTCGTAGGTTCCCGTCCCGTCGAGGTTGAGTTCGACGCTGATCCGGGTCTCGGCGGTTTCGCGGGTGATCGTGGCTGTGCGCATGTGGGCATCCCTTTGAAGTCGCGGCCCTTATAGGGCGCGCGTCCGACCGGGCCAAGCCACTAGATCATGTGGGTGTGGCGTCGAATGCGCGGTCGCCGCGTCGCATCCGAGGACGGGCTTGACGTGGGCCGCCGCTGCGGTAGCTGTTGGACCCGCAAAGGCTTGAGAATTTTCGGCGCAGAACAGGGGCAGGGCAGCATGAATTCGGACTTTCTGGACATCCCGCAGGGCAAGATCGCTTCGGTGGTGACGCATCTGGAAATGCGCGAGAAACCCGAAGTGGCGCCCCATCCCGCCCCGGCCGCCGAGCTCGTGTTCCACGCCCGTCCGGAGCTTGACTGGTATCGCGATCTGTTCAGCCGGATCGGCGCGGACTGGCTGTGGTTTTCCCGGCTGGGGCTGAGCGACGCAGAGCTTGCCTCTGTGCTGAACGACGACCGGGTGCATGTCTATTCGGTGCGCGTCGATGGCCGCGATGAGGGGATGTTAGAACTCGATTTTCGCGAGCCGGGCGAATGCGAGCTTGGGTATTTCGGCTTCACCCCCGCGATGGTGGGCAAGGGGGCGGGACGGTGGCTTATGGGGCAAGCGATTGCCAAAGCCTGGGCCGAGCCGATCACGCGGTTTCATGTGCACACCTGCACGCTGGACAGTCCGCAGGCGCTGCCGTTCTATCTGCGCTCGGGTTTCACCGCTTACCGCCGACAGGTCGAGATCGCCGATGATCCGCGGCAGGCCGGTATCCTGTCGCCAGACCGCGCGCCGCACGTGCCGATCATTCCCGCCGACTGAAACCGGCGTCAGGTCAGGTGCCTAGGACAGGACGACGCGGCGCGGCATTGTCAACGTCCAGACCAGCCCGTCCGGCGCGTAGTCGATCACGGCCTTGCCGCCGACCGAAGCCCCGGCGATTGTGCAGATGACCGTTTGGCCGAATCCGGTCCGGGTGGGGGCCGAGACCGGCGGTCCGCCCTGTTCCTCCCAGCGCAGCACAAAGGTATCCCCCTCATAGCGCCAAGACTGGTCGATATGCCCGGTATCGTTCGACAGCGCGCCGTATTTCACCGCGTTCGTTGCAAGCTCATGAAACGCCATGCCGATCCCCTGTGCTGCATCGGTGGCGAAGCGGGCCTTCGGGCCGGACAGATGCAGCCGGTTGTCCTCGCAATGCACAAAGGCCGAAAGCTGGCCGGTGGCGATGGTGCGCAAATCCACGGAGTCGAGATTGTTGGACACCAGCGCATCAAGGTTGCGGCCCAGCCCGGCCAGCCGCGCCGAAAACCGTTTGAGCGCGTCGTTCGAAGCCTCGCGGCCGAAGGTGCGCCGTGCGATGGCGTTCACCACGGTGAGCAGGTTCTTGGACCTATGGCGCACCTCAAGCAGCAAAAGGTGGCTGTGTTCCTCGGCCTGTTTCAGGCTGGTGATATCCATGATCGCCACGATGCCGGTCACGGGGCGCGGCAGCCCGTCCGGCTGGCGCGGCTCGAACCGGACTTCCTTGCGGGCCGCGACCCAGCGCAAAGAGCCGTCGCGATGTTGCACGCGGTGTTGCACGTCTATGGAAGGCGCGGATTCGGGGGGCAGTAGCCGGTGCACCTCATGCTCGATGGTGTCGCGGTCGGCCGGGTGGATCCGACCGTGCAGCTCGGCGCGGGCAATGGGCACCTCTGCCGGCAGATCGAAAATCTCGGCGGCGACGGGATCAAGGGTGATCGTATCGCGCAGATAATCGACATCCCCCATACCAAGCCCGGCCACCTTGCGGGCAATCTTGTAACGCTCTTCAAAGGTCGTCGGGGCAGGGGGCATGGGCAGGTCCGGCGCATCAAGGGGATGGCCGTTCGGCCTGCCGTCAAAATGCGCGACCTTGCACCGGTTGGCAAGGCGAAGCGACCGGCGAGGGGGCGCCGCGTGCTTTGGTCGAAATGTTATGGAAGTGACGAAATGGAGCGGGCGAGGCGATTCGAACGCCCGACCCTAACCTTGGCAAGGTTATGCTCTACCCCTGAGCTACGCCCGCACCGTTTCGTGAGGCAGGATGTATAAAGTCTGGCTGGCACCCGCAAGAGGAAAAAACGACTTTTCGCGAATATTTTTCACCCCCGGCGCGGGCCTTGGTTTTCCAGCGCAAAACGGGGCGGAGAACGAAGAAAGGGGCGACCAAATCCATGGCCGCCCCTTTCCCCTTGGTCCTCGAGAATGCAAAAAACGAGGGACTTATTGGAAGTTGTACACCAGCGAGACGCCGAAGGTGTTGTCGGTGTCTTTCAGGCCCGGCTGCGGGTCGGTGTGGTATTCGGTCTGCACGCTTGTGCGCAGGGCCAGCACGTCGGTCATCGCCACGTTCACGCCAAGATCGTTGTAGACCACGGTGTCGCTGTCCGACGCGATGATGTCGGTGTCATTGGTGAGCGAGACGGTGTCTGTCAGGCTATTGTAATAGTTCGACGACACGCTGATCGCGGGCTCTTCAAGATCGTCCGCCGTGTTCAGATCTGCCACACGGTAGCCGACGCCACCCTGCACCGACCACTGCAGATCGGCGGTGTTGTAGATCCGGTAGCCCACACCCGCGCCAAGGTAGTTGTCAGAGGTGTCGAAGGGCAAGCTGTCGACGGAGCCCTGCAGCTTGGCGAACCCGAAGTAGGAGCGGCCGAAGTCGCGGGTGTATTGCGCGCTGTAAAGCAGGCTCTCTTCGGTCGAGACGCCATCGGTCTCTGCGTACTGGTAGCTCAGCTGCAGGTCATAGCCGTTGAGACCGTCATAGTAGCCCATGTTCATGCCAAGGCCCACGGATGCGTTGTCAGTGTTGCCGTCCGTAGCATTGGCTTGCAGGGCGACCGATCCGTCGAACCCGAGGGCACGGCCTTCGTTGCCGAACGACGGCACGTCACGCTCGAAATCGTCTTCGATGCTTTCGCGCAGGTCTTCGTTGCGGGTCTCGGCGGCGGAATCGCCCAGAACGGTCTGTGCCATGGCGGGCGCGCCCGCGAAAGCGACAACGGCGGCGGTCATAAGAAGGTATGTTTTTGTCATGATAAGTCCTGTTCGTTCGGGACGCCGCGGCGGCGTCGATCGTGCTGCCCAAGGCAGCGTTGCATTCACGTCGGACCAACAGTGCTGCGCCGCAGAAGTTCCACCTTCGCGCCAGTTTTTTTGGTGACGTAGGGGAAGGTGGAGCGCGAGGTTTTTGTGTGGGTGCCGCTGATCCTGAATGATGGCGCACAATAATCGGGCCGGCCCTTTGTTGGGGCCGACCCGGCGTTGAGCGCTTCAGAAAGGGCAGAGGGGCCGCTACTCCAGTTCGACCAGAAGATCCTTGGCGTCGATCTGCGCGCCGGGGGCGACGTGGATCGCCTTGACGACTGCATCACGCTCGGCATGCAGGCCGGTCTCCATCTTCATCGCCTCGATGGTGAGCAACAGGTCGCCGGTCTTCACCGGCTTGGCCACGGTGGCGGCGACTGTGGCAACGACGCCCGGCATGGGTGCGCCCACGTGATCGGCATTGCCCGGGTCCGCCTTGGGTCGCTTGGCCGAGGTGCCCGCCACGCGGCGGTCGGACACGCGGATGGTGCGGGGCTGGCCGTTCAGCTCGAAGAACACTTTCACGTCGCCTTCTTCGCTGGTCTCGGACACCGCTTGCAGGCGAATCTCCAGCGTCTTGCCGGGGTCGATCTCTGCGCTGATCTCCTCGCCCGGTTCCATGCCATAGAAAAAGGTCCGCGTGGGCAGGGTGCGCACCGGGCCGTAGAGCGCGTGACGGCGGGCGTAGTCGATGAACACCTTGGGATACATCAGGTAGCCGTTCAGGTCTTCGTCGTCGATCTCGATCCCGTCGAGCGTCTCGGACAGTTCCTTGCGCACCGCTTCCAGATCGACGGGCTTAAGGTGCTTGCCGGGCCGCTCAAGGTTCGGCTTTTCGTCCTTGAGCACCGTTTTCACGATGGTGTCGGGAAAGCCGCCGGGGGGCTGGCCCAGATTGCCGCGCATCATGTCGATGACGCTGTCAGGGAAGCTGACATCGACGGCTGGATCCTCGACCTCTTCGCGGGTCAGGCCCTGACTGACCATCATCAGCGCCATGTCGCCCACGACCTTGGACGAGGGCGTGACCTTGACGATATCGCCAAACATTCGGTTCACGTCCGCATAGGTCTGCGCGACCTCGTGCCAGCGTTCTTCCAGCCCGAGGCTGCGCGCCTGCGCCTTGAGGTTGGTGAACTGGCCGCCGGGCATCTCGTGCAGATAAACCTCCGACGCAGGCGCTTGCAGACCGGATTCGAAGGCCGCGTAATGGGCGCGCACGGTTTCCCAGTAGTTGCTGATCTCGCGGATGGCGGCCACATCAAGGCCGGTGTCGCGGTCGGTGTGTTTGAGCGCCTCGACGATAGAGCCCAGCGTCGGCTGCGAGGTGTTGCCCGAAAGCGCGTCCATCGCCGCGTCGATCGCGTCGACCCCCGCGGCCGAGGCCGCCAGCACCGTCGCGATGGCCGCACCCGAGGTGTCGTGGGTGTGGAAATGGATCGGCAGGCCGACTTCATCCTTGAGCGCCGAAATCAGCTGCGTCGCGGCCTTGGGCTTGAGCAGCCCGGCCATGTCCTTCAGGCCCAGCACATGGGCGCCGGCCTTCTCGAGATCCTTGGCCATGCCGACGTAATACTTCAGGTCGTACTTGCTGCGGTCGGGGTCGTTGATGTCGCCGGTGTAGCAGATCGTGCCTTCGCAGACCTTGTCGGCCGCGATCACGGCATCCATCGCCACGCGCATGTTCTCGACCCAGTTGAGGCTGTCGAACACGCGGAACACGTCCACCCCCGAGGCCGCCGCCTGCCGCACGAATTCTTGCACCACGTTGTCGGGATAATTGGTGTAGCCGACGCCATTGGACGCGCGCAGCAGCATCTGCGTCATGATGTTGGGCATCTTCGCGCGGATGTCGCGCAGGCGTTGCCACGGGCACTCCTGCAAGAAGCGATAGGCCACGTCGAAGGTCGCGCCGCCCCAGCATTCCACCGAGAAGAGCTGCGGCATGTTCGCCGCATAGGTCGGCGCGACACGCACCATATCGATCGAGCGCATCCGCGTTGCCAGCAGCGACTGGTGCCCGTCACGCATGGTGGTGTCGGTGATGAGAAGTTGCTTTTGCTCTTTCATCCAGTCGGCCACGGCCCCGGGCCCCGACTGATCAAGGATCTGCCGGGTGCCGGGGGCGGGGTCCTTGGTTTTGGGGGCCGGGGCGCGGGGCGGCAGGGCCTCGGCCTTCGGTTTCGCGCGGCCCTCGGTCTCGGGATGGCCATTCACGGTGATGTCCGCGATGTAGGTGAGGATTTTCGTCGCCCGGTCACGACGCGGCTTGAAGTCGAACAGCTCGGGCGTGGTGTCGATGAAGGACGTGGAATATTCGTTGTTCAGGAACGTGGGGTGTTTGAGCAGGTTTTCCACGAAAGCGATGTTGGTGCTGACGCCGCGAATGCGGAACTCGCGCAGGGCGCGGTCCATGCGGGCGATCGCCGCCTCGGGGGTGGGGGCCCAAGCGGTGACCTTGGTCAACAGGCTGTCGTAATAGCGCGTTATGACAGCGCCGGCATAAGCGGTGCCGCCGTCCAGCCGGATGCCCATGCCCGTGGCGCTGCGGTAGGTCTGGATGCGGCCATAATCGGGGATAAAATTGTTGGTCGGGTCTTCGGTGGTGACGCGGCACTGCAGCGCGTGCCCGTCCAGCTTCACATCATATTGCGACGCACAGCCGGTGGCCTCGACAAGGCTTTTGCCTTCGGCAATCTTGATCTGGGCCTGCACGATGTCGATGCCCGTAACCTCTTCGGTGACGGTGTGTTCGACCTGCACACGGGGGTTCACTTCGATGAAGTAGAAGTCGCCTGTGGTCATATCCATCAGGAACTCGACCGTGCCGGCGCATTCATAATTGACGTGGGCGCAGATTTTCTTGCCCAGATTACAAAGCGTTTCGCGCTGGGCCTCCGAGAGGTAGGGGGCGGGCGCGCGTTCCACCACCTTCTGGTTGCGCCGCTGGACCGAGCAATCCCGCTCCCACAGGTGGTAGATTTCTCCGTGGCTGTCGCCGAGGATCTGCACTTCGACGTGGCGCGCCTTGGTGATCATCTTCTCAAGGTAGCCTTCGCCATTGCCAAAGGCGGCTTCGGCCTCGCGCCGGCCTTCGCGCACTTTCTCCTCAAGTTCGTCGGCGGAGTGGATCGGCCGCATCCCGCGCCCGCCACCGCCCCAGGACGCCTTGAGCATAAGGGGATAGCCGATCTCATCGGCCTCGGCGCGGATCGCGTCCATATCGTCGCCCAGCACTTCGGTGGCGGGAATCACCGGCACGCCGGCCTCGATCGCGACCTTGCGGGCGCTGGCCTTGTCGCCAAGCGCGCGCATGGTTTCGGCGCGCGGCCCGATGAATTTGATGCCATTGGCGGCACAAGCGTCAACAAAATCGGGGTTTTCGGACAGCAGTCCATAGCCCGGATGGATCGCGTCGGCGCCGCTTTCGAGCGCCACGCGGATCATCTCGTCAATGCTCAGATAGGCGGCAACGGGGCCGAGGTCTTCGCCGATCCGGTAGGCTTCGTCGGCCTTGAAGCGATGCAGGCCGAGCTTGTCCTCTTCGGCGTAGACCGCGACCGTGCGTTTGCCCATTTCATTGGCTGCCCGCATGATACGAATGGCAATCTCGCCCCGGTTCGCGATGAGGATTTTTTCAAAGTCCGCCATAGCCTGCGCCTCCCTATTTTGCAGTTGCAGCATTTATGCGGAGTTTTTTGAAGGTGTAAACTGCTTTACGCGCAACTGGTCGTTCGGGTGGCTGGGGGCGCTGCCCCCCGGCCTGCGGCCGCCCCCCGGGATATTTTCAAGCAAAGATGGGCCAGTTTGGAACATATGGCGAACACGGTCTTTTCTTAACCTTCGGGTTTCGATAGATTGGGCGCCATGAGCAGTTTTTCCGATGATGATGCCTTCGAGGCCGCCGCCGCACCGCAGCCCTCCCTGTCGCAACAGGCCATGCAGGCCCGGGGCGCGCCCTATCTGGACGGGTTGAACGTCGCGCAACGCGAAGCGGTCGAGACGTTGGATGGGCCGGTTTTGATGCTGGCTGGCGCGGGCACGGGCAAGACCAAAGCGCTGACCTGCCGGATCGCGCATTTGCTGGGCACGGGGCGTGCGCGCCCCAACGAAATTCTGGCGGTGACCTTCACCAACAAGGCCGCGCGGGAGATGAAGTCGCGGGTTGCGGCGCTGACGGGGCACGTCGAAGGCATGCCCTGGTTGGGGACCTTTCACGCCATCTGCGTCAAACTGCTGCGGCGGCACGCGGAACTGGTCGGGCTGAAGTCGAATTTCACGATTCTGGATACTGACGACCAGTTGCGCCTGCTCAAACAGTTGATCGCGGCCAGCAATATCGACGACAAACGCTGGCCCGCGCGCATGCTTGCGGGCATCATTGATGGCTGGAAGAACAAGGCTTGGACGCCCGCGCAGGTCCCGGTGGGCGAGGCGAGCGCCTTTGACGGCAAGGGTGTGGCCCTTTACAGCGCCTATCAGCAGCGGCTGAAGGATCTGAACGCCTGTGATTTCGGCGACCTTCTGTTGCATATGGTGACGATCTTCCAGACCCATGAAGACGTGCTGGCGCAGTATCAACGCTGGTTCCGCTACATTCTGGTGGACGAATATCAGGATACCAACGTCGCCCAATACCTGTGGCTGCGGCTGTTGGCCCAAGGGCATAAGAACATCTGCTGCGTGGGTGACGATGACCAGTCGATCTACGGCTGGCGCGGCGCGGAAGTGGGCAACATCCTGCGGTTCGAAAAGGATTTCCCCGGCGCCCATGTGGTGCGGCTGGAGCAGAATTACCGCTCGACCGGACATATTCTGGGGGCGGCGGCCGGTGTGATCGCCGCCAACAAGGGGCGTTTGGGCAAGACCCTGTTCACCGAAGGCGAGGACGGCGATCAGGTGCGGCTGATCGGCCATTGGGACGGCGAGGAAGAGGCCCGCTGGATCGGCGAGGAAATCGAATCCATGCAGCGTGGCACCCGCGGCAACGCCGCCCTACCGCTCAACGCTATGGCGATCCTTGTACGCGCGTCCCACCAGATGCGCGCTTTCGAGGACCGGTTTCTGACCATCGGGCTGCCCTATCGCGTGATCGGCGGCCCGCGCTTCTATGAGCGGATGGAGATTCGCGACGCCATGGCCTATTTCCGCCTCGCGGTGAGCCATGACGATGACCTTGCGTTCGAACGGATCGTCAACACGCCCAAGCGCGGCCTTGGCGACAAGGCGGTGCAGACGATTCAGACCACCGCGCGCTCCAACGGGGTGAGCCTTGTGGAAGGGGCGCGTCTGGCGGTTGAGGGCGGCTTGATCAAGGGCAAGGGTGGCAAGGCGCTGGCCGAGCTGGTGCAGAGGCTGGACCGCTGGCACCGGCAGCTGCGCGAAGAGGCCGACACCCACGTTGAGATGGCGGAAATGATCCTTGATGAAAGCGGCTACACCGGCTTTTGGCAGAACGACAAAACGCCCGAAGCGCCCGGGCGGCTCGAAAACCTCAAGGAACTGGTCAAGGCGCTGGAGAACTTCGAGAACCTGCAAGGGTTTCTCGAGCACGTCAGCCTGATCATGGACAACGCGCAAGAGGAAGAGGATGACAAGGTCACGATCATGACCCTGCATGCGGCCAAGGGGCTGGAGTTTCCGGCCGTGTTCCTGCCGGGCTGGGAGGACGGGCTGTTTCCGTCGCAGCGGTCGATGGACGAGAGCGGCCTCAAGGGCCTCGAAGAGGAGCGGCGCCTTGCCTATGTCGGCATCACCCGCGCGGAAAAGTTGTGCACGATTTCCTTTGCTGCCAACCGTCGCGTCTATGGCCAGTGGCAAAGCCAGATGCCCAGCCGGTTTATTGATGAACTGCCCAGCGAACATGTCGAGGTGCTGACGCCTCCGGGCCTTTACGGCGGTGGCTACGGCGCTGCGGGCATGGGGGCCGAGGCGAATCCCGCCAGCATGGGCATGACCTCGAACCTGCATCAGAAGGCGGCGGACGCGAATGTCTACAACTCGCCCGGATGGCGCCGGTTGCAGGCGCGCAGCCAGCAGCGTCCGGTCAGCCAGCCGCTGGAAAGCCGCACCATGGTGATCGACATGACGGCCACGTCTTCGTTCACCACCGGCGACCGCGTGTTCCATCAGAAATTCGGCTATGGCGAAGTGATGGAGATCGAGGGCGACAAGCTGGTGATCGAGTTCGACAAGGCGGGCGAGAAGAAGGTGGTGGCCAAGTTCGTGGTCAGCGCGGCCGCTGCGGACGACGTGCCGTTCTAGCCTTGGATTAAACTGCGGGCCACAGGATCGGCACCAGCGTTGCCAGCAACAGCAGCGCCATGGTGCCATTGAACGCGCGCAGCCGTCCCGGTGACGTAAGGAACCGCCGCATCTGTTGGCCCAGAACGGTCCAGCTGCCGATGCAGGGCAGGTTGACCAGCCCGAAGATCAGCGCCACGAGCAGCACTGCCAGCACGCTGCGGTGCCCGTTCGTGCCGGTGGCAAAGTTCGTCACCGCATAGACGGCCATGGTCCAGGCCTTGGGGTTCACCCATTGAAAGGCCGCCGCCTGCAGGAACGTCATGGGGGTGCCGCTGGTCTCGGGCGCGTCGGGCAGGCTTGGCGCGGCTCTCGCTATCTTCCAGGCGAGCCAGACCAAATAGGCGACCGACAGCACTTTCAGCACGGTGTTCATTATCGGAAAGGCATCGAAAACCTGCATCAGGCCCAAGCCCACCAGCACGATCATCACCGTAAAGCCGATGGCCACGCCCAACATATGCGGCAGGCTGCGCCAGATGCCGAAGTTGGCGCCCGACGCCATAAGCATCGTGTTGTTCGGTCCCGGCGTGATCGAGGACACGAAGGCAAAGGTGATCAGGGCAAGCAGAACATCGAGAATCATCCGCGCATCCTATCGCCGGCAGGGGCGAAGGGAACAGATGGATCGGATCGGATCGGGGAAAGAGAGCGAAAAAAGCGACGGAACCAAGGGAGGAGGAAGTTCCGCCGCTTCTTTGCTACGGTCACCCCAGGGAGGAGGGGGTCTTCCGTGTCATCAAAACGGTCCAAGGGAGGAAGAACCGTTCTGGTGGTATCCAACACACCCCGAGGGAGGACGGGGCAGGCTGGTATTCTTTGGATCGAGAGCGACGGTATCAGGGAGGAGATACCGCCGCGTCTCGATCTGTGCGCCTTCCATCAAGGGGAGGAAATGGACGGCGCGATCACAGGTCAGCCCAGGGAGGGAGGAGAGGGCGACCCGATGCGAATTAGTTGTAGGTCGCTTCGAAAGCGACGCGCTTGATGCTCGAGCGGCCAAAGCCCAGATCGTTAAGCTCGTGGTCGGACAGGTTGCTCAGCTCGGCCACGGTCTTGCGATAGGCGCGGTACTGCATGAAGCGGGAGAACAGGCCGCCAGCGCGATCGGATGCGCGGTCAAGGATGGATGGGCCGCTTGTGCGGATGTCAGATGCGTGTGCCATGATGGCCTCCTAGGTCATTACGACCCTTTCAGCGGGTCGTGGTCTGCGACGCCGTATTGCGTCTTCGAGGCCTCATTTAAGCCAATGCTGCATTTGCACAATGGCCGAAAGGTCAGACCCGCTATGCAAGGACTGCATGGGTAATCTCTTGTAAATATTAATGTTAGCGCCATGGGCACGCCGTGACGCGGGGTCAATCCATGCTGCGGGTGCATAATTCCCCGCCCAGCTCGCCCCAGGGGTGCAAACGCGGCGTGCGTGGGTGCGGCAAGACATCTGTTGTCTTTTGTCTGCACAGGGTGTGAAACAGGTGCTGCAAGATTGACGCAGATAAAGGGCGGGACAGCATGGCACTTACAGGCGAGCAGATCATGGCGGCATTGCGGACCATCGGGCTTCCGGACGGCGGGGACCTCGTCTCGCGCGATATGATCCGGGCGCTGCAGGTGCAGGGCGATGCCGTGCGGTTCGTGATCGAAGCGCCGGACGCGGCCACCGCAAGCCGGATGGAGCCCGTACGGCAGGCGGCGGAAACCATCGTCGGCCGGATCGACGGCGTGTCTTCCGTCTCGGTGGTGTTGACCGCGCCCACGGCCAGCGGCGGGCAAACGCCTCCGGCCCCGGGCAGCAAACCGCCGCCGGACCTCAAGATCGGCCGTCACCCGACGCCGCAGGCGGGGCCGGAAGGGGTGCCCGGCGTCGACCGGATCATCGCGATCGGGTCGGGCAAGGGCGGAGTCGGCAAGTCCACGGTGTCAAGCAACCTTGCTGTGGCGCTGGCAAAGCAGGGCCGCAAGGTCGGGCTGCTGGACGCGGATATCTACGGCCCCTCCCAGCCGCGCATGATGGGCGTGAACAAGCGGCCCAGTTCGCCCGACGGCAAGACCATCATTCCCCTGCAGGCCCACGGCGTCACCGTCATGTCCATCGGCTTCATGGTGGATCCGGCCAAGGCCGTGGTCTGGCGCGGGCCGATGCTGATGGGCGCCTTGCAGCAGATGCTGACGCAGGTGGAATGGGGCGAGCTTGACGTCCTGCTGGTGGATCTGCCACCGGGCACCGGCGATGTACAGCTGACCCTTTGCCAGAAAACGCAGCTGACCGGCGCCATTGTTGTCAGCACTCCGCAGGACGTGGCGCTGATCGATGCGCGCAAGGCGCTGGACATGTTCAACACCCTGAAGACCCCGGTGCTGGGTCTGGTCGAGAACATGTCGACCTATATCTGCCCCAATTGCGGGCATGAGGCGCACCTGTTCGGGCACGGTGGCGTGGCCGCGGAGGCTGAGGCCATCGGCGTGCCGTTTCTGGGCGCGCTGCCCGTGGACCTCGACACGCGGCTCGCCGGGGATGCGGGCACGCCCATTGCCACCGGCGACGGCCCCATGGCCGAGGCCTATGCGACCTTGGCCAAGCGGCTGATCGACGGCGGCATGGGGTGATCATCCGGCCGGCAACCGCGGCGGACTGGCCGGCACTCTGGGACATTCTGCGCCCGGTGTTCCGCGCTGGTGAAACCTATGCGGTGGATCGCGACATCGACGAAAGTGCGGCGCGGGCGTTGTGGTGCGACAGCCCCGCCGCCACTTTTGTGGCCGAGGACGCGGGGCGCATTCTGGGCACCTATTACCTCAAGACCAACCATCAGGGCGGGGCGCGCCACGTGTGCAACTGTGGCTACGTCACCGACGCCACCGCGACGGGCAGGGGGGTGGCGCGTGCGATGTGCGAGCATTCGCTGGCCGAGGCGCGGGCCATGGGCTACCGCGCCATGCAGTTCAATCTCGTGCTTGCCTCTAACGCCGCCGCCGTAGGGCTCTGGCAGAAGCTGGGGTTCCAGATCGTCGGCACGCTGCCGCAGGTTTTCGACCATCCGAGGCTGGGTCTGGTCGATGGGCACGTCATGTGGAAGGCGCTGTCCTGAGCCGGGCGTGACCCGCGCTCCTGTCGCCTCTTGTGGCCCCGGTGAACCTCCCCCCGGTCCCGTCGCCCGTTCCCCGCGCATAGATGCCTCGGGAATTCATGGGAGCGACCCGAGATTTCCGAATCAAACACAAGAAACAGGGCTGTGATTCGGCGGGTTTTGGCCGGTCACCTGTCGGAATGTGCCGTGGCCCTCGCGGGAAAACGTGGGATTTTGGGAAAATCTGGAACTTTCTGTGGCTGCGCTTCAACCGCAACATCTTGTGGTTCATATGATCGGATTGCGCCTTATCTGTGGTTTTTGGCATCTTGAGTACCGGACCGTCGGCCGCGAACGTGACCAAAAAGCACCATCTTGTTCCATGATTTCCCAGAAAAGGGTTGGCGCGCCATGAATTCCCATGCATACATGATTGCAGGAAGACGGGCAGACAACACGGGGCACCAAACGACCCCACCGACACTAAGAAAACTTAGGTCAGGTTTCATACAGGCACCCCCTTTCTGAACGAAGAGATCCGGCGCGCGAGCGAGCAGACATCCCCCCAGGTGGCGCGCGCAGCTGGACACTCCCGGAGACGGGACGAGGGCGGCGGATCAGACAGTGGCAGCAGTCTGATCCGCCGTTTTCCGTTAAAAATCAATAAACTGATGGGGGAACGGGCAAGGGAGCCGCAAGGCAGTGGGTCTGAGTTTCAGAGGCGAATTCAACCAGAAGGTTGACGGCAAGGGGCGCATGTCGATCCCGGCCGATTTTCGCGCTGTGCTCGCCGACGGTGATCCGCGCTGCCCTGAAAATCCGCTTCCCCGCATGGTCGTGTTGCACGGGCCCCACCTGAAAAATTGCCTGCACGCCTATACGATCGAGGCGATGGAAGAGATCGAAGAGGGCATCAAGCGCCTGCCGCGCGGTTCGGACGCCCGCAAACGTGCCTCACGGATGATCCTTGGCAAATCATGGGACACCGAAGTCGATAAGGACGGGCGCATCGTCTTGCCCCAGCGTCTGCGCCAGCAGATCGGCCTGACCGGTGAGGCGACGATGGCCGCCATGGGCGATTATTTCGAAATCTGGAACGCAGAGACATACGCCGAGGTGGAGGCCGCCGAGGCCGCAGCCCTTCTGGAAGAATTCGACGGCGACTTCGATCCGCTGTCCCTGATCGACCCGCCAGGAGGGGCCTAGATCATGGGGACCGCTGCCGCATCTGCCCCGCATATTCCCGTTCTGATCGGGCCGCTGGTCGCGGCCTGCGCGCCGGTCCGTGGCACCTGGCTGGACGGAACCTTCGGGGCAGGGGGCTATACCAAACACCTTCTGGAGGCGGGCGCCGAGCATGTGATCGGCGTTGACCGCGATCCAGACGTTTTCAAAAACGCACAATGGGCGGTCGATGACCCGCGCATTTCGCTGGTAGAAAATACATTTTCCAACCTTGACGCGGTCGCGTCCGATCTGGACGGCATCGTCCTCGACCTTGGGGTGTCGTCGATGCAGCTGGACCAGCCGGACCGCGGATTTTCATTCATGAGGGACGGTCCGCTGGATATGCGGATGGGACAGGAGGGCACCAGTGCAGCTGATATTGTCAATAACGCGTCAGAAACCGATCTTGCTGACATTCTGTTTACCTACGGCGAAGAAAGAGCCTCTCGCCGGATCGCCCGCAAACTCGTCGCTGAACGCGCAAGTGAGCCGATTGAAGGCACGCTCCGCCTGGCCAAAATAATCGAAAGCTGCCTGCCGCGTCCGAAACCGGGGCAAAGCCATCCGGCGACGCGTAGCTTTCAAGCGATCCGCATCGCGGTGAACGACGAATACGGGCAACTGGCCGAAGGGCTTGAGGCTGCCGAGCGCGCGCTGAAACCCGGCGGGCATCTTGCGGTGGTGACCTTTCATTCGGTCGAGGATCGGATGGTGAAGCGGTTCTTGCAGCAACGCGGCGGCGGGCAGGCCAATGCGAACCGCTATGCGCCCGCGCTCGAAGTTGTGCAGCCCGCGTTCCGGATACTCACGAAAAAGGCGGTCGGCCCGTCCGAGGAGGAACTGGCTCAGAACCCCCGCGCGCGCTCGGCCAAGCTGCGCGTGGCCCAGCGGACCGACGCGCCCGCAGGGCCCGCAGACCGGACGAAACTGGGAATGCCACAATTGAGAGATCAACGGTAATGCGTTCTATCCTTTACATCTTTTCGGCAGTCATGGTGATGGGTCTTGCCTATTGGGCCTATCATGAAAACTACCAAACGCAGGCGTCCCTGAAAGAGGTGCGTAGCCTGCACCGCCAGATCGGGCGCGCCCATGAGCGGCTCAAGGTGCTTGAGGCGGAATGGGCCTATCTCAACCGGCCCGACCGGCTGCGCGATCTGGCTGAGCTGAACTTTGACCGTCTTGGCCTGTTGCCACTGATGCCGGAATCCTTCGGCCGCATCGATCAGGTCGCCTATCCCACGGGCATCGTCTTCGATCTGGCCAATTCGATCGAGGTGTCATCGGACAATGCGCCGCTTCTGGACACCAATCTCAACGTCGAGGTGGTCCGATGATCCGCACCCCGCTGCGCCCGCTGGCCCGAATCCTGAAAGCCCGCGAACAGGGGCAAAACCCCGACGCCATCGAAGCCGAAAACATCCGTCTGCGGCACGAGGATGACCGCGACCGCGACCGCAACCGCGCCGAGGGGCGCCTGCTGGTCATGGGGGTCGCGTTCTTTTGCGCCTTCATCGTGATCGGCGCGCGCATGGGAACCCTTGCCGGATCGGTCCCGCAAGAACCCACGGCCCAGGCCTCAGGCTCTCCCATCATTGGGCAACGTTCTGATATCGTTGACCGAAACGGGCGCGTTCTGGCGACCAATCTGGACACGCACAGCCTCTATGCGCAGATCCCAGACATGGTTGATCCGGCGAAAGCCGCGCGCGAACTGGCGGGCATTTTCCCCGAGTTGGACGAAGACGAGCTGTTCAAGGATTTCACCGGTGAGCGGCGGTTCCTGTGGATCCGGCGGGAAATCAGCCCCGAGCAGATGCAGGCGGTCCACGACATCGGTGATCCGGGGCTGCTGTTTGGCCCGCGCGAGATGCGGCTTTACCCCAACGGTTCGGTCGCCGCGCATATTCTGGGCGGCGCGACTTACGGGCGTGAGGGGGTGAGCTCGGCCGAGGTGATCGGCGTCGCCGGCGTCGAGAAATACTTCGACGACTTCCTGCGCGATCCCGCGAACGAGGGCGCACCGCTTGAACTGAGCCTTGACCTCACCGTGCAGGCGGCGAGCGAGCGGGTCCTGCACGGCGGCATGATGCTGATGTCGGCCAAAGGCGCATCGAGCGTGTTGATGGACGTGCATACGGGCGAAATCCTGTCGATGGTGAGCCTGCCGGACTTTGACCCGAATGACCGCCCCCGCGTGCTGACCGAGGCCGACGGAGCGACCGACCAGTCCGACAGCCCCCTGTTCAACCGCGCGGTGCAGGGCGTTTACGAATTGGGTAGCGTTTTCAAGATCTTCACCATCGCGCAAGCGGTCGAGCTGGGATTGATCCGCGCCGACACGATGATTGACACCAAGGGTCCGCTGACCTGGGGCCGGTTCCGCATCCGGGACTTCCGCAACTACGGGGCCGAGCTTACGGCCACGGATGTGATCGTGAAATCCTCCAACGTGGGCACCGCGCGGGTGGCGATGATGATCGGGGCGGAGAAACAGCGCGAATTCCTCGACTCGCTGGGGCTTCTGGCCCCGACGCCGGTGGAGATGGTCGAGGCCCCGACGGGGCGGCCACTGCTGCCGCCGAACTGGTCGGAAATCTCAACGATGACAATTTCTTACGGGCACGGGCTCAGCTCCTCTCCGGTGCATCTGGCGACTGCCTACTCCAGCTTGCTCAACGGTGGCTACCGGGTTGAGCCGACGCTGTTGCGCCAGGATGGCCCCCGTTATGGCCCGCGCGTGGTGTCCGAGCGTGTGTCGGCCACGGCGCGCGACATGCTGCGCGCAGTGATCACCCGTGGCACGGCGTCGTTCGGAGATGTTGAAGGCTACGAGGTGGGCGGCAAGACGGGCACTGCGGAAAAGCCGCGCCCGACGGGCGGCTACTATGACGAGAAGAACATCGCCACCTTTGCAAGCGTCTTCCCCGCCAGCGATCCGCGCTACGTGTTGATTGTCACGCTTGACGAACCCTCGGTTGAGGCTTTGGGCGAACAGCGGCGCACCGCAGGCTGGACGGCGGTCCCGGTCGCGGCGGAAATGATCCGTCGCGTCGCACCGCTTCTGGGCCTGCGACCGGACGTTGAAACCCTGTCACCAACGGGTGTAACACTGACGTCGAACTAGGGGCGATCAACCCGGAAGAGAGACGGACATGAGCAGCCAGGCCGAACAGAAAACATCGACTTTGTCGGCCCTCGGGCTGACCGCGCGCAGCGGAAAGAACCCGCAGATCACCGGCTTGACCGTGGACAGCCGCGAGGTGCAGCCGGGCAGCCTGTTCTTTGCGCTCCCGGGGGCGCGGGTCCATGGGGGCGAATTTATCCAGTATGCTCTGCGCATGGGGGCGGCGGCGGTCGTCACCGACGCGCAAGGCGCTGAGATCGCGGCAAAAGAACTGGCGGAAAGCGAGGCCGCCCTGATCGTGACCGACGATCCGCGCGGCGCGCTGGCGCAGACTGCGTCGCTCTGGTTCGGCGCCCACCCCGAGACCTTGATCGCGGTCACAGGCACCAACGGCAAGACCTCAATTTCGACCTTCGCGCGGCAAATCTGGATCGAGATGGGGCTCGCCGCCGTCAATCTGGGCACCACGGGCATCGAAGGGGCCTGGACCCATCCTTTGCGGCACACCACGCCCGAGCCGATCACCCTGCACCGCGCCCTGGCCGAGGCTCGCGCCGAAGGGATCACCCATGTGGCGATGGAGGCGTCCTCGCACGGGTTGGACCAACGGCGGCTGGACGGGGTGATGCTGGCTGCTGCGGGTTTCAGCAATTTTACGCAGGATCATCTGGACTATCACAAGACGTTTGACGCCTATTTCGACGCCAAGATGGGGCTGTTCACCCGTCTTTTGCCTGAAGACGGTGTCGCGGTGGTCAACATTGATGATCCCAAGGGGCCCGAGGTCGTGGAACTGGCTGAAGGGCGCGGGATCGAGGTGATCACCGTGGGCCGGGCGGCGGACGCGCGCTTGCGGCTCACCGGCCAGCGGTTTGACGGCACCGGGCAAGAGATCCTGTTCGACTGGCAACGCGGCAGCCACAAGGCGCGGCTCAACCTGATCGGCGGGTTTCAGGCGGACAATGTGTTGCTGGCGGCGGGGCTGGTCATTGCCGCTGGCGGGGATGCGGAAGAGGCCTTCGACACCTTGCCGTATCTGACGACCGTGCGGGGCCGGATGCAGCACGCCGCCACGCGCGCGAATGGCGGCGCGGTTTTTGTCGATTACGCCCATACGCCCGACGCCATTGCCACGGCGCTACAGGCCATGCGCCCGCACGTGATGGGCAAACTTGTCGCCATCGTCGGCGCGGGCGGGGATCGTGACGCGGGCAAGCGGCCGCTCATGGGGCAGGCGGCGGCAGAGCATGCCGACGTGGTCTTCGTCACCGACGACAACCCGCGCACGGAAGACCCCGCCGCAATCCGCGCTGCAGTCATGGAAGGGGCAAAGGCCCGCGGCGCCGGCAAGTTGATTGTCGAGGTGGGCGACCGGGCCGAAGCGATCCTGCGCGGGGTCGATGCGCTTGGCCCGGGCGATGCCTTGCTGATCGCGGGCAAGGGTCATGAAAGCGGGCAGACCATCGGTGACGACGTGTTGCCCTTCGATGATGTGGAACAAGCCAGCGTGGCGGTGTCTGCGTTGGACGGGGCGTTCTGATGGCGCTCTGGACCGCAGCCGAGGCCGCTGACGCGACTGGCGGGCAAAGCGCGGGCGATTGGGTGGCGCACGGCGTGTCCATCGACACCCGGACGCTGGCCGAAGGCGATCTGTTCGTCGCCCTGAAAGCCGCGCGCGATGGTCATGAGTTTGTCGCCGCCGCTTTGAACAAAGGCGCGGCCGCCGCCGTTGTGACCCACCGCCCCGAAGGTGTTCCCGAAGATGCACCGCTATTGATCGTCCCCGATGTGCTGGCCGCACTTGAGGCTTTGGGCACCGCAGCCCGGACTCACACCAAGGCCCGCGTTCTGGCGATCACTGGCTCCGTGGGCAAGACTTCGGCCAAAGAAATGGCGCGCACGGTGCTGGCGCGGCAGGGCCGGACCCACGCCGCCGAAGCCTCTTACAACAACCACTGGGGCGTGCCGCTCACGCTGGCGCGGATGCCCAAGGGCACCGAGTTTGCGGTGATCGAGATCGGCATGTCCAACCCCGGTGAAATCGCGCCCTTGTCGCGTTTGGCGCGGCCCCATGTGGCGCTGATCACCACCATCGCCGCCGCCCATCTGGAAGCCTTTGACGACATCAGCGGCATCGCCCGCGAAAAGGCGGCGATCTTTGACGGGCTGACCGCGAACGGCGTGGCCGTCATCAATGCGGATGTGGACACCAGCGAAGTCTTGCAGCACTGCGCATCGAAGAAAGAGGCACGGCAGGTGCTGTTCGGGCAGATGTCGCGGGACTGGAAGCTCAGCCATGTGACCCTGTCCGAGGGGCAAACCATGGTGCAGGCCGACACCCCGCGCGGCGCGCTGATGTTCAAGCTGTCCACGGCGGGGCGGCATTTCGCGATGAACGGGCTGGGCATTCTGGCCGCTTGTGAGGCCATGGGCGCCGATCCGGTGCAGGCGGCGATGGACCTGTCACACTGGGCGCCGCCGACGGGGCGCGGCACTCGTGAGGTCGTGACCCTCGATGCCGCCCACGAAGATGAAACGCTGATCCTGCTGGACGATGCTTTCAACGCCAACCCCACCTCGCTCAGCGCCGCGCTTGAGGTGCTGGCGTCCTACACGCCGACCGATCACGTGGGCCGGATCGTCAAGGGGCGGCGAGTCGCCGTGCTGGGCGACATGCTGGAGCTGGGACCGGACGAGATCGAAATGCATGCCGAGATGGCGAAGGATGCCTCGATGCAGGCCCTGCATCTGATCCACTGTGCCGGACCGCGGATGCGTGCGCTTTATGACGCGCTGCCGGATGCGCGACGTGGCGTCTGGGTCGAGCGGGCCGAGGATCTGGCCACACAGGCCAGCGATCTGGTGGACGCCGGCGATGTCGTGCTGGTCAAGGGCTCCAAGAGCTCGCGCATCAGCCTTGTCGTTGACGCCATCCGCAAACTGGGGCATCCCGCCGCAGGTCCGCAAGGCTAGGGCCCGATCCCCCAAGACTGGAACAAGAAGGTTAGAACGACATGCTATACTGGCTCACCCTGCTGTCTGACGGTGGCGATGTTTTCAACCTTTTCCGCTATATCACCTTTCGCGCGGGCGGCGCGTTCCTGACCGCGCTGACCTTCGGCTTTCTGTTCGGCCCCTCGCTGATCCGCGTGCTGCGGACGCGTCAGGGCAAGGGTCAGCCGATTCGCGACGACGGTCCCGAAGGGCATTTCGTCAAGGCGGGCACGCCCACCATGGGTGGGCTGTTGATCGTGGGCGCGGTGCTCAGCTCGACCCTGCTTTGGGCGCGGCTGGACAATCCCTTCGTCTGGATGGTGCTTTTCGTCACCATGGCCTTTGCCCTGATCGGGTTTGCCGATGATTATGCCAAGGTGTCCAAGCAGAACACCGCGGGCGTCTCGGGCCGGACGCGCCTGCTGCTGGGCTTCATCGTTGCCGCCATCGCGGCCTATTGGGCGGCGCAATACCACCCCGAAGAGCTGTCGTACCAACTGGCCTTGCCGGTCTTCAAGGACACGCTGATCAACCTTGGCGTCCTGTTCATTCCCTTCGCGATGATCGTGATCGTCGGCGCGGCCAATGCCGTGAACATGACCGACGGGCTGGACGGTCTGGCGATCATGCCGGTGATGATCGCCGCAGGCGCGTTCGCGGTCTTTGCCTATTTCGTCGGCCGGGTGGATTTCACCACCGAGCTGGGCCTGCACTACGTGCCCGGCACCGGAGAGCTGGCGATCTTCTCGGCCGGACTGATCGGCGGCGGTCTGGGCTTTTTGTGGTATAACGCGCCGCCCGCGGCGGTCTTCATGGGCGACACCGGCTCGCTCGCGCTGGGCGGGGCGCTTGGGGCGATTGCCGTGGCCACCAAGCATGAGATCGTGTTGGCCATCGTCGGCGGTCTGTTCGTGGTCGAGGCGCTCTCGGTCATTGTGCAGGTGCTGTATTACAAACGCACGGGCAAGCGCGTCTTTCTGATGGCGCCGATCCACCACCACTACGAAAAGATGGGCTGGTCCGAGCCGACGATCGTGATCCGCTTCTGGATCATCTCGCTCATTCTTGCGGTGATCGGGCTGGCGACGCTGAAGATCCGCTAGCGCAGCGCTTGCATCACCCGGGCCGGCACCGCAGGCTGTGCCGCAATCACAAAGGGGCCATGCGATGATTCCAGTTCAGAGGTATTCCGGCAAGACGGTCGCGGTTCTGGGGCTGGGCCGGTCGGGCCTTGCGACCGTGGCTGCATTGCAAGCCGGTGGCGCGGATGTTGTCGCATGGGACGACAGCCCCGATGCCGCCGACAAGGCCGAAGGCGCGCGCGCGGAATTGCGCGATCTGACGCGGGCGGGCTCCTTTGACGATGTCGCGGCGCTGATCACCTCGCCCGGCATCCCGCATCTTTATCCCGAACCGCACCCCGCCATCGCCCGCGCCCTGTCCGAGGGATGCCCCGTGGACAACGACATCGGGCTGTTCTTTCGCAGCTTTGCAACCGACGACTGGCACGGGTTCGACACGATCCCCAAGATCATCGCGATCACCGGGTCGAACGGCAAATCCACCACCTCGGCGCTGGTGCATCACATCCTCGAAGAGGCGGGCCGGCCGACGCAGCTTGCGGGCAATATCGGGCGCGGGGTGCTTGACCTTGATCCCGCCCACGACGGGGAGGTGATCGTGCTCGAGCTCAGCTCCTACCAGACCGAGCTC
Organism: Thalassorhabdomicrobium marinisediminis; assembly: GCF_003072065.1. Classification (GTDB taxonomy): domain Bacteria; phylum Pseudomonadota; class Alphaproteobacteria; order Rhodobacterales; family Rhodobacteraceae; genus Octadecabacter; species Octadecabacter marinisediminis. The sequence continues at coordinate 253,953 of NZ_QCYG01000004.1, forward strand.
GCCCGGGCGCTGACGCCGGATGTGGCGGTCTTCACCAACCTGAGCCCCGATCATCTGGACCGCCACGGAGGCTACGGCGGGTATTTCGCGGCCAAGCGCCGGCTGTTTTCCCTTGGCGGGCCGGACCGGGCGGTGGTCGGCGTGGACGAGGTTGAGGGCCGCTATCTCGCCAACCAGTTGATCGAAGGGCAGGGCGACGACCGCGTGATCCGCATCTCGGCGGGGCAGAAACTGGATGGCCACGGCTGGTCGGTCTTCGCGCGCAAGGGGTTCCTGAGCGAGTATCGCAAGGGGCGGCAGATGGCCTCAATCGATTTGCGCGCCATTCCCGGGCTTCCGGGGGCACACAATCATCAGAACGCCTGTGCGGCCTTTGCCGCCTGTCGCAGCATCGGGATCGGGCCGCGCGTCATTGAGCAGGCTTTGCACAGCTTCAAGGGCCTGCCCCACCGCAGCCAGCTTGTGGCCGACCGTGGCGGCGTGCGCTTCGTCAATGACAGCAAGGCGACCAACGTGGATTCCGCCGCCAAGGCGCTGGCCGCCTTCGACCGGATCCGCTGGATCTGCGGCGGGCTTGAGAAAGAGGGCGGGTTGGACGGGCTGCTGCCCGCGCCCACGGTGGTGAAGGCTTACGTCATCGGACGCGAAGCCGCGGGCTTTGCGATGAAGTTGAAAGGCGTCGAGGCCGAGGTCTGCGGCGACATGGCCACCGCCGTCGCCCGCGCCGCGCAGGACGCCCAGCCGGGCGAGGTGGTTCTGCTGGCGCCTGCCGCGGCCTCGTTTGATCAATACGACAGTTTCGAGAAACGGGGCGACGATTTCGCGGCGCAGGTGGCGCAGCTCGACTAGCCGCCCGCCGCGATGGCCGTGCCCGCCGCATGGGCCGAGGACCACGCCCACTGGAAGTTGTAGCCCCCCAGCCAGCCGGTGACATCCACCGCTTCGCCGATGAAATACAACCCCGGCACGCTTTTGGCTTCCATGGTCTTTGACGACAGCCCGTTCGTGTCCACGCCGCCCAGCGTCACCTCGGCCGTGCGGTAGCCTTCGGTGCCCGCGGGTTTCAGCCTCCAGCGGCTCAGCGCCTCCACCAGCGCGTCGATCCGCGCATCCGAGGCATCGGCCACATTGCCTGCAAGCTCCAGATCGGCAGCAAGGAAGTCGACAAGCCGCGCGGGCAGGTATTGCCCCAGAACGGTCGACAGGGCCTTGCGTCCGTCGGTCTGACGGTGACCGCGCAGGGCCGCCGCAAGGTCGAAGTCGGGCGACAGGGTGATGGTGATCTCCTCACCCTCGCGCCAGTAGCTTGAGGCTTGCAGCACCGCCGGACCTGACAACCCCCGGTGGGTGAACAACAGGGCTTCGTCGAAGGCGGTCCCGTCCTGCGTTCCGACACGGGCGGGGGTGGCGACACCGGCGAGCGGTTTAAATTTTTCGTCCGAGAAGGTGAAAGGCACGAGCCCGGCGCGGGTGGACGTCACGTTCAGGCCGAACTGCTCGGCGATCTGATAGGCCAGCCCCGTGGCCCCCATCTTGGGAATGGACTTGCCCCCGGTGGCAACCACAAGATTGCGGGCGGTGATGGTCTGCACCCCACCTTGCCGTTTGGTCGCGACGTGGAAGCCGGTGTCGCCCCGGCGGATGGTGCCGATAGAAGTGTTGAGCCAAAGCTGCGCATTCTCGGCCATTTCCGCCAGCAACATGGCGATGATGTCTTTCGCGCTGGTGTCGCAGAACAGCTGGCCAAGGGTCTTTTCATGCCACGGGATGCCGTGCCGGTTCACCAGATCGATGAAGTCCCATTGCGTATAGCGGGCCAGCGCGGATTTGGCAAAATGCGGATTGCTGCTGATGAAGTTCGCGGCCGTGGTGCCGGTGTTGGTGAAGTTGCAGCGCCCGCCGCCCGAGATGCGGATTTTCTCGCCCGCGGCCTTGGCGTGATCGAGCACCAGCGTCCCGGGGCCGCAATGGGCCGCACAGTGCAATCCGGCGGCTCCCGCGCCAAGAATAAGAGTGTTCACCTGCATGGCGCGACAGGTGCCCTGAATGCAGACGTCGCGCAAGGGGCGACCCGGCCCTCCGGGGGGAGTTTGTCGGGTCAGATGAAGGGGCGGGTGGATTTCTATGGAAACGTAGCCAGATTCCAGCTACACTTGCAGGCAGACCCGGCAAACGGGCGTTTTTAAGGCAGTAAGGCAGTGCCATGACAGAAATGGTCTATGGAGCGATCCCCGTTGCATCGGGTGATCCGGTTCTTCCCCGTTGGTGGCGGACAGTGGATAAGTGGACGCTGTCCTGTATCCTTGCGTTGTTCGGTATCGGCTTGTTGCTGGGGCTGGCCGCGTCGCCGCCGCTGGCGTCCAAGAACGGGTTCGAGCCGTTCCACTATGTGCAGCGCCAAGCGGTATTCGGCACGCTGGCCATCATGGTGTTGTTTGTCACTTCGATGATGTCCCCCACCTTGGTGCGCCGTTTGGCGGTGCTGGGCTTTCTGGGCGCCTTCGTGGCACTGGCCGGGCTGCCGTTTCTGGGCACCGATTTCGGCAAGGGCGCGACGCGGTGGTATTCGCTGGGATTTGCCTCGGTGCAGCCGTCCGAATTCCTCAAGCCCGGGTTCATCGTGGTTGCCGCATGGTTCATGGCTGCGAGCAAGGAAATCGGAGGGCCTCCGGGCAAATCCTATTCGTTGATCCTGACCGTCGTGATTGTGTTGATGCTGGCGATGCAGCCCGATTTCGGACAGGCGGCGTTGATCCTGTTCGGCTGGGGGGTGATGTATTTCGTCGCTGGCGCGCCGATCATCCTGCTGGTGGGGATTGCCGGCGTGGTCGTCTTTGGCGGCACCATCGCCTATGCCAATTCGCAGCACTTCGCCCGGCGCATTGACGGCTTTCTCAGCCCCGATGTCGATCCGACCACCCAGCTTGGGTATGCCACGAACGCCATCCGCGAAGGCGGGTTCTTCGGCGTCGGCGTGGGCGAGGGGCAGGTGAAATGGTCGCTGCCCGACGCGCACACGGATTTCATCATCGCGGTCGCGGCCGAGGAATACGGCCTGATCTGCGTGCTGGCCATCATCGCGCTTTATGCCACGATCGTCGTGCGCAGCCTTGTACGGCTGATGAAAGAGCGTGATCCCTTCATCCGGCTTGCGGGCTGTGGGCTGGCCTGCATGGTCGGCGTGCAGGCGATGATCAACATGGGCGTCGCGGTGCGTCTGCTGCCCGCCAAGGGCATGACGCTTCCGTTCGTCAGCTACGGCGGCTCTTCGGTGATTGCTTCGGGCATCGCTGTGGGCATGTTGCTGGCGTTTACCCGCACGCGGCCGCAGGGCCAGATCGGCGACATCCTGTTGCGGCGGGGGCGGTGATGGCCGGCCCGCTTCTGATCATCGCCGCTGGGGGCACCGGCGGCCATATGTTTCCGGCTCAGGCGCTGGCCGAGGCCATGCTGGCGCGCGGCTGGCGGGTGAAACTCTCCACCGACGCGCGCGGCGCGCGCTACACCGGGGGCTTTCCTTACGAAGTCGAGATCGAACAAGTCGGATCGGCCACCTTTGCCCGGGGCGGGCTGCTGGCGAAAGCGGTGGCGCCCTTCAAGATCCTGGGCGGCATCGCCTCGGCCGTGGTGCGCATGATGCGCGACAAGCCCGCCGTCGTCGTGGGCTTCGGGGGCTACCCCACCATTCCCGCCATGTCGGCGGCCTGGGTCCTGCGCAGGCCAAGGATGATCCATGAGCAAAACGGCGTGCTGGGGCGGGTGAATCAGGTCTTCGCGAAACGGGTGGACAAGGTCGCCTGCGGCACCTGGCCCACTGAGCTGCCCGCGGGTGCCGATGGCGTGCCCGTGGGCAATCCGGTGCGGGGAGCAATCCTTGATCGTTGCGGCGCAGCCTATATTCCGCCTGGCGATTATCCGATGTCGATCCTTGTGATGGGCGGCAGTCAGGGCGCGCGCATCCTGAGCGACGTGGTGCCGCCGGCGATTTCCGGCCTGCCCACCGCCTTGCGCCGCAACATCCGGGTCGCCCATCAGGCCCGGGAAGAGGATCTCGACCGTGTTGCGCAATATTATGCCGATGAGGGTATCCCGGCCGACGTGCAGACCTTTTTCAACGACGTGCCTAGCCGCATGTCCGAGGCGCAACTGGTGATCGCGCGGGCCGGGGCTTCGACCATCGCGGACCTCAGCGTGATCGGGCGCCCCTCCGTCCTCGTGCCTTATGCAGCAGCTGCATCGGACCATCAGACCGCCAATGCGCGGCAACTGGTCGAGGCGGGAGCAGCGATCATGGTGCCCGAAAAGCTGTTCCATGTGGACAGCCTGTCCGAGCAGATCGAGAGCATTCTGTCGGATCCGGACGCCGCGCTGCAGATGTCGCTGGCGGCGCAGCGGGCGGGCAAACCGGACGCCACCCAGACGCTGGTGGATATGACCCTAGAACTGGCCGCGCCTGCGGCGTAAAGAACGGGACACGCAACCGATGGACGGAACGCCACCCATGAACGCCGCAACAAAACTCCCGCTTGATGTCGGACCAATCCACTTCGTCGGGATCGGCGGTATTGGCATGTCCGGCATCGCCGAGGTGCTGCTGCGGCATGGTTATGTGGTGCAGGGATCGGACCTGAAATCGACGCCGATCACCCGCCGCTTGTCCGAGCTGGGTGCCTATGTGTTCGAGGGGCAGACCGCACAGAACGTCGACGATGCCGCCGTGGTCGTGATTTCGAGCGCGATCAAGGCAGGCAATCCCGAGCTGGACGCGGCGCGCAAACGCGGGCTTCCCGTGGTGCGCCGGGCCGAGATGCTCGCCGAACTCATGCGCCTGAAATCCAACATTGCCGTTGCCGGCACCCACGGGAAGACCACGACGACCACGATGGTTGCCGCACTGCTGGACGGGGGCAAGCTAAACCCCACGGTGGTCAATGGCGGGATCATCCACGCCTATGGGTCCAACGCGCGGGTGGGCGACGGCGAATGGATGGTGGTCGAGGCGGACGAGAGCGATGGCACCTTCAACCGGCTGCCCGCGACGATTGCCATCGTGACGAACATCGACCCCGAGCACATGGAGCATTGGGGCACCGAAGAGAACCTGCACCGCGGCTTTTATGACTTCGTGTCGAACATTCCCTTCTACGGTCTGGCGGTGTGTTGCACCGACGACAAGGATGTGCAGACGCTGGTGGGCAAGGTCACCGACCGGCGGGTCGTGACCTATGGTTTCAACTCGCAAGCGGACGTGCGGGCGGTCAATCTGACTTACAAGAACGGTCTGGCGCATTTCGACATTCAATTACAGGCCGAGGGGCTGGAAATCGAAGGCTGCACGCTGCCGATGCCCGGCGATCACAACGTCTCGAACGCGCTGGCGGCGGTGGCCGTGGCGCGGCATCTGGGCATGTCCCGCGAGGAGATCCGCAACAGTCTGGCGAACTTCGGCGGGGTCAACCGGCGTTTCACCCGCGTGGGCGAGGTGGACGGCGTGACCATCATCGACGACTACGGCCACCACCCGACCGAGATCGCCGCCGTGCTCAAGGCCGCACGGCAGGCTTGCGAAGGGCGGATCATCGCCGTCCACCAGCCCCACCGCCACACCCGCCTGCATCACCATTTCGACGAGTTTTGCGGCTGTTTCAACGATGCAGACATCGCCGCCATCGCGCCGGTCTTCGCCGCCGGTGAGGAGGTGATCGAGGGGGCGACGCGGGATGATCTGGTGGCCGGGATGACCCGCGCGGGCCATCGTCATGCACTGGCCATTGACGGCGAAGACGGGCTGGCCGAGCTGGTGCGCAGCCACGCGCGGCCCGGCGATATGGTCGTCTGCCTTGGCGCGGGGTCAATATCGGGCTGGGCCAACGCCCTGCCGGAGCGGCTGTCCGCGTGACCTACGAGTGGCTGATCGTCGCCGCGATCGTGCTGGTTGCGGTCCTGCCGATCATCAAATGGCTGCGCCGTCTGCTCTGGGCCTTTTCGATTGCCTTTTTCGCGATGATGATCGTTCACATGCAACACAACCCCGGAGAGGCCACCCTGGCACTGGGGGCGATGGGCGGGGGGCTTTTGCTGGCCCGTCCGGTGCGACGGCTGGTGTTGGGGGGGATGTTGTGATGACATTCGACGGACAGGATCGCCGATGGGGCGAGGGGCCGGCCCCTCGCGCTCCCCGAGGTATTTTTGAACCAAAGAAGACGGAGGCGGCATGGGGCTGAGCGGTCCGGTTCTGGCGGCGATTGTCTGGGTGTTGGCGGCGACGCTGACCGCGTTGTTGCCGATCCGCAGGCAATATGTGCCGGGGATCACGCTGCTGGTGCTCGCGCCGGTCCTGATCCTCTGGCTGGCGGTGGTCCATGGCTGGGTCTGGGGTGTGCTGGGGCTTGCCGCTTTCGTGTCGATGTTCCGCAATCCATTGAAATACATCTACGCGCGGCTGCGGGGGCGCACGCCAGAGGTGTCCGAATGATCTGGGTTGCGCTGGGCTGTGTCTGGCTTGTGGCCGCCAACGTTCTGGCTTTGGTGCCAAGCCGCGACAATCACTGGTCCCGGGCTTATGTGTTGATCGCGCTTGGTGTGCCGCTGCTGGGGGGCATCTTCTATGCGAACGGCCTCTGGATCGGTCTCGCCTTCCTGATCGCCGGCGCGAGCATTCTGCGGTGGCCGGTGATCTATCTTCTGCGCTGGGTGCGCCGGACCCTTGGCCGCGCACGCCCGTCCTGACTTGGCAGTCCTGCTGGGGCGCGGTAACAGGGGCCATGATGATGAGTGATTTGCCAGATGTGCGGGGCGTTTTGACGCCGGATCGCGACCTCTCCAGCCTGACATGGATGCGGGTCGGTGGCCCGGCGGATGTGTTGTTCCAGCCCGCGGATGAAGAGGATCTGTGTGCGTTTCTCGCGGCTTTGCCCGAAGACGTTCCGGTCTTTCCCATGGGGGTGGGCTCGAACCTGATCGTGCGTGATGGTGGCGTGCGCGGGGTGGTGATCCGGCTGGGGCGCGGGTTCAACGGGATCGACATCGACGGCGATCTGGTACGCGCCGGGGCTGCGGCGCTGGATGCCCATGTGGCGCGTAAGGCTGCCGCCGCGGGGCTGAACCTGACGTTTCTGCGCACCATCCCCGGGGCCATCGGCGGAGCCGTGCGGATGAATGCGGGTTGCTACGGCGATTACATGGCTGATGTGCTGCAAGAGGTGCACGTGGTTCTGCGCGACGGCACCGCAAAAACGCTGCCTGCGGCGGAATTGAATTTGGCCTATCGGTCGTCTGACCTGCCCGAGGGGGCGGTGATCGTGTCGGCCACGTTGAAGGCGCCACGCGGGGCGCCCGAAGCGCTGGAAGAGCGGATGGCCCTCCAACTGGCCAAGCGCGACGAAAGCCAGCCGACCAAGGACCGCACCGCCGGCAGCACCTTTCGCAATCCGGCGGGCTATTCCTCGACCGGGGAGGCTGACGACAGCATGGACCTCAAGGCGTGGAAGGTCATCGACGATGCCGGAATGCGCGGGGCCAGACGGGGCGGGGCGGTGATGAATCCCAAACATTCCAACTTTCTGACCAACGCCGGGGACGCCACAGCCGCCGACCTTGAGGGGCTTGGCGAGGAGGTGCGGAAAAAGGTTTACGAAACAAGCGGTCTGACGCTAGAGTGGGAAATCATGAGGGTCGGCGAACCGGCCCCGCAGAAGGCGCAGACAGTCTGATCCCCTGAAACGGATCACCGCCCCACAGGCAGGGGCACGGTAACGAACTTATTCGGGCCCTAGGGTCCATAACAGACGGGCCGCAAAGGTCCGCGAAAAGGTGGTCGCGTGTCGAGCAGGACACCCAAAACCATAGCCGTCCTTCTGGGCGGACCGTCGGCCGAACGCGAAGTCTCGCTCAGTTCGGGGCGCGAATGTATCGCCGCGCTGACAGAGGCGGGATACGAGGTGGTCGCGATTGACGCGGGCGACGATCTTGTGTCGCGCCTGCAAGAGGTCCGGCCCGACGTGGTGTTCAACGCGCTGCATGGCCGCCGGTGCGAGGATGGCGTGGTGCAGGGCGTGCTGGAATGGCTGCGTCTGCCCTATACCCATTCGGGCGTGCTGGCCTCGGCATTGGCGATGGACAAGCAGAAGACCAAGGACATCTACCGCGCGGCGGGTCTGCCGTTCGCGCAGAGCGTGCTGGCCGACAAGGCCGAGGTCACGGCCGGGCACGTGATGCCGCCGCCCTACGTGGTCAAACCCTTCAACGAAGGCTCAAGCGTCGGCGTCTATCTGGTGCATGACGTGGCCAACGGCCCGCCGAAGCTGGCCGATGACATGCCCGACCGGCTGATGGTCGAGGCCTTTGCTCCGGGGCGCGAGCTGACCACGACCGTGCTGGGCGACCGGGCCTTGACGGTCACCGACATCATCGTTGATGGCTGGTATGATTACGACGCGAAATACGGGGTGGGCGGGTCCAAGCATGTCGTGCCAGCCGACATTCCGGCACCGATTTTCGACGCCTGTCTGGACTATGCGCAGCGCGCCCATGATGCGCTTGGCTGTCGCGGGCTCAGCCGCACGGATTTCCGCTGGGACGAAGCCCGTGGCCTTGACGGTTTGATCCTGCTTGAGACGAACACCCAACCGGGGATGACGCCCACGTCACTGGCGCCGGAACAGGCGGCGTTCTGCGGCATCAGCTTTCCCGAGTTGATGACCTGGATGGTGGAGGATGCCTCATGCGACCGCTGAAGCCCGACACGCCACGCCGCGATCCCGCGCCATCGCGCTGGGGCTACCGTTACCAACGACTGATGCTCACGCCGGGGTTCCGGCGGCTGCTCAAGGTCGGGGTGCCCTTGCTGATCGTGGGCGGCTTGGTCGCCGGCTGGACCGCGCGCGAGGCGAACCGGCAGATGTTGCTGGACGCCTATGCAGACATGAAATCGCAGATCCAGCAGCGCGATGAATTCATGGTCAAGCTGATGGCGATTGACGGCGCGGACGAACGTCTGGCCAAGGATATCCGGACGGTCCTGCCGGTGGAGTTTCCGATTTCGAGTTTCGATCTGGACCTTGAGGAAATGCGCCAGACCGTCGCCGCCCTGCCAGCGGTGGCCGAGGCCACCTTGCGGGTGCGGCCCGGTGGCATCCTGCAGGTGGGCGTGACCCAGCGTCAGCCGGTTGCGGTCTACCGGGTGCCCGATGGACTGAAACTGGTGGATGCCGACGGGGTGCTGATCCAGAACATCATCGCCCGCGCGGACCGCCCCGACCTGCCGTTGATCACCGGCGACGGCGCGCGCGACGCGCTGGCCGAGGGGCTGGAGCTTTACGAAGTCGCCGGGCCGTTGCGGGCACGGATGCGCGGCGTGGTCCGGATGGGGGAACGCCGCTGGGACGTCATCCTCGACAACGGGCAGCGCATCCTGCTGCCTACGACCGGGGCCGTCGCCGCGTTCGAGCGGGTCGTCGCGCTGGATGAGGTGCAAGAGCTTTTGCAGCGGGACGTGGCCACGGTCGACATGCGCCACGCGCACCGCCCGACACTCAGGTTGAACGAACGGGCCATGGCGACCTTGCGCCAGACAAGTGCCGAACAAGAATAAGAAGAGGGACAAACGATGCGAGATCTCTACCAATCCCAGCGCGCCATGCGGAACATGCGTCAAGCGGCCATGCAACGCGGTGTCGTGGCAATTCTGGATGTCGGGTCATCCAAGATTGCCTGTCTGGTGTTGCGGTTCGACGGGCCGGAGCAATTTGGTGAGGCGGACGGCGTCGGTTCCATGGCGGGGCAATCCTCGTTCCGGGTCATCGGTGCGGCCACGACCCGGTCCCGTGGCGTCCGCTTTGGTGAGGTCAACGCCATGGCCGAGACCGAGCGCGCGATCCGCACCGCGGTGCAGGCGGCGCAGAAGATGGCCAATGTGCGCGTCGATCACGTGATTGCCTGCCTGTCGGGCGGGCGGCCCCGCTCTTACGGATTGGACGGGCAGGTCGAAGTCGCGGGACAGGTGGTCACCGAAGGCGACATCGGCCGCGTGCTGGCCGAATGCGAGGTGCCGGATATCGGTGAGGGGCGCGAGGTGCTGCACGCCCAGCCGATCAATTTCGCGCTGGACCACCGCAGCGGTCTGGCCGACCCGCGCGGGCAGATCGGGCAGACCCTTGCCACGGACATGCACCTGATGACCGTCGAGGCCAGCACGATCGAGAACCTGCTGTATTGCATCAAACGCTGCGACCTCGAGCTCGCGGGGCTGGCGTCTTCGGCCTATGCGGCGGGGATTTCGTCCTTGGTTGAGGATGAACAGGAACTGGGGGCCGCCTGCATCGACATGGGCGGTGGCTCAACCGGTCTGTCGATCTTCATGCGCAAACACATGATCTATTCCGACTGCGTGCGCATGGGCGGCGATCATGTCACCTCGGACATCTCCATGGGGTTGCAGGTGGCCCCCGCCATGGCCGAACGCATCAAGACCTTCTACGGCGGCGTGCTGGCCACGGGAATGGACGACCGCGAGATGATCGAGATCGGCAGCGACACCGGCGATTGGGAACACGACCGTCGCACGGTCAGCCGCGCCGAGCTGATCGGCATCATGCGGCCCCGGGTGGAAGAAATTCTCGAAGAGGTGCGGCTGCGTCTGGACGCGGCGGGCTTCGAATATCTGCCCAGCCAGCAGATCGTCCTGACCGGCGGCGCAAGCCAGATCCCCGGGCTTGACGGGCTGGCCAGCAAGATCCTCGGGCAACAGGTCCGGCTGGGGCGCCCCCTGCGCGTGCAAGGTCTTCCGCAGGCGGCCACAGGCTCGGCCTTTTCGGCCGCTGTGGGTCTGTCGCTTTTCGCGGCGCACCCCCAGGACGAGTGGTGGGACTTCGATATTCCGGCCGAGAAATATCCGGCGCGGTCGCTGAAACGAGCGGTAAGATGGTTTAGGGAGAACTGGTGATACGCAAGATTTCGCCGAAACACCCAGATACGGCGGAAAATGACGGAAACAGGGCCATATTTTGCGGTTTTTTGGCAGTTTTTCCGTGACCCTTCGGGGCGTGACCGTTAAAGTCGCAGAAAGATTCAGTCAAGAACGCTCGGTGGGACGGGCATATTCAAAACAGGCGGACAGAACATGACATTGAACCTCTCTATGCCCGGACAGGAAGAACTCAAGCCCCGTATCACCGTTTTCGGTGTCGGCGGGGCAGGCGGCAACGCGGTGAACAACATGATCGAGCAGCAGCTCGAAGGGGTTGAATTCGTCGTTGCCAACACCGACGCCCAAGCGCTGCAACAGTCGCGCTCGGACGCGAAAATCCAGATGGGTGTGAAAGTCACCGAAGGTCTGGGCGCGGGTGCGCGTGCCACCGTGGGTGCGGCCGCAGCCGAGGAAAGCATCGAGCAGATCGTCGATCACCTTGCCGGTGCGCACATGTGTTTCATCACCGCCGGGATGGGCGGCGGCACCGGCACCGGTGCGGCCCCGATCATCGCACAGGCCGCGCGTGAGCTTGGCGTGCTGACCGTGGGCGTCGTCACCAAGCCGTTCCAGTTCGAGGGCGGCAAGCGCATGAAGCAGGCCGACGATGGTCTGGAAGCGCTGCAAAAGGTGGTCGATACGCTGATCATCATTCCCAACCAGAACCTGTTCCGGCTCGCCAACGAGAACACCACTTTCACCGAAGCCTTCGCGCTGGCCGACGACGTACTCTATCAGGGCGTGAAGGGCGTGACCGACCTGATGGTCCGCCCCGGCCTGATCAACCTCGACTTTGCCGACGTGCGTGCGGTGATGGACGAGATGGGCAAGGCCATGATGGGCACCGGTGAGGCCGAGGGCCAGGACCGCGCCGTTCAGGCCGCCGAAAAAGCTATCGCCAACCCGCTGCTGGACGAAATCAGCCTCGAAGGCGCGCGCGGCGTGCTGATCAACATTACCGGCGGCTATGACCTGACCCTGTTCGAGCTCGACGAAGCCGCGAACAAGATCCGCGAAAAGGTCGATGCCGATGCGAACATCATCGTCGGCTCCACGCTGGACACCGGCATGGAAGGCAAGATGCGCGTCTCCGTCGTGGCCACGGGCATCGACGCGGTCGCCAAGACCGACGACATTCCCGTTCCACGTCGCCCCATGGCCGCACCGCTCAAGCAGCAGGTGAGCGCGGAAGTCAAAGAGCAGGCCCCGGCTGCGGTGGCTGAAACTCCGGCACCTGCGCCCGCTCCGGCACCTGCGCCGGAAGCCGCCCCTGCGGTGGCCGCGCAGCCTGAGCCCACGCTCTTTGACGATGCAGCCGCTCAGCATGAGGCGACCTTCGACGCGCCAGCCGCCGCTGCTGCTGCGGACCACGACCTGCCGCCCGCCGCCTACCAGCCGCGCCCCGAGCCTGCGGCGATCGAAGCGCCGACCGAAAGCTTCGTCGCGCCCCAGCGTCCCGCCGCTGGTTCGCCAAGCCAGGACACGCTGGACCGTCTGCGCACCGCCGCGCAGCGCAGCGCGCCAGCCGCACAGCGCAGCGCCCCTGCACCGGCTCAGGAGGCCGCCCCCGCCGAGGCCGAAAAGCCCCGCATGGGTGGTCTGAACAGCCTGATTAGCCGGATGACCGGCCACGCCGAGGGTGCACCGCGTGAACGGGCCCAGCCCTCGGTCGCCAGCCTGCGCGACGAAGCGCCTGCCGAAAGCTACGAAGCGGACGTCGATCCCGATCAGGAGCGGATCGAAATCCCCGCCTTCCTGCGCCGTCAGGCTAACTGAAGCACGTGACGCAAGGTCACATTTTATTCCCAAGGGCCGCCAAGTTGCGGCCCTTTTTCTATGTTTATAAAGGGCTTGCTGCGTTGCAGTAATGAATCCGGCAAGATTGCGCCCCAATCCGGCGCCCATGTTTCAAACCGTTGCAATCTGTGTGTTGAGGGAACCGCCCCCGGTGCTTAGGACTGTATCAACCACAAACAAGGCCGGACCCGTGCAGACAACGATCGACACAACCGTAGCATTCGAAGGCAAGGGCCTCCACCTCGGAGAGCCTGTGTCCGTCGTCGTGCATCCGGCGGCTGCCGATCATGGCATCGTCTTCCGCCGCGCCGATGTTGCCGCGAACACCCCCGCGGGGGCGAACGCCGACATTCCGGCGCTCTGGTCCAATGTCATCGTCTCCCCTCTGAACACCCGGATCGAGAACGCCTTCGGCACCTCCGTTTCGACCATCGAGCATATCATGGCGGCGCTGGCCGGGTGCGGCATCCACAACGCCCTGATCGAAGTGACCGGCCCCGAAGTGCCCATTCTGGACGGCTCTGCCGCGCCCTTCGTTGCGGGGTTCCTGCGGGCGGGCGTGCGCCGCCTGAACCGCCCCCTGCGCGTGATCGAGGTGCGCAAGCCCGTCTCGGTCACCGTCGGTGACGCCACCGCGCGGCTCGACCCGTCGGACACGCTGCACATCCGGTTCGAGATCGACTTCACCGACCGCGCCATCGGCCATCAGGAAAAAACGCTTAACATGTCGAACGGCGCCTTCGTGCGTGAGCTGTGCGACAGCCGCACCTTCTGCCGTTCGCGGGATGTGGACGCCATGCGGGCCAATGGTCTGGCGTTGGGTGGCACGCTCGAGAACGCCGTCGTCGTTGAGGGTGGCAAGGTGCTCAGCCCCGGCGGGCTGCGTCATGCCGACGAAGCGGTGCGCCACAAGATGCTCGACGCCCTTGGCGACCTCTATACCGCCGGCGCGCCGATCCTTGGCCGCTACACCGGATCGAAGGCGGGCCACGCCGTCACCAACGCCCTGTTGCGCGCGCTGTTTGACGATCCCGATGCCTGGGGTTGGGCCGAAGTGGACGCCCAGACCGAGGCGCGCCTGCCCGGGGTTGGGCTGCGCTCTTCGGATGCGCCACAGGTCCTCTGAACGCGCTTGCGGGACCGACCCTCATGCAAAGGTGAAGGCGGGGATGCAAAAGGCGTTTTGCACCTTAATTTTGTATGCTAGACCTGTGCCAACCGGAGCGATCCGAACAATAATTGAAAGCGGGGGCGCCTTCATGTCAGGCCGCAGCAGTGCAAAGAAACTTCGAATTGGATTGGCAAGCGGCGTCGTGTCGCTGGCGCTACTGGCAGGGTGCGGAGCCTTCGACAGCGGGCCTGAAGCCAACCTTGAAGCCTATTCCGCGCAGCAGATCTTCGAGCTGGGCGAACGCAAGCTTGAAAGCGGACAGGCCGATGACGCCGCCGTTTATTTTGGTGAGATTGAGCGCCTTTACCCCTATTCCGAATGGGCCAAACGGGCGCTGATCATGCAGGCCTTCGCCTATCACCGGGATGAGGATTACCCCAATTCCCGCGCCGCCGCCCAACGCTACATCGACTTCTATCCCGCGGATGAGGATGCGGCCTATGCGCAATACCTGCTGGCGCTGTCCTACTACGACCAGATTGACGAGATCGGCCGCGATCAGGCGCTGACATTCGAAGCGCTGCAGGCGCTGCGCGTTGTCATCGAACGCTACCCCGAAAGCGAATATGCCCGCTCGGCCGAGCTGAAATTCGATCTCGCCTTCGACCATCTGGCCGCGAAAGAGATGGAAGTGGGGCGCTATTACCTCAAGCGCGATCACTTCGCCGCGTCCGTGAACCGGTTCCGCGTGGTGGTTGAGGATTTCCAGACCACGACCCACACGCCCGAGGCGCTGCACCGTCTGGTTGAGGCGTATCTCTCCCTCGGTCTTGTGGAAGAAGCGCAGACCGCCGGCGCGATCCTTGGCTACAATTACCAGTCGACCCCGTGGTATCAGGACAGCTATGCGCTGCTGACGGGGCAGGGGCTCGAGATGCGCTCGATCGGGGACAACTGGCTGTCGGCCATCTATCGCCAGATGGTGCGCGGCGAATGGCTCTAGGCTAGGCGCAATGCTCCGCAGCCTTGATATTCGGGACATGTTGATCATTGACCGGCTGGAGCTTGCGTTCCAGCCGGGTCTGAACGTGCTCACCGGTGAGACGGGCGCGGGCAAGTCGATCTTGCTGGATTCCTTGGGTTTCGTTCTGGGCTGGCGCGGGCGGGCCGAACTTGTGCGGCAGGGCGCGGCTCAGGGTGAGGTTGTGGCCGAATTCCAGTTGGCCGAAAGCCATCCTGCTTGGGCAGTGCTGAATGAGGCGGGCTTTGCCTATGACGACGCGCTGATCCTGCGCCGCGTCAACACCCGCGATGGCCGCAAGACCGCGTGGATCAACGACCGCCGGGTCAGCGGAGAGATTTTGCGGGCCGTCTCGGAGACGTTGGTCGAGTTGCACGGGCAGCACGATGATCGGGGCCTGCTCAACCCGCGCGGACACCGGTTGCTGCTGGATGACTTCGGCGGTTTGACCGGCAAGGTGGCGAAGGTGCGTCAAGCCTGGCGCAGTTTGGCTGAAGCGCGCGCGGCGCTGGAGCAGGCCAAATCCGACGTGGCCGCCCTGCGCGCGGAAGAGGATTACCTGCGCCACGCGGTGGCTGAACTCGATGCGCTGTCGCCGGAACCGGGCGAGGATGCCGAACTCGACCAGCAACGCCGGCGCATGCAGGCCGCCGAGAAGATTGGCGAAGACATCATGAAAGCCCAGCAGGCGCTGGGGCTCGACGGGGCCGAAGGCAACATGGGCGATGCCGCCCGTTGGCTGGCCGATGCCGCCGGGCAGGCCGATGGCACGCTTGAGGGCGCGCTGGCCGCGCTGGACCGCGCAATGACCGAGCTGAGCGAGGCGCAAAGCGGCGTGGAGGCCTGTATCGACGCGCTCGCCTTTAATCCTCACGAGCTGGAAATGGTCGAAGAACGGCTTTTTGCGATCCGCGGTCTGGCCCGCAAACATGACGTGTTGGCGGACGATCTGGGCACCTTTGCCGAGGGTCTGCGCAGCCGGCTTGAGGCGCTCGACCGGGGGGCGACCGACCTGATCGATCTCGAAGCCGCGGTGCGCGACGCGCAAGCCACCTATGATGCGCAGGCCGAAGCGCTCACCTCGGCCCGCCGCGCAGCGGCGGCGAAGCTCGACAAAGCGATGGCGAAAGAGCTCTCGCCGCTGAAGATGGAGCGCGCGGTTTTTACTACGGAGGTGACCGAGCAAACCGCTGGCCCGGACGGCGTGGATGAGGTGGCCTTTACCGTCGCCACCAACCCCGGCGCGCCGTCCGGCCCCATCGGCAAGATCGCCTCGGGCGGGGAGCTAAGCCGTTTCCTCTTGGCGCTGAAGGTCTGCCTGACCGGCCCGCAATCCGGTCTGACGCTGATTTTCGACGAGATCGACCGCGGCGTTGGCGGCGCTACGGCCGACGCGGTGGGCCGCAGGCTGTCGCAACTGGCCGCGCAGGGGCAGGTTCTGGTCGTCACCCATAGCCCACAGGTCGCAGCCTTGGGCGATCATCATTGGCGGGTGGAGAAACGTCAGACGAAGGATGCGACCCTGTCCACGGTCGTCGGCCTGCACGAGGGGGAGCGGATCGACGAAATCGCCCGGATGCTCTCGGGCGACAAAATCACCGAGGAAGCCCGCGCCGCAGCCAAGGCCCTGTTGGTCGCCTGACACCCACAACAGAACCGGCCGCCTGATGTTTAACGCTGCAATACCCGCGTCATTGCCATCCTGCGGCCGTATCCTGCGCCGACCTCTCGGCGTTCGTTTGAAATAAAAGTGTTACGGTGCAGCGCATCACCGGAGCGGTAATCAGTTCTGGGTCCGTGGGACCGGGTGGAAAAGCGAGTCTTTCTATGACCATCACGTTAGGCAATTCGCGCAGGGCCCGCTTACCCCAAACAGGGTAATTTCACCGCGCCGCCAGATGCGGCTCAAGCCGGTCAAGCACCGCTTGCCAGTTGGCAAAGAACAATAGCTGCCCTGCGTCGGGAAAAACCTCGAAGTCGATCCACGGATAATCCTGCTTGAAATCCGCCAAGGTCTCGGGCGCAACCTGCGGGTCCTGCAACCCGTTCATAAAGGTCACGGGAACACGGTCTTCCAGATCGCGGACGGCGTCGGTCCAGTCGGTGGTTTCATGGGCGATCACCTCGCGCGCGAAGGCGTCATGGGCGCTGTGGGTGTCCGAGAGGGCCACGTCCGACCCCACAAGCAGGGCCTCGCGGATCTCCGCATCCGCGATGGCATGCATATCGGCGCGGGACTTGCTGTAAACCGCTTTCAGAAACCCGACCTTTCCCAGTTTGTGAGCGAGCGCGAAGCCCGCTTTCACCATGAATGGCAGCAGATGCGGCGTGAAACGGGCGCCGGCGAGGATGAAGCGATGCCATTTGTCCATCCGCTCGTAGTGCTCGGTCCGGGTCAGTGGCAGAACCCCGGCGCAGGCGACCAGCGCGGTCATGCGTTCGGGGTGAAGGCTGTTGAACCGCGCGGCGATGTGACTGTCCCCGCCCAGCGTC
Organism: Thalassorhabdomicrobium marinisediminis; assembly: GCF_003072065.1. Classification (GTDB taxonomy): domain Bacteria; phylum Pseudomonadota; class Alphaproteobacteria; order Rhodobacterales; family Rhodobacteraceae; genus Octadecabacter; species Octadecabacter marinisediminis. The sequence continues at coordinate 271,341 of NZ_QCYG01000004.1, forward strand.
AGGAAGGGGGCCCGCGCCACGCCCAGATGGTCCAGAAGGGCCGCGAGATCGTCGCAAAGCTGCGGCACGTAAGGCGCCGCGCGCGGGATCGGGTCTGAGCTGCCGTAGCCCGCACGCACCGGCACGATCACCCGGATGCCCCGGCGGGCGGCTTCGGCCTCGGCCGAGGCGGGCCAGCGCACCAACCCGTAATCCAAAGGCGAATAGAGCAGGGGCCGCCCGGCCGTATCCCCAAGGATCAGAAAATCCATCCGGCGCCCATCGGGCAGTGTCAGACGCTGGAAAGGCAGCGGCGCAAGCCGGTCATAGCCCCGCGACAGTTCGGTTTCGGCCCGGGTCGCCTGATGCGAGAAATGCGTAATTTCCAACGTTGAAAGGGTCAGGCGCACCAGTTCGGTCTGGCTGCGGGTCTCGGTCTTGGCCATGATGGACTTGAGCTGCGCGCGCACCGTGTCGAGACTGCGGCTGCGCGTCTCGGCGATCTGTTGCAACGTCTGGCCCCGCGTGAGCAGGCGCAGCACATCCGCCTCCGCCGGGGTCAAATCAAAGGCCCCGCGCAGCATGTCCGAGAACCCGTCAGGCCAATGCACATCCGACGAGATGACAAGCACATAGCTCTCCCCGTCTCCGGTCTCGGCGCGGCGCAGGTGGAACACGATCACCCGCCCGCAGCCGTCAGACCGGGCGCGGATCACCACGGGTGCGTCGCAAGCGGTGCGAAACAAACGCGCCGCCTGATCGGATATCTCGCCCGCGGCCCCGCCGGGAAGGGACAGATCCCGCGCAGCCGGTCGGCCCTGAAGCTCGAACAGGTCAGCCGCAACCTGGTTGCAGGCAACCACGCGCAGCCCGTGGTCGATGGCGAAGGCGGCGGAACATTCGATCGCGTCCAGCAACGGCTGCGGTCCTTTGGCCCGGTCGCTGGCAATCACCCGGTCGAGGACCTGATCCGCCCGCTCCAGGTGCCCGGCAAGAGCGTCAAGCCCGACGACCTCCGGCGGCCGGGTCGGTGCTCCGGTCCGCCGGGGGGCGATCATCGCTTCCCAATGATCCAGAAGCCGCTCGTACCGCGACGGGTCCACCGCCACCTCATAGATGCGGTCGATCACGTCATCGGTCGAAGGGTCGGTCTTCCGATCCATACGCTTTTCCTACTCCCGAGGGAGATCATAGCCGAAAGGGCGGCCCGGGTCACCCTTGGGCGCGGGCGGCCTGTCCAAAGGGGCTACCAGAACGGGGTTGGCCCCCGTGCGGCGATCCCCTAACACTGGCAACGCGCTCTGCCGCAGGGGGGTAGAGCCGCTTACAACGACACAGGCACGCACGGCCCGTCGCAGGGCCGCACCAGACCGGGGGAACGACATGGCCGAACAGGGGTCCTGGATCAGACGGGGGCTGCGGGATGCCCTTCGGGTCTGGCGCAGGGCGTGGGGCATCGTGCGCACGCGCGGCCCCAGCGAGGTGCAGTTCTGGTTCATCGCGCTGCTCGTCGGGATCGCGGCGGGGCTGGGCGCCATCGCCTTTCGCTTCGGCATCGAAGCCATCGAGACCTGGCTCTATGGAACCGACGACGTCGCGCACCTGCATTCCGCCGCGTCGGCGCTGGATTGGTGGTGGATCCTGTTGATCCCGATGGCCGGGGGGCTGGCCGTGGGCCTGATCCTGAACCGCTATACCGATGACAATCAGGTGCGTTCGGTGGCCGACGTGATCGAAGGGGCCGCACTTTACGACGGGCGCGTGTCGCGGCGCAAGGGGTTGGCCTCGACCGCGGCGTCTTTCATCACGCTGTCCACCGGGGGCTCGACGGGGCGCGAAGGGCCGGTCGTCCACCTTGCGGCGCTGATCTCAAGCTACGTGAGTCGCTGGATCAACGCCGACGGGATCACCGGGCGCGACCTTCTGGGCTGTGCTGTGGCGGCGGCGGTCTCGGCCAGCTTCAACGCGCCCATCGCCGGGGCGCTCTTCGCGCTTGAGGTCGTGCTGCGCCACTTTGCCGTTCATGCCTTCGCGCCCATTGTCATCGCCTCGGTCGCCGGGACCGTCATCAACCGGCTGGTCTTCGGCGACGTGACCGAGTTCCGCATCCCCAATCAGGACGTCATCACCTTTTACGGTGAATTGCCCGCCTTCCTGCTGCTGGGCCTGCTCTGCGGCGTGATCTCGGTGGTGTTCATGCGGTCAATCTTCTGGGCCGACGGGATCGGCAACGCGGTGCAGGCGCGGCTGAAGCTGCCGCGCTATCTGCGCCCGGTGGTGGCGGGCACCTTGCTGGGCGCATTGGCGATCTTCTATCCGCATATCATCGGCGTCGGCTATGAGACGACGTCGGACGCGCTCACCGGGCGGCTCTTGATGCACGAGGCCGTGGTCTTCGTGGCGATCAAGATCGTCGCGGTGGCGATTACCATGGCGGGGCGCATGGGGGGCGGCGTGTTCTCTCCGTCGCTGATGGTCGGGGCGCTGACCGGTCTGGCCTTCGGCATCGTGGCCACCGGCCTCTTCCCCGATGTCTCGGGCGAGGGCACGCTCTATGCGCTGGCCGGAATGGGGGCGGTGGCCGCGGCGGTTCTGGGCGCGCCGATCTCGACCACGTTGATCGTGTTCGAACTGACCGGCGACTGGCAAACGGGCATCGCGGTGATGGTCTCGGTCTCGCTGTCCTCGGCGCTGGCCTCGCGGCTGGTGGATCGCAGCTTCTTTCTCAGCCAGCTCGAGCGGCGCGGCGTCCACCTTGCCGCCGGCCCGCAGGCCTATCTGCTCAGCACCTTTCAGGTGGCCAGCGTCATGCGCAGCATGGATCACCCGCGCGCGGCCGATCCCGACGCCTGCGCGGCACTGATCCGCGAAGGCACCTATGTCTCGGAAGACATGACCCTTGACCGCGCGATGCCGCTGCTGGAATCCACTGGCTCAAGCTTCATCCCCGTTGTGGTGACAGCCGCAGGCGACGGCCCGCCGGACCTGCGCGGCGCGTTGTTTCAGGTGGATGCCCTGCGCGCGTTCAACCGCGCCTTGTCAGCCACGGCGGCAGAAGAACATTCCTAGACCTGTTCGACCGCGACTTTGTCGCCGTAAAACGCCAGATAGCCCTTGATCTCGGCCACCTCGGGCTTGGGATCCTCGTAAGACCACGCCGCATCGGTCACGGTGCCGCTTTTGGCCGCCAGATTGTAGTGCCGCGCCTCGCCCTTCAGCGGGCAGTGCGACGTCGTCTCGGAGCGGTCGAACAGCGCCATCGAGATATCCTCACGCGGGAAATAGATCACATCCGGATGGTCCCCCTCGGACAGTGTCAGTGCGCGGCGGCTTTCCCCCAGAACCGCCCCCGCCGCGCGCACGACCCAATTTCCCTTGGCAGGCGCAATAGTGATCTTCTCGGCCATAGTCTCAATTCTCCCAAATGTTGTTAAAGCGGCGCACAGGCGGCGGTCAGCCACTCTAGGGCCGACCCCTCCACCCGTGGTCCGATCAGCGCCAGCGTATCAGCATGGTAGCGGTCAATCCAAGCGCGTTCGTCATGGGACAGCAACGTCACATCAATCAGACGCCGGTCCAGCGGCACATGGGTCAGCGTCTCGAAATGCAGCATCTCGCGCCCGGCATCGCCGCCGGGCAAGGCCGGAGCGGGGCGCACGACGATCAGGTTCTCGATCCGGATACCAAAGGCCCCTTCGCGGTAATAGCCCGGCTCGTTCGACAGGATCATTCCCGCTTCAAGGGGCGTTCTGGACCGGCGCGACAGCCCCTGCGGCCCCTCATGCACGGACAGATACGCCCCGACCCCGTGCCCGGTGCCGTGATCATAGTCCTGACCGGCCAGCCACAAGGGATAGCGCGCCAAAGCATCAAGGTCCGAGCCGCGCACGCCCTTGGGGAAGCGCACCCGGCTGATCGCGACCATGCCCTGCAGAACGCGGGTGTAACTGGTCCGCTCCTCTTCGCCCACGTCGCCGATAGCTACGGTGCGGGTAATGTCTGTTGTGCCGTCAAGGTATTGCCCCCCGGAATCCACCAGCAGCACTTCGCCGGGATGGACTACGCGGTTGGTCAGCTCGTTCACCCGGTAATGGACAATCGCGCCATTCGGCCCGGCCCCGGCGATTGTCTCGAACGAGATATCCTGCAAGGCGTTGGTGTCGCGGCGAAACTCTTCGAGTTTGCGGACCACGTCGATCTCGGTCAGATCGCCTGAGGGTGCCTTAGCATCCAGCCAGGCCAGGAAGCGGACCATCGCCGCCCCATCGCGCAGGTGCGCTTCGCGGCTTCCTTCGATCTCAACCTCGGTCTTGCGGGCTTTGGGAAGGATGCAAGGATCTTGCGCTTCGACGACTTTTGCCGCGTCGCGCCCGTCCAACACGTCCAGAATGGCCTGCGGCGTTGAGGCAGGGTCGATCTGGACCGTGGCCCCGTCAAGCCCGGCCAGATAGGGGACCACCTCGGCCAGCGGATGGAGCGTCACCTCAATCGCGCCCGACTGCAGATGGGCGCGCACTTGCGCATCGATCTGCGCATCGGTGAACAGGTGCACATCGCCGGTCCAGGCCAGCACCGCATAGGCGTGGAACACCGGATTGCGGGGAATGTCGCTGCCGCGCAGGTTCAACAGCCAACAGATCGACTCCGGCAGTGCAATGAACGCCTGGCGCTGTCCGGCCTGTTCCAGCGCTTCGGCCAACCACCGGCACTTGTCGGAAAACGCCTCCCCGGTGCGGGTGACCGGCTGCACCTTGACCGGGTTGCGCGGCGGGGCGGGGCGGTCGGTCCAGACCACGTCCACAAGGTTGTCGCTCGGTACAAGCGTGATCGCCGGCCCCTCCAAACCGTCGCGCAGGTCGCGCAGTTGTGCGACGGTGTAGAGCCACGGATCGAACCCCAACTTTCCACCGTCTGGCATTTTTTCCTTCAGCCAATCGGCCAATTGCACCTCGGGCCAGGGCACCGGCGTGAACACATCCGCCACCTGGCTGCGCACCTGCACCCGGTAGCGTCCATCGACGAAGACGCCCGCCACGTCCGGCAGCACCGCGCAGAAGCCCGCCGACCCGGTGAACCCGGTCAGCCACGCCAGCCGCTCATCGCTGGGCGCGGTATATTCCCCCTGAAAGCGGTCCGCATGGGGCACCAGATAGCCATCGAACCCGCGCTGGGCGATCTCCGCGCGCAGGGCCTGCAACCGGGCCGGGCCGGTCTCCGGCGTTGAGGTCACGTCGAAGGTTTGAAACATACCCGCCTCATCTTTGCTTTGAAAATATCCCCGCCGGAGGCGCACATCACCCACAAGCGATCCCGTCAGCCGACCTTACGCATCCCCAACACCCGCGCCCGTTTGCGCGGATCGTTGTCAAACAGGCTCGCCAACTGTTCCGTCATCGCACCGGCCAGCTGTTCCACGTCCGTGATCGTCACCGCGCGGTCGTAATAGCGGGTCACGTCATGGCCGATGCCGATGGCGACGAGTTCGACCGCGCGGCGTTTCTCGACCATGGCGATCACGTCGCGCAGGTGTTTCTCGAGGTAGTTCGCAGGGTTCACCGACAGGGTGGAATCATCCACCGGCGCGCCGTCGGAAATCACCATCAGCACCTTGCGGGCCTCGGGGCGGGTGGCCAGACGCCGGTGCGCCCATTCCAGCGCTTCGCCGTCGATGTTCTCCTTGAGCAACCCCTCTTTCATCATCAGACCAAGGTTGTCGCGACTGCGCCGCCAAGGGGCGTCGGCGCTCTTGTAGATGATGTGGCGCAGGTCATTGAGGCGGCCGGGCTGTTGCGGGCGCCCCTCGGCCAGCCATTCCTCGCGGCTCAGCCCGCCTTTCCAGGCTTTCGTGGTGAACCCGAGGATTTCGACCTTCACCGAACACCGTTCAAGCGTCCGTGCCAGGATATCGGCGCAGATCGCGGCGATGGAAATCGGACGGCCCCGCATGGAGCCAGAATTGTCGAGAAGAAGCGTCACGCAGGTGTCGCGGAACTCGGTGTCCTGTTCGACCTTGAAGGACAGCGGCGTGGTCGGGTTCGCCACCACCCGCGCCAAACGCCCCGCGTCGAGAATGCCTTCTTCCTGATCGAACGACCACGACCGGTTCTGCTGCGCCTGCAAGCGTCGCTGCAACTTGTTCGCCAGACGTGAGACCGCACCCTTCAACGGCTCAAGCTGCTGGTCGAGGTAGGCCCGCAGCCGTTCCAGCTCGGCCGGTTCCGCCAGCTCCTCGGCGCCGATTTCCTCATCGTGTTCAGTGGTATAGACGATATAGTTCGGGTCCGCGTCCGAGATGGGCTGCGGGGCGGGGGGCTCCATCGGGGCCTCGCCGTCGGGCATCTCGGCCTCTTCGGCCATGTCGCTCTCGGCGGTGTCATCCATCGAGACCTGCGCCTCGGCGGTGTCCTGCTGTTCTTCCTGCGACTGTTCGGGGGTGCCTTCGGTCTCGTCCTCGTCGCCGTCGTCCTCACCTGTGGACTCGGGCTCTTGATCCTCTTCGTCCGAGGCCTCCGCCTCGTCTTCGTCGTCGCCCATGTCGTCCGGATCGTCGCCCAGCTGGTCGCCGTAGCCCATATCGGCGATGACTTGACGGGCGAACTTGGCGAAGGCGGTCTGATCCTCAAGGGTGTCTTCCAACCCTTCCAGCGTGCCGCCCGCGTTGTCCTCGATGAACCCGCGCCACAGGTCCATCACATTGGCCGCACCGCGCGGCATGTCGCGGCCCGTGGCCATGTGGCGGATCAGATAGCCCGCCGCGGTCGCCAGCGGCGCTTCGGAGGCGTCCTTGATCTGGTCATAGCCCTTGCGCAGCGCCTCATTGCCGATCTTGGCGTCGATGTTGCCCGCCGTGCCCGGCATGTGCCGCGCGCCCACAGCCTCGACCCGCGCATTCTCCATCGCGGTGTAAAGGTCCTGCGCCATCTGCCCCTGCGGCATGTATTTCGCGGCGACGCCCGCGTCGTGGTATTTGTGGCGCAGGGCATAGGCATCCGCCGTCCCGCGCGCGATCAACACCTCGTCCCGCGTCATCCGGCGGCTCACCTGCGGCAGGCGCACGGTCTCGGCCGTCGCCCCCGGAGGGTCGACGGTAAAGCTGACCGTCAACTCCGGATCGTCCGCCATGACCTTCGTGGCCTCGGCAAGCGCCTTCTTGAACGGATCGGCTGGGTTGTCGCTGGGTTTGCTCATGATGACCTGCTTACCCGAGGCTCAGGCTCGCGGCGCTTTCGGGCAGTTCCTCGTCAAAGCAGCGCTGGTAGAATTCGGCCACGGTCTGGCGTTCCAGCTCGTCGCATTTGTTCAGGAAGGACAGCCGGAAGGCATAGCCCACGTCCTGGAAGATGCGCGTGTTCTCGGCCCAGGCGATGACGGTGCGGGGCGACATGACGGTGCTAAGGTCGCCGTTCATGAAGGCCGTGCGGGTCAGATCGGCAACAGTCACCATCTGGCTGACCATCTTGCGGCCCTTGTCGGTGTTGAAGGTCGGTGCCTTGGACAGCACGATGGCGGTTTCCGCGTCGTGGCTGAGATAGTTCAACGTCGCCACCAGCGACCAACGGTCCATCTGCGCCTGGTTGATCTGCTGGGTGCCGTGATAGAGGCCCGTCGTGTCCCCGAGACCAACGGTGTTAGCCGTAGCGAACAGGCGGAAATAGGGGTTCGGGGTGATGATCTCGTTCTGGTCCATCAGCGTGAGCTTGCCGTCGGTTTCAAGCACGCGCTGGATCACGAACATCACATCGGCGCGGCCCGCGTCGTATTCGTCGAACACGATGGCGACCGGGTTGCGCAGGGCCCAAGGCAGGATTCCTTCATGAAATTCAGTCACCTGCACGCCGTCGCGCAGCTTGATCGCATCCTTGCCGATCAGATCAATCCGGCTGATATGGCTGTCGAGGTTCACCCGCACACAGGGCCAGTTCAGCCGCGCGGCGACCTGTTCGATATGCGTCGATTTACCCGTGCCGTGGTAACCCTGAACCATGACACGGCGATTGTAGCCGAAGCCCGCAAGGATCGCCAAGGTCGTGTCGGGATCGAACTTGTAGGTCGGATCAATCGCGGGCACGCGGTCGCTGGTGCCTTCGGCAAAGGCCTTCACCTTCATGTCGGTGTCGATGCCAAAGACTTCGCGCACGGAAATCTCTTCGGTGGGTTTCATCATCGGGTCGAGGGTGCCGTCGGCCATTTAGCTGCCTTTGCTTAACAAGAATTCTTCGGGACTGTTGCTGTTTGACTTGCAACATATAGCGCCCAGCCGCAAGGGGAAGGCCCGCGCCGCGCTTGCGCCTGCCGTTCGATCTGCCATGGTGGCGGCACAGCGGGCCGAGGTGCGGATGACAACACGAAGCGACATCGAAAAGATGATCCTGCGCGTGGCGATGCAGGACCGTGCTGCGTTCGAAGCGCTCTATGCGGCAACCTCTGCGAAACTTTTCGGGATCATCCTGCGTGTCTTAAAGGACCGCGCAGCAGCACAGGATGTCTTGCAGGATGTATATTTGCGATTGTGGCAGGGTGGGGCGTCGTCGTTCCGCGCCGGACGGGCCAGTCCGATCACATGGCTGGCCACCGTCGCCCGCAACCGGGCGATCGACCGGCTGCGCCGGGACCGGCCCGCCACCCCGCTGGATCAGGCCCCCGAGGTGGCCGACAGCGCCAAGGGCCCCGAAGCGCTTGCCATTGACGCCTCGGACCGGGCGCGGATCGATGGCTGCCTGGATGAGCTGAAGCCGGATCGGGCGGCCGCCGTGCGTGGCGCCTATCTTGACGGCGACACCTACGCCGATCTGGCGGCGCGCCACGATGTGCCGCTCAACACCATGCGAACATGGCTGCGCCGCAGCCTGATGAGTTTGAAAGACTGTTTGACCCGATGACCGATGCAGACCTGCCATATCAGGACGGCCCCGACGGCGACGAGATGCTCGCCGCCGAGCTGAGCCTTGGTCTGCTGAGCGGAGAGGAGCAGACCCAAGCCGAACGCCGCGCGCGCACCGATCTGGCCTTTGCCGATCGGGTTGAGGCCTGGGACAAACGGTTTGCCAGCCTGACCGAGGGGATCGCGCCCGTGACGCCGCCTGCGGGTTTATTCCAACAGATTGAAGCCCGCGCCTATGGCTCCGGCCCCCGCCGCCTGTGGCGTCAGCTTGGCCTGCTGCACGCGGTCTTCGGTGCATTGGCAGCGGCACTTGTTCTGCTGGTGGCGCTGGACTTCGGCGTGCTTGAGGACCAGCCCGGCCCCACCGCCACGATGACGGCCCAGCTTGCAGCCGAGGATCGCAGCCTTGTCGTCGCCGCCGCCTATGTAGACGAGGGGGGGCGCCTGTTCGTCGAGCGCCAGATCGGGGAACGTCCGCCCGGCCGCGATCTTGAGCTCTGGATCATCGTCGGAGAGGCCGCGCCGATCTCGCTTGGTGTCTTGCCGCAGGACCGCCGCATCGCAGAATTCACAGTGCCCGCCGATCTGCGTGCGACGCTTGGCGACGCGGTCCTTGCGATCACGGATGAACCGATCGGCGGCGCACCGGACGGCACCGCGACGGGGTCGGTTCTGGCCGCCGGTCCGGTCAGCCGGATCTAGCGCTGAGGTCACGCCAGTCTCACAGCGCGGTGAGCCTCTGAAACATCTGAAACTCCTGTCGGACCGCATCCGTAGCTTCGGGCATCGGGATCGCAATCAAGCGCCCCAAGATGTTGAACTGACAGGAGCTACTTATGACCCTTAAAACTTTTGCCACCGCCGCGACTGCCCTTGCCCTCACCGCTGGGGCCGCCTTCGCCGAATCCCATGCCGCGAACCCCATGGTGGGCGGCGCCGAAATGCTGGCCGAAAAGAACATCATCGAGAACGCCGTGAACTCGCCGATCCACACGACCCTTGTGGCCGCAGTGCAGGCCGCAGGCCTTGTGGAAACGCTTTCCGGTGAGGGCCCCTTCACCGTCTTCGCCCCCACAGATGACGCTTTCGACATGATCGAGGACGACAGCCTCAACGCGTTGCTGCAGCCGAGCGCCAAGGATCAATTGACCGAGATCCTGACCTGCCACGTTGTGGGCGCCGAAGTCTTCGCTGACGCCATCGGCGGCATGATCGCCGATGACGGCGGCGCGCATCCCGTGCCGACCCTTGGCGGCTGCACGCTGATGGCCGAGATGGACGGCGACAACATCACGCTCACCGATGAGAACGGCCGCATGGCCACTGTGACCATCGCTGACGTCGATCAGTCCAACGGCGTGATCCACGTGATCGACCGCGTGATGCTGCCCAAGCAGTAAGCGTGACCCTGTGACCGGGGGGCTTCGTCTCACCCTTCGGTCACAAGCCCGTGCGCCGCGCGTAAAACTGTCCCACGCGCGCGGCGCAGGGCCTATGCTCTTCAGACCACCGCAAAGGAACATCCCATGAACCGTCGCACATTCTCCCTGACCGCTCTTGCCGCCGCCTTTGGCGCAGGGCGCACGATGGCCGCCGAGGGCCCGTTCGAGGTCACGCGCAGCGAGGCCGAGTGGCGGGCCATGCTGACTGATCTGCAATACCGCGTGATGCGCGAGGAGGCGACCGAGCGGGCCGGATCGTCACCGCTTGATGCGAACTACGCCGACGGTGTCTATCACTGTCGCGGCTGCGATCAGGCGCTCTATACCTCGGCGCATAAATTCGACAGCGGCACCGGCTGGCCTTCGTTCTATGACGTGCTGCCCGATGCGATCGGGACGAAGCCCGACAACACGTTGTTCACGACCCGCACGGAATGCCACTGCGACCGCTGCGGCAGCCATCTGGGGCACATTTTCGACGACGGCCCGCCGCCCACGGGCCTGCGTCATTGTCTGAACGGTGCAAGTCTGGTGTTCCGCGCGGCGTAGCCACTGTCGCGGCCTGTGAAACAAACCGTTCGCCAGACTTGCTCCAAGCGCCACACCGGCGCCGCAAAGCGCTGTCAAAATCTCCGTTCAACCGTCGGAGAGCCCATGCGCCAGTCCCTGCGCCGAGACCGCGAATTTTCCGAAGGCGAACGCGCCCGCGCGTTGGCCTTTTTGGTCGTGGGGATCAGCAGCGCAGGACTTGGGTTTCTGGCCGTGCTGCGCCTTGAAGGCGCCTCGGTCTTTGACGGGATCAGCGCCTATCAGCTCTGGATCATCGCCGCCTCGGCCCTTGGCGGGCTGGCGGCGCTGTTCCTGTCCGGGGACCGGATGGGGCAGGCGGGGGTCGCGGGCGCCCTGCGGGGCGTCGCCGGTGCGATCTGGGTCACATTTATCGGCGCGGTGATCGGCGGCACCCTGTCGCTGCCGCTTTACGGCACCATGTTCGGACCCTTCATCGTTTGCGTGACCCTGCTGGGCGCACCTCTTCTGGCGCTGCTCTGGGCCACGAACCTGATCGCGGTGCATATCCTGATGGGGGTCTATCAGCGCGAACGGGATTCCATTTTCGCGGTCGCCGATTCCAAGGCCGTGGACCCGAACGACAGCCTCACCGCCCGCTTGCGCGGGCGGCTGGTCTGATCGCGCCTAGGTGCGGAAATGTCGGCTGGCCTTGATCTGGTCCCAGGCCCAGACCACTTCGGACAGCTGCTCTTCCTGTGAGCGGTCGCCGCCGTTCATGTCCGGGTGCAGCACCTTGATCAGCTTCTTGTAAGCCTTGCGCACTTCGGCCTTGGTCCAGTGATCCTTGGCTTCAAGGATCTCGATGGCCCGGCGTTCGGTCGCGGGCAGCTTGCGGGTCGAGCCGGTGACAGATTTGCCGGGGTTCTGGGTGGCGTTCTGCCCCAGCACCTGATGCGGATCGTCGACACCCAGCCGCGCCCAGGCGCGCTGTTCGTCGGATTTGTGGAACGGCTTGGTGCTGCGCTCCCACACGCGATCCTTGCTCTGCTGGGCGTTGATCTCGGCCTCGGTCGTGCCGTCGAAGAAGTTCCAGCCCAGATTGTATTCGCGCACGTGTTCCTTGCAGAACCAGTAGTAATCATCGAGCACATCGGGGTTCTTGGGCGCGCGATACTTGCCCGCCTCTTCGCAGCCGGGCTTCTCGCACACGCGGGTGGACGTCTCGGACGCGCCGGACATCCCGCGTCGGCCGCGCGGGTTCTTCTTCTTGCTGGCCGAAACCGACATATTAAACCCGAAGGGATCATCTTTATTCATGGCATTACCTTTCCGACTCGGCCGACAGACTTTAAACCAAACGGCACAGGATTGAAGGGGCAGGAGTTAAAATAATGAGCATGGAAGCGGAAATTCGCAGAGCGCTTGAGGGGCGGTTTTCGCCAACGTCGCTGGCGGTCATCAACGAGAGCCATCTGCACGCGGGACATGCGGGCGACGATGGATCGGGCGAGAGTCACTGGCGCATCGAGATGACCGCGCCGGAACTTGCGGGCGCGTCGCGGATTGCCAAACACCGGGCGATTCATGACGCCCTTGGCCCCGAAATCATCGGTCGCATCCACGCGCTCTCGTTGCAGATCGACTGACGGCGGAGCGCGGCGGGCTTAGGCGCGCGGCTTTTCGGCGTCCTCGGGCGGTGTGTCCGGTGTCTCGTCCGGTTGCGCATCCGTTTCGCTTAAGTGTTCCGCATCGGCCGAGACCTCCTTGGTCTCTGGACGCTCGTGTTCGGCAGGGGGCTGACTGTCGGGGGCATCCGGCGTTTCGGCGACGTCGGTTGCGCCCCCGGCACCGCCTGACTGATCCTCGATCAGCCCGGCTGTTGGCGTGTCATCTTCCGGTGCGGGCACCACTCTCTGAAAGACCATCATCGTCTGGAACGTGGTGGTCTTGCCGGTCAGGCCCTGGCGTTCGTCCATGGGCCACGTGTCCGTGCGCAGATAGGTCCAGCCTTCAGCCGCCTGTTCGTTCATCGCCGTCTGCATCGCATGGGCGAACTGCGCTTCGGCCCCTTTGACGCCTTTGGCCTTCAGCCCTTTGCGGGGGCAGGGCACGACCTTGTATTCAAACATTCCGAAGACCTTTCAAAAGCCCTAGAGCCCCAGTTTGGCGCTGACCATCTTGTTCACGGCCGCCGGGTTCGCCTTGCCGCCCGTGGCCTTCATCACCTGACCGACGAACCAGCCCGCGAGTTTCGGGTTGGCCTTGGCCTTTTCCACCTGCGCGGGATTGGCAGCGATGATCTCGTCCACGGCGGCTTCGATGGCGCCGGTGTCTGTGACCTGCTCCATGCCTTCGGTCTTCACGATCTCGTCGGGGTCGCGGTCCTGCGTGTAGGCGATGTCAAAAACGTCCTTGGCGATCTTGCCGCTGATCTTGTCGGACTTGATCAAGGCCACGATCTGGCCCAGCCGCGCGGCGGAAATGGGGCTGTCGTGGATAGTCTTGTCGTCCTTCTTCAGACGGCCGAAAAGCTCGTTAATGACCCAGTTCGCGGCCAGCTTGCCGTCGGTGCCCGCGGCCACTTCCTCGAAGAAGGCGGCGTTGGTCACATCGGCGGTCAGCACGCTTGCGTCATAGTCGCTCAGGCCGAAATCCTTGATGAACCGCGCCTTTTTCTCGTCCGGAAGCTCGGGCAAAGAGGCTTCGATGTCATCCACCCAGGCCTGCTCGATCTCAAGCGGGAGGAGGTCGGGATCGGGGAAGTAGCGATAATCATGCGCCTCTTCCTTGGAGCGCATCGACCGCGTCTCGTTCTTGTCGGGATCGTAAAGGCGGGTTTCCTGCGTGATTGCGCCGCCATCCTCAAGAATGGCGATCTGGCGCCGTGCCTCGTGGTAAATCGCCGCCTGAATGAACCGCATGGAGTTCATGTTCTTGATCTCGCAGCGGGTGCCAAGGTGACCGAAATCGCCAGTCTCCTGAAACTTTTCGTAATCGCCGGGACGACAGACCGAAACGTTCACGTCCGCGCGCAGGTTGCCGTTTTGCATGTTGCCGTCGCAGGTGCCCAGATAGCGCATGATCTGGCGCAGCTTGCCCACGTAAGCGGCGGCCTCCTCCGGCCCGCGAATGTCCGGGAAGCTCACGATCTCCATCAAGGCGACGCCGGTGCGGTTGAGGTCCACGAAGGACATCGCCGGGTCCATGTCGTGGATCGACTTGCCCGCATCCTGCTCAAGGTGGATGCGCTCAATCCGGACGTTGCGCGCCGTGCCGTCGCCCATCTCGACCAGCACCTCACCAGTGCCGACGATGGGATGGTAAAGCTGGCTGATCTGATAGCCCTGCGGCAGGTCCGGATAGAAATAGTTCTTCCGGTCAAACGCCGACGTCAGGTTGATCTGCGCTTTCAGCCCAAGGCCCGTCTTGACCGCAGAGGCCACACACTCTTCGTTGATCACCGGCAGCATCCCGGGCATGCCCGCGTCGACGAACGCCACGTTGCTGTTGGGCTCGGCTCCGAACTGGGTCGACGCGCCCGAGAACAGCTTGGCCTTGGTCGCCACCTGCGCGTGGACCTCAAGCCCGATCACAAGCTCCCAATCGCCGGTGGCTCCGGCGATCGTCTTAGGCTTCGGGCTGTCGTAGGTCAGGTCAAGCATGGCTGGGCTCCGGCGTTGAATTTCACGGTCTGAATAGGGCCAAGCCGTGCGGGCTTCAAGCGGCGCGGTGTCCCGAGGACGGTTGAATCTCCCCTCTGGCCCGTCCGTCGCGCGAAAATTCGCCCGCGCGGGCGGGCAGGGGGCCCGCTTTCTTGCCTTTTGCGGAAACACTGGCCATGGTCCCGCAAATGTTTGCACTCAAGTCTCTCCTGGGGGGGATTCTTGCGGTCACTCTCGCCACGTCGGCGCTGGCCCAGCCGGTTGCCGATTTCTCCGACCGTCCGACGGACTGGCCGATCGGCGGACCGCAGACCGACACCCGCCCCCTGTCGCGCTTCGACGCAGAGCAGCAGCGTGCGCAGGCCGCGCAGGCGGCGTTGCGCGCCCATCGGCCCAACCCGCGCCCTGTGCACATGATCCGCTATCCGGTGGTGATCTCCCAGAACCCGAGTGTGCGTCCGAGGATGCGGGTGAACTACATCCCCGACGCCCGGTGGGATTTCCGCGGCGACAGCGCCAGTTGGACCCGCGCTGCGCTGGCCGCCCTGCGCAGCCACGGCGAGCGGCTGGACGACACCGTGCCCCGCGACATCGAGACCTGGTGCCCGGGCTATGCGCAAAACCCGCCACATCTGCGCCGCGCCTTCTGGGTGGGGATGATGTCGGCGCTGGCCAAACATGAAAGCACCTATCGTCCGACTGCCGTGGGCGGGGGCAATCTTTGGTACGGCCTGCTGCAAATCTACCCCGATACGGCCCGCCGCTACGGCTGCCGCGCCACCACGGGGGAGGCGTTGAAAGACCCCGAGGACAACCTGTCCTGCGCGATCCGCATCATGAATGTGACCGTGCCGCGGGACAATGCCATCGCCCTGCGCGACACGCGCTGGCGCGGCGTCGCGGCGGATTGGGGGCCGATGACCCATCGCAGCAAGATCGCCGAGATGGCCGCCTGGACGCGGCAGCAGGAGTATTGTCAGGTTCCCGTGCCGCAGCAGTCGATCCGGCCCCGCGCGCGGCCCATCGTGCAAGCGGCCCTGTCGACGATGGACGTCAACTAAGCGCACTGCAAAAGCGGGCCTCAGCGTGGGCTACTCTGCGTCCCCCAGAATGCGGCTGACCATCTCGGCCGTGTCAGGGGACAGACCGTCGGTCGCGGCAATCCGGTGCAGCACCGCCCGCATTTTCGCCTGCCGGTCGGCATCGTAGCGCCGCCACGTCTCGAACGCCGTGGTCATCCGCGCGGCGGTCTGCGGGTTCATCCCGTCCAGCTTGCTGATCCAGTCGCCCAGCAGGTCGTAAGCGGCGCCCGAGGGGTGGTGGAACCCCGCGCTGTGGCCCGCGAGCGCCCCGAACACCGCGCGGAAGCGGTTGGGGTTCTTCATGTCGAAATCAGGCTCCCGGGTCAGTGCTTCGGCCACGGCTGCGGCGTCCTCGGGCGCGGCGGTGGCGACCTTCAGGCCGAACCACTTGTCAGTCACCAGCCGGTCGTTGCGCCACTGATCGCGGAAAGCGGCGCTTTCGGCGTCGCCCTTGCCGATCTGCAGCAGCACCGACAGCGCGGCCAGTTGCAACGTCATATTGTCGGCGCCCGCAAATTGCGCCTGAGCGGCCGCGCCCCCGTCGAGCCGCGACAAAAGTGCGAGCGCGGCTGTGCCAAGGCTGCGTTTGCCGGCGGACTTCGCATCAGGCGAGTAGGGGCCTTCGACGGTCATGGCCGCCCGAATGCGCGGCAGCGTGTCTTGCAGGTGCTGCGCCAGCGCCAGCTTCAGCGCCTCGCGCGCGGTGTGGATCGCCATGGGGTCAGGGGTCGTGCCGGCGTCATGGAGCGCTTGGGCCAGATCATCCTCACTCGGCAGGGTCAGGCACAGGGCGCGGAACGCCGGGTCCAGCGTGTCGTCACGCAGGATCGCTGCCACCCCGTCGAGATAGGCCTGATCGGGGGACGCTTCACTTATGATCATCGCCCGCAATACCGATTTGGCAAGCTTGTCCGCCGCGTCCCATTTGTTGAACGGGTCGGTGTCATGGGCCATCAGAAAGGCGCGGTCGGCGTTGCTTTCGGCGCGCTCAAGGATCACCGGCGCAGAAAAGTCACGCAGGATCGATGGCACCGGTTTCGCCCCAAGCCCGTCAAAGCTGAAGCTCTGCTCTGTCTCGGTCATCTCGAGCATGGTGGTCGGCATCACTTCGTCCCCGTTGGGCGACAGCAGGCCCACGGCGATGGGGATCACCTGCGGCTCCTTCTGCTCCTGCCCGGGCGTAGGCGGCGTTTCCTGTTTGAAATGAAGCGTATAGGTGCCGTCCTTAAAGTCGTCCGTCACCGTCACGCGCGGGGTGCCTGCCTGTGAATACCAGCGTTTGAACTGGGTCAGATCGCGGCCCGTGGCATCCTCGAACACCTTCAGCCAATCCTCGATCGTCGCAGCCTCACCGTCGTGGCGGTCGAAGTAAAGATCGACGGCCTTGTAATAGGCCTCATCCCCGACTAGCCGCTTGAGCATGCCGATCAGCTCAGCGCCTTTCTCGTAAACGGTGATCGTATAGAAGTTGTTGATCTCGATGAAGCTTTCGGGGCGCACCGGATGCGCGAGGGGGCCGTTATCCTCGCGGAACTGGCGCGAGCGCAGCACGATCGCATCCTCGATCCGTTTCACCGCATGACTGCCCTGATCGCCGGTATATTGCTGATCGCGGAACACGGTCAGCCCTTCTTTCAGACACAGCTGGAACCAGTCGCGGCAGGTGATCCGGTTGCCGGTCCAGTTGTGGAAATACTCGTGCGCGATGATCGCGTCGATCCGCTCGTAATTGGCGTCGGTGCTCGTGTCCGGGGAGGCCAGCACGCAGCTGGAGTTGAAAATGTTCAACCCCTTGTTCTCCATCGCGCCGGCATTGAAGTCATCCACGGCCACGATGTTGAAAATGTCCAAGTCGTATTCGCGGCCGTAAACCTCTTCATCCCAGCGCATGGCGCGTTT
Organism: Thalassorhabdomicrobium marinisediminis; assembly: GCF_003072065.1. Taxonomy (GTDB): domain Bacteria; phylum Pseudomonadota; class Alphaproteobacteria; order Rhodobacterales; family Rhodobacteraceae; genus Octadecabacter; species Octadecabacter marinisediminis. The sequence continues at coordinate 288,796 of NZ_QCYG01000004.1, forward strand.
CAGGGCCTCCATGCCGAAGGCGCATTTCCCCTCATCCGGGCCGGGGCGCACGTAGAGGTTCAACGTGACGTCTTTGCCGGACATCGTGGTAAATTGCCCCGAATGGGCGGCCAGATCGCCCGCGACCAGCGCGAAAAGATAGGCGGGCTTGCGCCATGGGTCGTGCCATTCTGCCCAGCCGTCGCCTTGGTCCACGGGGTTGCCGTTCGACAGCATCACCGGCAGGTCGCTTTCGATCCGCGTGGTGAAGACGCTCATGACGTCCGGGCGGTCGGGGTAGAAGGTGATCTTGCGGAAGCCTTCGGCCTCGCACTGGGTGCAATACATGCCGTTGGACATATAAAGCCCTTCGAGCGCGGTGTTCGTCTGCGGCGAGATTTCGACCTCGGCTTCCCAGACAAAGGGCGCGTCGGGCACGGTGCAGGTCAGGCCTTTGTCGGTGACCTCGGGCGAGACCGCGACCCCATCAATCTTCGCCGAGATCAGCTGCATGTCCTCCCCGTGCAAAAAGAACGGACCCGGGGCCTCGGTGTTGGGACGGAATGCGATGCGACTGATCACCCGGGTTTGCGTGGGATGCAGCCGGAAGGTCAGGTGCACCGTGTCGACGTGATAGCCGAAGGGGCGGTAATCGCTCAGGTAAATGGTCTGGGGGCTTGCGTCTTTCATGGGGTCCTCCGGCTGGGGTTGCGGGGAACCTAGTCACCGTCCCGCTGGGCCACAAGGCGGATCGCCCTAACTTTGCCCCATGAAGATGCGTCGCAAATCGGACCTGCCGTCAAAGCTGTGCAAAACCTGCGGGCGGCCGTTCGTCTGGCGCCGCAAATGGGCGCGCGACTGGGAACAGGTGCAATACTGCTCGCGCCGGTGCCGGACAGCGCGCGACGTTTTAAACTCTCAAGAAATTCGATAAATTGCTTTAGGGCTGCGGGGCATCGTGCCGGTTGCCTCGGGCGACGTCAGGCCGTAGGTCTGACGCAACAGTGTGCAACGGCATACAGACAGGTAAAGGACGGGTAACATGACAGACAGAGTTGAGCGCGCAGGTCTTTCGGTGGCACAGGAACTGGCCGATTTCGTCGAGGGTCAGGCGCTGGACGGGCTCGACGTGAGCGCCGAAGCGTTCTGGCAGGGCTTGGCGGAGCTGGTCCACGACTTCGGCCCCAAGAACAAGGCCCTGCTGGAGAAGCGCGAGACGCTGCAAAGCCAGATCGACGATTGGCACACCGCCCGTCAGGGCCAGCCGCTGGACGAGAAAGCCTATGAGGCGTTCCTGCGAAAGATCGGCTATCTCGTCGAGGAAGGCGCGGATTTCGAGATCGACACCGCCAATGTGGACCCCGAGATCGCCAGTGTGCCCGGACCGCAGCTTGTGGTGCCGATCACCAACGCGCGCTTTGCGCTGAACGCCGCGAACGCCCGCTGGGGCAGCCTGTATGATGCCTTCTACGGCACCGATGCCATGGGCCGCCAGCCGCAGGGCAAGGGCTATGATCGCGGTCACGGCGCTCGCGTCGTGGCGCGCACGCGGGTGTTTCTGGATCAGGCCTTTCCGATCAAGAATGCCTCGCACGGGGATGTGGAGAGCTACGCCGTCGAAGACGGTGCGTTGGTCGTGGATGGCAACCCGTTGATGATGCCCGAGCAATTCGTGGGCTACACCGGCGATGCCGCCGCGCCGGACAGTATCGTGTTGAAAAACAACGGCCTGCACGTCGAACTTGTATTCGACGCGGATCATATCATCGGCTCGAAAGACCGTGCGAAACTGGCCGATGTGCAGATGGAAAGCGCGGTGTCGGCGATCATGGACTTCGAGGATTCCGTGGCCTGCGTGGATGCCGAGGATAAGGTCGACGCCTATACCAACTGGCTGGGCCTGATGCGCGGCGATCTGACGTCCACCTTCGAAAAGGGCGGCAAGACGCAGACCCGTCGATTGGCCGACGACCGCACCTATACCGCGCCTGACGGCGGCACGCTGACGCTGAAAGGGCGCGCGCTGCTTTGGGTGCGCAACGTAGGCCACCTGATGACCAATCCCGCGATCCTCGACCGGGACGGGAACGAGGTGTTCGAAGGGCTGATGGACGCGATGATCACCGTGCTGATCGCCATGCACGACCTCGCCCGCGCGGGTGGCAACTCGCTGCACGGGTCGATTTATGTCGTGAAGCCGAAGATGCACGGCCCCGAAGAGGTGGCCTTCACCGACAGTATCTTCACCCACGTCGAAAAGGCGCTGGGCCTGCCGCAATACACCGTCAAGATCGGCATCATGGACGAAGAGCGCCGCACCTCGGTCAACCTCAAGGAATGTATCCGCGCCGCGAAAAGCCGTGTCGCCTTTATCAACACCGGCTTCCTTGATCGCACAGGCGACGAGATCCACACCTCGATGGAGGCAGGGCCGTTCAGCCGCAAGGAATTCATCAAGCGCAAGGGCTGGATCATCGCCTATGAGGATCAGAACGTCGACATTGGTCTGGAATGCGGTCTGTCCGGCAAGGCGCAGATCGGCAAGGGCATGTGGGCCATGCCCGACGCCATGGCAGCGATGATCGAACAGAAGATCGCCCACCCCAAGGCGGGGGCCAATTGCGCCTGGGTGCCCAGCCCGACGGCGGCGACGCTGCACGCGCTGCATTACCACAAGGTTGACGTCTTCGCGGTGCAGGACAAGCTCAAGGCTGGGGGCCGCCGCGCCTATGTGCAGGCCCTGCTGGACATCCCGCTGGCCAGCTACCGCGCCTGGACCGAGGACCAGATCCTGCGTGAGGTCGAGAACAACGCCCAAGGCATCCTTGGCTATGTGGTGCGCTGGATCGATCAGGGCATCGGCGCGTCGAAAGTGCCCGACATCAATGACGTTCCCCTGATGGAGGATCGCGCCACCTGCCGGATCTCCGCCCAGCATATCGCCAACTGGATGCACCACGGGATTGTCGATGAGCAGACCGTGATGGACGCGATGCGCAAGATGGCCGTTGTCGTGGACGAGCAGAACGCGGGCGATGCGAACTACACGCCTATGGGGCCGGCATTCGACGGGATCGCGTTCCAAGCGGCCTGTGATCTGGTGTTCCGTGGGCGCGAGCAGCCTTCGGGTTATACCGAGCCGGTCCTGCACCGCCGCCGGTTGGAGCTCAAGGCGCAGCGCAACAGCTAGGGCGTGGCGCGCGCTGGATGCGCACCGGGGGTTTGATCTTGCGCGGGGGCTTGCTAAACCTCGTGCAAAAGGGACCCCCATGCGCAAACCTGTTATCGGCATCATCGGCAACCGCTATATCGTCAACGACGACTATCCCGTTCACGCTGCGGGGATGATGGATTCCGAAGCCATCGCCCATGTCGCGGAGGCGGTGCCGCTCATTGTGCCAGCTGACCCCACGCTCGTGGACCTCGACGATTTGCTTGAGACCTGCGACGGTTTCCTGCTGACCGGCGGGCGGCCCAACGTCCACCCCGAGGAATACGGCCATCCGCCCACCGAGGCCCACGGCGCCTTTGACCGGGCGCGGGATGGGCTGACCTTGCCTCTGGTGCGCCGCTGCGTTGAGCGGGGCCAGCCGTTCTTCGGGATTTGTCGCGGGTTTCAAGAGGTTGCCGTCGCCATGGGCTGCACCCTTCACCCCGAAATCCGAGATCTGGACGGGCGCGACAATCACCGGATGCCGCCCGACGGCACGCTGGAAGAGAAGTTTGCGATGCGCCATATCGTGACCCTGACCGAGGGCGGCAAGTTTCATGAGCTGATGGGCACCACGGAAATCATGACCAATTCGCTGCACGGGCAGGGGATCCTTGACCCCAGCGACAATATCGTGGTCGAGGGGCACGCCCCCGACGGCACGCCCGAAGCGATCTACGTGCGCGATGCCAAGGGCTTCACGCTGAGCGTCCAGTGGCATCCGGAGTATCAGGCCGGGATCGATCCCGTGTCCAAACGGCTGTTCGGGGGGCTGGGCGACGCCGCGCGCGACTGGGCGAACGGTCGGCAGAGCTTCCGCCGCAGCGCCTGACGCGACGCTTCCCAAGCGCGCGCGACACGCGCCAAATCAGGTGCGCACCAGCATCGCCTCGTGCCGTTTGAGGCAACGCCGCGCAGGGGCGCCATAGGTCTTGGGATCGGCGCGCAGCTCGGGGAAGATCGCGAAAAGCTCGTCCCGCGCCTTGTCGCCCACGGCAGAAAAGCCGATATCGCCGGGGTGAAAACTCTCGGTCGCGGCCCCCTCGGCATAGATGATCTCGTGCTGGTCGAACATCATGTGGATGTAAGTCACCGCTTCGCGCTCGTCCTGCGTCACGTCCATGCCGTCCACTAGATGCTTGGCGGCGACGAGCACCTCGCTCTCTCCGAAGAGAAGCTCGGCGCGGTAGCCCTGAAACATGACCCGGTGCTGCGGAGAGACGATGAGGTCCTGTTCCTGTCCGCCCAGCACGCCCTTGCGGATCGTCACCGGCGCGAAGCGGTCCACCGCAGGGACCCGGCGCGCTTCGATCCAGCGGATCGCCTGCAATCCGTGATCGCGGGTGACCACCTGATCGCCCACCCGCAGGTCCTCGATTGCAATGAGACCGCGGGGCGTGGCGATGCGCGTGCCCGGCGTGAAGCAGATGATGTTCTCGATCTCGGTGAAGTTGAGGATCGTGCCGTCGTCCAGCGTGATCGAGCCCGAATAGCTGCCGGTGCCATCGTCAACGAAGCTGTCGCGCACCTCCTTGGTAAGCTGCCCAAGGGTGCCAAGCTGCAAAGTGTCGCCGCCGGTCTCGGAGCCGCTGCCGCCTTCAATGGTGATCGTGCCGTTCTCCGCCTCACCCAGATCTTCGAGCGTGAAGATGTCGTCGCCCGCACCGCCATAGATCTCGTCACCCTCGGTGAAGGTGATCGTATCGTTGCCCGCACCGCCATAGAGGGTATCGGCGCCAAGCCCGCCGGACATGGTATCGTCGCCCGCACCGGCATAGACGTGATCGTCACCCGCGCCGCCGATGACCGTGTCATTGCCTGAGCCGAGCACCACCAACTCCATCTCGGAGAATGTCGCCGTGTTCGCGCCATCGCTGAGCGTCCCGGCCTCGTCCCCGGTGAAGGTGAGCGTCACATCGGAGGTCATGCCACCGGCGTCGATCACATCGATATCGGCGGGGCCCGTGTCTTCGCCCCCGGTCAGCGTGTCGTTGCCGAAGCCTTCGCCGACCACGAAGGTGTCCGATCCGGTCCCCCCGTCAAGCACATCGTCGCCCGCTCCGGCATAGAGCACATCGCGCCCTGCGCCGCCGAACAGCGTGTCGTCCCCCGCACCGCCGCGCAGGATATCGTCGCCACTGTCGCCAAAGACGGTGTCATTCCCCGCACCGCCCTGAATCGTGTCGTTACCGGTGCCGCCATAGACCTCGTCCGCGCCGGACCCTGCATCGATGCTGTCGTCGCCGCCATAGCCATAGATCAGGTCATCGTCGCCCGTGTCGCCGGGAAGGATCGCATCGCCATTGTCGACACGGTCGCCATCGGGGTCGCCGACGTAGGCGCTGTCGATCACATCCGCGCCGGCGGTGCCTTCGACGGTGCCGTCGCTGAGCGGGATGCCAAGGGCGTTGAGGTAGAAGGGGTCGGCCGCAGCGGCCGGATCGATCCCTTCGATGGTGATCGTCTCGCCCCGGGGGAAGGTCAGGACCGCGTTGCCCGCGCCGTCGTCCGAGACGGTGACGTTGTTGACGTTGATCGGCTTGCCGTCCGGGCTGGTCAGCAAAATGACGTCGAGCCGGTCCACCCCGGTGAAGGTGCCGTCGCCGTTGTCGATGGGGGCGTCGAAGTTGATGATGTAATCGTCGCCGAACCCGTTATCGAGATAGACCACATCCGCGTCACCATCGGTGCCGCCGGCGCCGTCCGAGCCCAGATCGAAAACGTCGTCGCCCGCCCCGGCAAGGATGGAATCCGCGCCGCTGCCCGCGTCGATGGTGTCATCCCCACGCCCGCCGCCGATGGAATCGTTGCCCGCGCCTGCGGCAACGCTCACCCCGCTGTGGTCCAGACGCAGGTCGATGAAGTCGCCGTGGTCCGTGCCCTCGAAGGCTTCGATTTCGCTGTAGCTGCCGCCCGCGGCGGTGCCATCGAACGCATAGGTCCCGGATTCGTCCCCGGTGGCGACGATGTCGATCCCCTGACCGGAGGCGGGCGCGCTGAAGGAGAGGGTGTCGACGTCCTGCCCGTCGGCATCCTCGCCACCGATGATCGTGTCCTGCCCGTCAGTGTCGGTGATCTCGAACCGGTCCGAGCCGGTGCCCCCGTCGAGCGTGTCATCGCCTGCGCCCGCAAGAAGCGTGTCGTCGTCCGCGCCGCCATAAAGGCTGTCGTCGCCGGGGCCGCCATCCAGCCGGTCCGCGCCGCTGCCGCCGAACAGGGTGTCATTGCCTGCGCCGCCGTCGAGGAAGTCGTCACCTGTGCCGCCGCCGACGATGTCCGCACCCTCACCGCCATAGACGGTGTCATTGTCGCCCCCCCCGGTCAGGCTGTCGTCGCCGCTGCCGCCGAATAGAACGTCATCGCCTGCGCCGCCGTCGATGGTGTCGTCATTGATGGATGGGTTGTCGACGCCGATGGTCGTCATCTGCAGGTCGCCCACGCGGATCGCATGGTTTCCGTGGGCCGGGTCAATGTTGTTGTAGTCGATCTCGATTCGCGCCACCGGCCCCGCGATGCTGACCTCGACAAAGCCGGTCACGGAATCCTCCCGGCCCGAGCCGCCGGAGCCGGGGATCGCCGTGGCCGTGCCGGTCGCGTTGTCGACCGAAATGGTCGAAGGATCGCCGGGGGTGAGGGTGACCGCCACCGGGTTTCCGTCGGCATCATAGGCGGTGATGATCACCTGATCGACAAACTGACCTCGTGAATAATCCAGATCGTGGATGCCGAAGGTGACATCGCGCACCTCGCCCGAGACATTCGCCGGATCGTTGGACGAAAAGTCCATCGACATGGTAGCGGCGTTCTGCCCCGCGCCTGTGCGGCCGCCATAAAGCTCAATCGAGGAGCGGTCACTCAGGCTGTTGTAATTGTAGAGCCGCTGGCTCTCATCCATCAAGGCGCGGGTAAAATTTTCTTCGGCCTCGATCGAGACCGCGACGGCAATCTCACCGTTGGCCGAGGCCCCGGTGAACCCGGCGGCGATGCTGTCATTGTCGTTGATCGCGGTGCCGTTGTCGGTCTGGTCGGCCCAGCTGAGCTGCGTCGTCTCGCCCTTGACCTCGCCCGCGTCGTCCCCGTGGATCGTATCGTTACCGTCACCACCCCGGATACTGTCGGCGCCTTGGCCACCGGAAATCGTATCGTCACCCGCACCGGCGTCGATCGTGTCATCGCCCCGACCGCCCTCGACGCTGTCGTTGCCCGCGCTGACCGATTCATTCTGGGTGTCGGCATAGCTTTCATCAATCACGTCATCGCCGTCGGTGCCGTCCACGGCCCCGTCCGGGACATAATAGTCCGGTGCGCTGGTCGCGGTGGCTGATCCGTTAGAGATCGTGTAGTTGTCGGGAACGAAATAGACGTTGCCGTCCGACCCGAGGTGATAGACGCCCGTGTCGGGGATATTATTATAATATCTGCCGTTTCCGGTATAGTAACCGGACCACTGCCAAGACCCGGTGCCAAGCGTTTCGTCGATAGTAAATTCGGATGGCGCGCCCGAGATTGCATCGCCCGCGTCCAAAGACCCATCGTCCAGCCAAACCAGATAACCTGTTGCCATACTCACTCCTGACTGCTCGAATCCCGCAGGGGGTCATCCCCGGTGCGCGTGTCTTGACGTCAGACCTAGTGCTGCAATTTGGTGCATTTGCGGTTAATCCAAGACGTTTCCAGCGCGACCGTGGTCATTCCGTGGCCGCCATCGCTCCGCCGCCCCATTCCCGACACGATTTGCTGCCGCCCCGGGCGCGGTGGGGGCTGGCCGCTGCTCAAAGACGACGATGGCGCCTGCGTGAAACAATCTTGCGTCACCGATGCAAATGATTGCCGCATCGACCGCGCAAGCGCTTGTGATTCCCATGACCGGACGTTAACGACCAATGAAACATCGGTACCAAGGGGAACGTGAGATGAAGATCGGCACACCAAAGGAAACCTATGAGGGGGAAAATCGCGTCGCGATGACGCCTGCCTCGGCCCGGGATTTGCAGAAACTCGGACATGAGTGTGTGATCGAGACCAAGGCCGGACTGGCCGCCGGGTTTGCCGATGCGGACTACGAAGCGGCGGGCGTCGAAGTGGTCAAGACCGCCGCTGCCCTTTGGAAAGCCGCCGATATCGTCGCCAAGGTCCGCGTCCCGAACGAGACCGAGATGAAGCGTCTACGGGCCAATCAGACCCTGATCTCCTTCTTCAGCCCCGTCGCGGACGAGGACAAGATGCAGGCCGCCGCCAAGAAGGGCGCCACCGTCATCGCGATGGAGATGATCCCCCGCATCAGCCGCGCGCAGAAGATGGACGCGCTGTCGTCGATGGCCAATATCGCCGGTTACCGCGCGGTGATCGAGGCGGGCAACAACTTCGGACGTTTCTTCACCGGTCAGATCACCGCCGCCGGCAAGGTGCCGCCGGCCAAGGTTCTGGTTGTGGGGGCAGGGGTCGCGGGCCTCGCCGCGATCGGCACCTCGACCTCTTTGGGCGCGATCACCTATGCCTTCGACGTGCGGCCGGAAGTGGCCGAACAGGTCGAATCCATGGGCGCGGAATTCGTCTATCTCGACTTCGAGGAAGAACAGGCCGACGGGGCGAGCTCTGGCGGCTATGCCTCTGTCTCCTCACCGGAATTCCGCGAAGCGCAGCTCGCCAAATTCCGTGAGTTGGCGCCCGAGATGGACATCGTCATCACCACCGCGCTGATCCCCAACCGCGAAGCGCCGGAACTCTGGACCGAGGACATGGTCAAAGCCATGAAGCCCGGGTCGGTCGTCGTCGATCTGGCGGCGGAAAAGGGCGGCAACTGCAAGCTGACTGTGAAGGACGAAAAGATTGTCACGGACAACGGCGTGACCATCATCGGCTACACCGATTTCCCGTCCCGCATGGCGACGCAGGCCTCGACCCTTTACGCCACCAATATCCGTCACCTGCTCACCGATCTGACGCCCGAAAAGGACGGCGTGATCGATCACGACATGGACGACGACGTGATCCGGGGCGCCACCATCGCCCACGCCAAAGAGGTGACCTTCCCGCCGCCGCCGCCCAAGGTGCAGGCCATCGCGGCCCAACCCAAGGCCGCCGTGAAAGAGCCAACCCCGGAAGAGATCCGCGCCAACGAGGTCGCCGCCTTCAAGGCGCAGACCAAGCAACAGGTCACGCTTCTGGGCATCGGTGCCGCTTTGCTGCTGCTGATCGGGCTGATCGCGCCCGCCAGTTTCATGCAGCATTTCATCGTCTTCATCCTGAGCGTCTTCATCGGCTTCCAGGTGATCTGGGGCGTCGCGCATTCGCTGCACACGCCGCTGATGGCGGTCACGAATGCGATCTCCTCGATCATCATTCTGGGCGCGTTGATCCAGATCGGATCGACCGGCTGGCTGATCACCATTCTTGCCGCGCTGGGCATCTTCATGGCCTCGATCAACATCTTCGGCGGCTTCCTCGTGACACGGCGCATGCTCGCCATGTTCCAGAAATCTTGATCAGGGGGGACTGAAACATGGACTTCGGATTCACCATCGCCGCCTATGCTGTCGCGGCTGTTCTTTTCATCCTCTCGCTGGGCGGCCTTTCGGGGCAGGAAAGCGCCAAACGTGCGGTGTGGTACGGCATCGTCGGCATGGCGATTGCGGTGCTCGCCACGCTGATCGGCCCCGGGTCGGGGCTGTGGCTGCTGTCGCTTCTTTTGATCGCGGGCGGCGCGGCCGTGGGCCATCAACTGGCAACACGGGTGCAGATGACGCAGATGCCGGAATTGGTCGCCATCATGCACAGCCTTGTCGGGCTGGCGGCGGTCTTCGTGGGTTTCAACGCGCACATGATGATCCTCAACATGGGGCAGGTCGTGGCGCAGCACGGGCTGCTTCTGGGGCCCGAAGGCGTCGCCGCACTGCCCGTGGGCGTCTATGAAGAGCTGTCGTCCTTCGGCAAGCTGATCATCAAGAAAACCCCGGTCGAGATCGGCATCCTCAAGATCGAACTGGTGCTGGGCATCTGGATCGGTGCGGTGACCTTCACCGGCTCCGTCGTGGCCTATGGCAAGCTGGCAGGGCGCATCGACAGTGCCGCAAAGAAGCTGCCGGGCGGGCATATGCTCAACATCGCGGCCGCCGCCCTGTCGCTGCTGTTCACCATCACCTACCTGTCCGGCGGCGGCTCGTTCAGCCTTGTGCTGTTGACGCTGTTGGGCCTGTTCATCGGCTATCACCTGATCATGGGGATCGGCGGGGCGGACATGCCCGTGGTGGTCTCCATGCTCAACAGTTATTCGGGTTGGGCAGCGGCGGCGATCGGCTTCTCGCTGGGCAACGATCTTCTGATCGTCGTGGGCGCGCTTGTGGGCTCGTCGGGTGCGATCCTGTCCTACATCATGTGCAAGGCGATGAACCGCAGCTTCATCAGCGTCATCCTCGGCGGCTTTGGCGGCCCGGCGGGTGAGCAGATGGCCGTGGAAGGCGAGCAGGTCGCCATCGACGTGGACGGTGTGGCGCAGGCGTTGGACGAAGCCGACAGCGTGATCATCATCCCCGGCTACGGCATGGCGGTGGCACAGGCGCAGCAGAACGTGGCCGAACTGACCCGCCGCTTGCGCGCCAAGGGCAAGACGGTGCGGTTTGCCATCCACCCCGTTGCAGGCCGTTTGCCCGGGCACATGAACGTGCTGCTGGCCGAGGCCAAGGTGCCCTATGACATCGTGATGGAGATGGACGAGATCAACGACGATTTCCCCGACACCGACGTGGCCATCGTCATCGGCTCGAACGACATCGTGAACCCGGCCGCACAGGACGACCCGAACTCGCCCATCGCCGGCATGCCGGTGCTTGAGGTCTGGAAAGCCAAGCAGGTTTTCGTCAGCAAACGCGGGCAGGGCACGGGCTATTCCGGGATCGAGAACCCGTTGTTCTTCAAAGACAACACGCGGATGTTCTACGGCGACGCCAAAGCCTCGCTCGACAGCCTGCTGGGTAAGATCGGCTAGGACTGAAGCAATCTGTTGCCCTCGAAAGCCCCGCCCCTCGGCGGGGCTTTTGCATCGGGGACTGGTAGGGTTGACGCTGTGCGATGCAGAACACAGGTAAGGGGCAGGTCCGCCGCAGAATGACTGGACACGCCATGTTCAAATCCCTCATCGACCGTGCCTTCGGCAAAGCCCAGTCCGAGGGGGCTTTGGAAGACCTGCCCGGTCAGGGCAAACCAATAGAGCCCGCCAGCCTGAACAGCGATCCTTTCGCCCATGTCTACAAGGAAAGCGGTGTGATGTCCCCCTTCGGACATTTCCAGCGCGAGATCGATGCCCTGCGACGCGAGTTAGCCGAGGTGAGCGAGCCACAGGCGCGGCGCAAGCTGCAAACCCGCATTGCCGAACTCGAAACGCGCAAGGCGATCGAGATGGAGACGTGGAAACGCTACAGCTAGCCCGCTAGACGCGGCGCCACGCCCCTTGCGCGATCCCGTCCAGCGTCCAGGCCCCCACCGACCAGCGCACCAAGCGCAGGCAGGGAAAGCCGATATGGGCGCACATGCGGCGCACCTGCCGGTTGCGGCCCTCGCGGATCGTGACTTCGATCCAGCGGTCGGGGACCGATTTGCGCACCCGCACCGGAGGCTCGCGCAGCCACAGTTTCGGCGGGTCGATCAGACGGACTTGCGCCGGGAGGGTGGGGCCGTCCTTAAGCGTGACAGAGCGGCGCAACGGGTCCAGATCGGCGTCGGTTGGCGCACCTTCGACCTGCACTAGATAGGTCTTCGGCGTCTTGAACTTCGGAGAGGACAGCCGCGCCTGCATTTTGCCATCGTCGGTCAGCACCAAAAGCCCCTCGCTGTCGCGGTCCAGCCGCCCGGCGGCATAGACGCCCTTGGGCAAGTCGAAGCCGGACAGGGTGGGGCGTTCGGTGGGGGATTTCGCGTCGGTGAACTGGCTTAGAACGCCGAAGGGCTTGTTGAACAGGATGGTGGTCATGGGGCGGGGATAGACGCTTGGCGCGGTTGAGGGAAGGGGGCGCTGCCCCCCGCGCTGCCGCGCGCCCCCCGAGGTATTTTGGAACCAGAGAAGGGGGCCGTCAGGCCTGTGCCTGTTCTCCGGTTGCGGGGCGGGACGGTTTGCCCCAGCGCAGAAGGCCGGTGTGGCGGGCCAGCACGAGCGCGGCAGCAGCCCCGCCGACGTTGGCGATCAGGGCCGCGATGAGCACGCCGGTGTAGCCCAGAACCGTGACGCCAAGCCATGCGCCGGGCAGGTAAAGCAGGAAGATGCGGCCCAGCGAGAGCGACATGGACCAGATCGCCTTGTTGCGGGCGTTCATGGCCGCGTTTGCCGTGACGAGGAAGCCATAGCCGAAGAAGGACCAGCTGACGTAGCGCAGATATTGCGCCGTGTGATCCGCGGCGGAGGTGTTCCGCGCGAGCAGGGTCGCGATGGGGTCGGCGAAGGCCCAAAGGCCAAGGGCCGCGACGAGGCCATAGACGAGGCAGACCGCGAAGCTCAGACCCAGACCACGGGCGGCGCGGTCGGGACGCTCGGCGCCCCAGTTCTGCCCGACCACCGGACCGATTCCCGACGACAGCGCCAGCATCGGCACAAGGGCCAGAGATTGCACCCTTGTGGCGGCGCCGAAGCCGCCCACGGGGGTCTCGCCAAGCGTGGCGACAGCGGCGGTGACCAGCGCCATGCCCGCGGGGTTGATCGCATTGCTCAGCGCTGCGGGGCCGCCGACGGTGGCAATGGCCCGCAAGGAGTGCGTGAACCTGCGCGTAACCTGCTCGGGCCAGCGCAGGAAGCCCAGCTTGATGGCCCAGAGCATAGCCGCTGCCGCCCCGGCGATGCGGGCGATCAGCGTCGCGAGCGCGGCCCCGCCAGTGCCCAGATCCGGCAGGCCCCAGAGCCCGAAGATCAGCAGCGGGTCCAGTGCTACGTTCAACAGCGCCATGGCGACCATGACGATGGCCGCCCGTGCGCCATCCCCGTGGGCGCGGAAGGCCGCCTGGGTGAGCATCATCAGCACGAGGAACGGAAAGCTCAGCGCCCAGTACCCGACATAGGCGTTGATCTCGGGCAGGACGCTGTCGGTGGCGCCGATCAGGCGGAAGAGCGGCGTTGCGGCCGCAAAGAACAGCAGCGCCACGATGCTGGCAAGTGTGACCCCGATGAGGACGGCGTGAAGGGCCAGGCGGGCTTCCGCATCCTCTCCGTCGCGGCGTCCGATGGCCTGGCTGATCGCCGCGTTCGCCCCCGCCGAGAGGCCGATCGACAAGGACGTGATCGCGGTGGTGACCGGATAGATGAACCCGACGGCAGCGAGAGGTTCGCCCCCCAGCTGGCCCAGAAAATAGGCATCGGCCAGCCCGACGCTCAGAACGCCCAGAATGCCCAGCGACATGGGCGCGGAAACGGCAGCGAGGCCGCGCCAAACCGGCCCTTGCGTGAGGTCGCGACTGTTTGCCATGCTGCTCAACGGCGCGCGGGCTGCTTGGGTTCCCGGAGCAGGGCGCCCAGGGGGGGCGAGGCCGGTTTACATCCGCGCGCGCCCGCGACAGATTGTGCCAACCCCGAACATAGGAGCCCCCGATGCCTGTAAAGAACCGTTTCTCAGACCTGCTGCCCGAGATCACCACATGGCGCCGTGATCTGCACGAAAACCCCGAGCTGCTGTTCGACACCCACCGCACCAGCGCCATCGTGGCCGAGAAGCTCGAAAGCTTCGGTTGTGACGAGATCGTGACCGGACTGGGCCGCACCGGCGTTGTTGGGGTGATCAAGGGAAAGTCCGATAAATCCGGCAAAGTCATCGGCTTGCGCGCCGACATGGATGCGCTTCCGATCCACGAGCAGACGGGGCTGGACTATGCCTCGAAGACCGAGGGCGCGATGCATGCCTGCGGCCATGACGGGCATACGGCGATGCTTCTGGGTGCTGCGAAATATCTGAGCGAAACCAGAAACTTCGACGGCACGGTTGTGGTGATTTTCCAGCCTGCCGAGGAAGGTGGCGGCGGCGGCAAGGAGATGTGCGACGACGGGATGATGGAGCGGTTCGGCATTCAGGAGGTTTACGGCATGCACAACTGGCCGGGCCAGCCGGTGGGCTCCTTCGCGATCCGGCCGGGCGCATTCTTTGCCGCCGCCGACCAGTTCGACATCGAGATCGAGGGGAAGGGCGGCCATGCGGCGAAACCCCATGAAACTGTCGATTCCACCGTGGTCGCCGCACAAATGATCAATGCGCTGCAAACCATCGCCAGCCGCAACGCCGATCCGGTCGAGCAGGTGGTGCTGTCGGTGACTTCGATGGAAAGCTCGTCAAAGGCCTATAACGTGATCCCCCAGCGGGTGCATCTGAAGGGCACCGTGCGGACCCTGAACGAGGACATTCGCGACCTTGCCGAAAAGCGCCTCACAGAAGTCGCCGAAGGGGTGGCCGCGACCATGGGGGCGCAGGCAAAGGTCACCTATCACCGGGGCTATCCGGTGATGGTGAACTCCGAGGCGCAGACCCAGTTTGCCGCCGATGTGGCCGCCTCGGTCGCCGGGGCCTGCGCCGAGGCGCCTTTGGTGATGGGCGGAGAGGATTTCGCCTATATGCTCGAAGAACGCCCCGGGGCCTATATCCTTGTGGGGAACGGCGACACGGCGGCGGTCCACCATCCGGAATACAATTTCAACGACGATGCGATCCCAGCGGGGTGCAGCTGGTGGGCGGAGATTGTCGAGCAGCGGATGCCGGCGGGGTGACAGCGCGCGACGTGATCGTGCTGGCGGACTCCACCCCGCTGGCACGCGGGTTTGAACGCGAGGTGCACGCCCATCCGACGGAGCCGGACCGCCTGTTGAAAGTTCTGGTGCCGGCCGAACATCAGGGCGGGGGCGGACCCGCGCGCAGGTTCTTCGCCGCCCGCGGGCCGAAGTTCCGCGACTTCCTGATCGCTCGGGAGTACCGCGAATACGCGCGGGCGGCGCTCAGTCTGCCACGGATCGGCGCGCGTTTGCCGATCACCCATATGTTCGGATTTCAGGACACCGACCTTGGGCTGGCCTGCGTGACGGAACGGGTCAGCGACGAGGCGGGCGCGCTGGCCCCGACGCTTGATGCGCTCAGCCGTGGGGGTGCCCTGTCGGACGACCAGATTGCTGCGTTAACGGATTTCGCCCGGCGATTGCTGCGCTACGACATCCGGTGCAGCGATCTGACACGCAAGAACATCGCCTTGGGCTATCGGGCGGGCCCGACGCGGCGCGGGCCGTTCGAGGCGGTCTTGGTGGACGGCTTCGGCGACACCCATGCCATCGCGGTGCGCACGGTGTCACGCCGCGTCAACGCAGCCTCGGTGCATCGCAAGCTGGGCCGCATCGCGGAGAAGTCGGGTCTGGTCTGGGATACCACAGGCGAGGTCTTCACGCGGTAGGTGAGGTTGCCTGCGTAACTTATTGTTATTTAAGTGCAATATCCACTCAGCCGCCGGTGTGGCTCATGTGGCGGGACACCTGTCCGCTGGCGGTCTGGCGGGAATAGTCGAAGTCGTGGCCCTTCGGTTTCAACCCGATCGCGTGGCGGATCGCCGTTTGCAGATGGCTGTCATCGTCGCTGGCGCGCAGGGGGGCGCGCAGGTCGGAATGACCCTCTTGCCCCAGGCAGGTGTAGATCTGCCCCGTGCAGGTGATCCGCACCCGGTTGCAGCTTTCGCAGAAATTGTGGCTCAGCGGGGTGATCAGGCCGATCTTCTGGCCGGTCTCTTCCAGCCGGATATAGCGCGCAGGGCCGCCGGTGCGTTCGGCCAGATCGGTCACGGTGAAGCGCTCTTCTAGCCGCTGTCGCAGGTCCTTGAGCGACCAGTATTGCGTGATCCGGTCCTCGTTCCCGATGTCGCCCATGGGCATGACTTCGATGAACGTCAGGTCCATGTCCCGCTCGGCGCACCAGCTTTGCAGGGTGAAAAGCTCATCTTCGTTGAAGCCCGAAAGCGCCACCGTGTTGATCTTGACCCGCAGGCCCGCACGCTGGGCCGCATCGATCCCCCGCTGCACCTGAGGCAGCCGCCCCCAACGGGTGATCGCGGCGAATTTGTCGTCGTCCAGCGTGTCCAGCGAGACGTTGATCCGGCGCACGCCTGCGGCGAACAGATCGTCGGCATATTTCGCAAGCTGCGAGCCGTTGGTGGTGACCGTCAGCTCTTTCAGCGCGCCGCTGTCCAGATGCCGCGACATGGCGTCAAAGAACGACATGATGCCGCGTCGGACCAAAGGCTCCCCCCCGGTAATCCTAAGCTTTTCAACCCCCAAGCGAATGAAGTTCGAGCAGAGACGATCCAGCTCTTCCAGCGTCAGAAGCTCTTTCTTGGGCAGAAAGGTCATATTCTCGGACATGCAATAGACGCAGCGGAAATCGCAGCGGTCGGTCACCGAAACCCTCAGGTAGGTGATCGCGCGGGCGAAGGGATCGATCAGCGGCGTGTCCATGCCCCCTACCTAGGAGGCTGCGCAGACAGGCGCAAGTGAGCGCACGACCAATTCACCCTCGACAGCGACAGGGGCCAACCCTAGGTTCTTGGCCATGAAGTATGTTGTTTCCATCGTGGCGCTGGCGGCCCTCGGGGCCTGCGCCGACGGGGCGTTCCCCGGGCTGCAATCGCCACAGGGCGCAGGCGACGCGGTCGCGACCCCCACTGCCGTAGCGCCGGACCTGTCGCCGTCGCGCGGGCCGGGCTTTGCGCCGCCGGTCCGCCCGACGCTCGACACCAGCCAGACGCGGCCGGATTTCCCGCCACCGCCGCCGCCCACCGCGCGCACGGTTGAGCAGTTCGACACCACCAGCGCCGAGGATCGCGCTGCCGCGACAGCCGCGCCCAGCGGTGGTGAGCGGCGCTTGGGCACGACCATCGCAAGCCTTGGCAGCCCGACCGATCCGGGGATCTGGTTCAAGACGCCACTGGTGTCTCAGGTCACGCAGGGGCGGGTGGAGTATCAGGGCACGTCGGTGAACGTGGAGCTGCGCCCTTCGGGCGGGGCGGCGGGCTCGGGCAGTCAGATTTCGCTGGCCGCCATGCGCCTGCTGGGCGCGCCCCTGACCGGGCTTCCCGAAGTCACCGTCTATGACAACTAGGGTCGCAGCCTGATGTTCAAGACGGTCTGGGATGTCGTCGTTCAGATGATGAACGACCTGGCGGAAAAGAACGCCGGGCTCATCGCGGCCGGGGTCGCCTTTTACGGCCTGTTGGCGATCTTTCCGGCGATCGCGGCGACCATCGCCCTGTTTGGCCTCTTCGCGGACCCCATCGTGGTCGAGACGCAGCTCGACCTTCTGACAGGGTTGATGCCGCCGGGCGTCTTTGCCCTGTTCGAGGCGCAGATCGAAGGGTTGCTGAACGCCCGCGACACCACGCTGGGGCTGACCACGCTGATTTCGCTGGGCATTGCGCTGTGGTCCGCGCGCTCGGGCGTAGCGGCCTTGATCCGTGGGTTGAACGCCATTTTCGAGCGACCCAACCGCCTGATCCTGCGCCACGTCCTTGTGGCCCTGTTCATGACGGTCTGCCTGATCGGCATTGCGCTGATCGCCTTGCTCATGGTCTTCGTGGCGCCGATCATCCTGCGGATCATCCCGTTGCATGCCAATACCGAAGTGGTGCTTGAAGTGATCCGCTGGTCCGTCGCCATCGCGGTCTTGTTCATCGGTCTGGGCGTGCTCTACCGCTACGGGCCGAACCGGCGCTTTGCCCGGCTGGGCTGGATCACCCCGGGGGCCTTTCTGGTGATCATTCTGTGGCTGATCGTGTCGCTGATCTTCACCGCCTATGTGACCAACTTTTCCACCTATACCGAGGTCTATGGCTCCATCGGTGCGGTGATCGCGCTGCTGGTCTGGTTTTACCTGAGCGCCTATCTCATCCTGCTTGGGGGTGCTCTAAATGTCACACTCGACCGGCGGAAGCCACTGTAATGCCACAATTTTGCCGCTTTGACGCGGGGTGATTTACCCGACGGAAGATTTTTTCTAGAAAAATGCGATCGGCTTGAATAAAGTTTTGCCAATAAAACAAGCGCGGCAGGCAAATGTCGCAAATTTTGAGGCGGAGCAAGATTATGTCAGCGATCAATTTCGTTGTCCGTGATGATTCGGGCAATATCTCAAGGGGTGCCGTGGCCGCAGAGGGTCATCCGGCGTCGCTCATCGTCGGGTCGGGGGCAGATATTTCGCTGAACCTGACGGCGGGGCAGATCATTTCCTACACGCGACAGGGGCAGGCGCTTGAAATTACGCTGGTTGACGGGCGCACCATCGTGATCGAAGGGTATTTCACGGCTGAGGGCGTGGCCGAGAACACGCTGCTGCTGTCTTCGGACGGCTATATCACCGAAGTGAACCTGACGCAGGGCGCGGGTGCGGATTACTACGCGAACTACGTTCTGAACGAGACCGGGGCAGGCAAATACGCCGCCGATGGTGATTTGTATTTCATGCGCAGCGCCGATGTGATGCTGGCCGAAGGCTATGTCCCGGCCGATGACGAAGTGGGCATGCTGGGCACGGCCTTCGGGGCAGTGGCGCCCGCGCTTGGGCTTGGCGGCGCCGCGGCCGCCGGTGCCGCAGCGATTGTCGCAACGGGCGGCGATGGCGGCGGTGACGGTGGCGGCGGCGGCGGAGCCGGTCCGGTGGTCGAGATTACCTCGGGCACGGAAAGCGTCAATCACATGGTCAACGCGGTCGATCATTCCGACGGCGTCGAAATCGGTGGCGCCGGCACGCCGGGCGCCACGGTTGAGGTGCTGGTGGATGGCCACACGGAAACCACCACGGTGGCCGCCGACGGCACCTGGAGCGTGACCTTCGCGCCCGAGGTGATTGCAACCGGGGACTATGCGACCCCCGTTGAAGTGACGATCAGCAACGGGCACGGCACGACGACGGTGACGGACGTGCTGGTGATCGATACGGTCATCAACGTGGACATGGATGCGACCGGCGGCGCGGATGGCATCGTCAGCGCAAGCGAGAACGCCGCCGGTGTCACGCTTAGTGGAACGGTCACCAGCGGCGACAGCGTCACCGTGACGGTCGACGGTGTGGACTACGCAGCGGTTGTCACTGGTACGACTTGGACGCTTGATCTGGGGCAGGGGGCGCTTGCCTCCGGCGAATACGATCTGGACGTGACCGTCACCGCGACGGACGCGGCGGGCAACGTCACCTCCTCGACCTCGACGGTGGTTGTCGACACCGTCACCAATGTCAGCGTGGACACCTCTGCCGTGGGCGGGGCCGACGCGGTCGTCAACGGGGCGGAAGCCGGCAGCGGCGTGACCTTGACCGGCACGGCCCAGCCCGGCGCCACGGTCGTCGTCACCTTCGGCGCGGTGTCCCAGACCGTGACCGCCACCGCGGCGGGCACCTGGGAAGCCAGCTATGACGCCGCCGATGTGCCCACCGGCGAGACGGACGTGCCGGTCACCGTCACCGCCACGGACGCGGCGGGCAACACGGCGACCGACAGCGGCACCGTGACCGTCGACACCTACGTCAACGAGTTGTCGATGACCTCGAATTCCGCAGGCGGGACCGATGGCATCGTCAACTTCAATGAAAGCGGCCAGCCCATCACCATGGGCGGCACGGTCGAGGCAGGATCGAGCGTTATGATCGATCTGCACGGCGTCAGCCTTGCCGCGACGGTCGATGCGAACGGCAACTGGACGGTGACCTATCCGCCCGGCACCTTGCCCGGCGGCGAATACGACACCACCGTGACCGTCACGGCGACGGATGCGGCGGGCAACAGCTCGACCCTGTCCGAGACCGTAACCGTGGACACCGTGGCCGGCGATCTGGCGCTGTCGACTGCGCCCATCGAGATCGACGACGTGGTCAACGCGGCGGAACATGCCGACGGCGTGATCATCAACGGCACCGCCACACCGGGGCTGACCGTGACCGTAGGTCTGGGCAATGCAACGCTGAATGTCGTCGCCGGGGCGGACGGCACCTGGTCGGTGAACTTCCCCGCAAGCATGGTGCCGCAGGGCACCTATGACAGTGCGATCACAGCGTCGATCACCGATGCGGCGGGCAACTTCAAAGAGGTCAGCGACACGGTCCGGATCGATACCGAGGTCACCCCCTTCAATTTCGCATCCGCTCCGGTGGAAGGCGACGACGTGATCAGCGGCGCGGAAGCGGCGGACGGGGTTGTCCTCTCCGGTGAGGTCGAGGCGCATTCCTTCGTGCAGGTCGATTTCGGCGGCCAGTCCATCACCGTGCAAGCGGGTGCGGACGGTCAATGGTCCGCCAGTTTCCCCGCCTCTGCAATCACAGGCGGCGAATACATGGCCACGATGACCGCCACTGCCACCGACCCTGCGGGCAACACCGCGGTGATCACCGACACGGTCCAGGTCGACACGATTGTCAGCCGTCTGACCTCGTCGGATCCGGTGGAAGGGGACAACATCGTCAATGCGGCCGAAGCCTCCGACGGGATCACCCTGAACGGAACGGTCGAGGTCGGCTCATCGGTGCTGGTGACCTTCGAAGGCACCACACGGGCCGCGACGGTCGATGCGGCCGGAAACTGGACGGTCGATTTCGCCGCTTCGGAGGTGCCGGCCGGGCAATACGACGCCACGGTCACCATCGCGGCGACCGATCCGCACGGCAACACCGACAGCATCACCGACACCTTCCACGTGGACACCACGCTGCCCGATGCTCCGGAAATCGAAAGCATGACGCTCAACGGCGACGGCGTCGAATATCTTGGTATCGCCTCCACAGCGAACGACATCACCGTCACGCAGATCGACGAGACCGGCAACGCCACCGAACGGGCGGATGGCTCGGACGGTGTGACCCTGCCCTGGGGTGCGACGCTGTTCAACTTCGGCCCCGCGCTCTCGGACGGGTCGCACCTTGTGGTGAACGAAACCGACAGCGCCGGAAACGCCAATGCGACCTATGTCGTGCTGGAAGAGACCGGAACGAACGTGGTCGACACCGTCGGTTTGGACGGCTTTGACATCGGCGCGATCGACCTGAGCTTTGCCAAGGATTCCGATCTTACCCTTGATCTGTCCACGCTGGAAGGACTGTCGGACGCCAACAACACGCTGACGATCCACGGCGGGGCCGACGACAGCGTGACCCTGTCGGGCGCGTCAGCCAGCGGTCAGTCCACGGTGATCGACGGAACCACCTACGACATCTACACCATGGGCACGGACGGCCAGATCTTCATCGAAGAGGATATCAACGTCACCCTTTGACGCCCGACAGGCACGACAAGGCGGAGGGCCGGATCAACCGGCCCCCGTCCGCGAAAGACAAGCGAGTTGGGGTAGCACGTGGGACAGGCGAAAAACTTCACGACATCGGCGATGACGCTGGCCGTTCTGACGGCCCTTGGCGGCTGCATGGGCGAGGGTTTGGGCGGCGACATCGTCTCACGCGCGGGGGGGCTGGTGGCCGATGGCCAAAGCTTCGTGGGCGGCCTGATGCCCGGTGCCGGGGCGCGCGAACGCGCCCCTGATGCGCCAGCGCTTGACGGTGAGTTGTCCAACGGCGACCGCTCGGACACCATCGACGCGCTGCTCAACCGCCGCTCGGTCCTGCGCGACGGCCCCTATGCGCAGGTGGCAAAGGCGGTGCTGGCCGCCAATTCCCGCGCCGCCGAGGCGGACCTGCGTGCGGCGATGCTGCGCGCGGAAGCGCGTGAATTGAACTGGCTGCCGCAGCTGGGCCCGAGCATCTCTCTCACCTCGCTGGGGTCGGTGGTAGCGAGCCTTCTGGTCGAACAGACGCTGTTCGACGGGGGCGCCAACCGCGCGGCCCGCGAATTTGCCCGCGCCGATGTCGAGGTCGCCGCCGTCACCCTTGCGCTGGACACCAACGACCGCGTTTATCAGGCGCTGGACCTGTATCTCACCGCGCAGGCGGCCGATGCGCGCGCTGCGGTGAACGCGGGCGGGATGGCCCGGATGGAGCGGTTCGAATACGTCATGTCCGAACGGGTCCGGGCGGGGATCAACGACCGGGCCGATCTGCAATTGGTGCAGCAGAAACTGACGCAGATGCGCTCGGACCTGCTTGAGGATCAGGAAGCCGCCGCCGCCGCGCGGGCCGAATTGGCCGCCATGGCCAACGGGCCGCTGGACGGCGTCACCGGCCTGTCCGATCTGGGCGACGTGGTGGGCACGGCCCAGCCGCTGGAGGTGATGAAAGTGGCCGCCGAAGGCACCCGCGGTCTGGCCGAGGCGCGGGCGTTGCAGGCGGGTTATGTCCCCCGCGTCACCGCCTCCGGCACCGTGGGGCAAAGCGACAGCGCCGGGCTGAACATCGGCATTCCCAACGGGTTCGGCTTTGGCCGCGGCGCCGAGCGGGCCGCGCTTGAGGCGATGGCCGACGCCGCCGACCGGCAGGTTCTTGAGCAACGCGAAGACAGCGCCCGCGACGTGGCCGCAATCCGGGGGCGCGTCACCTCGCTCGCGCGGCGCCGCGCCAATATCGGAACGATCATCGAACAGGCCCGCGCCAACTACACCCTGTTCGAGCAGCAATTGCGCGCCGGACAGCGCACCGTGCCCGAGGTGGTCGGCGTGTTCCGCACCAAGCTGAACGCCGAGCGCGAGGCGGTGACTCTGACCTATGATCTGGCGCGGCAAGAGCTGTTGCTGGCGCGGCTTTACGGCACATTGGTGGACGGAGAAGACATTTGAGCGGACCGGTCCTTGCCTTTGACGTGAATGCCACCCGCGGCGGCAAGCTCACGCGGGTCTCGAAGCCCCGCGCCGGTGCGCCGCCCGCGCCCGGGGCCGCGCCAGCCGGGCCGCCCCCTGCAGCCCGCGCCGATGACCGCTATAGCGAGAAGGCCCGCAACCGCGCCGATCTCGCCGCGACCTATGCCGCGCTTCTGGGCAAGGACATCGTGCGCTCGGACCTGCTGGAAGGGCTGGCCGCCCATGAGGGCGACGCGATCACACCGCTGACCATTGCGAAGGCGCTGAATGCGGCCGGGCTGGTCACCTCGGTCACCTTGACCGAGAAGCTCACCCCCGATCAATGGCCCGCGCTGGTCGAGATGAACAGCGGCCAGATCCTGCTGGTGCTGGCGCAGACCGAAGGGGCGGTCGTGGTGTTCGATACCACCTGCAAGGGCAACCGCGCCGAGATCGCGCTGGACGAGTTCACGCCACATTTTAGCGGTGTGATCCTGCGCGCGGATGTGGCGTTGCAGGATCTGGCGGCGAAACACGCCAAGGCCGGCAAGCCCGCCCATTGGTTCTGGGGCGAGATGCTGCAACTGCGACGGCACCTGTTGGAGGTGGCGCTGGGGTCCTTCGTGGCAAACCTTCTGGCCGTGGCCGTCGCGCTGTTTTCGTTGCAGGTCTATGACCGCGTGATCCCGCACCAGTCCACCGCCACGCTGTGGGTGCTGGCCATCGGGGCGGGGCTGGCCATGCTGCTTGAGGCGGGACTGCGCATCGCGCGGGCGCGTCTGATGGACGGGGCAGGGCGGCGGATCGAGCTGAAGGTGCAGGCGCTGCTGATGGACCGTTTGCTGGGCATGCGGCGCGGCACCGAAGGGACGACGCCCTCGGGGCTGTTCTCGGCGGTGCGCGAGTTCGGCGCGGTGCGCGAATTCTTCACCGCCTCGACCATCGGCACCCTGACCGATCTGCCGTTCATCGTGCTGTTTCTGGCGCTGGTGGCCTCGATCGGGGGCAATGTGGTCTGGGTGCTGTTCGCGGGCGGCATCCTGATGGTCCTGCCCAGCTTATTTCTGCAAAAACGAATGATCGCCCTGACGCGGCAGACACAGGGCGCATCGGCCAAGTCCAACAAGCTGCTGCATGAGGTGATCTACGACGCCGACACGATCAAGGCGCAGCGGGGCGAGGATCGCTTCCGCCGCCTGTGGACCGAGCTTTCCGCCGTCTCCTCACTTGCGACCTCCGAGCAGCGCAAGCTGGCCTCGACGCTCACCTTCTGGGCGCAGGGCGTGCAACAGGCCACATATGTCGCCGCCGTGGTCGCGGGCACGTTCATGGTCTTCACCGGTCAGTTCACCGTCGGCACGATCATCGCCGTGGGCATCCTGACGGGGCGCACGCTCGGGCCGTTGACACAGCTTGCCGGAACGCTTGCACGCTGGTCCAACGTCAAGGCGGCGCTGGATGCCCTGGGCGAGATTGCCGAAGCCGAACAGGATCAGGACGACAGCCGCCAATACCTGCGGCGCGAAACGCTCAAAGGCGCGTACGAGCTGCGCGACATCGCCTTTTGCTATGACGAGGACAGCGGCCAGACGCTCGACATCCCCGGCCTGAAAATCGAAGCCGGCCAACGGATTGCGGTTCTGGGGGCCAACGGGTCGGGCAAATCCACCTTGCTCAAGCTGCTCAGCGGGATCTACCGGCCGGGCAAGGGGCGCGTGCTGATCGACGGGGTCGACATGGGGCAGGTCATGCCCCGCGATCTGCGCCGCTCCATCGGCTATCTCAGCCAGGAAGTGCGGCTGTTCTCGGGCACCCTGCGCGAAAACCTGAACCTGACCCTGCTGGAGCGTGACGACGACCGCCTGCTGCAGGCGCTTGAGTTCGCGGGCCTTGGGCCTTTCGTGCGCAACCACCCCAAGGGGCTGGACCTGCCGATCTCGGACGGTGGCGAGGGTCTGTCCATCGGGCAGCGCCAGTCAATCGGCTGGGCGCGCCTTTGGCTGCAGGACCCGGACGTCTGCCTACTGGACGAACCCACCGCCGCCCTCGACCAGACGCTTGAGGCGACGTTGGTCAGCCGCCTGACCACATGGCTTGACGGGCGCACGGCGATCATCGCCACCCACCGCGTGCCGATCCTTGAGCTGACCCAGCGCACGGTGATCTTGCAAAACGGCCGGCTGGCGGTCGATGGCCCCCGGGACGAAGTGCTGGCCCACCTGCAGGGCACAGCCGGAAAGGCGAGTGCCTGATGGTCACCATCAATCAGGAATTTGACGCCAAGGTGCGCGGGCCAAGCCTGTTGATCTGGCTGATCGGGCTGACGGTGCTGGTCTTCGTGCTCTGGGCAAAATTCGCCGCCATCGACGAGATCGTGCGCGCCAAGGGGGCGGTCGTATCTTCGTCGCGGCCGCAGATCATCCAGAACCTCGAAGGCGGTATTCTGGCGGAATTGCTCGTGCGTGAAGGCGACGCGGTGGCCCCCGGCGACGTGCTCGCCCGCCTACGCGGCACCCAGTTCGAAACCGCCGTGACCGATCTGCGCGAACAGGTGATCGCGGCGGAAATCCGGCGGCTGCGGCTGGCCGCTGAGATCGAGGGACAGTTCACCTTCGACGTGCCCGACGCCATCGAAGCCTTCAGCCCCGAGATGGTCGCCAGCGAGCGCGCGCTGCTGCACGCACGCCAGTCCGACTACGTCAGCCGGACCGAGGGCGCGCAGGCCATCGTCACCGAAACCGCCCGCGAAGTGGCGGTGATGGAGGATCTTTATGCCCGCGAGATCGCCGCGCTCATTGAGGTCACGCAGGTGCGCAAAGCCCATTCGGACGCGCAGAACACGCTCAACGACATGGTCACCCGCGCCGAGCTTGAGCGCGCGTCTGAGTATTCCGATGTGCTCGCCACGCTCGCAACCCTGCGGCAGGATCTGCGGGTGGCCGAAGACCGGCTGGAGCGCACGATCATCACCAGCCCCATGCGCGGTATCGTCAACAGTCTGGGCGTGACCACCATCGGCGGCGTGATCCGCCCCGGTGAGGAGATTTTCCAGATCATCCCGCTGGACGATGAACTTTTCGTTGAGGCCGAAGTTTCGCCGTCGAACATCGCCAATGTGCAGCCCGGCCAACGCGCGACGATCAAGCTGAGCGCCTATGACTACACGGTCCACGGCACGTTGAAGGGCGAGGTGCAGCTGATCTCGGCCGACACCTTCGAGGATGAGCGCGACCCCAACGCGCCGCCCCATTACCGCGTCACCCTGCGGGTCGACACCTCGGACCTGAGCGCCCGCCAGAGCCGCATCGAAATCCGCCCGGGGATGCAGGCCGAGGTGGAGCTGCACACCGGATCGAAGACCGTGCTGCAATACCTCACCAAGCCGCTCTACCGCGGGCAAGAGGCGTTGCGCGAACCTTGAGGTGCGCCGCCCCCCCAGGGCGAAACCGGCCGCGTGATCCGGCCCGCGATCACGGGCCCGCCCACCCGAATGTGATGATCGCCGCGACACGGGTTGAAATTCCGGCGTCGAATGGTTTTATCTGGCCTTCGCACGCGATGTGATCCGCTGACCTTGAAGCCCCCTGACGGGCCTACTAAGGTTTGGTTAACGAAGATATTCTAGACGGGCGCGCAGGCGTCCCAGTTCCCGAAGGCAGAGCATATGAACGATCCGGTCGAAACCTACATGAACCTTGTCCCGATGGTGGTCGAACAGACCAGCCGCGGCGAACGCGCCTACGACATTTTCAGCCGCCTGCTGAAAGAGCGGATCATCTTCGTCAACGGCCCGGTTCATGACGGCATGAGCCAGCTGATCGTGGCGCAGCTTCTGCATCTTGAGGCGGAGAACCCGAAAAAGGAAATCTCCATGTATATCAACAGCCCCGGCGGGTCTGTTGTCGCGGGGATGAGCATCTATGACACGATGCAATATATCCGCCCCAAGGTCAGCACGCTGGTCTGCGGGCTGGCGGCCTCGATGGGCTCGGTGATCTCGATCGGCGGTGAGAAAGGCATGCGCTTCGCGCTGCCCAACGCCGAATTCCTCGTCCACCAGCCGTCGGGCGGTGCGCAAGGGACCGCCGAAGATATCCTGATCCGCGCGCGCAATATCGAACAAACCCGCGAACGGATGTACAAGCTTTACGTCAAGCACACCGGGCAGGACTTCGAGACTGTGCAAAAGGCGCTTGATCGCGACAAGTGGATGACCCCGCAGGAAGCCAAGGACTGGGGTCACATCGATGAAATCGTCGAAAGCCGCGGCAAGGCGGACGACGACAGCTAGGGCCACAGCCGTCGTTTTGACGTTGTGGTGCATTTCGGGCTGCCATAGGATAAGGTCCAAAGCAGCCCGGAACCGAAATTAAAGGCTTTTAGCCAAGGGAATGACGACATGGCGACAACGTCTGGCGGCGACAGCAAAA
The DNA here is from genome assembly GCF_003072065.1 of Thalassorhabdomicrobium marinisediminis. GTDB lineage: Bacteria > Pseudomonadota > Alphaproteobacteria > Rhodobacterales > Rhodobacteraceae > Octadecabacter > Octadecabacter marinisediminis. The sequence continues at coordinate 316,115 of NZ_QCYG01000004.1, forward strand.
ACACCCTCTATTGCAGCTTCTGCGGCAAGAGCCAGCACGAGGTGCGCAAACTCATCGCGGGGCCGACCGTATTCATCTGTGATGAATGCGTTGAGCTGTGCATGGACATCATCCGTGAAGAGACCAAGTCCTCGAGCCTGAAGTCCACCGAAGGGGTGCCGACGCCGCTCGAGATCTGCAAGGTGCTGGATGAATACGTGATCGGGCAGGCGCATGCCAAGCGCGTGCTCTCTGTCGCGGTTCACAACCACTACAAGCGGCTCAATCACGCGGACAAGTCCGATATCGAACTGGCGAAGTCCAACATCATGCTGATCGGCCCCACGGGCTGCGGCAAGACCTTGCTGGCACAGACGCTGGCACGAATCCTTGATGTGCCTTTCACGATGGCCGACGCCACGACCCTGACCGAAGCCGGTTACGTGGGCGAGGATGTTGAGAACATCATCCTCAAGCTGCTGCAGGCCTCAGAATACAACGTCGAGCGGGCGCAGCGCGGCATCGTCTATATTGACGAGGTCGACAAGATCACCCGCAAGTCGGATAACCCGTCGATCACCCGCGATGTCTCGGGCGAGGGGGTGCAGCAGGCGCTCTTGAAGATCATGGAAGGCACCGTCGCCTCCGTGCCGCCGCAGGGCGGGCGCAAGCATCCGCAGCAGGAATTCCTGCAGGTGGATACGACGAACATCCTGTTCGTCTGTGGCGGCGCCTTTGCGGGGCTCGACAAGATCATCGCCCAGCGGGGCAAGGGCGCGGGCATGGGCTTTGGCGCCGAAGTGCGTGGCCCCGATGACCGCGGCGTGGGCGAGATTTTCACCGATCTCGAACCCGAGGACCTGCTCAAGTTCGGGCTGATTCCCGAATTCGTCGGCCGTCTGCCGGTGATTGCAACGCTTGAGGACCTTGATGAGGATGCTCTGGTCACGATCCTGAGCGAGCCGAAGAACGCGCTGGTCAAGCAATACCAGCGTCTGTTCGAGCTTGAGGACGTGAAGCTGACCTTTACCGATGACGCGCTGCAGGCCATCGCCAAGCGCGCCATCGAACGCAAGACCGGTGCGCGCGGGCTGCGCTCGATCATGGAGGATATCCTCCTCGACACGATGTTCGAACTGCCCGGCATCGACACGGTGACCGAAGTTGTCGTCAATGAAGAAGCCGTGAGCGCGGATGCAGCACCGCTGATGATTCACGACGACGGCAAGAAAGAGGCGGCGACCGCGGGCTGATCTTGCCCGTGCGCCACATCTCGACCGGCACCCGTTTCGAGGAGCAGATCGGCTACAGCCGCGCGGTTGTGGCCGATGGCTGGGTCTTCGTGGCGGGCACCACCGGCTATGATTACGACACGATGACCATGCCGGAGACGGTCGAGGATCAATGCCGCAACGCGCTGCAAACCATCGAAAGGGCGCTGGCCGAGGCGGGCAGCGCCTTCGACCATGTGGTGCGTGTGACCTATATCTTGCCCGATCGGGACGATTGGCCAGCCTGCTGGCCGATCACCTCGGCCGCCTTCGCCACGGCGCGCCCGGCGGCCACCATGCTGGTTGCCGCCCTGCAAAACCCAGAAATGAAGATCGAGATTGAGGTCACCGCCCGTCTGCCTGCGACATAGGCGGGAATTGGACTGCGCGGGGCTTCGCATTCACTGGACCTCGGGCGCGCAATCGGGCATGAAAGCCCCAAGCAAAACCGGAGCCAGCAGCACATGGGCGTTCTCAACTTTATCAAGCGTATCTTCATCTGGTGGGACGATCAGACGATCGGCACCCAGCTTTGGACCTGGCTCAAGGGCAAAAAGGTCGGTGAGGATGCGGCGGGCAACATCTATTACACCAATGCCAAGGGCGACCGGCGCTGGGTCGTGTTTAACGGTCTGGTCGAGGGCAGCCGCGTCAGCCCCGAATGGCACGGCTGGCTGCACCACACCTGGGACGAGACCCCCAAAGAGCTTCCCCTCGCGCGGAAGACGTGGGAAAAGCCGCATATTCCGAACCTGTCAGGCACCGATCAGGCCTATGCGCCCGCCGGGTCCCTGCGGCGCGCCGATCCCGAGCCGCGCAGCGATTATGAAGCCTGGACACCGGAATAGGGGTCACCCCATCCATGCGTGAAAACAAGACAGAGGTGGCCGTCGGCGCAATCGTCCTTGCGGCGGCTGCGGGGTTCTTGTGGTTCATCCTGTCCGCAACCGGGGGCAGTCGCGGCACCGGGGACCTGACCCTGCACGCCAACTTCCGCTCGGCCGAAGGGGTCACCGTGGGCACCGATATCCGCCTTGCGGGCGTGTCCATCGGCACCGTCAGCGCCCTGTCGCTCAACCCCGAAACCTACCGCGCCGAAGCGGCCTTTGCCATCGACGACGGCATCGGCATCCCCGACGACAGCGCGGCCGTGGTGGCCTCCGAAGGGTTGCTGGGCGGCACCTATGTCGAGATCGTGCCCGGCGGCTCGTTCGAGATGTTCGCCGATGGCGCGCTGATCGAGGACACGCAAGGCGCGGTTGGCCTGATCCAACTCCTGATGAAATTCGTAGATCGTGAGGACTCATGAGGAAGGTGTTGACCGTATTGGCCATGTTGATGGCCCAGCCACTGGCCGCGCAGGATGCGACAACCGCGCCCGGCGGCACCCTGCGCGTGCTCGACAAGATCACCGGCCGGACCCATGACCTTGAGCTTCGCAACGGCGAAACCGGGACCGTCGGCCTGTTGGCCGTGACGATGATGGAATGCCGCTTCCCGACAGGCAATCGCACCGGCGACGCCTTTGCGCTGCTGTCCATCGTGTACAACAACGAACCGGATCCGGTCTTTCGCGGCTGGATGATCGCCTCGGCCCCCGCGCTGAACGCGCTGGATCACCAGCGCTATGACGTTTGGGCGTTGCGCTGCAGCAGCGAATAAGGGTCGGGTACCGGCCCCTGTCGGTCGAAATCCGCCGGCAGCGGCAAAGCCGCGTCCAGCATTTGGCGATAGCACGCGCGCGGCACTTCTACCCCGCCAAGGCTGCGCAGATGGGGCGTGATGAACTGCGTGTCGAACAGCGCGAAGCCGCCCATGTTGAGTCGATCCACCAGATAGGCCAGCGCCACTTTTGAAGCGTCCCTGCGCCCGCTGAACATGCTTTCGCCGAAGAAGGCGCCGCCCAGCGTGATGCCGAAGACGCCGCCCGCCAGCGTGTCACCGTCCCAGACCTCAACCGAATGGGCGACGCGCGCGCGGTGCAGCTGGCTGTAAAGCGTGGCCAGTGTGGCGTTGATCCAGGTCTCGTCCCGGTCGGCGCAGCCGTCGACAACGCCGTCAAAATCCACATCGAAGGTGATCCTGAACCGGCCGGATCGCAGCGTCTTGCGCAGTGAGCGGGACAGGTGGAAGCCGTCCAGCGGCAGGATTCCCCGTTGCCGCGGATCGACCCAGAACAAAGTGGTGTCGCCGCGATGCTCGGCCATGGGAAAGACCCCGCCCGCATAGGCTGACAACAGAATTTCGGGGGTCAAGGTCGTGCTCATCGGGTCCTCATCTTACCGTTTGCTTGTTGCATGATCCGGCGGCGGCGTAAATAATTCGAGGGGGCACACGGGCAGGGGACGACCACACATGGGCTTTTTCGATTTCATTGCGGACCTGCCGCATTACCGCGATCATTCCGCACCGGTCGCGCGGATGAACAAGCGGTTCGAGGCGCTGATCGCCCCCTTCGCAGACGAGATCAGCGGCGCGCGCGTCCTTGACCTTGCCTCGCACGACGGACGCTGGTGCTATGCGTTTGCGGGGGCCGGAGCAGCGTCTGTCGTGGGGCTTGAGGGCCGGCAGGAGATGGTCGACAAGTTCGCCGATTATCCCGACGCCGCGTTGAAATCGAAGGTCGAGCTTCGCGTGGGCGACCTCTTTGAGGGGATGGAGGCCGCGATCGCCCGAGGGGAGAGTTACGACGTCGTTGGCGTTTTCGGCATTCTCTATCACGTCATGGACCACTTCCGCCTGTTCCAGCTGGTCCGCAAACTGAACCCCCGGCTGGTGATCGTTGACAGTGAGTTCATGTTGCGCCCGGCGCCGATGATGATGCTCAAGACCGAGCGCACGTCGAACGTGCTGAATGCGATTCCGCAATACGACGGGCAGGAGAGGGCGATCAAAGCTGTGCCGAGCTTCAAGGCGATGAACTGGATCGCCGAAGCCCTGGGCTACCAAACCGAGTGGATCGATTGGAACGCCCGCGCCGAGGATGACCGGCGCGGGGTGTCGGATTACTACCGCGAGAAAGAGATGCGGCGCGGCACCTGTGCGCTGCGCCCCATCGGCTGACCTAGGTCAGGTTGTCGTCAAGCCAGCGTTCCAGCCAGTGGATGTTGTACTCACCGGTCTGCACGGCCTCTTCCTGCAAGAGCGCGTGGAACAGTGGCACCGTGGTGTCCACACCGTCGACGATCAACTCCCCCAGCGCGCGCGCCAGCCGCGCCAGCGCCTCGGGCCGGTCGCGGCCGTGCACGATCAGCTTGCCGATCAGACTGTCGTAATAAGGCGGGATAGAATAGCCGGTATAGAGCGCGGAATCCATGCGCACGCCCAAGCCGCCGGGGGCGTGGAACTGCGTGATCCGGCCGGGGCAGGGCGCGAAGTTGGGCAGTTTCTCGGCGTTGATCCGCACCTCGATGGCGTGACCGTCGATTGTCAGATCTTCTTGCGCGAAAGATATGGGCAGGCCCGAGGCCACCCGGATCTGTTCACGCACGAGATCCTGGCCGAAGATCGCTTCGGTGATCGGGTGTTCAACCTGCAGGCGGGTGTTCATCTCGATGAAGTAGAATTCACCGTTTTCATACAGGAATTCGATCGTGCCCGCGCCGATGTATTTGATCCGCGCGCAGGCGTCGGCGCAGACCTTGCCGATTGCGGCGCGTTCTTCGGCGGAAATCGCCGGGCCCGGCGCCTCTTCAAAGACCTTCTGGTGGCGGCGCTGCAACGAGCAATCCCGCTCACCCAGATGCACCGCGTTGCCCTTGCCGTCACCAAAGACCTGAATCTCGATGTGGCGCGGCGTGGTCAGGTATTTCTCGATATAGACCTCGGAGTTGCCGAAGTTCGACTTGCCCTCGGCGCGGGCGGTCTGGAAGGCGGACTTCATTTCTTCGGCGGAATTGGCCACTTTCATGCCCTTGCCGCCGCCGCCCGCGGTCGCCTTGATGATTACCGGATAGCCAAATTCCTCACCGATTTTCAGCGCGTCCTCAAGCGTGTCGACGCCCCCGTCCGAGCCGGGCACGCAGGGCACGCCAAGCGCCTTCATCGTATCCTTGGCGCTGATCTTGTCGCCCATGATGCGGATGTGTTCGGCGGTGGGGCCGATGAAGGTCAGGTCGTGATCCTCAACGATCTGCACGAATTGCGCATTCTCGGACAGGAAGCCATAGCCAGGATGGATCGCCTGTGCGCCGGTAATCTCGCAGGCCGAGATGATGGCCGGAAAGCTCAGGTAGCTTTGCGTGGCGGGCGCGGGGCCGATGCACACGCTTTCGTCGGCCATGCGCACGTGCATGGCGTCGGCATCGGCGGTGGAGTGGACGGCGACCGAGCGGATGCCCATTTCGCGGCAGGCGCGGATCACGCGCAGGGCGATCTCGCCCCGGTTCGCGATCAGAATTTTGTCAAACATGGCCATGCTGCGCCTATTCGACGATCATCAGCGGCGCGCCGAATTCAACGGGCGAGCCGTCGGCGACCACGATGCGTTTCACCGTGCCGGATTTCGGCGCGGGGATGTGGTTCATGGTTTTCATTGCCTCGATGATCAGAAGCGTGTCGCCTTCATTCACCGTGTCGCCCACCTTCACGAACGCCGGTGCGCCGGGTTCGGGGGCCATGTAAACGGTGCCGACCATGGGCGAGGTCACCGCGCCGGGCAGATCGGCCGGATCGGTGTTCGCGTCGCCCTGCGGGGCGGGGGCGGGGGCCGATGGTGCCGCGGGGGCTGCGGGTGCAGGCGCCGGTGCGGCGGCCATCTGCGTGACCACCTGCTGTGGTGCATGGCGGCTGACGCAAACATTGAGGCTGTCATTCTCGCCGTATTCGCGCTTGACCTCGAGCTCTGTCAGGTCGTTTTCGCGAAGCAATTCAGCCAGCGCTTGGATAAAGCTAACGTCGGTATCGTGAGGCGTCTTTTTGGTCATTGTTCCCTCGGCGTGTTGCCTGTCTGTGACGGTGTTGCGGAGCATGTTACCGCAATCGCTGTGCCCTGCCTACACCAAGGGAGACAGGGGGGAAAGCGGGCGACCACAGGAAAATGACGTAAGGGGAGCCTCACGCTTCGGGGGGCACCCCTTGTTTTGGGGCATCGCCTTTCTCGGGCAGCATGCTGATGCCATAGGGTTTCAGGACCCGCGCGGCCGAGGAGGGGCCGGAGGTTTCAGCGCCCGGAGGGGATTCCTTTTCCGGCAGCGCGGCCTTGCTGACCAGCGCGGTTTGCGAGGGGCTGGCGGGGATGGGCATCGGCACCTCGGGCGTCGGATCGCGCGAGAGGGCCGAGGCATCGGCCACGGGGCGGCCATCAGGGGTGGCCGGGGGCGGCGCGGCCGTTTGCGGCAACGGGGCCACTGGGGTGACCTGTGAAAGCGTGTTGTTCATGTCCATTTCGTGCTCCGATCGACAGATGGAGCCCCCACCACGCAGGATGAAACCACCCAAGGATTAAAATCGGGTAAAGACCGCCGCAAGAAACGCCGCGCGACAGCCATCGCGCGGCGTTTTCGTGTTTCGACGTCGTGCCGGAGCCGTTAATCGGTCCGGTTCATCCGGTTTTCGATCAATTCATCCACCACCGAAGGGTCTGCAAGCGTCGAGGTGTCGCCCAAGGCGCCGAAATCATCCTCGGCGATTTTCCGCAGGATGCGGCGCATGATCTTGCCCGACCGCGTCTTCGGCAAGCCCGGCGCCCATTGCAGAAGGTCCGGCTTCGCGATGGGGCCGATCTCGGAGCGGACCCAAGCCTCAAGCTCGCTGCGCAGGGCGTCGCTGGGCTCTTCCCCGTTCATCAGCGTGACATAGGCGTAGATGCCTTGCCCCTTGATATCATGGGGATATCCGACCACAGCGGCCTCGGCCACCTTGGAATGGGCGACCAGCGCGCTTTCAATCTCGGCGGTGCCCATGCGGTGGCCCGAGACGTTGATCACGTCATCCACCCGCCCGGTCACCCAATAGTCGCCATCCGCGTCGCGCTTGCAGCCATCACCGGAGAAATAGTAGCCGTCGTAATCGCCGAAATAGGTCTTCTCGAACCGCGCGTGATCGCCGTAAACCGTGCGCATCTGGCCGGGCCAGCTGTCCTTGATGCACAAAACCCCTTCGACGTCATTGCCCTCGATCTCTTTGCCGGACTGCGGGTCAAGGACGACCGGTTGCACCCCGAAGAAGGGTTGCTGCGCGGCACCGGGCTTCAGGGTCGTGGCACCGGGCAGCGGGGTGAGCATATGGCCCCCGGTCTCGGTCTGCCAGAAGGTGTCGACGATGGGACATTTGCCCTTGCCGACGACCGAATGATACCAGTTCCACGCTTCCGGGTTGATCGGCTCGCCCACGGTGCCCAGCAGTTTCAGGCTGCTCAGGTCGTGCTTTTCGACCCAGTCGTCGCCCGCCCCCATCAGCGCACGGATCGCGGTGGGCGCGGTGTAGATCTGGTTGACTTTGTGCTTTTCGCAAACCTCCCAGAAGCGGCCGGCGTCGGGGTAGGTGGGCACCCCTTCGAACATGATCGTCGTGGCGCCGTTGGCCAGCGGCCCATAGACGATGTAGCTGTGGCCGGTGACCCAGCCGACGTCCGCGGTGCACCAGAAGATGTCCCCGTCGTGATAATCAAAGGTGTATTGATGGGTCATCGCCGCATAGACCAGATAACCGCCGGTGGTGTGGACGACGCCCTTGGGCTGACCGGTGGAGCCCGAGGTATAGAGGATGAAAAGCGGGTCTTCGGCGTTCATTTCCGCTGGGGTGTGCTGGTCGCTCACCTCTTTGATCAGGGCGTTGTAGTCGTGGTCACGCTCGGTCCAAGTGGTCTGCGCGCCCGTGCGTTTCACCACCAGACATTGAACCTTGTCCTTGCAATGCAAGAGCGCCTGATCCGCGTTGGATTTGAGCGCGGTGGCGCGACCGCCGCGGGGGGCATGGTCGGCGGTGATCAGCAGCTTGGCGTCGCAGCCGTTGATCCGCGTGCCAAGCGCATCGGGCGAGAAGCCCGCGAAAACGATGGAGTGCACCGCCCCGATCCGCGCGCAGGCGAGCATGGCATAGGCGGCCTCGGGGATCATCGGCAGATAGATCACGACGCGGTCGCCCTTGGTGACGCCGAGCTTCTCCAGCACATTGGCCATCCGGCAGACATGCCCCTGCAATTCGGCATAGGTGATGTGCAAAGCCTCATCGGCGGGATCGTCCGGTTCCCAGATGATCGCGGTCTGATCGCCCCGGGTTGCCACATGGCGATCGACGCAATTGGCCGCGACGTTCAGGGTGCCATCCTCGAACCATTTGATGTCGACATTGCCCGGCGCGAAAGAGGTGTTCTTCACCTTCGTATAAGGTTTGATCCAGTCCAGCCGCTTGCCGTGCTCGGCCCAGAACCCTTCGGGGTTCTCGATGCTTTCGGCATACATTTTTGCGTAGGTCTGCGCATCCGCATGGGCGTTTTTCGCCATTTCGGGGCTGGGGGGGTATGTCGTCTGGCTCATGGTGTCCCTCATGCAAAACGTCTCTTTTTAATCTGGCCGGGGCCGGTCCGATCAACCGGATGATGGCTTGGCAGCCGCGGCGCTGGGCGGGGCAGACCCTTGATTTCAAAGGCCGAACCCCGAATACATCAAATCGCGAGGTATTTGGCGCGCAACGCCTCATCCTCGAGAACCTCTTTGGCGGAGCCGTCATAGACCACCCTGCCGATGTCGAGGATCACAGCACGGTCGGCAAGTTTCAAGGCAGCAACCGCGTTTTGTTCGACGATGATCGTGGTGATCCCCTGATCGCGGATCAGCTCAAGCGTCTTGGCGATTTCCTGCACGATGACTGGCGCGAGGCCTTCGTAGGGCTCATCCAGCAGCAGCACCTTGATGTCGCGGCACAGCGCCCGTGCGATGGCCAGCATCTGCTGCTCGCCCCCTGACAGCGTCACCCCTTCTTGGCTGCGGCGTTCGCGCAGACGGGGGAAGAGGTCATAGACACGGTCGATGGACCAGCCCCGGGGCGGGGCGATCTGCGCCAGTTTGAGGTTTTCTTCCACCGTGAGGCCGGGGATGATCGAACGATCCTCGGGCACAAGCTGGATGCCGGCCTGGCTGGCCTCATGGCTGCGCATTTCGTGCAGGGGTTTGTGGTCGAGCCAGATTTCCCCGTGGCGCAGTTCCGGATCGCCCATCCGCGCGATGGTCCGCAGGGTCGAGGTCTTGCCCGCCCCGTTGCGCCCCAGCAGGGCAAGGATCTCGCCCTCATGGATGTCAAAGCTCACGCCTTGCACGATGTAGCTTTCGCCGTAATAGGCTTCGATATCCCAAACGGAGAGGAACTTGGGCGCGGTGGCGGCCATGTTGCGCGACTTGTCAAAGGGTTGTGGGCCGTCGAGATGTTCTACGTGGGTCATGTGTTTTCCTTGTTTCGCGTCAAAGCCTCGGCGAGGCTTTGGAGCCGGAGTTTCGATGAAACTCTGGCGCTCAGACCTGCGCTTCACCCAGATAGGCTTCGCGCACCTTGGGGTGGCCCTTGATGTTTTCGGGCGTGTCTTCGACCAGCGGTGTGCCCTGAGCCAGAACGGTGATGCGTTCCGCCAGACTGAACACCACGTTCATGTCGTGTTCGATGATCGCCATGGTCAGGCCGCGGTCGCGCCGGATGGTCTTGAGCAGTTCGATCGTGTTTTCCGTGTCCGCCCGCGCCATGCCGGCGGTGGGTTCGTCCAGCAACAGCAGGCGCGGCTCCTGCACCAGACACATCGCCATCTCGAGCCGGCGCTTGTCTCCGCGCGACATGGAAGAGGCCGTCATCTCGCGTTTGTCGAGCATGTTGACCTCGTCCAGCATGGCCTCGGCCCGCTCGATCATGTCGCTCTCGCGCCGGACGGCTTCGAAGGCGTGCAGCCGGAAGGCCCCGTCGCGTTTGGCGAAACAGGGGATCAGCATGTTTTCCATCACCGTCAGATCGGCGAAGATTTCGGGCGTCTGGAACACGCGGCTGATGCCCATCTGGTTGATCTCGTGCGGTTTTCGGCCCAGCACGGACTGCCCGTCAAAGACGACCGAGCCGCTGTCCGGGATCAGCTTGCCCACCAGCACGTTAAGCAGGGTGGATTTGCCCGCCCCGTTGGGGCCGATGATCGCGTGACAGGTGTTTTCCGCCACGTCGAGGTTCACATCGCCAAGCGCCTGAAGCCCGCCGAAGCGTTTGTTGACGCCTTTGACCGAAAGAATTGCCATTTCCGAACTCCTTAATCTTGCGTCTTGTTGCGGCGGAACTTGGCAGCAATGCGCTGCCCCCCTTCGACGAGGCCACCGGGCAGGAAGATCACCACCAGCATGAACATGATGCCAAGGGTCAGGTGCCAGCCCTTGCCGATGAACGGATAGACCACGGCGACCATGACATCCTCCATCCCGTCGGGCAGAAAGGCGAACCACTGGTGCAGGATGTCCTTGTTGATCTTCGAGATGATGTTTTCCATGTATTTGATGAAGCCCGCGCCCAGCACCGGCCCCAGCAGGGTGCCCGCGCCGCCAAGGATCGTCATGATCACGACCTCGCCGCTGGCGGTCCAGAACATCCGCTCCGGCCCCACCTGCGTGTCCATCGCTACCATCAGCCCGCCCGCGAGCCCCGCGAACATGCCCGAGATGACAAAAGCCGAGAGCGTATAGCGCTTTGGCATCAACCCGGTGTAGTTCATCCGTTGCTGGTTCGACTTCACCGCCCGTAGCATGATCCCGAAGGGCGACCGGAAGATGCGGATGCTCAGGTAGAAGGCCAGCAGAAGCGCCGCGCCCGCGATGTAGTAGCCGAGGTTGAAGGTGAACAGCCAGTTGCCCAGCTCAAGCTCGGTCGAATTGCCCATCTCTGCGCCGAACAGGTTGGCGCGGCCGATGCCGCTCTCCGGGCCGCCGAACAGCGGCGTGTCGGTGTTCTTGATCTGCAAGCCCGTCTCACCGCCGGTGATGGGCGTCAGCACGGAATAGGCCAGGGCGTAGGACATCTGCGCGAAGGCCAGCGTCAGGATCGAGAAATAGATGCCCGAGCGGCGCAGCGAGATGAAGCCCACCACAAGGCTGAACAGCCCCGCCACGATGATCGCGAAAAGGATGCCGGGGATCACGTTCAATGTGATCAGCTTCATCGACCAGATCGCCGCGTAAGAGCCCACCCCCAGAAAGGCCGCGTGCCCGAAGCTGAGGTAGCCGGTCAGGCCGAAGAGGATGTTGAAGCCGATGGCGAAGATCCCGAAGATCACGAACCGCTGCATCAGGTCGGGATAGCCCGCGTTGAACTGCGCCAGCGCTGAGGTCTCGGGGAAGGGGTTGAGGATGAACGGCGCGAAAACGACCAGAACGGTGACGACAAGCATCAAGGTCGCGTCCCGCCGTGTGAGGCCAAGGACCCCGCGTCCCGCGCGGGGGCGCGCAAGGGGCGCATTGCGTGTTGCGGCCTGTTGCACGGAAAGCGGGGCGGTGCTGTGGGATTGGTCGGTCATGGAATTAATCCTCCATCACGCCCTTGCGACCCATCAGGCCACGGGGGCGGGTCAACAAGATGACGATTGCAACAAGGTAGATGATGATCTGGTTGATCCCCGGCAGCACATCGACCACCGTCGGCATCGAGGCGAAGCTTTCCAGAATGCCCAGAAGGAAGCCCGCGGCCACGGCACCGGGCAGTGAGCCCATGCCGCCGACCACGACCACGACGAAGCTGAGCACGAGGAAATCCATGCCCATGTGATAGTTCGGCGCGACGATGGGGGCATACATCACCCCGGCGACCCCGGCGACGGCGGCGGCCAGCCCGAACATGAAAGTAAAGCGCTTGTCGATGTCGATGCCCAGCAGCCCGACGGTTTCGCGGTCCGCCATGCCCGCGCGCACGACCATGCCGAAGGTGGTGAATTGCAGGAAGGCGAAGACTCCGGCGATGATCAGCGCCGAGAAGAAGAAATAGACCAGCCGCCAGTAGGGATACATGATCGTCAGCGGGTCATAGCCCAAAAATACCCCGAAATCGAGCGAGCCGCGGAAGGCGTCGGGGGCCGGGGTCTGGATCGGGTTCGCGCCGAAGAAATACTTGATGATCTCTTGCAGCACGATCGCCAGACCGAAGGTCACAAGGATCTGGTCCGCATGGGGGCGCTTGTAGAAATGCTTGATCAGCCCGCGTTCCATCGCGAAGCCCACGCCGATCATCACCGGGATCGAGAACAGGATCGCCAGCGGCACCGCCCATTCCATGATCGCAGCGCCCGCGGCCTCTCCGAACCAATCCTGCACGTAGAAGACGTCCACTTCCAGCGGGTTGCCCAGAAAGTCGGTGCGGTCGGGGTCGACCACCTTGTGGGACGCGCTGAGGATGCGCGACAGGATCACCGCGCAAAACGAGCCGAGCATGAACAGCGCCCCGTGGGCAAAGTTCACCACGCCCAGCGTGCCGAAGATAAGGGTCAGGCCAAGGGCGATCAGCGCATACGCGGAGCCCTTGTCGAGACCGTTGAGAATTTGAACGATGATCTGGTCCATCAGGTCATGGCCTTATGTCGGAAAAGGGGTGCGGGGCGGTTGCCGACGCGCGGCCCGAAGGCCGCACGCCAGTGTTTATGACAGGTGAAACAGACGCTTACGCGCCGTTGTTGCACTCACCCAAGGAGGCGTCCGCGCCGCCCATCTGCGGGTGATCGGGCTCATAGATGACCTGATCGACCGGCGTGACCTCAACCACTTCAAGAAGGTCGAACTCGCTTTCGGGGTTCTCTTTCCCGCGCACAACCAGCACGTCCTTGAAGCACTGGTGATCCTCGGCGCGGTAGAGCGTCTTGCCGTTGCCCAGGCCGTCGAATTCGAACCCCTCGAGGGCTTCGGCCACAGCGCAGGGCGCGAAAGAGCCCGCGCGGGTGACGGCATCCGCGTAAAGCAGCGTCTGCACATAACAGGTGTGCGCTGCCTGGCTGGGCGGGAAGCCGTATTTCGTCCCGAAAGAGCGCACGAACGCCTGTGAGCCTTCGTCCTGCAGCGACCAGTGCCAGTTGGTCGAGCCGAAGATGCCCTTGATGTTCTCGCCGGCCCCACGTGCCATCAGACGCGAGAAAAGCGGCACGACGATCTCGAAGTTCTTGCCGTTGGCCTGTGCTTCGCGCAGGCCGAACTGCACCGCGTTGGTCAAGGAGTTGACCATGTTGCCGCCGTAGTGGTTCAGCACCAGAATATCCGCGCCCGAGTTCAGCACCGGCGCGATATAGGACGAGAAGTCGGTCTGCGTCAGCGGTGTCTTGACCGAATTCACGGTCTCCCAGCCCATGGCTTCGGTCGAGGCGCGGATCGCTTCCTCGGTCGTGTAGCCCCAGTTGTAGTCGGCGGTCAGGTGATAGGCCTTGCGATCCTCACCGTATTGCGCGGCCAGCACCGGGGCCAAGGCGGCGCCGGACATGTAGGAGTTGAAGAAATGGCGGAAGCCGTTGGCTTTGCGGTCCTTGCCGGTGGTGTCGTTGGAATGGGTCAGGCCGGCCATGAAGATGACGCCCGCCTCTTGGCAAAGCGCCTGCACGGCCACCGCCACCCCGGAGGAGGAGCCCCCGGTGATCATGATCGCGCCGTCCTTTTCGATCATCGACCGGGCCGAGGCGCGGGCCGCGTCGGACTTGGTCTGCGTGTCGCCGGTGACGTATTTCACTTCGCGGCCCAGAATGCCGGTGCCGTCCAGAACCTGGCTGCTGAAAGTGCCCAGCATGCCCCCGTCGCCGCCGCCGTTCAGATGCTCGACCGCAAGCTCATAGGCGCGCAGCTCGTCCGCGCCTTCATCCGCATAGGGGCCGGTCTGGGGGACGTTGAAGCCGAGCGTGACCTCGCTGTCGCCGGGGGCGTTGGTGAACCCGGTGTGGTTTTCGGCGCGCAAATAGGTCGGCAGCGCAAGGCCGGCGCCCGCGATGGCACCGGTCTGGATCACGCCACGACGGGTGAAGTTTGATTTGGACATTAATTATCCTCCCTGGAGTGATGCGGCAGGCCTCCCGCCCGGCCGCAAGTGCTAAGTTTAGCGAGGGTTAATAGAACGGCGTTCTGAAAACTTCTCAATAAGGCTAGGCGGCGGCAGGTCTTTTTTGTAAAGAGTTGCACGCGGCGGGGCGGCAATTTGTAAATAAATTGTCAAAGCGGCGCAGAAGGACGTTGAAATAACTGGGGGATTGCCCATGGCTGAGCGGCTTTTGACCGGCACACGGATCCGCAACAGGCGGCTGGATCGCAAGCTGCGGCAGGTGGATGTGGCGGCGCGGGTCGGCATCTCCGGCTCATACCTCAACCTGATCGAGCACAACCGGCGCAGAATCGGCAGCACGCTGCTGGCGCGGCTGGCCGAGGTGCTTGAGGTGGATGTCGCAGCACTTGAGGATGACGCCGCCGCTGCGATCACCACGCCCCTGCGCGAAGCCGCGGCCGCCTTTCCGCAAAGCGGCATCGATGGCGCACAGGCCGAGGATGTCGTCGCGCGGTTTCCCGACTGGGCCGCGTTGATTGCCGCGCAGCATGCGCGGATCGCCCAACTGACCGAACGGGTCGAGGCGCTGGGCAACCGGCTGACCCACGACACCCAGATCGCGGCTTCCCTGCACGAGGTGATCTCGACCGCCACGGCGATCCGCTCTACCGCGTCGATCCTCGTCGAAAGCCCGGATCTGGATGGCGACTGGCTGCGCCGGTTCCACGGCAACATCGACGGAGATTCCGCGCGGTTGGCCGAAAGCTCGCAAGCCCTGCTGGGGCTGCTGGACATGGACAGCGGCGCACCACAGGCCGAGACGACAGCCATGGAGCAGGCCGAGGCGCTGCTGGCGGCGCGCGGGTTCCATCTGCCCGGCGTTGAACGTAGTGAAGCCGAGGACTGGCCCGAAGCGTCGGACGGCGTGGTGGCGCAGATCCTTGCGCAGTGGACCGAGGGCTACCGGCGCGACGCCACACGCCTGCCGCTTGCGACCTTTGTACCGGCGGCCCGGGCGCTGGCGTTCGATCCTGCGCGGCTGGCAGCGCGGTTCGATGTCCCGCTGGCCACGGTGTTGCGGCGTCTGGCGCAGTTGCCCGCGGCGGACGGAACCCCGCCCATGGGTCTCGCGTGCTGCGATGCGGCCGGGGTGGTGACGTTTCAGAAGCCGGTGCTGGACTTCCGGCTGCCCCGCTCGGGGGCGGCCTGTCCGCTCTGGCCCCTGTATCAGGCGCTGACCCAACCGGGCCGCGCGATCCGCGCCGTTGCCCGTCTGCCCGGCGCGGCACGAACCCCGTTCGAATGTTTCGCCATCGCCGGGCCGGTGGGGGCGGTGGGCTTCGACGCCGCCCCGCGCGTCGAGGCGGTGATGCTGGTGCGCCCCGCCCGCAGTGGCGCGCAGCCGCAGACCGTCGGCCCCGGTTGCCGCGTCTGCCTGGTTGAGGATTGCGCCAGCCGCCGCCAGCCCAGCGTCCTCTGAGGGGGCGCCTCGCGGGTGCTTTGACAGCGGCGAGCGTTCTGGTGATAGTCGTCCGGACGCAGAGGAGGGAGACTGTGATGGGGCGACGGGTATTGCTGATCGAGGATGAGCCGAACATAATCGAGGCGATCAGCTATATCCTGAGCCGGGACGGTTGGACGGTGCACACCCATGCGGACGGGGAAACCGCCATGGACAAGGTGCATCAGGGTGTTCCCGATCTGGTCATCCTTGACGTCATGCTGCCCGGCCGCAGCGGCTACGACATTCTGCGCGACCTGCGCGCCGAAGCGGCGACGGCCCATGTGCCGGTGATGATGCTGACCGCGCGCGGGCAGGCGAAAGACCGCGAGTTGGCCGAGGCGCTGGGCGTGACCCGCTTCATGACCAAACCCTTCTCCAACGCCGAGGTGCTGGAAACCGTCCGCGCCCTGGCGGCGCCATGACGCCCCCCGCCATACCCCCGACGCCGCCCCCGCGCCGGCGGACCGAATTCCTTGACCGGGGCAGCTATCGCCAGCGCCGGCTGCGGGATGCGGCGCGGCTGATGCCGGTGCTGGGGGCGGTCTTGATGGCACTGCCGCTGATGTGGCCCCGCGACCGGCCGGATCAAAGCCTCACGAGCAGCGGCATCATCTATCTCTTCGGGCTTTGGGCCATACTGGTCGTGCTGGCCTTCGTGTTGTCGCGGCTGTTGCGCTATGGCGCGGCAGCGGCACCGGGGGGTGACGCAGAGCGATGATTTCGTTCAACCTGCTGATCGCGGTCTCGTTGGCCTATGTGGCCTTCCTGTTCGCCGTGGCCTT
Organism: Thalassorhabdomicrobium marinisediminis; assembly: GCF_003072065.1. GTDB lineage: Bacteria > Pseudomonadota > Alphaproteobacteria > Rhodobacterales > Rhodobacteraceae > Octadecabacter > Octadecabacter marinisediminis. The sequence continues at coordinate 332,611 of NZ_QCYG01000004.1, forward strand.
TGCCGCCGAACGCCGCGCGGCGCAGGGCAAGACGGCCTGGCTGCGGTCTTCGGCGATCTATACGCTGTCGCTGTCGATCTATTGCACCGCCTGGACCTTCTACGGCGCGGTCGGCTATGCGGCGCGGTCGGGGCTGGAATACCTGACGATCTACCTTGGCCCGACGCTGGTGATGATCGGCTGGTGGGGGTTGGTGCGCAAGCTGGTGCGGATCGGCCGGACCCAGCGCCTTACCTCCATCGCCGACCTGATCTCGTCGCGGTTCGGCAAGTCGACGGGGCTGGGCGTGCTTGTCACCGCACTCGCCATCGTGGGCACCACACCCTATATCGCGCTGCAATTGCAATCGGTGACCCAGGCCATGGGCGTTTTTGCCGCCAACAGCGGCGAGGTCTGGGGCCCCAGCGATCTCAACCGTTCGGCCATGTGGGTGGCCATGGGGCTGGCGGTGTTCACGCTGATCTTCGGCACCCGCAACCTCGACGCCCATGAGCGGCACCACGGCATCGTGCTGGCCATCGCGGTCGAGGCGGTGGTGAAGCTTTTCGCGCTGCTCGCCGTGGGCATTTTCGTGGTCTGGGGCGTGGCCGGCGGGCTGGGGCCCACGCGCGCGTTGATTGACGCCTCGGCGCAGGCGCAGTGGGCCCCGATGCCAAGCCGCTGGATCGGATTGATCTTCGTCTCGGCGGCGGCGTTCCTGTGCCTGCCGCGGATGTTTCAGGTGCTGGTGGTCGAGAATGCGGACGAACGGGTGCTGAGCACCGCGAGCTGGGCCTTCCCGACCTATCTGCTGTTGATGAGCCTCTTTGTCGTGCCCATCGCCGTGGTCGGGCTGGACCTGATGCCCGCAGGCGCGAATCCGGACCTGTTCGTGGTCACGCTGCCCCTGCGCGAAGGCCGCGACGGGCTGGCGATCCTGTCCTTTCTGGGTGGCTTCTCGTCAGCCACATCGATGGTGATCGTGGCGACGCTGGCGCTGGCGACAATGGTGTCGAACCACATCGTAGCGCCAAGCTGGTTGAACGCGCGGATGCCCGGGGCGGTGGTCTCGGGCGATGTGCGCCGGGTGGTGGTGATGTCGCGGCGCATCTCGATCACCGCGATCCTCGGGCTGGGCTATATCTACTTTCGCGTCTCCGGCGGGGGCGAGGCGCTGGCCGCCATCGGGCTGGTGTCCTTCACCGGGGTGATGCAGGTCTTGCCCGCGATGATCGGCGGCGTGTTCTGGCGCGGCGCCAACCGCTGGGGCGCGGTCGCGGGCATTTCCATCGGGTTCGCGGTCTGGGCCTGGACCCAGTTCCTGCCCAGCTTCGGTGTCGATGCGATGCTGTCACAAGCGGTGTTCGAGCGCGGGCCCTTCGGGCTGTCGTGGCTGCGGCCCCATGCGCTGTTCGGGATCGAGGGAATCGACCCGCTGGTGCATGCGACGGTCTGGTCGATGATGCTGAACGCGGGGGCCTTCGTGCTGGTGTCAGTGCTGACCTTCCCCAACCCGCTTGAGCGGTTGCAGGGCGCGCAATTCGTCAATGTTTACGAGTATTCCAGCGGCGCGCGGGCCTGGTCGCATTCCGCCGCCCAGGCCGAAGACATGCTGGTCATGGCGCAGCGCATTCTGGGCAGCTCGGAAGCGCAGGCGTTGTTTCGCGCCGAAGCCGCAGCGCAGGGCAAATCGGGGCTCTTGCCCGATGTGACGCCGGACTTCCTGTCACATCTCGAGCGCGAACTGTCCGGCTCGGTCGGCGCGGCGACGGCCCATGCGATGATCGCGCAGTTGACCGAGGGGGCGATGGTCTCTGTCGATGACCTGATCGCCGTCGCGGACGAGGCGGCGCAGATCATGGAATATTCCAGCCAGCTTGAGGCAAAATCCGCCGAACAGGAACGCACCGCGCGCGCCCTGCGCGAAGCCAACGAAAAACTGACCGCCGTGTCGATCCAGAAGGACGCGTTTCTTAGTCAGATCAGCCACGAGCTGCGCACGCCGATGACGTCGATCCGGTCGTTTTCCGACATCCTGCGCGATGGCGAGGTGGACGACACCGCGCGACGGCGCTTTGCCGGGATTATCCATGACGAAACCAATCGCCTGACGCGGCTGCTGGATGATCTGCTGGACCTTGGCGTGCTGGAAAGCGGTCAGGTGCAGCTCAACATCGGCGAGGGGCGCCTGTCCGACGTGCTGGACCGCGCTGTGATGGCCTCGGGCATCGATCCCGCGCGGGTCAGGATCGAACGCACGCCCGCCCATGAAGGGGTCACGCTGCGCACGGATCTGGAGCGGCTGACGCAGGTGTTCATCAACCTGATCAGCAATGCGGCGAAATACTGTGCGGCCGAAAAGCCCCGGTTGCGGATCAAGGTCCGGCAGACCCAAGGCGCGACCGAGGTGGATTTCTGCGACAACGGGGCGGGCATTCCGCCCGAGTTCGAATCCATGGTGTTTGAGAAATTCTCGCGGCTTGAGGATCAGGGCAAGGCCGGCGGGGCCGGTCTGGGGCTCGCGATCTCGCGCCAGATCATGACCGCGCTGGGCGGGGACATCACCTATCTGCCCGGGCAGGGCGGCGCCGGGTTCCGCGTGAGCCTGCCCGCCGCGGCGGCGGCGCCCGCGCCGTAAGGTTGGGGACCGTCACGCTTCACGGGGGGAGGGCACGCCCGGATCATTAAAGCCTTGGTAACCCTGCGGGTGTTAGGACAGCGCCACCGGAACCAGTCAGGATGCCACCATGGAAAGGGCGAACCCGATCCTTGCCCAGAAAATGGGTCTGTCATCAGGCCGCGCCACCGCAGCTTCGGCGGGCAGCGGGCAGGATGACCTGCTGCGCCAGATGCGCCGCGCCGTCAGCCGTGCTGCCGACAGCGCCGTGGGCCTTTCGGCGGTGCTGGACCAGCTTACGGCCACGTCGTGCGACGCGGAAACCCTGATTGAGGAGGGGCCCGCAGGCTGGATCGTGCTTGGGTTGCGCGACGGGCATGCGGCGGGCTTGTCCGGACTGGTGCTGATCGATCCGCCCCTGCGCTCGGCACTGGTCGAGATGCAGACGATCGGGGACCTTTTGCCGCCGCGCGGGGACGAACGGCCCGTCACCCGCACCGATGCGGTGATGACGATGCCCTTTGCCGATCTGCTGATGAAAGAGCTGGCGTCTGTGGGCTTTGCCGGGGATGAGGCTGATCTGGCCGCCTTCGACATGGGGCCGATGGACGATCTTCGCACCGCGGGGCTGATGCTGGTGCAGGGGCGCTACCTGTTGTGGCAGGTGACGATCCAGCTCGGCGGACCGGCCAGCGGTGAGGGGCGTCGTGGCACGGTCCACATCGCCGTGCGACCGGGCGCGGACCTCGTTGAGGAGATCTGCGAACAGGGCTCCGACTGGGCGCACCAGTTGCGCCGCGCCGTGGGGGAGGCTCCTGCCGATCTGGATGCGGTGCTTGCGCGGATGACCCTGCCGATCAGCAAGATACAGGCGCTGGAAGTCGGGCAGGTTCTGCATCTGCCGGGCACCACCGTGGGCTCGGTGACGCTTACGGGCCCGTCCGGCGACGGAGTGGCCGCCGCCCGTCTGGGCCAGACCGCCGGCAAACGGGCGGTGCGGACCGAGACGCCGCAGGTCGATCTGGACGACAGCCTGTCTGCCTTTTCCACCACACCGAATGCGGACGCAACAGTGCCGGGCGCGAACACCCTGATCGATAGCTAGGCGGCGCGCCCGGCGAGAGCGGACGCCCCAAAGCCTGCGGGCCTAGCCTTTTTGCTGGGCGAAAGCCTCAAGCTGGGGGCGCATCTGGCTCAGGTCATAGCCCTGTTCCGCCGCGAGGGAGATGATCTCATCCGTGGGGCGGGTGCCGGCCTCGCCCAAAGCCCAGACGATGGTGCTGCGCGTGCCCGAGGCGCAATAGGCCAGCACCGGCCCCTCCGTCGCGCGGCAGGCTTCGAGCTGCGCCGCGACAGTGTCGCCGTTCAGCGTTTGGTGGGTCACCGGAAGATGGACGATCCTGACGCCCGCGGCTTTGGCGGCAGCGTCCATCGCCGCCGATTGATGGGACGGCGGGTTCTCCGCGTCGGGGCGGTTGTTGATCACCGTGGCATAGCCTGCAGCCGCGATGGCGGGCAGATCCTCGGGGTCGATTTGCGGGGACACGGCGTAGGCGGGGGTGATCGGGCGTATGTTCATGCCCGGTTTCTAGGCGCTCGCCCGCCTCCCGTCCAGAGCCCTGCGCAGGGTCGGGCGCGCGCGTTGGGAGCAAATCCAGCCGCTTTGTCACCGAATCCCGGATGGTGCTGACAACTCGGGGCTTTTCCTTTTGCCCTTCGCCTTGCATTCTGGGGGGCAAGGGATCGGTCCGGCCCGGGTGGACGGGTCACGACAAGGTGAGGGTGCTATGACACGTTTGGTGCGTTTTCGGGTTCTGGACGGCATTGCGGTGGCCACGTTGGACGCGCCGCCGGTCAACGCGCTTTCGGCAGAGCTGCGTGCCGCCCTGTGGGAGGTCATGAACCGGATCGACAACAATGCCGACATCGGCGCCGTGGTGCTGATGGCCGCTGGACCGATGTTTTCGGCCGGGGCGGATATCCGCGAATTCGGCGCGCCCCTGCGAGAGCCTTCGCTGCCGCAACTGTGCGACCGGATCGAAGGCTGTGACAAGCCCGTCGTCGTCGCCGTGCAGGGGCAGGCGCTGGGCGGGGGGGCGGAGCTCATGCTGGCCGGGCACTACCGGCTGGCCACCCCCGACGCGCGCATCGGCCTGCCCGAGGTGGCGCTGGGCCTGATCCCGGGGGCCGGTGGCACCCAGCGGTTGCCGCGGCTGATCGGGGCAGAGCGGGCGATGCAGATGATGATGTCGGGCAACGCGGTGGACGCGGCCTCGGCCCAGCGGGCGGGGCTGATCGACGGCGTGGTGACCGGCGACCTCGGCTCGGGCGCGATCGCCTTCGCGCAATCGCTAGTCGAGAAAGGGCAGGGACCGCGCCGCGCCCGCGTCAGGCGCGACCGGCTCGCCGACGGGCAGGCGCATCAGGCGGCTGTCGACGCGGCCCGCCGTGCGTTGCAGGCCAATCCGCTGCACGCGCCGCAACGGGTCGTCGATTGCGTCGAGGCCGCCGCCCTGTTGCCCTTCGACACCGCGCTGGCGTTCGAGGCCGACGCTTTCGAGCGCTGCATGGCGCACCCGCAATCCATCGCCCTGCGCCATGTGTTTCTGGCCGAACGCAAGATCGACAACGCGCTGTTGCAAAAAGAGGGCACGACCTTCCTGCCGGTGGAGCCCATGGGCAAGGCGGCGGTGCAGCGCCTTCGCAAAGTCTGGCGCGCGGCAGCGGAACACCTCGTGTCGCAGGGTGCCACGGAAGCGGACGTGGACGCCGCGATGATCGATTTCGGGTTCCGCAAGGGGCCCTTCGGCGACAAGCCCGACGCCCGCGCCAATGACGGGATCTCACGCCGGTTGTTGGCGGCTTTGCTGGTGGAAGGCGCGGCCATGGTCGAGCAGGAAGCGGTACAGCGCCCCTCGGACATCGATGCGCTGGCGGTCGACGGTCTGGGCTTTCCGCGCCGCCACGGCGGGCCGTTCCGCGCGGCGCAAACGCTGGGTCTGATCCGCCTGCGCAAAGAGATGCGCGTCTGGGCGGAAGAAAGCGAGCTTTGGGCCGTGCCGCCGCTTATGGATGCGGCTGTTCTGGACGCGAAAGGCTTTGACGCGGTCGCTGCCACGCGCGCCGCGGCACCCTCGGCCTAGGCCAGCAGTACGCCAACGACGACGCACATCAGCCCCAGCACCGACAACAGGAACGAGCCGAGGTTCAACGGCAAGATCGCCTGAATGCGCGCGCGCAGCTCTGCATCATCGGTGCTGGCCGCCTTGGCGCGGCGCACCTTGATGATGCTCCAGACAATTCCGGCCAGTCCCGTCAGGGAAATCACCGCACCGATCGTGACCAAAAGTTCCATCTTCCACTCCTGCAAGCTGCGCTGCTGTTATCGCGCATGGTGGGGTCACGCAAGCGCTTGCCGCGCCCGCCCGCTGGGGGTAGGGAAGGGACCGATCCTGTGAACTCCCCCCAGATGAGGCTTGATATGTCCGACAGTTCCACCGACACCAGCTACCGCGTCACGGCCGACGAATTGCGCCAGTTCATCGAGCGGATCGAACGGCTGGATGCCGAGAAGAAAGACATCGCCGATCAGCAGAAAGAGGTCATGGCCGAAGCCAAGGGCCGCGGCTACGACACCAAGGTGATCCGCAAGGTCATCGCCCTGCGCAAGCGCGACCAGAACGACATCGCGGAAGAAGAAGCGGTGCTCGAGATGTATAAAGAAGCTTTGGGCATGTAAGCCCCACCGGGCGGCCGCATTCGGGCCGCCCGTCCGGAGCGGCCCTTGGCAAATTCCTGCCAAGGGGTCGGTCTGACCGGAACGAAGCGCCCCGGCCTTCCGTTGAGTCCCCAGACAACCTCAGGAGGATTCAACTATGAATACTGCAAGCACCAGCAATCTCGTTTCATCGGCCGACGTGAACGGAACCGAAGTCTATGGCCGCGACGGCGCGCATATCGGTTCCATCGACCATCTGATGATCGACAAGCAGTCCGGCAAGGTGGCCTATGCGGTCATGGGCTTCGGCGGCTTTCTTGGCTTGGGCGAGGAGCATCATCCGATTCCATGGGGCAAACTGTCCTATGACACCTCCCGCAACGGCTTCGTGACGGATATCACGGAACCAGAGATCACCGGCGCTCCGGCGCGTGCAGACAATTGGTACGCCGACCGTGACTGGGAACGCCGCGCCCACGAACACTACGGTGTCCCCTTCTACTGGGCCTGATGTCCGGGTATGAACGATAAAAGGGCCGGCATCCCGCGGGGTGTCGGCCCTTTTGCGTGTTGAGGGCCGCTGATCAAGGGCCACTCAGGGTGCGATAAAGTTGATCCCCTGCATCTGTTCGATGCGCGCGATATCCTCGTCATAGGCCTGCGTCAGCGCCTCGACCACGTCGTCGGACCAACCGGGCAGGTCAACCTCGTCCACCACTTCCTCTTCCAGCGCGTAGCGTTCCAGAAAGGCGGCGATGATCCGGCGTTTCTGCGCTTCGGTCTTGGGGGGATTGGCGCGCAGGTAAAGGACGAACTTCTTCATCCCCTCGGGCGAGATGATCTGGCTGAGCAGATCGAAACCACCGGTGATCTTCGACATCGCGGAGACGCCGGCCAGCTCGCGGATCAGCTGCGCCCAGATCAGCGGCGTATCCTCGTTGCACCAGACGGTCACCTTGGCATAGGGCAAAAGCGTGCGGATGCGGGCCACAAGGTCCGACCAGCGGACCTGCATCGGATCAAGTCCGTGCATGAAGCCCGCGAAATCCTCGACCGGTGCCTTGCCGAAAGTGGCGGGGATGAAGGTCGCCGGATTGCGCAAACCAAGGAAGATTTCCAGATCGTCTTCGGGAAACAGGCGCGCCAGCCCGGTGAGCTTTTCATCGGCGAGCGCATAGAGAATGCCCCCCTCGAACACGCGCCGATGCACGCACATGAATTGCGCGTGGCTCATCACCAGACGCGCACAGCTCTCGTCGTCAAGAATGGCGTCGAGAAGGATCTCGCGCGCCTCCGGCGCCGGATCCTGCCCCTTGAGCGACTGGATGGTTTCGCGGATCAGCCGCCGATACTTGCCGGGGCCGGGAACCTTCACGCCCTGTTCGGCGAAGGCCTCGGCGTTCTTGAGCAGGGATTTGAGCAGCCGGTCCTGATCCGTGCAGTTTGCGCCGATGTGGTAAACGATTTGCATGTCACTGCCTGCCTTTTGGCGCGGGTTTCCCGATTTGGGCCAGCTTATGCGGGAATTTCCGCTGACGGAACCACCCACGACGCTCTGACGTCACAGTTTCCGCAAATCCCCCTCTTGCACGACGCCCCGCAACCCCGTAAACGAGCGCCCAGTGCCCCTATAGCTCAGCTGGTAGAGCAACTGATTTGTAATCAGTAGGTCCGCGGTTCGAGTCCGTGTGGGGGCACCATTGTCAAGTTTGAAAGTCCAAGAAATACTGGTTTTCCGGTTGTTTTGATGGACTGTGCCCCACAAAACTGCCACACAAAGTATCCCACAGGTGCAGGGAACGTGGCCTGCGAGGCCGTACAGGTCTTGACGGCGAGCGTCGCCCCGTACAGTGAATGAACGCTTCGTGTTCCTTGAATGATGCCTTCGGCAGAGTCGAAGGAGCTGTCCACACGGGCTTGTTGCACATATCGGTGAGAGGGATTCAGTGCCGGAATCCTGAAGGCTATCTCTCTGGCAAGTCCAAACCTGTTACCTCCCGCTACCGCGCGACGAACTGCTCCGACTACAATGCCGCTCTGCAGAGACGGGGCTCGCTGTCGGTCTGGTTCGATTCAAAGATGTCTTAGGACGCCGAGCGCAGTGGAAAGCCCGAGCATCCCGAGACCTTCTCCGACAGTGCGTTCCAGACCTGCCTGACGCTGAAAGTCCTGTTTGTCTTGCCGCTCATTCCATTCATTTCTCTCGCCGGCTTCTATGTCTATCACAATGCCGAAAAAATAGAATTTTTTGACATCTAGCACCGCCCGACCACCGAAGTTGAAAGATCCATGGATGCGATAGACGACGCGCTGAACGGCAGAACTTCGCCAACCGGAAGGTCTGTTAGGCGGACTATATCCACACCAAACTCCGGCGCAAAGTGGGTTCGCCCGTAGCTCGGCATTGTTGGGTAAATACCGAGGGGGATTCATTTCGAGAATCCAGCGTAGGAGCCGGTCTGCAGGCGCCAGGAAACTTTGACCATGAGCATTTGTTACCGCGGTTCGCAGGAGCCGATAGAGCGCTTCCTGCGGTGGTCTCCTCTATGTGTCGGCAGGGCCCAAAAAACCTTTGTTGTGCCGCTGTTCGATATGAAGATTGGTCAACACTCGTAATGACGAAAAAATTGATTTTCTTCCGATAGGTGCAACGCGTTTCCGTGTTTAATGCGTCTGGCCACGCAGGACCTTGCAGAGCTCGACATACCCCGAAAGGCCGATCAGGATAAGCTTGACGCGATAATTTGTCTTATGATCGGCTGGATGTTCCGGCGGTGTCCCGCATCACAGACTACGGTGATCGGGGACGGGGTGAATGGCTATATCGTCAGTCCGACCTCGCCGGCGGTGCAAGAGGTATTGGTGCAAGCTGGGCGGCGAAAAGATGTTCCGATAGATGCGCATTGGACGCAAGACGCGTCGCGGAAAAGGGGCCAAGCGAGCATCGGTCGCACGGATCCGTTCCTAAACAAAAGAAAAGGCAACCGCCGCCCGCGGCGGATCCACCCGCCTCTCCAGGAGGCAAGATCTGTCCGGAATGCGGCCATGTCTTTTGTGGCAAAGGTTGGGGCGGCCTCGATACCCACTGGCGCGCGCATCATGAGGGGATCATGCCCTATGAGCAGGCGCTTGATATCATCCGTGCGGGCGGTGTGCCGAGCGCCGGGAGGGTCTAACCTGCCACCAACGGCCGAGGATGCCGCAGTGTCCTCCAGAGCCAGAACAGCATCAGCAGCAAGATGATCAGTTCGGGCAGAGGCAAAACGCCTGTATCGCGTAAGGTGTGCGGAAACGCGGATGCGCCCGGTCCTGTGAATGCGGATCCGGCCGCGATGAAGAAGCCGGTGCACATGCGCGTCAGGTGCTGGGCGATGCGATGCCTGCGGGACGCCGGTGTGTCAAGATTGAGGATGACGCAGTGGGCCGGAAACAGTTTCCCCATCCCATAGGAGTGGTCGCCTCGCGAGACTACATTAACCGTGCACTGCCAAAAGCAGGCCGCAGACGGCGGGGATTGAGCTGGATCGGATATGGTGACGTGCCTGAAACGATCGGCCTTATTGCGCCTCGGCCTTCTCGAAGCGCAGATCCGTCACGCGGTCCCGAACCCGGACATGCATCTGCATCTTGTTCGCGCCGGCGCGTCCGTCGGATGTGGCACTTCATCGCCTACCTGTGCCACGCACTGCTGGAACGACGTGCGGCCCTTGAGACGCGGTGAAAAGATAATTTTACGGCCAACACGCCAGCGGCGTCAGGCGCGATCGGCCCAATGCTGCCGTTCACTTGTTTATTAAATGCTGCTCTGCAGCTTAACCAGACCGGTCATTCATGCGTTGCGCAGCATTATCGGCGGTCAAGTAAGGGCTGTGCGGACTTTTTTCTAATCGCTGCAGCTGTGCACGAGACAACGTTGATAGTGATTCAGCTTGACCGACCGTTTCTGACGAAATCGCCACGTGGCAGCGAAAGACACCAGCCGACGGCAAAGCTGCTTTGGGATTTGGCGATTGTGCCGTCGTAGTCGCATCTGTAGATAAATCTCTGCGAGCGGCGCTTCCAACCGTTGCCATTCGACAGCTTTTGCGCAGAATATTGTCATGCCAAAGTCCCTGAAAATTACCTTCGTCTCGCGAAAATGGCCACCGGCCATGGGCGGGATGGAAACCTATTCCGAGAGGCTCTGCAGCCACTTGCAAGCGCACAGTGAAGTCGAGGTGATCGCCCTGCCCGGGCACGCTGACGGCAGTACGCCCCGGCTATGGGAACTGGTGTGGTTCGGGGTGAAGACGGCCTTCTCGCTGTTTTTCCGGCGTCAAGCCGCACCAGTGATCCATGTTGCGGACATGGCCAGCTGGCCGCTTGCGCTGGCCGCCCGACTGCGGCGCCCCTTCGCGCGCTGCATTCTTTCGGCACATGGGACCGATGTGGCCTTTCCCGCGCGGGGAGGCATCGCAGGACGGCTCTATGGCGCATACCTGAGGCTTGGCGCAAATCTCCTCGGGGAGGTGACGGTGGTTGCCAATTCGGCGGCGACAGCCGCGGCGGCAGCGCGCTTTCGCTATCGCGACATCGTCGTCGTGCCATTGGCCGCCGAAGCTCGGTTAGAAGGCACCGTGCCCGAAATGGCCGAACAGACCATACTTTTTTCGGGCCGGCTCGTTGAACGCAAAGGGTGCCGCTGGTTCATTGAGACAGTATTACCGCATCTGCCCGAGAGGATAGCCCTGGAGGTTGCTGGGACAATCTGGTGCGACGAGGAAGGCAAGGCACTCGACACACCGCGTGTACGCTATTTGGGTCGTCTCGATCAGGCGGCTCTCTACCGTCACATGGCGGCAGCCATGTGCGTCATCGTTCCGAATATTGAACTCGAGAATGGTGAGTTCGAAGGCTTCGGACTCGTGGCTGTCGAGGCTGCGGCGGTCGGCGGCGTTGTCGTCGCTGCAAGACATGCAGGTCTGCAAGAGGCGGTCCAAGACGGTGAGACGGGTTTTCTGGTTGCCCCGGGCGATGCCGCCCGATGGATCGAGCTGATCACTGACATCGCAGGCTGGACCCCCGAAAAGCGGGCGAAGTTCACGGAACGGGCGCGAACTGCCGCAGCCGACTATTACAACTGGGACCGCGTAGCGCGTGATACCGTCCGCCATTATGCCGGTGAACGTGCTGGGCCGTGAGGGGAGATATGCGTTGGCTGGCCTTAAAACGATGCTGAAGCGCCCTGCCATCCGTTCCGGTTTCGGGGTTATCGGCTTGGCCGTGTTGGCTTTTGGCGCGGCTTGGGCCGTAGCCTCGCTGGATCTGACCTGGTCAGTTATCTCGCCTTTACATCTGGCCCTAAACCTTCTGGTGTTGACACCTGCGCTGCTGGGTGTTGCGGCGTTGTCTTTGAAGATCACCGCCGGTGCGATCGGGCGCGATGTGCCCAACGTCTTGGCCCTCCAGGTGGTCTCGGCGGCCAATGTCGCTGAGCTTCTGCCGCTTCCAGGTGGCGCGCTTGTGCGGGGGGCCGCTTTGGTCAAGGTCGGTGCCGGAGTTGGCGAGGCGGCGCGCGTTGTCTTGCTCACAGCTCTACTGACGCTCGGCGTGACACTTGCACTCTCGGGCATGGCGCTTGGAGCGCTGAGTGACGTGATCTTGTACTGGATCGCCGCTGCGGCGCTGGCCGCCGTGCTCGTTGTCTTCGTGCTGCTCTCCCGCCATGCCGCTCTGCGCTATCTCGTGGCCATGGTCATGATCCGTCTCGTCACTCTCGCGGTGACGGTGCTCAGGCTGGTTGTGGCTTCTGCCATGCTCGGGTCGAGTTTCGGCTGGATCGAGGCGGTGCTTTATTCTGCGGCACCCACGGTCGGGGCGGCGGTGGGGATCGTGCCCGCGGGCCTGGGGGTAAACGAGGCGATTGCAGCCGGCCTTGCAACTTTGATCGCCGCCTCTCCGGCGACGGCCTTTCTCGCAATCGCCCTGAACCGTGCCCTCGACCTCGCGGTCGGAGCCGCAATGGTGCTGGCCGGTTCTCTGTTTCGGACGAAGGCAGGAGTCAAAAACAACTAACCTTTACTACGTCCAGCGGGCGCACGACCAGACACACTCAAGCACGCCGCTGCGACATCGGGCGATGTATGCGGTGTTCCGGTTTGAGGATATTTTTTAGGGGGTTTACGACGCGCTGGTTCGTTTCGTGTCCTTCGTGCCGATGCATGCCCACAGCCCTACCCACGAGGTCAGTGATCTCTCGACCCTTACCCACGATGTTCGGAACACATCATCGGGGCCGAAGCGTGGCTGGCAGGACTGGACGGATGCGCAAATCGCCGCGGTGGCGCATTTTCGCGGGCCCGGCATGGCCGTAAATGGCTGTGGTATGTAGCCAGAGTGGCGTGTGTGGGTCCGTGCCGCGGGCCCGCTCGGAACTTCAGAAGGGTAGCTGCCAGAACCCCGCATAGACGCCGCCGGACGGCAGCGCATTCGGGCGCGGCGCACCGTGCGTGTCCCAGACAAGGCGGAAACTCTGATTGGCCGCACCCGTGGCCACGACAGGGGTACTGATATCGAGTGTCATGCCGTCCGTCAGCATCTGCCCATCGATCATGACGGGGGCCGCACTTTCCAGTCGGTAGCGACCCGGGATCGGCAAAACGATTGTTTCGGGTTCCGCACCCAGCATCACCTCGCGCCCCGCCAGCCAGATCACCCCCGAGTAATGCACATAGGCCGAGCGAAGTACCGCCTGATCATCTGGTAGGAGCAACATGGGGTGATCCTGCACACGCGGGGCGGTCATCGCGTGGTGAAGCGCCCAACGGTTGGCCAGCAGCAGGGGCGGCGCTGTGTGTTCAATCTGATCGGCCATGACCGGTTGCCCTGCAGCGCGATATCGCGCGAGGCCCCAGGTCGACATGAAGAAGTCCGCGCGTGGGAAACTCGCAACCATGGCGTTGTGGTCGATGTAATGCACCGGATCAGGAAACAGCCGGTGAACCTCCGCCAGCGTGGCCCGCTGGAGGCCCGCGCCCTCAGACAAGGCCTTGACCGCCTGGCCGGTGCCGGTCGCCAGCATGAGCGTGACAAGGGCACCCAGCGCGCGCCCCCTGCCGAGAGCGGACGCCCCGACCGCCGCAACGACCATAAACGGCGGCGTGATATAGGCGAAGAAATAGGGAAAGGCGTTGCGGTAGAAGAGCACCGACAGCACCAGCGGCAGCACCAGGCCCATGCGGACTAACCTTGTCCGGATTGACCCGGGAGCCGTCAGGCCGAGCAAAGCAAGCATCACCGCCCCGATGCTCAGAAGCGCCCAAAGCAACGCTTCACGTGACCGGGGAACTAGGCCTGCGTCGAGCAATGCAGTCGTGAGAGCGTTGTGTGCGTTTGCGGTTGTTTCATTGCCTGGCGCACTGACAATCCCTGCGGCGTGCCCGATGTAGAGCCCGGCCGCAACGGCAAGGCCGATGATCCCGGCCAGCAGAATACGCAGGACCACGCGCCGGTCGTCCCAGCGCCAGACGAGCGCCCCGAGATAGGCTGGCAGATAGAACACCGCCTTGATCGTGACCAACAGCCCACCCGCGCTGAGAAGCGCGACGGCGACGATCTGCCAGGCCGACATACGCCCCGTCATCATGATCGCCAGCGCGCCCATCAGGAACGCGGCCGCAATCGGGTCGGCGCGAAAGCTGGTGCTGTGCGCCAGCACGAACCCTGAGGTCAGGAATGCAATGACCGCGATATCGGCCGCATCTCGCTCCGTCAGTTCCCGTGAAATGCGGTGTATCGAGAAAACCGTCGTCGCGAAGAGGGCCGTCATCACGAGACGCGCCACGAATATTTGCCCCATCTCATGGCCGGGTACATGCGCGATCCAGCCGAACGCATGCACGAAGGCGGTCTGAAGGGGGCGGTCGAGACGCCCGTCCTGATTAGCATAAACCTGGCTGAGAAAGTAGAACTCGTCCCAGTTTACGTTTCGCGTCCAAGCAAGAGCCACAAGGATCGTGGTCGCGACAACAGCCACGGCGCGCATGACCTCACGCACTGACATTTGGGTCAAAGGCCCATGGCCGTGTTGCGCGTGGCCGGAGTTCACCAACTCACGCAGCATCAAGTGGCTGGACTTTCGGCCGCGCGACCGTTTCGCTGCGAGACTGGGGAGCGCGCAAAAGATCGCGAGCTCGGATATCTTCCAGTAGGGTGCGGTTAGCGGCGATGAGGTCGGCCAGAATGCCGACGGCGGTCAGCACGGTCGCAATCGCCAGAAGAGCTGCTGCGATCACGAGGGATTGCACGTGCCCGGTGCCGTCGCCGGACATGAAGAAGACAAGGAAACGCACGATCGCGACCAGGGCCGGAAGCGCGAAGATGGCAGCAATGGACACGAAGAAATGGATGGGTGCGTAAATCACGAACACCCGCAGGATTGTCTTAGCCGAACGCATCACATACTCGCGCGTGCTCCGAAACAGTCGAGAGGGCCGGGTCACCTCATTCACGCCGACAGGTACCGAAGTCATCGGGATGCGTTTGCGGCCTGCCTGGATGATGGTTTCGAGCGTGTAGGTGTAGGTGTTGATCACGCAAAGCCGGGCTGCAGCATCTCGGGCGTAGGCGCGAAAGCCTGAAGGCGCGTCGGGGATGTCACTATCGCTCGCCTGCCGGACCACCCAGCTTCCCAGCCTCTGAAGCGCCTTCTTCACCGCCGAAAAGCTCTCGATCTCGGTAATCGGACGTGCGCCAACAACGATCTGCGCGGTGCGTTCGAGGATGGGTGCGATCAACGCCGGAATATCATCAGCCGAGTACTGGTTATCCGCATCTGTATTCACGATGATATCCGCGCCGAGTGCGAGTGCCTCCTCGATTCCCGCTGAAAAAGCACGGGCGAGGCCAACATTCGAAGGCATCCTGAGAATATAATCCGCGCCCGCCTCGCGCGCCACCGTTACCGTCTGGTCGGTAGAACCGTCGTCGATAACGAGAATTTCAACCACCGCAATGCCCGGGATACTGCGCGGGATCGCGCGGATTGCAGAGGCGATTGTTTCTTCTTCGTTTAGCGCAGGGATCTGTACGATAAGCTTCATTTGATTTAAACCTTGAATGTGCCTCTGGACGTTATGTTGAGTAGTTTAGGCAGAATTATGACGCGACAGCGAAATCTTTCGACAGTTGTGATTTTTTGCGTCAAGAGCCTCGCTCGATAGACGCTGCCATCGACCGCATTGAGCTATTTGCTTTTTTTGTCGCCGGAGGAAACGACAAACGCTGCGTTCGAAACTTCGGGGCCGGATTCGTCCGCGCTGGCCTTCAAATCTCTCTGAATACAGCGTCCGAGCATTAGCGACCGCTCTGGGCAAAGCCGCAATCCGCAGTTTCAAATCTCCATAGGCCCAGCAGGCCCGCCGGCAATCCCAAACCCACGATTTCGTGCTTGCGCGCTTCTCCGACGCCCGCCGGCACCGCACACTACTCGACCCTCTCGCACGGCATCCGAGAAACCTGCAGCACTGCGGCCATTGGTGCACCGCAGCAGACTGACAGCGCACATTAGGCGTTGAATGTCTGCTTTCTCTCATCTGAGATGACACCCGAGCGCCTGTAGCGAATGCACACTTTCCGCCCTTCATGTCGGAGGCGGCGAACGGCGCAAACTTGCCGTTCAACTGCCGATCGAGATGATTGCACGTGTGGCCATTGGACAGTCCCGAACCGTGGAGCGGATCCTACGAACCACCGGTGACTTACCCGCAGGCTATCCCAAAGGAGGATTCGAAGGCGCAAGGAAGCTTTTGACTGTCGGAACCGGCGACAAAACTTATAACCGGGATGGCTGGGTGTTTCAGGTTATTTCCTGGAACGCCGCGCATCGGTCTGATGAAGACGCGCTGATCCGCTCACCTCAGATGATCAAGGCTGACAAGGGCTTGGACGGGCTCATAATCGAGTTCGATGATGACTGCATTGCGCATGTAGTCATCTGTGAAGAGAAGGCGACCGAACATCCCAGACAAAAGGTCAAATCTCAGTTCTGGCCAGAGTTTGAACATCTCGAGACAGGTGCGCGCGACAATGAGCTGATTGCATCGGTTACGTCGCTCCTTGAGAAATCGGATGATCCGGATCCCGATCAAGCTGTCGCCGATATCCTTTGGAAAGAGAAACGTGCCTATCGAGTGGCCGTTACAGTCGGTGAAAAGCACGCCTCCTAAAAAGGGCGTAAGCGCCTGTTCAAAGGGTACGAAGGCAAGGTGTCGGGCGACACAGAACGACGCCGTGCGGAAACCTTAGTGTTAGACAATGTGCGTGAGTGGCTGGACGGAATTGCCAAGCAAGCGCTTGCGGCAATAAATAAAGCGGAGATCGACAGCCTTGTATGATCCAGAAACAGCAGCTCTAATCCGATCCACGCCAGAACTTGATGATCTGGATATTGAGGCATTACCAGATCGGCTCGCACGCGTATTTGCGGAAATTGTATCTGCCCGTGTGATGCTGCGCGAAGGCGACGCCGATCTTGCTTCGCTCAATGACACCACACGGTATGCACGCCGGCTGGCCCAAACCAACGAAGCTTTGGTGGCAATCGATCCTGATCGGGAAAACCGAGCTGCTGCAGGCTTTGTTGCGGCGAGCGCTTACCAGTTATTGTATCAAGCCCAAGCGCTCTCGGAACCCGAACGACCTGCTGCGTTTGTGACACCTGAAGGAATCAGCCCGGAAATCTCAGCAATGCTGCTTTTTCTGGTTGCTGAAGCATCGGCCGACGCGGCGGAGGTTGCCGCTGCCATGCGCATTCCAAGCGGTGACAGACTTCAATCCGAATTGATTCTTCATCTAATTATGTTGGCAAATGGCCAAGTTGGTCGGATTCGACGGCACAAACGACCCCGACAAGCTGACCTTGTCACTGGTTCGGGGGGCGAACGCGCAAATGCTGCGCTTTACTATCGGATCTTGCGAGGCATTCGGGCACTCGCCTATGTGCTTCAGGGAACACGCATCAGAGGATTTGTGAATCCGATTGCTGTCTTCACTGAAGTCAAACAATTGGCTGCGCCCGGCGCAGAGGAGTTCGACGAAGGATCCCCCGACTGGGCAGTCGCGGTATTCCCAGGGCCGTTTCATTTGGCAAGTCTACTGATCGCAGCAGGATCGGCGCTAATTGGCGGTGCGGTCGTTAACTTGCCTCCTCCAGAGGGAGTGGACGGAGACCAGGGCTACTGCAATGGAAACGGTCGCTGAGACGCGACCATATCTTTGGCGCAATTACAGAGACGCTGTTGAGCAAGGATATCTGGAAATTGGAACGTCATCGGCCATCGGTTTTCCAACCGGAGCCGGCAAGTCTACAACAGCCCAACTCAAGATCCATGCAACACTGTTGTCAGGTCGAAAAGCGGTCTTTCTGGCCCCCACCCATGCCCTCGTGGACCAGACAACGCGGGACCTCCGCGTTGCCTTCCCACGGGCAACGGTGCGCGGAGAGCGCATCGACGAATTTGGATTTTCGAGTCAGAGAGAAGACCTACCCGACCTCATGGTTATGACGCCCGAGGCCTGCCTGCTTTCAAGCCACATAGAGCCAGAACGATTTGATGATGTCGGCCTTCTGATTTTCGACGAGTGCCATCTTATGCATGACAATACAGATGGGGACCGACGGGCGATCGACGCAATGCTCTGTATCTTGGGCTTCACGCGTGTCGCACCTGATGCTGATATCGTACTCTTGTCCGCAATGTTGAGATTTACGGATGAACTCAGCGGTTGGCTTGAGGAGCTTACGGGTAGAAAATCTTTGCCTCTCGAGAATGCATGGAAACCCACCCGCCAACTTAGAGGATATGTTGTTTATGACGCCAAACGACACGCTAAGCTGGAAAAACTGCTAAGAGCCGAACGTGTAAAGAAGCCAAGGGAGGCGTTCCAGTCGCTGTAAAGCGTCAGCTCACTGCCACGCCAAAAGGGTTCTTCAGTGTCAAGCAAACGTGGGCGTCTCAAGTTCGGCGGGATTATACGCTGGTTCCGCTGCTTGATACCGCTCTTGAATTTTCAACCAACAAGTTCTGGAAGCTGACCCCCAACTCTGGGGTTGTCGCAGCGTCCATTGCTGTTGCAGCTGCGCAGGCCGGTTTGCGCACGCTTGTCTTTTCGCAGTCCACTCCAAATGCGTTCTCAATCTCAGAAAAGGCACGCGAGGCGTTTGAGGATTGTGACGTCAAACTAACCGAAACTGAGCAGCGGTATTATGAAGTTGCTGTCGATGAAATGGGGGGAGCAGACCAGCTCTACCTGACTCTCCAAAGCGGAAAGCTTGTGTCGCAGGCCGCCACACATCACGGCCAACTGCTTCCAGAGGAAAGGCAGCTGGCCGAAACACTTTATAGGCGCGATGAAGCGCTGTCGGCTCTCGCTGCAACCCCAACCCTCGGCCAGGGCATGAACCTGCCCGCAGATCTGGTGATCATCGCAGAAGATAGCCAATACGACGTGGCATCGGGACGCAAAGACCTCTTGGAACCGGAAGATCTACTCAATGCCGCCGGGCGGGCTGGCGAAAGCGCGACAGGCATCGTCTTGGTCATCCCCGGAAAAGTTGTTCCGCTGGATGATGCCGAAAATAAGATTGGTGAGAGATGGACGCGTCTCCGCGCGATCTTTGGCCAATCTGACCAGTGCTTAGTTTTGGACGATCCGTTTACTGCACTGATGGATCGCATACATGACAAAGCATGAGATATCGGCGATCTGGAACGGTATGTCGTCGCGCGGCTTGCAGAGACAGATCAAAGTGAAGACGGTGTCCTCGATGTGCGGCTTGGTCTATCGAGAAGCTTCGCCGCGTATCGCAAACGTCAGGATGCACAAGAAGATTGGGTGGATAGCAGGACAGCAGCCGCCCTTTCTCTCTTGACGGATGATAACGAAATCCTTCCCGTTGAATCCCTGTCTCTGCGCAACACCGCCTCTATGTTGGGTCTTCCGGAAGATGTCCTGAAGGACCTGTCTGATGCTCTTGTCGAGGAGGGGTTTCAGAGTCTTCAGACGGTTGGAGTATTGTGTGATTGGGTGTTCGAGTGGCTGGCTGCAACACGTGAACATTTGGCACGAGTGATCAAGCCTGACAGTTTGAAGTACCTGTTCGGAACGGACTTCAAAAAGCTTAAGGACGATGCTCAGCGCGCATCTTTTGCTCTTCCTAAATTGCAGGCAGCGTTGAAGCTGTGGATGAATGGCAAGCCTCTCAAGTCGATCCAAAAGGCCCTGTCTGACAAATCCCGAGACATTAAGCGCAGTACAAGTGCCCGAAAGTTCGTTATTCAGCTTATTCCGGATATCGCACATCTGATGGGAGTCCCTCTTCAGATCTTGCAGGGTCACAGCAATGTACACGCCGATGAAAAGATCAGTCCAAGTACTGCCTTAGGCCTTGCCAATCTTTGCGTCAGACGCGGCTTCGATTAGCGCGGAAATGGCGACCTTTGGGACACTAATGTCGTCAGCAAAATGGTCTCGACGTGAAGTGCATAGAGATTTTGCATCCATCACACCCTATCTCCGGCCGGCAGGTGAGCACGAAACCGTCGACGGACTTGAGTTGCGCGTTGAGTTGGCTTCAGATGAAGAACTCAGCAACAGAAGTTTTCCCGATCCGTTCCAAGACGATTGATAACGGACGATACAGCTTCAATGCGGCGAGAAGCACCTTCTTCGCCTCTTCAACGCCTTCGGTTATTTCTGGTGCTCTTTTCGAAGGGCCGCGTTGACGAGAAGGTTGGACGTCTTCTCATTGCTGCCGAAGTCCTCGTCGTAGGGGCGAATCATCAGGACGCATTCCGGGTCGAGTTCAGTATCGTTCTCGTCGAGTACCGACCGTTTCGTCGGCCGGTTTGGGAACATCCTGTCTGACGATTTCTTCCTGTCGGCAATGTCCTGAAACGTTTTCGCGAGCGATGATTTCATCGCCCCGTTTGGTGCGTATAGCGCAGCCGCATTACATTTCTTGAAGTCGAACGCGTGCTCCAACTTCCGGATTCCGTAACAATACTCTAGATCCAAGTTTAATGATTGCATGAACCTCCCCTCATTATCTTCATTGAGGTTGTAGCGATCATCGTCTCATTTGGCCAAGAGGATCGGACGAAAATGCTTGATTTGGCGGGTCGGAGGACGATCCGGGACCGGATCGGCTTTCTGCCTTGGCAGGCCCAGTCGGTATAGCGGCTATTCCTGCATTTGTGCGGCAAACTTTTGCTTGCCGCCGTTAGCGTCGGGGGCAGCGAACGGCCCCTCAGCTGCCTTTTGTCTCACCCTTTCGATGCTGCGGGCGCAACCCGGATTGCCGACATTCGCCGCGAGCCCGACTTCAAGGGCTGCTCGAACACATATCCTGCGGACTCTTCCGCCGTTCGCTATAAACGCAGCCTACCACGCTTTGAGCGGCAGCAGTGCGCAGGAAGCAGCTGTGTGGCTGTTTTGGACTTATTGGGCTTTGGCGCCGTCCTGCATTGCGCTTGATTGGATTCAGCCCCTCTCAACCTTTTTCCACGAGCAGCCGGACACAATGCCCCAATTGCCTGCTGCGTTCGGGCGGCGCCAGCGCGGCTTATCCATCCGGTTCAACGCCTCGAGGGCCGCGTCGAAGCTGTCATGTTTTTCCTCGGCTCCTTTCGCCCCGACAGTAAAGTATCCCCGTCTCGCAAGGCCAGGATTAAAAGTGGTGCCATCAGCCGCAACGGGAACGCGCACTGCGCCCCCTTCGGCCTGATTATCAGCTCGTGGCCTGGAGGAGATCGGCGTGCGGATGTGAGAGGCCGATACGACTGCGCGAAGCGCATCAGGACGGATGGCGCTGCCGGGGGTGTTTGTCATAGCGAAATCGCTATCATCGAGCACATCGTCCTCAGCGGCTTCTGGCTGCGGCATCCGCTTGAGCGGCGTGCAACGTTCGGCCAACAGAACGACCTCGGCCGCGGCGCGGGCGTCCTCGCCTGCGTCGTGATGCTCGAACCGAAGACCAAGATGCGACTTGAGCGATGCGAGGCCATGCCCACCGTTGCCCTTGAGTTCGGGCCAAGCCGCACGCGCCGTGCTGACACTGTTCAGCCAGTTCCACTGCGGCTCGGTTCGGGCGCGGCAGTCGCAGGCGGCACGGATCGCGCTCCGGTCGAAACCGGAATGCTGGTAGATGGTGCTGCCCTGCAACATCCCGTCGAGCGCGTCGATCACTGCATCGATGGTAGGAGCGCCATTCACCATGGCATTGGTGATCCCATGCAAGTAGCTGAACTGCCAGGAGTCGGTCCGGGGGTCGACCAGCGTCACCCAGGTTTCGATGCTATCGTCGGGACGCACGCAAGCGACGCCCACCTGACAGATGCTTCCACGGTCATTGTTGGCCGTCTCGACATCCAACGCAAAGAAGCGAAACGGACCCTTCGGGAGAGGCGGAAGGCTAATCTGTCCCGACGTGGTCTCGCGCGCGCCCTGCCTGGCGGACGCCCCCCCAAGGTGGCGGTCACGCTGACGACCGATTGCGGCACGCTGGACAGGCGAGAGCCGCAACTCTTCGATAACCGCGTCAACCAACGCCACAGGCTCATCATAGGCATCCATGCCCCGCCGGTTCCACGCCACCATATCAGAGGGCGCAAGGGCAATGACCCGTGCTTCGAGCCCGGGGATATCGGCATCGTTTGGCAGTTCCACCCACGTACAGCCGCAATGGCGTGCGATGAACGCGTTGCGCAGAGCTTTTGCAACGTCGCCGTCAGACTTCGTGGCTGGGTCCTTGCGCTGGCGCCACATGCGCCCGGTGTTATACATTCGAGAGAAGTAATGGCTGGTGCTTTCCGACCCGGCGCGGTGGCGCTGATGGATGCGCTTGTAGAAAGTCTCAGCTGCAGACGACGTTGAGCCGATGTAGCGGAAGGTGCCCGTGTGATCGAACAGGCCGTAGATGCCGCGGGCATCGCGCGGGGCATCGGAGGTCGGACGGGGCGTCGCTCTCATCAGAAGGTTGAGGATTTCGGTGGCGGTGTGAATAGTCATGTCTGCTCTTACCCCTTCTCGATACGCTGCCAAGACACGCCGCTGACGATGCCCCACAGACCCCTTTCATTCGGCCGACGCCAGCGAGGCACCGACATGGCATTCAACCGCGCGAGGGCGTTTGCGAAGTCCGGGATATCCTCCTCGCTGCCCTTTGCGCCGATGCGGTATGCCCCGTTGCGCTGAAGATCCGGTGTGAACATCGAGCCGTCCCGCGCCACAGGCACGAAAATCATGCGGTCGGACGGGATGGCCGGACACTCTTCGTCGCTATCCTCACCGACGTCCTCCTGCTGCCAGATCGAAGCCAGAAATCTCTTCTTCTTCTGCAGCCAAGCTGCGGCGCTCAAGGCGACGACCCCGCCGTTGGGTCCGCGCTCAAGCGCGTTGTCACTACCCGAGAGCAGGTTGCGCACACGCCCCTCGCTGATGCCTCCGAGAATGGACATGGAATGCGTATCAATCTCGCCGACACCGGTATCAATGGCGTACCGTGACGCGGCGAGGTTGGCAATGCGGGTGAAGACGATGTCAGACGCACTTTTTGAGAAATCCGAGAGCTCGGCCACCAACTTTGCCAACCATCCCGTACGCTCGCCCAGAGGAATGTCCTCTGGCACGATGCCATACAAACCGTACTGCAGGGCAAAATCGAGGCGGCGCGCGATTGGCAAGGCATCGGTAAGGGCAAGTGCGTTGTTTTCTAAGGCTATGCGCCAAGTCCGCGCCGAGCCGCCGCCGATCTGGATTGCTGGCTCCATCAACTGCAGCAAGGGGGCCGCGGCAGGTTCGGGGCCGAACAGTCCTTCGACATGTTCGAGGGCAGTCGTCACGAGATCTCCCATCGGCGCGGCATAGTCCCAGTAGTGAGGGTCATCGGCCTGCCCAAACCCATGGTAGTTTTCGTGATAGGCCTCGCGGCGTTCGGCGGCGGTCATTAACTCGGTCATTGACTTTCCTTTCAGCGGTGCAGGCGGCGTATTTCGCTGCGTACGTTGACAAGATTGCGATAGTCGGACGGCGTGCAAGCTGCTGTAACAGTTCCTGCGTCGAACACGAGTTGGCAGTGCTTGCCTCCCATTTCGACCCGTAAGAGTTCAAACCCTTCGCTCCGGCACATATTGCGGTATTCTCTAACGCTGCGCATGCTTACAACCTCTCAACAGTCACGATGTAACGTTTATGCCTTATGGGTAAGGCGGACCGCGAAGCTCGTCAATAGATTTTTCGTTATTTAGTTATTCACCCTATAACGAAAATGTTCTTGCTTGGCATTGATGGTGGGTCGCATGCCCGTAAGGGCATTCTATCAAGCCGACAGGTAAGCCTATGATTCGAATGAAGAACGTAAGCTTGTGTGAACAGC
The DNA here is from genome assembly GCF_003072065.1 of Thalassorhabdomicrobium marinisediminis. Lineage (GTDB taxonomy): Bacteria > Pseudomonadota > Alphaproteobacteria > Rhodobacterales > Rhodobacteraceae > Octadecabacter > Octadecabacter marinisediminis. Next base: position 356,338 of record NZ_QCYG01000004.1, read on the forward strand.
GGTACACGGGGTATCATTGAGTATCGTTTGTTAGGAACGGTGCCATGGAGAGACAATGGATCACGGTGGGAGTTGCAGTTGCAGGGTTGAGCCTGGCCACCCTTCAACAAGTTGATGCGCAAACCGAGGGTGGCATTGTCGTGCGAAAGGATCACGCCGACTGCATAAGGGATGCCGTGGATCACTATCTTGGCACTGGGCGCGATCCGGTGTTCATATATTCAGGCTTCTGTCTCCAAGAAATCTATGACCCAGACCCTGACACTGTAGCACAAGTAACAACCGAGAACACGTTCAGCTCACCCACTATTCGGCTGCCCGATGGCAGCCTCGTTTCTCGTAACGAAATGGCAACCCTTCTCATATTGACACGTCAACAACTCGGGTGTCTCGAAGAGATGTTCGAAGATGTGACGTTTACACCAACTCCGACAGACGATGGCACCCCTTGGCCCCCAGATTACATAGGGCTCGACTTCAGTGGCTGTTGAAGCCACCTCTAAGTCCCTGCGTCCTGATGGCGACAGGTCAGCTGCTTTTCACTACATTGAGTTGATATCTTGGGTCGCGACAGCTGTCGGTATCTTTCTGACCTTCTTCCAACTCGCCGCTGCAAATATCGATCGCCGGACCGGTTCTGCATTGTCGTATGCTGAGAGTTTCTCGACGGGCGACCTTGGTGATTTTAGAAGGCTGCTGACCAAGTCCTATTTGAGGAACGCGACAAACTTCGAGCAGCTTCGCACGGCCCGTGCAACGGATGAAGCCGTTGAAGCTTTTGTCATGTCCAGCGTCTTAAGCGGGGAAAGTGCAGCGCAAACTCTTGAGCTCCGGATGGCCGTTCTCGAAATCGCGGACATGTTCGATCAAATCTATATCTGTATTGAGTCCAGGTCTCTTTGGACATTCGGCCCCAGGTGCGACCGTTCGGTGGTAAAAACTTATTTTTGTGAGTATGCGATTTCTTTTTATGACCTTTATCATTGGTATCTCGACGACGTGAGCGCGCGCTTCGGATCCGAATTGGGCACCGGTGTAAAGGCATTGGCGGAGGGAGAATTATGCGCTGCCTGATTCAATTCTCAAGCATGCTCATCATCTTGGCAAACGGTGCGCAAACAGCTGAAATTTACTGGACTGAGCCTCCGGACGAGGTGTTGTTCGCACCTTTCCCTTATCGATCGATGGAGTTGGTTACTCTTCAAGACCCAGAGTTCGACTTCAGCGATTATCGCGTGCTTCATGTTCAGGGAGACATCGAACCCGGCGATCAACACAGACTTGAAGCCCTTCTTCGCGAAGAGCTGCCGGACCCAAACGTAAGCTGGTTCAACACTGTATTGGTGAGCTTCAACAGTGGTGGTGGTGATTTCTTCACGGGTTTGGCCATGTCCGACATCATTCAGGGGATGGCTGTCGGAACCTATGTCGGGGCGGATAGTCAGTGCCTTTCTTCCTGCGCAATCGCATTTCTCGGCGGGAGTGAAATTCCGTTAAGAAATTTCCCGCCGGTCGCGCGACGCTATATTCACACTGAAGGCATCCTCGGATTTCACGCGCCGTTCTCCTCTCTCCGAAACACCATTCAGATATCGGATGGAACAGTGCTCACGCCTCAAGTTGTTAACTTTATGGCAACGCAGTTCTATGGCCAGGCTCAAGGCGCAATAAACGAACTTGCTCGTCGGATGGCAGCCTGGGACGTTTCGCCCGACTTCGTATTTTCGATGCTGACCCGAAAAGAGATAGAGAATGACGAGCGATCGCTCGATGACCGATTTATAATCGTCGACAGCTATATCGAAGCTGAACAGATTTCGGCCACTCCATTGGCTCCGTATCATGAGCCACTTACCGAGATTGGCTTGATGGATGCCTACGCCGCATGCAGCTTCGTGTGGCACTTCAATTCTCCAGGGTTCGTCACCGTTTCTGGGTTGGCTATGGAGACCGCGGCCTACGTCAATGATGCCTTGGTAGCCGAGGGTGAACTGTCTATCGACGAAAATCATGTCAGGAGCTACGGCGCCATCCCCGTGAGCGGTATGTCGGAACCGGTAGTCGCCGTTGAGCAGCACGGTACTTACAGCTATCGACGTCTGGTGCCAGCGTCCGGCCCTGACAGTTTCTATATTGAGGGACTGGCACAGGGACGCGGCCCCACGCAATGCAATGTGTACCGCGCGCCGGACGGTAATTGGATGGTACGGACATTCAATGAAGACGTGCACTTCGACGCAACCCAGTCACCTGTTCCCGGAACATCCCCGGGCGACAATCGCTACGAAATCCTTGACTTCAACAGAGGCTACCCGATCAGCACCTATACCCGACTGGGCGCCGACGGCAGCTGGCGCTCCTTGGACGAAACAGGTTTATTCGCAATGTACGGTGGCCCAACCGATGGCTATCCGGATGTGTCGGGGCCGAGTTTCGGTTGTGCGGGCGACCTTGATCCGGCAGCGGAAATAATTTGCGCTTACCCGACGTTGGCGAGAGAGGATGGTATTATGGGTAAGCTATACGGGCCGGCACGCGAGATTGGGGGCGACGTGGTGCGTAACGGGCAACGCCATTGGGTCTCAGTTCGCAATCGTGCTTGTCGCCCTGCTGCAATAAACCATGATGATCCCTTTAGCAGAGCGAGGTTGGCAGAATGCCTTTTCTACTTCACCCGTATGCGAGTTTCTGAATTGCAGGAAATACTGAATTAGATGCATATATTTTATACTCGGCGATTTTGTCTTAGCCTGAATGGGGATGTTCGCAAACCGTGTTGGGTCGCTCAATCACTGCGTTAGGTAATGTCGTCGATCCGCTTGCGAGCCTGAGACATCAGGTTCAGCGAAGCCGATATCCTGTTGCGCCAGACTGGTCCGCGCCCGATCGCGTCCTCGTATGCCTTCGCAGGTTCGCCGGGCCTTTCCTCACTCAGGACTTCGATGAGCAGATCGGCCTGCGCTCGGTCTTTCCGGGCCTTTAGTCGGCTCGGATCGCTGCTGCGTCGATCGGCGACGATCAGCTTGTGAATGGCGAAGCGCTCCGGCTGCGGGATCTGCACGAGCGCCCCAGAACGGTAGACTAGCGGCACCTGCATCGGGTCGGATAACAGAAAATCGAGGTGGTGGAGGCTCTGTGCACTGACGCCGAGAGCAGGTAGGTCTCGAATACCTTCGTCTGCCTCGAAGGACGGCGTGAGGAATTCGACCAGCGTGGTTCGCTTTGTCTGCTGCCACTGCCAAATCTTGTTCTTCTCGAGCGAGAGGACGGGGGCGAACTTCAACTGAGAGAAGACCTTCGACAGCGGCTCCTCTACAGCATCCTCCAGGGCGACCGACAGCCGTTCGATTTAGTAGGGTAAAACAGGCTAAACACCTATCCTCGATATGGTGCTTGCAGGATAGGACGACCCAACACGATTTTCGGATGCGGCCGCCTGAATTCTGTTCAGTACAGATCGCGGTGGGCGTATTTCGCTTAAGAATCTCTGCTCTATCGTGAGTTGTCGTCCTAATTCGATACGGCCAATGGATGGCAGAATTGCTAATAACCGAGTGATGACAGAAGTGTAGTCAGTGTTGTGCTATGAATTCTCGCTCGAGAATTATGCCCCGCACAATCAACTCTTGCGCTCAATTGACAGGATCGTGGGTCTGTAAAGAAGCCGAAGTACAATCTCCACTGCCAAGCGTCCGATACGGGGCCCGCATTAAAATAAAAAGGTTCTCCGCTCAGCCCGCGCTACCGGCGGGAGTTACACTGACCTGCCACGGGATTTGTCTCCACCGTCGATTAGAGTCCGGCCCAACTTGAGGATGGACAATGAAGCGAACGAGATTTACGGACGAACAGATCATCCGCTGCCCGGCAGGCGATTGCGAAGCAATCTGCCGAGAGGGAGCATCCTATCCGGGTGCTCAACGTGGTCGACGACGTCATCCGAGAGTGCCTCGCTGCGATCCGTTCGCCATTGGCCTCGAACCGATGGCGGCTCAATGGCTCACCCTAAATCTCGGGACGCCGGGGGGCCATAGAAATGCTGCGTCTCAATCTCGAGCCGCTCGGGCTTCATGTTTCGTTCGACCGCGGCACGCTCGATTGACCCGGTGGCCGGCGACGTTGGCGCAGGCGGGGCACTGGCCCCCCTGCGTTCGGACGCTCACGGCCAGCCGAACCCGGTGGACGAGGTAAATATGTCAATGTGATCGCGCGTCTTCGCGCCGTATCGCCTGCGCCAGCACCTTTGGTCCGGCCAACAGATCAGACTCCCGCATGCCCTTGTCAAAGGCATAGCTTATCCGAGCAGTGTCCCAACAGTTGGTGTAATTTCCGCCGGTAGCGCGGGCTGAGGGGAGCCTTCGCATAGCGAAGCGGGGCCCGTGCGGGCCGCTTGGCGGCCATGGTTGTTCTTCGGCTAAGGTTTGGTTTGCGGACCTAACTTTGACCGAGGA
>NZ_QCYG01000038.1 GCF_003072065.1 Thalassorhabdomicrobium marinisediminis
GTTTAACCACTATCAAAATATCATACTAGTGCATCATCTCCAAGTTCTTCATCTCCAACTCGGAAGCAAGCTTTTGGTGTGTGTCGACAATCAATCTATCTTCACCTGTAATAAACAGGTCATCCATATACAACAGTAGTATCGCTGGATTGCCTTCCTCAACCTTTTATTAAAGGTTGGAATCCGCTTTACTCTTGGTAAAGCCCAAGCTAGATAGGAAACTGTCCATCCTACCATACCAAGTTCTGGGAGCTTGCTTCAAGCCATACAAGGCTTTCTTCAATCTGCACACATATGACTCCCTGTCATGTATTTCAAAACCAAGTGGCTGCTCCACATACACTTCCTCTTCAACTACACCATTCAAGAAAGTTGTCTTGACATCCATCTGGTGTATTTTCCATTTCATTGCTGCAGCCAGGGCAAGTACTGTTCTGATGGAAGTATACCTGGCTACAGGTGCAAAAGTTTCTTCATAATCTATTCCCTCTTTCTGGGAGAAGCCATGAGCTACAAATCTCACTAGATCGG
>NZ_QCYG01000005.1 GCF_003072065.1 Thalassorhabdomicrobium marinisediminis
GTGCAGGAAATGTGCGCCGAAATGGTCCGAGAAGACCTCAAATCCGCCCGCCGCTCCGCCCTCCTCGCCGAACACGGCCTGAGCGTGCCTGTGGCGCTGGAGGGGTGAAACAAGCTAGCCAAAGCCACGGCGCCCGTCTTGCCGTCAAAACGGGCGCCGTTGATCTGCGAGGCGACACCGTCATCAGGCCGCACGGCTCATAGCGTCACGCCTGATTTTCGTGCGAGATAGGACTCCACACGCCCACGGTCGGCATCGGACAAGGCTTCGTCGCTGATTACTGCGCCGTAAATGGTCAGCCCAGAACGGCGAATGTCCGTTATGTCATAGCCAAGGCAAAGTTTACTGCCCTCCCCGCCGAGCCCGCCAGTGGTTCCAGTGGTGCTATGGAATTCCACGCCATTCAGATGGAAAGAGGCGGACCCGTTATCCCACCCCGCACTCAGGACAAAATCGTCCCCATTGGAAAGGCCGAGATCGTGGGTGGCGACGTCCTGGGTGTTATCGGGAAATGTGACATAAGTCACCAACAGCCCGTCTGCCCTGACCAGCGCCAAAAGATTATACCGTGACCCTACCGTGTCCTGTAATCCCGCGATTACCCGCTCTCCACTGGCCGCAGAAAACTTTCCGGCAACGCTGAAAGAGAAGCCCGCCGGATTGCCGTAGTTCGTCGCGGACTCTAGTTTGTCATCTACCCCGTCGCTTTCTAACCAATGCCGCGAATGGACGCCTGTTTCGGTTACATCATAGGTGTTGGTGACTTTCTGGTAACTGGTGGCTGTTCCGCCTGTTTCGACTTGGCACCTCTTGATAAATAGCGAAGCCGAGGTGCCTGTGTCCGCGCGATAGGGGTAGAACCGCAACACCTTCGACGCGGACGGAACCGTCACGGTGTAGGTGATCCGTCGAAACTCTGACGTGCTGAGCGCAATGGGTGAGGCGATTTGCTTTTCAACAAACGCACCATCGGACGCATTGTAGATCGCAAACGTAAAGTCGGCCTCAAGCATGGTTTCCAGCTTCACATCAAACGAAACAGTGACCTCCGTTTCCCCGTCCGGCTTGATGAAGGTTTGGTAAATACCTGCGTTTGAGGACGTTGTGGCACTTATCTTGTTGGCCGTGAGGGTGGTCACGCCCCCTTTCACCCAATCCGAATGGCTCAAGTCCTCTGTGCGTGTCAGAAGGTTGCGCCGCCCGATCACAGGTTCAATAGCATATACAGGACGCGCTTCATCCACTGCCTGCGACAGATGATTGCCGTTGCCGCTTTTGTCTTGGATCAGTCCCACCGGATCGCCCCCCGCCGTCACGGGGTTAGTGCCCGCCGCGTCCTGAAACATCGTGGATAGGTCGCTAGGGTCATACCATGCGGCAAGACCCGACAGGGATGCGGGGCTGAACGGCACCGGACGGTGGCGGCACATGCTCAGGGTCGTTATCGCGTTATCTGTCCCCAGCATCGTTTACGCCTCCACCAAGGCGACGTCACGACGGGCTGCCATTCCACCCGCATCAGCAGGTTCGTCCGTCGCGCCAACCGAAACGTGTGCAAAGTCTCTCGGGTCACTCATGTCTTATCCTATCTTGCGGCAACCCCGCCCATTCCGGTCAGGCGGGGGGGGCTATTCTGCGTCTGGTGCGGCGACCATAGGATCGGGATATGAAGGGGATATAGGACGACCGTCCCGCTGCTACGCAACAGCGCGATCCCCTGGGACATCTCGCCGGGGACAACGTCGTTGCGCAATTCCTGCCGGACGCAGATCATGGGACCTGGCCGCGCCAGATCCTAAAGCGGGTTGTTGCGGATCTATCCAGGGAACGCAGAACGCAAATCAACATCGACACGGAGCTTGGAGGGGCGGCGGGTCGGGCCGACTGACCCAAGCCCGGCCTATTCTGCCTCGGCAAGATTGCGAGGCTCTTACAGGCTCCAGCTTAAGCCTGTGGCCTTTTCGGATCGCGCCCACAGCCTGGCCATGGCGGGCTTGTCATGAGCGTGCGCCTTCAGCGCGCCACGGCCGACGGGACCGACGCTGCTCGACCGCGCCTTGATCCCCTATGACCGCCTGCTCAAGGACGGCCGGGTCCTGCGCGCCCGCGCGACCGGCATCGATGCGACCGGCGTGACGCTGGATGACGGCCAGCGGGCCGAAGCAGATTTTATCGTCGTGGCCACAGGCTCGTCCAATGCCACGCCCTTCAAGCCGGAAGGCTCAGACATTGAGGGGCTGCGCTAGGCCAACCAGCGTATTCATCAGCAGGTGAAAGCGGCCCGCACCATCGGCATCGTCGGCGCCGGGGCCGTCGGAACGGAGCTGGCGGACGAGATCGCCCATACCATGCCGGACAAAAAGATCACGTTGATCTCGGACACTGATCGATTGTTTCCGAACATGCTTGAAAAGCTGGGTGACGCGCTGGCCAGCAAACTGCGTGACGCGGGCGTGACGCTCGTGTTCGGCCATCGGGCCGAGAACCTGCAAAGCCTGAACGAGCCCTATGCGGGCAGCCTGAAGCTGTCGGACGGATCGGAACATGACCTCGACCTGATCATTCCGGTCCTTGGCTCGCGCGCCAGTTCCGAGTCGCTCGAAGACCTGCCGGGCGTGCAGAAGAGCACCGCGAACCGCGTCAAGGTCGACCCGTGGCTCCGCCCGTCGTCGCTGCCCAACGTTTTTGCCGCCGGAGATGCTTTGCCAGCCGCCTGAGGAGCAGGTTCGTTACCATGGATTATCAACGGCAGGAACAGTCAGGATTTACGAAAGAGCTATGAAGGCCCAAACCGATAAACTGATGTGCAAAACCGATTTCGGTGGATAAGACCCCCAATGGATCACGATGCTCACCGCACGCCCCGTCCGGCGGGAAACCAGTGTTGCGTCCGGTTGGCAAAGGCGACGAGGGACAGCATCACCGGCACCTCCACCAGCACACCGACGACGGTGGCGAGCGCGGCGCCAGAGCCCAGTCCAAACAGACTGATCGCGACGGCCACGGCCAGTTCGAAGAAATTCGACGTGCCGATCAACGCGCAGGGCGCCGCCACGTCGTAGGGAATGCGCCAAGCCCGCGCGGCGGCGTAAGCGACAAAGAAGATGCCATAGGACTGGATCAGCAACGGCACGGCGATTAGGGCGATAACCAGCGGGCGATCAAGAATGACCTGGCCCTGAAAGCCGAACAACAGCACCACGGTGAGCAGAAGCCCCACCATGGAAAACGGCTGCATGCGGGCCTTGAAGGCCTCCACCGCCGCCTCACCGCCCCTGCCAACAAGGTTGCGTCGGGTCACATAGCCAGCAATCAGCGGCAGCATGACATAAAGTCCCACTGACAGCAGCAGCGTGTCCCAGGGCACGGTGATATCGGTCACGCCGAGCAGGAAAGCGACAATCGGCGCGAAGGCGAAGATCATGATCACATCGTTCACGCTGACCTGCACCAGCGTGTAGGTCGCATCGCCACGCGTGAGGTTCGACCAGACGAAGACCATCGCCGTGCAGGGGGCCGCGCCCAACAGGATCACCCCTGCAAGGTAGGCCTGCGCGTCGTCCGGCGGGATCAGGCCCGCGAACACATGATTGAAGAACAAAACACCGAGCGCGGCCATGGTGAAGGGCTTGATCAGCCAGTTCACCACCAGGGTCACGATCAGCCCCTTCGGCTTGTCACCGACGTGGGCCAGCGCGCCGAAATCCACGCCGACCATCATCGGATAGACCATCGCCCAGATCAGCACCGCCACCGGCAGGTTGACCGAAGCCACCTCGAGCGAGGCCAGCGCGGAAAACGTACCGGGAAACAGGTTGCCGAGCAGCAGCCCCGCGCCGATGGCGAGCGCGACCCATAGGGACAACCAGCGTTCGAATGTTCCAAGGCCGGCGGCGGCGCGAAGCGATGCATCGGTCATATCGGGCTTTCCTTGTTCAAGTCTTTTCGGGAAGCCGAGTGGCTGTCGCCTGCGTCGTCATCGACCTGTCGTCCCCTCATCCGGCATCGTCGATGTCCGGGGGCCGGCACAGGCGATCCCGTCGATGACCGGCTGGCAAAGCTCAGGCAGTCCACCGCAGCAGTCCTCCATCAGAAAAGCCAGCAAGCCGCGGACTCCGTCCATGTCGGCGAAATAGCGGATGCTGCGACCTTCCCGCTCGCTCCGGGTCAACCCGGCGCGGGATAGGATCGCGAGATTGGCCGACATGGTATTCTGGCGGACCCCGAGCGTTTCTCCGATCTGGCCAGCCGACATGCCTGTCTCACCCGCCTTGATTAGCAAACGGAACACGTCAAGACGCGTGGGTTGACCAAGGGCACCAAAGGCCGCGAGTGCAAGGCTCTTATCCATGAATCGTGAATTATGGAAACCCGAAGCCGAGGTCAAGCTTCGCCTTCCGCGTTGGCAGGGAATCTTCATTCCGAATGGCCTTCGCGGCGCGGCCGGGGAGAAGCTGCAACCTTGACCTCGTCGCCGCCCGTCAAGTATGTAAAATATAAAGTTTACGCGCGCATACCTTAGGGCATTGAGTTGAAAATGAACCCACCCAAGATCCGTAACATGGAAGAGTTCGCGGCGATCAGCGGCATTTCCCGGCCGACGCTTTCGAAGTATTTCAACAACCCCGACAGCGTCCGCAAAACGACCCGGCAACGCATCGAGGCCGCGCTGGAGCAGCATGACTACCGGCCAAACGTCTATGCGATGAACCAGAACCGGCAGACGACGCGGAACGTCGGCGTTATCGTTCCCAATCTCGCGGACCCGTTTTTTAACGAAATCGGCCGCGCCGTCGAGGTCGCCTGTCTTGAGGCGGGCTACAGCCCCATCCTGCTCAGCTCGCACGGCAAGCCGGAACTTGAAGCGGAAAATCTGGTATCCCTGCGGTCGCTCAAACCGGCCGGGGTCCTGCTGGCCCCGTTCGGGCGCGCGTCTGATCGCAAAACCATCGAGAAGGTCAGCAAGGAGGTCCCAACGGTGCTGTTCGATGCCAATATCAGCGAGACCGGCGCGGCTTTTGTCGGCACCGACAATTTCCAAAGTGTCGGTCTAATCGTGGAATACCTGTGTCGCAGTGGCGAACCGCCCTGCCTTTTCGAAATGGAAATCCCCTCCAATCCCAACGCACTCACACGTCGTCAGGCGTATCTGCAAAGTATGGAGCACCACGGCTTTGCCGCGCATATTCTGCAAGCGAAAGGCATGGGGTGGGACTTCGAGGAAATCGGCCAGTCCGAAGGCGGCGCCCTGATCCGCGACGGTGCCTTTCCCACCAACACCATTTTGTGCAGCAACGACCGGTTGGCGATCGGCATGTTGTCGGCGGCCTACAAGCTGGGCCGCAAGGTCGGGCATGGCGCTACGTGCGACATCCGCATCGCGGGGCACGACGACCACCCGTTCTCGCGCTTCACATGCCCCTCTCTTACCACGATCGCGCAGGATTATGCCGCCATCGCCGAACGGGCCGCCACCGCGCTTTTTCGAATCATCGATACCGGGAAATCGCCGTCCGAGCGCGAGGAAACCCTTTTCGAAGGCAAGCTCGTGCTGCGCGACTCGGCGTAAGCCCCCACGGGTAAAAGGTAAATTCCTTAATGTTTGCGCGCGTAAAAAATTATTTGACTGCGCGCAATGTCGGGTCTTAGGGTTTCTCCACACTGGACGTTTAGGGAGGAACGAATGTCCCATATCAAATCGCTTTATGCCGCCACGGCCCTGACCGCGCTGACCGCCACCGGCGCTTTGGCCGAGACCACCGTCACCATCGCCACCGTCAACAACGGCGACATGATCCGCATGCAGGGGCTCGCATCCGAATTCGAGGCGCAGCATCCCGATATCAAGCTCGAATGGGTTACGCTGGAAGAAAACGTCCTGCGCCAGCGGGTGACGCAAGATGTCGCGGCCAGCGGTGGCCAGTTCGATGTGATGACCATCGGCACCTATGAGGTTCCGATCTGGGGCCAACAGGGCTGGCTTGTGTCGCTGAACGACTTGTCCGAAGACTGGGACGCCGATGACCTGTTGCCGGCGATCCGCGATGGTCTGACCGTGGACGGCGAGCTTTATGCCGCGCCCTTCTACGGCGAAAGCTCGATGGTCATGTATCGCAAGGACCTGATGCAGCAGGCCGGCCTTGAAATGCCCGAGGCGCCGACCTGGGACTTCATCAAGGAAGCCGCTGCAGCGATGACCGACAAGGAGAACGAGATCTACGGGATCTGCCTGCGGGGCAAGGCCGGCTGGGGCGAGAATATGGCGTTCTTGACGGCCATGGCGAACTCCTTCGGGGCCCGCTGGTTCGACGAAGACTGGCAGCCGGAACTGAACGGCGAAGCATGGACCGAGACGGTCAATTTCTACATGGACCTGATGAACAACTACGGCCCTCCGGGCGCCTCGACCAACGGGTTCAACGAAAACCTCTCGTTGTTCCAGCAGGGCAAATGCGGCATGTGGATCGACGCGACCGTGGCTGCGTCCTTCGTGACCAACCCTGACGATTCCACCGTGGCCGACCAGGTCGGCTTCGCGCTCGCACCCGACAATGGTCTGGGCCGTCGCGGCAACTGGCTCTGGGCGTGGTCGCTGGCTGTTCCGGCCGGATCGGATGCCACCGAAGAGGCCAAGACCTTCATCGAATGGGCCACCTCCAAAGAGTACACCGCACTGGTCGCCGAGAAGGAAGGCTGGGCCAACGTGCCCCCCGGCACGCGCACCTCGCTCTATGAAAACCCCGAGTATCAGGAAGCCGCCCCCTTTGCGGAAATGACGCTGGGATCGATCAATGCAGCGGACCCGACCAACCCGTCGGTCGAGCCTGTTCCCTATACCGGCGTGCAGTTCGTCGCGATCCCGGAATTCGCAGGCATCGCCACGCAGGTGGGTCAGGAAATCTCGGCCGCGCTGGCCGGGCAGCAATCGGTCGAAGAGGCGCTTGAAAAGGCGCAGATGCTGACGCTCGACGAGATGGAAGCCGCCGGCTACTGATGCGGCACGCGGCGGGCGGCGCAGCACGCGCCGCCCGCCGCCCCCTGTTCTTTTTCGCAAAACCACCGTTTGATCCAAGGATGGCCCCCGCGCCGCCAACAGGAGAGATCAGCCATGGCGACACAAAGCTCCCGATCTGCAGCCCGCCTGATGATGGCGCCCGCCGTGATCCTGCTTCTGGGATGGATGCTGGTCCCGCTGGTCATGACCTTGCTGTTTTCGTTCAAGAAATACCTGCCCCTGCGCGGTGGCGATCTGGGTTGGGTGGGGTTCGAGAACTACGTCCGCTTTGTCACGTCCAGCGCCTTCTGGCCTTCGGTCTCGGCCACGCTGATCATCGTCGGCGGCGTCTTGATCATCACGGTAGGTCTGGGCGTCTTGTTGGCGATCCTGCTGAACCAGCCCATGTGGGGGCAAGGCATTGTCCGCATTCTCGTGATCTCGCCGTTCTTCGTCATGCCGACCGTTTCGGCGCTGGTGTGGAAGAACATGTTCATGGACCCGGTGAACGGGCTTTTCGCACATATCTGGAAGTTCTTCGGTGCCGCCCCCATTGAATGGCTGAGCCAGGCTTCGATGCAATCCATCATTCTGATCGTCTCATGGCAGTGGCTGCCGTTTGCGACCCTCATCCTTTTGACCGCAATCCAGTCACTGGACCGCGAGCAGTTGGAGGCCGCGGAGATGGACGGGGCCGCCCCCCTTCAGCGGTTCGGCTATGTCACCCTGCCTCATCTGGGTCGCGCCATCACCGTGGTGGTTTTGATCCAGACCATCTTTCTGCTGGGCATCTTCGCCGAGATTTTCGTCACCACCCAAGGGTCCTTCGGCACCCGCACGCTGACCTATCTGATCTATCAGCGTGTGCTGGAAAGCCAGAACGTCGGGCTCGGCTCCGCCGGCGGTGTTTACGCCATCATCCTCGCCAATATCATCGCCATCTTCCTGATGCGTATGGTTGGCAAGAACCTCGATCAGTGAGGAGACCCTAATGGCACGCGCAGTCACATCCCGTCGCAAGATCATCAACACCGCCGCCGCATGGACAGTGGGCCTGCTGATCTTCTTTCCGATCCTCTGGACCATCCTGACCAGCTTCAAGACCGAAGCCACGGCCATCGCCGATCCGCCGGTCTTCATCGGTTTCGACTGGACGCTGGAGAACTACGCCACGGTGCTTGAGCGATCGGATTATGCACGTTTCCTGTGGAACTCGATCATCATTGCGGGCGGTTCGACCATTCTGGGCATTCTGGTCGCCGTGCCCGCCGCGTGGTCGATGGCCTTCGTGCCCTCGAAGCGGACCAAGGACATCCTGCTCTGGATGCTCTCGACCAAGATGTTGCCGGCGGTGGGGGTGCTCTATCCGATCTACCTGATCTTCATCAAACTCGGCCTTTTGGACAGCCGCACCGGTCTGGTGATCGTCCTGATGCTGATGAATCTGCCGATCATCGTCTGGATGCTTTACACCTACTTTCGCGAAATCCCCGGAGAGATCCTTGAAGCCGCGCGGATGGATGGGGCCAGCCTGAAGGAAGAGATCCTTTATGTTCTGACGCCCATGGCGGTGCCCGGGATCGCATCGACGCTGCTTTTGAACTTCATCCTCGCATGGAACGAAGCCTTCTGGACGTTGAACCTTACAGCGGCCAAAGCGGCGCCACTCACGGCCTTCATCGCCAGCTACTCCAGCCCCGAGGGTCTGTTCTACGCCAAGCTCAGCGCGGCCTCGACCATGGCCATCGTGCCGATCCTCATTCTCGGCTGGTTCAGCCAGAAACAACTTGTCAGCGGTCTGACCTTCGGCGCCGTCAAATAGGAGACACGGGAACAATGGGACGTATCACACTGGACAAAGTCTCCAAGCGGTTCGGCGATGTGGAGGTGATCCCGCCGCTGGACCTGACCATCGAAGACGGGGACTTCACGGTTTTTGTCGGCCCCTCGGGCTGTGGCAAGTCGACCCTGCTGCGGCTGATCGCGGGGCTGGAGGACACCTCGGGCGGGCAGATCCGCATCGACAGCCAAGACGCCACCCACGTGCCACCGGCGAAACGGGGCCTGGCGATGGTGTTTCAATCCTACGCGCTTTATCCGCATATGTCGGTGCGCAAGAACATCGCCTTTCCGATGAAAATGGCCGGGGTGTCCGAGGATGAACAGAACCGCCGCATCGACGCCGCTGCCAAGGCGCTGAACCTTACCGATTACCTCGACCGCCGGCCGGGGCAGCTTTCGGGTGGGCAGCGCCAGCGTGTGGCCATCGGGCGGGCCATCGTGCGCGAACCGGCAGCCTTCCTTTTCGACGAGCCGCTGTCGAACCTCGACGCAGCACTCCGGGTGGGCATGCGACTGGAGATCAGCGAGCTGCACAAACGCCTGCGCACGACGATGATCTATGTGACCCACGATCAGGTCGAAGCGATGACCATGGCCGACAAGATCGTGGTGCTCAGGGCTGGCCATATCGAACAGGTCGGCAGCCCGCTCGAGCTTTACCGCGCCCCGCGCAACACCTTCGTCGCAGGCTTCATTGGCTCGCCCAAGATGAACCTGATCGACGGCCCCGAGGCCGCCAGACACGGCGCCCATACCATCGGCATCCGGCCCGAGCATATCGACGTGGTCGAAGAGAACGGCACATGGCAAGGCACGGTTGGCGTGGCCGAGCATCTGGGCTCTGACACCTTCTTTCACATCCACAACACCGGCCTCGCCGAGACGCTTACCGTGCGCGCCTTGGGTGAAGTCACGCTGAGCCACGGCGATGCGATCCACCTGTCCCCGCGGGCCGAGCTGATCCACAAGTTCGACGCGCAGGGCCTGCGGATCGAATGACGCGCCAGATGACACGTTCCGGAACCGAGCTGGCTGACATGACGACAGACCTTTCACTTTCCACGCTGTCGCAATTGCCCGAGCGTGTTTCGGTTCCGTCCTATGCGCGCGCGGACCTCACGCCCGGCATCCTGCACATCGGCATGGGCAACTTTCACCGGGCCCATCAGGCCGTCTATCTCGACCGGCTGTTCGACCTTGGTGAGGGGCACGATTGGGCCATCGTCGGCGCAGGTGTCATGCCCTTTGACGCCGAGCGTCGCGCGGCTCTGGAAGCGCAGGACTGGTTGACCACCGTGGTCGAACTCAGCCCCGAAACCTATGACGCCCGCGTGACCGGCGCGATGATCGATTTCTGCCCGATCGATGCGCAGGCCATCATCCAGCGGATCGCCGCACCGGACATCCGTATCGTATCGCTGACCATCACCGAAGGGGGCTATTTCATTGACGCCGCCACCGGCCACTTCGATGCCGCGCACCCCGACATTCGCCACGATGCCGAAACGCCCGAGAGCCCGGTAACGGTCTTCGGCATCCTGCTTGCCGGTCTGCGTTTGCGCCGCGAAAGGGGCCATCCCCCGCCCGCCATATTGTCCTGTGACAACATCCCCGAGAACGGCGATGTCACGCGGCAGGCGCTCGCCGGGCTGGCCGGGTTGATCGCGCCCGAATTGCAAGACTGGATCACGACCGATCTCGCCTTTCCCAATTCCATGGTGGACCGCATCACGCCCGCGACCTCGCCTGCCAAACGTGCCATGGTGGCCGACACCTTCGGCATAAACGACGCGGCCCCCGTCGTCTGTGAGCCGTTTTCCCAATGGGTCATGGAGGATCACTTTCCTCTGGGGCGCCCGGCCCTTGAGAAGGTCGGCGTGCAGTTCGTGGACGACATCTCGGCATATGAGACGATGAAACTGCGCATCCTCAATGCCAGCCATGCCGCCCTGTCCTACCCCGCCGCGCTGCTGGGTTATGACTGCGTGCATGAAGCTGTGGCCGACGAGCAGATCACAGGCTGGGTCCGCAAATTGATGCATGAAGAGGTCATCCCCGTGCTCGCCCCGATCCCCGGCGTGGACTACGCGCGGTATCTCGCCACCTGTCTTGACCGGTTCGCCAACCCCGAGGTGCGCGACACGATCGCCCGGCTCTGTCAGGATGGATCGAACCGCCAGCCCAAGTTCATCCTTCCCACGATTGCCGATGCCCTCAAAACCGGCGGCCCCCTGGACGGGCTGGCGCTTGAGGTTGCGCTGTGGTGCCGCTATTGCGCCGAGAGTGAGGCGCTGGACGATCCGCGCGCCGAAGCGTTGCGAGATGCGGCCCGGCGCGCACGCCAGACCCCGGCGGCTTTTCTTGCATTGACCGAGGTCTTCGGTACGCTTGGCCAGAACGAACGATTTGCCCACGCCTTCGCGCGGCAGGTCGAAGCGGTCTGGGCCTGTGAGGTGCGCTCGGTGCTGCGCAGGGCCTTGGACGGAGACGCGGTTTGATATGATCCTGTGTTGCGGTGAAGCCTTGATCGACATGCTCCCGGCCGCGACGGCGGACGGGCAGACCACCTTTGTCCCCCACGCCGGTGGCGCGGTGTTTAACACGGCCATCGCGCTGGGGCGGCTGGGCTTGGACGCGGGCCTGCTGACCGGCCTCTCGACGGATATGTTCGGCGCGCAACTGGTCGCGGCCCTGGCGGACAGCCATGTCGACACCGGCTTGGCGGTGCGGTCCGACCGACCCTCAACGCTGGCCTTCGTGCAGCTGGTCGACGGGCAAGCCCGCTACAACTTCTACGACGAAAACTCCGCCGGACGGATGTTGACCGACGCCGACATGCCCGCCGTGCCGGATCAAGTCAGCGCGCTTTTCTTCGGGGGCATCAGCCTTGCCTGTGAGCCCGCCGCGGATGCCTATGCCGATCTCTTGGCGCGTGAGGGCGGACCCCGCGCGGTCATGCTGGACCCGAACATCCGGCCCGGTTTCATCGAAGACGCCACGCGCTATCGCGCGCGGTTGAACGCCATGTTGGCGCACACCGATATCGTGAAGGTCTCCGACGAGGATTTGGCCTGGATCCTGCCCGATAGCGCCTCCGAGGCCGAAAGGGTCGCCACACTGCGCAAGCGCGGACCCGCCGTGGTGATCGTCACCCGCGGTAGCGACGGGGCCACAGGCTATCTTGCGGACGGCGCACAGGTGCAGGTCCCTGCTGCGCAAGTCACCGTCGTCGATACCGTCGGCGCGGGTGATACGTTCAACGCCGGCGTTCTGGCGAAGCTGGCCCGGACGGGGCACCTGAGCAAGGACGCGCTGGCGTCCCTCTCAGGCGATGCGTTGCAACAGGCGATGGCGTTCGGCGCAAAGGTGGCCGGCGTCACCGTCTCACGCGCGGGGGCCAATCCCCCCTGGGCCCACGATCTCTAGGGACCGGACCCATTGGGTCATCCAAACCAAGCGGGATGCCATCACCTCGTTAAATCTGATGGAAACCCGGATCGTGAAGGGCGGCCCTTCGATTGATGTATCAAGTGATCTTGTAATACGAAGCCCGATCCCGTCATGCTCGCAGCGCCACGCAAATTCGGCCATGGAGATCTATCAGGGAGATCCCTATGACTACCGGGTTCAATATCACGGTGTTGCCGACGGCTTAAACGCGTTCGGCCCGATACACCAAATCCCTCCCCGGCCAGCTCGACGCCATTCTGCGCACGATGGAAGCCGCCATCGCCGATCCTTCGTTTTGCGCTTGGCCTCAGGTCAAGGAAGCCCTTACAGAGTTCTATCAGTCTGCACAGATGCAGGATCACTTCTCCAGGGAGCTGGCCTATGCGCTGTATCAGCTGCTCAAGACGGGTGAGGCGCAACGGGACCACCATCAGTCCGTCGCCGACATCATCGTTGAGGTGTTTGGTGCTTCGCGCCGCTTGGACTATGATGTGGCTGACGGCACGCTGTGCCGCAGCCAGATGATGGAAGCGCTCACCTTGCTCGAGATCCAGGCCCGTCGCTTCGGGGTGCTGCCCGCCAACCCGCTTCATTGACCTGACCTTGTGACTGGCGCTGTTGGTCACGTCTTTATTCCCCAACCCTGCAAAGGATCAGACCATGCCCTCATCCCCTCGCAGCCTTGCTGAACGAGCGCGAGCTGAACAGGATGAGAATCGACGCACTCTTGAACCCTCTTGGCTCCATTCAGGCCCCAAGACCACGCAAGCAATCAGGCGAATAAATCCAAATGAACCACCAAAAGGTACCTTGCCCCAGCAAGATAAAGAAACGCTATGACATATCAATAAATTACAGGGAAAAAATGGCGGAGGCTCAGGGATTCGAACCCTGGGAGGACTTTCACCCTCGTCGGTTTTCAAGACCGGTGCATTCGACCACTCTGCCAAGCCTCCGCTGCGCTGTTCTTAGCGGCGGGGATTTGATTCTGAAAGTGCCTTCGTGAGGCTTTCCCGCGACGGGGTTTTCCGCCGAAATCGCCGCGAAAGCCTTTTCTTGCGCCGCTTGCGCGGCTAGTGTCGGCCAAAACTGCGCACCACAGCGGACCCCGGGTTGAGCTATTCAGCCACACAACGGAACAACGACCGGACACCGGCACGAGGATGAGGGCAAGACATGGCGGGCAAGACATTGCTATCACTACGCAAATTCGGATCGCCTTTGGCGGTCACATCAATTCTGGCCCTTGCGGCCTGTGACGACGCAGGCAAGCTGGCCCTGCCGTCCTTTGGCGCATCGTCGGGCGGCGACGTCTCGGCCGAGAGCTCCGCGCAAAGCGTGCAACTGGTGGAACGGGACGTTGAAGCGCCCGATGCCTTTCAGGTCAGCGAACCGGGCCTGTGGGACGGTCGCCCCTCGCTCGGCGGGGTCTGGGTGGCCCATCCGGACGTCGCAGAGCCCGAGCGTGTCATCATCCGCAACCAGACGAACGGCACCTTCGTGATCGGCGCCCTGTTCCGACGTGAGCGGGAAAATCCCGGCCCGGCGCTGCAAGTCTCCTCCGACGCCGCCACCGCGCTCGAGATGCTGGCCGGTGCGCCCACGCAGCTGCAAGTGACCGCCCTGCGCCGCGAAGAGGTGGCAGAGACCCCCGAAGCCGTGGCGGTCGCGGACTTCGAAGCGCCCGCGGCGATCGAGGCCACACCCATCGACAGCGCGCCGCTGGACGCCCCCGATCCGATCGCTGCGGCGTCGGCCGCGCTGGACGCGGTGGAAAGCGCCGCCGCGACCCCGGCTCCGGCAGCCGCTCCGGCCCCTGCGGCCCCGGCCCCTACCACCGCAACGCCGGCCCCCACCCCCACACCCGCACCGACCCCCGCCAGCTCGTCGCTGGAAAAACCCTACATCCAGCTTGGCATCTTCTCGGTCGAGGCCAACGCCAACCGCACGGCGGACCGGATGCGCGCCAATGGCATCGTGCCCACGGTGCTGGAACAATCCAGCCAGGGCCGCACCTTCTGGCGGGTCATCGTCGGACCCGCCACCTCGACGGCCGAACGGGCCGAGCTTCTGCGTCAGGTCAAGGCCCAGGGCTTTGAAGATGCCTATTTCGTCACCAATTAACGGAAAGCCCAACGCCCCATGCTTCGCGTTTTCACCGCCCTTTCACTCTTTCTTGCAAGCGCCACCGGCCTTGCGGCGCAGTCCTTTGAAACCCGGGCCGAGGCGGCCTTTGTGCTGGATCACGGCACCGGCACCGTCCTCATGGCCAAGAACGCCGATGAGCCGCTGCCCCCTGCGTCGATGTCCAAGCTGATGACGCTGTATATGGCGTTCGAGGCCATCGCGAATGGGCAGCTGACGGTCAACGACCGGCTGGCGGTGTCCGAGCACTGCAAGTCCTACACCGGCTCCACGATGTTCCTGAACACCACCGACCGCGTGCGGGTCGAGGATCTGCTGCGCGGCGTGGTCGTGCTGTCGGGCAATGACGCGTCCTGCGTGCTGGCCGAAGGACTCAGCGGGACCGAGCCGAACTTCGCCCAGCAGATGACCCGCCGCGCGCGTGAGCTGGGGATGACCAATTCCACCTTCGCGAACTCCAACGGCTGGCCCGCCGCCGGTCAGCGCATGTCCATGCGCGACCTTGGCATTCTGGCCCACCGACTGATCAACGATTTCCCGACCTTCTATCCTCTTTTTGCCGAAGAGACCTATGATTTCGACGGCCGCGCGCCCGCCAACAACAGCAACCGCAACCCGCTCTTGGGGGTTGTGCCCGGCGCGGACGGGTTGAAGACCGGCCACACGTCCGAGGCGGGCTACGGGCTGGTCGGCTCGGCCAAACAGGGGGACCGGCGCGTGATTTTCGTGCTGACCGGCCTTGAGACCGCACAGGCGCGGGCCGAGGAATCCGAGCGCATCGTCAACTGGGCGTTCCGTCAGTTCGCCGAGCGCGATCTGGCCCGCGCGGGCACTCGCATTGCCGAGGCCGAAGTCTGGATGGGCCAGCAGTCCACCGTCGGGCTGACGCTCGAAGAGGATCTGTCGCTTCTGGTGCCGATCACCGGTCGCGACGACGTGCAGGCCGAGGTGATCTACAATGGCCCGATCGAAGCGCCGATCCAGGCGGGCGATGAGCTGGCCGAACTGGTGATCCGTCTGCAGGACCTGCCCGACACGCGGGTGTCACTGGTGGCTGACCAGAACGTCGATGTGGGCGGGTTCGAGACGCGCATGCGCACCGCGGCCGACGTGTTGATCGCCCACATTCAGGCACGCACGGAGGCCCCCGAGGGGACCGCCCCCGCGGACACCCCCGCCGAGTGATGCAGGCCCGCCGCAGCGCCGGGCTGTTCATCTCGTTTGAGGGGATCGACGGCTCGGGCAAATCCACTCAGGTCAAATTGCTGGCTGACCGCATGCCTGACGCGCTTGTCACGCGTGAGCCCGGCGGCTCGCCGGGCGCTGAGGAGATCCGCAACCTGCTTTTGACCGGCGATCCGGACCGCTGGTCCGCCGAGACGGAAATCCTTCTGTTCACCGCGGCGCGGCGCGACCACCTTGAAAAGACGATCCGCCCTGCTTTGGATGCGGGCCGGACCGTGATCTGCGACCGGTTCGCCGACAGCACGCGAGTTTATCAAGGAGCGACACGGGGGGCTTTGCGCGGCACGGTTGATGCGCTCCACGATCTGATGATCGCACGTGAGCCGGACCTGACCTTCATCATTGACATGGACCCGCAGGCCGCGCTGACCCGTGGCCTTGCACGTGGTTCTGGGGAGGACCGCTTCGAGGACATGGGCCTCGCCTTTCAGGAAACCCTGCGCCACGGGTTTCTGGCGCTGGCCAAGGCCTGCCCGAACCGCTGCGTGCTGATCGACGGCAACCGCGAGGCGTCGGCCATCGCGGCGGAAATCGCCGCCCATGTCACCGACAGAACGCAGGGGGGCTGAGATGGCCCGCGCCTTGAAAGAAGACGATGAGCGTCCCCTGCCCGACCAGATCGAAGGCGCTCCGCATCCCAGCCAGACCAACGCGCTGTTCGGACAGGCCGCGGCCGAAGCAGATTTTCTTGAGGCCTTCACCACGGGGCGGATGCATTCGGGCTGGCTGATCACCGGCCCGCGCGGCGTCGGCAAGGCGACGCTGGCCTGGCGCATCGCGGGGTTTCTGCTGTCGCAACCGATGCAGGCGGATGACGACATGTTCGGCGCGCCGCCGCCCCCCGCGACCCTTGACGTCGACCCCGACCACCCCGACATCCGCCTGCTGCGCGCCGGGGCGCATCCGCGCCTGTTCATCGTCCGCCGTGCGCTCAACGCCACCGAGACCGCGCTGCAAGAGCAGATCACCATGGCCGCCCTGCGGGGCCACAAGGACGGCGCCAACAAGCTGATGGAGTTCCTGCACCAGAGCGCCACGGACGGCGGCCGGCGCGTGGTCATCATCGACGCCGCCGACGAGATGAACCCCTCGGTCGCGAACTCGATCCTCAAGGTGCTCGAAGAGCCGCCGCGCAACACCTATTTCCTGCTGGTCTCGCACCAGCCCTCGCGGCTCTTACCTACCATCCGCTCGCGTTGCCGCCTGCTGCGCTGCGGGTTTCTGGGCACCGAGGATGTCGCAGCCGCGCTGGCGCAGGCCGAGATTACGCTGGACGGAACCGAGGCACTCGCCGCGCTGTCGGGCGGCTCCGTGGGTGAAGCGATCCGCCTGACCACGCTCGACGGGCTCACGCTGTATTCCGATCTTGTCAGCCTGTTCAACGGCTTACCCAAGTTCGACCGCCCCCGCGCGATCCGCATGGCCGACAGTTGCACCGGCAAGACAGGGGCCACGCGCTTTGCCCTGATGCTCGACCTGATCGACATTTTCCTCACCCGCGTCGCCCGTGCCGGGGTCGAAGGCCCGCCTGCGGTGCAGGCCGCCCCCGGTGAGGCGCTGCTGCTCGCGCGTCTGTCCCCGCACGACCACGCCGCGCGCATCTGGGCCACCCTCGCCCAAGAGGTGAGCGAACGCACGCGCCACGGCAAGGCGGTCAATCTTGACCCTGCCGCGCTCATCCTTGATACGCTGTTCAGGATCGAACAGACCGCACGGGACGTCACCCCCGTCTAGGTCCGCGTTGAAAGGCCCCCCTATGCGCATCCCGCAGATCGTCGACAGCCATTGCCATCTTGATTTCCCCGATTTCGATGCCGAACGGGCCGAGGTGATCGACCGCGCCGTGGCCGCGGGCGTGACGCGCATGGTCACCATCTGCACCCGCCTGCGCCTTGAACCGCGGGTCCGTGCCATTGCTGAGGACTTCGACCCGGTCTTCTACGCCGCTGGCACCCACCCCATGTCCGCGTCCGAAGAACCGCTGGCCACGGTGGATGAGCTGATCGCCCTGTCCCAACACCCGAAGTTCGTCGGCATAGGGGAAAGCGGCCTCGACTACCACTACACATCCGAGAGCGCCGATATCCAGAAAGCCTCGCTCAAGGTGCATATTGCGGCGGCGCAGGAAACCGGCCTGCCGCTGATCATCCACAACCGCGCCAGTGACGAGGATATGGCCGGAATCCTTGGCACCGCCTACCGGCAGAAGCCTTTCGCTTGCGTCATGCATTGCTTCTCAAGCTCCGAAGCCTTGGCGCGCACGGCGTTGGATCACGGGTTCTACCTGTCCATGTCGGGCATCGCGGCCTTTCCGAAAAGCACCGCGTTGCGGGACATCTTCGCGCAGGCCCCCGTGGACCGCATCCTTGTGGAAACCGACAGCCCCTATCTTGCGCCGCCGCCCCATCGCGGCAAACGCAACGAGCCTGCCTTCACGGCCCATACGGCACAGGTCGGCGCCGAGGTCTTCGGCCTCGATTATGAGGATTTCGCCGCCCGGACCACCGCCAATTTCGACCGCCTCTTTGCCAAGGCCGCCGCCTGGACGCCCAAGCCATGACCGCGCGGCTGTCCTTTCGCATTCTCGGCTGCGGCTCGTCAGGCGGCGTGCCCCGTCTCGGCGGCCACTGGGGCGCCTGCGATCCGGCGAACCCCAAGAACCGCCGCAGCCGCTGCTCGCTTCTGGTCACCCGCACCACCGACGCGGGCGTCACCCGCGTGCTGATCGACACCTCGCCCGACCTGCGTCAACAACTGCTTGACGCCGAGGTGGGCGAGCTTGATGCGGTGCTCTACACCCACGCCCATGCGGACCACGTGCACGGGCTCGACGACATCCGCATGGTGGTGTTCAACATGCGCAAGCGCCTGCCGGTCTGGGCCGACGGCGACACGGTCAACCAGCTTCTGGCGCGGTTCGGCTATGCCTTTGTGCAGCCTGCGGGGTCCAGCTATCCGCCGATCTGCGACCTCAACACGATCGACGGGGACGTGACAATCGAAGGCGCGGGCGGGCCGATCACCTTCACCCCCTTCGAGGTCGAACACGGCTCCATCGACGCGCTCGGCTTCCGCATCGGCAAGGCGGCCTATCTGCCCGACGTGTCCGACATCCCCGAGGCGGTCTGGCCACAGCTTGAGGGGCTGGATCTGTGGATTGTCGACGCCCTGCGCCGCGACCCGCACCCCACCCACGCCCATCTGGCCAAGACGCTGGGCTGGATCGAACGGGTGCAGCCGAAACGCGCGGTGCTCACCAATATGCACATCGACCTCGACTACGACACGCTGCTGGCCGAGACCCCGGACCATATCGAGCCTGCCTACGACGGCCTGACACTCACGCTCGACGACTGACCGCCCCTTTGTCTTCATCTGACCCCTAAACTCCCGCCGGAGGCGCAGCTCTCTACGCAGGTCCCGTTAGCGGCCCTAACCCGCTCGCCCCCCCCATACACTTGATTTGCCGCGCGATATGGGCAAGCCTTCAGCGAAATCACGGAACTACGGTTCCAAAGACAAGGGGACATCTCATGGATTTTCAGACATCGGTCAAAACCTGTTTGACGCAAAAATACGCGCGCTTTTCGGGGCGGGCGAGCCGGTCGGAATACTGGTGGTTCGTACTTGCCAGTGTCATCCTGCTGGTGCTCGCGTCCCTGCTGGCGCCGATCCTGTATCTGATCGTCTTTCTGGGTCTCATCGTGCCGCTGGCCGCCGCGGGCTATCGCCGCTTGCAGGACACCGGACGGCCGGGCTGGTATATCTTCATCCCCGTCGGGCTGGGCCTGCTCGGCATGCTGCTGAACATGTTGCTGATGCCCGCGATGCCGACAATGGTGGACGGCCAGATGACCGAGATGCCTGACATGAGCAACATGGGCGGCATGGGGCTTCTGGCGATCCTGTCTATCGTGCAACTGGTGGTCTCGCTGGTGTTCCTGTGGTGGCTGACCCGCCCCTCACAACCCGAGGCCAACGCCTACGGCCCACCGCCGGTGGTCTGAGGCGCACTTGCGTTCATCCAAGGGTCCATCGCAGAGATGGGCCCTTTTTCATGTGCAACGAACCGCTGCCCAGAAACCGTTGTGCTGATCCTGTGGGGGAGTTACGCTTTCGCATGGTGCGGTCGGGGGGACTCGAACCCCCACGAGTGTTACCTCACAGCGACCTCAACGCTGCGCGTCTACCAATTCCGCCACGACCGCAATGTCCATAAGCGTGAGGGCCGTTTAGCGAAGCGCTTGCGCCACCTCAAGCCCCAAAATCACCCATTTCGCCCAGCCGGTGCTTTTGTCTGCTGACACGGGCGCGCAAACGTCCCATATCGGGCCCATGGTAGAATGGATCACCACTCCCGGCCTGACCGATTACGACGCCGCCACCGCCTTCATGGAAGCGCGCGCCGATGCGATTCACCGCGGCACCGAAGGCGAGTGCATCTGGCTGGTGGAACATCCCCCCCTTTATACCGCAGGCACCTCGGCCAAGCCCGCCGATCTGACCGATCCGGACCGGTTTCCCGTCCACACCACCAAACGGGGCGGGCAATACACCTATCACGGGCCGGGGCAGCGGGTCGCCTATGTCATGCTCGACGTAGGCCGCAGGGGTCGCGACGTGCGCCGCTTCGTGCAGGACCTTGAGCATTGGGTGATCGCCACGCTCGCGGAATTCAACGTGACCGGAGAGATCCGCCCCGGCCGGGTGGGTGTCTGGGTCCAGCGGGACGACAAGCCGCGCACGCTGACGGGCACGCCTGTTGAGGACAAGATCGCCGCCATCGGCATCCGGCTGCGCAAGTGGATCAGCTTTCACGGGCTGAGCATCAATGTCGAGCCGGACCTGAGCCATTTCGACGGGATCGTGCCCTGCGGCATCACCGAACATGGCGTCACCTCGCTGGTCGATCTGGGCCTGCCGGTCACGATGGAGGACGTGGACGTCGCCCTGCGCCGCACCTTTGCGAGCAGCGTCACCCCCCTGTCCCCGGATCGGCAGAAAACCTGACCGCGCCTCGGACCCCAAAAGGCCCCGTTTGCGTTAAAAAGGGGTATGGGACACGGGGATTGCCACAATGATTAACACCGTCGCGTCGATTTTCATCATCGGGCTGAGCGGCCTACTCGCCTTTCTGACGCTGGTGCCCTTCTCGAAGATCCCCCACGGGCTGGTGCGTGCGCCCGCCTTCGTCCGCCTGCAGATGCTGGCCACCGCCTTGGTATTGCTGCCGTTCGCATGGGTCCTCACCTCGGACGGCTGGCGCATCTTTTCATTGCTCTGTCTGGTCGTCGTGATCGCGGTCTGCACCGCGTCGGTGCTGAAATTCACGCCGCTCTGGCCGAAACAGTCGAAATCCGCGGAGGCGGCGCTGATGACCGACACCGACCGGCATATCCACATGCTGGCGGCGAATGTGAAAATGTCCAACCGTGAATACGACCATCTGATCGCGCTGGCACGCAGGGAACAGCCTGACGTTCTGGCCGCGCTGGAGACGGACCAGCGCTGGATCGACGCGCTTGCGGTGTTGGAGCCGGACTACATCCACCGCTACGACGTGCCGCACGACACCGGCTACGGCATGATGCTGTATTCCAAGCTGCCGCTGAAGGACGTGCAAATCCGCGATTTGGTGACAAAGGGCGTGCCGTCGATCAAGGCAACCGTGACGCTGCGCTCCGGCGATGAAATCTGCCTTTATATCGTCCATCCCGAACCGCCCGTCGCCCACGAAAAGACCACCGGCCGCGACAGCGAAATCGCCCTTGCCGGGCTGGAAGCCATCGACGGGCCGCTGCCCGCAATCATCGCGGGGGATCTGAACGATGTGGCCTGGTCCACCACCACACGGCGCTTCCAGCGCGTCACCGGGCTGCTGGATCCACGGGTGGGACGGGGCTTCTACAACACGTTCAACGCCTATGTCCCCGTGTTCCGCTGGCCGCTCGACCATCTGTTCCACGATGCGCGGTTCCGCTTTGTGCAGATGCAGCGCATGCCCAAGATCGGGTCCGACCATTTCCCGATCTCGTTCAAGCTGGTTTTGGCGCACCGCCCGGCCGGCGAAGCCCCAACCCCCGAAGAGGGCGAAACCGAAGACGTCACCGAGATGATCGTGGAAGAACAGGCCCGCGACCGCGACCCCGTGGGCACCGATTGGGAAGACGAAAAGTGATCCTTCGGGCGGCTTTGACCCCCGTTCGGGGCCAGACTGCGCCAATTTATCCCAACAATAATGGCACATGGCAGCTTGCCCCCTTAGCGCGCACCTTCTAGAACAGGTCCAAACCACGGAAGTGAGTCCGCTCGCTCCGTTCGTCACATGCCAACCTTAAGGGAGCGTTCTATGGTAGACGCAGCCGTCCACGACCACGGGCACGAAGACAACCGCGGTTTCTTCACCCGCTGGTTCATGTCAACAAACCACAAGGACATCGGTATCCTCTACCTGTTCGTGTCCGGGTTCGTTGGCTTCCTGTCTGTTCTGTTCACCGTCTACATGCGGATGGAACTGATGCATCCGGGCGTTCAGTACATGTGCCTTGAGGGCGCGCGTCTGTTCCCCGCCGCCCTGAACGAATGTACCCCGAACGGGCACCTGTGGAACGTGATGATCACCTATCACGGCGTCCTGATGATGTTCTTCGTGGTGATTCCGGCCCTGTTCGGCGGCTTCGGCAACTACCTGATGCCCTTGCAGATCGGCGCGCCCGACATGGCGTTCCCGCGTCTGAACAACCTGTCGTTCTGGCTGTTCTGCACCGGCGTGGCGCTTGGCATCTCCTCTCTTCTGGCGCCCGGCGGCAACGGGCAACTCGGTTCTGGCGTGGGCTGGGTGCTGTATCCGCCGCTGTCCACGAATGAGGGCGGCATCTCCATGGACCTTGCGATCTTCGCGGTCCACGTCTCCGGTGCGTCGTCCATTCTGGGTGCGATCAACATGATCACCACCTTCCTGAACATGCGCGCCCCCGGCATGACGCTGCACAAGGTGCCGCTGTTCTCATGGTCGATCTTCGTCACCGCCTGGATGATCCTTCTGGCCCTGCCCGTGCTGGCCGGCGCGATCACCATGCTCCTGATGGACCGCAACTTCGGCACGACGTTCTTCGATCCGGCCGGCGGCGGTGATCCGATCCTGTATCAGCACATCCTGTGGTTCTTCGGCCACCCCGAGGTTTACATCATCATCGTGCCAGCCTTCGGGATCATCAGCCACGTGGTGTCGACCTTCTCGAAAAAGCCGATCTTCGGCTATCTGCCCATGGTCTATGCCATGGTCGCGATTGCCGGTCTGGGCTTCATCGTCTGGGCGCACCACATGTACACCGTGGGCCTGTCCCTGACCCAGCAAAGCTACTTCATGCTGGCAACGATGGTCATCGCGGTGCCGACGGGGGTCAAGATCTTCTCGTGGATCGCGACCATGTGGGGCGGCTCGGTGTCCTTCCGCACGCCGATGCTCTGGGCCTTCGGCTTCCTGTTCCTGTTCACCGTGGGCGGCGTCACCGGGATCGTCCTGTCGCAGGCGGGCGTCGACCGGGCCTATCACGACACCTACTACGTCGTGGCGCACTTCCACTACGTGATGTCGCTGGGTGCGGTCTTCGGGATCTTCGCGGGGATCTACTTCTACCTGCCGAAGATGGCGGGCCGGATGATGCCCGAGTGGGCCGGCAAGCTGCACTTCTGGGCGATGTTCATCGGTGCAAACCTGACGTTCTTCCCCCAGCACTTCCTGGGCCGGAACGGCATGCCGCGCCGCTACATCGACTATAACGAGGCCTTCGCTCTGTGGAACTACGTCTCCTCGATCGGTGCCTTCATCTCGTTCGCGTCCTTCGTGTTCTTCATCGTCATCCTGTTCAAGACGCTGCTGGCACCGCGCAATGCGACCGAAGCGAACCCGTGGGGCCAGTTTGCCGATACGCTGGAATGGACGCTGCCGTCCCCTCCACCGGAGCACACCTTCGAAATCCTGCCCAAGCAGGAAGACTGGGATCACCCGCACAATCACTGATCGACCGCCAAGGTCTGTCACGGGGGCCTCGGCGGAAACGCCGGGGCCCTTTTTCGTTGCCCGCCGTCCGAAGGGATCATGCCATGCCCTATGAATGGATCGCGCCCGACGTGGGCGCGCCGGATGCGCCGCTGGCCGAGCTGCACCTGTGGCCCTACCGGTCGCTTCTGCGGCGCGATTTCGTGGTCTTCATCAGCGCCACCGTTGCGCTGATCCTCGTGCCGCTTCTCGTGGTGATCGGCTCGCCGGTCCTTTGGGGCCTGCTGCCGTTCTTCATCATCGCCGTGGCGGGGCTCTGGTACGGGTTGCACCGCAGCTACAAGGACGGCGAATTGCTCGAGGTGCTGCGCCTCTGGCCGGACCGTATCACCTTGCACCACCACAATCCCCGCCGCGGCGACAAATCGTGGGAGGCCAACCCCTATTGGGTGCGCCTCAAACTCGACCCCACCCACGACAGGGTGCCCAATTATATCACCCTGAAAGGGGCCGACCGCGTGGTCGAGCTGGGCGCGTTCCTGAGCGAGGAGGAGCGCGCTGCGCTGTTCGATGAGCTCGACGACGCCCTGCGACGGGCGCGTGGCGCGCAATAGTCCGGTTTCGGGTCGCCCCGCGCGCCGCGACCGGCTAGCCGTTGCTCTATGAGTGATCCGCATCCCTTCGCCGGCCGCATCTGGGCCGAACTCCTGCTCCTCGCCTGTCTGTGGGGCGGCAGCTTTCTGGCCATCCGGCTGGCCCTGAACGAAGTCCCCTTCGCCACCTCGGTCGCGCATCGGGTGTTCTGGGCGGCGCTGATCCTGTGGGCCTATGTCTGGTGGCGCGGCTTACCGGTGCCGAAAGACCCGCAGGTCTGGGGCGCCTTGCTGGTGATGGGTCTGCTGAACAACGCGATCCCCTTTTCGCTCATGGCGTGGGGGCAGCTTTACATCCCCACAGGGCTGACCTCGGTCTTCAACGCGGGCACGGCCATCTTCGGCGTCGTGGTCGCGGCCCTGCTGCTGCGCGACGAACGGCTGACCCTGCGCAAAGCGGCGGGCGCGCTGATCGGCTTTTTCGGGGTCGCCACCGCCATCGGGCTGGACAGCGTCCGGCACATCGACATCACCTCGCTTGCTCAACTGGCGGTGATCGGCGGCACGATCTCCTACGCGTTCGCCTCGGTCTGGGCACGGGTCCACCTGTCAGGGCTGACCCCGCAGGTGGCCGCAGCGGGCATGTTGACCGGCTCCTCGCTGATCATGGTGCCGGCGGCCCTGATCCTTGACGGCCCACCAACCTTCGCGCTCGCCGCGACCACCTTTGCCGCCATCGGCTACTACGTGGTTTTCGCCACGGCAGGCGCCTATCTGCTGTATTACCGGCTGATCGCGGCGGCGGGGGCGGCGAACACGATGATCGTCACGCTGCTGATCCCGCCGGTCTCGATCCTGCTGGGCGCCATCGTGCTCCACGAAACCCTGTCGCCCAACGTCTATGCCGGGCTGGCGCTGCTTGCCCTCGGGTTGATCATTCTCGACGGGCGCCTGTTGCGGCGTCAGTCCTTCGTCTCGGGCAGGTCGTCGTGATCGGTCGAGGCCATCTCTTCAAGCTCGTCCTCGGACATACTGTCATACATGTCCTTTGACGCGCCTTTCAGGTCGCCGACCTTGGTCTCACCGCGTTTCGCGGACAGGGCCGCGCCTGCCGCCTTCTGTTGTGCCTTGGATTCCGCTTTCATGAACTTTCTCCTTGTCCGAGGCTCACCAGCGCCAGCTCCTCAAGCTCGT
Organism: Thalassorhabdomicrobium marinisediminis; assembly: GCF_003072065.1. Lineage (GTDB taxonomy): Bacteria > Pseudomonadota > Alphaproteobacteria > Rhodobacterales > Rhodobacteraceae > Octadecabacter > Octadecabacter marinisediminis. The sequence goes on from NZ_QCYG01000005.1 coordinate 25,466, forward strand.
GCTCGGTCAGGTGCCCGTAGAGCACCGATGCCCGTTTGCTCAACGCGCTCACGTCCATCTGGCCGCGTTTGGCCCGCAAGGCCATTCGGGCGAGTTTGCGATGTTCACGAAAATTCGGCGTCATGGCAGCCCCCTGTTTCCTTATGGATGTGGGGAAACGTGCGCCACGGGTAAAAGTTCCTAGCCCAGCCGCGCCTTGACCATCGGGCCGGCCTTGCCAAAGTCCATCTGGCCGGTGAACTTGGCCTTGAGCACGCCCATGACCTTGCCCATGTCGCGGATGCTGTCCGCGCCCACCTCGGCGATGGCCGCGTCGATCTGTTTCTCGACTTCCTTGTCGGACAACTGACGCGGCAGGAATTCCTCAATGATCTTGACCTCGGCCTGTTCTTTCTCGGCCAGCTCCAGCCGCCCCGCCTCTTCATAGGCGCGCGCGCTTTCCTGACGCTGCTTGACCATCTTGCCAAGGATCGCCAGCACAACGTCGTCGCCGACCCCCTCGTCCGAGCCATCGCCCCGCGCCTCGATATCGCGATCCTTGATCGCCGCGTTGATCAGCCGCAGCGTCGAAAGCCGGTCGGCTTCCTTGGCTTTCATCGACTCTTTGAGGGCCGCATTGACCCGTGCGCGCAGTTCCATCTTGATCGTCCCTTATCATGGGTAGGCGTGAACACTGTCGGCCAGACTACCCCGAACGAACGCCCGCTTACAACACCCCCGCCGCGCGCGGTGCCGTCAGGTCAACGGGGGTGCGATCCGGCCCTTGACCCGACCGGAGCCGCCCCCTAGAAGGCAAACGATTTGGCTGCGCCCCTGCCCCCCTCACCCCTCGCGCGGCCCGACCCCTTCGAGAGGTATAGTGATGGCCGAACCCGCGAAACCGACCGCCTGTCTTGTGCTCGCCGATGGCACCGTCTTCTATGGCAAGGGCTTCGGCGCCACCGGCCAGACCGTGGCCGAGCTTTGCTTCAACACCGCAATGACCGGCTATCAGGAAATCATGACCGACCCGTCCTATGCGGGCCAGATCGTGACCTTTACCTTCCCGCATATCGGCAACACCGGCGTCACGCCCGAAGATGACGAAACCGCCGATCCCGTGGCCGCCGGCATGGTGGTCAAATGGGACCCGACGGCGCCCAGCAACTGGCGCTCGACCGAACGGCTTGAGCCATGGTTGGAAAAGCGCGGCCGGATCGGCATCGGCGGCATCGACACGCGCCGCCTGACCCGCGCCATCCGCCAGCAAGGCGCGCCCCATGTGGCGCTCGCCCATGACCCCGAGGGCAATTTCGACGTCGAAGCACTGGTCGCCGCCGCCCGCGGGTTTGCCGGTCTGGAAGGGCGCGATCTGGCGAAAGAGGTCACCTGCGCGCAGTCCTACCGCTGGGACGAAATGCGGTGGGCCTGGCCGGACGGCTTCCCGCGCCAGACCGACCCGAAATACAAGGTCGTCGCCATCGACTATGGCGCAAAACGCAACATCCTGCGCTGTCTGGCCTCGGCCGGCTGCGATGTGACGGTGCTGCCCGCGACCGCGACCGCCGAGGACGTGCTGGCCCTGAACCCTGACGGGGTGTTCTTGTCGAACGGGCCGGGCGATCCGGCTGCGACGGGGGCCTATGCGGTGCCGATGATCCAGGAGGTTTTGGAGCACGACATGCCGGTCTTCGGCATCTGTCTCGGGCACCAGATGCTCGCCCTCGCGCTCGGGGCCAAGACCGTGAAGATGAGCCACGGTCACCACGGCGCGAACCATCCGGTCAAGGACCGCGACACCGGCAAGGTCGAAATCACGTCGATGAACCACGGCTTTACAGTGGACGCGCAAAGCCTGCCCGAGGGCGTGCGCGAGACCCATGTGTCGCTCTTCGACGGGTCGAACTGCGGCATCGCGGTGGACGGCAAGCCGGTGTTCTCGGTGCAATACCACCCCGAAGCCTCTCCGGGGCCGATGGACAGCACCTATCTGTTCGACCGCTTCGCCGAAGCGATGTCCGCGCGCAGCAAAACCCCGGCCTGAAACGGAAAATCGCCGTCTTAACGCCCCGTTAACCGTTTTGCCGCCAGACTGGCGGCGGGACAGGGAACGAGGCTTGTATGGCGACCAAGTTCAAAACGGGGTCGAGCGGCCCCGGCGGCGCGCCTGCGGACGATGCGGGCCTGGCGGCACGTGTCGCGGCGCCCCTGCCTGTCGCGCAGGTGCTGGGCGAAGCGGGCACGAAAGCGGCGCGGGCTCAGGCCAAGGCGGACCGCGCGACGCGGGATGTGGCGGCTTTGGCCGGCCCTGCCCCCCTTGATGAAGGACAACACGCGCACATAGTCGCCAAGGGGCTAAGAACCGGCACGATCGACCCGGTGCGCGCCCCGCCTGATCCCCGTCTGGTGCGCCGGTTCGGCACGCAGGCCTGCCTGAAACACCGGGTGCTGCCGTGGCGCGATTCTGCGGGGCGGGTCACGGTCCTCGCGGCCTCGGCCGAGGATTTCTTGAGGGTGCGCGACGCGCTCACGGTCATATTCGGCACGGTTCACCTTGCGATCACCACCAACAGCGCGCTTGACCGCGCGCTGGCCCGCGTCTGCCGCCGCACCCTGATGCAGAACGCGGAACTGCGCACGCCCGAGGTCGAATCCTGTCGCGGCTGGAACACCCGCAGCGCCATGTTCTGGGGCGTGGCTGTGTTGACGCTCATCGCCTTGGCCGCGCATCTCTGGCTGGTGCCGACGGTCCTGCTGCTTTGCGGTTGGGCGATCTTCACGCTTTTTCTGAATACGCTGCTGAAATGCGCGGCCGCGATCCTGCACCTCTCCCCCCGTCGCGCGCGCGCCTCCCTGCCCCTGTCCGATCCGCCTGCCCTGCCCGTCGTGACCGTCCTTGTGCCCCTGTTTCGCGAACGCGACATCGCGGGCGCGCTGGTGGACCGGCTGTCCCGGCTGGACTATCCGGCCGAGCGGCTCGACGTCTGTCTGGTGCTGGAAGCGGACGATTATACCACGCAGGCCGCGCTCTCGGGGGCGCAATTGCCCCACTGGATGCGGGCAATCCACGTGCCGCTGGGCACCCTGCAAACCAAGCCCCGCGCGTTGAACTATGCGCTCAGTTTCGCCAAAGGGTCGATCATCGGGGTCTACGACGCCGAAGACGCCCCCGCCCCGGACCAGTTGCACGTGGTGGCCGACCGTTTCGCCCGCTGCGCGCCCGACGTGGCCTGCCTGCAGGGGCAGCTCGACTTCTACAACTCCCATTCCAACTGGCTGGCGCGCTGTTTCACCATCGAATATGCCGCCTGGTTCCGCATCATCCTGCCGGGGCTGGAACGGTTGGGGCTGGTGATTCCGCTGGGCGGCACGACCCTGTTCTTCCGCCGCGACGTGCTTGAGGATCTGGGCGGCTGGGACGCGCATAACGTGACCGAAGACGCGGATCTCGGGATCAGGCTGGCGCGCCATGGTTACCGCACCGAGATCATCGAAACCGTCACCCAGGAAGAGGCGAACGCCCGCGCCTGGCCCTGGGTGAAACAACGGTCCCGCTGGCTCAAGGGCTATGCCATCACCTACGGCGTGCACATGCGCGCCCCCCGCCGTTTGTGGCGAGAGCTGGGGCCGTGGCGTTTTTTCGGCGTGCAACTGCTGTTTGCGGGCACAATCTCACAGTTTCTGCTGGCGCCCCTGCTCTGGTCCTTCTGGCTGATGCTGCTGGGCCTGCCGCACCCGTTGACCGGCGTGCTGTCCTTTCCCGTGGCCATGACCTTCGCGGGGCTGTTCCTCGCGTCGGAGGTGATTGGCATCTCCGTCTCGGCGCTCGCCGTGGTCATCGGTGGCAAACGCGACATGGTCAAATGGACGCCGACCCTGCATTTCTATTTCCCGCTGGCGGCCTTGGCGGCCTACAAGGGGGTGTTCGAACTGGCGACCAGACCGTTCTATTGGGACAAGACCAGCCACGGCATTTTCGCCCCGACCACGCCGCTGTCGTCCGATGCGCCGGGCGGTCGGGACAATCCCGGCGATGGCACAGCCCCCGCGGCGAATGTGACGCCGATTACGGGCGTCAACTTGCCTCGACCGCCTCCGCGTCTAGACGCAGCCGAATGATGAAAGCTTTCGAGATATGGTCGCGCAGCGCCTGATCCGCCGCGTCCCCGTCGCCGGCTTCAATCGCCTCGACGATGCCCTCATGCTCTTCCAGCGTATCCATCGGCCGGCCTTCAACCGCGATCGAGGTAGAGGCGAGCAGCGCCATCGAGCGATGCACAAGGTCCAACTGCTGCACCAGAAAACGGTTGTGGCTCGCCAGATGGATCTGCTTGTGGAACCGCCGGTTGGCGCGGCTCATGGCTTCGGGGTTGTCGACCAGCTTGCGGTCCGCTTCGAGCATGTCGCGCAGCACGGCGAGTTCTTCGGGCGTGGCATGGCGCGCCGCCAGCCGCGCGGCCAGCCCTTCCAGAGCCCCGCGCACCACGTAAAGCTCGCTCAGCTGGCTGTGATCGAGCGAGGCCACGATCAACGACCGCCCGTCGCGGGTCAGCAGGCTTTGCGTCTCAAGCCGTTGCAGCGCCTCACGGATGGGCGTGCGCGAGACGCCGAAGCGCTCGGCCAGCTCGCTCTCGACCAGCCGGCTGCCGGGTTTGTAGACACCGGTGTCGATGGCCTCGAGGATCAGCTCATAGGCGTCTTTTTGCGGCGTGGGGATCGGGGTCATGGCAATTCCTTCGTTGCGCGTTTGTAGCCTGTGGTTTCCTGCGGTATCAACCGGTCGAACCGCGAAACCGACAGGAACCTGCCCGCCATGGTCAAAGCCTCATTCGCCCACGTCCGCGCCTGGGTGTTCGACCTCGACAACACGCTGTATCCGCCCGAGGTCGCGCTGTTCGACCAGATCGAGGTGCGGATGACTGATTATGTCGCGAATATTCTGGGCGTCGACCGCAGGCAGGCGAACCATTTGCGCGATCACTATTGGCGCAGCTACGGCACGACGCTGGCGGGGCTGATGGCGGAACATGACATCGACCCCGACCCCTTTCTTGAGGCGGTGCACGACATCGACTTCACCGTGCTGCCCGAAGCGCCCGATCTGGCCGCCGCGATCCGCGCCCTGCCCGGCCGCAAGATCGTTTATACCAACGGCTGTGAGCCCTATGCCTGCAACGTGCTGCGCGCGCGCGGGCTCGACGGGTTGTTCGATGCGGTCTACGGGGTGGAGCACGCGGACTACCGCCCCAAGCCCGAACAATCGGCCTTCGAGGCGGTCTTCGCGCTGGATAAGCTGCCCCCGCAGCAAGGTGCGATGTTCGAGGATGACATCCGCAACCTCACGGCGCCCCACGCCATGGGGATGCGCACGGTGCACGTGGCGCCAGTCGCCACCCCGCAGGATCACATCCACCACCACACCAACGACCTTGCGGCCTTCTTGTCGCAGCTGGTCTAGGGCACCTTTCCCATCGCCGCCCTGCGGCCTATGTCTGGGGCATGACACAGATCCAGACCGATATTTTCATCTCGGGCGGCGGCGTAGCCGGCCTGACGGCGGCGGCGGCCTTCGGCGCGGCGGGCTTTCAGGTGGTGCTGGCCGATCCGATGCCGCCGATCACCGACGAGAAGACCGAAGGCGCAGACCTGCGCACCACGGCGTTTTTGCAACCGGCGCAACAGTTCCTTGCCACCGCGGGCGTTTGGGACCGCCTTGCCCCTTTCGCCGCACCCTTGCAGATCATGCGGATCGTCGACGCGGGCGGGGCCGATCCCACGCCGCGTGTGACCAAGGATTTCAACGCCGCCGACATCTCTGACAAGCCCTTCGGCTGGAACCTGTCGAACTGGCTTTTGCGCCGCGAACTGCTGGCCCGGATCGCAGAGCTGCCCAACGTCGAGGTGCGCGCAGGCACAGGGTTTGAAAGCCTGTTCACCCGCACCAACGAGGCCCGCGTCACGCTCACCGACGGCACCCGGCTGACCGCGCGGCTGGTGATCGGCGCGGACGGGCGCGGCAGCCCCGTGCGCGAGGCGGCCGGGATCGGCGCCAAGACCACCCGCTACGGGCAAAAGGCCGTGACCTTTGCTGTGACCCACAGCGCCCCGCACGGCAATGTCTCGACCGAGGTGCACCGCTCCGGCGGGCCGTTCACCCTTGTCCCGCTGCCCGATCTGGAGGGCCAGCCCTGCTCGGCCGTGGTCTGGATGGAGGACGGTGCCGAAGCCGCGCGTCTTGCCGCGCTGGATGAGGCGACGTTCAACGCCGAAGCCACCCGCCGCAGCGCCGGCACCTATGGCCCGCTCACCCTTGCCAGCCGCCGCATGGTCTGGCCGATCATCAGCCAGTTGGCCGACCGCATGAGCGCCGAGCGCGTGGCCCTTGTGGCCGAAGCCGCCCATGTCGTGCCCCCCATCGGCGCGCAGGGGCTGAACATGTCACTGGCCGATCTGGCCTGTCTTCTGGACCTCGCGCAGGCTGCGCCGGACCGGCTGGGGGATGCGCAGATGCTGCAAAGCTACCACCGCCGCCGCCATCCGGACGTGATGCTGCGAGTGAAAGGCGTGGACCTTCTCAACCGTGCGTCGCAGGCAGAGAACCCCCTACTGCGCGACCTGCGTGCCACGGGGGTTGAAGCGCTTTACGGTCTCGCGCCGCTGCGCAAGACCATCATGAAGCTCGGCCTTGGCGCACGGGGCTGACCCCGGCGTGCGGCCTCTACGGCACGACGCGGCCTAGGTGCCCGTGCTTTGGAATTTGTCCATCAGATAGGGGCCGGACTTCACCGGCGGATAGTCGTCCGAGCCGTCCAGCGGCCGGATCTCGGCCTCCCAATCGGGCTGGTGGAAATAGGCCAGCGATTTGCGCGGTGGCTGGTTCGGCTTGGCCACCACCCGGTGCAGCGTGCTCACCCAGGCGTTATTGGTCCAGCGCGCCATCAGGTCGCCGATGTTGATCACAAAGGCATCATCGGGGGCCGCGACGTCCAGCCACGTGCCATCCCGCTGCACCTGCAGGCCGGATGATCCCGCCTGAGGCAGAAGGATCGTCAACGTCCCGTAGTCCGTATGCGCCCCGGCGCGCTGCTGGTCGGCTTCGGCCACCTCACCCGTCGCCGGATAGTTCAACGCCCGCAAGGCCGAGATCGGGTGCTGGATGTAGCGGTCGAAATAATCCTCGGGCAGGTTCAGCGCAGCGGCGAAGGCGGCCATGATGCGGGCGGCCAGCGCCTCAAGCTCGGCGTAATAGGCGTCCCACGCGGTGCGGAACCCGTCGAGGTCGGGATAAGGCGTTGGGCGGTAGCAAAAGGCGACCGCGTCGGCGCTGGCATCTTCAGGCATATGCAGCGGCCCGCCGTTGAAACTCTCTTTCAGGTCCGGCGGGGTCTTGACGCCCTTGGACGCGGCCAGCGCCTCTTTCAGGGGGCCGATCCAGCCATAGGGCGCGCCCGGCTCGGGCGGGGCGACGCGGGCCTTGTCCTCGGGCGGCTGGGCGAAGAATCGCGCCACGGCGTCCCAGACCGCATCAATCTTGTCTTGCGGCACCCCATGGCCCGTCAGCACCAGAAACCCGGTCTCACGGCAGATCCGGTCCAGCTCGGCCGCCGCTTTCGTCCGTGCCTCCCCCTGTGCCGCCTCGAATGCGGCCAAATCAAATGTCGCCAGCGTCATGTCGCCCCTCCTCTTTTCGGGGCAGGCTAATCGTTATCGGGCGGGCTGCAAGGCACTTTCCCCGCCCCCGCGCCCATGACATACTGGCGCAAATCAAAAATCAGCAGAGCAGCTTTGGGACTCGCATGGCCAATGACCTTCTGAGCGGCAAGACCGCTTCCGACTACGATGCTTCCTCGATCGAAGTGCTTGAGGATATGGAGCATGTGCGCCTGCGGCCGGGCATGTATATCGGCGGCAAGGACGACCGCGCGTTGCACCACATGGTGGCCGAGATTGTCGACAACTCGATGGATGAGGCCGTGGCCGGTCACGCCACCTGGATCGAGGTGGAGCTGCACCACAATGGCCACGTCACCGTGCGCGACAACGGGCGCGGCATTCCCACCGATCCGCACCCCAAGGACCCCAGCAAATCCGCGCTCGAGATCATCTTCTGCACCCTGAACGCGGGCGGCAAGTTCTCGGGCGACAGCTACCAGACCTCGGGCGGCCTGCACGGGGTCGGCTCTTCGGTGGTGAACGCGCTGTCAGACCATCTGCGCGTCGAAGTGGCCCGCAACAAAGAGCTGTTCGCGATGGAGTTCTCGCGCGGGGTGCCGCAGGCGCCGCTGGCCAAGATCGGCGCGGCCCCGAACCGGCGCGGCACCGCGGTGACCTTCCACCCCGACCCGGACATCTTCGGCTCGCTTGAGCTGAAACCGCACCGGCTGTTCAAGATGGCCCGCTCCAAGGCCTATCTTTTCTCCGGCGTCGAAATCCGCTGGAAGTCCGAGATCCCCGACGGTGACACGCCGATGGAGGCGACGTTCAAATTCCCCGGCGGGCTGGCGGACTACCTCAAGGAAACCCTGTCGGGCGCGACCACCTATTCCGATCAACCCTTCTCGGGCACCGTTGATTTTCAAGAGAAATTCGGCGTTCCGGGCAAGGTCGAATGGGCCATCAACTGGACCCCCACGCGCGACGGCTTCATCCAGTCCTATTGTAACACGGTCCCCACGCCCGAGGGCGGCACCCATGAGGCGGGCTTCTGGGCCGCCGTCCTCAAGGGCATCAAATCCTACGGCGAGCGGGTCAACAACAAGAAGGCCGGCACCATCACCCGCGAGGATTTGACGACCGGCGCGGGGGCGCTGGTGTCGTGTTTCATCCGCGATCCGGAATTTGTCGGCCAGACCAAGGACCGACTGGCCACCACCGACGCGCAGCGCATGGTCAACCTCGCCGTGGCCGACCACTTTGACAATTGGCTGGCCTCGGACACCAAATCTGCGGGCGCGATCCTCGATTTCCTTGTGCTGCGGGCCGAGGAACGCCTGCGCCGCAAGCAAGAGAAAGAGACCGCCCGCAAGACCGCCACGAAAAAGCTGCGCCTGCCCGGCAAGCTGGTCGATTGCTCGAACGTGTCGCGCGAAGGGACCGAGCTGTTCATCGTCGAGGGCGACTCTGCCGGCGGCTCGGCCAAGATGGCGCGCAACCGCAAGACGCAAGCGCTGCTGCCCCTGCGTGGCAAAATCCTTAACGTGCTGGGCGCGGCCTCCTCCAAGCTGGGCTCGAACATCGAGATCAACGACCTGTCGCAGGCTCTGGGCGTGGGGCTCGGGGCGAAGTTCAACGTGGACGATCTGCGTTACGACAAGATCATCATCATGACCGACGCGGACGTGGACGGCGCGCATATCGCGGCGCTGTTGATGACGTTCTTCTTCAGCCAGATGCGCCCGCTGATCGACCACGGGCACCTCTACCTCGCCTGCCCGCCCCTGTTCCGCGTGACCCAAGGCGCGCGGCGGGTCTATTGCCTCGACGAGGCCGAGAAAAACGCGGTGCTGGCCAAGGGTCTGGGCGGCTCGGGCAAGATGGACGTGAGCCGTTTCAAGGGTCTGGGCGAGATGGACGCGAAAGACCTGAAAGAAACGACAATGGACCCAGCCTCACGCAAGCTGATCCGCGTGTCCATCGACGAGGACGAACCCGGCCAGACTGGCGATCTGGTGGAGCGTCTGATGGGCAAGAAACCGGAAATGCGATTCCAGTATATTCAGGAAAACGCGCGGTTTGTTGAGGAGTTGGATGTGTGAGTAAGCGAATCCTATGGACCTCCATCCGGCGTCAAAAACGTCACGAAATATGGAGAACAATCCGGATTCTTCACCCAAAGATCGAAAACCGACTGCCTCTACTTAGTCGACTTGCCGAACTTCAAACAACTGGAACGATTTCATTCGGAAAGTTACTTAGCTTTATTTTCGTCCTGTTCATGGCGCTGCAAGGAGCGAACGAAGATGGCATTCTAAGAATTTCCGTTTCCGGATACTCAGCGTTGATCGACGGCATCTTAATCGCGATGCTGGGTAGCGCGGTTGTCTTCTTAACTGTATTAGAAATTCAGAAATGGATTGTTATCCAAGGGCTTATGGATGAAATTTCGAGTCGATACCGGATTCCCGGTTTTAACCCACGTATCGCGCTATATTTGGATGGCCATGAAGAAATGACGCCCGCTATTCCCCTCCTGCCATATTCTTTTCTCAAGGAGTGGGTACCGATCCGTCAGTTCGCGTCTCTACTCACTATCACGGTAATTCTGGGTGCGTTGGCACCTCTACCATACATGGCTCTGTCGTTCTTCGAAGTTGGGTTGGATCGGTTAGAGCTTTCGTCCGGCATTAATTTGGATAACATTCTGTCTCTTTCATTGTTAATCTTCCTTTTGGCAAGTCCTTTGTTCTTGTTTCTGTCAAATATTCCAGTTCCTATGAAGCGGAACATAGAAGCAATCCGTTGGGGTTTCTTGTTTCCTCATGGGAGATATAAGATCCACCCCAAGACTGCGGACTGGCTCAGTGAGAAATAGCACCGCCTCCACGGGGTCGGCGCTGCCAAATCTTCGATTTGGCAAGGTTCCCGACGGCCACCGTACGCAGCTCAGTCCACTTTCGCTTTCGCAAACACCACCGCGAGGCCGATCTATTGCGAGTTGGCGCATGGCCCATCCGGATCGCCATACCTCAACGCGCCTACCTCGTTGACCGTTTGCAAGCGATAGACCGACGTCAGTGCCCCCTCACTCCCGCTGCACCACCTCAAGCCAGCTCGTGATCGCCAAGAGCCGCGCGGGCACTGGGGTGCCCAGCCCGTCCCGCTCCACGATCACCGTCGGCCCCATGTCGCCCGCGCCGAATTCCGGCATCGCGGCGCTGAAGGCCGGGTCGCGGTGGTAGCCGTCGATCACGCCCATCACGTAGTCGCGCGGGAACACCCCGCCGCTGTTCGCCGCAAGACCGGTCAGATCGGGCGGTGTGGCGAACAGCGCGGCCGCCGCGCCGCCGCGCGCATCGGCCCCGTGACAGGCCGCGCAGTTGCTCTGGAACAGAACCTCTCCGGCCTCGGCGCTCACGTCCAACTCCTGCTCCACGCAGGCCCCCAGCGTCAGCGCAGCCAGCATCGGCCCCATGATCTTCGACAGTTTCATTCCGCTCTCCTGTTCTGCGTGCCTTCCGGATGCCACGCCCCGCCCGCGCCTGCCTTGATGTCGATCAACCCGCGCATGATCCCCCTTGGCGCGGCCGCGGGCGCGATCTAGGATCGGGCCATGCGGTTTCTCATCCTGTGTCTTGCCCTCGTCGCCTGCGGTCGCACCCTCACACCGGGCGAGCAAGGCCTGACCCGCGCGCTCATGGGGGACAGCTTCAACGCGTCCGAGGTGCGGCTGGTCGAGGCCGGGTTCATCGGCATGACCACCCGCACCTATCCCACGCGCCCGCAGACCACCTGCCGCGAGCGGATCGGCCCGCCGCCCGACGGCCCCACCTTCGACACGCGCACCGCCGGCGCGGTCGCCTGGACCCATGTGCTGACCAACCCCGACTGGACCCTTCCGGACTATGCGCCGGACTACCCAAGGGCTTTCAACCTCGTGGCGGTGATGTATTTCGTCCATGAAATGACCCATGTCTGGCAATGGCAGAACCGGGACACCACCGGCTATTCGCCGCTGCTGGGGCTGGCCGAGCACAAGCCGGGGATCGATCCTTATCTGCTCGATCCGACTGAGGAAATCTCGTTTCTTGAGCTTGGATACGAACAGCAGGCGGTGCTGGTAGAGGAGTTCGTTTGCTGCCGCACCCTTGCGCCGGACGCGCCGCGCACCCAGCGTCTGTACCGCACCCTGGCCGAGGTGATGCCGGTGCAGCCGCCACAGCGGTCTCCGCGCCCCTCCGAGGTCTTCGGCATTGACCCGCAGGCGGACCTGAACGGCATTTGCGACTGACCCGACCTGCCCGCCGAATTAACGCTCCGCTTACCTTTGGCGTCTAATCTACCCGCAAGTCCGAAAGGGTGGCGCGGATCGCCGTGCCAGTATCGTCGCTGTCCGCAGACACGGCGATCCCCACCAGCGCGCCGGGCGCACCGCCAAAGGCCGTGGCGAAGTCCTGCGCGAGATTGACCCGCTCCGTGGCACGGCCGGTTCCGGCCTGCCGCAGCATCACGTTCGCCCCCTGCCCCGGCGCATAGGGTGAACCGAAGATCGCCCCCGGGGCGTGGGTGCCGCCCCAGACGTATTGCAAAATGCGCACGCTCGGGGTGCGCTGCAACTGCCGAATGTTCGCGCCCTGCATCCGCGCGGCCTCAGCTTCCGGGAGGAACACGAAATACAAAGAGATATTACGATCATCCCCGCCCTTGCGGCGCAGGTCCGTCGCAGGCACCGACTGGTCCACCGCCCAATTCCATGAGGCCAAGGTCGCCCCCCAGTCCGAGGTCTGCGTCCGCATCCAGGCCAACGAGACCGCACCGTCCGAGGTGATCTGCAGGCTGCGGCCGTTAAAGACGTAGTCATTGGAGTTAAAGAGCTGCAGCCGCTGCTCGCTCCAGCGCCCGTCAAAGGCGATCGGACCAGCCGTGGCCGGTTGGACGAGGGCCGAAACAGTGGCAACACCGAAGAGGAGGAGGAACGACAAACTTCGCATAGAGAACCCTTTCACACTGCAGACTGCACCAAAGACACGTGCGGGCCTACGCAAAGGTTTCACATTCACGCGCTTGTCAGCGGCCGATCAGCGCCCGGTATGGCGTCGCACTATCCAGACACGGTTCGAGCTACGCTTTTGCGACTGATGTGATCACGGCGCAATCTCGCGCGGGTTCGGTCCGCGGGTAAGAGATTGCACCATCAACGGGGGCCGGATCTGCGGGATGTGGCGGGCCACAGACACCGGCGGCGTGAAGAACAGGCTTCGTCAGGACGCAATCGGTCCTGTGGGTGTGCCCGAAGATGGACGCTGGCTGCGGCGCAAAACCTGCGAAACCCCGGATGGCAGCGGGGCGTCAGGCGATCCGCCCTGCCTCCAGCCGCACAACGCGGTCCATCCGTGCGGCCAGCTCAAGGTTGTGGGTCGCGATCAACGCCGAGAGGCCCGAGGCCCGCACCAGCTCCATGAGCGCATCGAACACGCGGTCCGATGTGGCCGGGTCAAGGTTGCCCGTCGGCTCATCCGCCAAGAGCAGACGGGGCCGGTTCGCCAGCGCCCGGCAGAAAGCCACCCGCTGTTGCTCGCCCCCCGACAGGGCCGCGGGCCGGTGCTCTGCCCGCGCTTCGACCCCCACTCGGGCCAGAAGTGCGCGGGCGTGGTCTTCGGCCTCGGCCTGGGCCACGCCGTTGGCCAATTGCGGCAGCACGATATTCTCCAGCGCCGAGAACTCGGGCAACAGGTGGTGGAATTGGTAGATGAAGCCCACATCGTTGCGGCGCACGGCGGTGCGCTTGCGGTCGCCCAGGGACGTGAGGTCTTCCCCCCCGATGCTGACCGTGCCAGCGTCCGGCGTATCCAGCAGCCCCGCGATGTGCAAAAGCGTCGATTTGCCCGCGCCCGAGGGTGCCACAAGGGCCACGACTTCTCCGCGGGCGACCTCTAGGGACACGTCGTGCAGCACCTGAACCTCGTTCGGCCTGCCGTGGTTGTAGCCCTTGCGCAGGCCGGCCAAATGCAATGTCACGTCATTCATAGCGCAGCGCCTCAACCGGGTTCATGCGGGCCGCACGACGTGCCGGGAACAGCGTGACAATCCACGACAGTGACAGGGATAGGACGACGGCTTTCAACACGTCGTCCAGCTCGAGCTTGGCGGGGATGGTGTAGATGCCGCGGATCGACGGATCCCAGACGCCGCCGCCCGCTACATAGTTCACCAGCGCGAAAATCTGGTCGATGTAGATCACGAACAGCACCCCGAGGATGACGCCCAGAAGCGTGCCCAAGGTGCCCAGCCCTGCGCCGCAGATGAAGAAAATCCGCAGGACCGAGCCTTCGCTCAGCCCCATGGTGCGCAGGATGCCGATGTCGCGACCCTTGTTCTTCACCAACATAATCAAGCCGCTGATGATGTTCATCGACGCGATCAACACCAGAATCGCCATGATCACGAACATGACGTTGTCCTCGACCGTCAGCGCGCGAAGATAGGCGCCTTCGTTGTCTTTCCACGAATAAAGGAAGCTGTCCGGGCCAAGGGCGGCATAGAGCGGCTGGATCCAGTCGCTGACGCGGTCCGGATCCTCGACGTAGATCTCGATCTCGTCGTGGACGCCGTCGCGGCTGAAGAAGGCCTGCGCATCCTCAAGCGGCAGATAGATGCGGCTGATATCAGTAACATAGCGGCCGGTCTGGAAAATATAGGCCACGTCGAAGGCCACCCGGCGGGGCGAGCGTCCGGCGGCGGTCTGCACGCCGGTGGCCGACAGAAGGTTGATCCGGTCGCCCACGGTCACGCCAAGATTGCGCGCGACGCCCGAGCCCAGCGCGATGCCGCCGCCTTCGGCGTCCGCCCCGAAGTCCGCCAGCGATCCGGCGCTGGACTGCGGCGCGCGCACCAGCGGGATGTCCGTGAGGTCCCCTTGCGTGATGCCATAGACCTGCACGAAAGAGGATTTGTCTGCGAGGCTGGCCAAAGCCTCACCGCGCACGATGGGGGCCGCGCGGGTGACGCCTTCGATCTGGCGCAACCGGGCCGCCAGCGCGTCACCATCGGCAATCGTGTCGACCCGGCGGGTGACGTCAACGGACTGGTCGCCCTGGGTGACGGTGAAGGTCTCGACCGCGTTCTGGCGCACGGTCAGATGTGCGTTGGCCCCGACGATCGTGTCGACGAAATCCGCCCGGAAGCCCGAGCGGACCCCGAGCACCGCGATCAGGGCAAACACTGCCAGCGTCACCCCGATCAGCGAGATCCACGTCATGATGCTGACGCCGCCGGTTTCGCGTTTGGCCCGGATGTAGCGCCAGGCGATCATCCATTCGAACCGGGAAAACGGGGCGGTGCGCGCCATCAGGCGGACCCGATGCCGTGGGCTTTGTAGATCTCCACAAGGCGGGCCACCGCGGCGTCGGGCGCGAGTTCCTCGCTCTCGCCGGTTTTGCGGCTGGTCAGCTCAACCACGCCGTTCTTCAACCCGCGCGGCCCCACGGTGATGCGCCACGGCAGGCCGATCAGGTCCATGGTGCCGAACTTGGCGCCCGCGCGTTCGTCGCGGTCATCGTAAAGCGGCTCAAGCCCTGCTTCGGTCAGCGCGTCATAGAGCGACTGACACGCCGCGTCGGCTTCCGCGTCCCCCTGCTTGAGGTTGACGATCCCCGCATGGAACGGGGTGACCCCTTCGGGCCAGATGATGCCCTTATCGTCGTGGCTCGCCTCAATGATCGCGCCCACGAGACGCGACACGCCGATCCCGTGGGACCCCATGTGAACCGGCACCGCCTTGCCGTCGGGCCCCTGCACGGTCGCCCCCATGGCTTCGGAATATTTGGTGCCGAAATAGAAGATCTGCCCGACCTCGATGCCCCGCGCGGTGCGGCGGCGTTCCTCTGGCACCTCGTTGAACTTCGCCTCGTCGTGGGTTTCGTCCGTGCGGGCGTATTTGCTGGTGAACTCCTCCAGCACGCCCTGACACTGCTCGACGCTGTCATAGTCGATCTCGCGGTCGCCGAAGGTCAAATCGGTCACCGCGCTGTCATAGAACACCTCGGATTCGCCCGTGTCGGCCAGCACGAGGAATTCGTGTGTGTCGTCGCCGCCGATGGGGCCGGAATCGGCGCGCATGGGGATCGCCTGCAGGCCCATGCGCTCATAGGTGCGCAGGTAGCTGACGAGGTGGCGGTTGTAGGCGTGCAGCGCATCCTCTTTCGTCAGATCGAAGTTGTAGCCGTCCTTCATGTAGAACTCACGGCCGCGCATGACGCCGAAGCGCGGGCGGCGCTCGTCGCGGAACTTCCACTGGATCTGGTAGAGCGTCAGCGGCAGCTGCTTGTAGCTGCTCACATGGGCGCGGAAGATATCCGTTACCATTTCCTCGGCCGTGGGGGTGAACAGCAGGTCGTTCTTGTGGCGGTCGGTGATGCGCAACAGCTCGTCGCCATAGGCATCGTAGCGCCCGCTTTCGCGCCACAGGTCTGCCGATTGGATCGTCGGCATCTGGATCGCGATGTGGCCGGCCTTGGCCTGTTCCTCATGCACGATCTGTTCGATCCGGCGCAGAACCTTGAAGCCCAGCGGCAGCCACGAATAGATCCCCGCGCTCGATTGCTTGATCATCCCCGCCCGCAGCATCAACTGATGGCTGGCGATGGTCGCATCGCGGGGGCTTTCCTTGAGGACGGGCAGAAAATAACGGCTCAGGCGCATAACGGTTCTTTCAACTTGGGTTCGCTTGGGTTTAGTCAGACCTCCGCCCACTGGCAAGCCATCGCCGGCGGCACGACGGTTGGGGGGCGGCGTTTTTCTTGCAATGGCGGGCGGGGTGCGTCAATGAGGATGGCAATTCATGCCTTGAACCACAGGACGTCCCATGGCCCTACCGTCGCAAAAACAGTTCCAGTACTGGGGCATCGCCGCGGTGGTGTTCGGCCTGCTTCTTTGGGCTTTGGGCGATGTGCTGGTGCCGTTCATTCTGGGCGGCGCGATTGCCTATTTGCTGGACCCGATCGCCGACCGGCTTGAGCGCTGGGGCATGGGGCGGGTGATGGCCACGGTGACGATCACCATTACCAGCATTCTGCTGTTCTTCCTGATCTTCCTGCTGGTTCTGCCGACGCTGATCGGCCAGTTGGGCGACCTGCTGCGGCAAATCGGCATGTTGGTGGAAAACCTGCCCGCCATGTGGGATGAGTTGAAGGTCTTTTTGAGCGAACGGATCCCGTCCCTCGATCTGCAGGGCGATTTCGTGCAGGAACAGCTTGTCACACTGGGTGAGGCCATTCAGGCGCGCAGCGGTACGCTTGTGGCGGCGCTGCTGAACTCGGCGCAGGGGATTCTCAACGTCGTGATCCTGCTGGTGATCGTGCCGGTGGTGGCCTTCTATCTGCTCATGGACTGGGACCGGATGGTGGCCGAGATCGACAACCTCTTGCCGCTGGACCACCGCGCGACGGTGCGTCGGCTGGCCCGTGACATCGACCACACGCTGGCGTCTTTCCTGCGCGGGCAAGGCACGGTCTGCCTGATCCTTGGCACCTATTACGCCATCGCGCTGATGGTCGCGGGGCTCAATTTCGGGCTGATCATCGGCTTCATCGCGGGTCTGATCTCGTTCATTCCCTATGTCGGCGCGCTGGTGGGCGGTGTGCTGGCCATCGGCATGGCGCTGATCCAGTGGTGGGGCGGCAGCGAGGTGGTGAACGGCGAAACCGTCGAAGTGGCGACGAACTGGCTGCGCATCGGCATCGTGGGCGCCATCTTCGCCTTCGGTCAATTCTTCGAGGGCAACATCCTGACGCCGAAGATGGTCGGAAACTCGGTCGGGCTGCACCCGGTCTGGCTGATCCTTGCGCTGTCGGTCTTCGGCAGCCTGTTCGGTTTCGTCGGAATGCTCGTCGCGGTGCCCGTGGCGGCGGTGATCGGCGTGCTGATGCGCTTCGTGATCGCGGAATACAAACGCGGCCAGCTCTACAAGGGCCACGTCGGGCAGCAGGCCGAGCACGGCGGCAGAAAAGACCTGTAAGACATGGAACGCCAACTCACGTTTGATCTGCCCGCCAACGTCCGGCTGGGCCCCGAAGCCTTCTTTGTCTCGGACGCCAATGCGCAGGCCTATGCCATGGTGCTGACGCCCGACGCCTGGCCCGACGGCAAGCTGGCGCTGGTGGGGCCGGCAAGTTCCGGCAAGACCCATCTGGCCAAGGTCTTCGCGGCGCAGTCTGGCGCACAGGTGCTGCAGGCTGGCAAGATCGACCCCGCCGCCCCCCTGCCCGAGGGCCCGCTGATCGTCGAGAATTGCGACCGCCTGCCTGCCCGCGCCGAGGAGTGGCTGTTTCACGCCCACAACCATCTGCGCGCGACGCGAAGCCCGCTTCTGATCACGGGGCAAACGCCGCCCGCCCGTTGGGACATCGCCCTGCCCGATCTGGCCAGCCGCCTCTCAGCGGCCACCACAGTGACCATCGAAACCCCTGATCCGCCGCTGCTCACGGCGGTGCTGCTCAAACAGTTTCAGGACCGGCAACTCATGCCGACGCCCAACGCCACGGCCTATCTTGTCAAACACCTGCCGCGCAGCTTTGCCGCCGTGCATGAGATTGTTGCCACGCTGGACCGCGAAGCCTTGGCCCAGCGGCGCCCTCTGAACCGCCCCTTCGTGCGCGCGGTTCTGGACTCTCACCGCACGGACGCGCAATAGTGGCCTGTGGCCGCTGCAAGTGTAGGTGACAAGGCTTTGACGACGCTAACCGATTTCCTGTCCGCCGAGTTTCCCGCGCCGCAAGAGCCTGACGGTGACATGTCCGGCCGCGCGCGTTTTTTCAACCGCGAACTGAGCTGGCTGGGCTTCAACCGGCGCGTCGTACAAGAGGCCGAGAACCCCCGCGTGCCGCTGTTGGAACGGCTGCGCTTCCTGTCGATCTCGGCCACAAACCTTGACGAATTCTACACCGTCCGCGTCGCCGGCCTGCGTGAACTTGCGCGCGAAGGCAACACCACGCCCTCGATCGACGGGCTGACGCCCGCGGAACAGCTTGAACTGATCGACGTCAACGCCCGCAAGCTGCTTGCCCGCCAGCAAGAGGTGCTCATCGGATTGCGCGCCGAGATGGAAGAGGCCGGGATCGAGATTCTGACCCGCCATGACCTCACCGAAGAGGACCGCGCCTATCTGGCCAAGGTGTTCTTCAATCAGGTTTTTCCGGTCCTCTCACCGCTGGCCATCGACCCCGCACACCCCTTCCCGTTCCTGCCCAACGAAGGCTTCGCCCTCGCGCTGGAGCTGGAGCGCACCGCCGACAAGCGCAGCCTGCGGGCCCTGTTGCCGGTGCCGCAGCAGATCGACCGCTACATCGCCTGCCCCGAAGCCTGCGACCGCCAGCGGTTCCTGCCGCTGGAAGAGCTGTTGATGGACAACCTTGGCGGGCTGTTTCCCGGCTACAAGATCAAGGGGTCCTGCGCGTTCCGCGTCCTGCGCGACAGCGATATCGAGGTCGAGGACGAGGCCGAGGATCTGGTGCGCGAGTTCGAGACCGCCCTGAAACGCCGCCGCCGCGGCGAGGTGGTCTCGATGCGCGTGTCTGCCGGTGCGCCCAAGGGGTTGCGCAAGCTGATTATGGACGAATTGCACGTCACCGACGACGAGGTGGTCGAGGTTGAGGGCGTGATCGGCTTGGCCGACATGCGCGAACTGGTGCTCGACACCCGCCCCGACCTGCTTTGGCCGCCTTTTACGCCGCGGGTGCCGGAACGGGTGCAGGACCACGAAGGCGACATGTTCGCGGCGATCCGGCAGAAGGACATGTTGCTGCACCACCCCTATGAAACCTTCGACATGGTGGTGCGCTTTCTGGCACAGGCCGCGCGCGATCCGGATGTGGTGGCGATCAAGCAGACGCTTTATCGCACGTCCAAACGCTCGCCCATTGTCGAAGCCCTGTGCGAAGCGGCCGAGGACGGCAAATCGGTCACCGCGCTGGTCGAACTGAAGGCCCGCTTCGATGAGGCGGCCAACATCCGCCAGTCGCGGCGGCTGGAACGTGCGGGCGCCCATGTGGTGTACGGCTTCATGAACCTGAAAACCCACGCCAAGCTGAGCACCGTCGTCCGGCGCGAGGGGGACCAGCTTGTCACCTATACCCACTACGGCACCGGCAATTACCACCCGATCACCGCGCGGATCTATACCGACCTGAGCTTTTTCACCTGCGACAAGGCGCTGGGGCACGATGCGTCGAAGGTGTTCAACTACCTGTCCGGCTACGTGCAGCCCGACAATCTGGAAAACCTCGCAATCTCGCCGCTGACGTTGAAGCCGCGCCTGCTCGAGATGATCGCCGCCGAGGCGAAACATGCGCAAAACGGCAAGCCCGCGGTGATCTGGGCGAAGATGAACAGCCTGATCGACGAGGACGTGATCGACGCGCTTTACGCGGCCTCGCAGGCCGGGGTGCAGATCAGTCTGGTGATCCGTGGCATCTGCGGTCTGCGTCCGGGCATCCGGGGCCTGAGCGAGAATATCCGCGTGAAATCCATCGTCGGGCGGTTCCTTGAGCATTCGCGCATCGTCTGTTTCGGCAACGGCCACGGGCTGCCGCATAAGAAGGCGCGGGTGTTCTTTTCCTCGGCCGACTGGATGGGCCGCAACCTGAACCGGCGCGTTGAAACACTGGTCGAGGTGAACAACAACACCGTCAAGGCGCAGATCGTAAGTCAGATCATGGCCGCCAACCTTGCTGATGTGGCGCAAAGCTGGATCATGGGGCCGGACGGCAGTTTCACGCGGGCCAAGGTCGCCGAAGGCACCTTCGCGTTCAACTGTCACCGCTTCTTCATGGAAAACCCGTCGCTTTCGGGGCGCGGCTCGGCCGGGGCGTCGGACGTGCCGCAACTGACCCATGCGGAAGACTGACCGGTTCGTTGACACGCAGCCAGCCGACCTACATCCTTTGAACGACGACCCTTGGGGGACCCTATGACCGGACCGCGCGCCAGCAGCCAGAAGCCTGACGATATCGCCGAATGGGGCCCGTTCGGACGTCCGCTGTTCGATGATCCCAAGACCAAGCGGCTGTTGCGGGTGGGGGTGATCGACGTGGGCTCCAACTCCGTCCGGCTGGTGGTGTTCGACGGCGCGGCGCGCAGTCCCGCCTATTTTTACAACGAAAAGATCATGGCCGGGCTGGGCGCAGGCATGGCGGAAACCGGGCGGCTGAACCCGCAAGGCCGCGTGCGCGCGCTCTCGGCGATCCGCCGGTTCGTCGCCTTGGCCAACGGGCTGGACATGGGCCCGCTTACGGCCGTGGCCACCGCCGCCGTGCGCGAGGCCGAGGACGGGCCGGAGTTCCGCGCCGAGGTCTTGCGCGAAACCGGCCTGCGGCTTTGGGTGATCGATGGACAGGAAGAGGCGCGTCTCTCCGCGCAAGGGGTGCTTCTGGGCTGGCCGGGCAGCTACGGTCTGGTCTGCGACATCGGCGGCTCCTCACTGGAGATGGCCGACCTGTCCGAGGGGCGCGTGGGCCGCCGTGTGACCTCGGCGCTGGGGCCGCTGAAGCTGCGCGAGATCAGCAGCAAAAAACACCGCCGCGCCTATATCAAGGACACGGTCGCAGAATCCTTCGTGAAGATGGGCGAGGAGACTGGCAAGCGCCTGTTCCTTGTGGGCGGATCCTGGCGTGCCATCGCGCGCATCGACATGGAACGGCGCGGCTATCCCCTGACCGTGTTGCATGAATACCGGATGACCCCGGGGCGGGTGATCAAGACGTTGAAATATATCGAACAAAGCGACCTTCAGGACCTGCGGTCGCGCTGTGGCATCTCGGACAGCCGCATGTCGCTGGTGCCCTACGCGGTGCATGTCCTGCGCGAGGTGGTGGCGAAATTCAAACCCAAGGACATCGCCATTTCCAGCTACGGCATCCGCGAAGGCATGCTGTATGAGCAAATGCCGCAAGAGCTGCGCGAACGGGACCCGCTGATCGAGGCCTGCCGCTTCGCCGAGGCCAAGGACGCCCGCCTGCCCGGCTTTGGCCGGACGTTGTATCACTTCGTCATGCCGCTGTTCGGGCGCACTACGTTCCAACGCAAGCGCATCATCCGTGCCGCCTGCCTTTTGCACGACGTGAGCTGGCGCGCGCATCCCGACTACCGCCACGAGGTGGTCTTCGACAACGCCACCCGCGCCAACCTTGGCGGGCTGAAACATTCCGAACGGGTCTATCTGGGGATCGCGCTGTTGCACCGCTATTCCAACAAGCGCGAAGGGTCGCGGTTCGCGCCGCTGTTCAGCCTGCTGGACCCGCGCGAACAGCAACAGGCCGAAGTGCTGGGCAAGGCCATGCGGCTGGGCGCGATGCTCTGGCTCAAGGCAGACGAGCAGCCGGGCAAACTGAAATATTCCCCGAAAGCCAACACGTTGGAACTGGTCCTGAAAGAGGCCGCGGCCCCCCTGTTTGGCGAAGTGGCCGAACAAAGGTTCAAGGCGCTGGCCAACGCGCTGGGGGCCGAAGGTTCGGTCCGGATCAAGGGCGCGCGCCGCAAGAAAGACGATTAGAGGTCGATCGCCCCCTCGGGGGGTTCCGGCTCGTCCCCGTTTTCGTCGGGCAGATCGTCCGACCGGTCGTCGGGCAGATCCTCCGGCGTGAACTCGGGTGCATCGGGCTTGCGCCGCAGGATGATATCGCCATTTGGCAAAAGCTCCGGCGCTTCGTAATAGCGCACGGAATCAAGCCGTTGCATCAGATCGAACAGGGCCGGCCCCATTTCTTGCGCGAACATCTCCAGGGCGGGTTCCAACTCTCGCGCCATGCCGGAGAAATCCTCGATTCTGGGCTCCATCTCACCCATGATGCCGCGAAACAGAAGCTTCGCGCCCTCTTCCATAAGCGAGAAGCCTTGCGACATGTCCCCGTTCTCCGGCGTCTCCTCTTGGGCGAACGCGGGAAGGGGTAGCGTCAGACATGCGGCGAACAACAGGTGTTTCATAAACCTAATATAGGCCTGTTTGCGCCATTCTCAAACCGTGTCGGGCAGTTGCAGATCCAGCAGCACGGGAAAATGGTCCGACGCGGTCAGCAGCGCGGTGCACAGCGTCTTGTCGTCGAAGCAGGCGGGGTGGTCGAAGGGGTGCAGAATGGTCCAGTCCGCGCCCATCGCCCGCACCGATTGCGACACCATGATATAGTCCAGCAGAACCGACAGATATTGCCCCTGCTCGCGCTTGTGGAAGCGCGCGGTGACCGGCATCGCGCCGATGCGGCGCGACAGCGCCTGTTTGGCGTGGGGGTCGAAAAGCTGCGCGCCATTGCCCTCACCCAGCACGATCTCCACGCCCGAGCGCCCGAAGAGCTTTTCGTATTCGTCCAGCCCCGGCCCATCGTTGAAATCCCCCAACACGATCAAGTTGTCGCCCTGTTCCAAGTGGGCTTCGACACGGTGGCGCAGCCAGATGCATTGCGCCAATTGCTTGCGGCGGTTGGCGATGGAAATGCGCATGATCGCAGCCTCGCCCCGCGCGCCGTGGGGGGCCTTGGACTTGGCGTGGACGCCGATCATGCGAAACGCGGTGCGGCTGGCCCGATGCATCACCTCAAGCTCAAGCGGGGGTTTCGACCAGCGGATCGGTTCGGGGTGGCGGTCCACGTCCAGATCCATCTTGATTGCTTCGTCAAACCGCGGCCCGCCGTCGGTGCGCGGGTCGTGATAGGCGGTCAGCACGTCGGGATCATACAGAAACATGATCTCTTGCTGGGTCTCGTTGATGAAGCCGACCACCGCCTTGCGTGCACGAAGGCCAAAACGTTCGGCGAAATTTTCCAGCGCACGCACACCGTCGCGGCGGGCGTGGGAATCTGGCGCTTCGATCACCATCACCCCGTCGGCATCCATCGACTGGAAGACATGGCCCAGGGCGGCAAGCTGGTCGCGGCGGGTCACGTTCCAGCGGCTGGACCAGGCGCCATCGTCCAGGATGGTGCCCGCGTCGTCGAACAAGTTGGTGAACCATTCGACATTATAGGTGGCGATCCTCACGCGGCCTGGCCGTTGATCTCGTCCCAGGCGCGGTTGATCGCGATCATGCGTTTTTCGGCCAGTTTCACGGCCTCTTCCGGCACGCCGCGGGCCAGCATCTGGTCGGGATGGGTGTCGCGCACCAACTGGCGATAGGCGGCGCGGATCGCCTGCGGGGGCGTGTCGGGGCTGACGCCCAGAACCTCATAGGGGTCGCGCTCGGCGTCGGGGACGAACTGCGCGCGCAACCGTTTGAACCGCGCGTCATCCATGCCAAAAATCGCCGCCACGCGGGCCAGAAAGGCATCCTCGTCCGGGTGATAATGCCCGTCCGCCACGGCGATATGGAACAGCCCTTCCATCAGGTCGCACAGGGGTGCTGCTTCATCTCCGTCGTACATCGCCTTGATCTTGCGGGCATAATCCTCAAACCCGGCGACATCGGTCCGGGCGAGGTTGAACAGGCGGCCGGCGTTCTTTTCCTCGCCCTCGGGGATGGTGAACACCTCACGGAAAGCGGCGACCTCATCCTTGGTGACCTGCCCGTCGGCCTTGGCCATCTTGGCGCCCAGCGCGATTACGGCGATGGCAAAGGCGACCGAGCGTTCCGGCGGCGTGCGCAGCTTGGCAAACACGTCCGACAGGCTGTCGCCAGCGGCGAGGGACGACACGGCGTCGGTGATACGGGTCCAAAGTGACATGGGCCGCAGTCTAGCGGAACGCGACGCGGATGTCAGAGCCGTTTTTGCATCAAGGCGCGGTCAATTCGGACGGCGCGGCGCGCCGGATCACAGGGTGACCAGACCACGCGGCGTGTCGATCTGCGCGGTGAGCTTGATGGGGTCGCCCGCTTCGAACGTCACGCGCGGGTCTTGCAGATGTCCGGTCAGCTCGGCCGAGATCGCATCGGCCAGCGGGTGCAGGATCGTGAGCTGGCGCAGCGCACAGCCCGACGCGGGCAAAGCGCGCCCGGGCGGGGTGTCGGTGTTCCAATGCAACACGGTGGGGTAGCCACCGCCCAGCGGCAGGCTGCCATCCTCGGGCACGCCCATGTCCCAGCGCAGTTCGCCCCGCTGCATGGGCACGTGGCGCATCCCGTGGCGCAGGGCGGCGTCGAAATCCTCGGCCTCGCAAATCCAGTTGACCAGCCGGGGCGGGCCGCTGAACCGGTCCAGATCAAACCAGCGCGGCCCTGCGACCTCGGCCTCCGGGTCCGGTGCGATCACCTCAAGGTAGAGGTCATCCGCGAGCCCCAAAAGCCGGTTGTGGGTGCCGAACCGCGGGTGTTTGCCGCCGGGCTGCAACCGCACGCCGAGCAGGTCTTCGAGCCAGACGGTCCCCTCGTCCAACGTCTCGGCGGCAATGGCGAGGTGATCGAGCCTCATCGTTTTGCCGCCCGTATCAGACGCAGGATGTCGCGGGCGGCGTCGGGGATGTTCGTGCCCGGGCCGAAGATGGCTTTCACCCCCGCTTTCTTCAGGAAATCATAGTCCTGCTGGGGGATCACCCCGCCGCAGATCACCAGAATATCCTCGGCATCCGCCGCTTTCAGCGCCTCGACCAGCTTGGGCGCGAGCGTCTTGTGGCCCGCCGCTTGCGAGCTGATGCCAATCACATGCACGTCGTTGTCCACGGCATCCTGCGCGGCCTCTTCCGGGGTCTGGAACAGCGGGCCCACGTCCACGTCAAACCCGATATCGGCAAACGCAGTGGCGATCACCTTGGCGCCGCGGTCATGCCCGTCCTGCCCCATCTTGACCACCAACATGCGCGGGCGGCGGCCCTCGGCCTCGGCGAAGTCTTCCACGTCCTTCTGGATCGCCGCAAAGCCTTCGTCGCCTTCATAGGCCGCGCCGTACACCCCGGCGAGCGTTTTCACTTCCGCGCGGTGGCGGCCGAACACCTTTTCCATTGCCATGCTGATTTCCCCCACTGATGCACGTTGGCGGGCAGCCTCGACCGCCGCTTGCAGCAGATTGCCCCCCTCTTTGGCGCAGCGCTCGACCTCGGCCAGCGCCGCATCGCAAGCGGCCTGATCGCGGCTGCTGCGCAGTTTCTCCAGCCGGGCCACCTGCCCTTCGCGCACTTTCACGTTGTCCACGTCAAGAATGTCGATGGGGTCCTCGGTCTCGCGGCGGTATTTGTTCACGCCGACGATCACCTCATCGCCGCGGTCGATCATCGCCTGCCGCTTGGCCGCCGATTCCTCGATCCGCAACTTGGGCATGCCCGAGGCCACGGCTTTGGTCATGCCGCCCATCTCCTCGACCTCGTCGATCAGCGCCCAAGCCGCCTCGGCCAGATCGGCGGTCAGCTTCTCGACGTAATAAGACCCCGCCAATGGGTCGACTACATTGGTCACGCCGGTTTCCTCTTGCAGGATCAACTGCGTGTTGCGCGCGATGCGGGCGCTGAAGTTGGTGGGCAGGGCAATCGCTTCGTCAAGCGCGTTGGTGTGCAGCGACTGCGTGCCGCCCAGCACCGCCGCCATCGCCTCATAAGCGGTGCGGATGACGTTGTTGTAGGGGTCCTGTTCCTGCAAGCTTACACCGCTGGTCTGGCAATGGGTCCGCAGCATCGAGGACTTCTCGGACTTCGGGTTGAACTCGGACATGATCCGCGACCAGAGCAGCCGCGCCGCCCGCAGCTTCGCGGCCTCCATGAAGAAGTTCATTCCGATGGCAAAGAAGAACGACAGGCGCGGCGCGAAACGGTCCACGTCCATGCCCCGCGCGATGGCGGTGCGCACGTATTCGCGCCCGTCGGCCAAAGTGAAGGCGAGTTCTTGCACAAGGTTCGCGCCCGCCTCTTGCATGTGGTAGCCGGAGATCGAGATCGAGTTGAACTTCGGCATCTCGTTGGCGGTGTATTCGATGATGTCTGCGACGATCCGCATCGACGGCTCGGGCGGATAGACATAGGTGTTGCGCACCATGAATTCCTTGAGGATGTCGTTCTGGATCGTGCCGGACAGCACGCTGCGGTCATGCCCCTGCTCTTCCCCCGCGACGATGAAATTGGCAAGGATCGGGATCACCGCACCGTTCATCGTCATCGACACGCTGACCTTGTCCAGCGGGATGCCGTCGAACAGGATTTTCATGTCCTCGACGCTGTCGATGGCGACGCCCGCCTTGCCCACGTCGCCCACCACGCGGGGGTGATCGCTGTCATAGCCCCGATGCGTGGCCAGATCGAAAGCGACCGAGACGCCCTGTTGTCCTGCGTCCAGTGCGCGGCGGTAAAAGGCGTTGGATTCCTCGGCCGTGGAGAACCCGGCATATTGCCGGATCGTCCAGGGACGCCCCGCGTACATCGTGGCTTTCACGCCGCGGGTGAACGGAGCCTCACCGGGGAGCGTGCCCAGATGCTCCACCCCCTCAAGATCGTCGGCGCCATAGACCGGCTGCACGTCGATTCCTTCGATGGTGTGCCACGTCAGGTCTTCCAAAGGGCGGTCGCGCAGTTCAGCCTGTGCCCGCTCGGCCCACCCCTTTTTCGATCCGGCTGTGCCTGATGTCATTGCTTCGTCCTCCGAATAGCGCCGCGTTTTGAGTGGCGGCGTGGATCACTTCGGCCCTGTCCGGCCGTGTCTCGGGCCCTTGGGGGCCGCTGTTTCGTTTGCTTTTGAACGGCACCGGGGCTGCGGCTGGCGCGGGTCGGGGGGCGCCGTCGCACCAGCGTGCGAACCCCTGCGCGCCCGCCTTGAGCCATGCCAGATCGCGGCGGTATTCCGCCCGCAACACCCGCCGGTGCTCGGCGTCAAAGGGCATCCAGCGCTCTTGCGTCACAGCCGCGGCGTCCGGCGCCGAAGTCCCCGTAGCGGCAGCCAAGCGGGCCGGCGTCGGGCTGCGGCGCGCCCAGCTGTCCACCGCGTCCCAAGCGCTCCAGCTTTGCCCGGTCAGAAGCTGCAACTGATGGTCGGGCCGGCCCATGAGCCGTTCGAACGGCCAGACAACGATCTCCGCCTCCGGCAGGGCGCGCTTGAGGTCGCGGATCACGTGCCGCCAGCGGCGTGGCTGCGTGGTCAGCCGGTCCAGCAGGTCCACCCCCGGCGCCGCCCGCCCCTGCACAACCTCGCGCGCAAGACAGAAGGTCCAGTAATCCTCGGGGCTGCGGATCGACAGGCCGATGCGCAGCCGATGGCCCGCGAAGGCATCGTGCAGACGGATCAAACGCTCGCTGGCCAGCGGATAAAGTGCGGTGGCCGACAGGTTCTCGCGCCGTCGCCCCAGAAGGTCCGGATCGCTGATCACAAGCTGCCGGATGCCCGCGCGCTGCGCCAGAGCGAACGACAGCCGCATCCGCCCGACCGCACGGCGGCCCCGCATCTCATCGGCCAGCGTGATCTGCGCCGGATGCCGGAACAGCCCCCCCATCCAGCCGCTGCGCGTCGCGTCAGGCAGCTTGCACGCCAGACCTTGTCGCAGAAGTCCCGCGTCATTGGCCCGCAGATAGGTGTGAAAACTCGTGCTGGCGCAGCCGTGCGCCCCCAGATGCAGCGCAATTTCCATCGGTTCGACCCCTTTCCCACGCAGGTGCGAAGGCGCGCCCCTGCGGCGGCCTTTGGCCCCGGGTCGATGCCCGACGGGGCTGAGGATCGGGTTAATGATAAAATTGTCATGGCCCGCGACCTCTCGCCCCTTCGTCTTTCGGTCCGGTCTGACTATATCGAAGGGGAAGGGAAATTTTATGATCCGGTTACTGGCTTTGATACTGTGGGGCGCGGGGGCCACCCTTGCGGCAGCACAAGACGTGGACCCCCCCACCCCGGTCGAGGTCTGGGAGGCAGAGCGTACGACGATTTTCGACGCCGCCGCGCTGACGCTGGAAGATTTCATGTGGCGCGCACGGCCCGTGGTGGTCTTTGCTGACAATCCCAACGATCCACGGTTCCAGCAGCAGCTTGAACTTCTGGCCGAACGGCCCGACGATCTGGCCGACCGGGATGTGATCGTTATTGTCGACACCGACCCCTCTGCGGCCAGCGCGTTGCGGACCCGGTTGCGGCCACGGGGGTTCATGCTGGTGATCATGGGCAAGGACGGGCAGGTCGAGCTGCGCAAACCCGCGCCCTGGTCGGCCCGCGAAATCAGCCGGTCCATCGACAAGATGCCCCTGCGCCAGCAAGAGGTCGAGACCCGGCGGCTGGATCGCTGACCCCTCATGCCGCGCCCCCGATCCATTGCACCCGAGGGTCGGCCCTGAGCCGCCTCCGGTGGCGGTTGTAGCGATGGGTGAGGTGCCGCGCCTCTTGCGCGTCGAACAGTGCTGTTTTCGGCGTTGATGGCTTCAGCGCGTTGATCCGCCCCTCAGGCACGGTGATCGCGGCCGGGTCCAGATCGGCCACTGCTGCGCAGACCTTGGCAAGGTCTCGGGACAGATCCTCTTGCGTCCAGACAAGAATGCGCGCGTCCGGCCAGACCTGCGCGACATCCTCCACCACATCCGGCCAGCCGCGCTTATCGGCCAATATCCCGTCGCGCAGCTTCTCGACTTGCGGGGCCGCCTGCCCCGCCTGCGGCAGGTAGTGATAGGCCGAGGTCAGCACCTCGCCATAGTTGCGAATGCCCAGCGCGATCTGCTGCGGGACCATCGGCAGCACCTTGGCGAAAGCGGCCAGACGGCGCGCCACGTCGGGATAGAAGACGCCGGTGCGGAAGTTGTTGCGCATCCCGCCGATGAAATTCTCTTCCGAGAGGATCAGCCGACGCGCGCCCGCCTCCTGCTCCTGTCGCACATCATCCGCGAGCCGCTTGGCCACCGCGTTGCGCGTGCGGGCCGCCGCGTGATCCAGAGGCTGGCCCTTGTCGTCCGACAGGCGGGTGATCGCTTGAAACCCTTTGATATCGCGCAGCCGGCGCGGCGCCCAGAGCGCGACACCGCTGCCCGGCGCGGCGGCGATGCTCGCCGTGATGCTCCGTTCCACCATGGTCGAGCCCGTGCGATGCGCCCCGATATGAAGGACCAGCTCCAAGGCGCTATTCGAACTCCATGATCACATCATCCACCGAAAGGCTGTCGCCTGCTTCGGCATGGATCGCCGTCACGGTGGCTTTCTTCTCGGCGCGCAGGATGTTTTCCATCTTCATCGCTTCCACGGTGCACAGGATCTGCCCCTCTTGCACCTCGTCGCCCACAGCCACATCGACCTTGACGATCAGACCGGGCATCGGACAGAGCAGCATTTTCGAGGTGTCCGGCGGCAGCTTCTTCGGCATCAGCCGCGCCAGTTCCGCCTGCCGCCGGGTGCGCACGCGCACGTCAAGGTCCGCGCCCCGGTGGCGCACCCGGAACCCCGCCGAAACATGGGCCACCTTGAGCACCAGCGGCGCGTCGTTGACCGTCAGGCGGGCCAGCGACTGACCCGGGGTCCAATCGCTTTCCACGCGGAAGGATTTGCCGTCGAAGGTGACTGTGGCCCCGCTCCGGTCGGCCTCAATATGCACATCGTGGGCCCGGTCCGCCAAGGTGACGACCCAGTCCTGCCCGACGTGGCGTTCGTGGTTGTCCATCCGCCCGGAAATCTGCGCCCGGCGGATTTCGCAGACCCGATACATCGCGGCGGCGGCGGCGGCGATCCGGTCCAGCGTGTCATCGGGCAGATCGACCCCGTCGAAGCCGTCGGGGAACTCTTCTTCGATGAAGGCGGTGGTCATCCGGCCGGAAGTGAATTTCTCATGGTCATAGACCGCGCTGAGGAACGGGATGTTGTGGCCGATCCCCTCGACCTCGAAGCTGTCCAGCGCGATGCGCATCTCTTCGATGGCGGCATCCCGCGTTGGGGCCCATGTGCACAGCTTGGCGATCATGGGATCGTAGAACATCGAGATTTCGCCCCCGTCATAGACGCCGGTGTCATTGCGCACGGCATGGTCGCCCTCGGGCGCATCGCCCTGCCACTTGCCCGAGGCGAGCAGGGGACCGGCGGCCACCTCTTGCGGGGGGCGATAGGTGGTCAGCCGCCCGATGGAGGGCAGGAACCCGCGATAGGGGTCTTCCGCGTAAAGCCGGCTTTCCATGGCCCAGCCGGTGAGCGTCACGTCCTCCTGGCTCATGCCCAGAGTCTCGCCCGCGGCGATCCGGATCATCTGCTCGACCAGATCGACGCCGGTGATCAGCTCGGTCACCGGGTGTTCCACCTGCAAACGGGTGTTCATCTCGAGGAAATAGAAGTTGCGGTCGCCATCGACGATAAACTCGACTGTCCCGGCCGAGGCGTAGTCCACCGCCTGCGCCAGCGCGACGGATTGTTCGCCCATGGCGCGGCGGGTCGCCTCGTCCAGAAACGGGCTTGGCGCTTCTTCGATAACTTTCTGGTTGCGGCGCTGGATCGAACATTCCCGCTCGCCCAGATAGATGCCGTTGCCGTGGCTGTCGCAGAGCACCTGAATCTCGATGTGGCGCGGCTGGGTGACGAATTTTTCGATGAAGATGCGGTCGTCCCCGAATGAGTTCGCAGCTTCGTTTTTGGACGACTGGAACCCCTCGCGCGCTTCGTCGTCATTCCAGGCGATGCGCATCCCCTTGCCGCCGCCGCCCGCGCTGGCCTTGATCATCACAGGATAGCCGATGTCGTTAGAGATTTTCACCGCCTCGTCAGCGTCTTCGATCAACCCCATGTAGCCGGGCACGGTCGAGACCCCGGCCTCTTGCGCGATCTTCTTGCTGGTGATCTTGTCGCCCATCTTCTCGATCGCGCCCTTGGGTGGCCCGATAAACGCGACACTTGCGGCCTCAAGCGCTTCGGCAAATTTGGCGTTCTCTGACAGGAACCCGTAACCGGGGTGGACAGCTTCGGCGCCGGTCTGCGCGATGGCCTCCATGATCTTGTCGATCACGATATAGGACTGGTTCGCGGGGGCCGGACCGATGTGCACCGCCTCATTTGCCATCTGCACGTGAAGCGCGTTGGCATCGGCGTCGGAATAGACCGCGACCGTCTGGATGCCCATCTTGCGCGCGGTCTTGATGACGCGGCAGGCGATCTCGCCCCGGTTGGCGATAAGGATTTTCTTGAACATGGACGGACCCCCTCAGAATGCAAAACCGCCGCTCAGGGGTGACCCTGAACGGCGGTTCAAATTGTCCTGCGCCGTGGCGCGAAAACGGTTAGCGGTTGCGGCAAACGCCTGCGTCGTCACAGAAAACGCCAGCCAGCGCGCCGACACCTGCGCCAGTTGCAACATCGTTGCCGGTCGCGTCTGCGATGACGGCCCCAGCGGCCGCACCTGCGACACCGCGTTCCAGATCGTTGTCACAAGCGGCCAGAAGGCCCGCAACCAGAGTGAGACCGGCGATTTTCGTAAATTTGAGCATGATTGTCCCCTTAATGGTTTATCCAAGTCACTAACGCGACTCCGGGCCGAAGGTTCCCACAGCCCGAACTCACCATGACACGGTTCCCGATTAGCGGCAAATCCGGGTGATTTCATCGCACAGCGCGCCAGCGGCACCGCCCGCGATGGCACCGGTGACGACGTTGCCGCCGACCACGTCCGCGATGACCGCACCCGTCGCCGCCCCGGCCAGACCCCGTTCAAGGTCGTTGTCCAGAAGGCACGCGGAAAGCGAAGTGACGGCCGCGAATGCGGCGATAAGACGAAGATATTGCATTGGATACTGCCCTTGCTCTGCTTGTTGTTATGGGCAACAGAGTCGGCCGTTTTGCCCCCAAAGACAAGACCCTTTTGCACGCGGGCAGGCGCCCGGCACGGATCGGCCACGGGCGCCCCGAAAGGGGGTGTCGGCCCGGCCCCAAAAAAAGGACCAGACCGACGAGGGGAAGGGTAACGGTATTGACAATATGTGGGGGGCCGATTGCTGAACAACCCGTCCACATAAACAGGCTGGCACAGGTCGCGGCACCTGTCATGCCCTTCGACCCACCGCCCCGCGAAGTCGGCCATTTCCCGCCAAAGCTGCACACCCATAGGCCAAAAGCCGCCCATTCCCCGGCCTGACATTACGGCTGCCCCGGCGCCCAGTCGGGCCGGAAAATCTCCGGAAAGGATTGCTCGGCCCGCCGCAGGTCCACTTTCAGCAGTGCGTCATAGCTTTGCGGATCGAAGGGCTCTTCCGCCGGCACCACCTCGCGCCCGAACAGCCAGTTGAGCCGTCCGGCATCAAGGTTGCCCCGCACAAAGGGCTCTTCTCCGAAATGTTCCTTGAGCGCCCAAAGGAAGCCCTCATCCGCGCGCCGGTCCGCCGGGCGGCGGTCGGCGTAGCGTTCCCGCTGGAACAGCTTGGGCGGCAGGCCCTTTTTGACGGGGCGGCGGATGGTGAATTGAAAATCCGAGCTGGGGTAGCGGCTGGGGAATCCGCGGTGCTTTTCCATCACGCAGCCCCCCGGCGAGCAACGCCATGGTGCGGGGCAAGCGCGGTGGCCTGCCC
Organism: Thalassorhabdomicrobium marinisediminis; assembly: GCF_003072065.1. Lineage (GTDB taxonomy): Bacteria > Pseudomonadota > Alphaproteobacteria > Rhodobacterales > Rhodobacteraceae > Octadecabacter > Octadecabacter marinisediminis. The sequence goes on from NZ_QCYG01000005.1 coordinate 58,496, forward strand.
CGCGGCAAGATCAGTTGTATTTGCTGTTGAACGTCGGCTCGACCGTGACCGGAACCGGATCAATGACGACGAACTCTTCGACGTCAGCGGTGTTTGCGCATGCGGCCATGACGACCAGCACGGAAAGGACGCACAGGCCCTTGATGCTCTTGGACATGTCTGTCTCCTGTCTCTTTTTTCCACACGAGCTTTGCCGGACAAGTCCCGGATTTCGCCCGCACTTTGGGTGTCGGCTGCGTCAAAGCAGCCTTGTGGAAAACTACCCCGCGCTGGGGCAAAAAGATACGAGAGGGACGCGCAGACCGTGCGCTGTGGCCCGGCTGCATCAAAAGCGGCGCGCGCCCTGTGCGGCCCCGCAATATCTTGTGGCGCCATCAGAATTCCTCCCAGATGCAGGTGCCGTTTTCAAATCGGAAAACCTCGAAAAATTGCAACACGTCGGCGTTCACCTCTCCAAAGGGGATCTCGGCGGCGGACATGGACAGCACGATCCGCTCGGGCGCAAGGGCGTTCTCCAGCAACACCGGCGTCACCTGCGTGTCGCAAAGCGCCTGAAAATCGTCCCGAACGGCGAGATAGTCGAACTGGGTGCCGATCGCGGGCGCCAGAAAGCGGAACCGCAGCAGCGCGCCGTTCTGTTCGGGGATGAACTCCAGAAACGACAGCGGCTGGCCCGAGGGCACCGGCACGCGCGCCACGTCTTCTGCGGCGGCCACACCGCCGGCCAAGGCGCAGATCACAAGGGTCAGGGTCGTGCGTAACAGGCTCATGTCACAGCGGAATATTGTCATGCTTCTTCCACGGCATCTGCGCCTGCTTGCCCCGCAGCCCAGCAAAGGCCCGGCACAGGCGGACGCGGGTGCTGCGCGGCAGGATCACCTCGTCAATAAACCCGCGTTCGGCAGCCACGAAGGGGTTCGCGAACCGGTCTTCGTAATCCTTGGTGTGGGCTGCGAGCTTCTCGGGGTCGTCGCGGTCCGCGCGGTGGATGATCTCGGACGCGCCCTTGGCCCCCATCACCGCGATCTCGGCGGTGGGCCACGCGTAATTGACGTCTGCTTTCAAGTGCTTGGACGCCATCACGTCATAGGCCCCGCCATAGGCCTTGCGGGTGATCAGCGTGACCTTGGGCACCGTCGCCTCTCCGTAGGCGAAGAGCAGTTTCGCGCCGTGCTTGATGACGCCGCCGTATTCCTGACTGGTGCCGGGCATGAAGCCGGGCACGTCCACCAACGTCAGAATCGGAATGTCGAAACAGTCGCAGAACCGCACGAACCGCGCGGCCTTGCGGCTTGAATCGATGTCGAGCACCCCTGCAAGCACCATCGGCTGGTTCGCCACCACGCCCACAGTCTGCCCTTCCAGCCGGATGAAGCCGGTCAGGATGTTGCGCGCGAACTCCTCCTGTAGTTCGTAGAAATCCCCCTCATCCGCGATCTTGAGGATCAGCTCTTTCATGTCATAGGGCTGGTTTGGGTTGTCGGGGATCAGGGTATCAAGGCTCGCCTCGACGCGGCCCACCTCATCGAAAAATGGCCGGACCGGGGGCTTCGCGCGGTTGTTGAGCGGCAGATAGTCGAACAGCCGCCGGGTCTCGGCGATGGCTTCGACGTCATTCTCGAAGGCCGCATCCGCGACCGAGGATTTGCGTGTGTGGGTGGTGGCGCCGCCCAGCTCTTCGGCGGTGACCACCTCGTTGGTGACGGTCTTCACCACGTCCGGGCCGGTCACGAACATGTAGGAGCTGTCTTTGACCATAAAGATGAAATCGGTCATCGCGGGCGAATAGACCGCGCCGCCCGCGCAGGGCCCCATGATCAGGCTGATTTGCGGCACCACGCCCGAGGCCATGATGTTGCGCTGGAAAATCTCGCCATAGCCGCCCAGCGCATCGACGCCTTCCTGAATCCGCGCGCCGCCGGAATCGTTCATGCCGATGATCGGCGCGCCGTTCTGCATCGCCATTTCCATGATCTTGATGATCTTGGCCGCATGACTGGCCGAGACCGACCCGCCCAGCACAGTGAAATCCTGCGAATAGACATAGACCTGCCGGCCGTTGATCGTGCCCCATCCGGTCACGACGCCGTCGCCCGCGGGGCGGGTCTTTTCCATGCCGAAATCGGTGCTGCGGTGGGTCATGAAGGTGTCGAATTCCTCGAACGATCCTTCGTCCAGCAAAAGCTCGATCCGTTCGCGCGCGGTCAGCTTGCCCTTGGCGTGCTGGCTGTCGATCCGCTTCTGCCCCCCGCCCATGCGGGCGGCTTCGCGGCGGCGCTCAAGTTCCTGCAGGATGTCTGTCATATATGGTGTCCCTTCAAGAGTGGGTCACGCTAACCCGATCCGGCGCGGGTGCCGAGTCCCTTCTCGCAAATTTGCATAACTTTCCATTTGCAGCGCATCGGTTTTGCAAATCAGCTAATCGGCCACTGCAAACCGGACCACGCCGCGCGGGAAATATCCATCGACGTTCCGCAGACAAGGGACTACTCCTGTCGTCATGTCCGTCATGCCACGGGTCCGGTTTCTGGATCGCACCACGCCTCCGCATATTTTCACCCTGATCCTCATGGCCGGGGTTGCCGCGCTGTCGTTGAACATCTTTTTGCCCTCCCTGCCCTCAATGGCCGAGCATTTCGGCGTGGACTACGGGCTGATGCAGCTTTCGGTCTCGGCCTATCTGGGGATGACCGCGATCGTGCAGGTCGCCGTGGGGCCGATTGCCGACCGGTTCGGGCGGCGCCCGATCGTGCTGACCACCAGCGGGCTGTTCACGATCGCCACCCTTGGCGCACTGTTCGCGCCCAATTTCACCGTCTTTCTGGTGTTCCGCCTGGTGCAGACCGCCATCGCCACGGGGTTCGCGATCAGCCGGGCCATCGTGCGGGACATGGTGCCACAGGATCAGGCCGCGTCGATGATCGCCTATGTGACCATGGGCATGTCGCTGGTGCCGATGCTGGGGCCGGTGCTGGGCGGCGTTCTGGACGAGGCGTTCAGCTGGCGGGCGTCGTTCTGGGTGCTGGCCGCTGGCGGGCTGCTGTTGTTCGTGCTCGCGTGGTTCGATCAGGGGGAGACCAGCGCCACCCGCGAAGGCGGCTTTGCGGCCCAGTTGCGCGAATACCCGGCGTTGCTGACCTCGCAGCGGTTCTGGGGCTACTGCCTTGCGGCGGCATTCTCGTCAGGGGCGTTCTTCGCCTATCTGGGCGGCGCGCCCTTTGTGGGCACCAATGTCTTCGCGCTCGAGCCCGCCGTGCTGGGCATCTACTTCGGCGCACCGGCCATCGGCTATCTGCTCGGCAACTGGGTCTCGGGGCGCTACTCGGTTTCGGTGGGCGTCGACCGTATGGTGCTGATCGGGGCTGTGGCCTCGCTTCTGGGGATGGTGCTGCTACTGGCGCTGAACCTGTCGGGGATCAGCCACCCGCTCAGTTTTTTCGGCTTCATGGTCTTTATCGGCTTGGGCAATGGCATCCTCTTGCCCAACGCCAATGCGGGCATGTTGTCGGTGCGGCCGGCGCTGGCCGGGTCCGCCGCAGGCCTGGGCGGGGCCTTCATGGTGGGCGGCGGCGCGGCGCTGTCGGTGATCGCCGGGTTCATCCTTGGCCCCGACACCGGGGCGCGGCCGCTGGTGATCCTGATGGTCCTGACCACGCTGGCCTCGCTGGCCTGTGCGGTCTGGGTTCTTGTCCGCGCGCGACAGATGGCAGGGCGCGGCACGCTGGACAGCTGACTTTGCAAAGCCTATTCACATCTTTGCAAACGGGGGAGAGCGCCGCATGGCCGCACAAAAACTCTATGCCGGTGCCAAGCTGCGGGAGCTGCGCAGCCGCATCGGGCTGACGCAAAAAGCCTTTGCCGAACGGCTGGGCGTGTCGCTGCCCTATCTCAATCAAATGGAAAACAACAACCGTCCGGTGTCCACGACCGTGGTGCTGGCGCTGGCGCAAGAGTTCCGCTTCGACGTAACCGAGTTACAATCGGGGGACGAGGCGCGGCTGGTCAGCGACATGCGCGAGGCGCTGGCCGACCCGATCTTCGGCGGCACGGCCCCGCCGCTGCCGGATCTGCGGCTCGCGGCCTCGAACGCACCGGCGCTGGCGCGGGCCTTTCTCGATCTGCACCGCGCCTATCGCCAGACCCATGAACGGCTGTCGTCCCTTGATGAGGCGCTGGGGCGAGAGGACAGCCGCCTGCAGCCGTCGCCCTGGGAAGAGGTGCGCGATTTCTTCCATTATTGCGACAACTACATCGACCCTATCGACCGCGCGGCCGAGCGGTTCGCCAGCAAGGCGGGCGGCGACATCGACGGTGCCGCGCGTGAGGCTTTGCGCGAAAGCGGCGTGCGTGTGGTGCTGGGCGACGGCGGCGCGATCCGGCACTACGACGCCGGTAGCCGCGTTCTCACCCTGTCGCGCACCTCGGCCTCCGCCACCCAACGCTTCCAGTTGCTGTTGCAGGTGGCGCTGATCAAACAGGCCAAGCTTCTGGACGCGAGCCTCGACCTCGCCCGGTTCCAGTCGCCCCAAGCCCGCAGCATCGCGCTGGTCGGTCTGGCGAATTACTTCGCGGGCGCGACGCTGATGCCCTACGGCGCGTTTCTCGAGGCCGCGCGAAGCACCCGCCACGACCTTGAGCAGTTGGCTGACCGTTTTGGGGCCTCGCTCGAACAGGTGGCGCATCGGCTGTCCACGCTACAACGGCCCGGCGCAAAGGGTGTGCCGTTTTTCTTCGTGCGCGTCGATCCGGCGGGGACCATCACCAAGCGCCATTCGGCCACAACGCTGCAATTCGCCCGCTTCGGCGGGGCCTGCCCGCTGTGGAACGTCCACCGCGCCTTCGAGACGCCCGGACGCTGGCTGCGCCAACTGGCCGAGACGCCCGATGGAGTGCGCTATTTCTGCCTGGCCCGCGACGTGAGTAAACCGGGCCGCGCATGGGGCATCCCGACGCGCCGCTATGCCATTGGTCTGGGGTGTGAGGTGAAACACGCCTCGTCCCTTGTCTATGCCGATCACATGATGACCGATCAGGCCGAAGCCTTTGTGCCGATTGGCATTTCCTGCCGAATCTGCGAACGCCGCGCCTGTCCGCACCGCTCGGTTCCGCCGCTGGAACGACAATTGCGGGTGGACCCCAACGAACGCGGCTTCCTGCCCTACCAAGTTGATTGAAGAGGACCCGATGGAGATTACCGGAGAACAACGCATTGCCGCCGACAGCGACACCGTCTGGCGGCACCTGATCGACCCCGACACGCTCAAGGCCTGCATTCCGGGCTGCGACAGGTTCACGGGAACGCTCGAAGACGGGTATGAGGCGGTGATCAAGCAAAAGGTCGGCCCTTTCCCGATCACGGTGACCGTCTCGCTTGACGTGGAGGTCGTGAGCCTGCCCGACCGCTACCGGATCAGCGCCGCCGGTCAGGGCGGGTTTGCGGGGCACGGCTCGGGCGTGGCCGATGTGACCCTGATCGACGCCGGGGGAGAGACGGTGCTCCGCTATACGGTGGATGCGAAGCTGGGCGGGCGGCTGTCGAAACTGGGCCAGCCCATCGTCACGGCCTTTGCGGCGAAACTGGCCGACCGGTTCTTCGACCGCTTCGGCGCGGTCGTGGCGGCGACGGCGTAGCGCCCTCGGACCGGCCCGCCCTCACGGGTGGCCCGCCTGCCCCGGCCCGCCGCCCTAGTTGCGCGCGGCGCGCCAGCCGGCGGCCCGCGCCTCGGCCTCGGTGCAGAACCAGCGCTCACCGCGCGAGACGTTGATCCGCGTGCGGCTGTAATGCTCGTTGTGGGGCATGTGGTAGATCCGCCCGTTGCCGGAGATATTGCCCTTGATCACGCAGTTCGCATTGGGCGAGACGACATCTTCCGACGCCTGCCGCTGTGCTGCGCGATACTCGGCCGGGGTCTGCATCTCGCTTGACCAAAGGCCCACGCCGCGCACCTGCGCCGCTTTCTCTGCCAGATCGTAATCCATCGAATAGCGGCGATAGGCCTCGGCGTAGCCCTCCGAGACGATCACCTCGTTGATGTCGCGCCCGCCGATGAAGCATTTGCCGACGATCCGGCCATAGCGGTCGGTGTCCATCGCCTCGCACGTGGCGGTCTGGCCGTCGTAGCGGTCGCGCAGCTCATCCCGCACGAAGGCGCCGCAGGGCCAGTCGCCCCGTTGCGGGTGCGAGCAGGTCTGGGACACTTCAGGCGCGTCGATCCCGTGCAGGCGGACACGCTGCCCGCCCACGTCCAACGTGTCGCCGTCGATCACCCGAACCGTGCCGCTGACATCGGCCGCAGCGTTGCTGGCGGCTGGCAAGACCAGCCACAATAAAATGTATAGAATTCTGAACATCCCACCACATAATGGGTTATCCCATTGGAATGCAAGCGGTTTTGTTAAGAATGGTTAACGCAGCCTTACCGTTGCGCGATCTGCCAGTTCGGATGAATCCAGGGCGCGTCATTGGCGCGAGGGAGCGGGGTTTTTCCCAGCACCAGATCGGCGATCTTCTCGCCGGTCATGATCGACGGGGCGTTCAGGTTTCCGTTGGTGATCCGGGGGAAAATCGAACTGTCCGCCACCCTCAAACCCTCAACCCCGATCACCCGCCCTTGCGGATCCACCACCGCGTCGGGATCGTCGGCACGGCCCATCTTGCAAGTCCCGCAGGGGTGATAGGCGCTCTCCACGTGGTCGCGGATCACGGCGTCCAGCTCGGCATCACTTTGCGCGGCCGCGCCGGGGATCAGCTCCTCCCCGCGATAGGGGTCGAAGGCCTCTTGCGCGAAAATCTCGCGCGTGAGGCGGATGCAGGTGCGGAACTCCGCCCAGTCGTCAGGGTGCGACATGTAGTTGAAGAAGATGCGGGGACGGGCCGCCGGATCGGCGGAGGTCAACGTCACCGCGCCGCGCGATTTCGAGCGCATCGGACCGACGTGGGCCTGAAAGCCTTCGCGGGCACCGACCCCGTCGTAGCGCACGGCGATGGGCAGGAAATGGAACTGGATGTCGGGGTACTCGATCCCCGCCTTCGAGCGGATGAATCCCGCCGCCTCGAACTGGTTCGACGCGCCGATGCCGCTTTTGGTGAACAGCCACTGTGCGCCCACCGCGGCCTTGCCGATCAGCGACCAGTATTTGTAAAGACTGTGCCTCCCGTTCGCGGCCATTTGCACGTAAAGCTCAAGGTGGTCCTGAAGGTTCTGCCCCACGCCTTTGCGATCTGCAATCACGTCAATGCCGTGCTCGGCCAGATGTGCGGCAGGGCCAATCCCCGAGAGCATCAGGAGCTGGGGCGAGTTGATGGCCGAGGCGGCGACGATGACTTCGGCCTGCGCCATAAGCTCGCGCCCGTCGGTCAGGCGCACGCCGGTGGCGCGCCCTTCTTCGATCAAAACTTTGGCTGCCGTGCCCTGCACCACCTTGCAGCGCCCGGTGGCTTTCGCAGGCCGTAGATAGGCCGAAGCCGCCGACCAGCGGTTGCCCTGCCAGATCGTCGCATCGAAGGGGCCGAAGCCTTCCTGCTGCGCGCCGTTGTAATCCGGCGTCAACTGATAGCCCGCCTGCCCGCCGGCCGCGATGAAGGCCATGGTCAGCGGGTTGGTCCCCGGCCCGCGGGTGACATGCAGCGGCCCGCCCGTGCCGCGCCAATCCGGATCGCCGCCCCGCTCCCCGTGGTGCCAATCCTCCATGCGTTTGTAATAGGGCAGCACGTCGGCGAAGCTCCACCCGTCGGCGCCCTGCTCGGCCCAGTGATCGAAATCGCGGGCATGGCCGCGCACGTAGATCATGCCGTTGATGGACGAGGACCCGCCGATCACCTTACCGCGCGGACAGGCCAGCCTGCGCCCGCCCAGATGGGGCTCGGGCTCCGAGCGGTAGCCCCAATCGTAGCGCTTCATGTTCATCGGATAGGACAGCGCGGCGGGCATGTTGATGAAGGGTCCCGCATCGCTGCCGCCCGCTTCGACCACGATGACCGATTTGCCCGCCTCGGCCAGACGATAGGCCATAGCACAACCGGCACTGCCCGCGCCGACGACGATATAATCTGCCTGCATCAGAACGGCGCCTCCACCGCGCCCATCGCCACATAGACGGACTTCATCTGGCTGTAATGTTCGATCGCCGCCTTGGAATTTTCCCGCCCCACCCCCGAGAGCTTCGAGCCACCGAAGGGGGCCTCAACCGGGGCAAGGTTGTAGGTGTTGATGTAGCAGGTGCCCGCCTCGAACCCGGCAACCATCCGGTGCGCTCGGGTGAGGTCTTGCGTAAAGACCCCGGCGGCAAGGCCGAAATCGGTCGCATTGGCGCGGGCCAGCACCTCATCCTCCTCATCGAAGTCGAGCACGCTGAGCACGGGGCCGAAAATCTCGTCCTGCGCGATGGTCATGCCGTCGGTGACGTCCGCGAAAACAGTGGGTTGCAGGAAGTATCCCCTGTCGCCCACGCGGTCTCCACCGGCCACGAGCCGCGCGCCTTCCTCAAGCCCCTTGGCGATGAAACCCTGCACGATCTCCATCTGTCGCTGGCTCACCATGGGGCCAAAATTGACGCTTTCATCCTGCGGGTCGCCCATCTTTACGTCCTTCAGCCGCTCGGTCAGCCGGTCGAGAAACGCCTGCTTAATGCCCCGCTGCACGAAGACCCGCGTGCCGTTGGAGCAGACCTGACCGGAGCTGTAGAAGTTGCCCAGAATGGCCCCCGAAACCGCGTCCTCAAGATTGGCGTCGTCAAAGATCACCAGCGGGGATTTGCCGCCCAGCTCCATGGTGACGTGGCGGATGCCCTCAGCGGCGGCGGCATAGACCTTGCGGCCCGTGGGCACCGATCCGGTGAGCGAGACCTTGTTCACGCGGGGGTCGGTGATCAGCGCCTGCCCGACCTCGCCCATGCCTTGCACGACGTTGTAGATCCCCGCCGGCGCGCCCGCCTCATGCAGGATTTCCGCAACCTTGAGCGCGCAAAGCGGCGTCGTCTCGGAGGGTTTGAAGATCATCGCGTTGCCGCAGGCCAGCGCGGGCGCCCCCTTCCATGCGGCGATCTGGGTGGGGTAATTCCACGCACCGATGCCGACGCAGACGCCCAAAGGCTCGCGTCGGGTATAGACGAAATCCTCGCCCAATTGGATATGCTCGCCGGTCAGGGCCCCCGCCAGCCCGCCGAAATACTCCAGCGCATCCGCGCCCGAGGTGGCATCGGCCACCAGCGTTTCCTGCAGAGGTTTGCCGGTGTCGTGGGTTTCCAGCACCGACAGCGCATGGTTGCGCTCCCGCATGAGGTCGGCGGCCCGGCGCAGCACGCGGCCCCGCTCGGTTCCTGTCATGGCAGCCCAGTCCTTTTGCGCACGACGGGCCGAGGTCAGCGCCTGCTCGATAATCGCAGGGGTCGCGGCATGAACGGTCGCGATTTGTTTTTCGCTGTAGGGGCAGATCACCGGAATCGGCGTGCCGGCGGTATCTTCGACATAGGCGCCGTCGATAAAGTGCGATCCCGCAGGCTGGATGTCGTAGGTCATGTCATTCTCCGCGGGGAAAGCGTTGATTTTCCTCAAGTACGTTGAGGTCCATGTGATTGCGCATGTAGCGTTCGGACGCCTTTTGCAGGGGCTGGTAGTCCCAAGGGAAATAGTCGCCGTTGCGCAGTGCCTCATAGACGACCCAGCGGCGGGCCTGACTTTCGCGCACCTGCGCGTCAAAGGCCGCAAGGTCCCAGCGGGCTTCGGACTTAGCGCGCAGGCCAGCCAGAACGGCTTGATATTTTTCAACCTCGGCAAGGTTGTTCACCTCGTTGGGGTCGGCTTCCATATCAAATAACTGATCTGGGTCGAGCAAGCAGCGCGTGTATTTCCAGCGCCCCTCTCGCAGGCAGACCAACGGGCTGTAGGAGCCTTCGGCAGCGTATTCCATGGCCACGGGGTCGTGGCGTTCGGTGCCGTTCGCCAGTGGGACAAGGCTCATCCCTTCGGTCCAGGGCATGACCTCCTCCATCGACACACCGGCGAGGTCGCAAAGCGTCGGGGTGACGTCGATGTTCGACACCGGCGTCTCGATCAGACCCGTGGGCATCCCGGGGGCGCTGACCATAAACGGCACCCGCGCCGAGCAGTCATAGAAGGACATCTTGAACCACAGGCCCCGGTCGCCCAGCATGTCCCCGTGATCTGCAACGAAGAAGATCACCGCCTCTTGCTGGGTATCCTCAAGCGTTTGCAGGACCTCGCCGATCTTGTCGTCGATGTAGGAGATATTGGCGAAATAGGCGCGGCGGGCACGGCGCACCTGTTCCTCGGTGATCTCGAAATCCTCGTGATCGTTGGCGTCAAGGATGCGCTGGGAATGGGGGTCTTGCGCGTCGTAGGGGATTGGCCCGACCTCGGGGAGCAAGTGGTCGCAATCCTCGTAAAGGTCCCAGTATTTCTTGCGGGCGACGTAAGGATCGTGCGGGTGGGTGAAGGACACGGTCAGACACCACGGCCGCGCGTCATGCCCCCGTGCGAGGTCGTAAATCTTGCGCGTCGCGTGGTAGCAAACCTCGTCGTCATATTCCATCTGGTTGGTGATCTCGGCCACGCCCGCGCCGGTCACGGACCCCATGTTGTGATACCACCAGTCGATCCGTTCGCCGGGTTTGCGGTAGTCCGGCGTCCAGCCAAAATCGGGGGGATAGATGTCGGTGGTCAGGCGCTCTTCGAACCCGTGAAGCTGGTCGGGGCCGACGAAATGCATCTTTCCCGAGAGGCTGGTTTGATAGCCCGCACGCCGGAGATGATGCGCATAGGTCGGAATGGAAGACGCGAATTCCGCCGCATTGTCATAGACTTGCGTGCGACTGGGAAGCTGGCCCGACATGAACGACGCCCGCCCCGGTGCGCAGAGCGGCGAGGCGGTGTAGGCCGTCTTGAAGCGCGTCGAACGCGCGGCAAGCTTTTTCAGGTTGGGCGCATGCAGCCAATCGGCGGGACCGTCCGGGAACAGCGTGCCGTTCAACTGGTCGACCATCAGTATCAGGATGTTCGGCTTGCTCATGGGGTGGCTCCGGTCACGTGGTCAAGGGTGCGCAGGGCGGTGGCCTTGGCGCTTTCGGGGTCGCTGTTGCGGGCCAGCGCGGCGCGCAGGTAAAGCCCGTCAATCAGCGCCGAGAGGGTTTCGGCATCCTGCCGGGGGGTCGTTGACAGCGGGCGCAGCGCATGGGTCAGGTTCGACAAAAGCCGCCCCTGATAGAGCCGCAACAACCGGTGCATGTCCGGCTGGGTCGTGGCTTGCGCGTAAAGCGTCATCCATGCGCCCACCGTGGCGGGGTCGAAGCACGAGGGCGCGAAACTCGCCGCGATCAGGGCCTCGGCGCGGGCGCGCGGGGTCCGGGCGTGGCGCAGTTTGTCACGCACCTCGGCCCCGAAATCGCGCAGGATCTGGCGCATCGCGGCGAGGAAAATCTGGTCCTTGCCGCCGAAATAATGATGCGCGAGCGCCGGCGACATGCCCGCGCGTTTGGCGATCTGGCTGACCGTCACATCCAGCGAGCCCTGCGCCCCGATCACGTCGATCGTCGCCTGCACCAGCGCCGCGCGGCGGATCGGTTCCATTCCAAGTTTCGGCATCTCGCCCCCTTCGGTCCTTGCCGGTGGGATAGCCGGTTTTTTATTGACCCGTCAATCAACAAAAAAACCCGACGAACGAAGGCCGATGGCACAAACCTAATTTTTCGTTTAGATAGAAGGCTCTATCCGGTCCGCAACGCCCTGAGCCGCGCGGGTCAGCTCTTGCACCAACGTCCGCGCCATGGAGCGCATCACCATCACTTCATAGGCGTGGCGCCCCACGCGGGTGAGGCTCACGGGCATCTGCCCCAGCACGCTGCGCGCCGTGTGATCCTGCTGGAACACCTCGGGCCGCAGATCCAGCGGCGTCAGGCGCGCCAGGACCCGCGCGGCGTCAGCACCTTCGATCCGCACGATGGCCCAGGCGTCGGACTGGTCGATGCAGGCGGCGCCGGGCAGCGCAGGGCAGGCCGACCCGATCAACAGCGCCTGCCCTGCCCCGCTCCAGACGGCGCGGGCGCCCTGCCCCGTCGCGCGGTTCGGCGCGGGGAAGGTCAGGCCAAGGGCCGCGTCCAGCGCGTCAGAGACGGCCGCCTGCTGCCCCTTGAACGGCGCGATGAGCGTGATCTGCGCAGGCTCGACCTCGCTCAGATCGACTGCGCCGATGGTTCTGGGCAACAGGCCCGCGCAGGGGGAGGTTTCGATCAATCTAGCCACGGATGCGCTCTCCTTCCGGGTCGTAGAACACAGGGGCGCAGACCTCGCACAGGGTGCGCAGGTCGCGCAGATGGTCCACCATCATCACCCGTTCGCCGTGCCGGTTGCGCCCGCCTTTCAGAAAGCCTAGGCCGAGGTCATGGCCAAAGGTCGGCGAAGGATAGGCCGAGGTGACATGGCCCTGCCCGTTCGGGCTCACAGGCTCTGCGCTGTCAGCAAACAGATGCGCCCCAGCGGTGATTTTTCCTGCGGGGTCAACAGGTTTCAGCCCGACGAGCTGCTCACGCTCGGGGTCGCGCAACCCCTCCCGCCGGGAGGCGGCCGCGCCGATGCAGTCCTTCTTGCGGCTCACCATCCGGTCGAACCCGAGGTCGAAGGCCGTGCTGCGCCCGTGCATTTCCGCATGGGTCAAAAAGCCCTTTTCGATGCGCAGGACGTTGAGCGCCTCCAACCCGTAAAGCCCCCCGCCCATGGCTTCGGCCTGCGCCCCCAGTTGCCCGAACAGCGACGCGCCGAACCGCGCGGGCACGGCAAGCTCATAGGCGTGTTCGCCAGAGAACGAGATCCGGAACAGACGCCCCGGAACGCCAGCGACCGTGACCGCGCCGCAGGACATGAAGGGCCAATGCGCGTCGGAAACCGGATCATCCAGCACCGAGTTCAACAGCTCGCGCGCTTTCGGCCCGGCCACGGCAAATTGCGCCCACTGGTCGGTCACGCTGGCAAAGCGCACGTCCAAATCGGGGCGCAGCGCCTGCGCCACCCAAGTTAGATGCCGCATCACCTGCCCCGCCGCCGTCGTGGTCGTCGTCATGAGGTAGTGATCCGGCCCCAACCGTGCGGTGGTGCCGTCGTCCATGACGTGCCCATCCTCGCGCAGCATCAGACCGTAGCGCACGCGCCCCTCGGGCAGGGTCGAGAAGGTGTTGCAATAGACGAAATCGAGGAACGCTCCCGCATCGGGGCCCTGAATGTCGATCTTGCCCAGCGTGCTTACGTCGCAAACACCCACCGTGCTGCGCACCATGCGCACCTCACGGTTGCAGCTTTCAAGCCACGTCTCTTCGCCCGAGCGGGGGAAATAGCTGGGCCGGTGCCACAGCCCCACCTCGACCATCGGAGCGCCGCGGGCACGGCTGGCCGCGTCCGAGGTCATGAGCCTGTGCGGTGCGAAGCCCTGCCCCTGCCCGCCCGCGCCCATGGCGGCAATGGCTACGGGCACGTAGGGAGGGCGGAAGGTCGTGGTGCCGGTCTCGGGGATGCCGCGTCCGGTGGCGTCGGCCAGCACGGCCAAAGCGGCGACGTTGGAATTCTTGCCCTGATCGGGCGCCATGCCTTGAGTGGTGTAGCGCTTCATGTGCTCGACGCTGCGGAAATTCTCCTGCGCGGCCTGTGCGACGTCCTTCACCGTCACATCGTTCTGGAAATCGAGCCAGGCGCGACCCTTGCCCGGCACGTGCCAGAGCGGCGCGATGCGGTAGGGCGCGTCTTCGGCGGCGGGGGCCTCGGCCCGCGCGGGGCGTGTGCCGAGGGCGCGGGCTACGGCTTGGGCGGCGGCGATCCCCTCTTCCAGACAGGCCAGCGTCGAGAAGGTTCCGTTCGCAGCGCCGGCAACCGTCAGGCCCGGAACCGCCGCCTCGGAGGGCACGAAGCTCAGGATGTCGTCGTCCCACCGGGGGCGGCCATTCATGTGGCAAGTCAGATGCAGCGTGGGATTCCAGCCGCCCGAGAGGGCCAGACAATCGGTGCGCAGGTGTTCCTCGCCCCCCGGATGCGCGACGCGGATGCCCTGCAACCCGTGCCGCCCGGTGGTGCCAGTGACCGTGCCGCCCGCGATCACGCGGTAATCCCCCAGCGGCTGCGCGTCGGCGCGGCTGTCGATCACGGCGGCAACCTCAAGCCCCGCTTCGATGAAATCCAGCGCGGTGCGGTGGGCGTCATCATTGTTCGCAAATATGCTAAGTGTTTGCCCCGGGGCCACGCCCCAGCGGTTGAGATAGGCGCGCACGGCGCCGGCGGTCATGATGCCGGGGCGGTCGTTGTCGGGGAAGGCCACGGGCCGCTCAAGCGCGCCGGCGCACAGGATGGCCCGCTGCGCCACGATCCGCCAGAAACATTCGCGCGGGCCGGTCCGCTCGGCCACATGGTGCCCCACCCGTTCGAGCGCGGCATAGGTGCCCTGATCGTAAGCGCCCGTCACCGTGGTGCGCGGCATCAGGCGCACGTTTTCCATGGCCCGCAGTTCGTCCACCCGTGCGGCGGTCCAGACTGCGCCGGGCTGGCCGTCCACCTCTTCGACCTCGGCCAGCAGACGCCCGCCCATGCGGCTGTCTTCTTCTGCAAGGATCACGTCAAGCCCCGACCGCGCCGCCGTCAGCGCCGCCATGATCCCCGCCGGTCCCGCGCCGATCACCAGCACGTCGCAATGGGCGAAGGCTTTCTCGTAGCTGTCCGAATTGGCCTCCCCGGAAAGCGCGCCCAGCCCTGCGGCGCGGCGGATCACCGGCTCATAGAGCTTTTCCCAGAAGGATTTCGGCCACATGAAGGTCTTGTAGTAGAAGCCCGCGCCCAGAAAGGGCGCGAAGAGGTCGTTGATCGCCAGCGCGTCATGCCTCAACGTCGGCCATGCGTTCTGCGACCGCGCCGCGAGCCCGTCGTAAAGCTCTTGCGTGGTCGCACGGATGTTGGGGTCCTGCGTCGCGCCCTCGCCGAGTGTGACCAGCGCGTTGGGTTCCTCCGAACCGGCGGTCAGGATGCCGCGCGGGCGGTGGTATTTGAACGAGCGTCCCACGAGCCGCACATCGTTGGCCAGAAGGGCCGATGCGAGCGTGTCGCCCGCGCGGCCTTCGTAGGCCTGCCCGTCGAAGCGAAAGCGCAGGGGGGCGGCGTCGGCGTTCAACCCTTTTCCCGGAACCCTCATGCCGGGACCCCCTCGATGAGTTCCGCGCCCAGAACCTCATGGGTGAGCGTGTTGCGCGTGACCATGATCCAGGCGCCACAGCCTGCTTCGTGATACCACAGGTCGCGGGTCTCTCCTGCGGGGTTGTCGCGCAGGTGCAGATAAGCATCCCACGCATCGGCGTCCGCCTCCGGCGCGGGGCGGTTCAGCGTCACGGCAGCACCCTGATAGTAGAATTCGCGGCGGTCCCGATCTCCGCAAAGGGGGCATGGCAGTCGCATGGGGCGTCCTAATGCAAATTGTGCTGAGAGCCGGTGCCCTCTTCATCCAGAAGTCCGCGCCCGGTGCGGAAGCGGTCCAGCCGGAAGCGGGCGGCGGGGGCGTGGGGCTGGCCGGTGGCGATCAGATGGGCCGTGGCAAAGCCCGAGGCCGGAACCGCCTTGAAGCCGCCGTAGCACCAGCCGCAATTGAGGAACAACCCGGCCGTGTCGGTGGTATCGATAATCGGCGATCCGTCGGGCGACATGTCCATGATCCCGCCCCATGAGCGCAGCACTCGCGCCTTGCCGATGGCAGGCATCAACGTCATCGCCGCCTCCATCACGTGTTCGGCCATGGGCAGGTTGCCCCGCCCCGCATAGGAGGCATAGAAATCCAGATCGCCGCCGAACACCAGACCGCCCTTGTCGGACTGGCTGATATAGAAGTGGCCCATGCCGAAGCTGACCACGGTGTCGAGGATCGGCTTGAGCCCCTCGCTCACAAACGCCTGCAGCACGTGGCTTTCGATGGGCAGGCGCATCCCCGCCATGGCCGCCACCTGACTGGAGCGCCCGGCGACCACGATGGCCACTTTCTTTGCCCGGATCGGCCCGCGCGTCGTTTGCACCCCGCGCACGGCCCCACCTTCGATGTCGATGCCCGTCACCTCGCAATTCTGGATCAGATCGACGCCGCGCCGGTCCGCCGCGCGGGCATAGCCCCAAGCCACCGCATCATGGCGCGCGGTGCCGCCGCGCCGGTGCAGCAGCCCGCCATAGACCGGAAACCGCGGGTTGTCGAAATCGATGAGCGGCACCAGCGCCCGCACCCCTTCGCGGTCCAGCAGTTCCGCATCGTCGCCCTGACTGATCATCATGTTGCCGCGCCGCACGAAAGCGTCGCGCTGCCCGTCGGAGTGCACAAGGCTCAGCACCCCGCGCTGGGACATCATCGTGTTGTAGTTGAGGTCCTGCTCCATCCCTTCCCAGAGTTTCAGGGAGTGAGAGTAGAATTCGGAATTGCCCGGCAGCAGGTAGTTGGCCCGCACGATGGTCGTGTTCCGCCCCACATTGCCGCCGCCCAAATAGCCCTTTTCGAGCACCGCGACATTGGTGATCCCGTGTTCCTTGGCAAGATAATAGGCCGTGGAGAGCCCGTGCCCTCCGCCGCCGATGATGACCACGTCATACTCTGATTGGGGCGCAGGATCGCGCCAGACCGGTGTCCAGCCTGTCCGCCGGCGCAGCCCCTCTCGTATCACCCTGAAGCCGGAATATCCCATGACGCGCTCCCTTTCCCTCGCGGAACCCTAGCGAAGCTGTGGCGCGCTGCAATGGCGCTTTGCATCATTTTCCCGCAAGGGGGTGCCGCCAAACGAAAACTGCCCGCGGCGGGATGCGCGGGCAGTTGTAATCGTGCAAAGCCCGAAGGGCGCGGCCCGTTACAGACCCTTGGCGCGGTAGCTGGTGGCCACGCGCCCGATCGACACCAGATAGGCGGCGGTGCGCAGGTCGGTCACATCCTCGCGGCTGTGCCACACCTCGCGCATGGCCTGATAGGCGGTGCGCATCGTGTCATCGAGGCCCGAGCGCACAAGCTCAAGCTCGCCCGCGCCGCGTAGATACTTCTGTTTGAAGTTCGGCGTCATCGACCACTGGTCGCCCATGTGTTCGCTCAGACGCTCAAGCTCGCCCACGATCAGCTCGTGCCGGGCTTCTTCCTGACGGCGCTGCATCCGGCCGAACCGGATGTGGCTGAGGTTCTTTACCCACTCGAAGTAGGAGACCGTCACACCGCCTGCGTTGGCATACATGTCGGGGATCATCACCGTGCCCTTTTCGCGCAGGATTTCGTCCGCGCCTGCGGTGACCGGACCGTTGGCCGCTTCGATGATCAGCGGCGCCTGGATGCGCGGGGCGTTGCCCTTGTTGATGACCCCTTCCATGGCGGCGGGGATCAGGATGTCGCAGTCATGCTCCAGAACCGAGGCGCCGTTCTCGACGTATTTGCCGTCGGGATAGCCCTTCACGCCGCCGGTCTTGCCGATCCATTCGCGCACGGCGGGCACATCAAGGCCGTTCTCGTCGACCAGCGCGCCATCGTGTTCGATGATGCCGGTGATCTTGCAGCCGTCTTCCTCGCGCAGGAACTTCGCGGCGTGGAAACCCACGTTCCCCAGCCCCTGCACGATGACGCGTTTGCCATCCAGCGTGCCGGACAGGCCGGCGATCTGCACGTCTTCGGGGTGACGGAAGAATTCTTTCAGCGCGTATTGCACGCCACGCCCCGTCGCCTCGACCCGGCCCTGAATACCGCCCGCGTGGGCCGGTTTGCCGGTGACACAGGCAGCGGCGTTGATGTCGGTGGTGTTCATGCGGCGATACTGGTCGGCGATCCAGGCCATCTCGCGCTCGCCGGTGCCCATGTCCGGGGCCGGCACGTTCTGGCTGGGATGGATCAGGTCGCGTTTGGCCAACTCATAGGCGAACCGGCGGGTGATCCGCTCAAGTTCCTCCTCGTCCCATTCGCGCGGATCGATGCACAGACCGCCTTTGGAGCCGCCAAAGGGCGTCTCAACCAGCGCGCATTTGTAGGTCATCAGCGCGGCCAGGGCCTCAACCTCGTTCTGGTTGACGTTCATCGAGTAGCGGATGCCGCCCTTCACGGGTTCCATGTGCTCGGAATGCACCGAGCGGTAGCCGGTAAAGGTCTCGATCTTGCCGCGCAGGCGCACCCCGAAACGCACGGTATAGGTGGCGTTGCAGACGCGGATCTTCTCTTCCAGTCCGGGCGACAGATCCATCAGGGCGACCGCGCGGTTGAACATGATGTCAACGCTTTCGCGGAACGACGGCTCTTGCAGGTGTGCGGGTGTTGTGCTCATTTCGGGCCCTTTCAGATTGGCACTCAAAATCACGTATGACGCGACGTTTTCAGTCCGCCTCAACATGACATGTTGTGTGGGATTTGCCAGACCCCTTTCGCGCCCATGTCGCAGGCGCCGCGCCGCCCTGCCCGCGCGCGTCCGGCGTGGCGGGGCGCGGCGACAGGCGAACAGGTCACCGGCGTGACGTTTCGCCACCCCGGCCAGTGCGCGGCGAAATCCGTGTTTGTTTCCCGATTAACCGCCCATTCACCCTTTGCGTCCCTTTGTTGCCCTAAAATCGCCACGCCGTGATGCTCTAAGGCACCCGTTCAAATGGATGATCCTGCCTGTGCACACGTTGCATCGGGCAGCTCCGGGAAGGTTATTATGACGCTTTTTTCATCTGGCCCGCAGACCTGCATCACGGCCCTTTTCGCGCGCTTCGGCCGGTTCCGCCGGGACGACGACGGCGGCATGATCGTATTTTCGCTAATCCTGTTCATTCTGATTCTGACCTGCGGCGGCATGGCGGTGGACTACATGCGGTTCGAGACCACCCGCGCCCAATTGCAGGCCACGCTGGATCGCGCATCGCTGGCGGCGGCCGACCTCGACCAGACGCAGCCGCCGCGTGACGTTGTCATCGACTACTTCACCAAAGCGGGCATGATCGAATACCTGCAATACCCCATCGAGGTGGACGAGGGCATCAACTACCGGACAGTGGAGATCAACGCCAAGGTCGAGATGCCGCTGTTCTTCCTCGACCTGCCCCGCGTGTTCATGGCGCCCTTTTCCCCGGGCATGAGCTCTCTGACCGTCACCGGCGCCTCCTCGGCCGAGGAGCGGGTGGCCGATGTAGAAGTCTCGCTGATCCTCGATGTCTCCGGATCGATGCGCGGCAGGCGTATCCAGAACCTGCGCCCCGCCGCGCGTGAATTCGTGACGACCGTTCTGGACAACAACACCAATGCGCCCAACGGGCTGATCACCATCTCGATGATCCCCTACTCGGCGGTGGTCAACGTCGGGACGGAAATCGCGCCGCTGATGAACATCACCCGTTCGAACTTCGCGTCAACCTGTCCGCTGTTCCCCGACTACAACATGTTCCGCACGATCGAGCTGGACCTCGCCCAGCCCTACGAACATGTCTCGCACTTCTCGCTTAATTCCTCTCCACCCAGCAACAACCCGTGGTGTTTCATAGGCAATGACAACGCGATTGTCGTGCATTCGTCCAACGAAACGGTTTTGCATGATGCGATCGATGCCCTAAGCCCCTACGGCAACACCGCAATCGATATGGGCGTGAAATGGGGCGCGGCGCTGCTTGACCCAAGCACCCAGCCCATCGTCACGGGCCTGATAGACAATCCGGCCAACGGCATTCCCAGCGCTGCAGCCGGACGCCCGCAGGCCCCGGCGGACGATGTCCTCAAGGTGATCGTGCTGATGACCGATGGCGCGAACACCGAGCAATATGATCTTAAACACCCTTATAAATATGGCCTGTCTTATATCTGGGTGGACATGCCGGATGTGAATGATGAGCTGCGGCACATCGCTACCGGAGAATATTCGATCATGGTGGACGGTTGGGATACCCCGAACAACTTCGATGACGATCGTTTCTATTGGAACCACAGTGAAAAGGTAAAAAAATACCCCCATGGTTTCAGCAATAGGAACGCCTATCGCAACGCTATGAGGGACGGCCCGATTATTGCAGCCACTCCCGATCAAGGGCCGACATATGCCGAAAACGTCCGCCGAACCTCTTGGCAGGAACTGTTCTCTAATTGGCGGTATGGAGACGTCAACTACAGGCTGCTGCGCCAGGCCCGAGAAGATGACAAGATCAGGGATTGGTCGAGTAACCCCGCTGAACCCAGTTACTACGGCCCGGACTATGCCGTAAACGATTCGGTCGTGGTTAGAGATGACGCAGACGAACGTTTGCAGGAAATCTGTGCAGCGGCCCGGGCTGAAGGCATCATCATCTACACAGTCGCGTTTGAGGCTCCGTCACGCGGACAAAGGGAGCTGCAAGAATGCGCCACTTCGACGAACCATTACTTCGACGTGAAAGGCACCGACATCTCCGACGCCTTCTCCTCCATCGCCTCGGACATCCGTGCGCTCAAACTGATCCATTAAGGACACCCCATGGCCTTTGCACATCACATGATCGGACGCTGGCTGCGACGGTTCCGCAGATCCGAAGACGGCGGCCCGACGCTTGAATTCGTCATCGTTTTCATGCCCTTCATGATGCTCGCCGTCTCGGCCTTCGAGCTGGGCCTGCTGATGACGCGGCACGTCATGCTCGAACGGGGTCTGGACATGGCCGTGCGCGAGGTGCGCCTGAACACCGGGCTTCCGGTCAATGAACACCAGTTCAAGGTGATGGTGTGCAATTCCGCCGGGATCCTGCCCAACTGCATGAACCAGCTGCGGCTGGAAATGATCGCCGTCGATCTGCGCGTCGCCGGCAGCGTGGGTCCTGCGACAGTGCGGCGCGAGGCCTCCTGCGTGGATTACAACGATCCGTTCCTGCCCGCGCGCACCTTCAACAACGGGATTCCCAACCAGATGATGGTCGTGCGCGCCTGCGCCCGGCTGGCCCCGATGCTGCCCGAAACCGCCCTTGGGTATTTCCTGTCGCGGATGGACAACGGCTTCTACCGTCTGGTGTCGTCCACCGCCTTCGTGATGGAGCCGATCTAGAATGTTCAAACGTCTGTGCAACCGCCTGCGCCGGTTCCGGCGCGAAGACGAAGGCAGCATCCTCGCAGAGGCGGTCATCATGTTCCCGACCCTGTTCGCGGCGATGCTGGCCACCTTCGTGTTCTTCGATGCCTTCCGGAACCAGTCCGTCAACCTCAAGGCCAACTACACGATTGCCGATTCGATCAGCCGGCAGTCGAACTTCATCACCAATACCTATATGGTCAACATGTGGAACCTGCACCGGTTCCTGACCGATTCGAACCACCTGACAAGGCTGCGCGTCAGCATCATCAAATACGATGCCGACACCGATGAACATTCGGTGGTCTGGTCCCGCGCCAAGGGCGGCGGGGACAATTACGACCATGTGCCCATCACCACCATCGGGCTGAACGCCTCCGAGATCCCGCTGATGCCCAACAACGAGGTGCTGATCGTGGTCCAGACCGAAGTGATCTATGAGCCGAACTTCTCCATCGGCTTCGGGGCCTTCGCCTTCGTCAACACCACCTACACGCGCCATCGCTGGTCGCCCAACAATGTCTGCTACCGCGACACCGAAACCAGCGGCACGATGTATTGCTCGGGCCACAGCGCCTAACTTGGCGGCCACTCGCGCGCGGCCAGCAGCGCCGTGATCCGGTCCGCCATGGCCTTGGCCGCCGCCGGAGGCGTGACCCCGCCGACACCCACCCGCGACGAGATGCGCCACCACAGGCCGGGCGCCCAGCGCGCACGCGCAGGCCGGTGCAGGCGCAAGACAAACCCGTTCGACGGCTTGAACGCAAAAGTGCCCTGCTCGACAGATTGCACATCTTCCAGGGCGGCCAGCGTGCGCCCGTCCGTGTCCACCAACGCGCTGTCGGTCAGGATCAGCCCCGCCGCCGTCGCGCGATAAAGCGCCACCGCCAGCGCAAGGCTCGCCCCGCCAAGGCCAACCAGAAGCACCCGCCATACCAGCGGCTGCGGCTGCGACACCGCGCCCAATACTAACAACAGCCCCAGCCCCGCCACCGTCACACAGGCCAGCACCCGCCGCACGGGCGAGGCGCGCAGTCGCGCATGAATGGTTCCCTGCTCCATCTCAATCCCCTCGTTTCGACACAGCGCACCTATGCCACCAAGGGCACCAAGGAAAGCGCCCTCACCGTCCGCCGCCCGGCCCGTCTCATCTTTGCTTGCAAAATATCCCCGCCGGAGGCGCACCTTGCCGCGCACGATCCCGCCTGCCATTCATATGCCCCCGCGCAGCCCGCATCAGACCACCCCCACGGCCCCGCGCACCATCCGGACATACAGCGCCGTGATCTCGTCCAGCGGCAGGCGTCCGCCCTCGCGATACCAGGTGGTCAGACCGGTCAGCATGGCGATGATCGCCAGCGTCGTGATCTTGCAATCGGCGATCTCGAAAACGCCCGCCGCAACCCCGTCGCGCAGGATCGCCTCAAGCTCGCCTTCATAGCGGCTGCGCAGGCGGGCCACCTCGGCGAAATTCTCAGGCGAGAGGTTGCGCAGCTCCATGTAGGACACGAACACGGCATCGACGCGCTGCAGATGGAACCGGATGTGAAAGGTGGTGAACGCGTCCAGCCGGGCCAGCGGGTCCGATGGCTGCGCATAGGCCTGCCGCGCCTCGAACAGCGCTTCCATATGGCTGCGCATCAGATCGAACAGAAGGTGTTGCTTGTCCGGCGTATAGCGATAGAGCGCGCCCGCCTGCACGCCGACCTCCTGCGCGATCTGGCGCATGGAGACCGCCGCATAGCCATGGCGCGCGAACAGCCGCAGGGCCGCGTCGCGCACTTTCGGCGCGGTGGTTTCCGCGTGGGAGCCCTGTTTGCGGGCCATTTGGGTCGCTCCTGTTGCTTGGCGTCCTGCTCGGGATGTCAATAAACTGAACGCTTGTTCATTTGCAAAGCCAATTCCGGCAGTGCGGCAGACGTCAGCGCCGCAGCGCGTCTTGCCGCGCCGCCGCGCCGGCCCTATGGTCGCGCCACCCAGATGGACCCTGTCCCATGCGCCTTGCGATTGCCCTTTGCCTGACCCTTGCCGCCTGCGCCGAGTTTCCCGCGCTCGAGGGCCGGGTGTCGCCCGCTGTCGCCAATGCTCCACCGCCGGAACTGGTGCCGCTTGGCCCGCTTCTGGCCCGCGCGGGCGCTGCTGAACGGGGGGCGGCGGCGGTTCCCACGGCCCTTGCCCCGCGCATCACGGCCCTGCGCGCCCGTGCCGACCGGCTGCGCGGTCCGGTGATCCCGCCGGTCACACGCGCAAGAATGCAGCGCGGCATCCGTTGATGTCCGGGCGGCGGCAGGCTAACAGGCTGCAACTTCTCGTATAAGGATCGCGCGTTATGACATCTCCCCTTCGTCTTGGCATTGCCGGCCTTGGAACCGTTGGCGTCGGTGTGGTGCGGATCATCCAGCAACAGGCTGACCTGCTGGAATTGCGCACCGGGCGCCGGATCGAGATTTCCGCCGTCTCCGCCCGCACCCGCGACAAGGATCGCGGCGTGGACCTGTCGGATTACGCCTGGGAAGACGATCCAGTGGATCTGGCCCGCCGTGACGACATCGACCTGTTCGTGGAACTGATGGGCGGCGACGCTGGGCCAGCCAAGGAGTCGACCGAAGCCGCACTTGCGGCGGGCAAGGACGTGGTGACCGCGAACAAGGCGATGCTTGCCCATCACGGTCAGGCGCTGGCCGAGACCGCCGAAGCCGCGGGCCGGGTGATCCGCTATGAAGCTGCCGTCGCGGGCGGCATTCCGGTGATGAAAGCGCTCACCGAAGGGCTTGCGGGGAACGAGATCAGCCGCGTCATGGGGGTGATGAACGGCACCTGCAACTACATCCTGACGCAGATGCAGGCCACCCGGCAGGGCTATGACGCGCTTTTTGCCGAGGCCGACAAGCTGGGCTACCTCGAAGCCGATCCCAATCTGGACGTGGGCGGCATCGACGCGGGCCACAAACTGTCGCTGCTGGCCTCGGTCGCCTTCGGGACGCAGGTGGATTTTGAGGCGGTGGCGCTGGAAGGCATCCAGTCGGTCACGCTTGAAGATATCGACGCCGCCGCCGACATGGGCTACCGGATCAAGCTTCTGGGCGTGGCGCAGATCACCGGACGCGGGTTGGAGCAGCGCATGTCGCCCTGCCTCGTGCCCGCGAATTCGCCCCTGGGCCAGCTTGAGGGCGGCACCAACATGGTCGTGATCGAAGGCGACAGCGTGGGCCAGATCGTCCTGCGCGGTGCGGGTGCGGGCGAAGGCCCGACAGCCAGCGCGGTCCTGTCCGACGTGATCGACATCGCCCGCGGGCTGCGGCTGCCGACCTTCGGCCAGCCCGCGACCACCCTGCGCCGGGCCCGTGCGGCCACGGCGGCGGTGCCCGCGCCCTATTACCTGCGGATGCAGCTTCTGGACAAGCCGGGCGCGCTGGCCAAGGTGGCGGCGGTTCTGGGCGATGCGGGCGTGTCGATCGACCGGATGCGCCAATACGGCCACGCAGACACCTCGGCGCCGGTGCTGATCGTCACCCACAAGGTCACCCGCACCGCGCTGGATGAGGCGCTGGAGGCGATGGAGACCACCTCGGTCGTCGAAGGCACGCCGGTTGCGATCCGCATCGAAGAGGTCGACTGAGGCCGAGATGCCCGGACAGGACAACGGGGGCGCAATTCGCCCCCGCCCGTTAGCGCTTACGGTGTTGCACCTGCCCGACGGCAAGGGGTAAGCCCGTGGTGACTTACAAAGGACCAGACCGATGCCCAGCCAAGACTTCAACGACCGCATGCTTTCCTTGGGCCTTGCCCGCGTCTCCGAGGCCGCAGCCCTCGCCTCGGCCACGCTGATCGGGCGGGGCGACGAAAAGGCCGCGGATCAGGCCGCGGTGAACGCCATGCGTGAACAGTTGAACAAGCTCGACATCGCGGGCGTCGTGGTGATCGGCGAAGGCGAGCGGGACGAAGCACCGATGCTGTTCATCGGCGAGGAAGTGGGCTCGGGCAAGGGGCCGGGCGTCGATATCGCGCTGGACCCGCTGGAAGGCACGACGCTGACCGCCAAGGACATGCCCAACGCGCTGACCGTGATCGCCATGGGCCCGCGCGGTTCCATGCTCCACGCGCCCGACGTCTATATGGACAAGCTGGCCATCGGCCCAGGGTTCCGCGATGGGGTGGTGACGCTGGACATGTCCCCCGCCGAGCGGGTGTCGGCGCTGGCGGCGGCCAAGGGCTGTTCGACGCAGGACATCACCGTCTGCGTGCTGGAACGTCCGCGCCATGAAGAGACCATCGCGGAAATCCGCAGCACCGGCGCGGCGATCCGGCTGATCACCGACGGCGATGTGGCGGGTGTGATGCATTGCGCCGATGCCGAAACCACAGGAATCGACATGTATATGGGCAGCGGCGGCGCGCCCGAAGGCGTGCTGGCGGCGGCGGCGTTGAAATGCATGGGCGGGCAGATGTACGGTCGGTTGCTGTTTCGCAACGACGCCGAGCGCGCCCGCGCCAGCAAGGCCGGGATTACCAATTTCGACCGGGTCTATACCCGCGACGACATGGTGACCTCGGATGTGATCTTTGCCGCGACCGGCGTCACCGATGGCTCGCTTCTGGCGGGCATCAAACGCGAACCGGGCTTCCTGACCGCCGAGACGATCCTGATGCGGTCAAAAACGGGGTCGGTGCGGCGCATGACCTATCGCAACCCGATCTGACGCCCGATCTGACGATCGGCGCCTGCGGCGGGCGGGGGCGCACCTGCGGTGTGCCCTTTCAGGTATTTGTGAACCAGAGAAGCGAGGCGGGGCGCTTCCCCCGCCGCGGGAGAGAGGGCGGTGAGCGATGACACAGACCTTGCGGCGGGCGTTCCTTAACGTCGACAGTTCGGCCACTGGCCGGCGGTGGGTTGGCCCGAGCGTTGAGGAAGATCGCCTGTCCGAAGCCATGGCGCAGGACACGGGGCTGCCCTTGCCGGTGTGCCGGACGTTGGTGCGGCGCGGTGTTCCCTCGGGCGAGGCGGCGGCGTTCCTCGCCCCCACCCTGCGGGCGCTGCTGCCCGACCCCCGCAGCCTCAAGGACATGGCCCCGGCGGCGGAGCGCATCCTCGCCGCCGCCACGGGTCGCCAGCGGATCGCCATTTTCGCGGATTATGACGTGGACGGGGGCACCTCGGCCGCCTTGTTGTGCGACTGGCTGCGGTTCTTCAACCTGACGCCGACGCTCTACGTGCCCGACCGGATTGACGAGGGCTACGGCCCGAACGAGGTCGCCATGGCCGAGCTGGCACGGGGCCATGACCTGATCATCTGCGTCGATTGCGGCACCCTGTCCCACGGGCCGATCGCCGCGGCCAAGGGCGCGGATGTGGTCGTGCTCGATCACCATCTGGGGGGCGAGACCCTGCCCCCCGCGCTGGCCGTGGTGAACCCCAACCGGCAGGACGAAACCGGCGATCTGGCGCATCTGTGTGCGGCGGGGGTGGTGTTCCTCTGTTTGGTCGAGGCCAATCGCCAGCTGCGCGAGGCTGGCGGCAAGACACCGGACCTCATGGGCCTGCTGGATCTTGTGGCGCTGGGCACGGTGGCCGATGTGGCGCCACTTGTGGGGGTGAACCGGGCCTTCGTGCGGCAGGGGCTGACGATCATGGCGCGGCGACAACGGGTGGGGCTTGTGGCCCTGTCCGACGTCGCGCGGATGGATACGGCGCCGACCTCCTACCACCTTGGCTTTCTGCTGGGGCCACGGGTCAATGCCGGGGGCCGGATCGGCAAGGCGGATCTGGGCGCGCGGCTTCTGTCCTGCACCGACCCCCATGAGGCCAAGGCCATGGCGGACCGGCTGGACCAGCTCAACACCGACCGGCGCGAGATCGAAACCCAGGTGCGCGAGATGGCGCAGGCCCAGTGCGAGGCGCGCGGCACCGACGGGCCGCTGGTCTGGGCGGCGGGCGAAGGCTGGCATCCGGGCGTGGTGGGCATCGTCGCCTCACGTCTGAAAGAGGCCACCAACCGCCCCGCCATTGTGATCGGTCTGGACGGGGACGAGGGCAAGGGCTCAGGCCGCTCGGTCGCGGGCATCGACCTTGGCGCGGCGATCCAGCGGTGCGCCGCCGAAGGGCTGTTGCTCAAGGGTGGCGGGCACAAGATGGCGGCGGGGCTGACCGTTGCCCGCGACAAGCTCGAACCCGCGATGGCGCGCCTGTCGGAATTGCTCGCCAAACAGGGCGCGGGCGACATCGGGCCGGCGGACCTCAAGGTCGATGGCCTGTTGATGCCCGGCGCGGCCACGGTCGAGCTGATTGAGCAGATCGAACAGGCCGGCCCCTTTGGCGCCGGCGCCCCTGCCCCACGATTCGTCTTTCCCGATTGCACGATCCACTACGCCAAGACCGTGGGCGCGAACCACCTCAAGGTGACGTTTGGCGACGGAATCAGCGCCCGCATCGATGCCATCGCCTTCGGCGCGCTGGACGGACCGCTCGGCCCCATGCTGCAAGGACACAACGGGGCGCGGTTTCACCTTGCCGGACGGCTGGAAATCAACACTTGGCAGGGCCGCCAGCGCCCGCAACTGCGGCTCGAGGATGCGGCACCGGCGTCGTAGAAAAAATCTTTGAAAATAGTGAAAAATCCCCTTGCGCCCGTCGGGGAGTTTTCCTAAACAGCCCTCACCAAGAGCGGTCCCTTCGTCTATCGGTTAGGACGCCAGGTTTTCAACCTGGAAAGAGGGGTTCGATTCCCCTAGGGACTGCCACTTGGGATTTTCCGGACATTGCTGAACACGTGCCAATGCGGCCACCGCCACGCGGTTTGCTTTTGCGCACCCGTGGGGGTTAGACCGGCGTCGTGATGATCCCTTTGCTTCTTGTCGTCTCGACGCTTTGCGCCCTGTGGTACGGGGCGGTTTTCGTGCATCGGCGCGACAGCCTGACGCGCAGTGTGGTCAAGACCGGCGCGGTGGGGGCGTTGACGGGGGTGAGCCTTTGGGCCGGTCTGCCTGTGTTGCTCAGCCTCGCGCTTTTTCTGGGGGCCTGGGGCGATGCGGCCCTGTCGCGGCGGGGTGGTCGGGCGTTTCTGCTGGGGCTTTCTGCCTTCCTGCTGGGCCATCTCGCCTATGTGCCGCTGTTGCTCGAAACCGGCGCGGGGGTCGCGGTGCTGTGGCAGGCCCCGTGGCGCGCGGGGCTGCTGGCGCTGATGTGCCTCTTGGCCGGGGCGCTCTTGCGCTGTGGCCTGACCGACCTTGGCCGGATGCGCGGGCCGGTCTGGCTTTACAGCGGAGTGATTCTGCTCATGGGGGGTGCCGCGCTGACGCTCCCCGTCATCTGGCCCGCGACGCTTGGCCTGATCGGGGCGCTGGCGTTCATCGCCTCGGACGCCCTCCTTGGTCTGGAGCTGTTCGGCCCGCCCCGTGGCCCGCGCGTGACGTGGTGGCGGGCGACGACGCTTTGGGCGCTGTATTGGGGCGGGCAGCTTTGCCTTCTGCTGTCGTTTCTGCTGCCGCCGCCTGCGTGACCGAGCATTATCAATCTTTTCAATTGAGTGTTTAGGCACCGCCACCCCTAGGCCCCGCCCACCGGTGGGCTATGGTGGTCCCATGAAAAAGCCAGTGTATTACGCCCCGCATGGCGGCCACCCGCCGCAAACGCAGCTTCTGACGGACCGCGCGATCTTCACCGACGCCTATGCCGTCATTCCAAAGGGCACGATGCGCGACATCGTGACGTCGAACCTGCCCTTCTGGGACAAGACCCGCGCGTGGATTTTGGCGCGGCCGCTGTCGGGCTTTGCCGAAACCTTCAGCCAATACATTGTCGAAGTCGCCCCCGGCGGCGGCACCGAGCAGCCCGACACCGACCCGGACGCGCAATCGGCGCTTTTCGTGGTCGAGGGCGGCGCGACGCTGACCATCGACGGAGAGACCCACGAGCTGACCGAAGGTTCTTTCGCCTATATCCCCGTGACCGCCGAATGGACCCTGCGCAACGACACGTCGTCCGACTGCCGGTTCCACTGGATTCGCAAGGCTTATGAGTGGGTTGAGGGAATCGACGCCCCGCCCGCGCTGGTCACCAACGACGCCGACGTCACCCCGACCGAGATGCCCGACACCAACGGCGCTTGGGCCACGACGCGTTTCGTCGACCCGGCGGACATGCGCCACGACATGGCGATCACCATCGTGACCTTCCAGCCCGGCGGCGTGATCCCGTTTCTGGAAACCCACGTCATGGAGCACGGGCTTTATGTGCTGGAAGGCAAGGCGGTCTATAACCTCAACAACGACTGGGTCGAGGTTGAAGCCGGCGATTTCATGTGGCTGCGCGCCTTCTGCCCGCAGGCCTGTTATGCCGGTGGGCCGGGGCCATTCCGCTATCTGCTGTATAAAGACGTGAACCGGCACCCGGGCCTGTAAGACCAGCCCCGATGCACGCAGCCCCTCAACCCTGAGCCGCGCCGCCCAGAGCGGCGGTGAGCGCGGCGGCCTCGTGCCGGACCTGCGCGCCGATCTCGTCGATACGATCGTCGGTGATCCGCGCCACAGGACCCGAGATCGACAGGCCGGCGATGGCCTCTCCGAAGACGTCGAACACGGGGGCGGCGATACAGCGCATGCCGATGTTTTTCTCTTCCCCGTCAAGGGCATAGCCGCGATCCCTTGTGACCTCGGCATCGGCGATCAGCGCCTCGGCCGTGGTCAGCGTGTGTTCGGTGAACCGCTCGACCCGCCGCGCCGACACCATACGTTTGATCTGTGCCGCGCTGCGCTGCGCCAGAAGCGCCTTGCCGATCCCCGAGGCATGCATGGGTGACAGGGTGCCGGGCGGAAAAAAGGCGCGGATCGCGTGGTCGGTTTCCGCCTGACTGAGGAACAGCACGTCATGCCCCTTGGCCACGCCAAGGTTCGCGGTCTCGCCCGTCGCCTCCATCAGGCGCCGCAGGAACGGGCGCGCGCGCTCAACCAGCGAGGTGCCGCGCAGAAACTTCGCACCGGTCAGGAAGGCCCCCGCCCCCACCGACCAGACCTGCCGCGTCTCATCGAAGGTGGCGAAGTCGTGGGATTGTAGGGTGGTCAGCACGCGGTAGAGCGTCGCCGGGGATTGGTCGAGGTCGGCCGCAAGCTCGGTCAGTGTCGCCTCTTCCAGATCACCCAGCCGTTGCAGGATCACAAGCGCCCGATCCAGCGCCTTGATCGTGTTCTGTTCGGTCTTGTCATGCCACGCCTTGGGCCGCCCCCGCGCCCGCGTCGCACCGCCCGCAGGGACGGTCGTTTTCTCGGCTCTTTGCACGGAACCCTCCAGTTTCTGAAAATATTTTTTACGATATGAAAAACTTAACTCGTTGACAAGGTTGGCCTTTCCCACATTCCCGCCACCCCATGCAGGCAATTCGAAAAAATTGATTGGGCTGATCGGGCGGCCTAGACCAAGGGTAACACGAAAGGACACCCCATGAGCTTTCAGAACCCCGTTTTTATTCCCGGCCCGACCAATATGCCCGAAGCGGTGCGGCAGGCGTGCTATATGCCAACGATCGACCACCGCTCTTCCCTGTTCGGTGAGATCCTGCACCCCGTGCTTGAGGGCGTGCAGCGGGTGCTGAAATCCGACAGCGCGCACATCTTCATCTTCCCCTCCACCGGCACCGGCGGCTGGGAAACGGCGCTGAGCAACTGTCTGAGCCCCGGTGACAAGGTGCTGGCGGCCCGCAACGGCATGTTCTCGCACCGCTGGATCGACATGTGCCAGCGCCACAAACTGGACGTGACCGTGGTTGAAACCCCTTGGGGCCACGGCCTGCCCGCCGACCGCTATGAGGAGATCCTCAAGGCCGACAAGGACCACGAGATCAAGGTCGTGCTCGCCACGCACAACGAGACCGCGACGGGCGTGAAGTCCGATATTGCCGCTGTGCGGCGTGCGCTCGACGCGGCGAACCACCCGGCGATGCTTTTCGTGGACGGCGTGTCATCCATCGGGTCGATGGATTTCCGTTTTGACGAATGGGGCGTCGATGTCGCCGTTACCGGCTCGCAAAAAGGCTTCATGCTGCCCGCTGGGCTGGCCATCGTCGGCTTTTCTGACAAGGCGATGAAGGCGACCGAGACCGCCACCCTGCCGCGCACCTTCTTCGACGTGGCGGACATGCAAAAGGGTTATGACAACAACGCATTCCCCTACACCCCCCCCGTGGGGCTGATGAACGGGCTGCGCCTGTCGCTGAAATTGCTTGAGGACGAAGGGCTGGAAAACGTCTTCGCCCGCCACACGCGCATCGCCACCGGCGTGCGCCACGCGGTCAAGGCCTGGGGGCTGGAGCTGTGCGCCGCCTCGCCCGAGGTTTATTCCGACACGGTTTCGGCGATCAAGACGCCCGAGGGGTTCAACGCCACCGATATCGTCACCCGCGCGGCGGACACCTATGGCATGGCCTTCGGCGTGGGGCTAGGCGAGGTCGCGGGCAAGGTCTTCCGGATCGGGCATCTCGGCTCGCTCACCGACGCGATGATGCTCTCGGGGCTGGGTGTGGCCGAGATGGTCATGGTAGACTTGGGGCTCGACATCAAACTCGGCTCCGGTGTCGCCGCCGCTCAGGAATTTTACCGGCGCGGCGTCTGACCGCCCGCCGCTTCAAGGAAAGACGCCATGTATATTCCGACCTATCAGGACATGCTCGACGCCCACGACCGGATCAAGCAGCACATCCGCGTCACCCCGGTGCGGGTGTCCGACTACCTCAATGAGCTGACCGGCGCGCAGCTGTTCTTCAAATGCGAGAACTTTCAGGAACCGGGCGCCTTCAAGGTGCGTGGCGCCTCAAACGCGGTGTTCGGGCTGGACCATGAGCAGGCCAAGAAAGGCGTCGCAACCCATTCCTCGGGCAACCATGCGTCGTGTTTGAGCTACGCTGCCATGCTGCGCGGCATCCCCTGCAACGTCGTCATGCCCCGCACCGCGCCGCAGGCCAAAAAGGACACCGTGCGGCGCTACGGCGGCAAGATCACCGAGTGCGAGCCTTCGACCACCTCGCGCGAGGAGACCTTCGCCAGGGTGCAGGCGGAAACCGGCGGCGATTTCGTCCATCCCTACAACGATCCGCGGGTGATCGCAGGGCAAGGCACCTGCGCGCGGGAGTTCATGGAGCAGACCGACGGGCTGGACATCGTCGTGGCCCCCATCGGCGGCGGCGGCATGATTTCGGGCACCTGCCTGACGCTGGCGACGCAGGCCCCCGAGACGCAGATCATCGCCGCGGAGCCTGCGCAGGCCGACGACGCCATGCGCAGCTTCAAGGCCGGTCACATCATCGCCGACGACGCGCCAAAGACCATCGCCGACGGCTTGTTGGTGCCGCTGAAGGACCTGACGTGGCACTTCGTGTCGAACCATGTGACCGACATCCTCACCGCGTCGGAGGAAGAGATCGTCGACGCGATGAAGCTTACCTGGAAGCACCTGCGCATCGTGATGGAACCCAGCAGCGCCGTGCCGCTGGCTATCATCCTCAAGAACAAGGACCGGTTCGCGGGCAAGCGGGTCGGCATCATCATCACCGGCGGGAATGTCGATCTCGACAGACTGCCATGGCTTACGTGAAGGACAAAGATCATGAACAAACATGCGAATCTTGACACCTATGAAGTCGGCTTCGACATCCCCGCCAAACCCGGCATGGACGAAGCGGACATCCAGACCCCCTGTCTGATCCTCGACCTCGACGCGCTTGAGCGGAACGTCAAGAAAATGGGCGACTACGCCAAGGCGCACAACATGCGTCACCGCGCCCACGGCAAGATGCACAAATCCGTCGACGTGCTGAAGCTGCAGATGGAACTGGGCGGCGCCGTTGGCGTCTGCTGCCAGAAAGTCTCCGAAGCCGAGGTCTTCGCCCGCGCCGGCATCAAGGAAATCCTTGTGTCCAATCAGGTGCGCGACCCCGCAAAGATCGACCGTCTGGCCAATATGCCCAAGGTCTCGGGCGGCGAGGTGATCGTCTGCGTCGATGACGTGGACAACGTGGCGGACCTCTCAGCGGCGGCAAAAAAGCACGGCACCGAGCTGGGCGTCTTCGTGGAAATCGACTGCGGCGCGGGCCGTTGCGGCGTGACCACGACCGAAGCGGTCGTCGAGATCGGCAAGGCCGTGCGCGACGCCGAGAACCTCACCTTCCGCGGCATTCAGGCCTATCAGGGCGCGATGCAGCACATGGACAGCTTCTCGGACCGCAAAGCCAAGCTTGACGCGGCCATCGCCCAGGTCGAAGACGCCATCGCAGGCTTGAAAGCCGAAGGCATCAGTTGCGATCTGGTTTCGGGCGGCGGCACGGGGTCCTATTATTTCGAAAGCAATTCGGGCGTTTACAACGAATTGCAGTGCGGCTCTTACGCCTTCATGGACGCGGACTATGGCCGTATCCTGGATGAGGATGGCAACCGCATTGACGCGGGCGAGTGGGAGAATGCCTTCTTCATCCTCACCAGCGTCATGAGCCACGCAAAGCCCGACAAGGCCATCGTGGACGCGGGCCTCAAGGCGCAATCCCTCGACAGCGGGCTGCCGCTGATCTACGGCCGCGACGATGTGGAATATGTCAAATGCTCCGATGAGCACGGCGTGGTCTCGGACCCGAAGGGGGTGCTGAAGATCAACGAAAAGCTCAAGCTGGTGCCCGGCCACTGCGACCCGACCGCGAACATCCACGATTGGTATGTGGGCGTGCGGGGTGGCAAGGTTGAGGTGGTCTGGCCCGTCAGCGCCCGCGGCAAGGCTTACTAAGGCCCGCCTGCTGGCACAGGTTCTCTTGATCCAACCAACAGGGGGGCGAGCGCAGGTTCGCCCCCTTTCTCATTGAAAAGGAAACAGAATGTATATCGTTCCCGAAGCCGCGATTGCGGATATCCTCACCCGTGACGACGCCTTCGCCGCCGTCGAACAGGTCTTCGCCGCCATGTCAGCCGGCGACGCCTACAACTTCCCCGTCATCCGCGAAGCCATCGGCCATGAGAATGCGCTTTACGGCTTCAAGGGCGGCTTTGACGGCAAGGGCATGGCGCTGGGGCTCAAGGCGGGCGGCTATTGGCCCCACAACCTCGAAAAGCGCGGGCTGATCAATCACCAGTCCACCGTCTTCCTGTTCGATCCGGACACCGGCAAGGTCGCGGCGATGGTGGGCGGCAACCTGTTGACCGCTTTGCGCACCGCCGCCGCGTCCAGCGTCTCGATCAAGCATCTGGCGCGCAAGGATGCCCGCGTCATGGGTATGATCGGGGCGGGCCATCAGGCCAAGTTCCAGCTCCGTGCCGCCCTTGAGACGCACAGCTTCGACAAGGTAATCGGCTGGAACTATCACCCCGAGATGCTGCCCAGTCTGGCCGAAGTCGCCGCTGAATTCGACCTGCCCTTCGAGCGGGTCGAGCTTGACGGCATGACAGAGGCGGACGTGGTGATCTCCATGACCTCCTCCTTCGATCCGATCTTCGGCACGGCGCATATCAGCCCCGGCACCCACGTGGCCTGAATGGGCACCGACACCGTGGGCAAGCAGGAATGCGACGCCGATCTGATCGTTGCGGCCACGGTCTTCACAGATGAGGTCGCGCAGTCGATCACGCTGGGCGAAGCACAGCACGCGGTGAAGGCAAGACGGAAGGCGAAAGAGGACATTTACGAGATCGGCGCGGTGATCAACGGCACCCACAAGGGGCGCACCTCGGATGATGAGATCACCCTGTTCGACGGCACCGGCGTGGGCCTGCAGGACCTTGCCGTTGCGGCCAGCATCGTTGAGGTCGCCAAGGCCACGGGGATCGGGCAAGAGGTCGATTTCTAACCCTCCCCCCCGTTCGCGCAAACGCAAGCCCCCGCAGATCGCTCTGCGGGGGCCTTTTGTTTGGTCCGGATCAGGATCAGACGTTGGCGGCGCTTGCCTCGGCCTTGCCCTTCAACCCGGTGCCGTGGCCCGACAGCCCGCCCGAGACGTCCTCGGTCGCCTCGCTGGCCAGCTCTTCCGGCAGGATCAGGTTGAGGACGATCGCGAGGAAGGCTGCGGGCAGCAGACCGCTGGTCATCAGGATGCGCGCTGTGTCGGGCAGACCTGCGACGGCGGCCGGCTCAAGCTGCAAGCCCAGCCCGATCGACAGCGAGATCGCGAAGATCACCATGTTGCGGCGGTTCCAGATCACGTCGGAGAGCATCGAGATACCCGCCGCGACGACCATGCCGAACATCACGATCACGCCACCGCCCAGCACTTCGATCGGAACCGTGCGGATCACGCCGCCCACCTTGGGGATCAGACCGCAGATGATTAGGAAGATCGCGCCGAAGGTCACGACGTGGCGGCTCATCACCCCTGTCATGGCGATCAGGCCGACGTTCTGGCTGAACGAGGTGTTGGGGAAGCCGCCGAAGATACCGGCCAGCGCGGTGCCGAAACCGTCGGCATAGGTGGCGCCGGTGATTTCGTCGTTGGTCGCCTCGCGACCCGCGCCACCTTTGGTGATCCCCGAGACATCGCCCACCGTTTCAATGGCCGAGATAAAGGCCATCAGGCAGAAGCCGATGATTGCCGCGGCCGAGAACTCGAACCCGTATTTGAAGGGCTGCGGCAAAGCAAAGGCTGCGGAATTCTGCCACGACCCGGTGACGGCGGACCATTCCAGAATGCCCACGCCCAGCGAATAGAAGTAGCCCACGATGATGCCAAGCAGCACCGCCGAGACCGACAACATGCCCTTGGTGAAGAACTTCAGCCCCAGCGTGACAACGATCACAACAAGCGCCGCGGACCAGTTCAGAAGCGAGCCGTATTCAGGCGTGCCTATCGCCGGAACGCCACCGGCGGCGTATTGGATGCCGACCTTGACCAGCGCAAGACCGATCATCGTCACCACCAGCCCGGTTACCAGCGGCGGAAGCGCAAAGCGAATCTTGCCGATGAATAGGCCAAGGAACGCGTGGAACAGGCCGCCGATGATCACCCCGCCGAACAAGGCGGCCAGTCCGTCGACCCCTTTGCCGGCCACCAGCGGGATCATGATCGGGATGAAGGCGAACGAAGTGCCCTGCACGATGGGCAACGCCGCGCCCACAGGGCCCAGCGTGATCGTCTGCAGCAGCGTCGCGACACCGGCAAACAGCATCGACAT
The DNA here is from genome assembly GCF_003072065.1 of Thalassorhabdomicrobium marinisediminis. Classification (GTDB taxonomy): domain Bacteria; phylum Pseudomonadota; class Alphaproteobacteria; order Rhodobacterales; family Rhodobacteraceae; genus Octadecabacter; species Octadecabacter marinisediminis. The sequence goes on from NZ_QCYG01000005.1 coordinate 94,661, forward strand.
CTGGATCAGATAGAGCAGTTCCGGAAAATCGGGGCTGTTTGAGCCGAAGCCGAAGCCCGCCGCCCCGGCCACGATGATCGCCGGGGTCACGTTGGATACGAACATCGCCAGCACGTGCTGGATGCCCAGCGGCACCGCCTTGTGAAGTGCTGGCGTATAGTTGGGGTCGCGGAGCTGCTCCGGCGTCCCGAGTGAATGATCAGTCATCAATGTCTTCCCTTTGCGTTGCTTTTTGATGTGTTACCCGTCTTTTCGCGGGCTTGGATTACGATACGACGACGTAAGGATCGTCGAACCAGTGCTCTTCCAGATTGGCCCCCTCGCCTATCCGGTCGATCACGGCGAACTGCCCCGGTGCATGCAGCGGAGTCAGGACGCCATGCCATATGTTGCGATGCAAATTGATCGCCTGTCCAGATTTAGTTATGAACGCGCGCAGATTTGCAGGCGTGCCGTCCGCATCCTCGGCCACGATCACCAGAAAGGGATGTTCGCTCATCGGGATGAACGCCTGGCTGCCGTCCGGATGCCGCTCGACCATGTCGACCGTATAGGGCAGCGCGCGCGGCTTGGCCTTGAACAGGCTGATGCCCGCGCGCCCGGCGTTGAAGTCCAGTGTGGCCCGATCATGAAACCGCCCGCACATGCCCTGATTGATCAGCTTGTCGGGATCGCCGGAACAGTCCAGCAGATCCCCGAACGGTGCGAAAGCCTCGGGCGTGAGCGGGGCGAGTTTCAGTTGAGTCATGCAAAATGGTCCTTCAGGCGAAGTTCGGCAATCCGTTCCACCTGACGGCAGGCGGTGTCGAACTCGGTTTCCGTGTCATGGTCGATCCGGGTGCGGAAGGCCTCCATGATGCCGGGCTTGCTGTGGTCCCGCACGGCGATGATGAAGGGAAATCCGTGCTTTTCAACGTATTGCGCGTTGAGGCTCTGGAAGGTTTCGCGCTCTTCGTCGGTCAGTTGGTCCAGACCTGCGCCCGCTTGCTCCGACGTGCTTTCGGCGGTCAGGCGTCCAGCGGCGGCGAGTTTTCCGGCCAGATCGGGGTGCGCGGTCAACACGCCAAGGCGTTCGTCGTGGCTGGCGCTGCGGAACATGCGGGAAAGCGCGGAATGAATGCCCGTGGCGGTGTCATGGGTCGGCCCCAGCCCCAGATCGTAGGCCCGCTCGGCGATCCAGGGGGAATGCTCGAAGATGCTGCCGAAGGTCTCGACGAAGGTCGCCTTGTCCATCTGCGAGGGGCGGTTCCAGCGCACCGGCGGATGCTCCGCCGCCCAGTGATCGGCAATCTCTTCGCGGGTGGCGAACCAAACGCCTTCATGGCTGTTGGCATAGTCGATGAACTGTTGCAGCGCCTGCGCGCGACCCGGACGGCCCACCAGACGGCAATGCAGACCGATGGACATCATCCGCCCGCCCTCGGCGTAGAGCACATCGAAGGTCGCCTTGAGGTAGTCGAGGAACTGCGCGGGCGCGTTGAACCCCTGCGGCGTGGCGAAGCGCATGTCGTTGCAGTCCAGCGTATAGGGCACGATCAACTGGTCGCGCTCGCCCACTTCAATCCAATAGGGCACATCGTCCGCATAGGCGTCCGCGATATATTTGAACGCGCCGGTTTCGGCGGCCAGCTCGATCGTGTTCTCGGACGAGCGGCCGGTGTACCAGCCCTTCGGCGCTTGGCCGGTGACTTCGGTGTGCAGGCGGATGGCCTCGGCGATCTGCTCGCGCTCCATCTGGGGCGTCATGTCCTTGTGCTCGATCCACTTCAACCCGTGCGAGGCAACCTCCCACCCCGCGTCGAGCATCGCCTTGACCTGCTCGGGCGCGCGCGCCAGCGCGGTGGCCACGCCGTAAACCGTCACCGGCAGGTCTTTCAGCATCCGGTGCAGGCGCCAGAACCCGGCGCGGGCGCCGTATTCGTAGATCGATTCCATGTTCGCGTGCCGCTGCCCGGGCCATGGGGCCGCGCCCACGATCTCCGACAGGAACGCCTCAGAGGCGAGGTCACCGTGCAGAATGTTGTTCTCGCCCCCCTCTTCGTAGTTCAGGACGATCTGCACGGCGATGCGCGCCCCGCCGGGCCAGTTCGCCTCGGGCGGGGTGGCGCCGTAGCCGGTCATGTCGCGTGGATATTTGGCAGTTTCAGTCATATCGGTCCCATTTTCGTTGTAGGCACGATAGACGAAAAACCGCGCCCGGATTTACAGGTATTTCTTGAAAGAGTGTAAAACTACCCGCGTTTGCGTTGTGATTGGTTTCGCCGCAGATAAGATGACCAAAAGGAGAATGTCTATGTCCGGATATCTGACCACCCATGTTCTTGACACCGCACGCGGCGTGCCCGCCCAAGGGATCAAGATTGAGCTGTATCGCCTTGATGGTGAGCGCACCCTGATCGCCGAGACCGAAACCAATGACGACGGGCGCACCGACAGCCCGATCCTGCCGCAGGACGGGTTCGAAACAGGCCGGTATGAGCTTGTCTTTTTCTGCGGTGAATACCTCGAATCCCACGGTCTGGCCGCCGGAGACTTGAAGTTTCTTGACGAAATCCCGATCCGCTTCGCCATGGACGACGGGGCCGCCCATTACCACGTGCCGCTGTTGCTCTCACCCTATGGCTACAGCACCTATCGCGGCAGCTGAACGCTGTCCTGCGCGGCCTTCACGGCCGCGCCGATTCGGCTGGTCATGAAATCCATGAACAGCCGGGTTTTGGGATCCTGCCGGCGACGGTGGGTGTAAAGACAGGCCATCTGCACCGGCACCGGCGGGGTCTGTTCGGCCACCGGCACAAGCCGTCCGGCGTTGAGGTGGTCGGCCACCTCAAACACAGGCTTGAGGATGATCCCCTCACCGCTCAACGCCCAATCGGTGAGCACGTCGCCATCGTCGCATTCATAGCGCCCGCCGACGCGGAACTTCTGCGGGCCGTCAGCGGTCTGCAAACGCCACTGGAACTCCGGCGCGCCGGGATAGCGCAGGTTCAGACACTGGTGATCCTCGGCGATCAGCGCGGCCCCGTCCTTGGGGTTGCCGCGCTTCGCGATATAGTCCGGCGCGGCCACCAACACCCGTTCGCAATTGGCAATCTGCTTGATCCGCAGGTTGCTGTCCGCAGGTTCGCCCAGAAAAAAAGCGATATCCAACCCCTCGGTCGTCAGATCCACGTTCCGGTCCGTGAGCCGCAAGCGAATGTCGATCAACGGATATTCGCCGGCAAACTCGGGCACGCGCGGCGCGATCAGCCGCCGCCCGACACCCAGCGGCGCGGCCACGTAAAGCGACCCCTTGGGATTGTCCGTGATCCCCGCCACATGGCCTTCGGCCGCGTCCACAGCCTCAAGCACCGCCACGGCCCCGGTATAGAAGGCGCGCCCTTGCTCGGTCGCGGTCAGGCTGCGGGTGGTGCGCTGGAACAGCCGCACGTTGAGGTGTTCCTCAAGCGAGGAGATCCGCGACGACGTCACCGCAGGCGAAATCCGAAGATCCCGCCCCGCCGCGGACATGCTGCCAAGTTCATAGACGCGCACGAATGTTCTGATATTTTCCAGATAGGACATTGTTTGGCAATTCTTGATAGAGCGTAGCTTTACGCCGGAATAGCAAAGGAAAGCCGCGATGGATAGAGTGGCCGAAAACCAGAACGCACTCTGAGGGAGAGACCCCATGTTCGACGCCGTAATTCTCTGGGACTGGATCGCGTTTTCCGTCCGCTGGCTGCACGTGATCACGGCGATGGCCTGGATCGGGGCCTCGTTCTATTTCATCGCGCTGGACCTAATGCTCAAGCCCAACCCCGCCTTGCCCAAAGGTGCCAGCGGCGAGGAATGGGAGGTGCACGGGGGCGGATTCTATCACACAATCAAATACATGGTCGCGCCCGAGAACATGCCCGAGCATCTGACATGGCACAAATGGCAGTCCTACAGCACCTGGCTGTCGGGCGCCGCACTGCTGATGATCATCTACTGGGTCGGCGGTGAAATTTACCTGATCGACACGGCCAAGGCGGATCTGGCGCTGTGGCAGGGCATCCTGATCTCGGCCGGATCGCTGACCATCGGGTGGCTGGCCTATGACGCCATGTGCAAATCCAAGCTGGCCGAGACGCCGACGCTGCTGATGTTGCTGCTGTTCATCATCCTTGTGATCATGTCCTGGGGCTACAACCAGATCTTTACGGGCCGCGCGGCACTGCTGCATCTGGGGGCCTTCACCGCGACGATCATGACCGCGAACGTCTTCTTCCAGATCATGCCCAACCAACGCATCGTGGTCGAAGACCTCAAGGCCGGGCGCACGCCGGATGCGAAATACGGCAAGATCGCCAAGGTGCGCTCGACCCACAACAACTATCTGACCTTGCCGGTCGTGTTCCTGATGCTGTCGAACCACTACCCGCTGGCCTTCGCGACGGAATACTCGTGGATCATCGCCTCGCTCATCTTCCTGACGGGCGTCACCATCCGGCACTATTTCAACACCATGCACCGCACGGGCTCCGGTCCGCACTGGACATGGGCCGTGACCGTTCTGCTGATGATCGTGATCGCATGGCTCTCGACTGCGAACATGTGGGACAGCTATGAGGATGCGGAAGCCCGCGCCCTCACCCCCTATGAGCAGACCTTCGCGCAAGCTGAGGGCTTCGACGCGGCGCACAACGTGGTTCTGGGGCGCTGCTCCATGTGCCACTCGCGCGAGCCGTCTTATTCCGACAGCCTGCTCTGGGCGCCGCGGGGCGTGCTGCTGGACACCCCTGCCGACGTCGCCCGCAACGCCCGCGCGATCTATGTGCAATCGGGCGTGAGCCACGCCATGCCGCCAGCCAACCTCACCGCGATGACCGACGAAGACCGCGCCACCATCGTGCGCTGGTATCGCAACGCGGGCACCTACTAGCATCCTATCGCCCATCGGCCGCCGTGCCCCGCCCCGCCCCCGTGCAAATTTCTTTCTTGCGAATAATTCTCATTTGCATTGACATCCGGTGATCGGCCCCCATAACTCTTCCGGGACAGCACCGGAGGTTTTTAACTATGTCGATCCGCAGCCCCCTTCTTGCAGCCCTCGCCGGGGTGGCATCCGCCACCCTTCTGCCTGCAACACTGCTTGCCGCCGACGACGCCAATGATTTCAAGGTGGTGACGACCTTCACCGTAATCGCCGACATGGCCCGCAACGTGGCCGGTGACGCGGCGACCGTGGAATCGATCACCCGTGCGGGCGCGGAAATCCACGGCTACCAGCCCACCCCGCGCGACCTTGTGCGCGCTTCCGGGGCCGACCTGATCCTGTGGAACGGCCTCAACCTCGAGCTCTGGTTCGAGCAGTTCATCGACAACCTCGGCGTGATCCCTTCGGCCACGATCTCGGACGGCATCGACCCCATTTCGATCCGCGAAGGCAGCTATGAGGGGCTGGCCAACCCCCACGCCTGGATGAGCCTGGATAATGCGCTGATCTACATCGACAATATCACCGCTGCTCTGTCTGAACATGATCCCGAAAACGCCGCGACCTATGCGGCCAACGCGGAACGCTACAAGGAAGAACTGACCGCCACCATTGCCCCCCTGCGCGACCAGATCGCCGAGGTGCCCGAGGACAAGCGCTGGCTGGTGACCTGCGAAGGCGCGTTCAGCTACCTCGCGCGGGATTTCGACCTGAAAGAGGCTTACCTCTGGCCGATGAACGCGGACCAAACCGGCACGCCACAACAGGTGCGCAACGTCATCGACACGGTGAAGACAAACGACATTCCGGCGGTGTTCTGCGAAAGCACCGTCAACACCGACCCCGCGCAACAGGTCGCCCGTGAAACCGGCGCGGCCTATGGCGGTGTGCTCTATGTGGACAGTCTCTCGCTCGCGGATGGGCCGGTGCCGACCTATCTGGACCTGCTGCGGGTCACGACCGAAACCATCGTTGAAGGGCTGACCCGATGAACCCTCCACCACTGGCAGACCTGCCCCCACCCGCCCCGCACCAGACCGACAAGAATCAGGCTGGACTTTATGCGGACGGGCTGACGGTGACCTACCGCAACGGCGTGACCGCGCTGCGCGACGCGAGCTTTGCCATCCCCCGCGGCACCATCGCGGCGCTGGTGGGCGTCAACGGCGCGGGGAAATCCACCCTGTTCAAGGCGATCATGGGCTTTCTGCCCGCCGCGCGGGGCGAGATCGGCGTGCTGGGCCAGACCGTGAAACAGGCCATCAAGGCGGGCATCGTGGCCTATGTGCCGCAGGCGGAAGAGGTGGACTGGTCCTTTCCGGTGCTGGTCGAGGACGTGGTGATGATGGGCCGCTACGGACACATGGGTCTGCTGCGGCGGCCCGCAGCGGCCGATCATGAGGCCGTGACCAACGCGCTGGCCCGTGTCGGCATGTCCGACTTCCGCGACCGCCAGATTGGCGAGCTGTCGGGCGGGCAGCGCAAACGGGTCTTCCTGGCCCGCGCGCTGGCGCAGAACGGTCAGGTGATCCTGCTGGACGAGCCCTTCACCGGCGTCGACGTGCAGACGGAAGAGGCCATCATAAACCTGCTCAAAGAGCTGCGCGACGAAGGCCGCGTGATGCTGGTGAGCACGCACAACCTCGGCTCTGTGCCGGAATTCTGCGACCAGACCGTGTTGGTCAAGGGCACGGTGCTGAACTTCGGCCCCACCGAGGAGGTGTTCACCAAGGACAACCTCGAAGCGGCCTTCGGCGGCGTGCTGCGCCACTTCGTGCTGGGCGGCGCGGACCTGCACGACGACGACGACGAACGCAAGGTGACGATCCTGACTGACGACGAACGCCCCTTCGTGATCTACGACGACCAGACCCGGACGACCGGCCCGAAAGGGGACACATGATCTGGCTGGAACCCTTCACCTATGGCTTCATGGTCAACGCCATGTTCGTCTCGGCGCTGGTGGGCGCGGTCTGCGCCTTTTTGTCGTGCTACCTGATGCTCAAGGGCTGGTCGCTGATCGGGGATGCGCTGTCGCATTCCATCGTGCCGGGGGTTGCGGGGGCCTACATGCTGGGCCTGCCCTTCGCGCTGGGGGCCTTCCTCTCGGGCGGGTTGGCGGCGGGGGCCATGCTGTTCCTCAACCAGCGCACGGGGCTGAAAGAGGATGCGATCATCGGCCTCATCTTCACCAGCTTTTTCGGGCTCGGCCTGTTCATGGTCAGCGTCTCGCCGGTCGCGGTGGACGTGCAGACGATCATTCTGGGCAACATCCTTGCGATCACCCCCGCCGATACGCTGCAACTGGCGATCATCGGGGTCGTCAGCCTTCTTATCCTGCTGGCGAAGTGGAAAGACCTTATGGTTGCCTTCTTTGACGAAAACCACGCGCGGTCCATCGGCCTGCGGCCCGAGCGGTTGCGGTTCTTGTTCTTCGTTCTGCTCTCGGCCGCCTGTGTCGCTGCCTTGCAGACCGTGGGCGCCTTTCTGGTGATCGCCATGGTCATCACGCCGGGGGCTACGGCCTACCTTCTGACCGACCGGTTCCCGAAACTGCTGGTGATCGCGGTGACCATCGGCGCGCTGTCGAGCTTCATCGGCGCCTATGTGTCCTACTTCCTCGACGGGGCGACCGGCGGCATCATCATCTGCTTGCAGACGGTGGTTTTCGCGGCGGCTTTCGTCTTTGCCCCCAAACACGGGCTGATCGCCAGCCGGCGACGCGCAGCGGAGGCTTTACGTGGCTGATCTTCTCCTCCCCTTCCAGTTTCCCTTCATGCACGGCGCCTTCTACATCGCGCTGCTCATCGGCCCGCCGACGGCCCTGCTGTCGTGCTTTTTGGTCCTCAAGGGCTGGTCGCTGATGGGCGACGCGGTCTCTCATGCGGTGCTGCCGGGGATCGTGCTGGCCTATATCGCGGGCTTCCCGCTGATCATCGGCGCGTTTCTGGCTGGCATGTTCTGTTCGCTGTTGACCGGGTACCTCGACGCGAACTCACGGGTCCGGCAGGACACGGTGATGGGCGTGGTCTTCTCGGGCATGTTCGGGCTGGGGTTGGTGCTTTACACCAAGATCGAGACCAACGTGCACCTTGATCACATCCTCTTTGGCAACATGCTGGGCGTGCAGACGGCGGACCTCTGGACCTCGGGCGTGATCGGCGTTGCCGTGACGCTGGCGCTGCTCGTGGGCTGGAAGGACCTGCTCCTCAACGCTTTCGATCCGGCGCAGGCCCGCGCCATCGGCCTGCCCGTGCGGCTGTTGCACTACGGGCTGCTCACCATCCTGTCGCTGACCATCGTGGCCACGCTGAAAGCCGTCGGGCTGATCCTCGCCATCGGTTTGCTGATCGCGCCGGGGGCCATCGCCTTTCTCATCACGCGCGAGTTTCGGCACATGCTGCTGGCGGCGGTCCTCGTCTCGACCGCGTCGCTGACCTTTGGCGTCTACCTGAGCTTCTGGCTCGGCTCGGACCCCGGCCCTACGGTCATTCTGGTGATGACCGCGCTTTTCGTGCTGGCCTTCGTCTATCGCCTGATCCGCACCGCCCGGACCGAGGCCGGCAGCGGTGCGTAAAGGGAGCTGCGCGCCGCCCCTGCGGCGCTTAGGCTGCGGGTGAAGCGGGGCCGTTCTCAGGGAAGAAACAGGCAGACTTCTGCACGTCGCCGGCCAGTTCCGGCACCTGCGCGCGGCATTTGTCCTGCACCTTCCAGCAGCGCGGCGCGAAGGGGCAGCCGTCGGGAATGTTCAACGGCGACGGAAGCTCTCCGCTCAGCTTGATCCGGTCGCGGCGGGCCTGCGGCTCGGCGCTGGGGGTCGCGGACAAAAGTGCGCGGGTATAGGGGTGCTGCGGCGCCGAGAAGACCGCTTCTTTGGGGCCCTTCTCGACCGCGCGGCCCAGATACATCACGATCACGTCGTCGGCCACGTGGCGCACCACGCTCAGGTCGTGGCTGATGAACAGATAGGCAAGCTGCAACCGCTCCTGCAGCTCGGTCAGAAGGTTCAGGATCGCCGACTGGATCGACAAGTCCAGCGCGGACACAGGCTCATCGAGGACCAGCACCTTGGGGTCCAGCATCAGCGCCCGCGCGATGGCGATGCGCTGGCGCTGCCCGCCCGAGAACATATGCGGATAGCGGTCGAAATGTTCGGGCCGCAGACCGACGAGGTCAAGCATCTCACGCGCGCGGCGCTCACGCTCCTTGCGGGGCATGTCGGGGCGGTTGATGGTCAAAGGCTCCATCAGGATCGCGCCGATCCGCTGGCGCGGGTTGAGCGATCCGTAAGGGTCCTGAAACACGATCTGCACCGATTTGCGCAGGTCGGCCCAATCCTCGGGGCGCACCGGCTTGCCGTCCAGCGTCAGCGTGCCGTCCGTCGGCTCTTCGATCATCGCGACCATGCGCGCCAGCGTCGATTTCCCGCAGCCGCTTTCGCCCACGACGGCGAGCGTCTTGCCCGCGCTGAGCGAGAAATCCAGCCCCGCCACCGCCCGCAGCGTGCGGGGCTTGCGCAGCAAGCCGCCGCTGACCTCATAGTGACGTTTCAGCCCTTCGGCATGGATCACGGCCTCGGTCATGAGACGTTCCTTTCGTCGGTGTTCAGCGGATAGTGACAGCGCACGAAGCCCAGCTCGGGGCCCGCCGGGATCGGTGGCACGGCGCGGCAATGGTCGTTGGCGTATTTGCACCGGGGCGAGAACAGGCACCCGCGGGGGCGGTCGAACTGTCCCGGCACCACGCCGGGAATCGTCGGCAGAAGCTTGTCCGTCGCGCGTTCGGGCAAAGCGTCCAGAAGGGCGGCGGTATAGGGGTGGTGCGGCGAATTGAACAGATCGTCAACGGGCTGCTCTTCGATCTTCTGGCCCGCGTATTGCACGCTCACCCGTTCGGCGGTTTCCGCGACCACGCCCATGTCGTGGGTGATCAGCACCAGACCCATGCCGGTCTCGTTGCGCAGGTCCGCCAAAAGGTCGAGGATCTGCGCCTGAATGGTCACATCAAGCGCGGTCGTCGGCTCATCCGCGATCAGCAGTTTCGGCTGGCACGAGATCGCCATGGCGATCATCACACGCTGGTTCATGCCCCCCGACATCTGGTGCGGAAAGGCAGACAGACGCCGCTCCGGATCGGGGATGCCGACCTGCTCGAACAGTTCCACGGCGCGCCGATGACGTGCCTTGCGGTCCAGTCCGAGGTGGATGCGCAGGGCTTCCTTGATCTGCCATCCCACCGTGAAACAGGGGTTCAGGGCGGACATCGGCTCTTGAAAGATCATCGCCAGATCGTTGCCGACAATCTTGCGCCGCGCTGATTTCGAGATGTTGAGAAGATCGACCCCGTCGAAGGTCATCTCATCGGCGGTGACGGTCGCGGTCCAGGGCAGAAGCCCCATGAGCGCGAGCATCGACACGGACTTGCCCGAGCCGCTTTCGCCCACGATGGACAGGATTTCGCCGGCGTTGACGTCCTGATCGACGCCGTCCACCGCCTTGAACGCGCCCGAGGCGGTGGCGAAGGACACGCTGAGGTTCCGGATACGAAGAAGGGACATGGGCTCAGCTCCTCTTCAGTTTGGGGTCAAGGGCGTCGCGCAGACCGTCGCCCATCAGGTTGATCGCCAGCACGGTCACAAGGATCGCAAGGCCGGGGAAGGTCACCACCCACCAGGCGCGCAGGATGAACTCGCGCGCTTCGGCCAGCATGGTGCCCCATTCCGGCGTGGGCGGCTGCGCGCCCATGCCCAGGAAGCCCAGCGCCGCCGCGTCGAGGATGGCGGTCGAGAAGGACAGCGCCGCCTGCACGATGATCGGTGCAAGGCAGTTGGGCAGCACGGTGATGAACATCAGCCGCGGCAGGCCCGCACCCGCAACCCGGGCCGAGGTGACATAATCTTTTCGCAGCTCGGACATGACGCTGGCCCGCGTCAGGCGCACGTAGTGGGGTTGCAGCACGATGGCGATGGCGATCATCGCGTTGGTCAGCGACGGCCCAAGCACAGCAACCAGCACCAACGCCAGCAGCAGCGACGGGAAGGCCAGGATCACGTCCATGATCCGCATGATGAGCGTGTCCACCCATTTCGGCGCGAAGCCCGCAAGCAGGCCGATCAGGATGCCGCCTGTCGCTGCGATGGAGACCACGACGACCCCCACGAAAAACGAGAACCGCGCCCCCACGATGAGACGCGACAGCATGTCCCGCCCCAAAGGATCGGTGCCCAGCGGATAGGTCCAGCTGCCGCCGTCCTGCCATGCGGGTGGCTGCAGAATGGCGCCGCGGAATTGCGCGGTGGCGTCATGGGGCGCGATCCAGGGGCCGAACAGTGCCAGAAAGGCGAAGGCCGCGAAAATCCATAGCCCGATCACCGCACCGCGGTTTTCGCGAAAATAGAACCAGAACTCGCGCAGCGCACTGGGGCGGGCGACGTCCGTCTCGGCGGGTGTAGCAATATCGGTCATCAGCGTTTCCTGATTTTCGGGTTGATCACGCCGTAAAGCATATCGACGGTAAGGTTCACGATCATCACGGCCACGGCGATCAGCAGCAGGCCGCCCTGCACCACCGGATAATCCCGGCGGAAAATGCTATCGACCATCCACTTGCCGATGCCCGGCCAGCTGAAGATCGTCTCGGTCAGGATGGCCCCGGCCAGCAGCGTGCCCACGGACAGGCCGATCACCGTGATCACCGGGATCAGCGCATTGCGCAAAGCGTGGATGCCGTTGATCCGTTTCGAGGCCAGACCCTTGGCGCGGGCGGTGCGGATGTAATCCTCGCCCAGCACCTCAAGCATGGCCGACCGGGTCTGCCGCGCGATCACCGCAAGCGGGATGGTGCCCAGCACGATGGTCGGCAGGATCAGGTGCCGCACGGCCGAGGCAAAGGCCCCCGACTGCCCCGAGACCAGACTGTCATACAGCATGAAGCCCGTGGGGTTCGGGAAGTAATAAAGAAGGTCGATCCGACCCGAGACCGGCGTCCATTGCAGGTTGCCCGAGAACACGATGATCAACAGCAGCGCCCACCAGAAGATCGGCATGGAATAGCCCACCAGCGCGGTGGACATCAACGCGCGGTCAAAGAACTTGCCCCGGTTCACGGCGGCGATCACCCCGGCAGGCAAGCCAATGAGGATGGCGAAGACCATGGCGCACAGCGACAGCTCAAGCGTGGCGGGGAACAGGGCGAAGAATTCGTCCCAGACCGGGCGCTTGGTGACGAAGGAGTTGCCAAGATCCCCCTGCAACACGCCGGTCAGGTAATCCCAGAACTGGACGTAGATCGGCCGGTCAAAGCCGAATTGGGCCTCAAGCTCGGCGTAGCGTTCCGCGGTCATCCCGCGCTCTCCGGCCATCACGACGATGGGATCCCCCGGCAGCACGCGGATAAAAGCGAATGAAATCAGGGTCACACCAATGAAAGTGGGCACGAACGTGAGAAGGCGGCTTAGAACATAGTTCAGCATTTCAACACCGACGGGTCCTTTTGAAGTGGGCAGGGATATGCAAGTTCATCGCTAACAAGCACAATATCCTCGATGCAAACACCGAAGGCGGCTCTGGTACAACCCTGCGGGCCTTGTGTAAACAGGCGCGCCGCGACGTTTTTTGCGCGTTTTTCGCGCCTGCCCCGGCGCGGATCGTGTCGCCGATGCGCCCGGTGGGGAAGAACGAAAGGGTGCCCCGAGACCGGGACACCCTTATGATTTTGCGCGAAACCTTCGCTTACTCGGACAGGCCGACCTGGTTGAAGATGTGGCCGCCCAGCGGGTGGACGATGTAGCCTTCAACTTCAGGGCGCATGGTCATGTAAACGACCGAGTGCGCGATGGTGGCCCATGGAGCTTCTTGCTTGAAGACTTCCTGTGCCTGCTCGTACAGCGGCGCGCGCTCTTCCTGCGTTGGCAGAACCTTCGCATCCTGGATCAGGGCGTCGAACTCTTCGTTGCACCACTGCGCGCGGTTGGAGCCGCCCACACCGTCGCAGCCCAGAAGCACGGCCAGGAAGTTGTCCGGATCACCGTTGTCCCCGGTCCAGCCCAGCAGCACCGCGCCGTCACGGTCTTCTTCCTTCGACCGCTCGAGATACTCGCCCCACTCGTAGGACACAATCTCAACGTCAACGCCGATCTGCGAGAAGTCTTCCTGCATCAGTTCGGCCATGCGGCGGGCGTTGGGGTTGTAGGGACGCTGAACCGGCATCGCCCAGATCTTCAGCTGCAGGTCTTCCACGCCTTCTTCGGCAAGGATTTCCTTGGCGCGCTCGGGGTTGTACTCATCATCCTCGATTGCGTCGTTGTAGGACCACATGGTCGGTGGAATCGGGTTCTTGGCGATTTCGCCGGAGCCTTGGAACACCACGTCGATGATCGCCTGCTTGTCGATGGCCATGTTCAGCGCACGGCGCACGGCAGGATTGTCATATGGTGCCACCTGCGTGTTGTAGGCCAGATAGCCCACGTTGAGGCCTTCCTGCTCCATCACGACGATGTCTTCGGCGTCTTTCATCGCCTGAACGTCGGCGGGGTTCGGATAGGCCATGACGTGACACTCACCGGCCTGAACCTTCTGATAGCGAACCGAAGCGTCAGGCGTGATCGCAAAGATCAGGCTTTCGACCTTGGCCGGATCACCCCAGTAGTCGTCGTTGCGCAGATAGCGGATCACGGCGTCTTTCTGGTAGGCCTGGAACTGGAACGGACCGGTGCCGATGGGCGCCTGGTTGACCATTTCCGGCGTGCCGGCTTCCATCATGGCGTCGGCATATTCCTTGGACACGATCGACGCGAAATCCATCGCCATGTTGGCAATGAAAGGCGCTTCGGGGCGGGTCAGGTGGAACACGACGGTGTAGTCATCGACTTTCTCGATGCTTTCCACCAGCTCGGGCATGGACATGGACGAGAAATACTCGAACGTGCCGCCGGAGACGTCGTTGTAGGGGTTCTCTTCGTTGCCCTGACGGTCGAACGTGAAGATCACGTCGTCGGCGTTGAAGTCACGCGTCGGGGTGAACTGGTCGTTGCTGTGGAACTTCACGCCCTGACGCAGCTTGAAGGTCACGGTCATGCCGTCTTCGGAGACTTCCCAGCTTTCGGCCAGACCGGGCTGCACTTCGGTGGTGCCGGTCTTGAACTCGGTCAGGCGGTTGTAGATCGGGTGGCTGGAGGCGTCGAAGGTGGTGCCGGCCGTGTAGAGCGCGGGATCGAATCCCTCGGGCGAGCCTTCGGAGCAATAGACCAGCGACTGTGCAGAGGCCGCCGAAGCGCCCAACGCGCCCATCAGCAGGCCAACAGCAAGTTTGTTTTTGAATATCATTCTGATATCTCCCTTTATTTGTTTTTATTGAGACGCGGGCTCTCAGATCTTGTGTCTGGTGCCACCCCGCATGGGCGCAGCCGTCGACACAGGCCTGCCCCGCAAAGGGGGTCCCCCATCTCACTGCCGGGATATCAGCATGAATGTCCCGGGAAGCCAATGGCAAACCCGAAAAACCGGGCCAGGTTGGTGGCACGCGTCAGACCGGGGCGGCGTCGGGGTCCAGATCAAGATAGCCTTCAAGATCGGCGCGCAAGGCGGGGTCGAGCGCCTCGGCATGCATCACCCGGCTGTAGAAAAGGGTGAAATAGACCACCTTGATCGCCGCCACCGTCCGCGAAAGCACGCTGTGCAAAATAAGCCCCAGAAAGGCGAAGACGAGAACCGGAAGCCAGTTGAACTCGGTCTGCGGTCCGATGGGGCCAATAGTGGGGATGTCCGGCGACAGATCACGCAAGGGGCCGGCCGACAACGCCGCGGGCATGGCATCGCCAAAGAGCAGCCCGCAAGCCACCGCCGCCAGCCCGCCGAACAGATAGAGCGGCCCCATCACCGTGGCCACGACCCCGCCCATGATGTCGATACCGAAGACCCCCACCAGCGTCTCTGGCACGTGCGCCCTCAACCGCTTGAGCCGAACCACCCCGTCGCCAAGGCTCAGCCGGTCCACGGCGATGGCGGGCAACAGAAAATGGTTCACAAGGTCCCAGACCTCTCCGATCCCGCCCAGAAGCAGGCCCATAAGCCCGCCTTCCTTGTTGCGGCGACTGGCCACCCAGCCCGCCGCCATATCCAGCAGCGCCAGCTTGCGCACCTGGCCCCCCAAGCCGGTCAAGGTGCGGGCGGCGTCCTTACCCGTCGGCCTCTCTCCGGTGGCGGTGTCGAACGCCAGACGGCTCAGGGTCAGCTCCGCGCGGTTGTAGAAAAAGAACTTGTAAACGAACATCACCAGCGCCCCGAACAGGCACCACAGGCCCCCGCCCCCGCCCGAAGCGATCAGCAGCACGCCCGCGAAAAGCAAACAGACCATCACCGTGGCGTAAATCCACATCGCCACCAGCGGTGACAACAGCGCGCGGTTGCGCCCCACGAGCGCGAAGGTATGGCGCACCAGAAAGCCCAATTGCGAAAGCCGCGCTTTGCGGTCCGGTTTCTCGAAATCCATTCTCTGTCCTGTCTTAATTCTATGGGGAGGCGAGCGGGCTGCGCCGTCGCTCAGCGGTCCGAGTGACACGCCATCCCCGTTTGGTTGCGCGGCCAAAGCGGCTGCGCCCCGTCACTCCGGAAAGCTCCAATCGCTGTGATCGACGCGGAAGATGCGCACCGGCGCGCCGGGCTGGTTCGGGTCCGCCCGCAGGGAAAACACCGCGCGTTGCATCTGTCCGAAGTTAACGAAATCCACGTTCACCGTGATCATGCCGCGCATCATGGGCCGGTCCGCGTCCGGAGCGATCCGCACGATACGGCCCTGAAAATCCTGCGCGTCATAAAGCACGTCTGCGCCGTGCCCCGCCAACGCGGGCTCCATCCCCGAGAAGAAATAGCGCGGGGCCGCCGTCGCACCAAAGGGGTTCTCCGCGGCGCTGCGCTGGGCCTCGAAGGCGGTGTAGAGGTCGGCTACAAGTCGCGCGGCCCCGTCGATCATCGCATCGCCAATCCCCTCGACCGCCACCTGCGCGCCCGTGTCGGGGGCGGTTGATGCAAGGTCCACGTCCTCCATCAGGAACCGCTGCGCGACCCAGCCGGCCTTGGCGAAATCCGCCGTCTGCATCAGGCACCAGCGTTGCGGCAGGTCCGCCCGCTGCGCTTCGCTCAGCCGGTGGTAGATCGACGGGATCAGCAGCGGCACGCAGGTTACCTGTTGCAGGCCCCGGGCGTCGGGCGGCAGGCTGTCGATGACAAGGTATTGCGTCCCCGGCCCCATCCGCATGTTCAGCACATCGTCCGCCGCGACCCCGGTCACCCGCCAGGCGTCCGGGCCATGCCCGTCGATCTCCGCCAAAGCCCCCGTGGCCAGTGTGGTCGCCACAACGGTCGCCGCCGACATTAACATTCCGAACAGATATTTTCGCATCTTCCCCCCTTTCGCAAACCTCCGCCCCGGCCTGCCTTTCTCCATTTTCCAAACATGCTACGCGATCATGGCCAATGATTTCCACTCTAATTGGCACCAAATAACAGATACACGTCGCCCGGGAAATTAAACTAACATCTGGCACCGCCCAGATTTAATGCAAACCGGAACCAACATCCTGAAAGCGCTCGGTGTCGCGCCCAGAACGATCAACGCAATTCTTACGCAAGAAGCCACCCACATAATTGTTCTTTGCGAACCAACTGCACGTCTAGCACAGAGGGCAAAGCAGCAGCCGAAGTTCGGGCTGCGGCCAGCTTGACGTCTGGATATGTCCCGATCACGACAGACTGGATCTTCCCATCGAGCCCACGGAAGCGAAACGCGAAGGTTTTTCGGCCAGACGGGAAAGCACGAACGAGCAGCCCAGTCTCTTTGACGTCAGTCACCTCGGTTCTCTTCTCAACTTTGAGGGAACGACTGCAAACGGCCAGGTATCAAAGGCCAGATCTTATCTGATGCCAGTATTTGACTGGTGCGCTCATCGAAACAAATTCAGCAGAGTCGGCAGTGGACGCCCTCAGAAACTTGATGTTGTTGATTTGCACAGGACACACGACCCCGCGTCAGACGACCCTGAAATCGTTGGATTCCGAGATCGTGCGCTTGATCACCGCGAGCTCAGCAGAGTGTTGCCGCTTCTGACATGGCCGGCGCCCCCTCAAATGAGAATGAACCAAGGTATAGAGGGTGACATCCGTCCGCTGGCCCTAAGATTCTTGCTTCTGACATGTGCTCGCTTGGATGAGCTGGTCGTCATGAAGTGGAATGACTTCAAGGAGGATACTTTGCACTGGCACAAGCCGGCGGTGAAAACCGTCAGAGGAAAACCGCGACAGCAGTACCTCCCATTGTCCGGTGCAGCTGTTGCACTTCTCACGTCTCTGCCCAACTACGGGACTTGGCGAAAGAGCGATCTCGTTTTTCCCAATAGTGCCGGTCATTTCCTGGGTAACTGGCACCGGATAACGAAGGCGGTTCACCGGGAAAGTCAAACTGACAACTGGCACCGCCATGATTTAAGACGAACCGGAGCCAGCATCATGAAAGCGCTCGGGGTCGCGCCCAGGACAGTCGACGAAATTCTCGCGCATAGAGCCACCCATAGAGATGAGGGAACGTCGGCTGCACTCGAGAATTACTTCGCATCCACACATTTGCTCGAACACGTGGTTGATCCGCAAAGGGCCGCGTTCGATAAGCTGGCGGAAGCCTTGGATTATATCGAGAGGAGTGGTTCTCAATTCGCGTAACCTTTGGTCTTGCGCCCAGAAAGGACGCCGCTGGTCGTCTTGGTCAGATCGCCCTCCAGTAGGATTTCTATCGTGCGAGTGCGACCGATCAACCTCTGACGTCGTCTTGGTCCTGCGCTCGCGAGAAGGTCACGCTGCGTTTTTCGGACTCGTCTACCGCCAGCTGAAAGACCTCGGGCCGCGCATAGTGACCGACCACGTCGAAATCATAGCGCGCACGGGGGATGGCGCTGCGGTCGCACTCGGCCACCAGAAGCCCTTCGGACCCGCGCAAGGGGCCGGCCAGAACCTCGCCCAAGGGTCCAAGGATCACGCTCCCGCCCGAAATCAGGTCGTCCCCCTCCGGCCAATTCGCTACGGTCTGCCCCGAGACTTCGGGGGCGGGCTGGAACTGGCATGCGCTGACGACAAAACAGCGCCCTTCCAACGCGATATGCTGCATGGTGGATTGCCAGGCCTCGCGGGCATCGACGGTGGGCGCGCACCAGATCTCGGCCCCCTTCGCATAGAGCGCCGTGCGCAACAGCGGCATGTAGTTTTCCCAGCAGATGGCAGCCACGGCCGTCCCGGCGCGTGTTTCGACCGCAGGCAAGGTTGAGCCATCCCCCTGCCCCCAGATCAACCGCTCAGTGCCGGTGGGCATCAGCTTGCGGTGAATGTTGGTCAAACCGGCGTCCGGATCGATAAAGACGGCGGTGCAATAGAGCGTGCTTGCCGCGCGTTCGATGATCCCCGCCACGATCGAGGCCCCGGTGCGGTTCGCGAGGTCGCACAAGGCGGCGACCTCCGCACCGTCAAGATCGATTGCTGCGTCATAATATCGCTGGAATTCCTCGCGTCCTTCAGGTCTGCGAAAACCAAGCTGGGTGCCGAAGTCGCTGCCTTTGGGATACCCACCCAAGACCGCCTCGGGCAGGACCAGAACGTCCGGCCGGGCCGCCGTGATCTCGGCCTCATAGGACAGGATCGTGTCCAGCGTGGCCGGCGCCCCGTCGGGCGAGGCCCCGATCTGCAGAGCGGCAAGACGGAATGTCGGGTGCGTCATGGGAAGACCTTCTATCAGTGTGTCAGGAACCGTTCCGCCAATCGTGCCCACAAAGCCGCGCCTGTGGTCAAGCTGTCGTCGTCGAAATCATAGGCGGGATTGTGCAACGGAGCGGACTGTTCGCCATTTCCCAACCGGATGAAACAGCCGGGTTTGTGCTCGAGGAAATGCGCGAAATCCTCGCTCCCCGGGATCAACGGGCATTCCGGCACGGTGCCCACGCCGGTCAACTCTTCCGCGATCCCCGTGGCGAATGCGGTTTCTTCGGGCGCGTTGGTAACGACCGGATGGCCGCTGTCATATTCGATTTCGGCCTTCGCACCCCAGGACGCGGCCTGCGCTTCGACGATGCTGTAGATGCGCGCCTTGATCAGAGCACGGGCTTCGGGGGTGAAGGTACGTACGCTGAGTTCCAACGTCGCTTTGTCGGCGATCACGTTCGTCGCGGTGCCACCGTGGAAGGTGCCCACCGTGACAACTGCGGTGTCGGTGGAATCCATGCTGCGCGACACGATCGTCTGCAGCGCCATGACAAGGGCCGACCCGACAACGATGGGATCAATGCACAGGTGTGGCCGCGCGGCATGTCCGCCTTTGCCGTGAAGCGTGATCCGGACCGTGTCCGCGGCGGCCATCAAAGGGCCGGACCGCATGAGGATCTGCCCCGCCGGCGCACCGGGGTGATTGTGCAGCCCGAAGATCGCATCGCAGGGAAACCGCTCGAACAGACCGTCGTTGATCATTGCCACCGCCCCGCTGTCGCGGCCCACCTCTTCCGCTGGCTGGAAGATCAGGTTCAACGTGCCTGAAAAGTTCCGCGTCCGGGCCAGATACTCAGCCGCCCCCAACAACATCGTCGTATGGCCGTCGTGGCCACAGGCGTGCATGACCCCCGGAACCGTGCTGGCGTGTGCGTGGTCGCTGGCCTCATGGATGGGCAGCGCATCCATATCCGCGCGGATCGCGACCGAGCGGTTGCCATTGCCCACACGCAACTGCCCGACCACGCCGTGGCCGCCCACATTGCGCGTCACCTCATAGCCCCAGCTTTCCAGCTTCTGGGCTACCAAGGCCGAAGTCTTCACCTCTTGATGGGACAATTCGGGGTGCGCATGCAGGTGGTGGCGCAGGTCGACAAGATCAGCCTTCGCCTGTTTGAAGTCTTCAATCGTGGCAAATTTGGTCATAGGACATCAGACCGCAGGCCGCGATCCGCCTTTCATGTCAATTCAGCAAAAGGGTTACAGGACGCGGTGCAAAAACTCGCGGGTGCGTTCCCGCTGGGGGTTCACCAGAATTTCCTCGGGCTTGCCCTGTTCCACGATATGGCCGCCGTCCATGAAGATGACACGGTCGGCCGCTTCCTTGGCAAAACCGATCTCGTGGGTCACCACGATCATCGTCAAACCCTGCTTTGCCAGATCCTTCATCGTGGCCAGAACTTCGCCCACCAATTCGGGGTCGAGCGCCGAGGTCGGCTCATCGAACAGCAGGATCTTCGGCTTCACCGCAAGCGCACGGGCAATCGCCACCCGCTGTTGCTGCCCGCCGGACAGCTGGCGCGGATAGGCGTTCAGCTTGTCCGCCAAGCCGACCTTCTCGATCAGACCGGTCGCGAGCTCGACAGCCTCGCGGCGTTTGACCCCGTGAACGCCCACCGGTGCCTCGATGACATTCTGAAGGACCGTCATATGCGGGAACAAGTTAAAGCTCTGGAACACCATGCCCATTTTGCTGCGCTGGCGCGCAATGGCGGCGGACCCCAGCGCCACAAGGCGATCCCCCTGCAGCTTGTAGCCGATCTGTTCTCCATCCACTTCGATGAAGCCTTTGTTGATCTCTTCCAGACGGTTGATGCAACGCAGCAGCGTCGACTTGCCCGACCCGGACGGCCCCAGAATGGCGACCACCTCGCTCGGGGCGATGTCCATGTCGATCCCCTTGAGCACTTCATTGCTGCCAAAGGCCTTGTGGACGTTGCGCGCCCGCAGGATCGGGGCCTGTGCGGTGGTTGCGGTCATAGCGGGGCCTCTTCCTGGGTGGTTACGGTTTCGGGATTGTCGAACACCACGCGCTGCTGGTCACCGCGGGCATAGTAGCGTTCGATCCGGGACTGGATTGCGCTGAGGACGGAGACGATCAGAAGGTACCAGATCACGGCCACCATCAGCAGCGGGATCACCTCGAAGTTGCGGTTGTAGATCGACTGCACGGAATACAGCAGGTCCGCCATCGCGATCACCGACACCAATGAGGTCGCCTTGATCATGCTGATGAACTGGTTGCCCGAAGGCGGCACGATGCTGCGCATGGCCTGCGGGATCACGACCCGCCACAGGGCCCGCATCGGTTTCATGCCGAAGGCTTCGGCGGTTTCCTTCTGTCCGCGTTCGACGGACAACAGCCCGCCGCGGATGATCTCGGCCATATAGGCGGCCTCGTTCAGCGCCAGCCCGATGATCGCGGCTGTGATCGGCGTGATCAGATCGTTGGCATTCCAGGCCGCAAGGCTCGGCCCGAACGGGATCGAGAGAGAGATTTCCGGGAACAGGAACGACAGGTTATACCACAGGATCAACTGCACCAGCAGCGGCGTGCCGCGGAAGAACCAGACGAACAGCCCCGAGATGGATTTGGCCAGCGGATCGTTGGACATCCGCGCGATGGCCAGTGGAAGCCCAAGCATGACGCCCAGCACCATGCTGACGACCGCCAGCCAGATCGTGACCCAAAGGCCTTCCAGAACCGTCCGGTTGAAGAAGAATTCCGCGACCACCGGCCAGCCGAAATTCTCGTTGGTGCCGACTGCGCGGGCAAAATCCGCAGCAAACAAGAGCACCACGACCCACAAGAGCACCTTGCCCTTGGGGATAGGTCGATGTGCCCTCGCGACGTCGCGCAGGTCGTCGGACTGACGATCCGGCAAGGCCTCAGGACGCGATTTCGATTGGGGAGAGGACACATCGACCATGATCAGAGTGCCTCGCCGAGGTTGATGCCGGGCGCGTCGATCATGTTGTTCTCAAGACCCCATTTGGTCATGATTTCTTCATAGGTGCCGTTGTCCATCAGGATCTGGAACGCATCGCGCAGAACCGGACCCAGCGGGCTGTCCTTGGGAACCACGGCGCCCTGCACAAGGCTCGGGAAGCCATTGGACTGGCCGACGGCGGACAGCTCAAGCGCCCCTTCGGACTGCTGGACGAAATACGTCAGCGGAGCCTGCGAGGAGAAGAACGCATCCGCCCGGTCAGAGCGCACCGACAGGATCGAACTTGGCTGGTCCGTATAGGACTGAACCTCGATCGCCGGCTGGCCCTCGGCTTCGCACTTTTCGGATTGCGCAAGGATCACCCGCTCGGCCGAGCCGCCCGACATCACCGCGATCCGCTTGCCGCAGGTCGTGTCGAGGCTGACAATGCCTTCGGGGTTTCCGGCCTGAACGGCGAAGACGACGTATTCCTGCACCCAGTCAACGAAATCATTCGCATCCCGGCGTTTCGGGAAGTCCCCGACGGGGCCCATTGCGAACTGGTAGCGGTTTGCGCCGATCCCGGTCAGCAAGGCCGGCAGGCCGGCAACCGTCGCGTGAGTGATCTCAACCCTGAGGATCTGGGCGATTTCTTGTGCCAGATCGGCAGTGGCGCCGGTGTGCTCACGCCCTTCGACGAATTCATAAGGAGGGAACGAGCCGTTGGTCACGGCAATCATTGACCCGGCGTCGCGAATCTCTTCGGGCAGACGGGCGTTCAGATCTTCGTTGTAGTCCTGTTCGGCCAGCGCCACGGCCGGTGCGACAAGCGCCGCAAGCGCGAGGCTCAGAATTGGTTTGGTCATCATGGTTTTCTCCCTTGAGGTTAAAGTATCAGGCA
Organism: Thalassorhabdomicrobium marinisediminis; assembly: GCF_003072065.1. Lineage (GTDB taxonomy): Bacteria > Pseudomonadota > Alphaproteobacteria > Rhodobacterales > Rhodobacteraceae > Octadecabacter > Octadecabacter marinisediminis. Next base: position 117,248 of record NZ_QCYG01000005.1, read on the forward strand.
ATTTTCCGCGCCTCTTCCGCCGCGCCGAAGACATCTTCGACGCTCAGCAGTCTTGGCAAAATGGCCTGGTCGTGCATCTGACCGATAAAGTCAGACGTCATCTTGCGGTTGGCCTCGACCCCGCTTGCGTCCCATGACGCGGGCAAGGATCGGGCGGTGTACAGCATCTCGTCAAGCATGAACGGAGTGGTCTCCGCATAGCGGCGCCGCTTTTCCGTCCACATGGCCCGCGACCGGTCGATCAGATCGCTCAGCTCCTGCGGTACCCATGGCTCCGCCTCGACAAGGCTACGATCCACCGTCAACAGGTGAATTCCCGGAACATAACCAACATCGTGGAAATAAGCGACCTGGGCGCTGCGGCAATCGGGCAAAAGCTGCCGAAACTCCGAATCCGGCGCGAAGAACCCGGTGGGCATGAAGGGCGTGAAGACCGCGTCCAACCAGCCCCGCGCCAGACTGTCCATCATTGGCTCTTCATCGGGCATCGCCTCGATCCGGCCCGGCTGGTGGAATGTGCCAAGCCGATCCTGGATCGGGTGGTCCGCGGTCAGACGTCCAGCATACCATGCCACATCGTCCGTCATGACCCCCGCGTGCCGCAGAATGGCCCGCGTCCAGGTGTTCCCCGAATCCTGCCAGCCCGTCACCCCGATGCGCTTTCCGGCAAGGGCTTCGATCGTCGTCAGCGGGCTGTCCTTGCGGGTGATGATGCAGGCATGACGAAACCCGCGCATCAGAAAGTTCGGCACTGCGACCGTCTCGCTTTCGCCCTGCGCCAGACCGGTCAGGTGCCGGCTGAAGGACGCCTCACCCGCGTTATAAGGCGAAGCGCCACCGATCTCGACGGGCATCGTCGAGACCCGGTCCACCTCAACCGACAGGGTCGATGAGCTTACATCCCCCAGAATCATCGGGGTGAGGTAGTCCCAGTCCCTCACAGCAAGACGGATTTTCAATGTCATGCCCAACTCCCCTATGCATCGGCTGCCAAATTGATAGGAGGCTTGCCAGCGCGATGACAAATGTTATTAGGTTACTGAACATTTAAATTAATGGCGCAAACATTCTGGGTGACAGATGACAACGATCGACGCGGAAGACCTTGCAGCCCACCTGACGGATCGCACCACGCAAGGCCTCGCACGCGATACCGCGCGTCTTGTGCGGACCGGCGTTCTTCCGGTCGGCGCCCGCCTGCCCTCGCTGCGGGACCTTGCTTTTGTTATGGGGATCAGCCCCAGCACCCTGTCGGAAGCCTGGAAAGAGCTGCGCCGCCTGCGGGTGCTGACGGGCCGGGGCCGGAACGGCACCTATGTCAGCGCCTCCAACCTGTCCCCCCGCCCCCTGCGTGTGTCCGCGCAGGGGCATTTCTCGCCCAGTGCCCGCAACCTGACGCTGGCAGTGCCGGACCTGTCCCTCCTGCCGCCACTGGACGAAGCTTTGGTGCATGGCGCGCGCTCCGAACAGCTCAACAGCTACGAACGGGTGCGGATCCTCCCCGAACTGGAACGCGTTTTGCGCCCGCAATGGCCGTTCCAATCCGCCGCGATGTTGGCGACGAACGGCGGCTACAACGCCGTCTATCTGACGCTCCACGCGCTTGTGCACCCCGGATCCGCCGTCGCGCTTGAGATGCCGACTTCGATGCGTCTGCTCGACATCCTCGAAGACCTCGGAGCACGTATCTTGCCCGTCGAAAGCGACCTTTCCGGCCCCAAGCCCGAGGCGCTGCAAGCCGCACTTGCGCAAAAGCCGGTCGCCTTCATCTACCAGCCCGTCATCAGCTCGGTGACGGGCCAATATCTGCCCGCGCAACGGTTGTCGGAACTGGGTCGCGTTCTGGAGAGAAGCGAGACGTTGATCATCGAAGACGATGGCGTGGGCGACATTGCAATGGCACCGTCGCACTCCTTGGGCGACCGCTTGCCCGACCGCGTCATTCACATCCGGTCCTTCTCGAAGTCCTTCGGGCCGGATTTGCGGATGGCGGTGCTCTCGGCCTCCGAAGACCTCGTTGACCGGGTGCAGTCTTTCCGCGCGTTCAGCGCCGGCTGGACCAGTCGCATCCTGCAATCCGCCGTCGCTTGGCTTCTGTCCGATGATACAACACGCGCGGGCGTCCAATCCGCTGGAGAAACCTATCGCGAGCGCCGCAACGCCCTCGCCCGCGCCCTGCGCGATCGCGGCATCGACGTGCCCGACGGCGCTGGTCTCAGCCTGTATCTTCCGGTGCACTCCGAGACGTTTGCCCTGATCACCCTTGCCGCGCACGGGATCTCCGCCCTCCCCGGTGAAAGCTTTTCTTTGGGCCCCACCGGGCACGTGCGCCTTGGCACAGGGCGGCTCGATCTCGCCGAAATCGGCGAATTGGCCGACATCGCAAGCCTTGCCGCAGCCGAGCCTTTCGAGATTGGAACCGCGCACTGAAGCGGTGCAGCGCTCACCGGCAGCCCCAGCTATGCCCCGCTCACCAAACCGAAGCCGAGTTCTTTGTCCGACACGTGAACGGATATAACAACTTCCACTTGTCAAGAGCACAGGTTCTGGGCAATTGTCTACGCATGACAACACCGCGCCCCCACTTCCGAATACCTGCCTGATTCTCAGCAGTTTCGGGAGTGCGCAGGTGCGGCAATGGGATTTATAAACCCGTTTGAGCGGTAGATGACCGTCATAGTGAGAGTTCGAGTCTCTCCACTCCTACCATCCCCAGAGTACATCCAAGACGGGTCGTATGGCAGCTCGCCTGGATCGGCAATCCGGTGTTTTATCCACGACTTATCTTGCGGTTCAAAAGCATCAGATAAGCTCGCAAAAGCTTTGTCCTGAAAGCCGGTTGCGCCTACCATAGCTTTTTCCAAGTGCGCAGCGCAATTTGGTATCCGAGATCCCCCGAGATCCTGGACTCCCGGTGGATCCCGAACTATTCATCCTTTTCCACTCCGGAGGCTTGATCTGTCTCCACCAGTACCTGGATGTCTGCCAATTCGAGCGCATTGCTACCGGAAATTCCTGGAGCGCCGTATAGCCGGCAAACGTCTTCTGGGTCTGCTGGAGCTTCCAAACGATACCATCGCGTTGCTGTGCGGGCCCAATTGCCGCCGGGATCGATACCACAGAGACGCGATGTGTTGATGAACTTTCCCTTCAAGGACGGATGCCCGGATTGTTGTCCTATCAAGATTGCGCCACCAAACGCAGGATCTTTGACCCCAATCCAATGCGACAGGGACGGTGCCATTTCGAGGTCACTTGACGAGGGACCAACTCGACCAAGCGCCAGAGATCGGACAGTCATGCGCCTCATCAATTCTGATTGCAGTCGTCGCTTGCAAGATAGCCAAACCTCGATCGGCACACACCAGACAGCATCAACTTTGACATACTTTACTGGGCGACCAGAGCTTTCCAAGGATGCGAGGATGTCATCCGGTAGCGTGTCTGCCACCACAAAAAGTTTGCCGCGCGCGCCCGATACAACCTCAGGGTTCGCCTGTCGGAGACCATTCAAGAGTTCGAGATCAGATGCGTTGGGGTCCACGTCAACTCTCCCACAGGCAGGCATCGAACAAGTCACCCGCTTCCTGGCGCCCGACTTCATCTGGGTAGCCGACGCTCACATTGCGGATATCGGTTCCACCGACAGTGGCACGCAACCTCCTATGGGAATGGCCGAAGAACCAAGCATTTGGGTTAAAGCGCTCGATCATATCACTCATATCTGAATGGAAAGCTGGCGTGAGACTGTCGAGCGGGCCCGCAACAGCCTCGTGGGGACCATGGTGGGTGACGATAACTGTCCGCCCGCCCTCATCGAAGCGGTGCGGATCGTTCAGACTTTCCGTCAACCACGCTCTATGATCTTGGTGAAGGGCAAGAATATCAGTTGGGTCAATAAGCCGGGCAACTGAGCCCCACCCGAGTTCAACCTCCTCGGAGCACGGCGCGAAACTGCTTTTCCAGATTTTCTCGTAGTCATTCATGACCCTCTGGGCGACACGCATCGCCTCGCCCGCATCCCCCAACAGATCGAAATCAGTCCAAAGCGTACAACACAAGAAACGTGTGTCACCGTGATACAACTGGGACTTCTGGATGAAATGCGCTCCTGCCGAACGTGCTTGCGCTTCAAGAAGCGGGTCATCCGTCAACGCGCCATTGTAGTAATCGTGGTTCCCGGGGAGGAGGTAAATTTTCCCGGGAGCTACATATCGCGTCAGCAGCGCCAAGGCCCTGCCCCACCTCCTGGGCGGACCGTTTGTCAGATCGCCAGCAATAATCACGGCATCAAGCGAACCGTCAATAATCGAGTCGAGACCATGTGCGCCAACGGGATCCCGGCCTGCACGAGCGTAGCTGTCGCAGTGGAGGTCGGACAAGATAGCGACCCTACCCGTCACATGGGGAATAATATCTTTCACGGTAACGTTTGTTCAATTTTGATACGCAACTTCACACTGGCAACCGCCAAGTCATCAAGTCAATAAATAAATTTAAAACAAATGATTACGGCAAATTTTTCGCAAAGGGCCTGAATTTGTTTTAGCAAACCGGGTATGAGTGATTTGGCAATAAGCGGGTTATTTTCGCAAATGATACTGCGGGGCAGAAAGTGATGACCGCCATCAAGAGCATCCTCATTAAGCATCTCAGTTGCCTTGGAGCAAAGCGTCCACATGGTCGCGGATCTGGACAATCATGGGCAGCCCACCCGCAAGAGCCGCATCGACCGGGCGAAGCCCACCAAACAATGGCCCGTCGTTCGGTTTGGTGAGCCAGTCTCGTGCCATGGGCTTGGAGAAAAACAATTCAAGCGACTGGTAGATGCCAAGGATACCGCTGAGCCGCAGAAGCTGATCCTGGCTGAGGGGACCTGCAGAGTCAGGTCCTCTCGCTTCTGCCCAGGCTTCTTCTGACATGGCCACCAACTCGGCAGCTTCTTTATCGCTCAAGGACCAAGCGTCGACGATCTGGATATAGGCTTTGAGACCGGTCGCACTGTTCTAGTCGCGTTTTCTGAACTCGAAATCACTCAGCAAGTTGGCCTCCTTGCCACTGATGATAGACATTTTTGCGCTCAAGGGAAGTTCAAGCTACCAAGGGCTTGACGCAAAGGAAAATCGTGTGCCGCTGGGTATCGCTTGCACGTTCCGCCGCCTGCAGACGAGCTTACGAGTCCACCCAACGTCTTGGAGCGGCAGCGTCAGGTCAGTTTTGCCAAAGACAAATCAAATCAGGTCGGTCCTACGCGCGCGGCGGATAGCTCACGTATCAATATGTCCAAGAACACTCGCGAAGAGGTCGCGGGCGTCCAATCCTTCGGCACCAAGACAGAAATAACAGCGGGTCGGATTATTCCAGACACAAGCGGAACCCAGGATAGCCGCCCTTCGTCGATCTCACGCTCGACACCCAAATATGTCAACATCGCTACCCCAATTCCCGATGCGACCATGGCCTTCAGCATCCCGGGACGTTCCGCGCGAACTGCTATCTGCTCGTCCCGAATTGCATCCGACATAATTCCCGATAGTCCAGAATTTTGCAGCCAAGCATCCCCCGGAATAATCATCGGGTAAAACGAACAATCGGCCAAGCTAACTTCTTTCTTGGCTGCCAGAGGATGGTTTGGAGAGCAGATTATTCCGAGAGGCGACGTGATTTCATGCACAAAAGAGGCCCGAAGCCGATCTTGCACATCGAACGCGATAACGACCTCGGCTTCCTTTGAAGTGAGCTCTGAAGTAAGGAAAAAATTGTCACCGGATATCAAGGTGAAATCCACCTTAGGATACTGCTCGCGAAATTCGCTCATGGCTTGAGGCAGAATGGTTTCGGTGATGGACTCGGCAGCGGCGATCCTGATCGTACCGCGAACGCCACCACGCAAGGCTGCAATTTCCTCTTCCAGGACTCGGTCCTGATCCTGCCAGCGCCGGATATACTCAAGGACAAGGCTCCCTTCCGGGGTGGGCTTGATCCCTCGCGGTAGTCGCAGAAACAAGGGCGCACCGAACTCCTCTTCAAGCAACAAAAGCTGTCGATTGACCGCCGACGAAGCGATGTTGAGGTTCTCGGACGCCCGCCGGATCGAACCATCACGAACGGCTTGGGCGAAGTAGCGATATGCAATGCGCAAATGAGCCATCCACCCAAAGTGCACTAAAAATTAGATCACACAACCCTAAAATTGGTTCTGGTGGAGTGCCGGGAGCGGTGAAACAGTTGAGCTCGAAACGGGTGACACATGATCATCGAAGATAGAGGATCCGAGACATTTACGTGATGCATGATGATATAGAAAAGCACGCAAGAAAGGCCGCAACGCTTGCGATTGACGTCCGGAACGTCTCGATGCGCTTCGGGGCCGGGAAGACTGCGGTGCACGCGCTGGACGAGATTGATCTCAATGTGCGACCCGGAGAGTTCGTCTCTATCGTGGGCCGAAGCGGCTGCGGAAAATCGACGTTGCTTCGCTGTATCACGAACCTTTTGCCTCCCACTTCTGGTGATATCTCGGTGATGGGAATGTCCCCCGGCGAATATCAGAAAGACAAGAGGTTTGGCTTTGTCTTCCAGGATGCAGCACTCTTGCCGTGGAAGACGGCTGCCGAGAATATACAACTGGCAATGCAGCTTTCTCGGCACGCGCCTCAGGCCAAACGACAACAGCGCGTCCGTGATTTGCTGGATCTCGTCCGCCTCTCGAACTTCGGAAATAAATACCCCGCACAGCTCTCCGGCGGCATGCGGCAGCGCGTTTCGATCGCGCGCGCGCTCAGCTATGAACCCGAGATTCTTATGATGGATGAACCATTCGGCGCCCTCGACGAATTCACCCGTCGAGAGATGCATGACGAACTCATCCGTATTCATGCAGAGCGTCCCCATACCGTGCTTTTCGTTACGCATTCCCTGAGCGAAGCGCTCTATCTTTCCGATCGGATCGTTGTGCTCGCGGCTCGACCGGGTCGTGTGAAATCCATCATCTCCGTTGAGAACCCGCGCCCAAAGGGAGGGATTGCTCACGCTGATACAGGCTATTTACGTCAGCTGGCTGAATTGGAGGAATTATTGCATGAATAACACCCATTCCCTCGCCGGACGACTGCGGCAGACTTGGCCCGCCTTGGCACTCTTTGGGGCGGTCATGCTTTTGTGGGAGTTTAGCGTAGACTGGTTCGACGTCCCTTCATTCTTGCTGCCACCGCCGTCCGTTATCTTTCTCGAGATGGCGGAGAACTGGCAAATGCTACTGAAGAACCTCTGGGCTACTATGTTGGCTGCTATCCTGGGTTTCGCCCTGGGAACCGCTGTGGCGATCGCGTTGGCAATTCTGTTCCTATACTCGCGCACTGCTGAGCGCGCTCTGTTTCCCTGGGCAATCACCATCAAGACCATCCCCGTCCTGGCGATTGCGCCCCTTCTCACCATTTGGCTTGGCTACGGAATCGCTCCCAAGGTGGCGATCGCCGCATTGATCTGCTTCTTCCCGACGCTTGTGAACGCGGTAAAAGGCTTTCGTACGATCGACTCCCAGACTGTCGAGTTCTTTCGAATTGCGGGCGCCTCGAAAGCACAACTCTTTCGCCATGCGCGTTTGTATGCCGCCCTGCCCTATATATTCGCAGCCGCCAAAATCAGCGCATCGATGTCCGTGATCGGAGCGATCGTTGCCGAGTTCACCGGGGCCAATTCCGGCATCGGCACGCTTATCGTTACAGCAGGTTATCAAATGGATGCGACCATGTTGTTCGCGGCAATCGTTGCTTCGTCCATTGCCACCATCGCACTGTTTTATGTCGTCGTATTGATCGAGCGGTTTTCTCTCTATTGGCCAGAGGCGCGCATAGACGCCTGACGCCGAAAAATCCATCCAACAAGGAGTTAACGATATGAAGAATGTCACGACCATTGCCGCATCCGTGCTTGCCGTACTTGCCACATCAGGTGCCGCGCAGGACGATGAGCTTGAATCCGTATCACTGCGGCTGCCCTGGATCTTGAACGTTCAAGCTGCGGGTTACGTCATGGCCCTCGATCAGGGGTATTACGAAGACGCTGGGCTCGATGTGGAAATTTTGCCCGGCGGGCCGAATTTGAACTCGACAGCCCTCGTTGCAACCGGATCCAACACATTTGGAACCCATGACATCAGCGGACTGCTTCTCGGTGCCGCGCAGGGTATGGACATCGTCATGGTCGGTGCGTGTTTCCAAGACCATCCCGGCGGAGTAATAACCTTGGCCTCCAAGGGTATTGAAACGCCAAATGATCTGGTCGGCCAGCGTCTGGCCTACAACGAGGGGGGACCTTGGGTGCTTGTGCAGGCGATGCTGGCCCGCGAAGGGGTTTCCCTCGACGATATCGAACTTGTGGTGTCCCCCTCGACGGAATTGCTTATCAACCGCAACGTTGACGCCAAAACAGGGTTTACCGTCAATGAACCGATCGCGGTCGAGCTTGCCGGCATTGAAACCAATGTAATCCTGCCATCGAACTTTGGCGTTAACACGAATGCTGAAGTAATCTTTACGACACGCGACTTCATGGAGCAAAATCCGGACACTGTTCAGGGTTTCGTCGACGCCACCGTGCGCGGCTATGCCTATGCCTATGAGCATCCTGATGAGACAGTTGAAGCTGTCCTGAAGATGAACGACCAACTTGAGCCGGAACAGCAAGCCGAGCAACTCCGGCGGCAGGAAAGCTATGTGTTCAACGAGTTCACCCGTGAGAACGGCCCCTGCGCCTTCGATACCGGCGTGGTCGCCGATACCATGGCTGTTCTGAAAGAGTTTACGGATTTCGATGCCGACCTCGATCCCGACAGCCTTTACTCAACCGAGTTCGTTCCAACGAAATAATCCCAAACAACAGCGTTCTCATGAGGTCTGGACCGCCAGGCCCGTGAGAAGCTGTGCCTGAAAGAAAGGAATGCGCCATGACCCAAGAACACACCCCAATCCACCCCGGCGGCAAACAAATGCATCTCCATACCAAACCAGGGGAGGTCGCTCGATACGTCTTGATGCCCGGTGACCCGGCACGGGTTGGAACAATTGGTGAATGCTGGGACAGGTTCGACGAAGTCGCGCATCACCGAGAGTTCCGCACGATCCGCGGTCTCTCCGGCGGCACCGATATCTCGGCTTGCTCCCATGGAGTTGGCGGCCCGTCGACGGATATTGCGCTGACCGAACTCAGCAATTGTGGTGCTGACACATTCATCCGGGTCGGCTCCTGTGCCGCTTTGCAACCCGAGATGAAACCAGGCGACTTGATCATCGCCACGGGAGCTCTTCGACTGACGGGAACGGTCGACGCCTATGTCGACAAGTCCTACCCTGCGGTAGCCAATTACGAATGCGTCCTCGCTCTGATCGAAGCCGCTGAAGAAATGGGTGAAACCTATCATACCGGTCTCGCCGCAAGCGTGGACAGCTTTTACGCCGGCGAAATCAACCCCATGCCCGGAGACTTCCGTCAATCCCATATGGACACCGTTCTCGACGACTTGCGACGTGCCAAAGTCGCCAATTTCGAGATGGAAGCCGCAACGATTTTCACACTCTGCCAGCTGTTTGGCTACCGCGGCGGGATGATCTGTTTCGTTGGCGCAAACCGTGTCACCAAAGAGCGTTCCGAGGACCCCGAAGCCACGAAGCGTTGCTGCGCGGTGGCCTCCAGGGCGGTCCAGATACTGGCGGGCTGGGATGAAAAGAAGAAAGCGGCAGGCAAGGCTCTGCTCTATCCGTCGCTGCTCTCATGACACGCAAGATTATTTTTGATACTGATCCTGGCGTGGATGATGCGGCGGCTTTGTTGCTGGCGCATCGCCATCCCGCCCTCGATCTCATTGGCGTGACCACGATCTTCGGTAACGCTGATATCGATGATGTCACTCGCAATGCCCTTTGGCTGCGCGAGGTGTTCGGGTTCGACGCGCCGGTCGCGCGTGGGGCTGCACTTTCACTTTCCGGCGATGCGGGCCCATACCCTGAGTTCATTCATGGTGTTGACGGCTTGGGCGGACTGGCCCCCGCTTCAGTATCTGAGGAACCCGACCCCCGACCAGCACATGTCTTGATTTCTGATCTGGCGAGGAAGGCAGGTGGGGATGTAACCATTGTCGCCGTCGGTCGTTTGACGAACCTCGCTCTTGCCCTGATGCATGACGAGAAGCTCCCGAACTATATCCGTGACGTCATTATCATGGGTGGGGCCTTTGGAGGAGGCAACGGCAACGTCACTCCGGCGGCCGAGGCCAACATCATCGGTGACCCTGTAGCCGCTGATATTGTGTTCGGAGCGAATTGGACCGTCCATGCCGTGGGGCTCGATGTCACAAGGCAAGTGATGATGACCGAAGAGATGTTCGCCGGAGTAAAGTCTGGCGACACGGCGGCCAAGCTCGTTCGCGACGCCTCCAAGCTCTATTCTCGATACCACGACCGATTTGGCATTGACGGCTTCTACGTCCATGACTCTTCCGCGGTTGCTTGCGCGATTTCACCAGAATTGTTCACCTTCCGCGAAGGGCCCGTAAGGGTGGTTCGCGAAGGGATCGCCCGGGGCCAAACCATACTGCGGGACGTCGACACGTTCTACCCGCCCGGCGCATGGGACAACCGCCCGTCACACAAGGTTGCTTTCGAGGTCGATGCCAAGGGCGTTCTCAACCTCTTGGAGTCAGCGCTACAGCAATAAACTGCACTCTCACCAAGGCTCGAATGAAGAGATTGTCCGAGGTACATCCTGAATTGCATACCGCAGAGCTTCCTCGGTCGCTATGGCGACAAAGCACTCTGGTTGTCGCCAGTCGGGAATGACCTCTATCTGACCGCTTTCCCCCGGTCCCCTCATCGCCTATCCTGCCGCCGACAAGCTGGCCACGAAGATCCGGTGGAAAGAACGAGGGACGGGCATGCCGCTATTGCAATGGTTGACGAGGGATGAGGATCTGCGGGCGGCGGATCGGGTGCCGTATCGGCTGCTTGACGAGGTGCCCGACCTGAGCCATGGCGCGGGCGATGAGGGGCTGCTGGTGCAGGGCGACAACCTTGAGGCGCTGAAGGCGCTGCTGCCCTTCTATGCGGGCCGGGTCAAATGCATCTACATCGACCCGCCCTACAATACGCGGTCTGCCTTCGAGCATTACGATGACAGCATGGAACACGCGAAATGGCTGGCGATGATCGTGCCGCGGCTGATGCTGCTGCGGGAATTCCTGAGCGAGGATGGCTCTATCTGAGTATCGATTGACGACAACGAGGGGCATTACCTCAAGGTTGTCATGGACGAGATCTTCGGGCGGCGGAATTTTATAGCAAACGTGATATGGCGAAAGAACTATTCACCTAAATCAAGTGCCCGCCATTTCTCGGACGACCACGACCATATTCAGATTTACGCAAAAAGCGCCGATCATTTTATTCCAAATTTGATGCCGCGCGGAGAGAAGCAGGACAAAGCTTATAAAAATCCTGATAACGATCCACGAGGTCCATGGAAAACAAGCGACTTATCCGCAAGGAACCCCTACAGCGCTGGAATATACTCTGTCACGACTCCCAGCGGAAGATTTATCGAAGGCCCTCCGAAGGGGAGATACTGGTCGATAAGCAAAGAAAACCTCGCCGTATTGGATGCTGACAACCAAGTTTGGTGGGGTGTAAGAGGCGATGCCATTCCCCAGCGAAAACGCTTCCTCACCGAGGTAAAACAAGGCGTAGTGCCCCAAACGATTTGGGGCTATGAAGAGGTGGGGCATACACAGGCTGCAAAAAAAAGAGATTGTCGCCCTGTTTGGAATAGAAGTGTTCGGGACCCCCAAACCCGAACGCCTCATTCAGCGCATCCTTCACATCGCCACCAACCCCGGCGACCTCGTCCTCGACAGTTTCCTCGGCTCGGGCACCACGGCGGCCGTTGCGCACAAGATGGGCCGCCGTTGGCTCGGGGTGGAGATGGGCGACCATGCCCGCCCCCATTGCGCCCTGCGCCTGCAAAAGGTCATCGAGGGCGAACAGGGTGGCATCTCCAAGGATGTTGACTGGGACGGCGGCGGCGGCTTTCGCTTCTGCACCCTCGGGCAGGCGGTCTTTGACACAGATGGCCGGATCGACCCGGCGATCCGCTTTGCCGATCTCGCCCGCCATGTCTGGTTCAGCGAGACCCGCCAGCCCATGAATAAGGCGCCGGACGGGCCGCTTATGGGCGTCCATGACGGTCGCGCGGTCGCCCTGCTCTACAATGGTATCCTGAAGGATCGCAGCGCGCAGGGCGGCAATGTCCTGACCCGTGCGGTGCTGAAACTGATCCGCGACGACCTTGCCGCCACCGCACCTGATTTCGAAGGCGATCTCGTCGTCTACGGCGCCGCCTGCCGCGTGTCCGACGCCACGCTGAAGGAACAGGGCATCCTGTTCCGCCAGACCCCCTACGACATTCCGGCGAGGACCTGACCATGCAGCTCAAGACCTACCAGAAAGCTACGCTGGACACGCTCGACGCTTTCTTTGCCCGCGCGCTTGCCACCGGCCCTGCCGAGGCCTTTCAGCATGCGGTCGAAGAGCAGGAAAAGCTCGCACACCTTGAGGGTCGCAAACTGGAGCCTCGGACCTACCAGCCTCTGCAAAGCCTCCCCGAAGTTCCCTATGTCTGCCTGCGCCTACCAACCGGTGGCGGCAAGACGATTCTCGCGGCGGAGACGATCCGGCTCGCCACGCGCAGCTACCTGCGCCGCAAATGGCCGCTGACACTCTGGTTCGTGCCCTCGGATGCAATCAAGACCCAGACGCTGGAGGCGTTGAAGGACCGCACGCACCCCTACCGCCGCAGGCTCGATGAGAATTTTAGCGGCCATGTCCGGGTGTTCGACATCGCGGAGTTCGAGATGTTGCGCCCCCAGGACCTGGCGGGTTCAGCTTGCGTTGTCGTCTCCACGGTCCAGGCGTTCCGGGTAACGAACACCACCGGACGCAAGGTCTATTCTTACCACGAGGAACTCGAAACACATTTCTCCGGCGTGCCGACTGAGGGAATGGAAGTCGTGTCGCCTGAAGAAGCCGCCCAGAACGACCAGCTGACCGAAGGCGCGGTGAAATTCTCCTTCGCCAACCTCCTCTATGATCAGCGCCCCCTGATGATCGTCGACGAGGCGCACAACGCCGTATCAGGCCTGACACGTGAGGTGCAGGCCCGTATCCGACCTGCGGCCATTGTCGAGTTCACGGCAACCCCGCGCGGCCGTAACAACATCCTGTATTCCGTCACGGCAAGCGCGCTGAAGGACGAGGAGATGATCAAACTCCCGATCCGCGTCCGGCCGCATGACGACTGGCGCGAGGCGGTCACCGGCGCGGTGGCCACCCGCAACATGCTGGAAGAGAAGGCAAAGCGGGACAAGGATCATATCCGTCCTGTGGTGCTCTACCAAGCCCAGGCGCGCAATGGTCACCCCACGGTGGCGGAGCTGAAGACCTATCTGGTCGAGGAAAAGCTGATCCCCGAGGACCGAATCAAAATTGCAACCGGCGAGCAGCGCGAACTCGACGGCGTCAACCTGCGCGATCCCGCCGAGCAGACGCGGCACGTGATTACCGTGGACGCCTTGAAGGAGGGCTGGGATTGCCCCTCAGCCTATGTTCTCTGCGCTACCCAGCGGCTCCAGAGCCGAGGCGCTGTTGAGCAGCTCTTGGGCCGGGTTCTACGCATGCCCTATGCGGCGCGCAGGAAGGATGCCGCGCTGAACTGCGCCTACGCCCATGTCTCGGAGCCCTCGTTCAGGGAGGCGGCCCAAGCGTTGACCGACAAGCTGATCGACATGGGGTTCACGGACGAGGAGGTTCGGGAGTCCCTAAAGCCCCGTGGTGTCGAGCAGAACGACCAGGGGGAACTGTTCGACCCCGATCCAGTGCGCCCGAAGCCGGTGCTCCAGTTCACCGTGCCCGACAACGAGGATGCCCGTGAACGCCTGAATGGGTGGCAGGACGAGGGGGTCGACTACATCCAGCGCGATGACGGCACGTTGGCCGTCGGCGTTAAGGGCGAGGTGACCGACGAGATTGCCCTGGGCGTCCGCGAGATCACGCGTGAAGAAGATCGTGCCCATTTCGATGCTCAGCTCGAAAAGCACCGGGCGACCGTAGAGGCCAGCCGAACGCTCGCCCAGAAGGGCCATGTCATCGAGATCCCCCAGCTTCTGGTGAAGATGGAGGGCGAGACCTTCCTCGCCAAGACAGATGCGATCATGGAGCGCGTCGACTGGTCCCTGGATCGCCATCCGGCGCGGCTGACCGAACAGGAGCTGAGCTTCCACAAGTCCCAGGACGTCATCGAGATCGACCTCGAGGGTGAGAAGCTGGTCTACAGTCGCATGACAGAAGAGCAGCCGATCCTGTCCGGCCTGCATGCTCCTTCGGACGCGGACCTCGAGGCATCGCTGGTCCAGTGGCTGGAGCGAGAATGTCGGGTGCCGGATATACCGCAGGCGGAAATGCTGCCCTGGATCGCCGCCATGGTGGCAGATCTGGTCACGAACAGGGACGTCAGCATTCGCACTCTGATCGACTGGCAGCATCAGATCGCCGCGCGCATCCGGTGGAAGATCCAGACGATTCGCAACGAGGAAAAGACCCGAGCGCATCAGATAGCGCTGTTCGATGAAGGGGCGAAACCTACTTGGTCTGACAGCCGCGTGATCCGGTTCGATGACACTATCTATCAAAATGTGCCTACCAAACCGACGGGTGCTTTCCGTTTCAATCGACACCTTCTGGGTCCAGATCGTGCTCCTCTAATCGACGGAGATCTCAACGGCGAGGAATTTCAGTGTGCTTGGAGCCTTGATAGCCTTGAAGAGGTCGAGGTCTGGGTGCGTAATGTGGCGCGGCATCCGAATTCGTTTTCATTGCCCCGCGTGGGCCGACGCTTCTATCCGGATTTCGTAGCAAAGCTACATGACGGCCGGGTTTTCGTTGTGGAGTACAAAGGCGAACACCTGATTGGTGCACCGGAGGCCCGCGAAAAGAATGCCATTGGCAAGATATGGGCTCGCACGACAGGCGGCGTGTTCCTCATGGTACGCAAAGTCGCGCATGGTATGGATATGGCGGATCAAATGAGGAATGCGGTTGCAATACATGAACGGCAGCAGGGGCCAGGTTATTGACGTTGCAGAGACATTATCCGGTTTCGTCTTACGACGTCAGGACAGCCCTAAAGCTGCCCTGCCCATCGGTTTTTGCGTTTACTGCCGCAAGGTTAAGCGTGCGTAGATGCTCGTGACGGACATCAAGAGCGAATAGCACCCTTTGGTCTTACCCATAGTCTGCGGGTTGTGGTTGGCAATCTCCTGATACGCTTGCGTCGCCGTGCGGATCAGGTCGGCGTCGGTCAGGACCTCGGGTCTTTCCATCCGCCAGCGCATGCCATTGTTCCGGATGAAAACTGAATGTGCCGCAATGATCGGGAAGATAAGGCCATCGGGCACCTCTTTGACCATGCGATCCTCGCGTTCGATGGAGCGGATGCCAGTACCGATGAACCCCTGATGCTGCTTCCAGTTGAGGTATAGTTGCCATGCAATCGGTGCTACGTCGAGGAAGCAGTCGTAGATCTTCTTGTTTTCAGGCTTCTCCACCAATTCTTGGAACAGCTTGAGGCAGCGCGTCTTCTGACTGTAGGAGAACACCTTGTTCTCGGGGTCCGACTGCCGCTTGAATTTTTCCATCATCTCGACGGGCAAAGCGGCGAAAGTGACCTGCACCAGCTTCTCGGTGTCAAGGGTGTCTTCCTTGTCGTTCTGTTCGCTCTCACTCTTTTGCAGTCGCACATCCGGGAAATGCTCGATCATGCGTGCTTCGAGAGCGTCGATGTGTCCTCGTCGCCCAGCGATGGACAGGGCCCGCACATCGTTCTGGAAGTTCCTCGCGATGGAAATCTCAGCAATCAGGTCGTCGTCGTCAGTCACGATGATTTCGTAGCGGATACTCGGTTCCTGATAATCCTCATTGAATGTTTCGGCGTAGAACTTCCGCAGTTCGCCCTGGGTCTGCGATCCATTAATGATGCTTGGCTTGAGTAGCGTCATCTTTCTGTTCTTATCGTCCACTTCGGCATCGCGGGCGACGATTACGATGCCACCGTTCAGAATTGAGAAAAGCGGCGAATTGTCCTTCAGGGTTTTGCGGATCGCCTGATGGACGAGTGTGGGCGACTTCTTCTGCTTGCCCTTTGCTTCGACCAGATACTCGCGAACGTTCTCGTTGTCCTCGAGTTCCAGCACCGAACGCGCGGGCGCTGTGCCGGCATATACTTTCCGGCTCGCGCTCGTATCTTCGGGCGAGGAAATGTTACGGCAGTTGTGGTAGGGGAATGCGAACAGGGTCGCGGCTGCATCAGCAGTCGTCATGGATAGTACCTCATTTTTCCGATGTCCGACAGATTTGAACGGCGCGCCCACCTGGACGGCCAAGACGAGACATCAGTGAAAAGATGCCGAACAAAGCACCTCCAGTCAATAGGGGCGATCATAACGCAGTTTCATCAAGTCTTTACCTCAAGCCAGAGCCTACGAAATTCAAGAATAGAGTCCGCTTGGGGTTGGCGGCGGACATTTGTGCGGCATGGCGCAGACGAGCCTTGAGAGTCGCAGGCGGCGGCCCTCGCCCATGTTTGGTCATCATTATTTTGAGGCTCCATCCTTGATGTGGAACAGGGTTTGAGTATCTCCATAAATGATAAGCTGGATTCTTATCTGCTCGGGCGGAGACGACGATACGACGGCGGGCTCGGACATTCCCAACCATGCCATAGGTACCCGAGGACGCTATCACGGGCATGCCAAGCATAGTACGAACGTGCAAATGCAATTCAAACTCAGGCTTTCCAGACCGGGCAGTCGAAGCTCCATGTCGTGAGCCTCCCCTCCGACAGGCTTGCACCGGCATCTTCGCCTCGTCTCAGCTTCGGTGGCAGAGGTCGTTCCAATTTCATTTGATGAGCCATGTGCGGTGCCGCCACCACCACCAAATCAATCTTTTGTTTTTCAAAAAAAATTACCGTTTTCGCAGAATGCTACGCAATAGCTGCTCATAAACAAATTTTAGGCCTCAGATCGCCTTTGCGTACAAGCCCCCCTACTCGCATCGGAAATAAATTATCAGATCATTGATATAACAGAAAAATACAGCTTCAAACCTGACTGATTTGCGTTGAAGCAACGGGTCGACGAGGGACTTATCCACAATTCTGTTGCTGCCGTCCTATTGGGGCGTGCCAGGTGCTGGCCCTAAATTCACTTCATGACCAAGCAATCTAAAATCCACGTTGGCAGCCATGTCGTCACATTGAATAAAGCGAGCGTGCACCTCGACGTGTCCATGCCAACCATTCGTCCAGTACTGCAAAGACTGGGGGTGCGGATACTGCCAGCCGACCGATGTGACATGTCTGAGATCTGGCGGCGTATGTGGTTGATCGATGATGTCCGCCAGGACGCACTGACCAGGATGATGGAACCTCTCTGCTCAATCGACCTGCTCGCTGCCCGGATGAATGTGACACCACAGACGATCCGCCGCGCCGGCAACAATTGCGATTCACGTTGGAATCTTCCGCATCACTATGACCTTGGACCTCGCATTCGTCGGTACTTGCCGATGCACATCGAAGCCTGGGCGAGGAACGTGGAACCAGAGCCTTGGCTGGTCCGCCGGTGCGGCCCGAGAACCCGCATCGGGCTGAGAGCACGAAATCCCAGCGCCGCATCGAAACACACGAAATGACGAAACAACCAACAACTACAGAAACAGCGAAAAATATGACGAACACCCAGCACATTTCGGCAGTCGAAAATTCTGGGACCTTCCTCATCAAGATGAAAACAACAGTCAAAGGACAAAAAAATGAACACTAAACCCAAACTTCCGAATAGCGATAAATTGATCGAACCAAGCATGCAGGATGTCGCGGACTGGATCAAAGAAAGCGCTCCTTGGGCGGAGGCAACGTGTCGTGACTATCGCGCAAGTGCGTCGGTGTGCAACTATCTACTCGGTCAATCGGCTGGCAGACGTTCCGGCAGACCTCTCCAAGTTCAGGGCAAAGTTTCCCAGCAACGGAAGTGACTGTGCTCACTTCAAGACATTCAAGGCACGCGACGCTTTTCGAAAGAAAATGATTTCAGTTCTCAAAAGGTTTGATGGCACCATGGATGCCGAGCGTGAGTTGAGAGCAAAAGAAGACGATTGGAACATTTTGCTTGATGCAGTGAGAAACGATTTGCCGAAAGGAAGAATGAAAGCTGTTTCAGTCTCGGTTTTTGCGAATGAATGCCGCCGATCTGACCTCAAGCCAAACCAGCTCGCCGAAAAAAAGATCGAAGAGATCTGCCAATGTATGCCACCTGAACACTACGCTATCATCAGGAAAGCTACAAAGTACATCCAGGAACTCAAGTCAATTTCCCAATCGAAATCCCTGTCGGCCCTGCTGCCGGTGCGCGACATTGTTCTCACGAGCGGCGCTCGGCGCTCTCCATTGAGAAAGCTTCCGGACTGTCTGAACGAGCAGGCGGAAACCTTGGTTCTTCAAATTGCCCGAGGCGACTATGACGAAATTCTTGACGAGTATGGTAGGCACGCAAGTGATGGCGCTATCGGCGTGTTCCGCGCGGCTCTCCGGAAATTCGTTCAAATCGCAATCGAGCTCAACATTCTGGATCCCGAGACAGACCCACTCCAGAAAGTCTTCGAGAAAAATGTCTTCATCGAATGCATGCGCGCCATTATCGCAGATCAAGACCCTTCCCGGTCCATCTCAAAAAGAACGCTTCACACTTACGTCGGCCGAATGATCGCTATGGCTGCACATTGCGGGTACCCCGTGGACTTCATGAAGCAATCGATGAAGACGAACAGGATCCTGAGGCAAGGCTATGCGGACAGTCAGGTCATGGCTAAGCAGCCCGAGAAATTTTGCCGAAAGCTCCTGGGCGATCGAACCGCCGAAATCACATTCCATTCGCTTCATGTCACATTCATGGACAATTCCAAGCGGATCCTCCGAGGAGGTCAGTCTTCGCCAAACGACGAATACCGGATCAACCGCTTCGGTGTTTTGGCCGCGATGAGTTCAATCTCGCTGTGGGGATCGCCACTTCGTATCGAAAACTTGCGCAACCTTCAGCTTTTTGGTCCGGAAGCCAATTTGCTCATGCCGAAGCGCAAAGGACAGCCAGTCAAGATCACCATTTGCGGAAAAGAAACCAAGAACCGTCGGCCGATTGACGCTCAGATTCTCGATAACAGAACTCGGGCGGTGGAGGTTTTGAGATGGTTCATTCAAGAAATCCGCCCGCGGTTCCCGACCGCAAGCAACTCGAACTATCTGTTTCCAGGCTACAAAGCCGACCGCTTGTCATCAACCGCGTTTGGGAATGCTCTGTACAGTCATACTCGGGATCTTGGGATCCCCATGCACCCGCATAACTTCCGGCATGGGCTGGCGACCCTCTACCTCCGCGATCACCCTGGGGAGTATGGCCAAGCCGCCCGGTTGCTCCACAATACGTCAGCCACCGTTCGAAAGCACTATGCATGGATCGATGTTGAGAGAGAGCTCTTCGAAGTCCAGCGCGAAATTGCAAGAAAGGCGGGGTTCCGCCATGAGGATTAGGAGCGGCACACTTTCAAGAGTACAGGACTGCATCGCAGACTCGTGCTGGTCGGGTACTCTGGCTCTCGATGATATGTTGCGTATGATCGCCGATGGTAAATTTTCGGCTCAAGATCTGCACGATCTCACGGCGTTCATGAATGAACTGCAAGCGCGGTCCAACGCCGTCGATTACGAAGTAGTGTTGGTCGCGACCGAGAACCGTTCTGATTATCAGATCGCTCGCTTGCGCAGAACTACTTGGATGCTTTTCGAGGCCCACCCGATTCTGCGCGCGCTCGACAGGGTGATCGCATCACGAAAACCGTCGGTTCGAAAAAAATATAAACCTCGGGAACGCAAGTTCTCCGTTTTTTTTGAAGAGCTGCCGCAAGATTGGCAGGACTCGTTTGCTCGGATGGATGCCGGACAGCCCGGGAAATACGGAACTGTTCCGGTCCCCTCTATGGCTGCGACGATGAAAACGAAGGCTTGCGAGTTTATCAAAGCCGCACAGGTTGCCGGCTCCCCTGAAGCGATGTGTATCGCATCTGCCACTTCATATGAGCGATCCTTGATTGCTCGAGAAAAACCTCTATCGCGCAAGACCATGCTATCTTCCGTTCGGCAAATTCGTGATTTCGCGAGGTATCTTGGATCGGAAGAAGCTGTGTTGGACCATCTGGCCGATCGCATTCGCGTGCACGAAAACAGGAGCCAGCACTACACACCAGTCAAGCAAGCCGCGATCAACCTGATTCCAGAATACTCGGAGATTTTTGGCATGGCTTTGGATATGCTGTCCAAGGCAAGCCATACACAAAACCCACGATCCGCCCAATCGTACCGGAACAAAGCTGTCGCGATCACCTTGTTTTGCCCTTTCCCTCTCAGGGTCTCGGATACCAGGCTGAGGTTCGGTGAGGAAATTCTCTGGGATGGAAGGCAATACCAGTTCGACCTCACGATCTCAAAAACTGGACGGGCATATCGACCGTACATTCTTCCTGTCTTCGGCTTCTTTATTGACCAATTGATTCTGCAGGGCTGTTCAACCGAATATTTGGATGCCTTGAGAACAGAATGCCTTGAGAAACGCCGCCCGCTTTTCGTCAACTATGACGATACTGAGCCGCACCCGCGGTACGTCAGCTATGCTTGGGCGTCAGTGTTTGGGACGGGCAGCCATATTGCCCGTACCCATTTGCATAATACCTTTGGTCGCTTGGGTGCGCGGGGCGTCGAACTGGCAATGCTCGCCTGAGATCACCGCTCGGAAGCCACCGCTGAAGCTTATCGAACCCAGGCGTTCAACTTGCTTGCGCAAGAGAAAATGCACGAAGACCTGGCGGCAGGTATCAATGAGGAGGAATGGAAGGAGTATTTTGATCAAAATCCCCACGCTGAATTTACTACCGCAGGAGGTACCTGACGCATGACACCACACGACTACCCGCAGCTTCCAAACTGGATTTCCAATCGGCGCTACTGCACCATCAAGGATCTCATGCGCCTATTCGACGTGTCCCGCCCAACGATTGATCGCTGGTGCCGCGAGAACCCTCAGTTTCCTCGGAAGCGAAAGCTCGGAATCCCGGGGCGCGGCAACTGCAGCACGCGTTTCATCGTATCTGAGGTTGCGGCTTACGTTGATCTTATTGATGCAACTTGAGGCCCGTGATTGCCAAATCGGAGGCGCTGCCCGATACTCTCGAAAACCGATGCGGCCGGATAAGCCACCCAGCCCGCTCTGTGCCACCACTGTGCCACCAAGGAAAATACGACGAAACTGCGAACCGGAGATACCGACCCAAATGAGCGTAAGCCATTGTATAGTCTTGATTTCTAATGGTGCCCGGGGGCGGAATCGAACCACCGACACGAGGATTTTCAATCCACTGCTCTACCCCTGAGCTACCCAGGCACGGGAAGGGGTTAACCCCTTGGGTGTGGGCGTTTTAGGGGGATGGAGCGGCGCTGTCCAGCCCGAAAACGGCTTTCTTTGAAATACCCGCGTCGCGTCAGGAAAGACGTGGCAAATCGGGGTCTTCGGTCCCGCCATCGCGGCCGTCTTCACCCTTTTCCAAGGCCTCTTCCAGCGCTTGGGCGAGGTCTTCGGCATCCTCGGGGGCGGTTGACGGGATCGCGTAGCCGCCGCCCAGCCATTTCGCCAGATCCACATCCGCGCAGCGTTTCGAGCAGAACGGACGATACGCCGGCGCCGACGGTTTGTCGCAGATCGGGCAGCTCATGCGAGCAGCCCACCCAGAAGCGGCGCAATCGGCAGGCGTTCGCGCTTGCGTTGCAGCTCGAAGTGCCCCAGCGGCGTCCAGCCGACCAGCGCGGTGTCGATGGTGTCGGCGCGGAAGGCGCGGCGCAGGGCGGCTTCGATCTGCTTGCGGTGGGCTTTCGACATGGGCGCGAGGTCGATCACCACCTGCCCGCCCAATCCCCGCAGGCGCAGCGCGCGTGGCAACGCCGCCGCAGTGGCCAGATTGGCCTTCAGCGTCGCCGCGGGCGAGGTGTCGCCGCCGGTGTTCACATCCACCGCCACCAGCGCGCGGGTGGGCTCTACATACATGAAAGCGCCACCGCCCAACCCCACCTTCGGCGAGTGCAATGCCTCGATCTGGTCCAGCACGCCCTGATCGGCGAAGCTGCCGGCGTCGGTCACCACCTGTGCGGGCTCGACCCAGTCGCGCCACGCCAGCGCATGGGGTCCGTCACCTTCGGTCAACGCTTCTGCGCCGCCGGTGTCATCGGCCATCACGGCCCGCGCAAGCGCGTCCATGGCGGCGATGTCGTCGATAATGTCGTCGTCGGCCGCCTCGGCGCAGGAGGACCGCAGGATCAGGCCGAACCCCTCGCCCAACTCGACCTCATGGGCGCAGGCAAGCACCCGGTCGCGCACGCCGTCGTCCTTGATCTGGCGGCTGACGTTGATGCCAGGTTTGCCCGGCGTGACGATCGCATAGCGCGACTTGAACAGCACGCGGTCGGTCACCGGCACGGCCTTGCCCTCATCCGCATAGCCCGTCACCTGCACCAGCACCGGCTGACCGGGGGCCAGCCCCCTGCCCTGCCGCAAAAACGCGCTGTCGCCTTCGGGCAGGCGCAGCATCATGCCGCCCTGCCCCTTCAGCGGCCGGTCGCAGATCGCGCGGAAGATCGCACCGGGGCGCGGGGCGCTGTCGTCATCCACCAGCAGGTCCTGCAATTTGCCATCGACCAGCAGCGCCGCAGCCTCGCGGCCGGCCACATGGTCCAACACGATCATCCGAGCCTTCATGTCCAGATCCTTATGCCCGCGGCCTGCAACAGGTTCGCGGTTTCCACCAGCGGCAGCCCCATGACCGCCTGATACGAGCCTGCAATCCACGGGATGAACGCGCCCGCCGGCCCCTGAATGGCATAGCCGCCCGCCTTGCCGCGCCAGTCGTCGGTGGCGAGGTATCCGGCAATCTCCGAATCGCTAAGCCGCTTCATCTTCACATCGGTGACCACATCGCGGACCTGCACCCGCTGGGGGGTTTTGACCGCCAGCGCGGTGATCACCTTGTGCCGTCGGCCGGACATCAGCCGCAGGAACGCCTCGGCCTCGGCCGCATCGGCGGGTTTGCCCAGAATGCGCCGCCCCACGGCAACGGTCGTATCCGCGCACAGCACGACCTCATCCGCCGCGCAGGGCAAGGCTTCGGCCTTTTCCCGGGCCATCCGCCGCACGTAATCGCGCGGCTTCTCGGCCGGGGTCGGGTCTTCATCGATATCGGGGGCGCGGATCTCGGCGGGGGTCAGCCCCAGCTGCGCCAAAAGCTCCAGCCGCCGGGGCGAGCCAGAGCCGAGAATCAGACGCGGCGTCTCCGCCACGTTATTTGAAACGGTAATTAATCCGACCCTTGGTCAGATCGTACGGGGTCATCTCGACCTGCACCTTGTCGCCAGCCAGAACACGAATACGGTTCTTGCGCATTTTGCCTGCCGTGTGTGCGATGATCGTATGGCCGTTTTCCAGCTCGACCAGGAACGTCGCATTCGGCAGGAGGTCCTTTACGACACCGGGAAATTCGAGCAGTTCTTCCTTGGCCATGTTCTCTCCATCATGAAATCCGCGAAACGGCGGACGAGGACTAAATGCGCGTCCCGCGCGCGGTTTTCAAGGGCTAAGTGGCAAATTTGCCGATCAATGGGCCGTCAAGAGACGGTGTCGCCGCCATCTTCGCGCGCGCCGGGCCCCCAGCGGTCGATCAGACGGTCGCGAATCTGGTCGCGAGTCTGTCGGTAATGGACCAGACGTTCCTCGCGCGCGTCACCCAGTCCGGTGGGGTCCATGATCGGCCAATATTCCACCGCCACATGGGAATTGCGCGTCAGCTCTTGCGCCATGCGCAAACTGGCCGGAGACAGCGCCACGATCATGTCGAAGGACGACAGATCGTCGCCCCATTCGACCATCTCGTCGAAGGACCGGCTGCGGTGGCGGCAGATCTCGACGCCCCATTCCATGCAGACATGCACCGCAAAGCCGTCGATTTCCAGATCGTTCTTCACGCCCGCCGACTGCAGGTAAGTGTCTGTGCCGTAAAGGCTTTTGGCGATCCCTTCGGCCATGGGCGAGCGTACGGAATTGTGGTCGCAGCAAAACAGGATCGACTGGGGCAGCTTCTCCACCTCAGCCCCCGAAATGCAAAACGCAAATCAGGGTGAACAGGCGGCGGGCGGTGTCAATGTCGACGCAGGCCTTGCCCTCAAGCCGCTCTTGCAGGATGCGCGCGCCTTCGTTGTGGATGCCCCGACGGGCCATGTCGATGGTTTCGATCTGGCTGGGGGCGGCGGATTTCACCGCGTCGAAATAGCTTTCGCAGATCTGGAAATAATCCTTCACCACCTGCCGGAACGGACCAAGGGACAGGTGGAACTCGCCCGCCTGACCGCCCCCCTCTTCCGCGATGGCGAAGACCAGCCGCCGCTCGCGGATCGACAGGGCCAGCCGGAACGGCCCCTGCGGCACCGCGCGACCCTCGCGCGCGGGCAGCGAAAAGGAATTGTCCTCAAGCAGGTCGAACATGGCGACCTTGCGTTCCTGTTCGATCTCGGGCGTGGGGGGCGGCAGGGCTGCGTCGTCAAGCTGGATGTCGATGATCTTCGCCATGGGGCTAATCCTTGTTCAACCGGTCAAGCCGCGCGCGCACGCTCAGCCCGTGCGCTTCGAGGCTTTCGGAGATCGCCAGCCGTTCCGCCGCCGGTCCGATCTGTGCCAGCGCTTCGGGGCTCATCCGCGACAGGGTCGTGCGTTTGAGGAAATCCATCACCGACAGCCCGCTTGAGAACCGCGCCGAGCGCGCCGTGGGCAAGACGTGATTCGGCCCGCCGACGTAGTCGCCAATCGCCTCGGGCGTCCAGGCGCCGATGAAGATGGCCCCCGCGTGGGTGATCCGCTCGGCCAACGCATCGGCCTCGGCCACGCAAAGCTCAAGGTGTTCCGGCGCGATCCGGTCGGACAGGGCCACGGCCTCATCCATGGTGCGCACGGTGATCACCGCGCCGAAATCGCGCCAGCTCGCCCCCGCCACCGCACGACGCTCCAGCGTTTGCAGCCGCGCTTCGACCGCCTGCGCCACGGCTTGGCCGAAGGCTGCGTCGTCGGTGATCAGGATGCTCTGCGCGCTCTCGTCGTGTTCCGCTTGGGACAGCAGGTCCAGCGCGATCCAGTCGGGATCGTTGTCACGGTCCGCAATCACCAGAATCTCCGACGGGCCGGCAATCATGTCGATGCCCACCTTGCCGAAGACCCGTCGTTTCGCAGCAGCAACAAAGGCGTTGCCCGGCCCGGTGATCTTGTCCACCGGCGCGATGGTTTCGGTGCCGTAAGCCAAAGCCGCCACCGCCTGCGCGCCGCCGATGCGGTAGATCTCGTCCACGCCCGCGATGCGCGCCGCCAGCAGCACCAGCGGGTTCACCGCCCCGTCCGGCGTGGGAACCACCATCGCCAGCCGGTCCACCCCGGCGACCTTGGCGGGCACGGCGTTCATCAACACGCTGCTGGGATAGGTGGCAATGCCGCCGGGCACGTAAAGCCCCGCCGCCGAGACCGGCGTCCAGCGCCAGCCGAGCCTGGCCCCCGCCGCGTCTGTCCAGCTTTCATCGTCCGGCATCTGGCGCGCGTGATAAGCGCGAATGCGGTCTGCGGCGAGCTCAAGCGCCACCCGATCCTCGGCGCTCACCTGCGCGCAATAGCTGTCGATCTCGGCCGCGGTGAACCGCAGGCCGTCCGCGTCAAGCTCAAGCCGGTCGAACTTCGCCGTCAGCTCAAGCACGGCGCGATCACCCCGCGCGCGCACATCGGCGATGATTTCAGCCACCACCGCGTCCACGTCGGGGCTGTCTTCGCGTTTGGCGGCCAGCAAGGCGCGGAAGGCCTCTTCGAAACCGGAGTCGGCGCTGTTCAGAAACTGGGCCATCTCAGCGCCTACCCCTCATCGTCCGGGTGGCGCGGCTTGCTGCGCGACGGCGCGACATAGGGGCGGGTCACGTCCTTCAACACGACCTCCAGCGCCTCGACCTCCACGCGGATCGCGCCGTCCCCGGCCAGCGTGAACTCGACGAACCCGCCCCCGTCCGTGCCCGGAGTGAAGGCAATCGCCAGAATCGACAGCACAAGATCCGCATCCCGCGCGGGCACGCCCTGGCTTTGCACGTTCATCACGTCCTCGACCACCAGCACCGATTGCACCCGCTCATAGTCGCGCTTGCGGGCCTCGGCCTTGTCTGCGTCTTCCCAGCGGAACCGGTTGAGCAGGATCGCGAACCGCCGTGCCGACCGGTCCCATTTAACCTCATGCCCGGGAAAGATCGCATCCTGCACAAGGCCGGAGATCACGCCAAGATCATCCGCGTCCAGCGCCTTCAGGCGCAGGGGCTGTTCCGCCCCGTCCTCAAACCGTGCATCGCTCATGATCCGGCCACCCGTTCGATATCGGCACCCACGCCGCCCAGCTTGCCAGCCACATCCTCATAGCCGCGATCAAGGTGATAGACCCGGTTCACCTGCGTCTCGCCCTCCGCCTTGAGGCCGGCGAGGATCAACGACACCGAAGCCCGCAGGTCCGTCGCCATCACCGGCGCGCCTTTCATCCGCTCGACCCCCGTCACCCGCGCTGTGCCGCCTTGCACGTCGATATCCGCGCCCATGCGCTCAAGCTCGGGGGCATGCATGAAACGATTCTCGAAAATCTTCTCTTCCAGCACCGAGGTGCCATCGGCAAAGCACAACATCGCCATCATCTGCGCCTGCAGATCGGTCGGAAAGCCGGGGAACGGCTCGGTCGTCACGTCCACCGCCTTGGGCCGGTCGCCCTTGAGCTTGACCTTGAGGCCCGCCTGCGTCTCTTCCACGGAGACGCCCGCCGCATCGAGCTTCTCGCAGAAGGCGCCCAGCAGCGACACCTTGCCGCCAAGGCACTCGACCTCACCGCCCGCGATCACCGGCGCCAGCATATAGGTGCCCAGTTCGATCCGGTCGGTGACGACCGGGTGCGTCGCGCCGTGCAGCTTCTCGACGCCCTGAATGGTGATCGTCGGGGTGCCGTCGCCCTCGATCTGGGCGCCCATCTTGCGCAGACAGGTTGCCAGATCGACGATCTCGGGCTCGCGCGCGGCGTTGTTGATCACGGTCGTGCCTTTGGCCAGCGTCGCGGCCATCATGATATTCTCGGTGGCGCCCACGCTGGCGAAGGGGAAATCGATGACCGCCCCCTTGAGCTTGCCCCCCTCGGCCTTGGCATGCAGGTAGCCGTCGCGCAGGTCGATCTGCGCGCCCATCTTGGCCAGTCCGTCGGTGTGGATATCCATGGGCCGCGCGCCGATGGCACACCCGCCGGGCAGCGACACGATCGCATGACCCTCGCGGGCCAGCAGCGGCCCCAGCACCAGATTGGACGCCCGCATCTTGCGCACGATGTCATAATCGGCGGTGGTGTTGATCGCGCCGTGACAACACATCGTCTGCACCTTGCCGTCCTGCAGCGCGGAAATCTCCGCCCCCAGTGATTCGAGAAGGACCGTCATCGTCTTGATGTCCGACAGGCGCGGCGTGTTGGTCAGCGTCAAAGGCTCATCGCTGAGCAAGGTTGCCGGCATCAGCGTCAGCGCCGCGTTCTTCGCGCCAGCAATCTCGATCTGGCCCGACAGCGGTCGACCGCCGCGAACGACAATGGAATCCATATATCAGTCTTTCTGTTCGGCGGAGCTCTCGTCCGCTTGTTTTGTGGCTTCGGCTTGCGATCTTGCCCGCGCCTGCGCCTTTCGACGCCCCATATTGGCCTTCAGCGCCGCCTTCAGACGCTCTTCCCGCGTGGGGTTCGACTTGGGGTGCGATTTGCTGCTCATGCCGCTTGTTACCCGACAGTGCAAAAACCGTCCAGAGAGGGCTTGCAAGAACCGTCAATTGCGTCTACTTCCCCCGCCATCGGCGCTGCTGTAGCTCAGAGGTAGAGCACTCCCTTGGTAAGGGAGAGGTCGAGAGTTCGATTCTCTCCAGCAGCACCATGAATTCCCCCCGACATATCACTACGCACCGGCGGCCCCGGCCCACGGGCCCCTGTCACATGCGCGGGGGGGCGGGGGTCTTGATCGTCGACAGCACCTCGCCTTGCGTCGTGCAGGTCAGGCGCACCCGTTTGCCGTTATAAAAGAACGTCAGGCGCATGCGGCCCGCGTCCTCGCCCTCTCCGGTCTCGAAGCGGCTGGTGATCTCTCCGGCGCGCATCAGCGTGGGCACGTCCGCCGGGGCCACGCCCAGCAGCGGGCCAAGGTCGGCGGCATCCACCACCGGCTGTCCGCGTGTCATGTCGATCTTCATGGCGATTCCCTTCATTTCGCGTGTTTCGCAGGGTCGCAGCCCTGCCCGGGCGCCGTTTCGGCCCCGTATTTGATCTAGATCAAGAATCTTCTTCTCGTTTCTTGCGCAAACGCAAAGTTCGCGCAGCGGCTTTCGCTATTGTTGGCTCAACAGCAACTCGAAAGGACAAAGAAGATGCTCAAGACACTGACTGCAAGCCTCGCACTGGGCCTCGCGCTGACGGGGGCCGCAGCGGCCGAGAACTTCGACGTAAAGATGCTCAACCGTGGCGACGACGGCGCCATGGTCTTCGAGCCCGCGTTCCTGCAGCTCGCCCCCGGCGATACGGTGACGTTCCTGGCCACCGACCGCGGCCACAACGCCGAGACGGTGCCCGAAATGATCCCCGAGGGGGCCGAAGGCTTCGAGGGCAAGATCAACGAAGAGATCGTCGTCACCTTCGATCAGGAAGGCCTCTACGGGATCCGCTGCAAGCCGCACTATGCCATGGGCATGGTGATGACGGTCGCCGTGGGCGAGATCGAGGAGGCCCCCGAAGACTTCCTTGAAGGCCGCATCCCGCGCGGCGCCAAGCAACGCTTCGAAGAACAATTGAACCACTTGTGACGCATTCCGGCGGCCTCTCGCGGGGGGCCGCCCCTTTCCCAGAAAAGGACAAGACCATGACACGACACATCAACCCGGGCCTCATGCCGACCAGCCGCCGCAACATCCTGCGCGGATCGGTCCTTGCCGGCGCTGCCGCCATGACCGGTGCTGCTGCCCTCGCCACGCCGCGCCGCCAGCCGGTGCCGCAGACGAAGGCGCCCACGGCCCGCTTCATTCAGGCCGAAGCACAGGCTCAGGTGCAGGCGGCCCCGGTGGATCTGAGCGGCTACACCCGCGTCAAGCAAGAGCTGGTGGCGCCCCCCTTCGCACCCAAGCACGAACAGGTCGCCACGGGCGGGCCGAAGATTGTCGAAGTGACCATGGACACGACCGAACGCCTGATGGTCGTTGATGAGGACACCGGCGCCAGCATCTGGGCGCTGACCTACAACGGCTCGGTCCCCGGACCGCTGATCATCTGCCATGAGGGCGACATGGTCGAGCTGACCCTGCGCAACCCGCACGACAGCATGATGGAGCACAACATCGACTTCCACGCCGCGACCGGTGCTTTGGGAGGCGGAGGCCTGACCCACGTCTACCCCGGGGAAGAGACCGTGCTGCGCTGGAAGGCCACGAAAGCGGGCTGCTTCACCTATCACTGCGCCCCCGGCGGTGCGATGATCCCCTACCACGTCTGCCACGGCATGAACGGCGCGGTCATGGTGCTGCCCCGCGAGGGCCTGAAGGACGCCGAAGGCAACCCGCTGCGCTACGACAGCATCGCCTACATCGGGGAACAGGACTACTACCTGCCGATGGACGAAATGGGCGACTACAAGACCTATACCGCCGCCGGGGACGACTATGCCGACAGCCTTGAGGCGATGCGCACGCTCACGCCCACGCACAGCGTGTTCAACGGCGCGGTCGGCGCCCTGACCGGAGAGAATGCCCTGCGCGCCAAAGTGGGCGAGACGGTGCTGATGATCCACAATCAGGCCAACCGCGACAGCCGTCCGCACCTGATCGGCGGCCACGGGGACTACGTCTGGGAGACATCGTTCACCACACCGCCCCTGAAGGACGTCGAAACATGGTTCGTGCGCGGAGGCACCGCGATGGCGGCGATGTACACCTTCGAGCAGCCGGGCGTTTACGCCTACGTGAACCACAACCTGATCGAAGCCACCCTGCTGGGTGCGGCCGCACACTTCGTGGTCGAAGGCGACTGGGACAACGAGTTGATGGAACAGGTCGTCGCCCCCCGCAGCTTCAGCGCATAAGGCAGTGAAGACATGACATTTGCCATCGCCACAGAACAAGGATCGCCGATTTCTTTGCGTGTTCGGTTGATCTCATCGGTGGCGGTGGCACTTCTGGTCGGGGTCGCGTTCATACCGCGCGATCCCGACATTTTTTATGCGCCGCAGATGGCCGAACGGCCGGTGATCCTGCCCGATGGCGCACGGCTTTACGTCCAGAAATACGAAGTCACCGTGACCGAGTGGAACCGGTGCCACGCCGACGGGGCCTGCACGCTGGCACTTCAGGTGCCCGCCAACCGCGACGCGACCACCCAGCCCGCAACGGGGCTGTCCTACACAGACGTCAGCGAATATCTCCGCTGGATCAACGCACAGTCCGACGCGACCTTCCGCCTGCCGTCGCTCCACGAATGGGAATTCATGGCCGCCCCGGTGCTGCCGCCCGAGCCGGACCCGATCTTTACCGATCCAGAGCTGACCTGGGCCTCGGCCTATCTGGTCGAGCCGCAAACCAAACGCACCCTGCGCCCGCAGGGCAGCTTTGCGACCACAAACGAAGGCATTGTCGATCTGAACGGCAGCGTCTGGGAATGGACGCAGGATTGCTACGCGGGCGCCTCGGACGGAGAGATCACGCCCGACCGTTGCCCCGCCTTCTTCGTGGGCGGCGAGCATGTGGCCGCGATGTCGTACCTCGTCCGCGACCCCGCCCGCGGCGGCTGCGCCGTCGGCACGCCCCCCGCCCATCTGGGCCTGCGCCTCGTCTCCGACCGACCGGTGAACTGACGGGCGCGCGGCCTGTGCATCCTTCGTAGAGTGTAACGCCGCTGCTCCCTCTGGCCCGTCGCGCGCGCTATTGCGCGGCGATGGCGTGGACTTGCGGTTCGGGGAATTCGACAAAGAAGGTGGACCCGACCCCCAACTCGCTGATGAAATCCAGCCGCGCGCCGTGGGCTTCGACGATACGTTTGGAGATGTTTAGCCCCAGTCCCGTGCCCTGAAAACTGCGTGTGTCCGAGGAATCGAGCTGGCCGAACTGCTCGAAAATCCGGTCGTGTGCATCCTGCGGGATGCCGATGCCCTGATCGGTCACCGACAGCCGCACCATGCCGTTGTCGCGCTCCAACGTCACCTGCACCTCGCCCGCCCCGTCCGAGAATTTCGCCGCATTCGACAGAAGGTTCGTGACCACCTGTTCGATGCGCTTGGCATCGCCATCGACCCAGACCGCCGGATCGGGCAGACGGGTCGTCACCTTGACGCCGGCGTTCTCGGCATAGGGGGCGAAGCGGTCGATCGTCTCGCCAATCAGCGCGCCCAGATCCAGCGTGTCGAGATTCAACTCCAGATGCCCGTGCTCGGCCCGTTGCAGGGTCAGCAGGTCATCGACCAGATCCGCCAGCCGCCGGGTGTTGCGCTCGGCGATATCCAGCGGGGCCTTTATCTGCGCCGGCACCTCGCAAAATGTCCCGGCGTTGACGATCCCCAGCGCCCCCTTGATCGAGGTGAGCGGCGTGCGCAGCTCGTGGCTGACCGTCGCAAGAAACTGGTTCTTCGCCTGATAGGCCGCCTTGGTGCGCTCATGCTGCTGCTCCAGCCGTTCCTGATTCTGCTGCATCCGCGTATAGCTGCTGATATGCGTCCGGGCGAGTTCGATCAGAAAGCCAAGCACGAAGATCACCGTGAACATGTTCAGCCACAGCTCTGACGACAGCGGCGCGCGATGGGTGAGGATGTCATATGCGGGAATGAACACGATCGCGGCGACATAGATCGCCAGGCGCAGCGCCAGCACCGTATGGAAATGCTGATTGTTGATTGCCGCGAAAATCGCCGCCGAAATCAGCATGAAGATCGGCATGAAGTGCCCCGATTCGGCGCTTTGCTGAAGCGCAGTTGCCGTGGCGAACAGGGAAATCGCCACCGCGCTCAGCACCGTGCCGACATAGATCATGGTCATCGCCCGGCGGGTGCCCTGCGCCGACCAGTCCCGCTGCCGCAGGATGGCGCGGAACATGAACAGATCGATCACCTCGCACAGCAGGATCAGCGAGAAGAAGATCGCACCGATGACGAAATCGAAATAGGCCACCGTCAGCACGAATGCCAAGGTGTAGATCACCATCCGCTGGGAGAGCAGCTCAATCCCGACGCGGGCATATTCGCGGATCCGCCGCCGGACCAAGCGCGGATCATTGGGCGACATAAGCGTGTACTGGGACAGAGGATGCTGCACGTTGGGTTGCCTTCGGTTTGAGCGGTGCATCCGGCCCCTGCATGGAACGACGGCGCCAGACACCGGTCGAATACCAGGACAGGCTAATTCATCAAATTGTCAGGAATGCGATGAATAGTGGCAAATTTATGATAATAAGGCATAAATTCGCGCGTCATCGGCGCAGCGCCTGCGCCGATGCGGGGGCTGCGGCACCGCCCCGGCGGGGCGGTGCGCTTTGGCGGGGCTTACCCCTCTTGCGTGTCCCAGCGCCAAGGGCGGGTATAGGCGCCCAGCGCGTCGTTGATCTGCGCCTCGGTCACGTCGCCGGTCTTCGACACCTGCGCCACCAGACCCAGCTTCTTGTCCTCAACCACCGAAGACACCTCGGCTGCCACCTTCGCCTTGGACAAGGCTTCGTTATAGACCCGTTTGATCGCCATCTTGCGCAGGTCGGGCTTGAAGGTCTTGCCCACGGCCGTCTTCGGCAATTCGTCCATGATTTCAAGGTGTTTGGGATAGGCCGCGCGCTCATGGATATGTTTGCAGGCGAACTCCATCAGCGCCGCTTCGGTCACCGTCGCCCCGTCGGTCAGCTCGACATAGGCGGCGGGCACCTCGCCCGCGTGGGCGTCGGGCTGGCCGATGGCTCCAGCAAAGGCCACCTCGGGGTGACCGGCCAGCGCCTCTTCGATTTCCGCAGGGTCAATGTTGTGCCCGCCCCGGATGATCAGGTCCTTCGCCCGTCCGGTGATCCAAAGATAGCCGTCCTCGTCAAAGCGGCCCAGATCGCCGGTGCGCAAGTATTGCTGCACATCGCCCAGCGGGGACCCCTCGCCCGGGTAGAACAGGTCGCGATTCTTAGCCTCTTCGGTGTAGGTGTGGTTGTCGTAAACCCCGGGGGAGCCCACGCAGATTTCGCCCACTTCGCCCGTGGGCATGTCGCGCTGGCTTTCGGGGTCGATGATGCGCACGTGGGTGTAGGGGAATGGAATCCCGACCGAGCCCACCTTCTTCTCGCCCGAGGGCGGGTTGATCGAGACCAGACAGGTCGCCTCGGTCAGCCCGTAGCCTTCGCAGATGGTCACGCCGGCCGCACTCTCGAAGCGTTTGTAAAGCTCAAGCGGCAGCGGGGCCGAGCCGCAGAACGCCAGTTGCAGCGACGAAATATCGGCGTTCACCTTGCGTTGCATCAGCGCCGACATGGCCGTGGGCACGGTGATCACAAAGGTCGCGCGGTGGCGTTCCACCAGCTTCCAGAAGTTGTCGAACACCCCGTCGCCGCGGTAGCCCTGCGGCGTCGGAAAGACGATCTGCGCGCCCGAGCCAAGGCTGGCCCCCAGCGCCACGATGGTGGCAAAGACGTGGAACAGCGGCAGCGGCACCATCTGCACGTCTTTTTCGGTGAACAGCAGCCGGTCCCCCAGCCAGGCGTTGTAGATAATGCCCGAATTGCGGTGCTGTGCGACCTTGGGCATCCCCGTGGTGCCGCCGGTGTGGAAATAAGCCGCGACCCGGTCGCCTGCCGGATCCTCGAACCCCAGCGTGGTCGATTGTTTCGCGATGGCGCGGTTAAAGTCGATGACTTTCGCACCATGGCTTACCTTCACCTTGGGGCGGATCAGCGGCACGATGTATTTCTTGACCCCGGTCAGATAGCGCAGCAGGTCCACTTCGACCACGGTCTTGACGTTGGGTGCCAGCTTCACCGCCTCGGCGGCTTTCTGGGCCACGTCCGTCTTGGGGAAGGCGCGCAGCGTCACCAGAACCTTGGCGTTCGTCTCTTTCAGGATCGCGCCGATCTGGTCGGCGTCCAGCAGCGGATTGATCGGGTTGACGATCCCCGCCACGGCCCCGCCCAGATAGGTCAGCACGGTTTCGGTGGCGTTGGGCAAAAGGAAGGCCACCACATCGTCGGTGCCCACGCCCAGCTCACGAAACAGGTTCGCCGTCTGCGCCACCTTGCCCTGCAACTGCGACCAGGTCAGCGTGTCTTCGGGGTCTTTCTCGCCCGAGAACATCTGGAACGTCACCGCCTTGCGGTCCCCGAACTTGCCCGCGGTCTGCGACAGTTGCGCCCAGACCGAATGCGGCACGTTCCGCTCGCCCCATGGCTTTTCGTTCTCGATTGCATCGCGGTCGGCTATGGACGCAAAGGTCATAACACGATCCTCCCCTTTTGTTATTGCCCGCCATCCCGTGGCGGAGTTCCCTTTTGGGCAGGATGTGGCGGTTTGTCCTGCGGCACAAGCCTGACGCTACGAAAAACCGGGCCGGAAACGGCGCGCTATTCGGCGGCCATGCCGTCGGTGAACTGCAACCGCGCCAGCCGCGCGTACAGCCCGTCTTCGGCCACAAGCGCATCATGGGTGCCCATGGCGGCGATGCGCCCATCCTCGAACACGATGATCCGGTCGGCCTTTTTCACCGTCGCCAGACGGTGCGCCACGATCAACGTGGTGCGATCCGCCGACAGCTGGTCCACCGCCCGCTGCACGGCCCGCTCCGATTCCGCGTCCAGCGCGCTGGTGGCTTCGTCCAGCAGCAGCACCGGCGCGTCGCGCAGGATCGCGCGGGCGATGGCGATGCGCTGTTTCTGCCCGCCCGAAAGCATGACCCCCCGTTCGCCCACGTAAGACTCGTATCCGTCGGGCAGCGCCATTAAGAAATCATGCGCGGCGGCGGCGCGGGCGGCGGCCTCGACCTCGGCATCGGTGGCATCAAGCTGGCCAAAGCGGATGTTGTCCCGGGCGGAGGCGGCGAAGATCACCGGGTCCTGCGGCACCAAAGCGATGTGGCGCCGGAAATCCGCCCGCGCCATGTCGCGCAGGTCTTGGCCGTCCAGCGTCACCCGCCCCGACGATGGGTCATAGAACCGCAGCAGAAGCTGGATGATCGTCGTCTTACCCGCCCCCGACGGCCCCACGAGGGCCACGGTCTCTCCGGGGGAGACGGTGAAGGACACATCGTCCAGCGCCGAGACATCGGGCCGCGCGGGGTAGCGGAAGGTTACGTTCTCGAAGGCAATCGCCCCGTGGCGCACCTCGGGCGCAGGCAGCGCCTGCACCGGATCGCGCACCGCGTCATCAGCGGTCAGCAACTCCACCAGCCGCTCGGTCGCGCCCGCGGCGCGCTGCAACTCGGACCAGATCTCGGTCAGGGCGGCCACCGCACCGGCGACCATGATCGTGTAGATCATGAACTGCACCAGCTCGCCCACGGTGATCACCCCGGCGCGCACGTCCGACGCGCCCATCCACAAAAAGCCCACGATGGCGCTGAACGCCATGAAGATCACGATGGCCGTCAGCACCGCGCGGGTGGCAATGCGCTGGCGGGCGACGTCGAAACTCTGCTCTGTCACCCGATGAAACCCGGCGCGGCTCTGCGCCTCGTGCGTGAAGGCCTGGACGGTCTGCGCGCTGAGCAACTGCTCGCTCGCATCGCCGGAGCTTTGCGCGATCCAGTCCTGATTTTCCTTGCTCAGGCGGCGCACCCGGCGGCCCAGAATGATGATCGGAAACACGATCACCGGAATCGGCCAAAGCACCAGCGCGGTCATTTTGACGCTGGTGAACAGCATCAGCCCGATCCCGCCCACGAGAATCAGAAGGTTGCGCAAAGCCACCGAGACCGAGGACCCGATGACCGAGAGGATCAGCGTCGTGTCCGTGGTGATCCGGCTGAGCACCTCACCGGTCTTGACCCGCTCGAAAAAGGCGGGCGACATGCCGATCACCCGGTCGAACACCGCCACGCGAATGTCCGCGACGACCCGTTCGCCCAGCCGCGTCACGAAATAATACCGCAGCGCCGTGCCCACCGCGAGCAAGCCCGCAAGCGCCAGCGCCGCCGCGAAATACCCGTCCAGCAGGGCCGCTTCGGCCACGTCGAAATTGTCCACCACCCGGCGCACCGCGATGGGCAGCGCCAGCGACATCCCCGCGGTCAGCACCAGCGCCGAGCCTGCCAGCGCGATCATCCAGCCATAGGGGCGCATGAACGGCCACAGGGCGGCCAGCGCGCTGATGCGTTTTGAGGCCGCGCGATCGGCTTCGGTGGTTCTGGGGGCTCTGGCCATATCAAGGCTCCTTCATCGTCGCCGCAGACTTACTTCCGCCCGCCCCAAGTCACAACCGCGCCGATGCGCGCAGGTGTGCAAGGTCCGGCGGCTTGTCGCATAAATTTAACTTGCGCGTCGGTTTTTGCACGATATCGTCCCGGTGTCTGCTGGCAGCACGCCGGCCTGAACTGGGAGAATATTATGAGAAATCTAGCCACTGGAGCAGTGATCGCGGGATCGACGCTGCTCACGCCGCTCGCGTCCTATGCACAGACCGAGATTGAATTCTGGCATGCCTTCACCGGCCGTCTGGGCGAGCTTGTCGCCGCCCAGGTTGAAGATTTCAACGCCAGCCAGGACGACTACGCCGTCAACGCCGCCTACAAGGGCAACTACTCCGAGACGCTGAACGCCGGCATCGCCGCCTTCCGCGCCGGTGAGCAGCCGCACATCCTGATGGTGTTCGAAGTGGGCACCGCCACGATGATGTCCGCCGAGGGCGCCGTGCGCCCCGTGGGCGAGGTGATGAACGCCTCGGGCGCCGAGTTCGACGCGGACTCCTATATCGGCGCGGTCAAGGGCTACTACACCAACACCGAAGGCGAGATGCTGTCGCTGCCCTTCAACTCCTCCACCCCCGTGCTCTGGGTGAACCGCGACATGCTGGAAGAGGCCGGCATCGACCCCGACGTGGATCTGACCACATGGCAGAAAGTCGGGGACGTGCTGGACCAGCTCAAGGATGCAGGCGTCGATTGCCCGCTGACCACCGCATGGCAAAGCTGGATCCACCTTGAGAACCTGTCGGCCTATCACGACGTGCCTTTCGCCACCAAGGACAACGGCTTTGGCGGCACCGACACCGAGCTGGTCTTCAACGGCGAAGCACAGGTCGCGCATATCGCGCAGCTGGGCGAATGGGCTCAGGACGGCAAGTTCTTCTACGCCGGTCGCCGCAATGAAGGTGGCGCCAACTTCCGCGGCGGCGAATGCGCGCTCTTCACCGAAAGCTCTGCCGGTTACGCGGGCATTCAGGCCGAGGCCGAGTTCGACTTTGACGTGCGGCCCCTGCCCTATTGGGAAGGTGTCGGCAACGCGCCGCAGAATACCATCATCGGCGGGGCATCGCTTTGGGTGATGGAAGGTCACGAGGAAGAGGATTACGAAGGCGTGGCCGAATTCATGGCCTACCTGTCCTCGACCCCGGTGCAGGCCCAGTGGCATCAGGACACCGGCTATCTGCCGATCACCAACGCCGCCGCCGACGCCACGCGCGAATCCGGCTTCTATGACGAGAATCCCGGCACCGAAACCGCGGTGACGCAGATGACCCAGAACGAGCCGACGGCGAACTCCAAAGGTGTTCGTCTGGGCTCTTATGACCAGATCCGCGGCATCATCGACGAAGAGCTTGAGGCCGTCTGGTCCGGCGACAAGGACGCGCAAGCGGCCCTTGATAACGCGGTCGAGCGTGGCAACCAGCTGCTGCGCCGGTTCGAGCGCGCAAACTAAGCAAACCTAATGACAGGCGGCTCGGGTCGGGCCGCCTGTCGTCATTTCCGGGGGACAGATGGAAAAACGGGTCACATTCAAGGGCTGGCTGCTGCCGCTGCTGCTGATCGCGCCGCAGGTGCTGATCTCGGCCGTCTTCTTCTTCTATCCGGCGGGTCAGGCCATCTGGCAATCGCTGTTCATCCCCGATCCCTTCGGCCTGTCCATGCAATACGTGGGCCTTGGCAACTTCGAATATCTGCTGGGCGACCCCTATTACCGGGCGTCCTTCCTGACCACCGCCGTCTTCTCGACGCTTGTGACGCTGGCTTCGATGATTCCGGCGCTGTTTCTGGCGGTCGTGGCCGACCGGCTGATCAAGGGCGCAAGCGTCTATCGCACGTTGCTGGTCTGGCCCTATGCCGTGGCCCCCGCCGTGGCCGGCGTGCTGTGGCTCTTCATGTTCAACACCCGCGTGGGCGTGGTGTCGTGGTATCTGGGGCTTCTGGGCTATGACTGGAACCACGTCCTCAACGGAAGCGAGGCGATGGGCCTTGTCGTCGTCGCCTCCGCCTGGGGGCGCATCAGCTACAACTTCCTGTTCTTCTTCGCCGCGCTGCAGGCGGTGCCGAAATCCGTGATCGAGGCTGCGGCCATCGACGGGGCGCATTTCTGGCGTCGCTTCTGGACCATCGTGCTGCCGCTGCTGTCGCCCACGACCTTCTTTCTGCTGGTCGTCAACGTCGTCTATGCCTTCTTCGAGACCTTCGGCGTGATCCACACGATCACCGCGGGCGGGCCGCAGCAATCCACCACGATCCTTGTCTATAAGGTCTTCGCCGACGGTTTCGTGGGGCAGGACCTCGGCTCCTCCGCCGCGCAGTCGGTAATCTTGCTGGTGGTGGTCGGGCTGCTGACCATCGTGCAATTCAAATTCGTCGAACGGAGGGTGCACTATTGACCGCCCGTGATCCCCTTGTCGCCGCCGCTCCGCCGCTGAAATCCGGGCGCGAACCTGCCCCCGGCATGGTCGAAAAACGCGGCCGCAGCCTGTGGCTGAGCCATGCGGTGATGATCCTTGGCGTGCTGATCGTGTTCTTTCCGATCTGGCTGGCCTTCGTCGCCTCGACCGTCACCCAGTCCGAGATCATCCGCCCGCCCATGCCCGTCTGGCCCGGCGACCAGTTCTTCATCAACTACAAGAACGCCCTGTTCTCTGGCGTGAACGTGCCCGTGGCAACGATGCTGATGAACAGCCTGATCATGGCAATCGGCATCGCCGTGGGCAAGATCATCATCTCGCTGCTGTCGGCCTTCGCGATTGTCTATTTCCGCTTCCCCGGCAAGACGATCTTCTTCTGGCTCATCTTCCTGACGCTGATGCTGCCCGTCGAAGTGCGGATCGTCCCCACCTATGAGGTCGTCGCAGGCTTCGGCATGCTCAACAGCTATTCGGGGCTGATCTTCCCGCTGATCGCCAGCGCCACGGCCACCTTCCTGTTCCGGCAGTTCTTCATGACCATCCCCGATGAGCTGGCCGAAGCCGCCCGCGTCGACGGGGCGGGGCCCATGCGCTTTTTCTGGGACATCCTTGTCCCCATGAGCCGCACCAACGTCGCCGCCCTTTTCGTGATCCTGTTCATCTACGGCTGGAACCAGTATCTCTGGCCGCTGCTGATCACCACCGACCCGGAAATGAACACGATCGTCATGGGCCTCAAGCAGATGTTCCCCTCGGGCGACGACTTCGCCCACTGGCCGACGATCATGGCGACCTCGATCCTTGCGATGATCCCGCCGGTGATCGTCGTCATCTCCATGCAAAAACTCTTTATCCGCGGCCTCGTGGACAGCGAAAAGTAGGGCCCTATGGCAACTGTAGAACTCGACAACATCAAGAAACGCTTCGGCGGCACGCAGGTCATCCACGGCGTCAGCACTGCCATCGAAGACGGCGAATTCATCGTCATCGTCGGCCCCTCGGGCTGCGGTAAATCCACCCTGTTGCGCATGGTCGCTGGGCTGGAATCCGTGTCCGAGGGCGAGGTTCGCATCGACGGGGAGCGCGTGAACGAGCGTGAGCCGATGGCCCGCGACATCGCCATGGTGTTCCAGAACTACGCGCTTTATCCGCATATGTCCGTGCGCCAGAACATGGGCTATGGCCTCAAGATCGCGGGTCTGCCCAAGTCCGAGATCGCCGCCAAGGTCGATGAGGCCGCAGCCCTTTTGCAGCTTGAACCCTATCTCGACCGCCGCCCCCGCGAATTGTCCGGCGGCCAGCGCCAGCGCGTCGCCATGGGCCGCGCCATCGTGCGCGAACCCAAGGTGTTCCTGTTTGATGAGCCGCTGTCGAACCTCGACGCGAAGCTGCGGGTGCAGATGCGGCTGGAAATCCGCGACCTGCAAAACCGCCTTGGCATCACCGCGCTTTACGTGACCCACGATCAGGTCGAAGCGATGACCATGGCCGACCGGATGATCGTCATGAACGCCGGCCGCGCCGAGCAGATCGGCACCCCGCTTGAGGTGTACGAGCGCCCGCAGACGCTGTTCGCCGCCCAGTTCATCGGCAGCCCCTCGATGAATGTGCTGGATGCCACCATGCAGGACGGCGTGTTGCATCTCGGCGGGGCGACGATGCCAGCCCCCACCACCGCCACCGGCAAGGTCACCGTGGGCCTGCGCCCCGAGCACGCGATTGCCGATCCCGAGGGGCCGCTGAGCCTCACCGTGCAGATGGGCGAGCCGCTGGGCGCCAACACGCTGTTGCACGGGCGCATCGGCGACGGGTCCGAGGCCTTCACCATCAGCCTGCCCGGCGTCCATCACGCCACCGCGGGTGAGCGGATCGCCTTCCGCGTGCTGCCCGAAAACCTGCATTTCTTCGACCCCGAAACCGGCGCGCGCATCGACTGACCCGCATGGGCCGCCGGCCACGGTGGCCCGACCGAGGCAGCGCGCATCGGTTTGGCGCAATTTCTGGGTCGCGCCCCCTGTTCGCCCCCGCGCCAACCGCCTATGGTCGCGGCGATGAACGATCGCGCCGCGCCCTTGATGGACCTTGAGACGACGGGCAGCGGCCTTTGCCTCCGCCTGCGCGGCCCCCAAACCGTTGCGAACGCCCGCGCCTTGGCGGCCAAGCTGGACCAGCAGCCCGACAGCGGCGCGGTTGAGCTTGACCTGACAGAGGTGGGCAGGCTCGACACCGCAGCGGCCTTCGTGCTCGTGTCCTTCCGCGACCGGCGGGAACAGGCGGGGCAAGAGGTCACGTTCACCGGTCTGCGCGCAGGTCACCAAAGCCTGCTCGACACCGTCGCCCGAAGCCTGCCCAGCCCGACGACGGAGCCGAAGACCCCGTTCACCTTCACAGACGCCCTCGCCCGCGTGGGGGAGGTCATCGCCGGCGGGGTGAAATTCATCCTCGCCCTGTTGGGCTTTCTCGGCCTGTTCCTCGCCCGCCTCGCGCGGACCCTGCGCCACCCGTCGGAATTCCGCTTCACTTCGCTGGTGCATCACGCAGGCGCGGTGGGGCTTGGCGCGGTGCCCATCGTCGCCCTCATGGCCTTTCTAATCGGCGTGGTGCTGGCCTTTCAGGGCTCGACCCAGCTGCGGCAATTCGGGGCCGAAGTCTTCGTCGTCGACCTGATCGCCATCTCCATCCTGCGCGAGCTTGGCATCCTGCTCACCTCGATCATCGTCGCGGGGCGCACCGCCTCGTCCTACACCGCCGCCATCGGTTCGATGAAAATGCACGAAGAGATCGACGCCATGCGCGGCCTTGGCCTTGATCCGGCAACAGTGCTGTTCGTGCCGCGCATTCTGGCCCTTGTCATCACCCTGCCCATTCTGGGCCTAGTGGCGAACGTGATGGGCCTTCTGGGCGGCGGGCTTATGGCGTGGATCGATCTGGGCATCTCGCCCGCGATGTTCATCACGCGGCTGGTCAACGGGACCGACATCAACCACGTGATCATCGGGCTGGTGAAAGCGCCGGTCTTCGCGCTGATCATCGGGCTGATCGGCTGTCACGCGGGCATGCAGGTGCGGGGCAACGCGGAATCGCTGGGCCGCATGACCTCCTCCGCCGTGGTGCGCGCCATCTTCGCGGTGATCGTCGCCGATGCGGCCTTCTCCATCTTCTTTGCGCAGATCGGGATGTGACCATGACCGACACCGCCCAGAAACGCGACGTCGTGATCTCCGTGCGCGGGCTGCGCAACCAGTTCGGCACGCAGGTCGTCCATGACGGCCTCGACCTCGACATCTACCGTGGCGAGATTTTGGGCGTGGTGGGCGGCTCGGGCACCGGCAAATCCGTGCTCTTGCGCTCTATCGCTGGATTGATCACCCCCGCAGCGGGCGAGATCACCGTGCTGGGCACCGACATGGGTCGCGCGGATGAGGACGCGCACAACGCCATCGCCGCGCAGACCGGCGTGATGTTTCAAGACGGCGCGCTGTTCTCCTCGCTCACCGTGCGCGAGAATGTCGAAGTGCCTTTGCGCATGGTCCACGGGCTGGACGGCAAGCTGCGGCGCAAACTGGCGGATCTGAAAATCTCCATGGTGGGCCTGCCCTATCTGGCGGGCGACAAATACCCCTCGGAGCTGTCCGGTGGCATGCGCAAACGCGCGGGCCTCGCCCGAGCGCTGGCGCTCGATCCGCAGATCGTCTTTCTGGATGAGCCGACCGCAGGCCTCGACCCCATCGGTGCGACCGACTTCGACATGCTGATCCGCGGGCTCAGCCGCGACCTTGACCTCACCGTCTTTCTCGTGACCCACGACCTTGATACACTGCACGCTGTCTGCGACCGGATCGCGGTTCTGGCGGAACGGCGCGTGCTGGTCACGGGCACGATGCAGGACATGCTCGACGTTGATCACCCTTGGGTGCATGACTATTTCCACGGGCCACGGGCGCGCGCCGCTTTGACGACCAATGACACCACGACCAAACCGCAAGGGACCTGACGCGCCTTATGGAAACCAAAGCCAACTACATCCTGATCGGGGCCTTCACGCTGGCCGGTGCCGTGGGCATCGTCGCCATGCTGCTGTGGTTCGCGCGGATCGAACTGGACCGGCAATTCGACTATTACGACGTGCGCTTCACCTCCGTGTCGGGCCTGAGCGAAGCGTCGGACGTGCGCTTCAGCGGCCTGCCCGTGGGACAGGTGGTCGATGTGCGGCTGGCCCCCGTGCGCGACGGCACGATCCTTGTGCGGGTCGAGGTTGATTCCGCCACGCCCGTGCGCACCGACAGCGTCGCCACCATCGAAGCGCAGGGCGTCACGGGCGTGTCCTTCGTCCAGATCGGCCCCGGCACGCCCGAGGCCGCGCTGCTTGAGCCGACCGAGGAGATGCCCGTGCCCGAGATCGAGGCCGGCCGCTCGATCATCCAGTCCCTGTCGGAAGACGCCCCCGCCCTGATCGAGGAAACCTTGCAGATCGCGCGCGATCTGGGCGAGGTGCTGGGCAGCAACCAGGGCCGCATCGAACGCATCCTGCGCAACGTCGAGGATGCCTCGGCCACCTTTGCCACCGCGCTTGAGGATTTCTCCAACGTCGCCGGTTCGGTCTCTGCCTTCGCCACCGAGATCGGCAACTTCAACGACACGCTG
This sequence comes from Thalassorhabdomicrobium marinisediminis, assembly GCF_003072065.1. Lineage (GTDB taxonomy): Bacteria > Pseudomonadota > Alphaproteobacteria > Rhodobacterales > Rhodobacteraceae > Octadecabacter > Octadecabacter marinisediminis. The sequence goes on from NZ_QCYG01000005.1 coordinate 161,021, forward strand.
GATAGCCTCTCCGATGACCTCGAAGGGCTGCTGCAAACCTCCGAAACCTCCATCGCGTCCTTCGGGGCGCTCTCGTATGAGGCCGAAACGCTGCTGATCACCGGCACCGAGACGCTGGAACAGGCACAAGGCACCATCGCGGCGACGGAAAGTTTCATCAAGGACGACCTGAGCGCCACGACGGAAAGCCTGCGCACCACCGTGGCGGACCTGCAAACCACGATCAACACGGTCGCCACAGATGCCCGCGGGCTGATCGAGACGTTTGATGCCACCGGCACCGCCGCCACCGCCCGCCTGACCGAGGCCGAGGCGACCCTGACCGCCGTTGAAGACGTGCTGGCCCGCGTGTCCGAAACCGCGACGACCATCGACGGCGCCGCCGCCCGCTTCGACCGGCTTCTGGAAACCGAAGGCGCGCCGCTTCTGTCCGAGACCCGCGCCGCCGTGGCCGACGCCACCAGCGCCATCGCCTCCATCAGCGAGGTTGCCCAAACCGATCTGCCGACCATCGTCGAGGATATTCGCACCGCCACCGCCACCGCGTCCCGCGTGATCACCCAGGTGGGCGAAGACCTCAGCAACGCCAGCGGTCGCATCGACGGGCTTAGCCTCTCGGCGGCGGCGACGCTCAGCCAGATCACCGCCACCTTCAAGAACGCCAACATCACGCTGGATGCCATCGACTCCGCCGTGGCCACCGGCGACGTGGCCCTTGCCGCCGCCGAACGCGCTTTCTCCGGTGCGGATCGGGTGATCAACGAAGACATCGACGGGCTGATCACCGGGTTGGAAACCAGCATCTCTTCGCTCAACGCTGCCATCGCTCAGGTCTCCGACGACATCCCCGAAATCTCCCAAGGCCTGCGCAGCGCCAGCACCTCGGCGCAGCAGGCCTTCGACGGGTTGAACCGTGTCGTGGGCGCCGCCGGCCCGTCGATCACCACTTTCACCGAGGACGGCTTGCCGCTTTTCACGCGGCTGGCTGACGAAGCGCGGGCATTGATCCGCAACCTCGACCGGCTTACAGCACAGATCCAACGGGATCCGGCCCGCTTCTTCCTCGACCGGCAAACCCCCGAATACCAAAGATGAGATCGCCCATGCCCCTGCCCGCCCTGCTCCGCCGTCTTGGCCTTGCCGCCACCCTGCCGTTGCTGGCTGGATGCTCGGCGCTCGGCGCGCTCAATGACGTGAGCACACCGCTCGGCGTCTATGAGCTGCGCGCACCCGACACGCTGCCCACCGCGCGCCGCACCGCCGCGCACGACATTATCGTCGAGGTGCCCACCACCAGCGGCGTGCTGGAAACCGACCGCATCCTGATCCGCCCCGATCCGCTGCAGGCGCAATACCTGCCCAACGTGCGCTGGGGGGATGAGGCGCCGCTGATGCTGCAAACCCTTCTGCTGCGCAGTCTTGAGGGCACGGATGGCTTCCGCTACGTCGGCCGCCGCCCGCTCTCGGGGCGCGGGGATTATGCGCTGCTGACGGAACTGGTGGATTTCCACGCCGAACCCTCACCCACAGGCCCCGAGGCAACGGTGCGTCTGCGCATGACCTCACGCCTCGTGCGCGAAGCGGATGCCCGCGTGGTCAGCACCCGCACCTTCACCGCCACTGCACCGGCGGCCAGCACCGAAACCCCCGCCCTGATCGCTGCTTTCGATCAGGCCTCGGACGCGGTGATGGTCGATTTCTCGCAATGGGTGCTGGCGACTGTGGGTGGCTGACGCCACGCCTCAGGCCGCGTCACTGTCCTCGGGCGGATAGATTACCATGCCATCGGCGCGCAGCTCCGCGCCCTCGGTCGGCGTGGCTTCGGTGATCTTCGTCTCGGACATGATATGCCCCACAGGATAGCCCCGCAGCAGCAAATAATCGGTGATGATCCGCCGGTGACAGCGCCACCAGACCGCTTCCGAACACATCATCGCCACGACCTTCTCTCGTCCCAAGGATACAAGATCGTCAAAGGCACTCTGGAACGCCTCGCCCATGGCGTAATCGGCATAGTTGTGGAAACTGCGCACCCGCCAGAAGGCGTTCACATCGTCATCGACCTGAGGCTGTTTCGACCGCCGCCCGCCCAGCGCCGGCATATGCCGATAGCCGATCTGGTACTCGGCCAGCGTTTGGGGGAATTGGTTGTCATTGAACGCCGGAAAGCGCCGCGACTTGGGGAACGAGCGCACGTCGACCAGCACTTCCACCCGCGCCATCCGCAACATCTCGATCACGGTCTCAACGTCGCGGGTGGAATGGCCGATGGAATGGAACCGGTAGCTCATGACTTGAGCTTGGTCAGCGCGTCTTCCTTGTGGGCCGCGATATGGTCGGTCTTGTCGCTTTCGATCTCGTATTGCGGCTCCTCCTTCGACGCGCGTCGGGTGTGGCCCTTGTAATCGAAATCCGAGGTATGGATTTTCGTGATGGTGCCGCTCACCCGGCCCGCTTCGGAATTCCAGCTCACGTGGTCGCCTTTGGAAAATTTGGCCATGATGGGTCCTCCTTCATTACCCCAACAAACGCCGCTTGCGATTGTTCCGGCGCGCAGCCCCCCCACGCGACCGCAAAGGAGGCAGAAATCCCCCTTTCGGGCGCGCGGGTTCTGTTGACGGGGCGCGGCGCTTGCCGTAGGAAGCGAGGCACACAGCGGGCGTTGTGTAGTGGTAAGACCTTAGCCTTCCAAGCTAATGACGCGGGTTCGATTCCCGCCGCCCGCTCCAGACTTTCCTGACAGTGACATAGATGCAGGCGCGCGGCCCTCAGGCGTCGATCGGCACGATCAGCTCGGCCCCGCGCGCGCGATTCGAATTGACCGCCGTGTCGACGCGATGGAACTCCAGCGTCTCGTCCAGCGTGGCTTGCATCAGCCGCGCCGCACCGGTCCCCTCCTCGCCCAACCACTTGCCCCAATTCTCGGGCTCAAGGATCACCGGAATCCGGTGGTGGATGCGCCCCATTGCGTCATTGGCCGTGGTGGTGACGACCGCCGTCGTCGGCCCGATGTCCCCCCAGTCCTGCCAGATCGCCGCCATCGCCATCACCGCCCGGTCGCGGCGCTGGACGAACCACGGCAGCTTCGCGCCATCCTCATGGCGCTCCCATTCATAAAACCCGCTCACCGGGATGATGCAGCGCCGCGCGCGGGCCGCGGCGCGAAAGGCGGGCTTCTCCGCCACGGTCTCGGCCCGCGCATTGATCAGCAAGGGGCCGTCACCGGGTGTCTTGTACCAATGGGGGATGAAGCCCCAGCGCATGGGCCCATAGCGCCGCCCGCCGTCCTGCGCCGTGACCGCGGGCACCTGCACCGTGGGGCAGACGTTGTAATTGGGCACCTCGGGCAGATCGTTCGCCGGGGTGGCGCCAAACAGCTTCGCCACCGCATCATGGGGCATCGTCAGAACCATCCGTCCGCACATTGTGTAACCCTTTCAAAACTTTGCAGGCCGAACCCGCCGAGCCCGCGCCTAGCGCCGATGGGCATTGCGGGCGAGCTCGATCCGCGCATCCATCATCGACATCTCTTTCAGGATATCCGCCCGCCGCGTGCGGTCCCCGGTCTCGCGCAGCTCCGCCCGCAGCCGCTCCAGCGCGCGGCTCAGGCTCACGAACTCCGGCACCGCACCGCTTTCGCGCAGCAAGCGGTTGAGCAAAGCATTCTCCGGGTCCGCCTCGGGCGCCAGCGGCTTGCCCTGCCCGGGCAGATCGTCAAAGGCGCCCTCCGCCTGGGCGGCACGGATGCGGGCGTCGATCAGGTCTTCCAGTGGATGGGCCATGGCGCAGCCTACCGCGCGCAGCCCCCGCCGCGCAACACCCCGCGCGCGGTCCCCTAAGCCCGCCTTAACCGGCAAGCGGCAGATTGCGTCGTGGTTAACCCGTGGGCCGCAGCGCCCGCGCCATGGACATCCGGGACAGCCGGCCCCTCAGACCACCCCCGCCCGCACAGGGCAGATCGGGTGCAGGGGCGGGTCACCGCGCAATCGACCCTGACGGAGTGACGCCCGTCACGGCCACCCCACCCCGACAACCTTCTCTTCTCTTCATCTGACCCAATAAACTCAAATCCGACAGCGCAAAAAGAAACCCCGCCGCACCTGCGCGCGACGGGGCCAAAAGCGTGTGAAACCGCCTTATTTTACGGTGATGCGACCATCGGTATAGGGCTCATAGCTGCCCTGCTCGGCCAGATACTCCGCCACCACATCGGCCACGTCGGGGCCGAAGTCATAGGCGTTCTCGGCGTCGCGGAACATCGCAAACCCGTCCCCGCCGTTGCGCACGAAGTTGTTGGACGCCACGCCATAGGTCTTGGCGGGGTCCAGCGCCTCGCCCCCGATCATCACATCGGAAATCCGGCTGCCCGGCTCTTGGCTCAAGTCAACAGCGTAGGTCATGCCAGAGACTTGCAAGAAGCGGCCCGCGCCCTCTTCATGCTGGCTGGCGGCGTTCTCCAACGCCTCTTTCAACGTCTCGCCCGAGACCTGAAAGGTCGACAGCGTGTTCTGGAACGGCAGCACGGTGAGCACTTCGCCCATGGTCACTTCGCCGGCGTCGATGTCGGCGCGGATCCCGCCCGAGTTCATCAGCGCCACGTCGATCCCCTGATCCTTGACCCGCGCCAGCATGGCATCGGCGATCAGGTTGCCCATGTCGCATTCCTCGGCCCGGCACACGGTCCGGTCGCCGGTCAGCGGGCCTGCGGTCTCGGCCACGACCTCATTGCGGATCTCGTCCAGCGGCACGGCGGCTTCGGCCACACGGTCCTTGGCGGCCTGATCCTCGACCACCGAGCCGTCGATGATGATCGGCGCGCCCGAGGCTTCGGTGATCACGCCTTCATCGTCGAAGGTCACGTTCAGCTCACCCAGAAACTTGCCATAGGCATAGGCCTGCACGATCGCCGTGTCGCCCACCATCGTCGGATAAGGGCCGACCGCGTCCTCGTGATCGCCCAGCAACGTGTTGGTGTGGCCGCCCACGATGACATCGACGCCGGTGGTGTTCTCAGCCACCTGCTGGTCGACGTTGTAGCCCGAGTGGCTGAGCACGATGATCTTGTTCACGCCTTCCGCTTCCAGCTTGTCAACCTCGGCCTGCACCGCGTCGGACGGGTCGGTGAAGATCACATTGGGGCCGGGGCTGGCCAGCTCATCGGTGTTCTGCGGCGTCAGACCGATCAGGCCGATCTTCTCGCCGCCCTGTTCGATGACCGTGGACTTCTGGATCGCATCGGCCAGCAGCGGCTCACCGGAAATGTCGGCGTTCGACATCAGGATCGGGAAGTCCAGCGCATCGACGAAGCCGCGCAGCACCTCGGGGCCGTCGTCGAATTCGTGGTTGCCCACGGTCATCGCGTCATAGCCCATCAGGTTCATGAACTCGGCGGCCAGCTTGCCCTTGTAATAGGTGTAGAACAGCGTGCCCTGAAACTGGTCGCCGCCATCCACAAGGATCGAGTTGTTGGACCGCGCCCGCGCCTCGTTTACGGCGGTGACCAGACGGGCCGAACCGCCAAAGCACTCGCCCGCCTCGTTGTCTTCGGCCGAGCAGCCGCTGTCGTATTTGCTGATCGGCTCGAATCGGGCGTGGAAATCGTTGGTGTGCAGAATGGTCAGCGAATAATCCGCCGCCGCCATCCCCGCGATCATCGTAAACGCGGTCGTGCTTGTCAAAAGTCTTGTAAGCATAAGGCTCCCCATTGGTTTTTTGGTTTTGACTGGCCGCAGCTTGGGTCAGGTCGCGACAAGAGTCAAAGCTTTGCCGCGCCCGCCCGCGTGACGTGGCGACAGCCTGCCCCGGCGCGACTTTCACTCCAGCCCGCAGTCCCGCGCCATGGGCTGCAACGCTGCCTCCAGCCCGCGCAGGTCGAAGTGCGCCGCGATGGGCTGCGCCTGCGCCGGTGTGATCCGTGCCATCAGGCGATTGGCCCCGCGCAAACGGTCCAGCCACAGGCGCGGACGTTGGGCAAAGGTCGCGGTCTGCCGCTCCGCCCCGACCCAGGCCTGCGCCGTGGCCGTGGCGCCGTCGAACTGCGTGGTGACCATGGTGTTCTGCCCCAGATGCGCGTGCCAAGCGATCCAGACCGTCAGGACAGGCGGTTTCCCCGCAGGCAAGGTGCAGCGCACAAACAGGTTGGGCGCGCGGAACCCGCCGCTGTCGGCTGGCAACAACAGCGCCTTGCGCGGATCGCGGGTCTCGGGGTCGACCCCTTCGGCGAACTGCCATTTGCCCGTCGCCTTGGTCACCGGCTCCAACGCAGGGGCCTGCGGGCGCGTGGCCGTAGCATCGTAACAGGCCAGCCGCGCCAGCGGATCGGGGATCATCCGGCACAGCGCGACGTCAAGCCCCGCCTGCGCCTCCGCCCCCGTGCCAGACATCGCCAGCACCAGCGCCACAGATCCTAAACCAAATCCCGCTCGCATACGTTCGCCCCGTTTGTCCCGCTTGACCTTCGCGGCCCGCCACGGCACGAGTTTCACATGATGATTTACAAAATTCTAACGTCCAACCAATGGGCGACGCTTGAGGACACCGGCCGCTTCGACGGTGCGCCCATCGATCTGGCCGATGGCTACATCCACACCTCGACGGCCCAACAGGCACAAGAGACGGCGGACAAGCACTTCGCGGGACAAGCGGGGCTGATGCTGGTGGCGCTGGACAGCGGCACCTACGGCGACGATCTGCGGTGGGAAGTCTCGCGCGGCGGCGCCGAGTTCCCCCACATCTACAACCGTCCCCTGCTCCGCTCCGAAGTAGTCCGGGCGCGGCCCATGCCACTGCGCGACGGCCGCCACGTGCTGGACCTGTCGTGAAGGCGCTGGAGATCCTTGGCCTGCGCGGGCTGCGGCGGCTGGACCCGGAACTGGCGCACGGGCTGGCACTGAAAGCCTTGCGCGCGGGGCTCGGGCCGCGGCGGGGGCCGGTGACCTCGGACCGCCTGCGCTGCACGATTGCGGGTTTGGACCTGCCCAACCCGGTGGGGCTGGCGGCGGGCTTTGACAAGAACGCCGAGGCCTTGAGCGCCCTGCACCGCAGCGCCTTCGGCTTCCTCGAAGTGGGCGCCGCGACGCCACTGCCGCAGGACGGCAACCCGCGCCCGCGCCTGTTCCGGCTGACCGAAGACCGCGCCGCAATCAACCGCTTCGGTTTCAACAACGACGGGATGGAGGCGATTGCGCGACGGCTCGCCGCCCGCCCCGCCGGGCGCGTCGTGGGGCTGAACCTCGGCGCGAACAAAACCAGCCTCGACCGCGCGGCAGATTTCGCCAAGGTGCTGGGCCGCTGCGGGGCGCATGTGGATTTCGCCACGGTCAACGTCTCCTCGCCCAACACCGAAAAGCTGCGCGATTTGCAAGGTAAGGACGCGCTGGCCGCGCTGCTGTCGGGCGTGATGGAGGCGAATACCGCGCGCATTCCGGTGTTCCTGAAAATCGCGCCGGACCTTACCGACAACGATCTGGCCGAGGTGGCCGAGGTGGCGAATGCCTCGGGCGTCGCGGCCATCGTCGCCACCAACACCACGCTATCGCGCGACGGGCTGACCAGCGCCCACAGGGCCGAGGGCGGCGGTCTGTCCGGCCAGCCCCTGTTCGAGAAATCCACGCGGGTTCTGGCGAAACTCTCAACGCTCACCCCGGTGCCGCTGATCGGTGTCGGCGGCGTCGGTTCGGCGGAGCAGGCCTATGCCAAGATCCGCGCGGGGGCCAGCGCCGTGCAACTCTACACCGCGCTGGTTTATGGCGGCCTGAGCCTCGCGCGCGAGATTGCTTTGGGCCTTGACGACTTGCTGGCCCGCGACGGCTTTGCCACTGTCGCGGACGCCGTGGGGACCGGAACAGGAGACTGGCTATGATGCCCACGCAGATGACCCTTTGGCACAATCCGCGCTGCTCGAAATCCCGCGCGGCGCTCAAACTGCTGCAAGACGCAGGGCACGCGCCCGCCGTGCGGCGCTATCTCGAGACGCCGCCCAGCGCGGACGAGATCGTCGCTGTGCGAAATGCGCTTGGGATGACGGCGGACGAGATGATGCGCAAAGGTGAAAATCTCTATCGCGAGCTGGGCCTTGGCACCGCCTCCGAGGCCGAGTTGATCGCCGCCATGGCGGCGCATCCGATCCTGATCGAGCGGCCCATTCTGCTGCACGGGGGCAAGGCGGTGATCGGTCGCCCGCCGGAGCGGGTGTTGCAGATCGTGTAAGGGGGCGCTGCCCCCGTCCTGCGGACTCCCCCGGGATATTTGAGAAGCAAAGATGGAGGCAGTCAGGCGTCGATGGAGCGTTCCAGGGCGGGGTATTTCCACGCCAGCGTCGCGCCGCGTGCCGCAAAGCTGATGAGCAGCGCCAGCCAAAGGCCGTGGCTGCCCGCCAGCGGCATCAGCGTCAGGGCGGCGGTGAAATAGATCGCGGTGGACAGCGCCATCATGTTGCGCATGTCGCGGGTACGGGTGGCCCCGATGAAGATGCCGTCCATCATGAAGGGCGCGGCCGAGATCAGCGGCGTGAGCGCCATGAAGATCAGATAGTCGCGGGCGGTGACGCGGACGTCGGGCGCGGTGGTCATCCAGTCGATGATCGTGCCCCCGAACAGCGCAAAGGCCAGCGCCAGCGCCACGCCGGTGGCAAAGCACCAACCCGAGACGAGCAGCGCCGCGCGGCGGAAGGCGGCGCGGCGGCGCGCGCCCAGCGCTTGGCCCACAAGGCTTTCGGCGGCGAAGGCGAAGCCGTCCATCGCATAGGCCGTGACGGTGAGGAACTGCATCAGGATATGCGTCGCCGCCAGCCGTGTGTCGCCGTAGCGGGCGGCGAAGAACAAAAACGACATGAAGATGGATTGCAACAGCAGCGAGCGGATCAGGATGTCGGTGTTGACGCTGGCGAAGCGTTTGAGCTTCGCCGGGTCCAGCAGCCGTGCGCGGTCGCGCCACGGCGCGGCTTCGAAGGCAGCGCGGCAGAACCACAGGCCCAGCACGCAGCCCGAGACCTCGGCGATGACCGTGGCCACCGCCACCCCCTGCACGCCCCAGCCCCAGCCCAGCACGAAAACCAGATCCAGCGCGATGTTGATGCCGTTCATCGTCAGTTGCATCACAAGGATCGCGCGGGTGCGTTCCGCGGCGACCAGCCATCCGGTGATCGCATAGGTGGCAATCAGGAAGGGCGCGGACCAGACGCGGATCGACATATAGCTGCGGGCGAGCGTTTCCACCTCGGCGCTGGCGGGCGACAACCGGAAGCCCGCAGCGAAAAGCGGCCATTGCAGGGCGATGATCGACACCCCCGCGAGCGCCGCGATGGCCAAAGCGCGGATCAGGATCGCCGCCGTCTCGGCCCCGTCCCCCCCGCCAATGGCTTGCGCGGCAAAACCGGTGGTGCCCATGCGCAAAAAGCCGAACACCCAATAAAGCGCGGTCAGGATCAGCGCGCCGATGCCCACGGCACCGATGGGCGCGGCCTCGCCCATCTGGCCGACCACGCCGGTGTCCACGAGACCCAGGATCGGCACGGTGATATTGGCCAGCACCACCGGCACCGCGATGTTGAGGATGCGGCGGTGGGTCAGCGGCCCCGGTCCGGCCACCGCGTCAGCCATCGGGCGGCGCGTCCGGCGGCTGTGGCATCAGGAAATGCCCCGTGGCCTGCGCGAACAGGCGACTGCGGTTGTCCTGCCACGCCTCCACGTGCACGCTGGCATAGCGCCGGCCCGAACGGTTGATCCGCGCCCGCGCATAGGCATCCCGCGGCAGGCCCGAGCGCAGGTAATCCACAGTGAAGTCGATCGTCTTGGGCAGCCGCTGGTTGGTCACATCCTCGCCCGCTTCCATACGCGTCCACATGAGCATCCAGCTCAGCTCGACGATGGCCGTCGTCTCGAGAAAGGCCGAGGTCGCGCCGCCGTGGAGCGCCGGCAGCATCGGGTTGCCGATCAACATCTCCTGGAACGGCATGATTCCGGTGAGCTCATCCCCGCGCCGGTCAAAGCGAAAGCCCATGTATTGGATATAGGGCACGCCCTGCAGCAGCGATTGCAGCGCCGCGTCGCGCCGTTGTTTGACGACTTGAACAGGTTCGGGTTTCCGGCTCATACCACGCTTCCTTTCGGGCCGCTTTCGGCGGTCTGGATGGTGAAGGCGCCGGTGGCGGTGGCCACGGGGTTGTCGGGGTCCGCATCCATCGCCGTGGCCCGCACGAAAGCGACTGAGCGGGTCACGTGATAGCATTCCGCCCGCGCGGTGATCGTGTCGCCCGGGGTGGCCGAGCGCATGTAGTCGATCCGCAGATCCAGCGTCGCGGTGCCCAGCGGCAGGCTGTCATGCACCATCACCGCCGCCCCGCCGCAGGTGTCCAGCAAGGCCGAGACCGCGCCGCCGTGGATCACGCCGGTGGCCGGATCGCCCACCAACCGCGCGTCATAGGGCATGGTGATCGTGGCGTGACCGTTGCCGATCTCGGTCACTTCCATCCCCAGGGCCGAGGCATGGGGCAAGGCGGCGATGAATTGCGCGGCGATGCGCGTCTGGCGTTCATTGGTCATGCCCTGTTGAACCCTGCCCCGCGCCGTCATTCAAGGGGCAATCGGCGGCGCCCGCCTGTCGCCAGGACCGATCCCCGACCTGATCCGTCGCCGCTGCCGCCAATGCGTTGCCCTTGGGAAAACCCACCGTTAGGATGCGCCCAACCCAAGGAGACGTGAATGGCTCAACCACGTTTAAGCTTCAAGGAAATGTGCGCGAAGTTCGATGTGACCCCGCGCACCTTGCGGTATTACGAATACATCGAACTGCTGTCGCCCGAGCGTGAGGGGCGGTCGCGATTCTACGGCCCCAAAGAGCTGGCCCGGATGACGCTGATCCTGCGCGGCCGCAAGTTCGGCTTCCCGCTTGAGGACATCCGCCAGTGGCTGATGATCTATGAACATGAGGGCACAGAGGCGCAGATGCGGTCCTGGATCGAGCTGGCCGACAAGCAGCTGGTCGAGCTGGAAGAGCAGCGCGCGCAACTGGACGAGACGCTCGCCGAGCTGCGCGCCCTGCGCGACGAGACCGCGCAAAGCCTGACCTGAGGCGCGGGCTTCGGCGGGGATGCTCCGAATCCACGGGTCTCGCTCGGCGGAAAGGTGCGCAGGCGGACCTGTGCAGCGTGGGGTTGTGGCGCAGCCGTTGCGCCCCGCCTGCCCGATAACGTAGCGTAAATCTTCGGAAGGTAGGGAAACCCTTACCAAATCACCAGCAACGCAACGGCCAAAGCACCCCGCCCGGGGTTGCGCCGCCGGCAGGAATGACCACATCTGCGGCAAGTTCGACGCTGACCTGCGGTAAAGGCAGCGTCTGACGCGGCGTTACGTTTACGTTCGCGTCAAGTGTTAGTGTAGGGTCGGGACAGCATCCCAACCCTGCGGCCAAGCGCCTTCTCAGGGGAACCGATATGACGGACCAGACCATGACCATTCGCCAGATGTGCGAAGACTTCAACGTAACGCCACGGACGCTTCGGTTCTACGAAGCCAAGGAGCTTTTGTTCCCCGTGCGCGAGGGCCAGAAACGGCTGTATGGCAAACGCGACCGTGCGCGGCTCAAGCTGATCCTGCGCGGCAAGCGGTTCGGCTTCAGCCTTGAGGAAATCCGCCAGCTTCTGGACCTCTATTACATGGACGACGGGCAGGAAACGCAACTGCGCGAGACCTATGCCCTCGCCCAGAAGCATCTGGCCGACATGGAAAGCCAGCGCGCCGAGCTGGACGACGCCATCGCCGAGCTGAAGGCCCAGATGGACTGGGGTGCGGCCCGACTTGCACAACTCGAACCAAAACGCGCCGCCAGCTAAGGCCGGGGCAAAGACCAAGGGAAGATCACGACCATGCCAATCTATCACGCGCCGATCAAGGACATGCAGTTCATCCTTCACAACCTGCTGAAGGTCTCGGAACAGGAGATTCCGGGGTTTGACGAACTGGATCGCGATTTCACCGGCGCCGTGCTGGAAGAGGCAGGCAAAGTGGCGACAGAAGTGCTCTTGCCGCTGAACGTCGTGGGCGACACCGAAGGCTGCACGCTCGAGAACGGCGTCGTGCGCACGCCCACCGGCTTCGACAAGGCGTTCGAGGCGATGAAGCAGGGCGGCTGGACCGCGATGGATTGCGACCCCGACTATGGCGGTCAGGGCCTGCCTTATGTGATGCACACCGCCGCGCAAGAGGCGTTCGTGTCGGCCAACATGGCGTTCAACATGTATCAGGGCCTGACCCACGGCGCCTATACCGCGATCCACATCCACGGCAACGACGAACAGAAACAGAAATTCCTGCCAAAGATGGTGTCCTGCGAATGGACGGGCACGATGAACCTGACCGAGCCGCACTGCGGCACCGATCTGGGTCTGATGCGCACCAAAGCCGAGCCACAGGACGACGGCAGCTTCAAGATCACCGGGCAGAAAATCTTCATCTCCGCCGGCGATCATGATCTGGCCGAGAACATCATCCACCTCGTGCTGGCGAAAATCCCCGGCGGGCCGGACGGCATCAAGGGCGTGTCGCTGTTCATCGTGCCGAAGATTCTGGTGAACGACGATGGCTCACTGGGTGAGCGCAACGCGGTCTCGGTCGGCAAGATCGAAGAGAAGATGGGCATCCACGGCAACTCGACCTGCGTGATGGATTACGACGGGGCCACGGGCTACCTGATCGGTGAAGAGCACAAGGGCATGCGCGCCATGTTCACGATGATGAACGAAGCGCGCCTGGGCGTGGGCCTGCAAGGCTATGCGCAGGCCGAGATCGCCTATCAGAACGCGGTGGCCTATGCGAAAGACCGCCTGCAGGGCCGCGCGGTGACCGGAGCGGAGAACCCCGAGGGGCCGGCCGATCCGCTGATCGTGCACCCCGACATCCGCCGCAACCTGATGGATCAGAAAAGCTTCGTTGAGGGCGCGCGGGCCTTCACCTACTGGGGCGCCTCGCTCATCGACCGGTCGCACAAGACCGGCGACGCGCAGGCCGAGGGGCTGATCTCCTTGATGACGCCGGTGGTCAAAGGCTTCCTGACCGACAAGGGCTACGAATATGCCACCGCCGCGCAGCAGGTCTATGGCGGCCACGGCTACATCGAGGAATGGGGCATGTCGCAATACGTCCGCGACGCGCGCATTGCGATGATTTACGAGGGCGCCAACGGCGTGCAGGCGCTGGATCTGGTGGGCCGCAAGCTGGCACAGGACGGCGGCAAGCACGTCATGGCCTTCTTCGAGATGGTCAAGACCTTCATCGCCGACAACAAGGGCGACGACGCCTTCGAGAAGGACTTCCTCGATCCGCTCAAGGCCGCGTCGAAGGACCTGCAGGCGGCGGGGATGTATTTCATGCAGAACGGCATGAAGAACCCCAACAACGCGCTGTCGGGGTCTTACGACTTCATGCACATGATGGGCCACGTCTGCCTTGGCCTGATGTGGGCGCGCATGGCGAAGGCCGCGCAAGAGGCGTTGGACGCGGGCGACAGCGACACCGCCTTCCTCGAGACCAAGATCGCCACGGGCCGCTACTACATGGCGCGGCAACTGCCCGCGACGGGGATGCATCTGGCGCGGATCAACAGCGGGGCCGAGACGGTCATGGCGCTGGACGCGGCGAACTTCTAAGGTTGCGGCGGGGCCTTATGCGCCCCGCCCACCACGACCGGAGATTTCATGCCCAAACGCTTTCGCCTCACCCGCCGCTTTCCCGTTGCCATGACCGAGGACGGCTACCGCCGTTTGCGCAAGTTCGCACAGGAAGCGGGCCTCGATGAGGGCGAGGCGCTGTCGTTCCTGTTCGAGAACTTCGACAGCGTCATTGACGCGGACACCTTCGGCCACCGCCTGCGGCTGTTCAATTCCGAGCTGGAGGCCCGCAAGAAATGAGGGGCGCCCGGCGCAAACCGGCCCTCCGGGGGGAGTTTACCTGGGTCAGATGAAGCAGGGGCACCGCGTCCCCTTCATCTGACCAGATAAACTCAAACCCGATCCGCACCAGAGACCCGGCCCTTGGGAGGGGGCGCAAATGATGAAATTGCATTGTTTCGGAGAAAGCGGCAACGCCTACAAGGCGGCCCTGACGCTCGAGCTGACCGAGGCGGAATGGGAGCCGGTCTTCGTCGATTTCTTCAACGGCGCTACCCGCACGCGCACGTTTCGCGCGCTCAACGTGATGGGTGAGGTGCCGGTGCTGGAGGACGGCGATCTGGTGCTGAGCCAGTCGGGCGTCATTCAGGACTACATCTCGTCCAAGACCGGCCAGTTGGGCGGGCGATCCGCGGCTGAGCGGCGGGACGTGTTGCGCTGGATGTTCTTTGACAATCACAAGGTCAGCGGCGTGGCGGGGCCCTTGCGGTTCAACACCAACTTTCTGCCAGAAGAGAAACGCGACGCGCAGGTGAACGCCTTCTTGCTGATGCGTCTGACTTCGGCGCTGAAAATCCTTGAGACGCAACTGGGCGAGACGCCGTTTCTGACCGGCGCGGCGCTGACGATCGCCGACATCGCCTGTTGCGGGTATCTCTATTACCCCGAACCCTTCGGGTTCGACCGCGCGGATTATCCCAATATCGACACGTGGCTGGACCGCATCGCGGCCACGCCGCACTGGAAACACCCCTATGATCTGATGCCGGGCAGCCCGGCTGATCGTGCCTGAAGGAGAGACTATGACCGACGCTTATATCTATGACGCGATCCGCACCCCGCGCGGCAAGGGCCGCAAGGACGGGTCCTTGCACGAAGTGACCTCGGCCCGGCTGTCGGCCGGCATGTTGAACGCGCTGAAATCGCGCAACAATCTTGAAGGCCACGCGGTTGAGGATGTGATCTGGGGCAACGTCACCCAGGTCAAGGAGGCCGGCGGCTGTCTGGCGCGCACGGCGGTGCTGTTGTCCGAGCTGGACCAGAGCATTCCCGGTCTGGCGATCAACCGCTTTTGCGCCAGCGGCATGGAGGCGGTGAACCTGGCCGCCAACCAGATCGCCGGCGGCGCGGGCGACGGCTATATTGCAGGTGGCGTGGAAATGATGGGCCGGGTGCCCATGGGCTCGGACGGGGCGGCGATTGCCGTTGATCCCGCGATTGCCATGAACACCTATTTCGTGCCGCAGGGCATTTCCGCCGACATCATCGCCACCGAATACGGCTTCAGCCGGGAAGAGGCCGACCAGTTCGCCGTCGCATCCCAGCAACGGGCCGCGAAGGCCTGGAAGGAAGGGCGCTTCGACAAATCCATCGTGCCAGTGAAGGACCAGAACGGGCTGACCATTCTGGACCATGACGAATACATGCGCCCGCAGACCGACATGGAGTCGCTGGGCGGGCTGAAGGCGGCCTTCAAGGAGATGGGCGAGGTGATGCCCGGTTTCGACAAGATCGCGCTGATGAAATACCCGCATCTGGAGCGGATCAACCACATCCACACGGCGGGCAACTCGTCCGGCATCGTCGACGGGGCGGCCGGTCTGTTGATCGGGTCCAAGGAGTTCGGCGAGAAGCTGGGCCTCAAGCCGCGCGCCCGCATCCGCCAGACCGCGAAGATCGGCACCGATCCGACGATCATGCTCACCGGGCCCGTGCCCGTGACCGAAAAGATCCTTGCCGACAGCGGCATGGCGATCTCGGACATCGACCTCTTCGAAGTGAACGAGGCGTTCTCGAGCGTCGTGCTGCGCTTCATGCAGGCCTTCGGCGTCGATCACGACAAGGTCAACGTCAACGGCGGCTCCATCGCCATGGGGCACCCGCTGGGCGCGACCGGGGCGATGATCCTCGGCATCCTGCTGGACGAGATGGAGCGCTCCGACAAGGAAGTCGGCCTCGCCACCTTGTGCATCGCATCCGGCATGGGTGCGGCAACCATTATCGAACGCGTGTAAGGACCTGACAGATGGCTGATTTTACAATGAAAACAGACGCCGATGGCGTCGCGATCATCACCTGGGACGTTCAGGGAAAATCCATGAACGTGCTCAGTCTTGAGGGCTGGGACGATCTGGATGCCTGCATCGACGAGGCTTTGGCCGACGACACGGTCAAGGGCATTGTCATCACTTCCGGCAAGGACAGCTTTGCCGGGGGCATGGACCTCAACATCATCGCGAAGATGAAGGACAGCGCGGGGGACAATCCGGCGCAAGGTCTGATGGACGGCTTGATGAAGTCCCACGGCATCCTGCGCAAGATCGAGCGCGCGGGCATGGACGACAAGAACAAGGGTGGCAAGCCCATCGCTGCCGCCCTGCCCGGCACGGCCCTTGGCATCGGGCTGGAAATCCCGCTGGCCTGTCACCGCATCTTCGTGGCCGACAATCCCAAGGCCAAGATCGGTCTGCCCGAGATCAAGGTCGGCATCTTCCCCGGCATGGGCGGCACCACGCGGCTGGTGCGCAAGATGGGCGCGATGGCGGCCTCTCCTTTGTTGCTCGAAGGAAAGCTGAACGACCCCAAGAAGGCGAAGTCCGCAGGCGTCGTGGATGAGGTCGTGGCCCCCGATCAACTGCTGGCGGCGGCCAAGGAATGGGTCCTGTCCGAGCCGAAGATCGTCAAACCCTGGGACGAGAAGGGCTACAAGATGCCCGGCGGCGATCCCTATCACCCCGCTGGCTTCATGACCTTCGTGGGCGCCTCGGCCATGGTGAACGGCCAGACCATGGGCGTCTATCCGGCGGCCAAGGCGTTGCTTTCGGCGGTCTATGAAGGGGCGATGGTGCCCTTCGACACGGCCATCAAGATCGAGGCGCGCTGGTTCACCCATGTGCTGATGAACCCCAGCTCCGAAGCGATGATCCGGTCGATCTTCATCAACAAGGAAAAGCTGGAAAAAGGCGCGAACCGCCCCGACGTGCCGGACCAGACGGTGCAGAAAGTGGGCGTGCTGGGCGCGGGCATGATGGGCGCGGGGATCGCGCTGGTCTCGGCGCTGGCGGGGATCGAGGTCGTGCTGATCGACCGCGAGCAGGAGGCCGCCGACAAGGGCAAATCCTACACCAGCGCCTATATGGACAAGGGCATCGCGCGCAAGAAAGCGACCGAAGAGAAGAAGGCAGGTGTGCTGGGGCTGATCAACGCCACCACCGATCTGGAGGCTTTGGCCGGCTGCGATCTGATCGTTGAGGCGGTGTTCGAGGACGCGGGCGTCAAGGCCGAGATGACCAAGAAGGTCGAGGCCATCGTGGGCGAGGATTGCATCTTCGCCACCAACACCTCGACCCTGCCGATCACCGAGTTGGCGAAAGCCAGCGTGCGGCCCGAGCAGTTCATCGGCATCCACTTCTTCAGCCCCGTGGATAAGATGCTGCTGGTCGAGATCATCCGCGGCAAGGAAACCGGCGACCGCGCGGTGGCCAAATCGCTCGACTTCGTGCGGCAGATCCGCAAGACGCCGATTGTCGTCAACGATGAGCGGTTCTTCTACGCCAACCGCTGCATCCTGCCTTACGTCAACGAAGGCGTGCGGATGTTGCAGGAAGGTGTGGCCCCCGCGATGATCGAGAACGCGGCGAAGCTGGTCGGCATGCCGCTGGGGCCGCTGCAACTCACCGATGAGACCTCCATCGACCTTGGCGTAAAGATCGCCAAGGCGACAAAGGCCGCACTGGGTGAAGCCTATGACGACAGCGCCGATGAGCTGATCTTCTGGCTCGCAAATGAGGGGCGTCTGGGGCGCAAGTCCAACGCGGGCTTTTACGACTACGACGAAAAGGGCAAGCGGCAGGGCCTATGGTCCGGTCTGGGCGAGCGTTACACCCTCGCCGACGAACAGCCCGACCTGACCGAAGTGCAGCACCGTCTGCTGTTCGCGCAGGTGCTGGAAGCCGTGCGCGCCTTCGAGGAAGGCGTGCTGACGGACATCCGCGAAGGCGACGTTGGCGCCATTCTGGGCTGGGGTTTCGCGCCGTGGTCCGGCGGCCCGTTCAGCTGGCTCGACATCCTTGGCGCGCCCTATGCTGCCGAGCGCTGCGACCAGTTGGCCGAGACGTTCGGCAAGCGTTTCGCCTGCCCCAATCTTCTGCGCGAGATGGCCGAGAAGGGCCAGTCCTTCTACGGCCGCTTCGGTGACGGATCCGCGGCCAAAGCCGCCTGAGCCATCCGGCAGCCCACAACGAGAGGCCCGCGCTATTGCGCGGGCCTTTTGCGTTTTGAGCGGGTCGCTTCGTGCCATGGCCCCGCCCCGCCCCCCCTGCGCCCCGCTCTGTCGCGCGAATTGACCCTAGGTTAATGGCCAAAATCAGCCTAGGCTGCGGGGATTGGGTTCATCGGTTGCCATTATGCCAGTGCTTTTTATTTTTCAGGTCTTCTTGTTCGCATCGGTGGCCATTGTCGTCGCGAACCTGCCGAAACCGTTCCGCGCGCGGTATTTCTACAGCTATCTGGCGGTGATCCTGCTGTTTGGCGGATTGCTGGGCAATGCCTATGCGGTCGAGGTTGCGGGCGGCATCACCGTGGGGGGGACGGCCCTCGTCAAGGGCGCGTTCATGCTCACGGCGGTGCTGTTCGTGCTGGTGGAACGGGATGTCTTCGTGCTGCGGCGGCTGATCTTCCTTGTCGTATCGGTGCTGACGTTCACCATGTTCCTCTCGGCGGTCATGTCGATGACGTTGCAGGCCGGGGGGACGTTCAACCGCTATGATCTGCCGCCCGCCGTCTTCGCCGCCGATACGCCGCTGATCGTGCTGATCGGCATCATGCTGGTGCTTGAGCTTGCGGTGCTGTTGTGGCTGTTTGAGCAGATCAAGCGGGTCAGCACCTCATCGGTGGTGGTGGCCACGGGTTTCACGCTGGGGTTCGTGGCGGTGGTGCTGCTGGACGGGCTTCTCGCTCCGATCCTGACCGGAGAGATCCGGGGCCAGCCCACCTCGGCGGCGGCCGGCCGCGCGGTGGGCAGCTATGTGGTCGTGTCGCTGGCATACGGGCTGGCGCTGCTGGTGTTCTTCATCCTCTTCCCGGCCCGGCTGACCGCCTACGTCCATGAGAGGGTCTTCACATGGCCCACGCTTTTGTCGTCAAGCCAGCGGATCATCCGCGAGCTGAGCGAAAAAGAGCAGCAGCTGACGCAGTCCGAGGGGCGCATCCTGCAATCCGCGATCCTTGCCGGATTGGGCTATGCGGTGTCGAACGCCACCACCGGCAAGGTTGAAGAATGTGACCGGACCTATGCCGAAATGCACGGGCTGACGCCGGAGCAGCTTACCGGCCTGGACATCGTGCGCGACGTGATTGAGGGGATGGTCCACCCCGACGATCTGGACAGCGCGCGCGCAGCGCACGACCGGCTTCTGGCCGGTGAGACGGTCGTGACCGAGCTGCGCCATCTGCGGCCCGACGGGGCGGTCCGGTCCCTGCGCAAGGTCTATTCCCCGCTGCCGCAAGAGACCGGCGGTGCGTTCCGCTATCAGGTGGTGGGGCAGGATGTGACTGACACGCGCCAGTTGCAGGACAGCCTGCAACAAAGCCAGAAGATGGACGCCATCGGCAAGCTGACCGGCGGCATGGCCCATGATTTCAACAACCTGCTGGCGGTGATCCTTGGCAATCTTGAACTGCTGGACGAAGAGGTGACGGACCCCGACCACAAGGAGCTGATCCGCAATTCGGTGACGGCGACGATGCGCGGCGCGGACCTCACGCGCAACTTGCTCAGCTTTGCGCGCAAGGCGCCGCTGCGGCCCAAGGTGGTGGACATGAACGCGCTGGTCGAGGACCTGCAAAGCTGGACCCAGCGCACGCTGCCCTCGACCATCACCGTGCGCACCCGGCTTGAGCCCGCGCTGTGGAAGACCCGCGTCGATCCCACCTCGGCCGAGAGCGGGCTGCTCAACCTGATCCTGAATGCCCGTGACGCGATGCCCTCGGGCGGGACGTTGACCATCGAGACCGCCAACGTGATGCTGCGCCCGGACGATCCGGCGCTGGAGGGGGCCGACGCGGCACCCGGGCGCTATGTGTTGCTGCAGGTGCGCGACACCGGCGAGGGGATCGCCGCCGCCAATCTGGCCAAGGTTTTCGATCCGTTCTTCACGACCAAGCCCGTCGGCGCGGGCTCGGGGCTTGGCCTGTCGATGGTGTCGGGCTTCATGCAGCAATCCAAGGGGCTGGTGCGCGTCGCCTCGACCCCGCAAGAGGGCACGACGATCAGCCTGTATTTCCGCGTCGCCGAGGACGAGGTGCCCACCGCCGCCCCCGACCCCGGCGTCGATTTGCAGGCGCAGGACCGGCATATCCTGCTGGTCGAGGATGACCGGCAGGTGCTCGCGACCATGCGATCTATTCTGACGCGGCAGGGGTTCCGGGTGAGCACCGCCACCACCGGCGACGAGGCGCTGGCGCTGGTGCCGCGCATTGACCGGATCGACCTGCTGCTGACCGATATCGTCATGCCGGGGATGTTGCAGGGGGGCGATCTGGTGGCGGCGCTGAAACGCGACCGGCCGGACCTGCCGGTGGTGATGATGTCAGGCTATTTCGACGCCGGCAGCGGGACCGGGCCGCGCGCGGACGCGACCGGCGCGCATCTGGTCAAACCGGTCAAACGGCAAGAGCTGTTGCGCGCTGTCGCACAGGCGCTGTCCCCCGTCCCTCCGGCGCAAGGCACGGGCTGAGGCCCGCCGTCAGTCCGGATCGAAGCGGTAGCCGTGGCGGGCGATGTCGGTGGCGCAAAGCGCGGCGATCCGCTCTGCATCCGCCGTGGTATAGAAGCCGCGCCAGTCGCGGGGGCGGCGGCTTTCGTTGGCGCGGGGCATGTCGGGCGCAAAGCCCAGATGCGCAGCCAGCGGGGCCATATCCTCGGCCAGATGTTCCAGACGGATGAGCAGGTCACAACGGTCCCGTCCGGCGCTGTCGGTGGTGTAGTGCCCGTAAGGGGCCGCGCGCAGGCTGGCGGCGGTGTGCGGCGCGTTGAGGAATTGCGAAAAGCTCACCCTGCGGGCCAGCGTGACCGCCGGATGATCGAAACTCTGATCGCGCAGCCAGTGATAATAGCTCACCATCCGGTCCCATGGGTTGCGCACAAGGGTGAAGATGAACAGCCGGTCCATGTCCCGGGGCGTGATCAGCCCTTCGGCATCGGCCAGCGTCGAATGCTTCCAAAGCCGCCCGCGCGTCTGCACCCCTTTGAGGCGCCCGCGCCGACGCACCGCCTTGGGCGTGTCGCCGATCAGGATGTCGTCGGCCTTGGCCCGCGCTTCAAGTGCGAGCGCCATCGCCGTGCCGCCGGTCTTGGGGATATGCACGAACAGGTAGCCGCGCCCACGGGACAGGATCATCGCCCCTACCGCGAGCGCAGGGCGATGATCGCGCCCGACAGGATGATCAGCGCGATGCCCATCAATGCCACCATCCCCAGCGTCTGCCCCCAGAACAGCCACGCGAAGAACGACGCGAAGACGATCAGCGCATATTCGTTGATCGCCACGAAGGACGCCTCGCCCAGTTGGTAGCCGCGGGTGAGCAGCACGACGCCCAAGATCGAGCCCACGGCCTGCGCGATGGTCACCCAGACCATGGTGAGGTCCGGCGCGACATAGCCGCGCTGCACCCAGCCGTCCGCCCCGGCGGCGGCCTCAACGGGCCAGAGCGTCAGCGCCACCAGCCCCACCGCACCATAGATGCCGAGGATCAGGAAATAGCTGGCGGTCATGACCACCGCGTCCTCCCCCTCGCACCACGCACGGGTGCCGATGGCCCCGATGGCGTAGAACACGCCGGCCAGAATGGGCAGCACCGACAGCCATGTCAGCCCGCCCTCTTCGGGCCAGACCACAAGCAGCGCCCCGGCAAAGCCCATGACCACCGCGCCCCAGCGCCAGAAGCCCACGGATTCCGCGCGAAACAGGGCCGAGAAGATCAGCACGAAGATCGGGGCGGTGAACAGACCGGCGACGACGATGCCGATGGGCAGCAGCGCCAGACAGCCGAAATAGATCAGCAGCGCGGTGGCGGTGAAGAAGTTGCGCGCCAGCACGTGCCACGGCCGCCGCGCGCGCAGGGTGCCGAAGCCCAGCACCGGCAGCAGCACCAGCAGCGGCAGCGCCAGCGCGGTGCGGGCGAGATGGAACAGCCACAGCGACGAGGTGTCGGAAATCGCGGCGATCAGGTTGTCCGCCATGCCCAGCACGAACATCCCGCCCAACGTGTTGAGCGTGGACAGACGCGGAAAGGTGGTTTGGGGCACAGCGACCATAATAGGGCCACCTTCGGGGCAAACCGGCGCGAAAACCAGCCCGAAAACGACCGCCCCTTCCGCAGGCGCGGCACGCGCACGGCAAGCCCGCCGGCGGGCACAGCGCACGCGGAGTTTGCCAGATGCGTCCGGATTGACCTAAGCTTACCCCAGACCCTTGCGCGTGCAGGGCCCCGGGGCCGCCGCCGCTGCCCCACCGGCACGCCTTGGGCGTTTGACGCGCGGCGGGTTCGCCCCAGTTATGCAAGGACACGAGAGACGACAACACGCGGACAGCAACTCTCAACAGCGACACGGCAAGCCATTGTTCCGCTTGCCCTAACCGGGGACAGACCTTTCCCGCTCCGGGATCCGGCCAGCGCCCCACGACAGGAGGAAACCTATGACAGAACTCGATCCGGACCATGACCCGACGGTGTCCCACGGGATCCCCGATCCCGAAGGCACATCGCATGTCATCGACACCGACTACGAAGTCGGACAGGACAACATCGAGACGCAGATCGGGCCGTTCGGTCTGGACATCCACAACCCGGTGTTCCTGATTTCGGGTCTGTCGATTGTGGCCTTCGTGTTCTTCACGCTGGCCCTGCCCGACAAGGCGGGCGAGGTCTTCACATCAATGTTCAACTTCACGACCCAGAACTTCGACTGGTTCCTGATCGGGTCCGCCGACATCATGGTGCTGTTCGCGCTGCTGCTGATCGTGACGCCCTTTGGCCGCGTGCGGCTGGGCGGCAGCGACGCGACGCCGGATTATGGCTATGTGGGCTGGTTCGCGATGCTCTTTGCCGCCGGTATGGGCATCGGGTTGATGTTCTATGGCGTGTCCGAGCCGCTGACGCATTTCTCGACCTCGCTGGGTGAAACCTCGATGGAGGGCGACCTGCGCACCGACTGGGCGCCTTTGGGGGCGGCCACCGGGGATGAACCCGCCTCGATCCGGCTTGGCATGGCGGCCACGATCTTCCATTGGGGCCTGCACCCTTGGGCGATCTATTCCATCGTGGCGCTGGCGCTGGCCCTGTTCAGCTTCAACAAGGGGCTGCCGCTGACCATCCGCTCGGCGTTCTATCCGCTTCTGGGCGACCGCGTCTGGGGCTGGCCCGGGCACCTGATCGACATCATCGCGGTCTTTGCCACGCTCTTCGGGCTGGCCACCTCTCTCGGGTTCGGGGCGACGCAGGCGAATGCGGGCCTGAACGAGCTCTTCGGCGTGCCCAAGGGCGTCACCACCGAGGTCGTGCTGATCACGATCATCACCCTTGTCGCCACCTTCTCGGTGCTGCGGGGGCTTGATGGCGGGGTGAAGATCCTGTCCGAGCTGAACATGGGGCTCGCCGCCCTGCTGGCGATCTTCGTGCTGGTGGTGGGCCCGACGGCCTTCCTGTTCGTGTTCTTCTGGGACAGCCTTGTGGCCTATGTGGAATACTTCCCCGCGCTGGCCAATCCTTTCGGGCGTGAGGATGTGAACTTCAGCCAGGGCTGGACCGCGTTCTACTGGGCGTGGTGGATCAGCTGGTCACCTTTCGTGGGCATGTTCATCGCCCGCGTGTCGCGGGGCCGCACGGTGCGGGAATTCATCACCTGCGTGCTGTTGATCCCGTCGATGGTCTGCGTGATCTGGATGTCGATCTTCGGCGGCACCGCGATCCATCAGGTGATCACCGACAACTTCACCGGCGCGCAAGAGGCCGAGCTTGCGGTGCAGCTGTTCCACATGCTGGGCGAGCTGCCGCTGGCCTCGATCACCTCGTTCATCGGCATCGTGCTGGTGGTGGTGTTCTTCGTCACCTCGTCGGACTCCGGGTCGCTCGTGATCGACACGATCACCGCAGGCGGCAAGATCGACGCGCCGGTGCCGCAGCGGGTGTTCTGGTGTATCTTCGAAGGTGCGGTCGCCATCGCTTTGCTGATCGGCGGCGGGCTGGCGGCGTTGCAGTCGATGGTGATTTCCACTGGTCTGCTGTTCACGCTGGTGCTGTTGGCGATGTGCTATTGCATCTTCCGCGGCCTGAGCAACGAGCTGAAGGAAGGCGCCTGACACGGCCCGCCTTTAACACGCTACAAAGGGCCCGCCGGAGCGATCCGGCGGGCCTTTTGCATGGGCGGTCACGGGTCTGCCAATGGCCCCTGTTCTTGGCCGAAGGATTTGATATGTTGCGCGAAACAAGGTGGCGGAGCAGGCCCCAGATGACAGTGAACCGATGACAGCCCTGACCGAGTTTTCCCGCCTTGAGAGCGACGGTTTATGGCGCCCCACGCCGGAGGATCAACGGCGCGAGGTCATCGTTTCATTGGGCAATGCCACGCTGATCATCACCGACATGGCCAACCGCCCCCTCACCCATTGGTCCCTGCCCGCCGTGGCGCGCCTGAACGGCACCGCGCGGCCCGCGCTGTTCAGCCCCGATGCTGACACCTCTGAGACGCTCGAGATCAGCGACGATCTGATGATCGACGCCATCGAAAAGGTGCGGCGCACGGTGACGCGGCGGCGCAACCGCCCGGGGCGTCTGCGCGGCGGGCTGGTGCTCGGCACGGCCGCGGTTCTGGCGGCGGCGGCGCTGCTGTGGTTGCCCGATGCGATGATCCGGCAGGCGCAAACCGTGGTCCCCCCGGTCAAACGCAGCGAGATCGGCGCGACGCTGCTGGGCCATATCCAGCGGATCACCGGGCGCACCTGCCGCAGCCGTCTGGGAAGCGACGCGCTGGCCAAGCTGCACCAGCGCACGCTGGGGGCGGATGCGGGCGGACAGGCCTTCGTGGTGCCTGCCGGCCCCGAGGCGGCGCTGTATCTGCCCGGCGGCCTGATCGTGCTGAACCGCGACCTGATCGAGGACACCGAAGACCCGGCGGTGGTCGCGGGCCATCTGATCGCCGCCCGCGCCCAAGCCCATGAGGAAGACCCGCTGGCGGCGCTGCTGCGCGACAGCGGGTTTGGCACCACGTTTACGTTGCTCACCACCGGCGAGATCGGCAGCGAGACCTTGCGCGCCTACGCCGAAGGGCTCCTCGCCGATCCGCCGCCCGCCCCGGTCGACGAGACGATGATCGATCTGTTCGACGCCGCGCGGCTGCCAAGTTCGCCCTACGCCTATGCGCTCGACGTCACCGGAGAGGCGACGCTGGGCCTGATCGAGAGCGACCCGATGCAGGGGCAAGAGGTGCCGCCGCTTCTGAGCGATGCGGAGTGGATCAGCCTGCAGGGGATTTGCAGCTAGGCCCCGCGGGGCCCGCGCACAGCAAAAGGGCCGCGCCGGTGTCCCGCGCGGCCCTGTTTTCGTGTTGTCGTTATGCGGTGTTATCGGCGGGTGAACGCCCCCGGAAACCCGGCGTTACGGGCTGCGCCAAGGGCAGATTGCAGCGCGCCCTCGGACGAGAACGGCCCAGCCAGCACCAGCCGCAACTGTTGCCCGTTCTGGTCAAAGACGCCGATCCGCATGGGCAGACCCCGCGCGCGCAGGCTTTGCGCCACGGATTGCGCGTGGTTGCGGCTTTGGAAGGTGCCGATCTGCACATAACGGTGGCCGCTGATCTGCTCGGCCTGGGGCCGGGGCGCGGCGCTGCGGGTGGACAGGCGCGCGGTCGTGGTCCGGGGCTGCGCCGCCGGAGCGGGGGCCGTGGCATAGGTCGTGGTCGCCGTGTAGCTGGGCTGCACGGAGGTGGCGGGCAAGCCGCGCTGGGTGTTCAACCGCCCGTCGCCCCAGACGCGGGCATAGCCGTCGGGCACCCCGGGAGCCGCGGCATAGTGGGTGGGGTTCGAATAGGGCGGCGGCGCGGTGTTGACGATGTCCGCAAGAACGCCGCGCCGGGGGCTCGTGACGGTCGCCCGCGTGGTCGTCGCGGGGGCCGTGCGTTGGGCGGCAACCACGCGGATCGTCGGATTGCCCTGGGCGTCGCGGAAGGTGTCGCGGCAGACCGTCGACGCGCCACTTGGCACCGCCACCGTCCCGACCGGACACTGCGGAGCCAGCCGGGTGTTCATGTTCGGCACGAAGGTTGAGCCGGGCGCCGCATCCAGCGGGTTGGAATAGCCGCCCTGCCCCGCCCGTGCGAGGACCGGACCGGTGCTGCCGGGGGCCCAGTCCAACGGGTTGGAATAGCCCTGACGCGGCGCCGCGGGCGTGGGGGCGGCTTGCGCGATGGTTGGGGCGGCCACAGGCGTGCCGGGGCAGACCAGCGGCTGGCCGGTGCTGACGATCACGTAACGCTGGTTGGTCGCGGCCATGGCGGCGCAGGCCTGGGTGCGGGTCATGCGCACCGTGCGCGGGCCGGTGGGCGTGGCGACCGGAGGTGCGGCCACCACGGGCGGCGCGACGTTTGCCACCACGGGTGCCGGCGCCGTGCCGCCGCAGTCGATGGGCTGCCCGCTGCGCTGGCCGATGAAGTTGGGCTGAACGCCCGTGCGCCCGGCGCAGGCTTCCGCGCGGGTGATGACGCGCGGCTCGGGCGCGGGGGCGGGCGTTGTGATCACACGGGGTGAGGGGCGCGCCACAGCGACCGGCACAGGTGCAGGCTCGGGCTGGCGCACCGTAGCGGGGGCCGGCGCAGGTGTGGGGGTCGGGTTTGCCGCGATGACCGGCGCGGGGCTGGGCGTGGGTGCGGGTTGCTGCGCGGGCTCGGGTGCAGGGCGCGGCGCGGGGTCAACCGGCGCGCGCGGTGCGGGCGCGGCGGCCCCTGCGATCCGCGTGGGCTGGAAACCACACAGCTGGCGCCGTTCCCGCGTCACACGGGGCACCCAGTTCGTCTGGCCCCCGATCCCGGCGCGCACGAAAACGCAGCCCTTGCTGTCGATATACTGGTTGGCGGTGTAGGACGACGGCGGCACCTCGGCCGGACCGCCCGCGCCGCGCAGCGACTGCGCGGCGACGCCGGTTGCCGCCCCGGTTGCCAAAAGACCCACCGTCAGCGCCATCGTTGAAAGAACGCTGCCTTTGAAACCTGAAAATGCCATTGGTGCCCCCACAATATATTGTGGAAGAATGCCCAACAATGACTAATAAGTAAAGAAATTGTTGCCCGTTATTTGGTGCCAAACATGCGGTCACCCGCATCCCCCAGCCCCGGCACGATATAGCCCCGCTCGTCCAGCCCGCGGTCCACGGCGGCGGTGACGATGGGCACATCGGGGTGCGCGGCCTTCATGGTGGCGATCCCCTCGGGCGAGGCGAGCAGACACAGGAAACGGATGTCCTTGGCCCCCGCCTTCTTGAGCAGATCGATCGCCGCGACAGAGGAGTTGCCGGTGGCCAGCATCGGATCGACCGCGATCACCAGCCGTTCGTCCATATGCTCGGGCACCTTGAAATAATACTGCACCGGCTGCAGCGTCTCTTCGTCGCGATACATCCCCACGAAGCCGATCCGCGCCGAGGGGATAAGCTCGGTCATGCCGTCCAGCAAGCCGTTCCCCGCCCGCAGGATCGAGATCAGCGCCAGCTTGCGGCCCTTGAGCGTGGGCGCGTCCATCGGCTCCATCGGGGTGTCGATGCGCTTGGTGGTCGTGGGCAGTTCGCGCGTCACCTCATAGGCGAGAAGTTGGCTGATCTCGCGCAGGAGCTGCCGGAACACCGCCGTCGACGTCCTCTTGTCGCGCATGATGGTCAGTTTGTGCTGCACCAGCGGGTGCGTGACATGGGTGAGGTGCGGCAGGTCGGTCATGCGATGTCCAGTCGTTTGGCGATGGTTTGGCGGGTGGCGTCGTCGCAGAAGGCGGCGGCAAGGGCGGTGCGGTTGACCTCGTCGAAGTCGGGCTTGGTCCAGCCGAAGGTCTTGTTCAACATCTCGTATTCGCGGGTCATGGTGGTGCCGAAGAAGGGTGGATCGTCGGTCGAGACGGTGACCTTCACGCCCGCGTCGCGCAGCTTCTGGATCGGGTGGCTTTCCCAGCTATCGACGGCGCCTAGGAATACGTTGGAGCCGGGGCAAACCTCAAGCGTGACGCCGCTGTCGGCGAGGCGCTGGACCAAAGCGGGATCGTCAATCGCGCCGATGCCGTGGCCGATGCGGTCCACCTTGAGGTGGTCGAGCGTCTCTTGCACCATCGAGGGGCCGCCCCATTCGCCCGCGTGACAGTGCAGCGGCATGCCCGCTTCACGCGCCTGATCGAAAAGATAGCTGTAATCGGCGGGCCGGCCGACCATCTCACCGCCTGCCATGCCGAAGCCGCGCACGAAGCCGCCGAAGGTCTCGACCCCGCAATGGGCCGCAGGCTTGCCGGCTTCCGGGCCGAAATGCCGGATCACGGTGACGATGCCGCGCAGGGTGATGCCCAGATCGCGGTCGGCTTCGGCTGCGGCTTCTTCCATGGCGGCAAGGTATTCGCGCCACGCGCCCAGATCGCCGCCGCCGCAGAAGTCAGGGCTGATGAAGGTTTCCTGATAGACCACCCCGTGGCTTGCGCTTTCCTCGAGCACGGCCTTGGTCAGGCGGTAGAAATCCTGCGGGCCTTGCAGGGTGGTGCAGGCAGCCTCATAAACCTCAAGGAAGTGGTCGAAATCACGGTAGGCATAGGTGCCGTCGGCGTTGAAGATGCCGCTCAGGTCAAGGCCCTTTTCCTTGGCCAGCATGCGGATGAACTCCGGCGGGGCGCAGCCTTCGAGGTGGGTGTGCAGTTCGACCTTCGGCATGTCCTGAAAATTCATAGAAAGCTCTTTCCCGTGCCCTGTGACGGCACGCCCAAATAATCCGCAATCGAGGCCCCGACATCGACAAAGGCCACCTGCCCCAGATCGCGGGGTCCAATCCCGTGGATCAGCACCGGCACCCGTTCGCGGGTGTGGTCGCCGCCGATCCAGGTGGGGTCATTGCCATGATCGGCGGTGACGCACAACAGGTCGCCGTCGCGCAGTTTTGGCAGCAGCGCCCCTAACGCCGCGTCAAACCACTCCAGATGCCGCGCATAGCCCGAGACGTCGCGGCGGTGGCCATACTGGCTGTCGAACTCGACGAAATTGGCAAAGACCAGCCCGCCGTCCGGCGCCGCGTCGATGAGGTCGGACAGATGCCCCATAAGCGCCTCGTCCGAGCCTTTGCGCACCTCGTCGATGCCGCGCATGGAGAAGATGTCGCCGATCTTGCCGATGGCCTGCACCGCGCGGCCCGCGTCATGGACCCAGTCGCACAAGGTGGGCGACGGGGGCGCGATGGCGTAATCCTTGCGGTTCTGGGTGCGCTGGAACGCGCCGGGCTCGCCCAGAAACGGGCGCGCGATCACCCGGCCCACCTTCATCTCGTGCAGCATTGGCGCGAGGTCTTTGCAAAGCTGAAGCAACCGGTCGAGGCCGAAATGCTCTTCATGGGCGGCGATTTGCAGCACGCTGTCCACGGAGGTGTAGCAGATCGGCCAGCCGGTGCGGATGTGCTCTTCGCCGAAATCGTCGATCACCTGCGTGCCGCTGGCGTGGGAATTGGCAAGGATGCCTTGCGTTCCGGCCAGCGCGCAAATGCGGTCGGTGACGTGCTGGGGAAAGGCGGGCTGCGTGTCGGGGAAGGTCGTCCAGTCCCAGGGCACGGGGACGCCCGCAAGCTCCCAATGGCCCGAGGGGGTGTCCTTGCCCATGCTGACCTCGTTGGCCGCCGCGAAGGCCCCGGTGGGCGCGGGCCAATTTAGATCGAGACCGGTGGCGAGCGTCATTGCCGCCCCTGCCCCCATGGCGTTGAGCGTGGGGATCTGAAGCGGGCCGGAGCGCCCCTCTTCCGCCTCACCGGCCGCACAGGCCTGCGCAATATGGCCCAGCGTGTTCGCTCCGGTATCGGGCACATCGCCGTTGAAGAACTGGTCGGCGTCCGTGGCCCCGCCGATGCCGACGCTGTCGATCACGATAAGAAAGGCGCGTTTGCCGGTCGGCGTTCTGGTCTGGGGTGCGGGTTCGGTCATGGGTCGATCCGATCATGAATAAGGTCAGGAGTTGGCGCGGCGGGGCCGATGGTGATGGCACCCTGCACGGCGCGAATGGCGGCCTCGGCTGCTGTGTCGTTGGCGGCGTGAACAGTGCAGAGCGCGTCGCCCACGGACACGTTCCGGCCCAGCTCGGCCACGTCGGAGAGGCCCACGGCGGGATTGATCCGGTCGCTTTCCACCCGCCGCCCGCCGCCCAGCGCCACCACGGCGAGGCCCAGCGCCTCTCCGTCGATGGCGGCGACGGTGCCCGAGGTGGGCGCGGGCACGTCGCGCTGCACGGGCGCTTGGGGCAATTGGGTGGTCCAGTCGTCGCTGATGTCGCGCGGGCCGCCCATGGCGCGGACCATGGCGGCGAAGCGCTCCATCGCGGCGCCCGAGGTGATCGCCGTGGTGATGCGGGCTGTCGCTGCGTCTTCCGGCGTGCCGCCCAGCGCCATGATGCGCGCGCAGAGTGCGACGGTCAGATCGTGCAAACGGGGCGCGGCGGCGCGGTTGCCCGAGAGCACGTCAAGGCAGGTCGCCACCTCAAGCGCGTTGCCAAGGCTGGGGGCGAGCGGCTGGTTCATGTCGGTGATCAGCGCCGCCGTGGGCGTGCCCGCGCCATTCGCGGTCGAGGTCAGCGCGGCGGCGAGTGCCCGCGCCTCATCAGGGGTTTTCATGAACGCACCGCTGCCAGCTTTGACGTCCAGCACCATCCCCTCAAGCCCGGCGGCGAGTTTCTTGGACAGGATCGAGGCGCAGATCAGATCGACGCTGTCCACCGTGGCGGTCACATCGCGCACCGCGTAAAGACGTTTGTCGGCGGGGGCGATGTCGCCGGTGGCGCTGACGATGGCACAGCCGACCTCGCGCGTGATCTGGCGGAAGGCATCCGCGCTTACCCCCGTATCAAGGCCGGGGATGCTTTCGAGTTTGTCGAGCGTGCCGCCGGTGTGCCCCAGCCCCCGCCCCGACACCATGGGCACGTAAACGTCACAGGCCGCAAGCGCAGGCGCGAGGATCAATGAGACCGGATCCCCCACCCCGCCGGTGGAATGTTTGTCGAGCACCGGACCGGGCAGATCCCATGACAACACCTCACCGCTGTCGCGCATGCCCAGCGTGAGGGCGACGCGGCCCTCCTCGCTCAGCCCGTTCAGGCAGACCGCCATGGCAAAGGCCCCCGCTTGCGCGTCCGACACCGCGCCCGAGGCGAGACCGGCGCAGAAATGGGCGAGGTCTTCGGCCGCCGGCGTGCCACCCTGCCGCACGGTGGCGATGATCGCGCGGGCGTCCATGGCTTAGCTGTTCGCCATGTGGTCGGCGGTGAAACGTCCGGGCAGAAGCTCGGCCACGGTCATGGATTTTGTGGTGCCGTCCATGGTGGACATGGTGACAACCACGTCGGCCTTGGCAAATTCGGCGATCTTCTGGCGGCACCCGCCGCAGGGCGGCACGGGGGCCGGCGCATCGGCGATGACGGCGATTTCCGCGATCTCACGCGCACCGGCGGCGCACATGGCGGCGATGGCGCCCGCTTCGGCGCAGGTGCCCTCGGGATAGGCCACGTTTTCCACGTTGCTGCCAGCATAGACCGTGCCGTCCGGTGTGCGCAGGGCCGCGCCGACCTTGAAGTTGGAATAGGGCGCATAGGCGTTTTCGCGTACCGCGCGGGCGTCATCTAGCAAAGTCATGGCAGCTCCTGTCTTTCGCGCAAGTTTGGCGGGCACGGTCCCGATGTGCAAGAGGAACCCCGACCGGTGCCCATGCGTTTTACCCTTAACCACGAAAGGAGAGCACCCATGATGGCACCGATCAAAGTGGTCGCCGGCAAGGAAGAGCGCCTGATGGGCGCCGACGACGGCGAACCGATGACAGAAGAGCAGGCCGTGCGCCTGCGGGTCCTGTGCGAACAGCAGGATCTTGAATTCGACGGCAATCTGACCCGCGCAGAGGCCGAGGCCCGCATCCACGCGCTGGAAGAGGCGCAAGACTGACCGCGCGGAAGGGGGGGCGCGTCGTGCCCCTCCGCGCCTTTCGGATTTGCAAGAGACAGTGTCTTGCCCTTATGACAGGGAAGACCCTTTCTTTGCGGCCGGCGGATAGTTTAATGTTAAACTAATTTCCCCCGAGCCCCCAATTCATGGTGATCCGATGGACGATAAAACGCCGAAACCCGCGACCGAGGCCCACCGCGAAGCCGTGCGGCAGGCGGCGCTGGATTACCACCGCCTGCCCAAACCCGGCAAGCTGGAGATCCGCGCGACCAAGCCGATGGCCAACGGCCGCGATCTGGCGCGGGCCTATTCCCCCGGCGTGGCCGAGGCCTGTATCGAGATCCAGAAGAACCCCGCCACGGCCAGCGATTACACCGCGCGTGGCAATCTGGTGGCCGTGGTCACCAACGGCACGGCGGTGCTGGGGCTGGGCAACATCGGCAGCCTTGCGTCCAAGCCGGTGATGGAAGGCAAGGCCGTCCTGTTCAAGAAATTTGCCAACATCGACTGTTTCGACATCGAGCTGGACGAATCCGACCCCGAAAAACTGGCCGAGATCGTCTGCGCGCTGGAACCCACCTTCGGCGCGATCAACCTTGAGGACATCAAGGCCCCCGATTGTTTCATCGTCGAGAAGATCTGCCGTGAGCGGATGGGCATTCCGGTGTTCCACGACGACCAGCACGGCACGGCGATCGTCGTGGGCGCCGCGGCGACCAATGCGCTGCGGGTGACCGGCAAGCGGTTCGAGGATATCAAGATCGTCAGCACCGGTGGCGGCGCGGCGGGGATTGCCTGCCTCAACATGCTGCTGAAACTCGGCGTCAAACGCGAGAATGTCTGGCTGTGTGACATCGAAGGGCTCGTCTATGAGGGGCGGGAAGCGGATATGACGCCGCAGAAGGCTGAGTTCGCCCAAGGCACCACGCACGCCACGCTGGACGATGTGATCGGCGGGGCGGACATGTTTCTGGGCCTCTCGGGTCCCGGCGTGCTCAAGCCCGAGATGGTCGCGAAAATGACCAAAGCGCCGATCATCTTCGCGCTGGCCAATCCCAACCCCGAGATCACCCCCGACGCGGTGCGTGACGTGGCCCCCGATGCGATCATGGCCACGGGGCGCAGCGATTTTCCCAATCAGGTCAACAACGTGCTGTGTTTTCCCTTCATCTTCCGCGGGGCGCTGGACGTGGGCGCGTCGCAGATCAACGACGCCATGCAGATCGGCTGCGTCGAGGGGATCGCGGCGCTGGCGCGGGCCACCACGAGCGCCGAGGCGGCGGCAGCCTATCAGGGCGAACAGCTCACCTTCGGGCCGGAATACCTGATCCCGAAGCCGTTTGACCCACGCCTGATGGGGGTTGTCGCCTCAAGCGTGGCCAAGGCCGCGATAGAGACCGGCGTGGCCTCGAAAGAGCTGGATCTGGAGGCCTACAAGGCGCAGCTCGATGCCTCGGTGTTCAAATCCGCCATGCTCATGCGGCCGGTGTTCGAAGCCGCCGCGAAAGAGACCCGGCGCATCGTCTTCGCCGAAGGCGAGGATGAGCGTGTGTTGCGCGCCAGTCAGGCCATGCTGGAAGAGACGACCGAGACCCCGATCCTGATCGGGCGGCCGGACGTGATCGCCCAGCGGATGGAACGTGCGGGGCTGCAGATCGACGTGCGCTCGCTTGATATCGTGAACCCCGAGAACGACCCGCGCTACCGCGATTACTGGCAGACCTATCACGGGATCATGGCGCGCAAGGGGGTGACGCCAGACATCGCCCGCGCGGTGATGCGCACCAACACTACCGCCATCGGCGCGGTCATGGTCCACCGGGGCGAGGCCGACAGCCTGATCTGCGGCACGCTGGGGCAGTTCCGCTGGCATCTGGATTACATCGAAAAGGTTCTGGGCGTGCCGGGGGCGGAGCACACGGCGCAGGGCGCGCTGAGCCTGATGATCCTTGAGGACGGGCCGCTGTTCATCGCCGACACCCATTGCCGGTCCGAACCCTCACCCGAGCAGATCGCCGCGTCGGCCATTGGTGCGGCGCGCCATGTGCGGCGCTTCGGGCTGGAGCCCAAGGTCGCCTTTTGTGCGCAGTCGCAGTTCGGCGATCTGAAGGGCGACACCGGCGACCGCATCCGCGCGGCGATCAAGCTGATCGACCAGCAAGAGGTGGATTTCACCTATGAGGGCGAGATGAACGTGGACGCGGCGCTCGACCCCGAGCTGCGTGAGCGGCTGTTGCCCAATGGACGGATGGACGGCCCGGCGAACGTGCTGATTTTCGGCCATGCGGATGCGGCCAGCGGCGTGCGCAACGTGCTCAAGATGAAGGCGGGCGGGCTTGAGGTCGGGCCGATCCTGATGGGCATGGGCAACCGCGCGCATATCGTCACCCCGTCGATCACCGCGCGGGGGCTGCTCAATATGGCGGCGGTGGCGGGCACGCCGGTGAAACACTACGGATAGGGGCGGGCGGGCGGGCGCGTCTGGCTCGCACTTTATGGAAATGAGGTAAGGGTAACGCCGGACCGCCGGGGTGGCGGAACGCCGCCCCGGGGGGGGGCGGGACGGCGTTGCCCGGCGTGCCGCCGGGCGGGGCAGTTGGCGCTGATCCCCCGCCCCATTCCCACAGCCCTGCCCTTCCGTCCCCACTGTTGGCGCGAACAGTCTTGCGCGCCCCTTCCCGGTCGGCCAGTTTCTGGTCAACCCGAGGGAGGACATACATGGGATATCGCGACATCTACCAAAGCTGGCAGGATGACCCCGAAGCGTTCTGGATGAATGCGGCACGGGCGATCGACTGGGACCGCGCCCCGACCAAGGCGCTGTTTGACGACCGCGCCCCGCTGTATGAATGGTTCCGCGACGCCCGCGTCAACACCTGCTACAACGCGGTGGACCGTCATGTTGAGGCCGGGCACGGCGACCGGGTCGCGATCATCCATGACAGCCCGATCACCGGCACCAAGGCCAAGATCACCTATGCCGAGTTGCAAAGCCGCGTGGCCGCCTTGGCCGGAGGGCTGAAGGCAAAGGGGATCACCAAGGGCGACCGGGTGCTGATCTATATGCCCATGGTGCCCGAAGCATTGGTCGCGATGCTCGCCTGTGCGCGGCTGGGGGCGATCCATTCGGTGGTCTTCGGCGGCTTTGCGGCCAACGAACTGGCGGTGCGGATTGACGATGCCACCCCGAAAGCCATCATCGCCGCGTCCTGCGGGATCGAGCCGGGGCGCGTGGTGCCCTATATGCCGTTGCTGGACGGCGCGCTTGAGATGGCGCGCCACAAGCCGGAGGTCTGCGTCATCCTGCAACGCGAACAGGAACGCGCGGAGTTGACCGAAAGGCGCGACGTGGACTGGCACGAGCTGCAAGAGGGCGCGACGCCCGCCGATTGCGTTCCGGTCGAGGGCACCCATCCCGCCTATATCCTTTACACCTCGGGCACCACCGGCGCGCCCAAGGGCGTGGTGCGGCCCACGGCGGGGCATCTGGTGGCATTGAACTGGACCATGAAAAACATCTACAACGTGGACCCGGGCGATGTGTTCTGGGCGGCGTCGGACGTGGGCTGGGTCGTGGGGCACAGCTATATCTGCTACGCGCCGCTGATCCACGGCAACACCACCGTGGTGTTCGAGGGCAAGCCCGTGGGCACGCCGGATGCCGGCACCTTCTGGCGGGTGATCGAAGAGCACGGCGTGCGCAGCTTCTTCACCGCGCCCACTGCGTTCCGCGCGGTCAAGCGCGAGGATCCGGACGGCGACTTGATCAAGGAGTATGACCTGTCCTGCCTTGAGCAGATCTATCTAGCGGGGGAACGGGCGGACCCGGATACCATCGAATGGATGCAGGACAAGCTGGGCAAGCCGGTCTATGACCACTGGTGGCAGACCGAGACGGGCTTCACCATCGTCGGCAACCCCGCGGGGATCGAGGCCCTGCCGGTGAAGGTCGGCTCCCCCACGGTGGCGATGCCGGGCTATGACGTGCGGATTCTTGACGAAGGCGGCCAGCCCCTGCCCGCGGGCGAGCTGGGCGCGATTGCGGTGAAGCTGCCGCTGCCGCCGGGGACCCTGCCGACCCTGTGGAACGCGGAAGAGCGGTTCCGCAAAAGCTACCTTGAGACCTTTCCGGGCTATTACGAGACCGGCGACGCGGGGTTGATAGACGAGGACGGCTATCTTTACGTGATGGCGCGGACCGATGATGTGATCAACGTGGCCGGACACCGGTTAAGCACCGGCGGGATGGAGGAAATCCTCGCCTCGCACCGGGATGTGGCCGAATGCGCGGTGATCGGGGTCAAGGATGCGGTCAAGGGACAGGTGCCCATGGGGTTCGTCTGCCTCAACAAGGGCAGCGACACGCCCGAGGCGCAGGTGGTCGAGGAGTGCATCGCGCTGGTGCGCGCACGGTTGGGCCCGGTGGCCGCGTTCAAACTCTGCGCGGTGGTCGACCGGCTGCCGAAGACCCGCTCGGGCAAGATCCTGCGCGCGACCATGGCGAAGATCGCCGACGGGGAAGAGTTCAAATTGCCCGCGACGATCGACGATCCGGCCATTCTGGACGAAATCGCGGCGGCGGTGAAACCTTTGGGCTACGCGACGACCTGACACGAGAAAAGCTGACACCAAAAAAAGGCGGCCCGCGATGGGCCGCCTTTCGCAAACACGTAGGGGTCGGCGCTTAGCCGTGGCGCGCGGCGAATTCGTCGACTTCGCGCTCGGCCTCGGTTTTGGAGCGGCCATATTTCTCCTGCACCTTGCCGACAAGCTTCTCACGCTCACCCGCGGCTTCGGTGATGTCATCATCCGTCAGCTCGCCCCATTGCTCTTTGACAGAGCCCGTCATCTGCTTCCAGTTGCCTTTGATGGTATCCCAATTCATGGTCTTCTCCTTCGTCTCGACTAACTCCGGGGGACCGCCCCGTTCGGCTTCGATGACACAACGGATCAGCGGGCGAATGGTTCCCCCTGTTCGGGCGACAAAGGCTTGCGAAGACGCGGAATTTCGCCGACGGGGGATCAGGCGAATTGTTCGCGGATCAGACGTTCTTCCAGACCGTGGCCGGGGTCGAACAGGATGCGGTGCTCGATCTCGGGGGCGGAGCGGATGTCGACGCGGGCGATGTTCTTGAACGACACGCCGTCGGCGTCGGCATGAACGGGGCGCTTGGCGGCGTTGACGATCTCGAACGTCACTTGCGCGGCCTTGGGCAAGAGCGCCCCGCGCCAGCGGCGGGGCCGGAACGCGGCGACGGCGGTCAGCGCCAGAACCTCGGACCCGATGGGCACGATGGGCCCGTGGGCGGAGTAGTTGTAGGCGGTGGAGCCTGCCGGGGTGGAGAGAAGCGCGCCGTCGCAGACCAACTCGTCCATGCGCAGCTTGCCGTCAACGTGGATGCGCAGCTTCGCCGCCTGCGGCCCCGAGCGCAGCATCGACACCTCGTTGATGGCCAGCGCCTCGTGCAGGGTGCCATCCACCGAGGTGGCGGTCATCCGCAGGGGGTTGATCACCTCTTCCTCGGCCCGGGCGAGGCGGTCGCGCAGCCCTTGCGAGGAATAGTTGTTCATCAGAAAGCCCACGGTGCCGCGGTTCATGCCGTAGACCGGCACGTCGAGTTCCTGCGTGTCGTGGAGGGTTTCCAGCATGAAGCCATCACCGCCCAGCGCGACGATGATCTCGGCCTCCTCCAGCGGCACGCCGTTATATTGCGCATGCAGCGTGGCTTTCGCCTGTTGCGCGATCGGCGCGTCACTGGCCACGAAGGCAAGCCTCATCTGGGGGGGCATGGATCGTTCCTTTTGTTCCGGTTTCCCTTTGTCCATCGCACGTGGCCGAAAGGCAAGTCGCAGATCTGAAGCCACGTGTCGGAACCGGCACCGTCAAGGCGCTGATTTTGGGGGTTTATAGGCGCGAGGCGAACCCCTATGAACGCCTGAACCGTCGCGCCAAAGGAGAGCTGCCATGACCGCATCCACCAAAGACACCGGGTTCTTCACCGAGGACCTTGCCACCCGTGACCCGGACATCGCCGCCGCCATTGAGGCCGAGCTGGGCCGCCAGCGCAAAGAGATCGAGCTGATCGCCTCGGAAAACATCGTCAGCGCCGCCGTGATGGAAGCCCAAGGCAGCGTGATGACGAACAAATACGCCGAAGGCTATCCCGGGCGGCGCTACTACGGCGGCTGCCAGCACGTGGACGTGGCCGAAAACCTTGCCATCGACCGTGCTAAGCAGTTGTTCGGCTGTGACTTCGCCAACGTGCAGCCCAACTCCGGCTCTCAGGCGAACCAGGGCGTGTTTCAGGCGCTGCTGTCGCCGGGCGACACCATTCTGGGCATGAACCTTGCTTCGGGCGGGCACCTGACCCACGGTGCGCCGCCAAACCAGTCGGGCAAGTGGTTCAACGCGGTGCAATACGGCGTCCGTGAGAGCGACAATCTGATCGACTACGATCAGGTGCAGGAACTGGCCACCGAGCACAAACCGAAGATGATCATCGCCGGCGGCTCGGCCATTCCGCGAGTGATCAACTTCGAGAAGATGCGCGAGATTGCCGACAGCGTGGGCGCCTATCTGCTGGTGGATATGGCGCATTTCGCGGGGCTGGTGGCGGCCGGTGAGCACCCCTCGCCCTTCCCGCATGCCCATGTGGCCACCACGACCACCCACAAGACCCTGCGCGGCCCGCGCGGCGGCATGATCCTGACCAATGACGAGGGCATGGCGAAGAAGTTCAATTCGGCCATCTTCCCCGGCATTCAGGGCGGCCCGTTGATGCATGTGATCGCCGGCAAGGCCGTGGCCTTTGGTGAAGCGCTGCGCCCCGAGTTCAAGGATTACATGCGCCGGGTGCGCGCGAATGCCGATGCGCTGGCTGACCAGTTGATCAAGGGCGGGCTGGATATCGTCACCGGCGGCACGGACACCCATGTGATGCTGGTGGACCTGCGCCCCAAGGGCGTGACCGGCAACATCACCGATGCCGCTTTGGGCCGCGCCAATATCACCACCAACAAGAACGGCATCCCCTTCGATCCCGAAAAGCCCACGGTAACATCCGGAATCCGTCTGGGCACCCCTGCGGGCACCACACGCGGCTTTGACGAGGATGATTTCCGCCAGATCGCGGACTGGATCGTCGAGGTGGTGGACGGGCTGGCCGCCAACGGGCCCGACGGCAACGGCGCGGTCGAAGCCAAGGTCAAGGCAGAGGTGGAAGCCTTCTGCGACCGCTTCCCGCTTTATCCGAACCTGTAAGGCCGGACGGGTCGACGACATGAGGCGAAAGGGCGTGCTGCGGCGCGCCCTTTTGTTATTTTGGGGGTGTTGGGGGGCCAGCCCCCCGCCGCTGCGCGGCGTCCCCCGGGATATTTTTGAAGCAAAGATGGACGGGTGGGGCGTGGGCCGGTGGGGGCGTGGGCCGGTGGGGGCTTGGGCCGGTGGGGGCTTGGGCCTGATGGGGGCTTGGGGCCTGATGGGCGGCGCGGCCCGCCTTCGGAGCGCTTTTCCGTGGTGGACTTTGGCAGCGATTTTGCGGCATTTGCCCGTCATGGATACCGTACAATCTTTCGAGACCGCCGTGGGCGCCCCTTTGCGCCGCGCCCTGCCCGCGCCCTTGGCCGAGGCTGCGGTCTTTGTGCTCAAGACGCTTTGGGCCTGCCTGTTCGGGGCGCTGATCCTGCTGGCGGTGATTACCACGAAAGCGGTCTGGAACGCCGACTGGCCCGTTGCGCGCTATGACGCGCTGTTCGTCTTCGCGCTGGGTCTGCAGGCGGTGATGTTGCTGTTCCGACTGGAAACCCGCGCCGAGGCGAAGGTGATTTTGCTGTTTCATCTGACCGGTACGGGGATGGAGTGGTTCAAGGTCAACGTCGGCTCCTGGACCTATCCGGAGGAGGCGATCTTCATGGTCTGGAACGTGCCGCTGTTCAGCGGGTTCATGTATGCCTCGGTCGGGAGCTTCATCGCCCGTGTGATCCGGCTGTTCGACATGCGGTTCACGCCATATCCGCCGTTCTGGACGACCGCTGTGCTCGCCGTGGCAATCTATGCGAACTTCTTCGCGCACCATTACTGGTATGATCTGCGTTGGCTGCTGTTCGCCGCGACGCTGCTGCTATTCGCGCGCACGCGGGTCGTGTTCCATCTGTCGCGCCGCTACTGGATGCCGCTGCCGCTGGCCGCACTCGGGGCCAGCGGGATGCTTTACATCGCCGAGAACGTGGGCACACTGACGGGCACGTGGGTCTATGCTGGAGCGGCGCTGTTTGACTGGACGCCCCCGTCAAAGATGGGCAGCTGGTATCTGTTGCTGTTCGTGGCCTTCGTAACGGTCACCTGCGTGGTGCGCGCGCCGCTTGATATCAGACGAAGCCGCGCCACCACAGATAGGTGATGAGTGCCCCGGCGACCGTGAGCAGGCCGAAGCTGATGGAGCCGAGAATGCCCAGGACCAGCGTCTTGCGGCGCGCGTTCGGGTCCAGCGTCTGCAGGTGCTGCACGAGGCTTTGATGCGCCTTCTCGACCGCCGCTCCGTCGATCCTGCGGTGCAATTCGGGGTGCGTGCTGTGCAGTTGGGCCTGCGTCAGTGTGTGCCCCGCCCGCCGTGCCCAAGGCGGCAACAGACGGCCCGCCCGGCGCAGCGATTGCTCGAGGGTCGCGCCCCGGATGCGCAGACGCTCCTCAATCAGGGTGCGGACCTCTTCGGTGTAACTCTGGATTGGCTGATCGCTCATGCCCCGCAGGTAGCGCAGTGCGCGGGGGGTTTCAATTCGCGCGGGCGCGGGCTAGCAGATTGGCATGTTGAATGTCCTGACCCAAGGCGACCCCAAGGCGCCGCCCCTGATCATCGCGCACGGCCTGTTCGGATCGGCCCGCAACTGGGGCGTGATCGCCAAACGCCTGTCGGACCGGTTTCACGTGATCACGCCGGACATGCGCAATCACGGTGCAAGCCCTTGGTTCGACACGCATTCCTATTTCGACATGGCCGGCGATCTGGCGCAATTGATCGACGCACCGGCCTTTGTGGTGGGCCATTCCATGGGCGGCAAGGCGGCGATGGTGCTGGCGCTGGAGCGCCCCGAGCTGGTCCGGCGGCTGATCGTGGCCGATATCGCGCCGGTGACCTATGGCCACAGCCAGACCCAGCATATCGAGGCAATGCGGCGGGTGGACCTCGCGGGGCTCGAGAAACGCTCGGACGCGGGCGCGGCGCTGGACCCGCAGGTGCGCGATTTCCTGCTGCAAAGCCTTGATGTGCAGGGGCGGCGCTGGACGCTTAACCTTGATGTGCTGGAGGCGGAGATGCCCAGGATCCTCGGGTTTCCGGAGGTGTCGGGCACCTACGCGGGCGAGGCGCTGTTCCTGTCGGGCGACGAGAGCGACTACGTCCTGCCCGCCCACCGCCCGGCGATCAAGGCGCTGTTCCCTAAAGCGCGCTTTGCCAAGCTGCGCGGGGCGGGCCACTGGCTGCACGCGCAAAAACCGCGGGAGTTCGAGGCGGCGGTGCGGGCGTTCTGCGTCTGACGGGGGCCTATCCGCGTTCGATGATGGCCTTGGACACCAGCCAAGTGATGGGCACGGCGACAAGCACCCCGAGTGAGACGGCGATGATGATCGGGCGCGCGGTGTCGTAGCCCATGACGAGCGCCGCGATCATGAAGGTGCCGGCGGTCGACGTGCCGATGATCGAGAAAAGAATTGCTGCGAGCCGTGCCATCCGGGCCTCCTGTAACGGGTTTGTGCCGGTATGGCAGGGGATCACAGGCGCGGCTTTGATTTGGGTCAAAGGGGGGCGGGTTCTGGCGGTGTGAGGGCGCGTGATCTTGGCGGAAGCTGAGTGGCTTAGATGCGCCCCGTGGGGGGGGTCGGACTGGTCCGGCAGCGCCGGATCGGAAGGTCCAGTGGACCTTTCGAAAGCCCGAACGCGGATATCGCAAGATATTCGCAGGGGAAACGGGAGGTAACGTTATTGGCTGTCCGCGCCCGAACCGAGAGGCTGGTGCGAAGCGCCCGCCCCGTGTGGGGGTTCGGACTGGTCCGGCAGCGCCGGATCGGAAGGTCCAGTGGACCTTTCGAAAGTCCGAACGCGGATATCGCAAGATATTCGCCGGGGAAACGGGAGGTAACGTTATTGGCTTGGTCGCGCCCGAACCGAGGGGCTGGTGCGAAGCGCCCGCCCCGTGTGGGTGGGTGAACCCCGCCTTGGAATTGATCCAGTGGATCAATTCAGGGGTGAACGCGCGAAGCGCCGGACACGGGCGCATGATCTTGGTGGAACCATAATGGCTTGGTCGCGCCCGGACCGAGGGGTTGGTGCGAAGCGCCCGCGCTAAGCGGGTGGTTCGGGCCCTGAAACAAGCCGCTTTGTAACTATCTTTCATAAACACCCAAAATACAACATCCCGAGAAACGTGTCTTAATTTTGACAGATATTTCCTCTCATCCATTTGCAGACCGAGTTTTCCTGCAACCAGACGGTTAAAGCATCATTTGCATCATATCCCCCTCCGCCAGGCAAACGTTGAGCTATGTATCCTGCGTCGTGGGGCACAAACAAAAACCCATCCTCCGCTTCTCCGACAAGATACATCCCCCGCTCACTGCTCAAAAAAATTGTATACTCACCATTTTTAAAACGATGGCTCTCGGAAGGAAAGTACATTTGATAAGTTGACTCTACTGATACTGCCGCACCTTTTAGAAGTCCTAGACAGCCGCTGAAAGTCAGAAATATCAATATAGCATAACTTTGAATCCACTCATTCCAATCCACTCTACCAAACGCTTGCCTCCCGAAGGCGTAATAAATTGACATTGAGCCACTTCGATCAAGTCTAGTTAGAAGTTTCGATTTTTGGATGGTCAGGATCGATAACTTCAAAGTCAAAGTGACTGATAAAGTAATAAAAAATAATAACGCGATAAGACCTAGAGATGTAAGGAACATCTGCCAGCCTAGATATAGCCAAAGGAAAAGGACTATGGACAGAGTTATCCGAATTGGCATTTCAATCCGATCTAGGGTACTATCTAACGATCTGCCGATTGCTTTATGCCATCTGGTTCGATTTTGCTGATTTATCGCACCTGCCCTACCTAGATCATTATTTAAATTTCCTTTCATTGCGCGCAAGCGAAGTAGTTTAAATTTCTTCCGCCTATACTTTAGTATAAAGAAAATTATGGGATATGGAATAATATTGGACATAATAAAAACAAGGATCAGCTCCGCACCAACCCTCGCAAGAGCGAAATATATCAACGGTATAAAGACAAATCCAGCGACTGCTGTGACATCTGTCAAAACCGGGACTTCCTTAGAAAAGAAGTAGAAGTATCCTGAAAAATGCACTATCGTCGTAGATAGGATGCCCAGAATAAATTTCAGGACATTATGGACCTTTAGCTTCGTTGCAAATTTCTTAAATACTGCCATCTATTTTCAAAGCTTCACTGAAAGTAATAATATTCGAGCGTCAATATCAAGCTTATCGTTGCCTTGCCACACCCCCCTGAGCAGCGCACGTAACGTTACCCCTTACAACTCTCCATAACCCAGAAACTTGGACTAAGTGTCCAGCAGAATCGAGCCCTATCCGCCGCGTGCGACCACATTTGGCTACGCCAAACGTTTACCCCCACCGTCCTTCATGACGTGTCAAAAAGGAGCGCGCCCTAACTCTCGAGTGCGGCCGCAATTGGCTGCGCCAATCGCTTCCCCGCACGCGCGCAAAAAATGGCCAGCTTTTAGCTGTCCATTTTGAGTGCGCTGATGAAGGCTTCCTGCGGGATATCCACCTTCCCGAACTGGCGCATCTTCTTCTTACCCGCCTTCTGCTTGTCCAGCAGCTTGCGCTTCCGGCTCGCATCCCCGCCATAACACTTGGCGGTCACGTCCTTGCGCATGGCGGACAGGGTCTCGCGGGCGATGACCTTGCCGCCGATCGCCGCCTGGATCGGGATCTTGAACATGTGGCGGGGGATCAGGTCTTTGAGCTTCTCGACCATGGCGCGACCGCGGACCTCGGCGCGGTCGCGGTGGACCATCATCGACAGCGCGTCCACGGGCTCGTCGTTCACCAGCACTGACATTTTGACCAGATTGTCCTGCCGGTAGCCGGTGAGCTGGTAGTCGAAGCTGGCGTAGCCCTTGGTGACGGATTTCAAGCGGTCGTAGAAGTCGAACACCACCTCGTTCAGGGGCAGGTCATAGACCGCCATCGCGCGCGAGCCCGCGTAGGTGAGGTCTTCCTGAATGCCGCGGCGGTCCTGACAGAGTTTCAACACTTCGCCCAGATATTCGTCCGGCACAAGGATCGTCGCCTTGATGCGCGGCTCGGCCACGTGGTCGACCAACGTGGGGTCGGGGAAGTCGGCGGGGTTGTGCAACTGCGTGACCGTGCCGTCCTTCATGTGGATGTCGTAGATCACGCTGGGCGCGGTGGTGATCAGGTCGATGTCATATTCGCGCTCGATCCGGTCGCGGATCACCTCAAGGTGCAAAAGGCCCAGAAAGCCGCAGCGGAAGCCGAAGCCCAAGGCGGCGGAGCTTTCCATCTCGTAGGAGAAAGAGGCATCGTTCAGGG
Source organism: Thalassorhabdomicrobium marinisediminis (assembly GCF_003072065.1). Taxonomy (GTDB): domain Bacteria; phylum Pseudomonadota; class Alphaproteobacteria; order Rhodobacterales; family Rhodobacteraceae; genus Octadecabacter; species Octadecabacter marinisediminis. The sequence goes on from NZ_QCYG01000005.1 coordinate 205,696, forward strand.
CCAGCTTGTCGATGGCTTCGCGCAGATCCTCGAACTGGGCGCTGTCCACGGGGAACAGGCCACAGAAGACCACCGGCTGGGCGGGTTTGAAGCCGGGCAGCGGCTCAACCTCGGAGCGCTGGTGGGTGATCGTGTCGCCCACGCGGGTGTCGCGGACCTGTTTGATCGACGCGGTGAGAAAGCCGATCTCACCGGGGCCAAGCTCTTCGATCACGGTCATTTCCGGGCGGAACACGCCGATGCGGTCAACGTGGTGGACCGTGTCGTTGGAGAGGAACTTGATCTTCTCGCCCTTCTTCAGCTTGCCGTCGATGATGCGGACCAGAACGATCACGCCGAGGTAGCTGTCATACCACGAATCCACCAGCATCGCCTTGAGCGGCGCATCCGGATCGCCCTTGGGCGCGGGCAGTTGGGTGACGATGGCTTCCAACGTCTCCTTGATCCCCTGCCCCGTTTTGGCCGAGACCGCGATGGCGCCGGAGGCATCGATGCCGATCACATCCTCGACCTGTTCGGCCACGCGGGAAATGTCCGACGCGGGCAGGTCGATCTTGTTGAACACGGGCACAAGCTCATGATCCGCATCAATGGCGTGATAGACGTTGGCCAGTGTCTGCGCCTCGACCCCCTGGGTGCTGTCCACGACCAGCAGAGAGCCTTCGACCGCGCGCATGGAGCGCGACACCTCATAGGCGAAATCGACGTGTCCGGGCGTGTCGATGAGGTTGAGGACATAGGTCTCCCCATCCTCGGCGGTGTAGTCGATGCGGACGGTGTTCGCCTTGATGGTGATGCCGCGTTCCCGCTCAATGTCCATCGAATCCAGCATCTGCGCCTTCATGTCCCGTTCCGCCACCGTGTTGGTGGACTGGATCAGCCGGTCGGCAAGGGTGGATTTCCCGTGGTCGATGTGGGCAACGATGGAGAAATTGCGGATTTTCGATATGTCGGTCATGGGGTGAGGATATGGGGTGAAACAAGGGGTTTGGCAACATGAATTGCCATGCCTGCGGCTTTATTCCCCGCACGTGCGCGCACCTGTGACGCACCGGAACGGGGTGGGGCAATGGGACGCTCTTGCAAGCGGGCGCGCAGGGCCCTAGTTGATCTGCGAACCGACGTTCGAACCATTGAATTTCAGGAGTGATGATATGAAATCCGGAGTGAAGCTGCCCGAGGTAACCTTCCACACGCGCGTGCGCGACGAATCCATCGACGGCCCGAACCCCTTCCGTTGGGACGACAAGACGACTGCCGATTATTTCGCCGGCAAGCGGGTTGTGCTGTTCTCGCTGCCCGGCGCGTTCACGCCCACCTGCTCGACCTACCAACTGCCCGGTTTTGAAGAGAATTTCGAAAAGTTCCAGGAGGCCGGCATCGACGAGATCTACTGTCTGTCCGTGAACGACGCCTTCGTGATGAACCAGTGGGCCAAGGCGCAAGAGATCAAGAACGTGAAGGTGATCCCCGATGGCTCCGCCGAGTTCACCCGCCGCGTGGGCATGCTGGTGGCCAAAGACAATCTGGGTTTCGGCATGCGGTCCTGGCGCTATGCGGCGATCATCAATGACGGTGTCGTCGAAGCCTGGTTCGAAGAGCCCGGCCTGTGCGACAACCACGGCGAAGATCCCTACGGCGAAAGCTCGCCCGAGAACGTGCTGAAGTATCTCGAGACCGCAGGCAAGACCGCAGCCGCCTAAGGCGCCGCGCTTCGCCGTGATCTAGAACGCCCCGTCGGCCCGCGCCGGCGGGGCTTTTTGTTGCGCGACCGCATCGTGCGCCTTGCAATTCGTGATCACCCACCCCCTTCCCCGCTTGCGGCCTTTGCGGCATAGTCGGGTGCAGCAGGCAAAGGCCCAGCCGGAAAACCGGCGGGCAGGTTATGAGGTGATATGATGCGGGTTATCGTAGCTTTGACGTGTGTGGCAGCTTTGGCAGCGTGCGGCGGGGGGCGGGGGGCCTCGTCAACGGCGCGGCTGGCGTCGGGGCCGATCGCGCAGGCCTGTCTGGCCGCAGACCGGTCGCGGGCCTCGGTGCCGTTGTGCTCATGCGTGCAAGGGGTGGCCAACGTGGAGTTGAGCCGCAGGGACCGCAACAGGATGGTGGCGTTCTTCGACGATCCGGAAGTGGCCCATGCCACCAAGATCAGCGACACGGAAGCCGATGATGACTTCTGGCGGCGCTATCAAGCCTTTGTGCGGTCGGCGCGGCGTCAGTGCGGCTGACGACCTGCACTTGATGGCAGGATAACGGCGCGCACCGCTAGGAGCGCGCGCCGCTTGGGTCTGGGCGGTCAGTCGGACGCGGGCGTGTCGCCGTGGTCCATGGTGCCGTGCTCCGTGTCGGAATGATCCATCTCCGAATGATCCATATCACCGTGGGCCATCGGCGCGCGGGTCTGGTCGACGGGCAGTGTCACCGGGATCTCTCCGGCGTCTTCGAAGATCAGCGTGATCGTGATCTCCGCGTCCTGCTCCAGCGGGGCCTCAAGCCCCATGAACATCACGTGATCGGCGCCACGTTGCAGCACCAGCGTGCCGCCTGCCGGCAGGGGGCGGCCCGCTTCCACGTGGGTCATGCGCATCACGCCCTCGTCGGTCTCCTCATGGGTGTGAAGCTCCGTACGGGCGGCGATCTCCGAGGTCACGCCGATCAGGTGATCGTCGGTCTCGGCGGTGTTGTGGATCACCATGAACGCGGCGCCCGAGACCGGGTTCGAAGAGCGGGCGTAGGCGTGCTCCACCGTGATCTCGGCCCATGCGGCGGTTGAGATCAGGGCGGCGGCCGCGGTGAGGATCGGAAGTTTGAAGGACATCAAGTCTCTCCTGTGTCTGAGTTCGATTGTGTTGGCGAAGGTCAGACAGGAAAGGGCGGTGCCCGCGCCCGCGGAGCATCGCGGAAGGCCAGCGCCAGCGCGGGGCGCGGTAGTGGTGCATCGACTGCACGCAGGAGCGTCCAGTCCGGACGGGGCAGCGGTGCTGTGGCTGGCGCAGCGGCCAGAGTGATCGCGCAGTCGGGGCAGACCGCCGGCGGGTCCATGGGCGCGCCGGAGCGGTCCACGGTGACCGTGACGACCCCCTGCCCGGTGCACAGCACCATGGTGCCCGCCGCATTCGCCATCTGCACCCGTGCCTGCGCCATCTGTTGGGTCGACAGGACAACCAACAGGGCAAGCGTCAGGGACAAAAAGCGGGCAAGGCGCGTCATGTCACGGTGCTAGCAAGCAGCACGGGCCACGGGAAGGGGTGAATGGTCGCAGGGCGCCCGAAGCGGCAAAACGCCCGAGCGGTGCAATCCCCCCCCCGAACGCAAAAAGCCCGGACACAAGTCCGGGCCTTCGCAAATCGATCGAACGGGATCAGGCCTCGGCCTGCGCCTTGGCGATGTCTTTCTTGACCTTCAGCGCGGCGGCCGAAAGCTCGGCATCCTTGGCTTTCAGGAAGAACGCATCAAGGCCACCCCGGTGGTCCACGGTGCGCAGCGCAGCGCTGGACACGCGAAACTTGAACGAACGGTCCAGCGCGTCAGAGCGCAGAGACACGTCTTGCAGGTTGGGCAGGAACCGACGGCGCGTGCGGTTCTTGGCGTGGCTCACGTTGTTGCCCGTCATGGGGCCTTTTCCGGTCAGTTCGCAACGGCGCGACATAGCGTTTTCCTTGTTCATCCGGGGTCAGCCGCACTGCGCAGGACCCGTCCGTATATCGTGTTGAGCCCGCAGGAAACCTTGGGGCTGAATTCATTGGGCGGGAATTAGGTGGATTCCGCCGTCCCGTCAACCCATATCACGGCCTTTGCGCCAGATCGCGGGGCATTCGCCGCCCCGGGTGCAGGTCTGGGTGGCTGTCGTCAGGCTTTCGCAGGGAAAAGCGCGGAAATCAAGGCCTGCGCGGCGGCGGCGGGCGGGGTTTGTCCGGCGGCGACCGCGTCTTCGAGGGTAGCCAGCCGCGCCTTGACCTGCGCATCGGCGGTCAGATGGGCAAGAAGCCCGGCGCGGACTTCCTCATGGAACCAGAATCGCGCCTGTTCCGCGCGGCGGGCGTCCCAGATGCCTTGCTCCTGTCGCCATGTGGCAAGGGCCTGCATCTCGCCCCAGGCCTTCTCGATCCCGCCCCGCTCCAGCGCCGAGACCGCCAGCGCCTTGGGAAACCCTTCGGAGTCGCGGGCGCGTTTGCGCAAGAGTCGCAGCGCCCCGGCATAATCGGCGCGGGTGCGCATGGCCTGCGCCTTGAGATCGCCATCGGCCTTGTTCACAAGGATCATGTCGCAAGTTTCCATGATGCCCCGTTTCACGCCCTGCAACTCGTCCCCGCCCGCAGGCGCGAGCAGCAGCAAGAAGAGGTCCGACATCTCGGCCACGGCGGTCTCGGACTGGCCCACGCCCACGGTTTCGATGATCACCACGTCGAAGCCCGCAGCTTCACACAGGGCGATGGCTTCGCGGGTGCGGCGGGCCACACCGCCCAGTTGCGTCTGGCTGGGCGAGGGCCTGATGAATGCGTGCGGGTCACGGGCGAGGTCGTCCATCCGCGTCTTGTCGCCCAGTATCGAGCCTCCGGAGCGCGTCGAGCTGGGATCGACCGCCAGCACCGCCACGCGCTTGCCCTGCCCCGTGAGCATCGTTCCGAAGGCTTCGATGAAGGTGGATTTGCCCACGCCGGGCGTGCCCGAGAGGCCGATGCGCAGGGCCTGCCGGTCGGTGCCGAGGGTGGCGAGCAGGTCGGCGGCCTTCGCGCGGTCCTGGGGCCGCGTGCTTTCGACCAGCGTGATGGCGCGGGCCAGCGCACGGCGGTCTCCGGCGCGGAGTTTCTGGGCGGTCTCGGCGATGTTCATGGGGCGTTTATGACCAGCCGCGCCCGAGGCGTCCAGACGGGCGGTTGTAATTGAGTTTATTTGGTCAGATGAAGAGGCATGGTTGAGGTCCTGCCCATTGACGAGGTGATCCCCGAGCTGCGCGCACAGGTGCGCGCGCGTGGCTGCGTGGTGCTGCAGGCACCGCCCGGCGCGGGCAAGACGAGCCGGGTGCCGCTGGCCCTGCTGGACGACGTTACGGGCAAGATCGTGATGCTTGAGCCGCGTCGGCTGGCGGCACGGGCGGCGGCGGAGCGGCTGGCGCAGCAATTGGGCGAGACGGTCGGGCAGACCGTGGGCTACCGGATGCGGGGCGAAAGCGTCGCCGGCGCGCGGATCGAGGTGGTGACCGAAGGCATTCTGACGCGGATGCTGCAATCGGACCCGGAGCTGCCCGGCGTCGGCGCGGTGATTTTTGACGAATTTCATGAACGGTCACTGAATGCCGATCTGGGGCTGGCGCTGGTGCTTGAGGTGCGGGCCGCGCTGCGGGACGATCTGGCGCTGGTGGTGATGTCGGCCACGCTGGATGCGGGTCCGGTGGCCGAGTTGATCGGCGCGCCGGTGGTCACCTCGCAGGGGCGGGCCTATCCGGTTGAGACACGCTGGCTTGACCGCCCCTTGCGCAAGGACGTGCGGTTCGAGGCGGCGCTGGCCGATCTGGTGGTGCAGGCCGTGGGCGAGACCTCCGGCGGCGTGCTGGTGTTTCTGCCCGGTGAGGGGGAAATTCGCCGGGTGCAGGGGGTGCTTGGCGGACGGCTGCCCGAAGACTGCAAGGTGCGCCCGCTTTACGGGGCCCTGCCCTTCAAGGACCAGCGCGCGGCGATTGCCCCGATGGTTGCGGGGCGCAAGGTGGTGTTGGCCACGTCGATTGCCGAAACCTCGCTGACGATCGAGGATATCCGCGTGGTCGTGGACGGGGGCCGCGCGCGGCGGGCGCGGTTCGATCCGGGCTCGGGCATGTCGCGGCTGGTCACCGAACGGGTGACGCGGGCCGAGGCCATGCAACGGGCCGGCCGTGCCGGGCGGGTGGCCGAAGGGGTGGCCTATAAGCTCTGGTCGCGGGGCGAGGATGGCGCGCTTGCGGCCTATCCCCCGGCCGAGATCGAGGCGGCGGACCTGACCGGGCTGGCGCTGGAGCTGGCCGCCTGGGGCAGTGGTGATCTGCCGTTCCTCACCCCGCCGCCCGAGGGCGCTTTGAGTGAGGCGCGCAGCCTGCTTGAGGGGCTGGGCGCCCTGCGGGACGGACGCATCACCGATCACGGGCGGAAGCTTGCGACGTTGCCGCTGCACCCGCGGCTGGCGCATATGCTGGTGCGCGGTGGCAAGCCCGCGGCGGGGTTGGCGGCGCTTCTGGCCGAGCGCGATGTGCTGCAAGGGGGGCCGGTGGATTACGCGGAACGGCTGAAAGCGCTGGCGGGCGCATCCGGCGCCTCTACCCCACGGCAGGGCGCGCTGGCGCGGGTCCGGGCCGAAGCGAAGCGGCTGGCCAAGATGGTGCCCGACCGCCCTGCCCTGCCGCCGGAGGAATACGCCGCTTTCGCCTACCCCGACCGGATTGCACAACGTCGCCCCGGTGGCGCGCCGCGGTTCATCCTGTCCGGCGGTAAGGGCGCGGTGATGGAGGCGGCAGACCCGCTCGCGGGGCAGGCATTTCTGGTGGTGACGGACACCGACGGCAACCCGCGCGAGGCACGCATCCGCACAGCCTTTGCGATCTCGGAGACGCAGCTGCGCGAGATTTTCGCCGACCGGATCGACGCGCTGCACCTGTGCCACTGGTCCCGCCGCGACGGACGCGTATTGGCGCGAGAGCAGGACCGGCTGGGGGCGTTGATCCTGTCCGACAAACGCTGGAATAACGCGCCGGACGAGGCCGTGGCGACCGCGATGCTGGAGGGCATCCGCGAGATCGGCCTAAAGCTCAGCCCCGCCGCCGAACGGTTCCGGGCGCGTGTGGCGCTGGTGCGCGCACAGGACGACACCCTGCCCGCCATGGATGACACGGCTTTACTTGCAACCCTTGAAGATTGGCTGCTGCCCTACCTGACGGGCGTGCACTCGACGGCGGACTGGAAAGCCTTCGACAAGCTGCCCGCGTTGCGCGCGCGCCTGACATGGGCGCAGATGCAGGCCGTTGATACCGCCGCGCCTGCGGCTTTCACCACGCCGCTGGGCCGTCAGGTGCCCATCGACTACGATGGCGATGCGCCGCAGATCACGCTGCGATTGCAGGAGATGTTTGGCACAACGCGGCACCCCACCGTCGCGGGTCGACCGCTGCGCGTCACCTTTCTGTCACCGGGTCACAAGCCGATCCAGACGACGATGGATGTTCCGGGCTTCTGGGCGTCGTCCTATGCGGATGTCCGCAAGGACATGCGCGGACAGTATCCGAAACATCCCTGGCCCGAAGACCCGACCCAAGCCGACCCGACATTGCGCGCCAAACCGCGCAAATAACGCCCCCATCTTTGCTTGGAAAATATCCCGGGGGAGGCCGCAGGCCGGGGGCAGCGCCCCCCTTATGCGCCCCCAAACGCCCCCTTGCGCGCCCGGTTCACGCTACGTCCCACCAGGGCCCGTGCTGGTTCTCGCGCCCGTCCATCCGGACGAACCCGTGATAGCCGAAGAAGTCCCGTTGCGCCTGGATGAGGTCGGTGGTGCCGCGTTCGGTGCGCATGGTATCAAGGAAGCCCAGCGCCGAGGCCAGCGCCGGGATCGCGTGGCCGCCGGTGTGGGCGGCGCAAACCACTTTACGCAGATGCGGCAAGGCGTCCTTCATGATCGACGCCAGAGTGGGTGCGAAAATCAACTCCCCCTCGGGCAAATCCTCGCGAAATGCCGTGGCGATGTCGTCGAGCAGGGCGGAGCGGATGATGCAGCCGGCGCGCCAGACCTCGGCGGTGCGGGCGTAATCGATCTGCCAGTCGAATTCGGCGGCGGCGGCGGAGAGGATGCGGAAGCCCTGCGCGTAGGAGACGATGCGCCCGATGACCAGCGCGGCCTCAAGCTCGTCTTCCGTGAGATCGACCGGCCGGCGCGGCTCATCGAAGATCGCGGCCCCGGCGCGGCGGGCGGCGGTGTCGGTGGACCAGGCGCGGGCGGCGACGGCGGCTTCGACCAGATTGGCCGAATGCCCCATGCGGATCGCCTCGATCGCGGTCCAGCGGCCGGTGCCCTTCTGGCCTGCGGAATCAAGGATCACGTCCACCGCCGGTTTGCCCGTTTCGGTATCGGTGGCCTGCAGGATCTCGCCGGTGATCTCAACCAGATAACTGTCGAGCCGCCCGGTGTTCCAGCGCTCGAACGTCTCGCCGATGCTGGCGGGGTCGCGTCCGGCGCCGTAGCGTAGCAGGCCGTAGACTTCGGCGATGAGCTGCATGTCGGCGTATTCGATGCCATTGTGCACGGTCTTGATGAAGTGCCCGGCCCCGTCGGGGCCCAGATGGTCGGCACAGGGCGAGCCGTCGAACTTCGCGGCGATGGCTTCGATCACGTCGCGGATGCCGCCCCAGGCTTGGGGCGAGCCGCCGACCATCATCGAGGGCCCGTGCCGCGCGCCATTCTCACCACCCGAGACGCCCATGCCGATATAGGTCAGGCCGCGGTCCTCCATCTGGCGCGTGCGGCGGCGGGTGTCGCGGAAGTCGGAATTGCCCGCGTCGATGATCGTATCGCCGGGGGCCAGCATGGGCGCGAGGAGGTCGATCGTATCCTCGACAGGCTTGCCCGAGGGGATCAGCAGAATGATGGCGCGGGGGGCGGGCATCGCCGCGACCATGTCCTGCAGGGTGTCGGCGGGGTGCAACCTGTCGCCCAGCCCCTCGGCCTGCGCTTCGCGGACGAAGTCGCCGATCATGCCCACCTCGCGGTTGGTCACATGCAGCGCGAAGCCCTTCTCGAGGATATTGAGCGAGAGCGCGCTGCCCATGGTGCCAAGGCCGTAAAGCCCAAGTGTTGCGGACGTGGTCATGTCGGCTCCTTTCGCATCCGGTGTCGGCTTAGGGGTATGCGGCGACCGGCGGGGGTGCAAGGGCGGCGGTCAGAGCTTGCGGTCAACAAAGATCCGGTCCGCCACCGCGCGGGCCCATTCGGCATAGACCACAGGGCCCGGGTGGAAGCCGTCGGGGGCCATGTTGTCCTCGCTCAGACCCATGTCGAGGGTGATCCACGTCGCATCGCCCCGCGCGGCCAGATGCTGGCGCAGGGCGCGGTCGAAGCGTTCTGCCTGATGGCCCAGCGTCCAGCGCAGGGGGTTTTGCAGCACGGGGAACTGCCACAGCGGCGGGATGCCGGCCAGATAGACCTGCTGCGCGCCCAGATCGCCGCGCAGATGGTCGATCAGCGCGTCGGTGCGGCGCAGCCATTGGCTGACCGTGGCACCCGAGGTGATGTCGTTCACGCCCAGCCCCACCACCGCCACATCGACGGGACGCGGCTGCGCCTTTTGCAACTGGCGCAGCGCAGTGGGCGTGGTGTTGCCACATTTCGCTACCAGCTGCCAGTCCACGCGGGCGCGGCGCGCCAGCCGGCGGGTCAACTGCCCCGAGAGCGCGTCGTCCTGTGTATCAACACCCACGCCAGCGGCCGAGGAATCCCCCGCGATCAACACGCGCAGATCCGGCCCCTCGCCCAACACGCCCTCGCGTACGCCCTCGGGCTCCGGCAGGCGCGGCGTCCGGGCCTTGATCCACGGCCCCTGCGTCAGCAGCACCGGATAGAAACACATCTTGTGGAGCCAACGGGAATGGCGCGGAAGGCGCGCGGGATGAATTTGCGGAAATGATTGAATGTCAGACATGAAACCACCCTTCAACAAACCGGAAATATCGGCATGAAGATAACCCCGGACAGGGGATAGGGTTCCCGAGCCGCGCAATGACGTGGGGTCAAAGCCTTTGAAACCGGTGGATTTTCGAAGGTCTGGCACCGCCACCGCGGGGCGCGCGGAGGCGGTCGTGCCGGGTTAGCCGGTCTGCACCTCAGACGTCCAGGCAATACCTCATGATGGCTTTCTGCGCGTGGAGGCGGTTCTCGGCCTCGTCCCTGTCGAAACGAAGTTTCGACAACGCGGAGGTAGCGATTGGCACAATCGCGTTCCGCGCTGGGGCGGAGACTTGCGTTTCAGACGCCCAGACAGAACCGCATGATGGCTTTCTGCGCATGGAGGCGGTTCTCGGCTTCGTCCCAGATCACCGAGTTCGGGCCGTCCATCACTTCGGAGGTGGCTTCGTCGTCACGGTGGGCGGGCAGGCAGTGCATGAAGAGCGCGTCGGGTTTGGCGCGGTCCATGAGACCCTGGTTCACCTGATAGCCGCGCAACTGGTTGTGGCGGCGTTCGCGGGCCGACTGGGGATCGTGCATCGAAACCCAGGTGTCGGTGACCACAAGGTCCGCCCCTTCGACCGCCTTCGCCGGGTCACGCTCGGTGGTGTAAAGGCCATCTAGGGCGGTTTCGGGTTGCAGCGGTTCGGGGCCGGTGAAGGTCAGGTCGAAGTCGAACTGTTTCGCCGCATGGGCGAAGCTGGCAAAGACGTTGTTGCCGTCGCCGGACCAGACGACCTTCTTGCCCTTGATCGGACCGTTGTGTTCCTCGAACGTGAGGATGTCGGCCATGATCTGGCAGGGGTGCGTGCGGTCGGTGAGGCCGTTGATGACCGGCACGGTGGCGTATTCGGCCATCTCGAGCAGGGTCTGCTCTTCGAAGGTGCGGATCATGATAAGGTCAACGTAGCGCGAGAGCACGCGGGCGGTGTCGGCGATGGTCTCGCCATGGCCCAGTTGCATGTCCTTGCCCGACAGCACCATCGTCTCACCGCCCATCTGGCGCACGCCGACGTCGAAGCTGATGCGCGTACGGGTCGAGGGTTTTTCGAAGATCAGCGCCACCATTTGCCCGGACAGGGGCTGGTCGGCGTCGCGGGTGCCCTTGGGTTTGCCGGTGCGGGCGGACTTCATCGCCGCAGCGGTGTCGATGATGCCCCTCAGATCGGTGGGGTCGGTTTTGTGGATGTCGAGAAAATGCGGCATGTGCTGGAACTCTTGTTGGCTGTCGGACCGGGGCGCTGCCCCGGACCCCGGGATATTTGAAAAGCAAAGATGAGGGGGCGTCGATAAGGAGGGGGCGTCAGTGGTAGGTCATCACCTGCACGGGGCGGCCGTCTTCGGCGGGGGCCACGGGACCTCGGGTGAAGCCCGCGCGACGGTAGGCGGCGATGGCGCGGGTGTTCGCAGGGTCCGGATCGGTGAGGATCACGGGATAGCTGCTGCGCAGGTCCGCCACCCGCGCGGCGATGTAGCCCGCGCCGTAGCCCTGCCCCAGATAGGCCGGATCGCCCAGAAAGGTGTCGATGGCACGGGCGTCCTTGTCGAACCCCTTGTAGTGGGGTGCGCCGAAGGCATGGGCGTTATAATCCTGAATGAAGGCAAAAGGGTCGCCGTCGTGTTCAACCACGCGCATGTCGACGACGCCCTTATCCATGTCCTGTTCCACGAGCCGCGCCTCGGTGCCGCTGTCGCCCCACCAGCCGCCCATATGCGGCTGGTCGAGCCAGCGGCGGAACATCGGCAGATCGGTCCGTGTCATCGGTCTGAAGGTCAGGTCAAACATGCAAGGCTACCTTGACGGCTGTCCGCTCAAGCCGGGCGATGGCCTCGTCGATCTCGCTGTCGGTGATGGTCAGGGGCGGCAACAGGCGCACGGTGTTGTCGGCCGCCGGCACGGTGAGGAGGTTTTCGCCGTAAGCGGTCTGCACGATCTCGGTGTTGGGGGCGGTGCATTTCAGGCCGAGCATGAGGCCCAGGCCACGCACGCTGTCGAAGACCGCCGGATTGCCCGCGACGAGGCTTTCGAGCTTCTGGCGCAAGAGCCCTGCCTTGCGGTTCACATCGGCGAGGAACGCGGGGTCGCCGACGATCTCGAGCACCTTGCAGCCCACGGCACAGGCCAGCGGGTTGCCGCCGTAGGTGGAGCCGTGGGTGCCGGCGGTCATGGCGCGGGCTGCGTTTTCTGTCGCCAGCACCGCGCCCAGGGGAAAGCCGCCGCCGATGCCCTTGGCGACCATCATGATGTCCGGCGTGATGCCCGCCCATTCGTGGGCGAAGAGCTTGCCCGTGCGCCCGACGCCGCATTGCACCTCGTCCAGGATCAACAGGATGCCGTGTTTGTTGCACAGCGCGCGCATGGCCTTGAGGTCGGCGTCGGCCAGCGGGCGGATGCCGCCTTCGCCCTGCACCGGTTCAACCATGATCGCGGCCACGGTGGACGAGGCCGCGGCCTTCTCCAGCGCGTCCATGTCGCCGAAGGGCAGGTGCACGAAGCCGGGCAACAGCGGGCCGAAGCCTGCGGTCATCTTCTCGGACCCCGCTGCGGCGATGCCCGCCGAAGACCGCCCGTGGAAGGCGCCCTCGAAGGTGAGGATATCGCTGCGTTCGGGGTGGCCCGCGTCGTGGTGGTGCTTGCGCGCCATCTTGACCGCAAGCTCGCAGGCTTCGGTGCCCGAGTTGGTGAAGAACACCGTGTCGGCAAAGGTCTGGGCCACCAGCGCGTCGGCGAGCTCCTGTTGCGGGCCGATGTGATAGAGGTTCGAGGTGTGCCAGAGCTTGCCGGCTTGCGTCGTCAAAGCCTCGACCAGCGCCGGATGGGCGTGTCCCAGCGCGTTCACCGCGATCCCGGCGCCCAGATCAAGAAACCGTCGGCCATCCGCTTCGATCAGCCAGACCCCTTCGCCTTTGACGAAGGTCAGGGGCGCGCGGGAATAGGTGGGCAGGACGGAAGCGATCATGGGGAAACCTTTGCGGTTGAGACGGGGGACGGTGCCAAGGGGCGGGCCCGGTGTCAATGGAGGTGTCAATGGATGTGTCTGGCACCGGGGGCGGGACGGCAGGATCCGGCAGCACGGCGGGCGCTGGATCGGGACGGATCAGCGTCGGCGTCGGAGACGGGTCTGGGTCACACCTGCGGTCATGGGGTTCCCTTAGGGCAATCAGCGGCGGCTGTGAAGCCCCGACGTGACGCCGGGGCAGAACGGCCGGGGCTTAGGTCTTGAGCCGGTAGCCGATCTTCAGCCAGCGCCAGACAATGCCCAGCACGATGGCGGCGGTGAACAGGATCACCCCGAGGCCCAGCCAAGGGTTGCTGTCCGACACACCGATGGTGCCGAAGCGCACCCCGTCGATGATGTAGAAGAACGGGTTCCAATGCGACAACGTGCGCAGCAGCGGCGGCAGCGCGTCGATGGAATAGAACGTGCCCGACAGGAAGGCGAGCGGGGTGATGATGAAATTGGTCATCGCTGACAACTGGTCGAACTTGTTGGCGAAAATGCCGCCGATCATGCCCAGCCCGCCCATGACGATCGAGCCCAGCACAACAAAGGTCAGCGCCCAGATCGGGTGCTCCACCGGCATTCCGATAAACACGACCGCGCCCAGCGTGATCGCTGCCGCGACGATCAGACCGCGGGCGACGGCGCCACCGAGATAGCCCACCAGAAGCTCGGCCGCGGACAGGGGCGGCATCAGCGTATCGACGATATTGCCGCCCACCTTGGCGCTGGCAAGCGAGCTTGAAGTGTTGGCAAACGCGTTCTGGATCACCGTCATCGTCAGAATGCCGGGGGCGAGAAACTCCATGAACGGCACGCCCATCACATCGCCGCGCCGGGGGCCGATGGCGATGGTGAAGATCAAGAGAAACAGGCCCGCGTTCACCAGCGGCCCCATGATCGTCTGGCTCCAGACGTTCATGAAGCGCAAAACCTCGCGCCGGATCAGGGTATAGGTGCCCAGCCAGTTTACCGCGCCGAAGCGCCGCACGCCCATCTGTTTCTGCTCGCTCATCGCCTGTCCTTTCATCGTTCCCGCCGGTGTGGCGGCTGTCCGGGCTTCATCTGACCAAATAAACTCATATCCGACCGGGATTACCGCGCGCCCGCGCCTTGTATCCGCCGCACGGGTGCTTAAAATAGGGGATCTACAGAATTCTCAACCCCATAAGCGATATGGGGCGAACCCAGATAGGGGAAGTTTATGTCCTGGACCGACGAACGCGTCGAAGTTTTGAAGAAGATGTGGGGGGAGGGTCAGTCCGCCAGCCAGATCGCCAAAGAGCTTGGCGGCGTCACCCGCAACGCCGTGATCGGCAAGGTGCATCGGCTGGGGCTGAGCAATCGCGCAAGCCCTGCGGGGGCGGCGAAACCCGCCGCGACGGAAGCCAAGGCCGAGGCCAAGCCAAAGGCCCCCGCCAAGCCCAAGTCACCCCCCAAGAAGGCCGAGGCCGAGCCACCCAAGGTTGAGGAAGAGGCCGCCGAGGTGCAGGAGCCGCGCACCGAAAGCGCCTCGCCCCCTGCGCAGCCCAAGGTGCCCCATGCTCGCCGTCAGATCATCCCGGCCGGCCAGCCGCTGCCACCGCAGCCCAGCGCCAACGAGATCAGCCCCGAGGCTTTGGCCAAGGTTAACGAGGTGGAGAAGACCGCCAAGAAGATCAGCCTGATGGAGTTGACCGAGAAGACTTGCAAATGGCCCGTGGGCGACCCGGCGACGGACCAGTTCTGGTTCTGCGGGCTGAACGTGCAGCAGGGCAAACCCTATTGCGAGGCGCATGTGGGCGTGGCCTTCCAGCCGATGTCGTCGCGCCGCGACCGCCGTCGCTAAGACACCTTTGAACATGACAAAAAGGGCCGGAGGCGCATGATCCTGTTTGCGTTTTCGGCCCTTTATCCTTTGCTCTGGGTGGTGCTGACGACGCTGGTGCTCGCCTATCTGTGGCACCGGAGCCGCCGCGATCCGCTGTATTTCAAGCATCTGGGTGAGCGGTTCGGCCGCTATGACGCCCTGCCCCAACGTCCGGTCTGGATCCATGCGGTCAGTCTGGGCGAGACGCGTTCGGCGGTGCCTTTGGCGCGGGATCTGCTGGCGGCGGGCGAGCGGGTCGTTTTCACCCATTTCACCCCGGCGGGCCGACGTGAGGCTCAGGCCGTCTTCGGTGCGGAGATTGCCGCGGGTCAGGTGGCGAGCGTTTGGGTGCCGCTCGACATGGGCTGGACCTTCGCGCGGTTCTTTCGCGCCTGTCGCCCGAAGATCGGCCTGACCATGGAGATCGAGATCTGGCCGGCGATGATCCTTGCAGCGAAACGTCATGGCGTGCCGTTCTATCTGTGCAACGCGCAATATCCCGTACCGTCGCTGGCGCGCGACAGTCGCGGGCTGCGACTGCGACAAAGGATCATGGCGCAGGTGGCGGGGGCTTTCGTGAAATCCGACCTGCAGGCAGAACGGTTCGCAGGGATCGGGCTGGGCAACATCCATGTCACCGGTGAGCTGCGCTTCGATCAACCGATCCCCCCGGCCCTGCTCAAGGCCGCCGAGGACGCGCGCGCCGCCCTGCCGCCGCGTCCGGTGATCACCATCGCCAGCGCGGTCGAGGGGGAGGATGCGCTCTACATCGACACGATTCGCGCGCTGCTAGACGCGCCCGTGCCGCCACTGGTCATCTATGTCCCCCGCGCGCCCGAGCGATTCGACGCGGTGGCGCAGATGTTGCAGGCGGCGGGTTTGACCATCGCGCGGCGCAGCGTGATTTTTGATGCGGCGCTTCGGATGCAAAGCCCCTGGCCCAAGGGGGCGGATGTGCTGTTGGGCGACAGCATGGGCGAGATGTATTTCTATCTTTCGCTGGCACAACGCGTCGTGGTCGGCGGGGGCTTCCACCCCAAGGGCGCACACAATGTGATCGAACCCCTTGCGCTGGGCAAACCCGTTGTCACCGGCCCGGTCACCCACACCATCGAATTCCCCTTTCGAGAGGCCGAGGCCGCCGGGGTGGCGCTCTCCGTGGCCGATGGTATGGCGCTGATCAATGCTCTGGGCGGCCCGAGTTGGACCAGCGCAGAGCGCGCGCAGGCCTTTATGGCTGAACATCGTGGCGCCAGTGCGCGCACGGCGGCGGCGATCCTTGGTATCATTAACGGGGGCGACGCGGCCCCACGTCGCGGTGCGGGTTAGTCCGCCAGCGACGGACAGGCCTGCGTCTGCGCAATCATGGCGGTGACAGCCTCAACCAGTGCATCGCTTTCGAAGGGTTTCGTCATCCGGCGCGCGCCCGACAGATCCGCAGGCAGCGCGTCGGTTGCATCGCTGTAGCCGGTCAGGAACGCAAAGGGGACGCCCACCTCTTTCAGGCGTGTCGCAACCGTGACGCTGGTTTCCCCTTGGCCCAGATTGACGTCGAGCAACGCGGCATGGGGGGTGGCGTCGGCCAGCCATTGCAGCGCCGAGTCCGAGCGGGTGTGCACCGATATGTTCTGGAACCCGGCTTCGGCCAGGGTCAGTTCGATATCCAGTGCAATGAAGGTCTCATCTTCCAGAACGAGAATTTCACACTCAACCATTTGCACCCCCACCAACAAGGCCCACCAGCGCACTTGGGCCAACACCAGCATAGGGGATTGCAACCGCTGCGGGAAAGTCAATCTTTGTTAACGTTCTAGCGGGCAGAAAGTCGCTTTTATCCTGCACAACGCCGGGCGTCACCGAAGGGTGTCCGGTGACGCCATGAGCTCGGCCCTAGTGGGCGGGCTTGATGAAGGTGCCGTTGCGCAGGTCGCGCATGGCGGTCTGCAACTCTTCTTGCGTGTTCATCACGATGGGCCCGTGCCATGCGACAGGCTCTTCGATGGGCGCGCCCGAGATCAGCAGGAAGCGCACGCCCTGCTCGCCCGCTTGCACGGTGACCTCATCGCCCGTGCCAAAGCGGATCAGGGTGCGGTCGCCGGACATGTCGCGGATGTTGACCTCCTGGCCCATCACCTCTTTTTCCAGCAGCACGCCCGAGGGGGCGGAGGCGTCGGCAAAGGCCGCCTGCCCTTCGAAGACATAGGCGAAAGCGCGGCGGTAGGTGTCGATCTTGAAGGTCTTTTTCACCCCCGCTGGCATGGAAATATCGAGGTATTGCGGATCGGCGGCGATGCCGTCAACAGGCCCCCGTTTGCCCCAGAACTCGCCGGTGATGACGCGGACCTTGGTGCCGTCATCGTCGATCACCTCGGGGATTTCTTTGGCCTCGACGTCCTGATAGCGCGGGTCGACCATTTTCTGCGCGCTGGGCAGGTTGCCCCAAAGCTGGAAGCCGTGCATTTGCCCCTTGGCGTTCCCTTGCGGCATTTCCTGGTGCATGATGCCCGATCCGGCGGTCATCCATTGCACGTCACCGGCCCCCAAGGTGCCACGGTTGCCAAGACTGTCGCCGTGCTCCACCGTGCCGTTGAGCACATAGGTGATGGTTTCGATGCCGCGGTGCGGGTGCCACGGAAAGCCGTTTTCGTACAGTTCGGGGATGTCGTTGCGGAAATCATCGAACAGCAAGAAGGGGTCAAGCTCCGACGGGTCCTGAAAGCCGAAGGCGCGGTGCAGGTGAACGCCCGCGCCTTCCATAGTGGGAACGGCCTTGCGGGTCTCAAGCGTGGGTCTGATGGACATGGACTGTCTCCGGGTGTTTTTTGCGTTGCTGCAGATTTAGTCAGCGGCCCTGCCGCCCACAATGGGCCAGCGTGAACCTTGACTGTGCGCGAATGCACACTCTTGCGGCGGCCCGCGCCGCGGCCTAAACCCATGCCGTATGCGCACGTTGGAAACCGCCACCAGAACGGATTGGGTCATTGATCGTATCGTGCAGGGCTTCATCCGCTCTGCGCTGGCGCTGCCCTATGACAAACGGGTGCGGCTGTTCGGGCGACTGAGCCAGCACGGGCTGTCGCCGCTGACCGGCTATCGCAAGCGGGCCATCGAGCAGTTGCAGTTCATCTGGCCGGACATGGACCCGGCCGAGCGGAAGCGGATCGCCGACGGGGTGGGCAACAATTTCGGCCGCACCATGATCGAGAATTATTCCGGCGCGGATTTCGCCAAGCAAGTGTCGCAGGCCGAGGTCTATGGCGGCGGGCTTGAGGCCGTGGCCGAAGCCAAAGCACAGGGGCGTCCGGTGCTGTTCGTGACGGGCCATTTCGGCAATCATGAGGCCCCGCGCATGGCGCTGACCCAGCGCGGCTACACCATCGGCGGGCTGTATCGGCCCATCGCCAACCCCTATTTCAACGACCATTACGTCAAGAACATGCAGGCCATGTCGGGGCCGGTGTTTCCGCAAGGGCGGCGCGGCACCTCGGGCTTTGTGCGCATGTTGAAGGGTGGCGGCATGGGCACCTTGCTGTTCGACGTGCGCGCCGCGAAGTTCCCGCGCATCCCCTTCATGGGCAAGCCCGCGCACACCGCCACTTCGGTCGCGGATATCGCGCTCAAGCTGGACACGCTCGTGGTACCCTATTTCGGCATCCGCCAGCCAGACGGGCTGTCGTTCCGCATCGCCATCGAGGAGCCCATCGCCCACAGCACACCCGCGCAGATGATGGGTGAAATCACCGCGCGGCTGGAGGCCCATGTCAACGCCCACCCCGAACAATGGTTCTGGGTCCACCGCCGCTGGAAATAGCGCCGCCGCTGGTGCATCCTTACGCTGAACCCCTGACCGGAGAGACCCCCATGAAAATCGCCCATCGAGAGATCGGCCCGGAACATCCGCCCCTTGTCATCGCCGAGATCGGCATCAACCACGGCGGCGATCTGGCGGTCGCAAAGGAAATGGCACGGCTGGCGGCCCTGTCGGGCTGCGAGATGATCAAGCACCAGACGCATATCGTCGAGGACGAGATGACCGAGGAGGCGAAACAGATCTTCCCGCCCAACGCCGATGTCTCGATCTGGGAGGTGATGGAGGCCTGTGCGCTTAGCCGCGAGGATGAGGCCGCGCTGAAGGCCTATGTCGAAGAGCTGGGGATGATCTTCATCTCGACCCCGTTTTCCCGCGCGGCCTGCGATTTTCTGGAAACGCTGGACGTGCCCGCCTACAAGATCGGCTCGGGCGAGGCGGACAACCTGCCGCTGATCCGCCACGTGGCCAGCAAGGGCAAACCGGTGATCATGTCCACGGGGATGCAAACCATCGACTCCGTGCGCGCCAGCGTGCAGATCCTTGAGGACAGCGGCGTGGAGTATGCGCTGCTGGAATGCACGAACCTCTACCCCTCCCCGCCCGAGATCGTGTCGCTGCAGGGGGTCACGGACCTGAAAGCGGCCTTCCCCAAGGCGGTCGTGGGCTTTTCGGACCATTCCATCGGGCCGGAGATGGCGCTGGCGTCGGTGGCGCTGGGGGCCTGCATCCTTGAGCGGCACTACACCGACACGCGGTATCGGCAGGGGCCGGATATCATCTGCTCCATGGACCCCGCCGAGCTGCGCCACCTGATCGACCGCAGCCGCGAGATCCATACCGCCCTGCACAACCCCAAGCAGCGCACCGCCCCGGAAGAGGACGTCTATCGCTTCGCCCGCGCCAGCGTCGTGGCCGACGCGGACCTGCCCGCGGGCCACGTCATCACCGAAGCCGACATCTGGGCGCGACGTCCCGGATCGGGACCCATTGCGGGGTACGATTTCGACAAGGTACTGGGAAAGACACTGAAGGTGGCGGTGACGCGGAACCGGCAGTTGGACTGGGGTGATTTTGAGGAGGTGCCAGCATTCTAGGCACTATTCAACTCGCGACGTGCTTGCGTAGATATAATTAACGGCTGTATCGCTTCCAATAAGTCGTGAGCCACTTCGGTGGTTTGCGTCCCGAACGCGGCGGACGTGCCCATGGCTGGATGGGTTCGACCACGGCACGAGGCCGGGGGAAGCCGTGGAAGGCAACCAGTCGCGTGGAAGGCGCAGGATCGCGCGGAGGCAAAAACAGATCAACGAGGTAGGGTCGGCGCAGGTGGTATTTGAAACTCTGCACCCATTCGACCGGATAGAATGAAAGGTCCTTCGCCATCTGGCCAACAAACTGTTGTTCGAGCGTGATGGTCGAGGTGTAGTGTTCTTTGTTGCGCTGGAATTCCTCAAAGATACCGATGTGGAGCTCTGGCCGGTAGGTGATCGCGGCGGTGGCGGCCTGTGGCTCGATGCCTTCGTCCATTTGCCGCCACCGGTCCCCACAGCTGAGCATGCGCAGGGTCTGGCCGGGATCCTCGAAAAAGCCGTCCAGCGGGCCGGTGACAACCATGTCAATGTCGAGAAACAGGAAAATGTCGGCGAGGCCTACGAGATCGGGGTGAAACAGGCTGATCTTCGGCCAAACACCCCGGCCCGGGGTATCGGCGTAGAAATCGAACGCGGGGATCGGGTGAACCTCAATATCGGGGTCAAGCCCTTCGCCGTCATCTGTCAAGCAAATGAAACGGACCGGCTGAGATAGATGATCGAGCGCGGCCCGTTTCAGAACGTTGAGGTCTTGCGGGTCGAACTCCCTTCCCCATTTGATCGACAGGATGGCCCTTTCAGGCGTCGTTTGCGTCATTGAGAGGCCCCTTTCTTGCGGGTCAAGCGCCGCAGTACCAACTGGAGACCGTGATAGGTCTGCCATTTCGCGATATCGGTCCGTGACAAACGGTGTTTGACCGGCTCGGGTAGATCGAAAGCTGCGCCGCCCTTGGCCCGCAATTCAAGCGCGCGACGGATGCAGAAACGCTGCAGCGCGGCCCCGTCGGATGTTTGGAAAAAATCGTCGTGGTAGATCAGGATCAGGTCGAAACATTCGGCGCGGCTCAGCGCCTTCGCGCTCTTGGTTATGTTGATCGCCTGAGCCTGTGCCTGCCTGTCGATGACTGCATCGCCCGCGTCGACGACGACGCCTTGGCCGGAGAACCGAACGCCCCGCGCCGGACTACGGGCAAGGTTGATAGCAAACTCGGTATCCTGATTGGTGGTGAGCGCTGGTTTGAGGCGGCCGATCCTATTGAAAACATCTTTGCGAACCCAGACGCCAAGGCTGAGAGGAAACAGGCTGCTGGTATCTGGCGGATCAGGCAGGGGATCGAACGCATTTCGCCCGTCGGCCTTGTCCGGACGGGCGCAACAGCCATAATCCGCCGCCTCCGCAGTGGACCAATGGTTGCGCAGGCGATCAAGGTAGCCGGGTGCGAATGCGTCGTCATCGTCCAGAAAGACGATCATGTCATTGGAAGCTGCTGCAACACCGGTGTTACGAGCGGCAGCGGAGCGTTGAGGCGTCGCGTGTCGCAGGACTTTGACGTTGGACGCACCTGCGCCAAGGCCTGAATTCAAACTGTCTTCGATCGGGGAAGTGCTGCCATCGTCAACGACGATAACCTCGTCGCCATCGTGAAGTTGTGTCAGAGCGGTCTGCACCGCGTGGCGCACCATCAGTGGACGATCCTTGGATGGGATGACCACGGACAAGGCAAGATGGTTCATACGCGTTCACTCCGGGTCCATGCGCCAAAAAGATTGAGCCTTGGTTTGTTCTCCAATATCAGGGGGGAAGGCCTGTTGCCACCCTTGAAGAGCGCCCCCGCGAGGTGGAGCGTAAGGAACCCGATGCTAGATCGCCCCTCCCTGCCTTTGACGGATAATCTTCTACTTGCCCGGGGCGGCGGACGTTTGATCTATGCCCATCCGGTGCAGAAGGGGGTAATCATCAAGATCCACAGGACCTCTGCGCCGAGACCCTTTGCGGCGCTGCGCAACTTGTTCCGCGGGAATAAACGGCGGTTCGGTACGATTCTAAACTCAGCGGTCGAGATCGAAGAGATCGCAGCCAGTGTCGGGCGCACCGGACAGGTGCCCGCCTGTTGCGCGCAGTTTCTGGGGTTCATTCAGACCGATCAGGGCGCGGGGGCAATGTTCGAAGCCCTGCGCGGGGCCGACGGCGCGCTGGCGCCGCACCTGAAGGCCCATGCCACCGCTCATGGCTACGAGCCCGAAATTGAAGCCGCCATTGTCCGGCTCTGGGACGCGGTGGAGGCGGCGGGGCTGTCCGTGTCGGATCGGGCATTGGTCAATGTGGTCGTAACTGGAACCCGCGACGCAGGCTATGTGCTGACCATCGTGGACGGGCTGGGCGACCGGACGTTGATCCCGATCCAGCGCATGTCGCGCACACTCTATGCCCGCAAATGCCGGCGCCTGCGCGCCGAGATGCTTGCCGCCTACCGCGCGCTGACCCTTCCCCCGACTTCGAAAGACAGCCCATGAAACGCTCCCTCCTTTTCGTCACCGGCACCCGTGCGGACTTCGGCAAGCTTGAACCCTTGGCCGTGGCGGCGCGGGATGCGGGGCATGCGGTGTCGTTCTGGGTGACGGGGATGCACATGCTCGACCGCTACGGGCTGACCCGCAAAGAGGTGGCGCGGGTGCCGGGGGTGACGGTGCATGAATACCTCAACCAGCGGCCGGGTGATCCGCAAGACCATGTGCTGGCCAAGACGGTCACGGGATTTTCCGACTTCATCGCCGAGCACCGGCCCGATCTGGTGGTGATCCACGGCGACCGGATCGAAGCGTTGGCCTGCGCGCTGGTCACCGCCACGAACTACGTGCGCTCGGCCCATATCGAAGGGGGCGAAGTCTCGGGCACCATTGACGAGATTTTCAGGCACTGCAATTCCAAGCTCGCCAGCCACCATTTCGTCAGCTCGCAAGAGGCGCGGCGGCGGGTGATGGCCATGGGTGAGCCGCATGAGACGATCCATGTGATCGGCTCGCCCGAGCTGGATTTCCACTCGGCCCCCTCGGGCGTGACGCTGGACGAGGTGCGCGACCGCTACGAGATTCCCTGGGCCGATTACGGCATCGTCGCCTTCCATCCGGTCACCTCGGAAGCCGCGACCATGGGGCAACAGGCGCGCGATTTGTTCTCGGCACTTGAGGTGTCGGGGCGACCCTTCGTGGTGATCGCGCCGAACAACGACCCCGGCTCGGAAGAGATTTTCGGGGTGCTGGGCGACCTGCCCAAGGACCGGTTTCGCATCCTGCCGTCGATGCGGTTCGCGCATTTCTCAGAACTGATGAAGAACGCCGCCTGCATGATCGGCAATTCCAGCGCCGGCGTGCGCGAGGCACCGTTTCTGGGCACGCCCTCGCTCGATGTGGGCACGCGGCAGACCAACCGCGCGGCGGCCCCGTCGCTGCGCGGAGTCAAGGCCTCGGACGCCGCGGCCATCGCGGATTTTCTGGCCGAGGAATGGGGCAAACGCTATCCGCGCCACGACGCCTTCGGACAGGGCAATGCGGCGACGCGCTTTGCCGAGATCGTCAGCGATCCGGCCTTCTGGACCGGCGATCTGCAAAAACGGTTCCATGACCAATAGGCCCGCCCGGCCCTGGATCGGCCCGATGCTGCGCATGGTTCTGGGCGCGGGCCATGCCTTGCAACCCTTGGCTGCTCCGATGCTGCGACGGCGGCTGGACCGGGGCAAGGAAGACCCCGAGCGCTGGCGTGAGAAGCTGGGCGAGGCGACGGAAGTGCGGCCCGACGGGGTGCTGGTCTGGCTGCACGGCGTCGGCGTGGGTGAGGTGATGGCCCTGCGCGGATTGATCGAGAGGATGGCCGACGCGCGGCCAGACCTGCGGTTTCTGGTGACGTCAACGGCGCGGTCCTCGGGCGAGGTGATTGCCCGCAACTTGCCGCCCCGGGCGCAGCACCAATATCTGCCCTTGGACCTGCCGCGCCCTGTGGCGCGTTTTCTGGACCATTGGCGACCCGATCTGGCAGTCTGGTCCGATCAGGAGGTCTGGCCCCGGCTTGCGGTCGAACTCGCCCGGCGCGGCATCCCGCAGGCCTATGTGGCGGCGCGGATCACCGAGGCCTCGGCCCGCGCGCGGGCGCGGTTCGGGCGAGCCTACGGCGACCTGTATGGGCTGATGGACCGGCTTCACGCGCAGGACGCAGGCACGGCGGCGCATCTGCGCGCGCTGGTCGGGGACCGCGCGCAGGTCGAGGTCTCGGGCTCGTTGAAGGCGGCGGCCGCGCCCCTGGCCGTGGCGCCCGGGGCGCAAACGGCGTTCGAGGCGGCCCTGGCGGGGCGCAGGTGCTGGGTGCTCGCCTCGTCCCACCCCGCAGATGAACCCTTGGCCCTTGCGGCGCATCAGGCGGTGCGCGCGGCGGATCCCGACGCGCTTCTGGTGATCGCGCCGCGCGACGTGACGCGGGGGGGCGCAATCGTGCAGGCGGCGCAGACGGCGGGCTTTGGCACCAGCTTGCGGAGCGCGGGCGCCCTGCTCGACGCGGGCACGGCGGTCTATGTGGCCGATACCTTCGGCGAGCTGGGCCTGTGGTATCGCAGCTGCCCCGTGGCGCTGATCGGAGGCACCTTCGACGCCGTCGAAGGCCACAACCCGTGGGAGGCCGTCAGCCTTGGCGCGGCGGTTCTACACGGCCCGCACACCGCGAATTTCGCAATGGATTACAAGATGTTGCAAGAGGGTGGCGGTGCGCGTCTGGTGCAATCGTCCGACCAGATTGCAGCGGCGGTGCTGTCACCTGACACGGCCGACATGCGCGCCGCCGCGACAGCGGTTCAGGCGGACATGGCGCGGGGGGTCGCGGCGATCACGCAGGATCTGTTGGCGCTGCTGGACCGCTAGAAAGCCATCTTGGCGGTGCCCGTGAAGCGGCGTTTGGTCCAGGCGTCCGCGATCAGGTCCGCTGAGGCGCGCATGTCCGACAGGCGCGGCGCGAGGGGGTGCAGCTTCGCGTCGGGGTCGTCGATCAGCCTCAGCCAGTCGCGGGTAATGGCGCGGAACATGTCGTTGCGCTCATGGGGAAAGCTTTGCGTGTCGCTGCCTGAGGGGCCGTCCACCGTCAGCGTCGCCGCCAGCAAATCAAGGCGGCGCAGGGCGTCAGTGCCGGCAAGGTCCGAACGGCGCTGGCTCACCGGCGCGAGGTAGTCCATCGCGACGGTGCCCGCCCGCCCCTGCGGATCGGCGAGCGCGATGCGGCTGGCGAAATCGACACCGTTGAAATCCGCGTGGCCCACGCTGCTGACCGCCTGCACAGTGAGGCCGGGAAACAGCGCGAGGGCAAGGTCGAGTTCGTGGCAGAGGTCAAGCAGCACTCCGCCACCGTCCGGGCGGGCGGCGTAGCTGTCGGGGAAGGACCAGTTCTGCCGCCATTGGCGCACGTCGTGGCCAATCTCGAAGGTGAAGCCGTAAACCTCCGAGAGGTCCTGCGCGGCCAATGCCTGCACAACCGGGTGATAGCGCGCCATGAAGCCCAGCATGGAGCGCGCTGCCAGATCGCCCGCGCGGTTGTAGATCTCGGCCACGCCCTGAGCGGTCCAGTGCAGGGGTTTTTCCACGTAGAAGGGCCAGCCTTTGGCGGCGCAAAGATCGATCAGCTCAAGCCGCACCTGCGTCGCCGTGGCGATGACCATACCCTTGACGTCACTTCGTTTTTCCAGCGCCGCCCGGTCGAAGGAGCGCCACGGGATCAGCACCGCAGGCTCACCCAGCGCAGCAAGGTTGTCCGCGTGGCGCCGCCCGATGGAGCCCGCGCCGACGACTGCGATCACCATGCGGCAAACCCGCCGTCGACGTTGAAAATCTCACCGGTCATATAGCCGGATTGTTTGGAGGCGAGGAACAACATGGCATCGGCGATCTCGTCAGGTTCGCACATGCGCCCGGCCATGATGAGCTCACCCACGCGGCGTTGAAACTCTTCCGAATGGCCGTTGTAAACCGCCCCCGGCGCGATGGTGTTCACCGTCGCCTGCCGCTTCGCCCAATAGCCCGCAAGCCAGACCGTTAGCCCGTGAATCCCCGCTTTCGTCACACCGTAGGCGGAGAAATTCTTGAACGGCATCCCCTCATAAATCTGGTGATGCGCACCGTTGAGCGCATACATCGACGCCACGTTGATCAGGGAGCTAGGGCGTTTGCCGACGATGTCGCGGTCCATCTGGCGGGCGACCAGAAAGGCCCCGGTGAGGTTTGTGCGCATGGTCCTTTCCCAATCGTCGAGCGTCGTGTCGGCGAAGTCGGGAAAGGAGGCGCCCGCGCCCATCAGCATCTCGCCGGTGATGGCGGCGTTGTTGAGCACGACATTGGGTTGCCAGCCGTCGGCCTCAACGGTTTTGAAGATCTCGACCACCTGTTCTTCGGACGAGACATCGAGGGGGTAGAGCGCGAAATCCGGATTGTCGCCGTGCGCCTCTTGCAGAGCGTCGAACCGATGGCCCGGCAGATCGGTGGCCACGACCTTGGCCCCCTCGGCCAGCATCCGCCGCACATAGGTGCTGCCCAGAACCCCGCCGGAGCCTGTGATAAAGACGGTTCTGCCTTCAAGTTGCGCCATTCAGTCGATCCTTCATCAGAAATTGCACGATTTTCCAGTCCAGCGGGTCGTCCACGTCCATGCACCGCTCGGGCGGCATGACGAAGGGGATAACGCGCCCCTCATAGATGCTGGACGCGTCGCGCAGGTAGCTGGGCCGCAGAACATAGGTCGAGGCCGCGTGTTCATAAACCGCCGGCGCGTTCTGCCGCGCCCAGACCCCGCCCGGAAGCGGTTTCGAGACGTGCAGGGCGCCGGTCTCGTCCGCCTCGACCATGTTGAAATAGGGGTTTTTTCGGGCGTGACAGCAGGACATCACCATGTCCGGCGCTTTGGTCTGAAAAAGGTCGATCGCGCCGTCGAGGTCTTCCATCAGCCGCAGGGGCGAGGTGCAGTCGAGATCGACAAAGGCAGAGGCCGTGCCCGCCAACGCCTCGGCCGCGGCCAGCGAGTGTTGCCAGACACCCCACTTCGGCGCGTCGTCCGTGGCCAGATGGGCGGGGCGCATTCCGATGTCGAGCGCACCCTTGGCGACCGCGTGGTCGTACATCTCGGGGCTGTCGGTGCTGACCACCACGGCGTCGATACGGGGGCTTTCGAGAAGCTGGTCCAGTGACCAGTCGATCAGCGGTTTGCCGCAGAGCATGCGGAAGTTCTTGCCCGGCACGCCCTTCGAGCCGCGGCGCGCGCCGATATGTCCGATTATCAATCTGCCCACCTTCCGGCACCCGCGCGCCAATCATTGAAATCTGCTTTGATCATCTTGGGGTTATAGCCCGTCTCGAGCCAGTTGCGGAACCCCTGCCCGCCGGGTTCGACGTCACGCAGATAAACCCGGAAAATATGGTCCAGCACGCCCGAACGCGTGCGGTTGAAATGAAAATGCCGCGCGGCCAGTTGCCCGGCGGCGTCCGCCACGGGCACCCCTTCGACAAGGATCAGGAACAGCGCGGCGATGAAGCCCGTGCGGTCGGCGCCGGATTTGCAGTGGAACACGAAGGGGCGCGGCACCTGCGCCATGGCGTCGATGGTCTGCAGGATCGTCTCCGCCTCGACAAGCCGCCGTGCGGTCACCCCGCGCAGGTTGACGAAATTCAACCCCAGCGCGGCGCAGGCCTCGGCCTCGAGCAGGGTATAGGCGATGGGTTTGTCGGCGCGCAGGGTCACGACCGAGGTGATGCCCATGGCCTTGTAGCGGGCCAGCCTGCGCGGCCCCGGCTGGTTCGAGCGCCAGACGCCGGGGGCGATCTGGTGCAGGTTCCACCAGAACAGCCGCAGCAGGTGGTGATCGACGAACAGGAACTGGACCCACGCGGCCAAGCGACCCCGAAAGGTGGACAGATCAAAGGCGGGGGGCTTGCGGCTCATGGTGTGCTGATAGCCGCCCCGCCGCACCGGCACAACAACGCGCGAGCCCCCCGCGCGGACCGGATGCGCCCTGCGGGTCGGAACGGCGCGTCACTATCATGCAAACGGGGGTTTTCGCAGCCTTGATCGGAGGATATAGGACCCCATGGAGCACACCAAGACCCCCCCGAACCTTGGCGCGAGGCCTGACCTTGCGCCGAAAATCCAGACCCCAGACAGCCGCCGCGCGGGCCGCAAAGGGGACCAGCCGACCATCGGCATGGTCTCGTTGGGGTGTCCCAAGGCGCTGGTGGACAGTGAACGCATCCTGACGCGGCTGCGGGCCGAGGGCTATGCGATTTCCCCCGATTACGCCGGGGCCCATGCGGTGATCGTGAACACCTGCGGGTTTCTCGATTCCGCCAAGGCCGAGTCGCTTGAGGCCATCGGCGAGGCCCTGCAAGAAAACGGCAAGGTGATCGTGACCGGTTGTCTGGGCGCCGAGCCGGAGTATATCCGCGAACATCATCCGCAAATTCGTGCCGTGACCGGTCCGCACCAATACGAACAGGTGCTCGATGCGGTGCACGGCGTGGTCCCGCCCGCGCCCGATCCGTTTGTCGATCTGCTGCCCGCCAGCGGGGTGAGCCTGACGCCGCGGCACTTCAGCTATCTGAAGATTTCCGAGGGCTGCAATCACAAGTGCAAGTTCTGCATCATCCCCGACATGCGTGGCCGTCTGCAAAGCCGCCCGGCCCATGCGGTGGTGCGTGAGGCGGAAAAACTGGTCGAGAGTGGCGTGAAAGAGCTTTTGGTGATCTCGCAGGACACCAGCGCCTTTGGGGTGGACATCAAACACGCCGAGGATCGCGGACACCGCGCGCATATCACCGATCTGGCGCGGGATCTGGGGGCACTGGGCGCAGCGGAGCGGCCGTGGGTGCGGCTGCATTACGTCTATCCCTACCCCCATGTGCGCCAGTTGATCCCGCTCATGGCCGAAGGTCTGATCCTGCCCTATCTTGATATCCCCTTCCAACACGCAAGCACCGATGTGCTGCGGCGCATGGCGCGGCCTGCGGCGGCGGCAAAGACGCTGGACGAGATCGCCGCGTGGCGCGAGATCTGCCCCGAGATCACGCTGCGTTCGACCTTCATCGTCGGCTATCCAGGCGAAACCGAAGACGAGTTTCAGGTGCTGCTGGATTGGATGGACGAAGCGCAGCTCGACCGGGTCGGGTGTTTCCAATACGAAAACGTCGCCGGCGCGCGGTCGAACGACCTGCCCGACCACGTCCCCGCCGAGGTGAAACAGGACCGGTGGGAGCGTTTCATGGCAAAGGCGCAGGCGATTTCCGAAGCCAAGCTGGCCGCGAAGGTGGGACAGACGCTCGACGTCATCGTGGACGAGATCGACGCCGACGGCGTGGCCACCTGCCGCACCAAGGCCGACGCGCCGGAGATCGACGGCAACCTGTTCATCGACGACGGGACGGAGGGGCTGAAGGTCGGAGAGATCGTGCAGGTCGAGGTGGACGAAGCCGGCGAGTATGATCTTTGGGGGTTCATTCGGAACTAGAAAACGTCCTGATGACGTTTTCCCGAATGAACGGGCGCCCCCGGCGTCCCGGAATTGATCCGGTGGATCAATTCAGCCAAACATGGTCGGAGACCCAGCCCACGTTGAAAACGTCCAGATGACGTTTTCCCGAATGAACGGGCAAAGCCCCGCTGCCCGCGTCGCCCTACCCCGCGTCGAAGTAGTAGCGCACGGCGTCCTGCACGCGGCGGAAGCGGTCTCCGCCCAGATGGGTGCCGCCGAACCAGCGGGTCACGACGACGATCTCGCCCTGCCGGCCCTCGCGCTCCAGCATTCGCAGGATCACCATGCCGGCGCCGGCTTCTCCATCGTCGTTCTTGAGCGGCGTGCCGTCAGGCAGGATCAGCCCCCATGTGTTATGCGTGGCTTTGGCGAATTTCTTCTTGCGGCACAGGGCTTTGACAAAGGCCTTCGCCGCTTGGGCACTGTCGCACGGCCCGCCCGAGACCGCGTATTTCGAACCGCGATCGGTGAGGATGTTTTCGTAAATGGTCATTGGCGGCGTCATGGCAGCACCCTGTCCCAGAGGCCTGCGGGGTGCAAGCGCTGCACGTCGTGGCAATGTGACGCCAAAATGACGTAACGGCACCCTATTTCCGGCAGGATCTTGACTTAGGTTGAGGGCATGACCCGAGCCGACCCATATCCCCAGTTCAGCCGCAGCGAGCGGATCGCGGATTTCGCCGTGCATATCGTCGCCATCCTTGCGGCGCTGATCGCGACCATCGTGCTTATGGTCTGGGTGAGCGGCACCTCGTCGCTGGGGATGTTGGCGGGCTTGTGGATCTACGGCGTGGCGCTGATCGGGTCGTTCATCGCCTCGACCTGTTATCATTTCACCCCGTGGGAGCGTCCGCGCCACCTGTTGCGGCGGATCGATCACGCGGCGATCTATCTGAAAATCGCCGGGACCTATACGCCGCTGGTGGTGATGATCGGGTCGGCGTTCGCCTATGGCGTGCTGGCTTTGGTCTGGACGCTGGCCGCCATTGGGGCGGCGGCGAAGCTGTTCTTCTGGGCGCGCCCAGGCCGGTTCGGCGCGGGGCTCTACGTGGGGCTGGGCTGGCTGAGCGTTCTGCTCGTCTCGTCGCTGGTCCCTGTCGTGCCCGGCGCGGCGCTGGCGCTAATCGTGGCGGGTGGGCTGGTCTATTCCATCGGGGCGGTGTTGTTCAGCCTTGACGAATGGCGGTTCCAGAATGCGGTTTGGCACGGGTTCGTGCTGACCGCCTCGGCCTGTTTCTTCGCCGCCATCGCGCTGAGCGTGCCCGCGACCGCCTGAGGTGCGGCGCCCCCTGTTCCGCTGCCCTATCCTTCAGTCAGACGTGGCTAGAGCCCGGCGACCGTCTGGCGCACGGCGGCGATGCGGGCGGCGTTGGCCGGATGCGTGCCCAGAAACTTGTCGCCCGGATCGGGGATGCGGAAGAAGAAGTCCGCACCGCGCAACGGGTCGTAGCCTGCCTTGGCAGTGATGATCGCGCCCAAGCGGTCCGCTTCGAGTTCGAAATCCTTGGAATAGGTGCGCGCGCCCACCGCCGCACCCAGTTCCTGCGCGGTGCGCACGGAGTCCGCTCCGCCGCCGGTCACCCCGGCCAACTGCCCGAAGACCACCGCGCCCAGCGTCGCGTTGCGCCGTTGCAGGCTGAGGTGGTCGCGGATGTGGTGGGCGGCCTCGTGGGCCATGACAAAAG
Source organism: Thalassorhabdomicrobium marinisediminis (assembly GCF_003072065.1). Taxonomy (GTDB): domain Bacteria; phylum Pseudomonadota; class Alphaproteobacteria; order Rhodobacterales; family Rhodobacteraceae; genus Octadecabacter; species Octadecabacter marinisediminis. The sequence goes on from NZ_QCYG01000005.1 coordinate 236,357, forward strand.
CGATCTCGTCGGTGTTGCGCGCATCGGCGATCAGCGCAAGGGTGAAGGCGATGATCGGGCGGCCCTGCTCATCCACGGTCTGGAAGGCGTTGGCGGGCTGGCCGGGCCGGTCGTCGACGACGATCAGGAAGTCGCAGTTCAACCCGCGCGCGCGGGCGCGGCATTCCCGTTCGGCCACCGGTTCAACGCGGTTCAGGACCTGCACGAAAGCGCGTTCCATGGCTCGCCGGTTGCGCGGAATCTCCGACACCGGCGCCGGGGTGGGAATGCCCGAAGGCGTGGGGCCGGTCTGAGGCGCGGGGCCGGGTGCGGGCTGCACGACCACGGGGCCACAGGCAGACAGCGCAAGGCTGCTGATGGCGAGGGCGGCAAACCCGAGCCTGCGCAGGGGGGACGGTCTGGGCATCGAACTCTCCTTTCGGTCACGCGTGATGGGACGCAGGGCGCGTGGTGGGGGATCGGGGGTGCGTGCGCCTGATTAGCGCAGGTAGGCCACGCCGGGCAACCACCCTGCCCGCCCCGCCCCCGTTCGGGCAAGCCGGTCCGCGCCGGGGCTTGCCACGACGCGTCGCCGCAGGCAGGGTGAGAGCAAAGGGGGCCAAATGTTTACAATCGAACACGAATTCGACGCGACGGTGGTCACACTGGTGGATGAGGCGGGGCCGCACCTCACCGAAGATGTGGTGATCTCGGCCTTTGACGATTGCGTGACCGTGACCCAAGTGGACAGCCGCACGGACATGCCGGTGACCATCACGCTGTCGCTGTCGCAACTGCGCGACCTATCCATGGCGCTGGACCTGCCCGAGGGGTCTTACCGGCTGCGCAAGGACGAGACGTGAGGGCGGTGCAGCAGGTATTTGAGAACCAGAGAAGCAGGGGGAGGCGCAGATGAGCACGGGGTTCTTTTGGGACGAGCGGTGTTTCTGGCACGGGGGCGGAAATTATGCGGGAATGTTGCCCGTGGGCGGGCTGGTGCAGCCCGTGGCCAGCGGCGGCCTGCCCGAGAGCCCCGAGAGCAAGCGGCGACTGAAAAACCTGATGGATGTGACGGGGTTGTCCGGTGATCTGGCCCTGCGTGGCGGGGCTGAGGCTGCGCACGAGGATCTGTTGCGGGTGCATCCGGCGTCCTATCTCGATGCCTTCAAAGCCGCATCGGATGCCGGCGGCGGCGAGATGGGGAGGCGCACGCCGTTCGGGCCCGGCGGTTACGAGATTGCGGCGCTGTCGGCGGGGTTGAGCGTGGCGGCGTTGGAGGCGGTGTTGCGGGGCGAGCTGCGCAACGCCTATGCGCTGTCGCGCCCGCCGGGACATCATTGCCTGCCGGATTACCCCAACGGGTTCTGCCTTATGGCCAACCTTGCCATTGCGATTGAGGCCGCGCGGGCCAAGGGGCTGGCCGAGCGGGTGGTGGTGCTGGACTGGGATGTGCATCACGGCAACGGCACCGAGGCGATCTTCTACGAGGATCCCGATGTGCTTACGATTTCGATCCATCAGGAGCGGAACTATCCGATGGATACCGGCGAATTCGCGGATCGCGGGCGCGGCAAGGGGACGGGCGCGAACCTCAATGTGCCTTTGCCGCCGGGCGTGGGGCACCGGGGCTATCTTGCGGCCTTGGAGCGGATCATCCTGCCGCAGATCCGCGCGTTTCAGCCCGATGTGATCGTGATCGCCTGTGGTTTTGACGCAGCGGCGATTGATCCGCTGGGGCGGATGCTCGCCACGGCCGAGACCTTTCGGATGATGACGCAGCAGGTCATGACGCTGGCCGATGAGATTTGCGGTGGACGTCTGATGATGGCGCATGAGGGGGGCTATTCCGAGGCCTACGTGCCGTTTTGCGGGCATCACGTCCTGCAGGAAATGTCGGGCAGTGCGATCACCGCGCCGGACCCGTTCGGTGACGTCTTCCCCTTGCGACAGCCGGGGGCGGCCTTCGACCGCTTTGTCGAGCAATGGCTGGCCGAGATGGCCGAGGCCCTGTGACGCCGCGCAGGTGGCCCGGGCCATTCAGTCGTCCCGTGTCACTTCGGGCGCGCCGGTCGCCTTGTTGATCGCGATATAATCCAGCCCCGCCTTTTTCCACGCGCCCATGCCGCCGTCCATGTGGGCGATGGGGCCTTTCTGGTCGGCCAACACCTTGTCCGCCATCTTGCCCGAGCGCATGCCCGAGCCGCAGTGCAGCACGATGGGCTTGTCGCCTTGCGCGGGCAGGTGTCGTGCTTCAAAGCCCTGCATCGGGAACAGCAAAGCGCCCGGAATGCGTTCGACGGTGAACTCCTCGGGGCTGCGCACGTCGATGAGGGTGATCTCACCCTTGGCGAGGGCCTCGGACACTTCTTGCGGTGTCCAGACGTCGAGGCGGCCATTGTCGGTGGTTTCTGTTTTCATCTCGGGGCTCCGGTTCTGGGGTAGGCTTACCCGCACAACACTCCTCCGGGCCATTGGTTCCGCCGCGGGCCCGTGGCGCGGGTCCGGGCGCGACCCTGCGCCCCACTGGAACCCCGGCGCGCAAAGGCATATGTGAGACGCAACACCAAGGAGGTTCCATGCCAAAGCGTAATCAAGCCGCTCTCGATTTTCTTCTCAGCCGCCGGTCTCGTCCGGCCAAGACGTTGCGCGGCCCCGTGCCCGACCGGGCCGAGATCGAGCTGCTTCTGACCGCAGCGGCGCGCACTCCGGATCACGGCAAGCTTGAGCCCTGGCGGTTCATCGTGCTGGAAAAGCCCGCGCTGGAGCGGCTGGCCGGGATGGTGCCCGCGCGGGCCGCAGCGCTGGACGTGCCTGAGGACAAGCGCGACAAGGTGCTGGCGCAGTTCCGCGATGCGGATCTGGTGATCGCCGTGATCGAAAGCCCGGTCCTGTCCGACAAGATCCCGCCGATCGAGCAGACCTATTCCGCCGGCGCGGTCTGTCTGTCGCTGCTCAACGCGGCGCTGGCGTCGGGCTGGGGCGCGAACTGGCTGTCGGGCTGGGCGTCGCACGATCCGGAGTTCTGCATCGAAGGGCTGGGCCTGACCCCGAATGAACGCGTCGCGGGGCTGATCCACATCGGCACCGAGACGAGCACCCCGCCGGAGCGGCCGCGCCCGGACATCGCCGCCAAGACGACCTGGCGCAGCGCATGATCCTGTCGGACTTCGCGAAAGCGTTGGGGCAGCTGGACGATCGCGCCTTCCGCCGGGTCCTGTTTCTGGGGCTCGGCCTGACCGTGGCGCTGCTCGTCGGGCTTTACGCAGGTTATCTGTGGCTGGTCGACAGTTTTGCCGACGGGCCGCTCACCCTGCCCTTCGTGGGCGAAGTCACCTGGATCGGCAGTTTGCTGTCCTGGGGCGGGCTGGGCGTGTTTTTGTTGATGTCGGTGTTCCTGATGATCCCCGTCGCCAGTGCCATCACCTCGTTCTTTCTGGAAGATGTGGCCGACGCGGTCGAGGCAAAGCATTACCCCGCGCTCATGCCAGCGCCCAAGGTGCCCTTCCTGGAGGCGGCGCAGGACACGGTGGTGTTCTTCTTCGTGCTGATCGGCGCGAACCTTGCGGCGCTGGTCGCCTATGTTTTCCTGCCGTTCCTGGCCCTGCCGATCTTCTATGCGCTCAACGGCTTCTTGCTGGGTCGGGAATATTTCACCATTGCCGCTTTGCGTCGCGAAGGCCGGGCGGGGGCGAAGGCGATGCGGCAAAGGCATCTGCCGCAGATCTGGATTGCCGGGGTGCTGATGGCGATCCCGCTGACCATTCCGATCATGAACCTGATCATCCCGATTCTGGGGGCCGCGACGTTTACCCATCTCTATCACCGGTTGGCGCGGACCCCCGGCTGAGGCCGGCCCTAGTCGGTGCTTTGCTGGACGCTTTGCGGCGTGGACATCCGGTCGAACCAGTCGATGTCGCGGATGGTGATCCAGCCCGACAGGATCACGCCGATGATCACCGCCCAGATCGGCACTGCGATCAGCGTGGTCAGCCGCGCCTTGCCGCCCACGTTGGCGTTGGCCGGGGCGGATTTATGGGTGCCGGGCACAACCTCGCCCGCTTCTTCCTGAGTCACGTTGCGCAAGGGGAGCACAACGAAAAACACCATGAACCAGACGACGATCAGCAAGACGATGGCCGAGGTGATACCCATGTTCGTTCCTTTTTTCCTTTGCTGCGGAGCCGCCCCGGGGGACGTGCCGCTCAGGCTTCTTCGAGTTCGATCAGACAGCCGTTGAAATCCTTGGGGTGCAGGAACAGGACCAGCTTTCCATGGGCCCCGATCTTCGGCTCTCCGCTGCCCAGAACCCGCGCGCCTTCGGCCTGCAACCGGTCGCGCGCGGCCATGATGTCGTCCACCTCGTAGCAGATGTGGTGGATGCCGCCTGCGGGGTTCTTCTCAAGAAACCCTGTGATCGGGCTGTTATCGCCAAGGGGATAGAGAAATTCGATCTTGGTGTTGGGCAGCTCGACGAAAACCACCGTGACGCCGTGATCTGGCTCATCCTGCGGAGCGCCTACCACCGCGCCCAAGGCGCCCCGGTATTGCGCGCAGGCGGCGTCAAGGTCAGGCACGGCAATGGCCACGTGGTTCAATCGTCCGATCATCGGGTCCCCCTTGGGTCAGCTTTGGCCGCTTTATCGGGCAAGCGTCGCCCGCCCGCAACGGCCAGCATGTCGCAGCACGGAAATTCCCGCAGCGTTAACGCCAGATTCACCATCCCGCCGTCTAGTGGGCGTAGACGCAGATATGGACAGGACACGACGATGGACAGTTTGGACACTTTCATGCAAGCCCGCCCGCCCACGGCGGCCCGCCCCTTGCTGGGCCTGACCGTGCTGGTGGTTGAGGACAGCCGCTTCGCCTCGGACGCGATGCGCCTGCTGTGCCTGCGGTCTGGCGCGCGGATCCGGCGGGCGGACAGCCTGTTTCACGCGCATCGCCATTTGGCCGCCTACCGGCCTTCGGTCGTGATCGTCGATATCGGATTGCCCGATGGCTCGGGCGTGGATTTGATCCGCAATCTGGCCGGGGCGCACAACCGGGTTGAGGCGATCCTTGGCACCTCGGGCGACCCGGATGGCGAGCTTTTGGCCCACAAGGCCGGGGCCGATGGTTTTCTGGCCAAACCCTTGACCAGTATCGGCTATTTCCAGTCGAAGATTCTCTCGCTGCTGCCCGAAGATCGCCAACCCAAGGGTCTGCGCGTCCTCTCGGACGAGGTGGTCGTGCCCGATCAGGTGGCCCTGCGGGACGATCTTGCGGCCGCGGCCATGGTGCTGGCGGATGCCGAGGATCGCCGCAGCATGCGTTATCTGACCCAGTTCCTGAGCGGTTTGGCCCGCTGCACCGAGGATCGGCCCCTCGCACAGGAGGTGGCAAAGCTCGAAGACCTCTACTCCAAGGGCCTTGACGTGGACCGGCAGGTGGCGCGGCTGACCGATCTTGTGCAGGACCGGATCGCGGAAACCGCTGTTCTCTAGGGTGACGGGCCGACGGTCGCGGTCACCGGGCCAGTATTCAGACTCTGTTCAGCGCGGGTGTCGCTCAGGTCCGCTGTGTGCCTCTGGCCGGTCGCGTTCGAAGGAATGCCCCCTCTTCGGCAGAAAACTGCCACAATCGCCCCCCATACCCGCCCTATCCGTTCGCCGCAGCAGGAGGGGCGTCATGTTGGAACGATTCGTGCAAAACCTCTGGGCCGAGGAGCGTCACAACCCGGTGCTGGACTGGCTGGCGCTGTCGGCGGGTGCCCTGCTCTTATCGGCGGCCCTGTTTGGCGCGACCACATTCGAGGCCCAGACCCGTTTGGCCGAGGCCCCGCCCCCCGCCATGCACCACGCGGACACCTGACCCGGAACAGACTGCGTGCGGGGCACGGTTCCAACCGCCCTAGCCAAGACCGCCCTAGACGATGCCAGGGTTCGCCCCCAGTTCAAGCCCCGGAAAGATCGCCTGTTCCAGCACATCCGGCGCGATGCCCAGCAGGTCGTGCATCACCCAGGCCGGATAGGCACGCACGTCCCGCGTGGGCATGAGGTCGCGACCGGCATAAAGGTCGCCCTCGCCCAAGCCCGGCCATTGCCCCAGCACCTGCCCCCCGCGCAAGGCCCCGCCGGCAAACAGCATCGCGCCGCCAGTGCCATGATCTGTGCCCGCGCTGCCATTCTCGCGCGCGGTGCGGCCGAACTCGGTCAGGCAGAGCACGGCGGTTTTGCCCCAGACCGGCCCCAGCGCCGCCTTCAACGTCAGAATGGTATCGGTCAGCGCCCGCGCGCCGCGCTGGAGCGTGTTCTGCTGGCGCGCATGGGTGTCCCATCCGTTGATCGAGAACGAAGCAATCCGCGTGTCTCCGCGCAGGCGGTCCGCCGCAAACTGCGCGATTTCAACGTGTTCGCCGCTGCGCTGCACCGCCTGCATCATCGGATCGTCGGCCATCCGGTCGGCGGCTTCGGCGGCCATGGCGGTTTCCATCGAGAGTTGCTCGGCAATGGCCACCGCATCGTCCGAGGCATCGCGGAACAGCGGATCGTCGTGATGCACCACGTTGAGCAGCGCCCGCGCATTGGCGGAGAGGCGCAACTCGGCATCCGGCGACCAGCGCGCGGCGGAGGCCTCGCCGGTGAGCACAAGCATCTGTTCGCGTCCGATGGCAAAGGCGACCTCGGGTTCCAGCCCCGGCACCACCTGCAACATGCGGTTCAGCCAGCCATCGCGCAGACCGCCCCCCGTCAGGTCCGGCAGACCCGCTTCGAGAATGTCCTGCCCGTCGAAATGGCTGCGTTTGTCCCGGTAGGGGGTCGAGACCGCGTGCGCGGCCCCGAACTCACCGGCCTGCCAAAGCGGCAGCAGGGGGGCGAAATGCCGATGCAGGGCGAAGAATCCGTCCAGGTCGTGGGCGCCGCCCGCCTCACCCGTCAGGAGCGTGGGGCGCAGCGCGGCAAGTGCGGGGTCGCCGTAGGGCTGGATCACGTCTATCCCGTCCATGGCGCCGCGCAGGATCACCACGACAAGGCGCGTGTCCCAGGGTGCTGCGGCCAGCGCCACCGGTGTGACAAAGGGCGAGGCTGCAGCCGAGCAGCCCAGCGCCGCGCCGCCGATCAGGAACCGTCTGCGATCAAGTTGAGCGGGCATCGTCACCTCCTTTGGAACGCGGCAGAGGCCAGCACCAGCCCGATGCCGTCGCTCACGGTTTCTGCGGCCCCGGCGGCAAAGACGACCGCTTCGGGCGGGTTCGGGCCTAGGGCGTGGAACACGAATTCGCGCGGGTCGGGCAAGGACTCAAGCAGCCGTTCCGGTACGCGCATCGCCCAGGTGATGCGGCCCGCCATGCCTTGCGGCGTGACCCAAGCCTCATCCGCTTCCGGCCAGCCGTCGGGGCCGACGGGGGCCTGCCACGTCTGCCCCATGACGGACAGGGGCCGCTGGATCAACTGGCGCACCCGCTGCATGGAGGCGTCACGGATCACCCCTTCCGGCACCGCCAGCGCGCGCAGGGCCGAGGCCACGAAGTCCACCGGTTGCTTGACCTTTTCAAGCTGGGGCTGCCAGGCGGATGCGTGCCGCAGCATCACCTCATACATCGCGGGCAGATGCGTGTCGCCGTCCAGATAAGCGCGGGCCATGGCGTCGATCAGATCGGCCTCGGGTCGGGCTGACAGGAAATGCACGGCCAGTTTATGGGCCAGATGGCGGGCCGTGTCCGGATGGCGTGCCAGATCGCGCAGGGCGTGGCGCACGTGCTCGATGGATTCCTCGGCCCCGCCATAGGTCCGCCCCAGAACCGTCTCGGCCCCCGGTTCGGCCTGCTGCGCGCGGAAATACGCGCCGCTGCGGGCGTTCGCCGTCACCCCGGTGAGCAGTTCGGCAAATTCGCGCACGTCGGTCTGGTCGTAGCGGCCGCCCACGCCGAGGGTGTGCAGCTCCAACACCTCCCGCGCGAGGTTTTCGTTCAGCCCGCGATCATTGTGTTCCGCCGCCTTGCTGTTCGGCCCCATGGACTGGTGTTGATTGAAATAGAGAATCAACATCGGGCTTTCGACGGCCGCGATGAGCATGTCGTAGAAGCGGCCCGTGACGTTGGGGCGGATCGCCTCTTCGATGTAGGGCGACACCAGATGGCGCGCGCCGCCGTTGACCGGACGCACGGTGAAATGATCCGCCCAGAACCGCGTGAGCCGTTCGCGGAAGCCGTCGCGCCCGTGGGCGGCGCGGGCCATTTCCGCTTTGATGAAAGCGATCACCGCTTCGCGCCCCGCCGCGCGCAGATCATCGCGCAGCACCCGTGCGGCGGCTTCGGCGGCGTCATCGGGGGCTGAATTGATGGCAAGTGTCGCCGCGCGGAAGTCCCGCGGCGAAGGATAGACATCGGCGTAGGTCGGAATGGGAAAGCGCTGCGCCGCCTCGTCCGGACCGGCCAGCCAATCAAGCATCTCGTCCACGGACGCGGGCGGCAGGATCACGGGCGACAAACCCGTTCCGAACCGGATCGCAGCAAGGATGGGATCGAAGGACACGGGGGTAAGGGGCCTTTCCGTTTGGGGTCGTACCCCCATGATATAGGGGCGCCCGGCCCCGTGTGCACGGCTTTTGCCGCAGGTTCGCGAAACCGGCGATGAAAGGCGCACCAGCGGAACCGGGATGCAGCGCCGGGCGTTGATGAGGTAGTGACCACCAATACGGGATAGAACCATGCCGAACATTTACGACGCGATCAAAGCCGACCACGACGACCACCGCGAATTGCTCAAGACGCTTGAGGATACGTCGGGCGACAGCGACGAGCGCCGAAAGGCCTGGGACCGGTTCTATCACGACGTGAAGTCCCACGCGGCGGCCGAGGAAGAGACCTTTTATTCGAAGCTGATTTCCAAAACATGGGGCCAGGATTCTGCCCGCCATTCGGTGCATGAACACCAGCAGCTCGACGATCTGATGGAAGAGCTGAACGAGATGGACATGGCAAGCTCTGGCTGGCTGACCAAGTTCAAAACGCTCAAGCACGATTACGAACACCACATCGACGAGGAAGAGGATGAGGTGTTCACACGGGCCAAGGAAGTGATCCCCGAGGAGGAGATCGAGGGCTACGGCAAACGCTTTGAAGAGCGCAAGAAGGAGGAGCGCAAGCTGATCGACGAGAAGCGCGAAGACAGTCTGGAAGACTGATTTTACTGGATAAAACGCAAACGGGCGGGGATGATCCCCGCCCGTTTTCGATTGATTAGCCTTTTGGCTTAGCTTTCAGGCGGCAGAACCCGCAGGCCCAGTTCGCGCAGTTGTTCGTTCGTGGGTTCCGACGGCGCATCCATCATCAAGTCTTCGGCACGCTGGTTCATCGGGAACATCATCACGTCGCGCAGGTTGTCCGCATCGGCGAGCAGCATCACGATCCGGTCCACGCCAGCCGCACAGCCACCGTGGGGCGGCGCGCCGTATTGGAAGGCGTTGACCAGACCGCCGAAGCGCTTGCGCACCTCTTCGGGGCCATAGCCTGCAATTTCGAAGGCCTTGAACATGATCTCGGGCTTGTGATTCCGGATCGCGCCGGAGACGAGTTCATAGCCGTTGCAGGCGAGGTCATACTGGTAGCCCAGCACGTCCTCGGGGTCGCCCTCCAGCGCCTTCATCCCGCCTTGCGGCATCGAGAAGGGGTTGTGTTCGAAGTCGATCTCACCGGTTTCGGGATCACGTTCGTAGATCGGGAAATCGACGATCCAGGCGAAGGCGAAGCGGTTGGTGTCGGTCAGGCCCAGCTCATCGCCGATGACCTGCCGCGCCTTGCCGGCCACACCTTCAAACGTCTTGGGCTTGCCGCCAAGGAAGAAGGCCGCGTCGCCGATATTCAGGCCCAGCTGCTGGCGGATCGCCTCGGTGCGCTCGGGCCCGATGTTTTTCGCAAGTGGTCCTGCGGCTTCCATGCCGCCCTCAACCTCACCGGATTTCAGCTTGGCCTGTGCCTCTTTGACGGAAATGCCCAATTCCTGCGCTACAGCGTCGGCGGTCTTCTCACGCCAGAAAATATAGCCCATGCCGGGCAGGCCTTCTTTCTGGGCGAAGGCGTTCATCCGGTCGCAGAACTTGCGGCTGCCGCCGGTGGGGGCCGGAATGGCGCGAACCTCGGTGCCCTCCTGCTCGAGCAGCTTGGCGAAGATGGCAAAGCCGGAGCCTTTGAAGTGCTCTGAGACCACCTGCATCTTGATCGGGTTGCGCAGGTCGGGCTTGTCGGTGCCATACCAGAGCGCGGCATCGCGGTAGCTGATCTGCTCCCACGTCTGGTCCACTTTGCGGCCGCCGCCGAACTCTTCGAAAATCCCGGTGATCACCGGCTGGATCGTGTCGAAGACGTCCTGCTGGGTGACAAAGGACATCTCCATATCAAGCTGGTAGAAATCCGTGGGCGAACGGTCGGCGCGGGGATCTTCGTCGCGGAAACAGGGCGCGATCTGGAAATACTTGTCGTAGCCCGACACCATGATGAGCTGCTTGAACTGCTGCGGGGCCTGCGGCAGCGCATAGAACTTGCCCGGATGCAGACGCGACGGCACGAGGAAGTCGCGCGCTCCTTCGGGCGACGATGCGGTGATGATCGGCGTCTGGTATTCGCGGAAGCCCTGATCCCACATCCGCTTGCGCATAGAGGCCACGACGTCCGAGCGCAGCTTCATGTTGTCCTGCATCTTCTCGCGCCGCAGGTCGAGGTAGCGATACTTCAGGCGGGTTTCCTCGGGGTATTCCTGATCGCCGAAGACCTGCAGGGGAAGCTCTTCCGCCTTGCCCAGCACTTCCATGTCGCGGATGAAGACCTCAATCTCGCCCGTGGGTAGCTTGGGGTTCACAAGGCTTTCGTCGCGGGCCTTCACCTCACCGTCGATGCGGATGCACCATTCCGAGCGGACTTTCTCGATCTCGGCGAAGACCGGGCTGTCGGGGTCGGCCATGACCTGTGTGGTGCCGTAGTGGTCCCGCAGGTCGATGAACAGCAGCCCGCCGTGATCGCGCACGCGGTGGACCCAGCCGGACAGGCGGACGGTTTCGCCCACGTTCTCCTTGGTGAGTTCGGCGCAGGTATGGGTGCGGTAAGGGTGCATATCGTGATCCTTCGGGCGGAGAATTTATCGGCCCGATACACCGTGCACGGCACGGGAAGTCAAGCAGGAAAGGGTTGCGCCGCCGGGTCAGGCGGCCGGTGTTTCGTCCGCGAAAATGTCCACTGGCAGGATGTCCACCTCTTCGACGCCGTCGGGAAAGCTGCGCCCGGTGCTGAAGCTGTGCGCGAAACCCAGCGTCTCGATCCCGGCGGCGACGGCGGCGCGGGCGGCTTCCGGCGTGTCCTCGATGGCCAGCGCATCGCCCGCCGCCACGCCCAACTCCTTCAGCGTCACCTCATAGATGTCGGGCGCGGGTTTGTTGCGGGTCACGTCCTCATGACTGCCGATATAGTCGAAGACCGAACGCGGCAGATCGGGGAACAACCCGCTGAACATCAATGTCAGCGTGTCCGGGGAAGCTGTCGTCGCGAAGCCCAGTGCCACGCCCGCCTTCTTGGCGTTCGAGACCATCTCGTACACCCCGGGGCGCGCGCGCAGGCCTTCGTCGTCCACGAGGCAGGACAGGTGTTTGATGGTGGAGGCATGCAGCGACATGGCGTCCACCTCCGTATCATGTTGCGCGGCGTATTGCTCGATCCGGCGCTCACCGTCGGGTTCCGTCAGCAGGTCGGCATAGGTCTCCTCATCCCATGTCCAGTCCAGCCCGTGTTCATCGAAGGCCGCGTTGAAGGCTCGGCGTTCCAGATCGGTGATCTCGGCCAGGGTGCCGATCGAGCCGAAGATCAGGGCTTTGGGGGGCATGGTCGCGGTGTCCTTTGCTGGGGTGTTCATGGCTCAACGCGCGGCACAGCTCATCGGTTCACGCATAGCCGCTGGCCACCTTGCGCAAAGGCTGCTTTGCCCCTTGCACGTCAGCGCCCCATCCCTATAACCCACGACAATTTGGCGCGCGGTGCCGCGTCGGGAATCTACATACAAAGGGGCGCGGCCATGCCAAGACGTGATGATATCAAATCAATCATGATTATCGGGGCGGGCCCTATTGTCATCGGACAGGCCTGCGAGTTCGACTACTCCGGCGCACAAGCCTGCAAGGCGCTGCGCGAGGAAGGCTATCGCGTCATCCTCGTCAACTCGAACCCCGCGACGATCATGACCGATCCGGGGCTGGCCGACGCCACCTATATCGAGCCGATCACCCCCGAGGTTGTCGCGAAGATCATCGAGAAAGAGCGCCCCGACGCGCTGTTGCCGACGATGGGCGGGCAGACGGGGCTGAACACCTCGCTGGCGCTGGCGGACATGGGCGTGTTGGAAAAATTCGGCGTCGAGATGATCGGCGCCAAGCGCGAAGCCATCGAGATGGCCGAAGACCGGCACCTGTTCCGCGAAGCCATGGACCGGCTGGGGATCGAGAACCCCAAGGCGACCATCGTCACCGCGCCCACCAAGAACAAGGACGCCGCCCGCGTCACCGACAAGTTCGACATCAACGCAGGGCTCGCCATCGCCATGGAGGCGCTGGAGGAGATCGGCCTACCCGCGATCATCCGCCCCGCCTTCACGCTGGGCGGCACCGGCGGCGGCGTGGCCTACAACCGCGAACAATACGAACACTTCTGCCGCACGGGGATGGAAGCCTCTCCCATGGCGCAGATCCTTGTCGACCAGTCCCTGCTGGGCTGGAAGGAATACGAGATGGAGGTGGTGCGCGACAGCGCCGACAACGCGATCATCGTCTGCTCCATTGAGAACGTGGACCCGATGGGCGTGCACACCGGCGACAGTATCACCGTGGCCCCTGCCCTGACGCTGACTGACAAGGAATACCAGTTGATGCGCACGCACTCGATCAACGTGCTGCGCGAGATCGGGGTCGAGACCGGCGGGTCCAACGTGCAATGGGCCGTGAACCCCGAAGACGGGCGCATGGTGGTGATCGAGATGAACCCGCGGGTGTCGCGCTCCTCCGCTTTGGCATCCAAGGCCACGGGCTTCCCCATTGCCAAGATCGCGGCAAAGCTGGCCGTGGGCTTTACGCTGGACGAGCTGGACAACGACATCACCGGCGTGACACCGGCCAGCTTCGAGCCCTCCATCGACTATGTCGTCACCAAGATTCCGCGGTTCGCCTTCGAGAAGTTCCCCGGCTCCGAGCCGAACCTGACCACGGCGATGAAATCCGTGGGCGAGGTGATGGCGATTGGCCGGACTTTCCACGAATCCATGCAAAAGGCCCTGGCGTCGATGGAAAACGGGCTGACCGGCTTTGACGAGATCGAGATCGCGGGCGCATCGGACACCGCCGATGGCCGTGCGGCGATCACCAAGGCGCTGGCCCAACAAACCCCCGACCGCATCCGCGTGATCGCGCAGGCCATGCGTCTGGGGCTGAGCAACGACGACATTCAGGCGGTGACCTCGTTCGATCCGTGGTTCCTTGACCGCTTCCGCGAGATTGTGGATGCCGAGAATGGTGTGAAAGCGAACGGCCTGCCCGAAGATCCGGCGGCAATGCGGGCGCTGAAAATGCTCGGCTTCTCGGATGCGCGTCTGGCCAAGCTCGCCGGCGTGTCCGAGGCTGACGTGCGTAAGGCCCGTCACGCTTTGGATGTGCGGGCCGTGTTCAAACGCATCGACACCTGCGCGGCCGAGTTCGAGGCACAGACCCCTTACATGTATTCCACCTATGAAGCGCCGATGATGGGCGATGTGGAATGCGAAGCGCGGCCCAGCGACCGCAAGAAAGTGGTGATCCTTGGCGGCGGTCCGAACCGGATCGGTCAGGGGATCGAGTTCGACTATTGCTGCTGTCACGCCTGTTTCGCGCTGACCGATCAGGGCTATGAGACGATCATGGTCAACTGCAACCCCGAGACCGTCTCGACCGACTACGACACCTCGGACCGGCTGTATTTCGAGCCGTTGACCTTCGAGCACGTCATGGAAATCCTGCGCGTTGAGCAGGAGAACGGCACCCTGCACGGGGTGATCGTCCAGTTCGGCGGCCAGACTCCGCTGAAGATCGCACAGGCGCTGGCGGATGAGGGCATCCCGATCCTTGGCACCTCGCCCGACAGCATCGACTGGGCCGAGGACCGCGAGCGGTTTCAAGCGCTGGTCAACGATCTGGGGCTTTTGCAGCCGAAGAACGGCATCGCAAGCACTGATGCGCAGGCCCTTGCGATTGCAGAAGAGATCGGCTTTCCGCTGGTGATCCGCCCGTCCTACGTGCTGGGGGGCCGCGCGATGGAAATCGTGCGCGACATGGCGCAACTGGAACGCTACATTGCCGAAGCGGTGGTGGTGTCCGGTGACAGTCCGGTGCTGCTCGACAGCTACCTGAGCGGCGCGGTCGAGGTGGACGTGGACTGTCTGAGCGACGGCACAGACACCCATGTCGCGGGCATCATGCAGCATATCGAAGAGGCGGGCGTCCACTCCGGCGACAGCGCCTGTTGCCTGCCGCCGCACACGCTGTCCGACGAGATTATCGAAGAGATCAAGCGCCAGACCCGCGCGCTGGCGCTGGCGCTGAACGTGGTCGGCCTGATGAACGTGCAGTTCGCAGTCAAGGACGGCGATGTGTATCTGATCGAAGTGAACCCCCGCGCCAGCCGTACGGTGCCTTTCGTGGCCAAGGCCACCGACTCTGCCGTGGCCTCTATCGCCGCACGGCTGATGGCGGGTGAGCCCTTGTCGAACTTCCCGATGCGCGAGCCCTACGCCCCGGCCGAGGACCCGATGGACGTGATGCCGCTGGGCAACCCCTTCACGCTCGCGGACCCGAAAACGCCGTGGTTCTCGGTAAAAGAGGCCGTGCTGCCGTTCAACCGCTTCCCCGGCGTGGACACGATCCTCGGCCCCGAGATGCGCTCAACCGGTGAGGTCATGGGCTGGGCGCGCAACTTTGCCCGCGCCTTCCTCAAGGCGCAGATGGGCGCAGGCGTTGATCTTCCGACCGAGGGCCGCGTGTTCCTGTCGATCAAGGACAGCGACAAGACCCCCCTGCTGCTTGAGACCGCGACGCTTCTGACCGATCTGGGCATGACAATCTGCGCCACCCGCGGCACGGCTGCATGGCTGGCCGATCAGGGGATCAAGACCGAGGTGGTCAACAAGGTCTATGAAGGCGGACGGACGATCAGCGACCTTCTGAAAGACGGCGAGATTGCGTTGGTCTTCAACTCCACCGAAGGCACCGCCGCGATTGAGGACAGCCGCTCAATCCGGGCCATCGCGCTGGCCGACCGCATCCCCTACTATACCACGCTGGCGGGCAGTCACGCCGCCGCCTTGGCGATGAAGGAAAAGGTCGAAAGCGACATCCGGGTGCGCGCGCTGCAGGGCTAGGCCCGCGCACTTTCCCCCTTTTGCGGGCGGCGGTCTGATGGGCCGCCGCCCGTATGCGTTTTGCCACAGGCCAGACGCCGCCGCCCCCGCGCCCGCCATCATCCCCCACACATCATCCGATTTTTGCCGCACTTCTTCCTTTCTTACGCACGTTTCGTGCCTAGGCTGGTAAAAAATTTGAGAAGTTCGAGCAGTGTATAATTTAACTCAATGTTTCCAGGTCGACGCCGGGATCCCGGCGGTGCAGATGGTGATCACGACGATTGTCGTGGTCACGACGCTTGCCTTCTGGGCGCGGGCGCAGACCTCCTTGCCGGGGCACACCTGGTTCTTCTACGGCAATCTGGCGATGATCTGGTGGCTGATTTCCATCGGTGTGGAAATCTCGACGCCGGTGCTGACCTGTAAGATCGCCTGGGCGCAACTGGCCTGGCTGGGCGTGATCCTGTTGCCGACGTTCTGGTGCTTCTTTCTGTATGAATACACCTCGTCGCGGCAGGTGCCGCGCGCGGTGGTCAAGCTGGCCGTGGTCTTCATGCCCATTGTGCTGCTATCGCTGATCCTGACCAACACCTTCCACGGTCAGCTTTACGGGCCGGACACGAAACTGGTCGTGCGCCCCACCGGAACCTATGCGCATTTCGACCATCAGCCGCTGTTCTACGTGGTGATCGGCTACCTTTATCTGGTGATTTTGGGCACGACCATCACCGCAGGCCTTGCCATGTGGAAAGCCAACCCCGCCGTGCGCAGTTTTTTCGTAAAGCTGTTCCTGACGACGATGATCCCGATCGTGGCCAACGTGCTCTACATCTTCTTTGACGTGATGTGGTTCGACAGCGATCCGACGCCGTTTTCTTTCGTGGCGTCGCTCACGCTGGTGGTCTGGCTGATCGCCGACAACCGCTGGGTGGACGTCAGCGCCATCGCCCGTGACATGCTGTTCTACAAGTCCGACGATGTCGTCCTGCTGATCGACCTTGAAGGCAACCTGCTTGAAGCGAACGCCGCGGCCCATGATGCGATGATGCTTTCGAACGGCCAACCCACGACGGGGCTTGAGGGGATCGGCCCGATCATCAATTCATTGATCGAGACCGAAAAACTGCCCGATGTGCCCGAGGCTGAGTGCAACAACCGGCACTACGTGGCGCGCGCCTATCCGATTCGGCTGGGCAAGGGGCAGCGGCTTCTGGGCTGGACCGTGTCTTTCGTCGATGTCACCGTCCAGACACAGGCGGCGGAACGCGCACGGGCGGCGGAACGGGTGCAAACGCAATTTCTGGCGACCGTCAGCCATGAGCTGCGCACCCCGCTGACGGTCGTCAACGGCGCGCTGGGCATGTTGAAAGGCCGGGTGACCGAGATTCCGCCCGAAACAATCAACCATCTTGTGGGGCTGGCGGCGAAGAACACCACGATTCTCGCGTCACTTCTCAACGATCTTTTGGACACGCAAAAGCTGGAAAGCTCTGAATTCACGCTGAATTTCGCCGCCGTGAACGTGGACGACATCGTCGCGGATGCGGTGGGCAGCATGGAAACCTTCAATGCCACGCGCAACATCAAGATCCGCTATCAGGGCAGCGCGCGCCCGGCGGTGGCGGAGGTGGACGAAAGCCGGCTGCATCAGGTGCTGGTGAATGTTCTGTCCAATGCCTCGAAATTCTCGCCCGACAATTCCTATGTCGATGTGGCGCTGGACACCCGGCTCGACACCGCGGTGATCACCGTCACGGACCGCGGGCGCGGCATTCCTGCGGGCAGCGAGGAGAAGGTTTTCGGACGTTTCACGCAAGTGGACGAGACCGACCACAAGGACATCTACGGCAGCGGGCTGGGGATGCATATCGCCAAGCAGATCCTCTCGAAGCATCACGGCTCGATCTCCTATGAAAGCGAGCTTGGCGTCGGCACGACCTTCACGATCACCCTGCCCTTGGCCGGGGCCCACGTTCGCGCCGCCTGACCCGCCCGGAGGGGCCCCGCAAGGCGACGGGGGCCGCACCGTCACCCTTGCTATTTGCTGCCGAAACGGGCCCAATGGCCCCCCAAAGCAAAGGCAGACGGATGTATAGCGCAGCGATTACCGGAACCGGGGTCTTCACCCCCCAGCACACGATTTCCAACGACGAACTGGTGGACGCGTTCAACGCCTATGCCGAGCGGTTCAACGCCGAACACGCCGAGGCGATCGCCGCAGGCGAGGTTGAGGCCAAGCCGCAGTCCTCAAGCGAGTTCATCCTTGCGGCCTCGGGGATCGAGCGGCGCTACGTGCTTGATAAATCCGGCGTGCTCGACCCGGACCGCATGTTCCCGCGCCTGCCCGCCCGCGCCGATGATGAGCCGAGCTACATGGCCGAAATGGCCGTCGATGCCAGCCTTCAGGCATTGTCGCAGGCGGGCCGGTCCGCCGACGACGTGGACGCGGTGATCTGCGCCGCATCCAACCATGAGCGGGCCTATCCGGCGATTGCCGTGGAAATCCAGAACCTGCTCGAGATCAACGGCTTCGGCTTCGACATGAACGTGGCCTGCAGCTCGGCCACGTTCGGCATCCAGACCGCAACGGACATGATCCGCGCGGGCAGCATCCGCAGCGCGCTGGTCGTCTGCCCCGAGATCTGCTCGGCCCACCTTGAGTGGCGCGACCGCGATTGTCATTTCATCTTCGGGGACGTGGCCACGGCGGTGCTGGTCGAGCGCGACGAAGGCCTTGAGCGACCGCACTTCAAGATCCGCTCAACGCGGCTGGCCACGCAATTCTCGAACAACATCCGCAACAACGACGGCTTCCTGCGGCGCACCCATGACCAGATGGAGGACCGCCGCGACATGCAGTTCATGCAGAATGGCCGCAAGGTCTTTAAAGAGGTTCTGCCGCTGGTGAGCCAGCACATCGCCGGTCACATGGCCGATGACGGTATCTCTGCCGACGATCTCAAGCGGCTCTGGCTGCATCAGGCGAACAAGTCGATGAACGATTATATCGGCAAAAAGGTTCTGGGCCGCGCGCCCGAGGATGGCGAGCAGCCGAACATCCTGCAGGATTATGCCAACACCTCCTCGGCGGGGTCGATCATCGCCTTCGCGAAATATTCCGACGACCTCGGGGCGGGCGACATCGGGCTGATCTGTTCCTTCGGAGCGGGTTATTCCGTGGGCTCTGTCATCGTGGAGCGGGCATGAGCGGGGCCGTGTGGCGCGCGGCCCGTTACGCAGCGCTTGCGGCGGGTCTGATGGCGCTCACCGGCTGCGGCGTGCCCTTCGTGCCCTTCATCTAAACGCTGCCGCGCGGGCCGCGAACCGGTCTGCGTGTGCGGTCTTTTTCGATCTTGCAACCGGATCGGCACGGGGGCATTCACCGCGCCATGGCCAAGCTCTATTTCAATTACTCGACCATGAACGCCGGCAAGTCGACGGTGCTTCTGCAGGCGGCATACAACTATGCGGAACGCGGGATGGACTCCTATCTTCTGACCGCCCAGCTCGACAATCGCGCGGGCGAAGGGCGGATCGCCAGCCGCATCGGCATCGGCATGGAGGCCGACACCTTCAACATCAACGATGATCTGTTCCGCAAGATCGAAGCGCGGCTGGGCGACGGCCCCTGTGCCTGCGTCTTCGTGGACGAAGCGCAGTTCCTGAGCGAAGAACAGGTCTGGCAACTGGCCCGCGCGGTGGATGATCTGCGCGTGCCGGTCATGGCCTTCGGGCTGCGGGTGGATTTCATGGGGCAGCTCTTCCCCGGCTCGGCCACCCTTCTCGCGCTGGCCGACGAGATGCGGGAGGTGCGCACGATCTGCCATTGCGGCAAGAAGGCCACGATGGTCGTCCGGCAAGACGCCGAGGGGCGCGTGCTGACGGGGGGCGAGCAGGTGCAGATCGGCGGCAACGAGGCCTATGTCTCATTGTGTCGGCGGCACTGGCGCGAAGCCATGGCCGACACGGACGCGCCGCTGGTCTAGGTCACCCGCTGCGGCGGGTCGCGGCCTTCGGAAAAGGCGATGATGTTGTCGAGCGCCATCTGCGCCATGGCCTGCCGCGTTTCCTGCGTGGCCGAGCCCAGATGCGGCAGCAGCACGCAATTCTCCAGGGCGCGCAACCGCTCGGGCACGTGGGGCTCATTCTCATAGACGTCAAGGCCCGCCCCCGCGATGCGCCCCTGCTCAAGTGCGTCGATCAGGGCGGTCTCGTCCACCACCTCCCCGCGCGAGATGTTGACGAAAATGCCTGAAGGTTTCATCGCGGCGATGGCTGCGGCGTCGATCAGCTTGGTGGTGGCGGTGCCGCCGGGCGTGGCGACGACGACGAAATCCGCTTCCGCCATCACATGATGCAGGCTTTCCAGTTGCAGCGCGGGCACGCGGGTGACCTTCGGGCTGCGGTTGTGGAACACGACCTTCATGTTGAACCCGTGGTAGCCCCGCGCGGCGATGGCCTGTCCGATGCGGCCCATCCCGACGATGCCCAGCGTTTTACCGGTCACATGGGTGCCCAGCAGCCCCTTGACGTCGAACCCGCCCCATCGGCCGGAGCGCACCATCCGCTCCCCCTCACCGGCGCGGCGGGCGGTGGCGAGAAGCAGCGTCATTGCGATGTCGGCGGTCGCGTCGGTGAGCACGTCGGGCGTGTTGCTGACGATCACCCCGGCGCGGGCGGCGGCGTCGGTATCGATATGATTATAGCCGACGCCGAAGTTGCCGATCATCCGGCACCGCAGGTCTCCGGCGAAAGCGCGGGCGGTGAACTGGTCGCCCAATGTCGGCAGGATGCAGTCGTATTCAGCCAGTGCCGCGGCACACTCCGCCTCGGACAGTTTGCCGCCCGTGTGCAAGGTCACGTCGAACAGGCGGCGGGCTTGCGCCAAAACGGGTTCTGCGATGGGGCGGGTGATCAGCAGCCTCAGCACATGCGTTCCCCCTCCGCCACCTCTTGGTCGGGCGCGATCAGCACGACGCCGCCGTTTGCGTCATGGGCGCCCAGCACCAGCACCTCGGACATGAAAGGGCCGATCTGCCGCGGGGGAAAATTCACCACGCCCAGCACCTGCCGCCCGATCAACGCCTCGGGGGTGTAATGGGCCGTGATTTGCGCCGAGGCCTTGCGCTCTCCGATCTCGGGGCCGAAGTCGACCCACAGCTTGATCGCCGGTTTGCGGGCTTCGGGGAAAGGTTCGGCGCGGATCACGCGGCCCACGCGAATGTCCACCGCCAGAAAATCGTCGAACGTGATCTCGCTCATGCGCCCAGCTCGCGGCTGCGGTCGGCGGCGGCCTTGACCGCGCGGCGCAGCAGGGGCGGAAAGCCGCTCTCTTCGTCCATCAGAACCTCAAGCGCGGCCTGTGTCGTGCCGTTGGGCGAGGTTACGTTGACACGCAACTGGCTGGGATCCTCGGGCGCGTCCTCGGCTAGCTGACCCGCCCCGCCGACGGTCGCCTTGGCAAGCTTCATTGCCATCTCGGCGGGCAGGCCCTCGGCCTCACCAGCGGCGGCGAGCGTTTCGATCAGGTGGAACACATAGGCAGGGCCCGAGCCGGACACGCCGGTCACCGCATCGATCTGGCTCTCGCTGTCCAGCCGGACCACCTGCCCCACCGCTTCCAGCAGGGTTTCGGCCATGGTCATATGCGCAGCGGTGGCATGGGCGTTGCCCACCACCGCGGAAATCCCGCGCCCCACGGCGGCGGGCGTGTTGGGCATGGCGCGGATGATCGGAGAGCGCTCGCCCAGCGCCTCTGCGAAGGTCGCGATCGAAGTCCCAGCCGCGACCGAAAGGAACACGGTCTCTCCATTGCCGAGCTTTTGCATCGCGGGCAGCGCCTCCCCCATCATCTGGGGTTTCACGGCGATGAGCGCCAGCGCCGGATTGTCGGGCATCCCGTCGTTCAGATGCACGCCTGTGGATTTCAGCCAGTCCGAGGGGTGCGGGTCCAGCACCCAGACGGCCGAGGCGGGCAAGCCGCCCGACAGCCAGCCCGCAAGCATCGCTGATCCCATCTTGCCGCAGCCCAAAAGGACCATCCCGCGCTGCTCGATTTGTTCCAGTGACATGAAAACCCCCGTCTTGTCTGACTGCCTTGTTTCGCGGCGACGTTAGGGTGCCGCGCGCGGGGGTTCAAGCCGATGCAGGCGCAAGGGGCAGACGCGGCCTGTGCGCCCCGCCAGTCACGGGGTCAGGCGCGGCCGTAGGCTTCGGAAATCGCCACGTTCAGCGCTTCGACGGGCGTGCGCTCGGCCCATGTGACAAGCTGGAACGCCGGATAGAACCGCTCGGCCGAGAGGATCGCCGCCGAGATCATCGTGTCGATCTGGTCCGGCCCCGCGACCTGCTCGCCCGCCAGCACCAGCCCGTAGCGATAGACCATCAGCCGCTGTTCCGCCCAATAGGTGAAAGCGCCCGCCCAGCACATGTCGTTCGTGCGGTTGAGGCATTCGTAAAGCGCCGGCAAGCGGTCCTCGGGGGGCTCCATCTCGAAGGTGCAGATCAGGCGCAGCGTCTGGTCATTGGCCGACCACGCCAGCGTGACGGAATAGGTCCGCCATTGGCCTTCCACCACCAGCGCGATCTGGTCGTCGTGAACGCGGTCGAAATCCCAGCGGTGATGCTCGGCGATATGTTCGGCCAGATCGATCGGGTGAAGATCGTCGACGGTGTCAAAATGTTCGATGAGTGCCATGGGCTGCTCGCCTCCTGTGCAATCCAGACGCCTTGGCAGAGGCTATATCTGGTGTCCCGCTCGTCCAAGGGGGGTACATAGCCCTCCTCTTACTAGATATCGTGCGTTGCTGGGTAAGGGTCTGTAAAGCCTTTTCTTGGGGATAAACCGCCATCTGACGCAGGAAACGGGGGATAAAACCGGGTTTTGCGCGGTTTGGGACGCATTTGGGCGATTTTTCCACGCCACACCCCGCCCGCGCCCCCCCCTTGCACCGCCCGCGCCGCCGCGACACAGTGCGCGCAAAATGAACAAAGGACTGTCTGTTATGAACACCGAACTGCTGCGCGACCTGTGCGAAACCCCCGGCGTGCCGGGACATGAGGACCGGGTGCGGGACCTGATCAAGGGCCAAGTCGAAGGCCTTTTTGACGAGGTGACTGTCGACGCCATGGGCTCGCTCCATTGCCGCCGCGATGCGGACAAGGACGGCGCGCCGAAGATCATGCTGCTGTGCCACATGGACGAGATCGGCTTTCTGGTCAGCCACATCAGCGACAAGGGATTCCTGTATCTGCAGCCCGTGGGCGGCTTCGATCCGCGCAACCTGTTTTCGCGCCGGGTCAAGGTCTGCACCGACGACGGCGATTATCAGGGCGTGATGAACCCGGGCGGCAAGCCGATCCACATCTCGTCGGCGGAAGACCGCAAGAAAATTCCCGAAGTGGGTGAATTCTTCGTCGATCTGGGCATGGGCGAGGCCGCGAAGGACGTCGTGCGCGTCGGCGATTTCGTGGTGATGGATGAGCCATTCATCGAGATCGGCGACAAGTTCGTGTCCAAGGCGCTGGACAACCGAATCGCCTGCTGGCTGGGCATCGAGGTGATGAAGGCGCTTGGCGACAAGGGGCGCGGGGCGGAAATCCACGTGGTCTTTACCTCGCAGGAAGAAGTGGGCCTGCGCGGCGCGCGCACAGCGGCCTTCAAGGTGCAGCCCGACATCGGCATCGGCATCGACACCACGCTGGCCTGCGACACGCCGGGGGTGCCGGACCACTTCTCGACCACGCAGCAGGGCAAGGGCTTCGGCTTGCACGTGCGTGACAGCAGCTTCATCGCCGACAAGGCACTGGTGCGCGAGATCGAGGGGATCGCAAAATCCAACGACATTCCCTACCAGCGCACGATGCTGGCCGCGGGCGGTCAGGATGGTGCGGCCGCGCAACAGGCAGCCGCGGGCGCACGCGCAGTCGGCGTCGTGGTGGGCACGCGCTACATCCACACAGTGACGGAAATGGTTCACAAGACCGATCTGCAAGCCGCGTTGGACGTTCTGGTGGCCTATCTGGCCAAGCAGTAAGACCTAGCTGCGCTTGCCGAACAGACCGGTCAGGGCCCGTTGCACAAGGCTCGTGACCGAGGGGCGGCGCAGGGCAACAAAGGGCAGCGGGCGGCAGACTTCCATCGCCGCCACGCCCACCCGCGCGGTCAGCGCGCCGTTGATCACGCCCTCGCCAAACCGGCGCGACACCTTCGAGAGGACGCCTCCGCCCGCCACCGATCCGATCAGATCGTCGCCCACGGCCACGGCCCCCGTCGCCACCAGATGGGCGAGCACCTGCCGCGTGAGTTTCCATGTCTCGAGCGTGCCGGACCGGCCGCCATAGACCTCGGCGATGCGGCGGATCATCCGCAGGTTCGCGGTCAGCGCCACGAAGACATCCGCCAGCGCCAGGGGCACCACGGCGGTGACTGTGGCCACCTGCCGCGCGGCGGCCTCGACCTCGAGCCGGGCGCGGGCGTCCAGCGGGGCGAGGATCTTGCTTTCGGCCAGTCCCAGCAGTCCGTCGGCGTCGAGAATGCCCTCGCGCGCCTCGGCAAAGGCTTCGCGCCCCCATCTGGCATCGTCGCGACCCGCGTAGAGCGCGTCGATCTGGTTCGCCACCTGCCGCGCGCGGGTCAGATCCGCCTCGGCCAAGGCGGCGGCGGCGCCCGTTTGGATGCGGTCAACGCGGCGCAACCGGCCAAAGGCGGCCAGTTCCCGCAGCGCGATGAGCGCCAGAACAAGGCAGAACAGCCCGACCAAGCCGGTGGCGATCCACCCCAGCACCGGCGCTCGCGCCAGCAGATCGAGCACGAATTCCCAGGCCGCGACGCCGACGAAAAAGGTCACCAGCATGACCAGAATGCCCCAGAACCAGCGCGCCAGCCGGTTCGGACGCCGCCCCGCCATCATGGCGACCCGCTGCATCGCGGCCGGGGGCGGCCCCCGCTCAAGGTCGGGCACCGGGGGCGCGGTGTCGGGGCGCACATCGGCGCGGCCTTCGGGCGCGTCCTCAAGGTCGAACAACACCGGGCCGCTTTTGCGCTCGTCGTTCATAGCATGTCCCCGATCAGGAATTGCAGCGCCTTGTCGAGGCGGATGTGCGGCGGGCCGTCACCCGGTTTCAGGGTCAAAGGCGCGGGGGCGAAGCTCATCACCTCGTAGTCCGCATCGAGCCAGTGCTCGGCCCCGCTGCGCGCCGGTCCAAGCAGATGCGCGGGGTCGGTCGGCAGCGCACCAGGATAGAACGCCGCCTGTTTGTCTGAGCCGAGCAACCGGCCCCGCACCACCCCAAGCTCGGCCCCGTTGTGGCTGCGCGTGTCTTCCACCGTGGTGCGCAGGGCGGCGATGGACATGGCCTGCGTCGTGGCGCCGGAAAACTCGGCGCGGTCCTTGGCATCGCGCAGCAGGGCCTGGGTGATCGCGGTCAACTGCGGGTGCTGCTGGTGGTGCAGGTGATCGGCCTTGGTGGCCGCGAACAGGATCCTGTCGATCCGGCGACCCTGAAAGATCCGGCTCAGGAACGAGTTCTGGCCCGGACGGAACGCGCCAAGAATATCGGCCATGGCGCGGCGCATATCCTCGACCGCGCGGGGGCCCGAATGGATCGCGCCCAACACGTCCACAAGGACGATCTGCCGGTCGATCCGCGCGAAATGGTCGCGAAAGAAGGGGCGCACGACGTGGCGTTTGTAGGCCTCGAAACGGCGCTCGAACTCGCGCCATAGGGACGCACGGGCCGGTTTTTCCACGGGGGGCAGCGGGGCGAAGGTCAGCACGGGCGATCCTTCGAGATCACCGGGCATCATGAACCGCCCCGGCGTGCAGTCGGAAAACCCCGCCTCACGCGCGGTGTTGAGGTGGTCGGTGAACGCGGCTGCAAGGTCCTGCGCTTGCGGTTCTTCGAAAGGCTCGGACGGATCAGCGGCGGCAAGGGCGGCGGTGAAGGCTTCGGCGCCCGGACGTTCTTCCATCCGGCCCAGCACCTCGGCCGACCATGTGGTGAAATCCTTGTCGAGCAGCGACAGGTCCAGCAGCCATTCCCCGGGATAGTCGACGATATCCAGATGCACCGTGCGCGCGCCGCGAAACGACCCCATGAGACCGGTGGGCTGCACTTTGAGCGACAGCCGCAATTCGGAAATCCGCCGCGTGCCCTTGGGCCAGTGCGCCTCTTTCGCAGTCAGCGCGGCAAGGTGGTTTTCGTAGTCGAACCGCGGGATGGTGTCGTCCGGCTGCGGCTGAAGGTAGGCCGTCTGGATCGCTCCGCTGGCGGCGGCCTGAAACTGCGGCATCCGTCCGCGGTTGAGCAGATTGGCCACCAGCGACGTGATGAACACCGTCTTGCCCGCCCGGCTGAGCCCGGTCACGCCAAGGCGGATCACCGGATCGGTGAAGGGGGCGGTCAGGGTGCCGGCCACGGCTTCGGCCCGTCGCGTGATCCCGTCTGCTAGAGTTGTGATGACCACGGGCCGACACCTTTTCTGTTCGCGTTCCGTCAGAAGATAGGGCGCGGGGTGCGGGATGTGTAGGCCAAGCGCCCTGCCCCGCGCGCGTTTGGTTCCGCGCCCGGGGGATTGAAACTTGCGGGCGTTCCCCCTAACCCGCATCCATGCCGCGTTATGCCTTGAAAATAGAATACGACGGAGCGCCGTTTTCCGGCTGGCAGCGCCAGTCCCATGTGCCCTCTGTGCAGCAGGCCGTGGAAGAGGCGCTGAGCCGGTTGGAGCCGGGCGATCACCGGATCGCGGCGGCGGGCCGGACCGATGCAGGCGTGCACGGGTTGGGTCAGGTCGCCCATTGCGATCTGCGAAAGGACTGGACGCCGTTCCGCCTATCCGAGGCGCTGAACTACCACCTCAAACCCGCGCCGGTGGCGATTGTTGCCTGCGCGCAGGTGCCCGACGATTGGCACGCGCGGTTCTCGGCCATAGAGCGGCGCTATCTGTTCCGTCTGGTCTGTCGACGCGCGCCCTTGGTGCATGAGGCAGGCAAGGTCTGGCAGGTCTCGCAAGAGCTGGACGGCGCAGCGATGCAGGCAGCGGCGGACCGGCTTTTGGGGCAGCACGATTTCACCACCTTCCGGTCGTCGATCTGTCAGGCGCAATCGCCGGTCAAGACGCTGGACGCCCTGCGGGTGGAACAGGTGCCGCGCCACGACGGCGCGCTGGCGTTCCATTTCCACGTGCGCGCACGGTCTTTCCTGCACAATCAGGTGCGCAGTTTCATCGGCACGCTGGAACGGGTCGGCGCGGGCGCCTGGACGCCGGACGATGTGACCGCAGCGCTTGAGGCGAAGGACCGCGCGGCCTGCGGGCCGGTCTCGCCCCCGCACGGGCTTTATCTGGCGGCGGTGGGTTATCCGGACGATCCTTTCGCCTGAAGGCTGCGGGTTCTGCGCGCAACATATAGGCGGCGACGTGCCGAATCCCCCGAAACCGTTTCCCCCGCGGCAAGACTGCGATATGACGAAACAACTGGGAGCAGAACAACGACATCGGGGGTGGGCAGGCAATGCGGAAATCGATCACGGCAGCGGCATTGGGCCTTATGGTGTTTCCCCTGTGCGCCGCCGCGCAGGATGTGCGCCTGATCACGCCGGACGGGACCGAGGGGGACCTCAGATCGGCCCTGCGCGCGGCCTCTCTCACCCTGTCACTTGAAGAGGACGGCGCAGAGGCCCCGCAGGACTACGTCGCTGCCGCCCGCGCCGACTATCGCCGGCTGCTGACCGGGCTTTACGCCGAAGGCTATTACGGCGGCACCATCTCGATCCTTGTGGACGGCATCGAAGCCTCGGCCCTTGATCCGCTGGCCGCGCCCGCTTCGGTGCAAAATGTGCAGTTGCGGGTCGATCCGGGCCCCCGTTTCACCTTTGGCCGTGCCGAGATCGGACCGCTGGCACCGGGCACCGAACTGCCTGAGGGGTTCGCGCCCGGACGCACCGCACGCTCGGCCGTCATCAGCGATGCAGCCTCGGCGGCGGTGAACGGTTGGCGCAACGACGGGCGGCCCCTTGCGGAACCCGGTGAGCGGTCGATCACCGCCCGCCACACCGACCAGAAACTCGACGCGACAGTGATCATCGAACCCGGTCCGGTGCTCAGCTTCGGCAACGTGACCGTTGAGGGCAACGAGGCCGTGCGCAGCGAACGCATCCGCGCCATCGCGGGCATCGACCACGGCATCTACGACCCCGAGGTGATCGCGCGCGCCGAAGCCAACCTGCGCCGCACGCAGACCTTCGCCTCGGCCACCGTGATCGAGGGCGAGACGCCCGAGGGCGAGACCCTGCCCCTGACCATCGCGGTGGTCGAACAGCCGCCCCGGCGCATCGGCTTCGGGGCCGAGTTTTCGTCGATCAAGGGGCTGACGCTGTCGAGCTTCTGGCTGCACCGCAACCTGTTTGGCGGGGCCGAGCGGTTCCGCATCGAAGGCAAGGTCGGCGGGCTGGCGGGGGGCACCGGTGGCCTTGACTATCGCATCGCCGCCAACTTCCTGCGTCCGGCAACCTTCCGGCAGGACACGGATTTCTACGTCAATGGCATGATCGAGCAACTGGACGAGCCATCGTTCTTCGAGCGTGAAGCGCGGATCGAGGCGGGGATCATCAGGAGGTTGGGCGACGACGTCGAACTGGAATACGGGCTTGGCCTGTCCGTGGGTGAGGCCGAGGACGGCAACGGCAAACGGTCCTATCAACTGGTCTATGCGCCCATCAAAGGCACGCTGGACCGGCGCAACGACGAGTTGGACGCCACCGCGGGCTACTACGCCAGCCTTGAAATCCGCCCCTTTCTGGGCCGCGATGTCGCGGGCGCGCGCGCGGTGGGCGACGGGCGTCTGTATCGCAGCTTCGGGGAAGACGACCGCGTGACGCTGGCCGCCCGCGGGCAGTTCGGCGCGGTGATGGGGGCGGCGGCCGACGATGTGCCGGCCAGCTATCTGTTCTATTCCGGTGGGGGCGGCACGGTGCGCGGGCAACCCTATCAATCGCTTGGCGTGGATCTGGGGGGCGGCAACCGCATTGGCGGCAAGACCTTCGTCGGCGCCCAGCTTGAAGCGCGCGTGGGCGTGACCGACAAGATCGGCGTCGTGGGCTTCTATGACACCGGCTACGTCGCCCCGGGCGAGTTGAATTTCGACAATGGTGACTGGCACGCGGGCGCGGGTCTGGGCCTGCGTTACGACACGGGGATCGGGCCGATCCGCCTTGACGTGGGCGTGCCGACGACGGGCAGCAATGCCGGGGAAGCCGTTGAAGTGTATCTGGGGATTGGGCAGGCGTTTTGATGCGATTTCTTTTTGTATGTATTCTGGTGCTCTGGTCCGGCGCGGCGGCGGCGCAATCGAACGAGGATGACCGCAGCTTTCTCACCGGTCTGATCGAGGACACCATCTCGAACGACGATCTGACCGTCCGGCTGATCAACTTTCGCGGCGCGCTGAGCTCCGAGGCGACCGCCGACAGCATCACACTGGCCGATCCCGACGGGGTCTGGCTGCAGATGGACGGGCTGACGCTATCGTGGAACCGCTCTGCCCTGCTGGGCGGCCGGGTCGAGATCGAGACGCTTGAGGCCGAGCGGATCGAGCTGATCCGCCTGCCCAACCTGCCCGAAAGCACGGTGCCCACCGCCGAGGCACAGCCCTTTGCCCTGCCGGATTTGCCGGTGGCGGTGGATATCGGCTCGGTCATCGCGGACGAGATCATCCTGACCGAGGCGCTGCTGGGCGAGCCTGTGCGCGCGCGCTTCTCCGGTGCCTTGAAGCTCGACCACGGGGTCGGGTCGGCGGATATCGTGCTTGAGCGAATCGACAGCAAAGAGGGCCGTTTTGTCATCGACGCGGCCTACAGCAATGCCGACCGCGATCTGGCACTGAACCTGCTGATGGAGGAAGGCGAGGACGGGATCGCCGCGCGGCTGCTGAACATTCCGGGCCGTCCCTCCGTGCGGCTGAGCGTTCAGGGCGACGCGCCGCTTGATGATTTCACCGGCGAGATTGCCTTGGCGACCGACGGTGTGGACCGCGTCACCGGCACCGTCGCGCTGTCGCGCCCCACGGGTACGGTCGATCAGGTGTTCATGGTCGATCTGAAGGGCGACCTGCGCCCGCTTCTGGCCGATCAATATGATCCGTTCTTCGGGGCGACCACGGTGCTCAAGGCCGAAGGCACGCAGTTCGGCGTCGGCGGGCTGCGCCTGTCGAACCTGACGATTGCCGCCGAACAGGTCGTGCTGCGCGGCTCGGCAACGCTCGACGCGCAGGGCTGGCCCGAGGCGATTGATTTGCGCGGGCAGCTAGCCTCCTCCGACAACAGCCGCGTGCTGCTGCCCCTGTCCGGCGCGCCGACCAAGGTCAGCGGCATCTCCCTCAACGTGCAATATGACGCAAGCGCGGGCAACGAATGGACCGGCGCCTTCGACATCACCTCATTGGAGCGCGAGGGCGTGTCCATCGACAGTCTGGCCCTGTCGGGCGGCGGGGAAATCGTGCCGGGCGCGGGCAGCACCCGGGGTCGCTTCACCGCCGATCTGAACTATGCCGCGCGAGGGTTGAAGCTGGACGATCCGGCGCTGACGCAGGCCATCGGCGAGGATATCACCGGCACCATCGATCTGGGACGGGTTGAGGAAGAACCCTTTGTCATCAACGATCTGACGCTTGAAGGCGCAGGCCTGTCGGCCTCGGGCAACGCCATCGTCAACGGGATTGAAGACCGGTTCAGCACCCAGCCCCAGCTTTCGGTCGAAGCCGAAGATTTCAGCCGTTTCTCGGAGTTGAGCGGGCTGGACCTGCGCGGCGCCGGGGCGATCACGCTCAAGGGGAGCGTGCAGCCGTTCGACGGGATCTTCGACCTTGATCTGGGGCTGCAGACCCAGGATCTCGCCTTTGGCATCGACGAGGTTGACCCGCTGTTGCGGGGGGCCAGCACGGTTTCGGTCAAGGTCACGCGGGACACCACGGGCACCCGGATCGACGCCCTGCGCGTCACCTCCGAAGGGGTGCGCGCCAGCGGCGAAGCCACGCTCACCTCGGGCACCGCGACGGCGGACCTTGTGGCCGAGATCACCGACCTTGCCTTGATCACGCCCGAGCTGTCCGGCCCCGCGACGCTGGATCTGGACGTGGCCACCGATGAGGCCGGCGTGATCACGCTGGACGCGGCGGCCACCGCCCCGCGGGCCGAAGTTTCTTTCCAGGGGACTGGCACGCCCATGGCCAAGGGCTACCGCGTGCGCGGCGAAGGTCAGGCGGACATCGACGAATTGCGCGCCTATCGCACGTTGATCGGACAACCCGTGGGCGGCGGCGTTTCCGTGGCGCTCGACGGCACCTTCCTGACGGAAAGCCGCAGCCTGACCGCCGATGTCACCGCGCAGACCCGCGATCTGAGCATCGGCACCGCACCGGTGGACCGTATCCTTGCGGGTCTGGGCCGGATCACCGCGCAAGTCAGCCTGTCGGACGGCGAGCGGTTGCGGCTCGACTCGCTCGATGTGGTCTTTCCCAACCTGACCGCGCAGGGCAACGTCACCACCTCCGGCGCCGACACGCGGGCGAACCTGTCGCTGCGCCTGCGCGACGTCGGCCTTCTGGGGGCGGATTTGAACGGCCCTCTGGTGGCGGATCTCAATGCGCAACAGGACGGCAGCGGCTGGCAGGTGAGCGGTGACGCCACGGGGCCGGCCAACACCAACGCGCAGGTCTCCGGTCGGGTGTCCAACAGCGGCACGCTGGATCTCGGGGTGACCGGCTCGGCCCCGCTGGCCATCGCCAACCTTTATATCGCGCCCCGGCAGGTCACAGGGCTCGCGCAGTTCGATCTGCGCGTGCAAGGCCCCCCTGCCCTGCAGTCGGTGCGCGGTCCGGTCCGGATCAGCAATGCCCGCGTCTCGGCGCCGCTCTTGAATCAGGCGATCGAGAACCTTGGCGGCACGATCCTTCTGGCCGGGGGCACGGCGCGCATTGATCTGGCCGGGCAGAGTGCAGCGGGCGGCGATGTGACCCTGTCCGGGCCGGTTGATCTGGCCCCGCCGTTCCAGGCTGCGCTGACCGCGCGGCTGGGCGACATTGTGCTGCGCGATCCGGAGCTGTACCGCACCACCGCGCAGGGCGAGATCACCGTCAACGGGCCGCTGGCCGGCGGTGCCGCAATCCGGGGCGAAGTGCGGCTGGGTCAGGTCGATGTGCAGGTGCCGTCAACCGGGGTCAGCGCGCTGGGAAGCCTTCCGGCGGTCACCCATCTTGGCGTGCCTACGGACGTGCGCCGCACCCTGCAGCGCGCCCGCATCGGCACCACGGCAGCCCCCCGTGCCACGATCAGAAGCACCGGCCCCGACTATCCCATCGATCTGCTCGTCTCGGCCCCGTCACGCATTTTCGTGCGCGGGCGTGGGCTGGATGCAGAGCTTGGCGGGCAGTTGCGGCTGACCGGCACCACCGGAGACATCATCCCCATCGGCCGGTTCGAACTGATCCGCGGACGTCTGAGCATTCTGGGCCAGCGGTTCGATCTGGATCAGGGCTATGCCCAGTTGCAGGGCGATTTCTCGCCCTATCTGCGGCTGGTCGCGACGACCGAGTCCCCTTCGGGGGTTCTGGTCCGGATCGTCATCGAAGGGCCTGCGGATGAACTCGACGTGCGCTTCGAGAGCTCGCCCGAGTTGCCGCAGGACGAGGTACTGGCGCAGCTTCTGTTCGGGCGCGATCTGTCATCGATTACCCCCCTGCAGGCGGTGCAGCTTGCCTCGGCCGTGGCGACCCTTGCGGGCTCGGGCAACGGCGGGGTGCTCAATTCCGTGCGCGAAGGGCTGGATCTAGACGATCTTGATCTGGTGACGGACGAGAGCGGCAACATCGGCGTGCGCGCGGGCAAGTATCTGTCCGAGAACGTCTATACCGACGTGACCGTGGGCGCGGACGGCACGTCCGAGATCAACCTCAACATCGACATCAACCGCAACGTCACCGCCCGCGGCACGGTGGCTGCGGACGGTGAGACGAGCGTCGGTATCTTCTATGAGCGTGATTACTGATTGATGGTCGGGAACAGGCAGGCGGCCGTCTGGTCGGGGCCTGTGTCCACCATCGGCGGGCGATCCTGCGCGCAGACGTCCTGCGCGATGGGGCACCGCGTGCGGAACACGCAGCCCGAGGGCGGCGACAGCGGGCTGGGCAAATCGCCTTCAAGAACGGGGCGTTCCCGCGCCCGTTCCGCCTTGGGATCGGGGATCGGCACCGATGAGATCAGCGCCTGTGTGTAGGGGTGCGTCGGCTGGCGCGTGACAGCGTTTGCGGGGCCAACCTCCATCGGGCGGCCCAGATACATCACCACGATCCGGTCGCTGATGTGCTTCACCACCGACAGGTCGTGAGCGATGAAAATCATCGACAGACCCATGTCCTTCTGGATATCGCGCAACAGGTTCACCACCTGCGCCTGCACCGACACGTCCAGCGCCGAGACAGGTTCATCACAGATCATCAGCTTGGGCTTGAGGATCAGCGCGCGGGCGATGCCGATCCGCTGACACTGGCCACCGGAAAATTCATGCGGGTAGCGGTTGATGAGGTTTGGCAGCAGCCCCACCCGTTCCATCATCTCGGACACGCGTTTCTTGACCTCCTTGCGGGGGGTCGAAGGCTCATGGGTGACCAGCGGTTCGGCGATGATGTCGCCCACGGTCATGCGCGGGTTCAGCGCGGCCAGCGGGTCCTGAAACACCATCTGCACGTCGCGGCGGTGGCGGCGACGCTCTTGCACGGACATCTGCATCAGGCTTTGGCCTTTATACAGGATGTCGCCCCCGGTCACCGGCACCGTGCCGATAATGGCGCGCGCCAGCGTGGACTTGCCCGAACCGGACTCGCCCACCAGCCCCAGCGTCTCACCCGGTTGCAGATCAAGGCTCAGCCCCGAAACCGCGTGCAGCTTGTTGGGCGCGGTCCAGGGCCAGGCTCCGGCGGGTTTCACGTCGAAGACGACCGACAGGTCGCGCACGGAAAGGATCGGCTCAGACATTTGCGACCTCCTCGATCGAGGCATGGCAGGCGCGTTTGCGGTCGTCGGCGAAGGGCATCAGTGGCGGCTTGACCCGCGGGCAAACCTCCATCGCCAGTTCGCAGCGCGGCGTGAACGGGCAGCCTACGGGCAGGTTCGACATGTCCGGCGGCTCACCGGCGATGGTCAGCAGGCTGTCGTCGTCGCGGTCGATGCGCGGCACCGCGCGCAGCAAGCCCTTGGTGTAGGGGTGGCTCGGGGCTTCGAATACGTCATCGGTCTTGCCCTGCTCCATGATCTGCCCACCATAGAGCACCAGTGTGCGGTCGCAGGCGTCGGCAACGATACCAAGATCGTGGGTGATCAGGATGATCGCTGTGCCGAACTCTTCGCGGATCTCGGCCAGCAGCGCCATGATCTGCGCCTGCACGGTCACGTCGAGCGCGGTCGTCGGCTCATCCGCGATCAGCAGGCGGGGGCCGCAGAGCAGCGCCATGGCGATCATGATCCGCTGCCGCATGCCGCCGGAAAACTCGTGCGGATACATACCGATCCGCGCCTTGGCGTCGGGAATGCGCACGGCGTCGAGCAGCCGGACGGATTCGCGGATCGCGTCGCGCTTGCTCATCCCCTTGTGGAGTTGCAGCACCTCGGCCATCTGCTCGCTCACCTTCATGTAAGGGTTGAGCGAGGTCATCGGATCCTGAAAGATCATCGCGATCTGTTCGGCGCGAAACTTGTTCAGCGCCTTGGGCGAGAGCGACAGCAGGTCGGTGCCGTCGAACTCCGCCCGCCCCGTGGCCGAGCCGTTGCGCGCCAGCAGGCCCATGATGGCAAAGGCGGTCTGGCTCTTGCCCGAGCCGCTTTCGCCCACGATGGCAAGGGTTTCTTTTTCATCAATCCCGAACGACAGGCCGTTGACCGCGTTCACGGGGCCGTCGTTGGTGCGAAATGTCACCGTCAGGTCGGATACATCCAGAAGCATTAGCGGTCCTTTGGGTCGAGTGCATCACGCAGGCCGTCACCGACGAAGAAGAAGGCGAACAGCGTGATGAGGAAGAAGGTCAGCGGGAAGAACAGCATCCACAGCGTGCCATTGGTCATCTGGCTGGCGCCTGCGTTGATCAGCGCCCCCAGCGAGGTGTTGGGTTCCTGCACGCCCAGCCCGAGATAGGAGATGAAGCTCTCGAAAATGATCATCTCGGGCACCAGCAGCGTGGCATAGACGATGACGATCCCCAGCAAGTTGGGCACGATATGGCGCAGGATGATCACGAAGGGCGACACGCCGGTGGCGATGGCGGCCTCGACGAATTCCTTGTTCTTGATGGTCAGCGTCTGGCCCCGCGCGATCCGTGCCATGTTCAGCCATGAAATCAGGCCGATGCCGATGAACAGCATCAGGATCGAGCGGCCGAAGATCACCAGCATCAGGATCAGCACGAACATGAACGGGATCGACATCAGGATATCGACCGTGCGCATCATGATCCCGTCCGTGCGCCCGCCGATGTAACCGGCTGTCGCACCATAAAGCGTGCCGACGATCACCGCGACGAGAGAGCCGACAATCCCCACCAGAAGCGAGATCTTGGTCCCCTGCACGGTGCGCGCGAACAGGTCGCGCCCGTCAATATCGGTGCCGAAGTAGTGGCCCGTCTCGACCGAGGGCACCCCCTGATAGGCGTTGGCCCCCATCAGCGTGAAGTCCACGAAATCCGGTTCGTATTGGGCGATAAAGCCCCCGAACAGCGCGAAACAGGTGATCAGGATCAGCACGACCAATCCGGCCACGGCAGCCTTGTTGCGAAAGAACCGCACGCGGGCATCCTGCCACAGCGACCGGCCGCGAACCTCGGACAGTTGCACGGCGTCCTGCAGGCGAGTGACGTCTTCGTTGTTGATCATGACGTGCCCCTTAGTACCGGATTTTCGGGTCAATCCATGCGTAGAGCACGTCGACCAGAAGGTTGAACAGGATCGTGAGCGCACCGACCAGAATGGTGATGCCCATGATAACGGCGTAGTCGCGGTTGAAGGCGGAGTTGACGAAGAACTGGCCGATGCCGCCGGTCGAGAAGAAGACGTCGACCACGACCGAGCCGGTGATCATCCCCACGACCGCCGGCCCGAGATAGGAAATCACCGGCAGAAGCGTCGGCTTCAGCGCGTGTTTCCAGATCACGCGGCGCATGGGCAGACCCTTGGCCAGCGCCGTGCGGATGAAGTTCGAGTTCATCGTCTCGAGCATGGACGAGCGGGTGATCCGCGCAATCGACGCCATGTAAGAGGTGGAGAGCGCAATCACCGGCAGGATCACGTGATCCCATTGGCCGCCGTTCCAGCCGCCGCCCGGCAGCCAGCCCAGCCACAGCGTGAAGACCAGTACCAGCACCGGCGCCATGACGAAGTTCGGCAGCGCCTGCGCGCCGATGGTCACACCGACCGCCAGATAATCCAGCCATGAGTTCTGCTTGAGCGCAGCGGCGATCCCCAGCGAGACGCCGACAACCACGGCCACCAGCGCGGACCACGCGCCATAGGTCAGCGTAACCGGGAAGCCTTGCGATATCACGTCGTTCACCGTGCGGTCGCGATACTGGAACGACGGGCCGAAATCGAAATGCACGACCACATTGAACACGTAGTCCCACATCTGTTTCCAATAGGGTTGGTCAAGCCCGTAGCGCGCTTCGATATTGGCCAGCACGGCTGCGGGGGGCGGGCGTTCTCCGGTGAAGGGGCCGCCGGGGGCCGCGAACATCAGGATGAACGAAAAGACAATCAGGATAAGCAGCGTGGGAATCGCAACCGCAAGCCGCTTTGCAACAAAAGAGTACATCGGGGTGTCCTAAAAAGGGTCCCCGCGCCACGGGGGCGCGGCGCGGGGAGTTGACGTCAGCGGCGCTTACTCGTCGGCGCTGATATAGAGGTCTTTCGAGTACCAGTTCTGCAGCAGGTTCTCGGTCGGCCACCCTTCGAGGTCGTCCGAGATCATGCGCACAGACGCGTAGTGGTAGATCGGCAGGAAGTAGGCATTGTCCGAAGCGATCTTTTCCATTTCCTGATACAGGGGCATCGGATCGTCTGCGAACTTTGCTTCCTCGGCCAGCTCGTCAATACGCTCGTCCGAGAACTTGCCGTCGTTGTAGTTCGACGCCGAGGTCAGCAGGTCGGTGTAGGTGGACGGCTCGTTATAGTCCGCGCACCAGCCCGAGCGGGCCACTTCGTAGTTCTGCTCACCGCGGGTGGTCAGGAAGGTCGCCCATTCCTGGTTGGACAGCGTGGTTTCCACGCCCAGCGTCTGCTTCCACATCTGGCCGATGGCCACGGCCACGGACTGGTGGCTGTCGGAGGTGTTGTAGAGGATTTCCAGCTTCAACGGGTTGTCAGGCCCGTAGCCGGCTTCCGCCATCAGCTCCTTGGCCATCTCGTTGCGCTCTTCCTGCGTCATCGAGGCCGCTTCAATGTCGGGCTGCTCCCAGCCGTTGATCGCCCAGTGCGTCAGCGTCCAGGACGGTTTCTGACCACCAGCCAGCACGTTGTCGGTGATGACATCACGGTTCACCGCCAGCGACAGCGCCTTGCGCACGTTCACGTCCTGCAGCGCTTCCGGACCGGTGTCGGTCTGGTTGAACTGGTAGTAGTAGGTGCACGAGGACGGCAGGCTCATCGCTTCGTCCGGATACTCCGCACTCAGGCGGGGGAACTGGCCTGCGGGCACGTCCATGACGACATCGACTTCACCGGCCAGGTAGCGGGTCAGCGCCTGGTTGGAGTCGTTGATGATCAGGGCGGTGACCTCTTCGATGATGGTCTCTTCGTTGTTCCAGTAGTTCTCGTTGCGGACGCGGACGAGCTTTTCACCGGGGACATATTCGCTCAGGACATAGGCGCCGTTGGAGACCATGTTCTCGGGCTTGGTCCAGTTGTCGCCATGCTCTTCGATGGTGGCGCGGTGCTGGGGGAAGGTCGTCGGGAAGGTCAGCATCGACGGGAAGTAGGGGCGCGGCGCGTCGATCTTGATCACGACGGTGTGGTCGTCGGGCGCAGAGATGCCCAGATCTTCCACGGGCATTTCACCGGCGGTCACAGCTTCAGCGTTCTCAACGCCCATGACGCCCAGATACCATGCATATTCCGACGCGGTGGCCGGATCAGCAGCGCGGCGCATGCCATAGACGAAATCACCAGCAAGCACAGGGTCACCGTTGGACCACACGGCATTGTCGCGCAGGGTGAAGGTGTAGGTCAGCCCGTCATCGGAGACTTCGTAGCCGGTGGCGACACCGGGCACCGGCTCACCTGCGGCGTTTTCGTTCATCAGACCTTCGAACAGGTCACGCGCGACCGAGGAGCCTTCGACATCCTCGACCAGTGCAGGGTCGATGGACGGGAAATCGTCAAGGATCGAATAGGAAAACGACTGGTCCGCCGCCAGCGCTTCGCCGGTTTCGGGGTGCGTCTGGGTCTGGGCCAGCGCGGCGCCGCCGGTGGCGATCAGCAACGCGGCTGTCGAGGCGAGAAGTTTTGTTTTGAACGTCATAGAAGTGCTCCCTGTAATACGACGGGCGGTCCCCCTCCGGGACGCCTGTCACTTCGGTACATCGTGCGGTTGAACGCAAGATTGCCGGTGATCTTTTATCAGGAAACCGGGGAACGCAAGCCTTGTGCCGTTTGACCTGACGATAACCTTTGTGCGACCCGCCGGGGGGCGGGACGCAGGCAGGCGGACTAGGTGGCCAGCGGCACATCGAAAGCGGTCAGCAACCAGCGGTTTGCCGCAACAAGTCGCAAGAAATCCGCCTGCGGGATTTGCGTTTGTTGCCAAGCCATGGCGGCGACGCCTTCGATGCGCGGCAAGAGCATCGGCCAAAGCTGCGCGTCGCGGCTGGTGAACTCGGACCAGAAGGTGCCTTGCACGCCGATGATCCGCTCCGCAGTGGACGAATCAGGGATCGGGTCCCAGTTGACCGTTTCGGACAGCGGCACGAAACCGGCCCAACGGGCGCCCCAGTCGTCTGGATCGTCGCTCTGCGCCATGTCGAGATAGACATGCTGCGCGGGGCACATGACCACATCGTAGCCCTGTTTCGCCGCCTCGATGCCGGGCCCCTGCCCCGTCCAGCTGAACAGGATCGCGCCGTTGCCGATGCCGCCGTTGCTGCCCTTGGCCGCTTCTTCCCACGCGCAGGGGCGCTGGCCGTTGGCGACGACGGTGGCCGCCAGCCGCTGCATCATCCAGCCTTGCAGATCGTCGGTGCCGTCCAGCCCCTCTTCCTCCATCAGCGCGCGGGCACGCGGGCTGCCCATCCATGTGCCTTCGGGCAGCTCGTCACAGCCCAGATGCAGATGGCCGAAAGGAAAAAGCGCGCCCACCTCTTGCACGATGGCCTCAAGCACCTCCCACGTCTCGGGCAGCGCGGGGTTCACGGCGTCGCCCCGATAGCCCTGCACGCTGACCTCGGCCCCGTTGTCGGCAGGGTCGCGCAGCTGCGGCATGACGCGGGTGAGGGCCACGGCGTGGGCTGGCACTTCGATCTCCGGCAGGACTTCGATATTGAGCGCGCGCGCATGGGTTAGGATCGCGGCCACATCGGCTTTGGAGTAGCTCCCCCCGGCCTCGATCTCGGCGGAAAACAGCGCAGGCAGCAGATGCCCCTCACCGCGCATCTCGGTCTTTTGCCAAAGCTCGGGGTAGCAGTCGATTTGCAGGCGGAAAGCCTCATCATCGGCAAAGTGCCAATGGAAGCGGTTCAGCTTCAACAGCGCCATGAGGTCGAGCAGATCAAGGATCGTCTGCGGCGCGTAGAAATGCCGCGCGGTATCAAGATGCTGGCCGCGCCAGCCAAAGCGTGGAGCATCGCTGAGCGTGCCGCAGCCGAGCGGCCCCGCCTGCAACAGATGCAAAAGCGTGATGCCGCCATAAAGCCGCCCGCCATAATCGCCCGCGCGCAGGGTGATCCGGCCTGGCGTGATCTCAAGCTCATAGGCGTCGGGGGCAAGGTCGGCGTGCTCCAGATGGACACCCTGCCCCTCCGGCAACCAGACCAGCCCCCGCCGCGCGGCCAGCGCCGCGACCGCCGACAAGGCTGCATCCGCGCCCGAGCCAGCGTCGGGCGTGCAGGTGCCGCCGCGTGCCCGCCATGTGCTCGGTTGCGGCACCACGGGCAGACCGTCAATCTCGCCCACATCGGGCAGAACGACCGGACGACACCCCAGATCCCCGACGGGCAAGGCAATCGGGCCCGCGTCGGTCCGCAGATAGGGCCCCATGGGCAGCCATGCGCGGTTGGCGGGGCGGAACCCGTCGCTGTATGCGATGAGAAGTTTATGGGGCGCGCCCGCAGACAAGTCCGGCAAGGCCACTTCGGTGAAGCCCCCCAGTCCGCCCACACGTGTGCCGCCCGCGTCCACGCGCATCGGCGCCATGCCGGAAAAGCACAAAACTGCGCCGCGCAGGTCGCGGTCGGGCGTCAGGGTGCAGAGGATCCGGTCGCCCTCGATTGCGCAGGTCCAATCCATATCAATCCAGCCTCAGTTCTGATGCGAAATCATAGATGTCCGAGCGATAAAGCCCGCGCGTCAGCTCGATCGGGCGACCCGAGGTCAGGTAGCCCGTGCGCACGATCTGCAGGACGGCCGCCCCCTCGGGGAGGTTCAGCATCTCGGCGTCCGCAGGCGCAAGGCTGAGCGCGGTCACCCGCTGCACGGCCCGCCGGGGGGCGTCGCCGGTCTTGCGCAAGAGCGCATAAAGCGAGGTTTCGACCAATTCGGGCCGGGGCAGGATGTCGCGCGGCAGCGACGAATATTCCAGCGCGATGGGCGTGTCGTTCGCGCGGCGCAGCCGGTTGATCCGGGCGACCTTGTCCGCGTTGGACAGGCCCAGCGCCATCATCTCGTCCGGGGTGGGCGCGAACAGGCCGCAGGCCAGCACCTGCGCCGTGGCCGTCATCCCGCGCGCGTTCATGGTTTCGGTGAAGGACACCAGCGACGACAGCGACTGCTTGAGACGCGGCGCGGCGGAGGCCACGAACGAGCCCGCCCCCTGCCGCTGGTCGATCAAACCTTCCTCGACAAGCTGTGCGACGGCCTTTCGCACGGTCACCCGGCTGATGCCCGCCCGCTCACCCAGCTCGCGCTCGGGCGGCAGTTGATCTTCGGGCATCAACGCGCCGGTCCGGATCGCCGCCGCGATGTGGCGGTACAGCTGTCGGTAGCGCGGGCCGCGCCCTTCGCGGAACCACGAGGCCGCAGCGAAAATGTCGGGATCGTCGGTCATGGCGCGCCTCCGTCGGCGGTTGCGAAAACAATACCAATTCGCGAAGGCTGGATAAATTCCTGCAGATAACGTGGCGCAACATGTTGATAAAGTTGGAGAATAATTTTCGTCCTTGTTTGGTATCATATTGGTAGCGTTCCGGTCATCCTAGGCTACGATTGGATTTGCACAAGTGATTCGACGTTGCCGCACCTGGGGAGGACACATGGCAGACACCGTTGTCGCGACACCGCAAGACACCGCCAAACCGCGCCGCAAGGCGGTCTCCGAGAAGGTTTTCGGGTGGTTGCTCGTCGGGCCGGCCATGCTGTTCATCGCCGTCATCGTCGCCTGGCCGCTGGCCGAGACGATCCGCCTCTCGTTCATGGAGGCCGGTCTGGGCGGTGAGGAATATGTCGGCCTGGCGAACTATCAAGACCTCGTGGAAAGCCGCAAGTTTCACCAGACCATCGTGCGCACCTTTTACTGGATGTTTCTGTCTGTCGCGCTGAAGCTGATCTTGGGTCTGATCGGGGCGGCACTGCTAAACGCCGCCGTGCCCGGCCGCGCCCTGTTCCGGGTGCTGGTGATGCCGCCGTGGATCATCCCCATGGCCATCGGCATGATCGGCTGGCTGTGGCTGTACAACGGCTATTTCGGCGTGCTGTCGGGCACGATGATGAAGCTGGGGATCACCGACGGGCCGTTCGAATTCCTGGCCTACAAGCAATCGGCCTTCTATTCGGCTGTGGTGGCGGACGTCTGGGTCGGCACGCCCATGGTCACCCTGTTCTTTCTAGCCGCGATGCAGGGCGTCAGCCGCGACCTTTACGAAGCGGCATGGGTCGATGGCGCGTCGCGCTGGTATCGGTTCCGCCGCATCACCATCCCGCAGATCATGCCGGTGATCGTGTCGATGTCGCTGCTGTCGGCGATCTTCACCTTCAACAGCTTCGAGATCATCTGGATCCTGACCGAGGGCGGGCCGCGCGGTGCCACCACCACGTTGATCGTCGATACCTACAAGACCGCCATCAGCAACTTCAAATTCGGCGAAGGCTCGGCGCGGGCGGTGATCATCGTGATCCTGTTGGGGATCTTCTCGATCCTCTACCTGCAGGTGCTCAAACTCGTGAACCGCAAATACGGGACCAAGTGACATGATGGACCGCTACACCAAACTGCAGACGCTGGGGATCTATGCCGCGATCACGGTCTTTCTGATCTTCATGCTGCTGCCCTTTTTCGAGATGTTCATGGCGTCCCTGCGCCCGCTCGATCACCTGTTCCGCAGCCCCTATCAGTTCTGGTCCGAGGATTTCAGCTTTCAGGCCTATTCCGACATGTGGGACACCGTGCCCCTGCTCGGCCGCTATATCTTCAACTCGGTCTTCATCGCCTTTGCCGTGACGCTTCTGACGATGATCTTCGTGGTGCCCGCCGCCTATGCCTATGCGCGGCTCGAGTTTCCGTTCAAGAACGGCTCGCTTGCGATCTTTCTGGGGGTGAACATGTTCACCGGTGCGGTGCTGTTGATCCCGCTTTATCGCGTGCTGCGCACCATGGGCCTGCTCAACACCTATTGGGCGATGATCGTCCCCGGCGTGGCCTTC
Organism: Thalassorhabdomicrobium marinisediminis; assembly: GCF_003072065.1. Taxonomy (GTDB): domain Bacteria; phylum Pseudomonadota; class Alphaproteobacteria; order Rhodobacterales; family Rhodobacteraceae; genus Octadecabacter; species Octadecabacter marinisediminis. The sequence continues at coordinate 278,599 of NZ_QCYG01000005.1, forward strand.
CTGATCCCCACGGGCATCTGGCTGCTGCGCTCCTACCTTGAGAAGATCCCGCGCGAGCTTGAAGAAGCGGCCTTCGTCGATGGCGCGTCGCGGATGTACACCCTGCGCCGGGTGGTCCTGCCGCTGGCGGTGCCCGGTCTGATCGTGGTCAGCACCGCCGTGTTCATCGGCGCCTATGCCCAGCAATTCCTGTTCGCGATCACCTTCAACCAGCAAAGAGAGTTGCAGCCCCTGCCCGCCGGATTGTTCGAGTTCATCGGCTATCAGGATGTGACGTGGAACCAGATGATGGCGGCCGCTCTGGTCGGCGTGCTGCCGGTCATGGTGATTTTCCTCTTCTTGCAGAAATACCTCGTGGCGGGTCTGACGGCCGGTGCGGTCAAAGAATAGCCACAACAATGACAACCAAGGGAGAAGACCAAATGAAACTGATGAACCTGACACTGGGGGCTGTGCTGCTTTCGGGCACGGCGATGTCCGCCCAGGCCGAAGAGATGCATTTTATCATGTGCGGGGGCGAGGTGCGCCCGGCGGATCAGGCCGTGATCGAGGAGTTCGAGGCCGACCACGAAGGAGTGACCGTCAACCTTGAGGCTGTGCCATGGGGCACATGCCAGGACAAGTCGCTGACGCTGGCTGCGGCGGGCGATCCCCCGAGCATCGCCTATATGGGCTCGCGCACGCTGAGCCAGCTGGCCAAGAACGACATGATCGTAGAAGCGCGGATCGACCCCGAAGCCCCCTATCAGCCCGGCGTTCTGAACACGGTTACGATTGAGGGTGTGCAGTGGGGCTACCCGCATGCCTTCTCGACCAAGGCACTCTATCTCAACTGTGACGTGATCGAGGAATCCGGTCAGGACTGCGTCGCCCCCGCCACATGGGACGAGATGTATGCCATGGCGGAAACCGTGGTCGAGAACACCGACAGCGCCGGCGTCGGCCTTGCGGGCAAGGATTTCGACAACACGATGCACCAGTTCCTGAACTACCTGTATTCCAACGGGGGCACGGTGATCGATTCCGACACGGGCGAAAACATGCTCGACAGCCAGCAAACCCGCGAAGCGCTGGAATTCTACGGCCGCCTTGCCTCGGTCTCGCAAGAGGGGCCGACCGCATGGGAACGTGACCAGTTGACCGAGCTGTTCAACGACGGGCAGATCGCCATGTATGTGGCCGGGCCTGACCGCCTGAACCAGCACAACGACGACATCAACCAGCTCGTCGCTCCGGTCCCCGCAGGTCCGTCCGGTGAAAGCGGGTCGATCCTGATCACCGACTCCATCGTGGTGTTCAAGGGCTCGGGCCACGAAGATCTGGCCCACGATCTGGCCCAGCGCATCACCTCGGGCGACAGCCAGTATGACCTCGACAGCAGCTGGGGCCTGACGCCGATCCTCGATTACGAAGCGCTCGGCATGGAAGACCCCTACTACACCCAGGGCGACGTCTGGCCCGTATTCGTGGGCGGCATCGCCAAGGGCGGGCCGGAGCCGCTGGTGGAGGACTTCAAATCGCTGCAGTCCGTCTTCACCAACATGATCCAGGGCATCCTGCTAGAAGATGACACCGTGGACAATCTGGTGACCATCGCCGGCGAAGAACTCGACGACGCGCTTTAAGCGTCACCGCTTCGGGCCGCCCCGCGCGCGGCGGCCCGAAGCCCCCAGACCCCCATTCAACAGGACGGATACATGGCGACGCTCAACCTCAATGCCATCACCAAATCGTTTGGCGCGGCCCAAGTGCTGCACGACATCAGCCTTGCCATCGAAGACAAGGAATTCGTGGTCTTCGTCGGCCCCTCCGGTTGTGGCAAATCCACCCTGCTGCGGATCATCGCCGGGCTGGAAGAGGCCACGTCGGGCGCGATCGTGATCGACGGGCAAGACGTGAGCGACGAACATCCGGTGGACCGCGGCATTTCCATGGTGTTCCAATCCTATGCGCTTTACCCGCACCTTTCGGTCTATGAAAACATCGCCTTTCCGCTGCGGGTCCAGAAGCTCGGCAAGGCCGATCTGGACCGCCGCGTGCAGCGGGCGGCGGAAATCCTGCAACTCACCGACAAGTTGCACCTGAAACCGGGCCAGCTTTCGGGCGGTCAGCGTCAGCGGGTCGCTATCGGGCGTTCTATTGTGCGCGAACCCAAGGTGTTCCTCTTCGACGAGCCTTTGTCCAACCTTGACGCGGCCCTGCGCGGCGACATGCGGGTCGAGCTGAGCCAGCTGCACGGCTCGCTTGATGCCACGATGGTCTATGTGACCCACGATCAGGTCGAGGCCATGACCATGGCGGACCGGATCGTGGTGCTCAACGGCGGGCGGGTCGAGCAGTTCGGCACCCCGATGGAACTCTATCACCACCCTGCGAACAAGTTCGTCGCCGCTTTCATCGGCCAGCCGAACATGAACTTCGTGCCCGCCACGGTGCTGGGCGCGGATCAGGCGGGCCTGACGGTTGAACTCAGCGGCGGCCACCGGATGACGCTGCCGGTTGAGCCCGGTTCTGCCCGCGCCGGCGACAAGGTCGAGGTCGGCATCCGCCCCGAGCACGTCACCGTTGCCCCCGAAGGCATGGAGATTTCCGTGCGCGTGCTGGAACGGCTGGGCGGCGTGTCGATCACTTATGGCGAAACCGCCGACGGCACCCGTTTTTGCGCCTCGCTGCCCGGGGACGCGCCGATCCGTGAGGGCGAGCCACTGACGCTTTCCGTCGCGCCGCGCGATTGCCACGTCTTTCAGGCCAACGGCGACGTCCTGCGCCGCCAATCCGCACCCGAGATGACGGCATGAGGGTTGTCACCGCAGGGATCGGCCTTCGGGCGGGGCATGTCCTGTCGATCCTGAAAGAGGCCATGCCCGAAGTCGAGTTCGTGGGCTACTACGACCCGCAGCCGACCCATCTTGAGATGATCGGCACCGATATTCCGCGCTTCGAGGCTGTGGAGGACATGCTCGCGCAGGCCAAGCCGGATCTGTTCTTCGTGGGCTCGCCCAACAGTTTCCATCTTGAGCATATCAAGGCCGGGTTGGACGCCGGCGTGCGCATCTTCACCGAGAAACCCGTCGTGACCACGAAAGAGGAAACGATGGAGCTTGCCGCCCTGCTGGCCGAGCACGGCACCGACCGCGTGATGGTCGGGCTGGTGCTGCGTTATTCCCAGCACATGGTCGACCTGCGTCGCGTGCTGGACGATCTCGGCCCCGTTGTCTCGCTTGAGGCGAACGAACACATCGGCCCCTATCACGGTGCGTTCTTCATGCGCGACTGGCGGCGGATGGTGCACTGGTCCGGCGGCTTCATGCTCGAGAAGTGCTGCCACGACCTCGACATATACAACATGGTGACAAACAGCCGCCCCACGCGGGTGGCGAGCTTCGGCGGGCGCAAATCTTTCGTGCCGGAAAACGCGCCGACGTCGAATGCGGAAAACGAGATCATGCACCGCAAGAAGTCGGTCTGGAACTCGGTCGATGACGCCTTCCACTCGGACGGGGACATCATCGACCACCAGACCGCGATCCTGCACTACGACAGCGGGGCGAGCCTTGCGTTCCACACCAACCTCAACGTGCCCGACGAACACCGCCGGTTCTGCGTGATGGGCACCCATGGCATGGCCGAGGGCGACTTCGTGCGCGGCTATCTGAAAGCCACGGCGCGGGATGGGACGGTGCTGGCGGATCACGACTACAGCCAGATGGACAGCGCGCGGGCCTCGGCCCACTACGGCGCGGATCACATGATGGTCGACGACATCGCGGCGTTCCTGCGGGGCGACGCGGACAGCCTGCCCGTGGGCGTGGTCGACGCGCTTGAGGCTGGGCTGGTCGCCATGGCGCTGGATGAGGCGCGGATCAGCGGCGGGATGGTCGACCTCGCACCGGTCTGGGCCGAGTTCGACGCATTCGGGTTGCGGGCATGAGCATGGCAGACCGCCCCCACGGGGCCTTGATGGCCAAAGAATCCGCTGAAAGCCTGTCGGTTTTCACGCAAGCCGCAACGCAATCGGTGGCCCTGCCGGACATCTCCGCCTTGCAGGCGATCTATACCATCGCGCGCGGCTCCTCCGATGCGGCGGCGAACATCCTGTCCTATGAGATGATGCGCGAATTGGGTGTGCCGGTGACCTCGCTGCCGCCCTCGGTCTTTTCTTTGGGCGACGGCGTCGCGATGGATCACGCGGCGGCGCTGGTCGTCAGCCAGTCGGGGGCCAGCGACGATCTGGTGCGCTCGGCCAAGGGCGCGCGGGCGCGTGGGGCCCGGGTTTTGGCCCTGACCAACCAGCCCGACAGCGCGGTCGAAGCGGCGGCGGACCTGACCGTGCCCATCGGCGCGGGTCCGGAACGGGCGGTGCCGGCGACAAAGACGGTGATCGGCGCGATCGCGGCGGGCATGGCCCTGCTGCACGCACTCAAGCCCGCCTATGACCCCGCGCCCTCGGCCAGCGCGCTGCAAGATATTGCGCCGCAACACCCCGACGCCCAACGGCTCAAATCCGCCTTCCTGCGCGCGCGGCACGTCTATGTGATCGGCCGCGACACCGGGTTTGGGGCCGCGCAAGAGGTGGCGCTGAAGCTCAAGGAATGCTGCGCCCTGCACGCCGAGGCTTATTCAAGCTCGGAAGTGCTGCACGGGCCACTGCAACTGGCGACCAACCCGCTTATGGTGCTGATCCTCGACACCGGGGCCGCGCCCGTGCAGGACAGCCTCGATCAGGCCGAAGCCCGGTTCCGCGACGCGGAGTGCGACGTGCACCGTTTGCGCCCCCGCGACGTGATTGACGCCGACCTGTTGCCCGCCGCTGCCGCCGCGCTTTTGCTGGCGCTGATGTATCCGGTGATCCTCGACACCGCGCTGGCGCTGGGGCTGAACCCCGACACACCCGAAACTCTTTCAAAAGTGACACAAACGACATGACGACGACGCAAGACACCTCTCTCGATCAGTGGAAAACTTGGGGCGAGATCCACCAGCAACCGCAAATCTGGCGCGATTGGGGGCAAGCCTTCGACGTGGCCTCGGTGCGCGACTGGATCGCCGCCCAGTCCCATGATGAGGTCTGGTTTTGCGGCGCAGGTTCCAGCGCCTACATCGGCGACATCATCGCCGCCTCTGTGCCCAACACGCGCGCGGTCCCCAGCACTGATCTGGTCGCCGATCCGCACGCCTTTCTGACCGGAAACCGCCCGCTGGTCGTCAGCTTCGGCCGCTCGGGCAATTCCACCGAAAGCATCGGCACGTTGGACGCGCTGGATGCGCTGGCCCCGGACGCGCCGCGCCTGCACATCACCTGCAACCCCGACAGCGCACTGGCAACCCGCCCGTCGCCCGGCCCGGTGAAGGTCATCAACCTGCCCGAGGCGACCCACGACGCGGGCTTCGCCATGACCAGCAGCTTCTCGACCATGTTGCTCACCGCGCTGGCGCTCTTCGATGCGTCCTGCGACGTGCCCGCGCGGTTCGGCGCGTTGGCCGACCAGCTTGAGGCGCTGCTGCCGACGCTGGGCACCCCCCGCCCTGCGCGCGCGGTCTATGTGGGCTCCGGCGCGCTCACCTATGCCGCGCGTGAAGCCGCGCTCAAGGTGATGGAGCTGACCGCCGGACAGACGCCCGCGCTGTGGGACAGCGCGTTGGGCTTCCGCCACGGCCCGAAGTCCTTCGTGCGCGACGACACCGCGATCACCGTCTTCACCAGCCCGCAACAGCCCACGGCCGCTTACGAGGCGGACCTGCTGGCCGAGCTGCGCGCCCAGTTTCCGCGGGCGCGGGTGACCTCGGTCGGCGCGGGCGGAGAGATCGACATCGCCATGCCCTATGGTCCCGCATGGGCGGCCCCGCTGTGCATCGCCGCAGCGCAGATCGACAGCGTCCGCTGGGCCGCGGATCTGGGGCTGAACGTCGATGATCCTTTCGCAGGACAAGGGACGCTCAGCCGCGTTGTCTCGGGCGTCACGCTCTATCCGGTGGCGCCATGATCGCCGCAGGCATCGACCTTGGCGGCACGAAGATCGAGGCGCAGCTTTTCGATGCGGACTGGCAAGTCATGGACCGCAAACGGGTGGAGACGCCGAAGGAATATCCCGCGCTGGTCACGGCCATTGCCGAGCTGATCGGCTGGTGCGAGGGCGCGGCCGGCAGCCGGCTGCCCGTGGGCATCGGTGCGGCGGGGCTGCTCAACCCGGCGACGGGCAAGGCGCTGACGGCCAACATCTGCGCGACGGGCAAACCCCTGCCCTATGACATCGCCGAAGCGGCGGGGCGGCCCGTGACCTATATCAATGACTGCCGCGCGCTGGCGTTGTCGGAAGCCGTGTTCGGCGCGGGTCGGGACCACCGGACGGTGATGTCCCTGATCCTTGGCACCGGGATCGGCGGCGGGCTGGCGGTGGACCGCACGCTGATGACGGGGCCGACCCTGACCGGGGGCGAATACGGCCATTGCGCCGCCCCCGCCGGACTGGTCGCGGAACACGCATTGCCCGTTTACCGCTGCGGCTGCGGGCGAATGGCCTGCGCCGAGACCTATATCGCCGGACCGGGCATGGCCCGCATGGGCGAAGCCCTCACCGGCACGCCCCTGACGACCCACCAGATCGCCGCACGCGACACCGCCGACACGGCGCGGGTCTGGTCCGTCTGGTGCGATTTCACCGCCGATCTGTTGCGCAACCTGATCCTGACCGTCGATCCCGACATCATCGTTCTGGGCGGCGGTCTGTCGACCATCGACGGCGTTGTCGAGGATCTGACCGAAGCCACGCTGCGCGCCCAGATCGGAGATTTCACCATCCCCCCCATCGCCCGTGCGCAGGGCGGGGACGCAAGCGGCGCACGGGGCGCCGGTTATGCCGCATGGCAGGAGGCCCAGCATGTCTGACGTTTTGAAAACCATCATCCGCAAGAATCGCGCCGGTGCGCCGGTGGCGATTCCTTCGGTCTGTTCCGCCCATCCGGACGTGCTCCGCGCCAGCCTCGTGCTTGCCCAGCAGCGCGACCGCCATGTGGTGATCGAGGCGACCAGCAATCAGGTCAATCAGGACGGCGGCTACACCGGCATGCGGCCCACGGATTTTATCGACCTGACCCACAAGATCGCCGATGCCGCCGGGGTCGACCGCGAAAGGATCATCTTCGGCGGCGACCATCTTGGCCCGCAGGCGTGGCGCGCCATGCCCGCCGAACAGGCGATGGAGAAAGCCCGCGTGCTGGTGCGCGATTATGTCAAGGCGGGCTTCGGCAAGATCCATCTGGATTGCTCGGAAGGTTGCGCCGGTGAGCCCGCGCAACTGGGCGACGATCAGACCGCCGAGCGGTCCGCCGATCTGGCACGGGTCTGCGCCGACGCGGGCGAAGATCTGTTGTTCGTGGTCGGCACCGAAGTGCCGCCCCCCGGCGGGGCCCGCGCGGATGAGGACGGCGCGATTGCGCCCACGGATGCCGAAGCCGCCCGCAAGACGCTTGCCGCCCATATGGAGACCTTCGGCGCGCTGTCCCCGATGATCGGCGGGCTGGTGGTGCAGCCGGGGGTCGAGTTCACCCCCACCGACGTGCACAAGCTGCCCATCGACCGCGACCCGGGTTTCCTTGCGGCCTTGTCCGATTATCCGCAGGTCTGTCTTGAGGCCCATTCCACCGATTATCAGGACGACGCCGTCTATCCCCGGCTGGCCGAGCTGGGCTTTGCCTTCCAGAAGGTCGGCCCGGCGCTGACTTTCGCCTATCGCGATGCGGTCTATGCGCTTGATCAGGTGCAGGACAGCCCGCACCTGCGCGCCGTGATGGAGCGTCTGATGCTGGCCGATCCGAGCTATTGGCAGGGGCATTACCACGGCTCCGACGCCGAGAAGGCAGCCCAGCGCCATGACGGATTGGCCGACCGCATCCGCTACTACTGGCCGCAGCCGGATGCGCAGGCGGCCATCGCAAAACTACAGGCCAACGTGAATGCCATGGACCGGAACGCGGTGCTGGCGCACTTCGACGCCGAGATCCGCGACCGCGCCGAAGTCCAGCAGGGGGATCTGTTCCAGCGGATCGTGGACGCCCATGTGGCGCGTATGCTCGACCCCTATTTCTTCGGTGAAAGCGCATGACGGACCTTTGGCTCGCCCCTGATCTGCTGTTCGACGGAGAGCGCCTGCAGCCCGGACAGGCACTGCATCTGGTCGATGGTGTGGTGGCCGGGATCAGCCCCGCCCCGTCGGATGCGCAGCCCCTGCCGGGGCTGGTCACGCCGGGCTTTGTCGATCTGCAGGTGAACGGCGGCGGCGGGGTCATGGTCAATTCGACCCCCACCCCCGAGGGCATCCGCCGGGTTCTTGCCGCCCACCGCAGCCTTGGCACCGTGGCGATCCTGCCCACGGTGATCACCGACGCGCCTGAAGTTCTGGAACAGGTCACCGAAGCGGCCCTGACCCTGACCGATGAGCCGGGGTTTGCCGGCCTCCATATCGAAGGGCCGCACATTTCGACCGCGCGGCGCGGCACCCATGCGGCCCGCTTCGTGCGCCCGCTGGACGCTGCAACGCTGGGCTGCGTCGAACGGCTGCGGGCGCAAGACGTGCCGGTGATGATCACCGTCGCCCCGGAAAGCGCGTCGCCCGAACAGGTGGCGACCCTGACCCGCATGGGGGCGATCGTCTCGGTCGGGCATTCCGACGCCACCGCCGAAGAGGCCCGCGCCCTGATCAACGCAGGCGCCTGTTGCGGCACCCATCTGTTCAACGCCATGTCGCCGATGCTGGGCCGCGCGCCGGGTGTCACCGGCGCGCTGATCAATTCCGAGTGCTACACCGGCATCATCTGCGACGGACACCACGTTGCCGACGAGATGGTGGGCCTTGCCCTTCGCGCACGGCCCCGCCCCGACCGGATGTTCCTTGTCTCTGACGCCATGGCCACGGTCGGCGGCCCTGCGTCCTTCGATCTTTACGGGCGCACGATCTCGGTCCGGGACGGCAAGCTGGTGAACGACGAAGGCAGCCTTGCCGGCGCCCATGTCACACAGGCCGAGGGCGTGCAGCGTCTGGTGCGGTATGTGGGTGTTTCGGCGCAGGACGCGCTGCGCATGGCGATCACCACCCCCGCCGCCTGCATTGGCCGGCCCAAGCTTGCGCAGCTGGTCGGGCGGCCCGCGCAGGATGTGATCGTGCTGTCCGAGGGGTTGGAATATCGCGGCGATCTGCCCACCACGCTTGCAGCCCGGTGATGTCGCAGACTGTTCCCGCCACGCTAGAAGTTTGCATCGAGGAGGCCACCGCGTTGGCTGCGTGCGAGGCCGGAGCCGACCGGATCGAGCTGTGCAGCGCCCTTGCGCTCGGCGGTCTCACCCCGTCGCGCGGACTGATGGAGGCGGCCCGCCGCAGCCCCCTGCCCGTGCACGCGATGATCCGCCCCCGGGACGGGGATTTCGAATTCTCCGCGGCCGAGGTCGCGGTCATGGAAGCCGACATTGACGCCGTGCGGGACGCGGGGCTTGAGGGGGTCGTCCTTGGGGCGATGCAGGGCGAAGGGCTGGACCTTCAGACCATGGCCCGCCTGCGCGACGCGGCGGGCGGTCTTGCCTGCACCTTGCACCGCGCCATCGACCTCATGCCCGATCCCTTCACTGCACTGGAACAGGTGATCGACCTCGGCTTCGTGCGTGTGCTCACCTCCGGGGGCGCGCGACAGGCCTGCGACGGCCTGGGCCGTCTGGCCGCGCTGCAAGAGGTCGCTGGCGGCCGGATCGAGATCATGGCCGGCAGCGGGCTGACGCCTGACAACGTGGCGCGTGTGGCGGACCGGACGGGCATCCGGTCGTTCCATGCCTCCTGCGCGGTGCCTCTGGCCGTGGCCGACAACATCGCGGCCTTCGGCTTCGCGGCGGCGTCGCGCAAGCGGACGGATGCCTCGGCCATCGCCGCCATGAAAGCCGCCTTGGCCCCGCTCTAGAGGGCACCGCTCCAGTTCAGGGCGACGTAAATCAGACCAGCTGCCCCGATGCTGATCCCCATGGGGTAGCGGCCGCTTTCCTGCAGCCCGATCCAGGGCCCGCCGCACGCCCAAAAGGATGACGATTCCCCCCGCCATGCTGAGGCTGAGCAGAAACAGGAACGGGGCCAGATCGCGCAGCGGGATGAACAGCATCAGCGCTGACTGGATTTTAACGTCTCCGCCCCCCACAAGCCGCGCGGCATTCGCAACCATGCCCAGCACCAGCACCAGCAACGCAACCCCGACCCGCCCCGCCAGATCCCCCGCCGGAACGGTCCAGACCTCGGCCAGCGCGAAGAGCAGCACGAAGAGCAGCGCCAAGCGGTTTGGCAGACGCATCTGGCGCAGATCATAAAGAATGACAGCGCCCAGAAGCACGCACAGGCCCACGGTGGACAGGATTTCGATCACGGTGCGTGGCCCCTTGCCGGTGTGGTCAGACCATCTTGTAGCACCATCGCACAGGCCGGGCGCAAGCCCCCCAAACAGCATGCTTAACCGGAAAATTAGCTAAGAATCGTTATAATTGCTTCGGCAGTGCGCCACATTGCAGTCCGATTGGTTTGCGACTGTCCCCAAGTCGCCCCTCTGACTGCATGGCAGTACGGGCTCTCTGCAAGGACACGCAAAGCTGTCCGGTAACCAACGAGCAATCAGTCTATGCCACACATGGCATCAGACGCCACCTGTAAGGAAAGACCAGACCAGGACCTTCACACGCAAAGCACTCAACACCTTCGCCCGGGCCGTCGCCAAGGACGAAGACGGCGCAACCACCATCGAATACGGCCTTTTCGCCGCCCTTGTGGGCGCGGTGATCGTCGGGACGGTCGTTACGCTGGGCGATAACACTGAAAAGGCTTCGCGAAAATGTACGACGCTTTGAGCTTGGCAGTCGCGGAATGACAGCTTGGCGGTGCTTATGGCCGGACCATGCGCACCGTCGCTTCCAACGAATTCACTAGAACTGCTCTGCAAGGATCGCTTATGCCTTTCGATTCCACGACATCCAAGGATCTGACAACGGTGCAGGCCTATGTATGTTCGGATGCAGGCGCGGCGGTCGCGCGCGCCGTGTTTGAGCGTTACGGCGGCACCGCATCGGCCCTACATGGCGGCGGGCTGAGCGGCGCAACGCGCCTCAGCACCGGCGCACGTCTGGCGGATATCGTGCTGGCCGAGATCGGCAGCATCCCGGTCGAGATGGCCTGCGAATGCGTCGCCGAGATTTCCGCCTCTGGCGCCCATGTCATCGTGCTGGGCGATCAGGCAGACATCGCCACCTACCGCGCCATGCTCAAAGCAGGCGCGACCGATTATTTCAGCTTTCCGGTGACGCCCGAGGACATCCTTGCCGTGCGCCCCAAAGCCCTCGTGGCGGCCCCTGTCAAATTGCTGTCCCTGGCGGTCATGGGCAGCAACGGCGGCGTGGGTGCCAGCCTTCTGGCGCAAAACCTTGCCTTTCATGCCGCCGCCGCAAAGGGCGCGGGCCTGCGCACGGCGCTGATCGACGCCGATCTGCAGTTCGGCTCGCAGGCGATCGACATGGACCGCGACGAGACGGCCGGCCTGTTCGATGCCCTGATGGCGCCAGAGCGGATCGACGAAACCTTCATCGGCGCCACCATGGACCCGTTGGCGGACCGGCTGTTGATGTATTCGCAACAGGTCCGCATGGGGCAGGACGCGCTTCCTTATGAGGGTGGGCTGTCGGGCATCCTGCCGCCTCTGCCCACGGCGTTCGAGGCGGTGATCACCGACCTCCCGCGGGAGACGTTGATGCGGCGTGAGGATCTCGCCGGACATTTCGACGCGCTCTTGCTGGTGATGCCCGCCGGATTTTCCGGCGTCAGCGCCGCGACCCGCCTGATGGAACGGCTGTCGGCGCGCAATCCCGACCTTGCCATCCAGCCGGTCCTGTCCGAGCTGCACGCCGACGCGGGCCTGTCGCGCAAGGATATCGAGCGGACTTTGGGCCATGCCCTCGCCGGCACCCTGCCCCGCTGCGACGCGCCCATTGTCCGTGCCCAGCGCGCGGCAAAGCCGCTGGTCGCGGTGCAACCCCGCGGTGGCTATGCCAAGGCGGTCAAAGCGCTCTGGTCCGCGGCACAGGTGGCCCGACCCGCCACGCCAAACGCGGCCAAACCACCCGTCAAAAGAAGGTTCTTCGGATGAACGCCCACGTCTCGCAACCTTCAAAACGCGAGGCGTTGGAACAGGTCCTGTCCATCGCCCAACAGATCGACGCCGACGGGTTGTCCGCAGCCGAGCGCGCCAATGTGGCGGTTTCTTTCGTGGTCGAGAATTCGACGACAAGCTGGCCGCTGGCGATACAGCGCGAGTTGCTGACCGAGGCGACGCAGGCTTTGGGCGGACCGGATGCCACGCCGTCTGCGCGTGCCACGCCTGCCCCGTCCGCGCCGGAACCAAACCCCGACGCAAGCCCCCGCGCAGATCGTCCCAACGCGGCTGCCGCTACACCGCAGCCGGACCGCACGCAAGACCGCGACACCTCGCACGAGTTGATGACCCTCGCCAATGAGGTGATCCGCGCCCTGTCCGAGGTCCTTGATTTCGCGGACCTTGCAGGACAGAGCCGCGCCGAGCAGGAAAAACAGATCCACGCCGCGATCCGCATGCTGTCGGAACAGCGCAAGATGCACCTGAACGGGCGCGAAGTGGCCGACCTTGTGGGTGCCGTTCTGGCCGACATGCTGGGCCTTGGCCCGCTGGAAGCCCTGCTGGCCGATGAGGATATCACCGACATCATGGTGAACGGGCCGAAGAAGGTCTATGTCGAGCGCCACGGCAAGCTGGAACTGACACCGATCCGCATCCGCGACAACGCCCATGTCTTCGCCGTGGCCAGCCGGATCGTCGCCGAAGTGGGCCGCCGGATCGACGAAAGCCAGCCGATGGTCGATGCCCGCCTGAAAGACGGCAGCCGCGTCAACGTCGCTGTGCCGCCGCTGGCCATCGACGGACCGACGATCACCATCCGGAAGTTCCCGACAAACCCCGTGCGGCTGGACAAGCTCGTGGCCGGCGGCAGCCTGTCGTCGCAGATGGCGGCCTTTCTCGGGCTGGCGGCCTTTCTGCGTCTGAACGTCCTGATCTCGGGCGGCACTGGGTCGGGCAAGACGACGCTGATGAACGCCATGTCGCAATTCATCCCCGAGGGCGAACGCCTTGTCACCATTGAGGATGCCGCCGAACTGCGGTTCCAGCAGCCCCACGTCGTGCGCTTCGAGACCCGCCCCCCGAACGTGGAAGGCACCGGCGAGGTGACCATGCGGACCCTCGTGCGCAACGCGCTTCGGATGCGCCCGGACCGGATCATCATCGGCGAGATTCGCGGTGATGAGGTGCTGGACCTGCTGCAGGCGATGAACACCGGCCACGATGGGTCGATGTCGACCCTGCACGCCAATTCCCCCCGCGAAGCGCTGACCCGCGTGGAAAGCATGGCGGCGCTGGCGGGCTTCGCCCCGGGCGGTGGCGTCGTGCGGCGCCAGTTGACCGACGCGGTGCATCTGATCATCCAGGTCTCGCGCATGCGCGACGGCAAGCGCCGCATCACCTCGATCTCCGAGGTGGCGGGCATCGCAGGGGACACGATCACCCTGCAGGACCTTTTCGTTTTCGAGGCCGACCCCACCAGCACCCGCACCGAGGTGCGCGGCGCCTTCCGCTACACCGGATTTCAACCCAAGTTCGCGACCAAGGCGGCGGACTACGGGGTCGCCGGTGATCTCGACGCCATCCTCGGGGGGCGGGCATGACGGTGATGCTGCTTCTGCCTATTGCGTTTGCCGTGGCCTTTATCGGCGGGCTGATCGCTGTGATGATCCACATGGACCGGCGGCGGCGCAGGCATACGGCGCGGCTGCAACGGGTGCGCGGCGACGCCATCGCCACGGTGGCCACACCCACCCTGCCGCGCAAGGACCGACAAGCCCGCTCGGGCCTGTTTGCGCGGATCGAGGCGGAGCTGGAGCGCACCAGCCTGCGCACCCGCACCGGCGAGCTTGTCTTGCAAGTCACCGTCGGCACGCTGGCGCTCTATCTTCTCTTGGTGCTTTTGCTGGGGATGAACCCGCTTCTGGCGCTGCCTTTGGCGCTTCTCGCGCCGCCTGCGCTGGCGGTTCTGGTGCTTCGCGCGGCACAGGCCCGCTATCTTGTGGCCTTCAACACCGACCTGCCCGAAGCGCTGGACGTGTTCGCGCGGGGGCTGCGGGCGGGGCGGCCGGTGTCGGATTCCCTGTCCATCGTTGTCGAAACGTCGAAAGGGGCGATCCGCAAGGAGTTCTCGCGCTGCTATGACGAGACGCGCATGGGCGCGACCTTGCCTGAGAGCCTGTCGCGATTGCAAACCCGCGTCCCCACGCCGGAAGTGAGCTTTTTTGCTGTTGCGACGTCATTGCAAACTGAAACCGGTGGTAATTTGATCGAGACGATGGAGGGGTTGGCCCACCAGTTGCGCGAACGGCGCAAGTTGCGCAAGAAGGCACGGGCGCTCACGTCCGAGGCGCGCGCCTCGGCCCTGATCCTTGCGGCGTTGCCCTTTGCGGTCGCCTTCATCCTCGCCTTGCTGAACTGGCAATACCTCGCCCCGCTGGCGCTGGACACGCGCGGCCAGGTGATGAGCGTCGCGGCTTTGACCAGCATCGGGCTGGGGATGTTCATCATGGCGCGGATGGGAAAGCTCGATGTCTGAGGGGTTGATGCAGAATATGTTCTGGCTCGCCTTCGGCGGGCTGGCTCTGGTGTCGCTGGGCTGTGCCGCGCTGTTGCATCATGAGGTGCAGCGCAGCCGGTTGGCGGGCCGCCTGCACCGCGCCAAGGCGAGCACGCCGCCCCGTCAAGGCACCCGCCCTACGGGTCAAGGTGGCAGTTTTGCCCATGCGGTCCGGTCCGCGCGCGCAGTGATCGCGGGGATCGGCGAGCGCTTCGCCGCCGTTCTGGGCGGGGAAGCCCATGACACCGCCTCGGAGCTTGCCTCGACCGGGTTTCGCAGCCGTGACGCGCTGCTGATCTATGCCTTCCTCAAGACCGTGCTGCCGCTGATCGCCGTGACTGTCGGGCTGGTCTGGATGCTGGCGACGACCAATATCGGGATCGATATGTTGTTCCCCGCCGCCAAGGTCATCGCCGCCGCCCTGTTCCTGTCAAAGGGTGTCGATTACGTCGTGTCGCACCGGTGCCGGTGCCGCTGTTGCCGGACATCGTCATCCCGGGCCTGACCCTTCAGGCGCGGTCCACCACGCGGGTGGGCGCGTCACAGGCGCAGTCGGTGTCCTTTACCCATGCAGACGTGGCCAACGCGAGCACGGTGAAGACCTTTGGCTCAGGGGCTTTGCTGTCATCGGCGGTGGGCGACCTTCTGTCGCCTGCCAACACCGAACTGCGGATCAAGCCGGGGCAAGAAGGGTTGATCTCGGCGCTGGCAGCGCCGGTGGTGAACGGAGTGCTCGCCGCCCTGCCCTCGGCGCTTCTGACCGGGCTTACCGCGCCTGTGGACGCTGTCCTTGACGCGACGCTCTCCTCATTGGGCGTGCAGCTTGGCGCGGGGGAGCTGACCTTGACTGGCCACCATTGTGAGCCGATCCGGCTGGTGCGATAGCGCATCCCCCTTTCCCCGACGTAAAACGCTTGCCTGCGCAAACATGAACCTCTATTCATGTTCCCATGGACAAGCCCAAGCCCCCCAAGACCAAACGAGGTCAAGCCCGGCGCGCGCAGATTCTCGCCGCCGCCGAAACCGTCATCGGTGACAACGGGTTTTCCGCCGCTTCGATTGCCGACATCACCCGCGCGGCCCATACGGCGCTTGGGACGTTCTACATCTACTTTTCCAGCAAAGAGGAGGTGTTTCACGAACTCGTCCTTGAAATGGGGCGCACCACCCGGGCGCAGGTCGCCGGGGCGATTGCGAAAGCGCCGGACCGGCTGGCGGCCGAGCGCGCGGGGCTTGAGGCGTTCTTGCGCTTCGTCACCGACCGACCCGCCCTCTACCGGATCGTGGAAGAGGCCCGCTTCGTCGACCCCGACGCCTACCGCGACTATTTCACCGGCTTCGCCGAAGCCTACAGCACCGGCCTGCGTGAGGCGGAAGGCCGCGGCGAGGTCTCGCCCGGCGATGCCGAGGTGCGGGCATGGGCGCTGATGGGCATGGCCAAGGCCTTGGGCGACCGCTACGTTTTGTGGGAAGACGCGCCGGACATCGGCCACGTGGTGGATGAGGCGCACCGCCTGATCTGCAAGGGTCTCGCACCGTGAGAGGTCTTGTCGATGCCTCCCTCGGCGCTGACGGGATTTACCGGCTGAGCCTGTGCCACCGCTTCGTGCCATGCCCCGACACCCGCGCGCGTATGGCCGCCGTCCTCGGGCACGCGCAAGAAATTACCAATGTTTGATCGCGTCCCCGACATGGCCATGCGCCGCGCGGACATCGCGCCCGACGCGCTGGCCTTTCACGACCATGCCAGCGGGCGCGACTGGAGCTTTGCCGAGGTCAACGCTGCCGCTGACGGCATCGCGCGGGGGCTGACCGAGTGCGGCCTGACCGAAGGCGACCGGCTTGCCATCCTATGCCTGAACCGCGTCGAGTTTTTCCTCACGCTTTTTGCCTGCCAGAAAACCGGCGTGTTGCTGTGTCCGCTGAACTGGCGGCAACCGGCGCCGGAACTGATTGACACGCTTGCGCCGCTGACCCCCAAGGCGATCCTGTACGACGCGGGTCACGCGGACACCGCCGCCGAGGTTGCGCGCGCTGTGGGTGGCGCGGCGTTGGCGATCGAAACCGTTGTCGCCGGCTGGATCACCCAAGGCGGTCCGCCCCTGCACGATGCCGTGCCCGCAACGCGGCCGTGGTATTTGCTGTTCTCGTCCGGGACGACCGGACGCCCCAAAGCGGTGATCCAGACCGCGCGCATGGCCTGGGCCAATGCGGTCAACATCGGGCAGGCGACGGGCATGACCGGCGCGGACCGCAGCGTGAATTTCCTGCCGCTGTTCCACACGGCGGGGATCAACCTTTATACCTTGCCGCTGTTCCTCAACGGCGGCACATCGACCATCCTGCCGAAATTCGAACCGGCCACCTTGCTGGATCTGATCCGCAAGGGCGCGGTGACGCAGTTCTTCGGCGTGCCGGCGATCTATCAGGCGTTTTCGATACTGGACGGGATCGACGCGACCGACTGGTCCGGTGTCCGTTGTGGCTGCGGCGGCGCGCCGCTGGCGGAGCCACTGATCCGGTTTTTCGCCGTGCGCGGGGTCGATGTCCTCAACGGGATGGGCATGACCGAGACCGGGCCGACGGTGTTCCTGATGGACCCTGCCCACGCCAGCGCGAAGATCGGCTCGGTCGGGAAGGCGCAGGTCCTGACCGAGGTGCGGTTGGCGGGCGTCGCGGCTGGCACCCCCGGTGAGGGCGAGTTGCACATGCGCGGACCGAACATCACGCCGGGGTATTATGACAATCCCGAAGAGACCGCTGCCGCCTTCACCAAAGACGGCTGGCTGGTCACCGGCGATGTCGCACGCCGCGACGCCGACGGCTATTACTACATTATCGACCGCATCAAGGACATGTATATCTCGGGCGGCGAGAACGTCTATCCGGCCGAGGTAGAGCGCGTGCTGTGCAGCCATCCCGCCATCCTTGAGGTCGCGGTGATCGGCGTGCCCGACGAGAAATGGGGCGAATGCGGCGCGGCCTTTGTCCTGCTGCGGCCCGGGGAAACGCTTGATGCGGCGGCGCTCATGGCGTGGTGCCGCGAACGGCTCGCGGCCTACAAGGTGCCCGCCCATGTGCGGCTGGTCGAGGAGTTCCCCCGCACCGCTGCCGGGAAGATACGCAAACCGGACCTGAAAGCGATGTTTGATGATTGACCTGACCGACCAGTGGACGCCGACACAGGCAGAGTTCGACGCCTTCGCCATGGTCTCGGGCGATGATAACGCGATCCATGTGGACCACGATTTTGCCAGCCGCACGGCCTTTGGCCGCACGGTCAGCCACGGCATGCTGATCTATGCCAAGCTGTGGGGTCTGTTGCGGCGGCACCATCCGCAGGCGCGGCAGACCCAGCAGACGATGATGTTTCCGGCCCCCTGTTTCGCTGGCGAGGCGGTCGATCTCAGCATCACCGGCACCCTGCCCGGCACCCTGAGCTTGCGCGCCAGCCGCGCGGCGGACGGGACCGAAGTGCTTGTCGCCCAAACGGAGGTCGCGTGATGCAGATCGGACAGACCGCCCGGATCACCCGCAGCTTCGGCGCCGCCGATCTGGCCGATTTCGCGGCCCTGTCGGGGGTCGATGCGCCCACGCACGTGCCGGAGCCGCTGATTGCCGCGCTGTTTTCCTATCTGCTCGGGGTGGAGCTGCCCGGCTCGGGGACCAACTACCTCAAGCAGGACCTGAATTTCAAAGCCCCCGCCCCGCTTGATGTGTTCCTGACTGCCACGGTCGAAGTGACGCGGATCCGCGCGGACAAAGATCTTGTCGATCTCTGGGCCACCTGCGTGGCACCCGATGGCACCGTGCTGTGCGACGGGCGCGCGTTGGTCAAGGCGAAGGACGTGGGCGCCTAGCGACGCAAGCCCCGGGCGAAATCGCGCACGACGGCGACGAAGGCTTCGGGCGTCTCCAGATGGGGCGAATGGCCGGCATCCTCGAAAACGTGCCGCCGCGCCTGTGGCGCCTGTTCAACGATCCAATCGGTCGCAGCGGTGGGATAGACGCGGCTTTGCGCGCCGCAGCTTACCAGATAGGGACAACCGATGCGCGGGATCGTGGCGCGTTCGTCGCTGGCCACCATGTCCCGCCAGAGCGGGCGCATCCGGTCCGGGTCCTGTAACAGGATCCTGTCCCGCGTCTGATTCCGCGACAGGCCGGGTGCGGCTTCGGCGGTGGCGAACATGGTGGCGGCGATGCCATAGGTCGCGCCGGGCCAGTCACGCTCGAACCGGGCTGTGGTCTCGGCGATGCTGTCATCGGTTTGATCCTTCAGCCCGAAGGGCCAGTCGGGCGCGGGGCGCATGCGCGGGCTCATGTCGACGGTCATCAAACCGCCGATGGCGTCGCTGCCCTGCTGCGCGATGTAGCGCCAGGCGACCGTCGCGCCCATGGACCAGCCGAGGACAAGGGGCCGCTGTCCGGGCCACCGTGCGAGATGCGCCGCGACGGCCTGCGCACAGGCGTCCAGCGTCGCGGGCTGGCCGCGCGCCGCCCCGTGGCCGGGCAGGTCGGGCGCAAAACAGTCGAACCCGGGCCCCAGCCGCGCGATCACATCGTCGAAGATCGCACCCTGCATGGTCCAGCCATGCAGCAACAGGACCGGCTGCGGGCCGGTCAGCGCCCTGCCCTCAACCGGCCGACAATGCCCGTCGGGAAGAAATAGACGCTCAGCACGAAGAGCACGCCCAGCCACATCAGCCATCGGTTCGGGTCCACAAGGTCGGGGATCAGCGGCAGGCCCGCCGTGGCCTCGGCCGCCAACCCCATGAGGTTTTGCAGGTAGTTCTGCGCCAGCACGAAAATCGTGGCCCCGATCACCGCGCCATACATGGTGCCCATGCCGCCGATCACCACCATGAGCAGCACGTCGATCATGATCTCGAAGCTCAGCGTCGTGTCCGGCCCCACGTAGCGCAGCCAGATAGCGTAAAGGCTTCCCGCCAGCGCGGCGATGGCGGCGGACATGCAGGTGGCCGCCGTGCGGTAAACCACCACGCGGTAGCCGATCGCTTCGGCGCGGAAATCATTCTCGCGGATGGCTTGCAGCACCCGGCCAAAGGGCGAATTGACGATGCGCAGCAGCAGCAGGAACAGCGCCAGACAGGTGAAGAACACAAGGTAGTAGTTCAACAGCCGCCCGTTCAGCCGGACGCCGAACAGCTCGCCAAAGCGGAACGCGGGGGTAAGCTCGCGGGGGATCTGGTAGGTCAGACCATCCTCGCCCCCCGTCAACTGGTAAAGCTGGCTGACCAGCACCGCCACCGCCGAGGCCACGGCCAGCGTGATCATGGCAAAGAAGATCGCCCGCACCCGCAGTGAGAACAACCCGATGAGCCAAGCCAGCACCGTCGCAGCCAGCGCCCCGGCCAGCGTGCCCACCGCCAGCGCGTCCCAGCCGCGGCCCATGTGGACCGAGGCAAGTGCCACGCCATAGGCCCCCAGCCCGAAGAACATCGTATGCGCGAAGCTGACGATGCCGGTGTAGCCCAACAGCAGATCGTAGGACGCCACGAGCAGAATGAAGATGCAAATCGTCGCCGCCGTGTGCAGCGCCCGCACGCCGGGGAAGATGAAGGGCGCAAAGGCCAGCCCCACAAGCACAAGCGCCAGAAGCACCGCAAGAATGCGCGAGCGGGGGGCATCGCCGGACAACAGAAAACGCACCATCTCAGGACCCTTTCGCCACGGTCATCATGCCCTGCGGTCGCCAAAGCAGGATCACGGTCATCAGGCCGATGTTCGACACCAGCGCGAGCTTCGGCTCAAGGAAGGCGACGTAGTTCTGCAACAGCCCCACCAGAAGCGCGCCGACAAAGGCCCCCTCGACCGAGCCGAGGCCGCCGATGATGACAACGATGAAGATCAACACCATCATGTTCTCGCCCATGCCGGCGGTGATGACCTGCTCATACAGCGCCCACATCACCCCGCCGAGTCCCGCCAAGGCGGACCCTGCGATGAACACGCCGACGAAGACCAGCCGCAACCGGTAGCCCAGCGCCTCGACCATGTCTGGGTTCTCAACCCCCGCCCGCACAATCAGCCCGATCTTGGTGCGTTGCAGCACCAGCCGCAGCCCAAAGAAGATCGCCAGCCCAACGACCACCGCAAGGATGCGGTATTTCTCAAGCGCGGCACCGGCAAAGGTCACCGCCCCGCGCAGGGCATTGGGCCGGTTGAGGAAGGTCTCCTCTCCGCCCCAGATCACGTGGATCGCCTCTTCTATGACGATAAGCGCGCCCACGGTGATCAGGATCTGCTTGAGGTGCGAGCCATAGACCGGCCGCACGATCACCCGCTCGAACGCCCAGGCCAGCGCGCCCGTCAGCAGCATCGCCGCGAGGATCGCCAGCAGGATCGCCGCGATGTTGAGCGGCAGGGACGCCGCATCGGTCCAGCCCCCCAGCCCGAACAACACGCTGACCCCGACGAAGGCGCCCAGCGAAATGAAGGCCCCGTGGCCGAAGTTGATGATATCCATCAACCCGAACACCAGCGTCAGACCCGAGGCCATGATGAAGATCATCATCCCCATGGCAAGGCCCGAGACGGTCAGCGTCAGCCAGCTTGTGGGCGCACCGATGGCGATGAACCCGGCAAGGATCAGCACCGGCACCAGAAGATAGGGCGCGGCCTGTCCGATCCGGTCGGTGATCGAATGCTTGGCGAATGTCGGGGTGTGGTCGGGTGCGGCGCTCATGCGTTATCCAGCCTCCATGCTCAGGCCCATCAGCCGTTCCTGCAACGCGTGATCGGTGGCCAGATCCGCCATCGCACCGCTCCAGGTCGCGCGGCCGTCGTCCATCACGACGCAATGATCGCCCAGCGCGCGTGCCACGGCGAAATTCTGTTCCACCATGAGGATCGACGCGCCCTGTCGCTTCAGCTCGCGCAGGGCCCCGACCATGGTCGAGACGATCGCGGGGGCCAGACCCTTGGTCGGCTCGTCGATCAGGTAAAGCTTTCGGTCTTCGATCATGGCGCGGGCGATGGACAGCATCTGTTTCTGCCCGCCCGACAAGGTCCCCGCAGGGGCCTTCCAGAAGGTTTTGAGCGGCGGGAAAACGGTGAACAGCCAATCCAGCCGCGCGCGGTCCGGCGCGCCCGAGACGGCGGCAAGGATCATGTTCTCTTCCACGGTCAGCGCGCTGAAAATGCCCATATCCTCGGGCACGAAACCGATGCCCGCGCGACAGCGGGACGACGCAAGCTCGCCGCTGATCTCGGCCCCGTCGAAGCGGATTTGCCCCGCTTTGTTGCGCAGCAGTCCCATGATCGTGCGCATGGTGGTCGTCTTGCCCACGCCGTTGCGCCCCAGCAGCATGGTCACCTGCCCGCGCGGGACGCTCAGGCTCACCCCTTTCAGGATGTGATACTGGGCGATGTCGGTTTCCACCGCCTCAAGGGACAGGATCGGCTCAGACATCCTCGATCTCCTTGCCCATGTAAGCCTCTTGCACCACGTCCGAGGCCATGACCTCTGCGGGGGGGCCGTCCGCCACCAGCGCGCCGTTATGCAGCACGATGATCCGGTCGGCGAGCGTGCGGATCACGTCCATTTTGTGCTCGACCAGCAGGATGGTGCGGCTGCGATCCTGTTTCAGCTCGGTAATCAGGTCGAGCACCACGGGCGCTTCATCGACGCTCATCCCCGCCGTGGGTTCGTCGAACATATAGACGTCCGGCTCCAGCGCGATCAGCATGGCCACCTCAAGCTTGCGCTGGTTGCCGTGGCTGAGTTCCGACACCTTCTGGTCGCGCAACCGGTCGAGGCGCACGCGCTCCAGCACCGCCAGCGCGGCATGGCTCACGTCGGCGTGGCTTTCAGCGGTGGACAACAGGTTCAGCCCCCGCCCCATACGGGTCTGCATCACAAGGCGCACGTTCTCGAACACGCTCAACTCGGGGAACAGGTTGGTCAGTTGGAAAGCACGGCCAAGGCCAAGGCGGCAGCGGCGCGACACGCTCAAGCGGGTGATGTCCTGCCCCTTGAGGGTCACGCGACCGGCGGTGGCACCAATCTGGCCGGAGATCAGGTTGAAATAGGTGGTCTTGCCCGCGCCATTGGGCCCGACAATCGCCGTCAGCTCGCCCGCGCGAAAGCTGCAGGTGACGCGGTCGACTGCCACGTGGCCGCCAAACCGCACCGTCAGGTCGGTGGTCTCCAGCAAAGTCTGGGTCATGGAACGGGTCCCGGAATGATTAAGCGGGCGGGCACAGCGCATGCGCCCGCCCCTGCGTCGGATCAGTTGCGGACCGGCACGTCCATGTCCGAAGCCCCGATCTCGCGCACGAGCACGGGAACGCCCCAGTCGACGTCATCGCGCGCTTCGATGCGGAAGTGATACATCGACTGCATCGCCTGATGATCCTCGGGGCGGAAGGTCATGGGGCCTTTCGGCGTCTCCCATGTCATGCCTTCCATGGTCTCGATCAGGGCTTCGGTATCCTCATGGGTGCCGGCCGCGCGGATCGCCTCGACAGCGGCAATGCCCGCGGCCATGCCGCCGGCGGTGAAGAAGTCCGGCGGCGTGTCGAAGCGGTCGAAGTGGGCCTCAACCAGCCAGTCGTTCACCTCGTTCTGGGGGATGTCGTAGTAGTAATAGGTCGCCCCCTCGAGCCCCGGCAGATCCTTGTAGGCCACCAGCGCGGGCAGAATGTTGCCCCCGGTGGCGATCTCGACGCCGAACCGGCTTGGGTCCATGGCGTTGAGCGCGCCCATCGGGTTGCCCCCGCCCGCCCAGATCACGAAGATCATCTTGCGCTCGGCCTCGACCTCTCCCATCGCCTGGAAGATGCGCTCGGCGGCGGCGGTGAAATCGGTGGTGTCCGTGGGCACGAATTCCTGATGCACAAGATCGGCGCCGGTGCCCTCAAGCGCTTCGGCAAAGGCGGTCACACCATCGCGGCCAAAGGCGTAGTCTTGCGCAAGGGTGGCAATCGCCACGCCCTCCTCCCCCAGCGCAACGGCGTTGGAAATCGCATCCTGGGACGAGTTGCGCCCGGTGCGGAAGATATAGCGGTTCCAGTTCGCGCCGGTGATCGAATCCGCCACCGCAGGCTCGACGATCAGGATACGTTCATATTCCTCGGCCACGGGCAACATCGCCAGCGCCACCCCCGAAGAGACCGGCCCCACCGCGATATGCACATCGTCGTCGCCATAGGCTTCGGCCAGCATCGCGCGCCCGCGGGCGGGATCAAGTTGGGTGTCGTATTCAAGAACCTTGATCGGCTCCCCGTCGATCTCCATGGTTCCGTTCGTCGCATATTCCAGCCCGAGCATCAGGCCGGTGTGACTTTGCGCGGCATAGGCTTCAAGCGCGCCGGTCTGGCCGTAAACATGGCCGATGCGAATCTCTGCGGCTAGCGGCGCGGCCATGGCAGAGCCAAGCAACGCGGCAATAAGTGTGCGGTTCATCACTGGTTTTCCTCCCTTGGAATGCTGAATCTGAAACATGAATCAAGGTTCATGTCAAGATTTGGCTGGGGGCGTGCGAAAGGGCCTTGGCCAATTGGAAATTCCCCGGGCTTTCGACCGCGACTCTCCTTACCTGTCCCCGCCCCATTGGGGCCGGCAAGACGATCGCCCCTATGCAACCACACCCAAAGGCGGTGCTGTCCAGTGCGCGTCCTCCGCACGTGCGAATTTGGCCGCAGAGACCGCTTCTCCCACCATTCCGCGCACCGGTTGGGCCTTTAGCAGGTTGGGCGGAACGCCCCATCCCGTCGCAGAGATCTGGAGCTGCGACACTGGCGCAAGCGTCTCGAACGATAATGGATCATCCGCTTCATATGCGGTGAAGACGGTGCGACCCAGGCGCTTTCCTGTGAAGAGCCGCAAGGCACCCGCAAGCGCGACGAAGCTGGCATTGGCCATGTAGCGTTACGCCATCTCAGCGCCGATTGACCCGTCCTGATCCGTATCCAAACGGCTGTCCTGCAATGACATCACCGGAACGACATGTCGGGACTCGGCGGGAGGCACAGAACGAAATGGTGCCGCCCAGTTTGATCTTGCCCATAGGTCCAGACCATCCGGGCCGGGCGGGGCAACGCTTCCATCAGCTGAAATGCACGGTCAACCGGATCGCGCGGGACAATTTGCGACGCGTCACCCTCCGCAACTGTCCGGTGCAGCCAGACTGAATGGTCGCGTCGCCACGCGCTGATATCCTGAGCGCGCTTATGAGGTTGATCATACGCGACCCCCGACGAGTAGTGAATCCCCCCCGCGACGGTCTTGTAGCCGGTCAGATGTTGCATCAGAGCTTTATTCAACGTGCTTGAGAGCGCCTTTAATGCGGACTGCGCAGCGACCTTCTCAGTAGGACCCGCCGGCACATAGAATTGATTGTGTTGGGATCGCCAGAGTCTGTTCAGGACATTGTATCTGATTTGAGTTGGCGGTGCTGACTTAGGCTCAGAACCCATTGATTTCCCGCTGATGCCATGATTCACGGCTCGATGAACGCGCGATGAACATGTCTGATCTTTTCTGGTTGAGTGACGCGCAGATGGCGCGTCTTGAGCCCTATTTCCCCAAGTCCCACGGTAAGCCGCGAGTCGATAATCAGCGCGTGCTCAGTGGCATTATTTTTATTAATCGCAATGGGTTGCGTTGGCGCGTGGCGCCTGCGGAATATGGGCCGCACAAGACGCTCCACAACCGCTGGAAGCGCTGGAGCGATAAGGGTCCATCACCGTCATGGCGTTGCTGATGGCAACGGGCCATGACGAGACCGACCCGATTAAGACCGCCGTGGTCCTGTTCGGATCGATCTTTGCCATCGCATTGGCGGAATCCTTTGCCAAGATTTCATCGGACGCGGTCCAGCAACGAAAGTCCTTTGGCTGGGCCGAGATACGCCACGGCTGGCTCCAAAGCTATCCGACGCTGATCGCCGCCAATATCCCCACCCTGCTGATCGCTGCCGCTGCTACGGGGATTTACACCTATGACACCGGCATAGCGCTTGCGCAGATCTCCGCGATCAGCCTTATGGCCGTCTACGGCTACAGCATCGGCTGGGTCATCTATCGACGCGCCCTCCCCGGGCTTATTCACGGCGCATTCACCAGCGGAATCGGTATCGTTTTGGCGTTGGTGAAATACCTGCTGCATTAAAGCGCTCTCGCGTCATCCACTGTCTGCGGCCGCGCGAAGACGTCAAATGCGTTTACTGCTTTGTGGACGCGGTGAAAGCGCACCGCGAATCCCGCAACCACTTTAAGATAAGTTAACAAAATTCGGCAGAACTCATAGCGAGCTTACTTCCGGCATCGATCCGTTCTGACTTCAGGGACGCGGTGGATTAACCGTCCGGCGATGCAAGAGAACAGACAACACGATCAGTGCTGCTCCGATATATTCGTTTGGCGTAAACAGGCTGTCATAGACCAGCCAAGCCACTACGGCGGCGAACACTGTCTGCAGGGCCAGCGCGTTGTTGACGATGGTCGCATGCACCCGTTTGACCCCATAATTGGTGCCGAACAGAAAGCCGACGTTCGCCACCCCGGCGATCAGCCCGATCAGCAGCACCCGGCCATCCAGATGCGGCGCATCCTGCCCGAACCCCATCAGAGCGGCACTCAACACGAGCAGCACCAGCGCCGCGATCGCCAACATCAAAAAGGTTTTCTCGGCAATGCTCAGCGCCGCGGTCAGCCCCCGTTGCGACATGATCCCCAGGCTCATGAAGAACGCCGACCCCAGCGCCGCCAGCATCGCCAGCGCATCGCCCCACGACACAGCGAAACTCGCCCCGATGACGATCACCGCCCCGAGACTGGCCATGACGATGGTGGCGATCTGCCGCCCCGAGAAGCGTTCGCGATACAGCAAGAACCCGAGGAAGGCCGAGAACGGCAAGGCCATCACCGTCGCCGCCGCGCCGTATTTTCCGTTCACATAGGCAAATGTATTGAGCGAGATCGCCATCACATAGATCGACAGCGTCGAGACCACGATGCGGCTCAGGTCCGCCCTGCTGACCGACGCGATCCTTGCCCGCGCCGCGGGGCGCATTGCCAGCGGCAGCAGCACCGCCGCCCCCAAGGCACAGCGCAGCGCCACCTGTTGCGTGACCTCAAGAGAGGGGGACAGCGCTTTGGAAAACACGCCCATGATCGAACCCAGCGCGGCGACCATCACCAGCGCCAGTGTGCCGCGCTGCGCCTCAGACATGGGTCAGCGCGGTCTGCCATTCCCGTTCAAAGATCCGGGTCAGAGCGGCGCGCTCCTCCCCTTCGATCCAGGCGCTCTCAAGCCCGTTCCACGTCATCGCCTCGATCTGCGCAAGGGGCACACCGAAGTCGCGATGCATCATCGCCCAGACCCCGGCGGGTGTGATGTTGTGAAAGGTCGGATCGTCCGTGTTCGGATGCAGTTTCAGCTCTGAGGCCAGCATCCGGCGCAGCGGGTGTTTCTCCGCCCAGTCCGAAGGCGCCAGCGTGCGCAGGTAATAGGAATTGGTCGGCACCACCGTCACCACGATCCCCGATTGCGCCACCCGCGCCAGCAAGTCCGGGTTGTCGATGATCGTGTAGCAGTGATCCAGACGGTCGACCTCGAGCAGGTCGAAGGCCGTCTCGACGTTGCGCCAGTGGCAGCCGAATTCGCCCGCGTGCATCGTCGTCTTGAGGCCGCCTGCCCGTGCCATGCGGTAGGCTTTCCAGAATTTCTCTGGCGGGTGCCCGGTCTCGAGGTAGTCCGCGCCGATCCCCACCGCCCGCGCATCGCAGTGCGTCAGCGCGTTTTGCACCATCGTCACGGCATCCTCGGGTGTGGCTTGTCGGTCGATCGCATGGACCAGTCGGGCCACGATTCCCAGATCGCGTTCGGCCTGCTGCATCGCGTCGGTGATCGCTGCCTGCAACACCTCGAAGCTCAACTGCGGCTGGTGCGCCAGCACCCCGGTGGAATTCCAGAACAGTTCGCAATACAGCACGGTCTCCCGCGCCATATCCTCAAGACACTCATAGGTCAGCCGGTGCAGGAACTCGGGTCTGGTGAACACATGCTCTTCCATGAAGCGAAAGGCGTGCAATACCCCTTTGGGTTTTTCGCCGCGAATGAAATAGCCCGCCACATCGGCGCGGCTGATCGGCGCGCCCACCTGTTGCACCATGTCCCACAGGGTCTCTTCACGGATCGTGCCATAAAGGTGGCAATGGATATCCACCTTCGGAAGGGCCTGAAAAAAGGCATCACTCAGCGTCATCGTCGAACTTTCATGTCAGATGGTCGTCAGCGCACCCAGACACAGCGTCCGGATGGCCTCGGCGTCCAGATCAACCGCATAGCGGCTGTTGGGCGCGGTGCTTATGAAATCGGTCGCGGTGCGGCCGCGCGTCACCGGGCCTGCGCATTCGACCCGTGTTTCGGCAGGGGCAAAGGTGAAATGCTCCGGTGCGATCATCGCCGCAGCGGCCACCGGATCATAAAGCCCCATCGCCTTGCGACCCCGGCTCAGCGCGATGTCGAGATAACCGCCCAATAGCCGCGTCAGGATGACTCCGCGGGCCGAGGTGTTCTCCGCCTGCGCGGTCACGTCATCCTCGTCGATCAGCACCTTGCGGCAGGCGTCCAAATCGATCACGTCCGGCGTCATCCCCCGGTCCAGCACAATCTGCACCGCTTCGGGATCGGCAAACGCGTTGAACTCGGCCGAGGGCGTGTGATTGCCGCGCCCGACGGCCCCACCCATCCAGACCAGTCGGTCGATCCGCGCGATCAGCTCGGGTCGCACCAGCGCCAGCAGCGCCAGATTGGTCAGCGGCCCCAACGCCAGAATGTGGCGCGGCCCGTCGTCACGCTGTAGCCAATCGCACAACGGCTCAAGGAACGCCGGCAAGGCAGGCTCCGCAACTTGCGGCAGCAACGGCCCTTCGCCGCGCACTGGCAGGCCCTCGGGCCCCAGTATCCGCTCCGCCGTTTCCAGCGGGCCTAGGATCGGACGATCGGCCCCGGCGTAAAAGGGAAACTCCCAACCGAAGGCCGCACTGCAACGGTGGGCATTGCGCACCACCTGCGGCAAGGGCGCGTTGCCCGACACCAGCGAGACACCGTCGATCCGGCGATGGGCATGGGCCGCAATGATCGCAAAGACGTCATCGCTGCCCATGTCGGTATCAATCCACAGGGCCGACATTATCCGGCCTGCAGCGCCACGGCCTGCGCCATCGGCAGATCGAACCGCACGGTTTCGCCCTCGGCATAGGCTGGCAGATCCGCTGCGACCGCGCCCTTGATCTGGCCCCTGTCGGTCTCGATCACGTAGGTCCGGTAATCGCCGCCGAAGGACATGCCGCGGATGCGCCCCTCGTAGGGCCCCTCACCAAGGCGGATCGCATTCGGACGCCAAGCACGTTCGCGGCCATCCTCACCTGGCAGTATGTTCTCGAAGCCGAAGAAATCCGCCGCAAAACGGGTTTCCGGCGCATTATACATATCTTCGGCCAGCCCCGACTGGACGATCTTGCCGTCCTTCATCAGCACGATCCGGTCCGCCAGCGCGAGGGCTTCGCTCTGGTCGTGGGTGACGAAGATCATCGTCACGCCGGTGCGCTTCTGGATGTCTTTCAACACCATCTGCATCTCAAGCCGCAGCCGCGCGTCAAGGTTCGACAGCGGCTCGTCCAGCAACAACACTTTCGGCTCCACCACCAGCGAGCGTGCCAGCGACACCCGCTGCTGCTGACCGCCCGACAGGTCCGGCGTCAACCGGTTGGCGAATTGCGACAGACCGACCGACTCGATCGCCGCCTCAACCTTCGGCTTGATGTTCTTCTCGCCGCGCATCTTCAGCCCGAAGGCCACGTTCTCGTAGACCGACAGATGCGGGAACAACGCGTAGGACTGGAACACCAGCCCGACTTCGCGTTTGGATGGCGGCAGATTGGTCACATCGCGCCCGTCGATATGGATCGACCCGGAGGCCAGCCCCATAAGTCCCGCAATCGCCCGCATCGTCGTGGTCTTGCCGCAGCCCGAAGGCCCCAGCAGGGCAATCAGTTCCCCCTTGCCGATCTCAAAGCTGAGGTTCGGCACGGCCACCACGTCACCGTAAGCGAGCGTGACATCATCGAGTTTCACATAGTCAGACATATTTCGAAAATCCCAAGAATCTTTCGGCAAGGAACACGATCCCGACCGACATGAACGCCAGGAGGCAGGCCAAGGCCGCGACCGACGGGTCATAAGTGGTTTCCATATAGGCAAGCATATCAATCGGCAGCGTCCGCACGCCGGGTCCCGACAGGAACAGCGACACAGGCACCTGATTGAATGAAGTGACAAACCCAAGGATGAATGCCGCAAGGATGCCGCCGCGAATGTTCGGGAACACCACGCGGAAGAACGAGCCAAGGCGCGAACAGCCCAGGATCAGCGCTGCCTCTTCCACATCCGTGCGCAGGTTCTGCAACGATGATGTCACGACCCGCACCGCGTAAGGCAGGATCAACGCAGTATGCGCCAGGAACAGTGTCGCGAAAATCGTGAACCCGGTCGGAATGACGAGGTATCGCAACAGCGCCAAGCCCACGATGATTCCCGGCACGATGAGCGGCGAGGACACGATCAGCTGAACGGCCCCTGCCCCCGGCACCTTGTAGCGCGAAATCGCATAGGCTGCGGGCACTCCGATCACCAAGGCCGCCAGCGTGCCAAAGATAGCCAGCACCATCGAAATCACAAAGGAATCGCGGAAGCTCTCGATGGTGAAGACCTTGACGAACCAGCGCAGCGACAGACCCTCCGGCGGGAAGGCCAGGTTGTTGCCGTCGGTCATTGCCGCAAGGATGATGACGATGAATGGACCGATCAGAAAAGTGAGCGTCAGCCCGATGATCGTCCAGTTTGCGAAAGATGACGTTTTCATCTCAGACCCTCCGGTTTCTGGGCTTTGCCAGCCGCTTGAGGAGCAGGTTCGTTACCACGCTCATCATAACAAGGATCATCGCGATCACGCTGGCCGAGGTGTAGTCATTGGCCACGGTCACCCGCTGATACAGCAGCGTTTCCAGCATCAGCACCTTCGATCCACCCAAGATTGCAGGGGTGATATAGGCGGTCATCGACCCGGCAAAGACCAGCGTCCCGCCGACCACCAGACCTTCGCGGGTCAGCGGCAGGATGACGCGGAAGAACACGCTGAACCAGCTTGCCCCCAGCACCCGAGCGGCGGGGATGACATCGCGTGGCATGTTCTCCATCGACGACATCAGCGAGATGATCATCAACGGCAGGAACAATTGCAGCAGCCCGATGAACACAGCCGTTTCCGTGAACAGGATCCGCAGGCCGTCTTCGGTGAGGCCCAGCCCGATCAATACCTGATTGACCAGCCCGGTGCGCCCCAGAATGACCAGCCACGCATAGGTCCGCGCGACCGGCGAAATCATCAGGGGCAGGATGATCAGCGCGAAGATCCGCCCCCGAGATTTTGGTTTTAATTGCACGATGCAGAACGCAGTGGCATAGCCGATCACTGCAGAGGTCAGCATCACGTAAAGCCCCAGTTTCAACGACCGCCAGAAGACGGTGTTGTTCCGGCTCGACGAAAAGAAGTCGATATAGGCTTGAATGCTGAAGCTGCCCCCGTCGGAACGGAAGGCCTCTGACAGCAGGATCCCGACTGGCACCAGGAACAGCACCGCGGCGAATAACGCCGCGGGCAGGACCAGCAACAGACCGGTGGTTCTGTTTTCAAACATCGTGGTCAGCCTTACTTGATGACGGTGTCGTTCCAGTCATTCAACCACTGGTCGCGGTTATCCAGAATGACGGCGGGCTCCATGAAGTGCAGGCTCTCGATCAGATCGGCGCCCACGGTCAGACCTTCGGCGGCTTCGTCCGACACTTCGACTGTGGAGTTCACCGGGCTGTCGATCTGCGCCTCGGCCAAGGCCAACTGGATCTCGGGCGACAGCCAGAAGTCCATGAACTCAAGCGCCAGCTCAGCATTCTCTTCGGGAATATTCGCCGGCATGACCATCACGTTCATATCGCCGAACTGACCTTCGGCAGGCTCGGCCCAGACCATGTCGAGCCCGTTGTCCTTGAACCGGCTCCAGGCAAAACGGCCCACCGGGGCGGCCCAGACTTCGTCCTGCTGAACAAGTTGGGCCAGCTGCGAGGACCGCTGATAGAACGTCGCGATATCATCGGCCTTCTCACCCACCTGCGCCATTGGCGCGGCCAGCGACATATCTTCGTCGCCCATGGCCTTGCCCAGCATCCACAGCACGCGCGCGCCTTGGTTGGTGGTGATATCGGGCAGCGCGACGCGGCCCGCCAAGTCGTTCTGGAACAGGTCGGCCCAGCTGTCGATCGTCACCTT
Source organism: Thalassorhabdomicrobium marinisediminis (assembly GCF_003072065.1). Lineage (GTDB taxonomy): Bacteria > Pseudomonadota > Alphaproteobacteria > Rhodobacterales > Rhodobacteraceae > Octadecabacter > Octadecabacter marinisediminis. The sequence goes on from NZ_QCYG01000005.1 coordinate 310,675, forward strand.
GTCGGACCGGTAGACCACCGAGGTCGCATAAAGCGTGTAGCCCACGGCTTCGCCATTCCCGAGCGGGTCCTTGGCGACCTCGAACAGATCATCGTAGTTGCTCAGCGTCGAGGTTTCGATCGGCTGCAAGAGATCGGCCCGCGACAGCGACAGGGCATCATGCAACGACATGACCGCCATATCGATCACCGGGTTGTCGCGGTTGGCTTCAATCTTCGACATGCGCTCGACCGAGTTGCCGGTCTCGACCACCAGCTCGCAGTTGCAAATCTCTTCAAAGGGGTCGTAGACCAGTTCCTTGAACTCGTCCTGCGCAAAGGCGTAGACCGAAATGGTCAAGGTCCGATCCTGCGCCAAAGCGCCACTGGCGACCAGCGCCGTGGCGGCTGCGCCGCCAAGAATTGCCTTCAGTTTCATTGTTCGTCTCCTCCTGGTTTGATCTCTATTGCCGTCTCTCGCTGCACGAGGTGCATCGGAACGACATCGTCTTTGGGGCGTTCCCCGCCGTTGATCATCGCGATCAGGCCGGCAATCGCACGGCGGCCAATCTCGGTCTCCGAGGTGCCGACAGTGCTCAGTTTCGGTCGTATCATTTGGCCAACATCCAAATCGTCAAAGCCGACAAGCGAGACATCCTGCGGCACCCGTAGCCCCGCCGCGCCCAGTTCGGTCAACACCTGCACCGCCATCAAATCCGAGGTGGTGGCAATCGCCGTGACGCCCTGCCTCACCAGCGCCGGAATGTCCGGCGTGCTTTCGTTCATCCAGTGCACGGTGACCTCTGCCCCGTCGGCGGCGCTCTGCATGCCCTCTACGCGGGTGCGCTGCACCAATGAGGCGCTCGACCCACCCAGACACAGGATCTTCTGGTGCCCCTGTTCGCGCAGGTGGCGCACTGCAAGCGCGCCACCCTGATGGTGGTCGGCAGACACGATGTTCAGCGGCGATGTCGGCGCGTCGATGACCGCCGTGGGAATATCGCTGCTGCCAATCCGGGTGCCCTTGCGCGGGATCACCAGAATCCCGTCCGAGCCGAAATCCACCAACCGCTGTACCGCGCGGTCTTGGGTTTGCGCGCCGGAATGGCTGTCGGCGATCAAAACGCCGTAGCCCTGATCCTCCGCCGCCTGCACGATTGAACGGGCCATGCGCGGGAACAGCGGGTTCCCGACGTCGGGGAGCACCAGTCCGATGATCGTGCTGCGCCCGGTGCGCAAGGCCTTACCCATCTGATTGGGCGCATAACCAATCCGCCGCGCCTCGGCTTCGACCCGTTCCACCATGTCCCGCGACACGCGCCCCTTACCCGACAGCGCGAGCGAGACCGTGGCCGAGGACACGGACAGGTTGCGCGCAATATCGCTGAGTTTGGGTTTCATCGCGGTCCTTTGGCGAGCGGCTTGCTTAATCGTTTAACCTTAGGCGGAAAAAAGTGCCACGATCAAGACCTTGTTAACGCTTTTCCCAGAATTTCCTGAGCGATGGCCTCGAACACCCGCCGCCCCGACACAAGAGAAGCCTCGTCGAAATCGAAATTTTCCGCGTGATGCGGCGCGGTAATATCTGATCCGATTAGGAAATATGCGGCAACCCCGCCACGCTCGTTTACCCGCGCGATCATCTTCGAAGCATCGTCGCCGCCGCCAATGGGCCAGCTCTTGACCACCTCCAAATCGGACAGGCTGCGGGCCGCGCGGTCGATGATCGCCAGTGCATCCGGGTGATTCCAGTTGCCGTTGAGCTGCGAAACGATTCGCATCTCATGGCTGGCAGCGTGCAATTGCGCCGCCCCTGCAATGATCGCCTCGGCCCGCTCCAGCATGTAGGCGTGACCGGCGGTGGTCTCGGCCCGCACCTCCACCGCCATCTCGCAGTGATCGGCGATGATGTTGAAGGTGGTGCCGCCGCTCATCTTGCCGACGTTCACAAAGGAGTCCTCGCCTGCGATGCGCGAAATCCCTTGCAGGTTCAGCAGCGCCGTCGCGCCGGCCATCAGCGCATTGCGCCCCTCTTGCGGGGCCATCGCCGCGTGGGAGGCTTGCCCCTCAAAAGTCACCTCGAACTTGGTTGAATGCAGGAAACCCGAAGCGTCCGGGGCCACCTTCCCCGAACCCAGAAAACAGCCCAGATGCGCCACGAACAGGAAATCCACATCATCCAGCACACCGGCATCGATGATGGGAACCGCACCGCGACCGCCCTCTTCAGCGGGTTGGAAAATGAACCGCACCGTGCCGCCCAACCCCTGCATTTCGGCCAGGGTGCGCGCCAGCGTCAGACCGATCGCGACGTGGCCGTCATGGCCGCAACCGTGCATTCTCTCGGGGTCGGTGGAGGCGCAGCCATGCTGGTTCGGCCCGTGATCCGTCGCTTCGGTTTCCACAAGGGTCAACGCATCCATATCGAACCGGAAAGCCAGGACCGGCCCGTCCCCGAACCGTTTTTCGGCAACAACTGCCGTCAGTCCGCCGTGCATCTGTTCAATCCAATGTGCGATGCCACCTGTAGAAAGGGCACGTTTCACGGCTTCTGCAGCAGCCTCTTCCGACGGCGGATTACTCACCGAGGCGGGGTTCATGACAGCCTCTCCCGTGCGGACCTCATACCCCAGGCCGTCCAACGTCTCCGCGACCCGGGACGCTGTGCGATACTCCAGAAACGCAGTTTCGGGATACCGATGCAGATCGCGTCGAATGGCTATTTCTGGAGTATTACTCATTGAAAACGCATCAGAAAAATAAGTCATGGTTCCGACCTCTACGAAAGATTTGAGCTTCGCACGAATCCTTAGGGCAACTTAGGCGCGGTTAACAGCCCCTTAAAATCACGCGGTTCATCAGCTTTTGATTGTGCAGAAACGATTGCAAGACCCGAAATAAATCCCCATGGAATGTGCCACGACAGATGGGGGATGTTGGACGGTGACGTTCGATGTTCTTGTGGGTTTGTGGACGTTCCAGTTCGCGAGCATGGGCAATCAGTTCACGTATGAGCGCATCGCTCATCCCGAAGAAAACAAGCATGTTCATCCCGATTTTATTGAGGCCTTGATCGCGCGCTTGACCCGAAATCAATGGGTTCGACCCCCCCTCGAATGGGGTTGCAACCCGCTACAATATCCGAGAGCAATGAGCAGCGGCCTGGCCCGCGAAATCAGCACAGAGTTCAGACACGGGAGCGGCAAAGTCAAATGCGCATCGGATTTATTGGCTTGGGTACGATGGGTGGCCCCGCCGCCTTGAACCTGATCGCGGGTGGGCACGATTTGACCGTCTGCGACCTTGATCCCGATCGGGGGTCATTGCACTTGGCGCGTGGTGCCCGTTGGGCGGATACGCCCGCAGACGCGGCCAAAGACGCTGACATTGTATTCACAATGGTTTTCGGCCCCGACCAAATCAAGCAGATTGTGAGGGGCGAGAACGGGCTATTGTCGTGCATGTCCGAAGGGCAAATCTGGGTCGACATGACCACCAATCAACCGGCCCTCGCGAAAGCACTTGCGGCAGAAATCGAAGCCCTTGGCGCCCACGCCGTGGATGCCCCGGTATCGGGAGCCGTGGACGGCGCGCGCACCGGCAACATGCCGCAGTTTGCCGGCGGCGACGAGGATGTGGTCGAGCGGATCAGACCGGTTACAGAACTCATGGGCCCAACCTACTACATGGGCGGAAACGGCTGTGGGTCGATCACCAAACTTGCAAGCAACCAGCTTTGGGCAATCCACGCGACCGCGATGGGCGAAGCGCTGGTGATGGCCGTGAAATCTGGCGTCGATCTGTCGCGCGCGTGGCCCGCGCTCAAGATCGGTGCGAGCGAAAGCTGGTGCATGCACCATGACGCGCCGTCCGTGTTCGCCGGCCATTACGACCCATCGTTCACCTTGGATCTTTGCAAGAAAGACATGGGGCTGATCGTCGAAGCCTGTGACGATGCAGGCACAGCGGCTCCGGCGACACGTCTGGTCAGCGAACAGTTTGAAAAGGCACGCGCGACCTACGGCGGCGACAAGGGCGAACTGCACGTTGTCAAATTGGAAGAAGACGCCGCCGGAGTGTCACTTCGCCTCGAGGGAGACTGGATTCCGCACTGGGAAAAATGAGCCGTAGCACGCCGAAAGGCAACATGCGGAACCAACGCGAACCCCTCAATGCTGACCATTGGAAATTTGCAATCCGTTTCCCATGGGAGTTAAGAAGTGACAGAGCAAAGATCTTTGCGCAGTATGTGCTGCCAACACGTTGGTATGATCAGCAATCCAGATCAAACGCGTCCTCGATGACATCAGGTTCAACGTCTATCAAGCCGACTCCCACGGCGGATGCCACATCTGCTGCAATGATATCCGCTGCTTCATGACTGCCGTCACAAAGAATGTGAAAACGACCATCGCGTCCGATTGCGACTTGGCCGCGAGCGCTTTCCAAAACCAATGATCCACTGCTTTTTGAGATGTAGACAGCCTTCAAGCCCAGGTTGCCACGCTTTACCAACCGGATCACGTCGCATCGTCGAAGGCCGGCAGCCCCAATTGCTCCTGGATCGAGCTGATGGCTGAAGCGAGGTTCTCCAAGGCTCCCATGATTTGCAGCTGCGTCTTCTGCAACGCGCCCATCGCGTCTGCTCGGGGAACCAGCGCTTCCAGAGATTTCGCGTGACTTTCCATTGACGTGCGGATCGCGGTGAAGTCGCTCATAAGTTCTTCGAGCTTCGCTTCCAGTTGCCCCACCCCTTCCT
>NZ_QCYG01000006.1 GCF_003072065.1 Thalassorhabdomicrobium marinisediminis
TGTACGGCATCAGATCGTCCTTCCCGAAAACCTGTCACCCCGATACCGGAAAATCGCTGATCCATGCAACAAGGTCCCGAAAAGGTCGAAATCGTGACCCTGACCACCGCCGAAGTTGAGAGCAACGAAGGCACTGGCGCTGCTGCCGGTGCGACAGTTGGTGCGCTGACGGCCTATGCGCTGGGCGGACCCATCGGCACCATCGTGGCTTCGGGTCTTGCGGGCGCCGTGGCCGGTGACGTGACCGAGGAAATCACCGAGGACAACATTGTCTATGTCGCAGAAAACCCCGTCGACACGGTCTATCTGGACGGTGAAGTCGTGGTCGGCGCAGCCATCCCGGATACTGTCGAGACCTATGAGATCCCGAACAGTGAATATCACTACCTTTGGGTGAACGGCACGCCCGTTCTGGTTGACACCGAGACGAACGCCATCATCGGCATCGTCAAGTAAGTCGAACCTGTTTCTCCAACAGGGGCCCGTCGCATCTGCGGCGGGCCTTTTTGTATTGCGATGTGCTGTGATACCCTGCCGTCAGGAGGCCGCGCCATGGCAGACAACAAGACCAAACCGACAGACGTGGACGTGCAGGCCTTTCTGCAGGCGGTCGAACATCCGGTGCGCCGCGCCGACGCGCTGACGCTGGATGCGATGTTTCGTCGGGTGACCGGCTGGCAGCCGCGCATGTGGGGTCCAACGATGATTGGCTACGGAAGCTACCACTACATCTATGACAGCGGACGGGAGGGGGATTGTCTGGCAACCGGGTTCAGCCCGCGCAAGGCGAACCTGACCCTCTATATCATGCCGGGCTACCAGAATTTCGGGGGCCTGCTGGACCGGCTTGGCAAGCACAAGACCGGCAAAGCCTGTCTTTATATCAACAAGTTGGCGGACGTGGACCTGCAGGTGCTGGAAGAGATCGTGCGCGCCGGACTTGAGGATCTTGGCACACGCTGGACGATCACGCCGTCCTAGCGGCGGGTGCGACGCCACAGCCGGTAAACAAGGTAGAGCGCGAAGCTGCCGAAGGTCACCGTGGCGTGGATCTGCGAATACCACCAGACCGCGGGGGCGACTTCGGTTTCGACCCCGCCCCTGGACAGGTAGTGAACACCCCCCGCCCGACGCCCGTTGACCGCGTCGCCGCCCAGAACAAAGGCGACCGCCACGAACACAAAAAGGTTGAGGAGCAGAGCAAAGGGGCCCAAATGTCTGATCCGGTTTCGCCTGCGACGCTGCATCTTGCCAATATGGACATTGACCGCCACCTGTGAAAGAGCCTTCTGCACCTTTCCCATCTGGACCGCACGCTATGACAACCACCCGTTTCGCCCCGTCCCCCACCGGCTATCTGCACATCGGCAACCTTCGGGCGGCCCTGTTCAACGCCGCATTGGCGCGGCAGGCCGGGGGAACCTTCATTCTGCGCATCGACGACACCGATCCCGAACGCTCGAAGCAGGAGTATATCGACGCGATCATGGAAGACCTCACCTGGCTGGGGATCACCTGGGACCGTGTCGAATACCAATCCAAGCGCCTTGACCGCTACGACGCCGCAAAGCAGCGCCTGATCGAGCTGGGCCGCCTGTATGAGTGTTTCGAGACGCCGGTCGAGCTTGACCTGAAGCGCAAGAAGCAGATGAACATGGGCAAGCCGCCGGTCTATGACCGCGCTGCGCTCGCGCTGTCGGAGGATGAAAAGGACCGGTTGCGGGCCGAGCGCGGGTCGCACTGGCGGTTCAAGCTGGATCACAAGCGGATCGAATGGTGCGACGGGATCATCGGCGACATTTCCATTGACGCGGCCTCGGTCAGCGATCCGGTGCTGTTCAAGAACGACGGGCAGATTCTTTACACGTTGGCATCGGTGGTGGACGACACCGAGATGGGCGTGACGGACGTGGTGCGCGGCTCGGACCACGTGACCAACACCGCGACCCAGATCCAGATGATCGAAGCGCTGGGCGGCACGGTGCCGCGCTTCGCGCACCACTCGCTTCTGACCGGCCCGCAGGGGGAGGCTTTGTCGAAACGTCTGGGCACCCTTGCCCTGCGCGATCTGAGGCAAGAGGGGATCGCGCCCATGGCGATCCTGTCTCTTATGGCGCGGTTGGGCTCCTCCGACCCGGTGGAGTTGCGCGACACCGTGGATGAGGTTTACGCCAATTTCGATCTGTCGAAATTCGGCTCGGCCCCCACCAAATTCGACGCCGACGACCTCAAGCCGCTGACCCACCGCTACCTTGCCGCGCGCCCCTATGCCGAGGTGCGCGAACAGGTGCTGGCGCTGGGCGTGCCCGAGGCGCTGGGTGAGCGGTTCTGGAACGTGGTGCGCGAGAACATCACCACGCTGGACGACATGGAAAGCTGGTGGGCGGTGTTCCGCGACGGGGCCGAGGCTCAGGTCGACGCCGAGGATGCCGATTTCGTCGCGCAGGCGCTGTCCCTGCTGGATGAGCCGCCCTATACCGACGCGACTTGGGGCGACTGGACCGCCCAAGTGAAAGAGGCCACGGGCCGCAAGGGCAAGGGTCTGTTCATGCCCCTGCGCCGCGCGGTGACCGGGCGCAGCCGTGGGCCAGAGATGGCGGATGTCATGCCTCTCGTGCAGCGAAAACCCAAGGTTTGACGGGCCGCCCCGCACCGGAGGCACAGGCGCGGTTCCTGAGCGGGTCGCTGATGCGGCACATCACGGTCATGGCGCTCACCTCTTCCGTGGGGCTGATGGCCGTGTTTCTTGTCGATTTCGTCGACATGATCTTTATCTCGATGCTGGGCAAGGCCGAGCTTGCAGCGGCCATCGGCTATGCCGGCGCGATCCTGTTCTTCACGTCGTCCTTCGGCATCGGCATGTCCATCGCGGGCGGCGCCTTGGTGGCGCGGGCATTGGGCAGCGGCGACCGTGAGCGTGCGCAGCGGCTGGCGACCAACGTGCTGATCTTCGGCTTCGGGTTCGGGGCGCTCTTCGCCGCGCTGGTCTGGCTCAACCTCGGGCCCATCGTCGGTCTTGTGGGCGCCACCGGAGAGACCGCAGCCCTTGCCGTGTCCTATCTGACCATCGTGATCCCTTCGCTTGCGCTGTTGCTCGTGGGGATGGTCGGGGGCGCGATCCTGCGCGCGCACGGGGATGCGCGGCGGTCGATGATGGCCACGATCATCGGCGGGGTGGTGAACGCTGTACTGGATCCGATCCTGATCTTCGGGCTGGGGATGGAATTGCAGGGCGCGGCATGGGCCAGCGTCGCTGCACGGGTCGCCATCGGGGTGGCCGCATTGGTGCCCATCGTGCGGCATTACGGCGGTTTCGGGCGGCCCAGTCTGGCGAGCATGCTGCCCGATTTCCGGCCCGTGATGGTGATCGCGATCCCGGCAATCCTGACCCAGTTGGCGACGCCGCTGGGGCAAGCCTATGTCACCCGCGCCATGTCGCAATTCGGAGAGGATGCAGTGGCGGGCATGGCGATCATCGGCCGTCTGACGCCGGTGGCTTTCGCCATCCTGTTCGCCCTGTCCGGCGCGATCGGGCCGGTGATCGGCCAGAACTTCGGCGCCTCGCGCCCGGACCGCGTGCGGCGCGCCTTCTTTGACGGGCTGATCTTCAGCGGCATCGTGGTCTGCGCCGTCTCGGCGCTGTTGTTTCTGGCCCGGCCGGGGCTGGAAATCCTCTTCGCGCTGGACGGAGAGGCCCGCACGCTGGTGTTCCTTTTCGCCGGTCCGCTGAGCCTGCTGTGGTTCTTCAACGGCATCATCTTCCTGAGCAGTGCGGCCTTCAACAACATGGGCCACCCCTTCTATTCGACGCTGCTGAACTGGGGTCGCCATACGCTGGGCACGATCCCCTTCGTGATCGTCTTTTCCACGTGGTTCGGCGCAAGCGGCGTGCTGATCGGCCAATCGGTCGGCGGCATCCTGTTCGGAATCCTCGCCGTGCTTCTGGCGCTCGGGGTCATCCGGCAGGGCGGCGCGGGGGGCGATCCGTCCGACGGGCTGTTGCGGCAGGCGCGGGTGTTCGGCTGGCTTTACCGGAACCGGTAGGAGTTATTCCCTTGCGCGCAGCACGCGGGCCGGTCTGGCCGCCAGCGGGCGCAGGGCGAAGCCCAGACTGGCCAGCAAAGTGGCCCCGACGCCGCCCAGAAGGATCGCGGCGGCAGAACCCCAGACCGGCGTATATTCTGTTTCGAAGATGAAGGTGCTCACTGCCCAGCCGCCCGCGATCCCGGCGGCCAGCGCAACCGCCGCCGCCGCCAGCCCCAGAAGCGCGGCGCGCAGGGCGAAGCTGCGCAGGATTACCCCGCGCGATGCGCCGACCGTCTTCAGCACCGCCGCTTCATAGGTGCGGGCCGGAACGCCCGAAGCCGCCGCCCCGATCAGCACCAGAAACCCCGTCACCAGCGTGGCCAGCGCACCGTAGCGGGTGGCTGCGGTGATGCCGCCCAGAAGCTCGACCACCCGGTCGATCGCGTCGCGCACACGGATCGCGGTGACGTTGGGATAGGCCCCGGCGATGTCGCGCAGGATCGCGGCTTCGGCCTCGGGTGTGGCATAGACGGTGCTGATCCACGAATGGGGCGCCCCCTGCAGCGCCGACGGGGTCATCGACATGATGAAGCCGATGCCCGCATCCTCGAACGAAACCTCGCGGAAGTTGGCGATGGTGCCGGTGATCTCTCGGCCCAGAATGTTGGTGGTGATCGTGTCGCCCAGCGACAGGCCCATTTCCGCGCCTTCCTCGGCGGCAAAGGAAATCAGCGGCGGGCCGTCGTAGTCCTCGGGCCACCAGCGGCCTTCGGTGATCACCGTCCCCTCGGCGGGGCGGGCGGAATAGGTCACACCGCGATCCCCGCGCAGCACCCAATGGTCGGCAAAGTCGCGCGCCGGTGCGCCGTTGATCCGGGTGATGATGCCGCGCAGCATCGGCGCGGCTTCGTAGTCCGACACCTCCGGATCGCCGTCCAGCCGCGCGCGGAAGCCGTTGATCTGGTCGGGCTGGATGTCAACGAAGAAGTAACTCGGCGCGACCTGCGGCAATTCCTCGGCGATGGAGCCGCGCAGGCTGCCGTCGATCTGGCCCACGGCGGCCAGCACGGCGAGGCCAAGGCCCAGCGACAGCACGACTGACGTGGCCTCGCCGTCGCGGGCCCCGATTGAGCCGAGCGCCATGCGCAACGCAGGCCAGCCCCGCGCCAGCCGCCGGAACCGCCGCGCGGTGAAGCGGGCGAGGGCGGCGGCAAGCACCAGCAGCACCAGCGCGAACAGGATGCCGCCCGCGGTCCAGAGCGTCAGGAACGCGGTGCCGGAAAACAGGACCGCCGCGCCGATCAGCAGCGCCAGAAGCAGCAGGGTGGCGATGATGTAGCGCGCACCGGGCAGGCCGCCGCCCGCGCCGAAAGCGTCGCGGAACAGGGTCGCGGGCTTGATCGCTTCGGTCCGCGCCAAGGGCAAGAGCGTGAAGAGCAGCGCCGCGAGAACGCCGTAAAGCGCCGCCTCGAGCAGGGGCAGGGGATAGAGCGTGAACACTGCCGGGATCGGCAGACGGGCTTCGATCAGGGGCGCCAGAGCAAGGGGCACGGTCGCGCCAAGGATCAGGCCCAGCCCCACCCCGGCCATCGTCAGCACGGCGATTTGCAAGAAATAGGTGAGAAAGATCGTGCGGCGGCTGGCGCCGAGGGTCTTGAGGATGGCGATCACCTCGGCCTTGCCGCGCAGATAGGCGCGCACGGCGGAGGAGACGCCGACCCCGCCCACCGCCAGACCGGACAGGCCGATCAGGATCAGGAAGGCGCCGATCCGGTCCACGAAGCGCGCCACACCCGGCGCGCCTTCGCGCGCATCCCGCCAGCGCAGCCCACTGTCGGCAAAGCGGCGCTTGGCCTCGGCTTCCAGCGCGGCGAGGTCCGCGCCATCGGGCAGATCAAGGCGGTAGTTCGTCTCCATCAAGGTGCCCGTGGCCAAGAGGCCGGAGCCCGCAAGATCGTCCAGCCGCACCAGCGTGCGCGGCCCCAGCCCGAAGCCCGCGCCGGAGTTGTCGGGATAGCTTTCAAGGATCGCGGAGAGCGTGAAGGTCTGGGTGCCCAGCGTGAAGGTGTCGCCCACCTGCAGCGCCAACCGGTCCGCCAGCACCCGTTCGATCACCGCGCCGGGGTGCGCGCCGTTGCCCGCGAAAGCCCGGTCCAGCGGCATCGGCGGGTCCAGCACCGTCGCGCCGATCAGGGGGTAGAAGGCGTCGACCGCCTGCACCTGCGTCAGCCCCCGATCCACATCGTCCCGCGGCACCACCAGCATGGAGCGGAAATCAACCGTCTCGGAAACAGCTTCGGCAATCGACGCCATCCACGCCGCTTCCTCTTCGTCCGCGAAACGATAGGTCAGCCGCACCTCGGCGTCGCCGCCCAGCAGCGCCGCGCCATCGGCCACAAGCCCCGCCTGAATCGAGGCGCGCACGGTGCCCACGGCGGCAATCGCCGCCACCCCCAGCGCGAGACAGGCCAAAAAGATGCGAAAACCGCGCAGACCGCCGCGCAATTCGCGCCGCGCGATGGTCCAGGCCTGCGTCATGCCTCGATCCGTCCGTCGCGCAGACGCACCACCCGGTCGCAGCGGGCGGCCAGATCGTGACTGTGGGTGACCATCACCAGCGTCGCGCCGTGATGGTCGCGCAGATCGAACAGCAGCTCGATGATCGCGGCGCCGGTGGTTTCGTCCAGATTGCCCGTCGGCTCATCCGCGAGCAGCAGTTTCGGTCGGGTGACCGAAGCGCGGGCCAGTGCCACGCGCTGTTGCTCGCCGCCTGAAAGCTGCGACGGGTAATGATCGCACCGCGCGCCCAGCCCGACGCGCTCAAGCTCGGCCTCGGCGCGGGGAAAGGCATCGCGCGCGCCCGCCAGCTCAAGCGGCGTTGCCACGTTTTCCAACGCGGTCATCGTCGGGATCAGGTGGAAAGACTGGAACACCACCCCCATATTACCCTGACGAAAGCGGGCCAGCGCATCTTCGCCCAAAGCGGTGATGTCCGTGCTGAGCACCGAAATCGACCCCGTGGTCGCGGTATCCAGACCGCCCATGAGCATAAGGAGCGACGATTTGCCAGACCCACTTGGCCCGACCAGCCCCAAGGTCTCGCCCGCGGCGACGTCAAGCGTGATGTCGTGCAGGATGTCCACCGGACCGGCGTTGCCGGACAGCGACAGGGACACATCGCGCAAACTCAGGGCGTGGGACATGGGGGCGGCCTTTCGGGGAACGGGTTCCCTGACATATGGGGCAATCCGCGCCGCCCGCAACCTTGCGGTGACGTCGCTGATCGCCGCAGGTCCCGCGCAGGCCGACGGGGTCACCATCGCCGCCTTGGGCGACAGCCTGACGCAGGGCTACGGCCTGCCCGCCGAAGATGGTTTCGTGCCGCAATTGAAGGCATGGCTGCGCGATCAGGGCGCGCAGGTCGAGATCATCAACGCGGGCGTGTCGGGGGACACCACGGCGGGCGGGCTTTCGCGGGTGGGCTGGACGTTGACGCCCGAGGTGGACGCGATGATCCTCGCCCTGGGCGGCAACGACCTGTTGCGGGGCATCGATCCGGAGGTGAGCCGCGCCAACCTTGACGGCATCCTGCAAGCGGCGGAGGCGGCAGCGGTGCCGGTGCTGATGATCGGCCTGGACGCGCCGGGCAACTACGGCCCGCAGTATGAAGCGGCGTTCGAGGGCATGTATCCGGCGCTGGCCGACGCCCATGACGCCGCGCTGATACCCGATTTCTTCGCGCCCCTGACCGCGGAAACCCCTGACGCCGCCGCCCGCCGCCGTTTCATGCAGGCGGACGGCATTCACCCCAGCGCAGACGGGGTCGAGGTGATCGTCGAAGGTCTGGGCCCGCGCATTCTGGAGTGGCTGGACGACCTCGCGCGCTGAGCGCCGGACATGGAAAGCCGCGCCGTTCGGGCTAGGGTCAGGGTCTCACAAGCCAAGGAGACATCCCATGAGCACTTCTGTCGCAAAAGTCACGGAAATCATCTGCGCGTCGTCGAAATCCTTCGATGATGCGGTCGAGAATGGCATCGCGCGGGCGTCGAAAACCATCAAGAACATCAAGAACGCCTGGGTCGCGGACCAGAAGGTCACGGTCAGCGATGGCAAGATCGATGAATACCGGGTGGTCCTGAAGGTCACCTTCGTGCTGGACGAGTGACCGCCGACCGGTCAGCAAAACGGGCGCCGGTCCAAGGCGCCCGTTCCGGTCGATCCGCCCAGCTTACGCCAGGGCCAGATTGACCGCGTTTTCGCGTCCGTCACGGCCGGCTTCCACGTCGAAGGTCACCTTCTGGTCATCGGCCAGACCGGTCAGGCCGGAGCGTTCGACAGCCGAGATGTGCACGAACACATCCTTCCCGCCGCCGTCCGGTGCGATGAACCCATAACCCTTAGTCGTATTGAACCATTTCACGGTGCCGTTTGGCATGGTGTGTCTTCCTCTTGTCGTGTCCGCTCACGGGATGCAGCGGTGTGGCGCGTCATTCCGATCGTGTGGACTGGCATGAGGGACAGGCAGAATGTCTGAACCGCAGGGGTAGCAGTGTGGATCGTGGTAACAGGCCCTTTGATAATGCAAGTGACGCTGGGTCAAGACAAGACATTTTGCGCGCCACCCCGCAGGCGCTGGCATTTCCCCGCCCATCGCCGCGCGGGGCAACAGGCACGAAAAAGGGCGGCCCCCGAAAGGACCGCCCCCATTCAAACCCGAAGGTTCAATACTTATGCGAGTGCGAGGTTCACCGCGGACTCACGACCGTCGCGGCCGGCTTCGACGTCGAAGGTGACCTTCTGATCGTCTGCCAGACCGGTGAGGCCGGAACGCTCAACAGCGGAGATGTGAACGAAAACGTCCTTGCCACCGGTTTCAGGAGCGATAAAGCCGAAGCCTTTAGTTGTGTTGAACCATTTGACTGTGCCTGTGGCCATGTCATGTCTTCCTTATAAAGTGCTGCCGGCGGAAGTGCCGCAGCGTCGGCGTAGTCAGTGCTAGATCGAAGAACTGTGTGCCGATGAAGGTAGACAGGGGTCGAGATAGAATAACGTTTGCAAGGTTCATATGGGGCACGTCGGGCCGCATTGCAAGATTTATCGCGGGCCAGGGCGCGATCGGCTGAATCCTGCCTGCACCGATTAAGGCTTGCCCTTCGCCCGTGGCGGGTGTTGAGACAAAGGGCACATCGAAAGGACAGCACATGCGGTGGGATGAACTGATGGACCGGGCCGGCGGCTGCTGCGAGTTTTGCGGCGCCAAGGATCAACTGACAAGCGTTGAGGTCCCACCCGAGGATCAGGTCCTGCTGTGCCCCGCCTGCCGGGGCGAGGGGGACGTACCCCCGGCCCATTGGCGCTGCCTTGAAGGGGCGATGTGGTCGACCGAGCCTGCGGTGCAGATCGCCGTCTGGCGCAAGCTGGGCGAGATCGACGAGATGTGGGCCACCGACGCCCGCGACGCCATGATGATGGAGCCCGAGGTGTTGGCGCGGGCCAAGGACGTGACCCCCAAGGTCGAACATTTCGACAGCAACGGCATGCGGCTGGAGCACGGAGATACGGTGGTTCTGGTCAAGGATTTGCCGGTGAAGGGCGCGGGTTTCACCGCCAAGCGCGGCACGGCGGTGCGCAACATTTCACTGGTGCCCGACAATGGCGCCCAGATCGAAGGCCGCGTCGAAGGGCAGCGCATCGTGATCCTGACCGAGTTCGTCAAACGCAAGTGACGCACGCGGCCTGCCGTGCGCAAAATCATCGTCAATCAGCCGCAATCGCGCCATGATCGGCGCTTAGGTTATTGGTTAATGCCCCGTGAATCGTGCCATGAACCAGTTGAGGCCCCCTGACAATGCGCATCCTTGCCGTTGACGATGATCCCGTCATTCTGAAGATCCTGTCGCTGTCCTTCGCGCAGTTCGGATACGAGGACGTGCGTTTCGCCAGCTCTGGCGAAGAGGCGCTGGAGATGATCGAGGCGGCGGCGGAGCCCTTTGACGTGCTGTTGTTCGACATCATGTTGCCCGGGATCAGCGGCGTCGAATTGTGCCGAACCGTGCGCGCGCAGGACGCCTATCGCGCCACGCCGATCGTGATGATCACCGCCAGTCGCGCCCATGACATCATGGAGCAGGCCTTCCACGCCGGGGCCACGGATTTCGTCAACAAGCCCTTTGACGGGCTTGAGCTCGGCTCGCGGATCAAACTGGCGGTGCTGCTGTCGGACAGCCTGCGCCGTGAGCGGCAGGCCCGCCACGAGATGGCCGATCTCGCCCGGCTGACCGCGATTGCCTTTGACGAGCCGTTCAAGGTGTCCGCCGGCCCCGCCGCGCTTGAGCTTTCGGTGTTCGAGAATGCCTTGCTGCGCAAACCCGACGGGCTTTTCGCGATGACGCTATTCTCGGTGGATATCGAGAACGCGCAGAAACTTTATCGCAAGACCAGCGCGGCGCAGTTCCGGCGTCTGATCGAGGATCTCGCACAGCACCTGTCCAGCGTCCTGCCCTCTGCTCCGACAAGCTTCGCCCATGCCGGGAAGGGGCGTTTCGTCTGCGTCACCCACGGACGCAGCGCGCCGGATCTTGCGGCCCTGCACGCGCGGCTAGATGAATGGGTGCAGACGAGCCCAGGCGCTGAGGGGCCGCCCTTGTCGCTGGTGGTTGAGACGATCAGCGCCCAGAAACTCTGGTCAGGACGCTCGGCGGCGGCGGCGGTCTCGGACTTTGTCGCGCAACCGTCGCGCCGGGCGCTTCTGCCGACGCGCTGACCGACGGCATCCTGACCCGAAACAAAAAAGGCGACCCCGCAGGGCCGCCCTTCTGTTCGTGTGGAACCCGGTTTAGCGGGCGAATTTCTTGTGCTTCATCCGCTTGGGTTCCATGGCGTCCGCGCCAAGCCGGCGCTTCTTGTCCTCTTCGTAGTCCTCGAAGTTGCCTTGGAACCATTCGACGTGGGCCTCGCCTTCGAAGGCCAGAATGTGTGTGCAGATCCGGTCAAGGAAGAAACGGTCGTGGGAAATCACCACCGCGCAGCCGGCGAAATCCACCAGCGCATCTTCCAGCGCGCGCAGCGTCTCCACGTCCAGATCGTTGGTCGGCTCGTCAAGCAGCAACACGTTGCCGCCGGACTTCAGCAGCTTGGCCATGTGAACGCGGTTGCGTTCCCCGCCCGAAAGCACGCCGACCTTCTTTTGCTGGTCGCCACCCTTGAAGTTGAACGCCGAGCAATAGGCGCGCGAGTTCATTTCCGCATCGCCCAGCTTGATCACCTCGCCGCCGCTGGAAATCTCTTCCCAGACGGTGGCGTTGGGGTCCAGCGCGTCGCGGGACTGGTCCACGTAGCTTAGCTCGACCGTGTCGCCCAGCGTGATGCTGCCGCTGTCCGGTTCGATCTGGCCGGTCAGCATGCCGAACAGCGTGGATTTACCCGCGCCGTTGGGGCCGATCACGCCGACGATGCCGCCCGGGGGCAGCTCGAAGCTCAGATCCTCGATCAGCTGCTTGTCGCCCATGTGCTTGCTGATGTTCTCGACCTCGATCACCTTGTCGCCCAGACGCGGACCATTGGGGATGATGATCTGCGCACGGCCCAGCTTTTCGCGCTCGGACTGGTTCGCAAGCTCGTTGTAGGCCTGAATCCGTGCCTTGGATTTGGCCTGCCGCGCCTTGGCACCCTGCCGCATCCACTCAAGTTCGCGCTCAAGCGTGCGTTGCTTGGACTTGTCCTCTTTCGCCTCACGCTCAAGCCGTTTCGCCTTGGCTTCCAGCCAGCTTGAATAGTTCCCTTCGTGCGGGATGCCCGAGCCGCGGTCGAGCTCCAGAATCCAGCCGGTGATCGCGTCGAGGAAATAACGGTCGTGGGTGACGATCAGGATTGTGCCCTTGTAGTCGATCAGGTGCTGCTGCAGCCAGGCGATGGTTTCCGCGTCCAGGTGGTTGGTCGGTTCGTCCAGAAGCAGCATGTCGGGCGCATCGAGCAAAAGCTGGCACAGGGCCACGCGGCGCTTCTCACCGCCTGACAGCGTGGTCACGTCGGCGTCGTCCGGCGGGCAGCGCAGGGCCTCCATGGCGACGTCGATCTGGCTGTCGAGGTCCCACAAGTTGTTGCTGTCGATCTCGTCCTGCAGCTGCGCCATCTCGTCGGCGGTCTCGTCGCTGTAGTTCATGGCCAGTTCGTTGTAGCGATCAAGGATGTCCTTTTTCGCCTTCACGCCGAGCATGACGTTTTCGCGCACGGTCAGGTTCGGATCGAGCTCAGGCTCCTGCGGGAGGTAGCCCACACGCGCGCCTTCGGCGGCCCAGGCCTCGCCCTGGAAATCCTTGTCCTGCCCCGCCATGATCCGCATCAGCGTCGATTTACCGGTGCCGTTCACACCGACCACGCCGATCTTCACGCCGGGCAGGAAGTTCAGGCGGATGTTTTCAAACACCTTTTTCCCGCCGGGATAGGTTTTGGAGACACCGTCCATGAAATAGACGTATTGATAAGCAGCCATCAGGTTGATCCCCTGCACTAAATTAAGGTTCGGCCGTAACTACGCGTCCGCGAAGGACGGTGCAATGGGGGTCAGGCAGAGCGGTCCTGCGGGCCTGCGACGCGGTTGGCCAGCCAAGAGGCGAGGTCTTCGGGCTGCAGCGGTCGCGACAGCCAGTAGCCCTGCATCATGCCGCAGCCCATGGCGCGCAGGGTGTTGGCGGTGTGCAGATCCTCAACCCCTTCGGCGACCACGCCAAGGCCAAGATCGTTGGACAATTCGACGATCTTGCGCACGATCTTGCGGCTGGTGGGGTCTTCCAGCATGACCGAGATCAGCCCACGGTCGATTTTCACCCCCGTTACGTCGAGCGAGGCGAGGTGTGACAGGCCCGCAAAGCCGATGCCGAAATCGTCCAGATGCACCTGAAATCCCGCCGCACGCAGGTCGGCGATGATCGACGCGTGCGACGCCGTCTCGGTCGCTTCGCCGAAATCGGTGTTCTCCAGCACCTCGATCACGATCTGATGGCGTTCGATGCCCGCAGCCTCGACCCCCCAGATCAGACGGTTGATGAACTCGGGGTGCGAGAGCAATTCCGGTGAGGCGTTGAAGGCCATGTCGATGTCGCCATACCCCAGCAGGTTGAGGCGGCGTTTCTCGTCGATCGCGGCGGACATGGACAGAAGGTCCAGCGCGCCCAGCAGCCCGAGGTCCTTGGCGATGGGCAGGAAAGCGTCCGGCGGAATCGTGCCGTCGCGGGGGTGGGTCCAGCGCACAAGCGTCTCGAAGCCGATGATCTGCTGCGTCTCAAGGTCCATCTTCGGCTGGAACACATGATCCATCGCGCCGGTGTCGATGGCCTCGGTCAACTCGGTCGCATACTGCAGCTCGCGGGTGTGGCGGGCGTGCAATTCTTCGTCATAAAGCGCGACGCAGTGCCGGCCCGCCCGCTTGGCTTCATAAAGCGCGAAATCCGCCTGCAGCAAAAGCTCGTCCGGGGGAAGGTCGCCGCTGTCCGAGAAGGCGGCGCCGATGCTGGCCTCGACCCGCATGATGCGGTTGGACCACTCGAAAGGCTCTTCCAGAAGCGTCAGGATGTCCGTCGACAAGCGGTCAAGCGCCGCGAGGTCGGCGGTGTCGGGGCAGACAACGACGAATTCGTCCCCGCCGATCCGTGCCACAAGATCCCGGTCGCCGATGGTCGCCTGCACGATCGCGGCGGTGTGGACAAGAACGGCGTCGCCCGCGGAATGGCCGTGGGTGTCGTTCACGATCTTGAAGTTATCCAGATCGATGTGCAGCAAGCCCAGCGCCCGATGGTCCGGACGGGCGACGGTCTGTTCCATGAAGGTCATAAAGGCCGCCCGATTGGGCACGCAGGTCAGGCTGTCGTGGGTGGCTTCGTATTCCAGCTTCTGGCTGACGTCGCGCAGGGCGTTTTCCCGCTCGACCTGTTCGGTCACGTCGCGGCAGACCAGAATGGCGCTTTCCCGTCCATCGGCGGCCCGCCGGATCGAGACACTGATCTGGTTCCAGAAATCCGTGCCGTCGGACCGGGTGTTGCGGTAAAGCTTCAGGCCCAGCGCCTCTTCATCGGCGGCGTTGTAGCGGAAGGCCTCGATCTCTTCGGGCGGGGGGGTCCGGTCGGGGGAAAACACGAACTCAAGCGGGTTGCGGCCGATCAGCGCCGCGGTGTCGTAACCGTGGATCCGTCCATAGGCGCGGTTCGCCCAGATGATCCGGCCGCGCATGTCCTGAATGATGATCCCGTCGGGCGCATGTTCGCAGGCCACACGGTAATTCTCGGCCGCGCGCAGCGTCTCGGCCATGTCCTGCTGCGTCTTTCGCAAAATTGTCGTGAGCGATTTGCCCCGCCGATACGACCGCAGCAGAACCGGCACCAGTGTCAGCGCAAGTGTTAGCAAAAGAAGATATGAGACGACGAAAAAGGTCACATGGCCTGCCTTGGTTAGGACAGCAGCGGTCATAAGCGGGCAAGGTTTTCGCTTCCTTAATGGGCGCGTCTTTTTGCGATGCATTTAACGGACGCCCCCCCGCGCCGGTGCGCGCGGACCGGTTCGGGGGCGCCGGGTTTGCCTTGCCGTGTGCAGGTGGCTAAGCAGGGGCGATGCAACGACACGCGATGCCATATGCCCGCGCCGGACAGGTGATCGGTTTGCTGGGCGGATCCTTCGATCCCGCCCATCAGGGCCACGTTCACATCACCAAAGCGGCGTTGGTCCGCTTCGGGCTGGACCGGGTCTGGTGGCTGGTCAGTCCGGGCAATCCGCTCAAGACCCGCGGGCCCGCGCCGCTGGATCACCGCATCGCCCATGCGCGCGCGCTGATCGACCACCCGCGCGTCACGGTCACGGATGTCGAAGCGCGGCTGGGCACGCGCTACACCGCCACCACCATCGCGAAGCTGCAGCAGCTTTATCCGGGGGTGCGGTTCGTCTGGCTCATGGGGGCCGACAATCTGGCGCAGTTCCATCTGTGGCAGGACTGGCAAAAGATCATATCGCGGGTGCCCGTGGGCGTTCTGGCGCGGCCCGGCGACAGGATCGCGGCGCGGCTGTCGCTCGCGGCCCGCCTTTATCGCGGCCACCGGCTGACGGGGCGTGAAGCCGCATTGCTGGGCCGCGCCGATCCACCGGCCTGGGCCTTTGTGAACCTGCCGATGTCGCAAATCTCCTCGACCGCGATCCGCAGCGCGGGGAACTGGAACCGGCCTTTGGTTGTTACCCCTTCAGCACCCAACTAGTTAGGCGATATGACAGTGATTTTTACACGCAGGGCCATGGTGGGCGGGCTTTTGTCCGGTGCGGCGGGTGTCGCGCTGGCCGAGGCGCCGCTGTCGTCCCTGCGACCGAAGATGCGCGCCGGCGATCCCGCGCCCGCGCTTGCCCCCGAAACCAGCCCCGTGCCGCGCGTCGCTCCCCGCGAACGCACCACCATCGCCGAGCTGATCGACGCGGCAAACCTTGATGGCAAGGTCAGCGTGATGTTGGCGGACGCGGAAACCGGCGAGATCGTGGAAAGCCTGAACGCAGACGAAGCGTTGCCCCCCGCCAGTGTCACCAAGGCAGTCACGGCGCTTTACGCGCTTGACGCACTGGGGCCGGATTACCACTTTGTAACGCGCATATTTGCCACAGGACCCATCGTTGGCGGAGTTTTGGATGGAGATTTGATTTTGTCCGGTGGCGGGGATCCAACGCTGTCGTCGGACGATCTGGCAGATATCGTCGCCGAATTGCAGACGACGGGCCTGAAAGAGATTACGGGCGATTTCCTGTGCTGGCGCGGGGCGCTGCCCTACGCGGAAGAGATCGAACCCTCGCAGATGGACTATCTGGGCTACAATCCTGCGGTCAGCGGGTTGAACCTGAATTACAATCGCGTGCATTTCAAATGGAGCAAATCCGGCAACGGCTGGGACGTGGAGCTGACCGCCCGCACCGAGACCCGCGTGCCGCCGGTGACCATGGCGTCGGTGCGGGTCGAGGATCGGGACGGCGCGGTGTTCACCGTGCTGGGGCCGGACCGATGGACGGTGAAGCGGTCGGCGTTGGGCAATGGCGGTTCGCGCTGGATGCCGGTGCGCCAGCCAGCGCTTTATTGCGGCGACGTGTTCCGGGGGCTGGCCGCCGACGCGGGGATCACACTGCCCGCGCCCACGGTGGTGGATGAGCTGCCCGAGGAGCGCACGGAGTTCATCCGCCATCGCAGCGCCCCCCTGCGCGAGATCCTCAACGAGATGCTGCTCTATTCCACCAACCTCACCGCAGAGATCTGCGGGTTGACCGCGACGCGGGCACGGTCGCGCACCGCCTTGGGGATTCGGGCTTCGGCGGCGCAGATGAACCAATGGGCGGGGCAGGAACACGGGATTGAATGCGGTTTCGTGGACCACTCCGGCCTGAGTGACGAGGACCGGATCAGCGCGGGCGACATGACGAAGTTGCTGGTCTCGGCCGGGGCGGACAGTCCGGTGCGGCCGCTGATGAAGCGGATCACCCTGCGCGACCAGGAAGGGAACTTGCTGGAACATTATCCGGCGGTGGTGCGCGCCAAGACCGGAACGCTGAACTTCGTCAGCGCCCTGTCGGGCTACATCCAATCGGCGGAGGGCAAGGATCTGGCCTTTGCGATCCTCACGGCCAGTCCGGAGCGCCGCGCCGTGGGAATCGCCTCGGGCGACGAGATCCCCGAAGGCGCGCGCGCGTGGAACAGCCGGTCGAAGCGGCTGCAATACACCTTGCTGCGCCGCTGGGGCGTGGTGTCACGGGGGGTGATCCCCGAAGATGCCGCCGCGACGGTGCCGCAGGGCGGTTAATCTAGCGTCACATGCCGCGCCCGCGCGCCGCGCTCAATCGCGGCCGCATGCAGCCGGTCGATGTTCAACTCGTAGCGAATTTCCTCAAGCATGCGCAGCTCGCTCTGGGCGATGTTGCCATCCGCGGCGGCCACTTCGCAGGCCAGCGCATAGGCGGTCTCATACAGGCGTTCGGGCAAAGTGTCGCGGATCAGGCCGAAGAGCGCGTCAAGCCCGTCTTCCTGATCGAACAGGTCCAGCACCGTTCTTGAGACCCGCGCCAGATGGTCGGAATCGTAGTCTGCAAACACCGGCAGGTGATTGAGCACGTTGGTGATCTTGACCAGTTCGGCGGTGCGGATGGTCTCATCACTGGCGGAGACCGCGATCATCATCGCGCAAAGGGCGTCTTGCGCGGTCAGGGAAGGGGTGTCGATCATGGCGGAGGCTCCTGCGTTACAGGTCCAATTTATTGACGTCGATGCCCTGCTGCAATAGGACGCGCAAGATGTCGCACCATCGGGGTGCGGCCCTTTGGAACGAGACTGACATGACCTCTTTGCGCGAAGCAGGAATGACCTCAAAAGCATGGCCCTTTGAAGAAGCGCGGCGGTTGCTCAAACGGGTCGAGACATCCGGCAAGGATCATGTCCTGTTCGAGACGGGCTACGGCCCCTCGGGGCTGCCGCATATCGGCACCTTCGGTGAGGTGAGCCGCACGACGATGATCCGGCGCGCGTTCGAGGTGATCTCGGACATTCCGACACGGCTGATCTGTTTCTCGGACGACCTTGACGGGATGCGTAAGGTGCCGGGCAACGTGCCCAACCCCGAGCAGTTGCAACCCTATCTGCAGCTTCCGCTGACCAAGGTGCCGGACCCTTTCGGCACCCATGAGAGCTTTGGCCACCACAACAACGCCATGCTGCGCCGGTTCCTTGATACCTTCGGCTTCGAGTATGAGTTCATCTCGGGCAAGGAGTATTACGAGAGCGGCGCCTTCGACGAGGTGTTGCTGCGCGCGGCAGAACGCTATGACGATGTGATGGCGGTGATGCTGAAATCCCTGCGCGATGAGCGGCGTGAAACCTATTCGATCTTCCTGCCCATGCACCCCGAAACCGGCCGCGTGATGTATGTGCCAATGAAGCACGTGGACGCGAAAGAGGGCACGGTGACCTTCGACGACGAGGATGGCCGCGAGTGGACCGTTCCCGTCACCGGTGGCAACGTCAAGCTGCAGTGGAAGCCCGATTTCGGGGCACGCTGGGCCAGCCTTGGCGTCGATTTCGAGATGTATGGCAAGGACCATTCCACCAACACGCCGATCTACGACCGGATTTGCGAGATCTTGGGCGGCACCAAGCCGGAACACTTCACCTATGAGCTGTTCCTCGACGATCAGGGCCGCAAGATCTCCAAGACCTCGGGCAATGGCGTCAGCATCGACGAATGGCTGACCTATGCCAGCACGGAAAGCCTGTCGTATTTCATGTATCTCAAGCCGAAGACGGCCAAGCGGATGCACTTCGACGTGATCCCCAAGGCGGTGGACGAGTATCACCAGCAGTTGCGCGCGTTCCAGACGCAGGACGCGCCGCAGAAGGTCAACAACCCCGTGTTCCACATCCACGGAGAGGACGCGCCGCAGTCTACCATGGTGGTGCCTTTCGCGATGTTGCTGAACCTCGCCTCGGTGAGCCAAGCGCAGGACAAGGACAAGCTCTGGGGCTTCATCCAGCGCTATGCGCCCGATGCGTCGCCCGAGGCGAACCCCGATCTGGACGCGGCGGCGGGCCATGCGGTGCGCTACTACAAGGATTTCGTGGAGCCCCACAAAGAGTTCCGCCTGCCCACCGAGCAGGAACGCAGCGCGCTGGAGCATCTGGTGCGGGCGCTGAAGTCCGAAGACGAGGCGCTGGCCGTCATCGCCGAGAAGAACGCCAAGGAAGGCAAGGACCAGCCCTTGCCCACAGTGGACTGGCAGGATGACGAGTTCCTGCAATCCATCGTCTTTGCCGTCGGCAAAGTTCACGGGTTTGACCCGCTGCGGGCGTGGTTCTCATGCCTCTACGAGGTGTTGCTGGGCGCGAAACAGGGGCCCCGTTTTGGCGGGTTCATCGCGCTTTACGGCATCGAGGAAAGCATCGCGCTGATCGAAAAAGGTCTGCGCGGGGAGCTGGCCACCGGCTAAATCGGGCGGCTTTTGAAACTGCATGGCGCTCTCTTGCGTATCTGTCACAGGATCACGCAGGAGAGCGCCATGAAACATCTGTCCGCAGCCCTTGTTGGTTTGACCCTTTGGGCGGCCCCGCTGGCCGCGCAAGAGGCCACGATCGAGGATGTGATCACCGGCCAGTTGCAGGCCTTCCGCGACCGCGATGTTGACGCCGCATGGCAATACGCCAGCCCCACGATCAAGCGCATTTTCCGCACGCCCGAGACCTTCGGCGGCATGGTGCGCAACGGCTATCCCATGGTCTGGGACAACGCCGACGCGCGGTTTCTGGATCAGCAGGCCACGGGCGGGCGCACACGGCAAGAGGTGCAGATCAAGGGGCCTGACGGTCTGTTCTATATCCTTGATTATCAGATGATTATGACGCCCGACGGCTGGCAGATCGACGCGGTGCAGGTGATCCCCGCGCCCGACATGATGTCCTGACCCGCGCCCTGCGCGTTGCGCGGCAGGCCCCTGCACCGTCACGGTCGCGCAAGGCGTCCTTCACCGCGCCCGCCTATCCCTGACTCCGTGATCCTGCGCCCTTTTGGGCCGGGGTGCTTGGCTTTGTCGGGGTGGCGCGGCGCTGCCCCCAAACTTTTCGGGGGATTTCATATGAACAAGGTGATTACCGACGGTCTGGTGCTGATGCCGCCACCCTTTGCGGACGGGCTTGACGTCTGGTCCAGCGGCGACGGCACGCCGGGGTCCGACACCTATGCGCAATCGGGCAACGGGGTCTTCGTGCCGGCGGATCAGGATTTCTCCGGCAGTCTTGAGATCGTGAAGACCAGCGCCGTCACCAAGCTGCGCTACATGGGGCAGACCCCGATCGAGCCGGGCCTGTATCTGCGGGTGACGGCGCGGGTGAAGTGCATCTCGGGCGCCTTGCCCAACGTGCGGATCGCCGGTTGGGCGGCGCAGCCGGACGGGACACATCTGGACGGCGTGGTGGAGACCAGGCCGGAAACCCCGCTGACCGCCTATGGCGAAGTGGTCGAGGTCTCGGCCATCATCGGCACCGGCGCGCGCATGGGTGTCGATATGACCTGGCCCACCGCCGACTACGGCCACATCGGGCTGGACCTGACGGGGCCGAACGGGGGCATCGTGCGGATCGACGATCTTGTGATCGAGGATGTCTCCTCGGTTTTTCTGCGCGATCAGATGGGCATCGTTGATGTGCGCGATTACGGCGCGATGGGCGACGGCGTGACCGACGATTCCGCCGCCTTCGAGGCCGCCGATCAGGACAGCCAGGGGCGCGAGGT
The DNA here is from genome assembly GCF_003072065.1 of Thalassorhabdomicrobium marinisediminis. Classification (GTDB taxonomy): domain Bacteria; phylum Pseudomonadota; class Alphaproteobacteria; order Rhodobacterales; family Rhodobacteraceae; genus Octadecabacter; species Octadecabacter marinisediminis. Next base: position 20,310 of record NZ_QCYG01000006.1, read on the forward strand.
GCTGGTCTCCGAGGGGACCTATTACCTTGGCAACAACGTCACCTTCAACAATCACGTGCGGTTTCAGGGCACGGTGATCCAGCCGCCGGAATATCGTTTGGTGTTCCAGAAGAACTTCGACTACCCGACCTATGTGGATGCCTTCGCCAATGAGGAGTCGGCCTTCAAAAAGGCGTTTCAGGCGCTGCTCAATTTCTCGGACCACGAGGGGCTCGACCTTGGCGGGCGGCGGATTTCCCTGTCCGAACCCGTGGACATGCAGGAGGCGGTCCATAACAAGACCAGCTTCGAGACCCGCCGCGTGATCCGCAACGGCCAGTTCCAGCCCATCGACGGGCCGGCCTGGGACGATGACGTGGTGGTGTCGCAGGCCACCTACAGCGCGTCGAAATCGATCAAGCTGACGAATGTGACCAATATCAGCGCCATCGCGCCGGGCAGCCGGGTGACGGGCAACGGCGTCGGGCGCGAGATCTACGTCACCTCGGTCGATGTGGCGAAGTCCGAAGTGACGCTGAACGCCCAGCTATATGATGCCATCGGCACCCAGCAGTTCACGTTCACCCGCCATAAATACCTGTTGGATTTCAGCGGCTTCAGCAAGCTCTCGGACATGATCCTTGATGCGGTCGAGTTCAGCTGCGAAGGCAAGTGCAACGGCGTGTTGCTGGCCCCCAACGGGCTGGTGTTTCAGGTGCGCGACAGCCAGATCAAGAAGCCGAAAGCCAAGGGTATCACCTCGCACGGGACGGGCTGTCAGGGGCTCATTCTCGATCGCAACACCTTTGTGTCCAACGAACAGGCGATTGAATCCCGCAACCGCCAGTCGATCGGGTTCAACGTGAACGCCAACGATCCGAAGATCCGCAACAACCGCGGCGTTCGTTTCCGGCATTTCATGGTGCTGCAGGGCAATGGCAACATCATCGCCAACAACCACTGGTTTCAGGGCGACAATCAGGACGACGGGCCACGTCTGGCCGGCGTCGTGCTCACCTCGCCCAATTGCCTGACCACGTTCACCGGCAACTACATCGACAACAATTTCATCGAGTGGACAAACGAACACGACGCCACGCCAGATGCCACGGGCTATTCCTTCGGTGGGCTGACCATCGTTGGCAATATCTTTCTGGTGAGCGAGGTGACAACCGCGTTTTCGTGGATCGTCGTCAAACCCCATGGGGCCGATCACGCGATCAACGGGCTGTCGGTGCAGGGCAACGTGTTCCGCACCAATTCGGCCACCGTCGGCCGGGTCGAAAAGATCGACACCACTTTCGCCAACCTGCGGTTCGACCGGATGCGCAACATCGTCTTTCAGGGCAACGCCTTTAACGGCATCGCCCAGCCCACGCGCAACCCGCATATCGACACGCACCAGGAAAACTCGGTCGATCAGACATGGACCGTGGACACCGAAGGCTATCTGCCTTTCGGCGGCTGGGCGCGCACCGTGGACGCGCTGGTGCCCGTGGGGCCGATCCGCAACGGCAGCAACCAGAAAGTCTGGGCGCAGCCCTATGTGGAACCGGTCAACGGGTCGAACTCGGACGCTTTCGACGTGATCTGGCCCGAGCCCGTCCGGGGCGAGATTCGCTACTCGGCGCGCATGGACAATCCGGCGTAGGCGGGATCAGCGGACAATGTGCAGGGCATGGGCGAGATAGGCGAAAAGCTCTCGCCCGGCCATTTTGGTCTGCGGCCAGACGCGCGCGCCCTTGAGGCTGGGGGAGGAGGAGCGCGCGCGTAGCCCGTGCCGTCGCGCGATCAGACGGGCGCGGGGGGCGTGGGACCAGTCGGTGATGACGATCACGTCGGCTTCGTCCAGCAGGGGCAGGGCGAACCGGATATTCTCGCGCGTGGTGGTTGAGCGGTCCTCAAGCGCTACGGCGGAGGCGGGGACGCCCTCGGCCTCCAGCAGTGCTGCCATGACGTGGGCTTCGCTGGGCGGGTGCCGGCCCAAGCCACCGCAGACGATCAGGCGCTGCACGGCCCCCGCGTGATAAAGCTGCGCCCCGTGGCGCGTCCGCCGCGCCAAGGTTGGGGATGGGCCGGTTGCCCAAACCGCCGCGCCAAGGATCAGACCTGTTGTCATATCTGCACCTTACCGCCCTACAGGCGCGTCGCAATGGCGCAAAGGCAAAAGCCCCGCCCGTGGAAACGGGCGGGGCTCAGATGTGCGATGACGTCGTCGGTTATACGTTGACCGAGCCGCCCCGTGGGCCTGCCAGCAGCCAGATGATAAAGCCCACAACAGGCAGGATCAGGATCAACAGGGTCCAGAGGATCTTCGCGCCCGTGGACGCGCCGGATGTGAGGACCTGATAGATCGCGTAGATGTCCGCGATCAGGACGAGCAGGCCAAGAATGCCATATTCCATCGTGAAATCTCCAATTTTTGCTTCGTATCTGAAGAGTCAACGAAAGCGTGAGAGATTCTGTTCCCGGGAAATAAATTGGAACGATCCGGGCGGGTAAGCCGTTGATTTATCGACGCGGACAGGTGGCCCCGCGGGGCCCCGCACCCGCGCCGCGTGAAATTCGTGTGTTATCGCCGAACGGTATCGGGCGCAAAAAAGATAGTAACGAGTATTCGAGTGTGTATTGGCCCTCGCCCGTCCGGGCGGGGGCTTTTTCATGGCAGCGGGGTCAGGAATTGCGGCGTTTGCGGGGTTTGACGCCGCCCCGTTGGCCGGGCCGTCCGGCGGTCGAACGACCCGCCGCCTTGTTGGCGTCGCCCACGGCCTTCTCCACCGCATATTGCCGCGCGAGGGGGTCGTCACTGACCACCAGATCGACGGTCTCAAGGCGCTTGACCTCATCACGCAGGCGCGCGGCCTCTTCAAACTCGAGGTTTTCGGCCGCCTTGCGCATGTCGGCGCGCAACCCGTCGAGCACCGCTTGCAGATTGCCGCCGGTGGGCTGGTCGATGGTCGCTGTGACGCGGTTCATGTCCACGTCGCCCTTGTAAAGGCCGGCCAGAATATCCTCGACGTTCTTCTTGACCGTTGCCGGTGTGATGCCGTGCTTTTCGTTGTAGGCGATCTGCTTCTCGCGGCGGCGGTTGGTCTCACCTATGGCCCGCTCCATCGAGCCTGTGATCCGGTCCGCATACATGATGACGCGCCCTTCGGCGTTCCGCGCGGCGCGGCCCACGGTCTGGATCAGCGAGGTTTCCGAGCGCAGGAACCCTTCCTTGTCGGCGTCCAGAATGGCCACCAGCCCGCATTCGGGGATATCCAGCCCCTCGCGCAACAGGTTGATCCCGATCAGCACATCAAAGGCCCCCAGCCGCAGGTCGCGCAGGATTTCGATCCGCTCGATGGTGTCGATGTCCGAGTGCATGTAGCGCACCTTGATGCCGTTCTCATGCAGGTATTCGGTCAGGTCTTCGGCCATGCGTTTGGTCAGAGTTGTGACCAGCGTGCGGAAGCCTTCGGCCGTGACCTTGCGGATCTCGTCCATCACATCGTCCACCTGCGTCTCGACCGGGCGGATCTCGATCACCGGGTCCAGCAGGCCGGTGGGGCGGATGATCTGTTCGGTGAAGACGCCGCCCGTCTGCTCAAGCTCCCACGCGGCGGGGGTGGCCGAGACGAAGACGGATTGCGGGCGCATGGCGTCCCATTCCTCGAACTTCAGCGGCCGGTTGTCCATGCAGGACGGCAGGCGGAACCCGTGTTCGGCCAGCGTCATCTTGCGGCGGAAGTCGCCCTTGTACATGCCGCCGATCTGCGGGACCGAAACGTGGGATTCATCCGCGAAAACAATGGCATTGTCGGGGATAAATTCGAACAGCGTGGGGGGCGGCTCACCCGGTGCACGGCCCGTGAGGTAGCGCGAATAGTTCTCGATCCCGTTGCAGACGCCGGTCGCCTCAAGCATTTCTAGGTCGAAGTTGCAGCGTTGCTCAAGCCGTTGCGCTTCCAGCAGTTTGCCTTCGTTCACCAGTTGGTCGAGCCGCATCTTCAGCTCTTTCTTGATGCCGATGATCGCCTGTTTCATCGTCGGCTTGGGTGTGACGTAGTGCGAGTTCGCGTAGATGCGGACCTTGCTGAAACTGTCGGTCTTCTCGCCAGTCAGGGGATCGAACTCGGTGATCGCCTCAAGCTCTTCGCCAAAGAACGAGAGTTTCCAAGCGCGATCGTCGAGGTGGGCGGGCCAGACCTCAAGACTGTCGCCGCGCACACGGAAGGTGCCCCGCTGGAAGGCCTGATCGTTGCGGCGGTAGGCCTGCGCGATCAGGTCGGCCATCACCTGCCGCTGGTCGTAGGAGCGGCCCACGTGCAAATCCTGCGTCATGGCGCCATAGGTCTCGACCGAACCGATGCCGTAGATGCACGACACCGAGGCGACGATGATCACGTCGTCCCGTTCCAGCAGCGCACGCGTGGCCGAGTGGCGCATCCGGTCGATCTGTTCGTTGATCTGGCTTTCCTTCTCGATGAAGGTGTCGGACCGCGCGACATAGGCTTCGGGCTGGTAGTAATCGTAGTAGCTGACGAAATATTCGACGGCGTTGTCGGGGAAGAAGCCTTTGAATTCGCCGTAGAGCTGCGCGGCGAGCGTTTTGTTCGGTGCAAGGATGATGGCGGGGCGCTGGGTCTCTTCGATCAGCTTGGCCATCGTGAAGGTCTTGCCGGTGCCGGTCGCCCCCAGCAGCACCTGATCGCGTTCCCCGTCAAGGATGCCCGCGGTCAGCTCCTTGATGGCTGCGGGCTGATCGCCTGCGGGTTCGAACTCGGTGTCGAGGACGAATTTCTTGCCGCCTTCGAGCTTTTCACGGTTTTTCACGTCCGGCGCCGGATAGGACATCATCGGCATCGTTTCGACGGATCGTTCAGGCGTGTTGTTGTGCATCAATGATTCCCTTTGTCCTGTCATAAATGAGCCCGATGGCGCTGTGTTCAAGGGGCAACAGGCCGCGCCCGAGCAGGAGTTTGATCTGGCGCAAAGCGGCAAAGGGGCCGCGCGGCTAGGCTTGCCCCATCACGCGACAGGAGGATGCGATGTCAGTTCTGATAGCCTATGCCACGATCGAGGGGCAAACCGGCAAGATCGCCCGATTTCTGGAACAGCGTCTGCAGGCGGCGGGATGCGCCGTCACCGTGGTCGACGCCGGCAACCGGATGGTTGACGTGTCGTTCGACGGGGTCGAACACGTCATTCTGGCCGCGCCGGTGCATGAGCGGCGGCACCCGAAAGCCTTTGAGGTGTTTCTGACCGCCCACGCGAAAGAGCTTGCCGCCCGCCGCGTGCTGATGCTGTCGATCAGCCTGAGCGCGGCTTTCCCCGAAGGCCATGCGGACGCGCGGGATTACCTGACCGAGATGAAGATGCGCACCGGCCTGTCACCCGAGCGTGAGGCCTGCGTCGCCGGTGCTGTCCGCATCGGCAAATACGACTATTACGCGATGCAGGTGCTGGAGCACGTGGTGATGCGCGGGCGCGACTACGAAGCCTCCGAAGGCGATCACGAGTTCACCGATTGGCCGGCGCTGGCGCAGACGGCAGGTGAGTTTGTCGGGGTGTCGCTGGAGGCGGAAACCGTCTGACGCGCGCGGCCGGCTACAGTTTCGACAGCCGTTTGCGGTTGGCCGACACCTTGCTGCTGACGGGTTTCAGGGCGGCCTCATAGATCGCCAGCGGCGGTTTTCCCGCCATCATCGCAGTGCTCGCCGCCATATAGGACTGCGCCGCAACGGAAGCTTTTTCATCAACCATGCGCCGGGTCTCGCCCCGGCGGGCGGGCAGCGCACCGGCCATGCCGAGAAGCCGCAGGTTCATCACCGTGCCCGTCTCAACCATGAGCGTGGCGAGGCGCATGTTCATCGCAATCAGGTCGGATGGTGTCATGGGGGCGCTCCTTGCAGGGACGTCAGGTAGCGCCGCGCGGTGCCGATGTAAGGGGCGGCGGTGGAAATAGATGCAAGGGACGGGCCGGAAAGAGATGGGACTCACTTGCTCCTGCCGGTATTTTGCCGGATAAGTCGGCAGGTTCTTGAAAGGTTTTGTCATGCGCGCACGAATCTACAAACCCGCCCGCACCGCGATGTCGTCGGGCACCGCGAAGACCCGTTTGTGGGTGCTGGAATTCGCCCCCTCAGAAGGGCGCGAGATTGATCCGCTGATGGGCTGGACCTCGTCCGCGGACACCCAGACGCAGGTGCGGCTGACCTTCGACACCAAGGAAGAAGCGCTCGAATACGCCAAGGATAACGGCATCACCGCCGTCGTGCGCGACCCCAACGAGCGGCGACCCAACATCCGCATGGGCGGCTACGGCGAGAATTTCGCCACCGACCGCCGCGGCACCTGGACACACTGAGCCTTGTAAATCGGGGCAAAGTTGTCTCGGAATCGGGGTAAAGATCCCGCGCACTGAATTGTAATACAAGATGTGGTTATTGCTCGGCTATGGTATCTATATGTAGCTGGCGATAGATTTGATTACGTGATCGACCGCTGACGGGATGCCAGGGATATAATCCCCCTGGAGTCCCATGCACCATGGGCTGCTCCCGACCGAACATGTTCTATTGCCTTACATACGTTACATAAAACCCTTTCAACATGCGATGTTCCTGTAGGCGATCGCCAAGGCTGAAACCGTCGCGGCGAATAGGGGGTTGGTAGATATCCAAGCCGCGATCGAGCACGATCTTCCAGCCCGTATCGGTTGAGATGTCCCGCGCGTGCGCGGTTCCGGTAGTATCAAGTGCCCAAGTAAAATCGACGCCGGTACCAGTACATGCTTCGGTGATACTCTCGAGAAGTTCACGCTGCCTTTGAACCTCTCCGTCATGCGGCCCCGTCACGAGGTGAATTGAAATCTGATCTTCGGGTTTCTTGCGCCGGACAATCATCTCAACGAATTCCATCATCGTTCTGATCTGATATGGTTTACGCACATAAGGATCAGTAATCACGATCCGGGTGGCGCCGTCCGTATAGGGGCCGAATAACTTGTCGAAACTGATGCCCTTACGATTCTCCGCGTAGGTAAAGTGCCCGTCCTTGAGGGGTCGTGCGACCGAGTCCTGGGCTGGTTCCGACGCTCGGCGTTCGACGGTACTTTCGATTACATCATCGGAGATCTGCGTTTTCTCATCCGAACGTTGCATCGAATTCGGTGTCGGTTTTTGGTTGTAGAACTGCGGAAACTCTTGCTCTTCGACGGTCTGAATGTACCGCTTCTCCCCGTCGGATCCGGAATAATAGAAATCAACCTCGGGATAGGTCGCATCGATCCTGAACAGCTGATCCTTGACCCGTTTCCGGCTTTCCATCGCCAGTTGCAGCAGCTCCTCGACATCCTCGGCACTTTCGCCGCCGGCCGGGAAAATGACTTTCAGCATTCCGGACATGGTCTTGTAGATCGCATCGCGGTCACGGGTTGAGACTTTCTCGCTCACACGGAAATGTTGGTCGGGGCGGTTGGAGAAATCTTCCTGGCGCAGATGGCGCAGAATTTCAGCAAGGTAGTCGACGATGAAGCCATACCCACTGGTGAACATTTCGCCGCGGATCACATCGATCTCCCAGCCGGGCAAATAGGCGTGCAGCCGGTCGATGAAGGCACTGTCGTGGAATTGCGGAGGGAGGGCTTCGAACAGGTCGCTGTTCTTCAGCATGTAGGGCACATTGTGATCTGTGTTGCCGACGAAAGCAAAGCTGGCCTCCGCCCCCATGGGGTTGACCCCGCGGGAGAAAGTCTTGTTGGCCATGTAGTTTTTCATAATGTCGACGAGCGCTTTATTCGCGGTCTTCTCGCGCCCGGCAAATTCATCGAACGCCACAACATCCCAGTAGCCAACGAGGCCGATCCGTCCGTTGGAGTTGTTTACGAAGAGTTTCGGGATCGTCACCTCGCCCCCGGATATCAATTGTCCATGAGGCGAGAATTCAGAGTAGATGTGGGACTTGCCGGTTCCCTTGGGCCCCAGCTCGATGATGTTGTAGTTGCGTTCGACAAACGGGATCAGACGCATCAGTTGCAAGAGCTTGCTGCGACGCCCGAATGCTTCAGGATCAAACCCGATGGATTGCATGAGCAGATCAATCCATTCATCTTTGCTGAACTGACCGCGGGCCTCTTTATAGCCGTCATAATCCACACGTGCGATCTGGATCGGCTTGATGGTTTCCAACACCCAGGGAGAGGTACGGGCGTCTTCAGCAAACTCATACTGCACATCGGCGATACACCAAACGCTCGTGACCAGTAGTTTGGGATGGGCCTTAACTGTACCGCTGTCGACAGCGACCTTCTTAATGCCCAGATTATCAAAGACCGCCTCATAGCTATCGGTCTTTTCGTTCAACGATACGCTGATCTGGTCGATGACCTTGTAGCGCCCTTTTTCCTTAATCGTGGACTGGATCAAGCCGGCTTCGTTGCGATGGACATAGTGCTTACGCAGGATGTCCTTGACCGTTTCGATGCCACTTTGGATCGAAGCCTCGTCATCGGTCGCGCAGTATTGGCCCAGCAGGTATTCCAACACATAGGTTGGTACGATGGCATTGCCTTTGACGGCTTTCACCAGATCCTTGCGGACCACATAGCCTGCGAAGTGTTCGTTGATCTTGTCATCGAGAGAGCTCATGGCCGGTCCTTAAAAATCGAAATCTGTGGTGATGCCGCGGCGCAACTGGAAGCGGTGGCTGGCATAATCTTCGTAGTGGCTGGTCTTGCCGATCCGCTCGCGCAGTTTCAAGAAGACATCTTGGTCGTTGAACTGGTCCGCTTCGCGGGACAGGAGAAACTTGAGTGGCAGCTCTCGTTCTCGGGCATTCTCCGAGGCGAAGTCAAACGTGAGATTGTGTTCATCGGAGATAAGCGTGCCGTCATTGGCGTATATGCCTGCCAACAGATCACGCTGCTGCTGTTTCTCGGAAACGGCCTGGGCCTGGTAGAGCGTGACTGCTGTTTGGCCCGATGAGATCAAGCTTCGACCGGGGACGATAATCTGGACATCGACCTTGCCCACATCTGCTTCCCGCCGTTTGCCGACCTTTAATACCGGGATGACAACTTCCTGCAGCGATGCGCCCCCATGGACAAATCGGCTGCCCGCGCCTTTGACGCGCATACGGTTGATCGAGTTGGGGATCAGCACGTCGAGGTCACCCGACAGACCCAGTTCTGCCGACGAAAATTTCTTCATTCCAGAGGTTTCATTCAGTCCGCGACCTATAACGAAGCGCCGGTTCTTAAACAGGATTTCCGAACCCGTGGGGTCAGCAACAGAGAAATCGGACTGGTCCAACGGGCGGTGCTGATAGAGAAACCCGTGATCTGCGGTGATCAAAATATTCGAGAAATTCGCGGTCGTCAGCTTGCGAACAAGCTTTGTCAGATCCTCGATGGCATCTTCAGCGGCCTCGGTTAAGCGATCCTCGGTTGCCAGCTTGTCGCCGATGATGTCGATGCGGTTGTGATAGAGGTACAGGATATCATGATCGCGGAAGAGCGCTTTGCCCTCTTCCGCCTTCATGTTCATGAAGTCTTCTGCCTTCATGGCTTTCGCTGTATCGCCGGCGCGGCCTTTGCCGAGGATTTTTTGGCGGTTGACGGTGCCCTGAGTCGGCTCACCGAAAGACGACACAGCCGCATCGCCGGACAGGGTCAACGCCTCGTTCGGCAGCAGGGCGGCCATGCCAAGCTGGGTGTAGCTGGGGAGCGTCGAGACCATCGGCTTCAGTTGCGCATCGTAGCGAGACAACTTGCGAATCTCGCGCTGGCATTCCTCGGCCACCTCAAAGCGCAGCGCATCCGAGACAATCACGACAACTTTTTGGTCGCGGCGCCGGTACTTGGCCGCATGATCGCGGTAGAAGTCTGTCTGTTTGGCATACCTGGGCACTGACCAGTCGGACAGCTTCGCGATCTGGTCCTGCCAGGCGTCATTGACCGTTAAAAGAAAGTTGGTGGTGTAGCGGTTCTCAACGCTTTCGAACAATGATCCCAGCAGGGAAGCCTGTCCGCTCTTCTGCATGTGGTAGATGAACTTACGATAGAGCTGGTCGATTTTGAACCAGCTGGACACGTACCGCTTCACCCCCTCGGCGGGGGAGGTCATAGAGAGCGTTGCCTCGGCCAGGGCCTGCTGGAATTCCGTGGCGTAGCCAATCGCTTTATAGATATCGCGGTAGATTGGATACCAATGGCTTTGGCGGCGCTCTCTGACAGTCTTCAACACTTCGGCGGAGGTCATCGTCTGGCTTGACATGGCTGCCACCAGCTTTCGCGCTCCTGTCAGAGCCCACGGGCGAAACTATCCGCCGGTTCAACCAATTCGCGCTGTCGCGGATCTGCCCCGGTAGCAAGGGGGCGCACCTCTTCCGCCGGAATTTCTCAAAATCAGCCAAAATCCTCGAGCTGAAAGTCGAGGACGAGGAAAATTTTGCTGACCGCATTCTCTTCGCGAAACATGGCCAAGTCGGAAAATCGGTCGAACTGGCCAAGGAAATTCTGCGCGGCGCCATCTCAAGGAGGCGCGAGGAGATTACGCTCGAATTTGCCGAGCGGGTCTTCAGAAAAACGAACTCAACCATGGGCATGACGCCGTTTGAAGCTGCAGGTTGGTCTGCTGTGGAGGCTGAGCTGCTTTCGATCGGGTGGGCTCAATGATGTCCCTTTGGCCTTCCCTTCCATTCGACCCCGAGGAAACACTCTTGTCCTACACAGACCGTTTGGCCGGAATGCACACAGGGCGCGGCATGGCACGATTGCTCCGCGACCTGGGCGTCAATACCGAGCATTTTGCCTCTGGGCGCCCCGGGGCGGTATCAGCGTTCGCTCAGGCGGTTGGACTGGCCCTCGATGAAGCACAGCGCGCTGCCATCCGCGTGCTCCAGCGGGCGGCCTCTTTCCGAGGCGAACATTTGTCGAAATCTTTCCTGAGTCCACGTGCAGACCGTTACTGCCCGAGCTGTCTCGCGGAAGACGGCGCGATTCCTGATCGCCGATTTCGACTGATCTGGGGGGTTCGCCATGTGTCTCGCTGTGACCTGCACTCAACATGGCTCGTTGAGGCGCCCTACAAGAATGAGACCAACCTGCGAGAAGCGCTGGGAGGCGAACCGATGGCTTCGCCAAGTACGGCGACGCCAGAACCGCCAGAATACCTTAAATGGCTGCGAGGCCGTGTTACCGGCGGTTCAAGTTCCGAAGGCTCTTGGATGGCAGGCCAGACACTGGAGCATGTTCTTGCCGCATCTGAGATGCTTGGCGGCATCCTGCAGCATGGCCACAAGGTTGCTCTCACGAGGTTGACCGCCGCCCAAACCGAAGAGGCCACAGATATTGGGTTCTCGATCTATTCCGAGGGCCCAGGCGCAATCGAGGAGGCGCTGGATACAATCCGCAAATCGTCGTCGGCAACCGCGGTCCAGGCGGGACCGTTGGCCTACTACGGCAAGCTCTTTGACTGGTTGGACCGCCGCAGCAACGCGGTCGATCCCGGCCCAATTCGCGACATTCTGCGCGACCATATTGTAAAGCATTCCGCGGTGGAGCCAGGCACGAAAGTCTTGGGAGCTGAGATCACCGAACGGCGATATCATACCCTCTATAGTCTTTCGAAAGCGGTTGAAATTGAGCGTCCGCGCCTATCCCGCCTTCTCAAGAAACTTGGCGAAATCCCGCAAGAGGCGACCGAGGTCGAAAGTGGGAAAATGGTGTTTGAGGTGGCCAGGATCGTCCCGCTTATCGACGCCTTTTCAACCGCTATCCCACTGTCCGAAGTCCCCGTGTATCTGGGCGCAAGCAAAAGTCAGGTAAAACGGCTCTACCGCCATGGAACCTTGCAGCCTTTGATCCCGACAACTGGACGCGGTTCCGTCCGTAGAGTGGTGTTCGCCCGACGCCATTTAGATGACCTATTGGCGCGGGTTGCAGAACTCCCAGAGTTGGGAGCGCAAAATGACGATTTCCACCCGATCTCCTATGCGTGCCAGCGCGGTGCCGGGCATTTCGAGGAAATTTTCGCTGAGGCTCTTGAAGGCCGAATTATGGCATTCCGCCACCCGGGTAGGACTGGCATCGACGCCATTCAGGTTGATGTTAAATCTTTGATGCAGGTGAATGCATCCTCCTGACGACAATCGAAAATCTATAGACCAAGAAGCTCGCTTTTGGCGGGCTTTTTTCTTGGGGCATCTGTGTTCGCGAGATCCTTGATAAGATTCCGCGCAATCTTGCCCCGATTATCGCGGGATCTTTGCTCCGATTTCATAGTGAGGGCTTTTAAGCCATTGTTTTATAAAGTTTATTTAGGCTTTTCCGAGACAACTTTGCCCCGATTTACAAGCCTGTGTAAATCGGGGCAAAGTTGCCTCGGAATCGGGGTAAGGACTGAGCGATCCGAACACTCGCGCAAGATATCGTGCGTATTCGCATACAAAATCTATATGTAGGCGGCGGTGAATGCGTAGTGCCTCCTTCCCGGCGATGGCGCCGACAGTCGAAGGCTACCACGGTTTGGCGTTCTTGCGCGGCGGAATGACCGCATGGGCGCCTCGGTCGGAAAGGGCGTCATGGCATTTGCGCGTCACCGACGTTGCTTCCGTCCACTGGCCTCACGGACCAGCGGCATTCGCCGATGAACTGTTGACGGCACGGATCTTCAACGTCTGTGTCATCGACACCCCCTTTGTCTGAATACACTCAGGCGCCCAATTTCTGCCAGTCTTCTACGCAAATCGATCGTCTATCTGGGATACGACCTTCGGGAAAACTTCCTCGTGCCGGGATAGGATAGTTCGGTAAATATTCGCATAGGTCTTATTTTTCAGCAACTCTTGTGCGCGCATTCTATGCCAATTAACCGACGCTTTGTGGAGGTCAGCTAGTTCAGTGTCCTTTAAGAGCTCAGCCACCGCTCCTCGCAGATCAGGATTTCCGGCTTTGGAAATTTCGTCTTCAACTTCATTGCAATTGTAAAGATCCCAATACCTCATGGTGTCCTCTAAGTCCGGCTCGGTGGGTTTGATCCCCTTGATCGGGTTGGCGCTTCCGCGGTCCTTTTGCAACAGGAAGCCTCTAAAGGAGCGGATCGTATAATGGGCGATGTCAACCAAACCGAAAGCGGTCATATTGGGAGGAAGCCTTTTGAACGGGGTTGCAATTTTCTCAGACGGCAACTCGGTCCCGTCTCCATTTACCCAGTTCACCCGGCAGAGCTCTGGCTCTGCAAGCTCAGGCGAATTGTTTGCGAATTTCGTCCAAGGGAAACCGCCCCGCGCGAGATACTTCACCGGCGCATGACTTTTATTGTTGTCTTTGCGCCAACGGAACGTTTCAGTCACCAATCCATCGTCTGGCAATATGCCGTCGATACCGCTACACCCAAAGGTACGCAATGACATGGAAATTGCATCGGCGTCTGGCACCGCATTCACAAGATCCTCCAACCTGCCATTTCCAACCTTGACCCGGATGAATTCATCTGCATCGATATGTGTAACCCAGTCGGATCGCCGCAGGCGTGGCAATTCATTAACGTAGCGCACCAGTTCAATATGATGACGGGCATTCTGTTTGCGGACCGACGGATTGATCATATGGCGAACAAGGCCGAGTTCATCCAATCGCTCGAGAATAACATCCGTGAAATCCGAACAATGATTCGAGAACACTAGCATGTCGTTGATCCCGATCATGCGATTGTGGGCGACCCATTCTAAAATATAGGGTCCCTCATTCTTCATCGGCGTAATTGACGTGACGCGCATTCTGTCTTTCTCCTTTGTCTGGGTTTCGTTTTTGGAAGGATAACCCCCCCTTATTCCTAATAGGCCGCTGGTATAACTGAGTAGCCCTTCTTGGTCCCACGGCGAGCATAATGCTGTCAACGAGCATGGAGATATGACGCAAGTCAATGATGGTCGTCGTCAGGCGACGATTTGTATCTGCTTGGTCCTGTATGGGAACTCAATCTCTTAAATGACCTTCGTCAGATGGTTCGGCCCTAGGTATATTTGAGCTCTTCCGAGACAGCTTTGCCTTGATTTACACTGGGCGCGGCGGTGCATTGCGATTGCGCCCGCGGGCTTGTACCAAGGGGCAACTGTGCAGGAGGTGCCCGATGAGTGATCGTTTCATTGCCGACATGGAGGCCATGCTGTCGCAGATCGACGCGGACGGGCTTATGAAGCGCGAGCGTTTGATCACCTCGCCCCAGCGGGCCGAGATCACCGTGGGCACGCGTGAGGTGATCAACCTGTGCGCCAACAATTATCTGGGGCTGGCCGATCACCCCGACCTCAAGAAGGCCACGCAGGACGCGATGGACGACAAGGGGTTCGGCATGGCCTCGGTCCGGTTCATTTGCGGCACGCAGGACCTGCACCGGGAGCTTGAGCAAAAGCTCGCGTCGTTTCTGGGCAAGGATGACTCGATCCTGTTTGCCGCCTGCTTCGACGCCAATGGTGGCCTGTTCGAGCCGCTTTGGGGCCCCGAGGATGCGGTGGTGTCCGACGCTCTGAACCATGCGTCGATCATCGACGGCATCCGCCTGTGCAAGGCGCGGCGCTTCCGCTACGCCAACAACGACATGGCCGACCTTGAAGCGAAACTGAAAGAGGCGCGGGACGGCGGGGCGCGGCATGTGATGATCGCCACCGATGGTGTGTTCTCGATGGATGGCTATCTGGCGAACCTGCCCGAGATTACGCGGTTGGCGAAAACCTATGACGCCTTGGTGATGGTGGACGACTGCCATGCCACCGGCCTTATGGGGCCGAACGGCGCGGGCACCCCTGACCACTTCGGCGTCGATGTGGACATCCTCACCGGCACGCTGGGCAAGGCCTTGGGTGGCGCGCTGGGCGGCTATATCGCAGGGCCGCAGGCGGTGATCGACGTGTTGCGCCAGCGTGCGCGGCCCTATCTGTTCTCGAACGCGCTGCCGCCCATGCTAGTGGCCGCCGGGCTGGAGGCGATCCGGCTGGTGGAAGAGGGGGCCGACCTGCGCGCGCAACTCAAGGAGAACGCGACCTATTGGCGCGCCGGACTTGAGGCGCTGGGCTTCGACGTGCTGGCGGGCGAGCATCCCATCGTGCCGGTCATGCTGGGCGAAGCGCAACTGGCGCAAGACATGGCCGCGGGCCTGTTCGAGGAAGGCGTCTATGTCACCGGGTTCTTCTTTCCCGTGGTGCCCAAGGGGCAGGCGCGCATCCGCACGCAGATGAATGCGGCCCTGATGCGCGAGCAGTTGGACCGCGCGCTTGAGGCCTTCGGCAAGGTCGGGCGCGCGTTGGGCGTGATCTCATGAGCTTGCCCAACACGATGAAGGCGCTTGAGAAGTCCAAACCCGAAGAGGGGTTGTGGATGGTGCAGGCGCCGGTGCCCGAGATCGGCCCCGATGATGTTCTGATCCGCATCAACGCCACGGGCATTTGCGGCACCGACATCCACATCTGGAACTGGGACGACTGGGCGCAGGCCACGGTGCCGGTGCCGATGATCACCGGACACGAATTCGCCGGTGAGATTGTCGAGCTCGGGCGCAACGTCACCGGCTTGCAGCTTGGCCAGCGCTGCTCGGGCGAGGGGCACGTGGTCGGCACAGACAGCCGCCAGAGCCGGTCGGGGAAGTTCCATCTGGACCCGGGCACGCGCGGCATTGGCGTGAACGTGCAAGGCGCCTTTGCCGGATACCTGCGACTGCCCGCGTTCAACGTGGTGCCGCTGCCCGATGACATTCCTGACGAGATTGGCGCGATCCTCGACCCGCTTGGCAATGCCGTGCACACCGCGCTGAGCTATGACCTGCTGGGCGAGGATGTGCTGATCACCGGCGCGGGGCCGATCGGGATCATGGCCGCCGCCGTGGCGCGCCATGCGGGCGCGCGGCATGTGGTGATCACCGACATCAACCCCGACCGCCTTGCGCTAGCCCGGGTGGTCTGTCCCAACGTGCGCACGGTGGATGTCACCGCCGAAGACCTGCACGACGTCTCGCACGAGTTGGGGATGAAACAGGGCTTCGACGTCGGGCTTGAGATGTCCGGCAGTCAGCAGGCGCTCGATCAAATGGTGGAAAACTTGATCATGGGCGGCAAGATCGCGCTTCTGGGCATTCCGCCGGGCAAGTCGCCGGTGGACTGGTCGCGGATCGTGTTCAAGGCGATCACCATCAAGGGCGTTTACGGGCGCGAGATGTTCGAGACCTGGTACAAGATGATCGCCATGCTGCAGAACGGGCTGGACGTGAGCCGCGTGATCACGCACCGCCTGCCGGTGGATCAATTCCGCGAGGGGTTTGCCGCGATGAAATCCGGGCAGTCCGGCAAGGTCGTCCTGCGCTGGACCTGACGCGCGGCGCTAAAGCCGGCCAAGGGGCAGCGGGCGCTGCTCCTCGATCGCTTCCATCGCGAAATAGGAGGTCACGGTGTCGAGCTCGATGTTCTCGATCAGCCGTTTATAGACGTTGTCATAGCCCGCCATGTTGTTGACAACGATCTTCAGCAGATAGTCATATTCGCCACCGATGCGGAAAAAGTCGATCACTTCGGGGATCGCCGAGACATGGGCGCGGAACTTGCGCAGCCAGTCGGTCGAGTGGTGCCGCGTTTTGATCAGCGCGAAGATGATGAAGCTGCCGCCGAGTTTCTCGCGGTCGATGACCACCGTGCGGTTGCGGATCACGCCGCGCGCCTCCAGCGCCTTGAGCCGCCGCCAGCAGGCGTTTTGCGACAGGCCGACCTGTTCGGCCAGCGCCCGCTGAGACTGGCCCGCGTCGCGCTGCAGCTCTTCCAGAATGCGGCAATCGAAATGATCTAGGTTCTCCATAAGATTGGATCATATGACCCAAAACAGGATATGCAACGGTGGTTTTATGTGAAGATTTTTCCGTCTGACGTGTCAGAATGCAGAGGTTCACAACACCGGAGCCGACATGACCCCCCTTGAGACCTTCAAAGCATCCCTGTCCCGCGCCGACGTGCACGATCATATCCGCAGCGGGCTGATCGGGGAGGACGTGAAGATCGACGGGCCGTTCGGGCCGAAGCCGCTGGTCTATGCGGATTACGTCGCCTCCGGGCGGGCTTTGACGCAGGTTGAGGATTTCATCCGCGATCAGGTGCTGCCCTACTACGCGAACACCCACACCCAAGCGTCGTTCTGCGGCGAATACATGACCAAGCTGCGAGAAGCCGCGCGGGCGGAGATCGCCCGTTTGACCAACGCTGGGGTGGGCACCAGCGTGGTCTTCACCGGTGCGGGCTCGACGGCGGGGATCAACCGGATTGCCGGTCTGCTCGACCTCGCGCCCCTGGTCGCGGCCGGGGAGCGTGTGGTGGTTCTGACCGGCCCTTACGAGCATCATTCGAACATCCTGCCGTGGCGCGAAACCGGGGCCGAGGTGATCGAGATCGCCGAAGCGGTGGGCGGCGGCGTTGACCTCTCTGACCTGGACCGCGCGCTGCGGGACGCGCAGGGCGCGGCGCGGATCGTCGGCACCTTCTCGGCGGCGTCCAACGTGACAGGTCTGCGCACCGACACGGACGCGGTGACGCGGCTGCTCAAGGCGCACGGGGCGCTCGCGGTTTGGGACTACGGCTGCGCAGGCCCCTATTGCGAGATGGACATGCGGCCCGGAACCGACGCGGAAAAGGACGCCATCGTCTGCTCGATCCACAAGTTCCCCGGCGGACCGGGCGCCAGCGGCGTCGCCGTGATCCGCGACGCCATTGCCACCCGCGCGGTGCCCACGCTGCCCGGCGGCGGCACGGTCAGCTTCGTGTCGCCCTGGGGGCATGTCTATTCCGACCGGCTTGCCGCGCGGGAAGAGGGGGGCACGCCGAACGTGATCGGCGATATTCGCGCCGCCCTCGCCATGCTGGTGAAAGAGGCTTTGGGCCAGCATTGGCTGACCGCACGCCAGACCGAGCTGCGCGAACGCGCGCTTGCGGTCTGGTCCAGGAACGACCGAATCGAGCTTCTGGGCCAGCGCGGGGCAGATGCGCTGCCGATCTTTTCGTTCCGGTTGACCGACGGGACCGGCGCGCCCGTGCACCACCAGTTCTTCACCCGCCTGCTCAGCGACCTGACCGGGGTTCAGGCCCGCGGCGGCTGCGCTTGCGCGGGGCCTTACGGCCACCGTCTGCTGGGTCTGGACAAGACGGATTCCGACGCCACGATCGCAGCACTGGAACGGGGCGAGGAAACCGCCAAACCGGGTTGGGTGCGCCTGAACCTGTCGGCGTTGATGAGCGATGAGAAGGTCGATTTCGTCATCCGTGCGGTGGACGATCTGGCGCGTCGGGCGTCGGACTATGCCGATCGCTATCAAGTCGATCCGCAAACCGCGCGGTTCAAGGCGCGCACCGAAGCGGCGACCCCTCTGGCGTCCTAGCGCCCGCAAACCCCAAGCCCGGGCACAACACGCGTGGATCGGCGAAACCGCCGCTTGAATTCCCCGTGCGTTGCCCATTAAAAGAAGCGCGTGCGGGCCGTTAGCTCAGCTGGATTAGAGCGGGGAACTTCTAATTCTCAGGTCGGGGGTTCGAGTCCTCCACGGCTCGCCAGATTTCACGATTCCCGCGACATCACATCGGACCTGCGCAGAAAGATTGCCCTTTGAATACAGTAGACGAAAAGCTTCAGCCCATCCTTAGCACCGTTCTGCACCGCAACGCGGGCGAGCCCGAGTTCCATCAGGCCGCGCGGGAGGTGCTGGAAAGCCTTGGCCGTGTTGTGGCGCGGAAACCGGAATACTCGGACGAGGCGCTGATCGAGCGCATTTGCGAGCCGGAGCGGCAGATCATTTTTCGCGTCCCGTGGATCGATGACAACAATCAGGTGCAGATCAACCGCGGCTTTCGCGTGCAGTTCAATTCGGCGCTTGGCCCCTATAAGGGCGGCATCCGGTTTCATCCGTCGGTCAATGTCGGGATCATCAAGTTTCTGGGCTTCGAGCAGACCTTCAAGAACGCGCTGACGGGCCTGCCCATCGGCGGCGGCAAGGGCGGATCGGACTTCGACCCCAAGGGCCGGTCGGACCGGGAAATCATGCGCTTTTGCCAGTCCTTCATGGTCGAGCTGCACCGCCACATCGGCGAATATGTGGACGTGCCCGCAGGCGACATCGGCGTCGGCGCGCGCGAGATCGGCTATATGTTCGGCATGTATAAACGGCTCAACAACCGGTTCGAGGCGGGCGTGCTCACCGGCAAGGGGCTGGTTTACGGCGGCTCGCGCGCCCGCAAGGAGGCCACGGGCTTCGGCACGGCGTTCTTCCTGCGGTCGATGCTGGAAACCCGCGGCGCCGATCCCGAAGGCATGCGCTGCGTCGTCTCGGGCTCGGGCAACGTGGCGATCTACGCGATGGAGAAGATCATCTCGTTCGGGGGCAAGGTCGTCGCCTGTTCGGATTCGGCAGGCTATATCGTCGACGAGAACGGCATCGATCTGTCGCTGGTCAAGCAGATCAAGGAAGAGAAGCGCGGGCGGATTTCCGAATATGCGGCCCTGCGCGGCGACGGCTGCCACTACGTCGAGGGCGGCTCGATCTGGGATGTCCCCTGTGATGTGGCCCTGCCCTGTGCCACGCAGAACGAATTGAACGGCAGCAACGCGAAGGTGCTGGTCGAGAACGGGGTGAAAGCCGTGGCCGAGGGGGCGAACATGCCCTGCACGCCGGAAGCGGTGCGCCTGTTTCAGGACGCCAACGTGCTGTTCGCCCCGGGCAAGGCGGCGAATGCGGGCGGGGTGGCGACCTCGGCGCTTGAAATGCAGCAGAACGCCAGCCGTGACAGCTGGAGCTTTGCCCAAACAGAGAGCCGTTTGGAAGAGATCATGACGAACATCCACGCCTCGTGCCACGAGACGGCCGAGGAATATGGCGTGCCGGGGGATTACGTTCTGGGCGCGAACATCGCGGGCTTCGTGCGCGTGGCCGATGCCATGCGGGCGATGGGCGTGATCTAGCGACATTTCGCACAGACAGGCGACCGCCCGGGGCCGGGCGGTCGGCTGGCGACTGACGGACGGGCTGCGGATTTTCGCACTTTTGTGTGAAAGCCGACAACCAAATCCGGCCTGCCGCGTTGTCCTGATGACACAAAGGAGAATGCGACATGGCCGACAAGAAGAACATCGACAGCACACAGCCCCAGTCCGAGGTCACCCCCGAGACCGAGAATCTGACCATCGTGACCCCGGGCGAAGAGCGTGACATCCGCAAAGAGCCGCGCGACCGCGATGATCCGCCGGTCGCCGATCTGGCCCGCGAACTGCCGCCGGAGATCAAGGATGCGGTGCGCCGCGAAGGCGATTGGGCCGGGGATCCGGGGCGCCACGACGGCGACGACACGCAAGAGGTGTCCGGCGCCCTGAGCGATCTTGAGAACGACCGGGACGCCGAAGAATAATCAGCGGTCGAGAATATCCGCCATCACACTCAGGAACCGGGCCACTTCGGTTTCTGAGTTGTAGTGGCACATGGAGACCCGCACCGCCGCCCCTTGACCCAATGGGTCAAGAATGTTGCCGCTGTAGTGGTCCGCCTTGCGCACGTGGGTGCGGATGCCTTCCTTGTTCAGGGCTTCGACGATGTCGGCCGCGGCGACATCATCCGACCAGAAACAGACCAGCCCTTCCCGCGCCGGATTGTCGGCACCTCCGACGACATAAATGCCGGCCATTTCGGTCAATCCCTTGAGATTGCCGGTGCCGTTCAGCATGGCATCCGTCAGCGTCTTTTCGTGGGCATTTATCGCAGCACCTGCGGCTTCGATCCGGCCGCGGCGGGAGTCAGCATCGCTCACCTCAGCGCCAAGCCAGTCGAAGTAGTCCACCACGTCGCGGAACGTGGCATAGGCCCCGGTGTCGCGGGTGCCGAATTCCCAATTCGCCTCGGGTCCGCCCAGAAGCTGCTCGGGCCCCAACGCGGTCAACCGGTCGCTGACCCATGCGACGCCGTAGCCGTGGCGCGAGAATACCTTGTAGGGGGAGACCACGTAGCCATCCACATCCGCGGCCGTCAGGTCCACCAACCCGTGCGATGCATGTTGGATGCCATCGACGATGATGAAACATTCGGGCGCCACCGCGCGGATCGCTTTCGTGATTGCGGGAAGGTCCATGCCCATCCCGGTGACGGGCGACGTGTGCAGGATCGTCGCGACCTTGGTGTCCGGCGTCACGGCTTCGGCATAGGCCTCGGCGGTGACCAGACCCTGCGCGTCGTCGTGGGGCACGAGGCGATAGTCGCGGCCCAGCTTCTTGGCCCAGTGATCCATCGCCGAGCGAGAGGCCGGGTGTTCGACGGTCGAGCCCAGCAGCACGCCGCCTTCGGTGCCCGTCACCGCCGTGCGGATCAGGCGAAACAGCAGTTCGGTGCCGCTTTCGCCCACGAAAACCTGCCCGTGATCCACGCCGAACCAGTCTATCGCCGCCACCTTAGCTTCGGCGATGACGTCCATCAGCGCCTGGGCCGCCGGATTGGCGCGGCCCTGATTGTCGGGGATCGCGGCGAATTTCGCGCTGGTCTCGACGGCGGATTTCAGCGTCAGCGCGCCGCCCGCGTTCTCGAAGAACACACGCGGGCCCTGAAACGGACAGCTGTCCACATGGGCAAATTTCGACCGGATCGTTTCGAGCAAATCGGGGGTAATCATGGCAAATCTCCTTGCCGTGACTTGACCCGATCAGCAGCGAAGATGCCAGCCCGAATCCGGCCTACATTTCCATCATTTCGGCGACTTCGACCGAGCCGCTGCCGTCTTTCACCATGGGGTTCTTGGCCGCGTGGGCGCAGGCGGCCTCATAGCTGTCGCACGACAGGACCGTATAGCCCGAGACCGGGTTGGCGCCGCCGTTTTCCACGTGTCCATCGGCGCTGACCGTGTGGGACTTGCCCACCGGCGCACCGGGATCGACGACCGCATCGCCCATGCCCTGATACCATTCCCCCCAAGCCGCCATGGCCTTTTCCCCCTCTTCAGGGGTCTCGGGCATGCCGCCGCCGTGATAGATCAACAAGAATTTCGCCATGGGTCCGCTCCTTTGTTGTGCAGGGGTCCATTTAACGCCACTTTTGCTGAGTCGCGCAAATCGGGGCGGCTTAGGGACGCTTCGGCCCAACGTGCGCCTCGCCCCGCTGGGCGGCAAGGGCGATCTGCTTCTGACGCTCGCGGAAGCGGTCCTTGTCGCGCTCGGAGGTCTCGTCGATGCATTGGTGGCAAGACACGCCCAGCTCGAAGCCGGGGCGATCCCGATCCTCGGGCAAGAGAGGGCGGCGGCAGGCGTAGCACAGGATGTGGGGGCCTTCCTTCAAGCCGTGACCGACGCTGACACGCGCGTCAAAGACGAAGCACTCCCCGTCCCATGTGCTGTCTTCTTGCGGGACCTCTTCGAGGTATTTCAGGATGCCGCCCTTGAGGTGATAGACATCCTCGACCCCCTGACCGATCAGGTAGTTGGTCGATTTCTCGCAGCGGATGCCGCCGGTGCAGAACATCGCGATGCGCTTGTTGTGGAAGCGGTGCTTGTTGGCCTCCCACCATGCGGGGAATTCGCCGAAGCTCTTGGTTTCGGGGTCGATTGCGCCGTCGAAGGTGCCGATTGCCACTTCGTAATCGTTGCGCGTGTCGATCACGGCCACGTCCGGGGCGGTGATCAAAGCGTTCCAGTCGGCAGGCTCAACGTAGTGGCCGACGCTGGCCGTGGGGTCCACGTCCGGCTGGCCCATGGTCACGATCTCACGTTTGAGGCGCACCTTCATGCGGTTGAAGGGTGGCACGCTGGCGGTGCTTTCCTTCCATTCGAGGTCGGCGCAGCCGGGCAGGGCGCGGATATGGGCCAATACCGCGTCGATCCCACCGCGCGATCCGGCGATGGTGCCGTTGATCCCCTCGCGGGCCAGAAGCAGCGTGCCCATCACGCCGTGCGCCTCACACACCGAGGCCAGCGGCCCCTTGAGCGCGGCAGGGTCGGGGAAGGGCGTGAAATGATAGAGCGCGGCAACGATATACATGGCGTTCCAATACTGCGTTGCACCGGCGCGCTCAACCCGTAGGGTAGGCGCAAATCATCTGACCTTTTTTACCTCCGAGGCCCGCCATGACCCATGCTCTTATCGTGATCGACGTTCAAAACGACTTCTGCCCCGGCGGCGCGCTGGCCGTGACGGGGGGCGACGACATTGTGCCCGGCCTGAACGCGTTGATGGAGGATTTCGACGCGGTGATCCTGACGCAGGACTATCACCCGGCGGGGCATTCCTCATTCGCGAGCACCCACGGCGTTGACCCGATGACCGTGACGGAGATGCCCTACGGCCCGCAGGTGCTCTGGCCCGATCACTGCGTCATCGGCAGCCCGGGCGTGGCCTTTCACAAGGACCTCGACACCAGCCGCGCCGACATGATCCTGCGCAAGGGGTTCAATCCAGCCATCGACAGCTACTCGGCGTTCTTCGAGAATGACCACAGCACGCCCACGGGGCTTGAGGGGTATCTGCGCACGCGGGGCATCGAGCGGCTGACCCTTGCGGGTCTTGCCACGGACTTCTGTGTGAATTTCTCGGCGGTAGACGCGGCGAAACTGGGGTTTGAGGTGACGGTGCGCACCGACCTGTCCCGCGCCATTGATTTTGACGGCAGCCTTGCCGCCGCGACGGCTGGAATGGCCGCCGCCGGGGTCACGCTGTCTGACGGTTAGCGCGCCGGCACGACAATCCGCCGCAGTTGTCCGACCCGGTCCGGGAACTACCTCATGGGAAACGCCCCAGACCGGAAAGGACAGATCATGACGGACACCAAGGATTACGGCGCCGAGCCCTTCGTCGTCGATATCGAGAAGGACACGCTGGACAACACCAATTTCCGCACCACGCGCTGGACCGGACACAACCTGCAGCTCACCCTGATGACGATCCCCGTGGGCGGCGACATCGGGCTTGAGGTGCATGAGGGCAACGACCAGTTCCTGCGCCTTGAGCAGGGACGCGGACGTGTGCAGATGGGCCAGAGCAAGGATAACCTGGACTACGACAAAGAGGTTGGCGACGATTGGGCCGTCTTCGTGCCTGCGGGCATGTGGCACAATATCACCAACATCGGGGAAGAGCCGCTCAAGCTTTACGCGATCTACGGCCCGCCGGATCACCGCCACGGCACGGTCCATGCAACCCAGGAAGATTCCGAGAACGACCCCCACGAACACTAAAGCAGGCGGCCCCCGCCCCGGGGGCACCGCCTGCGGTGCGGGTCGCCACACTCTTGCCGCAATTGCTGCCTAATCTGCGCCGGCAGAACAAACAGCAGGAGCCGTAAGTGGCCCGCACGATCCTATTCCTTGTGGCCCTTCTGGGGGTGCCCCTCATCGGTGTGACCCTTTGGGCCTGGGGGCAGCCGCTCATTTGCACCTGCGGGACCGTCCGGCTCTGGGTGCCCTCGATTTTCAGCAGCGAAAACTCGCAACATATTGCGGACTGGTACACGCTCAGCCACATCCTGCACGGCATGCTCATCCCGCTTCTGGGCCGCGTGGTCTTCCCGCGTTTGGGCTTCAACGTGCTCTTCGCCATTGCCATCGTCACCGGGATCGGGTGGGAGATCATCGAACATACCGATTGGGTGCTGAACGCCTTCCGTGCCACGACGATCAACCGGGGCTATCTGGGTGACAGTGTCCTGAACGCGGTGATGGACTACGTCTTCATGATGGCCGGGTTCTTCGCCGCGCTTGCGCTGCCGATCTGGCTGGTCGTCGCCGCGATGCTGGCGCTGGAACTTATCGCCGGGCTGATCGGCCGCGACAACCTTACCCTTTCGACCATCCAGCTGATCGCCCCCATCGACGCCATCGACAATTGGCAGCAAGAGCTGAACCCCGATCGGGGGAAGCCCTTGACGCACTTGGGCGCCGATGAACCATTGCTTTTCCTTCCGGCCTGATGTCGGCTAGACAAGCCGCGCGGGGATTGGCGCGCATTTAAGGGGAAGAATATGGTCGATATCGCGACTCGGGTCTGGAACCACAAATGGAAGATTGACCCGATTGTGCGGTCGCTGATCGACACGGACTTCTACAAGCTTCTGATGTGTCAGTCGGTGTTTCGCAACAAGCCGGACACAAATGTCACCTTTTCGCTGATCAACCGCACCAAATCCGTGCGGCTGGCCGATCTGGTGGACGAGGGGGAGCTGCGCGAGCAGTTGGATCATGTGCGCTCGCTCTCGCTGTCGCGGGGCGAGTCCACATGGATGCGGGGCAACACGTTCTACGGCAAACGCTCCATGTTCTCGCCCGAGTTCATGGACTGGTTCGAACAGCTCCGCCTGCCGCCCTATCATCTGGAAAAGCGCGACGGGCAGTATGAGCTCACGTTCGAGGGGAAATGGCCCGAGGTGATGCTGTGGGAGATCCCGGCGCTGGCCATCCTGATGGAGCTGCGGTCGCGCGCCGTGCTGACGGAGATGGGCCGCTTCGAGTTGCAGGTGCTCTACGCCCGCGCCATGACGAAACTGTGGGAGAAGGTCGAGAAGCTGCGCCCGCTGGAGGATCTGCGCGTGGCGGATTTCGGCACCCGGCGGCGGCATTCCTTCCTGTGGCAGGACTGGTGCGTCCGCGCCATGCAAGAGGGGCTGGGCACGCGGTTCACCGGCACGTCCAACTGCCTGATCGCCAAGAACCGCGACCTTGAGGCCATCGGCACCAACGCCCACGAGCTGCCCATGGTCTATGCCGCGCTGGCCGGGGATGACGCGGCACTGGCCCGCGCACCCTATGACGTGCTGTCGGACTGGCACGACGAGCACGACGGCAACCTGCGCATCATCCTGCCCGACACCTATGGCACGCAGGGCTTTCTGGACAACGCGCCCGACTGGCTCGCGGGGTGGACGGGCATCCGCGTGGACAGCGGCGACCCCGCCACCGGCGCCGAACGCGCCATTGAATGGTGGAAGTCGCGGGGTGAGGACCCGATGGAGAAACTTGTGATCTTCTCGGACGGGCTGGACGCCGACAAGATCGTCGCCCTGCACAACCAGTTCCGCGGCCGCACCAAGGTCAGCTTCGGCTGGGGCACGATGCTCACCAACGATTTCAAAGGCTTGACCGAAGGCGACACGCTCGCCCCGTTCTCACTGGTCTGCAAGGCGGTCGAGGCCAACGGCCAGCCCACGGTGAAGCTGAGCGACAATCCGAACAAGGCGATGGGGCCGGACGCGGAGATCGAGCGGTATAAGCGGGTGTTCGGGGTCGGCGCGCAGGAGCGGGTGGAGGTTGTGGTTTGAGGGTAAGCCTAGAACGGCCCATAGTCTCGTCTGTAGAGAACGGCGGCAACTAGACCGACTTGGGCAAGGCTAGAAATCGTATGGGCGTCCGATACTAAGTTCATATCTTCATACTTTACAGTTAGTCAGTATAAATAGGATTTTAGCGGCGCTAACAGGAAGAGCCCTAACTGTTTACACACAACGTGTTTCCGGTCGTTTCATTCAATACACATTGCATTGATTGTTGCTTCGATATTCGGCTGCCAGATTCGCCATTGATTCGAACAAATTCACTTGTTTCACCATACGAGGTCGCGCCAATGTCTACGATCGTTCGAGCACCAGATGGCCAATCGAACACATGCCGTGTCAGAGGACGGCTGCTCTGCGCTAGGAAAATCACGCTGTGAAGACAAGGATCGCTGTCGGTTACCTCGTTGGATGAATCCCAGATTTCGCATTGCGCGATCCGTCGAGCATCCGCGCCCAAACCATCGCTTAGCCCAAGTGTCCGGAATTCCGTTTTGGGATGCAGAAGCACCGTAGTATTATAGTTCCTCATTCCATACTGTACAGTACATGCGCCCACGTAGGTATCGGTGGTTCCATCATAGCCACAGACAGCGACATAGTTGTTCTGCATTGCTACTTTGCAACCCACGCCCGAATATCCTGCCCGGATCGAGGCGACATCTTCTGTCTGTCCTACCACTGCAAGAGGCGCGTTTGCGAATATTTCAACATTGTAGGCGTTTAAAGGGTCGAAGTCGTAGACCGCATCCCCCAAGAGTCCGTCATTCCCGTTCAATTCCGATGGCAACGCCACTGGATATGCAAGCGCATTTTCGCACGCATACTGCGGTTTCCTGGCCCCCGGCGGGGTATCGGGTAGACCATCTAAGAAAATACGCCACCGCTCTGCTTCCTCTACCGTAGTAACGTAGAACATCTCCGATCCTGGCGTACCGGTTATCTTCGCCATTAGTTCAGCCTCGATCATGCGCGCTGTACCCCATGGCTCGCGAGTGTTCGCCAAAGTGAAGATATCGAAAACCGTCTCAACGCCCAGCCTATACACACTTTCAATGTCATCGGACGTGTAAGAACGGGCTTCATCTGCTTCAAGATATGGACGGTGAAACCCGAGCTGTGAACGGTAGTGCATAGTCCGACTCAGCCCTGCCACCTCGCTGCCTCTGTAATTACCCATCATAAACATGATGGCGCAAATGGAAGCACACACATCACCATCTCCAATGTATGTGCTGATCCCGTTCTCCATGATGAAACGAGCCATCTTCAAGCCCTCGATCACGCTACCCCCCGGGCTATCAAGGCACAGCACTGACTCCGAAGTGCTTTCCCCATTATGCACTAACAGATGACCGGACAGCGCCATCAGTCGCGCGGCGTCGCCGTGTGTAATCTCGCCATCAATTTCCACGAGGCAGTCGCGTGTTTGCGTAGTTCTGATGTCAGCAGCGTTGGATGCATTAGCAACGAAAAGCGTGCTGACCGTGACAATTATCCAAACGAATGAAACCATTGCTGTTTAATCACCTCAAGCGGCAGCGCTATATTAAAGGCACAGTATCTATCATGCTAGCTAGACACTGACGTGGCAAGCTGTACTTAATAGTGCTGGAATAGACTGTAGGTTTCTGCAGCGAATTAACGCTTTGTCCGCATGTCGGACACTGGCTTAAATATATTGGGCGACGTTAGTCCCCCCCCAACAAAAAAGCGCCACGGTCCCCCGCAGCGCTCCCTCACCTCAACCCGAGCAAACCCTAATCCAGCTGCTCCTCGACCGGATCAGCCACGCTCCCGTCCGTCGTCTCTTGCACCGCTTCGCCGCCCAGCATCATGAAGGCGACGAGCAGGACGAAGCCCAGCGGGATCAGCACGTAGATCAGGCTGCGGGCGTTGAAGCCGCGGTCTTGGGGGGTGCGGCTTTCCTCGGGGCCTTTGTCGTCATAGGGCATCGTCGTCTCCTTCTGGCAGTCGGGGACTCAACGCACGAGGCTTCCGCCGGTTCCCGGTGCTAGACCTCGGGCCCCTTGCGCAGGGCCTTCACCTCACCGCGTTTCTTCTTCGCCTCGACCCGTTTGCGCTTCTGGTTGGCGCTGACCCGCGTCTTGACCCGCCGCTTGGGCGCGACGAGGGCGGCGCGGATCATCTCGGCCAGACGCTCGCGGGCGAGTTCGCGGTTGCGGGCCTGGCTGCGGGTGTCCTGCACGAAGATCACCAGCGCCCCGTCGCTGGTCCATTTGCGCCCCGCCAGCCGCCGCAGTCGGGTTTTCACGGGGCCGGGCAGGTTGGGCGAGCGTGCCGCCTCGAACCGCAGCTCAACGGCGGTGGAGACCTTGTTGACGTTCTGCCCGCCCGGCCCGCTGGCGCGGACGAATTGCTCGGTCAACTCCCAGTCCTCGATGGTGATGCTGTCGGTGATGCGCAGGGTCATGGGGTGTGGGTCCGGCTGGGGCAAAGGGTCGGGTTCAATATAGGGCCCATGGCGCGGATGTCAGCCGGGGGCAAGGCGGCGCAAGAAGAAGGCCGTCCCAAGCGAGGGGACGGCCTTCCGAAAGTTCAGGAGGTGATGCCGGTTAGAGAGGCGCTTGCGCGCGCTTTCATCTTGATCTCACCTATGGAATTACATGCCCAAGGGTTGCCCTAGACATGCGCCTCCATAGTTGTCCCGACACATCCTTCCACTATCTTTCTCGACACTGGATCACCTCCTTTCGTTGTTTCGCCTAAGGTTAGAGAAGCACAACTTCTGGGGATCACCAAAGAAAAAATGTCGATATCTAGGCGGAATGTTGCAATCGGCCCACAATGACGCGGAACGGGATCAGGGCCGCCAATGCCACGGCGAGCTTCACGCTCCAGTCGGCAACAGCAAGCGTCGCCCAAAGCGGCGCATCGGGGCCCACCAGCAGGAAGGGGGCCGCGTCCTGCGCCCAGGCGATTTCGGCGTCGGCCGCAGCCCCGAACGACAGCAGCGCGCTGAACGAGATGACGAAGAACAGCGCGGTGTCGATGGTTGAGCCGATCAGCGTCGAGGCAAGCGGCGCGCGCCACCAGGCCCCGCTGCGCAGGCGCTGGAACACGGCGACGTCGATCAGCTGCGCCACAAGGAAGGCGGTGGCCGAGCCGACCGCCACACGCAGCGCCACGGCGGGGAATTCGTAGCCGTCCCCCTGCAGCATGATCTGGCTGCCGATCAGCGAGCAGATCACCCCGACGAGAAAGCCCGCGAGAACGACGCGGCGTGCCGGCCCCGCGCCATAGACGCGGTTCATGATGTCGGTGACGAGAAAGGCGAAAGGGTAGGTGAAGGCCCCCCATGTCAGCAACCCGTCAAGAATGAGGAACTGCACGAGGATGTTGGAGGCCACCACGACGATGGCCATGGCAAGGATGCCGGGAAGAAGTCGGGTCATGATCAAAATCCGTTTTGACAAGGTAGTCGGACACTTGGCCCTTCGGAACAAAGGACGCCGCCCCTATGACGGGCGGCGCCGGACTTGTCAAACGTGATCGTTTACTGGCTTTGCGCGACGCTGAGGCATTGCCCGGGGAGGGAGGCCATGGTCACCGGCCCGCGCGGGGGGCTGGGCGTGGCGTTCGGGTCCGGGGGCGGCGGGTTGAGGATGTTGTTCACCCAGCTTTGCGCATCGGCACAGCCATCGCCCGGCGGGGGCGGGGCTTGGTTGGTGCAGCCGCTGGCCCCTTCGGGGCAACGCAAACGGACATGAAAATGGTAGTGATGCCCATACCAGGGGCGGATCTTGTTGAGCCACGACCGGTCCCCCGTGGCCCAGTTGCACATGGCCACCTTGGCACCCGGAAAGACGAAAATGCGGGCGGTGCGCGGATCGCTGGCGGCGGCCCGCAGCAACTGCATGTGCTGCTCGGTCCAGCTGTCGTTGGTATAGGCCCCCCGCGCGCGACGCATGGAGATCGACGACAGGCTTTCACGCTCCGTCGCCGACAGGTTCAGCCGGTCCGGCGGCAACATCCACACGTCGATGTCGAGCCCGGTCTGGTGGCTGGCATGCCCTGTCAGCATCGGCCCACCACGCGGCTGGCTCATGTCGCCGATGTAGAGCCCTTCCCACCCCGGGAGGGTCGCGGCAAAGCGGCTGAGGTCACGCACGTAGTCGATGGTGTCCGGCTGTGCCCAGTTGCGGTTGCGCGACAGGCGCATGGCCTGCCATGTGGGCCCGGTCTCGGGCAGTTGCACCGCGCCGGCCTGACAGCCGCGTGAATAGCCGCCGAAGGGTTCGCTGCGTTGGTTCGAAGCGGCCGGGATATGGCCGAACACCTCTTTCGCGACGCGCGTGTCGCCGGTGTTCTGCGCCGATACGGTGGCCGCCGGTCGCGGATCGCTGGCGGCGCGGCTGACGTCTGCGTCACGACATCCGGCCACTCCGCCGAGCATCGCAAGGATTAGTCCGGTCTTGAGGATACTGCCCATTCGTCCCGATCTCCTTCTGGGTTAACCCAGCGTAGCAGGATCAACCCGATCAGGAAAAGGAAGATTACGGGCAGAAAGCCCAATTGGTTGTTGTTGGTCAGATAGGTGAAGAGGGTGATGCTGGCCGGGGCCAGAAACGCTGTCGCTTTGCCCGAGAGGGCGAACAGGCCAAAGGCCTCGGCCGGGCGTTCGGGGTGGGTGTGGCGCACCATCATCGAGCGGCTGGCCGAATAGACCGCTCCGCCCGCGCCCCCGATGATCGCACCACAGACGTAGAAAATAAGGTCGGGCAGGGCGGACCCCTCGGTGAAGGGCAGCCACAGGAACCGCTCGCGCGACATGGACACGATGACGATGCAGACGATGATCAACAGCCAGACGGCGACGCGGATCACCGGCTTGGGGCCGAAGCGCTGGTCGGCCAAGCCGGCCGCCCAGGTGACGATCGCCGCCGCAATGGCCGCCACGATCCCGAAGACGCCGACCTGTACGGTCTGCCAGTCCAGCACCAGCGCCGCATAGACCCCGCCAAAGGCATAGAGCGCGTTCAGCGCGTCGCGGTAGAACATGGAGCCGAGCAGGAAGTTGAGCAAGCTCTTGCGGTCCTTGACCGAACGCAGCGTGGCGAACAGCTCGGCCGAGACGGCGCGCAGGTTTGTCGGCTTGCCGCCCAAGGATGGATCGTCGCGCACCCAAAGGAAGAACGGGACCATGAAGATGATAAACCAGATCGCGATGAAGGGGCCGACGGCGCGCGTGCCCTCTCGCAAATCGGGATCAAGGCCGAACAGGGGCGCGTTGCCCAGAAGCGTGACGCCCGCGTCGTTCTCGGCCAGAAACAGCAGCACGATGAACAGGGCCACGACGCCGCCCCAGTAGCCCACGGCCACCCCCGAGCCCGAGATGCGCCCCACCTCTTGCCGCGTGCCAAGGCTGGGCAGGATCGCGTTGACGAAGTTCAGCCCGGACTCCGCGGCAAAGAAACCGACATAGAACACGACAAGCACCCAGATCAGGTTCGCCCCGTCCGGCGTCAGGCCCCAAAGCAAAGATGCTGCAATGACATAGATGACTGAGAAGAAGGCGATCCAGGGCATCTTGCGGCCCGAATTGTCGGCAAACGCCCCCAGAAAGGGCGCCGAGAAGGCGATCATCAGCCCGGCCACGGTCTGCCCGCCGGACCACAGCCCCTGCGCCTGCGCGCGCGCCGTGGACAGATCGGCCCCGCTTGTGAGATAATGCTCAGCCGCGACGGCGGCGAAATAGGGGCCGAAGATGAAGGTCAGACCCAGCGTGTAGAAAGGCTGCGACGCCCAGTCAAAGGCCATCCAGCCCCAGATGCGCTTTCTTAGAGTTGCCGCCATGTCCGTCCCCCTGCTGGCGCGATAAGACAGGCATTTGCCGCAACAGGCAACCGGCCACGTCAGGTGCGGGGGGCGGATTCCCTGGGCTGCGGTTTCGGGCCGTCTTGCCCCAGGTCGGGCGGCCAGAGGCGCGTCGCCTCGGCGTCGATCCAGTTCTGCACCCATGCGGCCGGTTCGGGGCGCGGATCGGTGATGTCGAGCGCCTCGATCAGCCGCGCCGTGGGCACCGCGCGGCCCTTCTCGACCACCGCCGTGCGCAGCAACACGTTGCTGGCGCATTCGCCGTTCTTCTTGAACATCCCCTGTTCGATATAGACGAACCGGTCGTCCCAAGTGGCGATCTTGGTGCGGGTCTCGTATTTCTCGAACGGCGTGATGCGGCGGCGATAGCGGATCGAGGTGCCCGCCACGGTCAGCCCCCAGCGCCGCTCTTTCAGCAGCGCCCAGAGCCCCATCCGCACCGCTGCCTGAAAGCGGCCCATCTCATACATCGTCAGAATGCGCCCGTTGTTCATCTCGGCGAAGATGTCGCAATCAACCAGCCGGCACCGGTGCTGCGAGACGTGCAGCTCAAGCGGGGTCATCGGCGGCAGTTTGCGCGCGGCCCATAGGTTGAATGCAAGGCGAAGAAACGGATACATAGCGCCAGACATAGATAGGGTGACGTTAACGTCAACCTGTGACGTGACGGAAGGGCATTGCCCTTTGCCGTCCGCGCGCTTACCTGACGCCAAACCCCTAAAGGATACGGACATGGTCTCTTTAATCGAAATCCTGCTGATGGTGATCGGCGTCGCGCGCATCTTCATCATCGCGCACTTCATCATGTCGTGGCTGATCAGCTTTCAGGTGCTCAATATCCGCCAACCGCTGGTGAGCCAGATCTGGTATGGCCTCAACCGCCTGCTTGAGCCGATCTACGGCCCGATCCGCAGCATCCTGCCGCAGATGGGCGGGATCGACCTGTCGCCACTGGTGGCGCTGCTGGGGCTTGAGGCGTTGCGGATCATCCTGATCAACAGCCTGATTTCCGTCTCCTGACACGACGCTGCCGGCCCTGCACCCCTTGTCTTGCAGGGCCGCCTGTGATTCCCTGCCTGTTAACGAGCAATTAATATCTTCAACACAGGTTGACGGACATGGGCGCTGCCACGCTTCTTCGTGACGTATTCGGCTTTGACGGGTTCCGCCCCGGCCAGCAAGAGATTGTCGAGGCGGTCACCGAAGGTCGGAACACGCTTGCGATCATGCCGACAGGCGGCGGGAAATCCCTGTGTTTCCAGCTGCCTGCGCTGGTGCGCGACGGGGTCACGGTGGTGATCTCTCCGCTGATTGCGCTGATGCGGGATCAGGTCCGCGGTCTGCGTGAAGCCGGGGTTGAGGCCGGGGCGCTCACCTCCGGCAACACCGAGGAAGAAACCGAGGAGGTTTGGCGCGCCCTCGAACGTGGCAGCCTCAAGCTGCTCTATATCGCGCCGGAACGCCTCGCGTCGAACGGCGCGCAGCGGATGCTGCGGCAGGCGGGCGTCAGCCTGATCGCCGTGGATGAGGCTCATTGCGTCAGCCAGTGGGGTCATGACTTCCGTCCCGATTACCTTCGCATCGGTGAGTTGCGCCGCGCTTTGGACGTGCCTCTTGCGGCCTTCACCGCCACCGCTGACGGCGAAACCCGCGATGAGATCGTCGCAAAGCTTTTCGACGG
Organism: Thalassorhabdomicrobium marinisediminis; assembly: GCF_003072065.1. GTDB lineage: Bacteria > Pseudomonadota > Alphaproteobacteria > Rhodobacterales > Rhodobacteraceae > Octadecabacter > Octadecabacter marinisediminis. Next base: position 54,103 of record NZ_QCYG01000006.1, read on the forward strand.
CGCGCCGCCCGAGACCTTCCTGCACGGCTTCGATCGCCCCAACATCCACCTTGCCTTCGCCGCCAAGGACAACCCCCGCCGCCAGATCCTCGCTTTTGCCAACACCCGCCGCGAACAGGCGGGCATCGTCTATTGCGGCACCCGCGCCAAGACCGAAACACTCGCAAAGGCGCTGGCGGACGATGGGCACACAACCTGCTATTATCACGGCGGCATGGACGCCGAGGATCGCCGCACCGTTGAGCGCCGTTTCCAGCAGGAAGACGGGCTGATCGTCTGCGCGACCATCGCCTTCGGCATGGGGATCGACAAACCCGATATCCGCTGGGTCGCCCATGCGGACCTGCCGAAATCCATCGAAAGCTACTATCAGGAAATCGGCCGCGCCGGACGCGACGGGGCACCTGCGGAAACCCTGACCCTGTTCGGGCAGGACGATATCCGCTTTCGCCGCCAGCAGATCGACGAAGGCCTTGCCCCGCCCGAACGCCGCGCCGCGGATCACGGGCGCCTGAACGCGCTTCTGGGACTGGCCGAGGCCCTGCACTGCCGCCGTCAGAACCTGCTGTCTTACTTCGGTGAGGATCCGGTGCCTTGCGGTCATTGCGACCTGTGCGACAAGCCGCCCGAGGTGTTCGACGGCACGCAGCCGGTGCGCATGGCGCTTTCGGCGGCCTTGCGCACCGAGGAGCGGTTCGGCGCGGGCCATCTGATCGACATCGTGCTGGGCAATATGACCGACAAGGTGCGCCAGTGGAACCACGACCAACTGCCCACCTTCGGCGTCGGTAAGGACTACTCCCGCGTCCAGTGGCAGGCGATCTTCCGGCAGATGATGGGCCATGATCTGATGCGGCCCGACGCCGAGCGACACGGCGCCCTGCGGATGACCGAGAAGGCCCGCCCGATCCTGCGCGATGAGGAGAAAATCGACCTGCGGCGCGACACCATCCGCGCGGCGAAATCCGGCCCCAAGGTCAAGCAAATGGTGGCCGAGGAAGACGCCCCGCTCCTCTCCGCGCTCAAGGCAAAACGCCGGGCCTTTGCCGAACAGCTGGGCGCGCCGGCCTATATCATCTTCAACGACCGCACCCTGATCGAAATGGCCGAGAAACGCCCGCGCACCCTTGATGAGATGGCGCAGATCGGCGGCGTGGGCGCGAAGAAACTCGACAGCTACGGCGCAGCCTTTCTTGAGGTCATCACCGGAGAGGCCGAGGCCCTGCATCCGCAGCGCCAGAAGCTCGCCGGACGCAACGAGGGCACGATCTATGACCGCCTGCTTGAAGTGCAGGCGGACCTGTCGCGCGGCCCCCATGGCACCGACAAGCCGATGTCCTGTTCCGCCAGCCAGTTGGCCAAGGTTGCCAGCCAGAAGCCCCGCGACGCGGCCGCGCTGGCCCGCCTGGTGGGTGACCGCCATGCGGAACGGTTCGGCCCGGCCTTCCTGACCATCCTGTCCGAGGCCTGAGGCCGCCCGGCCCCCGCTTCATCTGACCCAGGCAAACTCCCCCCGGAGGGCCGATCAGCCCTTTTCTTTCCGGCCCGAGGTCATAGGTTGCCCCCATCATCTGCCCCAAGGACCGCGCCATGCTCACCGTCATCTCCCCCGCCAAATCCCTCGACTGGTCACCGGTCGACATCCCCGCCACCACGCCGGACTATCAGGCGGATGCGGTGCGCCTTGCCAAGACCGCGCGCAACCTAACGTTGGGGGCGCTGAAGGATCTGATGTCGCTCTCCGACGATCTTGCTCGCCTCAACCGGGACCGGTTCAAGACGTTTGACGACACGCCCGCCGCCGAAGCCACCCGCCCCGCCGCTTTTGCGTTCAACGGCGACACCTATCAGGGGTTCGAGGCGCGGACGCTGTCCGAGGATGATCTGGCTTATGCGCAGGGCCATCTGCGCATCCTGTCGGGGCTTTACGGGCTGCTGCGCCCGCTGGACGCGATCCAGCCCTACCGACTTGAGATGGGCAGCCGCCTCAAGACGCGGCGCGGCAAAAACCTTTATGACTACTGGGGCACGACCCTGTCCGAAGCGCTCAATGCGCTGGCTGAAGCGCAAGGCACCGACACGCTGGTGAATTGCGCGTCGCAGGAATATTTCGGCGCGGCGGACACCGCGGCGTTGAAGCTCAAGGTGATCACGCCGCAGTTCATGGAAGTGAAGGACGATCGCCCGCGCATTGTCAGCTTTTACGCCAAACGGGCGCGGGGTGCGATGGCGCGGCATATCGTCGAGAACCGCGTGACCGATCTGGACGGGCTGAAGGCCTTTAACGCGGGTGGCTACGCCTTCGAGCCGGACCTGTCCGAGGGGCAGACGCTCACCTTCTTGCGCGCCTACCCCAAGGCCGGTTAGAGCCGTTCGATCGCCAGCGCGATACCCTGACCGCCGCCGATGCACATGGTGATCAGGGCACGTTTGCCGCCGATGCGCTCAAGCTCGTACATGGCTTTGACCGTGATGATCGCACCCGTGGCGCCCACGGGGTGACCCAGCGCGATGGCCCCGCCGTTGGGGTTCACCTTCGCCGGGTCCAGCCCCAGCCCCTTGTTCACGGCCAGCGCCTGTGCTGCGAAGGCTTCGTTGCTTTCGATCACATCGAAATCACCGCCCGACAGGCCGGTTTTCGCCAGCAAGGCCTCGACCGCAGGGACCGGACCGATGCCCATCACCTCGGGGCGCACACCGGCGTGCCCATAGCCCAGCACGCGGAACTTCGGCGTAAGGCCTGCGGCCTCGGCGGCGTCCGCCGTCGCCAGCACCACCGCCGCCGCGCCGTCGTTGATGCCCGACGCGTTGCCTGCCGTGACCGTGCCGTCTTTCTGGAACGCGGTGCGCAGACCGGCCAGCGCCTCGGCCGTGGTCGCCTTGGGGTGCTCATCGCGGTCGAACTGCACCGTCTCGCGGCGTTTCTTCACTTCGACCGGAACGATCTGGGCATCGAAATAGCCGGCGTCGATGGCCGCTGCGGCCCGTTCCTGCGACTGAAGCGCGAAGGCGTCCTGATCGGCGCGGGTGATGTCATGTTCCGCAGCGACATTCTCGGCGGTGATCCCCATGTGACCGGTGCCGAAGGGACAGTTCAGCGCGCCCAGCATCATGTCCAGCCCGCGCACGTCGCCCATCTTGGCGCCCCAGCGCGCATCGGGCAGGATATAGGGCGCGCGGCTCATGCTTTCGGCGCCACCGGCAAGACCGAAGTCCGCGTCGCCCATGCGCAGCGACTGGATCACCGAGACGATGGCCTGCACACCGGACCCGCACAGCCGGTTCACGTTCATCGCCGGCACGCTGTCGGGCACGCCGGCCTGCATTGCGGCGACGCGGCTCAGATACATGTCGCGGGGTTCGGTGTTGATGACATGGCCGAAGGTCACGGTGCCGATGCGGTCAGGGTCCACGCCGCCCCGCTCCATCGCGGCTTTGGCCACGGTGGTTCCCAGATCGATGGGGGTCACCCCCGCCAGACTGCCGCCAAAGCCGCCAATGGCCGTGCGTGCGCCGGACAAGATTACGATATCAGACATTCAGGACCTCATTTTGCGAAATTTGGCCCACAGTAGCGGGCTGCGACATCGTGCCAACCTCTAAATGGACGGTGCGGTCTTCGACGCCATTGCCCTTGCCGGCGATCTCGAACAGGCTACCCCTTGAGCAGGGTTGAAGACCTCGGCGACCGACCGATCCGGCAAAGGAAACCATGTCATGCTGTTGCGTGTCACCGATCTGCACAAGTCATTCCCCGGCCCCGACGGGCCGCTGCCCATTCTGCGGGGGATCGACCTTGAGATGCGCGCCGGTGAAACGCTGGCCCTGACCGGGGAATCTGGCAGCGGCAAGAGCACGCTTTTGCATCTGGTGGGTGGGTTGGACCTGCCCGACAGCGGCACGGTCGCGTTGGACGGCACCGACATCGGCGCATTGGACGACGCCGGGCGCGCGCGGCTGCGGCGCGACCAGGTCGGCGTCGTGTTCCAGCAGTTCAACTTGATCCCGTCGCTGACCGTTGCGTCCAACATCTCGTTCCAGGCGCGGCTGGGCGGCACCGAGGACCCTGTTTGGACCGAGGCGCTCGCCCATCGCATGGGCCTTGCGGATCAGCTTGCGAAATACCCCGAGCAATTGTCCGGCGGCCAGCAGCAGCGCGTGGCCATCGCCCGGACATTAGCCGCGAAGCCGCGCCTGATCCTCGCCGATGAGCCGACGGGAAACCTTGATGAGGCGACGGCGGACAGGGTTCTGGCCCTGATGCTTGAGCTGGCGGCGGAGACCGATGCCGGCTTGCTGATGGTCACCCATTCGCAACGGCTGGCCGCGCGGATGGGGCGGGAATTGCACCTGCGGGCCGGGCGGATCGCATGACGCGGGCCGGGCTTCAGGCGCTTCTGTCGCACTGGCGGCGCAACCCGTTGCAACTTTTCACTTTGGTGGTGGGCCTGTCCCTTGCCACGGCGCTTTGGTCCGGGGTGCAGGCGGTGAACGCCGAGGCCCGCGCCAGCTACGACGCCGCCGCCGAAACGCTGGGCGAGGGGCGATATGCGCAGATCACCGCGCCCGGTGGCGTGATCCCGCAGGACCGCTACATTGCCCTGCGCCGGGCGGGCTGGCGCGTCAGTCCGGTGCTGGAAGGGCGGTTGGACGGGGTGCGCGTTGTGGGCTTCGACCCGCTGACTGCGCCGAACGGGTTCGGTCCGGTCGATCTCTCTGATAATGCGTTGACGCTCGACGTGCTGTTGAACGGGGTCCTGTTTGGCACGGCAGAGGCACTGAACCGGCTGGGCGCGCCCGATGTGGCCCGCGTCGTCTCGGCTCAGGTGGCGCCGAGCATGGTGCTGACGGATGTGGGCACGGCGCAGGAGCTGTTGCAGGCCGACGGCCAGTTGAGTCGGCTTATTGTCCTGCCCGAACAACCGATCCGCCAACGCGCCTTGGCCGAAGTCGCGCCCGACCTCACCCTGCGGGCGCCGCAAACGGGGGGCGATGTTGCGCAGCTCACCGACAGTTTCCACCTCAACCTCACGGCCTTCGGGCTGCTCTCTTTCGCGGTGGGCATTTTCATCGTCCACGGGGCCATCGGCCTTGCCTTCGAACAGCGACGGCCGGTGATCCGAACCCTGCGCGCGCTGGGCTTCCCCCTGCGGCGGCTGATCGCGCTGATTGCGGCGGAACTGCTGGTGATTTCCCTGCTCGCGGGCACGATCGGCGTCGGGCTGGGCTATGTTGTCGCGGCCGCGCTTCTGCCCGATGTGGCGGCGACCCTTGATGGGCTTTACGGCGCGTCTATCTCGGGCACCTTGCAGCTGCGGCCCGACTGGTGGCTGTCGGGGCTGGCGATCGCGGTCGGCGGCACGGCGCTGGCGGCGACCTCTTCCCTGTGGCAGTTGGCGCAGATGCCGCTGCTGGCTTCGGCACGGCCCCGCGCTTGGGCGATGCAATCGGGCGCGCGCCGCCTTTGGCAGGCGGGGGCGGCGGCGGGGTTGTTGGGGCTGGCCGTGGCCTTGAGCCTTGTCGGGGGAAGCTTGCTGCTTGGCTTCGCCATGCTCGCCGCGCTGCTGATCGGGGCCGCGCTGGCGCTTCCGGTGATCCTTGACCGTGTGCTGGCCTTCGGCGCGGCGCGGGCGCGCTCGGTCATGGCCGAATGGTTCTGGGCCGACACCCGCCAGCAATTGCCCGGCCTGTCGCTGGCGCTGATGGCGCTGCTTCTGGCGATGGCGGCGAATGTCGGCGTTTCCACCATGGTGAGCAGTTTCCGGCTGACCTTTACCGGGTTTCTGGATCAGCGGCTGGCCTCGGAATTATATGTCTATGCCGATGACGCCGAACAGGCGGCAGCGCTGGCCGCTTATCTTGCGCCGCGTGTGGATCAGGTCTTGCCGATCCAGTCCGTCGATCAGCAGGTCGCGGGCCTGCCGGCCGAAATCCACGGCCCCGCCGCCCATGAGACCTACCGCGCGCACTGGCTGTTTTTGCAGGAAGCGCCTGACGCATGGCCCCGGATCGAGGCGGGGCAGGGGGCGGCGATCAACGAACAGCTTGCGCGCCGGGGCGGGCTGTCCATCGGGGACGAGATCACCGTCGCGGACCGGCGCCTTCCGGTGCTGGGCATCTATGGCGACTATGGCAACCCCATCGGGCAGGTGCTGGTGACGGCGACGCTGTTCGCCGAGCTTTTCCCCGCGGTGCGAGCGGAGCGCTTCGGTCTGCGCATGGAGGCAGGCGACGTGTCCGCGCTGGCCGAAGACCTGCGCGACGATTTCGGGTTGGCCGAGGACAATATGATCGATCAGGCGCAGCTAAAGGCCTTTTCGCTTGAGGTCTTCGACCGCACGTTCACGGTGACCGCCGCGCTCAACGTGCTGACCCTTGCCGTGGCGGGGTTCGCGATCCTGATGAGCCTTCTGACCCTTGCCACCATGCGCCTGCCGCAGCTCGCCCCCGTTTGGGCGCAGGGGCTGACGCGGGCGCGGCTGGGGAGGATCGAGATCCTGCGCGCGGTGCTGCTCGCCCTGCTTACGGCGGTGCTGGCGCTGCCTCTGGGCTTGGCGCTGGCCTGGACGTTGCTGGCGGTGGTCAACGTTGAGGCCTTCGGCTGGCGGCTGCCGATGTTCCTCTTCCCGCTCGACTATGCGCGCCTGACGGTCTTTGCCGTGTTGGCTGCGGTGCTCGCCGCACTTTGGCCCGCGCGCAAGCTCAGTCGCACGCGCCCCTCGGAGCTTTTGAAGGTGTTTTCCAATGAACGTTAGGGGGCTGGCCTTTTTGCTGTTCCTGCCTGTCGCGGCTGTGGCGCAGGGCTTTGCGGGCTTGGGCACCGAGACCGAAGGCTTTGCGGTGCCGCAGCGGCCCGCGTTTTTCGACTTCCCTGCCGACCACGGGGCGCACCCGGGCTACCGGATTGAGTGGTGGTATGTCACCGCGAACCTCGAAGGGGAGTACGGCACACCCTACGGGTTGCAATGGACCTTGTTTCGCAGTGCCCTTGCCCCCGAACCCGGCACGGGGTGGAGCGCGCCGCAGCTCTGGATGGGGCACGCCGCCGTCACCACGCCCGATGCGCACCATGTGGCCGAACGGCTGGCGCGGGGCGGTATCGGACAGGCGGGTGCGACGGCGGCGCCTTTCGCCGCATGGATCGACGACTGGCAGATCGCGGGGCCGGATTTCGACACCCTGACCATGACCGCCAGCGGGCCGGACTTCGCCTTTGACACAACGCTGACGGCGCAAGGTCCCATCGTTTTTCACGGCGATAGCGGCTATTCCGTCAAATCCGCACAGGGGCAGGCGAGTTATTACTACTCCCAGCCCTTCTACGACATCGCCGGTACGCTGACCCTGCCCGAGGGGGAGGTTGCTGTCACCGGAGAGGCATGGCTCGACCGGGAATGGTCGTCGCAACCCCTGTCCGAGGATCAGACCGGCTGGGACTGGTTCTCGCTCTCGCTTGGAACCGGAAAGCTGATGGGGTTCCGGCTGCGCCAGATCGATGGCAGCGTTTATACCTCGGCCACGTGGATTGATCCGCAGGGCCGCACGACCGCCTATCCCGACGGCGCTTTCCAAGCAGAGCCGGTGATGCGGACCGAGGTGCGGGGCAACACGGTGCCAACGGGCTGGCGCGTGCAGCTTGCGGCCAAGGGCGTGGACGTCACGGTTGCGGCGTTGAACCCGCAGGCGTGGATGGACACCACCGTCGCCTATTGGGAAGGGCCGGTCACGGTTTCGGGCAGTCACGACGGGCACGGCTATCTTGAGATGACGGGCTATGACTGAGCAAAACCCCTCGCCCGCGCGCGGCGCGGCGGTTAGAACCGGATCATGACACCCAGCATTCCCCTGACCCGCGACCTTGTGTTGATCGGCGGTGGCCACACCCACGCACTGGTGCTGCGCAGATGGGGCATGGACCCGTTGCCTGGCGTGCGGCTGACGTTGATCAACCCCGGGCCCACCGCGCCCTATTCGGGCATGCTGCCGGGCTTCGTCGCGGGCCATTACGCGCGCGAGGATCTGGACATCGATCTGGTGCAGCTTGCGCGCTTCGCGGGCGCGCGGTTGATTGCGGGGGCGGCCACGGCGCTGGATGTGCAGGGCAAGACGATCACGGTTGAGGGGCGCCCGCCGGTGGCTTTTGATGTGGCCTCGGTCGATGTCGGGATCACCTCTGCCATGCCCGCGCTTGATGGCTTCGCGCAACACGGCATCCCGGCCAAGCCGCTGGGTCCCTTCGCCACGAAGTGGGAGGCGTTCCGCGCCAACGCGACAGAGCCGAAGGTTGCAGTGATCGGCGGTGGCGTGGCGGGGGCGGAGCTTGCCATGGCGATGGCCCACGCCTTGCGCGACCGTGCGCCCGAGATCACGTTGCTCGACCGGGGTCGGGCGCTGGAACAGGTCAACGCCGCCGCCCGCCAAAGGCTTTTGCGGGCGATGGCGGAACAGGGCGTGCACCTGATCGAGAATGCCGAGGTTCGGGCGGTCGCGGAGGATCATGTGCTCCTGTCCGACGGCCGACGTATCGCGTCCGGGTTCACCACCGGCGCCGCCGGGGCCCGCCCGCAGGGGTGGCTGGCGCACAGCGGGTTGGACACCGAAGACGGCTTCCTCACCGTCGGGCCAAGCCTGCAAACCTCGGACCCGTCGGCCTTTGCGGTGGGGGATTGCGCCCATCTGAGCCACGCGCCGCGCCCCAAGGCCGGGGTCTTTGCCGTGCGTGAGGCGCCCTATCTTTACGACAATCTGCGGGCCGCGCTGTCGGGCGGGCGCATGCGGCGCTACCGGCCGCAGAAGGACTACCTCAAGCTCATCTCGCTGGGCGCGCGCGAGGCGCTGGCCGAGAGGTTCGGCACCGCGCGGCGGGGGCGGCTGCTGTGGCGTTGGAAGGACCACATCGACCGCACTTTCATGGCGAAGTTCGACGCGTTGCCCACCATGCAGCAGAAGCTGCCAAAGGTGGTCGCCGAGGGCGTGCGTCAGATCACCGGCGATGCGCCCCTGTGTGCTGGCTGCGGTGCGAAAGTCGGGCGCGGCGCGTTGCAGGACGTGCTGGCCGGGATCACCCCGCACGGGCGCGACGATATTCTGTCCACGCCGGGCGATGACGCGGCGGTGCTGCGGACCGGCGGCGCGACGCAGGTTTTCACCACGGATCACCTGAGCGCGGTGACCAAGGACCCGGTGCTGATGGCGAAGATCGCGACGCTCCACGCGCTGGGCGACATCTGGGCGATGGGGGCCGCGCCGCAGGCGGCGGTGCTGTCCCTGACGGTGCCGCGCATGGCGCCGGAGTTGCAGCGCCGCACCGTGGGCGAAATCACCACGACGGTCTCCGAGGTGTTGCAGGACGCAGGCGCGGCGCTGGTCGGCGGGCATACGACCATGGGCGACGGGCTCACCATCGGGCTGAGCCTGACCGGCCTGCTTGACGGGGCGGCGATCACCCTGGCAGGGGCGCGGCTTGGGGATGTGATCGTGCTGAGCAAGCCCGTCGGCTCGGGCACCATTCTGGCCGCAGAGATGCGCGGACAGGCGCGCGGTCAGGATGTGCTGAGCTGTTACGACTGGATGGTGCGCTCAAACGCGCCCGCCGCGCGGTCGCTGGCGCAGGCGCGGGCGATGACCGATGTGACGGGCTTCGGGTTGGCCGGGCATCTGGCCGGGATATGCGAGGCATCGGGCGTCGGGGCGGTGGTCGATCTGGACGCAGTGCCGCTGATGCGCGGGGCGCTGGACTTGGCCGAGGCGGGCGTGCGCTCTTCGATCTATGCCGACAACCGCGCCGATTGGCGCGTCACCGCGCCCGACACCCCCCGCGCGGCGCTGATGTTCGATCCGCAAACCAGCGGCGGCTTGCTGGCCGTGCTGGACCGAACAGAGGCGGAGCGGCTGGCCGCGATGGGCGCTGCGGCGCTCACCCCCATTGGCGAGATCACCGAAGGCACCGGCGTTACGTTTCGTTGAAGTTGTCGAGCCAAGTGGCGATCCTTCCGGCCAGCCCGTCGCGGTCCTCGTCCGAGAGCCCCGCGACGGGAAACCTGTGCAGCACGGTCGCCGCGTGTTTCGCGCGGCTGGAGCGATAGGTCGGGTCGTAATGCTCTTCCATCAGAAGTGCGGTGACGGCAGCCATGTCACCGCTGTCCCAAACCTTAAGCCAGTGATCGACGCGGCCCCCGCGCAACCGGCGCAGGGGGGCGAGCTTTTGGGCCAGCTCCGCGCGGTCCGCCAGCACGTCGTGATAGGCCTGCGCGAGGTAGGCGGCGCGCGCGGCGGCGGGGGCCTCAACCTCGATCCGGGGCGCGGCCTTCATCGCCGACCAAAGGCTGGGCGGCACGATCCGCGCGCCGACCTTGCTGCTCTCGGCTTCGACCAGCACCGGGCGCGCGGGGTCGAACCCGGCCAGTTGCCGGGCGATCTGCGTCTCGAACCACTTCTGCGGCGGCTGGCCGCCGGGCAGGCTGCCCAGCAAAGACCCGCGATGGTTCGCCAATCCTTCAAGGTCCAGCACCTGCACCCCGTGCCGCGCCAGCCGGTGCAGGATGTCGGTCTTGGCCGTGCCGGTGTTGCCGTCGATCAGGATCAGCCGGTGCGGGAGGGGCTGTTGATAAAGCGCGTCATGCACAAGGCTGCGATAGGTTTGATAGCCGCCCTGCAACCGTTCGGCCCGCCAGCCCACTTGTGTCAGCCATGACGTGACCGCCCCGCTGCGTTGCCCGCCGCGCCAGCAATAGACCAGCGGCCGCCAGCCGCCGGGCTTGTCGCGCAGCGGACCTTCGAGGTGGGCCGCCAGATTGCGCGCGACAAGCGCCGCGCCGATCCGCCGGGCCTTGAACGCGGCCTCTTGCACGTAGATCGTGCCCACACGCGCGCGTTCGTCATTATCCAGCGCGGGCAGGTTGATCGCGCCGGGGATGTGGTCCTCGGCGTATTCGGCGGGCGAACGGACGTCGATCACGGTGTCGAACCCGTGCGACAAGAGCGCGTCAAGGCTGCCGAAGGTGGTGGTCATGGGCGCTGCTTACCCGACGCGGCGGGGCGCGGAAAGCGCCATTGCACGCAGGCGGGCCAGCGGGGCATCAGGCGGCGGGCTGCAACGGGGTGCGGCCAGTCTCGTCCAGGGTGAACCACTGGCCGCCTTCATAAACGCAGGGCACCAGCGGCCGGCCATAGCCCGCGCCGCCGTCGGTGTTGATCCGGTTGCCGTGATGCGCCGGAAAGTCGAGCGCGGTGTGCCCGTGGACGACCCGGTGATCAAGCGGCCCGTCGTAATCGAGCCAGCCGTCGCGGATCCAGGTCAGGTCGCTGCGGGTCTGCTTGGCCAGCGGGCGGCCCGGGCGCAGGCCGGCGTGGACGATCAGGTGGTTATCCGGCGCGTCGCACATCAGCGGAAGCGCCGTGATCCAGTCGATGTGGCGCTCTGGCACAGCCGCGCGGGCCGCGTCGGACAGGGCCTGTTGCAGTGACGCTGAGGAGGGGTCGAGGCCGGCCTCTTGCGCTTCGGCCCATGAGGTCCACTCGGGGTGGTCGAGCTCGTTTTCCGCCATGTAGGAAGCCAACGTGTGCACGCCGCCGAGCCGGTGGTGCAGCCAGGTCTTGCCGGATTTGATCTCGGGGTGGGAAACCCGACCGGTCAGGACGAATTGCGCGAACATCAGGTCGTGGTTGCCAAGGGTGCAGTGCCAGTCGCGGCCCGCGTCCTGCCCGTCGATGATCCGCTGGATCACACCCCGGCTGTCCGGCCCGCGATCCACGAGGTCGCCGACGAAATAGAGCGGCCGGTCCGCGCCGCCGTCGGCCTCGATCAGCCGCAGCGCGCGGTCCAGCGCGGCGGTCTGGCCGTGAATGTCGCCGAGAACGTAAAACATCAAAGGTCCTTTTGCGGGGGGACGCGGTGGATCATGGGGGGCTTGCCCCCCGCGCTGACGCGCGCCCCCCAGGATATTTTTCAAGCAAAGATGAACGGGCGGCGGGATGCAAGCCCGCGCGCCCGACCGTTTGTTCAGACGTCGAAGGCGAGCGGTTTGACTTGCGTGAACATGCCGGTGTCTTCCAGTGCCGCCAGTGCAGTGGGCGGGATGGCCTCATCCACATAGAGCAGGGCGATCGCCTCTCCCTTGGCTTCCGAGCGGCCCAGCGTGAAGTTGGCAATGTTGACGTCGTGGCTGCCCATGGTGTTGCCCAACAGGCCGATGATGCCGGGGACATCCTCGTTCGTGGTGTAGACCATGTGCGCGCCGATCTCGGCGTCGATGTTGATGCCCTTGATCTGGATGAAGCGCGGCTTGCCGTCGCTAAACACCGTGCCCGCGATGGAGCGTTCGCGCTTTTCGGTTACCACGGTCACCTTGATGTAGCCGTCGAAGGCGCCGGACTTGTCCTGTTTGGTGGTGCTGATCTGGATGCCGCGTTCCTTGGCGATCACAGGGGCGCTGACCATGTTGGTGTCGGGATTGGCCTTTTTCATGATCCCCGCGACCGTGGCGGCGGTCAGCGCGGCGAGGTTCATCTGCGAGACGGAGCCGTCGAACAGGATATTGATCGCGGTGATCGGCTCGTCCGTCATCTGGCCGATGAAGTTGCCCAGATGGCCCGAGAGCTTGATCCAGGGTGTCATGATCTTGGCTTCTTTGGCGGTGACCGAGGGCATGTTGAGCGCGTTGGTCACCGCGCCGGTCAGCAGATAGTCCGACATCTGTTCGGCCACCTGCAGGGCGACGTTTTCCTGCGCTTCGGTCGTCGCTGCGCCTAGGTGCGGGGTGACGACAACGTTGGGCAGGTTGAACAGCGGGCTGTCGGTCGCCGGTTCGGTCTCGAACACATCGAAGGCCGCGCCCGCCACATGGCCGGATTTCAGCGCTTCGGCCAAAGCCTCTTCATCCACAAGGCCGCCGCGGGCGCAGTTGATGACGCGCACGCCGGGCTTCAGCTTGGCGATATTCTCGCGGCTGAGGATATTGGCGGTCTGTTCGGTATAGGGCACATGCAGGGTAAGGAAATCGGCGTGCGCAAAGAGCGTGTCGAGCTCCACCTTCTGCACGCCCATCTGGTCGGCCTTCTCCTCGCTCAGGAAGGGGTCATAGGCCATGACCTTCATCTTCAGCGCGCGCGCCCGGTCGCAGACGATGCCGCCGATGTTGCCCGCGCCGATCACGCCCAGCGTCTTGCCGGTGAGTTCCACCCCCATGAAGCGGGATTTTTCCCATTTACCGGCGTGGGTCGAGGCGCTCGCCTCGGGGATCTGGCGGGCCACGGCGAACATCATGGCGATGGCGTGTTCGGCGGTGGTGATCATGTTGCCGAAGGGCGTGTTCATGACGATCACCCCCTTTTTCGAGGCCGCATCCTTGTCGACATTGTCGGTGCCGATCCCGGCGCGGCCGATGACCTTGAGGTTCGTGGCGCGGTCCAGAAGCTTCGCGGTAACTTTGGTGGCGGACCGAATGGCGAGGCCGTCGTATTGGTCGATCACCTCGGCCAGCGCGGCCTTGTCCTTGCCCAGATCGGGCCTGAAATCCACGTCGATGCCGCGATCCCGGAAGATCTGCACAGCGGTGTCGGAGAGTTTGTCGGAAACGAGAACTTTGGGAGCCATGATAAGCATCCTTTGGAAAAATATCGGGAAGGCAGGGCGCAGGCGCCCCGCAGGGCTGGCTTGGGTCAGGCGGCGAGTTCGGCGTGGAAGGCCCAGTCAAGCCAGGGCAGCATCGCTTCGATGTCGCTGGTCTCGACCGTGGCGCCGCACCAGATGCGCAGGCCCGCAGGCGCGTCGCGATAGGCCCCGATGTCGAGGGCTACGCCTTCGGCTTCAAGCCGTTTGGCCACTGCCTTGGCGAAGGCTGCGCTGTCGGTGATCCGGTCGTCGGTGAACTTCAGGCAGACCGAGGTGTTCGACCAGGTTGCGCGATCCCGGGCGAGGTTGTCGATCCAGTCGCGGGTGGCGCAGAAGTTCCAGACCGCCTGGGCATTGGCATCGGCGCGCATGCGCAAGCCGTCCAAGCCGCCGACCGACCGCGCCCAATCCAGCGCGAAAAGGTAGTCTTCGACGCAGAGCATCGAGGGGGTGTTGATCGTAGCGCCCTCAAAAATACCCTCAATCAGCTTGCCGCCCTTGGTCAGGCGGAAAATCTTCGGCAGGGGCCAGGCGGGGGTGTAGCTTTCCAGTCGGGCGACGGCGCGGGGGCTGAGGATCAGCATGCCATGCGCGGCTTCTCCGCCCATCACCTTCTGCCAGGAAAAGGTCGTCACATCGAGCTTGTCCCACGGCAAATCCTGCGCGAAGGCGGCCGATGTGGCGTCGCAGATCGTCAGGCCAGCGCGCTCCGCCGGGATCACGTCACCCGAAGGCACGCGCACGCCCGAGGTGGTGCCGTTCCAGGTGAAGACGACATCCTTGTCATAGTCGAGCGCGACCATGTCGACGATTTCGCCATAGTCGGCGGTGTGGCTCGTGGCCTCGATCTTCAACTGTTTGACCACATCCGTCACCCAGCCCGCGCCGAAGCTTTCCCAAGCCACCATCTGCACGGGCCGTTCGCCCAGCAGGGACCAGAGCGCCATTTCGACCGCGCCGGTGTCCGAAGCGGGCACGATGCCGATGCGGTAATCCTCGGGCACGCCGAGAATCTCGCGCGTGCCGTCGATGGCGGCTTTCAGCTTCGCCTTGCCGACAGGCGCGCGATGCGACCGGCCAAGGGGCGCGTCGGCAAGCACGTCAGGTGTCCATGTGGGGGGTTTGGCGCAGGGGCCAGAAGAAAAGCGCGGATTGTCCGGCCGCGCGGCCGGTTTTTGCATCGTCATTGCTGTTATCCTTACAGATATGCGCCCTTCGTTGGGGAAGGGTGTCCCACCGACAGGGATAGGGACAACGCGGGGCTGCCACAAGTGCAAATATGACGCCTTGCGACGGATTGCTTCAGATTTGCGACAAAGGCGCCTGCGGCGGTGATGGAATTGAGTTTATTTGGTCAGATGAAGCGGAACCTGTTGCGCTTTCGGCGCGGGCTTGGTTTCTGGCGGCAAACGGAGGCATTCGATGTTCGTAATCACCCTGATCGCCCCCCCCGGCGTGCTTGACCCGGCGCTGGTGGACAGTCTGCGCAACGCTTGGGGCGGGAAATCGGTCCAGTGGCTGGCCGCCGATGAGGCTGCCGAATTCGCGGTCGCCGAGGGGCCTGCGAACTTTTGGCACGTCTGGACCGAATTGCAGGCGCTGGGGGTCGATCTCGTGTGTCAGCCGTTGGAGGGGCGCCGCAAGACGATGCTTCTGGCGGATATGGACAGCACGATGATCCGGCAGGAATGCATTGACGAGCTGGCCGACGAGGCGGGCGTCGGGGCGCGGGTGGCCGAGATCACCGCGCGGGCGATGAACGGCGAGCTGGATTTTGAGGCGGCGCTGATTGAACGGGTCGGGCTGCTGCGCGGATTGGAAGAGGCGGTGATCGGCAAGGTGTTGTCCGAGCGGATCACCCCGATGCCCGGCGGCGCGGAGCTTGTGGCGACGATGAAAGCACACGGCGGCCATGCGACGCTGGTCTCGGGCGGGTTCACGGCCTTCACCGAGGTCATCGCGGCGCGGTTGGGGTTCGACGAACACCGAGCCAACACGCTCGTCGCGGCGGACGGGCGTCTGACCGGAGAGGCCGGGCGCCCGATTTTGGGGCAGGCCGCGAAGGTGCAGGCGCTGGAAGAGATCACCGCACGCCTCGGGATCACCCCGGCCGATGTGATCGCCGTGGGGGACGGGGCCAACGATCTTGGCATGCTCCACCGGGCGGGCACGGGCGTCGCGCTCCATGCCAAGCCGATTGTCTCCGAGCAGTGTGACGTGCGGATCAATCACGGGGACCTTACCGCGTTGCTCTACCTGCAGGGCTACGCCAAGACGGAGTTCGTCACATGATCGAGGTTGCGCCCGATATTCTGGCCCTGCTGCTTTTGGTGGCGTTCTTCGCCGGGGCGGTCGACGCCATTGCCGGGGGCGGCGGGCTTATCGTTCTGCCCGTTCTTGTCCTTGCGGGCGCGCCCCCGGTCGTGGCGATTGCCACCAACAAGGTGCAGGCGGTCTTCGGCGCCGGGACTGCGGCGCTGACCTATGCGCGGGGTGGCCATGTGAACCTGCGACGGCAAGCGCCGCTGGCGTTGCTGGCCTTTGTCGTGGCCGGTGGCGGGGCGTTGTTCACCGCGTCTTTGCCGACCGAGCTGATCCGGCTGGCGCTGCCGGTGCTGCTGGTGGGCGTCGCCCTGTTCTTCGCCTTCAAGCCGGGATTGGACGACATGGACCGCACCGCGCGTCTGACGCCGCTTGCGGTAGCATTGACGCTGGTGCCGGCGGTTGCCTTCTACGACGGGGTGATCGGGCCGGGCGCGGGGGCGTTCTACATGATCGGGTTCGTGACACTGGCGGGCTACGGGGTGTTGAAAGCCACGGCGCATACCAAGTTCCTCAACTTCTCGTCGAACCTTGGGGGCCTGGCGGTCTATGCGCTGGTCGCGTCGCCTTGGTGGATCACGGGGCTGGCCATGGGGCTGGCCCAGATCGCCGGCGCATGGGTCGGCAGCCGTCTGGCCATGCGGGTGGGGTCACGGCTGATCAAGCCGCTGCTGGTGATCTCTGCCAGCGCGCTGGCGGCGAAGTTGCTGTGGGACATGATCTAGGCAAGTGTCGAAGCGGGGCGCATTTCTCCGGTGACCAGGCTGGCGAAGTTCTTCAGCACGGGGTTACGGTAGGCTTTGACGGCGGGGTCTTCGGCGTCGAGCACGCCCAGTTTGCACAGGATCGCGGCGATGGCGCATTCCGAGGCGCGGGTGGCGCCATCGACGATTCTCAGCGCGACGCCCAGTTTCTGGCCGGGGATGATGGCGATGAAGAAGCCTTCGGCGCCGGTCTTCACCGCCACTTTGCCCTTGGCGGCCCGCATCAGGTGGTTGCAGGCGCGGTCGGTGTTCGACACCAGCTCGGGGTGCGCCATCATCGCCTCGCGCAGGCGCACCATCGCGGCCCCCCGTGTGGTGCTGTCATCAGCGCTCGCAAAGGTCGCCATGGCGCGGGCCATCCCGTGTACCGTGCTGGCGTGGTTGGGGGCCGAACAGCCATCGATTCCCCACCCGGGCGAGCTCTCCTCGACCAGCTCTTCAAAGGTCTGCTTCAGCAAAACCTGCAGGGGGTGGTCGATCTCGACGTAGTCGGGGCCCCAGCCGTTTGCCTTGCTCAGAGTCAGGAACCCGCAGTGTTTGCCGGAACAGTTGTTGTGATAGCGGCAGGGGCTATCGTCGGCCTTGATCAACCCGTTGCGGGCGGGAATGTCCTGCGGCCATTGCGGGCCACATTGGAAATCATCGTTGCCCAGCCCGAGATCGGCCAACCAGCGTTGCACGCGGTCGGTGTGGATCGCCGCGCCCGAGTGGGACGCGCAGGCGAGGGCGAGCTGTTCGCTGGTCAATCCGAAGCGGTCGGCCACCCCGCTTTCGACCAGCGGCAGGGCCTGGATCATCTTCGCCGAAGATCGCGGGAAGGTCACCGCTTCGGGGTCACCCCAAGCCTCGATGATGTCGCCGCCCTCATCCACCACCACCGCGTGGCCTTGGTGCCAGGATTCCAGACGTCCGCCGCGCCAAATTTCCACCAGATCGACTGCTTGTGTCATGTCATCCCCTGTTTCGGCGGCAATCCGCACAATTTAGTGTGCCCGAAGGGCTTTCCCATTTGGGCAAAAACTTGCTAGTGCTATGGCTATCGAGTTGAAACGGCTCAATCCAGTCGAAAAAGTACCCGGCAGAGGTGCTGACTTGATCAGAGTAACCAGAGGCACGGACAGCTTGGAGGCTGTAGATATGATTTCAAAGATTTCGCGCGCGTTTGGCGTAGTTGCATGTATGACCGCTGGGGCAATGACCATCGGGACATCCGCCGCCGCGCAAGAGGCGAGCTCGAACCGTGTGGCCGCGAACACGGACTGGTCGGTCTTCGTGGAAACCGACCCCAAGGAATGCTGGGCCGTCTCGGCGCCCAAGGAAACCGTAAACTCCCGCGATGGGCAGGTCGTCTCGGTGCGCCGGGGCGAGATTTTGCTGTTCGTCTTCTATCGTCCCGGTGCCGGGGTCGAGGGGCAGGTGACCTTTACCGGCGGCTATCCGTTCGCCGGTGGCTCGACCGCCGAGCTTGAGATCGGCGGCACCACCTATGAGCTGTTCACTGAAGGCGAATGGGCCTGGCCCGCCACGCCCGAGGATGACGCCCGCATCGTGGCGGCGATGAAACGCGGGTCGGCCGCCACGATCACTGCACGGTCCGGACGTGGCACGGTGACCCGCGACACATTCTCTTTGCTGGGCTTTACGGCCGGCGTGGAAGAAGCGGCGAGCCGCTGTTCCAGCTAGGCGGTCAAGTCTGATTCATGTGACAGGACGGGCGGTGCAGATATGCGCCGCCCTTTCTTATTGGGCGGTGCATCGGGCGATAGGGGGGTGAACCTGTGGTCGCGCGATGCTGCCCAACACCCCGCGACGAAAAGAATCACTTTGGAAATTGGCGATCGTTCCTATATGTCGCCCATCTGACCCAAACCGAAAGTCTGCTATGTCGGCCCCCGAACCCATCACCGCGCCCATCACTCAGGATGTGATGACGATCAAACGCAAGCTGCCCGAGGGCGGCCCTGCGAACCTTGTCGGACTGACCCGCCCCCAGATGCGCGACGCGTTGATCGGTGTTGGCGTGAAAGAGAAACAGGCCAAGATGCGGGTCAACCAGATCTGGCAGTGGCTCTATCACTGGGGCGTGCGCGACTTTGCGAAGATGACGAACTTGTCGAAAGACCTTCGCGCGACGCTGGCCGAACATTTCAAGATCGAACTGCCCGAAGTGGTGAGCAAGCACGTCTCGGAAGACGGCACCCGCAAGTATCTCGTTCGCATCGCCGGCGGGCACGAGGTCGAGGTGGTCTATATCCCCGAAACCGACCGCGGCACCCTGTGCATCTCGTCGCAAGTGGGCTGCACGCTGACCTGTTCCTTCTGCCACACGGGCACCCAAAAACTGGTCCGCAACCTCACCGCAGGAGAGATCATCGGGCAAGTCATGCTGGCCCGAGACGATCTGGGCGAATGGCCCGAAGCGGGCCTGAGCACCGCCGATCAGGGGCCGCGCCTTTTGTCGAACATCGTGCTGATGGGCATGGGCGAGCCGCTCTATAATTTCGAGAACGTGCGCGACGCGATGAAGATCGCCATGGACGGCGAAGGCATCGCCCTGTCGCGCCGCCGCATCACGCTGTCCACCTCGGGGGTCGTGCCGGAAATTCACCGCACCGCGGAAGAGATCGGCTGCCAACTGGCTGTCAGCTTCCACGCCACCACCGATGAGGTGCGCGACAAGCTGGTGCCGATCAACAAACGCTGGAACATCGAAGAGCTGTTGAAGGCGCTTGCCGCCTATCCCAAAGTCAGCAACTCCGAGCGGATCACCTTTGAATATGTCATGCTGAAAGGCGTGAACGATTCAGACGAGGATGCGCGACGTCTGATCAAGCTGATCGACGGCATCCCCGCCAAGATCAACCTGATCCCGTTCAACGAATGGCCCGGCGCGCCCTATGAACGCTCCGACTGGAAGCGGATCAAGGCGTTTGCCGAGATCATCTTCAAGGCGGGGTATTCGTCACCCATCCGCAAGCCGCGCGGTGAGGATATCATGGCCGCCTGTGGGCAGTTGAAATCCGCCACCGAGCGCGAACGCAAATCACGCAAACAGATCGAAGCGGACGCGGGGCTTTAAGCGCCCGTCCCGTTTCAGTCGTCGTCGCGCTCCGACTCGCCATAGGGCGACTCGACTCCGGCGGGCGGGTCGGTGTCCGGGCGGCCGGGGATCACCTCGCGCTTTTCGCCGGCACCTTCCCAATTCTCCATCTCGTGGAGCGCTTCTTCGGCGGTCTCGACGAATTTGAACAGCTCTAGATCGGCTGGGGAAATCGTGCCCGCGTCGGACAGCGCTTCCCAATTGATGATCTTTTCCCAGAAGGCGCGGCCGAACAGCAAGAACGGCACCTTTTTCATCCGCCCTGTCTGGATCAGGGTCAACGCTTCGAAGGTTTCATCCAGCGTGCCGAAGCCACCGGGGAACACGGTGATCGCCTTGGCCCGCATCAGGAAATGCATCTTGCGGATGGCGAAATAGTGGAAGTTGAAACACAGCTCGGGGGTTACGAATTCGTTCGGGGCCTGCTCGTGCGGCAGCACGATGTTCAACCCGATGGACTTGCCGCCCGCATCGACGGCCCCGCGATTGCCTGCCTCCATAACGCCGGGCCCGCCCCCGGTGACGACGACATTCTCGGTTGAATCGCCCTTGAGCGTGAGGAGACGGGCAAATTCGCGCGCCTCATCGTAGTATTTCGACAGTTCGGCCAAGGTCTCGGTCCGCGCGGTGTGTTTTTCAACAGGCGCGGGAATCCGTGCGCCGCCAAACATCACCACCGTCGACTGGATGCCCTGTTCGTCGAGCATCAACTCGGGCTTCAGGAGTTCCAGTTGCAGCCGCACGGGACGCAGCTCATCCCGGCACAGGAAATCCTCATCCACGAAGGCCAGCGTATAGGCGGGCGAGCGGGTTTGCGGCGTATCGGGAACCTGCTGCGCCTCTTTGCGGTCTTCGCTCGAGTCCCGGAACGGATGGCGGCGGTGGTCGTCTTTCATGCGGGCTGCTCCCAATCGGCGGTTGTTGCGCTTTGGGTTTTAGTGGCAGGTTGCGCGCAGATTGTCCAATGATCGAGGGGCCGATGCCTGTCACACGCGAAGAAATAAACGCCGCCGCCGCGCGGGTTGCCGGTCACGTCCACCAGACACCGGTGATGCGCAGCGACGGCTTTGGCCTGCCGCTGCAGTTCAAGTTCGAACACACGCAGGTCACAGGGTCGTTCAAGGCACGTGGGGCGTTCAATGCGGTGCTGACGGCGGATGTGCCGCCAGCGGGCATCGTCGCCGCCTCGGGCGGGAACCACGGGGCGGCGGTGGCCCATGCGGCGCGCGCATTGGGGCACGCGGCGCATATTTTCGTGCCCGCTTTCGCCGGTCCGGCCAAGATCGACGTGATCCGGCAAACGGGGGCGACGCTGCACATCGTCGAGGGCGCCTATGCCGATGCGGCCGAGGCGGCCCGCGCCCATCAAGAGGCGACCGGCGCGCTGGACATTCACCCCTATGACGCGCCCGCCACGTTGGCCGGACAAGGCACCTGCTTTCGCGAGTGGGAGGCGCAGGACCTCGATGCCGACACCGTGCTGGTCGCCATTGGCGGCGGCGGGCTGATCGGCGGCGCCATGGCATGGCTTGAGGGGCGCAAGATCGTCGGGGTCGAGAGCGAGACGACGAACACCATGCAGGCGGCGCTGGCCCGTGGCCCCGAGACGGACATCGAGGTGTCGGGCCTTTGCGCCAATGCGTTGGGCGCGCGGCGCATCGGGCGTCTGGCCTATGACCTCGCCACCGCCCGTGATCTGCAAACCGTACTGGTCAGCGATGAGGCGGTCGCAGAGGCGCAAAAGCGGTTGTGGCAGACGCTGCGGCAGCTGGTGGAACCGGCGGGCGCGGCCGCGCTCGCGGCGGTGCTGTCGGGGGCCTACGTTCCGGAAAAGGACGAACGTGTGGCCGTGCTGCTCTGCGGCGCGAACCCCGCGCCGATCCCGATTTGAACGCAAAAACTCAGAGTTTCGACAGGATCAGCCCGGCCCCGACAAGGACGACTCCGGCCACCCTTTGCCACGTGATTTCAATGGCCTGCAATCCGAACGGCCCCATCGCATCCAGCATCAGGGCGGCCAGAAGCTGGCCCAGCACCACCGCCGAGATCGCGGTCAGAACCCCCAGCACCGGCACGGCGAAGACGATGCTCCAGACGTAGAAACTGCCCAGAAAGCCGCCCACCAGCAGCCACGGGTTCACATTTCCGATGCGGCCAAGGGCAGCGCCGTCCCCCGTCAGCACGAGCACCACCAGCAAAGCGACCAGCCCGACCGCGAACGACACCGCCGCCGCACCGATGGTCGATCTGAGGCCATCGGCAAGGGCCGCGTTGATCGGCGCCTGCAGGGCCACCGCCGCGCCGCCGCAAACCGTCACCACAAGGGCGATCAAGGTGGGGTAGGTCATGTGTCTCGTACCTCATATAATTTTCGCGACCCCAAGCGGGTGGTCCGCGCAATCCAAGCCGCCTTGCGCATTGCCGCGCTGCGCCCCGCGCGGTATGAGCCTGTCCAGAGATACACCGCAGCCACAAGGGGCCCCCATGTCGAACGCACAGCTTGAGACCGCCATCGAAACCGCCTGGGACGACCGGGATGCGATCAGCCCGGCGACCACCGGTGAGGTGCGCGAGGCGATCGAAGACACGCTTGCCGCGCTCGATTCCGGCAAGTTGCGCGTGGCGGAACGGGGCGACGATGGCAATTGGCACGTGAACCAGTGGGCCAAGAAGGCCGTTCTGCTGTCCTTCCGACTGAACGACATGGCGATGATCGAAGGCTCCAACGGGGGCGGCCACTGGTGGGACAAGGTGCCGTCGAAATGGCAGGATTGGGGCGACAGCCAGTGGAAGGCCGCGGGCTTCCGCGCAGTGCCCGGATCGATCGTGCGCCGCTCGGCCTATATCGCGCCGGGCGTGGTGCTGATGCCGTCCTTCGTGAACCTAGGCGCCTATGTGGACGAAGGCTCGATGGTGGACGGTTGGGCGACGGTCGGCTCTTGCGCGCAGATCGGCAAGAACGTCCATCTGTCGGGCGGCGTGGGCATCGGCGGTGTGCTGGAACCCATGCAGGCCGGCCCCACCATCATTGAAGACAATTGTTTCATCGGCGCGCGGTCCGAGGTGGTCGAAGGCTGCATCATCCGCGAAGGGTCGGTTCTGGGGATGGGCGTCTATATCGGCCAGTCCACCAAGATCGTTGACCGCGAAACCGGCGATGTGTTCTACGGTGAGGTGCCGCCCTATTCGGTCGTCGTGTCGGGCACCATGCCCTCTAAGAACGACATCAACCTGTATTGCGCGGTGATCGTGAAGCGGGTGGATGCCAAGACCCGGTCCAAGACCGGCATCAACGAGCTGTTGCGCGATTGATCCTGTCGCGTGCGCTGGCCCGGCGGCGCATGGCGGCCGGGGTGCGGCCCTCGTGGCTGGCGGCCTGGGGGCCTGTGGCGATCGATGCCGCGAGCCTTCTTGCGCTGGTGGCGCTGCTGTTCGCCCCCGCCCGCGCGCTGATCGCGGCTTATGATCCGCCGCTCTGGGCCATGGTGCTGGCGCTGTTCTTTCTGGTTTACCTGCCGTCGCAATTCGTCTTGATCCTGTCGTCCCTCTGGGCCGCGAAATCGCGATATCTCGACCCCGAGGGGAACCAATCCTGACGCCCGCGCGTTGCTGACTGGAGCAACTGGAGTACGACATGGGACTGGGTATTATTGCGTCTATCATCGTGGGCGGGCTGGCAGGCTGGATCGCCAGCATGATCATGAAGGCCGACACGGGGATTTTTCTGAACATCATTCTGGGGATCGTGGGGGCCTTGCTGCTCAACCTCGTCCTGTCGTGGTTCGGTATCTACGCACAGCGCAGCTGGATTCCGCAGCTGATCGTCGGTGCCGCCGGCGCGATTGTGCTAATCTGGGGCTATCGCAAGCTGTCCTGACCGCGCGCAGGGGACTCGTAACAGGGGCCGGATTTGTTGACGGACCCCGCCGCGCAGGCTAGGTCGCCGGTATGTCAGAGAAAGCATCAAAGCCCGCCAAGGCGAAACCCGCCAAAAAACCCTCTCGCCAGCAGGTGTTTACCTTGCTGGTTGAAGTTGGCCGGAAAGAGGGTGACGGCCTGCCCAAGGACAGCACCGGCGCGGCGCTGATGATCTATGCCTCGGGCGTGGATGAGGCCGAGGCCGTACGCGAGACTGTGGCAATCCTGAAGCAGGCGGACGTCGCACCGCTTGACGTCTCGGGCTACGGCACGCTGGATGAGCGTCTGGCCGAAGGGCACGACATCCCCGATGAGGAACGCGAACTGATGCAACGGGCGCTGGACGAAAACAGCGTCATCGTGGCCCAGATGACTCCGTTTTACGACAAGATTGACGACGGCGCGGGGGATCAACCCTAGCCGATGGCCACGCCGGTCAGCGTGTGCGCTTCAAACCCTTGCAGCACCGGTGCCGCAAGGCCGATGTCGCGCGGGCAACGATCCGCTGGCATGTCTGCCAGCACCGACGTCGCCAATAGGTCGGGGGACAGCACCGCCGAGGCGTCGAAACTTTCCACCTTTGCGCCGTTCACGGTGATGATCTCATGGCTGGCCAGCAGGATCTGGTGATAGGTGACCACCGCGGGGGCTGGTCGGACCGGCATGACACATTTGCGCAGGTCGAAGTGGCGGATCGCCGTGCTGACCCGCTCTTCCCCGAACAGGTATTCCACATCCGATCCCGACAAGCAGACCCGCTGATCGCCCGCTGCGACCAGATCGTCTCGAAGCGACAGATAGGGTTGCCGCAGGGTGAGGGGGGCGAACCGTCCCAGCGCGGGAACCTGCGCGCAGCCCGCCCAGAGCACGGGCATCGGCGGACCGCGATGGACCGACACCAGATCCCCCGCAACGATGTCGCGCAGCGGGCGCGGACCGCCCGGTGTCTCGACCGCCGCATCGCCGGACAGCCCGGGAAGCGGGCCGATGGGGCAGGGTGTGTCGGCCAAGGCGGCAAACGTCACGCCGCTGTCCATGGCGCAGGCGTCGGCGCGGGCCATCATCCGCGCCGCATCCCGCAGCGAAAGGGGGAAGGGGTCGGCCACCCCGGTTTGCCACAACAGGCCGAAATCCGGCAGATAGGCGCTGAGCCGCCCGGTGCGCGCTGGGGCATCCCAGACATAGGTGATATGGACCGTTTGCTCTGTGCGGCCGAGCGTCGTTTGCAGCGCCACGGACAGGTGCCGGTTGCCCTGCCGCATCATCAGCCGCAGGGTGCCGTCGGGTTCGAGACACAACGTCAGCCCCGCAGGCCAGGGGTCGCGCACCACATAGCGCAACAGGTTGCGGGGGTGATCCGCAGGTCCGGTGACGACTTCGAGTAGCAGACTGCCGCGGGGCAAAAGGTCTGCCCCCACCGGGGCGGTGCTGTGTCCGGCGTCAAGCCCGGCGGGATTGAACACGCAGCGCTCCGGCGTGCGTGTCGCGATCCAGGTCGGTGTCGTCCGCGCCATTGCGATCAGGCCACGCGCGGGCGCAGGGTTTCCGCCTCGAACCGTTTGAGCAGCGGGCGCGCGGCCGGGCCGTAGCCCGCCCCGGTCAGCAGGTCGAGTTCAGGGAAAATTGCCGTGATCTCGGCGATGATCTCGGCCTCGAACGACCGGGTCGTCTGGGGGCCGGGCAGGAAGCTCTCGGTTGCCAGCCCTTCGGCATAGATCACCTGATGGCGGTCGAACAGGAGGTGCACATATTCCACTTCGCCGCCATCGATGCTGCGGATGCTGTGATCGTTCACAAGGTCGCGCGCGGCGATCAGCACTTCGGAATCGCCGAACAGAAGTTCCGCCCGGGCGTCCTCGACAAGGATGCGGTGCAGGGGCGAGACGCGCAGTTCCCCATGTTCACCCAAGGCGTTAGCCTTGATGCAGACCGGGGCCATCTTGCCCACCGCGGGCACGCTGCGCCGCCCGATCCACCGCACGGGGCGGGGCCCCTCATCGCGGGTCAGGACCATATCGCCGGGCACCAGCGCCTCAACCGGCCGTGGCCCCTGGGGCGTGCCGATCAGGGTTCCGGCCACGAAACAGGGAATTGTCTCGACCGTGACGAAGCCCACGTCGGTCTCGATGGTGGCACCGGCCGCGTTGGTCGATGCGATCTGGTAGGTGAAACTTGACGTCTCGAAGTCGCTGTCGGTCGTGATGTCGAAGGTGCCGTCGGCGTTGAGCTTCACCGTCTGGCCGGTGGTCAGCGTCACGGTCTGCCCCGCGGTCACCGCGATCCCGTTGATATGGGTGATCGTCAGCGTGCCGTTGGTGTTGTTGATGTCATTGCCCAGAACGTCCACCGTCTTGGTGACGCTGTCCTGCATGGTCACGTGGTCCTGTTCGGCGACCAGCTCGGTCTGGACCGAGTTCGCGGCGATCAGAAGGTTGGAATCATAGTTGCTGTCGGACACATCGGCGATGCCGATCCGGATCGAGTTCACCTCGCCCACGTTGACCGGAATGGTCAGGGTCATGGTGATCGTGAACCCGTCCATCTCGGTGTTGTATTGGTCGTAGGCGTTGTCCTGATACAGGTTTATGTTGTTGGTATCGTTGATCGAATTGATCGTCGTGCCGTTCTCGGTCACGGCAAGGGGCACCAGATTGCCGTTGATCCAGACCCCCACGGCGTCGTTGTAGATCGAATTGGTGTATTCGGGGTATTCTTCCGAGCTGAACACGAACTGCATGGTCATCGTGTCGTTCGTGGGGATGAAATCCACGTCGATATAGGAGGCATCGTAGGTATTGGTGCCGGCCAGCTCGTTAAACCCGGCTTCGTTGTTCTCGCCGCCGGAGTTGACCGAGGTGTTGGAGCGGAAGTTGGATTGCCTCCAGTTGTTGTTGGTGAACAGCGTGGCGCTGCCGGTGGACAGGATGACGCCGGTGTCGGCGGGCGTCACGTTGCCCGCAACTGCATCGCCGTTCGAGTAGATCGCCGAAGAATAGCTCGACCCCGAATAGGACGCGCCGGTCACGGTCACGCCGTTGCCGAAAATGGTATTGGCCATCTGCATGGCCGTCGCATTGGTGTCGTAGGTCAGCTCTCTGCCTGCAACCATGGTCCCTCATCCTTCCCAAGATGAGACGAGCCAGACGGATGGGCCCCGCGCCGCGCGTGGGGTCCGGTATATATTGGCCGACGTTGCGGCCTTTGAACCGCGTTGGGTCCGCTTGATGTCTGCCCTGCCTCGGGTCTGTCTTATTGGGGTATCTATAGGACGAGCGCCGCCAAATCCGGTCGCGTTTTGCGCGGCTGACCTGCACGTAAGCCACGGAGTGTGTCGCATCTGACACATGCGGCAGGGTTTGCAACTTCCTGCGTGCATCGGCTACCCCTGTGAAAACAGGAGAGCCCATGACCGTCGATGCCACCGCCCTGACCGCCGATCTGATCCGTTGCCCCAGCGTCACCCCGACCGAGGGCGGCGCACTGCAATTGCTGGACGCGCTGCTGTCCGACGCCGGGTTCGAGACCGTGCGCGTCGACCGCAACGGCACGCCCAACCTGTTCGCCCGCTGGGGCGCACGCGGGGCCGCTCGCAGCTTCGGGTTCAACGGGCATACGGATGTAGTCCCGGTGGGGGACGCGGATGCCTGGACAGTTGACCCCTTCGGGGCCGAGCTGCGCGACGGGGTGCTGTATGGCCGCGGTGCGACCGACATGAAATCCGGGGTCGCGGCCTTCGTGGCGGCGGCCATCGACTTCGTGCGCGAGACACCGCCGGACGGGGCCATCATCCTGACCATCACCGGGGATGAGGAAGGGCCGGGCAAGGACGGCACGCTTGCGCTGCTCGACTGGATGCAAGAGCAGAGTGAGCGGATGAGCCACTGCATCGTGGGAGAGCCCACCTGCCCCGAGACCATGGGCGAGATGATCAAGGTGGGGCGGCGCGGCTCTCTCACCGCGCACTTCACGGTGACCGGCAAACAGGGGCATTCGGCTTATCCGCACCGTGCCAACAACCCGCTGCCCGCCATGGCGCGGCTGATGGACCGGCTGGCCAGCCACAAAATGGACGACGGCTCGGAGCATTTCGACCCGTCGACGTTGGCCGTGGTCACCATCGACACGGGCAACCCCGCGACCAATGTGATCCCGGCGGTGAGCCGCGCCAGCGCCAATGTGCGGTTCAACGATCTGCACAGCGGCGCGTCGGTCATCGCGTGGATGCAGGACGAGGTCGATGCCGTGGCGGCGGCCTTCGGTGTGGGGATCGATATGGATGTGCGTGTCTCGGGCGAGAGCTTCCTGACCCCGCCGGGGGAGCTGTCCGAGCTTGTGAGCGGCGCCGTGGCCTCGGTAACGGGGGTAACGCCAGTGCTGTCCACGACGGGCGGCACCTCGGACGCGCGGTTTGTGAAGGATCACTGTCCGGTGGTGGAGTTCGGACTGGTCGGCAAGACCATGCATCAGGTTGATGAATGCGTGCCGGTGGAACAGATCGAACAGCTCAAGGCGGTCTATGGCCGGGTGCTGCGCGACTATTTCGGGTGATTGGCGCTTGATGCAATGGGGGAGGGGGCGCTGCCCCCGTCGCTGCGCGACTCCCCCGAGGTATTTTTGCACCAGAGAAGAATAGGCCTGCCCTTGCGGCTGTGGCGTGCTACCTCATGCCCATGACACGTATACCTTCAAAGACCGAAATCCTTGACTGGATTGCCGAGAATCCCACCAAAGCCGCCAAACGCGATATCGCCAAGGCCTTCGGCATCAAGGGCGCCGCCCGGATCGACCTGAAACGGCTGCTGCGCGAGCTGGAGGACGAGGGCAAGCTGGCCAAGCGCAAATCGTCCTACCGTGATGCGAACGCGCTGCCGCCGGTGGCGGTGTTGCAGATCACCGGCACGGATGGCGACGGCGATCTGTTTGCGCGCCCGCTGGAATGGGCCGGTGAGGGTGAGGCGCCGCGCATCCTGATGCAGATGAAAGACGGGGAGCCCGCACTGGGCGACGGCGACCGCGTGCTGGGGCGTTTGACTGAGGTGGCGGGCGAGGATCACGCCTATCGCGCGCGGCTGATCCGCCGCATCGGAACCAATCCGCTGCGCATTCTGGGGGTGTTCCGGGCTGGCTCGGAAGGGGGGCGTATTCTGCCCGTGGACAAGGGTTCGCAGAAGGAGTGGACGGTCGCCGCCGATGCCACGGACGGCGCGAAGGATGGCGAATTGGTGGAGGCCGAACAGGCCGGCCCCAAGGGGCGCATGGGTCTGCCGAAGGCCCGCGTCGTGGCGCGGCTGGGCGATCCGTCGCAGCCGCGCGCGGTCTCGCTCATCGCGATCCACCAGCACGACATTCCTGACCATTTCCCCGATGAGGTGATCGCCGAGGCCGACCGTGCTAAGCCCGCCGGACTGCAAGGGCGTGAGGATCTGCGCCATCTGCCGCTGGTCACCATCGACCCGTCGGATGCGCGCGACCACGACGACGCTTGCTGCGTGATCCCCCGCGCGGACGGCGGGTTCGCCCTGTGGGTCGCGATTGCCGATGTGGCGCACTACGTCACGCCGGGGTCGGCGCTGGACCGTGAGGCCCGCAAGCGCGGCAATTCCACCTATTTCCCCGACCGCGTTGTGCCGATGTTGCCCGACCGGCTGTCGGGGGACCTGTGTTCGCTGCACGAAGGGGTGCCCCGCGCCTGTATCGCGGTGGAGATGCAGGTGGATGAATTCGGTGTGAAAACCTCGCAACGGTTCGTGCGCGGGCTGATGACCTCGCCTGCGTCGCTGAACTACGAAGAGGTGCAGGCCGCCATGGATGGCGACGTGAACGAGAAGGTGGCCCCGCTGCTCGATGACGTAATCCGCCCGCTCTACGCCTGTTACGAGGCGTTGACCCGCGCGCGTGCCAAGCGCCAGCCGCTGGAACTGGACCTGCCCGAGCGGAACATCGTGCTCAACGACGAGGGTGAGGTGGTCGACGTGGCGTTCAAGGAGCGTCTGGACGCGCACCGGCTGATCGAGGAGTTCATGGTGCTTGCCAATGTGGCCGCGGCGGAAACGCTGGTCGCCAAGAAGTCGCCGCTGCTGTTCCGCGTCCATGAAGAGCCCACGCGCGAGAAAATGGATGCCCTGCGCGAGACCGCGGAGGCGGCAGGGCTGGTGCTGGCCAAGGGTCAGGTGTTGCAGACCGCGCACCTCAACCGGTTGTTGGCGCAGGCCGAGAACACCGACCATGCGGAGCTGATCAATATCGCCACCCTGCGGTCGATGACGCAGGCTTACTACAACCCCGAGAACTTCGGGCACTTCGGGTTGGCGCTGAAGGCCTATGCGCATTTCACCTCTCCCATCCGGCGCTATTCGGACCTGATCGTGCATCGCGCACTGATCTCGGCCCATGGCTGGGGGGATGACGGGTTGACGCCCGAGATCGAAGAAAGGCTGCCCGCCATTGCCGAGGCGATTTCGGACACCGAGCGGCGCTCCATGCTGGCCGAGCGGGACACCACCGACCGGTATCTCGCGGCCTATCTCAGCGACCATGTGGGCACGGTCATGTCCGGCCGGATCAGCGGCCTCGCCAAGTTCGGCGTCTTCGTGAAGCTGGATGAGACGGGGGCCGACGGAATGATCCCGATCCGCAACCTCGGGGCCGAGTATTTCCGCTATGACGCGGATGAGCAGACCCTCACCGGCAGCGACAGCGGGCTGGTGATCGGCCTTGGGGTGCCAGTGACGGTGAAGCTGGTCGAGGCTGCGCCGGTGACCGGCGGGCTGATCGTCGATCTGGTCGAGATCGACGGCGAGGCGCCCCCGCGTGGCAAAGGGCCGAAGGGCAAGGGGCGCGGCGGCTCCCCCCGTCGCAAAGCTGCGAAGGGCCGTAAGAAGGCCGCAAAGACCGCCCGAAAGGTCAAGCGCACACGCTCCTGATTTGGTGCTAGCGCAGCGGCATCTCTTCGCAGGTGTCGCCGCGCATGCAGGCTTCGACGCGCGCGACGTCCTCGGGTGACGGGCGCACGAAGGTCTTCTCGAAGCAGGGGCCGACGGAGAGGGAATAGCCGTTGTCGACCATTTCCACAAAGGCGAGGGTTTCATCGCCTGTTTCGGGCAGGGCACCGCACCACGCGGCGAGGCAGTCGAACTCAAGATCGACGGTCAGGGCCGGTGCGGAGGTGAAACCGTCAGCCCCCAGATATTCGCCGGTGAACTGTGCTTCGGTCCGCCGGATGTCGGGCCGGTTGATGTCCGTGCTGGTCTGGGGTGGCATGTCGAAGCTGAAGCTGCCCAGCAGGACGACGTAGCGTTCTTCCGCATCCGAGGCTTGCTGGAAGGCACGCGCCACGTCAGACGGCAGACAGGACAGCGCACTGGCCTGTCCGGCGGTAAGGGTGGCGCAAAGGGCGGCAAGGATCAGGTGTTTCATGATCGAAGCATTCCCGTTCCGCGTCATCGGCGCAAGGGTGCTTCGGCACTGCCCTGCGTTTGGGCGGATCGCTGCGGACGCGCCCTAAAGCCGGTCGCGGAAGGCGTCGAGCACCTTGGCGTAAACGTCGCGCTTGAACGGCACAATATGCGCAAGCAGATCCTCGGGCGCCATCCATTTCCAGCGCGAGAATTCCTGATCCGGCTGTTCGATGTCGATCTGGGCATCTTCACCCTTGAACCGCAGCAGAACCCACTTCTGTTCCTGCCCGCGATAACGCCCCTTCCATATATTCGGCACGATCCGGTGCGGCAGATCATAGGGGAGCCAGTCACCGGTTTCGGCTTCGATCTCGACCAGATCGGACGTGATTCCCGTTTCCTCGGCCAGTTCGCGCAGGGCGGCGGTGCGCAGGTCTTCGCCTGCGTCGATGCCGCCCTGTGGCATTTGCCATGCATCCGTGTCGCGGTCCACGCGCTGGCCCACGAAGACCTTGCCCTCCGCGTTAACCACCATCACACCCACGCAGCGCCGGTAGGGCAGCTTTGCGATGTCCTCAGCCGTCAGGGTCTTTGCCATGTCTCGCCCGATCCGGATGTTTATTTGTCGACGTTCGGACCGAGGGCCGACAGGCCCTTGAGGATATCGATGGCATAGGCCAGTTGATAATCCTCCTCGCGCAGCTTGGCCGCCTCTTCCGCGCGCAGGCGGTCGGCTTCGATCTGCTCAATCTCGTCGTCGGACAGGCTGTCGTTGTCCAACGCGCCGCGCAGGTTGGCCTCGGAGCGCAGGAAGGCGGGGTTGGTCTCTTCTTCCTCGGTCTCCTCGTTCGGGTCCCGCCGGGGCTGTTCGACAATGATATCGGGCGAGATGCCAAGCGCCTGAATCGAGCGGCCCGACGGGGTGTAATAGCGGGCGGTGGTCAAGCGCATGGCGCTTTCGCCGCGCAATGGCATGACCGTTTGCACCGATCCCTTGCCGAAGGACTTCGTGCCGATGACGATGGCGCGGCGGTGGTCCTGAAGCGCACCGGCGACGATCTCAGAGGCCGAGGCCGAGCCGTTGTTGATCAGCACCACGATGGGCAGCCCCTCGGCCAGATCCCCTTCGCGGGCGTTCCAGCGCTGCCCCTGCGACGGGCTGCGGCCGCGGGTCGAGGTGATCTCGCCGGCGTCAAGGAAAGCATCGGACACGGCAACCGCCTGATTCAGCAGCCCGCCGGGGTTGTTGCGCAGGTCGATGACGAAACCGTTGACGTTTTCGATCCCGCCCGCCGCTTCGACCTGTTCGGCCAGTTGCTCTTCCAGGCTGGGGTAGGTCTGGTCGCTGAAGGTCACGATCCGCAGCACCACGGTCTCTCCTTCGACGCGGCTGCGCACGGCGGTCAGCGTGATCGTGTCGCGGATCAAGGATACGTCAAACGGCTCGACCCCCTCGCGCACCACGGTGATCACGATCTCAGAGCCCACCGGCCCGCGCATCATGTCGACCGCCTTGTCCAGCGTCAGACCCAGCAGGTTCTCGCCGTCCACGGCGGTGATAAAATCGCCCGCTTCGATGCCCGCCTCGGCGGCAGGGGTGCCATCGATGGGTGAGACGACCTTCACAAACCCTTCTTCCTGCGTGACCTCGATCCCGAGGCCGCCAAACTCGCCCCGGGTGGATTCGCGCATGTCGGCGGCATCATCGGGGGACAGGTAGCTTGAGTGCGGATCGAGCGAGGTGAGCATTCCGTCGATCGCCGCCTCGATCAGCGCAGCCTCATCAACCTCTTCCACGTATTGCGCGCGAATTCGCTCAAAGATGTCGCCAAACAGGTCAAGCTGTTCGTAAACGCTGGCGTTGTTCTGTGCTTCCTGGGCGATCAGCGGGCCCGCGACCTGCGTGGTGGCAATCGCCCCCATCAAAATCCCGCCCGTCGCGGCCATTGCAAATTTCTTCATCCAAGTCTTTCCCATCATCACGTTCGGCCAAATCGGCCAGCGGTCTTTCATCACGGGCGGGCGCGTTCGAATGCGAACCACTCTGCCGGGTCGACGACACTCTGCATGTCTCTGACCTCGAGATAAAGCGTTTCGGTGCGCTGACCGGCGGATCCCTGCGCGCTTTCGGTCAAAATATCTTGAGCCTGCGTCACCGCGCCCCCCATCAGCCCGACCGGCGTGCCCTCGGGCAGGATCTGCCCGGCCTCGCCAAAGGCCTCGGCCAGTCCGGCGATGACCCAAAGCGTGCCGGCGGCAGGTTCAAGAATGACCACGGTGCCATAATCCAGCAGCGGCCCCGCATAGCGCACCGTCGCCGCAACCGGCGTGGTGACAAGCGCACGGGGGCGGGTCGAGATCAGGATGCCGGGGCGGGCGATACCGGCGGAATCCGGTTCGTTGAAACGGCGGATCACCTGACCATCCACGGGCAAGGGAAGACCGCCGCGGATCGCATCCGCTTCGGGGCCGCCGCTGACTTGCGTTTCCGTCAACCCGCTGGCGAAGGCGGTGAGCGTTTCGGAGCTGGCCAGCAGCACGGCGGTCTGCACCGGATCGTCGGCGAAGCGCCGGGGCAGGTCGGTGCGGTCGGCGATGGCAGCGCTCAGGGCGGCACGCGCAGCCTGCGCCCCGGCCAGCCCCTCTTCCAGCACCGACAGCGCGTCGTTCTGCAAACCCTGCAGCACCGCCACCTCGTCCAGCTGGTCGCGCAGGGCGGTCACCTTGTCCTGTAGCGCAGGCGTCACATCGGCCAGCATCATGCCCGAGCGCGCGGTGCCTGTGGGGCCGGAGGGGTGCAGCAACAGGATCGGCGTCGGGGCGCGGCCCATGGTCTGCAACACGCCCAGCAGGCGCGCAACCTCGTCCGAGCGGGCATTGAGATCGCCTTCCAGCGTGCGCTGCCGGATCGCCGCGCGGCGCAACCCGTCGCGCAATGCGGCCAGCCCGTCTTCATAGGCCTGCACCGTCTGGGTCAGCGCGGCCACCCGGTCGGACCGTGCGGTGGCCGCTTCAAGCGCGGTCTGCGCCTCTTGCAGGCGCGCGGCGGCCATCTGCGCCGCCTCGGCCGGGGTCGGGGCGGGCGTCTGGGCCGCCAGCGGGCTCGCCAGCAGCGCACCTATCAGGGCAAGCACCCTCACGACAGCAGGGAGGTCCCGGTCATTTCGGGCGGAAGCTCAAGCCTCATGAGCGTCAGCAGTGTCGGGGCCAGATCGGCCAACCGCCCGTCCCGCAATGTCGCCCCCGACGGACCGCCGACCAGCGCCACTGGCACCGGATTGGTCGTATGCGCCGTGTGCGGGCCGCCGGTGTCGGGGTCGATCATCGTTTCGCAATTGCCGTGATCGGCGGTGACGATCATCGCGCCGCCCGCCGCCTCCAGCGCCTCCAGCACCGCGCCCAAGCCTGCGTCCACAGCCTCACAAGCCTTGATCGCAGCCTGCAAATCGCCCGTGTGGCCGACCATATCGGGGTTGGCGTAGTTGCAGACGATCAGGTCATACCCGTCGCGGATCGCGCCGACGAAAGCCTCGGTCACCTCGGCCGCCGACATCTCGGGCTGCAGATCATAGGTCGCCACCTTGGGCGAGGGCGCCATGTAGCGATCTTCGCCCACTTCGGGTGTCTCGACCCCGCCGTTGAGGAAGAACGTCACATGGGGGTACTTCTCGGTCTCGGCCACGCGGAATTGCCGCAACCCGTGCTGCGAGACCCAGGCGCCCAGCGTGTTGGGAATATCCTCTTTCGGGAATACCGTTTCGAGCCACAACTCATGGGCGTCGGAATATTTGACCATGCCGATGGCGGCAGCAAGGTGTGGGGCGTCGCCCCGTGCGAAGCCGTCGAAGGCGGGATCGCGCAGGGCCTGGGTGATCTCGCGTGCGCGGTCGGACCGGAAGTTGAGGCAGAAGAACCCGTCGCCGTCTGCCATGCCGCCAAAATCGCCCAGCACGGTCGGGGTCACGAATTCGTCGCTCTCGTCGCGGGCATAGGCCGCTTCAAGCGCCGCTTCGGCCGGGCCGTCGTGCTGCACCCCCTCACCGCGCGCCATCGCGTCATAGGCTTTCTGGACGCGGTCCCAGCGATTGTCCCGGTCCATGGCAAAATAGCGCCCGGACAGGGTCGCGATCCGGCTGCCTTCGGGCATCGCTGCATCAAGCTGGCGCAGATAGGGCTGCGCATCTCGGGGGGCGACGTCGCGCCCGTCGGTGATCGCGTGGAGCGCCACGGGAACGCCGGCGGCGGTGATTTCCTTCACCGCGGCGAGCGTGTGGCTGAACATGCCGTGCACGCCCCCCTCGGACACGAGGCCCATCAGATGCGCGGTGCCGCCGGTCTGCTTCAGAGTCGCGATAAAGCTGTCCAGCACCGGCTGGCGGGCGAGTTTCTTGTCCGCCACCACGCCATCAATCCGCCCCAACGTCATCGCCACCACACGGCCCGCGCCGATGTTGGTGTGCCCCACTTCGGAGTTGCCCATCTGCCCCTCTGGCAGACCGACATCAGGACCATGAGTCACAAGCTGCGCCGTCGGGCCGGACATAATCCGGTCAAAATTCGGGACATGGGCCAAAGCGGGGGCGTTGCCCTCGGTCTCGGCGCGCTTGCCCCAACCATCCAGAATACAAAGGACAACAGGTTTGGGTGTCGACATGTTAGCCTCTCTTGCTTGCTCGCCCGCGTTCTAGCCCACCGCAAGGGCCACGGAAACCGTTCCCCCTTCATCTGACCAAATAAACTCAATCCTAAGCGCGGTGATAGGGCGCGCCGGCCAGAATGCTGGCGGCGCGGTAAAGCTGTTCGGCCAGCATCACCCGCACCAGCATGTGGGGCCAGACCATCTTGCCGAAGCTCAGGGCGGCGTCGCACCGTGCGCGCAGCGTGGGGTCGATGCCGTCGGCGCCGCCGATCACGAAAGCCAGATCGCGGCGCCCGTCGTCGCGAAACCGCGTCAGATCGGCGGCGAACTCCGGCGAGGTTTTCAGCTTGCCCCGTTCGTCCAGCGCAATGACCGCAGCGCCCGCGGGCAGGGCATTTTCAAGCAGCGCCGCCTCGGCTGCCATACCTCCGCCCTTGCGATCCTCAACCTCGCGCACGTCGACCGGACCCAGGCCAAGGGCCCGTCCGGTGCGGTCGAAACGTGTCAGATAGTCGTCGATCAGGTCGCGTTCGGGGCCCGCCCGCAAGCGGCCCACGACGCAGAGTGTGACTTTCATAAAGCCGCCCTCAGTCGGCCTTCGCCGCCTCGTCCGGGCTCAGCCACATCTTTTCAAGCTGATAGAACTCCCGCACTTCGGGGCGGAAGACATGAACGATTACGTCGCCGGTGTCGATCAACACCCAGTCGCCGGCCGCTTTGCCTTCGACTTTGGACAGGATGCCGAAGTCGCGCTTCAATCGTTCGGTCAGCTTTTCAGCAATGGACGACACCTGCCGAGAGGAACGGCCCGAGGCGATGACCATGTGGTCACCCATCTCGGAGCGGCCGCGCAGGTCGATCTGCACAACGTCTTCGGCCTTGTCGTCGTCAAGAGATTTCAGGACTGCCGCCAGCGTGCTGTCGGCGTTCGGGGTCTGCACGCTCATCCGAGAGCGTCCGTCACTGGCGGAATGGCCAGGTGATGTAGAAAGAGACAGTTCATTGTCCTCCTTAAAGAGCGCCATCCTAACCCTGGCGCTGGGTTCTGCGCCAACTTAACAACGCAAGGGGGCCATTTCAACGCTCGCAAAGGTTAGCGGCGTTTTGGCGCTGCCTCTGTGTCTTGCCGTCCCGGTGCGAGGCCTAATCCAGCGCCCTGGTGTCCAGTTGCGACCCTTCGAGCATCTTGACCTCGCGCTGGGGGAAGGGGATCGAGATGCCGTGCTCGGCGAAGGCATCCCACAGCGCCAGATAGACATTGCCGCGAATGTTGGTCAGCCCGCCTGTGGGGTCGCGAATCCAGAACCGCAGTATATAGTCCACGCTGCTGTCACCGAAGCCGACGATGTGACAGACCGGCGGACGGAACGACAGCACGCGATCGACGGATTTCGCCGCCTCGATCGCCAGCTTGCGCACCTCGTGCGGGTTGTCGCCGTAGGCGGTGCCGAAATAGATGTCGAGCCGCACGAAATCGTTGGAATGGGACCAGTTCACAACCTGCGTCGTGATCAGATCCTCGTTCGGGATCAGATACTCGCGCCCGTCCCGCGTGGTGATGCTGACATAGCGCGCGCCCAGCGAATTGATCCAGCCGAAGGTCTCGCCCACGGTGATCACGTCGCCCGGCTTGATGGATTTGTCGAGCAGGATGATGATCCCCGAGACAAGGTTCGACACCACCTTCTGCAAGCCGAAGCCAAGGCCCACGCCGATGGCCCCCGAGAGCACTGCAAGCCCGGTGAGGTCGAAGCCCACCGCGCGCAAGCCGATGAAGAAGGCCGCGCCGTAAAGCAGCACCTGGATGAACTTGACGACCAGCACCCGCATCGACGGGCTGATATCCTCGTTCGACTGGATGCGGGTGGCGGTCTGTTTGGTGATGAACCGCGCGGCGATGAAGAACAGCGACAGGATGAACGCACCCTGCAACAGCAGCCAGAGCGACAAGCGCACCGAGCCCATCTCGAAGGCCACCGCGTCCAGCACCTCGACCGCCTCTTCGGTGAGCCCGACAATCCGCAAGGTGACCCAGGCCCAGGCACCGTAGCGCACGATAGAACGCACGAAGGGGTTGCCGATCAGCCGCGTCGCGAAGGTCACGATCAGCCAGGCCAGGGCCAGATTGGCGACGATGCCGATGAGATAGGAGCGCGACCCCCAGGTGACCTCGCGCATGGTGGCAAGAACGATCCAGAGCAGCGCCACGAAGAAGATCATCCGCAGCCGTTTGTGCACCACCAGCAGCCAGCGCAGCCGCCATTTCGGCCAGCCTTCGCGGGCCCGCATCCATTCGTGCAGACGCGGCTGCAAGAGTTTGCTGGCAACATGGGCCAGCAGCCAGACCGCGACGATGATCCCGACCTGATAGGCGTTCCACGGGCGCAACAGGCTTTCGAAGAACGCGGCGACCTCTCCCAGAACGCCCTGTCCGATGGCGGCAATATCCGCCGCCTGATCCACAAGGTCTGGTAGTTCGTCCGGTTCCATACACGCCCTCTGGTCGCCCGCGTGGTCTCAGCATGCGCCGAGCGGGCAGTTGGGGCAAGGATCATGGCGCTCTGGCCGCGGCCGAGGCAGGCCGATCGCCCTTGCGAGACTCGACCAAGGGGTATATTGCCGCCCTATGACACAAGTGTTCGACATGGATGATCGCGCGCGCCTGCCGTGGCGCTTCTATGGTGCCACGCGCACCATTCTCGCTCACCTATGACCTGCTGCGCGCCTGTCGCGCCTCCGGGGTGATCCCGGTCCGACGGTCGCCCACTCCGCAATTCAAGTTCCATTTCACCACATCGGGAGAGGACCATGTCCCCCAAAACGCTCTATGACAAAATCTGGGATGCCCACGTCGCGCATGAGGCCGACGATGGCACCTGTCTGCTTTATATCGACCGGCATCTGGTCCACGAAGTGACCTCGCCGCAGGCCTTCGAAGGCCTGCGCATGGCGGGCCGCACGGTGCGCGCACCGGACAAGACAATCGGCGTGCCGGACCACAACGTGCCCACCACGCTGGACCGCGCCAACGCCGAGACGATGACCGAGGACAGCCGCATTCAGGTCGAAGCGCTCGACAAGAACGCCAAGGATTTCGGCATCCACTATTACCCCGTTTCCGACGTCCGTCAGGGCATCGTGCATATCGTGGGCCCCGAACAGGGCTGGACCCTGCCGGGCATGACCGTCGTCTGCGGCGACAGCCACACGGCCACCCACGGCGCCTTTGGTGCGCTGGCCCACGGCATCGGCACATCGGAAGTGGAGCACGTGCTGGCCACCCAGACGCTGATCCAGAAGAAATCCAAGAACATGAAGGTCGAGATCACCGGCCACCTGAAACCGGGTGTGACGGCGAAAGACATTACCATGTCGGTGATCGGGGAAACCGGCACCGCCGGCGGCACCGGCTACGTGATTGAATACTGCGGCACCGCCATTCAGGATCTGAGCATGGAAGGCCGCATGACGGTCTGCAACATGGCCATTGAGGGCGGCGCGCGGGCCGGGCTGATCGCGCCGGACGAGAAGACCTTCGCCTATTGCAAGGGCCGACCCCATGCGCCCAAGGGCGAAGACTGGGACAAGGCGGTGGAATACTGGAAGACG
Source organism: Thalassorhabdomicrobium marinisediminis (assembly GCF_003072065.1). Lineage (GTDB taxonomy): Bacteria > Pseudomonadota > Alphaproteobacteria > Rhodobacterales > Rhodobacteraceae > Octadecabacter > Octadecabacter marinisediminis. Next base: position 93,464 of record NZ_QCYG01000006.1, read on the forward strand.
CTTTACTCCGACGATGACGCCCATTGGGACAAGGTCGTAACGATCCGCGGCGATGACATCGCACCCTCGGTCACTTGGGGCACCTCGCCCGAGGACGTTCTGCCCATCGACGCCGTTGTGCCTGACCCTGCGTCGTTCGCGGGCGGCAAGGTCGACGCGGCGAAACGCGCGCTGGACTACATGGGGCTGACGGCGGGCCAGAAGCTCACCGATATCGAGATCGACACGGTCTTCATCGGGTCCTGCACCAACGGCCGGATCGAGGATCTGCGCGCCGCGGCCGAGATCTTGAAGGGCAAGAAGGTCAAGGACGGGATGCGCGCCATGGTCGTGCCCGGCTCGGGTCTTGTGCGTGCTCAGGCCGAAGAAGAGGGCCTTGCCGACATCTTCAAGGAGGCGGGCTTTGAGTGGCGCATGGCGGGCTGCTCCATGTGTCTCGCCATGAACCCGGACCAGTTGTCCGAAGGCGAACGCTGCGCCTCGACCTCGAACCGGAACTTCGAAGGGCGGCAGGGCTACAAGGGCCGCACGCACCTCGTGTCTCCGGGCATGGCGGCGGCGGCGGCGATCACAGGCAAACTCACTGACGTGCGGGAGATGATGTAATGGAAAAGTTCGACAAACTGTCCGGGATCGCGGCGCCAATGCCCTTGGTGAACATCGACACCGACATGATCATCCCCAAGGTGTTCCTGAAGACGATCAAACGTTCGGGCCTTGGCGTGAACCTGTTTGATGAGATGCGCTATGACCGGCAGGGCAACGAAATACCCGAGTTCGTGCTGAACCAGCCCGCCTATCGTGAGGCTTCGATCCTTGTGGCGGGGGACAACTTCGGCTGTGGCTCCTCGCGCGAGCATGCGCCTTGGGCCATTGCGGATTTCGGCATCCGCTGCGTGATCTCGACCAGCTTCGCGGACATTTTCTACAACAACTGCTTCAAGAACGGCATCCTGCCCATCGTCCTGCCCGAGGCAGAGCGCGATGCGCTCATGGAGGACGCCGAGAAGGGGGCCAACGCGCGGATCGAAGTGGACCTCGAGGCGCAGACCGTGACCTCCTCCGATGGCGAGGTGTACCACTTCGAGATCGACAGCTTCAAAAAGCACTGTCTGATGAACGGGTTGGACGACATCGGCCTGACACTCGAGAAGGCAGCGGCGATCGACACGTTCGAGGAAAAGCACGCGACTGAGCGGCCCTGGGTCTGAATCACCCGGCGGGACGCCGCGTCAGGCGTCCCGCATTTGCCGCAGGTGCTAACGCGGCGTAAACGGGCCCTTGTGGCAGCCCGCCCCCAATCCCCCACATCTAGGTCTCACCGGTCGAATGCGACGGAATGGTTGCAATCTCGCACCAGTGTCGCCGCAAATCCGCCCCGATCTTTTTGCATTTTCCGTCAGATACTTGCAGCACCAACCGAATGTGGGCAACATTATGGCGAAGATGAGGCAGCCTGCCGCAAACGCGCAGGATCAAACCGGGACAAGGACGCGACATCGTATCGCGACCGCCCGAGATGAGGATGGAACGGCAGTGATTTCACGGCTTGCAGGGGCTGTCTTACGGGCAGTCTTGGTCATATTGATGATCGCGACCCCGTCGCTCATCCTGTCGGGAACGACGACCGATACCGCGCAGATCGTGACCCTGATCTGCATCGTCTCGGCGGTCTTCGTTTTCATTGAATACAACGCCGGTTGTGCCAGCCTGATTGAATTTCGTGATGCGCCGCCGTTCAACCGGGTGCGGTTCTTCGGCCTTGCAACCACGGTGCTGGCGCTGACCGTGATCGCCAAGGGCTACACCGACCCGACCAACCTGACCCGTCTATTCGAGGTGGTCGGCAGCAGTCTGGCCGAGGCGATGGACTTCCCCTATTCCCCCGTGCGCCTTGTGGTGCTGATGCTTCCGCCCGAAGCCGGGTCGGACCTGGTCGAGCGGGTGCGCACGGCGGCGGGCTTCAGCTATCTGGTGTCGCTGCTGTCGCTGGCCTTCTTCGTGCTGGTGCTGCGGCTGAACAACTGGCCCAACCAGAAAGGCGGCTTCAACGTTTGGACCAACCTGCCCACGTTCAACCCCACCGCCGGCGTCGACGTGGTCGAGCGGTTGGAGCGGGACGGGCAGTTGAACATCGTTCTGGGCTTCCTTCTGCCGTTCCTGATTCCGGCGTTTGTCAAACTCGCTTCGGACCTGTTTAATCCGATCCAGTTGCAAGATGCGCATACCCTGATTTGGATGATGACAGCATGGGCCTTCATTCCCGCCAGCCTGATCATGCGCGGCGTCGCCATGTTGCGCGTCGCGCAGATGATCGCGATCCAGCGCGAGCAGGCCTATCTGAGCGCGCAGGACGACGAGGCGCTGCCCGCCTGATCTTGCGCGTCGCAGCTTTGGTGTTGCTCCTGCCCCCTGCGGCGCGGGCCGAAACGACCATCCGCATCGCCACCTATGCCGCCCCGCTCAGCCGCGACGGGCCGGGCCTTTTGCTGCGCGACATCCTCTCTGGCGAAGATCCGCAGATCACCGCCATTCTCGGCGTGATCGATCACGTGGCGCCGGACGTGCTGGTGCTCACCGATATCGACTATGACGCGGGCGGCGCGGCGCTGGCGGCGCTCTCGGACCGTTTGCAGCACCCTTATCCCTACCGCTTCACCGCCGCGCCCAATGCTGGACGGCAGACCGGCCTTGACGTGGATGGCAACGGCCGCACCGGAGAGGCCCGCGATGCGCTGGGCTATGGGCGGTTCTTCGGCGATGGCGGCATGGCGGTTCTGTCGCGGTATCCGATCGACGCCACCAAGGTGCGCGACCTGACGCCGACGCTATGGCGCGATGTGCCCGGCGCGGTGTTGCCGACGTTGGACGGCGCGCCGTTCCCGTCGCAGCAGGTGCTTGACGTTTTGCCCGTGTCCTCGGCCTCTCATTGGATTGTCCCGGTGGAGATTGGCGGCGTAACGCTGTCCCTGCTGGCGTTCTCCGCGACCTCGCCGGTGTTCGACGGGCCCGAGGATTTCAACGGGCTGCGCAACCGGGACGAATTGCGCCTGTGGGAGGCGGTGCTTGACGGGGCGATGGGGCCGGTGCCCGAGAGGCCCATCCTGATCGGCAACGCCAATGTTGAACCCTTCGACGGCGACGGGCTGCGTGACGGGATCGCGGAGGTGCTGGCCCGGCCGGATCTGCAGGACCCTGCGCCGCGCAGCGAAGGCGGAGAGCAGGCTGCGAACCCCGACCACCATGGCGATCCGGCGCTGGATACGGCGGACTGGTCCGACGATGGGCCGGGCAATCTGCGCGTGTCCTATGTGCTGCCCGCCCGCGCCCTGACCGTGGTGGATGCAGGCGTGTTCTGGCCCGCACCGGACGATCCCGCCGCCGGGCTTCTGGGCGACGACCAGCGTGCCGCCGGGCCGCACCATCTGGTCTGGGTGGATCTGCGGCAGCCCGCCCCGTGATTTCTTGACCACGGGTCAGCAAGCGGCTAGGCGAAAGCCGATACATTTGACCCTGACAGATCGAGGACCAGCCCATGTCGAACCCATCCCTTTTGATCCTGCCCGGAGACGGCATTGGCCAGGAAGTCATGGCCGAAGTGCGCCGCGTGATCGACTGGTTCGGCGCAAAGCGGGATCTGGCGTTCGACGTGTCCGAAGACCTTGTCGGCGGTGCGGCCTATGACGCGCATGGCACCCCGCTGCACGACGACACGATGGCGAAAGCCCAAGAGGTGGACGCGGTGTTGCTGGGCGCGGTCGGCGGTCCGAAATACGATGACCTCGACTTCAGCGTGAAGCCCGAACGGGGCCTGCTGCGCCTGCGCAAAGAGATGGACCTGTTCGCCAACCTGCGCCCCGCCCAGTGTTTTGACGCGCTCGCGGATTTCTCCAGCCTCAAGAAAGACATCGTCGCCGGCCTCGACATCATGATCGTGCGTGAGCTGACCTCGGGCGTCTATTTCGGTGAGCCGCGCGGCATCCACACCGAGGACAACATGCGCGTGGGCGTGAACACCCAGCGCTACACCGAGGCCGAGATCGAACGCGGCGCGCGGGCGGCTTTTGATCTGGCGATGAAGCGCGACAAGAAGCTGTGTTCCATGGAGAAGGCCAACGTCATGGAAAGCGGCATCCTGTGGCGCGACGTGGTGACCGAGGTGTCGAAGGACTACCCCGAGGTTGAGCTGAGCCACATGTATGCCGACAACGGCGCGATGCAGCTTGTCCGCGCGCCCAAGCAGTTCGACGTGATCTATACCGACAACCTTTTTGGCGACATCCTGTCCGACTGTGCCGCGATGCTCACCGGGTCGCTGGGCATGCTGCCCTCGGCCTCGCTCGGGGCGCCCATGGCGAATGGCCGGCCCAAAGCGATGTATGAACCGGTTCATGGGTCCGCGCCAGACATTGCGGGGCAGGGCAAGGCGAACCCGATTGCCTGCATCCTCTCGTTCGCGATGGCGTTGCGCTATTCCTTCGACGAAGGCGCCGATGCGACGCGCCTAGAAACCGCAATCGAGAAGGTCTTGGCGGACGGTGTGCGCACCGGCGATCTGCTGGGGGATGCGGATACCACGCCGGTCAGCACCTCGGGCATGACCGACGCGATCCTTGCGGCGCTTGACGCCAGCCTCTAGTTTGACACTAGTAAAGCCGCACCCCTTGGGCGCGGCTTTTTTTCGGCCCGGGGTGTTAGCGATAACAAGACGTTAAGAAACGATAAAACGGAGGGTCAGGATCATGTCGGCAAACGCAAAGGGCGCGCTGTTTGCGCTGCTGGCCTTCGGCATCTTCGCCACCCATGACGTCTTCGTAAAAACACTCGGGGCGGAATATTCGCCGATCCAGATCGTGTTCTTCTCGGTCCTGTTCAGCTTTCCGCTGGCGGCGGTGACGCTCATGCGGGACGCCAAGCCCGGCACCTTGTTGCCGCGCCACCCCTACTGGCTGGGGCTGCGGACCATCGCCTCGGTCACGGTGGCGATCTCGGCCTTTTACGCCTTCTCGGTCCTGCCCCTTGCGCAGGTTTATGCCATCCTTTTCGCGTCACCTTTGCTGATCACGATCCTTGCGATTCCGGTGCTGGGCGAAAAGGTGCGGCTGCGGCGCTGGCTGGCGGTTCTGATCGGGCTGTCGGGGGTGCTGATCGTCCTGCGGCCGGGCTCGGAAGAGCTGACGCTGGGCCATCTGGCGGCGCTGGCCTCGGCCGTGGGCGGGGCGATTGCGTCGGTCATCGTGCGCCGCATCGGCGCGGATGAGCGGCCCGTGGTCATGCTGCTCTATCCGATGATGGCGAACTTCTTCATCATGGGGGCGGCGCTGGCCTTCGTCTACAAGCCGATGCCCATCGAACATCTGGGGCTGATCGCGCTGGTGGCGGCCTTCGCCTTCACCGCCGGGCGGCTCAACATCTCTGCCTATCAGCACGGGGAAGCCGCGATCATCGCGCCGATGCAATACAGCCAGATCGTCTGGGCCACGGTCTATGGCGCGCTGTTCTTCAATGAGACGATCGACCAGCCGACGCTGATCGGCGCGGCGGTGATCATCGCTTCGGGGCTTTATATCGTCCTGCGGGAAAGCCGCGCGGGCAGTTCGGCGAACACGCCGGTGCTGCGCACGCGGTCCCGGCATGAAACCGGCACCTATTTGCGGGCCGGTCCCCTGCTGCGGCTGATCGGGCGGCACCCGGACGACAGGGTCAAATGATCGCGGCCTCGGCAAAGGCGCGGCCCTGCCGGATGCGATCGAAGCCGAAGGGCGACAGATCCAGCGTCCGGTAGGCGCCATAGACCAGCATCTCGGCCGCGCCACGGCCCATCGCGGGGGATTGCTGCAACCCGTGGCCAGAGAACCCGTTGAGGAAATGGAAGTTCTCGACCACGTCATGGGGGCCGACAATCGCGTTCTGGTCCAGCGTGTTGAAGTCATAGTGCCCGGTCCATTCCGTCACCACGCGGATCGCCTCGAACTGGGGAATGCGGGTGGCGATGGCGGGCCAGATCTTGTCCTGCCAAAGGCTGTGATCCATGGCGAAATCGTCCGGCGCGACGGCCGGGTCGTCGTCGGTATGCCCCCCCGCGAGGTAGGTTTGCGGGCCATCCTGCCGCACGTGAACGCCGGACGGGTCGATGGTCAGCGGAAGCTCGCGGTCCAGCGGCGTCTCGGCCGAGAAGATCCAGGTGAAGCGTTTGCGCGGCTCGACGGGGATATCGATCCCCGCCATGCGCGCGGTGGCCGCGCCGCGCGGACCGGTCGCGTTGACCACCTGCCCGCAGGCGATCACCTCACCGCTAGCCAACGTAACGCTTTCGACCCGCGTGCCGGCGGCGTTCAGGGACATGCCTGTCACCTCACCGGCAAGGTATTCGACGCCGCGTTCCCGCGCCGACCGCCGCCACCATTCAAAGACCGTGCCGCCGTCCCAGTATCCTTCGTCGATCAGATTAATGCTGCCCAGAAGGATGTCATCCACGTTGTAGAAGGGATAGGCGGCCTTGATCTCTTCGGGCGTCATCAACTGCGTCGCCGCCCCCGCCTGTTGCTGCACCGCGTGCGAGGCGCGCAATTGATTCGCAAAGGCGGGCGTGTCGGCAAGATACATGTATCCGTAACTCTGGATCGAAAGCTCGGGCACGCGTGGATCGCCGCCCATGAAGCCACGGAAATTCTTGATGAACTCGGCCCCGAAGCGGGAAATCTGCACGTTCAGCGGGTTCGAGAACTGCTGCCGGATGCAGGAATTGGTGTGGGCCGTGGCGCAATCCGCATAGCTGGGGTCACGCTCGATCACCATAATCGAGCCGTCGAAATCGGGATTGTCGGTCAGGAACCAAGCGACCGCCGAGCCATAGATCGCGCCGCCGATGATGACGATGTCATAGGCGTTCCGTGTCGGTGTGGTGGTAAATTGCGTCGTTGCCATGATCGGACCCTCCTTTGGGCCAGAGGGCGCGAAAAGGGCGGGGTGGTCAAGCTTTGTGAGTGGGGTTTCAATAACTGATAAAATTAGTCAGACTTGCTTGACGGCGAAAAGCGCGGCAGGTAGTCGAGTGAAATAGTCGGAATTAAGGAGACCCCATGACGACACGCACCCTGACCATTACCGCGCTGCTGCTGAGCACCGCCGCCCCCGCCTTCGCCGAAGGCGAGCTGAACCTCTACTCCGCACGCCACTACGACACCGATGAGCGGCTCTACTCGGACTTCGAAGAGCAGACCGGCATCACCATCAACCGCATCGAAGGCAAGGCAGACGAGCTGGCCGCGCGCATGGAAGCCGAAGGCCGCAACTCGCCCGCCGACGTGCTGATCACGGTCGACACGTCGCGTCTGGAGCGGGCCAAGAACATGGGCATTCTGCAGTCCGTGGACAGCGACGTTCTGGAAGAGCGTATCCCCGCAAACCTGCAGGACAGCGACAACCAGTGGTTCGGATTCTCGCAGCGCGCGCGGATCATCTTCTACGACAAGGCCGACGTGACGAACCCGCCCGCGACCTACCTTGACCTTGCCGATCCGGCCTACAAGGGGCAGGTCTGCATCCGCTCGTCCAGCAACACCTACAACCAGACGCTTCTGGCCTCGATCATCGAGAACCACGGTGAAGAGGCGGCGCGTGACTGGGCGCAGGGCGTGGTCGACAACATGGCCCGTGATCCACAGGGCGGCGACACCGACCAGCTGCGCGGCATCGTCTCGGGTGAGTGCGACATTGCGGTGTCGAACTCCTATTACTTTGCTCGTGGCCTGCGCACCAACGTGGACGGCCTGTCCGACAGCATCGACATGATCGGCCTGCAGTGGCCCAGCCAGGACGCCGAGGGCGCGCATATGAACCTCTCGGGGGCCGGCGTTGCCGCCCATGCGCCGAACCGTGAGAACGCCGTGCTGTTCCTCGAATACCTCGCCTCGGATCAGGCGCAGCAGTATTTCTCCGCCGGCAATGACGAGTTTCCCGCCGTCGAAGGTGTGGAGTTGAGCGAAGAGGTCGCGTCTTTGGGTGAGTTCAAGGCTGATGACGTGGACCTGAGCGCCGTTGCCAAGCAGCTTCCGCTGGCGCTGACCATCTTCAACGACGTCGGTTGGGAATAAACTCCCGGCATCCGGCAACAGGGGCGCAGCTTCGGCTGCGCCCTTTTTCGTCAGTTGCGCGCCACCTGCCGGCACAGCAGAATCACCGGCAAAAGCCCGATCGCGCCGATCAGAAGGCTGGGCACCGCCGCCCCGTTCAACCGCTCGTCCGAGGCCAGACGATAGGCCTGCACTGCCAGCGTGTCGAAGTTGAACGGCCGCATGATCAGCGTCGCGGGCAGTTCCTTCATCACGTCGACGAACACGATCAACGCGGCGGTCAAAAGGCTGGGCGTCAGCAGCGGCACGTGGATGCGCCGGATCGTCCCGAGCGAGGATTGGCCAAGCACGCGGCTGGCGGCGTCGATGTTGCGGCTCACCGAGGCGATGCCCCCCTCATAGGCACCCAAAGCAGCGGCCAGAAACCGGATCATATAGGCCCCGACCAGCAGCCAGATGGAGCCGGTGAACAGCAACCCGGTCGAGATGCCGAAGGTGTCGCGCATCAGCGCGTCCAGCCCGTTGTCGAAGGCGGCGAAGGGCACCATGAGGCCCACGGCGATCACCCCGCCGGGCACCGCATAGCCGATCCGCGCCACATATTGCGCCGTGCCCGCCGCCCGCGTACCGCGCAGCCGCGCGAAGCTCCCCAGCAGGATGGCCACACCCACCGTAACCCCCGCCGCCACCGAAGCCAGCGTCAGCGAATTGCTGATGAACTTGACGTAGCGCGGGCTGAGCAGGTTCTGCTCGGACCCCACGGCCATCACCGACAGCGCCACCACCGGCGCGATCACGCCCAGCACCACGGGGATTCCGCACAGGATCATCGCGCCGTAGCGCGCCGCGCCCTGCAACGGAATGCGGGCGATCACCTCTTGCCGTTTGCCGTTCGAGAAACGCGCCCGCCCGCGGTTGGACCGCTCCAGCATGGCCAGCAGCAGCGCGAAGGTCAGCAAGCCAAGGGACAGTTGCGCCGCCGCGCCGCGGTCGGCCATGGAAAACCAGCTGTTGTAGATGCCCGTCGCGAAGGTCTGCACCCCGAAATAGGACACCGTGCCGAAGTCGGCGATCGTCTCCATCATCGCCAGCAGGACGCCCGCCGCGATGGCCGGACGGGCCAACGGAAGCGACACGGTCAGGAAGGCATAAAGCGGCGATTTCCCCAGCGAGCGTGCGGCCAGGAACGTGGTGGCGCTTTGCCCCAGAAACGCAGCCCGGGCAAGCAGATAGACGTAAGGATAGAGCACCAACGTCAGCATCATCGCCGCCCCGCCCAAGGACCGGATTTCGGGGAACCAGTAGTCGCGCGGCCCCCAGCCGGTCACATCGCGCAGCAGGGTCTGCACGACGCCGGGATGGTCCAGCACATGGGTATAGGCATAGGCCAGCACATAGGCGGGAAAGGCCAGCGGCACGACCAGCGCGATCTCAAGCACACGCCGCCCGGGGAAGTCGGTCATCGTCACCAGCCAAGCGGCACCGGTGCCGATCAGGAAGGTGAAAAAGCCGACAATGACCACCAGCGCCAAGGTGTTGACGGAATAGGTGCCAAGGACCGATCCGGCGAGGTGGCGCAGCGTTTCGGTGTCACTGGTCAGCGCAGCGATCAGCACAGATACGTGCGGCAACAGGCAGAAGGCAGCGATGGCAAAGGCCAGCGCGGCCAACGCCTTGTCCGCAAGAAACCATGACGTTTTCGGTGGGGGCGGGACGGTGTCCGGAGCGTCTGTCATGGACCGCTGCTAGCCTATCCGTGCGCGATGGTCCATATCGCCTAGTCTTTTGGTCGGGATTGCGGTGTCTCCGCCGGGTAATCGTCGTAATCATCGCGCAGGATGCGGGCGCTGTCGCCTTCGGGGTCGTCATATTGGTCCGACCGCAGGGTCCACCAGAAGGCCAGCAACCCGAGCCCCCCCAGCACGAGGGACACGGGGATCAGATAGGCGAGCACGTTCATCAGCGGGTCCTCAGCGCGTTGAGAGAGACGATGATCGAACTGGTCGACATGGCAATGGCGGCGGTCAGCGGTGTGGCGAAGCCCAGAAAGGCAAAGGGGATCGCCACGGCGTTGTAGCAAGCGGCCACGCCGAAGTTTTCAAGGATACGTCGGCGGGCCGAGCGGGCAATCCGCACAGCGTCGCCGATGCGCGACACGTCCGGTGCCACCAGCACCATATCGGCCGCCACGCGGGCCGCATCCAATGCCGAGGCCGGCGCGATGGAGACATGGGCCAGCGCCAGCGCCGCCGTGTCGTTCAGCCCGTCGCCCACCATCAACACCTTGCGGCCCGATTGCGCCATTTCGGTGAGGATATCGGCCTTCTGCTCGGGCAGGACCCCGGCGTGCCAATTGCTCAGCCCCAGCGCACCGGCGAAGCGTTTGACGTGCGCTTCAGTGTCGCCGGACAAGATCGTCACTGGCAGACCCTGTTTCTCAAGCGTTTGCAAAAGGGGCTCCACCCCCGGGCGCAGCGCATCCTCGAAATCGAAGGCGACCGAGCCGCGCCCTTCCACGTTGAGCATCGTGCCGCTGCCCTCGGCGCCGACCCAATCCGCACGCCCCAACGCCACGCGCTGCCCCTGCCATTGGCCAGAGATGCCGAAGCCCGGCGTCTCGCGGATCTCGGTCACCTCGACCTCGGGGAGGGTGCGCCGGGCGGCGGCCTGCGCGATGGCGCGGCTTCTGGGGTGTTCGGACGCAAGGGCCAGCTTCGCCGCCAGCGCCATGTCAAGATCGGGGATCGTATCGCCGTGCAACAGCTCGGGCGCGCCAAGCGTCAGGGTTCCGGTCTTGTCGAAGACGACTGCATCTACCTCGGCCAGACGTTCCAGCGCGGTGGCATGTTTGACCAGCATCCCGTGCCGAAACAACGCCCCCGAGGCCACGGTGGACACCGCCGGGACGGCCAGACCAAGCGCACAGGGGCAGGTGATGATCAGGGTGGCGACCGCGATGTTCAGCGCATAGCGGATGTCGCCGCCGGTCAGGTAGAGCCACATCACGAAGGCTGCGAAGGCCAGCAGGTGCACCGCGGGCGCATAGATCCCCGCGGCCCGGTCGGCCAGCGAATTGTAGCGCGACTTGGCTTCCTCGGCCACGGCCACCAGATCGGCCAGCGCATGCAGCATCGTATCCGCGCCCACGGCCGACACACGGACGTGCAGCGGTCCGGTCAGGTTGACCTCACCGGCGCGCACCGGGTCGCCCACAGCGGCGGAGACCGGGTCGGATTCGCCGGTCAGAAAGGCGCGGTCCAGCTCACTGGCGCCGGAGACGATCTCTCCGTCGACGGGCATCCGCGCGCCGGGGCGGACGAGCACCAGATCGCCCACGGAAAGCTCGTCCACCGGCACGGTTTTCGGCGTGTCGTCGTCCAGCAACAGCGCGGTCGGGGCCTCAAGCGCGGCCAGTTCCGTCGCCGCTGAGCGCGCCACCGTGCGCGTGCGCTGGTCCAGATAGCGCCCGGCCAACAGGAAGAAGGTGAGCGACAGGGCCGCATCGAAATAGGCATGATCGCCGGAATGGGCGACCTCGAACAGCGACATGCCCGCGGCCAGAAAGATCGCCAGTGTGATCGGCACGTCCATGTTCAGCCGCGCCACACGCAGCGCCCGCCATGCGTTTACGTAGAAGGGTTTCGAAGAGAACAGGATCGTCGGCAGGGCGATCGCAGCCGACACCCAGTGAAACAGGTCGCGGGTGGCATCGCTGGCGCCGGACCAGACGGCCACCGACAGCAGCATGACGTTCATCATGGCAAAGCCAGCCACCCCTAGCCGCATCAGCAGATCGCGGGCGGCGGTGTCCGATTGCCCGGCGGTGAGCGTCGCTTCGTCCAGAAGCTGCGCGTCATAACCCAGCGCGGCCAGCGCCGAGGTGAGCGCGTCCTCGGCGACCGTGGGGGCCGCATGGACGACCGCGCGTTTGCGCGTCAGGTTCACCCGGACCGAGGAGACCCCGGGCACGGCCAGAAGCCCCCGTTCCACGGTCGAGATACAGGCCGCGCAGTGGATGCTGGGCAGGGAAAGGGTTGTCGTGCGGTCGCCGTCCTGCGCCGTGCCCGCCGCGCGGGACGTGGCCATGGCCGTGGCATCGCAGCCGGGGCAGGCGCTTGGCCCGTTGTGAAAATCGGTGGCGGTCATGGGTTCACCAGAACCACAACACGCTGCTTGAACTCGGTGCCGTCCTCGGCCCGGGCAACCATGCGCAGGTTCCAGTTGCCCGGTGCGGTGGTCACCGGCGCGGTGTAATCCTGGCCGGTGAAGACGAAGGCGGGGGTCTGGTCATCACGCACGTTCGTCGCCCGTCCGAACGTGGCCGACAGGTCCGCGACTTCGACGGCACGGCCCTCGGCGTCGTCGATGTTCAGGTGCAGCGTGTCATCGGTCACCTGCGCCGAGACGGACCAGCCCAGCCCCTCTTGTGCGGCCCGGTCGCTGTCGAAGTTCTGGCTGGCGACGTAGGAGTTCTTCACCTCGAGCCCCGGAAAGGTGTTCACCGCCGAATAGGCAAGAAAGAGGTTCACCGAAATGATCACCCCGAAGGCCGAGGCCATGCCGATGAAAACCTTGCGTCCTGTAAGTGGCGCCATGTCAAAACCCTCCGGTTCCGTTGAAATGCGTGTCCTGATGGGCACGCTCCTGATTGATTGTATCCTCGACCCAGAACCGCAGGGGGGTCCGGTCGGCGGTTGCCGCGGCGCTGCCGGCGGGGGCGCTGACGAAAACCCGCACGAAGTGCGTGTCATCGGCCGGGGCCATCACGGTGGTATCGCCAGTCTCCAACCCCTGAACCGTCAATGCAAGCTCGGCGTCGGATTTGAGCGACAGCTCGAACGGGCGGGCCTCTCCGTGTTTGTTGCGCAGGCGCACCTCATAGACGTTGCGGATCGTGCCGTCAGAGAGCGTCACAAAGGTCGGGTTGCGCACCGCCGCGACTGACATTTCGATGTCCGTGCGGATGAACAGCGCGACCAGCAGGGCAACCCCGACCAGTGACCACAGCGCTGTATAGATCAGCGTGCGGGGCCGCAGGATGTGTTTCCAGATCGGCTTTGTCGGCTCGCCTGCGGCTTCGGCGGGCAGATCGTCCAGCGACAGATAGTCGATCAGGCCGCGCGGCTTGTTGATCTTCGACATGACGTCGTCGCAGGCGTCGATGCACAGGCCGCAGGTGATGCATTCCATCTGCTGGCCGTCGCGGATGTCGATCCCCATGGGGCAGACGTTGACGCAAGCCATGCAGTCGATGCAATCGCCCATGGGCTCCCCGGCCTTGACGGGTTCGGAGTGCTTGCGCGGCTCGCCCCGCCAGTCGCGATAGCCGATGGTAATCGTGTCCTCGTCCATCATTGCCGCCTGAATGCGGGGCCAGGGGCAGGCGTAGATGCAGACCTGCTCGCGGGCGATGCCGCCGAAGAACACCGTCGTCGCGGTGAGGATCGCCATCGTGGTGTAGGCGACGGGATGCGCGGTGCCGGTGAACAGATCGACCAGCAGCGTCGGCGCATCGGTGAAATAGAAGACCCACGCCCCGCCCGTCGCCAGTCCGATTAGGACCCAGACCGCGTATTTTGTGGCCCGAAGGCGCAGTTTGCGGGCGTCCCACTTGGCATTCCAGAGCCGCACGCGGGCGTTCCGGTCGCCTTCGATCCAGCGTTCGGTGGCGATGAACAGGTCGGTCCAGACCGTCTGCGGGCAGGCATAGCCGCACCAGACCCGCCCCATGGCCGAGGTGAACAGGAACAGCCCGAGCCCCGCCATGATCAAAAGCCCGGCGATGAAGTAGAATTCATGGGGCCAGATCTCGATCCAGAAGAAGAAGAACCGCCGGTTGGCAAGGTCGATCAGCACCGCTTGATCGGGCAATTCCGCCCCGCGATCCCAGCGGATCCACGGCGTCAGGTAATAGATACCCAGCGTCACGATCATGATCCCCCACTTGAGGGAGCGGAACTTGCCCTTCACCTTGCGGGGAAAGACAGGCTCATGCTTGGCATAAAGCGGAACGTTCTCTGAGGAGCTCATAGGGCGTGATCCAGTTGTGTCGGAGGCGCCAGCGGCGCCCCCGAAGCGGTATTATTGGGTGCTTCCCAGTTGGTGGACATAAGCTGCGACGGCGTTGACTTCAGCCGGGGTGAGACCACCTGCCGCACGGAATTCCTCTGCCCATGCGGGCATGACCCCGAAACGGGCGTTGTGGATCGACGTCGTGATATCATCGAAGCTGCCACCATAGAGCCAGATCGCATCCGACAGGTTCGGAGCACCGATTTCGATCATACCCTCACCGGCGTCGCCGTGACATGCGGCACAATTGTCCATGAACAGCGGTGCGCCCTCGCTGGCCAGATCGGCGTCGTGGTCGCGGCCCGACAGGGACAGGACGAAGTGTGCGAGGCTCTCGATCTCGTCATCCATCAGCAGCCCGTCCTTGCCAAAGGCCGGCATCTGCGAATAGCGGCTGTCGGGGGATTGCTCGTTGCGGATGCCGTGGGTGACGGTGAAGGCGATGTCCTCGATCTCGCCACCCCAGAGCCATGCGTCGTCCAGCAGGTTGGGATAGCCGCCCGCCTGAACCCCCGCCGCGCCACGTCCGTGGCACTGCGAGCAATTGGCCGCGAAGATCGAGGCACCGGCGTTGACCGCGAAACCGTGCAGTTCGGCGTCGTCACGGATCGTGGTCAGGTCCACCGTGGTCAGCCGGTCCACAAGGTCGGCGTTCGCCGCATCGACGCGGGCGATGTCGCGGGCCACCTCGGCGCGGGTGGAATAGCCCAGAAGGCCCTTGGTGGCCCCGTTGATCAGCGGCCACGCCGGATAGGCAATGGCATAGCCGATCCCCCAGATGATGGTCAGGTAGAAACACCAGACCCACCAGCGGGGCATCGGGTTGTTCAACTCTTCGATGCCGTCCCATTCGTGGCCGGTGGTGCCGACATCGGCGTCATTGTGTTTGGTGTCGTTGCTCATGATCGACCCTCCGAACCGGGTGTGTTGTTGTCATCGTCGTCCTTTTCGGACGCCGGAGTGTCTTCGTGCCGGAACACCACGTCTGCGGCGTCATCGTGCAGGTCGCGTGAGCCGGGCCGGAAGGCCCAGAACCACGTGCCCACGAAGAAGATCACCAGCAGCAAGAGCGCCCAGCTGTCCGCCATCTCGCGCAGGAAGGAATATGTCTCCATGCTTCCCCCTAGCGGCTGGCGACGGGGGTGAAGGTCGAGAAATCGACCAGCGTGCCCAGCATCTGCAAATAGGCCACCAGCGCGTCCATCTCGGAGATGCCCGGCGCGTCGTCGAAGTTGCGCACCTGTGCGCCGGGGTAGCGTTCAACGAGATCGTCCCAGTCGCTGAAGGGATCGGCCTGGGCGATGAAGTCCGCCGCTGCGTTCTCGATCATCTCGTCGGTGTAGGGGACGCCGACCGCCGCATGGGCCTTTACCAGATCCTGCGTGTATTCCGCGGTGATCATCGTGTCGGCCAGATAGGCATAGGGCGGCATGATGGATTCCGGCACCACCGACTGCGGGTCCTTGAGGTGATCCACGTGCCAGGCGTCGGAATACCGCCCGCCCACGCGGGCCAGATCCGGCCCGGTCCGCTTTGACCCCCATTGGTGCGGGTGGTCATACATCGATTCCGCCGCCAGCGAGTAGTGGCCGTAGCGCTCGACCTCGTCCCGCATGGGGCGGATCATCTGGCTGTGGCAGGTGTAGCACCCTTCGCGGACGTAGATCTCGCGGCCCGTCAGCTCAAGCGGAGAGTAGGGGCGCATGCCTTCCACCTCTTCGATGGTGTTCTCGAGGTAGAACAGCGGCGCGATTTCCACGATCCCGCCGATCGAGACCACCAGAAGGCTGCCGACCAGAAGCAAGCTCGCGTTGCGTTCGATGATCTGGTGCTTGTCCAGAAAGGTCCGCTTCCGAGGGCGGTCGCCAACCCCGGTGGCATTGGCGGGCATGGCTGGTTTTCCAGGTTTTTCCATGTCGGGTGTTCCTTATTCAGCGGGGATTGCAGCGTTGTCGGTGGTCGCAGCGGGCTGCGCCTTTCCGAAGGCTGTCATCCAGAGATTGTAGACCATGATGATCGCACCGGAGAGGTAGAGAACCCCGCCCAGACCGCGCACCACATACATCGGGAACTTGGCGTCGACGGTGTCGGCGAAGCTGTTCACCAGGAAGCCCTGCGCATCCACTTCACGCCACATCAGGCCTTCCATGATGCCGGTGACCCACATCGACGCGGCGTAGAGCACGATGCCGATGGTGGCGAGCCAGAAGTGCCAGTTCACCAGCCGCAGCGAATAGAGGCCCGCGCGGTTCCACAGGCGTGGCGTCAGGAAGTAGAGCGCCGCGAAGGTGATCATGCCGTTCCAACCCAAAGCGCCCGAGTGCACGTGCCCGATGGTCCAGTCCGTGTAGTGGCTTAGAGAGTTCACGGCCCGGATCGACATCATCGGACCCTCGAAGGTGGACATGCCGTAGAAGCCCAGCGAGATCACCATCATGCGGATGATCGGATCGGTGCGGATCTTGTCCCATGCGCCCGAAAGCGTCATCAGCCCGTTGATCATGCCGCCCCAGCTTGGCATCCACAGGATGATCGAGAACACCATCCCAAGGGTCGAGGCCCAGTCCGGCAGCGCGGTGTAGTGCAGGTGGTGCGGCCCGGCCCAGATATACAGGAAGATCAACGCCCAGAAGTGGATGATCGACAGTTTGTAGGAATAGACCGGCCGTTCCGCCTGTTTCGGGATGAAGTAATACATCATCCCCAGAAAACCCGCGGTCAGGAAGAAGCCCACGGCGTTGTGGCCATACCACCACTGGGTCATGGCGTCCTGCACACCGGCGAAAAGTTGCACCGATTTCGACCCGAAGATGCTGACCGGCACGGCCAGATTGTTGACGATGTGCAGCATCGCCACGGTGATGATGAAGGCGAGGTAGAACCAGTTGGCGACGTAGATATGCGGCTCTTTCCGCTTCACGATGGTGCCCAGGAACACCACCAGATAGGCGACCCAGACGATGGTCAGCCAGATGTCTACATACCATTCGGGCTCGGCGTATTCCTTGGACTGGGTGGCCCCCAGAAGATAGCCCGTCGCGGCCAACACGATGAATAGGTTGTAGCCCCAGAACACGAACCAGGCGAGGTTGCCGCCCCAAAGGCGCGCCGCACTCGTGCGTTGGACCACGTAGAATGACGTGCAGATCAGGGCGTTGCCACCGAAGGCGAAGATCACCGCCGAGGTGTGCAGCGGGCGCAGGCGGCCGAAGTTGCCGATGCCTTGCAGAACCTCGAAGTTCAGCGCCGGAAAGGCCAGTTGGAACGCGATGAAGGTCCCGACGAGGAACCCGGCGAGACCCCAGAACGCCGTGGCGATGACGCCGTAGCGGATCACGCCGTCCATATAGCCTGTGGGCTGCGGTGGTTTAGGCTCGTCAATCTGGCGCACGCTCCAGATGAACATGCCTGCCGACACCATCATGACGATCAGGGCATGGACCTGATAGGCAAGGTCCCGCGCCCAACTCGCCGCGATGGCGGCCAGCAGGGTGATCACCCCGAACGCCACAACTTTCATTTGGTCCCACATGGTGTCTTTTCCTCTTTCATGTCGCGACAGGGCGCATGGCACCCGCTTTGGCGCAGGGTTTCCCACGACGGGCCGCGACCCTGCCTTGATCCACATCAAGTTTTTGCAGGCGATTGTTTGACCCGTGTCAAAGCCGCGGGCCGCGAAGCGCGCAAAGGTGGCGCGGCGGCGACATGGCAGCGAAAAAGACAAGGAAGCGACGACGATGGCCTATCGAACAATCAGCATGGTCCTGACCGACGAAGAGGTGGACCGCACCACCTTTGACGCAGCCCGCGCGCTGGCAGAGCAACATGACGCACATCTTGAGGTGTTCTGCCTCGGGTTCGATCCCATGCGCTATGACATGGTGCCGCTGGGCACCGCGCCGGTGTTCACGATTCCCTGCACCAGCGACGCCCATGACACCGCAAAACGCATGGTTGACTGGGCAGAGGCGCAACTTGACGCTGCGCGGTTCGCGTTCTCGGTCCGGCCCTTCGTTGTAAGCTCCGTGGCACTGGAAAGCTCGATTGCCGGCATGGTCCGGTTCGCCGATCTGATCGTCGCGACCCAGCCTTACGGCGAAGGGGCCACGCAATTGCAGGTGAGCGTGCTCGAATCGGTCCTCTTCGGGACGGGGGCGCCGGTGCTGGTCGTACCGCGCAGCGCGCAAGACTACACGCGCCCCTTCGCACGGCCGATGATTGCGTGGAACGAAAGCACCGAATCGCTCAGCGCCGTGCGCCACGCGCTGCCCGTGTTGCGCTCGGCCGAACGGGTTGACGTGGTGATGGTCGATCCGCCGTCGCACAGCCCCGAGCGGTCCGACCCGGGCGGCGCGGTCACGATGATGATCGCCCGGCACGGCGCCAAGGTCGAGGTTTCGATTCTGTCCAAAACCCTGCCACGGGTCAGCGATGTGCTGCGCCGTCAGATCACGGACCGGGCGAACGATCTGCTGGTGATGGGGGCCTATGGCCATTCGCGCTTCCGCGAGGCCTTGATCGGCGGCGTGACGCGGGATCTGCTGGAGCAGACCGAGATCCCGCTGCTGATGGCCCATTGATGCGGCCGCGACGGACCTGTTGGGGCGACGGGTGCCTAGGCGAAATGCCCCCGCGCGCCCTCATCCCCGGTTTCTTGCAGAAGCCGCGCCATGTCGGGGATGGTCACATTGCGCTTGCCTTCCAGATGGATGATCCCCTCACGCTTGAGGGCAGAGATCTGGCGGCTGACGGTCTCAAGCGTCAAACCCAGATAATCCGCCATCGCCTCACGCGTCAGCGGCAGGGTGATCTTGACGCCCGTGGCGCGCGCGGGGAAGGGGCCCGCGCTTTCGCGGCGGGCAAAGATGCTCAGCAGGCTGGCGATCTTTTCGCGCGCGGTTTTGCGGCCAAGGATCATCATCCACTCGCGGGCGGCATCCAGCTCGTCCATGGTCATTTCCAGCAGCCGCTCACCAATGGCGGGGGTCTGCATCAACATGGACTCAAAGGGTTTGCGCCGGAAACAGCACAGCGTCACATTGCTGACCGCCACCACGTCATAGGCCGAGGAGGCGCGGCCGGGTCGGCCGACGAAATCGGACGGCAGCAACAGGCCCAGCATCTGCGTGCGCCCGTCTTCGAGGGTCTGCCCAAGGGTCGCCACGCCCGAGACGACCGACGCCAGAAACGTCAGCTCATCCCCCGCCCAGGCGATCGTCTGGCCGGCTTCGTAGGTGCGGTAGAACTTGATTTCCTCAAGCTGCTCCAGCTCCTCCGAATCGCATTTCGCGCAGACCGCGCGGTATCGGATCGGACATTCGGAACACTGAGCATCCATTCCCGATATTCGAGTGACCAACACCGGGCCCCCCTTTCGTTCACTGTTTTGCAAGCCCCGTCGTATGCTGAAAAGCCGGCAGGCACCGGCTGACCAACGCGCCGCCCGGGGGCATTCGTTCAATCTGTTGCACCCCTTATATCAGCCGCCACCGGGACAGGCACGGCGAAAGTCGCCCGCCGCGCAAGATGACGCAGGGTGTTACTGCGGTGCCGCCAACGGGGAAATCGCCCGGCTCGCCTGCACCGTTCCCGGCCGCGCGGAACAGTCGCGCAAGCGCCGTTGCGGCGTCGCCCCTTTTGTTCATGGGGCTTTCCGTCTATGAGGCGGCTGTCCCATACGGGGCATGAGTCTCTTATAAAGGAACCAGACAAATGGGCTACAGAGTCGTCGTAGTCGGCGCCACGGGCAACGTGGGCCGCGAAATGCTCAACATTCTGGCAGAACGCCAGTTCCCCGCGGATGAGGTTGCCGTTCTGGCATCGCGCAAATCCCTGGGCACCGAGGTGAGCTTTGGCGACAAGACCTTGAAGACCCAGGACCTCGATGTCTTCGACTTCACCGGATACGACATCGCCTTCTTCGCCATTGGCTCCGACGCCACGAAGAAATACGCGCCCGTTGCCGCCAAGCAGGGCTGCATCGTCATCGATAACTCGTCGCTCTATCGCTATGACGCCGACGTGCCGCTGGTGGTGCCCGAAGTGAACCCCGAAGCGGTTGAGGGCTACGCGAAGAAGAACATCATCGCCAACCCGAACTGTTCCACCGCGCAGATGGTTGTGGCGCTGAAGCCTCTGCACGACCGCGCCCGGATCAAGCGGGTGGTGGTGAGCACTTACCAGTCGGTTTCGGGCAGTGGCGCGGACGCCATCGACGAGCTTTGGAACCAGACCAAGGGCGTCTATGTCCCCGGTCAGGAAGTCGCGCCAAGTGTCTATCCCAAGCAGATTGCTTTCAACGTGATCCCGCACATCGACGTCTTCATGGACAGCGGCGACACCAAGGAAGAATGGAAGATGGTCTCGGAGACGAAAAAGATCGTCGATCCGTCGATCAAGGTCACGGCGACCTGCGTGCGGGTCCCGGTCTTCGTCGGTCATTCGGAAGCGATCAACATCGAGTTCGAGGACCCGCTGGACGAGGATGAGGCCCGCGACATCCTGCGCGAGGCCCCCGGCGTCATGGTGATCGACAAGCGCGAGGACGGCGGCTACGTCACGCCGGTCGAATGCGTCGGCGACTTCGCCACCTTCATCAGCCGGATCCGTCAGGACAGCACGATCGACAACGGTCTGAACATGTGGGTCGTGTCGGACAACCTGCGCAAGGGTGCCGCACTCAACGCGGTGCAGATCGCCGAGACGCTGGGCGCGCGTTGCCTGAAAAAGGGCTAACGGCGAACCCCTTCAGACATGCGAACGCCCCGTGACTCACGGGGCGTTTTTCTTTGCCTGGATACGCGGCGTTCAGACCGGGCGGAAGGCGCCGCTGGCCGGGTCATAGGCTTCAAGGTCGCCCGCGCCGATGTCATGCCACAACCCGTGCAGCGACAGACGCCCCGCCTCGACCGCGGATTTGACATGCGGGAACGTCATCAGGTTCTCGAGCGAGATCACCACACATTCCCGTTCAAGCTGGCGCACCCGGCTTTCGTCATCGCCCTCACCCAGCTTCTCGAACCCCGGGCGCAGGATGTCCATCCAGCGGCCCACATAGCTGTCCTTGGATTCCAGCTCGGGCGCGTTGCCCGAACACATGTCGTAGCAGCCCTTCACGCCGCCGCAGCTTGAATGGCCCAGCACGATCAGGTGCGACACCTTCAGCGCTGTGACGGCGTATTCCACCGCAGCCGAGGTGCCGTGATGATTGCCGCCGGTTTCGGCCGGAGGGATCAGGTTGGCAATGTTGCGGTGAATGAAGAACTCGCCCTGATCGGCGCCGAAGATCGAGGTCACATGCACCCGGCTGTCGCAGCAAGACACCACCATCGCGCGCGGGTGCTGGCCGTCTTCCGCCAGTTGCAGATACCAGCCTTTGTTCTTTTCGTATCCGGTGGCCTTCCAGCCGTGATACCGGCGGACAAGGTAGTCAGGAAGCGGGCGGGCATGTTCCATCGGGGGGATCCTTTTGACTGGTTTCCCTATGTCTTAGGGCGATTTTGAGCGAATTTCGAGGGATAAATCACGGGCCGCGCAATCACTTGGAAACCCGGACCGCCTATCAGCGGGACGGGGCATAAGAGTGGAACGAACATGAGACAGACAAAAACCTGCGCGCCGCAACCGGTGGCGCGCCTGATCCCGCGTGAGTTGGGCGAGCTTGATCTGGACGCGATGTCGCCTTTCGCGCGGGCGGGCAACAGCTTTGAGCAAAGCGATCTGATCTGCGCGGGACTTGAGGAGATGTCGCGCCATCTGCGGCGGCTCGACGATGATTTCCGCGCGGGCCAGTTCGACAGGATTGAAATGCGCGCCCGCGCGCTGGTGGTGCTGGCGGACCAGTTGGGCCTGTGCCGCGTGGGACAGGTGGCTGCCGACGTCGTCTATTGCGTTACCAGACCGGATGAAATCGCCCTGTCTGCGACCCTGTCGCGGCTGATGCGCTTGGTATCGCAGGCGCTTGATCACGCGGCGGACCCATTGCCGGCGCTCTGACGCGGGGGGGCGGGGGCAGCTTGCGGGCGGGCAGGGGGCGTGGCCCTTGCCGGACCGATGGGCTAGGGTGCGCGCACGTTCAGCATCCGAGGTTCCATGTCCCCCAAATTCGCCCACCCTTCATCTGACGCGGTCAAGCTGATCGCGGTCCATTCCGACCAACTCGACACGGCGCTGGCCGCGCTTGAACCGGCCCGGGCCGACTGGCTGAAAGCCACCGGTTTCGACGGTGCAATCGGCGCCCATGCTTTGCTGTCGGGCGCGACGGGCGGCGTCGCGCTGGCCGTTGTCGGACTGGGCAAGACGGGCCAGTCCCGCACCCGGTTCGCGATTGCAGCGGGCGCGTCGAGGCTGCCTGAGGGTGTCTATACGCTCGCGACCGAGATGACCGGCGCGGCGCTGGACGAGGCGGCGCTGGGCCTGCTTCTGACCGGCTACCGCTTCGACCGCTACAAGCCGGCCAAGGCCCCGCTGCCCGCGTTCACCGCCCCTGCCGGTGTCGATGCCACACGGCTCGAGGCGCTGGCGGCGGGCGAATGCCTCACCCGTGATCTGATCAACACGCCCGCGTCGGACATGGGCCCCGCAGAGCTGGCCGCCGCTGCGCAATCGCTGGCTCAGGCCCACGGGGCGAGCTGCACTGTGACCTTGGGCGACGATCTTCTTGAGCAGAACTTTCCGCTGATCCACACCGTGGGCCGCGCCTCTCCGCGAGCGCCGCGGCTGATCGATATGCGCTGGGGGCAGAGCGGGCCGAAGCTCACGCTCGTCGGCAAGGGCGTGTGTTTCGACACCGGCGGGCTGAACCTCAAACCCGGGGCCTCCATGGGGTTGATGAAAAAGGACATGGGCGGGGCGGCGACGGTGCTGGGTCTGGCTCATATGATCATGGCGCTGGGCCTTGCCGTGCAATTGCGCGTGCTCATCCCCGCGGTCGAGAATGCGGTCGATGGCTCGGCCTTCCGGCCCGGCGACGTTTTGACCAGCCGCAAGGGTCTTACGGTCGAGATCAATAACACCGACGCCGAAGGGCGGCTGGTGCTGGCCGATGCGCTGGCCCTGGCGGATGAGGATCAGCCTGACCAGATCATCTCGATGGCGACGCTCACCGGAGCGGCCCGCGTCGCGGTGGGCCCCGACCTTGCGCCGTTCTACACCACCGATGACACCATGGCCCGCGCCCTGCCGCAGGCGGCGGGTGAGGTTGCCGACCCGGTTTGGCAGATGCCGTTCCACGCCCCCTATGAGGCGATGATCGAGCCGGAGATTGCCGATCTCGACAACGCGCCCTCGGGCGGGTTCGCGGGCTCGATCACGGCAGCCCTGTTCCTGCGGCGCTTCGTGACGGCCACGCCCTACACCCATTTCGACATCTACGGCTGGAACCCCACCGCCGCCCCCGCCCGCCCCAAGGGCGGCACGGGACAGGGCGCGCGGGCGCTGCTGGCCGCCCTGCCGGAGGTTCTTGACCTATGAGCGATCCCCGTCTCACCCCCGCCAACGGCCGCGTCGCGGCGACCTATCTGCAAGGCACGGTCGAGGCCGACCAGTTCACCGAGGGCACCGCAGCCTCCGTCGCGCAAAACGTCGTGAACCTTTACGACGCGCCCCGCGGCAAACGTGAACGGCAGCTTTTGCTGGGCACCGGCGTTGTGGTCTATGAGGCCCGCGACGGCTGGGCCTTTGTGCAGTCGAAACGTGACGGCTACGTGGGCTATGTGGCCGAAGGGGCGCTGGCCGATCCGGTCGCGCCCACGCACCGCGTCGCCACCCCCGCCACCCACGCCTTCACCACTGAAGACTTCAAATCCCCCGACCTGATGCACTTGCCTTTCGCGGCCGAGGTCGTGGTTCTGGACGAGCGGCGCAAGATGTTCGAGACGCCGCAGGGGTTCATTCCCAAGAAGCACCTGCGCCCGCTCGAACAGCCGTTTCAGGATCCCGCGACGGTGGCGCAACTGTTCTTCGGCGTGCCCTACCTTTGGGGCGGCAATTCGACCCTTGGCATCGACTGTTCGGGTCTTGTGCAGGCGGCCTATCTGGCGTGCGGCTATGCTTGCGACGGCGACAGCGATCTGCAGATGGAGCGGTTGGGCCACGCGCTGGCGCCGGACGCGCCCCTGACGCGCGGCGACCTGATTTTCTGGGACGGGCACGTCGCCATGATGGTGGACGGCGAGACGATGATCCACGCCAACGCCCACCACATGGCGGTGGCCTATGAGGGGTTGGAGCAGGCGGCGCTGCGGATCAAGGCGCAGGGGGACGGAGAGGTACTGGCCCGACGGCGGGTGATCCAAGCGGCAATCTGACAGCGACGGCCCCGCCGTTGCGCTGCGGCGGGCGCTAGTCCACGACGCGGATCAGCTTGCGCTCAAGCACGCGCAGCACCTGTCGCAGATCGTTGCCGCGTTTGAGGATCTGCCCCTCCATCCCCAGCACGACGTATTGCCCCTGTTTCAGGCGCAGGGCGGGGCGTTTCTCGATGCGGTACATCGGATGCTCGGCCGTGCGGCGGAACACCGAGAACACGGCCACGTCCTTGAGGTGGGAAATCCCGTAATCCCGCCATTCGCCGGCGGCCACGAAGCGCCCGTAAAGCGACAGGATCACCGCAAGCTCGGTGCGGTGGAACGCGACCTGTGCGGCGGCTGGGCCGGGAAAGGGGGTGGGTGCATTCATGGGTCAAGATTTGCCCCTTCTGGCGGGCAAATCAACCGTGCGGGGCGTAACGTCGCGGAAATGCCCCCGCGCCAGCGCAAACCCGCCACAATCCAGGGGCATAGAATACCCACCGACAGTCCCCCGGGGGTGCGTTGTATCAGCCCCCACCAGTGCGCGTCCTCGGGGTGACGTCGGTTCCCCAAACCCCCGATATTTCCGGATCAGGTGCAGGTGATCGAGGTGATCCGGTTGCTGTCGTCGATGTGGAAGTTGATCCGCTCGGGCCGGAAATCCATCGTCACCGCATCCCCGGGGCGGATGATGCGGACCGGACCCATGAGCAACACCCGCTCCAGCGCGGTCGCGTCCTGCCCCACAAGCCCCGCGTGCTGCGCGGCGTTGCAGGTGTCATCGGCGGGCGCGGGCACCGCGGGGCCGGTGGGCTGTTGCGCTGGCCCGTCCAGCGAGGCACAGGCCGTAAGGAAAATCAAAGGCACCATAAATATTTTGTTCATAGCGCGACTATCGGCTGTTTTCCGGCCTCTGGCAATGGCATTGCATGGCGCGCGTCTTTCCCACAGGATGGACGCCAGATAAGGAGTTATGACCATGAGAACACGTGCTGCCGTCGCCCTCGAAGCGGGCAAACCCCTCGAAGTGATGGAGGTCAATCTTGAAGGCCCCCGTGCCGGTGAAGTGCTTGTAGAGATCAAAGCCACCGGCCTGTGCCACACCGACGAATTCACCCGCTCGGGCGACGATCCCGAAGGCATCTTCCCCGCGATCCTTGGCCATGAAGGCGCGGGCGTGGTGATCGAAGTGGGTGAGGGCGTCACCTCGCTTGAGGTGGGCGACCACGTGATCCCGCTTTACACGCCGGAATGCCGTGAGTGTGAATACTGTCTGAACCCCAAGACCAACCTGTGTCAGGCGATCCGCACCACGCAAGGGGCGGGGCTTCTGCCCGATGGCTCGACGCGCTTCTCGATGCTCGATGGCACGCCGATCCACCACTACATGGGCTGTTCGACCTTCGCCAACCATACCGTCGTGCCCGAGATTGCCTTGGCCAAGGTGCGCAAGGACGCGCCCTTCGACAAGATCTGCTACATCGGCTGCGGCGTGACCACGGGCATCGGCGCGGTGATCAACACCGCCAAGGTCGAGATCGGCTCGACGGCCATTGTCTTCGGTCTGGGCGGCATCGGGCTGAACGTCATTCAGGGGCTGCGGCTGGCGGGTGCGGACCAGATCGTCGGCGTTGATCTGAACGACGACAAGGAAGAGATGGGCCGCCATTTCGGGATGACCGATTTCGTGAACCCGACGAAGGTCGACGGCGATATCGTGGCCCATCTGGTTGAGCTGACCGGCGGCGGGGCCGACTATACCTTCGACGCCACCGGCAACGTCAACGTCATGCGGCAGGCGCTGGAAAGCGCGCACAAGGGCTGGGGCGAAAGCATTATCATCGGCGTGGCCGGTGCGGGGCAGGAAATCTCGACCCGTCCGTTCCAGCTTGTCACCGGACGCAGCTGGCGCGGCACGGCCTTTGGCGGCGCGCGCGGGCGCACTGATGTGCCGCAGATCGTGGACTGGTATATGGATGGCAAGATCGAGATCGACCCGATGATTACCCATACAATGGGGCTTGAGGACATCAACAAGGGCTTCGATCTGATGCACGAAGGCAAATCCATTCGCGCTGTCGTCGAATTCTGATCACCGGAGGCCCCGCCCGCCTGTCGGTCGGGGCCATTCGTCCCCATAGAACACCCTTGCACCATGCGCGAAATCCCATAAGTTAGAACTGTTCTAAACGATGGGGCCGCCATGCTGACCGGATTTTCCAACCGCCGCCGTTTCAAGGACCTCTCCGAGCAGGAGGTGCTGGCCCTTGCGATCTCCTCCGAAGAGGACGACGCCCGCATCTACCGCACCTATGCCGACCGCCTGCGGGCCGAGTTCCCGGCGTCCGCCGCGATCTTCGACGGGATGGCGCTGGAAGAGGACAGCCACCGGCGCCAGTTGATCGATCTGCACCAGCGCCGTTTTGGTGAAACGATCCCCCTGATCCGCCGTGAGCATGTGGCCGGCTTCTATGCCCGCCGCCCCGTCTGGCTGGTTGAAAACCTCGGGCTAGATCGCATCCGGGACGAGGCGCGGCAGATGGAGCGCGACGCGCAACGCTTCTACGAGACCGCCGCCGCAGCGTCGTCCGATGCCGCCACGCGGCAACTGCTGGGTGATCTTGCCGCCGCCGAAGCGGGGCATTCAGAGCTGGCCGGCGATCTCGTCGAGCAGGTCTCACCCGACGTCGATGCCGAGGAAAAGGACGCCGCCCACCGGCAATTCGTGCTCACCTGGGTGCAGCCCGGGCTGGCGGGGTTGATGGACGGGTCCGTCTCCACCCTCGCGCCGATTTTCGCCACCGCCTTTGCCACCCATGACACCTGGACCACCTTTCTGGTCGGCCTCGCGGCGAGTGTCGGGGCCGGGATTTCCATGGGCTTCACCGAAGCGGCCAGCGACGACGGGCAGATTTCGGGGCGGGGATCGCCGGTCAAGCGGGGCTTTGCCTCGGGGATCATGACCACGTTGGGGGGCTTGGGCCACGCGCTGCCCTATCTTATTGCTGATTTCTGGACGGCTACCGTGCTGGCCATCGCCATCGTCTTTGTCGAGCTTTGGGCCATCGCGTGGATCCAGAACCGCTACATGCAGACGCCGTTTATGCGCGCAGCCTTTCAGGTCGTCGTCGGCGGTGCATTGGTTCTTGCGGTGGGCGTGTTGATCGGCAGCGGCTGACGGTGAACCCTTAGCAGCGCAGTCGGGCTTTACCTTTCCGGGCAAGGTGCTAGGCCTGTGCCATGCTAGAAATCCTCCTCCAGACCTTGCCGTTTTTCGCCCTGATCGGCCTGGGCTACGGCGCGGGTCGGACGGGGTTTTTCACGCCCGAGGCGACCGCCTATCTGACCAAGTTCGTGTTCTATTTCGCCCTGTCCGCGATGCTGTTCCGCTTTGCTGCGAACCTGTCGCTGGCGGCGATCCTCGATTGGTCCTTCGTCTTTGCCTATCTATCGGGGACGCTGTGCATCTACGTGCTTGCCACCGCCGTCGCCCTGCTGCGCAAGCGCGGCGTGGAAGAGGCTGCGGTCGAAGCGCAATGCGCGGTGATCGGCAACGTGGGCTTTCTGGGCATCCCGATGCTGGTGCTGCTCTTGGGGGAGCCGGCGATCGGGCCGGTGATGCTGGTGCTGGCGGTGGACTTGATCGTGTTCGGCTCGCTCATCGTGATCCTGATCACCGGCTCACGGGACGGGCGCGTCTCTATCGGCATTCTGCGCACGGTGGGTCTGGGTCTGCTGCAAAACCCGATGATCGTGTCGATCTCGCTGGGGCTCCTCGTCTCGGCGCTGGCCCTGCCGATCCCCGGCCCGGTCAACGAATTCCTGTCGATCCTTGGCGCGGCCGCGACGCCGGGGGCGCTGTTCGCCATCGGCGCATCGCTGGCGACGAAATCCGCCGAGCGGCTGATCGTGGCGGGCTGGCTGTCCTTCGCCAAGCTCATCCTGCACCCCGCCGCCGTCGCTGTGGCCGCGCTCGTCATCTTTCCTGTCGAACCCTATGCTGCTGGGGTGATGATCGCCGCTGCGGCCTTGCCCGTGGCGGGAAATGTCTACATTCTTGCGCAGCACTACGGCGTGGCACCGGCGCGGGTTTCCGCCTCGATCCTCGTGTCCACGACGCTCAGCGTTTTGACCATCTCGGCCGTGATCGCGGCTGTGACCTGAAGAAAGACCCCCATGACCGACGCCGCTCCGACCTACCAAGCCCTGCCCCTACCCGACCGCGCCGACTTCGACGACGCGCAGATGCTCGAGAAGGCCGGGCAGTTCTATGCGCACATGCGCGCGCGCCACACGATCCGCGACTTCAGCGACCGTCCGGTGCCGAAGCAGGTGATCGAAGCCTGCGTGCTGGCGGCGGGCACCGCCCCCTCGGGCGCGAACCAGCAGCCGTGGCATTTCGTAGCAATCCGCGACCCGGCGATGAAGGCCAAGGTGCGCGCCGCGGCCGAGGAGGAAGAGCAGCGGTTCTACGACGGCGGCGGCGGCGATGCCTGGCTCAAGGCGCTGGAGCCCATCGGCACCGACGCCAGCAAGCCGCATCTGGACATCGCGCCTTGGCTGATCGTGGTTTTCGCCCAACGCTGGGGGGAGCGGGACGGCGCGCGGGTCAAACACTACTACGTGCCCGAAAGCGTCGGCATCGCCACCGGCGTGCTGATCACCGCGCTGCACACGGCGGGGCTGTCGGTTCTGACCCATACGCCGAACCCGATGAAATTCCTCAATGGCTTGTGCGACCGGCCTGACAATGAGAAGCCGATCATGATACTGGCTGTGGGACACCCGGCGGAGAATGCGACCGTCCCGGCTGTGGCGAAACAGAAAAAACCGTTGGCACGCGTGCTGACCACCTTTGAAGGAGAGAGCTGATGGAGACCCTATCCGAGAACCGTTGTTTTGGCGGTGTGCAGGGCGTGTACAAGCACCGGTCTGACGCGACCGGTACCGACATGACCTTCGGTCTGTTCCTGCCCGAAGAAGCGCAGGACGGGCCAGTTCCGGTCTTGTGGTTCCTTGCGGGCCTGACGTGCACCCATGAGAACGCCATGACCAAGGCGGGCGCGCAGGTCTGGGCCGCCGAGCACGGGATTGCGCTGTGCTTCCCCGACACCTCACCCCGGGGGGAGGGCGTGCCGAACGACGACGCCTACGATCTGGGGCAGGGCGCGGGCTTCTACATCGACGCCACGCAAGAGCCTTGGTCCGAGCATTTCAAGATGTGGACCTATACCGCAGAAGAGCTGCCCGCGCTGTTGGGTGAGCATTTCGCGATCGATCTGGACCGTCAGTCGATCACCGGCCACTCCATGGGCGGGCATGGTGCGCTGACCATGGCGATGGCGCTCAAGGGCCGGTTCCGGTCCGTGTCCGCTTTCGCACCGATCTGCAACCCCACGCAAAGCGACTGGGGCCGCAAGCAGTTCTCGGCCTATTGGGGTGACGAGGAAAACTGGGGCCCCCATGATGCGACGCTGCTGATGCAGGATGCGGGCTTTGACGGGCCGCTGTTGATCGACACCGGCACCGACGACCAGTTTGGCGACCTGCTGGGCACCGAAGCCTTTGCCGCCGCCATGGCCGCGAAACGGCAAGAGGGGCAGCTGCGCCTGCAGAAGGGCTATGATCACAGCTATTACTTCATCTCGACCTTCATCGAGGATCACGTGGCCTTCCACGCAGAGGCGCTCTGGCGCTAGACTCCGGCGATGATCTACGTTGACGCAGACGCCTGCCCGGTCAAGGCCGAGGTCGAAAAGGTCGGGACGCGGCACGGGGTGCGCATGTTCATCGTCTCGAACGGTGGGCTGCGCCCCTCGGCCAACCCGCTGGTCGAGACGGTGATCGTCCCCGACGGGCCGGACGTGGCCGACATGTGGATCGCAGACCGCGCGGGCCGGGGGGATCTGGTCATCACCGGCGACATTCCCCTGGCCGCGAAATGTGTCGAGGGCGGCGCCCGGGTGCTCAAACACAACGGCGAGGCGCTGACCCCGGCGAATATCGGCAACATCCTTGCGACGCGCGATCTTATGGCCGATATCCGGGCCGCCGATCCGTTCCGGCAGGGCGGCGGCAAGGCCTTCTCGAAGGCGGACCGGTCGCGCTTTCTTGAGGCTTTGGAGCGCGAGTTGCGGGCCATCGCACGACAACAGGACGCAGAGCCATCGAAAGGCCCCCAATGACGACCATTCAGACCGTTATTTTCGACATCGGCAACGTGCTGATCCAATGGCACCCCGAAGCCTTCTTCGACCGCGCCATCGGGCCGGAGCGTCGCGCCGCCTACTTCGACGCCGTACCGATGAACGAGATGAACGACCGCGTCGATGCGGGCGAGAATTTTCACGAGGCTTTGGCCGAAATGGCGCAGCTTTACCCCGACTGGACCGCCGAAATCGGTATCTGGCGGGACCGCTGGATCGACATGATCTCTCCGGCGATTGACCATTCGGTGCGGCTGCTGCGGGCCTTGCGCCGGGCCGGGCATCCGGTGGTGGCCCTGTCGAATTTCGGGGTCGAGACCTTCGCCATGGCCGAACGTGAAAATCCGTTTCTGGAAGAGTTCGACCAGCGCATCCTGTCGGGCGAATTGCGCACCTCGAAACCCTTCGCGCCGATCTATGAAGCGGCGGAAGCGGCCATCGGCCTGCCGCCCGAGACCCTGCTGTTCACCGACGACCGCGCCGACAACATCGAAGCGGCGCGCGCGCGCGGCTGGCAAACCCATCTGTTCGACGGGCCCCAAGGCTGGGCCGACCGGCTGGTCGCCGAGGGGTTGCTGACACCCGAGGCCGCGACTTGAGCCGCAGCGGGGCAGCGGCGCGATGATGGCCTGGGGGCTTCCGCTCGCCGCGCTGGCCACTGCGGCGGTGCAGCCCTGGCTGGCCGAACGCCGCCGGCAGACGGCGGATGCCTTCCGCGATCAGGCACCGGGGCGCTTTGCGAAGCTCAGCCAAGGGGTCACCCATTACCAGTGGCTGGGCCGCACACGCGGCCCGGTGGTGGTTTGTATCCATGGACTGACGACGCCCTCTCCGGTCTGGTATGCCATCGCGCGGGGACTTGATGCGCTGGGCTACCGTGTGCTGGTCTATGATCTTTATGGACGCGGCTTTTCCGATGCACCGCGCGGCGCGCAGACGGGGGATTTCTTTGCCCGGCAATTGCTCGACCTGCTGGACCATCAGGAGCTGACCGAAGACGTGACCTTGATGGGCTATTCCATGGGCGGCTCAATAGCCACACATTTCACCGCCCAGCACCCCGAGCGGGTGCGACGGCTGATCCTGCTTGCCTCTGGTGGTGCTTGGCTGCGCGAGGACCGGATCACCGAGTTGAGCCGCACCCTCCCAGGGCTGGGGGATTGGCTGCATGCGGTCCTTGCCACGCGGAAAGAGCGCCGCGCCCTGCGGCGGCAGTTGGGGCATCGGTTCGACGTGGAAGGCATCGTCGAGCTGCAGCTTGCGGAATACCAAAGCCGCGGGTTTCTGCGTTCGGTGCTGTCGAGTCGCCGCCACATGCTGGCCGACATGCAAGAGATGCAACACCGCGCCATCGGCCGCGCAGGCGTGCCCACGGTGGGGATCTGGGCCGAGAAGGATGAGGTGATCCCGCTGAAATCCTTGGGCGCGCTGACCCAGTGGAACCGCGCGATCCGGCAAGAGGTGATCCCCGGGGCCACCCATGATCTGGCCTATCGCAATGCCGATGCTGTGATCGAGGTTCTGACCGAAGTGCTGCGCGAGCCGGATGTGTGAGGGCGCGTCGCGTCGTGTTGCCGATGGGGCGGCGCGCGCTTCTGGCGCTGGATTTCAGGTATTTTTGAACCAGAGAAGCAGGGGCGATGGATTGCGACGCAGACGGCGCGCAGGTAGGCACGGGGCATGACGACGGTTGCACAGGCATATCAGGCGCGGGTCGCGGAGGGGCGGCTGACGGAGGACCCGGTGCAGCGGGCGGCCTTGCCCGAATTGGAACGGGTGCGGTTGGCCCTGCGCGAGCCGCCGCCCGCGCCGAAGGCCGGCTGGTTCCGCAAGCCGGCGCCGGTCGAAGGGCCGAAGGGCTTGTATCTTTGGGGCGGTGTCGGGCGGGGCAAGTCCATGTTGATGGACCTGCTTTACGATCTGGTCGAGGTGCCCAAGCAGCGCAGCCATTTCCACAGTTTCATGCAATGGGTGCACGAAGCGATCGCAGCGGCCCGCAAAGAGGGCGTGGACGACGCCATAGCGCCGGTGGCCGCCGATCTGGCGCGCCGGGTCCGGTTTCTGGCCTTTGACGAGATGCAGATCAGCGACATCACCGATGCGATGATCGTGGGCCGTCTGTTCGAAGCGCTGTTCGCGGCGGGCGTGGTGGTTGTCACCACCTCGAACCGGGTGCCCGAGGATCTTTATAAAGACGGTCTGAACCGACAGTTGTTCCTGCCGTTCATCGACCTGCTGAACGACAAGATGGTCGTGCATCATCTGGAAAGCGATCAGGACCACCGGCAATCGGTGCTGTCGGGGGCGCAGATGTATTTCACGCCCGCCGACGCGGCGGCGCGGGCCCGGATCGACGCCTTGTTCGACGGCCTGACCGGGGAAGAGGTCGCGCCTTTGGTGTTGCGGGTCAAGGGCCGCGATGTGGTGATCCCGGCCTTTGCGGACGGCGTGGCGCGCGCGCGGTTTGCGGACCTGTGCGGCGTGCCGTTGGGGGCGGCGGATTATCTGGCGCTGGCCGAGGCGGTGCGGGTTTTGATCCTTGAGGATATTCCGCGGCTCAGCCGGTCGAACTTCAACGAAGCCAAGCGTTTCGTGACCCTGATCGACACGCTGTATGAGGCGAAGGTGCGGTTGATCGCCTCGGCCGCGGCCTTGCCGGAGATGCTCTATGTCGAAGGGGCGGGCGTCTTCGAGTTCGAGCGCACCGCCAGCCGCCTGCGCGAGATGCAAGGCGCGGACTGGGGGCGCGGGGACTAGATCTGCGGGATCACCAGACGTTGCCCGACGCGGATCCGGTCCGGGCTGGCCAGCTTGCTGCGGTTGGCGTCGAAAATCGCGTCGTAGTAGGAAACCACGCCGAAGAACTTGATGGAAATGGCGCCCAAACTGTCGCCGGGCTGCACGGTGTAGAACCGGGCCTGCACCTCGTCCGTGGCGCGCTGCACGACGCGGACTTCCATGCCCTGGGTGTTGTCCGGCGTGACGCGGGGCGCGGCGGGGGCGGCGCCGCCGGCTGCGATCTGCGCCTGGGTGACGATATTGGCAAGCATCACGTGGGTGTCCACGCGCCCGTCCGACGTGACCAGCAACTCCGGCACGGCAAGGTCGCCGGAGGCGGCGGCTTCATTGACGATGCGGTCGATTTCTCCGTCGCTCTCGCCTGCCCGCAGGGCCGCCACAACGATGGATTCAAGGGTTGGCCGGTCGTCGAGGACCGACTCCTGCCCGGTCGCGGCGGAGATATTGGCCAGAATGTCGGCGGTTGATGCGCGGTCCGCGTCGGCGGCGGTGGGCGTCGGAGAGACGCCGGCGAAGCCGAGTTCCGCCAGCACGTTGTTGGTCATCGCCGTGAGGTCGGTGTCGCTTGTATCCGGTCGGGGCGGCGTCGCCGGTTGAGCGGCAACGGGCGCGGGACGCGGTGCCGGTGCGGATGCGACCGCGGCCAGGGCCAGGGTGTCGGTGCCTTGCCCGGCGGCCCGTGTGACCTCAACATCCGTCGGGGCGGAGTGCGCGGCTGGGGTGTCGCTGAACGGGCGATAGATGATCACGCCGCAGATCAGAACGGCGATGGAGAAGAGGGCGAGCACGGTGCGGATCATAAAATGCCTTGCGTCTTAATCGGGCGGCTGGCTGGACTGGACGGTGAGTGCCGCAAGCTGCCATGCCTGAAGCCCGCCGCGATAAAATAGAAGCTTTTCGGGTGGATAGCCCGCGTCGAGCAAGTCGGAGATCGTATGGGGCGCATCCGGCGACACGGGCCCGGCAGCATAGATCGCCAAAGTGCGGGCGGTGCTGAAATCGAGGTCGCCAGACCCGTCCGGGGTCGCGCCCAACGCGCGCAAAATATCTCCACGGTATCGGTTGTCCGGCGACAGGGTCGCGCGGGGCACGTTGACCGCGCCGGGGATCGAAGCGGCGGCGAAATCGGCCGGGTCCCGCGCGTCGAGGAGGAGACCGTCGCCAGCGGAGACGGTTGTCTCAAGGAACGTCAGAAGCTCAAGTTCCGCGATGGTCGTGACGCCCGGGGCGACCTGCAAAGGCTGCAGGCATGCGGGCGGGCATGGGCCTGCGGTATCCGGCACGGGCATTTGCGGAACCTGCCCGCGGGTGATCGTGAAACTGCGGTCGTTCACGGTGAAGGTGCTGTCGGATTTCAGCGGGGTAATGCGAACCTCTTGCGCGAAGACGGCTGCGGCCGGAATGCCGCCCGGTCCGAGTGCCGCACACAGGGCGGCCGCCGTGATCTTTGCTTTGCCCATCCGCTCGATGGTCCTTGCCGTTGTTCCGGGGCGCGTGCCCCCTTTGATCGTCTGCTCGGGTGGGCGCGCCCCTGATGGCCCGAGCGGTTTTATCTGTTGAAACAAGAAGACGAGCCTGTGGCCCGCCCCCTCGCCCTGCCAAGATCGTGTCAGCGTCCCGTGTGCGGGGCTGAAAATGTGGTGCAACCCTGCGCGGCCAAGGCAGGGACCACGGGGTGCGAAAGGGCCGCTGCGCGCGACATGCGCGGGGCCGGATGAAGCGAGATGGAGCTTTCAGCGCGGAATAGGGCGGGCGCACGGGGGCGGGGCGCGGACAGTCTGGCTGTGGAAAGGCCGGCCCCGGCGGTGCGTGTCATCCCCTCGTCCCCCAACGATTCGCGATCTAGATGTAGTGGCGTGGCGCTAAAACTACGTCACCTCTAGGTGTTGGCCAAAGATATAGAGGTATCCCGGCGCACCCGTCAAAGAAAAACGAATCACCAGGGGCTATTTTTTCCGTAAGCGGCGGGGGTGACGAGGCGGGGCATCTGAACTGTCCGGCCCAGAAGCGCGGCTCCGCCGCAGTCAAGCGTAGCCTGTCCGGCGGGATGGACCGGAAATCGGGTGTAGCGGTTGATCATGCTGTCGGTGCGCCAGACGTTGTTCACACAAAGGTCCTGGGCGTTCGTGCCGGAGTTGAAGCCAAAGCCCGGATTGCCGCAATCGTCGGCCCGTCCGCCCGCGTTCCAGGCCTGCCCCTTGGGACCATCGTGCATGCCGCCGGTGGGAAACACCATGCCGCGCGGGTCGAAGGACAGGTTCCACGCGGTCCCGGGGTGGCGCTGCGCCATGTTCCACGCGCCCAGCGGCACGTCGTCCTTGAACCCCTGAATGGTGAAAGCGGTGACGTCGTCGTGGGTCAAAAGCGGTCGGTCCAGCAGCGCGTCGGGCACGGTCATGCGGCCTTCCATCCGGTAGCCGTTGGCCCCCTCCCAGCAGA
This sequence comes from Thalassorhabdomicrobium marinisediminis, assembly GCF_003072065.1. Classification (GTDB taxonomy): domain Bacteria; phylum Pseudomonadota; class Alphaproteobacteria; order Rhodobacterales; family Rhodobacteraceae; genus Octadecabacter; species Octadecabacter marinisediminis. The sequence goes on from NZ_QCYG01000006.1 coordinate 129,344, forward strand.
ATTCGAAGTCAGCCGCGCCCGCCGGAACGGCGAACAGCGCGACGAGCACCGCTGTCCGGATCACCGGTTTTCCCGCAGGACATGCCCCGCGAAATACAGCGAGCCGCAGATCAGGATGCGGGCGTTCGGGGTCTTAGCGGTGATCGCGTTCAGCGCATCTTGCAGGCTGTCGGCGGTGCGCGCGTCGATGCCTGCGGCTTGCGCGGCCTGCGCGGTGTCTTCGGCGGGCAGGGTGTTCGGCTCATCCGGGATCGACACGGCATAAAGGCTTGCCGCATAGGGGGCGAGCGGTTCCATGAAGCCGGTGACGTCCTTGGTGTTGAGCATGCCGCAGATCAGGTGGGTGGGCCGTTCGGGCAGGGTCGCCAGCGTGGCGGCGATGGCCGCACCGGCGGCCGGATTGTGTCCGCCGTCGAGCCAGATCTCGGCCGGAAGCGTGCGTTCCACAAGCGGCCCTTCGGTCAGGCGCTGCATGCGGGCGGGCCAAGTGACATCGGTCATCGCGGCTTCGGCGGCGGCGTCATCCGCGCCAAGCTGGCGCAGGGCGGCCAGCGCGGTGCCCGCGTTCTGCACCTGATGCCGGCCGGGCAGGGCCGGACGCGGCAGGTCGAGTAGGCCGGTCTCATCCTGATAGACCAGCCGCCCGTGTTCCTGCGTGACGTGGAAGTGCTGGCCGTGCGCCAGAAGCGGCGCGCCCAGCCGCGCGGCGGTGTCCTCGATCACCTCAAGGGCCGCGTCCTGTTGCGGGCCGACGATGCAGGGCACGTCGCGTTTGATGATACCGGCCTTTTCGGCGGCAATCTCGGGCAAGGTGTCGCCGAGGTATTGTTGATGGTCCAACGCAATCGGCGTGATCACGGAGAGCGCCGGGGTGATGACATTCGTGGCATCCAGACGCCCACCCAGACCCACCTCGAGCAGGGTGTAATCCGCCGGGGTTTCCGAGAAGACCAGCAGTGCCGCGCAGGTCGTGATCTCGAAATAGGTGATCTCCTCCCCGTCATTGGCGGCATAGCACCGGTCGAGCGCCTCGGTCAGCGCCTCCTCCGAGATCAACGCACCGGCGAGGCGGATGCGTTCATGGAACCGTGCCAGATGCGGCGAGGTATAGGCGTGGACGGTCTTGCCCTGCGCCTCAAGCCCCGCGCGAATCATGGCGAGGGTTGAGCCCTTGCCGTTGGTGCCGGCGATATGGATCACCGGCGGCAGATTGTCTTGCGGGTTGCCAAGGGCCCCCAGCAACCGCCACATCCGATCGAGAGTCAGGTCGATGATCTTGGGATGGAGCGCCATCATCCTCTCAAGGATGAGGTCCGACGACTGGGTCACGCCCCGGGCTCCGCGTCCTTCGCTGGCGCATCCCCCTCATCGGTTTCGGCGGGGGGGTCGGCCTCAACCGTCTCGGGTGCGGGCAAATCGCCGGCCACGGCGGGCGGCAGGCCCATGAGCATCCGGCAGATGGTGATCAACTCGTCACGCATCTGCATGCGGTGCGTGACCCGGTCCAGCATCCCGTGATCCAGCAGGTATTCGGCACGCTGGAACCCTTCGGGCAGCTTTTCGCGGATCGTCTGTTCGATGACGCGCGGTCCCGCAAAGCAGATCAGCGCGTTGGGCTCGGAGATATGCACATCGCCCAGCATGGCATAGGAGGCGGTGACACCGCCGGTGGTCGGGTGCGTCAGCACGACGATGTAGGGCAGGTTCGCCTCTTTCAGCATCTCGACCGCGACCGTGGTGCGCGGCATCTGCATGAGGCTCAGGATCCCCTCTTGCATGCGGGCGCCACCTGCGGCCGAGAACAGCACCAGCGGGCACTTCTTCTCAACCGCGCGTTCGGCGGCGGCGATGATTGCGTTGCCGACATACATGCCCATGGAGCCGCCCATGAAGCTGAAATCCTGTCCGGCGGCGACAATCGGCGTGCGCCCAATCTCGCCCTCGGCCACCAGCATCGCTTCTTTCTCGCCGGTCTGCTTCTGCGCGGCCTTCATCCGGTCGGGATATTTCTTCTGGTCGCGGAAATGCAAAGGGTCGGTGGTGGGCGCAGGCACCGAGACCTCGACGAAGGTGCCCCCGTCGAACAGCGCCTTGAAGCGGTCGCGCGGGGTGATCGCCATGTGGTGATCGCACGAGGTGCAGACGTTCAGGTTCTCGGCAAGTTCGCGGTGGAACAGCATGGTTCCGCATTCGCTGCACTTGGTCCAGAGGTTCTCGGGCACTTCGCGGCGCGAGAAGATGGAGTTGATGCGGGGGCGGACGTAGTTGGAAATCCAGTTCATGGTCAGGCCTTTGATACGGTTGCGTCCGAAATAGGCCCCTTGAGGGTGAATTGCAAACACTGCCCGCGCGGTGGGGCGCGTTCGGCGGGCGGATGTTTTATTGCGTCTTGTGGAGTGCTCACGCGCGAATTAGACCCTTTGCAACGCTAATTTGTTCCAAAGGATGCCCGCCATGAAAAATGACCGGACCGACAAGTCGCACCTGCCAAGCCGCCACGTGACCCAGGGACCGGCGCGGGCGCCGCATCGGTCGTATTACTACGCGATGGGCATGACCGAAGAAGAAATCCACCAGCCGCTGGTCGGGGTGGCGACCTGCTGGAACGAGGCTGCGCCTTGTAACATCGCCCTGAACCGTCAGGCGCAATCGGTGAAGATGGGGGTGAAACACGCCAACGGCACCCCGCGCGAGTTCACGACGATCACCGTGACCGACGGAATCGCCATGGGCCACGAAGGCATGCGGTCTTCGCTGGCGTCGCGCGAAGCGATTGCCGATACGGTCGAATTGACCATGCGCGGGCATTGCTACGATGCGATTGTCGGGCTGGCGGGCTGCGACAAATCGTTGCCGGGGATGATGATGGCGATGGTGCGTCTGAACACGCCGTCGGTGTTCATCTACGGCGGCTCGATCCTGCCGGGCCGGGTGCCCGCCGGGTCCGACGTGCCGGACGCCTACAAGGATCGCGACCTGACCGTGCAGGACATGTTCGAGGCCGTGGGCCATCAGCAGAACGGCACCATGTCCGAAGCCGAGTTGGAAGTGCTCGAGCGCATCGCCTGTCCGTCCGCCGGCGCCTGCGGCGGGCAGTTCACCGCCAACACCATGGCTTGCGTGTCCGAGGCGATTGGCCTCGCGCTGCCGAACTCGTCGGGTGCACCCGCGCCCTATGAGAGCCGCGACCAGTATGGCAAAGCCTCGGGCGAGGCGGTGATGAACCTGCTCGAGAAGAACATCCGCGCGCGCGACATCGTGACCCGCAAATCGCTCGAGAACGCCGCACGGATCGTGGCCTGCACCGGCGGGTCCACCAACGCCGGTCTGCACCTGCCCGCGATCGCCCATGAGGCGGGGATCGACTTCGACCTGTTCGACGTCTGCGACATCTTCCGCGACACGCCCTATTTCGTCGACCTCAAGCCCGGCGGCCAGTATGTGGCGAAGGACCTTTATGAAGCGGGCGGCGTGCCGGTCGTGATGCGCGAGCTGCGCAAGGCGGGGCTGATCCATGAGGACTGCATCACCGCCACCGGCGAAAGCATCGGTCACGAGTTGGACCTTGTTGCGCGTGAGGCGGACGGCCGCGTGATCTATCCCGTGGACACGCCGCTGACCCCGACCGGCGGTGTGGTCGGGCTGAAGGGCAATCTGGCACCGGAAGGCGCCATCGTGAAGGTCGCGGGCATGAAAGCCGAAGAGCAGACCTTCACCGGCCCCGCCCGCGTTTTCGAATGCGAGGAAGACGCCTTCGAGGCGGTTAAGAAACGGGCCTATGAGGAAGGCGAGGTCATCGTGATCCGCAACGAAGGCCCCAGCGGCGGCCCCGGCATGCGCGAGATGCTAGCGACGACGGCGGCGCTGTCCGGTCAGGGCATGGGCAAGAAGGTCGCGTTGATCACCGACGGCCGGTTCTCGGGCGCGACACGGGGCTTCTGCGTGGGGCACGTGGGACCGGAAGCGGCGCACGGTGGGCCGATCGGTCTGGTGAAGAACGGCGACATGATCACCATCGACGCGACGACCGGGGCACTGACGGTGGACCTGTCCGATGCGGAGCTCGAGCAGCGCCGCGCCGACTGGAAAGGCCCGCGTGAGACGATCTATGCCTCGGGCGCGCTGTGGAAATACGCCAAGCTGGTGGGCGGGGCGCAGAAAGGTGCCGTGACCCATCCCGGCGCCGCCGAGGAGCGCCACGTCTACATGGACCTGTAACGCCGTGCGCGCGCGGATCGGCTGCGGGCCGGGGATCGGACAGGGCGTCGGGCGCGGGGTCAGACTGGGCGTCGCGGCGATTGCGCTGGCCGGTCTGGCGGGCTGCGCCGACCTCGGGGCACTGGGCGGTGGCGGCTCCGGTCCCGGCATCCGCGCGCTCGCGCTCATGGGTGGCGCGGTGCGCGTTCGCGGGCCCGAAGGCTATTGCGTGGACCAGCGCGCCAGCGACGCGCGGCGCGGCTTCGCAGTGCTGGCAGGCTGTGCGTTGATCTCGGATCAGGCAGCGGTCATGCCGACGCTGGACGGGCTGATCACCGTGCAGTTCGGTGAATCGGGTTCCGCCATCGTCAGCGGCAATGAGGAGGCGTTCGCCGATTTCCTCACTTCGGACGCGGGGCGCGCGGTTCTCGCCGACGACGGGGATGCGTCGCATATCGCCGACGTGGCCGCGACCGGGGCGAATGGCACCGTGGTCGCCCGGTTCGAGGATACCTCCGGCCCCGCGTTCGAGGGCACCACGGGTGCGGAATGGCGCGGGTTTCAGGATATCGGGAGCCGGTTGGTCACCATGTCCGTGCTGAGCTTTGCGCGCGCACCGCTGAGCCGGGCCGAGGGGGAGCGGTTGCTTGCGGTGGCCATGGCGGAATTGGCCCGTGCGAACGCGCCCGATGCACAGGACGCGCCCTGACGCCGGCGCGCAGTGGGCCATCCGGGCCAAAACCGCGGCAGAATGTTCGCGAAGCGGCGCTAAATTGTTTCCTTTTGCGAAACAGTTTGGCAGGTATGATCGCGACAGCCACAAAAGGGCGGCTTAACGTGACGGGGCTTCATGGGGAAACATAGCGCAGGTCTCTTGGAGAAGGTGCTGTTGCGGCGAACGCGGGCCTTCTGGTCCCGCGCTGCGCGACAGGCGGCGACGGTTGACCTGTCGGTGCTGCGCCAACAGCGCACCGAGGCGCGGATCCTGCGCCACAAGCTTGATGAACTCACTTATCATGCAGACAATCGGCTGGCCCTGCCGCGGATCGGTTCCACCTCGTTTCCCAAACCGGCGGGCACGGACTGGTCCTGGCGGCCGCAATTGTGGCGCGGGGCGCTGCCGTTCAAGGGGCTGAGCGCGGTTGAAAGCAAGACGCGGCTGGGGGATGAGGCGACGATTTTCCACGATTGCCAGATCTCGGAGCTGAGCCTGCGTCAATTGCGCAACACGCGCGAAGCCGACCTCGCGCCTTACGGCCTGCGCATGGATGTGTTCCGGTTCGACGGGTCGTTCCTGAGCCTCGTGCTGGACCTGCCGCAAAGTGCGACGGATGGCTTGCTCAAACGGCATCTGGTGCGGATGGAGGCCATCGTCGAGGTCGAGAAGCCGCTGGAGATTTTCGCGCGCCTCAACGTGCGTCACGGCCCAAATACCGAGCAGATCGTCCGCGAATTGCCGCTGTATGACGACAAGGTCATGGTGGAATTCGACCTTGCCTATACCAAGCTGAACGAAAAGCGGGTCGAAGCGATCTGGGTCGATCTGATCTTTGAGGGGCCGGAGATGAATCAGGTGACGCTGCGCGATGTCACCTTTTCGCGCAATCCCCGGGCCGAATTGTAGGAAATATCATGGCGGACACCATCGAACTGACGAAACTGCGGCTGGTCGAAGGCGTCTGGCACGGGGCGCTGAAGCATCCCGGGCGCGACGATTGGCAGCCCGATCTTGAGGTGACGCATCTGGGCGAGCCGGTGCCGGACATCGTGGTGCAGCAGGACCGCGTCGAAGAGCACTGGCTGGTGCAGGTGCCGATCCCGGTTGAGCGGATCGCCGACGGGGTGCAGACCTTCGTGATCCGTGACCGACGCGACGCGGATGTGCTGGCCAGCTTTTCCATCGTCGCCGGGGAGGCGTTGGCGGAAGACATCCGGGCCGAGCTGTCGCTGGTGCGGGCCGAGTTGGATATGCTCAAGCGCGCGTTCAGGCGCCATTGTGTCGAGACGGCCGGGGGCTGACAGGCGGCCGGCGGTGCCGCAAAGTGGGGGCGCTGCCCCCGTCGCTGCCGCGACTCCCCCGGGATATTTGCCCAAACAAAGATGAGGGCGGTTGACGCGGCGTTTGGGGTGACGTGCACGTCACCCTTGGCCATTGTGGCCGGGATTGTTTTCGGGAGGTTACCATGTCCAACTATCCACATCTTCTGGCACCGCTTGATCTGGGCTTCACGACGCTGAAGAACCGCGTTCTGATGGGATCGATGCACACAGGTCTGGAAGAGACGGGCGACTGGAACCGGGTGGCGGAATTCTATGCCGAGCGGGCGCGCGGCGGCGTGGCGGTTATGGTGACCGGCGGCATGGCGCCGAACCCAGAAGGCGGGGTGTTTCCCGGTGCGGCGGGCCTGTTCTCGGAGCGCGATATCGCCAACCACAGGATCGTCACGGACCGCGTGCACGACGCCGGTGGCAAAATCGCGATGCAGATCCTGCACGCGGGGCGCTATGCCTATTCCAAGGATTGCGTGGCCCCGTCGCCGGTGAAATCCCCGATTTCCCCGTTCCCGCCCAAAGAGCTGGACGAGGATGGGATCGAGAAACAGATCAGCGATATGGTGACCGCCGCGACCCGCGCGGTCGAGGCGGGTTATGACGGCGTCGAGGTGATGGGCTCCGAGGGGTATTTCCTCAACCAGTTTCTCGTGACCCACACCAACAAACGCACCGACCGCTGGGGCGGTTCGTATGAGAACCGCATGCGCCTGCCGGTCGAGGTGGTGCGCCGCGTGCGCGAGGCCGTGGGCCCCGAGTTCATCGTGATCTACCGTCTGAGCATGATCGATCTGATCCCCGACGGGTCCACCTGGGCCGAGGTCGTGCAACTGGCCCGGGCGATCGAAGCGGCGGGGGCGACGATCCTGAACACGGGCATCGGCTGGCATGAGGCGCGAATCCCCACGATTGCCACCAGTGTGCCACGGCGGGCCTTCACCTGGGTCACGAAGAAGCTGATGGGCGAGGTGTCGATCCCCATCATCACCTCGAACCGGATCAACACCCCACAGGTGGGCGAAGATGTGCTGGCCGACGGCTGCGCGGATATGGTCAGCATGGCGCGGCCGTTCCTGGCCGACCCGCATTTCGTGCAGAAGGCCGCGCAGGGGCATGCTCAACTCATCGCGCCGTGCATCGCCTGCAATCAAGCCTGCCTTGACCACACCTTCTCGATGAAAACCGCGACCTGTCTGGTGAACCCGCAGGCCTGTCACGAGACTGAGATCGTGCTCACGCCGTCGTCCAAATCTGTCGCAATCGTGGGGGCCGGACCGGCGGGGCTGGCCTCGGCGCTCACGGCAGCGGAGCGGGGCATGGCGGTGACGTTGTTCGACCGCGCCGAAGAGCTTGGCGGCCAGTTGAACATGGCCAAGCAGATCCCCGGCAAGGAGGAATTCCGGGGGTTGGTGGACTACTACCGCGATGCAGTCGCGGCGGCGGGGATTACCCTTAAGCTCGGGCAGGAGGCCACGGCAGCGGATCTGTCGGGCTTTGACGAGGTGATCATTGCCACCGGCGTCACCCCGCGCGATCCGCAGATCGACGGGCAGGACGGGCCGAACGTGCTGTCCTATATCGACGTGCTGCGCGACAAGGCGGAGGTCGGTAAACGGGTCGCCATCATCGGCGCGGGGGGAATCGGTTTCGACGTGGCAGATTATCTGGTCACCGACGAAAGCCCGACCGAAGATCTGGACGAGTGGCTTGAAGAATGGGGCGTCGGAGATCCCGAGCGCGTGCGCGGCGGCATCCGGCCCGAAGGTCCGCAGTCCGAGCCGTCGATCCGGCAGGTGACGCTGCTGCAACGCAAGGCGAGCAAGCTGGGAAAGGGTCTGGGCAAGACCACGGGCTGGATCCACCGCGCGGCGCTGCGTATGAAGGACGTGAAGATGGTCGGTGGCGTGAATTATGAACGCATCGACGCGGACGGCCTGCACGTGACCTTTGGTGAGGCGCGGGAGCGTCCGACGTTGATCGAGGCTGATACCATCGTGCTTTGTGCGGGTCAGGTGTCGAACCGGACCCTTGCCGACGCGCTTGAGGAGCAGGGGATTTCCTGCCATGTGATCGGCGGTGCGGATGTCGCGGCGGAACTGGATGCGAAACGCGCGATTGATCAGGGCACCCGGTTGGTGGCGGGGCTCTAGCGGCGCAGGTCTGGCTTTCGGCGCGTATTACCGCTCACGCTGTTGCGAGGTCTGGAACGGCGTCGCATCTGACACGTTGGTTTGGGAACGCAAATCAAGGAGGTCATAAATGCCCAACATTCAAGACGCCAAGATCCTTATCATCACCACCCACGGCTTCGAGCAATCCGAGCTGGAGTTCCCCCGCGACCAGTTGCGCGCGAAAGGCGCCGAGGTGCAGGTCGCCACGCTGGACGGCAAGGCCGCCAAGGGCTGGGAAGGGTCCGACTGGGGCCGTGAAGCTGAGGCCGATCTGAAGATCGCCGACGCCAAGATCGCGGATTATGACGCGCTGGTCATTCCCGGTGGCCAGATCAACCCCGACCTTCTGCGGGTCGAGAAAGACGTGGTCAGCCTTGTGAAAGACTTCGTCACCTCCGGCAAAATCGTGGCCGCCGTGTGTCACGCGCCTTGGGTTCTGGTCGAGGCCGGCGTGGTGAAAGACCGCGAGATGACGTCCTATCACTCGATCCGGACGGATGTGGAAAACGCCGGTGCGCGCTGGGTGGATCAATCCGTCGCCGTGAGCAACGGCATCGTCACCAGCCGCAATCCCGACGATCTGAAGGATTTCGTCGCGAAGATCGTGGAAGAGATCGAAGAAGGCAAACACGACCGCGACGCGGCCTGAGTTTGCCCGCCGTCGACCACCTGCAGGCGCCCCGTCGAAAGACGGGGCGTTTTGCGTTTCCCGCCCCGCAACAGTCCTGCCAATACCCCGCAATTGTCAGGCATCTGCCCCAGTGCTGCCCGAATTGAACGCGATATCTGAGCCTCGAAAACAACGATAAGAACCGAGGACGCCTGAATGGATCGCCTGACCGAAATGGAAGCTTTCGCCACTGTCGTGGATCAGGGCGGATTTACCGATGCTGCCAAGAAAATGGGCATTTCCAAGTCTGCGGTCTCGAAGCATGTCTCAAGCCTTGAGGCGCGGCTGGGCGCGCGGCTTCTGAACCGGACCACGCGGCGGGTCAGCCCGACCGAGATCGGGCTGGCCTATTACGACCGCGCGCGCCGCGTGTTGAACGACGCCGGCGAAGCGGACGCGCTGGTCACCTCGATGCAGTCCGCGCCCTCGGGCCTGCTGCGGATTTCCGTGGCCACGGATTTCGGGGTCAATCATCTGTCGCCGGTGCTGGGGGACTTTCTGGGTGAGTTTCCCGACATCACGGTGAACATGGTCCTCAACAACCGCTATGTTGAGCTGATCTCGGAAGGGTTCGACATGGCGATCCGCATTGGCGAGCTGGAAGACAGCACCCTGCGGGCGCGCAAGTTGACCGAGACGTCGCGCCGGATGGTCGCGGCTCCGGGGTATTTCGAACGCTACGGGCGGCCGCAGAAGATCGACGATCTGAACGAACACAAGTTGCTGCATTACTCCAATCAGGCCAATTCGGCGGTCTGGAAACTCACCGCGCCGTCGGGCGAAAAACGACAGGTGCGCACGGCGGGGTGGCTGACGGTGAACGACGGGCAATCGCTGTTGAATGCTGCGATCTCGGGCCTTGGCATCGCCTACTTGCCGTCGTTCCTGTATGCGGACGCGATGGAAAAGGGCCTTGTGGAAGAAGCGATTCCCGACTTGCCGGTCGAGACACAGGGCATTTACGCGGTCTATCCGCCCGGCCGCTTTACCCAGCCCAAGGTGCGCGCCTTCATCGACTTTCTGGTGCATTCCTTCGCCGAGAAGGGCCCCGAGGCTTGGTAAACCGGCGGGCCTTTGCGCGCGTTATTCGGTCGAGGTGAGGATCACTTCAACCCTACGGTTTGCCTCGCGCCCCTCATCACTCAGGTTGCTGGCGAGGGGCGCAAGATAGCCCATCCCCTGCGCGTCCAACTGGCGGCGGGGGATGTCGTAGTTCGTCACCAACCGTTCCAGAACCGACCCGGCGCGGCGTTTGGACAGGGCGATGTTGCCGTCCAACCCGCCCACGGTGTCCGTATGCCCCACCAGCGCCACCGTGCGGGTGGGATTCGCCAAAAGGTAGTCCGCGACATCCTGCAAGCTGGCGAAGGGGCCTGCCCCCAGTTGCGCCGATCCTGTTTCGAAGGCGAGGTCGGACAGCACGACGCGACCTTCGGTTTCAAGGCGTTGCGCGAAGGGTGCGTCGTCTGCTGCGGCGGTGTCGGCCCGCGCCGGGCGCATGGCGGGGGCTGCCGTCTCGGTTGCCGGTCCGCTGCCCGTAGGGCCGACGTGGATGATCTGGACGAATCCCGCAGAAGACGAGCGGCTGGTCAGCAGGCTGAGCAGTTCGGACCCCTCTTCCGTGTCACGCCGGAACGCCCGGAAGCGGAAATCGCCCAGATCGACATACATCTGCGGCGCGGGGATCACCTCGGTCGCGAAGCGGAAATCGAAGCCACCGCAGGCGTCGTCGGTGCAGGTGAAGACCCTCTCAAAACCCGCTTCGGTCAATTGTGCGCCCAACGGTTGTAGAAGCTGCAAGGTGGTCAGGCCCGAAGCCTCGATCCGCCACGCCTGTTTGCGGACTTCGCCGGTGCCGGTCAGCACCGGCAGGCCGGTCGGGGTCCATCCGGCGGTGGGCATGTCGTAACTGTCCGGGTCTGTCACCGTTTCGGCGGTCAGGGTCGCATTGCCCGGCATGTCGAGGGTGAGGGCGGTGGCCTGAAGTGGCAGCAAAGCAAGGACGACGGCGCGCAGCATCCCATCACTCCGTGGGCTGCGGCGATGGCCGCCGGGCGTGGCCTGTGATCTTGGTCATGCTTGGTCCTTTGGCGCGGTGCGGTAGTGGTATCCGCCTGCGGGGGCAAACCCCATGGCGGAATAGAGCGACGTGGCCGCCAGATTGGACCGGGTGACGAGCAATGTCACCTGCTGCGCACCACGGTTTTGCGCCCAGACGGCGAGCGCGCGGATCATGTGCCGCCCCAGCCCCTGCCGCCGGAATGCATGGGCGGTCTCCATGGCGTGGATCATCGCCGTGCCCTCATGCAGGGCGGCGAAGGCGGTGCTGGCGGGGGTGTCATGGACGCGACCCAGCACGGTCGTCTTCGGACCGGTCGCGCGGCCCATGACCGACAGACGCGCATCGTCGATGCCGCCTGCGTCCCAGATTTCTGCCTGACAGGCCAGCGGGGGCCAGACCTCAAAACAGGTGACAGCGGGCGGGCGCTCGGTGGCGAGGGTCGCGGTGGAGGCGGCATAAAGCGCGGTGGGGTCCTTGATGGCGTAGCCTGCCTGTTCGAGCATCTGGTCGAGCCGGTGTTCCCCCGCGCGGACCATGAACAAGGGGCGCTGGCCCCGGTCGCGCATGGCCTGTTCCGCCGCGGGAAAGGTTGCCGGATCCGTGCCGGGCCCGGCGGTTGCCGCATTCACCCGGCTGCCCGCGCCGGGGGCCGCGCGCAGACGCCAGCCGCCTGCGTCCTGCACGGTCGCGGCGGGCCATGTGGCATCGATCAGCGCCGACAGAGCCGCTGGGGTCATGCAGCGAACAGTGATTTGAGGTCGGCCAGTGCGGCGGCGACACGGGGGCGGTCCTGACCCCGGATCACCACGTTCGCCCCGTAGCGGCCGTTCTGCTCGAACGGGTAGGAGCCGAAGGACAGATCGGCGTAGCGCGCCGCCAGCTCGCCCAGCGGCCCCGCGATATCGCCTTCGCCAAGCTCCAGCCGCAGCGTCTCTGACAGCACCGGCGCGCCGCCAGTGAGCGTGGGCAGAACGCTGGCGACCATGGCCTGAAACACCGAAGGAACGCCGGCCATGACATGCACATTCCGGATCGTGAAGCCCGGTGCGATGCTCACGGGGTTGTCGATCAGCGTGGCGGTGGAGGGGATGCGCGCCATGCGCAGGCGGGCGGCGTTTAGCTCTCTGCCCGTGCCGTCGTAGTGCGCCTGCAACAGGGCGCGGGCATCGTCGCGGATGTCGATACTGTCGCCGAAGGCGGCGGCCACGCAATCGGCGGTGATGTCATCATGGGTGGGGCCGATCCCGCCTGAGGTGAATACCGTGTCATAGGCGGCGGACAGGGCCTGCACGGCGGCGGTGATCGCGGCGGCGTCGTCGCTGACCACGCGCACTTCTTTCAAGTCGATCCCCGCGCGGGTCAACTCCCCTGCGAGGTGGTGCATATTGGCGTCCCGCGTGCGACCCGAGAGGATTTCGTCACCGATGACAAGCATTGCGGCGGTCGGGTTCGGTGCGGTCGGGGTCACTGGCTTCTCCTGCTGATGGGATTGGTATAAGTCCCGGCCATGCGCTTTGCCACTCCCCTTGTGCCCGCCCGCCTGATCCGCCGCTACATGCGGTTCCTGTCGGAGATGGAGTTGGACGACGGACGGGTGGTGACGGCCCATTGCCCGAACCCCGGCTCGATGATGGGGCTGAAAGACGCGGGCCTGCGCGTCTGGCTTGAGCCGAACGACGACCCGCGCAAGAAGCTCGACTGGGGATGGCGGCTGGTGGAGTTGCCCGGCGGTTGCGTCGGCATCGACACGGGCTGCGCGAACCGGATCGTGGCCGAGGCGCTGACGCGCGGTCTTGCGGGGCTTGAAGGCTACGACAGCGTCCGTCCGGAAGTGAAATACCGCGACAAGAGCCGCGTGGACTTCCTGCTGAGCGGTGTGGGACGGCGCGATTGCTATCTTGAGGTGAAGTCGGTGACCTTGAGCCGCACCGCCGGGCTGGTGGAGTTTCCCGATAGCGTGACGGCACGCGGGGCGAAACATCTTGCTGACCTCGCCGCGATGGTGGCCGAGGGGCACCGCGCGGTGCTGTTGTTCCTGATCCAGCGGAGCGATTGCACCCGCGTCACTCTGGCCCGCGATCTGGATCCGACCTATGCCGCCGCCTTTGACGTAGCACAGGCCGCCGGGGTCGAGGTCCTGTGTTTCGACTGCACGGTGTCGCCCGAGGGAATTACCCTTCGCGACGCGGTGCCCTTTGGCTGACCGGCCCTTCGGGGAGAGTTTATCGGGTCAGATGAAGCAGGGGGCTTTAGAACCGGTGCGCTTTGCCCTATCTGAAGGCAGGAACGAAAGGGACGACGATGAAGACTTCCAAAGCACGGCTGACCAAGGACGGGATCAAGCTGCACGCGCCCGAGGATTTTGCCGGGATGCACAAGGCCGGGCGTCTGGCGGCTGAAATCCTGGATCGGATCGCGGAACACGTGACACCGGGGCAGACCACCGGCGCGCTGGACGAAATGATCACCCGATGGGTCGATGAGGCGGGCGCCACCTCGGCCACCATCGGCTACAAGGGCTATCAGCACGCCAGTTGCATCAGCGTGAACCATGTCGTGTGTCACGGTATTCCCGGCGGCAAGGTGCTGAAGGCGGGCGATATCATCAACATCGACGTCACGGTGATTGTCGATGGCTGGTTCGGCGACACCAGTCGGATGTATGTGGCGGGCGGCAAGCCGAGCGTGAAGGCGGAGCGGTTGATCCAGGTGACCCACGATGCGCTGATGCTGGGGATCGAGGCCGCGAAGCCGGGCAATACCTTTGGCGACATCGGCCATGCGATCCAGGCCTATGCGGAAAGCCAACGCATGTCCGTGGTGCGGGATTTCTGCGGGCACGGGCTGGGGCAGGTGTTCCACGCGCCGCCCAACGTGCTGCACTACGGGCGGCCGGGGACGGGGCCGGTGCTGGAAGAGGGGATGTTCTTCACCATCGAGCCGATGGTCAACCTTGGCCGCCCCGAGACGAAAATCCTCAGCGACGACTGGACGGCGGTCACCCGGGACAAGAGCCTGTCGGCGCAGTTCGAGCATTCCATCGGCATCACGGCAGAGGGCGCGGACATCTTCACGCTGTCGCCTGCGGGCAAGTTCCACCCGACTTACTAGGCGTCAGGGGTCAGCAAGGTGATATGCGTGTCGCCGTAGCGGCGCTGGTCCTGCGGGGTGAACCCGGCCAGCGCTTGCGGCGCGCTGTCTTCCCAGACGATGAGCGCGTCGGGAGCCAACCAGCCTTGCGCTTGCGCAGATTGCAGCGCGGCTGCGCCGAGTGCCTTGCCGTAGGGCGGATCGAGGAACACCAAATTGCAGGGGGCGGGCGCCGCCGGCAGCCGGTCCGCCGCGCAGGTGAGCAGGGTCGCATCGCCCGTGCGCCGCGCCTTGGCGAGGTTTTCACGGATCAGGCGTTGGGCCGTGCGCCCATTGTCGACGAAGGTGACTTGCACCGCGCCGCGGGACAACGCCTCAAGCCCCAGCGCGCCGGTGCCCGCAAACAGATCAAGTACCCGCGCCCCGTGGGGCAATCCGTAGCCCATCAGCACGTTGAACAGGCTTTCACGCACCCGGTCCGGCGTGGGGCGCAGATGGGCACCCGCATCGCCCTTGCCCACGGACGCGAGGGCGAGGCCCCGGTGCTGACCGGCGATGATCCTCATGCTTTCAGCAGGGCCTTCATGTCTGTCTCGGGGTTCGCGATCACCTCTGGTGCGGGCGATTTCCCCGCTTCGATCAGCCGCTTGCCGATCATATAGTTGCGTGCATCGTTCATGGCGTCCACCGCGATCAGCCGGTCGCCGTCGTAATACCAGTGTGAGCGCGCGCCGTCCGTCTGCCGCACGACGACATCCGTATAGCCAAGGTTCAGCCCCGCGATCTGCAGTTTGACGTCATATTGGTCGGACCAGAACCACGGCTTGGGCCGGTAGGGCTGCTCGGCCCCCAGCATGTTGCGGGCGACGCATTCCGCCTGATCGATGGCGTTGCCGACGCTCTCCAGCCGCACGCGCGCGCCGTTCCACTCCAGCGTGGCGCAGTCGCCAGCGGCCCAGATATGCGGGTCCGAGGTGCGGCCGTGGGCGTCGGTAACGATGCCGTTGTCCACCGTCACCCCGGCGCTTTCGGCCAGCACCGTCGCGGGGGTGATGCCGACGCCGACGATGGCGAAATCCACTTCGAGCGTTGTGCCGTCGGACAGAACCGCGCCGGTCACGCGGTCGGTGCCGGTCAGGCGGTCCAGCCCCACGCCTTCGCGGATGTCAACGCCGTGACGCTGGTGCAATTCACGGAAGTAGTCCGAGGTTTCGGGTGCGGCGACACGCTTGAGGATGCGGTCGGCCATTTCGACCAGCACCACCTCAACCCCGCGTTTTGCCGCCACCGCCGCGGCTTCCAGCCCGATGTAGCCGCCGCCGATGATCAACACGCGCCGGCCGGCCTGAAACTCGGGCGCCATGGCGTCGGCGTCGGCCAGATCGCGCACGGAATAGACCCCGTCGAGCGTGCCGCCGATCTCGGCGGGCAGGGTGCGGGGGTGCGATCCGGTGGTGAGGGCCAGCTCGTCGTAGGACAGCACCTCATCCCCCGCCAGCGTCACCCTCCGCGCCGCCGCATCGATGGCGACCACGCGCGTGTCGGTGCGCAGGGTGATGTTCTGGTCGTCATACCAGTCGCGCGGGCGCAGGAAGAGGCGGTCGCGCTCCATCTCGCCCAGCAGGTAGGCTTTGGAGAGGGCAGGGCGCTGGTAGGCGGGGTCAGGCTCGGCGCCGATCAGCGTCACCGCGCCCTCGAACCCTTCGCTGCGCAGTTTCGCGACAAGCGACAGACCGGCCTGACCGGCTCCGACGACGACAATATGGCTCATATCCGCGGTTCCATCTGGTTGCTTCCGGTTTGGACCCTATAGTGGCCCTGACGACCAACGCAATTGCCGAAAGGACGACGAAATGACGATTTCCGTGGGGGACAAACTGCCCGATGCGATGCTGGTGAAAATGGGTGAGGAGGGGCCGGAGCAGATCTCGGTCTCGACCCTGACCGAAGGGCGCAACGTGGTGCTTTTCGGCTTGCCCGGGGCCTATACCGGCACCTGCACCACCGCCCATGTGCCCAGCTTCATCCGCACCAAGGATCAGTTCATGGAACGTGGCGTGGACGAGATCATCTGCATCTCGGTCAACGATCCTTTCGTGATGGGCCAGTGGGGTGAGGATACGGGCGCGACCGAGGCGGGTATCCTCATGGTTGGCGATCCGGCGGCGGAGTTCTCCAAGGCGCTGGGGCTCACGTTTTCCGCCCCCGCGGCCGGGCTTATCGACCGCTCACAACGCTATGCGATGCTGGTGATGGACGGAGAGGTGAAGGTGCTCAACATCGAGGACAGCCCCGGCACCTGCGAAGCCTCTGGCGGTGAGGGATTGCTCGACGAGATGTAGCGCCGCTAGCTCGCCAGCGCATCCATGCGCTGGGCGAGCTTGAGGTCGAGGTCCGTCAACCCGCCCGTGTCATGGGTGGTGAGCGTGACCTCGACCGTCTTGTAGACGTTGAACCACTCGGGATGGTGGTTGAGCTTTTCCGCCGTCATGGCGACCGAGGTCATCCAGCCGAAGGCTTCGATGAAATTCCTGAAGGTGAAGGTCTTCGTGGCCTTCGCCTCCTCGACCGTCCACCCTGCTTCGGTGAGGGCGTCGCGGCCCGTTTGGTCCAATGGGTTGCTCATTCCTGTTCCTCCACCTGTGCTTTGCGGAAGGGCCCGTAGGAGGTGAGGACCTCGATTTCCTCATCCACGGCGCGGCGTTCCGCCTCCAGATAATCCGCCACCGCCTGCCGGAACCCCGCATCGCCGAACCAGTGCAGCGAGTGGGTCGTCACCGGCAGGTAGCCACGGGCGAGCTTGTGTTCGCCTTGCGCCCCCGCCTCGACCCGTTTCATGCCATGGGCGATGGCGTAGTCGATGGCCTGATAATAGCAGATTTCGAAATGCAGACAGGGGTGGTGTTCGGTGCAGCCCCAGTAGCGGCCATAAAGCGTGTCATGCCCGATCATGTTCATCGCCCCCGCCACGGGCACACCGTCGATTTCAGCGAAGACCAGAAGGATGTCGTCCTTCAGCGTCTCGGCGGCGATGTCGAAGAAAGCGCGCGTCAGATAGGGCTGGCCCCATTTGCGCGCGCCGGTGTCCTGATAGAAGGTCCAGAGTGCATCCCAGTGGTGCGGTTCGATGGCGTCGCCAGTCACCTGCACGATCTGGCCGCCGAAGGTCTGCGCCGTGCGCCGTTCGCGGCGCAGGGTCTTGCGCTTGCGAGAGGACAGCGCGGCAAGGAACCCGTCCCAATCCGCATAGCCGTCGTTGGCCCAGTGATATTGCTGCGCGGTGCGGTGCAACAGGCCCATCTCGGCCCCGGCCAGTGCCTCGGCCTCGGTGCAGAAGGTGGCATGAAGCGACGACAGCTCATTGTCGGCAGCGATCTGCACCGCGCCCTGCACCAACGCCGCCATGCCCGCGACCTCGAACCCCGGACGGGTCAGGAAGCGCCGCCCGGTGGCGGGCGTGAAGGGCACCGCGATCTGCAGTTTGGGGTAATACTGCCCGCCGGAGCGTTCATAGGCATGGGCGAAGTTGTGGTCGAACATGTATTCGCCCTGCGAATGCATCTTGCCGTAAAGCGGGGCGACGGCGATCACCTCACCGTCCTGTCGGGCGCACAAATAGTGGGGTTCCCACCCCGTTCCCGCGCCCACGCTGCCGCTGTCCTCAAGCGCTTTGAGGAACCTGTAGGTCGTGAACGGATCAACCGGCCGCCCGGTCGCGGCCTCGGGGCAGGCGCAGGCATCCCAGTCGGCGGGGTCGATCGCCGACAGGCTGCGATGGGCGCTGAGTTCGATTGTGCTGCCGTCCATGATGGATAGGTGGCCCCCGTCGCGCCGCAATCAAGAGGGTGTTCAGGCGCGGTAACCCTCGAACGTGATATTGTCGGCCACCTTGCGGGCGCGGGCCTCAGCCTCGGCTGACCGCACGGTCCAGCACAGGATCGGCACGCCCCCGGCGTGAAGCTCTGCCACCGGGGCCGCCGTCAGGTCGTCTTGCTGGTGGCTGATGAACGAGGCCTCGACCCGGTCAAAGTCAGGGATGGCGGCAAGGTGCTCGCGCGTGGCGCGGGGCACGGTGGGCCAATCCTCTTGCCGGAACGGGCAGGTGACAAGGCCGCGGGGGATCTGCGGCCCGTGATCGCGGCAGGCGGCGACGGAATGGGGGTTGAACGACATCAGCGCCACGTCGCCGTCGTAGTCCTGCAACAGCGCGCAGATCGCCCTCTCCAACGGTCCAACGTTGGGGCCAAGGGCGCCGTCCTGATCCTTGACCTCGATCAGCAGCGGAACCCGACCGGCCACCCGGCCCAACACATCCGACAGGGTCGGGATAGTGCCACCGCCACCGCGCAGGGCGATCTGCCCCAGCTCTTGCGCCGTGCGCTGAGCAATCGGGCCGGTCTGCGCGGTCAGCCGGTCCAGCGTGTAATCGTGGAACACCATCGGCACACCGTCGCGCGCGCGCTGTATATCGATCTCGATGCCATAGCCCGCGGCAACTGCCGCGCGGATCGCTGCCGGCGAGTTCTCGGCCATCTGCGCATCATGCAGGGCGCGGTGGGCGATAGGCCGCGCCAGAAAACTGTCGGGAAGGGTCATGAGATTTCGAAAATCGCCTCAATCTCGACAGCGACGCCGAAGGGCAGGGACGGGGCCGAGACCGCGCTGCGCGAATGGCGCCCCCGCTCTCCCAGCGCCTCAACCATAAAATCGGACGCGCCATTGATCACCTTGGGCTGATCGCCGAAGTCGGCGGTCGAGTTGACGAACCCGGTGAGCTTGACGACCCGCACCAACCGTTCGATGTCACCGTCGCAGCCCGCTTTGAGCTGCGCCAGAAGCGAGATCGCGCAGGTCCGCGCGGCGGCCGCGCCGTCTTCGGCGGTCATATCCTCGCCCAGCGTGCCGGTGATGAACCCGTCGTCATTGGCCGAGATCTGCCCCGAGACGAAAAGCAGGTTGCCGGACTTCACGAAGGGCACGTAATTCGCCGCCGGAGCGGGGGCATCGGGCAGGGTGACGCCCAGCTCGGACAGGCGGGATTCGATCG
Source organism: Thalassorhabdomicrobium marinisediminis (assembly GCF_003072065.1). Classification (GTDB taxonomy): domain Bacteria; phylum Pseudomonadota; class Alphaproteobacteria; order Rhodobacterales; family Rhodobacteraceae; genus Octadecabacter; species Octadecabacter marinisediminis. Next base: position 148,633 of record NZ_QCYG01000006.1, read on the forward strand.
ACATGACGGGTCCTTTCAGCAGATTTTGCCCGACGCTATCCGTCGCGAAAGGTCCGTGCAACATAGTCCGTCAGGGGGCGCGTCAGATAGTCGAGCGGCGTGCGGTCAGCGGTGCGGATAAAGGCTTCGACCGGCATTCCGGGGATCAACGTGGTGTTGTTGGGCAGCCGCTCAAGCTCGCCATCGTTCAGGGCAATTTCGGCGCGGTAATAAGTGGCGCCGGTGTTCGGGTCCGAGAAGGCGTCTGCCGACACCAGCGCCACCTTGCCGTAAAGCTCGGGCGTGCTGCGTTGGTCCAATGCCGAGAATCGCACGCTGACGTCCTGCCCGATGGTCAGAACGTCGATATCCGTCGGCGCGACCTGCGTAGCGATCACCAGCGGGCGGTCCTGCGGCACGATGAACATCAGCGGATCGGCCGGGCGCACCACCACGCCGGGGCCGAACACCTGCAGCCCGTAGACGATGCCGCTGACCGGTGCGCGAATGTCGAGCCGCTGCAACTGCCGCTCGATGGTGGTGCGCCGTTCGCGCAGCTCCAGCTCATTGAATTGCAGGTCCCGGAGCCGGGTGATCGCCTCTTCCCGGCGCGAGGTTGTCAGCCCGAGGATTTCGATCTCGATCTCGGTGATGCGTTCCTGCGCGCCGCCGATGGCGGCGGTCAGCTCGCCCACCTGCCCCAGAAGGCGCGCCTGTTCCCGTTGCAGATTGAGCACGGTGCCCGCTTGCGCCAACCCCCGATCGAGCAGGTTCTGCTGGTTCGCAAGTTCCTGCCCGATCAGCTCAAGCTGGGTTTCCAGCGCTTCCTGCTGGGCGGTGATCCCTTCGATCTGTGCGGCGATCTGGTCCTTGCGGTTCGACAGTTGCTCGGTGCGTCGCGCGACGCTGTCATTGCGCGCGTTGAAGAGGTTGATCTGCCCGGACTTGAGGCTTTCGACAGTCTCCGGTTTGCCCTCATCCAGCAGCGGATCGAAGGTCAGATGGTCGCTGCCATCCCGCTCGGCCTCGAAACGGGCGCGCCGGGCGAGGACTTCGAACAACTGGCCCTCAACGACGCTCAGATTGGCGCGCAGGTCCTGATCGTCGAGCCGCAAGAGCAGGTCGCCGACCTCGACAGGATCGCCTTCGTCGACGGTAATCTCCGTGGCAATGCCACCGTCAAGATGTTGCACAACCTGCCTGTTCTGATCGACCTCAATCAGGCCGCTGGCGATCACTGCGCCGCTAATCTGCGCCGAGACGGCCCAGCCGCCGAAGCCGCCGACGAGAACCAGAAGCGCCAAGAGCCCCACGGTGAGGGGTTTGCGGGCGGACCATTCGCGGCTCATGTGACGCCTCCGCCTTTGCCGCGGCTTTGATCGATCTGCTGCCGATTGGCAAGGATCTGGGCCTTGACCTCTTCCGTCGGGCCGAAGGCCTTGAGCATGCCGCCATCCAGATACATCAATTTGTCGCAGGCCTCGATCGCCGCAGGGCGGTGCGCCATCACGAAGACGCTGCGCCCCTCGGCCTTCATGGTGCGGATCGCTGTGTTGACGGCCGTTGAACCTTCGTTGTCGAGGTTCGAGTTCGGCTCATCCAGCACCAGAAAGATCGGATCGCCATACATCGCCCGCGCCAGTCCGACACGCTGCACCTGCCCGCCGGACAGGCGGCCGCCGGTGGGGTCGACGATGGTGTCATAGCCGTCGGGGAGGCGCACGATCATGTCGTGCGCGGCGGCGCGTTTCGCGGCCTTGACCACGGCGGCATCATCGGGGTTCGGGGACATCCGGGCGATATTGTCGCGGATCGATCCGCTTAGCAGCGTTACCGTTTGCGGCAGATAGCCGATGTAGCTGCCCAGCACGTCAGGGTCGTATTGGTCCAGCGTCGCCCCGTCGAGCCGGATCGTCCCGCCAGCGGGGGGCCAAAGCCCGGCCAGCGCCCGCGCCAGTGTGGATTTCCCCGCGCCCGAGGGGCCGATCACGCCGACAGCCTCACCGGGTTCGACCTTGAACGACACCATGCGAAGGCTGGCCTTGGTTTCGCCCGGCGGCAGCACCGTGACCTGATCGGCCGCGATGCGCGCGGCGGGGGTGGGCAGGTTGGTGCGCTCCCGCGCTTCGGGCACCGCGCCCAGCAAGCGGGCAAGGTTGGCCCAGCCAATGCGCCCCTTGTTGACCACCGGCCATTGGTTCACCAGCAGCTCAACGGGCGCTAGCGCGCGCCCAAGCAGGATCGAGCCAGCAATCATCGCGCCCGCGGTCAGCTGGTCCTCAAGCACCAGATAGGCGCCGACACCCAACATTGCCGATTGCAGGAACAGCCGGAACGATTTCGACAGGTTGCTGAAGCTGCTGCCCAGATCCCCCGCCTTGATCCCCGCGCGCAAGGACTTGTTGCGCAGGTCGATCCAGCGATGGAAGGCCGAAGACCGCATGCCCAGCGCTTGAATCATGTCCGCCCCGCTGCGCAATTGCTCGCCCATGTTCTGCGCGCGCAGGTTCGCCTCGTTCGCTTCGGCAAGCGGGCGGCGGCTGCTGAGTTGGTTCATGACGGCGATCAGCACAAGGATCAATCCCCCGGCCAGCGCCAGATAGCCCAGATAGGGGTGGAACACGAAGATGCCCAGAACGAAGATCACCGTCCATGGCAGGTCGAACAGCGCCATGGCCACGGGCGCGGTGATCAGTTGCTGCACCCATTGCAGATCTCGCTGGCCGGTCGTGGCCTCGGCCGGAGCGACGCCGGTGGCGCGGGCCCGCATGGAGGCGTCGAACACCCGCCTGTCGAGATCGGCCTGAAACCGTGCGCCCACGCGGCTCATGACACGGCCGCGGGCGAAATCGAGAATGCCCATCATCAGGTAAAGGAACCCCACCAGAACCGAGAGCGCCAACAAAGTCTCATAAGAGCGTGAACCGAGCACACGGTCGTAGACATTCAGCATATAGAGCGGCCCGGTCAGCATCAGCGCGTTCACGAAGCTGCTGAAGATCCCGACGAACCAGTAAAGATGGCGCGACCTCTTGCGGATTGACCGGAGCTCTGTGCGGCCCGCATTGATTTCGGCCCGGGTCGGTTCTCTTAACATCATCGGCGATGCGCTGCCTTTGTTTCTGACCGCGCAATTGCGGCGACGGGGATGCGTCCGAATTCAGACGGGGGATCACGCCTGATCAAATGCAACACGATGTCTGTTGGTTATCGTCTATGAGGAAACTATTTGCTAATTACTAGCAAGCTTTGTCCAGATTCCAGTGTAGTTTTATCCCATGTTTCCGATTCCTTTCCGGTTCCGCGCCCTTCTTCTTGTAACCCTCGTTTCGGCTTGCACCGCGCCTGACCCCGGTGCGGTGTTCAACGACCCTTACGAAGAAAATAACCGTGTAATTCATGCCTTTAACAAAAGCCTCGACAGCGCCTTCCTGCGCCCCTCGGGTGGGGTGACGGCCTCACTCCCGGACGGGGTGACGGATCCGATCGTCAATTTTGCCGACAATGCGGGGCTGCCCGGGGCGGTGGCCAACGGGGTGTTGCAGGCGAATCTCGAAGGGGCGGCGATCAACACGCTGCGGTTCGTGCTCAACACCACCCTCGGCGTGGGCGGGCTTCTGGATCCTGCCAGCAGCATCGGTCTGACCGAACAGGATACAGACTTCGGAGAGACGCTGGCGGTCTGGGGCTTTGATGAGGGCGCATACCTCGAGATTCCGGTCTATGGCCCCTCGACCGAACGGGATGCCGCGGGGCGTCTGGTCGATCTGTTCCTTGATCCGCTGGGGGCCGTCGGCCTGCCAGCGCAGGTGAAATACGGCCCCCTTGCGCGGGTGGCGACGCTTGCGGTGCGGCGGGGGGACTACAAGGATACGATCGACGGGCTACTTTATGACAGTGCCGACAGTTATTCGCAGGCCCGTCTGGTCTACCTGCAGAACCGCCGGTTCGAACTGGGCGAAGCACCGCCCGCTGCAACCGAAATCGACCCTTTCTCGGGGGATGTGAGTTTGGAAGGATTTGAGTGATGACCGAGTTGACCTTCACCCGCCGCCGCGTGATGACCTTGGGGGGCGCGAGCCTTGTGGCGCTGTTGCCGCTGCCAAGCTTCGCGCTGACCAATGCACAGGCCGAAAATCTGGTCAATTCGGCCATCGGGGAAATCAACGGCGTCATCGCCTCGGGGGCGTCGCTCAATTCGATGATCCGCAGCTTCAAAGGCATCTTCGACCGCTACGCCGACACCAGCTATCTGGCCGCCTACGCGCTGGGCAATGACGGGCGCAGCGCCACCAACGCGCAAAAACGCGCCTTTGCCGATGCTTTCGGCTTCTACCTTGCCAACAAATATGGCCGCCGGTTCAATGAGTTCGCAGGCGGGCGCATCCAGTTTGAGGGCACCCGCGCCGTCAACAGCTACATCGAGGTGCGCACCACCGCGGTGTTGCGCAACCAGTCGCCCGTCCGCATCGACTTCCACGTGACAGACCGGCCGGGCCGGCCCGTGTTCTTCAACCTCATCATCGAGGGGATCAACATGCTGCTGGCCGAGCGGGCCGAGATCGGCGCGATGCTCGACGCGCGGGGCGGCAATATCGACGCTTTGATCCGGGATCTGACCTGATGCGACTGACCTTGGCTTTCATCCTTGCCCCGACCCTTGCGATGGCGACCCCCTACGACGGAGTCTATCGGCAGAACGCGAACGCGGAATGCGCGCTTGTGGGGGTCGATGGCGGATCGCTGAAGATCGAGGACGGCGTGTTTTACGGCGTTGACATGGAATGCCGCATGGCCCGCCCGGTGCAGGTCGTGAACATGGATGCGACGCTTTATGACATGAACTGCGTCGGGGAAGACGATGTCTGGACCGAACGCGCCATGGTCATGAACGATGGGGAAGTCGAAAACGGTATCATCATGATCTGGGACGGCTACGCTTTCCGCTATTCCCGCTGCGACCCCGTGCCCGCGCCCGAACCGGTGGATTATGAGGCCGCCCCCGAGGAGGATGCAGAGGCGGACGAGGCTGACGCGGATGCCGAGACGGCAGAAGACGCGGATGCCGACAGCGAAAGCGACGGCAACAGCGACGACGAATAGCCCTGCCTAGTTAGTTGCCCTGCAACTGGCGCAACAGCTCATTGATGATCGTATCGGCCACCGCTTCGGGCAGGTTCAAATTCTCCTGACGGCGCGGCTGCGTGGGCTGGCTGGGCTGTTCCACCGGCGGGGCCGGCTGCGCCTGTGCCGGCACTTCCATCGGCAGCGGCGTCGGTTGCAATCCGTCCAGAACGCGCACCATCGTCTCGTGCCAGATTTCCGCCGGCAAGCCCGATCCCGTGACCCCGGTGAGCGGGGTGTTGTCATCGTAGCCCATCCAGACCCCGGCCACGTAGTCGCCGCTGAACCCGATGAACCAGGCATCGCGCGCGGCCTGCGTGGTGCCGGTCTTGCCCGCAATCTCCCACCCGTCGACGGCGGCGCGACGGCCTGAGCCATCTTCGACCACCTGATACATCATCCAGGTCAACTGCCGCGCGGCATGTTCCTGAATGACCCGTTCGCGAATGCCGCCGGTCGCCTGCAACAGCGGCTCACTCTCGCCGGCCAGCCGTAGCTCCATCAGGCCGTAGGGCCGCACCGCCGAGCCGCCGTTGAGGATGCCCGCATAGGCGCCGGTCATTTCCAGCAGGGTGCTTTCCGAGGTGCCCAGCGCCAGCGCCGGGCCGGAGGCCAGATCGCTGACGATGCCGAAATTCTCGGCCACGGTGCGCACGTTGTCGCGGCCCACACGCTCGGACAGGGCGACCGCCGGGACGTTGAGCGAGCGCTTGAGCGCCTCGACCAGCGTCACCTCACCATAATGGCGGCGGGTGTAGTTCTGCGGGCACCATTCGCCCGAGCCGGGGACGTTCCAGCAGGTGGGCTGGTCCGTCACGGTGTCGAAGGGCGACAGGCCAAGATCAAGCGCGGTGGCATAGACAAAGGGTTTGAACGCCGAACCGGTCTGCCGCAACGCCTGCGTCGCCCGGTTGAACGCGCCCGACACCGTCAGATCGCGCCCGCCCACCATGGCGCGCACGGCCCCGTCGGCGGACATCACCACGATGGCGGCCTGCGCTTTCGAGCCTTCGCGGACGCGGTTCTCGAACACCGAGGTCAGCGCCTCTTCCGCGGCCTGCTGAATGCGCGGATCAAGGGTCGAGCGGATGATCACGTCCTCGGTCGTGTCCTGGGTGAAATAGCTGGGCGCGGTGTCCATGACCCAATCGGCGAAATAACCGCCCGCCCGTTGCCGCGCGGACTCCGACAGTGTGGCGGGGTTGGCCTGGGCGTGGTCCGCCTGCGCGGCGGTCAAATAGCCCTGTTCTTCCATCAGCCGGATCACCGTCGCCGCCCGGTCCTGCGCGCGGGCAAGGTTGCGTGTCGGCGCCCATGTCGATGGGGCCTTGAGCAAGCCGGCCATCATCGCCGCCTGCGGCACCGACACTTCGGCCGCGGAAATGCCGAAATACCGCTGCGAGGCCGCTTCGAACCCGCGCGAGCCTGCGCCAAGATAGGCCCGGTTGAGGTAGAGGGTCAGGATCTCTTCCTTGGTGTAGCGAACCTCGAGCGCGAAGGCGAAGACCGCCTCTTTCGCCTTGCGCCACAGGGTCGTGCGGCGGCAGTCGGCTTCGTAATCGGCTTCGCTGTCCCAAACGGTCTGGTCGTAGGCCTGCCCGAAACACAAAAGTTTCGCGGTCTGCTGCGTGATTGAGGAGCCGCCCGCGCCGGACAGGGGATTGCCCCCCTCACGGTAGTTGCGGACCATGGCGGCGGCGGTGGCGTAGAAATCGACGCCGAAGTGCCAGTAGAACCGCTTGTCCTCGGTCGCGATCACCGCGTTGTGGAGGTTCTCGCTCACGTCGCGGGCGCGGATCATGCCGCCGAACTGGTCGCCCCGCCACGCGAAGGTCTCCCCGCGCACGTCGATCAGCGTGACCGAGCCGCGCGTGCGGCCATCGACCAACTCGTCAATGGGCGGTAGGGTCGAGGAGGTGTAGATGACGCTGGCCACGATGATCAACGTAACGGCCACCGCCCCGCCCCAGAGAAACCGCCACAGCAGGATCAGCGCCCATTTGAACGGCCAAAGCAGCGTCGCAATCGGCCCGCGCGGCTTTCGGGCCGCCTTGCGGCGGGCCGGTCGCGCGGGTTTGCGTTTCTTCGCAGGCGGCTTGCTGCGTTTCTCGGCCACAAGAGGGGGCCTTTTGCCACGTTTACCGGTCATAACTGCTTACTTGCCTATCACGCTGCTGGCGTTTGTTGGCGGCACACTATCGCCCCGAATGGCAAAAGTAGAGCCGCTATCGCCCCCGCGCGGCACTTTTCTGCCGGCGTGATCCGGGCGCACGCCCTCGCTACGTTTGCCCGTTCTGCGCGGCCTGTCAGCCCTGCTTTGTCTGCATCTTCTCGACCAGCTTCAACACCGCGCGGCGTGGCATCAGCGTAAGCGAGCGCAGCGCCACGGCAATCTTGCGGTCGTTGATCGTCACCAACTTCCCCGCCATCATCGCGTCGTAGCCATGTTTGGCAACGCTCTGTGCCGTGGCGCCGGATTTCGTCAGATCGGTGCCGGTCAGATCGGCGCGGTCGGCAAATTCGGTCTCGACATAGCCCGGGGCCAGCACGGTGCAGGTCACCCCCTTGCCGCGCAATTCCTGATCGATGGCCTGACTGTAGGAGTTCACAAAGGCCTTGGTGGCGAAATAGACCGCCTGCAGGGGGCCCGGCATGAACCCGGCGGTGGAGCCGACTTGCAGGATGCGCCCCGCACCGCGCGCGGCCATCTTGGCCGAGAAATGGTGCGTCAACGTGACCAGCGCCTTGACGTTGAGGTCGATCATCGCCTGTTCTTCGGCCAGATCGCGGTCGATGTGGCGGCCATGGCCCCCGAAGCCTGCGTTGTTGATGAGGATTTCGACCGGAACGCCCAACGCCTCGACCGCCTCGATCACCGCCTCGGGTCCGCCATCGGCCCCCAGATCCTGAGCGATCACATGCACGGTGACGCCGTGGGCCTCTTCCAGCTCACGCAGCAAATCGTTCAACGCCGCTTCCCGGCGGGCGACAAGGATCAGATCACCGGACTTCGATGCATGATAACGGGCAAGTTCGGCGCCGATCCCTGAAGAAGCTCCGGTGATGAGGGCGGTGTTGGGCATGGGTCAATCCTTTGCATGGGGTGCGGTCGTGCCACTGACATGGCGCGGCCCCGTGCATAATCAACGCTTGCCCCGACAAAGCAACGCCGCGTTGCTTTGCATTCGAAAGAACAATTCAGCGGCCGCGGGTTGGGCCACGGCCGCAGGCAGGCTAGATGCCCGCGTCGATGATCGCCTGCGCCAGAACAGGGACGGTGTCGGCGTTCAGGCCCGCGATGTTCATGCGACTGTCGCCCACCATGTAGATCCCGTGATCGCGGCGCAGGGTTTCCACCTTGTCCGGCGTGGTGCCAAGGCGGCTGAACATGCCGCGGTGCTCAGCCAGAAAGTCGAACCGGTCGGAATTGGACCGCTTGCGCAGCTCATCGGCGAGTTGCGCCCGCAGGTCGAGCATGCCAAGGCGCACCTCTTCCAGTTCGGCCTGCCAATCGGCGCGCAATTCGGGATCGGTCAGGATCGTCGTCACCACCCGCGCGCCATGGTCCGGCGGGAAGCTGAAGTTCTGCCGGTTCAGGAACGCCATGTTCTGCTGGGCAATCTTGCATTCGTCGCTGTCCTTGGCCACGGCCATCAGGATGCCGGTCCGCTCACGGTAGATGCCGAAGTTCTTCGAGCACGAGGCCGCGATCAGCACGTTGTCGAACGCGGCTGCGACCGCCTGAGTCCCCGCGCCATCCTTCTCGAGCCCGTCGCCGAAGCCCTGATAGGCGATGTCGATGAAAGGCACCGCGCTTTTCTGCTGCAGCAGCTCGATCACGCCTTTCCACTGCGGCATCGTCAGGTTCGCGCCGGTGGGGTTGTGGCAGCAGCCGTGCAGCAACACGACATCGCCGGGCATCACGGCGCCCAGATCGGTGAGCATGCCCACATAATTGACGTTGCCGGTATTGGCGTCGAAATAGCGGTAGGTCTTCGACTTCATCCCGAGGTAGTTGATGATCGACGGGTGGTTTGGCCACGTCGGGTCGGAATACCAGATCGTCGCGTCGGGCGCGGCGAGCTTGATCAGCTCCAGCCCCTGCCGGATCGCGCCGGTGCCGCCCGGCGTGGCCACAGCGGCCACGCGGTCGCGGGGCACCGCATCGCCCAGCACCAGCTTGATCATCACGTTGGAAAACTGCGGATCCCCCGCCAGCCCGGTGTAGGCCTTGGTGTCCTGCTGTTCGACCAGCCGCTGTTCGGCGGCTTTCACCGCGCGCATCACCGGCGTGTGGCCGCTTGCGTCCTTGTAGACGCCGACGCCCAGATCGACCTTGGTCGTGCGCGGATCTTCGCGGTAAGCCTCGGAAAGGGACAAAATTTTATCTTTGGGCTGTTCGGACAGATGTTCCAGCATCAGGCGTCTCCTGTGGCGATGGGAAGGTCATGGAAGGTGCCCCATTCGGACCAGCTTCCGTCATAAACGGCGTGATCGGACTTGCCCATGCGCTCAAGGGCCAGCGCCAGAACCGAGGCTGTGACCCCCGACCCGCAGGACAGGATCGCCGGCTTCGACAGATCGACGCCCGCCGCCTCGAACACCGCGCGCAGGGTGTCCGGGTCTTTCATCGTGCCGTCGGGGTTCAGCAGGTCCTTGAAGAACACGTTGCGGCTGTTGGGAATATGGCCGGAGCGCAGGCCGGGGCGGGGTTCATCGACCTCACCGCGGAACCGTTCGGGCGCGCGGGCGTCGATGATCACGTAATCGCCCAGCTTCGAGGCCGCGGCGACCTGTGTGACGTCCTTTACCAACTGGTTCTGCCGCCGCACCGTCATGTGGCGGTCGCGCACCACGGGGGGCAGATCCTCAACCGGGCGTCCTTCGGCCTGCCATTTCGGAAAGCCACCATCGAGCACGGCGATATCCATCTTGCCCATCAGCCGGAACAGCCACCAGACGCGGGCGGCGCTGAACAGGCCAAGGCTGTCATAGACGACGACCTGATGCCCGTCGCCCACGCCCATCTTGCGCATCCGGCTGAGGAATTTCTCGACCGAGGGGGCCATGTGCGGCAATTCGGAGCGGTGATCGCTCACCTCGTCAATGTCGAAGAACCGCGCGCCGGGGATGTGCGCGGCGTCGTATTCTGCGCGGGCATCGCGACCGGCATCGGGCATGAACCATGTGGCATCAAGGATGCGCAGGTCCGGATCCTTGATGTGGTCGGCCAACCATGCGGTCGACACCAGCGTTTTCGGATCATCTTGCGACATGAGGCCCCCAGACATGCAGGTTGTTTCAGGATCGCATTGTCCCTACCCCCGTGCCCTGTCCTGTGCAAGCGCCGCGCGCGTCAGCCTATGTGAAAGACAGCGTAAAGCCTATTCGCCGTGGCGCAGCAGGCGGGCCTTCTGGCGTCCCCAGTCGCGCTTGGCCTCTGAGGCGCGCTTGTCCTGCTTCTGCTTGCCCTTGGCGATGGCAATCTTGATCTTCACGCGGCCCTTGTGGTTGAAATACAAGACCAGCGGCACAAGCGTCATGCCCTGCCGCTGGGTCGCATTCCACATCCGCGCCAACTCGCGCTTGGTGACCAACAGCTTGCGCCGGGCGCGTTCCTCATGGGGGAACATCGCCTGTTTGTAGGGCGCGATATAGGCGTTCACCAACCACAGCTCCCCATCCTCAACGGCCGCATAGCTGTCAGCGATGTTGGATTGCCCCGTGCGCAGGGATTTCACCTCGGACCCGGTGAGCACGATGCCGCATTCCACGTCATCCTCGATGGCGTAGTCATAGCGCGCGCGCCGGTTCTCGGCGATCACCTTGTAGTTCGGGTTGTCGTCTTTTTTCTTGGCCATAGGCCTAGCAGATAGGCGAAGGCAGGGCAGGCGACAAGCCATCGGCTGCGGGATTCGCACAGGCGGGGGCGCAGACGGCGCGGCTGGCGGGGGTGCGGCAGGCTGGTCGGCGCGCTGGCATCGGGTTAGACGTGAAGCCGCGTTGCATTGCGAAAGAGGTGCCCATGGCCCATGTCGTCCAGACCGATCAGCTCGTCTCCGAGGGTATCCTGACCGCGGATCAGGGGGCGATCATCGCCAGCCGGTCGCGCCGCGTCATGGTCTCGCTCGCCATCAACACCGTGCTGAGCATTGGCATCATCGCCGCCGCCGCGGGCTTCATCGCCCTGCTGGCCGATGCGTTCTCGGTGGCCCTTGTGGGGGCGGTCTTTCTTGCGCTTGGCGCGGCGATCCTGACCCGCGCGGACGCGCTGTATCGCATGTTCGGTCTGGCGGCCGCACTGATCGGGGCGGGCATGCTCGCCGGGGGCAGCTCGATCGAGATCATTGACACTTTCGGAGAGGATGCAGGCGGTCTGGCCCTTGCCCTGTTGGGGCTGGGTGTCACCGGTCTCGTCGCTGCGCTGCACCGCAAAGCCACCGCGCGCACGGGTTTCCTGAGCGGCAGCCTTCTGATCCTCGCCGTGGGGATGCACCTTCTGGGGCTTTACACATGGGCCGCCGCCGCAGAAATTGACGGGTTGCCCGCCGCGCTGGTGCACCTGTGGGCCGCGGTGGTGCTGTTCGCGGCAGGCGTTGTGATCGACGTGCGGCTGGTCACCGCGCTCGCCATTGTGCCCTTCGCGCAGATCCTCGACACCGGCACCTTCTATGCTTTCGCAATGTATGCCTTCTACAGCCCTGAAAGTACGCTCACGATCGTGCAGATGGCGCTGGCGATGGCGGTGTGCGTGGCCGTGGCGGGCCATCTGGCCGACCGCTACCGCCGCCACACGCACCTGTTCGGGATCATGGCCTTTGTCGTTGCCAACCTGTGCTTTCTGGTGGGCAGCCTGTGGGGCGACGTCGTCGGCAGCCACCTTTGGGGGCCGGGGCATTACAGGTATGAGGGGGATTATGAGGCTTACACCGAGGCCGTCAGAGCCTTCGAGGCGCGGACGCTGGTGATTTCCGAACATGTCTATTCGATCGTCTGGGCGGTTCTTCTGATCGCAGCGGCGGTCTGGGCGGCGAACACCCACCGGCGGGGGGTCTTCAATGCGGCGATGACCTTTGCCGCGATCCACGGCTACACGCAGGTGTTCGAGACCTTCTACGACGAGCCCCTGGCCTATGTCATCGGCGGGCTGGCGGCGATCCCGCTGGCCTGGGGGTTGTGGCGGTTGAACGACCGGTTCGAAAGTCTGGCCGCGAAGCCGTGAGGGGGCGCTGAAACGATAACGGGCGGGATGATCCCGCCCGCTTGATAATTCTGCGCTGTGGAGGCCTAGTTCAACAGGCCCGCATGCACCATGGCATCGCGGATCATCTGCTTGGTGCTGTCCTCAAGCTCGGTGAGGGGTGAGCGCACCTCGTCCGAGCACAGGCCCAGAAGCGACATGCCGTATTTCGCGCCCACGACGCCGGGCTCATGGAAGATCGCCTTGTGCAGGGGCATCAGACGATCATTGAGCGACAACGCGGTGTCAAAGTCGCCCTCGGCGGTGGCCTTTTGCATCTGCGCGCAAAGCGCCGGCGCGATATTGGCCGTGACCGAAATGCAGCCCACGCCGCCCTGTGCGTTGAAGCCGATGGCCGTGGGGTCTTCGCCGGACAGTTGCACAAAATCCGTGCCGCAGGTGATCCGCTGATTCGGCACCCGCGCCAGATCGCCGGTGGCATCCTTCACGCCCACGATGAACTCATGCTGGGCCAGCTCACCCATGGTTTCAGGCGACATGTCGACCATGCAGCGGCCGGGGATGTTGTAGATGATGATCGGCAGGCCGCAGTCCGCAGCCGCGGTGAAATGGGCAATCAATCCGCGCTGGGTGGGCTTGTTGTAATAGGGCGTGACAACAAGCGCCGCATCCGCGCCCGCTGCTTTCGCCGCCTTGACCAGCCGCACCGTCTCGGTCGTGTTGTTCGACCCGGCGCCCGCGATCACCGGCACCCGCCCGTTCGCCGCTGCGACGACGGTTTCGACAACCTGATCGTGCTCCTCATGCGTCAGGGTGGGGCTTTCGCCCGTGGTGCCCACCGGCACGAAACCGTTGCTGCCCTGTTCCACATGCCAATCGACAAGTTTTTTCAGCGTATCAAGATCCAGCTTGCCGTCCGCAAACGGCGTGACAAGAGCAGGGAGAGACCCTTTGAACATGATACGCATCCTTTGGTTGGGGGCCGTCGCGGCCCGGTGATACGCGGTCCTTAGTGGGGTTTTCCGCCTTTGCCAAGTTTGTGAGTTGCGCCCTCCAATCGATGTTCTACCTATGTTGAGTGTTTACAACGCAGCAGCCCGCAGATGCCTGTGGGCCAAAGAGGGGAGGGGCGGTTTGAACCTCAGGGGGATCATGGCAGCGACGATGTTCTGGGCGGCCCCGGTGGCCGCGCAAGAGGGGGGCGTGTTGGATACCGACGCCTTTGTCGCGGCCGTCACCTCGCTTGAAGGGGACGCTACGACCGAAGTCTTCGCCGATCTGGCCGACGCGCCAGAGGTTCACCGCGATCTGCTCACCTGGCTGCATCTGCGCGACCCCGACACCAAGGCGACCTTCGAGACCTACCGCGCCTTCCTTGACCGCCGCGCCCATTGGCCAGGCAACGACCGGATACGCGCGGCGGCCGAGCGGGCGATGGACGACACCCTTTCGGGGACCGAGGTGCTGTCCTTCTTCGCAGAGGCCGAGGTGCAAACCGGGCAGGGCGCGGTGTCCTATGCGCGCGCGCTGAACGACGCGGGCCGCCGGGACGAGGCCGAAGCGATGCTGGTGGATGTCTGGACCAATGACGCCCTGTCCGACAGCAGTTTCCGCGCGATCATGGATGCCTTCCCCGACGTCGTAGCGCCGCATCACGCCACCCGCGCCGACATGCTGCTGTGGCGCTGGCGCACCTCGGATGCCGAGAACGTCCTGCCGCTGCTCAACGAAGGCGATCAAGCGCTGATGCGCGCGCGCATGGCGATCCTCAAACGCGCCGGTGATGTGACCGAACGGATCGAACTGGTGCCCGAGCGGCTGATGTCCGCGCCGGGTCTGGTCTATGACCGGTTCAACTGGTTCGCGGATCGCGGCGACTGGACCGAGGCCATGAGCATTCTGCTCAAGGCGTCCACCGACGCCGAGGCCCTTGGCATTCCGTGGCGTTGGGGATCATGGCGCCGCACGCTGGCCCGGTGGCAAATGCGCGAAGGCGAGATCGAGCGCGCCTATCGCATCGCCTCGGAGCATCACATCGCACCGGATGAGACCAATTACAGCGATCTGGAGTGGCTGTCGGGCTATCTCGCCCTGACCTACTTCAAGGACTACGAGCGCGCGTTGGAGCACTTCCGGAACTTCGACGCCTCGATCACCTCGCCCATCTCTAAGGGGCGTGCGGGTTACTGGATCGGCCGCGCCCATGAAGGGCTTGGCGACGCAAATGCCGCCGTTGCCGCCTTCCATCAGGGCGCGATGCACCAGACGTCGTTTTACGGTCTGCTTTCGGCGGAAAAGCTCGGCCTGACGTTGAACCCCGAGATTGTAGGCGGTGAGGATTACAGCAACTGGCAAAGCTCGCCCATGCTGGAAGAGGATCTGGTGCAAGCCGGGCTGGCGCTTCTGGATGCGAACGAACGCGGGTTGGCGGTCCTGTTCTTCGTCGAAGCAGCCAAGACGCTGGATCGGGTCGAGATCGGTCACCTTGGCCAGCTGCTTATGGACCGCGACGAGCCCTTTTTCACGGTGCTGGTCGCGAAATCCGCCGTGCGCAACGATGTGCTCGTGCAGGACGCCTATTTCCCGGTGCATCCGCTGGCGGGCATGGACTTACCGGTTGACCCTGCCCTTGCACTGGCCATCGCCCGGCAGGAATCCGAGTTCCGCGAGGATGCGGGCAGCGGGGTCGGGGCGCTGGGGCTGATGCAGTTGATGCCGGACACGGCGCGCGAAGTTGCGGGCAATCTTGATATGCCGTTCAGCCAGGGCCGCCTGACGACGGACTGGGCCTATAACGTGGCGCTCGGGTCCGAATATCTGTCCTACTTGCAGGGCCAGTTCGGCAATTCGCCGGTGATGATTGCCGCTGGCTACAACGCAGGGCCCAGCCGTCCGCGCCGCTGGATGGCGGATCGGGGCGACCCCCGGCGGGGCTTCGGCAATCCCGATGCGGTCGATATCATCGACTGGATCGAACACATTCCGTTCCGCGAAACCCGCAACTACGTCATGCGCGTCACCGAAGGCATCCCGGTCTATCGCGCCCGCCTGACCGGAGAGATCGGCCCCGTCCGGTTCACCGACCTTCTCATCGGCCAGCAGCCCATGATCCGCCCCCGCGTGCGGCCCGACGATTTGGCGCGCGCGCCGGTGGAAGACGCAGCGGCGCTGGAACCCGAGGCGCCTCCCGCCGACGAGGCGACCCCGGCCACCCCTGCTTCGCCCGCGGCCCCGGCGCCCGTGCGGCCCGTGGCCCGCGCCGGGGATCGCTAGGCGGCGGTCGCGGGCAGCCTTACGACACTTTGCGGGCGCGCCAGAGCGTGAACAGCCCCGCCGCAACGACGACCCCCGCCCCCAGCACCACGTTCGGGGCCAGCGTTTCGTGAAACACCAACAGACCGATCGTGCTGGCGAAGACCAGTTGCAGATAGGCAAAGGGCTGCACCGCGCTGGCCTCGGCCACCTCATAGGTCTTGATGAGCAGCCAATGCCCCGTGACCCCGGTCAGGCAGAGCACGGCCATCCACACCCAGTTTCCGGCGCTCATCGGTTCCCAGAGCCACAGGCCCAGCGGCGTCATGACCACCGCACCCGAGACGCCGGTCCAGAAGAAGGAGGTCGCCGTGCGATCCTGCCGCGCCACATACCGCGTGAGCAGGCCATAAAGCGCGAACATGAGTGCTGCGACCAAAGGCACGATGGCGGCGGGGCTGAAGACCGCGTAGCCCGGTTGCAGGATGATCAGCACGCCGACGAAGCCCACCGCGATGGCCGTCCAACGCCGCCAGCCAACGGCCTCGCCCAGCACCGGACCCGACAGCGCCGCGACCAGCAACGGATAGCTGGTGAAGACCGCATGGGCCTCGACCAGACCCAAAAGAACGAAGGCCCAGATCATGACGCAGATCTCCGCCGCCAGCAGCACGCCCCGGAAGATCTGCACCAGCGGCTGACGGGTGGCCGCGGCCGCGCGGACCGATCCGACTTGCCGTTTTGCCAGCGCGATCACGAAGGCGGCAAAAAACCAGTAGCGGATCATCACCACCATCAGCACGTTGTATTCCCCCGCCAGATGACGGCTGATCCCGTCCTGCACGGCGAAAACGAATGTGGCGGCGATCATCAGCAAGATGCCGAGCCGCGTGTTCTGGGTCATGCCCGCACCCCCCGCGTCATGTGCCGTTTGCGCCCGAAGCCGGGCGTGCGTTCGATGGTGAAGCCTGCGTCCTCCAACCCGCGCCGCACGAACCCGGCGGCGGTATAGGTCGCACAGGTGCCGCCCGGCACCGTATGCGCACCCACCTGGGCGAGCAGATCGGCTTGCCAGAGTTCGGGGTTCTTGGCCGGTGAAAAGCCGTCCAGATACCACGCGTCGGCGTGCCCGCCCCACCGGGGCAGCGTGTCGCGCGCATCGCCCGGTATCACGCGCAACTCGAAATCCTCGCCGTTGAGCTGCGGAGCGGGACCATCCAGCGCCATGTCGCGCAGGTCGTCGGGCAACCCGTCAAACACCGCCAAGGCGCGGGCACGATCCGCAAGTGGCATGGGATAGGCTTCGAAACTGGTGAACCGCAACCGGCCCGCGATGCCCGCCGCCCGCCATGCGGCGAGCGTCACGAGGAAGTTCAACCCGGTGCCAAAGCCCAATTCGGCCACGTGAAAGCCATCGCGGAACCGCGCGGGCAGGGCGTTGCCCTGCAAAAACACGTGCTGCGTTTCGGCCACGCCATCATCGAGCGAATAATACGGATCGTCGAAACGCGTCGACACCGGAACCCCGCTGTCGCGCCATTCCACCTTCTCGCACTGGTCTGTCATTGCATTCTGCCTTAACTGGTCGGGACACGAATACGACACGGGGCGGCAATGGCAACGGTGGATCTTGAGGTGCGCGGCGCGGGGGTTTTCGGCCTCTCGATCGCCTGGGAGTGCGCCCGGCGCGGGGCGAAGGTGCGCGTGGTCGATCCCGGTGGCGTCGGGGCCGGGGCCTCAGGCGGGATCGTCGGCGCGCTGGCCCCCCATGTGCCGGAACAGTGGAACCCGAAAAAGGCCTTTCAGCTTGAAAGCCTGCTGCTGGCCGGGGGGTGGTGGCAGGCGGTGGAAGCTGCCTCGGGCCTGTCGTCCGGCTACGGGCGCACCGGACGGTTGCAACCCCTCATCGAAGGGGGGGAGGCTTTGGCGATGGCGCGGGCAGAAAGTGCCGCGACCCTGTGGCAAGGCCGCGCCGTTTGGGAGGTGGTCGAGGCGACGACGGGCTTCGCGCCGCTTACGCCCGCAGGCAAACTGATCCGTGACACGCTGTCTGCGCGCCTGCATCCGGCCCAAGCCTGCGCGGCTCTTGCCGCGGCGATCCGGGCGCGCGGGGGGCAGATCGTTCCCACGGCTGAGCCACCCCACAGAGGCCCGGTGGTCTGGGCCACCGGCTGGCAGGGGCTTGAGGCGCTGACCCGCCAGCACAGCCGCATGGTCGGTGCGGGGATCAAGGGGCAGGCGGTGCTTCTGGACTTTGACGCCCGCGACCAGCCGCAACTCTTTGTCGATGGCCTCCACGTGATCCCCCACGCGGACGGCACCACGGCCATCGGCTCAACCACCGAACGCGAGTTCGACGACCCGACCGGCACCGATGCCCAATGCGACGCGCTGCTGGCCAAGGCGCGCGCCCGGGTGCCTGCGTTGGCCGAGGCGCGGGAACTGCGCCGCTGGGCGGGCGTGCGCCCCCGCGCCCGCACCCGCGCGCCAATGCTGGGGGCGCATCCGTTCCGCCCCGGCCATTTCATCGCCAACGGCGGCTTCAAGATCGGCTTCGGCATGGCCCCGCTCTGCGCCGAAACGCTGGCCGATCTGATCCTCGACGGACAAGACGCGATTCCCGACGCCTTTCGCCCCGAAGCCTCGCTCTAGCGCATCACCGCTTCCATGCATTGCACGCCGTCCGGCCCGCGCACCCATGCGGCCCCGTCAGCCCAGCACAGTTCGGCCTCCTGCGGGAGGGTTAGGGGGGCGGTCGCGCGGTAGCTGGCTTCGGTCAACGGGCGCTGCAGCATCCTCTCGCCCAGCAGCAACAGATGCTGCGCCAGAAGCGGCCCGTGGACCACGAGCCCGTCGTAGCCTTCAACCTGCGTGGCATAGGGCGCGTCGTAATGGATGCGATGCCCGTTAAAGGTCAGGGCCGAGTAGCGGAACAGCGTGGTGGTATCGACGTGCAAAGGCTCGCGGTGATGCGCGTCACTGCGGGCGGGAGGATGCTCCGCAGTGCCGCCATCCTCGCGGTAGACGAGGTCCTGCCACTCGGTCAGAACCACCGCCCCGCGCTGCCGGATGTCGTGCCGCAGCCGCACGAAGGCCAGCGGCCCTGACCGGCCCGACTTGCGCGTCACGCCTTCGACGAAGGACAGTTTCTCGGCGCGGATTCCGGCCTTCAGAGGGGCGTGAAACAACAGCCGCCCCGCCGCCCACATCCGCCGCGGCAATCCCATGTCGGGCAGGAAATCCCCCGGCGCCGGGTGCCCGTCGCGGCCAAGCTGCGCGGACGGTTGCGCGTCCCAGAAGTAGATCTGGTGAAAGAACGGCGGCAAGGCACTGCCCGCTTCAAGGGTTTGCGGCAGGCCCAAAGTGGCCTGCAGCGCGCGGGCGCGGGCGGGGTCGATCACGTCGGTCAGGATGCGGGAATGGGCGGGCTGCTGTGTCATCGCGCCAAATTGACGAAAACGCGCGGCAATGCCAAGGGCTGCAGCGCCCGACGTTGCGATGGGGCGCCGATACCTCGACAGCACTTGCAAGCCGCGCTCAGTCGCGCATTGTGGCGTCAATCAACCGGAGGTGTCCCATGTCTGTTTCTGCATCCCGTCACGGCGGCCAGATCCTTGTCGATCAACTCGAGCTTCTGGGCGTGCGCCGCGTTTTCTCGGTCCCCGGTGAGAGCTTTCTGGCCGCCTTGGACGGGCTGCACGATGCCAAGATCGACAACATCGTTTGCCGGCAAGAGGGCGGCGCCGCGATGATGGCCGAAGCTTACGGCAAGATGACCGGCCAGCCCGGCGTGGCCTTCGTCACCCGCGGCCCCGGTGCCACCAACGCCAGCGCGGGGGTTCACGTCGCTATGCAGGACAGCACCCCGATGGTGCTGTTCGTGGGCCAGATCCGCGCCGAGGACCGCGACCGCGAGGCATTTCAGGAAGTCGACTACCGCGCCATGTTCGGGGCCATCGCCAAATGGGTGACCGAGGTGGACCACACCGACCGGTTGCCCGAATATATCGCCCGCGCCTTCAACGTCGCCACCTCGGGGCGGCCCGGTCCGGTGGTGCTGGCGCTGCCCGAAGACATGCTGTCCGCGCAGGCTGATGTGGCCGACGGGCGCGGGCCGATCGTCGAGCTGGCGCCTAGGTTGAACGGCGTCGCGCGGGACACGCTGGATTGGCTGTCGCACTTCGAACGCCCACTGGTGGTCGTGGGCGGCCCCCACTGGACCGCCGAAGCCGCGCAGGACCTGTCCGCCTTCGCCGAACGGCAGGGTCTGCCAGTGACGCTGGGCTTCCGGCGGCAGGATTACCTCGACAACCGCCACCCCAGTTATGCGGGCGACCTCAACGTCGGCGTGAATCCGAAACTGGCGCAACGGATGCGCGACGCAGACGCGCTGCTGGTCATCGGCTCGCGTCTGGGGGACATCGAAACCCAAGGCTATTCGCTGATTGACCCGAAAGACCCGAATTGCGCGATTGCCCATGTGCACGCGGACCCGAACGAACATGGCCGGGTTTATCACCCCGACATCGCCATCACGGCCAACGCCGTCGCCTTCACCCGCGCGCTGGCGGATCTGCCCGCCTGTGACACTGACTGGTCCGATTGGACCCGCGCCGCGCGGGCCGATTACGACAGCTGGAAAACCCCGTATGAGACACCGGGAGACGTGAAGCTGGAGCAGGTGATCGCCTGGCTGTCCGAAAATCTGCCCGCGGATGCGATCCTGACCAACGGGGCGGGCAACTACGCCGCCTTCCTGCACCGTTATTTCGTCTACAAGCAACACGGCACCCAGCTCGCGCCGACCTCCGGCTCCATGGGCTACGGCATTCCGGCGGCGATCTCGGCGTCCTTGCACCACTCCGACCGCACGGTGGTCTGCCTTGCGGGCGATGGCTGCTTCCAGATGACCTGTAACGAGCTGTCGACCGCCGCGCAGCACGGGGCCACCCCCATCGTGGTGGTCGTCAACAACGGCCGCTACGGCACGATCCGCATGCATCAGGAAAAACACTACCCCGGCCGCGTCTCCGGCACGATGCTTGCCAACCCCGACTTCGCTGCTCTTGCCCGCGCCTATGGCGGCCATGGCGAGACGGTGACGAAAACCGAAGACTTCGCCGCCGCCTTCGCGCGCGCGCAGGACAGCGGCACATTGGCGGTGATCGAATTGCAGGTCAGCGAAGACGCGCTGTCGACGACGCTCACCCTCTCGGGCCTCGCGTCGTCCTGACTTCATCTGACCGGATAAACTCGCCCCGCAGGGCCGTTATCCGTTGCCGAGCACGCGGCGCAGCGTCGCGCCGATCTCGTCGATGTGCTCTTGCGTCAGGACAAGCGGCGGCGACATGCACATGGCGTCGCCCACGGGCCGCGCGATCAGACCCTCGTCCCACAGGGCGGCATGGGCCGCGCGTCCGGCATCGCCAACCGCGCCCTGTTGCGCAAGCTGCACGGCGCCGATGATGCCGCAACTGCGCACATCGATCACCGCGTCGAGGTCGGCCAATCCGTGCAGCATGTCGGCCCAGGGTTCGGCCAGATCGCGGGCGTTCTCGAACACCTTGTCGTCGCGGTAAACATCGAGCGTTGCGATACAGGCCGCGGCCGCCAACGGGTGGCCGGAATAGGTGTAGCCGTGGAACAGGTCCGGCACCTTGGATGGCGCTTTGCGGAAGACCTCGCGCACGCGCGAGGTGGTGAGCACGCCGCCCATGGGGACGGTCGCGTTTGTCATCCCCTTGGCGCAGGTCACAAGATCGGGTTGCACGCCGAAGGCCTCATAGGCGAAGGGGGTGCCCATGCGGCCGAAGCCGGTGATCACCTCGTCGAAAATCAACAGAATACCATGGGCATCGCAAATCTCGCGCAGGCGCTGCAGATAGCCCTTGGGCGGCGGGAAGACACCGCCAGCACCGGAGACGGGCTCAACGATCACCGCCGCGATGGCATGACCGCCGTGCAGGTCGCACAGACGTTGCAGATCGTCGGCCAGGTCCGCCCCGTGGTCGGGCTGACCCCGGCTGAACCGGTTTTCTTCAAGCACCGTGTGCCGCATATGTGCCGCAGAGGGGTAGAGCGTGCCGAACTGGCCCTTGTTCGCGCCGATTCCGCCGACGCTCAGCCCGCCGAAATTGATCCCGTGATAGGCCTTCTCGCGTCCCACCAGAATGCGCCGCTCACCTTCGCCGTTCGCCATGTGGTAGGCGAGCGCAATTTTCAGCGCCGTGTCCACCGCCTCGGAGCCGGAGTTGGTGAAGAACACGTGATCTAGCCCCGGCGCCAGATCGACGACGCGGGCGGCCGCCTCGAATGCGATCGGGTGGCCCTGACCGAAGCTGTGGACGAAATCCAGCTCGGCCGCCTGATCCTGGATCGCCTTGACGATGCGCGGGTGGTTGTGCCCCGCGTTGCAGCACCACAGGCCGCCGGTGCCGTCGAACAGCTGCTTGCCGTCGATGGTGGAATAATAGACGCCGTCGGCCTTGTTGATCAGGCGGGGGTTTTCCTGAAAGGCGCGGCTCGCTGTAAACGGCATCCAGAAGCTGTCAAGATCATTGGGAACGCGGACGGTATCGGGCATGGGGAAACTCCTTTGCGCAGACCCTGACACGGGCTTTTCGACCCTTCAAGCCCCCTGTTGCACGGGGTCGGAACGCTGCGCCGATCCGCTCGGCGCCCTAGAGCCATTTGGCCCAGCGAAAGGCCAGATAGAGCGCCACACCAATCACGAGGCTTGCACCGCTCAGGATCGCGAAGGCCAGCGGGTGCCCCGTGCCCGGCATCCCCGCCACGTTGACGCCGAACAACCCAGTCAGGAACCCCAGCGGCAGGAAAATCGCGGCGATGATGCTGAGCACATAGCCATTGCGCGCCAGCGTGGCCGACGCGCGGGACTCCAGATGATCCTGCAGCGCCGCCATCCGGTCGCGCGCGGCTTCCAGCGCTTCGGCGGTGCGGGCGGCGCGGTTCGCGGTCTCAAGGATATGCGGCCCCGCGTCGCTGCGGGCCATGCTGCTGACCCCCCGCCCGAGGTTCAACAGCGCGTCCTTCTGGGGGCCCACGAACCGCCGCAGCTTGATGATGGTCTGGCGCAGCTCGAGCACCCTTTGGGCGCAATCCTCGCGTCCGGCGACGATCTCTTCCTCAAGGTCGTCCACCTGGTCCTCAAGGTCGAGCGAGACTGTCTCGATCCGTTCTGTCAGCCCTTCGGCCACCGCCGCCAGAAAGCCGTCGGGGGTGGCGGGGGCGTGGCCGGCTTCGGCGTCCTTGCGGATGGCATCAAGCGCCATGATCCGTCGCCGCCGCATGGTGATGACGCAGTCTTCGGTGGCCCAGATACGCAGGGCGACCATATCCTCGGGGTCGGCCCCGGCGTTCAGGTTGACCCCGCGCAGATTGATCAACGCGCCGCCGTGCACCGCGTCAAACCGCGGCCGGGTTTCCAGCGTTTGCAGCGCCGTGGCGACGGGGCCGGGCAATTGCTGCGCCAACCAGTCCGGAATCTGCGGATCGGACAGGTCGAAATGCAGCCAGCGCCACCCGGCGCGCGGCTTCGCGTCCACCTCGCAGGGCGTCGCCGTCCCGTCTGGCGCGATGTCGAAGGCGCAAACCGGTGTCGGCGCTGCGCTCAATACTCCACCCCGATCTGCGCCTTGATGCCCGACCGGAACGGGTGTTTCACCAGCTCCATCTCGGTCACGAGGTCGGCAATCTCGATCAGGTCGTCATGGGCGTTGCGCCCGGTCAGCACCACATGGGTCATCGGGGGCTTTTCCTCGCTGAGGAATTTGACCACCTCGGCAATCGGCACGTAGTCATAGCGGATCGCGATGTTGATCTCGTCCAGCAGCACCATGGAATTGCTCTCGTCGCGGATCAGCTCTTTCGCCTTTTCCCAAGCGGCCATCGCCATCTCGGTGTCGCGGGTCTTGTCCTGCGTCTCCCAGGTGAAGCCCTCGCCCATGGTGTGGAAGGCGCAGTCATCGGCGAACTTGTTCAGGATCAGGTCCCGCTCTCCGGTACTCATCCCGCCCTTGATGAACTGCACCACCGCGCATTTCATGCCGTGGGCGATGTGGCGGAAGATCATCCCGAACGCGGCCGAGGATTTGCCCTTGCCCTTGCCCGTATGCACGATGATCAGACCTTTCTTGTCGGTCTTGGTTGCCATGATCTTGTCGCGTGCGGCCTTTTTCTTGGCCATCTTCATCGCGTGGCGGTCGGTGTCAGCGGTGTCGTCGGTCATCGGGGAACCTCTTGTCGGTGGGGATGTGTGTCGCTCGCGCATCGTCTATCAGTTTTGGCCGCTTCGGGGAATGTCGAACCTTGGCAGCGCGGCGAAGATGGGAGATAGCGAAAAAAGCAGCAGAGCCGGAATTTAGCGGGAACCCGCGCAGGCAAGGCGACGTTGTATTGACACGTTCAAACATCAACAAACGCGGCGTGAACCTGACCGGGACCCGCCGCCCCAACGTATCGGAGTATTCCATGCGCCTCTTCTCGCTCGCCCTGCTGTTTTCCTACATCGGAGTCGCCACGCTCGCCGCGGGCCTGTAACGCCCGGGCGACGCTTCGTCGCCCGTTTGGCCGCGCAACCGTGGCCGCTGGTCCCGTAGGTCCCGACGGGGGCCGTCATTCCAGAAGCGCCGCGAGGCGCGACCGTGCGGAGTTGCTGCGCGGAGACCAGAGCCCCCGATCCACCGCTTCCTGCAACCTTTGAGCGATTTCCAACAACGCCGGCGCATTGTGCTCGGCGATGAAATCTCGCGTGTCGTCGTCGGCCAGAAAGGCCTCTTCCACCAGATCGAAATGGTGGTTGCGCACCACGCCCGTCGTGGCCGCGAAGGCAAACAGGTAATCCACCGTCGCCGCCATTTCGAAGGCGCCCTTGTAGCCGTGGCGTTTGACCCCCTCGATCCACTTGGGGTTGACCACACGGGACCGCACGACGCGCCCGATCTCATCCTCCAGCGTGCGGATGACAGGGCGTTCCGGTCGGGAATGATCGTTGTGATAGATCGGCCGGTCGCGCCCCTGCAGCGCCGCCACGGCCGCAGCCGCGCCCCCCTCGAACTGGTAGTAATCGTCGCTGTCGAGCAGGTCGTGTTCGCGGTTGTCCTGGTTCTGGACGATCCCTTCGACCTGACCCAGCCGCGCCTCGAACCCCGCGCGGTCGCGCACGCCTTCTTGCGCCGCGCCATAGGCATAGCCGCCCCATTCCAGATAGGCCTCGGCCAGATCCGCGCGCGCGGTCCAGAGCCGCTCGTCGATCATCGCCTGAAGCCCCGCCCCGTAGGCGCCGGGCTTTGACCCATAGACCCGCGCGGGCGCTTCTCCGGCACGGGTTCGGGCCGCAGCGGGGTTCTGCTCCGCGCTCTCGTCCAGCGCCTGCACGGCCTTGGCGGCACTGTCGAACAGGGCGATGAGCTGCGGGAAAGCATCGCGGAAGAACCCGCTGATCCGCAAGGTGACATCGACGCGCGGCCGCCCCAACACGCCCTCGGGCAAAACCTCAAACCCCGTGACCCGGCGGTTCGCGGCGTCCCACTTCGGCTTCACGCCCATAAGGGCCATCGCTTGGGCGATGTCGTCGCCGCCCGTGCGCATGTTGGCTGTGCCCCATGCCGTCACCAGCATCGCACGGGGCCAGTCGCCGTGATCCTGAAGGTGCTTTTCAATCAAAAGGTTCGCGGATTTCCAACCCAGTTTCCACGCGGTCGGCGTCGGCACCGCGCGGGCATCGACGGAATAGAAATTTCCGCCGGTGGGCAACACATCCAACCGCCCCCGGGTCGGTGCGCCGGACGGGGCCGGGGACACGAACTCGCCGCGCAGGGCGGTGAGCAACCCGTCCCCCTCACCGGGGCCGCAGGCGCGGACGGTGGGGATGATGCGGGTCTGGATCTCGGCAAGGACGATGGCACTCGTCACGCCCGGTGCTTTGGCGGCGCCCTCGATCAATGCCTGGGACAGCACCTCCAGCCGTTCCACCGTATCGCCCAGCGTGCGCCAGCGATCGGACGCCAAGTCGTTCAGCGCGTCGGGTTTCGCTGATGCTTCTGCCGCCATGTCGCAATCCAGCGGGTCGAACCCGAGGTCCAGATCGTCAGCCAGCGCGCGCAGCAAGGAGGCGTCCCCCGCGTCATCGCCGCGGGGGATCCGCGCCAGTGCGATGACAAGGTCGCGTTCCAGCCGCCCTTCGGGTGATTGCCCGAAAACATGCAACCCGTCGCGGATTTGCGCCTCTTTCAATTCGCACAGGTAGGCGTCGAGCTTGGCCAGATCGCCGTCCTCATCCCCCTCGAACCCCGCGTCCAGCGCCAGTCCGGTCACATCCGAGAGCGACAAGATTTCCTTGCGCAACAGCTCGATGCGGCGCGGATCGACGCCGGCGGCTTCATAGTATTCATCGACCAGCGCTTCGAGGTCGCGCAAAGGTCCGTAGCTTTCGGCCCGTGTCAGGGGCGGCGTCAAATGGTCCACAATCACCGCCGCCGCCCGGCGCTTCGCCTGCGTCCCTTCGCCGGGGTCATTGACGATGAAGGGATAGACGTGGGGCAGGGGGCCCAGCACCACCTCGGGCCAGCAGGTTTCGCTCAGCGCGGTGGCCTTACCGGGCAACCATTCGAGGTTGCCGTGTTTGCCCATATGCACCACCGCGTCCGCCCGCCAGACGTGGCGCAGCCAGAAATAGAACGCGAGATAGTTGTGCGGCGGCACGAGGTCCGGCGAATGATAGGTGTCCGCCGGGTCGATATTGTATCCCCGCGCCGGTTGCAGCGCGACGACGATGTTTCCGAACTGATGGATCGACAGCGCGAAATGGCCGCAGTCAACCTCACCCGCGGAATAGAAGGGGTCAGCCTCGGGCTTGCCCCAGCGGGCTTCGATCTGTTCGCGCACGGCCCATGGCAATTGGCCATAGGAGATCTGATAGTCGGCCATGGACATCTGCACACCGCCGGACCGCTGCGCCCGATCGGTGAGCCAGTTCGTCGGCCCCGCCATCATCACATCCATCAACGCCCCGGCGTCCGCGGGGGCCTTGTGCAGCTTATAGCCCTGATCCCTTAACAGATTCATAACGTGAACCGTCGCCGCGGGCGTATCCAGCCCCACGCCGTTGGCCAAGCGCCCGTCCTTGTTGGGATAATTTGCCAGCACCAGCGCGACCTTCCGGTCCGCCGCTGCTGTGCCGCGCAAGGTGGCCCAGTTCTTCGCAAGGTCCACCACCCATTGCACCCGGTCGCCCACGGCGCGATAGGTGGCGATGGGGCATTCCGTGGCGTCGTCGAAGTAGGCCTCTCCCTTGAAGCTGATCGCGCGGGACAGCACCCGCCCGTCCACTTCGGGCAGGGCCACGTTCATAGCGATGTCCCGCGCCGACAGGCCGCTTAGCCCCTCTGCCCAAGCGTCCTCGGAGGACGCGGCCAGCACCACCTGAAACACCGGCGCGTTGTTGGAATAGGGCGCGGCCAGCGGGTTCGACGTTCCCCCATCGCCCGCATGGGGGGAGCCGACGGCGAAGCTCGTGCAGTTCAGGATCACGCTGGGCGGTGCGGCCCCGAACAGGCTTTCCAGCGTGGCTTGCGACAACGGGTCCTTCAGCGAGGCCACGAAGACCGGAAGCGGGTTCAGCCCGGCGCGCAACAGCGATTTCACCAGCCGGTTGATCGGCTGCAGCCCCGCGCCCTGCACCAACGCGCGGTAGAACACCACCGGCACCACGGGCGCGCCTTCGGTCCATGCCGCCTGCGCGGTGGCAAGGTCCGACACGCCCGCGCCCGGCCAATAGACCCCCGCCTTGAGGAGGGGCCGCGCGGGGGCCGGAGCCTCCCCTCCGTCGAGCATCGCCTTGGCGTAGCTGAGGAAATTCGCCGCGTTCTCCGGCCCGCCTTCCACCAGATAGGACCACAGCGCATCGTAGGCGTCGTCGGACACCGTAGAGAGGCTGCGCAACTCCGCGTCGGGCTTGTCGTCCCCGGGCAGAAGCGCCAGCGGCACGCCCGCCGCACGCAACCGCGCGGCGTATTGTTCGACGCCGTATTTCCAATAGCCGACGCCCCCCAGACAACGCGCGATCACCAGCCGTGATTTCGTGGCGCATTGGTCAAGGTGCAGGTCCACCGACAAGGGATGCATCAGGTGCATCATGCTGGCCAGCCGCAACGTGGGCGGGGCCGCCATCTCGCCCCGCGCGGCGGACAGCGCGGCCAGTTCCGTGTCGGCGGCAGAGATCACCACCACGTCGGCGGGCGTTTGCCCCAGATCGACGGGTTCTTTCCCGTCGTCGATGGCGCCCGGTGTTGCGGCCAGAAGATGCATCAATGAACCTTTCGCACAGGCAGGACGTTGAGTGTCAAAGGAAAGGACCGACCATGCCCGACCACAAGACATCCGACAACACAGAGACCCCCGAGAAGTTCAAGCACCCCACTGACAGCACCGCCACCGATGAGCGTGGCGGCAAAGCCGTGCGCGGGTGGGAGAACATCGACAAAAAGGGCCACCGTCAGGACGAAGGCGACGAGGCCGAAGAGCGCGAAGGCCAGAAAGGCCTCTAGCCCCCGCGCCGCGCGCCGGCACGGATCGCCCCTGAAGGTGTCGTTGCAGGCTCTTGTAGCGGTCATGGCCCCTCTCAGGCTTTCAGAGCCGCGTCGATGGCGGCCGCGTCCAGACCGGCTTCCCCGATCACCACCAGCCGCGTGCTGCGCGGCTCGGTGCCGAAGGGCCGGTCGTAATAGGTGTCGACCCGAGGCCCCACCGCCTGCAGCGTCAAGCGCATGGGCTTGCCTTCAACCGAGGCGAAACCTTTGAGACGCAGGATATTGTGCGTGCGGATCACCTCGGACACCTGTTCGGCGAAGGCTGAAGCGTCGGCGACCTCGCCCCGCTCAACCACAAAACTCTCGAACTCGTCGTGCCCGTGGGCATGTTCGTGATCGTGATCGTGATCGTCGTCGTGGTCATGGTGGTGATGATGCACCTCGTGCCGGGCCTCAAGATCGGCTTCCGCGCCGACGCCCTGACCCAAAAGAACACTCACCGGCAAAGCGCCCATCGTGGCCGTAACAACCTGCACGCCGTCGCGCGCTTCGGCTTTCAACCGCGCCCGCAACTGGTCCGCTTCGCCCTCGGCCAGAAGGTCGGCCTTGTTGACGACGATCATATCGGCGCAGGCGATCTGGTCCTCGAACAGCTCGGACAGGGGCGTCTCATGATCGAGGTTTTCGTCCTGTTTGCGCTGGGCATCCACAGCGGCGACGTTGTGGGCGAACTGGCCGGCGCTCACCGCCTTGCCGTCGACGACGGTCACCACGCCGTCCACCGTGACGCGGGTCGAAATGCCCGGCCAGTTGAACGCGCGCACCAGCGGCTGTGGCAACGCAAGGCCGGAGGTTTCGATCACGATATGATCCGGCGGGTTGTCGCGCCCCAGCAGGCTTTCCATGGTCGGAATGAAATCGTCGGCGACGGTGCAGCAGATGCAGCCGTTGCTCAGCTCGACGACATCCTCCTCGGTGCAGGTTTCGATCCCGCACCCCTTGAGGATGTCCCCGTCCACGCCGAGGTCGCCGAACTCATTGATGATCAAAGCAATCCGCTTGCCCTCGGCGTTCTCGAGCATGTGGCGGATCAGGGTCGTCTTCCCGGCGCCCAGAAATCCTGTGACGACGGTGGCGGGTATCTTGGCAGGCATCGCTATGGTCCTTATCAGTGGTGTATCTGTGTGGCCCACATCGGGCCGGAGGGAAAGGGACATGACCGCCAAATCCGAAGCAAATGGCGACCGTTTCATCGTGTGCACCGGCTGTTCCGGTGGCGCGGCGCTGGCGCGCGCGCTTGAAGGGCGGGTGCCGGTCGAGACCACCGACTGCATGAACGTCTGCGACCAACCGGTGAGCCTTGCGGTCCGGGCCGAGGGCAAGGCCGCCTATCTGTTCACCGGCGTCGACCCCGACACCCCGGAAGAGATCGAGGCCTTCGCCAAGCTCTACGCCGAAGCACCGGATGGGCAGATCATGGACGCCCGCCCGGCAGGGGGTCTTCGGTTCTGCCTCGTGGGGCGGATCCCGGCCTAGGGCGTGTCGCGGGTCCAGAACCACGCGCAAAGGCCCCCCAGCGCGGTCCAGCCCGCCGCGGCGGTGCCGAGGCTGAGGCTGACAAATTCCGCCGCCAGTTCCGGTGGGGCAACACCCCAGTAGGCCTCAAGATGCGGAGCGCCGATCAGATGCGGTGCAAGGATCAGAACGATCCCCGACAGCGCGACCCAACCACGTCCGAAGGCGATCACCCAAAGGCCCAGCGTCGTGGCGATCAGGGTGCCCAGCCACCAGGTCTGTCGCGGCCCGATCTCGGCCGCAGGCGTGCCCGGAAGCTCGGGGGGCAGGCCGAAGGCCGGGGCGAGCTGGATCGCGACGAAGCCGCAGAGCCCCCAGATCAGCCCCTGCCGGGCCGTGATCATCGTCAACCCGCGAAGTTCCGCGAACGCCATCGCGGCGAGCATCAGGAACCCGAAGCCCACGTAGGTCACGATGTTGAAGCCCACGGTCATCAGATGGCGGCCCCAATCGCCGCCAAGGCCGGGTGCGCCGCGATCACTCTCCGGGGAGCCATCCGCTCCGAAGTGAATGCGCGCGCCAGTTTCGAACAATTCGCCTTCCAGCAAGGCCGGAATAACGAACATGAATTGCAACGCGGCGGCAATCAGCCCCGCTGCAACGCCAGCGAACACCGCGCTGGTCAGCAATCTTTGTGACATGTGGTCAGGCGTGGGCGCTTAGTGGCAGGGGAAAGCCATGGCGTGACGCTGGTCGTGGGCCGCGTCATGCAGCACGCTGGCCTGGGCATAGCCAGACGCGAAAAGCAGCGTCAGCCCGCCCAGCACCGCAAACGCGATCGGCAAGAGTGTGACGTCAGCGCGGCTGATGGTCTTGGTGGTGGCGTTCATGATATCGTCTCCTGTAGCCCGTCATCCCCGACGGTCGGTTGCACAACGCATGGCAGGTCTCCTGGCTTGCGGGTCATCGTGATCTGCGCCCTCCTTCCCGGTTTCCCAGTGGATATAGACGCACACTCACCGCTTACAGTCGCGGGGGCGGCTGTGGCATTCGGCCTCCTGCATGGATCGGCCCGCACCACATTCCCATTTGATCCCCTGACCGGCTTGGCCGGACAGAATGGAACCATGCCCTTTGTTTGTGCGTCGGGCGACGGCCCTGGGTCAAGGCTGTTTGCGGCGCTTGCCGTCAGAAACCGGCCGCGTGCGGCGGCGTCGGAGCCTCCGGCGGGAGTTTAGCGGGTCAGATGAAGCCGGGCGCACCACAATCCGCTGTGCGAGGCGCGTATATCTTGTGGGTAAATCGCCTATTTCGACCAGATAGGGTGTGGCTTCGTTGACTCAGGGCTGCGTGCGCGCGCAGCATGGAGGCTGGACAGAGAATCAACACGAGCAGCGCCCCATGCGGTTTTCCCGCCTTCGTCTGAACGGCTTCAAGAGTTTCGTCGATCCCACCGATCTGATCATTCAGGACGGGCTGACCGGCGTTGTCGGGCCGAACGGGTGCGGCAAGTCGAACCTGCTGGAAGCGCTGCGCTGGGTGATGGGCGAGAACCGCCCCACGGCGATGCGCGGCGGCGGCATGGAGGACGTGATCTTTGCTGGCGCCGCGACCCGGCCCGCGCGCAACTTCGCCGAAGTCAGCCTTGAGATCGACAACGCCGAACGTCTGGCGCCTGCGGCGTTCAATGACAGCGACAAGCTTGAGATCATCCGCCGGATCACCCGCGATGTGGGCTCGGCCTACAAGGTCGGCACCAAGGACGTTCGCGCCCGCGATGTGCAGATGCTGTTTGCGGATGCCTCTACGGGCGCGCATTCGCCCGCGCTGGTGCGGCAGGGGCAGATCGCCGAGCTGATCAACTCGAAGCCGAAAGCTCGTCGGCGGATACTTGAGGAAGCTGCGGGCATCTCGGGCCTGTATCAGCGTCGGCATGAGGCGGAGTTGAAGCTCAAGGGATCCGAGGCCAACCTCGCTCGGGTCGATGATGTGATCGAACAGCTTGCCAGCCAGTTGGGGCAACTGGCGCGGCAGGCGCGGCAAGCGGCACGGTATCGCGCCATTGGTGAAGACCTGCGCCAGTCCGAGGGCCTGTTGCTCTACCGGCGCTGGAAAGAAGCGGATGAGGCCCGCGCCGCCGCCGATGAGGAATTGCGCGCGCGCACGACCGAGGCGGCGACCTCGGAAACCGCCGCGCGCCAGTCCGCCAAGGCGCGACAGTCGGCCGAAGAGGCCTTGCCGCCCCTGCGCGAGGAAGAAGCGATTGCCGCCGCCGTCCTGCAACGCCTTCACGTCCAGCGTGACACGCTGACCGATCAGGAAGCTCGCGCCAAACAGACCATCGAAACGCTCACCGCGCGGATCGAGCAACTGGCCCGCGACATGGCGCGTGAGGCGGAGTTGAACAAGGACGCGGGCGAGACCATCGACCGGCTCGACTGGGAAGCGCGCGAGATTGCCAAGGCCGGAGAGGGCCACGACGCCCGGCTGGAAGAGGCGCGCGAGGCCTCCACCGACGGGGCGCAGATTTTGGCGGACCGTGAGGCAGATCTGGCGCAGTTGACCGAAGACGTCGCCCGTCTTGCGGCCCGTCACCAGTCGGCGCAGCGTCTGATCGATGACCACCGAAAAACGCTTGAGAAGAACGAGGCCGAGGCCCGTCGCGCCGTCGCGGCCCGTGCCGAGGCGACCGCCGCGCTGGAGAAGGCCGCGCAGGATTATGACGCGGCGCTGGCCGCC
Organism: Thalassorhabdomicrobium marinisediminis; assembly: GCF_003072065.1. Lineage (GTDB taxonomy): Bacteria > Pseudomonadota > Alphaproteobacteria > Rhodobacterales > Rhodobacteraceae > Octadecabacter > Octadecabacter marinisediminis. The sequence goes on from NZ_QCYG01000006.1 coordinate 180,991, forward strand.
GAGACCACCGCCCGCGACGCCGCCGAAGAGGCCGAGATCACGCTGGCCGACGCGGAAGCCGCCCGCGCCGACACGCAAAGCCGCGAGGCCGACGCCCGCGCGCAACGCTCCGAGGCCGAGGGCGAGGCCAATGCGCTGCGGGCCGAAACGGCGGCGCTGGCCAAGCTGGTGGACCGCGACAGCTCGGAAGGCAGCCAAATTCTGGACCAGCTTCGTGTGAAGAGCGGCTATGAAAAGGCCCTTGGCGCGGCGCTGTCCGATGACCTCAAGGCGCCGGCGGTGACCCCGGACATGGGCTCGGGCTGGGTCGCCTTGCCGGGCTACCGCCAGCCGCAAACCCTGCCCGAGGGGGTGAAGGCGCTGACTAATTACGTCTCGGTGCCCGAGGTTCTGGTGCGCCGGATGGGGCAGGTGGGGCTGGTGGACGCCGCCGATGGCCCGCGCCTGCAGGCGGACCTTGGCCCCGGCCAGCGCCTCGTCTCGGTGGAAGGCGATCTGTGGCGCTGGGACGGGTTCCGTGCGGCCGCCGAGGATGCGCCATCAGCCGCGGCCTTGCGTCTGCAGCAGCTCAACCGGCTGGAAGGGCTGAAAAAGGACCTCAACGACGCGACAGCGAAGGCGGACGGTATGCGCCGCGCCCATGAGATGCTCACCGAGCAGCTGCGCGATTTGGCCGATGCGGAGAAATCCGCCCGCGAGGCCCGCCGCGCCGCCGACGGGGCGGTCGCCGACGCCAACCGCGCGCTGAGCCGCGCTGAGGCGGATCGCAACCTCGCCGCGGGCAAGCTGGAAAGCTCCGGTTTGGCCGTGTCGCGCCACGAGGAAGAGGCGATGGCCGCCCGCAAGGCGCTGTCCGAGGCAGAGCACAGCCAGCGCGGTCTGGGCAATCTCGATGACGCCCGCGCGCAGGTCGAAGATATCAAGATGACCGTTGAAGCCGCCCGCATGACCATGATGGCGAAGCGGTCCTCTTACGATGAGGTCCGGCGCGAGGGCGAGGCGCGGACCAAACGTGCGCAGCAGATCACCAAGGAAATCAGCGGCTGGAAGCACCGGCTCGAGACCGCCAACAAACGCTCGGCCGAGTTGCAGGAGCGCAAGGATGCCTCGGAGGCGGAATTGGCAGAGGCGCTGACCGCGCCGGATGAGCTGGCCGCCAAACGCGCGGATCTGTCCGAGGCGATCGAGGAGGCCGAGGCGCGCCGTCGGGCGTCGGCGGACAAGCTGGCCGAAGCCGAAACCACCCTGCGCGAGGCGACCCACGCGGAACGCGACGCCGAACGTCTGGCCTCCGAGGCGAGAGAGGCCCGCGCCCGCGCGGAAGCCCGCGCCGACGCCGCCCGCGAAACCGTGACCGCCGCCGCCGAGCGCATCATGGAGGCGCAGGAAATCACGCCGGACAAGCTGCTTGAACAACTTGCCGTCGACCCGGACAAGATGCCCTCATCCGAGGCGATCGAGATCGACGTGAACCGGCTGAAACGTCAGCGCGACGCGCTGGGCGCGGTGAACCTGCGGGCTGAGGAAGACGCCAAAGAGGTGCAGGACGAGCACGACCTTCTGGTCAAGGAGAAAACCGATCTGGAAGAGGCGATCCGCGCCCTGCGCACCGGCATTGCATCGCTCAACAAGGAAGGGCGCGAACGTCTTTTGACCGCGTTCGAGCAGGTCAACGACAGTTTCGGCACACTCTTCACCCACCTGTTCGGCGGGGGGGAGGCTAAGCTGGTGCTGGTGGAATCCGATGATCCGCTTGAAGCGGGGCTGGAAATCATGTGCCAGCCGCCGGGCAAGAAGCTCAGCACGCTGAGCCTGCTGTCGGGGGGGGAGCAGACCTTGACGGCGATGGCGCTGATCTTTGCGGTCTTTCTTGCCAATCCCGCCCCGATCTGTGTGCTGGACGAGGTCGACGCGCCATTGGACGACGCCAACGTCACCCGGTTCTGCGACCTGCTGGACGAGATGACGCGCCGCACGGACACCCGCTTTCTGATCATCACCCACCACGCGGTGACCATGAGCCGGATGGACCGCTTGTTCGGGGTGACCATGGGCGAACAGGGGGTGAGCCAGTTGGTGAGCGTGGACCTGAAAGCAGCCGAGACGCTGGTGGCCTAAGTGCTGCGCGGTCTGTGGTGCGACGGCGGTTGTGCCCTTAGAACGGCAGGGCTTCGACCTTGTCGCGCAGGTTCAGCTTCGCTTCCACAAGCAAACCCTCGCCGCGCAGGGCGTCGATCAATTCCGGGCTTGCCACTTGCGTGGCGTCGTAGAACGCGGCGATCTCATCTGCCGTGGCGCCGTCCAGATGCGCGGCGAGCGGCGGGTTGAACCGATAGGCGCCCTTCGTCACGCGATGGGGCAGCGCCGCCTCCCACGTGGCGCGGTCCTGTGCGTGGAAATGCAGCACGACGATCTCGGGGTGGGTGGGCAGTTTGAGCGGTGGTGCGTCCTTGCCGAAAGAGCCTGCATGAATCTTCGGGACCAACCCCGCAACCCCGGTGCGAAACAGGCTTTTGCCAGCCCGGTGGCTGAGCATGTTCGACGGCAGCAGCGCAGCATAGGCGCCCAGCACTGCCCATTTGCGTTCTTCTACCATGCCCGCGGGGAACGGCAGGCGGAACTGCCTAGCGGTGAAAATGTCGTCTTTCAGCGTCGGATCATGCAGCGCCTCAGCCGGGCGCACCCGCAGAAACGGAGCGTCGCCGGACCAGTCGTCAAGAATGTCCGAGATGGGCCGTTGTGGCAGGAGGTATTCGTCCACATCCACGTGCGCCAGCACCGGAAGGTCAGTCGCCCGATAGGCGCGCTGCATGTTGTAAACCTGCCGCGGCTCCTGCTTGTCCGGTCTTCGCCCTGCATCCGCCCAATAGGCGTCGTCGCACAGCACCGCCTCGACCCGGTCCAACTGGTTCAGAACACTGGCCGAGATCGCATCGGCATCGTCCAGATGCAGCCAGATGTGCGTCGCGCCAAGGTGGCGATACCACGCCACGAACGCCAGGAGCTGGGCAAGGGGCGCCTTCGCCGTGCAGCAGACGCCCCACTGCATTTACAGCGCGTTCAACAGGGCCGGCGTGGGCCAGGCGTCGGCGGGCATCCCAAGACGCTGTTGTTCCGCCTGAATGGCGATCCGCGTGTTCGCGCCGATGATCCCGTCCGCGCCGCCCACGTCGTGGCCGCGCGCTTGCACCTTGCGCTGCAGCTCCTGAATCTGCTCACCGCTCAGGCCGGGGTCGGGGTTGCCCGCGTTATAGACGGGTGCGCCCTCCAGCCGGGTGCCGAAATAGGCGGCTGTCAGCACATAGACGAAGGACTGGTTCCATTCGAAATACACATCGAAGTTCGGATAGGCGAGGAACGCCGGACCCTTGCGCCCCATGGGCAGGATCAGCGACGCGGGAAGCTCCGCCAGTTCGCCGGTGCGCGCCTTGACCCCCATGGCGGCCCAGTCCGAGGCGGGGCGCTTGGTGTCGATTCCAGAGAGGGACCAGTCCATTTCGGCCGGAACCGTAACCTCTTGCAGCCAGGGCTCGTTCGGGCGCCACCCCAGCGAGGAAAGGACAGAAGCGCCCGACAGCAAAGCATCGGCGGGCGAGGTCTTCAACAGAACCCGCCCGTCGCCGTCCCCGTCGCGGCCGTTCTCGATGATGTCGCCGGGCAGCATCTGCACCATGCCGATCTCACCGGCCCAAGCGCCTGTGGTGGTCGCGGGGTCCAGCTCACCGCGCTTGTAAAGCTCCATCGCCGCGAAGACCTGCGGGCGGAACAGCTCCGGCCGGCGGCAGTCGTGGGCGAGCGTCACCAGCGCGTTGACCGTGTTGAAATCGCCTTGCACTGCGCCGTAATCGGTCTCGAACGCCCAGAAGGCCAGCAAGACACCCCGGGGAATGCCGAATTCGGCTTCGATCCTGTCAAAAATAGCGTCTTGTCGCTGCGCCTGCGCGCGGCCGTTCTCGATCCGGTTGTTCGAGATCAGACGCCGGGAAAAGTCGATGAAGTCACGCTGGAACACGCCCTGCGCCCGGTCCGCGCGGATCACCGCGTCGTCAAGGCGTGCGCCGGACAGGAACGCCTGCGCCGTGGCGCGGTCGATCCCGTGGCTTTCGGCTTCTTCGACCAGACCCGCCTTGAACGACGACAGCGACCCGCCGCAGGTCTGCGCGGCAAGCGGGCCAGCCACAAGGGTCAGCGCAAGGGTGAGTGGTTTGAACATAAAGGCTCCTGTCATTTCATCGCCAACCTAACGCAGCCGCGCGCCGCTTCAAGGCGCGGGTGGGGGCGTGGGATCATCTGGGGCCTGCGCCGCCGCTATCCAATAGCAACGAGCAGGGCGATGCCAAGCAGTGCCAACGCCCAGACCCGCCAAAGCAGACCCACGGCGCGGTCGATGTCATCCGCGCCCGCGTCCTTTCGCCCCCGCGCGTGGACCCACGGAAAATCCTGCATCTGCCCGTCATAGCTGCGCGGGCCGGACAGGGCGACGTCCAGCGCGGGCGCCATCGCGGCTTCCGGCCAGCCCGCGTTGGGCGAGCGGTGCAGCGCCGCATCGCGCGCAATCGCCCCCCGGGACGCCGCCCCGCCCGAGACCGCCCAGATCAGCGCCGCCGTCAGACGCGCGGGCACCCAGTTGAGCAGATCGTCCAGCCGCGCCGCCGCCCAGCCGAAAGCTTCATACCGGGGGGTGCGGTAGCCGATCATGCTGTCGGCGGTGTTGATGATCTTGTAGGTCAGTAGTCCGGGCAGACCGGCAAGGGCGAACCAGAACAGCGGTGCGATCACACCGTCGCTGAGGTTCTCGGCCGCGCTTTCGATGGCGGACCGTGCCACCGCCGGCCCGTCCATGTCGCGCACATCGCGCCCGACGATCATCGCCACCGCGCGGCGGGCGTCGCCTAGGGACAGGCGCAGCGCGTCCGCGACCCGCGCGACGTGTTCCGCAAGCGACCGTTGCGCCAACAGCATGGCCCCGACGATCACCTCGACCCACCAACCGGGCACGGCAGCAAGCAACACGCCCAGCCCCGCGGCGACCAGTACCAGCAGCAGCACCGCGACGACGCCCGAGGTGCGGGTGAGCTTGTTTAGCCGTCCATCAAGGGCGGAAACCATGCGCCCCATGAGCACGGCCGGATGCGGTACGCGGGACCAGAGCCATCGTGGCTCACCCAGAAGCGCATCCAGCAGCATCGCCAGAAGAACGGCCATCAGCGCAGACCTGTCAGCGCGGCTTCCAGCTGGTCCCACCGGTCCGGCGCAGGCAGGCCGAGCCGCAGCCACGTTCGCGAATAGGGGAAGATGCGGCTCCAGACGTGATGTTCCGCCAGATGGGTCTGGGCTTGCGCCGCGTCTTTCACCTCGTAAAGTCGAAACAGGTCGGTTCCGCCCACCACCCTCGCCCCGCTGCGACGCAAAAGCCCGTCCAGCCGTGCTGCATCCTCGGCCAACCGCGCGCGCGTGGCCTCAGCCCAGTCGTGATCCTCCAGCGCCCGCGCGCCGATTTCCAGCGCAGGCCCGGCGACGGCCCAGGGGCCAAGGCGGTCGGTCAGGTCGGCGGCCACCGCAGGTGCGCAGATCGCGAAGCCAAGGCGCAGGCCCGCCAGCCCCCAGAATTTTCCGAAACTCTTGAGGATGATCCGGTTCGGGTCAGTGTCTCCGACGTAGCTGGCCTCGGGCGTTACGTCGCAGAAGCTCTCGTCGATGATCGTCACGCCCGCCTGCTCCTCATCGGGCCCGAGCCGCCCGTCCGGGTTGTTCGGGTGCACGATCACACGGGCCGACGCGGGGCCTTGCGGGTGCACCTGCCAGCCCTGTGCGCGAAACGCCGCCGCGTGTTCGTTGTAGGTCGGACCGGGGATGCTGACGTCCTTGGCGGGATGGCCCGCGCCGGTCCCCTGCATCTGCGCCACCACGGCGGGCATCTGCGCGATCAGCGCGGAGGCGCCGTTGGCGGCCACGATCCCCGCCCCCTCGGGCACGGACCAGAACGCGCGCGCGGCGCTGAGCAAGCGGTCCATGGCCGCTTGATCGGGCAGGGCGGTCCAGGCCTCGGCCCCGATCCGGCCCACCGGATAAGGCACCGGATTGATCCCCGTGCTCAGGTCCAGCCAGCCCTCGCGGGTGCCACCAAAGGCCGCGACCGCCGCATCCAGCCCGCCCCCGTGATCGCGCTTTTTGCTCATTCCGGGAGAGGCTGGTGACGGGACACGAAATGCCCCTTCACACCCTGTGGCCATTCTCGATAGGGGACCTGTCCGGTCTCGGATGCGGCATGTTTGGCGGCATAGTCGACGATGGCCTGCGCGTCCTCTTCCTCGGGCAGGAAGCTGCCTAGCGAGTAATTGATCTTGCCCGCCGCCTGCACGGTGATGTTGCAGGCCCGCACGCAGCCCATGGTGCAGGACACGCGGCGCGTGCGCACATTTTCAGCCGATGCGGCCGCTTGCTCGACCAGTTCGGCCAAAGCCTCGCCGTCGGTCCGCTCCATGGCGGTCTGGTCCCAGCCGTCGCGCTTGCAGGTGTCGCAGATCGTAATCCAGGTGGTCATGGCGCAGCCCTTCGTTGCTTCGGCAGGACTAAAACCGGAAAGCCGGCCACACCGCAAGCGACAAAGGAGAGCCACCCGCCCACGGGTAGGGGCGGGGGCTCTCCGGCTCCGCCGTCCGCCCTAGCCGCGCCCGTGCGGTGCGTCGAAGTCCAGATCGGGGTTGATGGGGATGATGCGGTTGGGGTTTATCGTGTCGTGACTGTAGTGGTAGTGCCGCACGATGTGGTCGAAGTTCACCGTCTCGGCGATCCCGTCGACCTGATACAGGTCCCGCGTGAAGGCCCAGAGGTTGGGATAATCCACGATCCGCTTCTTGTTGCACTTGAAATGCAGGTGATAGACCTTGTCGAAGCGCACCAGCGTCGTCCACAACCGCCAATCCGCCTCGGTCATCCGGTCGCCCATCAGGTAGCGGCCCTGCCCCAGACGGTCCTCCAGCCAGTCGAGGCTCTCGAACAGGGGCACCACGGCGGCGTCATAAGCCTCCTGGCTGGTTGCGAAGCCTGCCTTGTAAACACCGTTGTTCACCGTGTCGTAGATACGCTCGTTCACCTCTTCAATGGCGTCGCGCAACTCTTCGGGCCAGTAGTCGTCGGTGTTGCCGGTGATCCCGTCAAAGGCGGAATTGAACATGCGGATGATCTCTGAGCTTTCGTTGCTTACGATCGTCTCACGCTCCTTGTCCCACAGGATCGGCACCGTCACCCGGCCCGAGATTTGCGGATCGGCCTTGAGGTAGATGTCGCGCGCGAAGGGCAGGCCATACAGGCGGTCGCCCGTGGCGCCGTCAAAGTCCTGATCGAAGGTCCAGCCTTCGCCCAGCATGTCGGGGTGCACGGCGCTGATGCCGATATGATCCTCAAGCCCTTTCAGCTTGCGGAACACAAGCGCGCGATGCGCCCAGGGGCAGGCATAGGACACATACAAGTGATAGCGCCCTGATTCGGCCTTGAAGCCCCCCTCGCCCGTGGGGCCGGGCGATCCGTCTGCGGTGATCCAGTTGCGGAATTTCGCCGTGCTGCGTTTGAATGCGCCGCCGGTTGACTTGGTGTCATACCAGACGTCGTGCCATGTGCCGTCAACGAGTTGTCCCATCGGGTCCTCCTGAAAATTGCGTTACCGCAGACCTAGTGCGTCGCGATCTGTTCGGTTAGCCCCACCATAGCGCAAGGATCGTGCATTTCCGCACAGGTCGCCAAAGAGAACGTCTGTGCCGCTATTCGGTTTGCGACGACAGGACGTTCCCGCTATAGGGAGAGGGACGACGCCACCCAATCGGGCGGCCAGAGAGGTTGGTGCGCCAAGGGTTGACCCAAAACGGGGACCTGACGCGCACATCGTCAACGCCCGCGCCGCGGGTCTCTGGCATGCCCCACGACAAGGAGACCTGACATGCGCCTCTTCCTCACCCCCCTGATGCTGCTCACCGCAGGCCCCGCTTTGGCCCATCCCGGCCACCTCGGAGAGCTGGGCGGTCATGACCATTGGATCGCTCTGGGCGGTATTGCCATCGCCGGGGCCATCGCCCTTTGGGGCATCCGCAAAAAGGCGAAAGATGCGCAGGGCGCAAAGGTCGAAGAGGATACGGCCGAGGGCGACGCGGAAGACGCAACGGCATGAGCGCGCAAAAGACTGGCGTGATGATCTGCGGGCACGGGTCGCGGTCGCAATCGGCCGTGGATGAGTTCGCCACGCTGGCCGACAAGCTGCCCGCGCTGCTGCCTGCCGACTGGCAGACCGAATACGGCTATCTCGAGTTTGCCAACCCGGTGATCCGCGACGGCCTCGACAAGCTGCGCGCCAGCGGCTGCACGCGCATTCTGGCGGTGCCGGGCATGTTGTTCGCGGCGATGCACTCCAAGAACGACATCCCCACGGTGCTCAACACCTATGCCGCCAAACACGGGATCGAGATTTCCTATGGCCGCGAGCTCGGCGTCGATCCGAAGATGATCGCCGCCGCTGCGGGCCGCATCGAAGAGGCCGAGGCTGAAGCCAATGCCGCCCACGGCGAAATTTCGCGCCATGACACCTGCCTTGTCGTCATCGGTCGTGGCGCGTCAGACCCCGACGCCAACGGCAACGTCGCCAAGATCGCGCGGATGCTGCAAGAGGGGATGGGCTTTGGCTGGCTTGAGGTCGGCTATTCCGGCGTGACCTTCCCGCTGGTCGAGCCCTGCCTCAGCCACGCTGCGAAACTCGGCTACAAACGCATCATCGTCGCGCCCTATTTCCTGTTCTCGGGCATCCTGATCGATCGGATCTACGGCTTCACCGATCAGGTCGCGGCCGAGCACCCCGGACTCCAGTTCGTGAAAGCGGATTATCTGGGTGACCATCCGGGGGTTCTTGAGACCTTTGCCGAACGGATCATCGAGCAGACGGGAAGCACGCCGCCGCCCAACTGCGGCATCTGCGGCTACCGCGAACAGGTGCTGGCCTTTGACAACGGCGAACACCGGCACATCACCCCGGACCAGCGCACTCACCCCGCGTTTTCCGACACCCCGCCGCCCACCTGCGTGCTGTGCAAATACCGCGTGCAGGTGCTTGGCTTCGAAGGCGAAGTCGGCGCGGTGCAGGAAAGCCATCACCACCACGTCGAAGGGCAGGGCGCCTCGGCGCCTGGGTCGAACGTGGCCGATTGCAGCCTCTGCGACAGCTTCTGCACGGGCCTGTGCCGGTTGGAGATGGGCGGACATCACCACCACCATGGACACGACCACCACCATCACGGGCATGATCATGACCACGGGCACGACCACCATCACCATGCCGAATACCCCCATGCGGACCACCCCCACGGCCCCGAAAGCGCGCGCAAGGTGCAGGCATGATCGGCCATCGCGATCAGTTGTCGTGCGGCAGCCTGCCTCGCGCGGCGCTTGCCCCTTCATCTGACCATTAAACTCCCGCCGGAGGCCCTGTCGTCTGGCCTCCACACCCAAAGGCCCGCCCATGCGCCCCTACGAAAAAGACCCCGCGGCCATCTACGCGCAAAGCTTCGCCACCGTGGCGAAGGAAGCCCGGCTTGAGCGCTTCCCGGAGCCGTTGCACAAGATCATCACCCGGTTGATCCACGCCTGCGGCATGGTCGAGATCGCCGACCGTCTGGCCTATACCCAGACCGTGACCGAAGCGGGGGCGCAGGCGCTGCAAAACGGCGCGCCAATCTTGTGCGACTGTGAAATGGTCGGTGCGGGGATCATCCGCCGCTACCTGCCCAAGGATAACCCGGTGATCGTGACGCTTAACGATCCGCGCACGCCCGAGCACGCCCGCGCCATCGGCAACACCCGCTCTGCCGCTGCGGTGGAGTTCTGGGAGCCGCACATCGAAGGTGCGGTGGTCGCCATCGGCAACGCGCCCACGGCGCTTTTCCACCTGCTCGACCTGCTCGATCAGGGCTTCCCGAAACCGGCTGCGATTCTGGGCTTCCCCGTGGGCTTTGTGGGCGCGGCGGAGTCCAAAGCCGAACTGGCGACCAATCCGCGCGGGGTCGATTTCATCGCCCTGCGCGGTCGCAAGGGCGGCTCTGCCATGGCGTCGGCTGCGGTGAACGCGCTGGCGGCGGGGCTACCCGAGGTGCAATCATGACCCCGCCGTGGCTGCATATCGTCGGGATCGGTGAAGATGGCATGGACGGGCTGACCCCCGCCACCCGCGCCGTGGTCGAAGCGGCCGAGGTGATCGTCGGCGGCGACCGGCATCACACGTTGTCGGCCAACCCGGGTGCCGAGCGCATCGCCTGGCCCTCACCCTTTGATGCGATGATCGACACGCTGGTGGCATTGAAAGATCGCCGGGTCGTGGTGCTCGTGACCGGCGATCCGCTGTGGTTCTCGGTCGGGGCCCGCATCGGCCGCGCCATCCCCCCGCAGGAGATCGTCTATCACCCGCAACTGAGCGCTTTCCAGCTGGCCGCCGCGCGCATGGGATGGTCGCTGGCGGATGTCGAAACGCTCACCGTGCATGGGCGTCCGGTGGAGCAGATGATCGCCTTCATCCAACCGGACCAGAAGCTGATCGTGTTGACCACCGGCGCGGAAACCCCCGGCCAGATTGCGAAGTTCCTGAGTGAGCGGGGGTTCGGCGGGTCGCACCTGACCGTGCTGGCGGCCATGGGCGGTGCGCGTGAAGAACGCTTTGACGGCACCGCAGCCGATTGGGCGCATGAAGTGCCGGCGTTCAACACGCTGTGCATCGATTGTGTCGCCGCCCCCGATGCGGCCCTTCTGCCCCGGGTGCCCGGGCTTGCGGATGATCTGTTCCAGTCCGACGGCACCATGACCAAGCAAGAGGTGCGCGCCGCCACCGTGGCCAAGCTCATGCCCATGCGGGGCGCGCTGCTTTGGGACATCGGCACCGGCTGCGGCTCGGTCGCTATCGAATGGATGCGTGCCGCGCGCTATGCCCGCGCCATCGGGATCGAGCCGCGCGCCGACCGCCGCGCCATGGCCGCCGAGAACGCGCTGGCGCTGGGCGCGCCCAAGCTGGAACTGATCGACGGCACGGTGCCCGCTGCGCTGGACGGCTTGGAGGCACCGGACGCGGTCTTCATCGGCGGCGGGCTGTCGCGGGCGACGTTCGAGGCGGTCTGGGCCGCCGTGCGGCCCCTTGGCCGCGTGGTGGCCAATGCGGTGACACTGGAATCCGAGGCCGAATTGATCGCCCTGCATCGCGAGTTCGGCGGCGATCTGGTGAAGTTGCAGACCCATCGCGCGGAACCGGTGGGGCGGCTGACCGGCTGGCGTCCGTCGATGCCGGTGACGCAGTGGAGCCTGATCAAGCGATGACGGAGCCCGTGGCGGATCGGCCCTGCGGGGCGAGTTTACCTGGTCAGATGAAGCCGGGGGGGCGCCTGTGACCGCAGCCGGAACCCTGTATGGCGTGGGGCTTGGACCCGGCGCGCCGGATCTGATCACTCTGCGCGCGGCGCGCCTGATCGAGCGGGCGGAGGTGATCGCCTATCCTGCGCTGGCCGGGGGCGAGAGCTTCGCCCGTGCGATTGCAGCGGAGTTGATACCGGACGGCGTGCGCGAGATCGTGATGGACGTACCCATGACCGTGGCCCGCGCACCGGCGCAGGCCGCTTATGACGCAGGCGCGGCAGAGATCGCCAGGGCGTTGTCGGCCGGGCAGGATGTTGTCTGCCTGTGCGAAGGGGACCCGTTCTTCTATGGCTCCTTCATGTATGTGCACGCCCGCCTGAAGGACCGCTTCGAGGTTCGTGTGGTGCCCGGCGTCACGTCAATCACCGCCTGTGCGGCCGAAGCCGGGCGGCCGCTCGTGGCGCGGAATGAGCGGCTGACCGTGTTGCCCGGCCCGATGGACGAGGCCGAGCTGCGCGACCGGATCGCCGGCGCCGAGGCCGTGGCAATTATGAAGGTCGGGCGGCACCTGCCGAAGATCCGCGCAGTGATAGACAGCCTCGGCTTGACGGAACAGGCGAGTTATATCGAACGCGCGACCCTGCCCGAACAGGTTGTCGTGCCGCTGTCGCAGGCCCCGGAGCGGGCGCCTTATTTTTCAATGATCCTGCTGACGAAAGGGGCCGACCCATGGCTCTCACCCCGGTAATCCTTGCCCTGTCGAAATCCGGCGAAGCCACCGCCCATGCCATCGCCGATGCGCTGGGCTGTGCAGTGCATGGCCGAGAAGGGCGGGTCGATCGCGCCGATGCCTTCTTTGCTAACGCGCTGGATCATGCACGGGATCTGTTCGCGGCGGGCGTGCCGATCATCGGGGTCTGCGCCTCTGGGATCTTGATCCGTGGGGTCGCGTCGCTGTTGAACGACAAGACGAGCGAGCCGCCGGTGTTGTCCGTGTCGGACGACGGGCGGGTTGTGGTGCCGCTGCTGGGCGGGCATCGCGGCGCCAACCGGTTGGCGCGGCAGGTGGCCGATGCGCTGGGCGGTGTCGCGGCGGTGACGACCGCGGGGGATGTGGCGCTTGGGGTGGCGCTGGATGAACCGCCGGAAGGCTTCCGTTTGCAGAACCCGCAGGACGCCAAGCCGGTGATGGCGGCCCTTCTGTCCGGTGGCGGCGTCACGAGGGAGGGCGCGCCGATCTTCGACGCCGAGCTGCCCGCGGGGCCGGAGGTATCGCTCACCGTGACCGACGCGCCCGAGGCCGGGTCCGACGCGCGCCTTGTGTATCATCCGCAACGCTTTACGCTCGGGCTGGGCTGCGCGCGCAATGCCGATGTCGAAGAGATGTGGCAGCACGTGCAGCGCGTTCTGGACGAGCGTGGCATCGCTGAAGGAGCGATTGCCTGTGTGGCCTCGATCGATTTGAAGGCAGATGAACCGGCGATCATCGAAACTGCGAAACGTCTTGGCGTGCCGCTGCGCGTTTTCACGGCCGGCGAGCTGGACGCGGAAACCCCACGGTTGGCCAACCCGTCTGACGTCGTAAAGGCCGAGGTCGGCACCCATGGCGTCTGCGAAGCTGCGGCTTTGGCAGCAGCGGGATCGGACGCGGTCTTGCAGGTCGAAAAGACCAAGACCGCGACAACGACCTGCGCCTTGGCTCGCGCGCCGCAGCCGATCACCGAATTGCGGGGCCGCGCCCGCGGGCGTCTCAGCGTTGTCGGCATCGGGCCGGGGCAAGCCGCCTGGCGCACGCCCGAGGTGTCGCGCTTGATTGGCGAGGCTGAGGAGCTTGTGGGCTACGGGCTCTACATCGACCTGCTTGGTCCCTTGGCAGCAGGCAAGACCCGGTCTGACTTCCCGCTGGGCGGAGAGGAGGCCAGGTGCCGCTATGCGTTGGAGCAAGCCGCCCAAGGCAAGAACGTCGCGCTGGTCTGCTCGGGTGATGCGGGCATTTATGCCATGGGCGCGCTGGTGTTCGAATTGCTCGACCGGGGCCCCGACGCCGAAGGGGTCAGCGATGCCGCCCGTCGGGTCGAGGTCATCTGCTCGCCCGGGGTGAGTGCTTTGCAAGGGGCCGCGGCACGGGCCGGGGCGCCATTGGGGCACGACTTCTGCACCATCAGCCTGTCGGACCTGCTGACCCCGCGCGACGACATTCTGCGCCGGTTGCAGGCGGCGGCCGAGGGGGATTTTGTCATTGCCTTCTACAATCCCGTCTCGAAAACCCGCCGCACGCTGCTGGCCGAGGCTCGGGATATTCTTCTGCGACACCGCCCGGCCGATACGCCGGTGATGCTGGCGACGAACCTTGGCCGACCGACCGAGCACGTGCGCTATCGCCGGTTGGACGCGCTGGAGGTGGACGAGGTCGATATGCTCACCGTCGTGCTGGTCGGTTCGTCCAACACGCGTCTGGCTCAGTTGGGCGAAGGGCCGCGCATGTTCACCCCGCGCGGCTATGCCCGCAAGATCGACGGCGACCTGACCGTCAAACGCCACGACCCTTACATGCCTGAGGCCACATCATGACTGTTTATTTCATCGGCGCCGGTCCGGGCGATCCGGAGCTTCTGACCCTCAAGGCCGCGCGACTGATCGCGGCCTGTCCTGTGTGTTTGTATGCAGGCTCGCTGGTCCCGGAAGAGGTCGTGTCCATTGCGCCCGAAGGTGCCTTGGTCATGGACACCGCCCCCATGCATCTGGACGAAACCCACGCGGCAATCGTCAAGGCCCACGAAAAGGGGCAGGACGTCGCGCGAGTGCACTCGGGCGACCCGTCGCTTTACGGTGCGATTGCCGAGCAGATCCGGCGCTTGAAAGCGGACGGGATCGACTATGAGATCATCCCGGGCGTGCCGGCCTATACGGCGGCGGCGGCGGCGCTTGGGCAGGAACTCACCGTGCCGGAAGTGGCGCAATCCATCGTGCTCACCCGCATGTCGATGAAGTCCACCGGCATGCCCGCGGGCGAGACGTTGGAGAACTTCGGCCGCACGGGCACGACACTTGCGATCCACCTCGGCATCCGGGCCCTGCGCGAGATCGAGCGGCAGTTGATCCCCCATTATGGTGCCGAATGCCCCGTGGCCGTGATCTACCGCGTGGGATGGCCGGACCAGTTGATCCTGCGCGGCACGCTGGGCGACATTCGCGCCAAGGTGCGCGACGCCAAGATCACCCGCACGGCACTGATTCTCCTTGGTCCCGCGTTGTCGGACGATCACGGCTTCCCGGATTCAGCTCTTTATGATGCGGCCAAACCCCATGTTTTAAGGCCGAAAGTGAAGGTTTAGGGGCGCGTCTGTTCTTTTTGAAAGGGTTAACTTGACGGTTACCAGAAATGCGCCATCCTGATCGCCATAGGATGGAGGCCCCAATGCTTGAATCTTTGCCAGACTCGATCACAGCCGAACTGCGCGCCGCCCAGCGTGCCGCACGGGGCAAACGCAGCCGCCTGCGGGTTGAGGCGAACGGCGAGAGCTACCGAATCCTGCGTCTGACGCCGGAGGGGTTTGCCCTTGATCTCGAGGACGCGCCAAAGCTGCGCGGGCTGGTCGATATCTACGACGGCGGGCGCCACCTGAGCCAATGCCTGATCGTGGCTGCCGCCGAAGACGGCGACCAAATGGTCTATGACTTCAAACGCAACACCAGCGCCAGCGGTGGAGTGCCGCTTGATTTCGAACGGGACGAGGATGCCCCGATCGCTCTGCTGGGCCGCTAGGCTTACTGCAGATCGCGGAACGCCTGCTGAATCCGCGCGATGGCCTCATCGACCCGCGCGCGGGGGGTGCCGATGTTGAACCGGTGATGCAGCGCGCCGCCGGTGCCCAGACCATCGCCCGGCGTGGGCAGCACGCGGGCGTCCTCATACAGGCGTTTGCGCACCTCGGCGTCGGACATGCCGGTGCCGCTGAAATCGACCCATCCCAGATAGGTCCCCTCCATGGGCATGGCGCGCAGGCCCGGAACTTCGTTCAAGCCGTCACAAAGCGCCGTCCGGTTGCCGTCCAACACCCCCATGAGCGCATCGACCCAGTCCGCGCCTTCGGGCGAATAGGCCGCGCAGGTCAGGTCCGCGCCGAACCGGTTGGGCTGGATGTCCAGCGTGTCGTAGAACGCCGCGAACCGCGCGCGCAGGTCGCTGTCGGGCACAATGGCATAGCCGGTCCGCAGCCCCGCGATGTCGAAGGTTTTTGACGCGGCAGACAGGACGATCAGATTGGGCAGCGAATCCGGCGCGTTGAGCGCGGTGGGCGTGTGCGTGTAGCCCGGATAGGCCAGATCCATGTGAATCTCGTCCGAGATCAACAACAGCTCGTTGCGCGCGCAAAACGCCGAAAGTTCCTGGATTTCTTCCGGTGTCCAGGTCCGCCCGGCGGGATTGTGCGGGCTGCAGAACATCACCGCCCGTTCCGTGCCGCTTAGCTGCGCCTCAAGCGCTGAAAGGTTCATGCGGAACACGCCGGTTTCGTCGATTTCCAGCGGGGATTCGACGACGACGCGACCGTTGCGGCGGATCTTGTTGTAGAATTCGTGATAGACGGGGCTGAAGACAATGATCCCGTCGCCGGGTTCGGTCAGGGCCTGCAGGACCAGCCCCACCGCATTGCCGATCCCGTGTGTGGGGAACACATGGGCGGGGTCCGGCGTCCAGCCGTGCCGCGTCTGATACCACCACGACACGCGCTGCGCGAAGTTGTCATAGGGGAAATATCCGTATTCGCCCGCCTCGATGACGGCCCGGGCCGCCTGCTGCAGGAACGGGGCGGGCTGGAAATCCATCTGCGCGACCCACATGGGGATCATGTCGTCTGCAGGCTCATGGCCCAGAAGCGCGTCCATCATGTGCCATTTGCTGCTGCGTCCGGCAGCTGTGGTCTTCTGGGTCTCGAAGTCGAATTGCATCAATCTTGCCCTTGCGCGGTTGTGTCGACCTCAAAGGCTAGTGGACAGCCCCTTGAACGCAAGGTGAAAAATCCTTGCCGTTGCGCTTTGCAGGTGGCCGCCTTAAATGACCGCCATGACATTGCGACCGATCCTGATCCATCCCGACCCGCGCCTGAAGGCCAAAGCCGATCCCGTGGCGGAGTTTGACCGCGACCTTGCCGCGCTGGCCGACGACATGCTTGAAACCATGTATGACGCGCCGGGCATCGGTTTGGCCGCGCCACAGCTTGGCATCCTTAAGCGGGTGCTGGTGATGGACTGCGTGAAAGAGGAGAACGCCACGCCGGAGCCGATGGTGCTGATCAACCCCACGGTGATCGAAGCGTCCGAGGACCTCAACGTCTATGAAGAGGGCTGTCTGTCGATCCCCGAGCAATACGCCGAAGTGGAGCGTCCCGCCGTAGTCAAGGTGGAATGGACCGACCTTGCGGGCAAACAGGTCCAGCAGGAGTTTGACGGGCTTTGGGCCACCTGCGTGCAGCACGAGATCGACCATCTGAACGGCAAGCTGTTCATCGACTACCTCAAGCCGTTGAAACGGCAGATGATCACCCGCAAGATGCAAAAGCTGAAGCGCGAACTGGCCAGAGAGGCCAAGAATGGCCGTTCGTGAGCTCCGCCTGTGGCCCGATCCTGTCCTGAGCCAGGTTTGCGATCCGGTCGATCCTGCGGACCCTGAACTCGGGGCGCTGATCGGCGATCTGTTCGACACGCTCTATGCAGCTGGCGGACGGGGCCTTGCCGCGCCGCAGATCGCCGTGCTGCACCGGGTCTTCGTCGTCGATGTGACTTGGAAAGAGGGGGCGCGCGACCCGCGTGTTTTCATCAATCCGGTGCTGGAAAAGGCGCATGGTGAGGCGGCGACCATGGACGAGCAATGCCTGTCCATTCCCGACCTGCCGATGCCCGTGACGCGCCCCCAGACACTCCGACTGACATGGGACGCGCAGGACGGCACGCGGATGTCCGGCACGTTCGACGGCATCCTTGCGCGGTGCATCCAGCACGAACTGGACCACCTGAACGGAACCGTCATTTTCGATCACCAGTCGCCCGAAGACCGGGCCGCGCTTGAGGCCCGTTATGCCGCATAGACCCTTCGTGCCCTATCCCGCGCGCGTGTTGCGCACCCCGGCGCGGGAGGTGGAGGAGATCACCGACGAGGTGCGCGCCCTTTGGGACGAGATGATCGAGGCGATGGATGCCATGCCCGGCGTCGGACTTGCCGCGCCGCAATTGGGCGTGGCCCTGCGTCTCGCGGTGGTCGATGCCTCGGACAAACGCGGGCAGGCGGTGCGGCTGGCGAACCCGACGATCCTGCTCGCGTCACACGAGTTGCGCCTGCATGAGGAAGCCTCGCCCAATGTGCCGGGGGTCTCGGCCGCACTTGAGCGGCCCCGTGCGGTGACCGTGCGTTTCATCAACGAGGCGGGACAGCCGGACGAGCAGGATTTCGTCGGCCTCTGGGCCACCAGCGTGCAGCACCAGATCGACCACTTGAACGGCAAGATGTATTTTGACCGGCTGAGCCGGACCAAACGGGATATGTTGCTGAAGAAGGCGCGCAAACTGAACGGATAGGCGCGGGGCGGGCCGACCCTCCGGGGGGAGTTTGGCGGGTCAGATGAAGGGGAACGGAATGCGTATTGTTTTCATGGGAACGCCCGAGTTCTCGGTACCGGTGCTGGACGCGCTGGTGGCGGCCGGACACGAGATTGCCGCCGTCTATTCCCAGCCGCCGCGCCCGGCCGGTCGTGGCAAGAAAGAGCGCCCATCACCGGTGCAGGCGCGGGCCGAGGCGTTGGGGCTTGAGGTGCGGCATCCGGTGTCCCTGAAGGGGGCCGAAGCGCAGCAAGCCTTTGCAGCGCTCGCTGCGGATGTGGCTGTGGTCGTGGCCTACGGGTTGATCCTGCCGCAGGCGGTGCTGGATGCGCCGACGCGGGGCTGTCTGAACATCCATGCCTCGCTCTTGCCGCGCTGGCGCGGTGCGGCGCCGATCCACCGCGCGATCATGGCCGGAGACGCACAGACCGGGGTCTGCATCATGCAGATGGACGCCGGATTGGACACCGGCGACGTCCTGCTGCGCCGCGAGATTGATATCGCACCGCGCGAGACGACCGGCGATCTGCATGACCGGTTGGCGGCGCTGGGGGCAGAGGCGATCGTCGATGCGCTGGCGCGGCTGGACACGCTCACCCCCGTGCCGCAGGCCGAGGAGGGCGTGACCTATGCCAGCAAGATCGACAAGGCCGAGGCGCGGATCGACTGGGCGCAGCCCGCTCCGGACATCGTGCGGCTTATCAACGGTTTGTCACCCTTCCCCGGTGCATGGAGCGACATGGGCGGAGAGCGGGTGAAATTCCTGCGCGCAGCGGCCTCGGACCTGTTCCTGCGCCCCGGTGAGGTGCATGTCGACGGCGACCGTATGATCATCGGCGCAGGGCATGGTTCGGTCGAGATTCTGAACCTGCAGCGGGCGGGCAAGAAAGCGACGCCGGTGGCCGATGTGCTGAAAGGCTGGGCGCCCGAGGCGCGGTTCCTGTGACGCCTAGCTGCGCGGCGGCTGGCTTTTATAGACCGGCAGTCGCCACTGGAAGGCAAGGCCCCCGGCCCGCAAGGCGAAGGTGACCGCGCCGCAGAGCAGCAGCGCCAGAGGCAGCGGCCCCGCCGCCGTGAGGGTGAGAACCGCCGCAACCGCCCCGGCCAGCGCACAGGTCACGTAGAGTTCCCCCTGTTTGAGGACCAGCGGCACCTCATTGCAGACCACGTCGCGCATGAGCCCGCCCAGACAGCCGGTCGTGATCCCCATGATCAACACGATGGGCCAGGACGCGCCTTGATCGACCGCCGCCGCCACCCCCGCAGGCACGGCGACGGACAGCGCCACCGCATCCAGCCAGAAGATCGCCTTGAGCCGAGATTCAAGCACATGGGCGGTGAAGAACACCAGCACGGCGGCCAGACTGGCGACGAAGATGTATGTCGGCTCTTCCACCCAGAACACCGCGCGTTTCAGGATCACGTCGCGCATCGTGCCGCCGCCCACCGCCGTCAGGCAAGCCATGAAGACGAAGCCGACGATGTCGAGTTGCGCACGGCTCGCCACCAGCGCGCCGGTCAGGGCAAACACGAAGACCGCCGCGTAATCCAGCGCGAGCGTTGCGGTCATGACGCGGCCCGCGTTCCCGCCTTGGCCGGTTTGTAGGGCGCCATGCCGGCCCGCGCCAACTCGTCCGCGCGCTCGTTCTCGGGGTGGCCGGCGTGGCCCTTGACCCATTCCCACGTCACGTCATGGCGCGCGCGCGCGGCGTCCAGCCGTTGCCAAAGGTCGATATTCTTGATCTCGCCGCCCTTCTTCTTCCAGCCCTTCGCCTTCCAGCTGTAGATCCACTTGGTGATCCCGTCCTTGACGTAGGAGCTGTCGGTGACGACGGTCAGTTTCGACGGCTTGGACAGGGCCTCAAGCGCGGAAATCGCGGCGAGCAGTTCCATCCGATTGTTGGTGGTGCGCGCCTCGCCCCCGTTCAGTTCGCGTTCCTTGACGACGACCCCGCCATCGCGCGCGACCAGAAGGGCGCCCCAGCCGCCGGGGCCGGGATTGCCGGAACAGGCGCCATCGGTATAGGCAAAAAGCTCAGCCATGATGTTTCTGCGCCATCAGAACGATCCACCAATCGTCGCTGCCCGACAGACCGACCTCATGCCCGGTGTCCTGGGCGATGATGTCCAGCCCGGCGGCTTCCAGCATCTGCCGCAGCTCTTTCGCGCGGACATAGGTGTAGCGGCGCCCCAGCGTGTCGCGCCCTTCGCCATCGCCGGTTTTCATCCCGATATGAAAGACGCCCGCGTCCTTCAGCGCGGTGGCGATGCGGTCCAGATGGCGGGGCAGGTCCGCGCGCGTGGCGTGCAGCAGCGAGAAGTTCGCCCAGATGCCATCGTAGAGCGCGGTTGCGTCCAGCTCGTCGAAGGTTGCCTGCCGCGCGGTGACACCGGGCTTCGCCTGCGCCAGGCGCACCATTTCGGGAGAGGCATCCGTGGCATCGACCCGCAGGCCCGCCGCCGCCATATGTGCCGCCGCGCTGCCCGGCCCGCAGCCCAGATCCAGCACGCGCCCGCCGTCGGGCACCGCGTTGATGAATCGCTGCAACAGGGCACTTGGCGCGTCACCGGCAAACCGGCTTTCGTAATCCTCGGCCCGCGCGTCATAAACGGCGAGCGTTTCCTTGTCTGTCGTCATAGCGTTATGGGCAACAAGCACATGATGACCCCTCCTGTCAGAATGCAGCGTAGCGCCATCCACCAGCGCGGGGCCAGCCCCCAGCGCCAAAAGACGTAGTCGAGGGCGAGGAGCGCCAGAAAGCCCGTGATGAGGTTGATCGCCGCAGACACCGGCCCGCCGCCGACCATGAAGAACGCCCAGAGCGCGGGCAGGGTGGACAATGCGTAGCCCACCGCCGCCTGTGCGCCGCTGGTGTTGGCGGCAAAGCCCCAAAGCACGCCGGACATGAACGACAGGATAACTGTTCCGTAGGCCAGCCCCACATAGGGGCCGGAAAATCGCGGCCCGATCGCCTCGGTCGTGAGCGCGGCGAGCGCGGGCGAATAGAGCGTCACCACCCCCCAGACGAAGGGCAGCAAGCCCGCCAGCCCGAGGATCAGCGCCGGACGGGGGATTTCAAGGAAGGTCGCGGTGTTGGGTGACATGACAGCCCCGGTCTAGGCGGGTTCGCGCAGCACGCGCGGCACCTTGAACTCGACGTTCTCGACGGCGGTTTCCACCTGCTCAACGGTCACGTCGAAGCGGTCGCGGAAGGCGTCGATCACCTCGTTGATCAGAACCTCGGGGGCCGAGGCGCCGGCGGTGATGCCGATGCTGCTGATCCCGTTAAGCGCCCGCCAGTCGATGTTCTCGGCCCGCATCACCAGTTGGCTGTAGGCGCAGCCGGCCTTGCGGCCCACTTCGAGCAGACGCTGGCTGTTGCTGGAATTGGGCGCGCCGACGACCAGCATGGCATCGGTTTTCGGCGCCATCGCCTTGACCGCCTCTTGCCGGTTGGTGGTCGCGTAGCAGATGTCTTCCTTGTGCGGGCCGATGATCGCCGGGAAACGGGCCTTCAGGGCGGCGACGATGTCGGCGGTGTCGTCCACCGACAGTGTGGTCTGGGTGACGAAGGCCAGACGTTCGGGATCGCGCGGCGCGACTTTGGCTACGTCCTCGACCGTTTCGACCAGCAGCACTTCGCCCTCGGGCAATTGCCCCATGGTGCCGATGGTCTCGGGGTGCCCGGCGTGGCCGATCATGATCATCTGCAGGCCGTTCTCTGCGTGGCGAGCGGCTTCGATATGCACCTTGCTGACCAGCGGGCAGGTCGCATCGACATAGACCATCTCGCGCCGGGCGGCGGCGGCGGGCACCGCTTTGGGGACGCCGTGGGCGCTGAAGATCACCGGGCGGTCGTCGGGGCATTCGTCCAGCTCCTCGACAAAGATCGCGCCCTTCGCCTTGAGGTCATCGACCACATATTTGTTGTGCACGATCTCGTGCCGGACTAAGACAGGCGCGCCCCATTTCTCGAGCGCCATCTCGACGATCTTGATCGCACGGTCCACGCCGGCGCAGAATCCGCGCGGGGCGGCCAGATAAAGCGTCAGCGGTGGTTTGGTCATGGGATCACTCCTGCGTAGGGCCGGACCGGAAACTTTTGCCAGACCTAAGACCTTGTGCTGCGGGCGTCCAGTCACCCACGCGGGCGTGATCGAATATTCGCTTGCCTTCCGGTAGGGGGAATCTTGTAGCCCGCGCGGATCGAGAACCGAAGGATTGATCATGAAGAACACCCACCGCATAGCCGCAGCCCTTGCTGTTGCCGCAGCCGCAATCGGGGCGGGCGCGGCGCTTGTCTCTGCGCAGAACGATGGCGCACCACAGACCGCGACCCTGTTTCCCTATGACGACGCGGCCGTGGTCGCGGAAGGCGAGACCCTCTACGAGTCGTTCTGTGCCTCGTGCCACGGGGCGAACCTCGAAGGACAGGACAACTGGCGCGAACGGGGGCCGAACGGGCGCGCGCTGGCACCGCCGCATGATGAAACCGGGCACACCTGGCACCATCCCGACCTGCAGCTGTTCCAGATCGTGAAGTTCGGCACCGCCGCATTGGTCGGCGACGGCTACGAAAGCGACATGGCCGGCTATGGCGAGGTGATGACAGACGACGAGATTCGCGCCGTCATGGCCTATATCAAAAGCACTTGGCCCGAGGAGATCATCGAGCGCCATGACGAGATGAACGCCGCACTCGCGCGTGAGTTGGGTGGCTGAGCGAGAGCACACCCCCCACGTGGGGGGATTGTCCGGATCAGCCCCCCTTGGCATGATCCGGTCATTCACAGCCTTTCGGGGCTGACGTGAACATTTTCAAAATGTCTTTACCAAAGCTGTAGCGGTGACCCTGTGTGAGTGGCACGGTCATCGCTGCAGTGTCCCCCTCTGGCGGCGGTTGAGTTTGGGGGGCCGGGTCAGAGATAGGACAGTTTCGCTGCGGCGTCCTTGCGGTTTGTCACGCCGAGCTTTCGATAGGCGCTTTTGGTGTATTCCGCGACGGTATGGGGGGAAATGCCGCAATGCCGGGCGCATTCCTTGCGCGTCAGGCCCCGGGCGATCAGGTAGATCACCTCACGCTCGCGCGGGCTCAGACCGGCAAGCTGCGCATCCGGCGGGGTGATCAGAAGGTCGCGGAACTCCGTCTCTCTCGGGGGGGTGTCCGCCATCAACTCTTCGATCTTGCGGTGCAACAAGAGGCAGAACACGCGGAACTCCTCTTGCTTGGGGACGATCCGCGCTTCGAAGGCCGGTCGATCCAGCCGCGTGCCAAGATTGAAGCCGCCAAACCGGGTCGACCCCTGAAGTCGCATAGGGATGCCCAGCCCGGACTGGAACCCGACCTCTCCGGCGCGCTCGACGAAAGACCGGTCCGCCTCGGACAGATAGGGATGGGCCGACAGATAGCCCGGACCTGTGTGCGTGATTTCGTAGGAATTGCAGCAATGCTCGAGGAACGGATCCGTCACCGGCGCGGCGTCGTGATAGAGCTCGGGCATGTTCGTGAGGACGAGAGGTTCGGTGCGATCCGCAGCAACCGAGATGTAGATCACGAATTCGATATGATGCGCAGACAGGATGTCTAGAGCTTCGGACCAAAGGTCCCGGATCGTGGTATGGCGTTCAAGACGACCTGCATCACTGGTTAACATAAATCCCCGAAAAACAATTCGGGAATACTCTAATTCATAGGCCGGCCAAATCAATTAAATAAGGGATAGGGATCGCGAAAATTTCGCGAACCCGGGGCTTATTCTTCTTCGTCGCTCAGTTCCGGCGCCGGGGCCGGGCGCGGCTCTCTGGGGGGGCGGCCGATGACGTCGCGCAGCTCGTCCAGCTCGATGAAATTGTCGCACTGGCGGCGCAACTCGTCAGCGATCATCGGCGGCTGGCTGCGGATCGTCGAGACGATCGACACGCGCACGCCGCGCCGCTGCAGGCTTTCGATCAAGGGCCGGAAGTCGCCATCACCCGAGAAGATGACGATATGATCGACATGAGGGGCAAGCTCCATCGCATCGACGGCAAGCTCGATGTCCATGTTGCCCTTGATTTTCCGGCGCCCCATGGAATCGGTAAATTCCTTGGCCGGTTTGGTGACCATGGTGAAGCCGTTGTAATGCAGCCAATCCACCAGGGGGCGGATCGGCGAATACTCGTCATTCTCCAGCAGGGCCGTATAGTAGAAGGCGCGCACCATCTTGCCGCGGCGCATGAATTCCTGGCGCAACAGCTTGTAGTCGATATCAAACCCGAGAGATTTTGCAGCGGCGTATAGATTCGACCCGTCGATGAAGAGCGCGAGCTTCTCATCACGATAGAACATTGAAAAAATCCTTTCAAAAACCCCATGCCGATGGGAAGGTGGGTAAATGAGTGGTCATCCCCGACAGGGTTTGCCAAATGTAGGGGAAATGAGCGGTGCCGCAAGGGCAAGATTCGCAGGGTAGCAACATTGTGTTGGTCGCGCTGGGCGGAAACGCGCCTTCTCGCGCAGGGTCGCCGAGGGCCACGGTGGAAGCCGCAATTTTCACGCTCCGTGAAATTTTCAGTGATTTCAAGGCCAGTAGGCTATATCAAACGCCCGCCTTCCCTGCCGGAGCTGGGCCCGATTTCGTCAACGCCGGCGCCGCGTTCCGCAGCGATCTTGACGCGACGGAAATTCTTGAGCTTCTGCACGGG
Source organism: Thalassorhabdomicrobium marinisediminis (assembly GCF_003072065.1). GTDB lineage: Bacteria > Pseudomonadota > Alphaproteobacteria > Rhodobacterales > Rhodobacteraceae > Octadecabacter > Octadecabacter marinisediminis. The sequence goes on from NZ_QCYG01000006.1 coordinate 205,646, forward strand.
GTCGAAGCGGAGTTCGGGCGCGAGCGGGTGGCGCGCTGGGGGCAGCGCACGCTCGACCTTGATCTGATCGCCTGCGGAGGGGCTGTGTTGCCCGATCGCGCCACCTTTCAGCACTGGTCCAACTTGCCGCTGGAGGCGCAGAAGGCCGCGACCCCGGATCGCCTGATATTGCCGCACCCCCGGCTGGCCGACCGCGCCTTCGTTCTGGTACCCTTGGCCGAGCTGGCGCCGGACTGGAGCCATCCGGTGACCGGTCAGACCATCGCGCAGATGCTCGACGCACGGCCACGGGCCGAACGGGACAGCGTGACCACGCTGACGTGATGCGAATCGGCTTGTGTTATTGGGGTCAAGGGTCTAAGTAGCCGGTTCGACCGCCCATATTCTATTTGCCCTACGATCTGATTGGAGTGCCCTCATGGCCCGCGTGACCGTTGAAGACTGCGTTGACAAGGTTCCGAACCGCTTTGAACTGGTGATGCTTGCCGCTCACCGGGCACGTGAAATTTCGGCCGGGGCGTCGCTGACGGTGCCGCGCGACAACGACAAGAACCCCGTCGTGTCCCTGCGCGAGATTGCCGAGGAAACCCAGACCGCCGACGACCTGCGGGAACGGATGATCGAAGCGAACCAGTCACAGATCGAGGTTGACGAGCCGGAAGAGGATTCCATGGCGCTGCTCATGGGCGGCGGCTCGCCCGAGGCTGACAAACCCGCCGAGGACGACCTCAGCGAAGAGAAACTCCTGCGCGCTTTGATGGAAGCTCAGGGCCAGAAGTAAGGCGGCACCCCCGGCATGATCACTGCTGATGACCTGATCACGCTGGTCCGCACCTATAACCCGAAAACCAATGCCAAGCTCATCGCCGATGCCTTTGCCTTCGGCGCTGAGATGCACGACGGCCAGTTCCGTCACTCCGGTGAGCCCTATTTCACCCATCCGGTCGCCGTCGCCGCCATTCTTGCCGAACAGCAGATGGACGATGCGACGCTGATCACCGCGCTGCTGCACGACACGATCGAGGACACCAAAGCCACCTTCAGCGAGGTGGAAGAGCGGTTCGGCACCGAGATCGCCGAGCTTGTCGATGGCGTCACCAAGCTGACCAACCTGCAACTGCACTCGACCGAGACCAAGCAGGCCGAGAATTTCCGCAAGCTCTTCATGGCGACGTCGCGCGATCTGCGCGTGACCTTGGTCAAGCTGGCGGACCGGCTACACAACATGCGCACGATCAGGTCCATGCGCGACGACAAGCAGGCCCAGAAAGCGCGCGAGACGATGGACATCTATGCGCCGCTGGCGGGCCGCATGGGGATGCAGTGGATGCGCGAGGAGCTTGAAGACCTTGCCTTCCGCGTCCTCAACCCCGAGGGGCGCAATTCCATCATCCGCCGCTTCATCACCCTGCAGCGTGAAACCGGCGACGTCATCGAGAAGATCCAGACCGACATGGAGCTCGAGATGGAGAAGGCGGGCATCGCCGCCGACATCTATGGCCGGGCCAAGAAGCCCTATTCGATCTGGCGCAAGATGCAGGAGAAGGAGCAGGGCTTCTCCCGCCTGTCCGACATCTACGGCTTTCGCGTCATCACCCAGACCGAGACCGATTGCTACCTTGCGCTGGGGGCGATCCACCAGCGTTGGCGCGCGGTGCCGGGGCGGTTCAAGGATTACATCAGCCAGCCGAAATCCAACGGCTACCGGTCGCTGCACACCACCGTGTCGGGCCGCGACGGCAAACGGGTCGAGGTGCAGATCCGCACCGTCGAGATGCACGAGGTGGCCGAGGCCGGCGTCGCCGCGCACTGGTCCTACCGCGACGGCATCCGCGTCGAGAACCGCTTCGCGGTCGATCCCGCCCGCTGGATCGCGCAGCTGACCGAACGATTGGATGAGGATCACGACCACGGCGAATTCCTCGATATGGTCAAGCTCGAGATGTATCAGGACCAAGTGTTCTGCTTCACGCCCAAGGGCGACGTGATCAAGCTGCCGCGGGGCGCCACGCCGATCGATTTCGCCTATGCCATCCACACCCGCATCGGGCACGCCTGCGTCGGCGCCAAGATCGACGGTTTGCGCGTGCCGCTCTGGACCCGAATCAAGAACGGCCAGTCGGTCGAGGTCATCACCGCCGAGGGACAAAGCCCGCAGGCCACGTGGATCGACATCGCCGTCACCGGACGCGCCAAGACCGCAATCCGCCGCGCCTTGCGCGAAGAGGACCGCGAACGGTTCATCCGGCTGGGCCGTGAACTGGTCCGCGTGGGCTTTGAGAACGTGGGCAAATCGGCCACGGACAAGGCGCTCAAGACCGCCGGAAAGTTCCTCGGTCTGGGCAATGTGGATGATCTGCTTGAGCGGGTCGGCGCGGCCGAGATCACGTCCCGCGATGTGGTGACGGCGATCTACCCCGAGCTGGCAAAATCCGCCGGAAACGAGATCGAGTCGCGCCGCGCCGTCGTCGGGCTTGAAGCCAACCAGACCCACCGCCGCGCCCAATGTTGCCAGCCGATCCCCGGAGAGCGGATCGTCGGCATCACCTATCGCGGTGAAGGTGTCGTCGTCCATGCCATCGACTGCGATGTGCTGGCCACGCTCGAAGACCAGCCCGAACGCTGGATCGATCTGCGCTGGCAAGAGGGGACGCACTCACCGACCAACACGATCACGCTGGAAATGACGATCACCAACGACGCGGGCGTTCTGGGCCGGATCTGCACCCTCATCGGCGAGAATGACGCCAATATCTCGGATCTGGTGTTCATCGACCGCAAGCCCGATTACTTCCGCCTGCTGATCGAGGTTGACCTGCGGGACACAGAACATATGCACGTGATCATGAACGTGCTTGAGGCGGACAGCAACGTGGCCGCGATCGCACGGCACCGCGACCCCAATCGCGCAGGGCAGGTGCAACGGCAAAGCTAGTCGCCCGAAGCCGGGCAAAGGTGGTTGAACAGGTGGTCTTCAGACGCAGAGACAGGCGACCTCTCTGGCGGGTACTGCTGGAATTCCTCTGGCCCCGTGGCGGCTGGGGGCGGGCGGCGCAATATGTGCGGCACCGGGTCCGGCGTCTGCCCGACACGCCCGAGAAGATCTCTCGCGGGATCTGGGCCGGCGTCTTCACCAGTTTCACACCGTTCTACGGGCTGCATTTCCTCGTCGCCGCCGCCATCGCCACGGTCATGCGCGGCAATATCCTTGCCTCGTTGATGGCGACGTTCTTCGGCAATCCGCTGACCTACATCCCGATTGCCTATGTGGCGCTGACCACGGGGCATTGGATGCTGGGCACCCGGCTGGACCGCGCGCTGATCGACGTCCGCCCCGGAGAGCCGGCCTGCTATATCACCTGCCAGTTCCAGAACGCCTTTGATGATCTGTGGCACAATTTCGTGTCGATCTTCACCGATGACCGGATGGACTGGCGCGGGTTGACGCAGTTCTACGACGAGGTGTTCTATCCCTATCTTGTCGGCGGCGTTCTGCCCGGCATCCTGTGCGCGTCGGTCTCCTATTACCTGTCGGTGCCGCTGATCCGCGCCTATCAGAACCGGCGCCGCAAGCAGTTGCGCGAGAAACTCAGCCAGTTGCAAAATCCCCCGGACGAAGGTTAGATCACGGTAACGGGCCCCGGTCCGGATTCAGGGGGGTGACATTTGTCCAAATCCAGCTCGAACCTGCGCCTTGGCGTGAACATCGACCACGTGGCCACCGTGCGCAATGCCCGCGGCGGCGACACGCCCGACCCGGTGCGCGCGGCGCTTCTGGCCGAGCAGGGCGGGGCCGACGGCATCACCGCCCACCTGCGCGAAGATCGCCGCCACATCAGCGACAAGGACATCGACGCGCTGATGGATGCGCTGTCGGTGCCGCTCAACTTCGAGATGGCCGCCACGGACGAGATGCAGCGCATCGCCCTGCGCCACAAACCCCACGCGGTCTGCATCGTGCCGGAAAAGCGCGAAGAGCGGACGACCGAGGGCGGGCTTGAGGTCGCGCGCGAGGAAAACCAGCTGGCCCATTTCATCGCCCCCCTGCGCGAGGCAGGCTGCCGCGTGTCGATCTTCATCGCCGCCGACCCGCGCCAGATCGACGCCGCCCACCGGATCGGCGCGCAGGTCATCGAACTTCACACCGGCGCCTATTGCGACGCCCACGCCGAGGGGGATTTCGCCACCCGCGACGCCGAGCTTGCGAAGATGCGCGAGATGGCGACCTATGCCCATGATCTGGGGCTTGAGGTTCACGCGGGCCACGGGCTGACCTATGACACGGTGCAACCGGTCGCGGCCTTCCCCGAGGTGCGCGAGCTGAACATCGGCCACTTCCTGATTGGTGAGGCGATCTTTCGCGGCCTGCCTGCGGCCATCGCCGAGATGCGCCGCCTGATGGAGGAGGCGCGCGCCTGACGCGGCATCGTTGCTGCGGATGGCTATGGGACCCGCGCCCGCCGGTCACGCCGCGACCCATTTGAAGGAGACTGCCATGCGTTTCGCCCTGCCAATCCTTGCCGCCCTGTTGTCGGGCCCTGCCGCCGCGCAGATGTCCGCCCCTTGCGACACCCTTGCCCGCGCCGACGCCATCGTTGAACCGTGGGAGGAGAACAGCACAACCTTCGCCAACGGGGCCGTGCGGGTGGCGCTGCTGGATGCGATTGAACCGGCTGTTGCGGCGTTTCACCTGTTGATCCTGCACCCGCCCTTTGACGAACTCGGGGGGCGCAGCTGCACCGTCATCAGCCGCGATTCAGGGCTGGGCTATTCCGGCGTCACCTTTGACGGGCTCGAGGCCGATTATGACCCGGCGACGGGCTTGACCCTCACCGTTCCGGCCGCGATCTACCAGCCCGAACAAAGCTTTCAGAACTCTCTTTTGGTCACGATAACGGTCAATCAGGCCACGGGTGAGGTGACGGTATCCGAAGAGCTGGGCAATGAGTAACAACGCCCCGAAGGCAAGCCACCCATGATCCTTGGCATCGGCACCGATCTTGCGAATATCGAACGCATTCAGGGCACGCTGGACCGGTTCGGCGACCGGTTCCGCAATCGCGTGTTTACCGATGTCGAACAACACAAGGCCAACCGCCGCCGCGATGTGGCCGGAACCTATGCCAAACGCTGGGCCGCGAAAGAGGCTTGCTCGAAAGCACTGGGCACCGGATTGCGCATGGGCATCGCGTGGAAGGACATGGCCGTCAGCAACCTGCCCACAGGCCAACCGATCATGGCCGTGACCGGTTGGGCGAAAGAGCGGCTGGACGACATGACGCCCCCGGGGCATGAGGCGATCATCCATGTGACCCTGACCGACGATCATCCTTGGGCGCAGGCTTTCGTCGTGATCGAAGCGCGGCCCCTTGTCCCACAGGCCGAGACGGGTTGACTCGCGCCCCCCACACGCGCACATAACGGCAAATTTCAATGACAAAGAACATGAGGCCGGGCCAGTGTGGGCATCCATTAAAGAGACTGTCAAAACAGTGGTTTACGCGCTGCTCATCGCGGGCGTGTTCCGCACCTTCCTGTTCCAGCCGTTCTGGATTCCATCGGGCTCCATGAAAGAGACGCTGCTGATCGGCGATTTCCTGTTCGTCAACAAGATGGCTTACGGCTATTCCTATGCCTCTTGCCCCTCGATCATCATTCCCGCCATCGGGCTGGACGTGGACGCCGAGGATTTCTGCGGTGCTTTCAAAGGCAGCAATGAGCGTCTGTTCGGCTCCGAGCCCGAGCGCGGCGATGTCGTGGTCTTCCGTCACCCCGTCACCGGGCGCGATTTCATCAAACGTCTGATCGGCCTGCCGGGCGATACCGTGCAGATGCGTGACGGGCAGATCATTCTCAACGGCGAAACCGTGCCGCAGACGCAAGCCGGCCTGTTTTCTGAGACGATGGAACGGCAGGGCAGTCAGGGCAGCCTGCCGCGGTGCTCGAACGGGGCCGTGGGCCTTGGCGCCGAATGCCTCAAGCAACGCCATACCGAGACTCTGCCCAACGGGGTGAGCTATAGTGTCCTCAACATCGGCGACCGCGATCTTGATTCCACGGGCGTCTTCACCGTGCCGGAGGGGCAATATTTCTTCATGGGTGACAACCGCGACAACTCATCCGACAGCCGCGTGCCGCAGGTGTCGCGCGGGGTGGGCTTCGTCCCGTATGAGGATATCGTCGGCCGCGCCGACCGGATCATGTTCTCGTCCGCGGGGCGGTCGCTACTTGCGTTCTGGACCTGGCGGTCCGACCGGTTCTTCAAGGCGGTCGAGTGAAACTCTCGGCCCCACTGCGCGCCTTTCAGGACCGGCTTGGCCACAGCTTCGCCAAGCCGGAACTGCTGATCCGCGCCGTGACCCATTCTTCCATGTCCTCGCCCCATCGTGACGACAACCAGCGGCTGGAATTTCTCGGCGACCGTGTGTTGGGACTGGTGATGGCCGAGGCGCTGCTCAAGGCCGACCCCACCGCGCCCGAGGGTCTGTTGGCCCCGCGCTACAACGCCCTTGTCCGCAAGGAAGCTTGCGCCGACGTGGCCCGCCAGATCCAACTGGGCGATGTGATCAAACTGGGCCGGTCGGAGATGCTCACCGGCGGCCGCCGGAAAGAGGCCTTGCTTGGCGATGCCATGGAGGCGGTGATCGCCGCCGTTTATCTGGATGCCGGGTTCGAGGCCGCACAGGCGCGGATCATCGCCCTGTGGGGGGACCGGATCGAGAACGTCGAGGCCGACGCCCGCGACCCGAAGTCCGCCTTGCAGGAATGGGCGCAGGGCCAGGGTGAAGAGCCGCCGAAATACGTCGAAATCGACCGCGACGGGCCCGATCATGCGCCGGTCTTCACCATCGAGGCGCGCCTGCAATCCGGCCCCGCCGAACAGGCCCGCGCCCCCAGCAAACGTCAGGCCGAGCAGGCCGCTGCGAAGGCCCTTTTGGCCCGCGTCCAAGGAGACGACACATGACCGAGACCCCGCAGACCCGCGCCGGCTTCGTGGCCCTTATCGGAGAGCCGAACGCAGGCAAATCCACGCTTCTAAACCGCATGGTCGGGGCCAAGGTCTCGATCGTGACGCACAAGGTCCAGACCACCCGCGCGCGCATTCGCGGGGTGGCCATCGAAGGCGACAGCCAAATCGTTTTCGTCGACACCCCCGGCCTGTTCCAGCCGAAACGCCGGCTGGATCGCGCCATGGTTGCCGCCGCCTGGAGCGGCGTTGCCGATGCCGATGTGGTCGTCCTGCTGATCGAAGCGCACCGCGGCATCACCAAGGGGGTGGAAGCCATTCTCGAGCGGTTGGCCGAGGTCGGCACCAACCGCACCATCGCGCTGGCCATCAACAAGATCGACCGGGTCGAATCGCCGGTGCTGCTGGGTCTGACCAAAGAGCTCAACGACCGCTTTCCCTTTGCCGAAACCTTCCTGATCTCGGCCGAACGGGGCCACGGCGTCGACACCCTGCGCCACTGGCTGGCCGAGCAGATGCCGGAAGAACCATGGCTCTACCCCGAGGACCAGATCGCCGATCTGCCCATGCGGATGATCGCCGCCGAAATCACCCGCGAAAAGCTCATCCTGCGGCTGCATCAAGAATTGCCCTACCAACTCACCGTCGAGACAGAGAACTGGGAAGAGCGCAAGGACGGCTCTGCCAGGATCGACCAGATCATCTATGTCATGCGCGACGGCCACAAAGGCATCGTGCTGGGCAACCGCGGTGAGACGATCAAGGCCGTCAGCCAAGCCGCCCGCGCGGAATTGATGGAGTTCATGGGCCGCAAGGTGCATCTGTTCTTGCAGGTCAAAGTGCGCCCCGGCTGGCTTGAGGAATCCGAGCGCTACTCGGAAATGGGCCTCGACTTCAAGGACGGCAACGTGTGAGCGCACGCCTCACCTCCGAGCTTTGGGTCGCCGCCTATCTGACCCGCCTTCGCCTTCTCGACATTCCCGCCTTTGTTGTCCGTAAGGGCGACGCAACGGCCGGTGCGGTTCTCGTCAAGCTCAACACCCTCGACGGGCGGGCGCAGGCCTTCCAACGGCAGTTCGATCTGATGAGCGGTGAGCGCGCTTGGGTGCCGCTGGCCGAAGGCGATGAAGCTGACGTCGATGCCTCGCTCGACCGTCAATCCGGTTTTGACCCCGATCTCTGGGTGATCGAAGTCGAGGATCGTCAGGGGCGGCATTTGCTTGATGACCCCTCGCTGACCTAGGCTTGCCCCATGATAGAATGGCGCGATCAGGGGGCCCTGCTGAAGGTCCGCAAACACGGTGAGACCGCCGCGATCATCGAGGTTTTCACCGAGAGCATGGGCAAGGCATCGGGCATTGTGCGCGGCGGCACCAGCCGGAAGATTGCGCCGCTTCTGCAACCCGGTGCGCAGCTTGATGTGACGTGGAAAGCGCGGCTGGAAAGCCATTTGGGCAGTTTCACCGTAGAGCCGGTGCGCAGCCGCGCCGCACTCGTCATGCAGGACCGGCTGGCGCTGGCGGGCCTCAACGCCGTCACCGCGCTGCTGGCCTTTGTGCTGCCCGACAGAGAGGCGCATCCGCCGCTTTATGCACGCTCTGTGGCGCTTCTTGATCTCTTGGGCCAGAACGACGTCTGGCCGATGGCCTATCTGCAATGGGAGGTGGCCCTGCTGGAAGAGATGGGCTTCGCCCTTGACCTGACCGCCTGCGCGGTCTCGGGCCAGAACGACGATCTGTTCTATGTCTCACCGCGCACGGGGCGGGCGGTGTCCCGCACCGCCGCCGGTGACTGGGCCGACCGTCTGCTGCCCTTGCCGCATGTGTTGCTCGGCAAGGGAGAAGCCGACATTCCCGACATTCTCGAAGCGCTGCGGACCACGGGGCACTTCCTGCACAACCACCTTGCCCGCTCGCTTGGCGACCGGCCCCTGCCAGAGGCCCGCCAGCGGCTCTTGTCCGTTATGGAGCGGTTTGGTTAACGCGGCTCAAAGACCATCTTGCGGCCGTCGCCGTTGGACAGGATCAGCGCCGCGTCGTTCAACTCCGCGGTCGTCATCTCTTCCAGCGCAGCAAAGAACGTATCCTCGGCCACCAGATCCGGACAGGCCATTTTTGTCGCCCCCACCGCGTCAAGCGCAAAGGTCGGGTATTCGCTGGTCAGGCTGCCGAAGTAGCTGTTGCACGGCGCCTGACCGACAACGCGGCCCGCTTCGGGAAACTGGATGGTGGCCGTCTCGGTGAAGGCGGCGCCGTCCAGTTCGACAAGGTGATATTCTGGCTCGCCCACCGGATAGTCCGAGGTCGCCCCACCGGGGAGGCATGCGGTCGCCAATGCGAAAGACGTGAGTGCGATGATCTGTTTCATGCCGCCTTAGCTAAACCGCACACCGCGGATGTAAAGCCACGTGTGCGGGGCGGGTCGGCCCCTGCGTGGTTTCCTGCCGAAAGGCGGCGGGACGGCGCGTGGCGGTGCGATCACGTATCCTTGTGTTTCGCGTGCCGGCGTCCAATCGGTCCACTGGACCGATTGCGCGGTGTGGCTAGAGGATGCGGCGCGCGATGACTTGAGCTTGTATTTCGCCGGCACCCTCAAAGATGTTGAGGACGCGGGCGTCGCAGAGGATGCGGCTGATCTTGTATTCCAGCGCGAACCCGTTGCCCCCGTGGATCTGCAACCCGTTGTCCGCCGCCGCCCATGCCACACGCGCGCCCAGCAGTTTGGCCATCCCCGCCTCGACGTCGCAGCGCCGCCCCTCATCCTTCTCGAAGGCCGAGAAGTAAGTGAGCTGCCGCGCGATCATGATCTCAACTGCCATCATCGCCAACTTGTTGGCCACGCGGGGAAATTCGATAAGGCTCTTGCCAAACTGCTTGCGGTCCTGCGCGTATTGCATCGCCACGTCCAGCGCCGAACAGGCCACGCCCACGGCGCGGGCGGCGGTCTGGATGCGCGCACTCTCGAAGGTTTCCATCAACTGCTTGAAGCCCTTGCCCTCTTCGCCGCCCAGAAGGTTCTCTCCCTTCACGGCGAACCCGTCGAAGGCCAGCTCATATTCCTTCATGCCGCGATAGCCGAGCACTTCGATCTCGCCGCCGGTCATCCCGTCGGTGGGGAAGGGGTTGGCGTCGTCGCCGGGGGTTTTCTCGGCCAGAAACATCGACAGACCCTTGTAGTCCGACGAGGCCGGATCGGTTCGCGCCAGAAGCGTCATCACATGGGTGCGCGCGGCGTGGGTGATCCAGGTCTTGTTGCCGGTGATCCGGTAGTCGTCGCCCTCTTTCACCGCGCGGGTGCGCAGGGCGCCAAGGTCCGATCCGGTGTTGGGCTCGGTGAACACAGCGGTGGGCAGCTTCTCACCGCTCGCAAGCGCGGGCAGCCAGTGGTGCTTCTGGTCTTCCGTGCCACCTGCAAGGATCAACTCCGCCGCGATCTCGGACCGGGTCCCAAGGCTGCCCACGCCGATGAAGCCGCGCGACAGCTCTTCGGAGACGACGCACATAGAGGCTTTGGACAGGCCGAAGCCGCCGTATTCCTCGGGGATCGTCAGGCCGAAGACCCCCATCTCGGCCAGTTCGTCGATCACGTCCATGGGGATCAGATCGTCGTTCAGATGCCAGTCCTGCGCGTAGGGTTCGACCTTTTCCACAGCATAGCGGCGGAACTGGTCGCGGATCATCTCAAGCTCGTCTTCCAGTCCGGTCGCGCCGATCGTCACCTCGGCGCTGCGTTCCTGCACCAAGGTCACGAGCCGCAGCCGCGCCTGTTGCGTGTTGCCGCGCTGGATCAGGGTCGCCGCCGCTCCGCGCCGCAGGCTGCCCATCTGATCGTCGCTCAGCCCAATGTCGGAAAGTCGCAGGATTTCACCCTGATTCATCGGGATGCCGCCCGCGATCTGGGCTGTGTATTCACCGAAGGCGATCTGGTGGATCAGTTGCTCGACCTCGCCAAAGGTGCCTTGCGCGTTGAGCTTTTCGGCCCAAGCCTGCATCTGGGCCAAAGCCTCGACATAGGTCGCGAGCCATGCCAGCCCGTGTGATGCAGTCTGCTCCACCTCAATCCGCGCGGCCGAGACGCGACCGTCGACGACGACCAGCTCTTGCAGGCAAGACTTGGCCGCATCCAGAAGCTCGTGCAGGACGGGCAGCGCCTCGGCGGTGGTGCTCAGGAGATCCGGCAGGACAACGGGGCGGTTATGGGCGTCGAGGGGCATGGCGACTCCTTTGTTGTGCAGGTGCAGCAATATCTGCTTTGCGATTGCAGCGCAATAATAATTCGTCTCGTCGGTGGGATGCGAACGAAAGTAACCGATTGGGTGCGTGGTCGGCAGGCGCGTCCTTTTGGTTCAGGACAGCGGATCCTGATACCCGCAAGCGTTGGCAAGCTCGGGCAGGGCGGCGGGCGGCACGACGGTGAACGACACCTGATACAGAATTTCCCCCGCCGCTTCCGCGGTCATCGTCCATTCGCCCAAGGCAAGCTCATAGGGGTAATCGAATTGATAGAAGGTGATGCTCGGGGAGTGCGACGTGCTGAGGCTGGTGACGAAGCTTTGCCGCGTGGCCCCCTTGCCCGCACCGGTGAACGGCGGATGGGTCACAGTCATCGTCACGCCGTCCTGCCCGAAGTCCCCCTTCAGCCCCGCGCGCACGCCAAAGCCGATGCCGATCACCGCCGGAACGCGCGGGCCGGGGCTGACGAAGGGCGGCGCTTCGTCGATGACATGGGTGGTTCCGGCGACGGTGTCCGGTGCGGCGCGCGTCTCTAGGCTGTCCTGCGCGCAAAGCACACCGGCCTTGAAGAACCCCAGACGGGGCGAGGTAGAGGTGGCGTCCTGCGAAACAGCAGCGCCCCCACCAAGGGTGAGGGCGCAAACCGTAGTCAAAAGCAGGCGCATCAATCGGACCTAACCGATCGCGGCGGCTTTGACGTCTTCGTCGATGAACGGCACGTATTGCGCGAAATTGTCGGCGAACATGGTCACCAGCTTTTGCGCCTGTGCGTCATAGGCGTCGCCATCGGCCCAAGTGCTGCGCGGATTCAACAGGCTGTCGTCTACACCGTCACAAGCCACCGGCACGTCGAAGCCGAAGTTGGCGTCCTTGCGGAACTGGCCCTCGACCAGCGTGCCATTCAGCGCCGAGGTCAACAGCGCCCGCGTCGCCTTGATCGGCATCCGGCTGCCGGTGCCATAGGCGCCGCCGGTCCAGCCGGTGTTCACCAACCAGCAGGTCGCGCCGTGGCTTGCGATTTTCTTGCGCAGCAGATTGCCGTAAACCTCGGGCCGGCGCGGCATAAAGGGGGCGCCAAAACAGGTCGAGAATGTGGGCTCGGGCTCGGTCACGCCGCGTTCGGTGCCCGCGACCTTCGAGGTGAAGCCAGACAGGAAGTGATACATCGCCTGCGCCGGGGTCAGCCGCGCGATGGGGGGCAGGACGCCGAAGGCATCGCAGGTCAGCATGATGATGTTCTTCGGATGGCCGCCAAGCGCCGTGTCCGAAGCGTTGCTGATGTAATCCAGCGGATAGGCGCAGCGCATGTTGGCCGTGAGGCTGTCATCCTCGAAGTCGAGCTCGAGCGTTTCGGGGTCGAACACCATGTTCTCGATCACCGTGCCGGGCATCTGCGTCGTGGCGTAGATTTCCGGCTCGGCCTCGGGGTTGAGGCCGATGGTCTTGGCGTAGCAGCCCCCCTCGAAGTTGAAGATGCCGCGGTCGGACCAGCCGTGCTCATCATCGCCGATCAGCGTGCGGTTGGGGTCGGCGGACAGGGTCGTCTTGCCGGTGCCGGACAGGCCGAAGAACACGGCGCTGTCGACAGGATTGTCCTTGGCGTGGTTGGCCGAGCAGTGCATCGGCATGATGCCTTTCTCGGGCAGCAGATAGTTGAGCAGCGTAAAGACCGATTTCTTGTTCTCGCCCGCGTACTCCGTGCCCGCAATCAGGATGATCTTGCGGTCGAAATTCATCGTGATGACGGTCTCGGACCGGCAGCCGTGCCGCTCGGGGTCGGCCTTGAAGCTCGGGCAGTTGATGACGGTCCATTCCGGCGTGAAGCCTTCCACGTCGGACGCCTCGGGGCGCCGCATCAGATGGCGGATGAACAGCCCGTGCCAGGCCAGTTCCGTCACGAAGCGCACGTCCACCCGGTGGGCGGGGTCGGCGCCGCCGAACAGGTCCTGCACGAAGTAGTCCTTACCAGCCATATGGGCGATCACGTCGTCATAAAGCACGTCGAACTTCGCCGGCTCCATCGCGGCGTTGTTGTCCCACCAGATCGTGTCTTCGGTGGTGGCCGACCGGACGATGTGCTTGTCCTTGGGCGAGCGGCCGGTGAACTTGCCGGTGGCCACCAGAAAGGTGCCCCCCTTGCCCAGCTGCCCTTCGTCACGCTTGAGCGCTTCGGCGATCAGATCGTCGGCGGAGTAGTTGTAATAGACGTGGCCCAAACCGCTGATGCCCTGATCGGGCAGCTTCATGGAAGGGTTGACCGTGCCGTGGTCCATTGTCTCACTCCTAGAATATACCGGGGCAAACCGCCCCATGGGTCGGGCTTAACATGCAGCTTCAACGGGTGAACAGATGCCTTTGTCACAGTTAGCGCAATCAAGCCGAAGTTAGCGCCACCACATAGCGCGCCACCCGCCGCGACCGCCGCGCGCGGCGGATTATCCGGCAGGGAAGTGAGACAAATTAGTCATTGGTTACCCATTTTAAGGCCACATAGGGGCAGCGATTGTCGGGATTTTTCAGTTTTGCATTGATTCGCTTGGCGCAAGTGGGGCAAGACAAAGAAAAAACAGGCAATAATAACTGAGCAGTAGAGGGGCAGTAACATGTCACGAATCGCACTTGTCGATGATGACCGGAATATTCTGACGTCCGTTCAAATCACGCTCGAGGCTGAAGGCTTCGACGTGGAAACCTATGCAGATGGCCAGCAAGCGCTGGATGCGTTCAACAAACGCCTTCCGGACATGGCCGTGCTCGACATCAAGATGCCGCGCATGGACGGGATGGACCTGCTGCAGCGGCTGCGGCAGAAAACCACCATGCCGGTGATCTTCCTGACCTCGAAGGATGACGAGATCGACGAGGTTCTGGGCCTGCGCATGGGCGCCGACGACTACGTGAAGAAGCCGTTTTCCCAGCGGCTTCTGGTTGAGCGGATCCGCGCGCTGTTGCGGCGGCAGGATGCGATTTCCGGCGATCACGTGGAAGAGACGGAAGAAACCAAGACCCTTGTGCGGGGGGACCTTTCGATGGACCCGCTGCGCCACGCGGTGAAGTGGAAGGGCAAGGACGTCTCCTTGACCGTGACGGAATTCTTGTTGCTGCAGGCGCTGGCGCAACGGCCGGGTTTCGTGAAGTCGCGCGACCAGTTGATGGACGTGGCCTATGACGATCAGGTCTATGTGGATGACCGCACCATCGACAGCCACATCAAGCGTTTGCGCAAGAAGATGCGCACCGCCGATGATGAGTTCTCGGCCATCGAGACGTTGTATGGTATCGGTTACCGGTACAACGAAGAATAGATAGGCACCCCATGACGGTGGCCCCGAAAATCGACGTCCGTGATCTGAAGTCCGTTCGCGCTGCGGCGCGGGCGTCGAACAGTGTCGTTCTGGGGGACGACTTCGTGGCGCCGCGGCCGGATGATCCGCTGGCCAAACGCCCCCGCGGGCGGCGGCTGATGGACCTGCGCAAGTCCCCGTTGGCGCGCAAGATCATCATGTTCAACCTGCTGGCGCTGATCGTGGTCGTCGCGGGCGTCCTTTACCTCAACCCCGCGCGGGACAACCTCGCCTATCAGCGTAGTTCCGCGCTGGTGAACGAGGTTGAGCTGATCGCAGACGTGTTCGAAGCGCAGTTTCCGGTAAGCGCACCGGTCAACCTGATGTCCGGAGATGGCGCCGACGCGCGGATCACGCTGGAAAACCTCGACCTGCGGGGCGGGGTGGATGTCTATTTGTTCGACACTCAGGGCAACCTGATCGACCGCCGCTCCGATCCGGTGTCCGAGGACCCGCCGGTGCGCGGGCTCATACTTGATCGGCAAGGCGTGTTCCTGACCAAGATCCTGAGCGATCTGTGGTCCAGGGGCGTGGGCCTTTTCCGCAACAACACAGCTCCGGCACAGCCGGACCTGACCGAGGCGCTTGCCGCGAAGGTGCCCGAGACCCTGGCCGGCGGCACCTGGATCGAGACGCGGCGTGACCGCTCGGGCCGGTCCTATTTCAACGCCCAGACGCCCGTGGTGCAGCAGGGCGGCACGCCCGTCGGGGTGGTTGCGCTGGTCTCTGCCCCCGGTGAGCTTGACGCCCTTGTCGCCCGCGACCGCGAGCAGTTGTTGCAGATGTTCATGATCGGCATCCTGATCTCGGTGGTGATGAGCCTTGCTCTGGCGTCCACCATCGCCTTCCCGCTGTCCGACCTTGCCAAGGCGGCCGAACTGGGGCGCGAGAAGAACGCCCGCAAGATGTCGCCGCACCGGGTCCGCATTCCCGACCTGTCCGGCCGCCCGGACGAGATTGGCCGCCTATCCAGTGCCATGCGCGGCATGGTCTCCGCCCTGTTCGAACGCATTGAAGGCAACGAACAATTCGCCGCCGACGTGGCGCATGAGATCAAGAACCCGCTGGCCTCGCTGCAATCCGCTGTGGGCACATTGCGGGTGGTCAAGAACGACGATCAGCGTAACCGGATGCTGGATGTGATCGAACACGACGTGCAGCGCCTCGACCGGCTGGTCAGCGACATTTCCAACGCTTCGCGGCTGGACTCCGAGCTGGTGAAAGAGGAGGAGGAGTCCTTTAACCTGCTCAAAACGCTGGATCATCTGACTGAATATCTTGGCAATCAAGCGCGCGAAAAAGGCGTCGATTTTATCTCCGACCTGCCCGAAGGCTCGATCGAGATCATGGGGCTGGAAGGGCGGCTTGCGCAGGTCTTCGTCAACCTGATCTCCAACGCGATTTCCTTTTGCGAGGATGGTGATGCGATCCGCGTCTGGGTCCGCCGCAGGGAAAACCGTGTTCTGGTGGTGGTTGAGGACACCGGCCCGGGGATTCCCGAAGGCGCGCTGCAAAAGGTGTTCCAGCGGTTCTATTCCGAACGTCCCGAACAGCAGTTCGGCGACAATTCCGGGCTGGGGCTGGCGATTTCCAAGCAGATTGTCGAAGCCCACGGCGGCGTGATCTGGGCCGAGAACATCCACCCCACCGATGCCGACATCGGATCGGAGCCTTTGGGCGCGCGCTTCGTGGTCGGCCTTCCGGTCTGAATGCTCTCGGTCGCGCCCAGACCCGCGCCGGACGGACAGCTTCAGCTTCACGCCAGCACCGTCGTGATCGCGGGCCGTGCCGTGGCTCTTGCCGGGCCCGCGAGGGTCGGCAAGTCCGGGGCGGCACTGGCTTTGATGGGGCGGGGGGCTGCCTTGCTGGCCGACGACATCACATGGTTTGCGCGATCGGACGGTGGCCTTCTGGCCTCATGCCCGCCCACCATCGCCGGCCGGATCGAGGCGCGGGGCATCGGCATCCTGACAGTGCCCGCCGCGCCGCCCGCGCCCTTGGCGCTGATCGTGGATCTTGGCTCGCTGGAACAGGCGCGCTTGCCAGAGCCGCGTGTGACCGATTGCCTCGGGGCGCCGATCCGGCTGCTTCACAAAGCCGACACGCCCCATTTCATCGACGGGCTTTACCAGTATATGCTGCACAGTCGAACCCTGTGACGCGAAAGAAATAAGATGACGGACGTGAACCCGAAAACCCATAAGCTGATCGTGGTCAGCGGACCCTCGGGGGCGGGGCGCTCTACGGCGATCAACGTGCTCGAAGACCTCGGGTTCGAGGCGATTGACAACCTGCCCCTGTCGCTGATCGCCCGCCTGACCGAGGGGGAGCTTCCGCGCCCGTTGGCCATCGGCGTCGACGTGCGCAACCGCAATTTTTCCACCAGCGGTGTGCTCGACCTCATGGCGGCGCTGCACCGCCGCCGCGACATCGACCCGCAGCTTTTGTTCCTCGACGCGAGCGAGGATACGCTGGTCCGCCGCTACAGCGAAACCCGCCGCCGCCACCCGCTCGCCCCGGATGAGCCGGCGATCCGGGGCATCCGGCGCGAGGCTGACCTGCTAGCGCCGCTGCGCGCGCAGGCGGAATGTCTCCTCGATACCTCGGACCTTTCGCCGCATGAGCTCAAGGCGCGGCTCACCGAATGGTTCGGAGAGGAAGGCAGCGCGCTTTTCGGTGTCAGCCTGCAGTCGTTTTCCTACAAGCGCGGGGCGCCGAAAGGCCTTGATATGACGTTCGATTGCCGCTTTCTGAAGAACCCCTATTGGGAGCCGTCGCTGCGGGACTTCACCGGACGCGACGCCGCCGTGGGCGACCATATCCGGACAGACCCGCGGGCCGCGGCCTTCCTCGACAAGGTCTGCGATTTGATGCTAATGCTGCTGCCGGCGTTCCGCGATGAGGGCAAGTCGCACCTGAGCGTCGGGTTCGGGTGCACGGGGGGGCAACACCGGTCGGTCTATGTGACCGAACAGGTTGCCTTGGCCCTTGCGGATAAAGGTTGGCGGGTGTCTAAACGACATCGTGAATTGGACAGGGCGCAGGGCGATACGCGCCCCTCTGGCGGATCGTAAGGAAACAGGCGTGATCGGAATTGTGATTGTGGCCCATGGCGGACTGGCAGCCGAGTATCTTTCGGCGGTGGAGCATGTCATCGGCGAGCAATCGGGCATCCGCGCGATCACCATCGCACCCGACGACGACCGCGCCGCCAAGCAGGAAGAGATCTGCAAGGCCGCCGACGCTGTCGACACCGGAGAGGGTGTTGTCATCGTCACCGACATGTTCGGCGGTTCCCCCTCGAACCTGTCCCTGCGCGCCTGCCGCCCCCGCAACCGTCGTATTCTTTACGGGGCGAACCTGCCCTTGCTGGTGAAACTTGCCAAGTCGCGCCGCAAGTCGGTGCCCGACGCCGTGTCCGCCGCGATGGACGCAGGCCGCAAGTATATCGACAGCCACACCATCGAATTCGACCACTGAAAGATTGATATGGCGCAACGCACCCTCGACATCACCAACATCAAAGGTCTGCACGCGCGGGCGTCGGCCAAGTTTGTCGAGGTGGTCGAACAATTCGACGCCCGCGCGGAGGTGTCCAAGGACGGAATGTCCGCAGATGGCGATAGCATCATGGGCCTGTTGATGTTAGCGGCGTCCAAGGGCACCTCGATCGAGGTCGAAACCTCGGGGCCGCAAGCGGACGCGCTGATGGACGCGCTTGACGCGCTTGTGGCGGACAAGTTCGGCGAAGGCGATTAGGCGTCCCATACCCGCATCGGCGAGGAAGCAGCGTTTGACCGACACCACCTCAAAGTCATCCCCGGACCGTAGCGACGGGGACAGCCCGCGCGTTTACGACCGCCGGTCGCTGACCTATTCCGAGACCTTCGACAGCCCGGTGAAACGCTGGTTCATCGTCGCGCTTGAGTGGCTGACCGGCAAGGCCAAGGTGATCCGCCGTGTGCGCCGGTTTGAGCGGATGGGCACCCACAAGGGGCAGGCGTTCTGGCCCGCGACGATGCGCGCCATGGGGATCGAGGTTCAGACCCCGCGGGCGCAGTTGGACAATATCCCACAAACCGGGCCGGTGGTCTTTGTCGCCAACCATCCCCACGGAATGGTCGACGGGATGATCCTCGCGGACCTGATCGGGCGCCGCCGCAACGACTACCGCATCCTGACCCGCAGCTTGCTCACCGGGATCGACGAATCCGCGGGCAGCTACATGATCCCCGTGCCGTTCCCCCATGACGCGGACGCCCAACGCAAGATGATCGAAATGCGCGCCAAGGCGATGGAGCATCTGGGCAAGGGCGGGCTGATCGCGCTGTTCCCCTCCGGTGTGGTGGCCACCTCTGAGACCATGTTCGGCCCGGTGATCGAGGCCGAGTGGAACGTCTTCACCGCGAAGATGATCAAGCGGTCCGGGGCGACCGTGGTGCCCTGTTATTTCCCGGGCAACAATTCACGCTGGTATCAGATCGCCAACCAGATCAGCCCGACCCTGCGGCAAGGGCTGCTCTTGCATGAGGTGGCCCACGCCTTCGACAAGCCGCAAAAGCCGGTGATCGGTGCGCCGATCCCGCCGGAAGAGGCGGCCGAGCGCGGCAAGGACCCCCGCGCCTTCATGGCGTGGCTGCGCGAGCGGACGCTTTCCCTCAAAGAGGATTAGCGCGTCGGCACCGGCGTTTCGCCCCGGTAGTCGTAAAAGCCACGCCCGGATTTGCGGCCCAGCCATCCGGCTTCGACGTATTTCGTGAGCAGCGGGCAGGGGCGGTATTTGGTATCGGCCAGTCCGTCGTGCAGCACGTTCATGATCGCCAGACAGGTGTCCAGCCCGATGAAATCCGCAAGCTCGAGCGGCCCCATGGGATGGTTCGCCCCCAGTTTCAGCGAGGTGTCGATCGACTGCACGTTGCCCACGCCTTCGTAAAGCGCATAGACGGCTTCGTTGATCATCGGCATCAGAATGCGGTTGACGATGAAGGCGGGGAAATCCTCGGCCGTGGCCGAGGTCTTGCCCAGCCGGTCCACCACGCCCTTGCAGGCATCGAAGGTTTCCGCGTCCGTGGCGATGCCGCGGATAAGTTCGACCAGTTGCATGATGGGGACGGGGTTCATGAAATGGAACCCCATGAACTTCTCGGGCCGGTCCGTGCGCGACGCCAGCCGGGTGATCGAGATCGAGGAGGTGTTCGAGGTCAGGATCGTGTCCGGCTTCAGATGCGGCAGCAGGTCCTCGAAGATCGCGTGTTTGACCGTCTCACGTTCGGTCGCGGCTTCGATGACAAGGTCCGTCGGCCCCAGATCGGTCAGCGTCGGGGTGGTGTTGATGCGGCGCAGCCCCTCCGCCTGTTCGTCCGCGGTGATCAGCCCCTTGGCCACCTGACGGTCCATGTTTTCCGAGATCGTCTGCATCGCCGCCTGCATCGCGTCTTCGCTGATGTCGGTCATCAAAACATCATATCCCGCCAGCGCGCAGACATGGGCAATGCCGTTGCCCATCTGCCCTGCGCCCACGACGCCGATCCGTTCAATCGCCATATATCCATCCTTTTGTTGCGCGCACCTTACGGGTCCACGCCGTGGCCCTCAATCCCCGCGGGCGACGTTTGACTCAAATTAACACTTTAAGCGGATGGCAAGGGAATCGGCAGAAAAGGGGCGGTGGTGAGTGTAAATTTAGAAGGGTGGGACCCATGAAAACCGATACAAAACCGATAGGCGCAGTGCGCCTGACCCCCTGCCGCTATGGCCTGTCGAATCTTCCGTTCCGGGGGCCATTGCGCCCCACGGACGGGCGGTTCATCGCCTGCCTCGGAGGCTCCGAGACCTTTGCGAAGTTCGTCCACACGCCCTATCCCGACCTGCTGGAAACCGCAGTGGGCGAGGTCTGCGTCAATCTTGGCTGTCAGGCGGCGGGGCCGGATGTCTTCTTGCGCGACACGGCGGTGCAATCGCTGTGCCATGACGCGGTGGCCACCGTGCTTGAGTTGACCGGCGCGGTGAACCTGTCGAACACCTTCTACAAGGTCCATCCGCGCCGCAACGACCGGTTCATCGCGCCGACGGACAAGCTCGTGGCGCTGTTTCCCGAGGTGGATTTCGCCGAGATCGCCTTCACCGGCCATCTGATCGAAGCGCTTCGCGCCGCCGATGCGGACCGGTTCGACGTGGTGCGACAGCACCTGCAGCAGACGTGGGTCCGGCGGACGAAGGTGCTGATCGGCCAGTCGGCGGGCCCCGTAATCCTGTTGTGGCTGCCGCAGGTCGCGCCGGCCTTGGTGACGCCCGGGATGGTGGCCAAGGTAGAGCAGCGTGCCGCCGCAGCCGTGCAGGTGACGGCCGCGCCGGGCGAGCTTGACGGGATGGCTTTTGCGCCGCTCGAACGCGTCAGCGCGATGCGGATGCTCGGGCCTGCGGCCCATGGCGACATTGCCAAGGCCCTGCGGGGGCCGCTCTGCGCGCTTTTGTTCTAGGGCAGGGGCAGACCCGAAACGAAAAAGGCCCGCCGGATCGGCGGGCCTTCTGTATGTGCGGACCCTGTGGCTTAAAGCTTCTCGGTCAGCTCCGGCACGGCTTCGAAGAGGTCTGCGACCAGTCCGTAGTCCGCGACCTGGAAGATCGGCGCTTCTTCGTCCTTGTTGATCGCCACGATGACCTTGCTGTCCTTCATCCCGGCGAGGTGCTGGATCGCGCCGGAGATGCCGACAGCGATATACAGGTCCGGTGCCACGACCTTGCCGGTCTGGCCCACCTGCCAGTCGTTCGGCGCATAGCCCGAATCGACCGCCGCGCGCGACGCGCCAACAGCGGCGCCCAGCTTGTCGGCCAGCTTCTCGATCAACGCAAAATCGTCCTCGGAGCCGACGCCGCGCCCGCCCGAGACGACCACCCCGGCAGAGGTGAGCTCGGGCCGGTCGCTTTCGGCCACCTTGTCCTCGACCCATTCCGACAGGCCCGAGCCTGCGGGTACATCGACGGTCTCGACGGGGGAGGTGCCGCCCGTCTCCGCCGGATCGAAAGTCGAGGTGCGGAAAGTGATAACCTTCTTGGCGTCCTTCGATTTCACCGTCTGGATCGCGTTGCCCGCGTAGATCGGACGCTCGAAGGTGTCGCCGTCGACCACGGCCGAGGCGTCAGAGATCACCATCACGTCCAACAGGGCCGCGACCCGCGGCATCACGTTCTTGGCGTCGGTGGTCGCCGGGGCGACGATGTGTTCGTAATCGCCAGCAAGCGAGACGATCAGATCGGCCGTGGATTCCGCAAGCCGGTGGCCCAGCGTGTCATCCTCGGCCAGCAGCACCTTGGCCGCGCCCAACGTCGCGGCCTCATCGGCGGCGTCCTTGGCGGTGGCACCGGTGCAGAGGATCGTCACCTCGCCCAGCATCTTCGCCGCGGTCATCGCCTTGGCGGTCGCATCCATGTTCAGCGCACCGTCGCTGACTTCGGCAAACAGTAGAACAGCCATTACACAGCCCCCGCTTCTTTGAGTTTCTCGACCAGCTCATCGACCGATCCAACCATGATGCCGGCGGCGCGGGCCTCAGGCTCGGCCGTCTTCACGATCTCGAGCCGGTTCGACACGTCGACGCCGTAATCCTCGGGCGTCTTCTCATCCAGCGGCTTCTTTTTCGCCTTCATGATGTTGGGCAGCGAAGCATAGCGCGGCTCGTTGAGGCGCAGATCGACGGTCACGATGGCGGGCATCTTGATCTTGATCGTCTGCAGACCGCCGTCCACTTCGCGGGTGATGGTGGCGTGCTCACCGTCGAGGTCGACCTCGGAGGCAAAGGTGCCCTGGGACCAGCCGGTCAGCGCGGCCAGCATCTGGCCCGTGGCGTTCATGTCGTTGTCGATCGCCTGTTTGCCGGCCAGAACCAGCCCGGGCTGCTCTTCGTCGATGATCGCCTTGAGGATCTTGGCCACCGCCAGCGGTTCGATATCGTTGTGAACGTCGTCCGAGGCCACGACCAGAATGGCGCGGTCCGCCCCCATGGCCAGCGCCGTGCGCAGGGTTTCCTGGCTTTGCTTGACGCCGATGGACACGGCCACGACCTCTTCGACCTTGCCCGCCTCTTTCAGGCGGATCGCCTCTTCGACGGCGATTTCGTCGAACGGGTTCATGGACATCTTGACGTTGGCGAGATCAACACCGCTGCCGTCCGCTTTGACGCGGACTTTCACGTTGTAATCGATCACGCGTTTGACGGGTACGAGGACCTTCATCGGCGGTATCTCCAGTTGGTCAGCGCAGGGCGCACTGGTTTCAAGTTCCTGTTCCGGATACCGCAGCGCGGCCCGCCGGAACAGGTCAGAATCGACAAGGCGTCGGATCCTGACGTCGCGTTTGTGAAAAAACCCTTAAATTTTTCAGCAAGTCAAGGTCCGAATGGATTAGATCCGGACGGTCTTTAGCGGTTCGCGCCCGGAACCCAGAGAACGTCGTCCGCGCCATTGTCGTTGGCAATGCGTGCGGCGACGAAAAACCAGTCCGACAGGCGGTTGAGGTATTTGACCGCCGCGTCGTTCACCGCCTCGACCGCGGCCAGTTCAACGGCCAGCCGCTCCGCCCGGCGCGAAACGGTCCGGCACAGGTGCAGATGCGCCGCAAGCGCCGAGCCACCGGGCAGGATGAACGACCGCAGCGGCGCAAGGGCCGCGTTCATGGCGTCGATCTCGGTTTCCAATCGCGCCACCTGTGCGTCTGTCATGCGCAGCGAGGCATAGTCCGCCTCGGCGTCCTTTTCCATGTCCGGCCGGCACAGGTCCGCGCCCAGATCGAACAGGTCGTTCTGGATCATCGACAGCTGGGCGTCCATGTCACCCTTGGCATGCAGGCGCGCCAGCCCGACGGTGGCGTTTGTCTCGTCCACCGTACCATAGGCATTCACCCGCGCGTCGTGTTTGGCCACCCGTGTGCCGTTGCCCAAAGCCGTTTCGCCAGCGTCGCCGGTGCGGGTGTAGATCTTGTTGAGAACGACCATCAGTTGCCCCCCATCCGGAACCAAGCGAAGGCCACGATCAGGACCACCGCCACGAATTGCGCCGCGATCCGCAGTTGCATGAGCTTGTTGGACTTCTTGCTGTCCCCGCCCGAGCCAAAGACGCTGATCCCCCAGACCAGAATGCCCGCCACCACGAGGCAGGCAACTACTATGATGAGAAAGAGGGGATCGTCGGCCATGGATTCGTCCTTTGTCGCAATGCGCAACAGGTAACAGGATCGTCGCAAAAAGGAAGGGTCAGACCTGTCGCGCGATCCAGTCCAGCGCCCGCGTGGGCAGGATCCGCCGCATCAGCCCCATGAAATAGGTCGGGGTTGTGACGTAATACCGCGGCTTCGGCTTGGGGTGGGTCAGCGCCGTGAGCAGCTTTTTGGTCACCGCCGAAGCGGGCAATTCGAAGCGGTCCGGCCCGCCGCCGTCATAAAGGCGCTTGAGCAGGCTCTTTTCATACTGGGCACGGCGGGGCGAGGCACGCCAATCGATCCAGCGTTCGAAGTGCGGGATCGAGTTCTTGCGGATGTCCGAGGTGACAGGGCCCGGTTCGATGGTGATCACGTGGATGCCCGTGTCTGCCAACTCGAGCCGCAGGGTGTCGGTGAGCCCTTCAAGCGCGAATTTCGTCGTCACATAAGCGGCCCGCCAACGCAAGGCGACCAGCCCCAGCACACTGGAATTGTTAACGATGCGTCCGTGCCCCTGCGCCCGCATCACCGGCAGAACGCGTAAGGTAAGGTCGTGGACCCCGAAAACATTCGCCTCGAATATCGCGCGCAGGGCGTCGCGGGGCAGGTCCTCGGCTGCGCCCGGGATCGCATAGGCCCCGTTGTTGAACAGCGCGTCCAGCGTACCGCCCGACGCGGTCAGGACTTCGGCCAAACCGCTCTCGATTGTCGCGGGATCCGCATAGTCGATGCGCGGTGCTTCGAACCCCAGCGCGCGCATCCGCGTGCAGTCGGCCTCTTGCCGGCAAGATGCGAAGACCCGCCAGCCGGCAGCGCGCAAACCAAGGGCTGCGTCATGGCCGATGCCGGATGAGCAGCCCGTGATCAGAATGGATTTTGTCATGCAAGGCAGATGCCGCGAATGCGCGCGGCGCGCAATCAGATTTGCGGATCGCTCAGCAGCCGCGCGGCCATCCAGCCTTCGTAAACATGATCGGTGGTGGTGACATTGGCCCAGCCATCGGCGTTAACCTCCAACACCTCAAGCTCGGTGCCGCCGTCCAACGTGGTGATGACGTCGTGGTTGGTGCCCGGCCCGATGCGCATGTTCACCCGTGATCCGGCAACCTCACGCAGGTCAATCTGCGGAGCGGCGGCGGGGGCTGCGGCCTTCACGACCATCGCATCCGCCGGGGTGGCGGGCTTTTGCGCAACCGCTGCGATCTGCGTGGCATCAGGCGCGGGCGGGGAGGCGACGATGTTTGAAGCCGAGACTGACAAAAGGGTCGTCGTATCGGCCCGCGTGACCATCTCGGGCGCCTCTTGCTGGATTTCGGCGTCAGCGACCCTGCGCTGCTCGGGCACGAAGTCGGCCCCGCCGGACGCTTCGTAAAAAGCCCAGCCCATGAACCCGAACGTCAACCACACATAGCTTTTCATATCGAGAATCCCCCAGAGATTCGTTTGCGTCTTCGCCCTTCCAACGTATCAAGTGGGCGATGGTTCCCTAAGCGAAAAAGCGCGCAGCCGGAAAACAGGCCTGCCGCAAGGGGACGCCACTTTCCCCGTTGTCGTGCAAATGCGCGTTGGATAGATACGACCCATGAGTGATGAGACCCTCGACCCCGACATGAACCTGACCGAACCGCTCCGCCGTGCGCTGGGGGATCGGTATCTGACCTATGCGCTGTCGACGATCATGCACCGCGCGCTGCCCGATGCGCGGGACGGATTGAAGCCGGTGCACCGGCGCATCCTGTATGCGATGCGGCAATTGCGGCTGTCGCCCACGGGCGGATTCCGCAAGTCGGCGAAGATTTCCGGCGATGTGATGGGGAACTACCACCCCCACGGCGACGCCGCGATCTATGATGCGATGGCGCGTCTGGCGCAGGATTTCAACGTCCGCTATCCGCTGGTGGACGGGCAGGGGAACTTCGGGAACATCGACGGCGACAACCCCGCCGCCGCCCGCTACACCGAAGCCCGCATGACCGCCGCGGCCGAAGCCTTGCTCGAAGGTCTGACCGAGAACGCCGTCGATTTTCGCGAAAATTACGATGGCACGCTGACCGAGCCTGTGGTGCTGCCGGCGGCCTTTCCGAACCTGCTGGCCAACGGGTCGTCGGGCATCGCCGTCGGGATGGCCACGAACATTCCGCCGCACAACCTTGAAGAGCTTATCGGCGCCTGCCTGCATCTGATCAAATCGCCCAACGCCCGCGACGAGACCTTGCTTGACTACATCCCCGGCCCGGATTTCCCCACTGGCGGTGTCATTGTTGAGCCGAAAGAGAATATCGCCGAGGCCTACCGCACCGGCAAGGGCGGCTTCCGTCTGCGCTGCCGGTACGAGGTCGAGGAGTTGCCGCGCGGCCAGTGGCAGATCATCGTCACCGAGATCCCCTATCAGGTGCAGAAGTCCAAGCTGATCGAGAAGCTGGCCGAGGTGATCCAGACCAAGAAGGTCCCGATCCTTGCCGATGTGCGCGACGAGAGCGCCGACGACATCCGCATCGTGCTTGAGCCGAAGTCGAAGAACGTCGACCCTGAGGTTCTGATGGGGATGCTGTATCGCAATTCCGAGCTGGAAACGCGGTTCAGCCTGAACATGAACGTGCTGATTGACGGGCTCACGCCCAAGGTCTGCAGCCTCAAGGAAGTGCTGCGCGCGTTCCTCGATCACCGCCGCGATGTGCTGATCCGCCGGTCGCGCCACCGGATGGACAAGATCGACAACCGGCTTGAAGTGCTGGCCGGTCTGATCACCGCCTTTCTGAACCTCGACCGCGTGATCGACATCATCCGTTACGACGACGACCCCAAGGCTGCGCTCATGTATGAGGATTGGAGCACTCCGCACCAGTCCGGCCTGACCCGCGCCACCTCAGAGGCGGATTATGTCTCGCCTCTCGCGGGCGTGGACGTAGCCAGCCTGTCGCTGATCGTGGATGAGGCCGCCACCGCCCCCGGCTGGATGGACGACAGCGAGCGTAAGGTGCCGTCCTCCTATGCCGGTCGCGAGAATGGTCTGTCGGATGTGCAGGCCGAAGCGATCCTGAACATGCGCCTGCGGTCGTTGCGCCGGCTCGAGGAAGAGGCGTTGGTCAAGGAACGCGACGCCCTGATGATGGAACGCGTGGCGCTTGAGGATCTGCTCGACAGTGAAGACGTGCAATGGAAGCGCATCGCCGAAGAGCTGCGCGAGACACGCAAGCTGTTCGGGGCTAACACCGAAGGCGGCGCACGCCGCACCACCTTTGCCGAAGCGGGCGAGGTCGAGGAGGTGCCGCTGGAGGCGATGATCGACAAAGAGCCGATCACTGTCGTCTGCTCGAAGATGGGCTGGATCCGCGCCATGACCGGCCATATCGACCTGAACCGCGAGCTGAAGTTCAAGGATGGTGACGAAGGGCTGTTCATTTTCCACGCCCAGACCACCGACCGCCTGCTGGTGTTCGGCAGCAACGGGCGATTCTACACGCTCGGTGCCTCAACCCTGCCCGGCGGGCGCGGCATGGGTGAGCCTTTGCGCCTGATGGTGGACCTCCCGAATGAGGCGCAGATCACCGCGCTGTTCATCCACCGGCCCGGTGAAAAGCTGCTGCTTGCGTCGTCGGCGGGGGATGGGTTCGTGGTGCCGGAAAACGACGTTGTCGCCCAGACCCGTTCGGGCAAACAGGTGCTCAACGTGCGCGGCGACACCCGCGCCAAGGTCTGCGTCCCGGTTGAGGGCGATCACGTGGCCTGCGTGGGCGAGAACCGCAAGGTGCTGGTGTTCCCGCTGTCCGAGCTGCCCGAGATGGGCCGCGGCAAGGGCGTGCGCTTGCAGAAATACAAAGACGGCGGGCTGTCCGACGCGACGACGTTCAAGCTGGAAAATGGGCTGAGCTGGCGCGATCCGGCGGGTCGGACGCGCACGGAAACCGATCTTGCGGAGTGGCTGTCGAAACGGGCCAGCGCCGGACGCATGGCCCCGCGGGGCTTCCCGCGCGACAATAGATTCACCTGAGGGTTTGCCGGCGCCCCGACGCTGGTCTAGGCAGGGGCAACACGGGAAGGAAAAGATATGCGGGTTTGGACAGCACTGATCGGACTGGCGGTCCTGACCGCATGTGGCGGCATCCGCGACGACATCACGCAGGACCCCGACCCGATTGGCAGTTTCCGGCTGGGCCATAACATCGCCGTTGTGAACGAACCCGTGCAGGGCCCGTTCTCGCGCACGGTCGATGATGCCGCGTGGCAGGCGGCCATGGTCAAGGCGGTCGACGACCGTCTGGGCAACGCGCGGTTCTTCGGCGACAAGTATTTCCACATCGGCGTCGCGGTCGAAGGCTACGTGCTGGGCTATCCCGGCGTGCCGCTGGTTTATTCGCCCAAATCGGTGCTGATCTTTTCGGTCAATTTCTTCGAGGATTCGACCCAGACCAAGCTCAACGATGAGGCGATTCAGCTCACCGTGTTCGAGCCGTGCTGCACGGTCCCGCTGATCGGCAGCGGCTTCACCCGCAGCGCCGAAGAACAGATGGAAGGGTTGGCGTTCAACGCCGCCCGCGCGATCGAACGCACCATGCGCGAGAATGCCCATTGGTTCGGTGGTACGCCTGAGGTTCTGGCCGAGGATGCCACGATCCGCACCGGCAACGTGCTGCGCGACAACCCCGAACTTGTCGCACCCGACCAGCAACAGCCCGCGACCAACTGATCCGCCAAACGATTGCTTGATTCCGCCGTGATTCCGGATTACATCGCCCGCGATGTTGAACTGGGCACGATGTATCGGCCCCCGAAAAACAAGGCGCCCAAGCATGGCTAAGGAAAAGTTTGAACGTACGAAACCACACGTTAACATCGGCACGATCGGCCACGTTGACCACGGCAAGACGACCCTGACCGCAGCGATCACCAAGTATTTCGGTGACTTCCAGGCGTACGACCAGATTGACGGCGCGCCCGAAGAGAAGGCCCGCGGCATCACCATCTCGACCGCGCACGTCGAGTATGAGACCGAAGACCGTCACTACGCCCACGTCGACTGCCCCGGCCACGCCGACTACGTCAAGAACATGATCACCGGTGCCGCCCAGATGGACGGCGCGATCCTGGTTGTGAACGCGGCCGACGGCCCGATGCCCCAAACGCGCGAGCACATCCTGCTCGGCCGTCAGGTGGGCATCCCCTACATGGTCGTCTACATGAACAAGGTCGACCAGGTGGACGACGAAGAGCTTCTCGAGCTCGTTGAAATGGAAATCCGTGAGCTGCTGTCCTCCTACGAGTACCCCGGCGACGACATTCCCGTGATCCAGGGTTCGGCTCTGGCCGCCATGGAAGAGCGTGACGACAACATCGGCAAGGACTCCATCGTTGCCCTGATGAAGGCCGTTGACGAGTACATCCCGACGCCTGCGCGCGCCGTGGACCAGCCCTTCCTGATGCCGGTTGAGGACGTGTTCTCGATCTCCGGCCGTGGTACGGTTGTGACCGGCCGTGTCGAGCGTGGCGTGATCAACGTGGGCGACGAAATCGAAATCGTCGGCATCCGCGACACCAAGAAGACGACCTGTACCGGCGTTGAAATGTTCCGCAAGCTGCTGGACCGCGGTGAAGCCGGCGACAACATCGGCGCGCTGCTGCGCGGCGTGGACCGTGACGGCGTTGAGCGTGGTCAGGTTCTGTGCAAGCCCGGCTCCGTGAAGCCACACACCAAGTTCGAGGCAGAAGCCTATATTCTGACCAAGGACGAAGGTGGCCGTCACACGCCGTTCTTCGCGAACTACCGTCCGCAGTTCTACTTCCGCACCACGGACGTCACCGGCACCGTCGAGCTGCCTTCGGGCACCGAAATGGTGATGCCCGGCGACAACCTGAAGTTCGGCGTTGAGCTGATCGCCCCCATCGCGATGGAAGAAGGCCTGCGCTTCGCCATCCGTGAAGGCGGCCGCACGGTCGGCGCTGGCGTGGTCTCCAAGATCATCGACTGATCCGACCCGCCGGACCACCACCGGACACCAACGAAGGCCGCCCCACCCCGGGGCGGCCTTTTGCGTGGGGGAGGGGGGCTTTGTTCCGCGCCCGATTTGCGCTATGAGGACCCAGCACCGCAGGAGGCTTCGATGATTTCACACCTTTGATCCGTGACCCATGTCCATTGATTGAAGGAGGTGATCCATGCCCCCACTGACGACCCCTGCCTTTCCGCAGCCCGACACCCGCAACCCCGTGACCCTGCCCGACGGCTCGGTGCACGACGGCACCGTGTTTCTGAAGCCGGTGATCGACCATCCCAACATCAGCGTTGGCGACTATACCTATGCCAGCGCCCAAGAGCCGCCCGACGATTGGGCCGCCCGCCTTGCGCCCTACCTTTACCCCGGTGCGCCGGAACGTCTCACGCTGGGGAAGTTCTGCCAGATCGCCGACGGGGTGACCTTCATCACCGCTTCGGCCAATCACCGGCACGACGGATTCTCGAGCTTTCCGTTTGCGATCTTCCTCGACATGGACCGCGACCGGCCCTCGATCCCCCAGGGCGTTGAGAAGTATCCGGACACGGTGCTGGGCCACGATGTCTGGATTGGGCAGGGGGCGACGATCCTGCCCGGGGCGCGGATCGGCAGCGGCTGCATCATCGGTGCGCGGTCCGTGGTGCGCGGCACGATCCCGCCCTACACGGTGCTGGCGGGAAACCCCGCGCGCCCCCTGCGCCGCCGGTTCGACGAAGCCACCATCGACCGTCTTCTGGAGATTGCGTGGTGGGACTGGCCCATCGAGACGATCACCGCGCACGAGGCCGCAATCTGTAACCGCGACCTTGCCGCGCTGGACGCGGCGGCGAAATCCGTGTTTCGGCAGCGGTCGGCGGACAAATGACGCGGTTTGCTGTTGCCAAGCGGCGGCGGCCTCGCTAGACCCACTCTCGGCTTAGGGGTTTAGCTCAGTTGGTAGAGCATCGGTCTCCAAAACCGAGGGTCGTGGGTTCGAGTCCCTCAGCCCCTGCCAAGCCACTCCCCCAACCGACAAGCAACGCCCGACCGGGAGAATTCCGTGCCCCCCCTGCCGCAGTCCATCGCCCTGCATATCGGCGCGCACAAGACCGCTTCGTCCCACCTGCAACACATGCTCTATCGCAACCGCGCGATGCTCGCGGACGAGGGGATTCGCGTCTATGGGCCCGGCTATCTGCGGCTCAAGGGGCGCAACCTTGCGGCGATGTTCGGCCTATCCTGGTCCGAAAGTCCGGCCCCGCGGCGCGATCCGCGCAAGCAGCTCGCGTTTCTGGCCAAGGGGCGGCGGCGGATCGTTTTCTCGGAAGAGAATTTCGTCGGCAGCCTTTATGACAGCCGCGGCAACGTGCCCCTGCCGGTCTATCCCACGGGTGCCGCGCGGGTGGCCGAGCTGGTGGCGAAGTTTGCGCCCGTGGACACCCATCTTTTTATCGCGGTGCGCAATCCAGCGACCTATCTGACCTCGGCCTATTCGCAATGCCTGCTGGGCGGCGTCTATACAACGCCCCGCGCGTTCCGTGCCCGCAACGACTGGCGCAAGGTCGATTGGGCCGATTATGTCGCGGCCCTGCGCGCAACGCCGGGGCTGGGCGAGCTTTTCGTCTGGCGGCAGGAAGATTACGCCCAGTGCCACCGATTGGTGCTGCGCAGAATGCTGCGCTGGCGGGTCGGCGCGCAGATCGAAACGGTGGATCACCGCGTGCACGAAGGTCTGTCCGAAGCGGCGGTGAAGCAGACCCTGTCCTGGGCGGAGGAGGGGCGGACCGGACCGCTGGCCCGCGACGCCCGCGCGGCCCATCCGGTCGGCCCGGACCGCCGCCCTTTCGCGCTCTATACGCCCCAGACGCTTGAGTTGTCACAGGCCCGCTACGACGAACAGCTTGCCCGCATCGAAAAGATCGAGGGCGTGACGGTGCTGCACCCGCCGCAGACGGCGCAGAAGGGTTGAACCGAAGCCAAAAGACGGCTACGTGCTGCTTGTTTCCGCCCCAAAGGACAGATCATGGCCAGAACCAACCCCGTTCAGTTTATCCAGCAGGTCCGCGCCGAAGTCGGCAAGGTCGTGTGGCCATCCCGCCGCGAAGTGACCCTGACGACGATCATGGTGCTGATCATGACCACCGTCATGGCGTTGTTCTTCACCCTGATCGATCTGGTGATCCGCTTCGGTCTGGAAGGCGTGCTGACGTCGTTCTAGGGGGTGGCTTTCGGTGAAATCAACCGAAACCCCTTGAACAGAACCGGCAGGCGCGGTAGAGAATCTGCAAGTTTGGATGGCGTGCAACGGATGAGTTGCACGCCGCTTTTATTTCCGGGACTCCGCATCCGCGGTCGGCCCGCGCGTCAAAAAGGTGTCAAAGAGCAATGGCAAAACGTTGGTATTCCGTATCGGTCCTGTCGAACTTCGAAAAGAAAATCGCCGAGACGATCCGCGCGTCCGTGGAAGAGCAGGGCCTCGAGGAGCAGATCGACGAAGTGCTGGTCCCGACCGAGGAAGTGATCGAGGTGCGGCGCGGCAAGAAGGTCACCGCCGAGCGTCGCTTCATGCCCGGCTATGTGCTGGTGCATATGGAGATGTCGGACGAAGGCTATCACCTGATCAACTCGATCAACCGCGTCACCGGGTTCCTGGGTCCGCAAGGCCGCCCGATGCCCATGCGCGATGCGGAAGTGCAGCAGATCCTTGGTCGGGTCGAGGAAGGTCAGGAAGCGCCGCGCACGCTGATCAACTTCGAGATCGGCGAGAAGGTGAAGGTCAACGACGGCCCGTTCGAGGATTTCGACGGCACCGTGGAAGAGGTCGACGAAGAGAACCAGCGCCTCAAGGTCACCGTGTCTATCTTTGGCCGCGCCACGCCGGTCGAGTTGGAGTTCACGCAGGTCACCAAACAGGCCTGAGCCGCTTACGATTGTTTAATGACGCCGCCCCGGTTGGGGCGGCGTTTACGTGTCCGGTCACCCCATGCCGCTGCCGCTGGCCCGCCGGCCCCGCGCGGCCCTCTCCCGGTCGTAGGCGATGCTCCACCCCGCCACGACGAGGGATACGGCGATGTAGAGCACGCCCAGAGTCACCATGACCCAGCCGGGCACCGGCCCGACGTTCGCCCGCTCGAACACATCAGAAACCGAGGTGGCCGCCACCGGATGCACCACCAGCTTGCTTAGATAAGCCAGCGCCTGAATCAGCAAGATCCAAAGATAGGTGCTGCGAATCCGCCGCCCGACCGAGATCAGCAGGCTGACATGATACTTCGGGTGCCAGTAATCCTCGGCCAGCGTCTTTTGCCAGTTCTCTTCCAGATGCAGGTCGCCGTCGTGCAGCATCGGCGCGTAGAAATGGGTTTCCATCCAGCGGCACCGCGCGCGCCAGACATTGAAGAACCGGTAGCGCCGCGCTTCGACCAGCAGAAAGAACATCAGCAACACACCGACCAGCACCAAGGGCAGGGCCGAGGCGTCGGGCGAGGCAAAGGTGATCGACAGGGCAATTCCGAGCGTGACCACGGCCCAGTTCGTCGTGGTGTCCAGCCGGGTGCGCCAGATGGTCGAGCGGTAAACCTCGGCCCGGTAGAGATGCGCCAGCGCGCCGATCTCGGCACTGTCGAGCGCCTTGCGGCCCGTGTCGTCTTTCTCTGTCGTCATCGCCAATCCTCTTCCCCCGTCAAGATTGCCACGCAACCGCCCACGGGTCAAAACCCGGATGCCGGGGGCACACCCCTTGCGCCCAAGGGAATCCTCCGCTAAGGGGCGGCAGTCGCATCTTGCGGCAAATGTGGAAGGCGGCGGCCACGCGTGGGCGCACCGGACCACAAAGCAACCTGACCCATGGCACGCGGCCATGGGCGCTTACAAAAGGAAACGACCAATGGCTAAAAAAGTCGCTGGCACCATGAAGCTGCAAGTTGCAGCTGGCCAAGCCAACCCCTCTCCGCCCGTCGGCCCCGCACTGGGTCAGCGCGGCATCAACATCATGGAATTCTGCAAGGCGTTCAACGCCAAGACCGCAGACATGGAGCCCGGCGCCCCATGCCCGACCGTGATCACCTACTATCAGGACAAATCCTTCTCGATGGACATCAAGACGCCACCTGCGGCGTATTACCTCAAGAAGGCTGCCAGCGTGAAATCCGGCGCCGCGACCCCGTCGCGCCAGACCGTCGGCACCGTCACCACCAAGCAGGTGCGTGAAATTGCGGAAGCCAAGATGAAGGACCTCAACGCGAACGACGTTGAAGGTGCGATGAAGATTATCCTCGGGTCCGCCCGGTCCATGGGCATTGAGGTGAAGTAAGATGGCAAAGCTCGGAAAACGCACAACCGCCGCCCGCGAAGCAGTCGCCGGCAAGCACGACGTCTCGGTCTCCGAGGCTGTTGAACTGGTCAAGGGCAACGCCACCGCGAAATTCGACGAAACCGTCGAAGTCGCCGTTGTTCTTGGCGTCGATCCCCGCCACGCCGACCAGATGGTCCGCGGCAAGGTCGCCCTGCCCAACGGCACCGGCAAGACCATGCGCGTCGCCGTCTTCGCCCGTGGCGACAAGGCCGACGAAGCCAAGGCCGCCGGAGCTGACATCGTTGGCGCCGAAGACCTGATGGAAACCGTGCAAAGCGGCAAGATCGAGTTCGATCGCTGCATCGCCACGCCCGACATGATGCCCATCGTTGGCCGTCTGGGTAAGGTTCTTGGCCCCCGCAACCTGATGCCGAACCCCAAGGTCGGCACGGTGACGATGGACGTCAAGGAAGCTGTCGAAGCGGCCAAAGGCGGCGAAGTGCAGTTCAAGGTCGAAAAAGCGGGCGTGGTTCACGCCGGTGTGGGCAAGGCCTCTTTCGATGCCAAGAAGCTGGAAGAGAACGTGCTGGCCTTCGTGGACGCCGTTCAGAAAGCCAAGCCTGCGGGCGCCAAGGGCACCTACATGAAAAAGGTCTCGCTGACCTCGACCATGGGCCCCGGCGTGACCGTCGCCGTGGACAGCGCGACCGGCAACGCCTGATCGCGTTCAAATCTGATTGTTGAAAGGGCGGGCCTTCGGGTCCGCCCTTTTGCGTTCGGGAACCGCGCGCGGCGCTTGCGGGTTGATCCTGTGAACCCACCCGCAAAGGAGACCGAGATGAGCGACGACAAGGACAAGCGCCCCGACGTGGCCAAGGACGACGACAAAAAGCCGCGTGAGGACATGAAGGACCATTGGAAAAACACGACGGACACGATGGACGAGGGCCCCGCCGGAAGCCCCAATCCGACGGATCAGAGCCGCAAATCCTGAAGAAAAAAGGCGGATGTAGGGTTTTCTAGCGTCCGCCTTTCTATCGTCTGCCTAGGCCGTCTTGGACGCATCCTCGCGCCATTCCGGTAGTGGAAAGACGACATCGTAGGTCCAGTTGAAAACCAGCGCATAGACCAAGTAGAACCCGGCAATCGCGATATCCATAACGAACGCGGTCCAGAGGCCGATTTGCAGATACCACGCGATAAAGGGGATCAACGCGAACAAAAGGCCGACCTCGAACAGCACCGCATGGACCACGCGAATCGGTTTGGTCTTCAGCGTTGTGCCGCGACGCCGCTTCAGGATCAGATCAAACCCCAGATTATAGACGTAGTTCCACGCCATCGCGATGGTGGCACTCACCACGCCGACCACCCCGAAATCGGTCATCGGCACGCCGAAGATCATCGCGCCGATCGGAATGACGATCGCCAAGGCAAGTATTTCAAACATCAGAGCATGGCGAAGACGATCAAGTCCTGAACGCATGGCACCCTCATAATTTTAGGCTTCGGGTCGTCCCGAAAAATTGTCCAGTTTGGGGAGGTCGTCCTCACGCCCTTTCATTAGGACATCCCTGCACCGGGTTTCAAGGGACACACCCCTTGCGTGATCGGCGGATCGGGCTTACTGAGACCTCGCAGACCGATGCGCGATTCGTCGTGCGGTGTCTGCATTCGTCCGAGACGGTGGGTGGCCCCGCAATCGCACTGGCCATAAATCCTGCCCGAGACGGGAAAGACCGAGATTTGTTGGCGCTCTCTACGGGCTTCCTCCTGATCGGCTCAACCCCGTTATTTCGAGGACTTCTACGTTCACCCCGCAACGGGTGAGCAAACTTGAGCCGGGGCCGGAAAATCCTGCCCCATTATTGGAGTGAAACTGTGGATAGAGCCCAAAAAGAAAAATTGGTCGAAGAGCTCGGCCAAATCTTCGAAAGCTCTGGCGTCGTTGTGGTTGCCCACTACGAAGGCCTGACAGTTGCTGAAATGCAAGATCTGCGTGCCCGTGCCCGTGAGGCCGGTGGTGCAGTTCGCGTTGCCAAGAACAAGCTCGCCAAAATCGCCCTTGAGGGGAAGCCTTGCGCAAGCATCGCCGATCACCTCTCGGGCATGACCGTTCTCACCTACTCCGAGGATCCTGTGGCTGCGGCCAAGGTTGCTCAGGGCTTTGCCAAGGACAACGACAAGCTCGTGATCCTCGGCGGTGCAATGGGTGAAACGGCGCTTGACGTCGCTGGTGTCAAAGCAGTGTCCGAAATGCCGTCCCGCGAAGAGCTTATCAGCTCGATCGCTGGCTGCATCGGCGCACCTGCCGCGAACATCGCCGGCGCCATTGGCGCGCCTGCTTCGAACATCGCAAGCGTTCTTTCGACCATCGAAGAGAAAGCTGCCTAAAGCAAACTGCAAGGCCAACGTAGGGAAAGCCCCGCACGTTGGAACACAAACCTAGGAATGGAAAAGCAAATGGCTGATCTGAAAAAACTTGCTGAAGAGATCGTTGGTCTGACCCTTCTCGAAGCACAAGAACTGAAAACCATCCTCAAGGACGAGTATGGCATCGAGCCCGCAGCTGGCGGCGCAGTCATGATGGCTGGCCCCGGTGGCGACGCTGGTGGCGCTGAAGAAGAGAAGACGGAATTCGACGTCGTTCTCAAGAACGCTGGCGCGTCCAAAATCAACGTCATCAAAGAAGTCCGCGGCATCACGGGTCTTGGCCTGAAAGAAGCCAAAGATCTGGTCGAGTCCGGTGGCAAGATCAAAGAAGGCGTCGACAAAGCCGAAGCCGAAGACGTCAAAGCCAAGCTGGAAGCAGCTGGCGCCGAGGTCGAGCTGGCTTAAGCCACGTCCGGTTTTCCGGTTACGGAAACGGCGGTCCTTCGGGGCCGCCGTTTTTGTTTGCGCGGATGTCTGTTGGGGGCGGGGGTGTCTGCGCGCGGCTGCTTTTCGGTCCGGGAAACACTTGTTTGCTTTTGTGTGACTTCGCGTCAATCATGGCGTGCATATTATCACGGCGACCATTTCCGCAGGAGCATTCACATGAGACCGAGAACCTCAATCATCCACGCAGCCACCCTTGTCGGGGGGCTCGGTTGTGGGTTGGCCGCGCAAGCGCAGGAAAATGTTGTCATCGTCTATGATGGCTCGGGCTCCATGTGGGGCCAGATCGACGGCACCAGCAAGGTGGAAATCGCGCGCGAGGTTCTCGCGGACCTCGTGACCGGCTGGGACGATGGCGCGCATTTGGGGCTGGTGGCCTACGGACATCGCACCGAAGGCGATTGCACCGATATCGAAACCATGATCGCGCCCGGCCCGGTGGATCGCGACTCCTTCATCGCGACGGTCAACGCCATCAATCCGGTCGGCAAGACGCCGATCACCGCTTCGGTCCGCCACGCGGCCGACCTTTTGTCCTATCGCGACGCACCGGCGACCGTGGTGCTGATCTCTGACGGGGTGGAGACCTGCAACGCCGACCCTTGCGCCTTGGCCGCGCAGCTTGAGCAGGAAGGCGTGGCCTTCACCGCCCATGTGGTGGGCTTCGATCTGGACGACGCGGCGAACGCCAGCCTTGCCTGTATCGCCGACAACACCGGCGGCATGTTCGTCCCCGCCAGCAACGCAGCCGAGTTGACCGACGCGTTGGCGCAGGTGCAAGAGGCTATGGTGCAGCCTCCCGAGCCGGAACCGGAACCTGAAACCCCCGCCGCACCGCCCGTCACCCTGACGGCCCCCGCACAGGTGGTGAACGGCGCGGTCTTCGACATTGCATGGTCCGAGACGCTCGACGCGCTCGATTTCCTCACCATCGTGCCCATGGGCGCGGACCGGGGCACCGTAGGCAACCACATCCGCGCCCGTGAGGCGACCGAAGGGCAGCTGACCGCACCGGGCACCCCCGGTCTTTACGAGTTGCGCTACGTCCCCGAGGACAGCCGCGAGACGCTGGCCAGCGTCCAGATCGAAGTGATCGAGGCCGAGGTTACGCTGACCGCCCCCGCGCAGGTCACCACCGGGGCGACTTTCGACATCGGGTGGAGCAATACGATCAACCCGCTCGATTTTCTCACCATCGTGCCCATGGGGTCCGATGCGGGCACCGTCGGCAATCATATCCGTGCGCGGGACGCCTCCGAAGGGCAGCTGACCGCCCCCGGCACCCCCGGTCTTTATGAGCTCCGCTACGTGCTCGAAGAGGGGCGCCGCACGGTGGCCAGCGTCCAGATCGAAGTGTCCGAGACGGAGGTGACACTCACCGCGCCCGCGCAGGTCACCACCGGCGCGACTTTCGACATCACGTGGAGCAATACGATCAACCCGCTCGATTTCCTCACCATCGTGCCCATGGGGTCCGATGCAGGCACCGTCGGCAATCACATCCGTGCACGGGACGCCTCCGAAGGGCGGCTGACCGCCCCCGGCACCCCCGGTCTCTATGAGCTGCGCTACGTGCTCGAAGAGGGGCGCAACACGCAGGCGAGCGTCCAGATCGAAGTGGTCGCAGCCGAGGTCACGGTCACCGCACCGGCGCAGGTCACCACCGGCGCGGTCTTCGATATCGGGTGGAGCGAAACGATCAACCCGCTGGATTTCCTGACCATCGTGCCCAAGGGCGCGGATGCGGGGACCGTCGGCAACCACATCCGCGCGCGCGAAGCCTCCGCGGGGCGGCTGACCGCGCCCGGTACGCCCGGCTTTTATGAGCTGCGCTATGTCCAGGAGGAGGGGCGCAATACCTTGGCAAGCGCCCGGATCGAGGTCGTCGAGGCCGAGATCGGGATCTCCGGCCCGGGCACGGTCCGCGCGGGCACTGCGGTGGACGTCACATGGTCCAGCAGTGTCAATGACGTGGATTTCGTGACCATCGTTCCCATGGGGGCGGATGAGGGCGCTGTCGGCGCCCACATCCGCACGCGCGGCAACACCGAAGGGCGGCTTACCGCGCCCGAGGATGCCGGCATGTATGAGCTGCGCTATGTGCTCGAAGAGGGGCGCCGCACGTTGGCCAGTGCGCCGCTTGAGGTGGTGGGCGCCGATGCGCCGCTCGACTCCGGTGCAGGCTTGAGCGTGCCGGAAACCGCCGCCCCCGGAGAGGTGGTGACGGTCAGCTGGACGCTGGAGAACGACGGCTCGGACCGGCGCGTTGCCTTGGCCCGCAAGGATCAGCCGGACTTCAGCTGGATTTCCGTGCAACCGGTGGGCGAGGGCACGTCGGCGCAGATCACCGTCCCGGACGAGGCTGGCGTCTATGAGATCCGGTTCCTCGACATCTCCGGCGGCGTGCTTCTGGGCCGCGCGGTGATCAATGTGCAGTGAAAAGCCCGTGACCCTGCCCCGTGAAGACATTGGCGGGGCAGGGGTTTTCGAAAGGACGCCCCCGCGGCCTTGGAACGCTTGACGCCGCGGGGCGTTTGTTCGATGATCGATCCGGTGGACGCCGGCGCGTTTCCGGCTGGGGTGGACAGCTGCCCCTTGCGTTCCGCTTATTCACATTCTATTTAGCAGCTTCATGCGGCTTCGATTGATTCGGGGCCGCTGTTTCTGTCTTGCAATATGGAGCCGCCCCCACCCCTGAAAAACCATACGTTTTCAAGGGTAAGGCAAAGTGTTGTGTGCAGACCTTTCTTGGTAAGGCCCCGGAGTCCGGGGGTTTTCCAAGGCAGGACCCCGGTCGAGAGCTGCGCAATGGGTCGCGTGGCGAGAATGGACCGGTCTCATTGTCGTCTCGTATGGTCGCCCGTGCAGTCGCCCAACTGCCCGTGCGCCGGTGAGAATTGAAAGGTGTCCAGACACATGGCGCAAACATTCCTTGGCCAGAAACGTCTTCGCAAATACTACGGTAAAATCCGCGAAGTCCTTGATATGCCGAACCTTATCGAGGTTCAGAAATCCTCTTACGATCTGTTCCTGCGCTCCGGCGACAGCGACACGCCGCTGGACGGCGAAGGCATCAAGGGGGTCTTCCAGTCGGTCTTCCCGATCAAGGACTTCAACGAAACCTCTGTTCTCGAGTTCGTGAAATACGAGCTGGAGAAGCCGAAATACGACGTGGAAGAGTGCCAGCAGCGCGACATGACCTATGCCGCGCCGCTCAAGGTGACGCTGCGTCTGATCGTGTTCGATGTGGACGAGGACACCGGCGCGAAGTCCGTCAAGGACATTAAGGAACAAGACGTGTTCATGGGCGACATGCCCCTGATGACGCCGAACGGCACCTTTGTCGTGAACGGCACCGAGCGCGTGATCGTCTCCCAGATGCACCGCTCCCCCGGTGTGTTCTTCGACCACGACAAGGGCAAGACGCACAGCTCGGGCAAGCTGCTGTTCGCCTGTCGGATCATCCCCTATCGCGGCTCCTGGCTGGACTTCGAGTTCGACGCCAAGGACCTTGTGTTCGCGCGCATCGACCGCCGCCGCAAGCTGCCGGTGACCACGCTGCTCTACGCTCTGGGCCTTGATCAAGAAGGGATCATGAACGCCTATTACGACACCGTGGATTACACCTTCGACGCGGAAGCCAAGGCGTGGAAGACCAAGTTCTTCCCCGAGCGCGTGCGCGGCACCCGTCCGACCTTCGATCTGGTGGACGCCAAAACCGGTGAGATCATCGGCGAGGCCGGCAAGAAGATGACCCCGCGTGCCGTGAAGGCGCTGATCGATGCGGGCGAAGTGCAGGACCTGCTGGTTCCCTATGAGCAGATTGTCGGCAAGTTCGCCGCTCGCGACATCATCAACGAAGAGACCGGCGCGATCTATGTCGAGGCGGGCGATGAGCTGACGCTCGAGATGGACAAGGACGGCACGGTCATCGGCGGCACCCTCAAGGAGTTGATGGACGCCGGCGTGACCACGATTCCCGTGCTCGACATCGACAACATCACCGTCGGCCCCTACATGCGCAACACCATGGCGGCTGACAAGAACATGGGCCGTGAAACCGCGCTCATGGACATCTACCGCGTCATGCGTCCGGGCGAGCCGCCCACCGTGGACGCCGCACAGACCCTGTTCGACAGCCTGTTCTTCGACGCCGAGCGTTATGACCTCTCTGCCGTGGGTCGCGTGAAAATGAACATGCGTCTGGCGCTTGACGCCGAGGACACGATCCGCACTCTGCGCCGCGAAGACATCGTCGCCTGTATCAAGGCGCTGGTGGAGCTGCGCGACGGCAAGGGCGACGTGGACGACATCGACCACCTCGGCAACCGTCGTGTGCGGTCCGTGGGCGAGCTGATGGAAAACCAGTATCGCGTCGGGCTGCTCCGCATGGAGCGCGCGATCAAGGAACGTATGTCCAGCGTCGAGATCGACACGGTCATGCCGCAGGATCTGATCAACGCGAAACCCGCCGCCGCCGCCGTGCGCGAATTCTTCGGCTCCTCGCAGCTGTCGCAGTTTATGGACCAGACCAACCCGTTGTCGGAAGTCACGCACAAGCGTCGTCTGTCCGCGCTTGGGCCAGGCGGTCTGACCCGTGAGCGTGCCGGCTTTGAGGTGCGCGACGTGCACCCGACCCACTACGGCCGCATGTGCCCGATTGAGACGCCGGAAGGCCCGAACATCGGTCTGATCAACTCGCTGGCGACTTTTGCCCGCGTGAACAAATACGGCTTCATCGAAACGCCCTATCGCGTGGTCAAGGACGGACAGGTGACGGACGAAGTCCACTACATGTCCGCGACCGAGGAAATGCGTCACACCGTGGCACAGGCGAACGCGAACCTTGATGACGACATGAAGTTCATCAACGATCTGGTCTCGACCCGTCAGAACGGCGAATACACGCTGGCCCCCAACGGCCACGTGGACCTGATCGACGTGTCGCCCAAGCAGCTGGTCTCGGTCGCAGCCTCGCTCATTCCGTTCCTCGAGAATGACGACGCCAACCGCGCGCTGATGGGCTCGAACATGATGCGTCAAGCCGTGCCTCTCTTGCAGGCCGAAGCACCCCTCGTGGGCACCGGCATCGAAGAGGTTGTGGCCCGGGATTCCGGTGCTGCGATCATGGCGAAACGCGGCGGTATCATCGACCAGGTCGATGCGACCCGTATCGTTGT
Organism: Thalassorhabdomicrobium marinisediminis; assembly: GCF_003072065.1. Taxonomy (GTDB): domain Bacteria; phylum Pseudomonadota; class Alphaproteobacteria; order Rhodobacterales; family Rhodobacteraceae; genus Octadecabacter; species Octadecabacter marinisediminis. The sequence continues at coordinate 247,702 of NZ_QCYG01000006.1, forward strand.
GCGCGCCACCTCGGATCTTGAGGTGGGTGACCCCGGCGTTGACATCTACCGGATGCGCAAGTTCCAGCGGTCCAACCAGAACACCTGCATCAACCAGCGTCCGCTGGTGAAGGTGGGTGACACGGTGCGCAAGGGCGAAGTGATCGCGGACGGTCCGTCCACCGACATCGGTGAACTGGCGCTCGGCAAGAACGTCGTCGTCGCCTTCATGCCGTGGAACGGCTACAACTACGAAGACTCGATCCTGATTTCCGAGCGGATCGTGCGCGATGACGTTTTCACCTCGATCCACATTGAGGAATTCGAAGTCGCCGCCCGTGACACCAAGCTTGGGCCTGAGGAAATCACCCGCGACATTCCCAACGTCGGTGAGGAAGCCCTGCGCAACCTCGACGAAGCGGGCATCGTGTATATCGGTGCTGAAGTTGAGCCCGGCGACATCCTCGTGGGTAAGATCACACCGAAGGGCGAAAGCCCGATGACGCCGGAAGAGAAACTCCTCCGCGCCATCTTCGGTGAGAAGGCTTCAGACGTGCGCGATACCTCGCTCCGCGTAAAACCCGGTGACTTCGGCACCGTGGTTGAGGTGCGTGTCTTCAACCGCCACGGCGTCGAAAAGGACGAACGTGCGTTGCAGATCGAGCGGGAAGAGGTGGAACGCCTGGCCCGTGACCGCGACGACGAGATGGCGATCCTAGATCGCAACATCTACGCCCGTCTGCGCGACATGATCGAAGGCAAGACCGTCGCCAAAGGCCCACGCGGCATCAAGGCAGGCAGCACCATCGACGCGGCCATGCTGGACGATATGCCCCGCAGCCACTGGTGGCAGCTGGCCCTGAAAGAGGAAGGCGACGCACAGATCGTCGAGGCCCTCAACGAACAGTACGAAGCGCAGAAGAAACTGCTCGACGCACGGTTCGAGGACAAGGTCGAGAAGGTGCGCCGCGGCGACGACCTGCCACCCGGCGTGATGAAGATGGTCAAGGTCTTCGTGGCTGTGAAGCGCAAGCTGCAGCCCGGCGACAAGATGGCCGGTCGTCACGGGAACAAGGGTGTGATCTCGAAGGTCGTGCCGATGGAAGACATGCCGTTCCTGGAAGACGGAACCCCGGTGGACTTCTGTCTGAACCCGCTGGGCGTGCCATCGCGCATGAACGTCGGTCAGATCCTCGAGACGCACATGGGCTGGGCCGCACGCGGTCTGGGCATCGAAATCGACGAAGCGCTGGGTGAATACCGCCGCAATGGCGACCTGACCCCGGTGAAGGAAGCGATGAAGATTGCCTATGGCGATGATGTCTACGACGAAGGCATCACCGACATGACCGACGATGAGCTGATCGAAGCGGCCGGCAACGTCACCCGTGGCGTGCCCATCGCGACACCTGTTTTTGACGGCGCGAAGGAAGCGGACGTCAACGACAGCCTGAAGCGGGCCGGGTTCGACACCTCGGGCCAGTCGCTCTTGTTCGATGGGCGCACTGGTGAGCAGTTCAGCCGCAAGGTCACGGTCGGTGTGAAGTATCTTCTGAAACTGCACCACCTGGTCGACGACAAGATCCACGCCCGTTCGACGGGGCCGTACTCGCTCGTCACGCAGCAGCCGCTGGGTGGTAAGGCGCAGTTCGGTGGTCAGCGCTTCGGTGAGATGGAAGTCTGGGCGCTTGAAGCCTACGGCGCCGCCTACACCCTGCAGGAAATGCTGACGGTGAAGTCGGACGACGTGGCAGGCCGGACGAAGGTCTATGAAAGCATCGTCAAGGGCGAGGACAACTTCGAAGCCGGCGTGCCGGAATCGTTCAACGTCCTCGTGAAAGAAGTCCGGGGCCTCGGCCTCAACATGGAACTCCTGGATGCGGAGGATGACGAGTAAGGCGCAAACCGCCTCAGCTCAGGGGCCGGTGAAACTCCGGCCCGCTCCATCCTCCCGCCATACTGAAAAGGTATCGATATGAACCAGGAACTGACAAACAACCCGTTCAACCCGCTCACCCCGGCGAAGACGTTTGACGAAATCAAAGTGAGCCTTGCCTCGCCCGAGCGGATCCTCTCGTGGTCCTTCGGTGAGATCAAGAAGCCCGAAACCATCAACTACCGCACGTTCAAGCCCGAGCGTGACGGCCTGTTCTGCGCGCGCATCTTTGGCCCGATCAAAGACTACGAATGTCTGTGCGGCAAATATAAGCGCATGAAGTATCGCGGTGTTGTCTGCGAGAAATGCGGTGTCGAAGTCACGCTTCAGAAGGTCCGCCGTGAGCGTATGGGCCACATCGAGCTGGCCGCCCCCGTCGCGCACATCTGGTTCCTCAAGTCGCTGCCATCCCGCATCGGCCTGATGCTGGACATGACACTGCGCGATCTGGAACGCATCCTGTATTTCGAAAACTACGTCGTGATCGAACCCGGCCTGACGGACCTGCAATACGGTGCCCTGATGACCGAGGAAGAATACCTCGACGCGCAGGACGCCTACGGCATGGACGCCTTCACCGCCAACATCGGCGCTGAAGCGATCCGCGAAATGCTGGCCGCGATCGATCTGGAAGGCGAAGCGGAGCAGCTGCGCGAGGACCTCAAGGTCGCCACCGGTGAGCTCAAGCCCAAGAAGATCATCAAGCGTCTGAAGATCGTTGAAAGCTTCATCGAATCCGGCAACCGTCCGGAATGGATGATCCTCACGGTCGTGCCCGTGATCCCGCCAGAGCTGCGCCCGCTGGTGCCGCTGGATGGTGGCCGTTTCGCGACCTCCGACCTCAACGACCTGTATCGCCGCGTGATCAACCGGAACAACCGCCTCAAGCGGCTGATCGAGCTGCGCGCGCCGGACATCATCGTCCGCAACGAAAAGCGGATGTTGCAGGAATCCGTCGATGCGCTGTTCGATAACGGCCGCCGTGGCCGCGTCATCACCGGTGCCAACAAGCGCCCGCTGAAGTCGCTGTCGGACATGCTGAAAGGTAAGCAGGGTCGCTTCCGTCAGAACCTTCTCGGCAAGCGGGTCGACTTCTCGGGCCGTTCGGTCATCGTGACGGGGCCGGAACTCAAACTGCACCAGTGCGGCTTGCCGAAGAAGATGGCGCTGGAGCTGTTCAAGCCGTTCATCTACTCGCGGCTTGAGGCGAAGGGCCTGTCGTCCACCGTCAAGCAGGCCAAGAAGCTCGTTGAAAAAGAGCGTCCTGAAGTCTGGGACATCCTTGACGAAGTGATCCGCGAACACCCCGTTATGCTGAACCGTGCGCCCACGCTGCACCGTCTTGGCATTCAGGCGTTTGAGCCGGTTCTGATCGAAGGCAAGGCGATCCAGCTGCACCCGCTCGTGTGTTCCGCGTTCAACGCCGACTTCGACGGGGACCAGATGGCCGTTCACGTGCCGCTCTCGCTGGAAGCCCAGCTGGAAGCGCGTGTGCTGATGATGTCCACGAACAACGTGCTGTCGCCTGCCAACGGTGCGCCGATTATCGTGCCGTCGCAGGATATGATCCTTGGTCTTTACTACACGACCATCGAACGCGAAGGCATGAAGGGCGAAGGCATGGCCTTCGGCTCCATCGAAGAGGTCGAGCACGCGCTCGCCGCTGGTGAAGTGCACCTGCACGCCAAGATCCAGGCCCGCATTCCGCAGGTCGACGAGGACGGCAACGAAGTGATCAAACGCTTCGAAACCACGCCGGGCCGCGTGCGTCTGGGCGCGCTTCTGCCGCTCAACACCAAGGCGCCGTTCGAACTGGTGAACCGTCTGCTCCGCAAGAAAGAAGTGCAGCAGGTCATCGACACGGTCTATCGCTACTGTGGCCAGAAAGAGTCGGTCATTTTCTGTGACCAGATCATGACCATGGGCTTCCGGGAGGCGTTCAAGGCCGGCATCTCGTTCGGCAAGGACGACATGGTGATCCCCGACAACAAGTGGACACTGGTCGACGACACGCGCGAGCAGGTGAAAGACTTCGAACAGCAGTATATGGACGGCCTGATCACTCAGGGCGAGAAGTATAACAAGGTTGTCGACGCCTGGTCGAAGGCCAACGACAAGGTCACCGACGCGATGATGACGACGATCTCGACCACGGCCCGCGCCGAGGACGGGTCCGAGTCCGAGCCGAACAGCGTTTACATGATGGCCCACTCCGGTGCCCGTGGCTCGGTCACGCAGATGAAGCAGCTGGGCGGCATGCGCGGCCTGATGGCCAAGCCGAACGGAGAGATCATCGAAACGCCGATCATCTCGAACTTCAAAGAAGGTCTGACCGTTCTTGAGTACTTCAACTCGACCCACGGGGCCCGGAAGGGTCTGTCGGATACGGCGTTGAAGACCGCGAACTCAGGCTATCTGACCCGTCGTCTGGTGGACGTGGCGCAAGACTGCATCGTGCGCGAAGTCGACTGCGGCACCGAAACCGCGATTACCGCGGAAGCGGCGGTCAACGACGGTGAAGTCGTGGCGTCGATCTCCGAGCGTGTTCTGGGTCGGGTGTCGGCGGATGATGTCATCGCACCGGGGTCAGAAGAGGTGTTGGTGAAGGCCGGCGATCTGATCGACGAGCGGATGGCCGACGCGATCGAAACCGCTGGCGTGCAGAAGATGCGCATCCGCAGCCCGCTGACATGCGAGGCCGAGGACGGCGTCTGCGCCATGTGTTACGGTCGTGACCTTGCACGCGGCACGCGGGTGAACATCGGCGAAGCTGTCGGCATCATCGCCGCGCAGTCCATCGGTGAGCCCGGCACGCAGCTGACGATGCGGACCTTCCACATCGGCGGTGTTGCGCAGGGTGGCCAGCAGTCCTTCCTCGAGGCGTCCGTGGACGGCAAGGTGGAGTTCCGCAACGCCAACATCCTCGAGAACGACATGGGCGAGCAGATCGTCATGGGCCGCAACATGGTTCTGGCAATCGTCGGCGAGAACGGTGAAGAGCGGGCCAACCACAAGGTCGGCTATGGCTCCAAGGTGTTCGTCAAGGACGGGGCCGAGATCAAGCGCGGCGACAAGATGTTCGAATGGGATCCCTACACCCTGCCGATCATCGCCGAGAAGGGCGGTACGGTTAAGTTCGTCGACCTCGTCAACGGGATCGCCGTGCGCGAAGACACCGATGACGCGACCGGCATGACCCAGAAGATCGTGACCGACTGGCGTTCTGCGCCCAAGGGCAACGAGCTCAAGCCGGAAATCCTGATCGTCGGCGAAGACGGTGAGCCTGTGCGCAACGATGCGGGCAACCCAGTCACCTATCCGATGTCCGTCGATGCGGTTCTCTCCGCGGAAGAAGGACAAGAGATCAAGGCCGGTGACGTGGTTGCGCGTATCCCGCGTGAAGGCGCCAAGACCAAGGACATCACCGGTGGTCTGCCACGGGTTGCGGAACTGTTCGAAGCCCGTCGTCCAAAGGATCACGCGATCATCGCCGAAATCGATGGCTACGTGCGCTTTGGCAAGGACTACAAGAACAAGCGTCGCATCGCGATTGAGGCTGCGGACGATCCGGACACCAAGGTGGAATACATGGTGCCCAAGGGCAAACACATCCCGGTTCACGAAGGCGACTTCGTGCAGAAGGGCGATTATATCATGGACGGCAATCCAGCGCCCCATGACATCCTCGCCATTATGGGTGTGGAAGCGCTTGCGGATTACATGATCGCCGAGGTGCAGGACGTCTATCGCCTGCAGGGTGTGAAGATCAACGACAAGCACATCGAGGTGATCGTTCGTCAGATGCTCCAGAAGTGGGAGATTTCCGACAGCGGTGAGACGACCTTGCTCAAGGGCGAGAACGTCGACAAGGCCGAGTTCGATGAAGCCAACGCCAAGGCGGTTGCCCGTGGTGGCCGCCCTGCACAGGGTGAACCGATCCTGCTCGGCATCACCAAGGCGTCGCTGCAGACCCGGTCGTTCATCTCTGCCGCGTCCTTCCAGGAAACCACGCGCGTGCTGACCGAGGCTTCGGTTCAGGGCAAGCGGGACAAGCTGGTCGGCCTGAAAGAGAACGTGATCGTCGGACGTCTGATCCCGGCCGGGACGGGGGGCGCCACCCAGCGCGTCACCCGCATCGCCCAGGAACGCGACAACGTGGTCATTCAGGCCCGCCGGGAAGAAGCGGAACAGGCGGCGGCCCTTGCCGCACCTGAGCCTGCGGCCGATGACATCGTGGGCGGGGATGAGTTCGACACGATCATCACCGACACCCCCGAAAGCCGCGACGAATAAGCGGCGCACATAAGAAAGTCCAAAGCCCCGTCAGAAATGGCGGGGCTTTTTGTTTGTATTGAGGGCACCCACAGCATGTGCATGGCACGTACCCAGGATTGCTGGTTCGGCTTCAAGAAGGCCGGACGCCTGTGTCTTCCGTTGGCCTAGCCGGACTGGCCCCGTTCATCCGCAAAAGCCGATGCCGCTGGCCTCCCCCTCCCAGTCGTGCCACACATCTCGCATGATACGTTCAGACAACATGCGCGCGGCGCTTTTGATCGTGGTTTCCATGGCGGCGTTCACGATCAACGACGCTTTCATGAAGCTCGCCTCGCCAGGCGTGCCGTTCTTCGAGCAGATATTCCTGCGCGGTGTTCTGATCACGCTCGGGTTGACCGGTCTGGCCTGGGCATTGGGGCAGCTCAGCTTCCGTCCATCGCGCAGGGATCGGGCGCTGACCCTGTTGCGCACGCTGACCGAGACCGTGGGCACCGTGATCTTCCTGACCGCGCTCTTCAGCATGCCCATCGCAAACCTGTCCGCGATCCTGCAGGCGCTGCCGTTGACCGTCACCCTTGCTGCGGCGGTGTTTCTGGGCGAGCCGGTGGGCTGGCGCCGGCTGCTGGCTATCCTCGTCGGGTTCATCGGGGTCGCGATTATCATCCGCCCCGGGTTCGAGGGGTTCTCGGTCTATTCCCTGTATGGCGTGGCCGCCGTTTGCGCGATCACCTTGCGCGACCTCACGGCACGCAAGCTCTCGGCCGAGATCCCGTCCATCCGCGTGGCCCTGTCCGCCGCGATCGGCGTGACGGTGATGTCCGCCGCAGCTTCGCTCATCATGGGGGAACGCTGGGTCATGCCCGACACGGGCGCGGCCCTGCTCATGGCGGGGGCCGCCGTTTGCCTGATGGTGGGCTATATCTCGGCGGTGGCGGGAATGCGCCTTGGGGAAGTTGGCTTCGTGGCCCCTTTCCGCTACACCTCACTTCTGGTGGCGTTGATCCTCGGACGGGTGCTGTTCGACGAATTCCCCGACGCGCTGACCCTGCTGGGGGCGGGCATCGTCGTGGCGACCGGTTTGTTCACGTTGTTCCGCGAACGCCGCACGGCAACCGCCTCGACCGGCATCCCGCCGAAAGGCCTGCGCATCCGCTAGGCCCGCGGAACACCCGTGTTGACAGCCCGCGCGAGTCGACCTATGAAGCGCGCAACTTGGCCACGGGTCCGTCCTTGGTCAGGCATCATTATCGTCGTGGTCAAGATCCGACCTACTGCTGGTCCGATCCTCTGAATACCCAACCGCTCCGTAGCACCCGGTAAGGCTACGACAGCGGGTTGTTCGTGCTTTTTGGACGCAGGAAGCCCGTGAAATTGAAATCTGCGGCGATCATGCCGCTACACATGTGTAGGAAGTAGGGAAAAAAGCCCAATGCCAACAATTCAACAGCTGATCCGGAATCCCCGTCAGCCCAAAGTCAAACGCTCGAAGTCCATGCACCTTGAGGGCAACCCGCAAAAGCGCGGCGTCTGCACCCGTGTCTATACGACGACACCGAAAAAGCCGAACTCGGCCATGCGTAAGGTCGCCAAGGTGCGCCTGACCAACGGTTTCGAAGTCATCAGCTACATCGGCGGTGAAAGCCACAACCTTCAGGAACACTCTGTTGTCCTGATCCGTGGCGGCCGTGTGAAAGACCTTCCCGGTGTCCGTTACCACATCGTGCGCGGTGTTCTGGATACCCAGGGCGTCAAAGACCGTAAGCAACGCCGTTCGAAGTACGGCGCGAAGCGTCCGAAGTAAGGAAGAGATAGCATGTCACGTCGTCACGCCGCTGAAAAACGCGAAATCCTGCCAGACGCAAAGTTTGGCGATAAGGTCCTGTCCAAGTTCATGAACAACCTCATGATCGACGGGAAGAAATCCGTTGCCGAGCGCATCGTCTACAACGCCTTCGACCGCGTTGAGGACAAGCTCAAGAAGGCACCCGTGGAAGTGTTCCACGAAGCCCTCGACAACATCAAGCCGAACCTCGAAGTGCGCTCGCGCCGCGTCGGTGGTGCCACCTATCAGGTGCCCGTCGAAGTGCGCCCCGAACGCCGTGAGGCTCTGGCCATCCGCTGGTTGATCGCTGCTGCGAAGAACCGCAACGAAAAGACCATGGAAGAGCGCCTCGCCGGTGAGCTGGTCGACGCGGTCCAGGGCCGTGGCACCGCCGTCAAGAAGCGCGAAGACACCCACAAGATGGCCGATGCGAACAAAGCATTCAGCCACTACCGCTGGTAAGGGGAAGCAACCATTATGGCACGCGACTATCCAATCGAACTTTACCGCAACTTCGGTATTATCGCGCACATCGACGCCGGTAAGACGACCTGTTCCGAACGGATCCTGTTCTACACCGGCAAGAACCACGTCATGGGTGAAACCCACGACGGCGCCGGCACCATGGACTGGATGGAGCAGGAGCAGGAACGCGGGATCACCATCACCTCGGCTGCGACGACCACCTTCTGGGAGCGCACCGAGAACGGCAAGGAGCCCGACAGCCCCAAGCACCGGATGAACATCATCGACACCCCCGGACACGTTGACTTCACCATTGAGGTCGAGCGTTCGCTGGCCGTGCTCGACGGTGCCGTGACTGTGCTGGACGGCAACGCCGGTGTTGAGCCGCAGACCGAAACCGTCTGGCGTCAGGCCGACCGCTACAAAGTGCCGCGCGTTGTGTTCGTCAACAAGATGGACAAGATCGGCGCGGATTATCTGAACTGCGTTCGCATGATCGAAGACCGCACGGGCGCGACCGCGGTTCCAATCAACCTGCCGATCGGCTCCGAGTCCGCTCTGGAAGGCATCGTTGATCTGGTGACCATGGAAGAATGGCTGTGGCACGGCGACGACCTGGGCGCCTCCTGGGAGAAGGCCCCGATCCGGGCCGAAATGCAGGACCTCGCCGATGAATGGCGCAGCAAGCTGATCGAGGCCGCCGTCGAAATGGACGACGACGCGATGATGGAATACCTTGACGGCAACGAGCCCGACGTTCCCACGTTGCGCAAGTTGATCCGCAAGGGCTGTCTTGACCTGAAGTTCGTTCCCGTTCTGGGCGGCTCTGCGTTCAAGAACAAAGGCATGCAGCCTTTGCTCAACGCGGTTGTCGACTACCTGCCAAGCCCGAAAGACGTTGTCGACTACATGGGCTTTGCCCCCGGCGACGAAGAGGAAGTCCGTAACATCGCACGTCGTGCAGATGACGACATGCCGTTCTCGGGCCTCGCGTTCAAGATCATGAACGACCCCTACATGGGCACATTGACCTTCACCCGCATCTATTCCGGTACGCTGGAAAAGGGTGACACGTTGATGAACACCACCAAGGGCAACAAGGAACGCATCGGCCGTATGGTGATGATGCACTCCAACAAGCAAGAAGAGATCACCGAGGCCTACGCCGGTGACATCATCGCGCTTGCGGGTCTGAAGAACACCACGACCGGTGACACCCTGTCTGACGAAAAGCAGCAGGTGGTTCTGGAAACGATGTCCTTCCCCGATCCGGTGATCGAGATCGCAGTCGAGCCCAAGACCAAGGCCGACCAGGAAAAGATGTCCATGGGTCTGCAGCGCCTTGCAGCCGAAGACCCATCCTTCCGTGTTGAGACCGACCTCGAGTCCGGTCAAACCATCATGAAAGGCATGGGCGAACTTCACCTCGACATCCTGATCGACCGCCTCAAGCGCGAGTTCAAGGTCGAAGCGAACATCGGTGCGCCTCAGGTGGCCTATCGTGAGACCATCGGTCACGCGGTCGAGCACACCTACACCCACAAGAAGCAGTCGGGTGGTTCGGGTCAGTTCGGTGAGGTCAAGCTCAACATCATGCCGACAGAGCCGGGCGAAGGTTACTCCTTCGAGTCGCTCATCGTTGGTGGTGCGGTGCCCAAGGAATACATCCCGGGCGTCGAAAAGGGCATCCAGTCCGTCATGGACTCCGGTCCGCTGGCAGGCTTCCCGGTCATCGACTTCAAGGTGCAGTTGCTGGACGGTAAGTTCCACGACGTTGACTCCTCGGTCCTCGCCTTCGAGATCGCAGCACGGATGTGTATGCGTGAAGGCATGAAAAAGGCCGGCGCGAAGCTGCTGGAACCGATCATGAAGGTCGAAGTGATCACGCCTGAGGAATACACAGGCGGCATCATCGGTGACCTGACGTCCCGTCGGGGTCAGGTGCAGGGTCAGGATACGCGCGGCAACGCCATCGCGATCGACGCCTTCGTGCCACTGGCCAACATGTTCGGCTACATCAACAACCTGCGCTCCATGTCGTCGGGCCGTGCGAACTTCACCATGCAGTTCGACCACTACGATCCGGTGCCAAGCAACATCTCTCAAGAGATCCAGGAAAAATTCGCTTAAGCCGTCAGCGGCTTAGGCTTCCCCCGGCCGCCGCGCCGGGGGTCCCACAACACGATTATTCAAGGAGGCCATCATGGCTAAGGAAAAGTTTGAACGTACGAAACCACACGTTAACATCGGCACGATCGGCCACGTTGACCACGGCAAGACGACCCTGACCGCAGCGATCACCAAGTATTTCGGTGATTTCCAGGCATATGACCAGATCGACGGCGCGCCCGAAGAGAAGGCCCGCGGCATCACCATCTCGACCGCGCACGTCGAGTATGAGACCGAAGACCGTCACTACGCCCACGTCGACTGCCCCGGCCACGCCGACTACGTCAAGAACATGATCACCGGTGCCGCCCAGATGGACGGCGCGATCCTGGTCGTGAACGCCGCCGACGGCCCGATGCCCCAAACGCGCGAGCACATCCTGCTCGGCCGTCAGGTGGGCATCCCCTACATGGTCGTCTACATGAACAAGGTCGACCAGGTGGACGACGAAGAGCTTCTCGAGCTCGTTGAAATGGAAATCCGTGAGCTGCTGTCCTCTTACGAGTACCCCGGCGACGACATTCCTGTGATCCAGGGTTCGGCTCTGGCCGCCATGGAAGAGCGTGACGACAACATCGGCAAGGACTCCATCGTTGCCCTGATGAAGGCCGTTGACGAGTACATCCCGACGCCTGCGCGCGCCGTGGACCAGCCCTTCCTGATGCCGGTTGAGGACGTGTTCTCGATCTCCGGCCGTGGTACGGTTGTGACCGGCCGTGTCGAGCGTGGCGTGATCAACGTGGGCGACGAAATCGAAATCGTCGGCATCCGCGACACCAAGAAGACGACCTGTACCGGCGTTGAAATGTTCCGCAAGCTGCTGGACCGCGGTGAAGCTGGCGACAACATCGGCGCGCTGCTGCGCGGCGTGGACCGTGACGGCGTTGAGCGTGGTCAGGTTCTGTGCAAGCCCGGCTCCGTGAAGCCGCACACCAAGTTCGAGGCAGAAGCCTATATTCTGACCAAGGACGAAGGTGGTCGTCACACGCCGTTCTTCGCGAACTACCGTCCGCAGTTCTACTTCCGCACCACGGACGTTACCGGCACCGTTGAGCTGCCTTCGGGCACCGAAATGGTGATGCCCGGCGACAACCTGAAGTTCGGCGTTGAGCTGATCGCCCCCATCGCGATGGAAGAAGGCCTGCGCTTCGCCATCCGTGAAGGCGGCCGCACGGTCGGCGCTGGCGTGGTCTCCAAGATCATCGACTGATCCGACCCCGCCGGACCACCACCGGACCCCAACGAAGGCCGCCCCACCCCGGGGCGGCCTTTTGCATGGAGGCAGGGGGGGGGCAATTGCCGTGCTCCGCGCCATGATATTCTTCTCGCCGGATAAAGTGCGGATGTCCGAACAGAAGGTCTGGACAGGGCAGCCGACTCCCTCTATACGCCCGCTATCCAACAGGGGTGCGCCGACCGCGTGCCCCTCTTCCGTTGGAGATGAAGACGCGATGAGGGTGCCGGATGAGCCGCCATCTTCCTCTCCGTTGAGACCCGAGACATGGGTGATGACATGGCAGCAAGCCAGAATATCCGCATCCGTCTGAAGGCCTTTGACTATCGTGTGCTGGATGCCTCCACACAAGAGATCGTCAACACGGCCAAGCGGACAGGTGCTTCGGTACGGGGCCCGATCCCGCTTCCAAACAAGATCGAAAAGTTCACCGTTCTGCGTGGACCGCACATCGACAAGAAATCCCGCGACCAGTTTGAAATGCGCACGCACAAACGGCTGCTGGACATCGTCGACCCGACACCACAGACCGTGGACGCGCTGATGAAGCTCGACCTCGCTGCTGGCGTCGACGTCGAGATCAAGGTTTAAGGAGGGCATGGTATGTTGCGCTCTGGTGTAATCGCGAAGAAGGTCGGCATGACCCGCCTTTTTCAAGAGGACGGGAAGCAGATCCCTGTGACCGTTCTTCAACTGGACAACCTGCAGGTCGTTGCTCAGCGGACCGCTGACAAAGACGGCTACACGGCTGTTCAACTTGGTGCCGGCACGGCCAAGGCAAAGCGGACCTCTGCCGCGATGCGCGGTCACTTTGCCAAGGCAAACGTTGAGCCCAAGCGGAAGGTCGCGGAATTCCGCGTCGCCGAGGAAAATCTCATCCCCGTCGGGGAAGAGATCATCGCCTCGCACTACTTCGAAGGCCAATTCGTCGACGTCTCCGGCACATCCATCGGTAAAGGGTTTGCGGGTGCGATGAAGCGTTGGAACTTCGGCGGTCTGCGCGCGACGCACGGTGTGTCCATCTCGCACCGTTCGCACGGCTCGACTGGTCAGTGTCAGGACCCCGGCAAGGTGTTCAAGGGCAAGAAAATGGCCGGTCATATGGGTGCGGCCAAGATCACCACGCAGAACCTTCAGGTCGTCAAGACCGATAGTGAGCGTGGCCTGATCATGGTCAAGGGCGCTGTTCCCGGGTCCAAGGGCAACTGGGTCACCATCAAGGATGCGGTGAAGAAGCCGATCCCTGAAAACGTGATCTATCCTGCTGCTCTGGCCTCTGCCGCCCGTGAAGCCCAGCGTCTGGCTGATGAAGCTGCTGCACAGGCTGCCGCAGAAGAAGAAGCCGCAGCAAAGGCCGCCGCAGAAGAGCAAGCCGCACAGGAAGCTGCTGCTCTGAAGGATGCCGAAGCCTCCATCGAAGCCGATCGTGCTGACGAAGGTGGCGCAGCGGAAGGAGACAAGTCCGATGAAAGCTGATGCAATCAAACTGGATGGCGCACAGGCCGGTTCCGTCGATCTGAACGACGAAATCTTCGGTCTTGAGCCGCGCGTGGACATCCTCCACCGTGTGGTCCGCTGGCAGCGCAACAACGCGCAGCAGGGCACCCACAAGGTGAAGACCCGGTCCGAAGTGAAATACTCGACCAAGAAGATCTATCGCCAGAAGGGCACCGGCGGCGCACGCCACGGCGCACGTTCGGCTCCGATCTTCCGCGGTGGCGGTATCTACAAGGGTCCGACCCCACGCAGCCACGGTCACGAGCTGACCAAGAAGTTCCGCAAGCTCGGCCTGCGTCATGCGTTGTCTGCGAAAGCCGCAGCGGGTGAGCTGGTCATCGTGGACTCGGTTGACATGAAGGACGCGAAAACCTCGGTTCTGGCCAAGCAGGTCAAGGATCTCGGTTGGAAGCGCGCCCTTGTGATCGACGCTCAGGTGTCCGAAAACTTCGCCGTTGCCGCGCGCAACATTGCAACCATCGACGTGCTGCCCTCTGTGGGTGCCAACGTCTACGACATCCTGAAGTCCGACACGCTTGTGTTGACCAAGGCTGGCGTCGAAGCACTGGAGGCTCGTTTGTCATGAGCGCGAAAGCAGAACACTACGACGTGATCCGCAAGCCGGTCATCACCGAAAAGGCGACCATGGCTTCCGAAGCCAATGCCGTCGTCTTCGAAGTGGCGATCGATAGCAACAAACCCCAGATCAAAGAAGCTGTTGAAGCTCTTTTTGGTGTGAAGGTCAAAGCGGTCAACACCTCGATCACCAAAGGCAAGGTCAAGCGGTTCCGCGGCCAGCTCGGCACCCGTAAGGATGTCAAGAAAGCCTATGTGACGCTTGAGGAAGGCAACACCATCGACGTGAGCACCGGTCTGTAAGGACCTGCCTGTCGAACTAGAACACGAAAGGCCCCTGCGTGCGCGCAGGGGCCTTTTTCGTGTGTGGGGGGGCTGGCGATGGAAGGCCTGAAATCCCTTTGCTCGGGGTGGGGCAGGGGAGGTGGCACCGCAAACGCCGCGCCGGCAGTATTGTTCCATAAACTTTGCGGCGAAGTTTGTGGAACGCAGGGCGGGGGTCGGGACGTTCTTCCAGCATAGGATCGCCCGCTGCAACGGCGGGTTGGTCGATGTTAATGTTGGAGGACTAGTATGAAAACGACCCGCAAAACCACATTCCTGGCTGGCGTATCCGCTGCGGCGCTTGCTGTAGCTGCACCGGCGTTCGCGCAAGAAGTCGATGACGATGCAGCCGCGACAGCCGACGTGATGGGCGGTCAGGTTGTTGTCGAGCAGCAGGACGCAACCGTGGACGTTGAGGTCCCCGATCCCGACGTGAACGTCACGCAGGGCGCCCCCGTCGTGACCGTGGACCAGCCACAGCCCGAAATCACCGTGACCGTGCCCGAACCCACCGTGCGCGTGCAGCAGCAGGCTCCGATCATCACGATCGAGCAGGCTCAGCCGCAGGTGACCGTGCGCATCCCCGAGCCGACCGTCACCGTTCAGGTGCCCCAGCCCGAGGTTGACGTCGACACCGGTGAGCCGATCATCGACCTTGAGCAGCCCGAGCCTGTTGTCCGCTTCGTGCGCCCCGAGCCGAAGATCACCATCGAGGAATCCGAGCCTCGGGTGAACATCGAACAGGCTGAAGCTGACGTGAACGTTCAGGAAGCCGAGAACGCTCTGGTCGACATCAATCAGGCCGAGGCTGACGTGAACATCGAACAGGGTGAAGGCGCCGACGTTACAGTTGAGGAAGCCGAGCCCGAGGTGAATGTGACCCGTGCCGATGGCGCCGAGGTCAACGTTGAGCAGGAGCAGGCCCGGATCGTGACTGAGGACTATAACGCCGATGAGATGGGGGTCATGTCCGAGGAAGACCGCGACCGCTACCGCACCGAAACCTCGGTTCTGCCGATCTTCAACCTGAACCGTGACGACCTTGTCGGCCGTTCGGTTGCCACCGAGCGCGGTGAGGACGTGGGCGAAATCGACTTCATCGGTCGCCGCGGTGACACCCTTGTCGCTATCGTTGGCGTCGGCGGGTTCCTCGGCATGGGCGAGAACGAAGTCGCCATCCCGCTGGAAAAGCTGATCCTGCGTGAGGACGAAGTCATCGTTCCCGGCTACACCGAGGAACGTCTGGAAGAGATGCCCGAGTTCAACGAATCCGAGGTGCGTCTGATGGAAGACAACATGCGCCTCGCCGAGTGGATCGGCCTCGACTAAACGAGTGAGCGAGTAACGAGTAGAAGGGGCGCCCCCACGGCGCCCCTTTTCACGTGTGCAGCGGCGGTGGGACAGGGCGCGCCACCTAGCTACGGCGAAAGCACCGGCGCTTGGCCCTTGACCGCCACAGCCATCCCCCCTAAACACCGCCCATCGACCAGCCTCGGATTCGTCCGGGGCTCGTCTTTTGTGGGGGAACCTGCATTTCAACCGGGCACCTACGGGGGCCTATCACATCAGGATCGGGGCGCATGCCTTCGGTCCGCCAAGCAAACGGAAGAAGCTAACATGGCACTCAAGTCGTATAAGCCGACGACGCCGGGCCAGCGTGGGCTGGTGCTGATCGACCGTTCGGAGCTTTGGAAAGGACGCCCAGTCAAGGCCCTCACCGAGGGTTTGACCAAGTCGGGCGGACGGAACAACACCGGACGGATCACATCACGTCGTCGTGGCGGGGGCGCAAAGCGTCTCTATCGGATCGTGGATTTCAAGCGCAACAAGCTCGATATGGAAGCAGTTGTCGCGCGCATCGAATATGACCCGAACCGGACTGCATTCATCGCACTTATCCAATACACCGATGGTGAGCAGGCCTATATCATCGCACCACAGCGTCTGGCTGTCGGTGACAAGATCGTCTCTTCGGCCAAGGCCGACATCAAGCCGGGCAACGCCATGCCGTTCGCCGGCATGCCCATCGGGACAATCGTTCACAACATCGAAATGAAGCCCGGCAAGGGTGGTCAGATCGCTCGTGCAGCTGGCACCTATGCCCAGTTCGTCGGCCGTGATGGTGGCTACGCCCAGATCCGTCTGAGCTCGGGCGAGCTGCGCCTCGTGCGGCAGGAATGCATGGCCACCGTCGGTGCCGTGTCCAACCCTGACAACTCGAACCAGAACATGGGTAAAGCCGGTCGCATGCGCCACCTTGGCAAGCGTCCGTCGGTCCGTGGTGTTGTCATGAACCCGATCGATCACCCGCACGGTGGTGGTGAAGGTCGTACGTCGGGTGGTCGCCACCCTGTGACACCTTGGGGCAAGCCCACGAAGGGTGCGAAAACCCGCAACAAGAACAAAGCGTCCAGCAAGCTGATCATCCGCTCGCGGCACGCCAAGAAGAAGGGGCGTTAAGCAATGTCTCGTTCCGTATGGAAAGGCCCGTTCGTCGACAGCTACGTGCTCAAGAAAGCCGAAGCTGCGAAAGAATCCGGCCGCAACGACGTCATCAAGATCTGGTCCCGTCGTTCGACTATCCTGCCTCAGTTCGTTGGTCTGACGTTCGGCGTCTACAACGGCCGGAAGCACATCCCTGTGAACATCACCGAAGACATGATCGGTCAGAAGTTTGGTGAGTATTCGCCAACACGCACCTATTATGGTCACGCGGCTGATAAAAAAGCGAAGCGGAAATAAGTCATGAGCAAGGATAAGAATCCCCGCCGCGTGGCTGACAACGAAGCAATGGCGAAAACCCGCATGCTTCGCACGTCCCCGCAGAAACTGAACCTCGTTGCCGGCATGATCCGTGGCAAATCGGTGGACAAGGCCCTTACGGACCTCACGTTCTCCAAGAAGCGGATCGCGCAGGACGTGAAGAAATGCCTTCAGTCCGCGATCGCCAACGCCGAGAACAACCACAACCTGGACGTTGATGAGCTCATCGTCGCCGAGGCTTATGTGGGCAAGAACTTGACGATGAAGCGCGGACGCCCTCGGGCCCGTGGTCGCTTCGGCAAGATCATCAAGCCGTTCGCGGAGCTGACCATCAAAGTGCGCCAAGTTGAGGAGCAAGCATAATGGGTAACAAAGTTAATCCAATCGGCATGCGCCTTCAGGTCAACCGCACCTGGGACAGCCGTTGGTATGCCGACACCAAAGACTATGGCGATCTGCTGCTCGAAGACCTGAAGATCAAGGACTTCATCAAGAAAGAGTGCAAGCAGGCCGGCGTCAGCCGTGTCATCATCGAACGTCCGCACAAAAAGTGCCGCGTGACCGTTCACACCGCGCGCCCTGGCGTCATCATCGGCAAGAAAGGTGCAGACATCGAAACCCTGCGCCAGAAGCTTGCCGCCATGACCAAGTCGGAGCTGCACCTGAACATCGTCGAAGTCCGCAAGCCGGAACTGGACGCCGTTCTCGTCGGTGAGAGCATCGCGCAGCAGCTTGAGCGTCGTGTCTCGTTCCGCCGCGCCATGAAGCGCGCCGTGCAGAACGCCATGCGTATGGGTGCCCTTGGCATCCGCGTGAACCTTGCGGGCCGTCTTGGCGGTGCCGAGATCGCGCGGACCGAATGGTATCGTGAGGGCCGCGTGCCACTCCACACCCTGCGGGCCGACATCGATTACGCGCACGTCGAAGCACAGACGGCTTATGGTATCATCGGGATCAAGACCTGGATCTACAAAGGTGACATCATGGAGCACGATCCGTCTGCGCATGACCGTAAACTGCAAGAGCTTCAGGATGGTCCCGCCCCGCGCGGCGCACGTCCTGGTGGCCGTGACCGCTGAAAGGATTAAACAATGCTTCAGCCAAAACGCACTAAATTCCGCAAGATGCACAAGGGCCGCATCAAGGGCGAAGCCAAAGGCGGCTCCGACCTGAACTTCGGCACCTATGGCCTCAAGGCGACTGAACCTGAGCGTGTGACCGCCCGTCAGATCGAAGCGGCCCGCCGCGCGATGACACGTCACATGAAACGTCAGGGTCGCGTCTGGATCCGCATCTTCCCGGACACGCCGATCACCGCCAAGCCCATCGAAGTCCGTATGGGTAAAGGTAAGGGTTCGGTCGACCGTTGGGCCTGCAAGGTCAAGCCCGGCCGCGTCATGTTTGAGATCGACGGTGTTGACGAAAGCGTCGCACGTGAGGCCTTGCGCCTTGCCGCGATGAAGCTGCCGATCAAGACCCGCACCGTGGTCCGCGAAGACTGGTAACTCGCGATATTTGCCCAACGGGCAAGTTTGCGACATGCGGGTGAACGTTTGACGCAGTCAAATGTTGCCGCACACGGTAAAAATACAAAAACCCCCGTCGCACATGCGGCGGGGGTTTTTCTTTGATTGGGGCCGTGTCTGAGCCAGTGCCGCAGGGTGACGTCATGTTTGTTTCCCTCTTGCCGCGCTAGCGTTTCCCGCCTACCAAACGCTGTCGTCAAGCAACCACGGAGAACCCGCCATGACCAAGACCATCGTCAACTCCTGGAATGAATGGGATCCGTTGCGCCATGTGATCGTAGGGCGCGCTGATGACGGACATATCCCGCCCGAGGAGCCGGCGCTGGATGCGAAGGTGCCCGAGGACAGCGACATGCGCGGGGAGTGGGGGCGCCGCCCGCAGGAAACGATCGACCGCGCCAACGAATTGCTCGACAACTTCGCCAGCCTTCTGGAAAAACGCGGCGTGCGGGTCGACCGTCCGACGCCGATCGACCATTCCAAGCCGGTCACCACGCCGGACTTCCACACCGAAAGCCAGTTCGGCTGTATGCCGCCCCGCGATGTGTTGTTGACCGTGGGCTCCGAGATGCTCGAAGCCACGATGTCCTATCGCTGCCGCTGGTTTGAATACCTCAACTATCGCCCGTTGATGCAGCGATATTTCGACGAGGATCCGAACTTCCGCCACGAATCCGCGCCGAAGCCGCGTCTGACGGATGCGGACTACCATCCCGATTACCTGTCTGAGGAAATCGGCGTGGCCAAGCGGCTGCAATGGGCCGAGGAAAAGTTCTTCGTCACGACCGAGGAAGAGCCGCTTTTCGACGCCGCTGACGTCCTGCGTTTTGGTCGCGACCTTGTGGTGCAGCACGGGTTCACCACGAACCTTAAAGGCATCGAATGGCTGCGCCGCCACTTCCCGGATCACCGCGTCCACACGGTGAATTTCCCAGGCGATCCCTATCCGATCCACATCGACGCGACGTTCACGCCCTTGCGGCCCGGTCTGATCCTCAACAACCCCCAGCGCCGTCTGCCCGACGACCAGCGCAAGATGTATGAAGACAACGACTGGCAGATCGTTGACGCGGCCCAGCCCGCGCACAACACGCCGCCGCCGCTGTGCTATTCTTCGACGTGGCTGAGCATGAACGTGCTTGTGCTTGATCCGAAAACCGTCTGCGTCGAGAAGTCCGAGGTCTATCAGGCCGAACAGATGGACAAGCTCGGCATGGAGGTGGTCGAGGTCGAGCTGCGCGACGCCTATGCGTTTGGCGGCGGGCTGCATTGCTGCACGGCGGACGTCTATCGCGAAGGGACGTGCGAGGATTACTTCCCCAGCCTGTCCGCCTAGCCTGCTGCGGGCCAGATCCGCACCATGCCCCCTTCGAACGCGGTCCAGCTCATGGTCGCGGAATTGCCCGCGTGGCCTTCGTAATAGGAGCGCCCGTTGGGCAGGGGGAGGCCGGCCCAGATCCGTGCGAGATTGTGCATGAATTGGCGCCGGCCCAGCGTGCCGGCCTCGAACCGCGTCAGGCCCGCATCCTCAAGCAGGACCAGCGCCAGCGCATCCTGCACCCCGGCGGTGAAACGTGTCTCGGGGCCGAAGCCGCGCACCTGCGCCACCCGCCGCAGGGTCGACGGGATGAATTGATACCGTCCGATGGCATGGGGCTGGCCCGGCGTTGCGGCGATCCAGTCGAAAATCTCGCCCAGCGTCATCTGCGTCGGCGGGCGGCCCGGCCGCACCCGCGCGCCGTGCTGGACGGCGTCATAGCCGGCGGACCCGGCTTCGGCTTGCGCGATGAGGCTGAGGAGGCGGTCCACCGGCGCATCCCCGGTGCCCGCCAGTGGCGCCCGCACGACAGCGGGAACGGCCCGGTCCGGCCGGGGGGCGAACAGGCCCGACGATCCGGCAAACAGGCTTGAGGGTCTGGCCGAGGCGGTGACGATCTGCTCTTCCCCCCCCGAACGGGCCTGCCCGCTGGCAAACAGGGAATTCATCTCGCCCATGGCGGGGCTACTAGCCAGCACCATCATCATCGCAATCCGCTTCATACGGTTCCACCCCTTCTGAGTTCGGGGCGGGTATGGGGATCAAGTCTTGACGGAGGGTTTCACCCGCCGGTCAATTTAGCTCCATTTGTAATTAAAGCTGACAGAAATCCGGTCTTCCTCGGACAGGTTCATCGGCACCTCGTGGCGCAGCCAGCTTTCCCACAAGAGCACATCCCCCGGTTCCGGCTGCACGTAGATAAAGCCGCGCATTTCCTCGCGGGCGTCCTTCTTGCGGGGCGGAGCGGCCATCATCATCTGGCTGCGCGGGTCTTCGAGCTTGAGGGCTGAGGCCCCTTCGGGCATCTTCACGTAGGTCGTGCCCGAGATCACCGAGTGGGGATGGATATGGCTGGTGTGAATGCCGCCTTCGGGCAGGATGTTGATCCAGATGTCCTCAAGCACCAGATCACGCCCGTCGAGGTCGAACGCGAGGTCTTCGGCAAAGGCCGCCACGTGTTTGTCCAAGGCGTCGACCACGGCCTGAAAGATCGGAAACCGCCACGGCAAATCCGTGAGAGAAGCATAAGAGGTGTAGCCGGGAAATTCGTTCGCCTCGCACCACTCCTGCCCGGCCTCGTCATCCTCCGCAATGGAATAGCACGACGCCCGCAATTCGTCGGTGTCGATGTCACCAAGCGGCGCGTGGTAAAGGCGGGTGGCGAAAAGGGAGCGGATGTTGGGCACGGGCGATCCTGACTTGAAATGATGGGGCTGGGGCGTATATACATTCGGACACACGAAAGGGCAACGCCATGATCGAAACCAAAATCCGCCGCGTCGGCAATTCCGCCGTGATGACACTGACCACTGAGATGCTTGCCCTGCTGGACGCGAAAGAGGGTGACAGTCTGTTCGTTGTGCGTGGGGATAATGGGGATCTGCGCATCATGGCCCGCGATCAGTCCCTTGCCGAGATACTGGAGGCGGCGGAGATCGTCATGGACGAAAACCGCGAAGCTCTGCAAAAGCTCGCATGACCGAACCGACTTGGGTCTCGGTCACGGCCGCTATTGCCATTCATGATCGGCAAATCTCGCGCCACGGTGGGGCGGCGGGGCTTCGCGATCGCGGTCTGCTTGAAGGCGCAATCGCCCGCCCCCTCAACAAATGGCAATACGGCGTGACAGACCTTTTCGATCTGGCTGCAGCCTATGCCTTCGATATCGCCAAGGCACAGGCTTTTGTTGACGGAAACAAGCGCACGGCGCTGGTCTCCGCACTGTCTTTTCTTTTCGCCAATGGCCGACACGTTCGTCATGATACCGATGCAACTGTTACCGCCATCGAAGACCTCGCCCGCGACGCCATGACCGAGCCGGCCTTCGCCGAATGGCTCCGGTCCGGTGCGCGCCCGCTCTGACCGCAGAAAACCGCACAGGGGTGTTGCCAGACGGGGCCAACCGCCCTATACGGCGCACTTCTACCCACTCCATCGGAGAATCGGGTCACGTGGCGTGTGCAGGTTCAATCGGACAAGCGCGCAAAATCACGGCCCGCCGGTGATGTTGACATAAGGAGCCGTCCGATGGACGCCAATGAACTTCGGGGCAAGACCCCTGACCAGCTTCGTGATGAGCTGGCCAACCTGAAAAAAGAATCCTTCAACCTGCGTTTCCAGCAGGCGACCGGATCGCTGGAAAACACAGCCCGCATGCGCAGCGTCAAGCGTGACGCGGCCCGTGTCAAAACCATCCTGAACGAAAAAGCGGCAGACGCCGCCAAGTCGGAGGCCTAATCAATGCCCAAGCGTATTCTGACCGGTGTTGTCACCTCCAACCAGAACGATCAGACCATTTCCGTGTCCGTGGAGCGTCGCTTCAAGCACCCGTTGATGGAAAAAACCATTCGGAAGTCCAAGAAATACCGGGCCCACGATGAGCACAACACATTCAAGGTCGGCGATACCGTTCGCATCCAGGAATGTGCACCAAAGTCGAAAACCAAACGCTGGGAAGTGATCAACGCCTAAGGCGCGATCACGGACCAGATTAACGAAACCCTAGGGGCCCGGTCAGAATCGGGACTGACCCTATAGGTCGGGAGTAATCTAAATGATCCAGATGCAGACCAACCTAGATGTGGCTGACAACAGCGGCGCACGCCGTGTTCAGTGCATCAAGGTGCTCGGCGGTTCCCACCGTCGTTACGCATCGGTCGGCGATATCATCGTCGTATCGGTGAAAGAGGCCATCCCACGTGGTCGCGTGAAAAAGGGTGACGTCCGCAAGGCCGTCGTCGTGCGCACCGCCAAGGAAGTTCGTCGTGAAGACGGCACGGCCATTCGCTTCGACCGCAACGCGGCCGTGATCCTCAACAACAGCAACGAGCCTGTGGGCACCCGGATCTTCGGGCCCGTGGTTCGCGAACTGCGCGCGAAGAACTTCATGAAGATCATCTCGCTTGCTCCGGAGGTGCTGTAACAATGGCTGCTAAACTTCGCAAAGGTGACAAGGTCATCGTGCTGGCTGGCAAGGACAAGGGCAAAACCGGCGAAATCTCGTCCGTCGACCCCAAGGCCGGCAAAGCTGTCGTGGATGGCATCAACATCGCCATCCGCCACGTGAAACAGTCCCAGACAACGCAGGGTGGTCGCACACCCAAGGCGATGCCCATCGACCTCTCCAATCTCGCGATTGTGGACAAGAACGGCAAAGCGACGCGCGTTGGCTTCAAGATGGACGGCGACAAGAAAGTCCGCTTCGCCAAGACAACAGGGGATGTGATCTGATGCTTGATACCGCAAACTACACCCCGCGTCTGAAGGACGTCTACGCATCGACGATCAAACCGGCGATGAAAGAAGAGTTCGGCTACAAGAACGACATGCAGATCCCCGGTCTGGAAAAAATCGTTCTGAATATTGGCTGCGGCTCTGAAGCTGTGAACGATTCCAAGAAAGCCAAGTCGGCTCAGGAAGATCTCTCTGCGATTGCCGGTCAGATGGCCGTCATCACGAAAGCCAAGAAATCCATCGCGGGTTTCCGGGTGCGTGAAGACATGCCTCTGGGCGCCAAAGTCACCCTGCGTGGCGACCGCATGTTTGAATTCCTTGACCGTCTGATCAACATCGCAATGCCCCGTATCCGCGACTTCCGCGGCGTCTCGGGCAAGGCATTCGATGGGCGTGGCAACTATGCCATGGGCATCAAGGAACACCTCGTCTTCCCCGAAATCAACTTCGACAAGATCGACGTTGCCTGGGGTATGGATATCGTCATCTGCACGACTGCAGACAACGATGCAGAAGCAAAAGCGCTGTTGAAGCATTTCAACATGCCGTTCAACAGCTAAGGGGAAGATTGATATGGCTAAAAAATCCATGATCGCCCGCGAAGTGAAGCGTCAGAAGCTCGTCGAAAAGTACGCAGCCAAACGCGCCGAACTCAAAGAAATCGCAAACGACGAAAGCAAGCCCATGGAAGAGCGTTTCAAAGCGCGCCTGAAGCTTGCGAAGCTGCCACGCAACTCGGCACCCGTTCGTCTGCACAACCGTTGCCAGCTGACCGGTCGTCCGCACGCGTACTACCGCAAGCTGAAAATGAGCCGTATTGCGCTGCGGGACCTCGGGTCCAACGGCGAGATCCCCGGCCTCACGAAGTCCAGCTGGTAAGGAGAGACGATGATGAACGATCCTATCGGTGATATGCTGACCCGTATCCGCAACGGCCAGATGCGCGGCAAGTCCACAGTGGCGACGCCGGCTTCCAAACTGCGCGGTTGGGTTCTCGATGTGCTGGCAGACGAAGGCTACATTCGCGGCTACGAAGAGAGCAAGGACGAGCGCGGCCACCCCGCGTTCGAGATCAGCCTCAAGTACTACGAAGGCACGCCCGTCATTCGCGAAGTCAAGCGGGTCTCCAAGCCCGGTCGTCGCGTCTATGCAAGCGTGAATGACATTCCTGCGGTCCGTCAGGGCCTTGGCGTGTCGATTGTCTCCACCCCCAAGGGTGTGATGTCGGATGCAAACGCCCGCAGCCAGAACGTTGGCGGCGAAGTGCTCTGCACCGTATTCTAAGGAGAAAACGATGTCTCGTATTGGTAAGAAACCGGTCAGCCTGCCCGATGGCGTTACCGCCAACGTGTCCGGCCAGACCGTTGAAGTGAAGGGGCCGAAAGGCACCCGCAGCTTTACCGCAACCGACGATGTCACGCTGACTGTCGCGGACGACGCCGTCAAGGTGGAACCCCGTGGCAAGTCCAAGCGGGCCCGCCAGCAGTGGGGCATGACCCGCACGCAGGTGCAAAACCTCGTCACCGGTGTCACCACCGGCTTCACGAAAGAGCTTGAGATCAACGGCGTTGGTTACCGTGCTCAGATGCAGGGCAACACCCTGAAGCTGAACCTCGGTTACTCGCACGATGTCGACTTTGAGGTTCCGGAAGGCGTCACCGTCACCGCCCCCAAGCCGACCATCGTGATCGTCGAAGGCCAGGACCAGCAGCAGGTTGGTCAGGTCGCGGCGAACATCCGTGAGTGGCGCAAGCCCGAGCCCTACAAAGGCAAGGGTATCAAGTACAAGGACGAGTATATCTTCCGCAAAGAAGGCAAGAGGTAAGAACGATGGCAAACTCCAAGCGTCAATTGTTCATCAAACGCCGTCTGCGCGTTCGGAACAAGCTCCGCAAAGTGAACGCAGGCCGTCCGCGTCTGTCCGTGCACCGCTCCAACAAGAACATCAGCGTTCAGCTGATCGACGATGTGAACGGCGTGACCGTCGCCTCTGCCTCCTCGCTCGAGAAGGATCTCGGCGTGGTCGGCAAGAACAACGTCGAAGCCGCCTCCAAGGTCGGTGCGGCCATCGCGGAACGTGCGAAAAAGGCCGGTGTGACCGAAGCCTATTTCGACCGTGGCGGTTTCCTCTTCCACGGCAAGGTGAAGGCTCTGGCCGAAGCTGCCCGTGAAGGCGGTCTGAAGATCTAAGACACTGTGAAGGGCCCCGCCGGGGCCCTTCCGATGATCCGGGGGGTCCGCAGGACGCCCACCAGGATTGAGACAAAGCGCAGATGCGCACCATTCTTAAGGAGGGCCACATGGCTCGTGATAACCAGCGCGGCGGTAACCGTCGTGAAGAAACACCAGAATTCGCCGATCGCCTTGTCGCGATCAACCGTGTGTCCAAGACCGTCAAGGGTGGTAAGCGCTTCGGCTTCGCCGCCCTCGTCGTCGTGGGCGACCAGAAGGGCCGCGTCGGCTTTGGCAAGGGGAAAGCCAAGGAAGTCCCCGAGGCGATCCGCAAGGCCACCGAGCAGGCCAAGCGTCAGATGATCCGCGTGCCGCTGCGCGAAGGTCGCACGCTGCACCACGACATGAACGGTCGTTGGGGTGCCGGCAAGGTCGTCATGCGCACCGCGCCACAGGGTACCGGTATCATCGCCGGTGGTCCGATGCGTGCCGTGTTCGAGATGCTTGGCGTTCAGGACGTGGTGGCCAAGTCCATTGGGTCGCAGAACCCCTACAACATGATCCGCGCCACTCTGGACGGCCTGCAGAAAGAATCGAGCCCCCGCTCCGTGGCCCAGCGTCGCGGCAAGAAGGTGGCCGACATTCTGCCGAAAACCAACCCCATCGACGAGCAGTCGGACGTCGCGCATAACGCGCCCGTCGCCTCTGCCGCCGCTGACGCCTAAAGGAGCCTGACCCATGGCCAAGACAATCGTCATCAAGCAGATCGGTTCGCCGATCCGTCGCCCACAGGAACAGCGTGCCACGCTGATCGGTCTGGGCCTCAACAAGATGCACAAGACCCGTGAGCTGGAAGACACGCCTTCGGTGCGCGGCATGATCGCCAAGATCCCGCACATGGTCGAGATCATCGAAGAGCGCGACTAAGCGCTGCGCCCTTCAACCCGATCAACGCCCCGCAGTCCGCTGCGGGGCGTTTTTCGTTGCAGCCCCTTCCTCTCCTTGCCACGGTGCCTGTCATGACACATCTGACCCCCGACCTGATCCGCAACACCTATGACGCGATCCGTGACGCTACGATCCGCACACCGCTGGTGCCGGCCACCCGCCTGTCCCTGCATCTTGGCATCGACCTGCACCTGAAGCTGGAAAACCTGCAGCATACCAATGCCTTCAAAGCGCGCGGCGCGCTGGCGAAGCTGCTGACGCTTACGGAGGCGCAGAAACGGGCCGGAGTGATCGCCTGCAGCGCGGGCAATCACGCGCAAGGCGTGGCCTATCACGCGACCCGTCTGGGTATCGCCAGCACCATCGTCATGCCCGAGGGGACGCCCTTCAACAAAGTCAAACGGACCGAGGATTTCGGCGCGACCGTGATCTTGCATGGCACGGGCTTCGACAGTTCCGTGCAGTTTACGCTGGATCTGGCGGCGCGGGACGGGCTGACCTTCCTGCATCCCTTCGACGATCCGGTGATCGCGGCGGGGCAGGGGACGGTCGCGCTGGAGATGTTGGAACAGGCCCCGGACCTCGATTGCATCGTCGTGCCCATCGGCGGCGGCGGGTTGATCGCCGGCATGGCCGTGGCCGCCAAAGCGATCAAGCCCGAAATCGAATTCATCGGCGCACAGGCGCAGCTTTTTGACGCCGCCAAGGCACAGTTCGACGGGGCGCCCACGAATTTCGACGGCGCGACGCTGGCAGAGGGGATCGCGGTCAAGGAACCCTCGGCGGCCAACCTCGCCGTGATCAAACAACACGTCACCCGGATCGACAGCGCGACCGAGGCGGAAATCGAGGACGCGGTCTTCGACCTGCTCTCGGCGGAGAAACTCGTGGCCGAAGGCGCGCCCGGGGCAGGGCTCGCGGTGATCAAGAACAATCTCGCAGCCTATGCGGGCAAGAAGGTCGGGCTGGTGGTCTGCGGCGGCAACATCGACAGCCGCCTGCTCTCGACCCTGATCCTGCGCGGCCTCGTCCGCGATGGCCGCATCACGCGGCTTACGTTCGAGATCAGTGACACGCCGGGGCAACTCGCTGATATTTCACGGATCATCGGGGAAGCGGGTGCAAACGTGGTGGAGGTCATCCACCAACGGATGATGCAATCGGTGAGCCTGAAACAGGCGGAACTCGACGTCGTGATCGAAGCGCGGGACTTGGGGCATGTGGAGATGATTGTCGGGGCGCTAAGAAGTCAGGGCTTTAGCGTGCGATCAGATAGCGGAGTTTGACGGCGCAAATAGCGAAGGACCACGCCTTGCGTTTACGTTCTAAGCCGCACACTCTAAACGACCATAAACAACGCGAAGGCGCGCGCGGCGATGATCATCAATGACACCTTTTTGTTCATCCACATCCCCAAAACAGGCGGCACATCTGTCAGAAGCAGCCTTGAACATCTGGATACAAGAGAACCCAAAACACTCAAAAGCCGTGCCGCCCGGATATTAGGCAGGCGTCTGCCATGGCAAGAGGCCCGTTTCCGCAGACACGATGATCTGCAAACCGTTCACACCGTGGCCTCGGGGGTCAATATGTTCACATTTGCCGTCGTCCGAAACCCGTATGACCACGCCGTCTCGCATTTTCGGCACATGCGTACGCGAAATCGGAACCGACGCTACGCGGACCAAACGCTAAACATGACCCTAGCGCAGTTCCTCGCGTGGAGGGAAAAATCAGCAAAACCAATCTCTTGGATAGAAAACAAAAATCTACGTTTTGCCACGATACCGTCCCAGTTTGACTTCCTCACTTTAGACGGCCGATTGGCTGCCGACCGCGTTCTAAGACTTGAAACGTTAAACGACGATTTCGCGCAACTTTGCGAAGACCTCGGCTTGGGACCCATCCAGCTTCCACGAAAAAACGTTAACAAGACCGCAGCAAACGTCGAACTTGATCCGCTTTCCATTGAAATCATCAACCGTTTGTATAAGCCGGACTTCGACACGTTCGGGTATCAACAGCGTTCACGTTAGACCCAAGCTATATCTGGCTCTTGCCCCATGCGCGACGTTGTCCTATACGCCGCCGGTGGCCTTCTTCCCGGCCGCGAGATGAATACGAATCAAACAAACGCCGCGTGCCTGATCTTCGCTGGGTCAGGTCTTCCGGCAAGGAGACAGCGACATGGTTAAACTGAACGAACTTCGTGACAATCCCGGTGCGAACAAGCCCAAGAAGCGCGTGGGCCGTGGCCCCGGTTCGGGCATGGGTAAAATGGGTGGTCGCGGGATCAAGGGTCAGAAATCCCGTTCCGGCGTGGCGATCAAGGGCTTCGAAGGCGGCCAGATGCCGCTCTACCAGCGCTTGCCAAAGCGCGGCTTCAACAAGCCGAACGCCAAGAAATACGCCGTTGTGAACCTCGGCCTGATCCAGAAGTTCATCGACGACAAGAAGCTGGATGCCGGCAAGATCAACGAAGACACGCTGGTGTCTTCCGGCCTCGTGCGGCGCAAGCTTGACGGCATCCGCGTGCTGGGCAAGGGCGAACTGACCGCCAAGGCCACGATCGAAGTGACGGGCGCGTCCAAGGGTGCCATCGAAGCTGTCGAAAAGGCAGGCGGCACGCTGACGGTCACGGCTCCGGCGCAAGACGCTCCAGCGGCTGAATAAGACCTTGTGAGGGGTGGATATGCCCCTTACATCGTTACACGGACAAAGACGCCGCCGCTTTGGACCCCCAAGGCTGGCGGCGTTTGCACATAAGAACCGATCATAGATAGGCACCCACCCCATGGCATCAGCAGCAGAGCAAATGGCCGCGAACACCAGTTGGAGCGCGTTTGGCCAGGCCAAGGAACTCCGGCAGCGGATCTTTTTCACCCTCGGCCTGTTGATCGTCTATCGCGTCGGCACCTACATTCCCGTGCCGGGCATCGACGCGGATCAGCTTCGCGCCTTTATGGAGGAAGCGGCCAGCGGCATCGGCGGCATCCTGTCGATGTTCACCGGCGGCGCGTTGGGCCGCATGGGCATCTTCGCCCTGGGCATCATGCCCTACATTTCCGCCTCGATCATCGTGCAGCTTCTGGGCGCCATGTGGGAGCCTTTGAAGCAGCTCAAGAAAGAGGGTGAGCAGGGGCGCAAGAAGCTCAATCAATACACCCGCTACGGCACCGTGGTTCTGGCCACCTTCCAGGCTTACGGCATGGCCGCAGGGCTTGAGGCGGGCGGTCTGGTCACTGATCCCGGACTGACGTTTAAGGCGGCAGCGGTCATCACGCTGGTCGGCGGCACCATGTTCCTGATGTGGCTGGGCGAACAGATCACCGCCCGCGGCATCGGCAACGGCATCTCGCTTATCATTTTCGTGGGCATCATCGCCGAAGTTCCCGCGGCCCTCGCCGGGTTCCTGGCCCAGGGGCGTGAGACGAATAACTGGGGCCTCGTGCTTGGCGTCTTTGCTATGGTGATCGCGGTCTTTGCCTTCGTGGTCTTCATGGAGCGGTCCCTGCGCAAGATCCACATCCAGTATCCACGCCGTCAGGTCGGCATGAAGGTCTATGATGGGGGCTCCAGCCACCTGCCGATCAAGGTCAACCCTGCGGGCGTGATCCCGGCGATCTTCGCGTCGGCGTTGTTGCTTCTGCCGACCACGCTGGCCACCTTCTCGGGCAGCACGCAGACCGGGCCGGTGATGTCCACGATCCTCGCCTATTTCGGCCCCGGTCAGCCGCTCTACCTGCTGTTCATGACCGCGATGGTGGTGTTCTTCACCTTCTTCTACACCAAGGAAGTGGCCTTCAAGACCGATGAGGTCGCCGACAACCTGAAGAACCAGAACGGCTTCGTGCCCGGCATCCGCCCCGGCAAGCGCACGCAGGAATATCTGGATTACGTCGTGACCCGCATTCTGGTTCTCGGCTCCGCCTATCTTGCGCTTGTCGTCCTGCTGCCGGAGATTCTGCGCAGCCAGCTTGCGATCCCGTTCTATTTCGGCGGCACCTCGGTGTTGATCATCGTGAGCGTCGGCATGGACACGATCCAGCAAATCCAGTCCCACCTGCTGGCCCATCAGTATGAGGGGCTGATCGAGAAATCCCAGCTGCGCGGCAAGCGTGGCGGCAAGAAACGGAGTCCTTCCCGCCGATGACCAATATTATCCTTCTCGGACCGCCCGGAGCCGGCAAAGGCACACAGGCCCGCAAACTCGTTGATGAGCGTGATATGGTGCAGTTGAGCACCGGGGACATGCTGCGCGCCGCCCGCACCTCGGGCACCGAAATGGGCAAGAAGGTCGCGGCTGTGATGGACGCGGGGCAGTTGGTCACGGACGAGATCGTTATCGGTCTGATCCGCGAACAGCTGGAAGACACCAGCCACGCGGGCGGGTTCATCTTCGACGGCTTCCCACGCACACTGGCGCAGGCCGATGCGCTGGGGGAATTGCTGGCGGACATGGGGCAAAGCCTTGATCACGTGATCGAAATGGCGGTCGACGATGAGGCGCTTGTCGCCCGGATCACCGCGCGCTCGACCTGTGGCAACTGTGGTGAGGTTTACAACGACCAGACCAAGCCCTGGCCCGCGGACGGCAAATGCGCCAACTGCGGCAGCACCGAACAGACCCGGCGCGCCGACGACACCGAAGAGGCGTTGAAGACCCGGCTGCTGGCCTATTACAAACAGACTTCGCCGCTGATCGGCTACTACTACTGCAAGGGCGATCTGACCGCGATCAATGCCTTGGGCACGATGGACGAAGTCGCCGCTGAAATCGCCGGAATTCTGGACTAGGCCCGCGGGACGGGGCAGGGGGTTGACGGCTGCGTCGATCCCTCCTAAACAGCGCCGTTCCTGACCGGAACAGCACCGAGTCGGTCTCGGTTCGACCACCTCGATATGACTTAGGCGCGGCACCCTGATGGTCCGCGCTTACGTTGTGAAAAAAGGGTCTGGCGCTACGGACCCGCAACGAAAAGGAAGATATAACGTGGCACGTATTGCCGGCGTAAACATCCCGACTGCAAAGCGGGTTCCAATCGCCCTCACCTACATCACCGGAATCGGTAACACCTCCGCCAAGGACATCTGCGAAGCCGTTGGCATCGATCAGACCCGTCGCGTGAATGAGCTGTCCGACGCCGAAGTCCTGAAAATTCGCGAGCACATCGACGAGAACTACACCGTTGAAGGCGACCTGCGTCGTGAAGTTCAGATGAACGTCAAGCGCATGATGGACCTCGGCTCCTACCGTGGCCTGCGTCACCGCCGCAACCTGCCCGTTCGCGGTCAGCGCACATCCACCAACGCACGCACCCGCAAAGGCCCCGCAAAGGCCATTGCCGGTAAGAAGAAATAAGGGGGGCTTGATCAATGGCACGCGATCCTAAACGCACCAAGAAGAAGGTCTCCAAGAACATCGCCGCTGGCGTTGCTCACGTGAATTCTTCGTTTAACAACACGAAAATCCTGATCTCCGACGTGCAGGGCAACGCGATCTCGTGGTCGTCTGCTGGCACCATGGGCTTCAAGGGCTCCCGCAAGTCGACACCTTACGCCGCCCAGATGGCTGCGGAAGATGCCGGCAAGAAGGCCCAGGACCACGGCGTGAAAACGCTGGAAGTCGAAGTGCAGGGCCCCGGTTCCGGTCGTGAATCCGCGCTGCGCGCTTTGGCTGCCGTCGGCTTCAACATCACGTCGATCCGTGACGTGACGCCAATGGCCCATAACGGTGTTCGCCCTCCTAAGCGTCGCCGCGTCTAAATTATCCAAAACGCCTTGGGGCCCGCAGTCCGTCTGCGGCCCCAATCCGTCATTTTAACCTCGGGCGTTTGCCATTTGGACATGAACGGCAAACTGGAATGGAGGGACACATGATCCACAAGAACTGGGCTGAACTGATCAAGCCGACGCAACTGGACGTGAAGCCGGGCAATGACCCGCTGCGTCAGGCAACCGTGGTTGCCGAACCGCTTGAGCGGGGCTTCGGCCTGACGCTGGGCAACGCCCTGCGCCGCGTTTTGATGTCGTCGCTGCAAGGCGCGGCGATCACCGCCGTTCAGATCGACAACGTTCTGCACGAATTCTCCAGCATCTCCGGCGTGCGCGAAGACGTCACCGATGTTGTTCTCAACCTCAAGGGCGTCGCCATCCGCATGGAAGTCGAAGGCCCCAAGCGTTTGCAGGTTCAGGCCAAGGGCCCCGGCATCGTCACCGCCGGTGACATCTCGGAATCCGCTGGCATCGAGATCCTCAACAAGGACCACGTGATCTGCCACCTCGACGAGGGTGCCGATCTCTACATGGAACTGACCGTCAACACCGGAAAGGGCTATGTCGCCGCGGACAAGAACAAGCCCGAAGATGCGCCCATCGGCATGATGGCGATCGACGCGATCTATTCGCCGGTCAAGCGCGTGTCCTACGACGTGCAGCCAACCCGTGAAGGGCAGGTTCTGGATTATGACAAGCTGACCATGAAAGTGGAAACAGACGGCTCCATCACGCCGGATGACGCCGTGGCCTTCGCCGCGCGTATCCTGCAGGACCAGCTGTCCATCTTCGTCAACTTCGACGAGCCCGAGTCCGCGCAGGCATCGTCCGACGACGACGGTCTGGAATTCAACCCGCTTCTGCTGAAGAAGGTTGACGAGCTCGAGCTCTCCGTCCGCTCCGCCAACTGCCTCAAGAACGACAACATCGTCTACATCGGGGATCTGATCCAGAAAACCGAAGCCGAGATGCTGCGCACGCCGAACTTCGGCCGCAAGTCGCTCAATGAGATCAAGGAAGTGCTGTCGGGCATGGGTCTGCACCTTGGCATGGACGTCGAGGACTGGCCACCAGACAACATCGAGGATCTTGCGAAGAAATTCGAAGACTCGTTCTAATCCCCGCTGGGGGGCCATGTGGCCCCCCGCGTTCGACCCCGGGCAATTCCGCCCCACAAACGGAGCCTGCGACACGCATCGCAACGGCCCACCCTAAAACAAAATGGAGACTATCACATGCGTCACGCACGAGGTTACCGCCGCCTGAACCGCACCCACGAGCACCGCAAGGCACTCTGGGCGAACATGGCCGGCTCGCTCATCGAACATGAGCAGATCAAGACGACTCTGCCCAAGGCAAAAGAACTGCGCCCGATCATCGAGAAGATGATCACGCTGGCGAAACGCGGCGATCTGCACGCCCGCCGTCAGGCTGCGTCGCAGCTCAAGCAGGATCAGTATGTCGCGAAGCTCTTCGACGTGCTCGGCCCCCGCTACAAGGACCGTCAGGGCGGCTACGTCCGCGTCCTGCGCGCTGGCTTCCGCTACGGCGACATGGCGCCCATGGCGATCATCGAATTTGTCGACCGCGACGTCGATGCCAAGGGCAAGGCAGACAAAGAACGCCTCGCCGCTGAGGATGCTGCCGAATAAGCACCCCTTATTTTATTGACTGCAAAAGGCCCGCCGGAACCGGCGGGCCTTTTTGCGTTTTAAAGGTATTGTAGAATCAAAAGACCCACGGAATGATTAAGGCGAAAATGTGGAAAAAATAAGACCTTATGTCAGTCCGTCAACGTATCGACCTGCAAACCGCGCGAATGACTAGGCTGGCACCCGAGGGGTTCTTTTACGCCCTTCATATCCGGTTTGCTTTGCCGCTGCTGCATTACCAAAGCTATCCTAAAGGCTGGATCGAGACCTATACGTCGCAGGCCTATGCCTTGCGCGATCCGATCATCGCCTGGGGCTTCAGCCAGACGGGAACCACCCGCTGGAGCGAGATCACGCTGCTCGATCCGCTCGACATCCTGCCACAGGCGCGGGCTTACGGCATGAACTACGGGCTGGCGGTGTCGGTGGGGCCGATGCAATCGCGCACGATCGCCTCGGCCGCTCGCCACGACCGAGAGTTCACCGGCCCCGAAATTACCGCCTTCGCCGCTTTGGTGAACGACCTTCACAACAATACAGAACCACCCACATCCCTCACCCGTGCTCAGGCTGAGGCTTTGACATCCGTTGCCAACGGAGATCGGTATGCTGCCGCTGCCGCCAAGCTGAACATCTCG
Source organism: Thalassorhabdomicrobium marinisediminis (assembly GCF_003072065.1). Taxonomy (GTDB): domain Bacteria; phylum Pseudomonadota; class Alphaproteobacteria; order Rhodobacterales; family Rhodobacteraceae; genus Octadecabacter; species Octadecabacter marinisediminis. The sequence continues at coordinate 282,224 of NZ_QCYG01000006.1, forward strand.
GAAAGTGCGTTCAAGGCACGGCTCGCTTCTGCGCGGGCCACGCTTCTTGCGCGCACCACTGCCGAGGCTGTCCAGCGGGCGAAAGAATACCGGCTCATCTGACCTCCTTTCTCTCACGACCATCTGGTCACAATACCTGGAGGACCCATGAAGTCTGCTGCCCTTTCTTTCGCCAATCTCCACAACCATGGCGAGCTATTTGCCAACATACTTCGCGCCCGCCGTGAGGCTTTTATTCTCAATAATCGCTGGGAACTGCCGGAAACCATGGGCATGGAGTACGATCAATACGACACGCCGCAGTCCCGTTGGCTGGCCGTACATGATGCGGGGCGGGTCTATGCCGGGGTGCGCCTGACCCCCACGACCGCCCGTTGCGGCATCTACAGCTACATGATCCGCGACGCGCAGAACGGGTATCTCGATTCGATCCCGCAGGACCTGCTTTATGCGCCCGCGCCGGTGGATGAAGCCACGTGGGAAGTGACGCGCGGGTTCATCGTCGCCGATCTGCCCGCCGCCCTGCGCCAGAAGGTGCGGATGCGTCTGGTGATGGAGATGCTGCGCACCTCGCGCGTTGAGGGGATCGGCCGGATGATCGCGCTCTTGCCGTCCAACTGGCACCGCTGGGCCGCGCGCTGCAAGTTGGACATGGACGCGGCAGGGCGCAACATGAACATGGGCGGCATTGATTATCAGGCCGTCTGGATCGATTTCGGCAGCCAGTTGCACTAGCCTTCGTGCCGCGTCGGGGGTAGTTTCGCGCTCTATGGCTGACCTCTTCGACACCGGCGCAGCAGCGCAAGATACGCCCAAAGGCTCCGGCCCGCGTCCGCTCGCGGACCGGTTGCGCCCGACGTCGCTGGCCGAGGTGATCGGCCAGCAACATATCCTTGGGCCCGACGCGCCATTGGGCACCATGCTGGCCTCAGGCTCGCTGTCATCGTTGATTTTCTGGGGGCCGCCGGGCGTGGGCAAAACCACCATCGCGCGGCTGCTTGCTGATGAGACGGACCTGCATTTCGTCCAGATCAGCGCCATTTTCACCGGTGTGCCGGACCTGCGCAAAGTGTTCGATGCTGCGAAGATGCGGCGACAGAACGGGCGCGGCACCTTGCTTTTCGTGGACGAGATCCACCGGTTCAACAAGGCGCAACAGGACGGCTTTCTACCCCATATGGAGGACGGCACCATCCTGCTGGTGGGCGCCACCACAGAAAACCCGAGCTTTGAGCTGAACGCCGCTGTGCTGTCACGCTCGCAAGTGCTTGTGTTGGAACGTCTTTCGTTGGCCGATCTGGAACGATTGACCCAGCGGGCCGAGCGCGAGTTGGGTCGCAAACTGCCACTTACAGGCCCTGCGCGGGAAGCGCTGCTCGAGATGGCCGACGGCGACGGGCGCGCGGTGCTCAACCTCATCGAACAAGTCGCCGCCTGGAAGGTTGACGGCAAGCTCGACACCGACGCGCTTGCGACGCGGCTGATGCGGCGGGCGGTGAACTACGACAAGAGCGGTGACGAGCATTACAACCTGATTAGTGCTTTGCATAAGTCGATCCGCGGTTCGGATCCCGATGCGGCGCTCTATTGGTTCGCGCGGATGCTCAGCGGCGGGGAAGACCCGCGCTTTTTGGCGCGTCGCCTGACTCGCATGGCGGTCGAGGATATCGGGCTGGCGGACCCGCAGGCCCAGAACATCTGCCTGCAGGCCTGGCAGACCTACGAACGGCTCGGCAGCCCCGAGGGCGAGCTGGCGCTGGCCAACGCGGTGGCCTACCTCGCGCTCGCGCCGAAATCCAACGCGGTCTATGCGGCTTACAAGAACGCCATGGCGGCGGCGCGCAAAACCGGCAGTGAGCCGCCCCCGAAACACATACTCAACGCGCCGACCGCGCTGATGAAGGACATCGGCTACGGCGAGGGCTACGCCTATGACCACGACGCCGAGGACGCCTTCAGCGGGGCGAATTATTTCCCCGACGGCATGAAGCGCAGCGTCTTTTACAATCCGGTCGACCGCGGGTTCGAACGGGAGCTGAAGAAGCGCGTCGCCTATTTCGCCAAGCTGCGCGACAAGCGCAACGGTTGACTCCACAGGCCAGCGGCATATGACGCGCCTATGATACCGACTGTTTTTCATGTGGCCCTTGGCGGCGCCCTTGGTGCTGCGGCCCGCTACGGCGTGGGCCTGGCATTGACGCGTCCCGCAGGGGCCTTTCCACTGGGCGTGCTCGCGGTGAACATCGCCGGGTCTTTCCTGATGGGGCTGATTACGGTCTATCTGGGGGAAAAGCTCCTGACGCAGTTTCACCCCTTCCTGATCGCGGGGGTTCTGGGCGGGTTCACGACCTTCTCGGCATTCTCGCTTGAGGCGTTTATGCTGTTCGAACGGGGCGCGGTCGGGCAGGCCGCGCTGTATGTCGTGTTGTCCGTCGTTCTGTCCATCGCCGCGCTTGTCGCGGGAGCTTTCATCATGCGAGGAGTGCTGGCATGAGCCGCGTTCAAACCCTTCACGTCGGCCCTGATGAGGGCGACCAGCGCCTTGATCGCTGGATCAAACGGCGCTTTCCGCACCTGCAGCAGGGGCGGATCGAAAAGATGTGCCGCAAGGGGGAAATCCGCGTCGACGGCGGGCGGGTGAAGTCCAGCACGCGGGTCGAAGTGGGCCAGCAGGTGCGGATCCCGCCACTGCCCGATCCGAACGAGGTGGACAACCGCCCGCGCGACATGTCCGCCGCCGACATCAAGCTGATCCAGGGCTGCGTGATCTACAAGGACGACCACGTCATCGCGCTGAACAAGCCCGCCGGATTGCCGACGCAGGGCGGCAGCAAGCAGACCCGCCACGTGGACGGCTTCGCCGAGGCGTTGAAGTTCGACTATGACGAGAAGCCGCGCTTGGTCCACCGGCTGGACAAGGACACCTCGGGGGTGCTGATCCTTGCCCGCACGCGCATGGCGGCAAAGGCCCTGACCGAGGCGTTCCGCCATCGCAACACCGAAAAGATCTACTGGGCGCTGGTCGCGGGCGTGCCGATCCCCAAGCTTGGCTCGGTGAAATACGCGCTGGTCAAACAGGGCGGCGCGGGCAAACGCGGTGACAACGAAAAGATGCAGTGTCTGCATCCGCGCGACGTCGACAAGGTCGAAGGGGCCAAACGCGCCCATACCGATTACACGGTGCTGACCTCGCTGGCTGACCGCACCGCATGGGTTGCGCTGACGCCGGTGACCGGACGGACCCACCAGCTGCGCGCCCATATGGCCGAGATCGGCCATCCGATTGTCGGGGATGCCAAATATGGTTCGGTCGCACAGGAAAACCTGGGCGACGGATGGGGCGCTGGCATGGGCGAGGAGATCGGCCGCAAGCTGCACCTGCATGCGCGGTCGCTGCGGATCGAACATCCCGAAACCGGCAAGGAGCTGTGGATCAAGGCCGCGCTGCCGCCGCATATGCAGCATTCGTGGGACTTCTTCGGCTGGAAGGAAAGCCACGCGCCGGACAGCCCGTTTGAGGGACTGCTATGAGTGAATGGGCCGCCAAACGATTCTGGACCGAGGTTTCCGTCGAACCGGTCGATGGCGGCTTTGCGGTCCATCTGGACGGGCGTCCGGTCAAGACGCCGGCCAAGACGTTGCTGGTGCTGCCCAACCGGCGCGTTGCCGATGCCGTGGCCGAGGAATGGCGCGCAGTGGAGGGGGCGATCAACCCCGAGGTGATGCCGTTCACCCGCGCGGCGAATTCGGCTCATGACAAGGTGACGCCGCAGTTCGACGAGGTGGCGGCGATGCTCGCGGCCTACGGCGAAAGCGACCTTCTGTGCTACCGCGCCGAAAGCCCCGAGGCGCTGGTCGCCCGGCAGGCCGCGCAATGGGACCCGCTGCTCGACTGGGCTTCTGACACCTATGACGCGCGCCTGCAGATCACCACGGGCGTCATGCCGGTGGAGCAATCCCCGCAGGCAGTGAAAAACCTCGCAGCACCGCTCTATGCCGCCGATGCTTTCGAGCTAACCGCGTTGCACGATCTGGTGGCTCTGTCCGGCTCTCTCGTTCTGGCTCTGGCCGTGACGCAACGTCGTCTGACCGCCGCCGAGGCGTGGGACCTCTCGCGCGTGGATGAGGATTGGCAGATCGAACAATGGGGCGAGGATGAGACCGCAGCGCAGATGGCCGAAGTAAAACAAAGGGCCTTTCATCATGCGGCCGCCCTGCACGGGATGATTGCCGACTGACGCGCGCGGGCCAAATGCCTGGTACGAGCTGGAAAGCGGGCCTTTTGGCCTGCTTTTTTATGGCGTTTCAAGGGTTCGGCCTCTTGACGTAGGCCTGTTAATCCTCACACTCATAGCCGTTGCGCAAGGAGACTTGCGTTCATCGCCCCGACCCTGACGGGTCGGACAATAATATACCCGCGACATACGCGGGTGAACTCAGGAAGGTATCTTAATGAAAAAATCAGTATTCCTCGGCGCGCTGACCGTTGCAGGTCTTGCTGCCGGTGCGGCTGCTGCCGGCACACTCGACGACGTCAAAGCGCGTGGCACCCTGAACTGCGGCGTTTCGACTGGTCTCGCCGGGTTCTCGACCCCCGACGCGAACGGCGAATGGCAGGGCTTCGACGTGGCCGTGTGCCGCGCGGTTGCGGCTGCGGTTCTCGACGATCCGATGGCGGTGGAATTCGTGCCGACGACCGGCCAGACCCGTTTCACGGCCCTCGCCTCGGGTGAGATCGACCTGCTGGCCCGGAACACCACCTGGACCTTCTCGCGCGACAACGACCTTAAGTTCGAATTCGTCGGCGTGAACTACTACGACGGTCAGGGCTTCATGGCCCCGCGTGAACTGGGCGTCTCCTCGGCCAAGGACCTCGACGGCGCGACGGTCTGCATCCAGACCGGCACCACGACCGAGCTGAACCTTGCGGATTTCTTCCGGTCCAACAACATCTCGTATGAGCCTGTGCCGATCGAAACGAACGCAGAAGCCCAGCAGCAGTATCTGGCCGGTGCCTGTGACGTCTACACCACCGACGCCTCGGGCCTCGCCGCGACCCGTGCGACCTTCGAGAACCCCGGCGATCACGTTCTGCTGCCCGAGATCATCTCGAAAGAGCCGCTGGGCCCGCTGGTCCGTCACGGTGACAACGAATGGGGTGATATCGCCCGCTGGACGCTCAACGCGCTGATCGCCGCCGAAGAGCTCGGCATCACCTCAGCCAATATCGAAGAGCTGTCCGCCGGCACCGACAACCCCGAGATCAACCGCCTGCTGGGCACCGAAGGTGAGCTTGGCGCGATGATCGGGCTCGATTCGGACTGGGCCAAGCGCGCCATCATGGCGGGCGGCAACTACGGTGAGCTGTTCGAAAAGAACATCGGTGAAAGCACGCCGATCGGTCTTGCACGGGGTCTGAACGCCCAGTGGACGGACGGTGGCCTGATTTACGCACCGCCGTTCCGCTAAATATCACTGCAAGGGGCGCGATCCAAGATCGCGCCCTTTCGCCCTAAAGACGTAAGAAAATAATATCGTAAAGACACGAGCGGCCGGATCAACCGACCCGAAGATGTCTTACAGTAGCCCGACAAGGGCGAGGGAGTATGCGGATGACAACGCTCACCGATCCACCGAAAGATCGCTTTCGGTTCAGTCAACTTATCTACGACACACGCTATCGCTCGATCACGATCCAGGTCGTTGCCCTGGTCCTGATCGTTGCGGCGCTCACCTGGCTGGTGAACAACACGGTCGAGAACCTCGAAGAATCCGGCAAGACCTTCAGCTTTGCCTTCCTGGGCCAGCCCGCCGGCTACGACATCAACCAGATGTTGATCGAATACGACAACCAGATGAGCCACGGACGCGCGGCGCTGGTCGGCATCCTGAACACCTTGCTGGTGGCCTTTCTGGGCTGCGTGGCCGCGACCATCATCGGCGTCTTCGTCGGGGTGCTGCGTCTGTCCAAGAACTGGGTGATCAGCCGTCTGATGGCGGTCTATGTCGAAGGCTTCCGCAACATCCCGCTGCTGCTCTGGATCGTTTTGATCTTCGCGTTCCTGTCGGAAGGATTGCCACAACCGCGCGACTTCCGGGGTGAGGATCCCGCAGCTTCGATGTCCGTCTTCGACAGCGTGGCGATCACCGGACGCGGCACCTATATCCCGCGCGTGGGCTTCACCAACAGCCTGAGCGGCAACGAAGCCGTCGCCCCGCAAGAGGGGATGCCTCCGCTGGCCTCCGGCTTGGTCGACTGGCTGGTGATCATCGGCGTCGTCATCGCCTCGATCATCGCCATGCGCTACGTCTCCGCCCGCGCCAACCGCATCCAGCAGGCCACCGGTGAGCGTCCGAACACGCTCTGGCCCAACGTCGCGATCTTCTTCGTGCCGTTGGGCATTGTTCTGCTGCTGCTGGGGGCGACCATCTCGCAGCCGTATCTGCGCGGGTTCAACTTCACCGAAGGGATTTTCCTGCGGAACTCTCTCATCGCGCTCTGGCTGGCCCTGTCGCTTTATACCGGCGCCTTCATCGCAGAGATCGTCCGCGCCGGTATCCTCGCCGTCAGCAAGGGCCAGTCCGAGGCCGCTTTTGCGCTGGGGCTGCGTCCGAACCGGACCATGAACCTCGTGATCCTGCCGCAGGCGATGCGTGTCATCGTGCCGCCGCTGATCTCGCAATATCTCAACCTGACGAAGAACTCGTCGCTGGCGATTGCCGTGGGTTACATGGACGTGCGCGCCACGCTGGGCGGGATCACCATCAACCAGACCGGGCGCGAGCTTGAGGGCATGCTGCTGCTGGGCGGGTTCTACCTCAGTCTGTCGCTGATCATCTCTGCGGTGATGAACTACTACAACAACCGCACAAAGCTGATGGAGCGATAGGATGTCGGATACCCATGCACAAACCGTTCGCTACGTCCGCGAGACGATGCTGCCCGAGCGCGAGCCGCCCCTGGCCGAGACGGGCGTCATCAAGTGGATGCGCGAGAACCTGTTCTCAAGCTGGATCAACGCGATCCTCACCATCGTCTCGCTCTACATCATCTTCGTGGTCCTGTCGGCCATCATTCCGTGGCTCCTCAATTCGGTCTGGGACGCGGAGTCGCTGACCGAATGCCGCGAAATCCTTGCGGCGCAAGGGCTGTCGAGCCATGACGGCGCCTGCGGGGCGGTCCTCACCGCGCGCTGGCACCAGCTTGTCTTCGGCTATTACCCGTCCGAACTCTACTGGCGGCCGATCCTCGCACTGGCGCTGTTCCTTGTGGGCATCGCGCCCGTGCTCTTCGCCAACCTGCCGCGGCAGATGTTGCTGGTCTCGGCGGCGGTGCCCTTTGTCTGCTTCTGGCTGCTCTGGGGTGGATCGGTCTGGTTTCCGGTGATGATCGCGCTGGGCTTCGTGCTGGGCTATCTGGCCATGGTCCTTGTCGGCAAGGCGCTGAGCCCGCTGGCGGGGATCATCGCGGCGATCGTCTTGCCGATCCTCTATTGGATCTTTCTCGCCGGACCTTTGGCCGCCGCGATGGCGGATGTGATCCCCCTGCGCATCGAAGAGGTTCAGAGCCGGGCCTTCGGCGGGTTCATGTTGTCAGTGGTGATCGGCCTTTCGGCGATCATCCTGTCGCTGCCACTGGGCATCCTGCTGGCGCTCGCACGGCAGTCGAACCTGTTCATCATCAAGACTTCGGCCGTTGTCTTTATCGAGGTGATCCGCGGCGTGCCGCTGATCGTCTGGCTGTTCACCGCGCAACTGCTGTTGAACTACTTCCTGCCGCGCGGCACCAACTTCGATCTGACGTTGCGCGTGATCATCATGGTGACGCTCTTCTCCTCGGCCTATATCGCCGAGGTGGTGCGCGGGGGCCTCGCCGCGCTGCCGAAGGGCCAGTATGAGGGCGCGGATTCACTCGGTCTGGATTACTGGCAGTCCATGCGGCTGATCATCCTGCCGCAGGCGTTGAAGATCTCGATCCCCGGGATCGTGAACACCTTCATCGGCCTGTTCAAGGACACCACGTTGGTGGTCTTCATCGGCCTTTTCGATCCGTTGGGCATCGCCGGCGCGATCCGCGCCTCGACCGAATGGAACGGCATCTATTGGGAGCTGTTCGTCTTCATCGGTCTGATGTTCTTCATCGCCTGCTACAGCATGGGCCGCTATTCACTTTATCTGGAGAAAAAACTCCAGCGCGAACACCGTTAAGGAGACGTTAAATGTCTGACACTGCAACCAACCGCGTGATCAATCGCGACGCCATGACGGTCTCTGACGAGGTCGCGATCCAGATCACCGATATGAACAAGTGGTACGGCACGTTCCACGTTCTGCGCGACATCAACCTGACCGTGAACCGCGGGGAACGGATCGTAGTCTGCGGGCCGTCCGGGTCCGGCAAATCGACCTTGATCCGCTGCATCAACCGCCTGGAAGAGCATCAGGCAGGCTCGATCGTGGTGGACGGGACAGAATTGTCCTCGGACCTCAAGAACATCGACAAGATCCGCTCCGAGGTTGGCATGTGCTTCCAGCACTTCAACCTGTTCCCACACCTGACGATCCTCGAGAACTGCACGCTGGCCCCGATCTGGGTGCGCAAGACGCCCAAGCGTGAAGCTGAAGAAACCGCGATGCATTTCCTCGAGAAGGTGAAGATCCCCGAGCAGGCCGACAAATACCCCGGTCAGCTTTCCGGCGGTCAGCAACAGCGGGTCGCCATCGCGCGGTCACTCTGCATGCGGCCACGGATCATGTTGTTCGATGAGCCGACGTCGGCGCTTGACCCCGAGATGATCAAGGAGGTTCTCGACACGATGATCGAGCTTGCGGAAGAGGGGATGACGATGATCTGCGTCACCCACGAAATGGGCTTCGCCCGTCAGGTGGCCAACCGCGTGATCTTTATGGATGCGGGTCAGATCGTTGAGCAGAACGAGCCCGAAGAGTTCTTCAACAACCCGCAGTCAGAGCGGACGAAGCTGTTCCTGAGCCAGATCCTCGGCCACTAGGGCAGGTCCCTCGGGACGATGAAATCAACCACTTGGGCCGACCGGGGAACCGCGTCGGCCCAATCGTTTACGGGCAGGTCGCAGACCAGTGTCGCCGCCGTCGGGTAACGTCGGAATTTCGGATGCGACGGGGCTTCGGCGACCACATCCTGCGCGAACAGGCCGATGCCGGGATTGTGCCCCAACATCAGAACCGTATCAGCCCGCGCGGCCTTCAACGCCTTGAGCATCACTTGCTCTGGCGCAAGATAGAGCGACTGCAGGAACTCCGTCTCGGCCTCAACCCCCAGCCGCGACAGGGTTTCGCGCGTGCGGGTGGCCGCAGAGCACAGCACCGCGTCGGGCAAATACCCCTCTTGCCGCAGCCACGCGCCAATTCGCGCCGCATCGGCGCGCCCGCGCGCGTTCAGAGGCCGTTCGATATCGGAGAGGTGCGGTCCGTCCCAGCCGGCTTTGGCATGACGCATCAGAATCAGTCGTTTGGGCATGACGGGTGGAAAACCTCCATATGATACGCGGTCTGCGCCTGATCCCGACCATAGCGCTGACTGACGGGGCAGGCCATGCGCACACGGCAGGCAGCCCGGCAGACGGGATCGGTGCCGATATGTGTCTTGCACAGTGGCACATCATAGCCGCCGGGTCCAAGGGCGCCGACCGGGCAAGCGGTGCGGCAGGGCTGCCCCGCACAGGTGTCACAGGGGCGCGCGGAAGCGGCGGGCAGGTCCAGCCTGCGCTCAAAACGAAGCGCGCCGCGATAGGACACCAGCAACCCTGCGTCCTTGTGCACGAGCAGACCCACGGGGCTTTGCCAGGCCTCACCACTGCGCAGGGCCCAAGTGATGAAGGGATGGTAGGGCGGACCGCCAAATGGAAAACATGCCTGCGCGTCCAATTCGTCGGCAAGGGCGGTGATCGTCACGTCGGACCAATGGTCGAGCGGATCGGGGCCGTAAAAAGCTGGCTGGCGGGTCACGAAACCCCAGAACCCGGGCTCTAGCGGGCCAAGAAGAATCGTCGTGCCGCCTTCGTCATGAAGCCCGCCCAGCGGCGTCAGGTGGACGGCGGCGGCGGCCGTCGCAACCTCGGCCAGTGTCACTTTGCCGCGCGGATGATCGTGCCCGCGCCGTGGTCGGTGAACAGCTCAAGCAGGCAGGCATTGGGCGCGCGACCATCGAGAATGACCGCCGCACGGACGCCGCCGCGCAGGGCCTCCAGACAGGTCTGCGTCTTCGGGATCATCCCCCCCGCAATCACCCCTGCCGCCGTCAGTTCGATCACCTGATCGCTTGTCAGATCTGTGAGCACCGTCTTCTCGGCGTCCATCACACCGGGCACATCGGTCAGCAACAGCAAACGGTCCGCCGTCAGCGCCGCCGCAATCGCGCCCGCGGCCGTGTCGCCGTTGACGTTCAGGGTCTCGCCGTTCCGGCCCGCGCCAAGGGGCGCGATGACCGGGATGGCGTTGGCGTCGAACAAGGTGCGCAGAACGCTGGTGTCGACCTCGGCCGGCGTGCCCACCAGACCCAGTTCGGGCGCGTCCTGAACGCAGGTCATCAGGCTCGCATCCTTGCCCGACAGCCCCACGGCGCGGCCGCCCTGACGGTTGATCGCGTTGACGATCCATTTGTTGACGCGACCCGACAGCACCATTTCTACTACTTCGACGGTCGCCTCGTCCGTCACCCGTTTGCCGTTCACGAAGTCCGAGGTGATCTCCAGCTTCTCAAGCATCTCATTGATCATCGGCCCGCCGCCGTGAACGATGACGGGGTTCACGCCAACCTGCTGCATCAGCACCACGTCACGGGCGAAATTCTCCATCGCGGCGTCGGAAGACATGGCGTGACCGCCCAACTTGATGACAACAATCGCGTCGTTGTAGCGCTGAAGATAGGGCAGGGCCGCGCTGAGCGTGGCGGCGGTGGCGATCCAGTCGCGGTTCATGTCTTGCTCTCTCATGCCTGATTCCGGGGGCGGCGAAGGGGCTAGTCTATCCCCGCGATGATCGCGCGCAACGTCTCGATGCCGTCGCCCTTTTCCGAGGATGTCAGGACCAGCTCGGGATAGGCCGAGGGGAACTGTTGCAGCTTGCCGCGCACCTGTTCGAGGACCTTGTCCAACTCGCCTTTCTTCAGCTTGTCGGTCTTGGTCATGACACACTGGAACGTCACCGCAGCCGAAGCCAGCAGCGACATGATCTCTTCGTCGACGGGCTTGATCCCGTGGCGGGCGTCGACCAGCACGAAGGCGCGGCGCAGGGTGACGCGCCCGCGCAGGTAGTTCTTGAGCAGCCGTTGCCATTTCTCCACCACCGCAAGCGGCGCATTGGCATAGCCGTAGCCCGGCAGATCGACGAGGTAGTGGCTCTCACCCACGGTGAAATAGTTGATTTCCTGCGTGCGCCCCGGCGTGTTCGACGCGCGCGCCAGCCCTTTGCGGCCTGTCAGGGCATTGATCAGGCTGGATTTGCCCACGTTGGACCGTCCGGCAAAGCAGACCTCGGGGCGGTCGGGGTCGGGCAGGCCGTCCATGGCGACGACGCCTTTGACGAACTCGGTCTCGCCGGCGAACATCTTGCGCCCCGCTTCGCGCATCTCGTCATCAGGCGCTGCGGCCTCAGGGAAGGGAAGTTGCATTCAAAGCACCTCTGCTGCATCGCCGACGGCCACGGGGCCGTCCTGTGTCACCACCGCATATACACCGAAATTCTGATGTCCGAAGCCGGTTTTCAACACGCTGATGGTGTCAACGTCGCGATCGCCGGACGCCGGGTTGGCCGCCGTGTGCAGACAGCGCCGGATCGGTTCGCGCACTTCAAGCGTGGCACCGCCGATGCGGATCGTCTTGCCGATCCACTGCTCTTCTGCCCAGGGGGCAAGCCCGTCCAGCCAGATGTTGCCGCGCCAGCGTTCCTGTTCAAGCGGCGCGCCATGGGCCTGCTCCACGGCGGCGTGACTGGTGCGGTTCATGAGCGAGATCGAAGGGAAAGCGCTGTCGGTCATACCGCGCCCCTCGGCCTTGACGATGGCGGCAGGCATGTCGCGCTCGGGCGGGCAAAGCGGCGTCACCCAGTCAAGGAACAGGTGTTCTTCGGTGTCGGGATCGAAAGTCACCGACCCGATGTCTTGGTGCCGCAGGGTCAGCCGGCCGGTGGCTTCGTCCAGTTCGGCCCAGATGCCCGCCAGCGTGGGCGTCAGCGTGCCGATCATGAAGTTCCGGCACATGGCCCAGTTTTCACCGTCGAACTTCGTGCGCTCGTGCACCACCGCCCAATGCCGGTCCCACGGCAGGCACTTGCCCGCCGCGAGATGGGTCGCGTCAATCGCTTCGCGCCCGTGGCTTTTGATCGGGTGTCGCCAGATCTGCGCGACGGTCCCCATCACTCGGCGTCCGGCTTCCGGCGTCCGGTGATGTTGCCGAACAGGTCCGGTTTGAACCCCTGCGACCGCATGATTGCGTACTGCTGCATGAAGGTGATCGTGTTGTTCGCGATCCAGTAGAGCACAAGCCCGCTGGCGAAGCTGCCCAGCATGAACATGAACACCCATGGCATCCAGGCAAAGATCATCTTCTGCGTCGGGTCCGTGGGGGCCGGGTTCAGCTTTTGCTGCAGCCACATGGAGACCCCGAGCACAATCGGCATCACCCCGATGAAGACCAGCGACAGGAAGCTTTCGGGCGCAGGCGCATCCCAGGGCAGCAGCCCGAACAGGTTGAACAGCGACGACGGGTCCGGTGCGCTCAGGTCGTTGATCCAGCCGATCCAGGGCGCGTGGCGCAACTCGATGGTGACGAAGATCACCTTGTAGAGCGAGAAGAAGATCGGAATCTGCATCAGGATCGGCAGACAGCCCGAGGCCGGGTTGACCTTGTTGTCCTTGTAAAGCGCCATCATGCCCTTTTGCAGCTTCTCGCGGTCGTCACCGGCGCTTTCCTTGAGCTTTTGCATCTCGGGCTGAAGCTCACGCATCTTGGCCATCGAGACGTAGGATTTGTAGGCCAGCGGCAACAGCAGCGCTTTGATCAGGAAGGTCAGCGCGATGATCGACCAGCCCATGTTGCCGATCAGCCCGTTGAGCCAGTGCAGAACGGCGAAGATCGGCTTGGTCAGGAAGAAGAACCAGCCCCAGTCGATGCTGTCGAGGAAACGGTCGATGCCCAGATCGTTCTGGTAGCTGCGGATCACTTCCCATTCCTGCGCACCGGCGAAGAACGCCGAGCTTGCGGCCAGCGTCTCACCGGCGGGAACCGTCATCATCGGATAGACGGTCTCGATCTGGTAGATGTCATTGACCGACTTCGCGGTCGAGCGGAACTCGCGCCCCGGGGTGGGGATCAGCGCGGTCATCCAATACTGGTCGGAAAAGCCGATCCAGCCGTTCTCGGCGACTTCGACGCGGCCTTCCTCGGTGGTCAGGTCTGGCATGTCGTCGTAGTCGATTTCTTCCATCGAGCCATCGGACATCCGCACGACACCTTCGTGCTGGATGAAGAAGCCGATCTGATCCGGCTCTCCGTGGCGGGCGACGATGCCGTAGGGGCGCAGGGCGACTTCGCTGCCGGTGGTGTTCTCGACCGATTGTGTGACCGTGAACAGGAACTCGTCATCGACCGAGAAGGTCTTGCGGAAGGTCAGACCCGCGCCATTGTCCCAAGCCAGCGTGACGTCCGAGCCGGGCGACAGGCTCTCACCGGATTCCACGGTCCATTGCGTAGAGGGGCCGGGCACCTGCTCGCGCGTGGCGCCGACCGAGGGGACCCAGCCGTGCAGCGCGTAATAGGGCGCCGCCGTGCCGACAGGGGCCAGCAGGCGGACAAGGTCCGCGTCGGGCTCAAGGGTTTCGCGGTAGCCCTTGAGGCTCAGATCGTCGATGCGTCCACCCATGAGCGAAAGAGAACCGGTCAGGCTGGGGCTGTCGATGGCGACGCGCTCGGTCTGGCCGATGGCGTCCTCGACGGCTTCGGGGGCCAGAAGCGACGGGTTCGGCACATCGTCGGGGGCGTCCGCCTCAACCTCGAGCACGGTGCCATCGGCAGCGACCACGACGTCGGGTTCGACCGCATCCTCAACCGGGGGCGGCGGGAACAGAACGAACCATGCCAGGATCACCAGGAAGCTGAGCGCTGTTGCGAGGATGAGATTCTTGTTCTGGTCGTCCATTGAGAGCCGCCTGAAACTGCCATTGAAATATCAGGCTGGTTCAATAGGTCGCGACCCCAAAGGTCAAGCGGTTTTCCCTTGTTTTGCACAAGTGTCGCGCGCGGCAGCGCCGTGGCGCTGGCGGCGGTCCGCCCCCGGCGATATCGGGGCGGGCAATCAGGCGGCGTCGTCGGACCCGTCGGTGTCGCGCAGGGACAGGCCTGCGAAATCGAACAGCTTCGGGTCCAAAAGGTGCGAGGGCCGGGCATTCATGAGCGCGCGGAACATGATGTTGCGCCGCCCCGGCGTGTTGCGTTCCCAGCCGTCCAGGATCGCCTTGACCTGCTGCCGCTGCAATCCGTCCTGAGAACCGCAAAGGTCGCAGGGGATGATCGGGTAACCCATTGCCGTCGCAAAAGATTCGCAGTCCGCCTCCGCAACATGGGCCAGCGGGCGATACACGAACAGATCCCCCTCTTCGTTGACCAGTTTCGGCGGCATTGTCGCAAGCCGTGCGCCGTGGAACAGGTTCATCATGAAGGTTTCGAGGATGTCGTCACGGTGGTGGCCAAGAACGACCGCCGAGCAACCTTCCTCGCGCGCGATACGGTAGAGGTTCCCCCGCCGCAGACGCGAACACAGCGCGCACATGGTGCGGCCGGCGGGCACCTTGTCCATGACGATGGAGTAGGTGTCCTGATACTCGATTCGATGCGGCACGCCCATCTCTTCAAGAAAGGCGGGCAGCACCGTCGCCGGGAAGTTCGGCTGCCCCTGATCGAGGTTGCAGGCCAGCAGATCGACGGGCAGAAGGCCGCGCCACTGAAGCTCGTGCAGGACGGCCAGCAGCGTGTAGCTGTCCTTGCCGCCAGACAGGCACACCAGCCACTTTTGCCGCGGGCCGTCGTTGACCATGCCGTAGGCCGCAATCGCCTCGCGCGTGTTTTGCACGATGCGTTTGCGGAGTTTCTTGAACTCGGTGGTCTTCGGGGCGCCGTGGAACAGCGGGTGGATATCGTCGGCGTCATCTCGCATGGGCGCGGCAATACAGTCCTGCAGGCGACCGGACAAGACCCGAAGCGCTTGCCGCCCGCGCCCGTTGCATTAGGTGTCGTGGGGAAGAAAACCGCGGGGGACGGGATGCAGCGACTGCACGATTTGTGGACCTATATCCGAGCGCATATCGAGATTGCGTCGCTCGTGATCCTTGGCCTGGCGATCAGCCTGTTCTGGCTGCTGGCCGAACTCGTCGAAGAGGTGGTCGAGGGCAGCACCACGGCGCTGGACCGCGATATCTTGCTGCTGTTGCGCAATGCGGGCGACCTGTCCGACCCGATCGGCCCGTGGTGGCTGGAAGAGATGGGCCGCGACCTTACCGCGTTGGGTGGTGTGGCGGTGCTGACCCTTCTGACGGTCGTGGTCGGCGTTTATTTCGCGCTGCGGATGCGTTTCGCGCAGGCACTTTATCTGTGGGTCGCTGTCGGCGGCGGGATCCTTCTTTCGAGTTTCGCCAAGAATTTCTTCGACCGCGCGCGCCCCGACCTCGTGCCCCATGGCTCGCTTGTCCACACCTCGAGTTTTCCGTCCGGCCATTCGATGATGGCGGCGGTTTGTTACCTGACGCTGGGCGTCTTGCTGGCGCGGGCGCAGCCCTCGGCCCGGATGCGGTTCTATGTGATGACCGTGGCGATCCTGATGACGCTATTGGTGGGGATCAGCCGCGTCTATCTGGGGGTGCATTGGCCCACGGACGTGGCCGCAGGCTGGCTCGGCGGCGCGTTCTGGGCGGTGCTGTGCTACATGGGCACGCGCTTGATCTCGTGGCGCTCGGCGGTCCGGCGCGGCCGGATGGGCGAGGGGGGTGAGCGCTAGTCGGGCACGTTGTCGATGCCCGAGCCGCCCCATGGATTGCACCGCAGCACCCGCCGGACGGTCAGCGCCGTGCCCTTGACGCCGCCATGTTTGCGCAAAGCTTCCATCGCGTAGGCGGAACAGGTCGGATGGAAGCGGCATCCGTGGCCGACCCAGGGCGAGAACACCAATCTGTAGAACCGGATCGGCAATGAGGCCAGAAAGGCGAGGGGGGTCATGCGCCCGCTCATCGCATCTTGCCAAGCGCCTTGGCAAAATCCGCGCGCAAAGCATCGAAGTCGCGCGTGGCGGTGACGTCTTTCTTACCGATCAGCACATAATCATGGCCGGGCTTGGCAAGCGCAGGCAGGTCAAGGCGCGCAACCTCACGCAGGCGGCGTTTGGCACGGTTGCGGGCCACCGCGTTGCCGACCTTTTTGGAGCAGGTGAAGCCCACGCGCACACGCGGATCGCCGTCGCCCCGGTCGCGCATCTGCACGATCAGGCCGGGCGCGGTCTGATAGCGGGCCTTCGACGCGGCGACGAAGTCCCCCCGCTTGCGCATCACCTCAAGACGCGGAAAAACCGCCGCGAGCGATGCTCCGGCGGTTTCGGCTTTGTCAACGTGCGAAGTCATGCGACCCCGCGCCGCGCTCAGGCGCTCAGCGACTTGCGGCCCTTGGCGCGACGTGCGTTGATGATGTTGCGGCCGGCTTTGGTGGCCATACGGGCGCGGAAACCGTGACGGTTCTTGCGAACGCGGTTGGATGGCTGGAATGTGCGCTTCATGGCGTCTCTCCGGTTGTGATGGCGAACCCGATACGGATTCGAGCCTTGTTGTATCTCGAAGCCCGTCTCATAGGGGGGGCGGGCCAGCCTGTCAACGCAACTGGCGCGGAAAATCCGGCCCGGGGGCGGTTTTCCCGCGCTGTGTCCTGCCAGAGCCCGCGCAGGGCTGCAACAATTGACGTGAAACGCTCACCCCGGATCAATGCAGCGTGAGCTTGGCGCATTTACGGTTCCGTGCGGGCGTCTGCAACGTCCATCTGGCAAAGCCACCAAAAAGCCAAAGGCGCACCCGATGACCGATACGACCCATGCCAGCCAAATCCTCAGACGTCTGCCCATCATCCTGATCGGCGTCGTCGCGGTGTTGGGCGCGTTTTTCTTTCGCGATTCGCTCAGCTTCGACGCGCTGGCGCAGAATCGCGAGGCATTGCTTGCCTTTCGCGACAGCCATTACTTCTTGGCCGCGCTGGGCTTCGTGGCGCTTTATGCAGTTATCGTGGCCTTCAGCCTGCCCGGGGCCACGATCATGACCCTGACCGGGGGCTTCTTGTTCTCGCTCTTTCCCGGTGCGCTGTTCAACGTCGTTGCGGCCACCCTTGGCGCGGTTGCGATCTTTCTGGCGGCGCGCTGGGGTTTCGGCGCGCAGATGGCCCGACGGCTTGAAGGCTCGGACGGGCTGGTGCGCAAGATCAAGGACGGCATCGACGAGAATCAGTGGTCGATGCTGTTCCTGATCCGTCTGGTGCCGGCGGTGCCGTTCTTTCTGGCCAATCTCATCCCGTCGGTCGTGGGCGTGTCGCTGTTCCGCTTCGCGGTCTCGACCTTTCTGGGCATCATTCCCGGTGCCGTGGTCTATACGTCGGTGGGGGCAGGGCTGGGCGAGGTCTTCGCCGCAGGCGAGACCCCGGATCTTGGCGTGATCTTCGAACCGCATATTCTGCTGCCGATTCTCGGGCTTTGTCTGTTGGCTGCCCTACCTGTTCTGCTCAAAACTTTACGCGGCAAGAAAGGTCTTTAACTCATGTCCCGGATCAAGACGGATATCTGCATCATCGGCGCCGGCTCGGGCGGGCTGTCCGTCGCCGCAGGGGCCGCCCAGATGGGGGCCGATGTTGTGCTGCTCGAAGGGCACAAGATGGGGGGCGATTGCCTGAATTACGGCTGCGTCCCGTCGAAGTCGCTGATCGCGGCGGGCAAACGAGCCCATGCCATGGCGCACACGGGCGACCTTGGCATCGCGCCGGTCGATCCGGATGTCGACTTTGCCGCCGCCAAGGATCACGTCGACCGCGTCATCGCCACCATCGCCCCCGTCGACAGTCAAGAGCGTTTCGAAAGCCTCGGCGTCAAAGTGATCCGCGCCTTCGGGACCTTCATCAGCCCAACCGAAGTGCAGGCCGGCGACACGGTGATCGAGGCGCGGCGCTTCGTCGTGGCCTCGGGCTCCAGCCCTCTGGTGCCGCCCATCGATGGTATCGACGGCGTGACCGTTCACACGAACGAGACGATCTTCGATCTGCGCGAGCGGCCCGAGCACCTTATCATCATCGGCGGTGGTCCCATCGGGATGGAGATGGCGCAGGCGCATGTGCGGCTGGGCTGCAAGGTCACGGTGATCGAAGGCAGCACGCCGTTGAACAAGGACGATCCGGACCTCACCGCGGTGGTTCTGGCGCAATTGAAGTCCGAAGGCATCGAGATTCTTGAGCAGGCCGAGGCGGAGCGGATAAGCGGAGAGGGCGACCGGATCACGGTTCACACGGCCAAGGGGGATGTCACTGGCTCGCATCTGCTGATGGCTGTGGGGCGCCGCGTGAACGTGGGCGACCTCGCCCTCGACAAGGCCAATGTGAAGTGGAGCAAACAGGGCGTTGAGGTGGGGCGCGACCTGCGCTCGGTCAGCAATCGCCGCGTCTATGCGGTGGGCGATGCGGCGGGCGGGCTGCAGTTTACCCATGTTGCGGGCTATCACGCGGGCGTCGTGATCCGCTCGATCCTGTTCGGCCTGCCCAGCAAGCAGCGCACCGACCATATCCCCTGGGTCACCTATACCGATCCCGAACTCGCCCAGGTCGGCCTGACCGAGGCGCAGGCCCGCGAGACACACGGCGACAAGCTCGAAGTGGTGCGATTCCACTACGACGAGAATGACCGCGCCATCGCCGAAGGCAAGACGACAGGCTTCATCAAGGTCATGGTGGTGCGCGGCAAGCCAGTCGGCGCGTCCATCGTTGGCGCCATGGCGGGTGAACTGATCGGGATGTGGGCCATGGCCATCGCCAATGAGATGAAAATGTCGGCCATCGCCAACACGGTTTTGCCCTATCCGACCGTTTCTGAGATTAACAAACGCGCGGCGGGGGCGTATTTTAGCCCACGGCTGTTCGAAAGCAGCCTTGTGAAACGGGTGGTTGGCTTTGTCCAGCGGGTGATCCCCTGAAGGAAAGACCGGAATGATCAACTCCCTCTCTGGGCGCTTCCTGATGCTCACCACGATCTTCGTGCTGATCGCGGAGCTGCTGATCTTCGTGCCCTCGGTCGCGCGCTTTCGAGAGGATTATTTCCTCGACCGCCTGGAACGCGCGCAGATCGCATCGCTCACCCTGCTGGCCGACGACATGATCACGCCTGAGCTTGAGCAGGAGTTGCTTTGGAACGCGGGCGTCTTCAACGTCGTGCTGCGCCGGGACGAGGTGCGCCAGCTGGTCCTTTCCTCGCCGATCCCGTCTCCGATCCACAAGACCTTCGACATGCGCGACCCTTCAGCCTGGAGGCTGATCCGCGACGCGCTATTGCGGCTGGTCGACCGCGAGCAGCGGGTGATCCGGGTGATCGGCAATCCGGTGCAGGACGGCGGCTTGCTGATCGAGATCACGCTGGACACCCAACCCCTGCGCACGGCCCTGATCGACTACGGCATCCGCATTCTTCTGCTGTCCGCCGTCATCTCGGTGATTACCGCGCTGCTGCTGTTTCTTGCGGTGCGGCGGGTCATCGTCAAACCCATCAAGGGCGTCGTCGAGCACATGCGCGCCTATGCACAGGCCCCCGAGGATGCCCGCCGGATCATCACCCCCAACGCAGGCGTCACTGAATTGCGCGAGGCGGAGCAGGCACTGGCCAGCATGCAGACGCAGCTCACCTCGGCGCTCCGACAGAAAGAGCGCTTGGCCCAGCTCGGCAGCGGCGTGAGCAAGATCAGCCACGACCTGCGCAATATCCTGACTTCGGCGGTGCTGTTCACCGACCGGATTGAGACCTCGAAAGACCCGGCCGTGCGACGGCTCGCGCCGAAACTGGTGAATTCGATCACGCGGGCGGTGAACCTGTGCGAAAGCACGCTGGCCTTCGGCCGCGTCGATGAGCCTGCGCCGGTCCTCAGCCGAATCCTGTTGTCGGACGTGGTTGACGATGTGGTCGCCGGAGAGCGTCTGTCCATCGGGGATGAGGATATCAGCCTGACCGTCGATATCCCCACCGGTATGACCCTGCGTGCGGACGGAGAGCAGCTTTACCGCGTGCTGGGCAATCTGGTGCGCAACGCGCGGCAGGCGATATCAGCCACAGGCAAGGGGGGGGAGGTTTCGATCTCCGCAAGTGAGGACGACAGCGTCTGGACCATCGCCGTGGCCGACACCGGTCCGGGTCTGCCCGCCAAGGCGCGTGAGCATCTGTTCGAGGCGTTTCAGGGGGGCACGACGCGCGGCGGCTCGGGGCTGGGGCTGGCCATCGCCGCAGAACTGGTGCGCGGCCACGGGGGGCGGCTCGAGCTGGACCACACCGGAGAGGACGGAACACGGTTCTGCATTTCCCTGCCGAAACATGACCTGACACTTTCCTCACAAAACTCGTAGTTTGCCCCTTGCATTGCCGCAGCACTGCAGATAAATCCGCCCGCAGTGGACCGATAGCTCAGCTGGATAGAGTACCTGACTACGAATCAGGGGGTCGGGGGTTCGAATCCTCCTCGGTCCGCCATTTTCTCTCCGTAAGTGATTGATGTGTCATAGGGTTTTCTCTCTCGCTGCGGCAAGGTACCTTTTGGGGTACCATTTGGATTTATTTGCCGGATTGCTCGTAGGCCAGAAGTGAGCCAGGCGAGTTCAGCAGTTCATCGATTCTCATCATGTTCAATTCTCGCTTTACCAGCAAGGCTTCCGAAAGACGCACCAACATGCCTTTGTGTTCGGCCAGCAACTTCCGCGCCTGTGCTTCCGCCGCCTTCAAACGATGATTGATCACCTGCCGCCGCGTTTCGCTCAAGCTATGCCATTGGGACGTCGCCATCGGCGTGTAGATCAGGCTGCTCTCCCCAAGTCCCCACTGATATTCCTGCGCGATCAGTAGCGCTGTTGCGCGTTCCAGGTCGCTTTGCTGGCCGGAGCCAGACCCGGAGGAGATATCGCCGATCAGGAGCAGTTCTGCGGCGCGGCCCGCCATGAGGCAGACGAGTTCTGCTTTGATGATATCGGCGGTGTAGCTCGGTTGGGCAGGGCGCAAGACCTCGCCGCCGGTGGGGGTGATGCGAGCCCGAACGGGCAGGGGAATATCGAGGACAGCGGCGGCCACGATGTGCCCGGCCTCATGGGCAGCGATCCGGCGGAGATGCTTTGCGCAGACCGGCAGGGCGTGGTCTGCAACGGTCTGGTGCAGGTGATCCGCGGTCACGGATGTGCGCGCCCGTCGCGCGCGGGCCTTTGCGTCGCGGGCGATGTGGGCGAGGTCCGCGCCGGACTTGTCAAGAAGGCCGTTGATCGCGGAAGCCTCGATGGCGAACTCCGGGCCGAGGTGATGCGCCAGGATATCTCGGACACCGGACTTGTCCGGCAGCGGCACGGCGAGTGTCTGATCGAAGCGCCCCTCCCGCAGGATCGCCGGGTCGATGTGGTCCAGGTGGTTCGTTGCGGCCACGACAATAACGCCCTCGGCCGCGTTCAGCCGGGTGAGCTCTTGCAGAAGGTCATTAATCACCGCTGTCATATAGCGGCTCAACTTCGAACCCGGATCGCGGGTTCGCGTGCCGAAGCTGTCGAGCTCGTCGAAGAAGATCACCGAAGGTGCGCGCGTCACGGCCTCGGCCACCACGGCGGCCATCGCCTTCAGGTAGTCGCCGAGGTGGCCTGCCGCTTGCAGGTCGGTGTAGGACGTGGCGATGAAGTGCGCCCCCGCCGATCCGGCGAGCGCTTCGGCCAGCATGGTCTTGCCCGTGCCCGGTGGGCCATGCAGCAGGACGCTGGCGCTGACGTCCTCCCAGCGGACGCGGCCCGCCTTCCAGTCGGACAGGTCTGCGATGATATGCTGCAGACGCCCGCAGATATCGGGCAGGCCCTTCACGTCATCGAGTGTCAGGGGCGGATCGGAGGTAGCGAAGGTCGCTGTATGTTGCGCCAATCGATGCGCCACGGCCTGCGGCTTTGCCGCGCGGAAGGCGTGGCAGATCAGGCTTTCGGGCAGCGCTCGCAGTGCGGCCTCGGGCGGCAGAAGGAGGGCGATCTCGTCACGGTCCGCCGGCCCGGTTGCGCCGTGGGTCAATGCCACGAGATCAAGAACCATCGCAGTGGTCAGTTGCGACAGCGTAAACGAACCTGTCAACACCGCGCGCGCGATGTCCGGGATCGCCTGGGCGCTGTCGCAAAGCAGCAGCGCGCTGTCTCCGTCCGCGATGGCTTGACTGACCTCAGTCTCGAAGCTGCGCTTCAGCTCGGCAGCAGATCGGCTGCGACCTCTGGGCGGAGAGGAACTGATCACCCGCAGGTCGTCAACGCCCACCCCTGCAAGCGCGGGGAGGGCGTGCAGCGCCTCGGTCAGATCGATGAACGTCTCCGAGACCCGCTCCAACCGCTGTGGCTCCGGGATGATTAAGACATGGACCGCCCCGGGTGCGGTGAGGCGCGCGACGGCGTCGGGGGAAGTGAAGACCTGCAACAGCTCGATCGCTGTCAACAGCGAGGGGAGGGGCAGGTAGCTCGGAAACGTGCCTTTTGCTGCTGGAATGGTGGCAGCAGGCATGCCACCCACCCTATTGGCGGGCACCGACATATCTGCCGTCGGAGATTTGCCCGTGTCGGGAGGTGGCAGGGGCCGAGGATCCGGCTCCCTCGGCGCGGGGCAGACCCCACCCGGGATGGCCCGGGCGATCACACGCTGCAGGACGTCTGCGGCGAAATCATCA
The DNA here is from genome assembly GCF_003072065.1 of Thalassorhabdomicrobium marinisediminis. Classification (GTDB taxonomy): domain Bacteria; phylum Pseudomonadota; class Alphaproteobacteria; order Rhodobacterales; family Rhodobacteraceae; genus Octadecabacter; species Octadecabacter marinisediminis. Next base: position 305,190 of record NZ_QCYG01000006.1, read on the forward strand.
GAGGTGGTGGATGGGGACCAGTGGTTCGAAGGCGTCATGGGCATTCATCCAGTGCAAGGGTGTGGTGAAGGTGATGGGGGCCGACGCCATCAGTCCGGCTCGAGGTCCGGTTCTTCAGGATCTGATGTCGTATCCTTTCTGGCCTCGGCTTCGATCTCGTCCATGAGAGACAGAAGGAACTCCAGGGCCTCGATCTCGTAGATTTCCGACTTGGTATTGATCTGGCCCGCGAACTCCTCGGGTGGCACGACCCACTCCGGGTGCTCTGTCCGCATGGTGCGGTGCGCGCGCTTCTCGGCCACCAAGGCGGCATGCCCGGTCTTCATGTCGATGGCCCGCAAGACCTCGCCGGTGTCGCGCGCGGCGGGCCCCAACTGCTGGAGCAGCCGCCGCTCGGGATCGGAGCTGTGGCCCAGCTTGAGCACGGGCCGATCCACCAGTTCGATCCGGAAGAGATAGATGCGCGCCCCCCGGCCCAACAGCCGATAGCCCTTTTGCTTTGCGATCCTGTGCCAATGCGGCAGGATGGAGTCGTCTCGCGACGTCTCTTGCGCAGGGCGTGGTGCCCGATCCGCGGCACGGCGACTGCGCCGTTTGGGGCAGGGCGCGTCCCCCCGACGGAGGCTACGGAAAGGTAAGGGGAGGGCAGGACTCTTGGGCCCGCGGCTGCGAGGGGATGAAGACATGGTCTGTTCCTTTGGAAGATTGTGGGAAGGAAGGGGGTGACCGACACCGCCGGTCACGAGGGCAGGTCAGTGAAGCGGTTTGGCGGGCGGCACCCCGAAGCGGTGGGCCTGGATCTCGAGCAAGGTGTCGAGCAGGGTGAGGGCCTCCATCATCTGGCTGCGGCACAGCGTGCCGTCGGGCACTGCGTAAGCCGTGCGGCAGGCGAAGCGAAACACCTCAAGCATGGTGTCGACCGTGCAGGTCTCCCAATCGAGCACCGTGAAGATCAGCTGCGCCATCTGGGCGCGGGGATCTGCCGGTTTCTCAGCAGACTGACCTCCATGAGATTGGGCAAAGCGAGACGCCTGCTGCTCCGCGAGCATCCAGATGAGCAGGCTTTCGTCCGACAAGACGGGCGGCGCATCAGGCGGTGTCAGATAGAACAAAGGCGTTTGCGCCTGAAGGGCAAGATCCAGTGCGGTGAGAACATGGGCAAAGGCGGTGGCGCGCGCAGGCGCGGGGGAATGGGTCATGACGACCTCCGAGGACAATGAGGGAATGCGGGGGGTCTGGGGCCGCGGGCAACTCAATGGAGCCAACCCGCGACTGAGAGCAGGAGCGCAGGCTCGCTCGCGCGGTCAGTGCGACCGCGCGGCTGCCGCGACCGCGAATCCGGCGGGGCTGAACCGCGCGGTGTCGCCGAGAAGCAGATACATCAGCTCAGCGGTCCGGCCGAATTGCTCTGCACGTGGGTCCCATTCGTAGAAATCAGGAAACCGGGGCGTGCTCCAGCTCGCCATATCCAGCATGGTGTCGGCGACGGACTGATGGTGGTCCCGTTGCGCCTCATCCGTCTTGAGCAGCTGATACAGCGCATAGGCCAGCTCACCGAAAAAGTGATGCTGCGCCAAGGCGGTCTGGTGGAACCCGTCAAGCGTTTCCCGAAGCTGAGGCCAGGCCCGAAACGAAGGATCGGCGATGGCGGCTTCGATCATGCACAGAACGGCGTCGCGCTGGCCGGGGAGGGATTTGGCGTATCGGGCCGAACGCGTTTGAGCCGTCGGCAACACCGTGATATTGGAACCGGTAGTCATAGGGATCTCCTTCATAGATCGCTGTGGTTAGGGTGGGGTGTGAGTTGCCGCTCACGTCCCATCCGCACTGTTGCGATATCGATATCGATATCGCAATCATTATTTTGCAAGGCAGTGCATTTTTCTTCTGGATGCGGATGCGAAGGGGAGAGACGGGTGCTACGCATGTGAAGCTTGATGCTCGGAGGAAGATGAAGATGGCGCCCCCCAAACGAGATACCACCGGTGTCCTGGTGCGACTGCATGCCAACACGCTGAACGGGTTGGACGATATGATTGCCAAAGCTGGTAAGGACTGGTCGCGGCCAGAAATGATACGCCGAATATTAAAGGAACGGCTCACCGAAGAGGGCTACGACGTTCGAGAGTGGGTCGATTAACGTGGGTCGTTCGATGATACCCACCTGGAGTAAGAAGAGTGAATCCTTGACCAGCGCGGAGTGAAACCAGAGCCGTGAGACCATCATAGCCCTTCAGGAAGTCGATAGGCTTCGTCATCACCAAGACACGCACGCCCTGCGATGGCATCGGCATAGCAACGCCTCCAGCGCGTAGGCGATCTCCCCCATTCGCGCGACGGGGATGTCATGCGCACGTTCGATCACGACAGATCCCCGCACGATCCGGAAGAGGGCCGCCTGCGATGCGACCTCCGATTGCGCTCCCTCCTCGGCAACTTGAAGACGACCAGAGGCGCAAAGACAGGTCAGTCAACTGCGGCTGCCAGTAGCGCAAGTTTGCTTTGCTTGGCCTCTCGACGCCCGGCCGAGAGTTGATTCGACAGAATGCCAGGTTGCTCCGCGACGAAATTCACTGTCGCGTCCGCATCCAAGGTCAGCAACGTAGGGCGAGATAGCGCTCACAGAGAACCCACCACCAGCATATTTCAAAAGCTACACTTCATTCCAATCTGACACGGCAGCAAGAATGGAATGGAGAGCGTATTTGTTAGTACAGCGCGGCAGCAAGAAGTAAATCAAATCGCAAACGATATACTTGCGGGCAATATATCATTCACTGACGCGACGCGCTAAGGCTGGAGGGGAAATGAAGTAGCGATACAAGTTACAAATTGCCATTTCTTCGCTGGTATTTAATGTAGTCTGTTACTGTAAATGCCGCTGCAAAGAAAAGAGGATTTGAAAGCATGTGGCTCGCCGATACTTGAGCATCCGAAATAATAAATAAGCTATACATGATCAAGGTATTCATCGCGACGGAGCCACGAACTTCATTACGAAAATAGGAACTCAAGTAACGGTAAGTCATGATCAAGTAACGAATGACTGCGAGATAAAAGAGCCCGGTCAATAGAATCCCTCCTTTAAGTAACAGGTAGAAGAACAAAAAGTGAATGTAGCGTACCGTAGAAAGTGATTGATGAGTACTTAAAATTGCAACGTCGAGTGAAGATGTCATATCGATCGATGCCCCGAAACCGAACCCGAACAGAGCAGATATGACTCCTCCCTCCCGAATCTGATCCAAGACTTGATTGGCTTCAAAAATACGTTGAGCGGACGACATATCGAATGTTCGACTCTGCCAATTCAACTGCGAGAAAAATAGGTTTAGCTTCCTGTACAAGCCAGTTTCAAAAATTAAGTCTGGCGCGAACAGAAAAACAGTCAAGCCAATAGCGGCAGTGAGTGCAGAGAACTTCCAAAAACTACGTTTCCTTAAAAAGGACATTCTAAGGGTGAAGAGCAGAATAAACATGACTGAAAGAAAAACGCTCTTCCCATAAAGCGACGAAAACACCGCCGCCCCTGCCAGGAGATAGAGAGCGGATTTCTCAATAGTACGACGGCTTATCGCTCCTGACATAAGTAAAAAAAGAAGCAGAAATCCAGCATATGAAAATTGTAACTTAACACCGATTGCCACGGTAATTGCTGAAATGATCGCGACAGGCCACAGCCATGACGTGACTACCTCAGAGCTTCTATCGGGCCGAGGTCGAGTGATGAAGACCAGTAGAATGAAGAAAGCCTGCATCGCCTCCGTAAGAATGAACGATGCGCTATTGCCGTTAACAATTGCTAAAAGAAACAGTAGAACACAGAGGAAACCGAAGGGCGCGACCCTCGCGATGTCAGATGTTCGTATTGGGATCCGGTAAACAATAAGGAGAAGGACGACGGCGCCAACGAAAAGAAATCCGACTCTTTTTGAGTAATTGTCCACGATAAAGATATTGTTGGACGAGAGGAAGATCATGCCTACGAGCGAGCTTGAGATCAAGAATGCAAGAAGTAGGATTCCTTGGGCGTGTAGCTTCATCGCGTTGAGAGCCAGTAACGTTGTTGCATTGCAATACGGGCGAGCAACATGACAACAGCGAATGCGGCCGTGTAAGCGAAGAATCCAAGTACGGGAGAGATGACAAATAATATAATTAGAATCTCAACGAGTGTTACGGGTGAGCTAACGACGCCATACCTTGCTCTCCACTGCTGATAGCGGTTGCCTTCCTCTGGACCAGGATCTGTGGCTCGTACAGGGTGCCATCTGCGAATCGATTCAATGTCGCCGCTCTTTGCAAAATTTTGTATTTCATGAACTTGGATATTATATCGGCTCTCGAAGCCAAAGAGAAATAAAAATACGAGCAATGAGGCGGCAAAGATTGCGATATCGCTGCTGAGCTGTGAATAACATAATGCGACCGCAACGCTACTGAACACTATTCGATCAACCGCAATATCCAACCACGCGCCGTATTCTGATCGAAGCCCCTTCAGCCGTGCCAGCTTTCCATCAATCGCGTCAAGCGTATAGCTAATTAAATAAAGCAATGCGCCCAAGACGATGTAACCAACTGCATAGGACCATGCAGACATAAGGCCGGCGAACAGTGACAGAATGGTTAGGTGGTTTGGTGTGAGGTTGGTATGATTAGCGACGAATCGTGTAGTCGGGATGGTCACATACTTCAACACGAAGATATTGAACCACGGTTCGTTCCCGTGAAAACACCGCGAGACTTGTTGTTCTGTAAATTTCATAGTGAGGTGCCTACCGGTTTAGTTCGCGTAGCGATCGCGAAATAGAGGACATTTAGGAGAATGTGTACCGTTATCGTGGAATAAATAACGCCATACACGCCTTTGTGAGGGATAAGAATCAGGTTCATTGTGACTCCAACTACGATTGCCGCACCCATCGCAGCGAGACGTTTGAAGAAAAATCCTTCAAGAAGAATGCGAATGCCGATAGGCGCCCCAATGAATCTCAAGACAATTAAGGGCAACAGGAGAACGACATACTGCTTTGAGTTTGTGTGGTCTCCCGAAAACAACACGTCAATAACGAATCCACTCAGCAAGTATGTCATCCCGGCGAATATCAAGGATAGGCACAGCATAACGACCATCGAATTTCGGAACGTTTGCAAATAGCCTGTGCGATCCTGTTTATACTGTTGTGACATGCGAGGAAGCATTAAATGATTGAATATCTCAGGTGCGATCATCGTTAGTAATACGATACGGAATGCAAGCTGATACTCTCCAACATCACCATAGCCCAAGTAAATTTGAATAAGAAATAGGTCGATATATAGATAGGCAAAGGAAAAAATTGTGACGCCGGAAATTGGGATAAGATCGAGCATAGTTCTCCTGAATTGCTCAACCGGCTGCCCGGTTTGATCCCCGACGCCATTATCCATCAAGAAATATAGAGTCGAATAAGATAGGCTAAATAGGCGGGCGACGAGTATCGCAGTTGAGAGCGTGTTTATATTGGCTCGGTCAATTGCGTATAGCGAGGCTATCAGTAGGAGAAGAGAAGCATTGCCGATGGTTACGCCATAAGATTCTACTTTGTAGTTTCGGAAGGATCGGTAATAAGATGCTATAAACAGGAAAAATGACTGCGCTATTGCACTTAGGCAAAGAACGCTGAATACAAAGGTGGATTCGGGATAGAAAAGTAGTATGACGCCCATCACCAACAGACTAGTGCCTATGGTAGCAAGTATCTTAATGCGCAAGAGCGTCATGACGAGGTTCTTCGGTGGCCGAGCTCCGTAACTCGCAATGATGATTTTCTGGTTTATCCCAAACTCTGAGGCGATCAGGGTAAACTGAGCCAGAATAAGTCCAAGGGACAATTTCCCAAAGTCCGATATAGAAATCAAGTTTACGCAGATCAAGATGGCTGCAGGAAATACAAAAAATTTCTGCGTTTGAATGATTATTACATTCAGAGTGTCATTGGATTTTGAGTCTCTCAAAACCTCATTCCGTTCTCAAGTTTTCAAGCGTCTTGTTGATCAGCGTTGAGGAAGTTTTGTTTGTGTATGGGAAATAGATCACCTTGACATGCCGATCCGCCAGTTGCGTCTCGACCGAGTCCCACTTATCGGTTTTGTACCAATCATCACCTACAAACATTATGTCGAACTTGTAGCGATCATGCGCGTCAAGCTTGTCCATTGTCTCTTGTGGAACAACCAGATCTACGTGTTTACAGTTCGCAACAACTTCTTTTCGATCTTCAAAGGTGATGACAGGCTGTTTGTTCTTATACCAAACGAGCTCGTCGGTGGAGACACCAACGATAAGTTTGTCACACATTGCCTTCGCGTTCCGGAGCAGCCTGACATGTCCGACATGAAAGAGATCAAAAACTCCTGTTGTATACCCAATTACCATTCTAGTACCTCTAAGTTCAATTTTTGAAAGTATTTATACTCGTTTATCTTGTTCACACCCCCAAATGTCGCGCTGAATCCAATTTTCTTCCGCTCAATAGCTCCGTGCAGGCCGAGTCTTTCGCAATACTTGCGAAGGGGTATTTTTGATTCGGTTGCAGATATTTTCAGTGCTGCGGGGCGTCGGTATAGATAATCTGCGAGTGAACTATAAACGAATGGGACACGCGCTTCTTTCGAAGCCGCCATGGATGCAAAATCCATCCGCCGGAGAAGTCCAGGTAAGTGGAAATCCCAGAAGAAGTCCTCAACAAACTCATTCGTTGTTTTGCCGGCCTTCAGTCGCACGATATACTCTATAAAGCGTTCTGTTGGAGCCACGTCTTCGGAGTAGCCATAGCGGCGCAGGAAACTCGCGGCGCCTTGCCATTGATCAGCGAGGCTCCATCTGAAAATTCCATCATAGCCGAAGAGGAGCTCGTCCGCACCCTCGCCGGTGAGAACAACTTTTTCTTTGGGCTCCATCGCTTTACACACATTATATATCAGACCCTCATTCGGAACCGACAATGGTTCCCCCCGAAGTTTGATAAGGTGACGCCAAGTGTCCTCCACGCCGTCGCTATCTGCAATAATTTGTCGCAAATCAATATCAGCGACGGCCGCACTGTCCTGAGCGCCTGCAAATTCATTATTTTCGCGACTGCCAATTGTGTAGGCACGATGCACTGAAGAGAGTTGGGCGACAACGGCACTGTCCATGCCACCGCTCAGTAGCGATACGTTTGAAACATCGCTCATTTCGTGGGCGACGATACTTTGTTTCAGAAGCTCTTCGAACTCTTCTTGGCAATAGGTGCTCTCACTTTGTGTTAATTGGTAATACCTTTCTGGATTTCTTTGTGACCCCTGGTGAAAGTGCGCAATCGGAAATTCTTTTAGACCTTTAAAAAAGCTAAAGCCCGGCATCGGTCTTCTCGCGATTTGCCACTCGGCAATAGATTCTTGATCGATGTCGAGCTTCAAAAGCCTGGCAATTACTCCAGGTTCAGAACCCATCACCGTACAGTCGTCGGTTTCGAATATATAAAGCGGCTTGATTCCGAACCGATCGCGTGCGGCGAACCACTCCTTCTTGAACTTATCATAGATGACGAACGCGAACATGCCCTGGAGCAGTTCGGTGATCTTTGCCCCTAATTTTTGATATCCCAACAAGATTACTTCAGTATCGGACGTGGTCTGACATGGAAGTTGCAGCTGTTTGCGGATTTCATTTTGATTGTAGATTTCACCATTATAGGCGATTGTATAGCGACCGCATTGTGTCTGCATAGGCTGGTTTGACCGCGCAAACGGATCGACAATTGAAAGCCTGTTGTGGCCGATCAGAACGCCGTCGTCGTTATATTCAATTGTCCGTTTTGAATCTGGACCGCGCCAGGATTGCGAGTCCAGCGCCGCTTCGAATGCCTCGTTTGTGACGATGGGCTTTCTTTGCAATGCAAATAGAAATCCACACATGCTCACTTCCAATCTCTTGTTTTAACACGTCTCGTCCGCACATCGCCTTAACCTTCATAAATATAGGTTTTACAGTGGAACATCGTGCTCTCTACCTCGTTTCCCTACCGTGCGAAATAGCGCGCTGATATATTCCTATGGTCAAATTGGTCTCTATCGGCCTGTTTCACCCCTCCAGCGCCACGGGCACGCTGAGCCCGTGTTCGGCGAGGAGGGCGGAGCGGCGGGCGGATTTGAGGTCTTCTCGGACCATTTCGGCGCACATTTCCTGCAC
>NZ_QCYG01000007.1 GCF_003072065.1 Thalassorhabdomicrobium marinisediminis
AAAGCAACCTGATGGAAATACAGAACCGGTTGGAGTAAAGCGACATATCAGGAACTGCACTTCAGCGTGAGTTCACAGATGGGGCCTGCTCATCTCACACTCCCCCGGGTCACGAAAAACGCCGGACCCTTTCGCGTCCGACGTCTCCCACTTGGTATCGCCGCCGATTACTTGATCAGCTCGGCCTGCCATGCGCCGTCCACGACGACGGACTTCGAGAAGTTGCCGGCCACGTCGCCGTTCTCGTCAAAGTCCTGCGTGCCAGCGCCGCCTTCGTAGTTCACCTCACCGCCCTCGGCGAGGATCGCTTTCGCTTTCTCCCATTCGCCCGGCAGGATCACCTCACCCGGTGCCGAGGCCACGGCCCGCAGATGTTCCGCCAGACCTTCACGCTCGTCTGAGCCCGCAGCCTCAATCGCCAGCGCCATCAGGAAAGTCGCGTCATAGGCGTTCGGCACGAAAGGATCGCCGGCGGGAATGCCCGCCTCATCGGCTAGCGCCTTCCAGGTGGCGAAGGCATCGGTGCTGTCGTCCGACGCTGCGGTCGTGAACATCGCGTTGGCAAGGTTCTCGGCCCCAAGCTGGTCGATCAGCTCTTCCGAGAGCATCCCGTCCGCGCCGATGAAGTTGCTGAAGGCACCGGTTTCCAGCGCGTTGCGCATCAGCGTGACACCACCCGAGCCGTAGTAGCTGAACAGCGCCAGGTTGTCGGAGGTGGCGCCGATGGTGGCCACTTCCGACCGGTAAGACGCCTTGTTGGGCTCATGGGCCTCATTGGCGGTCACGGTGCCGCCCATGCCTTCGTAAGCTTCCACGAAGACTTCAGCGATGGCTGCGTTGTAGTCGTCGTTGGCATAGGACACGGCGATGTTGTCGTACCCGTTGGCCATGGCAAGCTCGGCCAGCGCAACCCCCTGATAGGCATCGGACGCGGTGGTGCGGAACACCAGATCGGTGCCGTCTTCCATGTTGGTCAGCGCCGGTGACGAGGCCGAGACCGCCAGAGTGACAACGCCCGCGGGGATCGACACCGATTCCGCCTGCGCGATGGCCGAACCCGAACAGACCGGCCCGACGATGGCGGTGACGTTGTTGACGTTGATCAGCTTGGTCACAGCATCGACCGCAGCGGTCGGATCACAGGCGGAGTCTGCGCGGATCACGTTGAACGTCTGACCGTCGGCGAACATGCCGCCTTGTTCGTTGATGTGCTTGGCGGCAAGGTCAACGGCCTCGGCGATGGGCGCGTTGAGGTCCGGAATCGGTCCGGTCATCGCCATCGGGTTGCCGATGTTCACGTCGGCCAGCGCCGTGGTCGCCAGCAGCGCCGCGGTGGTTGCCAATACTGTTGTTTTCATTTCGTCTCTCCCGTTATGCCCGCGTCTTGTTTTACAGCCTTCGGTGAAGCGGGTCTCACCTCAGGAAGGATTCCTCCCGGATAGCGTTGCAGGATCACTTGCATCAGGATGCCGATCAGCATCATCCGTAAGAACCCGGCCCGGGTGGCGAGGATTGCCGGATCCAGCGTTGTGAACACCGCATCGACAAGATCGATCGCCCCCGCAATCAGAAGTTCAGAAGCCGACCAGATTGTCCAGATTAGGAATGCACCGACAATCGCGCCACGGTTGTTGCCCGAGCCGCCGGCGATCAGCATGACCCAGACAAGGAAGGTCACTTTCGACGGATCGAAGGTGTTCGTGGGCTCGATCAGCCGCAGGTGCTGGGCGAACAGCGCGCCCCCCAACCCCATGATCGCGGCCCCGATGATGAAGGCCTCGATCCGGCGGCGGGTCACGTCCTTGCCGGCGGCACGCGATGCGGGCTCATTCTCGCGGATGGCGGTCATCATACGGCCCCAGGGCGACAGGCGTGCGCGCTCGAGCATTCGGTAGATCACATACATCACCAGCAGAACCGTGCCCGCGAAGAGCGGCTGCCAATACCAGTTCGGCAGGCTGTCAAAGAACGCCTCCCACCCTTCGGGGGTGTTGAACCATGACATGGGCCATGAGGTGTAGAAGCGTTCCTCGCTGAAATGCTCCCAGGCGCGGGGAATCTTGTTGATGCCGCGCGGCCCGTTGGTGACCTCGGTCTCGTTCTTCAGGATCAGCTTGATGATCTCGGCGATGCCAATGGTCGCAATGGCCAGATAGTCCGAGCGCAGCCGGATACAGATCGCGCCGATCAGACCGGCGATCACGGCCGAAGCCACCATGGCCGCGAACATCCCCACCGGCAGCGGCAGACCCAGCCCGCCATAATGGAAGGTCGATTCCGCCGTGGTCAGCAGCGCGTAGGTATAGGCCCCCACCGCGACGAAGCCGACGATGCCCGCGTTGAACAGGCCGGCGAAGCCCCATTGCACGTTCAGCCCAAGCGCGAAGATCGCATAGATGCCCCCCACGGTGAGCAGCGACAGGAAATAAAGCAGAAAGCCGATATATTCGCCCATCTCAGAAGGCCCTCCCTTTGAACAGACCCTGCGGGCGCACGATCAGCATCACCACCATGATCGCAAAGGCGACGCCCGTCTTGTAGCCCGGTGACAACAGCGGCGCGGTGCCGATCCACGGATAGGCGCTCAGCTCTTCGGCCAATCCGATCACCAACCCGCCGAAGACCGCCCCATAGGGCTTGCCGATCCCGCCAAGGATGGCGGCGGCGAACATGGGCAGCAGCATCCGGAAGCCCATCGTCGTCTCGAGCGTTTGCGTGTCCATCACCAGAAACACCCCGGCGGCGGTGGCGCAGATGCCGCCGACGATCCATGTGGCCTTGATGACGGTTTCCACGTTGATGCCGGTCACATGAGCAAGGTCGGGGCTGTCCGAGACCGCGCGCATGGCCTTGCCGGTGCGCGTCTTGTTGAGCAGATAGCTCAGCGCGATGACGATCACGATGGTGCCCGCAAAAATCCACAGGTGCTTGTTGGGCATGATGATCATTGCGCCCATATCGCCCGTGACATCCCGCAACCATGCGTTGGGCTGCGAGATACCGCGCACGAAAGCAATCTGGTTCGGCCCCCAGATGACCTGCACCGCGGACCGGATGATGAGCATCACCCCGAAGGACGCAATGACGATCTTGATCGTCTCGGCCTTGCGGAACGGTTTATAGAACCAGCGGTCGCAGAGCAGGAACAACCCGACCACGAAGATACAGGCAAAGGGCAGCGCCACCAGCGGATGCAACACGATACCCGCCGCCCCCAGCAGCGTCATGATCGTCCAGGTGATATAGGCACCCGACATCATGATCTCGCCATGGGCGAAATTGGCGAACCGCAGGATGCCGAAGGTCAGCGTGATGCCGATGGCCCCCAGCGCATAGATGCAGCCCAGCACAAGGCCCGGGATCAGGTAGAAGTTGACGAATTCAAACAGATAAGCGTCCCACATGTCAGTGCCCCCCGCCCAAGAACATGCGCGCGATTTCAGGGTCGTTCGCAAGCCCCTCTCCGGTGCCGGTATGACGGTTCGCGCCGTCGACAAGGACGTAGCCGCGATCCGAGACGCCAAGCGCCTGTTTGGCGTTTTGTTCAACGATCAGAATGGGAACGCCGGTGTGCTTGATCTTCTGGATGGTGCTGAAAATCTCGCCACGATACTTCGGCGACAGGCCCGCCGTGGGTTCGTCCAGCAACAGAATTTTCGCATCCACCATCAGCGCCTTGGCCATCGCCACCATCTGCCGCTGCCCGCCCGAAAGCGAGCCCGCCGCCTGATGCCGCTTCTCGGCCAGATCGGGAAACAGGTCATACATCTCGGCGATGCGCGCCTCGACGCCGCGGGGCCGGGTCCATGCCCCCATCTCGAGGTTTTCCTGCACGCTGAGGTTCACGAAAACGTTGTTGGTCTGCGGCACGTATGAAATGCCCTTCTCGATGACCTTCTGCGCTGGCGTGTCGGTGATCTCCTCACCGTTCAGCACGACCGAGCCTTCGCGGATGTTGAGCAGCCCCAGCACCGATTTCATCGCCGTGGATTTGCCCGCGCCGTTGGGACCGATCACGGCGACAATCTCGTTGGGGTTCACGTGCAGCGACAAATCATGCAGGATCTCGGTCTGGCCGTAGCCCGCCTTGAGGTTGTTCAGCGACAGGACCGCGCCGGTCTGTGCGTCGGTCATGCGACCTCTCCGCCGAAATAGGCGTCGATCACGCGCTCGTCGTTTTGCACTTCGTTCATGGTGCCTTCCATCAATACGCGCCCTTCAGCAAGCACCACGACCTTGCCGCACAGCCGTGCGATCATGTCCATATCGTGTTCGATGATGCAGAAGGTATAGCCGCGTTCTTCGTTCAATTGTTCAATCATTTCAGCGACTTTGCGCATCAAAGTGGGGTTGACCCCTGCCCCCGGTTCGTCCAGCAGAACGACCTTGCTGTCGTTCATCATGGTGCGCCCGATTTCGAGCAGTTTCTTCTGCCCGCCAGAGAGGTTCCCGGCCAAGACCTCGCCCACATGGGTCAGGCCCAGAAACTCCAACGTGTCGCGGGCCAACTCAATCACCTCGGCGTCGCGCTGGCGCACGCGGGCGGGTGCGAACCACGTGGCCCAGATGCTCTCTCCGGTCTGGTCCGGCGCCGCCACCATCAGGTTCTCGAGCGCGGTCATGCGGGCGTATTCGTGGCTCAGCTGGAACGTGCGCATCAGCCCCTTGTGATACAGCACATCCGTGCGCTGGCCGGTGATATCCTCACCCAGCAGCGTGATCGTCCCGCTCGACGGCGGCAGCTCACCTGCGATCATATTGAATGTGGTGGTCTTGCCTGCGCCGTTGGGGCCGATCAGCCCGACAATCGCGCCGGCCTCGACCTCGAAATCGACGCCGCGCACCGCGTGCAGGCCGCCGAAATGCTTGGCCAGCCCAGACACGCTGAGCACAACTTCCCTAGATGACATGCGCACCCTCTCCCCAAAGTGGCGTGTTGGCTTTTGAAAATCGGCGCGGGTGCTCTCTCACCCCTGCCCTGTCCCCCCAAAGCGTTTCGGTTTTGCTACCCGAGCGGTCTTCCCTTGTCCACGGTCAATTGCGGTGATTTGGCCTGCGTTTCGTAGGGTTATCATGCAAATGACGTCTTTCGCGCCCGATCATCCGCCGCGAATACACGCATCGGTTTAGCGCAGGTTCCGGCCGCCCGTTCGCGGTGCGCAGCACTCGGTGTCACAGCTTGTCCCGCAGGGCATACCACGCCATCGCCAACGCCAGAAGCGGGCTGCGCAGGGCGCGGCCTCCGGGGAACCGGGGACTGGGCACGTTTGCGAAGATGTCGAACTTGTCCGCCTGTCCGGCGACCGTTTCGGCCGCAAGCTTGCCCCCCAGCGTCGCCATCGCGACCCCGTGGCCGGAATAACCCGACACGCTCAGCACCCGGTCGCTCACCCGCGCGAAATGCGGCATCCGGTTCATGGTGATCCCCAAGGTGCCACCCCAGGCGTAGTCGATCGGCGTGTCCTTGAGCTGGGGAAAGATCTCAAGCATCGGTTTGCGCACCGTGGCGGCGATGTCGCGCGGGAAGCGGTAGCCGTAGCTCTCTCCACCGCCGAAGAGCATGCGGTTGTCGTCCGACAGGCGGAAATAGTTGATGACGAACTTGCTGTCGGCAACCGCGTGATTGTCGCGGATCAGCTCCCGCGCCAGCCGGTCGGGCAGCGGTTGCGTGGCGGCGATGAAATTGTTGATCGGCATGACCCGGCGGGCCACATCGTCATTGAGCGCACCAAGATAGCCATTGCAGCCAAGGATCACATATTTGGCCTTGATTTCAGCCTCTCGCGTGGTGACTTTCGCGTCGTCGCTCACGCCGGTGACGGTGCTGCGCTCATGAATTCGCACGCCCCCGTCCTGCGCCGCCCGCGCCAGCCCCAGCGCATAGCGCAAGGGGTGCAGATGCCCGCCCCCCATGTCGAGCGTACCACCGTAGTAGGCGCGCGACCCCACGAGCGAGCGCATCTCGTCCTTGCCCACCGCGCGGATCTTGTCATAGCCGTAGTCGCTTTGCAGTGTCTCGGCGTAGGCATGGCTGTGAGGCACGAACCGGGCCTTGTGGTCGGCCTCGATGATGCCATCGGCCCAGCCGCAGTCGATCCCGTGATCCGCGATCAGGCTGCGCACGAGGTCGACAGACTCCAGCGACAAATCCCAGAGCGCGCGGGCCTGGTCGCGGGGGACCATGCCCTCAAGCGTGTCCTGCCCCACGCGCTGGCCAACGCTCACCTGCCCGCCGTTGCGCCCCGAGGCGCCGAACCCCACCCGCTGCGCGTCCAGCAGCACCACATCGAAGCCCGCTTGCCGCGCATGCAGTGCCGCCGAGAGGCCCGAATAGCCGCCCCCCACGACGCAGACGTCGCAAGACAGGGCTCCCTTGGCCTGGGGGAACGGCTCCAGCGGTGTGGCGGTGGCGGCGTAGTAGCTGGGCGGATAGGTGCCCGGTGCGTCGTTCGGGGTCAGAAGATCCATCAGCCGACCTTATAAAGCCCTTCGGCGCGGATCAAATCATAGGTCTCGTCCAGCGATGTGACGGCGCGCTCGATCAGGGTGTCGATCTCGTCCTTCGTGATCACCAGCGGCGGCGCGATGATCATGCGGTCGCCCACATGGCGCATCACCAGCCCGTTGGCGAAACAGCGCGTGCGGCAGTGCAGCCCAACGGTGCCGGCCTCGGCGGCAAAGGCGGCGCGGCTGTCCTTGTGCGGGGTCAGCGCGATGGAGCCCATCATGCCGACGATCTTCGCCTCACCCACCAGCGGATGGTCGGTCAGTCCCTGCCATTTCTCGGCCAGATAGGGCGCGGTCTCGGCGGCGACACGGTCGATGATCTTTTCCTCTTCCAGAATGCGCAGGTTTTCCAGCGCCACGGCACAGGCCACGGGGTGGCCGGAATAGGTGTAGCCGTGGTTGAAATCACCCGCGCCGTTGACGACCTCGGCCACCTCGTCACAGACCAGCGAGCCACCGATGGGCGCATAGCCCGAGGACAGACCCTTGGCGATGGTCATGATATGCGGGCGGATGTCGTAGTGCTGCGATCCGAACCAATGGCCCGTGCGCCCGAAGCCGCAGATCACCTCATCGGCGATCAACAGGATGCCGTGTTCGTCGCAGATGCGCTGGATCTCGGGCCAATAGCTGTCCGGCGGGACGATCACGCCGCCCGCGCCCTGAACCGGCTCGGCGATGAAGGCGGCGACGCGGTGG
Source organism: Thalassorhabdomicrobium marinisediminis (assembly GCF_003072065.1). Lineage (GTDB taxonomy): Bacteria > Pseudomonadota > Alphaproteobacteria > Rhodobacterales > Rhodobacteraceae > Octadecabacter > Octadecabacter marinisediminis. The sequence continues at coordinate 7,207 of NZ_QCYG01000007.1, forward strand.
GCGCCCAGCTCCTCGATGGCTTTCTCAAGCTGGCGGGCGCGTTCCAGACCGAAGTCATGGGGGCTCATGTCGCCGCCCTCGGACCACCAGTCGGGCTGGTCGATGTGGTGGATGCCGGGGATCACCGGCACACCCTGAGTCTGCATGCCGGACATGCCGCCCAGAGAGCCGCCGCCCAGCGTCGAGCCGTGATAGGCGTTCTTGCGGCTGATGATGATATTGCGCTCGGGCTGGCCCTTTTGCATCCAGTAGTGCCGCACAAGGCGGATGTTGGTGTCGTTCGCCTCGGACCCGCCGCCCGCGTAGAACACGTGGTTGAGGTCCCGCGGCGCAAGCTCGGCCAGTTTCGACGCAAGGGCAATCGCCGGCACATGGGTCGTCTGGAAGAAGGTGTTGTAGTAGGGCAGCTCCATCATCTGGCGCGACGCCGCCTCGGCCAGTTCGCGGCGGCCGTAGCCGATGTTCACGCACCACAGGCCTGACATCGCATCAAGGATCTTGTGCCCGTTGCTGTCGGTCAGCGTGACCCCGTCGGCGCCGGTGATCACCCGTGCGCCGGTTTTCGCAAGGTCCGCCCCGTCGGTGAACGGGTGCATATGGTGGGCCGCGTCAAGCCGCTGCAATTCGTCGGTCGGCATGTGGTTGGTGATGACGTTCATGGTGTTTTATCCTGTTTCTTCGGGGCGCCCCGCGCAGTCCTGCGGCTCGCATTTGACAGGCAAAGCGGTCCGACTAGATCGAATCCTGCGCGGGCTTTTCACAAGTCTATCACGTTTCAAATAAGGGTGTCACATTTTTTGAGAACCGATATTGCATGTTGAGAAACATGGTTTCATAGTAACATGTGGATCGGGGCCAACCCGACATACCAACAACGGGGATTATCATGACGACAACAAAACTGTTTGCCGGCATTGCCACGGTTGCCCTTCTGGCCGGTGCTGCATCTGCCGAAGAGGTGCGGGTCTACAACTGGTCCGATTACATCGACGAAGAGCTTCTGGCCAAGTTCGAGGAAGAGACCGGCATAGACCTGATTTACGACGTTTTCGACAGCAACGAAGTGCTGGAAACCAAGCTTCTGTCCGGCGGTTCGGGCTATGACGTGGTGGTGCCCACGGCCTCGTTCCTGCAGCGCCAGATCACCGCAGGCGCGTTCCAGCCGCTCGACAAATCCAAGCTGAGCAACATCGACAACCTGTGGGATGTGATCTCTGAGCGGACCGCGCAATACGATCCCGACAACACCTATTCGATCAACTACATGTGGGGCACCACGGGGCTGGGTGTGAACGTCAACAAGGTGGAAGAGGCTTTGGGCGAGGATGCGCCGATCGACAGTCTGGCACTGATCTTCGACCCCGCGAACATGGAAAAGCTCGCTGAATGTGGCGTGCATCTGCTGGACGCACCCGCCGAGATGATCCCCGCCGCGCTGGCCTATCTGGGTGAAGATCCCGACAGCCACGACCCGGACGTGATCGCCAAGACCGAAGCCGTGTTCGAGGGGATCCGCCCCTACGTGCAGAAGTTCCATTCGTCCGAATACATCAACGCGCTTGCCAACGGCGATATCTGCGTGGCCTTCGGCTGGTCCGGCGATATTCTGCAGGCCCGCGACCGCGCCGATGAGGCCGGCAACGACGTCGAGATCGTCTATAACGCGCCGACCGAAGGGGCGCTGATGTGGTTCGACCAGCTGGCCATCCCCGCGGATGCGCCCAACCCGGACGGCGCGCACAAGTTCATCAACTTCCTGCTGGACGCCGAGAACATGGCCACAGCTTCGAACTATGTCTATTACGCCAATGGCAACGAAGCCTCGCAGGAGTTTCTGGTTGAGGATGTGATCGGTGACACGGCGATCTACCCAGATGAGGCGACGCTCGAGAACCTCTATACCACGCGGCCCTTCGATGCGCGCACCCAGCGGGTGGTGACCCGTCTGTGGACGACCGTGAAATCCGGCCAGTAAGCCGGCCCTGCCCCGTGCCATCCCGGCGCGGGGCTTTACCAATACAGGACCAATGATGGCGCATCCAAGACCCGAGGTCGCGTTCGCCCCCTGGGACGATCCCGAGGCCAAGCCGCTGATCCAATTCAAGAATGTCACCAAACGTTTCGGTGACTTCACGGCCATCGAAGACCTGACACTCGACATTTATGCCAAGGAATTCTTCGCTCTGCTCGGCCCGTCCGGCTGCGGCAAGACGACCCTGATGCGCATGTTGGGCGGGTTCGAGACCCCAAGCGAGGGGACGATCCTGCTTGATGGCGTCGATATCGGACCGGTGCCGCCGAACGAGCGGCCGGTGAACATGATGTTCCAGTCCTATGCGCTGTTCCCGCACCTGAGCGTCTGGGACAACATCGCCTTCGGGCTGAAACGCTCCGCCATGCCGAAAGACCAGATTGGTGATCGGGTGGAAAAGATGCTCAAGCTGACGCAGCTGGGCAAGTTCGCCAAACGCAAGCCGCACCAGATTTCCGGCGGGCAGCGTCAGCGCGTGGCCTTGGCGCGGGCGCTGGCCAAGGCGCCGAAACTGCTGTTGCTTGACGAACCTTTGGGTGCGCTCGACAAGAAGCTGCGCCACGAAACCCAGTTCGAGCTGATGGACATTCAGGAAACCACAGGCACCACTTTCGTGATCGTCACCCACGATCAAGAAGAGGCGATGACCGTCGCCAGCCGCGTCGCGGTGATGACCGAAGGCAAGTTGGCACAGGTGGCCACGCCAGACCAGATCTACGAAGCGCCCAATTCGACCTATGTGGCGGATTTCATTGGCGATGTGAACATCATCGAAGGCACCGTAGAAGTCCCTGAAAAGGGCGCGGCCGACACGGCCGTGACGATCCGCTGGGCCAACCACAAGGCTCCGATCAACGCCTATTCCGACCGCCATTTGCCCGCCGCCAGCTCGGTGCATTTCGCCATCCGGCCCGAGAAGGTTGCGATCTCCTCCGAGGCGCCCGAGGCGGCCAATGTTGTTGAGGGCAAGATCCTCGACATCGCCTATCTCGGCAACATCTCGACCTATCACGTTGAGGTGGCCCCCGGCATGGTGATCAAGGCGCAGGCCACGAACAACCGCCGGATTTCGCGGCGCAACCTGACGTGGGAGGATCACGTCTACCTGAGCTGGACCGACACCGCCGGTGTCGTGTTGACCGAATGAACTGGCGCGGTCGCCTTCTGATCCTGCTGCCCTATACGTGGCTGCTGCTGTTCTTTCTGGTGCCCTTCGGCATCGTCCTGAAAATCTCGTTGTCGGACATCGCGCTGGCGATTCCGCCCTACACGCCGACGATGAAGGACGGGCTTTGGACAATGTTGTCCGGGCTGGACCTTGAGAACTACGCCTTCATCGGCGCGGGCGCGGTTTTCGCGGCCTTTCTGGGGGTCGCCGCGCTGGCGCTGCTGTTCCGCGTGGTGTTTCCGCGCGTGCGGCGGGCCATGTCGTTTGACGCCCGGCACGGGTTGTTCGACAGCGTGGCCGCCGCCCTCATCGCGCTGGCCGTGGCGCTGGTCAACGTGGCGCTGGTGGCGGCGGTGCTTAGCGTGCTCTTTCCGGCGCTGTCGGGCTTCATCGACATTCCCGATTTCCTGTACTTCGCGGCCTATCTCTCCTCGCTCAAGATCGCGGTGATCTCAACCTTTCTGACGCTGCTGATCGGCTATCCCATCGCCTATGGCATGGCGCGCGCGGCGGCCCATTGGCGCCCGACCCTGTTGATGCTGGTGATCCTGCCGTTCTGGACCTCGTTCCTGATCCGCGTCTATGCGTGGATGGGCATTCTGAGCACCGAAGGCTACCTGAACCAACTGCTGTTGCAGATCGGCGTGATTTCCGAGCCGCTGACGATCCTGAACACCAACATCGCGGTCTATATCGGCATCGTTTACACCTATCTGCCGTTCATGGTGCTGCCGATCTATGCCTCGCTCGAGAAGATGGACGACAGCCTTGTGGAAGCCGCAGAAGACCTAGGCTGCACCGCCCTCTCCGCCTTCTGGCTGGTCACCGCGCCGCTGTCGAAACCCGGCGTCATCGCGGGCTGTTTTCTGGTCTTCATCCCGACGCTGGGCGAATTCGTGATCCCGTCGCTGCTCGGCGGCTCCAACACGGTGATGATCGGCAAGGTGCTCTGGGAAGAGTTCTTCAACAACCGCGATTGGCCCGTGGCCTCGGCCGTGGCGGTGATCCTGCTGTTGATCCTGATCGTGCCCATCGTGCTGTTCCAGCGCAACCAGCAGGCCCAGCGGGAGGTTGACGGATGAGACGTTTCACTTGGTTCAATGCCACGGCGCTGACCTTCGGTTTCGCCTTCCTGTATCTGCCGATGTTGATCCTGATCTCCTACAGCTTCAACGAATCGCGGCTGGTGACGGTCTGGGCGGGCTTTTCGACCAAATGGTATGGCGAGCTGTTGCAGAACGAACAGTTCCTGAAAGCGGCCTGGGTGACGCTCAAGGTGGCGTTCTGGTCCTCGACGCTGGCCACGGTGCTGGGCACGATGGCGGCCTATATCATGGTGCGCGCGGGGCGTTTCCGCGGGCGCGGCCTGTTTTCGGGGATGATCTATGCGCCGCTGGTGATGCCCGAAGTCATCACCGGCCTGTCGCTTCTGCTGTTCTTCATCGCCATCGGGCTGGACCGCGGCGTGCTGACAATCGTGCTGGCGCACACGACCTTTGCCATGTGCTACGTCAGCGTGGTCGTGACCTCGCGTTTGGTGAGCTTCGACCGCTCGCTCGAGGAAGCCGCCCTTGATCTGGGCTGCACGCCCTTCGATGCCTTCCGCAGCGTGACCCTGCCGATCATTCTGCCTGCGGTGATCTCCGGCTGGCTCTTGGCTTTCACCCTGTCGCTGGACGATCTGGTGATCGCTTCCTTCACATCCGGCCCTTCGTCCACGACCTTGCCGATCAAAATCTTCTCGGCCGTGCGGCTGGGCGTCACGCCCGAGATCAACGCCCTGTCGACGCTGATGATCGGGATCGTGACGGTCGGGGTGATTGCGGCCTCTCTGGTGTCCCGCGCGAGCACGATCAAGGCGCGCGCGGATGAACAGCGGGCGAACCAGACTTAAGGTTTCTGGCTTTCCGCGATGGCGTGGGTGAGTTCCCGGATCAACAGATCGGGGTCCTCAAGCCCCACCGAGACCCGGAAGAACCCTTCGGAAATGCCAAGCGCCGCCCGCGCCTCGGGCGTCAATGCCCGGTGCGAAGAGGATGCCGGATGGCTGAGCGTGGTGCCCACGTCGCCCAGTGTGGGCGCGAAGGGAAGGTCCGGCACCGCCCGTGTGAGCGCGTTGGCCGCCGCCCGTCCGCCCGCCACTTCGAACGACATCATATTGCCCGGCCGGTCCCCCAGCACGGACGTCACCCGGTTGTGGTCCGGGTGGTCCGGACGGCTGGGATGCAGGACCTGCAGCACTCCCTCTAGCCCCGACAAAGCCTCGGCCAACGCGCTGGCCGTCGCCTCGGCGCGGTCATAGCGCAGATCGAAAGACTGCAAGCCGCGCTCGGCCAGCCAGCAATCGAAGGGGCTCGGCGTCATCCCCCAAGAGGTATTGGCGACGTAGATTTGCTCCATCAATGCGGGATCCTTCGCCACCGCATAGCCCAACGTCGCATCGGAATGGCCGGCGAGCAGTTTGGTCACCGAATGGATGACGATATCCGCGCCGTGCTCGAACCGCCGATAGCCGCGCGGCGTCGTGAAGGTGTTGTCCACCATCAACAGAATGCCCCGCTCGGCGCAAAGCTTGGCGATCCCCTCCATATCGGCGATGCGGATCGTCGGGTTCGACACGACCTCGACCACGATCATCCGCGTCTCGCGCCGGATCGCGGCCTCGATCGCGCTTGCATCGGTCGGATCGGCCAGCGTGGTTTGCACCCCGAACTTGGGCAAATCCTCGGTCATTAGTCGCAGGGTGCGCCCGTAAAGCTGGTCCGCGCCGATCACGTGGTCGCCCGCTTTCAGCACACCCAGAAACACCGCCCCGACGGCGGACATGCCCGAGCCGGTGATGATCCCGCCGTCCACACCCTCAAGCGCGTCGATCTTCTGGGCCAGAACGGTCGCGTTCGGATGGCCTTCACGGGCATAGGTGAAGCCGGTGCCGCCTTCGTATTGCGCATCAAGCGCGTCCGGATCGGGCGAGGCATAGACCACCGAAGGCTGCAGCGGCGTTACTACCGGGCGCGAGGTGGACGTGGGCCAGTCCGGCCGGCGTGTGAGGGACGTTCTGTGATCGGTCATCAAAGGCTTTCAAAGGGGGGCAAGGCCCTTGCGGAACCGTGCGGCGTTGTTCTGATAATTCTCGGCCGAGGTGGCCAAGGCTTTGGTGGCGGCGTCGTCAAGCTCGCGCACGACCTTGCTGATGCCCACCACCAGCGAGCGGTCAGCGATCTCCTTGCCCTCGGTCACCAGCGCCCCTGCCCCGATCAGACAGCTTTGGCCCACGCGCGCGCCGTTCAACACGGTCGCGTTCATCCCGATCAACGTCGTGTCACCGATGGTGCAGCCGTGCAGCATGGCCTTGTGTCCCACGGTGCAATTTTTCCCGATGGTCAGCCGATAGCCCATGTCCGTGTGCAGCACGCAGTTTTCCTGCACGTTGCTGCCCGCGCCCACGGTGATCGTCTCGTTATCGCCCCGAATAGTGGTGCCGAACCAGATCGACGCCCCGGCCTCGATCACCACCTTGCCGATGATATGGCACCCCGGCGCGATCCAGGCGTCCGGATGGACCTGCGGCGCGTGGCCATCGAGTTCATAGAGCATCAGGCATCTCCTTCGTATTCGGTTTGCAGATCGCGCACGAAATCGTTCAGGCTGTGCTGGCGTTCCCGGCGCAGGCGTTCCGCCGTCAGGATCGCCTTGAGGTTTTCCGCGCAGGCGTCGGCGTCGTCGTTCACCAGCACATAGTCATATTCCGCCCAATGGCTGACTTCATCAAGGGATTTGGCCATCCGGTTGGCGATCACCTCATCGCTGTCCTGCCCGCGTGAGCGCAGGCGGTGCTCGAGCACGGCCATGCTGGGCGGCAGAAGGAAGATCGACACCACGTCATTGCCCAGCGAGGAGTTGCGGATCTGCTGGCCGCCCTGCCAATCGATGTCAAAGAGCGTATCAAGCCCCGCGCCCATCGCCTCTTTCACCGGCGCCTTGGGCGAGCCGTAGAGGTTGTCGAAAACCGTGGCATGTTCCAGCATTTCCCCGTTCTCGACCAGATCGGTGAAAGCCTCACGGGTGACGAAATGGTAATCCACGCCGTCAACCTCGCCCACGCGCGCAGGCCGCGTGGTGGCCGAGACCGAAAAGCGGATCGACGGGTCCCACTCCCGCAAAAGTTTGGAATGAAAGGACTTTCCCGCACCAGAGGGGGAAGACAGGATGATAAGAAGGCCGCGCCGCTTCATGGCTACTCCACGTTTTGAACTTGTTCGCGCATCTGGTCGATGACAGCTTTGAGCGCCAGACCAACCCCGGTGAGGTCGACATCCTGCGCCTTGGAACACAGGGTATTCGCCTCGCGGTTAAATTCCTGTGTCAGAAAATCGAGTTTGCGGCCGCACGGCCCGCCGTTGGCCAACAGCTCCCGCGCGGCCTGCACATGGGCGCGCAGGCGGTCAATCTCTTCGGTGATGTCGGATTTCACGGCGATCAGGGCAAGTTCCTGCGCGACGCGGTCCGGATCGACGCCGGTGGCATCTTCCATGACCCGCGCCAGCGCCGCGGTCATCTGAGCCTTCACCGCATCGGGCCGCGCCCGGGCCATGTCGGCGGCGCGGACCGTGAGCGCTTCGATCTCGTTCACCTGTTGCGTCAGCACCGCGTGAAGGCGCTGGCCCTCACCTTCGCGCATAGTCAGAAGCGCGGTAAGCGCCGTTTGAAAATCGGCAAACAGCGGTTCGGCCAGATCGGCGCTCTCTGCCTGGGTCGCGATCAGGACGCCCCGTTGCGCCAGAACGTCGGCGGCGGTGGGCTGGCCCAGCGTCACCCCCTTGTCGAAGGCCCGTTCCTGCACCGCGTCCAACGCGTCCAGCACCGCATCGAGCCGCGCGGGATCGACCGCCAGCGCACCCTCGCCCGCATCCCGCGTCAGGCGGAGCCCGATGCTGACGTTGCCCCGGGTGATCCGGGCGTTCACCGCTTCTCGCACCCGCGCCTCAAGCCCGTCGATGTCCTCGGGCAGACGCAGCTTCACATCCCGGCCGCGCCCGTTGACGCTGCGCAACTCCCAGACCCAGGTCGCGCGCTCGGCGGCTCCCTGCGCGGTGGCGAAGGCGGTCATGGATCGGATCACGGGCAACTCCGGTAGTGGCGATGTGCCTGCACCTAAAGGCAAACCTTGCCACGGGGCAAGGGCCGCCCCCCGTTTGCGCGGGCAAAATCCACCCCCACAGGGGGCCGCGTTAACCCGTTAAGACTTTGTTTAGAGTATTCTGCAGCAAGCTGTGGCACATTCGGATGACATTGCGACAAATTTTAAGCGTCAAGGCGGGCTTCTTTTCCGTGACCATTGCAGACATGCCCCCGATCCGCCGCCCCCGGCACCAACCCGAACCGCAGGACGTTCTGATGACCAACCCGACGGCCCCCCGTGATCTTGAACGCTATTGGGCCAGCCTGCCACGCCTGCGCGGCGTGCCTTTGCGCCGTGACCTTGATCCGGCCGCGATGGAGGGGTTGCTTGAGGATTGCTTCATCCTGGAACGGGTGGCCCCCGGTGTTGCGCGGTTCCGGGTCGCGGGGCGCAACCTGCACCGGCTGCTGGGGGTCGAGCCCCGGGGCCTGCCGCTCACCGCTGCCTTCCTGCCCGAGGCGCGCGCGGCGATGGCACAGCATCTGGACGCGGCCTTTACGACGCCCGGCCTTGTCGAGCTGTCCCTTGATGGGCCGCGCGCGGTGGCGCAGCCGCGACTGAGTGGCAAAATTCTTCTGCTGCCCCTGCGCGACGATCACGGTCAGATCAGCCGCCTTCTGGGGCTTCTGGTGATGAGCGGCCGACGCGGGTTGGGCGGGCGGCGCTTCACGATTTCGCAGACTGAACACGCGCGGTTTGAGCCGATCCCGGGGCTGCACCCTGTTTCCACGCCGGAAACGGGCCTCAAGGATGGGTTGACGGGTCCGTCACATCAAACAATCGCGCACCGCAGCCCTGCGCGGGCGGCAGACAGCAACAAGGCGGAGGACCGACCAGCCCTCCGCCTTGTTGTTTCCAATTCCTAGACCGGTTCCGCCGCTTAGGCGGATTGTGCGGTCTTCACCCCGTCGCGCCGGGCCGAAAGCTCTTCCGCGATGAGGAAGGCCAGCTCAAGCGACTGCGAGGCGTTCAGACGCGGATCGCAGGCGGTGTGGTAGCGGTCCGACAGATTCTCGTCAGTCACCGCGCGCACGCCGCCGGTGCACTCGGTCACATCCGCGCCGGTCATCTCGACGTGGACACCGCCGGGAACCGTGCCTTCGGCGTTGTGGACAGCGAAGAACTCACGCACTTCGCGCAGGACCGAATCGAAGGGCCGCGTCTTGTAGCCCGAAGAGGATTTGATCGTGTTGCCGTGCATCGGATCGCAGGACCAGACGACGTTGGCGCCTTCCTCTTCCACGGCCCGGATCAAGCGCGGCAGATGTTCGCCCACGGTCCCCGCACCGAAGCGCGCGATCAGGGTCAGGCGGCCGGCCTCGTTCTCGGGGTTGAGCTTGGCCATCAGCGCCTTGAGGTGGCCCGTGGTCATGGTCGGCCCACACTTGAGCCCGATGGGGTTCTGCACGCCCGAGGCATATTCCACATGGGCGCCGTCCGGCTGCCGGGTGCGGTCGCCGATCCAGATCATGTGACCCGAGCCTGCAAGCCACTTGCCCGAGGTGGAATCGAGCCGCGTCAGCGCCTCTTCGTATTCCAGCAGCAAAGCTTCATGCGAGGTGTAGAAGTTCACCGTTTGCAATTCGTGGTTCGTCTCGGTCGTCAGCCCGGCGGCCTGCATGAAGTCCAGCGTGTCGGAAATCCGCTCGGCCATGGCGCGGTATTTCTCCGCTTCGGGTGCGCCGGTAAAGCCCAGCGTCCAGCCGTGGACCTGATGCACGTCCGCATAGCCCCCGGTCGAGAAGGCCCGCAACAGGTTCAGCGTGCCCGCCGCCTGGGTATAGGCCTGAAGCATCTTTTCGGGGTTGGGGATGCGCGCCTCGGGCGTGAAGTCCAGATCGTTGATGATGTCGCCGCGGTAGCTGGGAAGCTCCTGCCCGTTCACGGTCTCGGTCGGGGCCGAGCGGGGCTTGGCGAACTGACCGGCCATCCGGCCGACCTTCACCACCGGCACCTTGGCGCCATAGGTCAGCACCATTGCCATCTGCAACATCACCTTGAAAGTGTCGCGGATCGCATCGGCCTGGAAGGCGGCAAAACTCTCGGCGCAGTCGCCCCCCTGCAACAGGAAGGCATCGCCCCGGCTCACATCGGCCAGCTCGGCCCGCAGGCGGCGCGCTTCTCCGGCAAAGACCAACGGTGGATAGCTGCTCAACTTCTCCTCCACAGCGGCCAGGGCCGCGGCGTCGGTATAGTCGGGCATCTGAACCCGCGGCTTGTTGCGCCAGTCAGATTTGTTCCAGTCCGTCATGTCATGCTCCGAAGATAGAAATTGAAGGTACGTTAGCGATACCAGCCCTGCTTATAGCGAAACCGCACGGCAAGGTCCAAGGCAAATACCCGGGATCTTTCAGGGAAACAACGGCAATGCCCTTGATCCTTGCAACAAAAGGTGGTGAGCATCTTTCAACGACAGAGAGAAATGCCATGCAGCGTCATAATATCATTGATGTGGAAGCCACCCGAGGCGCCCCGCGTCGGTTCGTGTTTGTCCTGCTTGAGGATTTTACCCTGCTGTCTTTTGCTGCCGCGATCGACTGTTTGCGGCTGGCCAACCGCATGGCCGATCAGGAACTCTACAGTTGGCGGCTGCTGGGCGAAGGCGGCGACACAGTGACATGCTCGACCGGCACGGTCTTCAAGGTGGACGGCGATCTGGACGAGATGCACCGCGACGACACCGTAATGATTTGCGGCGGGCGCGATGTGCAGAACGCGACCACGCGCAAGGTGTTGAACTGGCTCCGGCGTGAGGCGCGGCGCGGCATCGTCATCGGCGGTCTGTGCACGGCGGCCTATACGCTGGCCAAGGCCGGATTGCTCGACGGCAAACGCGCGACGATCCACTGGGAAAACCACGACAGTTTCTCCGAGGAGTTCCTTGAGGTTGAGCTGACAAAATCTGTCTTTGTGGCCGATGGCAACCGGATGACCACAGCGGGCGGCACCTCGTCCATCGACCTGTTTTTGCAGATCATTGCCGACCAATACGGCGAGGAGCTGGCGAACGCCGTGGCCGACCAGCAGATCTATTCCGCGATCCGCACCGATCAGGACACCCAGCGGCTGTCGATCCCCACGCGGATCGGCGTGCGACACCCCAAGCTCAGCCGTGTGATTCAGGAGATGGAACAAAACATCGAAGAGCCGATCAGCCCCAGCGTTCTGGCGAAAGACGTGGGCATGTCCACGCGCCAACTTGAACGGCTGTTCCGGCGCTATCTGAACCGCTCGCCCAAGCGCTACTACATGGAATTGCGCCTGCAAAAGGCGCGCAACCTGTTGATGCAGACGGATATGTCCGTGATCAACGTGGCACTGGCCTGCGGCTTCGCGTCGCCGTCGCATTTTTCGAAATGCTACCGCGCCCATTATGACACGACCCCCTACCGCGAACGGGGCGCCCATGCGGCGCGCCTGTCGGTCTAGGTGCTGGTCCTGCGACGAAAGGATGGTTTGCGATGACCGGACGGGCGACCCTTGTCCCGATCATGCTGGTGGTCACGATTCTGGTTCTGTTGCTTTACGCCATCAGCACCGGGCGCTCGAACGACACGGGTCTGCGGGGGGATGCGGCCTATCCGCACCACATCTGCACCTTTACCAGAACCTGCGTCGGACCGGACTGCACGCGCGAGCCGCAAAGTTTCATCCTGTATCTGGCCCATGTGGACGGCACGCCGCGGCTGGACCATATGCCCGATATGGCGCCCGCGCTTGACGCGCAGCCCGTGGGCGACGCGATGACCTATCGCTCACGCGGGGGCGAGGTTGAGGGCACGTTCACGCTGTTCCGCGACCGCGCGCTGGATTTCAGCGGCACCTCGGGCGACGGTGCGATGCCCGTTGAGCACTACGCCAGCGGTACGTGCGAGCGGTTGCAAACACCGTAAGCGGTTAGGCTATCTGGTTGTTGTGAAGCGGACAGGTCGCCGCATGAGGCCCAGCCTCTTTCGCCAGTGCTCTCTATCAAAGGCACTTCCCCGTTGCACGGTGGATGCCTTGCAAGAACCACGAGGCACCCCTTCGCCCCGCGCACGAAAAAGGGCAGCGCCGAAGCACTGCCCTTAAAATCTGTCAGACAGATCGCCTTAGAACGTGAAGGATGCACGCAGGCTGATGGTGTCGACTTCGAGGTCGGTAGTAGAGCCGGCGAAATCATCCTTCTGGTGACGCAGAGCTTCAACGCCAACGCGGAACATGTCAGTAGCTTGGAAAGAACCACCAAGACCGTAGAAAGTGGCTGTGTCGTCAGGGCCGCCTTCAATGTCGATTTTTGCCGCACCAGCGGTCAGGTAAGGCATGAAGGAGCCGAGGTCGTAGCCAGCGATCGCCTTGGCGCGCAATACGTCGGCATCTACGCTCGGAGACACGTCAAACTCGATCTTGTCATAGTCAAGTTCGCCACCGAGGACGAAGCTGCCCATGTCGTAGAGGTAACCGACGTGCACGCCGTAACCGTCGAGATCAACTTCACCGAAGCCGTCATCGGCATCACCGGTGACATACTGCGCACCAGCGTAGAAGCCAGTCCAGTCAGCAGTTGGCACCACGACAGGTGCGACGGGGGCGACCGGAGCCACGACGACAGGCTCGGACAGGTTGCCGGCGAAAGCGGCGGTGGAGGCCAGCGCGAGGCCGGAAGCGAGAAGGGTTGTACGGATCATTTATAGTACTCCTGGTTAACGTTAAACTTGGCGTAACCTACTGGAATGCTAATCGGAAGACGAGTCTGCATGGTTAATGGAAATTGCGTTGTTGCCCTAAGGTCACAATCTCAGGCCCGCCGAAATCTAACCGCGTAACCGCTTGATAAGGCTTGATGTATCCCAGCGTCCGCCGCCCATATTCTGCACATCCTTGTAGAATTGATCCACCAGCGCGGTCACAGGAAGGGCGGCACCTGTCTCATTTGCCGCCTCAAGACAGATACCAAGGTCCTTGCGCATCCAATCCACGGCGAATCCGTGGTCGAAGGCGTCGTCGAGCATGGTTTCATAACGATTCTCCATCTGCCAGGACCCGGCCGCGCCCTGGCTGATCACCTCGACCACCGCGCGCTCGTCCAGCCCGGCTTTCTGCGCGAAATGCAGGGCTTCGGACAGACCTTGCACCAGCCCGGCGATGGCGATCTGGTTGCACATCTTGGTCATCTGGCCTGCGCCGCTTTCACCGATGCGGCGGCAGATGCGGGCATAGCTGTCGATGATCGGCGCGGCCTGCTCGAACGCCTCGGCGTCGCCGCCGCACATGACCGAGAGCACGCCCTTCTCGGCCCCCGCCTGCCCGCCGGAAATCGGCGCATCCACGAAGGACACACCCCGCGTGGCGGCGGCCTCGTAGAGCTCTCGCGTGACCTTGGCCGAAACGGTCGTGTGATCGACGAAAATCGCGCCCTCGGCCATGCCGGCAAAAGCCCCGTCCTCTCCGGTGCAGACGGCGCGCAGATCGTCGTCGTTGCCCACGCAGGCCATGACAAAGTCCGCCCCCTCGGCCGCCGCTTTCGGGGTCGCGGCGGTGGCGCCTCCGTATTCTTTCGCCCAAGCGTCGGCCTTGGCGCCCGTGCGGTTATAAACGGTCACCTCATGCCCGGCCTTCACCAGATGCCCGGCCATCGGATAGCCCATGACCCCAAGTCCCAAAAACGCGATCTTCGCCATGCTCACTCTCCCTGCTTGCTTGCATACCTGCGGCTGTTCATGGATAGGTAACGAACCCTTGGACCGCGTCAACTGCCACAGGTTCCGCGGCGCAGGGGCGCAAGGCAAGGGACACTGATATGGCAACTGTTTTTCGCTGGTTGATCCGCATTGCCTCGGGTCTGATCTTCCTGATCGTCGCCGCCTTCGTCCTGACCTATTATTTCGCCTCACGCTCGCTGCCCGACTATGACCAAACGCTGCGGGTCGCCGGGATCAGCGCCCCGGTCGAGATCGTGCGCGACAACGCCGACGTGCCGCATATCTTTGGCGAGACCGACGACGACGTGTTCTATGCCTTGGGCCTTGCCCACGCGCAGGACCGTCTGTGGCAGATGACCATGCTGCGGCGCACAGCGCAGGGCCGCCTGTCGGAGCTGTTTGGCCGCCGCACTGTGTCGCTCGACAGCCTGATCCGGCGGCTCGCGCTTTATCCGCTGGCGCAATCCTCGGTGGACGCGCTGGACGCGCGGACCCAAAGCGCGCTTCGGGCCTATGCTGCCGGTGTGAACGCCTGGATCGGTCAGGTCAACGATGGCGCGCGAGGGCGCGGCGCGCCCGAGATGTGGCTGTTCAACCATGCCATCGCCCCATGGCAACCGGCGGATTCCGTGGCGATCATCAAACTGATGGCGCTGCAACTGAGCAGCCATCTTGAGGAAGAGGTCCTGCGCGCGCGCACCTCGCTGATCCTCAACGACGACGACCGTTTGAACGACATTCTGCCCACCGCGCCGGGGGACGGGATCGCCGCCCTGCCCAGCTATGCCAGCCTGATGCCCGGCGTGCCGCGCTACGCGCCCAACACCCGCATGGCGTTCGACCCCATGTCGCCGGTGGTGCCCCGCGCCCATGCAGGCGCCTCGAACGCCTGGGCCGCCGGGCCAAGCCGCAGCGCCACCGGCTCGACCCTTCTGGCGAACGATCCGCATCTGGGCCTGACCGCGCCCTCGATCTGGTATCTGGCACGGGTGGAACTGGAAGCCGGCGGCGTGATCGGCGGCACGATCCCCGGGGTGCCGGTGGTCATGGTGGGCCGGTCGGATGCGCTCGGCTGGGGGATCACCTCAAGCTATCTGGACGATCAGGACGTCTATATCGAAGAGGTGAACCCCAGCGACGCCAGCCAATACCGCACGCCGGACGGTTGGGCCGACTTCGAGACCCGCGACAGTATCATCCGCATCAAGGACGCGCCCTCGGTCACGCTGCAACTGCAATGGACGCAAAACGGGCCGGTGCTGCCGCCGGATCAATACGACCTTGGCACGATCCGTCCGCCCGGCCATGTCACCGCCTTGGGCTGGACTGCGCTTTCCGACAGGGATACGACAATTCAGGCGGCGATGAACCTGATGCGCGCCCGCACCGTGGAAGAAGGGATTGCCGCCGCCGAGGACTACGTCGCCCCCAGCCAGATGCTGACGCTGGCGGATCGCAACTCGGTCGGGCTGAAACTGATCGGCCATGTGCCCAACCGCGACGCGGACCACGTCACCCAGGGGCGTCTGCCGCACTTCGGCTATCTGCCGCAGAACCGCTGGGACGGGCGGCGACCCTACGCCGAAAACCCCGAATGGATCGACCCGGTGGGCGGGATCGTCGGCAACACCAACAACAAGGTCGTCGATGCGCCCTTCCCCGGCCATGTCAGCTTTATGTGGGGCGACAGCCAGCGCATCCACCGCTGGCGGCGTCTGATGCAGGCGCGCGAGGTCCACACCCGCGACAGTTTCATCGAAGCCCAAAGCGATACGGTCAGCCATACGGCACGGTCGATCCTGCCGCTGATCGGCGCGGATCTGTGGTTCACCGGAGAGGCGGCACCCGACGGCACGCCCGAGAAACGCCGTCAGGATGCGCTGTCATTGCTGGCCGAATGGAATGGCGAGATGAACGAGCACCTGCCCGAACCCCTGATCTATTCCGCCTGGCTGCGCGCGCTACAGGACCGGCTGATACGCGACGAGTTGGGCCCGCTCGCTCGGGAATTCACCCACGTGGAGCCGCTGTTCATCGACCGGGTGTATCGCGATACCGGCGGTGCATCGGTCTGGTGCGACGTGCTGCAATCGGCCCCGGTCGAGACCTGCTCCGACATCGCCCGCATGGCGCTGGACGACGCCTTGATCTGGATCGACGAGACCTACGGCGGGGCGCTGGAATCCCTGCGCTGGGGCGATGCCCATGAGGCGACCCACGACCATCCGGTGCTGGGCGAGGCCCCGGTGCTGAGCTGGTTCGTCAACATCCGGCAATCCACCTCGGGCGGGGACAACACCCTGATGCGGGGCCGCACCTCGGGCGCGCCGGGGGCGCCGTTCCGCAACGTCCACGCGGCAGCTTATCGCGGGGTCTATGACTTTGCCGACCCGGACAGTTCCGTATTCATCATCTCCACCGGGCAGTCCGGCCACCCGCTGTCGCGCCACTACGACGATCTGGGCGATCTGTGGCGGCGGGGGGAATATATCCCCATGTCGCTGGACCCGGCGCTGGCGCGCGGCGGCGCGGTGGGGATCACCGTGCTGGAACCGGTTCAGGATTAGAGGGACGTAAAGTCTTGGTCGGTTTGGGGGCTTTGCCCCCCTTCGCTGCGCTCATCCCCCCAAGGTATTTGGGAACCAGAGAAGATGGGGCGGCGCAGGATGGGACAGTGCGTGGATTAGAACGCGTCGGGGAATTGCTTTTCGAACTTGGCCTGTTGGATCGCGGTCCAGCGGACTTGAAGGGTCCAGCCGCTGTCGGTCTGGGTTTCGGATTCGATGACACCTTCGCGCTGCAGCCAGCTTTGCGCGGCCCCCTGTGACCAATCCAGCGTCAGCGTCATATCGCGGGTCTTGCCCTTGAGCTCATCGGCCACTTCGGCCAGCAGGGCGTCGATCCCCTGCCCCGTCACCGCCGAGATCGGGAAGACCTTGGCGTCGGTGCGGTTCATGGCGCGCAGGTAATCCTCGTCATCCTCGGGCAGCAGGTCGATCTTGTTGAGCACCTCGAGCATGGGCACCTCTGGATCGACGTCGAGCTGTTTGAGCGTGCGGCGCACGGAGGCGTTCTGCGCCTCGGACTGGGGATGGCTGATGTCACGCACATGCAGGATGATGTCGGCTTCCAGAACCTCTTCCAGCGTTGCGCGGAAGGCGGCGACCAGTTGCGTCGGAAGCTCGGATATGAAGCCCACCGTGTCCGACAGGATCACCTCATCCCCCGTGGGCAGTTCCACCCGGCGCATGGTCGGGTCGAGCGTGGCAAAGAGCATGTCCTTGGCCATCACGTCCGCCCCGGTCAGCCGGTTGAACAGCGTCGATTTGCCCGCGTTGGTGTAGCCCACAAGGGCCACGATCGGGAACGGCACCTTGGCCCTTGCCTTGCGGTGCAGCTCGCGGGTCTTCACGACCTTTTCGAGGGACTTTTTCAGCCGGTTGAGCTGGGCGTCGATGGCGCGCCGGTCCGCCTCGATCTGGGTCTCACCGGGGCCGCCAACGAAGCCCAGCCCGCCGCGCTGACGCTCAAGGTGGGTCCAGGCCCGCACCAGACGCGTGCGCTGATAGGAAAGTGCCGCCATCTCGACCTGCAGCACCCCTTCGCGGGTGGCCGCCCGGTCCGAAAAAATCTCAAGGATGAGCCCGGTCCGGTCAAGCAGTTTGACCTTCCACTCTTTTTCCAGATTGCGTTGCTGCACCGGGCTGACGGGGCCGTCGATCAGCACCAGACCGGCGTCGGCTTCGGCCAGCCACTCTTTGATCTCGGCGATCTTGCCCTTGCCGAACAGCGTCCCAGGGTGGACCTTGGGCAGGCCCACGACCTGCGCGCCGGCGACTTCAAGCTCGGGCAGCGCCCGGGCCAGCGCCACGCCTTCTTCCAGCGCGGCGGTGGCATCCCGCCGGCCCGGGTCGGACTTGATCTCCGGGTGCAGGACATAGGCCCGCGTGGCGGACGCATCCTCGCCCATGGGTTACTCTTCGCCGTCGTACAGGCTGATGGGGGTGCTGGGCATGATGGTGCTGATCGCGGACTTGTACACCAGCTGGCTTTGACCGTCCCGGCGCAGCAGCACGCAGAAACTGTCGAACCATGTGATCACGCCCTGAAGCTTTACCCCGTTGATCAGAAAGATCGTCACCGGGATTTTCGCTTTGCGGACGTTGTTCAAGAACGCGTCCTGAAGGTTCTGCTTGTCTGAGGCCATGATCCCCGTCCCTTATTTTTTTATTGTGGCTGACGTTGCAGCCATTTGTAATGCGTCATGGGTCACTATGTCCGGAAGGTGGCCGGATTTCCACCCCAAAAACAAGGGCGTCCGGCGGCCGGTTCAGCGGCGCCAGAATTCGGGGTTCAGCAGCGCGATCATGGCCAGCGCTTCGAGCCGGCCGAAGACCATCGCCAGCGCCAGCACGAATTTGCCAAGATCGGGAATCCCCGCATAAGAGACCGGCGCCTCGGCGGCGATGCTGGCCAGCGGGCCCGTCGTCGAGAGGGCGGCCACCGCAAGCACCACGGCGGTTTCGAACTGCACGCCCGTGAGCGACAGCAGGACCATCACCACGGCGATGGAAATCGTGAACAGCATGAAGAAAATCCAGGCGATCTGCGCCCCCTGTTTGCGGATCTGCCGCGCGTCGGCCCCCGATCCCCCGATCGAGGACGGATAGATCAGCCGTTCGACTTCGCGTTCCCCGTGTTTCCACAAGGCATAGACCCGCAAAAGCTTGATCCCCCCCGCGGTGGTCGCCACACCACCGCCGATCAGCGACAGCCCGACAAGGATCAGCCCCGGGGTGCCAAGGCCCGACCAGTTGCGGGTGGCAGTCCAATCGGCGGATTCGAAGCCGGTGGTGGTCATGAAGCTGGTGATCGTGAAGATCGCCCCCCAGAGCGCGCGCGCGGCGCTGCGCACGTCATTGGCCGCATCGCTATCAAACGCCACAAGACCGTGGCGCAGGAAAAGTACCGTCACCAGAAGGGCAATCAGACCCAGCGCCAGCCGGAATTCATGGTCCTTGTGCAGGGGGTTCACCTCTTGCCCCGAGAGGCCACGGGAAAACGACACCCGTGACAGGGCGAAGACGAAGAACCCGAGGATGAGAAGCTCGCCCAGAAAACCCGCCGGCGAGAACACCAGCCCACCCACCGGCGAGATGCCCGAGGTCGCCATGACCGACATGGCGTGACAGAAGGCCACGAAGGGGATTTCTCCCGCCACGGTGAGCATCAGCCACAGCAGCAACGTGAGGCCGGTATAGAGCGGCACCAGCTTGGCGCCGTAGCGCACCAGCCGCTCGGACGGGTCCAGCTCGCGCCCGATCTGCGCATAGGTGCGTTCCCGCATGAGGCGGCCATCCGCCGTGGCGCGCACCTCGAACCCGCCGATGTTGAGCGGCGCCAGAACCGCGATGGCGGCGACCCAGACCAGAAGCCCCCCAAGCCACCCCATGAGCGCGCGCCACAGATGCACCGTCGGTGGCAGCGTGCGCGGGCTGTCAAACAGCGTGGCGCCCGTGGTGGTGATCGAAGAGACGGATTCGAACCAGGCCTCGAAGAAGGTGATCTGCGGCACGACCTCGTAGATGGGCACGGCCAGCATCAGCGGCAGCACCAGAAAGGCCGCCAACAACGACACCAGATACCCGCGCGAGCGGTTGGTGAACTCGTAGTTCGCCGTCGCGAGCCCAACGAAAACGGTGATCACGAAGAACAGCAACGCCGAATAGAAGAACGCGCGCGAGATGGCATGTTCGCCGATCGCCAGCGCGTGGATCGACGGCACCACCATGGCCAGCGCGCCGATCCCCATCAGCACCACGAAGAACGACCGCTTGAACAGGCTTTCAAACATGAAGCATCAGAAGTAGTCGATGGAGACTTGCAGCAGCGCCTCGACTTCCGCCACCTGATTGGCCATGGCGAAGATCGCCACGATGTCGCCTTCGTCGATGCGCAGATCGCCGCGCGGCTTCAACATCTTGCCGGCCTTGAGCACCCCGCCCACCAGCACGCCTTCGGG
The DNA here is from genome assembly GCF_003072065.1 of Thalassorhabdomicrobium marinisediminis. Taxonomy (GTDB): domain Bacteria; phylum Pseudomonadota; class Alphaproteobacteria; order Rhodobacterales; family Rhodobacteraceae; genus Octadecabacter; species Octadecabacter marinisediminis. The sequence goes on from NZ_QCYG01000007.1 coordinate 27,292, forward strand.
CAGGTCGAGATCGCGCAGACGGTTGCCGGAGATCGGGCTGGTGGTCAGCACCTGCGCCTCGATCACCTCGGCCTCGGCGTCGCCGATGGAATAGACCGACCGCACGCGCCCGTGGCGGATGTGCTGAAGGATCGAGCTGACGGTGGTCGCGCGCGGGTTGATATAGGCGTCGATGTTCAACGGCCCCATCAGCGGCACCAACGTGGGATCGTTGGTCAGACAGATCGCCATGGGGCAGCCCAGCTCTTTCGCGCGCACGGCGGCCAGCAGGTTGGTCTTGTCGTCATCGGTCACCGCCAGCACCGCGTCGGCGTTGCTGATGTTCGCCTCTTCCAGAAGGCTGGCGTCCAGCCCGTCGCCGTTGAGCACGATGGTGCGCTCCAGCGCGTCCGCCGCCCGCTCGGCCGTCTCGCGGTCGCGTTCCAGCACGCGCACCCGCACGCGGTTGGTGCGCGCCTCAAGCGCGCGGGCCACGGCGAGCCCCACGTTGCCGCCGCCGATGATCACCACCCGTTCCAGCTTGCCTTGCGTCTTGCCGAAGATCTCAAGCGTGCGCGCCATGTCGGTGTTTTCCGTCATGACGTAGCACTCATCGCCTGCAAAAATCTGGTCGTTGGCCGAAGGCACGAAAAGCGACCCCTTGCGACGGATGCCCAGCACCACCGCCTTCAGGGTCGAGAACAGATCGGTGAGCTGGCGCAGGGGCGTGTTGATGACGGGGCAATCCTCGTCGATCGAAATCCCCAGCAACTGCGCGTGCCCTTCCAGAAAACTTTCTGTGTCGAAAGCCGCCGGGGCCGCAAGCCGTTGCAGCGCGGCCTCGGCCACCTCCATCTCGGGCGAGATCACCACGTCGATGGGCAGATGGTCGCGCCGGTACAGGTCGGAATAGATCGCGTTGAGGTAGCTTTGCCCGCGCAGACGCGCGATCTTGCGCTGCACCGAAAAGACCGAATGGGCCACCTGACAGGTGACCATGTTCACCTCGTCCGAATGGGTCGCCGCGATGATCATATCCGCATCATTCGCGCCGGCCCGCTCCAGAATGTCGGGATAACTGGCAAATCCGGCGATGCCCTGCACGTCAAGCGTGTCCGTGGCACGGCGCACCAGTTCGGGATTGTTGTCCACCACTGTTACGTCGTTGCGCTCGGAGGCGAGGTGGCGCGCGATCTGCCAGCCGACCTGACCTGCCCCGCAAATGATAACCTTCATGGACGTATCCCGCGTGGTTGCCGTCCCGCCGTGATGCCAGTTGGCCGCGGCACGGTCAATCCGCTAGGCCTCGGCATTTTCCTCCACATAGGCCACGCGCGCGCCCGCCTTGTTCGAGGTGACCACGCCCAAGGTCTTGAGCTTGCGGTGCAGCGCTGAGCGTTCCATGCCCACGAAACTTGCCGTGCGGCTGATGTTGCCGCCGAAGCGGTTGATCTGGGTCAGCAGGTATTCCCGTTCAAACAGCTCGCGCGCCTCGCGCAGGGGCAAGGTCGCAAGACTGCCCGACAGCAGCACGCGGCCGTCTTCCACCGGTCCATCCTGCTGGCTGGGCAGTTCCCGCGCTTCGATCGGACCCGAGCTTTCGCCAAGGATCAACACCCGCTCCATGACGTTGCGCAGCTGGCGCGCGTTGCCGGGCCAGGGCATCGTCTGCAACAAGGCGTCCGCCTCGTCACTCAAAGGACGCGGTGTAAGCCCCTGAGTTTCATGGAGTTCTTCGATGAAGTGCTTCGCCAGAAGCGGAATATCCTCGCGCCGTTCCTCAAGGCTGGGCACATGGATTGGCACGACGTTGAGCCGGTGATAGAGCTCCTGCCGGAAGCGGCCCGCATCAATTTCGCCCTGCAAGTCCTTGTTCGTGCTGGAAATAACACGCACGTCCACCTGCACCTTGTCGATTCCGCCGACCCGCTGGAACTTCTGGTCGACCAGCACGCGCAGCAGTTTGGACTGGGTGCCAAGGGGCATGTCGGCCACGCTGTCGAAGTAGATCACGCCGTTGTTGGCTTCTTCGAGCAGGCCGGTTTCGATCCCCCGCCCCTCGGTCTCGCGGCCGAACAGCACCTCTTCCATGCGCTCCGGCTCGATCGCGGCGCAATTGACGGATACGAAGGGCATCTCGGCGCGGTCCGATTGCGCGTGGATGTAGCGCGCCGCCGTCTCCTTGCCCGAGCCACCCTCGCCCGAGAGCATCACCCGCCCGTTGCTTTTCGTCACCTTGTCGAGCTGGCCGATCAGAGTGCGGAACGCGGCGCTTTCGCCCAGCATCTCGGTGGGCGCGGCATCGGTCCGCTTGAGCGCGATGTTTTCCCGGCGCAGGCGGCTGGTTTCCATCGCGCGGCGAATAACGACCAGCAACTGGTCGATATTAAAGGGTTTTTCGATGAAGTCGTAAGCGCCCTGCTTGATTGCGGCGACGGCAATCTCGATGTTGCCGTGGCCCGAGATGATCACCACGGGAACCTCGGGGTGATCGCGTTTCACCTGTTTGAGGATGTCGATCCCGTCCATCCGGCTGTCCTTCAGCCAGATGTCGAGGATCATCAGCGAGGGAACCTCGGCGGCAATCTCACTCATGCATTCGTCGGAGGTGCCGGCCAGCCGCGTGGTGAACCCCTCATCCTTGAGGATGTCGGAAATCAATTCGCGGATGTCCCGCTCGTCGTCTGTAATCAGAATATCGCCCATTCTACTCGCTCCTCATGCTGTTTTTTTGGTATCCACCGCGGCCGTGGCCTCGATGGGAAGTGTAATGACTGCCATGGCGCCGCAGCGGTCCGCATTGCCCGGCCCCTCGAACTCCGGCGCATCGGTCAGGGTCAGCGTGCCGCCGTGTTCGTCGATGATTTTCTTGACGATGGGCAGGCCAAGCCCCGTGCCCTTGTCCCGCGTCGTGACGTAGGGCTCAAAGAGTTTCGCGCGATCCTCGGGCAGGCCGATGCCATTGTCCGCCACCCGGATGCGCACCTGCGTCTGCTCGACGTCCATAGTGACGCGAACTTCGGGCACCACTTCAGCGTCGGGGAGCAATTCGGAATAGGTTTCAATGGCTTCGCCTGCGTTCTTGATCAGGTTTGTCAAGGCTTGCGACATCATGGTGCTGTCCAGATCGGCCCAGACCTCGAAGGCGGGAATGTCCGTCTTGAAGGTCACACCGGGCTGACCCGCCTCTTGCAGGGTGACCGCATCGCGCAGGAGCGCCGCCAGATCATAGCTGCGCCGGTCGGGCTCCGGCATCCGTGCAAACTTGGAAAACTCATCAACAATGCGCCGCAAGTCATTGGTTTGCCGCACGATTACGTCGGTAAGCTGTTCCAGATCAGGGGCCAGATCGCCCACCTCCTTGCGGAACTTGCGTTTGATCCGTTCGGCCGAGAGCTGGATCGGCGTGAGCGGGTTCTTGATCTCATGGGCGATGCGTCGCGCCACGTCGCCCCAGGCGGCCATCCGCTGCGCCGAGACCAGATCGGTCACATCCTCAAAGGCAACGACATAGCCCTCAAGCGTGCCATCCTCGCGCAGGCGGTGGGACATCCGCACGAGCAGGCTTTCCTGCTGCCCGCCGCGCACGAGGTTGACCTGTTCTTGCACCACCGCAGCTTCGGTCGTGGTGAGTTCCTCGAACAGGCTTGCGAACTCGGGCACCGCAAGGCTCAGTGCGGTCTGGGTGTGGCCGTCGACCTCAAGCAAGCGTCCGGCGGCGCGGTTGGCGAAGGTCACGCGCCCCCCTTCATCAAGGCCGACAACCCCCGAGGGCACCGAGGACAGCACGGAATCGAACAGGCGGCGGCGCTGTTCGATCTGCTGGTTGGTGTCCAGAAGCTCTTGCCGCTGGTGTCGCAGCTGCGCGGTCATCTGGTTGAAATAGCGGCCCAATTGCGCGATTTCATCCTCGCCGTCTTCCTCGGGCACGCGCACGCTCAGATCCCCCGCGCCAACCCGCTGGGACGCGCCCACAAGCCGCCCTACGGGGCGCGACAGGCGCTCGGCGAACCACAGGCCGACCCAGACCGCGGCGATGATCAGGATCAGCGCGAAGCCCAGATAGATCAGCCCGAACTCGAAAAGCACACGGCCGCGCTCGTTCTCGAGCTGGCCGTAAAGCTCGACCGTGGCCTGCGTGTCGTCGAGCAGCGCCAGAATGTCGCCGTCGACCTCGCGGGTGACATAGAGGTATTTGTTGGCGAAAGCCTCAAGCGGGATCAGGGCGCGGAACTCGTTGTTCGACCAATCCTCAATGATGACGATGCCGTTGCGCCGCGCCTGCGCCAGTTCGTCCATGGTGGGCTGTTCGAAATAGAACTCATAGGATTGCTCGCCCCGGGCCCAGATTTCCCCGGCCTCATCCAGCACGAAAACTTCCGTCAGGCCGCGTTCGATCTGCGGCTGCGCGCGGGCCAGCGCCTGTCGGACCTCGCCGCGTTCCATGAAGAAGGTCTGCAACCGCTCGGTGTTGAGATAGCCCGCAAGCGCGCGCCCGTCCCGCGCGACCTCCTGGCGGTGCTCCTCTTCATAGGCCTCGGCAGCTGAGAGCGAATTGCCCAGCACGTTGCGCACCCGCTCAGAGAACCACCCCTCAAGCCCGATGTTGATCGTCAGCACGGCGAAAACAGCGACCGCCACCGTGGGGATCAGCGCCAGAAGCCCAAAGACCCCGGTCAGCCGCAGGTGCAGCCGCGACCCGGCCGAGCGGTTGCGCCGCGCCACGATCATCGTCACCACGCGCGACGCGACAAGGGCCGCGATGATCAGCACATAGATGATATCGGCGAGCAGGATCAGCCGCAGCGTTTCGGTGCGTCCGGTCTGATCCAGCGGTCGCAGGGCGGTGATCGTGAGAATGATCAACAGCGGCGCCATCAGCGCCAGCACGACGGTGATCGTGGCCTGCACCCTGCGCCGCCGCCGCCAGCGCGAAAACGCCAGCATATAGGTCCCGATGAGCGATCGCTGCACGCGACTTGCCCCGCTGTAAAAGGGCTAGCGGGGTCAGATGCCCCACGTGCCCACCGCCTGTTCTATGTGGTCCTGCCCTGATCCCGGCGCGGTGCGAAGACCGGCGACTGGGGCCAGAGGGCCACGGTTATGTTGCCCTTTTACATCAACTTGCGCCCGCGTGTCACGCGGATATCCAGATCGGTGAGCTTTTTTCGCAAGGTATTGCGGTTGATCCCCAGAAGTTCGGCACATTTCGCCTGATTTCCGGCAGTTGCCCCAAGCGCAATCTCAAGCAACGGCGTTTCGATTTCCCGCAGGATGCGCTGATACAGGCCCGCCGGCGGTAGGCTGTCGCCGTGCAGGTCGAAATAGCGGCCAAGGTGTTGGGCCACCGCGTCCGCCAGGCGCTCGGTCGCGGGCGGCTGCAGCGGTCCGGCGGCCGGTTGTGCCGCCAGCGCTTGTTCGACCTCGGCGCGGGTGATCTCGGGCAGCGCGGCGGTGACCGCCAGACGGCGCATGATGTTTTCGAGCTGGCGCACGTTGCCGGGCCAGCGATAGCTGCGCAGAAGCTCGCCCGCCGCGTGCTCGAGCCCCCGGTCGGGACCACCGTCCTGCGCCGCGCGGGCGAGAAAATGCGCCGCCAGAAGCACGATATCCTCAACCCGGTCGCGCAGCGCGGGCACGGGCAGCGTCACCCCCGCAAGGCGATAGAACAGATCCGACCGCAGCCGCCCGCCGGACAGCGCTCCCTCCAGATCCCCGCGCGACGTGGCGATGACGCGCGGGGCGGTGTCGTCCCTAAGCGTGGCGTCATGGTCCAGAAGCGCCACGATTTGCGCCTGCGCGGTGTCGGGCAGGTCCGCGACCTCCTCCAGCACCAGCGTGCCCGTCCCAACCTGCGCCAGAAGCCGCGCCCCGGCATCGGGCGGACCGTCAAAGGTGGCGGCGGTGGCGACGAGGAAGGGCCGTCCTTGCCGGTCGGAGAGGTCATGAATGGCCCGCGCGACAAGGCTTTTGCCGCTGCCGCTTTCGCCAGTGACCAGCACCGGCAGCGACGTGTTCATCACCTGCGCCAACAGCCGGTACAGCGCCTGCATCGGCGCCGAGCGGCCCACCAGCGGCAGGTCCGCGGTGGCACGATCGTCGCGCGGCTCGGGCTTTGGCGACTTGCGGTCCAGCCCGCGCGCCACACGCTGCATCAGGTCCGGTAGATCGAACGGTTTGGGCAGATAGTCGAAGGCCTCCGCCTCAGCCGCCTGAATGGTGGTCATGATCGTGTTCTGCGCCGAAATCACGATCACCGGAAGGTCGGGGCGCAATTGGGCGATTTGCGGCACCTGCGTCAGACCGTTGCCATCGGGCATGACCACGTCCGAGATCACCAGATCGCCCATGCCCTCAGTCACCCAGCGCATCAGCGTGACCAGCGAAGAGGTCGCATGCACCTTGCACCCCGCCCGCGTCAAAGCCTGCGTCAGGACCGTGCGAATGGTGCGATCGTCATCGGCGACCAGTATCGTGCCGTCCATCAGATCTCTCCTGTTTTGGGGGCGAGGGCGAGCGACAGGCGGAACCGCGTCTGGCCCGGGGCCGAGGTGACGGTGACCATCCCGCCCATGCCCGAGATCAGCTTGCTCACCAGCGCCAGCCCCAGCCCGGTGCCATTCTCGCGCCCGGACACGAAGGGGTCGAAGACGTCTCCGGCGATGTCCGGCGGCAGGCCCGGGCCGTCGTCGATCACGTCGATCTGCAAGGGGACCCGCGCGGCGGGCTTGTCCCCGTCGTGCAGGCGCAGCGATGGCTCGTAGGAGGTTTGCAAGGTGATCGTCCCGCCCTTTGCCCCGGCCTCGGCGGCGTTGGCCAGCAGGTTCAGGATCACTTGCAGCAACTGGTCAGGGTCCGCCAGCGCATCGGGCAGCGACGGGTCGAACCGGTCCCGGATGGTCATATGCGCTGCCACCCCGACCGAGGCCGATTGCCGCGCGCGGTCGAGCACGTCATGGATGTTCACGGGGCGCAGCGCCGGGGGGGTCAGATTGCCGAACTGCTCCACCCGGTCCAACAAAGTGACGATCCGGCGCGATTCCGCGACGATCAGGTCCGTCATCTCGCGATCCTCCGGCGGCAGCGACATGGCCAGCAGTTGCGCCGCACCGGTGATCCCCGCGAGCGGGTTCTTGATCTCATGGGCGAGCATTTCCGCCATGCCGATGGCCGAGCGCGCCGCCCGTTGCGACCGGGCCGAAGGGATCAGCCGGGTGGCCATGTCGCGCGGCGTGAACAGCATGAGCATCTGATCGGCGCTGTCCTGCATGGGGGAGGCCTGGATCGCGCATTGCAGATCCGCCTGCGCCAGCCCGCCCAGGGTCACGTCATTGACAAACAGCGCGCTGCGCTGCGCCTCCGCGCGCCCGTAGGCCGCGTTCAGGGGCGCGTCCACCTCGATCATGTCCCACAGCCGCGCCCCGTGCAGGGCGCGCGAGGACAGGTTGAAAAAGCTCTGCGCGGCCGGATTGCTCTCGGCGATGATCGCACCGGGGTCGAGTAGAAGCGCCGGCACCGGCAGCGACGCCCACAGCGTTTTCATGCCGCGGTCCGCACGGTCAGTGCGTCGGGGAGCAGCTCAAAGACGCGCGCCGGGTCCCGCTCGGTCAGCACCGCCTTGCGCAGGCCCGCGGGCGGCGCGGTCTGGTCCATGTACCAGCCCAGATGTTTCCGCGCGACGCGCCCGCCCAGTGTCTTGCCGTAGAACCCCAGCATCGCGTCGTAATGGGCGGCGACCATGTCCACAAAGCCCGCGCCCTGCGGGATCACCGGTGCCGCCTGTCCGGCCAGATCAGCAGCCACCTGCGCCAAAAGCCACGGCCGCCCCTGCGCGCCGCGTCCGATCATCACCCCGTCCGCGCCCGAAGCCCGCAGCGCCGCGCGGGCGGATCGCGCATCGACAATATCGCCATTGGCGATGACCGGGATCGAGACCGCGTCTTTGATTGCGGCAATGGCGTGCCAATCCGCACGGCCCTTGTAGAACTGGCAGCGGGTGCGTCCGTGGATCACGATCCGCTGCACCCCCGCGCCCTCGGCCCGCTGCGCGAGCGTGTCCGCGTTGCGCAAGCTGTCGTCCCACCCAAGCCGCGTCTTCAGCGTCACAGGGATCGAGACCGCGCCCACGACCGCCTCGATCAGCGTCAGCGCATGGTCAAGATCGCGCAGCAGGGCCGAGCCGGAGTAGCCGTTGGTGACCTTCTTGGCGGGGCAGCCCATGTTGATGTCGATCATCGCAGCGCCGTTGCCCTCAACCACGCGGGCGGCCTCGGCCATCCAACGGGCGTCGCGTCCGGCCAGTTGCACCGCCGTGTTGCCCTGATCGAAGCCCAGCTCGGCCTTCTCACGCACGCCCGGCTTGGCCTGGACCATCTCTTGGCTGGCGACCATCTCGGACACCACCCAGCCCGCGCCGAAGGAGGCTACAAGCTGGCGGAACGGCAGGTCCGTGATTCCCGCCAACGGGGCGAGCGCCACGGCGCTGTCCGGTGCGGGAAGGGGCATGCGCTGTCTCATCGGACTGACCTAGCGGGCCGCGCGGCGAATCTCAACGCCGGAATGCTCAAAAAACAGGCAGTTCGTGCCGGCGCCCCTGCGCCCCGACGCAAGCGCCCCCTTTCCCCTGTCCCGCGGTCTGGCTACAACACCGCGACTGACGTGAAGGACCCGCCATGACCACAGCCGCCATCATCGTCGCCGCCGGGCGTGGCCGTCGGGCCGGCGGTCCTCTGCCCAAACAATGGCAAGAGGTCGCGGGCCGCCCGGTGGTGGAACACACGCTTGCGGTGTTCGAGGCGCACCCCCGCGTGGACCGCATCACCCTTGTGATCGCGCCCGAGGATATGGAACTGGCCCAAGCGCGTGGCCTGCCGGACCGTGCGGTGATCGCCCTTGGCGGGGCCGAGCGGTCCGCATCGGTACGTAACGGATTGGCGGCCACCCGTGCCGAGCGCGTGCTGATCCACGACGCCGCGCGCTGCTGCCTGCCGTCCGGGGTGATCGACCGGGTGCTGGACGCGCTCGACACCCATCCCGCGGCCGCCCCCGCCCTGCCCGTCACCGACGCGCTCTGGACCGGGGCCGAAGGTCAGGTCACCGGCGTGCAGGACCGTCGCGGCCTTTACCGCGCGCAGACCCCGCAAGGCTTTCACTTTGACGCCATCACCGCTGCCCATGCCACCCACGGCGCCGGTGCCGCCGACGATGTCGAAGTCGCCCGGCGCGCGGGCCTGCCCGTCGCAATCGTCGAGGGCGACGCCCGCAATCTGAAAATCACCACGCCCGCAGACTTCGCGCGGGCCGCAACGCTTCTGGAGCCCCCCATGACCATCCCCGACATCCGCACCGGCAACGGGTTCGACGTCCATCGTTTCGGCCCCGGCGATCACGTGATGCTGTGCGGCGTGAAAGTGCCACATGGGCGCGGCCTGCAGGGCCATTCGGACGCGGACGTGGGCATGCACACGGTGACCGACGCGATCTACGGCGCGCTGTGCCAAGGCGACATCGGCCAGCATTTCCCGCCCAGCGATCCGCAATGGAAAGGCTGCGAAAGCCATGTCTTCCTGCGCCACGCCTGCGCGCTTGCCCGTGAGATGGGCTTCACGATCACCCATGTGGATTGCACGCTGATCTGCGAATTTCCCAAGATCGGCCCTGTCGCCGACGCGATGCGCACGCGCATGGCCGAGGTGATGGGCATGGACCGCGACCGGGTCAGCATCAAGGCCACCACCTCCGAGAAACTGGGCTTCACGGGTCGCGGCGAAGGCATCGCGGCGCTGGCCACCGCAACACTGGTGAAGACATGAAGGACACTTTGGCAAAACTCATCGCGACGGTGTTCTACGTGGGCTACCTGAGGCCCGCGCCGGGCACTTGGGGGTCGCTGGCCGCCTTGCCGCTCGCCTGGCTGATCTACCAGATCGGCGGCTTTTGGCTGTTCGCGCTGGCGATCCCGGTGGCCTACGTCAAAGGCTACGTTGCCACCCAATGGATGACCCAAGGGGCCGAGGACCATGACCCGTCGGAGATCGTCATCGACGAGGTCGTGGGGATGTGGATCGCCCTGTTGCCGGTGATCTATGGTGCGGGCATGATGGGGGTCACGCTGCTGACGCTCTGGCCCGGCTGGATCGCGGCCTTTGTCTTCTTCCGGCTGTTCGACATCACCAAACCGGGGTTCGTGGGCTGGGCCGATCGCAAGGACAACGCCACCGGCGTGATGCTGGACGACGTAATCGCGGGCGTTTTCGCCGCGCTCTGCGTGGCGGGGGCTGCCAGCCTGTTTCACGGGATGATGGGATGACCGAAACCGCCGCCACCATCGTGCGCCTGTGCACGCAACGGGGCCTGAGCGTCACCACCGCCGAAAGCTGCACCGGAGGGCTGGTGAGCGCCGCCCTCACCGCGATTCCCGGAAGCTCTGCCATGTTCCAGCGCGGCTTTGTCACCTACTCGAACGAGGCAAAAGCCGAAATGCTGGGCGTGTCCCCCGCCACCCTTCAAGCCCATGGCGCGGTCTCCGAAGAGGTCGCGGGCGAAATGGCGCAGGGGGCGCTGCGGGCCGCGCGGGCAGACATCGCGGTGTCGATCAGCGGGATCGCCGGGCCGGGCGGTTCTGAACACAAGCCCGAAGGGCGCGTCTGTTTCGGATTGGCCACGCAGGCGGGGGTAGAAACACTCACCCGTGAATTCGGCCCGCTGGGGCGCGACGGGGTGCGGCGCGAAAGCGTGGTTCAGGCGCTCGACCTGATTGCGAACGCCATTGAAGGTTAGGCGCGCCTGCGCGGCTTAGGGCTGGCCGTAAAGCTCTTGTGCGCGTCGCTCGAAGGCGCGCACGATGGTCTGCATCGCCTGATTGAAGAACATCCCCGCCGCCCCCTGCAACAGCCGGTTGCGGAATTCGAAATCCACGTCGAAATGCACAAGGCTTCCGCCGCCCTCAGCCTCGGGCACATCCTCAAACCGCCATGTGCTGTCCATGTGCTTGAACGGCCCGTCGATATAGGCAGTGTCGATGCGCTTTTCCTCGGGCCAGAGCTGAACGCGGCTGCCGAACTGTTCGCGGAACACCTTGAAGCTGATCACCAGATCCGCCAGCATTTCGGTATGATCACCTTTGTCCGTGGTCGATCGGATGCGTGCCGCCGCCGTCCATGGCAGGAACTTCGGATAGTCGCCCACATCGGCCACAAGATCATACATCTGTTGCGCGGTGTAGGGCAGTCGTCTGGTTTCGGAATGGGCAGGCATGGGGCGCTTTCACGGGTGACGTTTCCTGACCCATGTCCTATGATTTGCCGAAAGATTCAAGCAAGTGACACGAAGGCCTGCCCTGATGACAAAACCCGCATACGTGATCGATGAAATGATCTCGGCCAAATCCATCGCCGCACGGATCGAGGATCTTGCCAAGATCATTGACGCCGAATTCGACGGCACCGACAAGCTCGTGGTGGTGGGCCTGCTGCGCGGGTCCTTCGTGTTCATCGCCGATCTGGTGCGTGAGCTGAACCTGCCGGTTGAGGTCGATTTCCTTGAGGCGAGCAGCTACGGAGACGGCATGGAATCCTCGCGCGAGGTGCGGATTCTCAAGGATCTGCGGGGCCAGATCGAAGGCCGCGACGTGCTGGTGGTTGAGGATATCGTCGACACCGGCCACACGCTGCATCAGGTGATCGACATGCTCAACACCCGCAAGCCGGGGCGGCTGAAATCCATCGCCCTGCTCGACAAGCCCACCCGGCGCGAGGTCGACATGAAGGCCGATTGGACCGGCTTCGAGATTCCGGATGAATTCGTGGTTGGCTATGGCATCGACTACGCCCAGCGGGACCGGAACCTGCCCTATATCGGCAAAGTTCGGTTCACCTGAGCACAGGCAATTGTGCGCTCATGCAAAGGTGGGCGCCATGACGGACGGAAAACCTGTGTTAGCGTAAGGGCTCATGTCGCAACCTTTTCTCAAGGAGCCTTTCGATGAAGTCACTTCCCTTGCTCGCTGGCCTTGCCACCCTTGCGCTGGGCACGCTCGTCCACGCGGACGCCCACTCCAACCTGCCCCCCGCCGTGAAAGCGCGGCAGGCGCATATGCAACTTTATGCCCACAACCTCGGGGTACTCGGCGGCATGGCGCAGGAAAAGATCGACTATGACGCGGCGGCGGCCTCGGCGGCGGCAGCGAACCTTGCGGCGCTCGCGCAACTGGACCAATCGAGCTACTGGCCCGAAGGCACAGACAACGGCGCAATCGAAGGCACCCGGGCGCTGCCGGCGATCTGGACGGACTTCGACGGCGTCATGACGGCGAGCGAAGGTTTGATCGAAGCCTCGGCCGCAATGAGTGACGTGGCCGGTGACGGTCTCGATGCGCTCAAGGGGGCGATGCGGCCGTTGGGTCAGGCCTGTTCGGCCTGCCATCAGGACTACCGCCAGCGCGACAACTGATATGCGCAAAGGGGTTTGGCTTCTGGCCGGGGTCGGGGTCGTCGCCGTGGCGGGCGTGGGCTTGGCTGTGACACAGCCGCAGTCCCTTCCCGCCTCGGCCCTCGCCGGGGTTGAGGGGGATGCCGCGCGCGGCGCGCAGGTCTATGCAGCGGCGGGCTGCGGCTCCTGCCACGGCGCGGAGGACACCGAGGCGCTCGCAGGCGGCGCGGCCTTCGCCAGCCCCTTCGGCACTTTCTACGCGCCCAACATCTCGACCCACGCGGACCAGGGCATCGGCGGCTGGAGCGACTACGAGCTTGCCAATGCGATCCGCGCCGGCGTCTCGCCCGAGGGCCAGCACTATTATCCGGCGTTCCCCTACACCAGCTACGCGCGGATGACGGCGCAGGACACGGCGGACCTGATCGCGCATCTGCGCACCCTGCCCGCCGACGCCACCCCCTCACGCGGCCATGATGTGGGCTTTCCGTTCAACATCCGGCGCTCGCTGGGGGGCTGGAAATTTCTGTTCGCGTCGGACGATTGGGTCGTGACCGACGCGCCCTCGCCCGAGGTCGAGCGCGGACGTTATCTGGTTGAGGCTTTGGGCCATTGCGGCGAATGCCACACCCCGCGCAACGCGCTGGGCGGGCTGAAAACAGATCAATGGCTGCGCGGCGCCGCGAATCCGGCGGGTGACGGGCGCATTCCGTCGATCCATCCCGACGATCTCGGTTGGAGCGCGCAGGACATCGCAATTTATCTCGAAAGCGGATTTACCCCGGATTTCGACACGGTCGGGGGCGAGATGGTCGAGGTGGTCGAGAACACCGCCAAACTGGCCGATGAAGACCGCAACGCCATCGCCGCCTATCTGGTGGCGCTGCCTTAACGCCGGGCGACGTGTCCCGCCCGGCGGTGCGGAGCCGTCAGGACCCCAACTTTTCCAATCGGGCCGCGCGCAGCTTGGCGAAATCGTCGCCCGCGTGATAGCTCGACCGCGTCAGGGGGGACGCTGAGACCATCAGGAAGCCTTTGTTATAGGCCGCTTTTTCGTAGGTCTCGAACTCCTGTGGCGTCACGAAACGGTCCACCGCGTGGTGCTTGGGCGTGGGCTGGAGATATTGCCCGATGGTCAGGAAATCGATGTCAGCGGCGCGCATGTCTTCCATCACCTGCACCACGGCCTGTTTGTCTTCGCCCAGCCCGACCATGATGCCGGATTTGGTGAACATCGTCGGGTCCAACTCCTTGACCCGCTGCAACAGGCGCAGCGAATGGAAATACCGCGCGCCGGGGCGCACCTGCGGATACAGCCCGGGCACGGTTTCAAGGTTGTGGTTGAACACATCGGGCTTCGCCGCGACCACCACCTCAAGCGCGGAGGGCGCGCAGCGGATGAAGTCCGGCGTCAGGATCTCGATCGTGGTGCCCGGGGACTGGCGGCGCACGGCGCGGATCGTCTGGGCGAAATGTTCCGCCCCGCCGTCTTCCACATCGTCGCGGTCCACCGAGGTGATGACCACGTGATTGAGGCCGAGTTTCTTGACCGCATCGGCCACCCGGCCCGGCTCGAACACGTCCAGCGCCTCGGGCGGCTTGCCGGTGGCAATGTTGCAGAAGGTGCAGGCGCGGGTGCACACCTCGCCCATGATCATCATCGTCGCATGGCCCTGCGACCAGCATTCGCCCACATTGGGGCAGCCCGCTTCTTCGCAGACAGTGGTGAGATTGTGCTCGCGCATGATGTTGCGCGTGTCCTTGTAGCCTTCGCTTGTGGGCGCTTTCACCCGGATCCAGTCGGGCTTCTTCGGCTGCGGCGAATCGGGCCGCCGCTGCTTTTCCGGATGCCGCTGGGCCGGTATCTTCAGATCGCGCACTTTATCTGCTTGGGACATAGATCTCTCCTCTTGCGCCCTACCTAAGCGGGATCGAAGGATTTGTCCAAGGAACTCGATGTCGCGGTTTGCGGAATTGCACCGGCTGCATGGCCGGTCAGCCGATCTTGGGCCCCAGCGTGCCACGATCTTCGTAAAACAGCACCAGCCGTTGCAGCGCGATGCGCAAGACGACCTTGCCCGAGCGCGCCGCCCAGCCCATCTGCTTCTCGCAGGTTTCCAACCCGTCCAGAAGGCAACAGCAGCGGAAGGCAACCTCGGACAGGCCCGGCCCGAGGAAAGACAGCGCCTCGGTCACGAAGCGTGCGATGTCGCCTTCGGGCATGGTCACCGGCGCATGCGTTTCTACGGCCTTCAGGATCCCCTCCCAATCGGGGCGGCTGCTGCCCCGGTCATGGCGTCCGATCTGGGCGATCTCGTAATCCTCGCGCAGACGTTCCGCCGCGCGGACCATGGCGCGGTTGAGGAAGGGCGCGCCGCTTTGGTCCTTGCGCCGCGCGAGGGCCACCACAGGGCTTTCCTGCACCGGCGCGCGGATGGCTTTCGCCCCGCCCCCCCACGGGCCGTCGCGGTCCGCGGCCCCCTCGAATCCGGCGGGTGCTTCGGCCATGGCGCGGGCGTGATTCTCGGAGCGCGCCACAAGGTCGCGCAGGGCGGCCCGCCCCGCGGGCGTGATCCGGTAGCGCAGCACCTTCGCCGTCGTCTGGCTTCCGGCGATCCAGCCCCGCAACGCCAGCGTCTGGGCCGTCTCACGCGACAAAGGCGTGCCCCGGTCCGGCTCTCCGCTGGGGGTGTCGTGCAGAATCACGCCCTGTTTCATCCCCATGGCAATCGCCAGCAAGGCATGCGGCATGGCGAGCCTGCGCAAAGCCTGCATCAGCTCCAGCTCGGACGGCGTCTGCGTGTCATCCTCATCAGAAGACAGGCACCGGATCGCATGATCGACCAGCGGATCGTCGCGCCGCTGCTCAACCTTTCTGATCTGCCGCATGATGGTAGAGGGATGGCACGCCTGTGAGCGCGCAAGCCCCCGGATCGGCTGTCCCTGTTCCGTATGAAAGACGTAGTTTCGCACCTCGACCGGCACCCAGGCCGGCACCGCAGGCGCCGCATGTTTGGCGTTCGTCATTGTCTAATCCGTGTCCCTGAAACGGCATTTGCCCCGCCGTTTGCGCACAACTCTTGAGCGCAATTGTTTCTGAATCGTTAACTTTATCCACAGCGTTCATGATTGTTTCTGAATGGTAAACAAACCCTAACGCACCGCGCGGTGGAACTTATCCACACGCAACACCCCCATAGGTTGTGCCATGATTGCGCCACAATCTGCGAAGGGGAGAACAATGGAAGATATTCTGACACGGGTTTCACGCCTGAACCGGCCAAAGCTGCTTGTGCGCACGGCGCGTCATGGGCTCGACGATTACAACCGCATCGTGCACCTGCGACGCCTGCTTAAGGTGATGACGCCGCCCGGCCCGCGTGAGGCCGTGGTGCGACTCATGGAGCTGGAAGAGCAGGCCGAGACACAGCGGCAGACCGGCCGCGGGGAATATTCGGTGGCCCGTCACGTGGACCTGATCACCGCCCTGATGTGTGAGGTGCGAATCCTCAAACAGGCGACGCGCCAGACGGCCCGGCGCGCGCCAAGGTTGGAGGTGATCCCGACATCGCCGACCTGAACCCGACCGGAACCAGACGGACCTAGACGGTCCTACATGAAGCTGTCAGGCATCGAGGCCTTCTTCTCGGCGATATAGGCTTCCAGTCGGCTGCGGATCTCGGGGTCGAGCGCGGGCGGCTGATAGGTTTCGATCAGCTTCTCAACGCGGGCCGAGGCGAGGGTCTGGCTGTCGCGCGCGCCCTCCTCCTCCCAAGTCTCGAAGGGTTTGTAGTCGAAGACCTCGGAGCGCCAGAACGCCGTCTTGAAGTTTGCCTGCGTGTGGGCGCAGCCCAGATAATGCCCGCCCGGTCCGACTTCGCGGATAGCGTCCATGGCTTGCGCGTTCTCGTCCACGGGGACGCCGCGCGCCATGTGGTGCAGCGCGCCCAACTGGTCCGCGTCGAGCACGAATTTCTCGAAATCAGCGACCAGCCCGCCTTCGAGCCAGCCGCAGGCGTGGAGCATGAAATTCACCCCTGACAGCAGCCCCATGTTGAGACTGTTGGCGGTCTCATAGGCCGCTTGCGCATCGGGCAATTTCGAGCCGCAGAACGACCCGGCCGAGCGGTAGGGCAGCCCCATGCGGCGGGCCAGCTGCCCGGCCCCATTGGTGATATGAGCGGCCTCGGGCGTGCCGAAGGTCGGCGCGCCGGAGTTCATGTCGATCGAGGTCACGAAGGTGCCAAAGATCACCGGCGCCCCCTTGCGGATCAACTGGCTGTAGGCCACGCCCGCCATCACCTCGGCCAGCACCTGCGTCAGGGTGCCCACGACCGAGACCGGCGCCATCGCCCCGCCCACGATGAACGGGCTGATGATCGAGGCCTGATTGGCCTCGGCATAGACTTCGAGCGCGCCCATCATGGTGTCGTCGAAGGTCAACGGTGAGTTGATGTTGATGAGCGAGGTCATCACCGTGTTCTCTGCCACGAATTCTTTGCCGAAAAGGATTTCGCACATCTCGACGCTGTCGCGCGCGCGGCTGGGCTCGGTCACGGACCCCATGAAGGGCTTGTCGCTCAGCGTCATATGCGCAAGCAGCATGTCCAGATGGCGCTTGTTCACCGGCAGGTCCGTCGGCTCGCAGATGGTGCCGCCGGACAGGTGCAACCATTTCGACATATAGGCCAGCTTCACGAATTTCTGGAAATCCGCAATCGTGGCATAGCGCCGCCCACCGGCCGCATCGCGCACGAAGGGCGGCCCATAGACCGGTGCCAGCACAAGGTTGTCGCCGCCGATGGTGACGGACTTTTCCGGATTGCGGGCGTGATGGACGAATTCCGACGGCGCGGTGGCGCAGAGCTTGCGGGCCAATCCCTTGGGGATGCGCACCCGCTCACCGGTGACCTCGGCCCCCGCAGCCTTCCAGCGCTCAAGCGCCTTAGGGTTGTCGACAAAGGCGACGCCGATCTCTTCCAGCACCTGTTCGGCATTGGCTTCGATGATGTCCAAAGCCTCTTCGCTGAGCATCTCGAGGTTGGGGATCTTGCGCTCGATCACCGGAGCCGTCTCGAATGACACGGCGGTCCGTTCTGCCCGACGGGCGGCCCCGCCGCCTCCGCGTCCTCTGCGCCGTGCCTGCGTCATGATCGTCTCCCTTCTTTGAGATGCTTTTTGCAGCCCTACCCCATGGGCGCGCGGCACCTGTCGCGGATTGCGTCTGTTAGGGGATAAAAGCGACATCGCGCGCCCGCACGGCCCGTCAATCACGAAAACGCCGCCCCGAGCGGCGGCGTCCCTGTGCGTCATGCAGCACGGATCAGGCGGCTTGCTTGTTCAGCTTGCTTTCGGCCATCCGGTCCAGTTTCTGGTCGGCGGAATATTCCTGATCGAGGTTCTTTTGCAGGATCTCGGCGCAGTCGTCTTTGCCCAACTGCTTGGCCCAGCTTACCAGCGTGCCGTAGCGCGTGATCTCGTAGTGCTCGACCGCTTGGGCTGCGGCGATCATGCCGGCGTCCAGCGCATCGGGATCTTCGCACTCATCCATGATATGCTTGCCTTCCTTGAGGATCCCCTCAATGGCTTCGCACTTTTCGCCCTCGGCCTTGAGCCCGCATTTCTCGAACACCTGCTCGAGGTTGCGGATCTGCTCTTCGGTCTCGGTCTTGTGCTCCTCGAAGGCCTTGCGCAGATCGGCGCTGTCGGCCTTTTCGGCCATCTTCGGCAGCTCTTTCACGATCTGCTGCTCGGCGTAGTAGATATCCTTGAGGAAGTGTTCGAACAATCCGTTGAGGTCTTTCATCGTCGTCTCCTAACATTGGTAATCGTTACTGTTGACGTATGAAAGAAACCTCTGCCGCTGCCCTTCGTTCCGTTGATCCATGTTAACCGCGGCGCTTGGCAGACAGTTGCCGATCCAAAGATCGGGATCAAAGCACCTGTCGTGGACTTCCACGCTTGCCACCGCGCCCGTGCGACCCTAATCAGGCGCCATGGACATCATCGAACACGACCGCCTTCTCATCATCGACTTCGGCTCTCAGGTGACGCAGCTGATCGCGCGCCGCTTGCGGGAACAGAATGTCTTTTGCGAAATCCTGCCCTACCAGATCGTCACTGACGATGTGCTGGCCGAAATGGCACCCAAAGCGGTGATCCTCTCCGGCGGGCCGGATTCGGTCACCCGCGAAGGCTCGCCCCGCGCGCCCGAGAGCCTTTGGACCATGGGCATCCCCGTACTGGGCATCTGCTACGGCCAGCAGGTGATGATGGAGCAGTTGGGCGGCAAGGTGCTGGGCGGCAAGAACACCGGCGGCGGCGGCACGGCAGAGTTCGGGCGCGCCTATGTCACGCCCACTGAAGAGCGGATCGATCTGCTCGCCGGCTGGTTCCTTGGCGAAAAGGAACAGGCCTGGATGAGCCACGGCGACCACGTCGCCAAGCTGGCCCCCGGCTTCAAGGTCTATGGCACCTCGCCCAACGCGCCCTTTGCGGTGACCGCCGATCTGGAGCGTAATTTCTACGCGGTGCAATTCCACCCCGAGGTGCATCACACCCCCAACGGCCCGACGTTGTTCGAGAATTTCGTGCGCCTTGCGGGGTTCACTGGCGACTGGACGATGGAGGCCTACAAGGACATCGCGATCGAGAAGATCCGCGAACAGGTGGGCGACAAACAGGTGATCTGCGCTTTGTCGGGTGGGGTCGATTCCTCGGTCGCGGCGGCGCTGCTGCATGAGGCCGTGGGCGACCAGCTCACGTGCGTCTTCGTGGACCACGGGCTGCTGCGCCTGAACGAGGCGGACGAGGTCGTGGCCATGTTCCGCGATCACATGAACCTCAAGGTGATTCACGCGGACGAAGTGGACCTGTTTCTGGGTGAGCTTGAGGGCCAGTCGGACCCCGAGACCAAGCGCAAGATCATCGGGCGGCTGTTCATCGACGTGTTCCAGAAATACGCCAATGAGATTGAGGGCGCCGAGTTTCTGGCGCAGGGCACGCTATACCCGGATGTCATTGAATCGGTGTCCTTTTCCGGCGGTCCCAGCGTCACCATCAAATCACACCACAACGTCGGTGGCCTGCCCGAGAAAATGGGCCTGAAGCTGGTCGAACCGCTGCGCGAGCTCTTCAAGGACGAGGTGCGCGCGCTGGGTCATGAGCTGGGCCTTCCGTCGTCCTTCATCGGCCGCCACCCCTTCCCCGGGCCCGGCCTTGCCATCCGCTGCCCCGGTGAAATCACCCGCGAGAAGCTGGAGATCCTGCGCAAGGCTGATGCGGTCTATATCGACCAGATTCGCCGCCACGGGCTTTATGACGAGATCTGGCAGGCCTTCGTCGCGATCCTGCCCGTGCGCACCGTGGGCGTCATGGGCGATGGGCGCACCTATGATTTCGCCTGCGCCTTGCGCGCCGTGACCTCGGTCGACGGCATGACCGCGGATTACTACCCCTTCAGCCATGAGTTCCTCGGCGAGACGGCGACCCGCATCATCAACGAGGTGCCGGGCATCAACCGGGTGACCTACGACATCACCAGCAAGCCCCCGGGAACCATTGAATGGGAGTGATCCGCTGGCTCGCGCGGCTTCTCAAACTCGGACTTTACGCCTATCTTCTTCTCTCTCTCGCGATGCTCGGCTGGACCTTTCTGTGGCCGCGGCCCGAGATGAATGACCTCAAACAGGCGGACGCGATTGTCTGTCTGGGCGGCGGCATTTCCCCCAACGGCACCCTGGCCGCGCCGGTGTTGCGCCGGATTGAGCGTTGCGTGCAGCTTTACGAGGCCGGGATCGCGCCGGTCGTGGTGTTCACCGGCGGCACCACAACGGCGGACGGGATGAGTGCGGCGACCGAGATGGGGCGCTTCGCGGTCTCCATGGGCGTGCCCCCCTCGGCGGTGATCGAGGAAGGCCGCGCCCGATCGACCTTGCAGAACGCTCTGTTCACGCTCGATCTTATCCCGCAGGCCCGCCGTCTGGTGGTTGTGAGCGAGGCGTTCCACCTGCCGCGCGCATGGGCCTCGTTCCGCTGGGCGGCGTGGCAGGTGAACGACCCGGATGTTTCGGTGACGCCAGTGATGTCGGAACCGGTGCGCCGCGACCCGGTGACGGGGACCGTCCGCTGGCCCATGCTTTTGCGCGAAAGCTTCGCACTGTGGTTCAACGGGGTGCGGGCGCTGGCCTATTCCCTCAGCCCCGACGCGCCTTTGGCTTGGCTGGAGTAATCCGCCCGTCCGCGTGCGGACCTGTGACATCCTTGCATCGCACCCCCCTGCTGCGGTGAAGCGACGCAGGGTCAACTTATGACGGTGATTGACCCTCTCATCACGCTCTCATTACTGTGAAGGTCGGAGATGTCCAATTTTGGATAAGGGACTTAGGACACTATGAAAAACATTATGACAGCAGGCGCGGCCCTGCTTATGACGACCTCTATCGCGACGGCTGGTGGTCTTGACCGTTCGGGGCAGCCGATCGATGTGATTTTCGAGGATACGGGCGCTACCGGTGGGTATAGCGAATTGAGCTATGGTTCGGTCGATGCCAATCTGTCGGGCACATTCAATGGTGATGAGAGCGGCGATATTTCCCCACGTTACGGCCAGCTCGGTATGGCCCTTAAACAGCAGCTGACTGAGCAGTTCTCACTTTCGATGATTTATGACCAGCCATTTGGCGCAGTTGTGGATTACGCCGAACCTGGATACGCCCTTGATGGGGTGAATGCTGAGGTGGAAACAGATGGTGTTACCATCCTCGGTCGCTACGAAATCAACCCCAACTTCAGCGTTCACGGTGGTCTCCGCTACGTTCAGGCTAAGGGCGTCTACGATATTGTCGCCTATGAATCTAACTACGATACGGATGGCGATTTCGGTTATGTCTTGGGTGGCGCCTATGAGCGTGACGACATCGCTTTGCGGGTTGCTCTGACTTATTCTAGCGCCATCGATTTGGAGCTGGACGGTGACGTCGGTGGAAACACTCTGACGGCGAATCTCCCCGAGAGCGTTAATCTGAATTTCCAAACCGGAATCGCTGCCGATACGTTGGTTTTCGGCTCTGTTCGGTATGTTGCTTGGGACGGATTCCGTTTGGTGGATAGCAATGATCCGACCGGAGAGGGCAATATCCTTGCCTATGATGACGACGTGATCACGTACAACCTCGGCATCGGTCGGCGCTTCACCGATAATTTTTCTGCCACGATCGGTGTGGGTTACGAAAAATCGACCGGCGAAACGACAGGTCAACTTGGCCCGACTGATGGCTTTATCAGCTATCAAGTAGGCGGAGCGTATACGATGGATAACGGGATCGAGATCTCTGGCGGAATCCGCTACATCGACATCGGTGATGCAGATACGAACCCAATCGCACCTGCCCCATTCGGTCAGACCTATGAAGACAATGATGCAATTGCCATCGGTCTCAAGGTGGCATACGCATACTGATCAGCAGGATAACTAGTTGAAACAGAAGCCCCGTCCCTTCGGGCGGGGCTTTTCAGTTGCTCCCCGGGGCCAGCTTCGCTACCCATCCTGCATGCTGTACCAAACTGCCCGCGCCTGGATCGATGCCCCGCAAAAACGGGTGCTTTTGTTTGCCATGTCGGGACTGGGAAAAACCCATACCTCCAACCTTTTGCGCGACACGGGGGAGTGGTTTCACTACTCCATCGATTACCGGATCGGCACCCGCTACATGGGTGAATTCATCGTCGACAATGCCACGGCACAGGCGATGAAAGTGCCCTTCCTGCGCGATCTGCTGATGTCTGATAGCATCTACATCGGCTCAAATATCAGTTTCGACAACCTCGCGCCCGTCAGCACCTATCTGGGCAAGCCGGGCGATCCGGCCAAGGGCGGCCTGCCCATGGCGGAATACCAGCGCCGGCAGGAACAGTTTCGCCGGGCCGAGCTCGACGCCCTGCGCGACACGCCCTATTTCATCGACCGGGCGCAGACGCTCTACGGCTATCCGCATTTCGTCTGTGATACCGGCGGGTCGATCTGCGAATGGGTCGACCCCGAGGACCCCAACGACCCCACGCTCAAGCTGCTGTCCGACAGTTGCCTGATGGTCTGGATCGAGGGGAGCGACGGGCACACCGCCGACCTTGTCCGGCGCTTCGACAAAGCGCCCAAGCCCATGTCCTATGACCCTAGGTTCCTCACCTCTTGCTGGCGCGAATATCTGAAGGAAAACAACGTCGAAGAAGATGACGTTGATCCAGATGAGTTTATCCGCTGGACCTATGCCCGCGCGCTGGCGCACCGCCAGCCCCGCTATGCCGCCATGGCCGCCAACTGGGGGGTCACCGTGCCCGCCTCGGACATGGCGCAGGTGCGCGATCAACACGACTTTACCGCCGTCATCGCCAAAGCCCTTGAGGTGCGGCGCCAAGGCGCTTAGGTCATCGGTTCCCAATCCTCAGGTGTGCCATGCCGATCCGTCTTCCCCGCTCCCTTCCCGCCTTCAATGTCCTCAGCCACGAAGGCGTCATGGTCATGGGCGAACGTGCGGCCGACCAGCAGGACATTCGCCCCCTGCGGATCGGCTTGCTCAACCTGATGCCCAAAAAGATCCAGACCGAGACCCAGTTTGCGCGTCTGATCGGGGCCACGCCGCTGCAGATCGAGCTGACGCTGATCCGCATGTCCGATCATGAGGCGCGCAACACCGCCGCGGACCACATGGAAGAGTTCTACCAACCGTTTCAGGCTGTTAAGGACCAGAAGTTTGACGGGCTGATCATCACCGGCGCGCCGATCGAACACCTCGACTTCGAGGATGTCACCTATTGGGACGAGCTGCGCGAGGTGATGGACTGGACCCAGACCAATGTGCACGCGACCTTCGGCGTCTGCTGGGGCGGCATGGCGATGATCAACCATTTCCACGGGGTGCAGAAACACCTTCTGGAAAAGAAGCTCTTCGGGTGCTACCGGCACATGAACTTTGCCCCGCAAAGCCCCTATTTGCGTGGGTTTTCCGATGAGCTGGCCATGCCGGTCAGCCGCTGGACCGAGATGCGCCGGGATGAGATTGAAGCCGCCGGCCTGCCGATCCTGCTCTACTCGGACGAGGTCGGCCCCGCACTGGTTGAGGACCCCGCGCACCGCGCGCTCTATGTCTTCAACCATTTCGAATACGACAGCGACACGCTTGCGCAGGAATATCAGCGCGATCTGGAAAACAACCAGATCGCCGGGGCGGAGATCCAGATGCCGGTGGATTATTTCCCCGACAACGACCCCAGCCGCAAGCCGCCGAACCGCTGGCGCAGCCATGCCCATCTGCTTTACGGCAACTGGATTTCGGAAATCTACCTGACGACGCCCTATGACATCGACCAGATCGGCGTGAGCTCCACCGACCTGCGCCGCCCCGCCACCGACGACGCAACGGAATAGCCGCGCGGGCTGGCGCGGCGGCTGCGGCGGATTAGCTGTTCGGTCAGGGAAACGGATCGGGAAAGGCTGCACCATGGGTGGCAGATTGCTGAAATCACTGACGTTGGCGGCGCTGGTCGGCGGCGTGTTGTTCACCGCGCGCCAGTCGAGCGAACATGTCGCCGCCGCCGAACGCAATTTCCCGCCCGAGGGTCAGTTCGTCGAGGTGGACGGGCGACAGATCCATGCGGTCGTGCGCGGCACCGGCCCCGATCTGGTGTTGATCCACGGGGCGGGCGGGAACCTGCGGGATTTCACCTTCGACTTGATGGACCGTCTGACCGACCGTTACCGCGTGATCGCGTTTGATCGGCCGGGCATGGGCTACAGCGACCGCGCGGGGGATGGTTATGGCGATGCCTTCGGCAGAACCGCGGAAAGCCCCGCCGAACAGGCCGCTCTGCTGGCCGCCGCCGCCCGTGCCTTGGGGGCCGAACGGCCCATCGTGCTGGGCCATTCCTACGGCGCGTCCGTGGCGCTGGCCTGGGCGCTGAACCACCCTGACGCCATCGCCGGATTGGTCAATCTCGCCGGCCCCTCGCACCCCTGGCCCGGGGAGCTTGGCGCCTATTACACCGTGATCGGGTCGTCGCTGGGCGGTCTGGTCGTGCCGCCGCTGGTCTCGGCCTATGCGTCGGACGGGATGATCCGCGGCGCGGTCAAAGGGATCTTCGGCCCGCAAGAGGTGCCCGAAGGCTACGTCGAACACATCGGCGCGCCGCTGACGAT
Source organism: Thalassorhabdomicrobium marinisediminis (assembly GCF_003072065.1). Classification (GTDB taxonomy): domain Bacteria; phylum Pseudomonadota; class Alphaproteobacteria; order Rhodobacterales; family Rhodobacteraceae; genus Octadecabacter; species Octadecabacter marinisediminis. The sequence continues at coordinate 51,893 of NZ_QCYG01000007.1, forward strand.
CCGCCCGGACAGCCTGCGCGCGAACACCCGGCAGGTGAACACCCTGCGCCCGCATATCGTTGAGATGTCAGAGCGTTACGCGCAAGATCTCACCCTGCCGGTCGAAATCATCCACGGCGATCTGGATGAGACCGTGCCGCTCGAGATCCATTCGATCCCCCTGCGCAACGCGCTGCCACAGGCGACCCTGACGGTGCTTGAGGGGGTCGGCCACATGCCCCATCACGCCGCCCCCGACGTGGTCGAGGCCGCCATCGATCGCATCGCTGACAAGGCCGGATTGCGCTAGGGCCGCCGCCCTCCCATAGTGGAGCGGACAACAACAAAGGCAACGACATGAGCACCCTGCCCTTCGACGGAGAAATCAGCCGCTACTTTCGCGAGGACGCCCCCGCCGCCGTCCGGCGCGAGATCGAAACCCACGCGAAGGGCGAGATCCTCGCCACCACTTTTCCCTATGATTGCCGCTGGAAAAAAGACGACTACCGCGCGGCGTTGGACGATCTGCAAGTGGAGCTGGTGAAGCTGCAGGCCTGGGTGAAAGAGACAGGTCAACGGGTCGTCATCGTGTTCGAGGGGCGCGACGCGGCCGGCAAGGGCGGCACGATCAAACGTTTCCGCGAATACCTCAACCCGCGCGGCGCGCGCGTCGTGGCCCTGCCGAAACCGACCGATACCGAAAAAGGGCAATGGTATTTTCAGCGCTACATCCAGCACCTGCCCACCGCCGGTGAGATCGTGTTCTACGACCGGTCCTGGTACAATCGCGGCGTCGTGGAAGAGGTTTTCGACTTCACCACCAAGGCGGCCCGTGACACCTGGTTCGATCAGGTCTGCCCCTTTGAGCAAATGCTGGTGGATGACGGCATCAAGCTGTTCAAGATCTGGCTGACCGTGGACCGCGCCGCGCAATTGCAGCGCTTCCTGGACCGTGAGCGCGACCCGCTCAAGCAATGGAAGTTGAGCTGGATCGACGTGGAAGGCCTGAAACGTTGGGACGCCTATACCGCCGCCATCGAAGAGACCTTGCAAAAGACCCACACAGAAGCCGCGCCGTGGCATGTGATCCGCAGCGCGGACAAGCGGCGCGCGCGGGTGAATGCCATTCGCACGGTGCTGGGCGGGCTGGACTATCCGGGCAAGGATGCGCAGGCCGTCGGCACCCTCGACCCGCTGATTGTGGGCGGGCCGGAGATGCTGGATGGGTAAACGTGGCTATCACCATGGCGATCTGAAACGTGCTCTGGTGGACGGTGCCCTGCGGTTGATCGAAGAGAAGGGCCCGACAGGGTTCACCCTCTCCGAGGCTGCGCGCGAGGCCGGGGTGACGCCGGCGGCGGTTTACCGTCATTTTGACGGGCGCGAGGATCTGATCGCCGAGGCCGCGCGACAGGGCTATGCGATCTTCGCCGATCTGATGGCCTATGCCTATGACAAGGGGCAACCCTCGGCGCTGGCGTCGTTCGAGGCGACGGGGCGCGCCTATCTTGCCTTCGCGCGCAAATACCCCGGCCACTACGTCGCCATGTTCGAATCCGGGATCAGCATCCAGTCAACGCCCGAATTAAACGAAGTCGCGACCCGGGCGCTTGGCGTGCTTGAGAAGGCGGCCGTCGACCTGTCGATGCAGATCCCCGAAGAGCGCAGGCCCCCGCCGCAAATGTTCAGTGCCCATATCTGGGCCATGAGCCACGGGGTGGTCGAGCTTTTCGCGCGCGGCTCGCCCGGCACGAAATCCCCCTTCCCGCCCGAGGACCTGCTCGAAACCGGCATCGGCGTTTATCTGCGCGGGCTCGGGCTGGTGCCCCACGACGAATAACGACCCAAGCGCGTAAGCGGGTCTTGCCGCGCGGGCCTGGTTTGTGCGACCACTGACCCAAAAACAGGGGTTCGGGTATGGACGGCACGCTTGCCATGATTTTTGCAATCGTCGGGCTGAGTGACATGGTCCTCAACGACTGTCCGACCGGGTGTCTGGCCGAGAGGCCCGCAGACCGGCGGCTGAGCTTTCAGGCCTCGGGCGTGCAGTTTCAGGACGACTGGATCGGCTCAGAGCTGGTCTTGGGCTACGAATACGACCGCCGTTTCGGACCGTTCCAGCCGCTCGCGTCGGTGTCCTTCACCGAAGAAGGCGACGTCTGGATCGGCGGCGGCGTGAAGTGGCGCTACGCGCTCGGACAGTCGGATTTCTTCGTCGATGGCAGCTTTCAGCCCGGCCTTTGGGCGCGCAACGATGGCCCGGACCTGGGCGGCGTGCTGCAATTCCGCTCGGCCCTTGGCCTCGGCTATGCCTTCACCGACCAAAGCGCCGTCGTGGTCAGCTTCGATCACCGCTCGAACGGAGACACGCAAAGCGTCAATCCGGGGCTTGAGACCCTATCGATCCAGTATTCCATGACACTCGACTAACACCCCGTTGCGACGCTGCTGTTGCGCACGAAAAAGGGCGGCCCCATGGACCGCCCTTTCGCAAATGTCTGGTGACGAAGGCTTAACGCTTCGAGAACTGGAAGCTCTTCCGGGCCTTGGCCTTACCGTATTTCTTCCGCTCTACGACGCGGCTGTCGCGGGTCAGGAAGCCTGCGGCTTTGAGGGCCGAGCGCAGCGAAGGGTCGAACAGCTGCAGCGCTTTCGAGATGCCGTGCTTGACCGCACCGGCCTGACCGGACAGACCGCCGCCCTTGACCGTGGCCATCACGTCGAACTGACCGGACACACCGGCCACGTCGAACGGCTGGCGCAGGATCATCTGCAGCACGGGACGGGCGAAGTATTCGTCCTGGTCCTTGCCGTTGATGACAACCTTGCCGGAGCCGGGCTTGATCCAGACGCGGGCGACCGCATCCTTCCGCTTGCCGGTGGCGTAAGAGCGGCCCTGCGCGTCCTTGACAGGCTCACGCTGGATAGAGGTCATTTCGGCTGCGCCCTGCACCCCACCGACATTCTCGGTGACGGCTGCGCCCAACTCTTCGAGGGAATTCACTTGATCGGCCATTATACGTTCCCCGGTGTATTGCTTGCGCCGGTGTCTTTGGCAGACGTGCTGGCGGTGCGCGTGTTTTTCGAGTTCATGGATTTGACATCCAGCACTTCGGGCTTCTGGGCTTCCATGCCGTGCTCGGCGCCTGCGAAGACACGCAGATGCGTCATCTGTTGGCGGGCCAGACGGTTGCCGGGCAGCATGCGCTTGACGGCCTGCATGACCACACGCTCGGGGTGGGCGCCTTCAAGAATCTCGCCAGTGGTGCGGGACTTGATGCCGCCCACGGTGCCGGTGTGCCAGTAGTTGGGCTTTTCACGCTTGTTGCCGGTCAGTTGGACCTTGTCCGCGTTGATGACGATCACGTTGTCGCCCATGTCCATGTGCGGGGTGAAGGACGGCTTGTGCTTGCCGCGCAGGCGGGTGGCGATGATCGAGGCAAGACGGCCCAGAACGACACCTTCGGCGTCGATCAGGATCCATTTCTTGTCGATGTCCGCCGGTGTAGCAGTATAGGTTTTCATCGGTACATCCTAAAAGTAAGGACCGCATAACGCGGCCCGACATTCGATGGCTGGGTTCTATGCCCGCCGCACCCGCCCGTCAACCGCCTTGAAGCCGAATGTTTCCAGCGTAATCAAAGGCTTAGCAAAACGGTATCTATATACCCCATCAGTTTTGTGCAGTTTGCGCGGTGTGGCCGCATGCGTCCCCCGCGCCTTATGTGGCCGACATCCCCTTCGGCGGGATCGAATAGGTCAGCGAGGCCCGCGCCACCGGCTTGTCCTCGGCCCCTTCGGTAAAGAGCCGCCCTTCGCACACGGCCAGTGCGCGCCCCAGTTTAAGCAACTCCATGCGGCACAAAAGTCGCCCCGGCTGCGGCTTGCGCATGAAATCCATCGCGCAATTCGTCGTCACCGCAAGGCCCACCGGCCCCAGAACGCTGAGAATACAGAAATAGGCGCAAACGTCCGCCAGCGCGAACATCGCGGGGCCCGAGACCGTGCCACCGGGGCGCAGATGCTGCTCCGAAGCGCTGAGCGCCATGGTGAGCAGGGGCGGCGCCACCGCGACGAAGGTGAACTGGTTGGCCACCTGTGGAAAGTCGCGCTCCAGAAAGGCCTGCAGGGCCGCCTTGTCCATCTTCAAGTCCATGGTGTCGCCCCTGCCCTTACAGCTTGTAGATCGCGCTGAACTTCTCTTCGAGATAATCCAGCAACGGCGCTTCGTTGGGCGTGAAGCCGCAGGCGTTCTCAATCAGTTCGCGCGGCGGGACCAACCCGCCATGACGCTGCACCTTCTCTTGCAGCCAGTCGGTCGCGGGCGTCGTGTTGCCCTGCGCCAGCGCGGCGTCAAGCTCGGGCAGGGCCGCGCGCATCGACTGGTGCAGACAGCCTGCATAGACATTGCCCAGCGTGTAGGTCGCGAAGTAGCCGAAAAGCCCCACGGACCAATGGACATCCTGCAACACCCCGTGGCTCGGCTTGTCCACGGCAAATCCGAAATCGGCCTCGAACCGTTCGTTCCAGGCGGCTTCAAGATCCTCTACCTCAAGATCGCGGGCGATGAGCGCCCGCTCCAGATCGAACCGCAAGAGCACATGCAGGTTATACTGCACCTCATCGGCCTCGGTCCGGATATAGCCGTTCTGCACGCGGTTCACCGTGCCGAAGAAGGTCTCTTCGTCGGCGATGCCGAAATCCCCGAAGGCCTCGCGCATCTGGCCGTAGAGCCAACCGGTGAAAGCGCGGCTGCGCCCGATCTGGTTCTCGTAGATCCGGCTTTGGCTTTCATGCACGCCCATCGACGCGCCCTGCCCCAGCGGCGTCAGCAGATAGCGACGGTCGACGTTCTGTTCATAAGCACCGTGTCCAACTTCGTGGATCGTCGAATAGATGCAATTGAACGGGTCCAGTTCGTCGGTGCGGGTGGTGATGCGCACGTCCAGCCCGGACCCGCTCGAGAACGGATGCACCGCCTTGTCTACCCGCCCCCGCGCCATGTCATAGCCGAAGGTCTTAGCGATCTGCCGCGCCAGTTTCATTTGCGCGCTTTCGTCGAAAACCCCCTCCAATGCGGGCGGGGCTTCGGTCTCCAGAATGGCCGCGCGCAGTTCGACCAGACGGGGCCGCAGCGCGCCGAACATCTGCGACAGATCCGCCGCCGTGGCCCCCGGTTCGTAATCGTCCAGCATCGCGTCATAGACGTCGCCGCCCGCCGACAGCGCCGCCCCCTCTTCGCGTTTGAGGGCCACGACCTCTTGCAGGACCGGCAGGAACGCAGCCACGTCGTCGGCGGCGCGCGCTTCGGCCCAGGCACCCTGCGCCTCTGAGGTGACGCGCGCGATGGCGCTGGCGAGCTTTGCGGGAACCTTGTTGGCCCGATCGAAGGCGCGGCGGATCTGGCGCAACTGGGCGGCTTCGACCTCGCCCGAGGCGTTGGCCTCGGCCAGCCAGTCACCCACCCGCGGATCGCTGCGGCGCGCGTGCAGCACCGATTCCATCGCGGCCATTTCCTCGCCCCGCTGGGGGGCGGCGGCGCGGGGCATCACGGTCTCCTGATCCCAACCCAACCGGCCCGCGACCTGCGCCAGCGCCTCGGTCTCGCGTGCATGCGCCATCAGTTCGTCATAGGCTGCCATGTCTCAGGTCCCCCGGATGCTTTGTGGAAGTGGATAGCGCGCCAGATAGCGCGCCCGCAGGATCGCCACCCAAAGCACGACCGCGGTGAACTGGTGCAGGATCGCGATATGGGCCGGCGCGGAATAAAGCGCCGTGACGATGCCGATCACCATCTGCAGTGCCATCAGCGCCAGCACGACGTTGAAGCCGAACCGCGTTTTCACATGGGGCGAGCGGCGCCCGCGCAGCCAGACGACCACGGTGAAGATCGACAGAAGATAGCCGGACATGCGGTGGATGAACTGCACCAGTCCGTCATCTTCAAAGAAGTTGCGCCACAGCGGTTCAAGCTGGAACGGGTCCGGCGGAAAGAACCCGTCGCCCATCAGCGGCCAGGTCGGAAAGGCCCGGCCCGCATCGATCCCGGCGACAAGTGCGCCGAGAAGGATTTGCAGAAAGGCGAAATGCATCAGGCCCGTGGACATAGAGAACAGCTTGTGCTCGCCGCTGCGCCGCGCCTGCATCAGGTCCGCCTCGCGCCGGCCCAGCAAGAACACATACCAGGCGATGAACCCCAGGATCACGAAGGCCAGCCCCAGATGGGTCGCCAACCGGTAAGAGGCCACGTCGAGCATCCCGTCGCGCAACCCCGAGGAGACCATCCACCAGCCGATCACCCCCTGCAGCCCGCCAAGCGCGCCCAGCCACAACAGCCGCCCCGTCCATCCGGCGGGAATCTGTTTGCGCAGGGCGAAATAGGCAAAGCCCAAAGCCCAGACGAGGCCGATGACGCGGCCCAACTGCCGGTGCCCCCATTCCCACCAATAGATCACCTTGAACTCCGACAGGCTCATGCCCGCGTTCTGCTGGGTGTATTCGGGGATCTGCTTGTAGGCCTCGAACTCTGCAGCCCAGGCGTCATCCGTCATCGGCGGGACCGAACCGGACAGGGGCGCCCATTCGGTGATCGACAGGCCGGAATCGGTCAGCCGGGTCAGCCCGCCCACGGTGATCATCACCACCACCAGAACAAACAGGATCATCAGCCAGACGCGGATCGCCCCGCGTGCGCCGCGCCCCCGCCCGTCGATGCCGCCCGGGGCGGCCACGGGCTTTTGCACGTCATCGACCTCTTCGAAAATACTGCGTGGCTTCGTTGCCATGTCACACCTCAATCGCTGGTTCGCGCAAACCTATGCCGCGCCCTGTGTCTGGGCAAGCCGCAGCGCCAATGCGCCGCAGCCCGCCTTTATCTTTGCTTTGCAAATATCCCGGGGGGGCCGGCGCCCGTGGCGCCGCGGGGGGCTGGCCCCCCGTCCCGGCCCGAAACACCGCCCTTACCTTCGCGTCATCCTCGCGTTTTCCCCCGCAACAACTGCCGCAAGGCCCCGTGCAACATCTGCACATCCGCCCGCGTCATGGGCATCCGGCTCCACAGGTTGCGCAGGTTCACCTTCATGTTCTCGGCCTTGTGCTCGGGATAGAAGAACCCCGCCTCCTCGAGCCGGTCCTCGTAATGGCGGGCCAGGGCCTCAATGTCGCGCTGGTCTGCGGTTTCAACGGTCTGGCCCTGCACGACCACCTCGGGCACGTCTTGCTGGGTGCGCCGCCATTCATATCCCGCGAGCAACACGCATTGCGCGAGGTTGAGCGACGGGAACGCCGGATTGACCGGCACGGTGATGATCGCATTGGCATGGGCGATGTCGGCGTTCTCCATGCCTGAGCGTTCCGGCCCGAACATCACGGCGACCTTCTCGCCCCGCGCGATCCGGGCCGCGGCATCGCGCATCGCGGCCTCGGGCGAGAACACCGGCTTGGTCAGCTCGCGCGGGCGGGCGGTGGCGGCATAGACATAGGTCCGATCGGCAATGCCCCCCGCCACATCCTCGGCCACCTCGGCCTCATCCAGCAGCCGGCCCGCGCCGCTGGCCATGGCGTCGGCTGCCGGATTGGGCCAGCCGTCCCGCGGGGCGACGATGCGCATCCGGTCCAGCCCGAAATTCCACATCGCCCGCGCCGCCGCGCCGATATTCTCGCCCATCTGGGGGCGGATCAGGACAAAGACGGGCTGGGGCGTGTCGGTGGGCATGGTTGTGCTCTGCGTGGGGTCATGGGACATTGCGAAATCTGGGCGTGGCGTAGCTCACCCCTATTCAATACGCAATGCGACCGTTATAGCGTCCGCAATCAATAAAGGCCGCACAAATGACCGAGACCCCCGACCAGCCGCAACTCTATCTCATCACGCCATCCGACTTCGAGCTGTCGAGCTTTCCGGACAAGCTTGCCGCCTGTCTGGATGCCGAGGATGTCGCCTGCGTGCGGCTCAGCCTTGCCACCTCGGACGAGGATCGCCTCTCACGCGCCGCCGACGCCCTGCGCGAGGTGACGCATGTGCGTGACGTGGCGCTGGTGATCGAAAGCCATATGCTCATGGTGGAGCGTTTGGGGCTGGACGGGGTGCATCTCACCGACGGCGCGCGCTCGGTGCGCAAGGCGCGCAAGGATCTGGGCGACGACGCCATCGTCGGCGCGTTCTGCGGCACCTCGCGCCATGACGGCATGACCGCCGGAGAGTTGGGCGCGGATTACATCAGTTTCGGCCCCGTGGGACAGACCCCGCTCGGCGATGGCAGTCAGGCGGAACAGGACCTGTTCGAATGGTGGTCGATGATGATCGAGGTGCCCGTCGTGGCCGAGGGCGCGCTGTCGGACACGCTGATCCGCTCCATCGCGCCGCACACGGATTTCTTCGGCATCGGTGACGAGATCTGGAAGTCCGAGGACCCCGCCGCGACCCTACGCGCCCTCGTGGCCGAGATGGGCCGCGTGGCCCCGCCGCACAGTTGATTCCAGCGCGGCGGCAAGGGCCTTGCGGTCGGCAAAGTCCGCCACCCGCACCGGCGCGTGATAGACCACGGTGACACGGCCCTGCGGCGCCTGCGCTAGCGTGGCCAGAAGATGGGTGCCGAAGTCCATATCGCCCCACCAGCCATAGTGCCGCGGGTCCGCCCCCTTGGGCGCGTGATAGACCAGCGTCACCGGCTGGATCGACAAGTGCGCGCGCAAGGCCGGATCGAAGAAGGCCGCGAACAGGGTGGGTTTGAACGGCAGCACCTGCAACCCGTCGGTCGAGGTGCCTTCGGGGAAGAACAAAAGCTTGTGTCCAAGGCTCAGACGGTTGCGGAAGGTCTCGATCTGCTGCGCGGCCGCGCGTCGATCTCGGGCGATGAACACCGTGCCCGTGGCCCGTGCCAGCCAGCCGATCCCCGGCCAGCGCGCCACCTCGGCCTTGGAGACGAAATAGATCCGTTTCGCGGCGTTGAGCGCGAAGATATCCAGCCATGAGACGTGATTCGACACCACCGCCCCCGCACCCGCCAAGGGCGTTCCGATCCGCCGATAGCCGATCCCCAGCAGCACAAAGGCGCTCCGACAGACGAACTGGGTGATGAAGGGGGTCACCGGCCGACCTGCGCCGCAAAGGGGCCGTTCAATGAGCCGCACCAAAAGCAGAAGCGCCAGTCCGCCGAAGGTCAACAGACCCACCGCCAGCCCGCGATAGATCACGCGCAGCCAGCCTGCGGCGGTGATCCGGTGGGACGGCGGCAGATCGGCCGACTGCCACGTCATCGCCCGCCCCCGTAGATCGCCTTTTGCCGCGGATTCATCCGCGTCACGTCCAGAATCAGGCACACGTCCGTCGTGTTGAACCGGTGGTCGACAAAGGCCCCGTCGCCCACGCCGCCACCCAGCCGCAGATAGGCCTTGATCAGCGCCGGCATCTGCCGCATCGCCGCGACCCGGTCGATCTCTGAAGTCAACGCCATGGGTTGATAGGATTTCGAGCGCACCCGCAGCGCCTCGGGGGCCAGATGGTCGCGGGCGAGCACGGACAACGGCTGTGCCAAAGCCTGCGGATCGGTGCCGTGAAAGCTCGCCACGCCGAACAACACCTCGACCCCGCGCGTCTGCACCAGCTGCGCCAGCCCTTGCCACAGATGCAGCATGGCCGCGCCGCCGCGATAGGCCGGATGCAAGCAAGAGCGCCCGAGCTCCAGCAACGACCGGCCCGACCCCTCAAGCGGCGCGAGGTCATATTCGTCCGCACAGTAGAACTGCCCCGCCGCCTGCGCCGCGCGGCGATCCATCAGGCGATAGACGCCGACAACCTGATCCCCGAGGGAGCGGGCGCGATCGAACAAAAGAAGATGATCCGCATGGGCGTCGAACCGGTCCCGCTCCAGCCGCGCGCGGTGATCGACAAGCGGACCGTCTGCGCCCAGCTCTTGCACGAAAACCGCGTAGCGCAGACGCTGGGCCGCGCGCAGATCGTCGCCGTCACGGGCCAAACGCACGTAGAAATCGGGCGCCGCACCGGTCACGACCATCCCCCGAAAGGGTTGCCAGACAAATCCGTGCTCCATACACTCATAGGACGAACGTCACCCAAACGAAACAACCTGCAAGGTAATCGCTGCCGCATCAATCACAACCTTCCCCGTGTTCTGAAAGTTTACCGTCACCTTTCCGGCGACCGACGATTGCACCTGCCCCTTGCCCCAATCGGGTCGGTCCGGATGCTCGACGATCATGCCGGGTTCGTAAAGCGATTGTCCTGCCATCATTTTCGGAGGTCCCCCTTGACCAATCTGCACGCGCTTGTCGGCTCCCGCATCTGTCACGACCTCATTAACCCATTGGGCGCGATCGGCAACGGGATTGAGCTTCTTGGCCTGACCGGAGTGGGCGCCGGTCCGGAATTCCAACTGGTCGAGGACAGCGTCGCCAATGCGACCGCGAAGCTCAAGCTTTTGCGGCTGGCCTTCGGCGCGGCGTCGCGCGAACAGGTCTGCAGTCGCATTGAAATTCTTTCGATCCTTGATGCCGTCGCGCACGGCGGGCGGTTGCGCTATAGCTGGCACGTCTCGGGCGATGTGGCGCGGCTGGATGCCCGCGTGGCACTGCTGGCCGCGATGTGCGTGGAAAGTGCGCTGCCCATGGGCGGTGAGATCGACCTGCGCAAGAGCGGCGAGCATTGGGAGGTGCAGACGCAGAACGACCGGCTGACGCTGGACCCGAACCTTTGGGGGCCGCTGGGCCGCAACGCCTGCCCCGACGACCTCTCGGCGGCGCAGGTGCATTTCGGTCTGCTGGCGCCGATGGCCGAGGAAGCGGGCCGAAAGCCGCAGGTCAGCCACGGCGCGAATTGGGTCAAGATCGCCTTTTAGGGCCGCAACGTCCCGTCGCCCACCACCAGATACTTGAAACTGGTCAATTGCGCCGCCCCCACGGGGCCGCGTGCGTGCATCTTGCCGGTGGCAATGCCGATCTCCGCGCCCATCCCGAACTCGCCGCCGTCGGCGAATTGCGTGGACGCGTTCCGCATCAGGATCGCACTGTCCAGACGGGCAAAGAACGCAGCCGCCGCCGCGTCATCCTCGGTCACGATGCAATCGGTGTGGCTGGAGCCGTAGCGCTGGATATGCTCAATCGCTTCGTCAATGTTATCAACGATTTTTGCGGCGATCTTCATGTCGAGGTATTCCATCCCCCAATCGGCCTCGGTCGCCACGGCATCGCCTTTCAGCCCCTGCGCGTGGACCGTGACCCCCGCCGCGCGCAGGTCATCGACGATCTGCTGCCCGAGCGAAGCCGCATCGCGGTGCACCAGAAGGCATTCCGCCGCGCCGCAGATCCCCGGGCGTCGCGTCTTGGCGTTCAACACGACCGCGCGGGCCTTGTCGGGATCGGCCGCCTTGTCGATATAGATATGCACGATGCCTTCGAGATGGGCGAACACTGGCACCCGTGCCTCGCGCTGGACAAGGCCGACCAGCCCCTTGCCGCCGCGGGGCACGATCACGTCAATCGTCTCGGTCATGGTCAACATTTCGCGCACGGCGGCGCGGTCACGGGTCGGCACCAGTTGCACGGCCTCCTCCGGCAGACCGGCGGTGCGCAACCCTTCTTGCAGGGCCACGTGGATCGCACGGGAGCTGTGGAAGCTTTCCGAGCCGCCGCGCAAAATCACCGCATTGCCGGCCTTAAGACACAGGGCCCCTGCATCCGCCGTCACGTTCGGGCGGCTTTCGTAGATCACGCCGATGACCCCCAGCGGCGTGCGCACGCGGCGGATGTTCAGCCCGCTGGGCCGGTCCCAATCCTCAAGCACTTCGCCGACAGGATCAGCTTGCGCCGCCACCGCGCGCAAACCCTCCACCATCGAACCGATGCGCGCCTCGTCCAGCATCAGCCGGTCGAGCATCGCCGGGCTCAATCCTTTTTCACGCCCAAAGGCCATGTCCTTGCCGTTGGCCGTGATGATGTCCTCCCGCGCGGCCCAGACGGCGTCGGCCGCAGCCTCAAGCGCGGCGGTCTTGGTCTCGGCCGGGACCGTGGCCAGCACGCGGGCGGCCGCTTTGGCGCGGGCGCCGATTTCGGCCATCAGGGCATGAATGTCGTCACGGTCAGTCATCAAATCACCATATCGTCGCGATGGATAAACACGCTGCGCCCTTCATAGCCCAGAACCGCGGCTATGTCCTGACTGCGCAACCCCTTGATTTGCTGGGCTTCGGCGCTGGAATACCGCGCCAGTCCAAGGCCCAGTGACGCCCCGTCCGGCCCTAGAATCGCCACCGGATCACCGCGCCCATAGGCGCCTTCGATGGCGGAAATGCCGATGGGCAGCAGCGACTTGCCGCCGCGCAGGGCCTCAACCGCGCCCGCATCCACAACCACACGCGCCTGCGGCTTCATCGCCGCGATCCAGCGTTTGCGCGCGGCTTTCGGGTTCGTCTGTGCGGTGAACCAAGTGGCCCTCGCGCCATTCTCCAGCGCGTTCAAAGGGTTGAGCGGTGTTCCTAAGGTAATTGCCATGGCGCAACCGGCCTCGGTCGCGAGTTTCGCCGCGATCAATTTGGTCTTCATCCCGCCCTTCGACAGGCCCGAGGCGGCATCCCCCGCCTGCCCCTCAATCTCGGGCGTGATTTCATCAACAACATCATAGTGTTGCGCGTCGGGGTTTATGTTGGGGTTGGCGGTGTAAAGCCCGTCCACGTCGGACAGCAGAACAAGGCAATCGGCCCCCGTGGTCACCGCCACCTGCGCGGCCAGCCGGTCGTTGTCGCCGTAGCGAATTTCGTCCGTGGCGACGGTATCGTTCTCGTTCACGATGGGGGTCACGCCGAGCCCGAGAAGCGTCTCCATCGTCGCGCGGCTGTTGAGGTAGCGTTTGCGGTTTTCGGAATCCTCAAGGGTGACAAGCACTTGCGCGGTGTTGATGCCATGGGGGGCGAGTGCTTCTTCATAGGCGCGAGCAAGGCGGATCTGCCCCACGGCGGCGGCGGCCTGCGATTGCTCGAGCGCCAACACCCCGGTGCCCAGCCCCAGAACCCGCCGCCCGAGGGCGATCGACCCCGAGGACACAAGAATCACGTCCTTGCCCTGTCCCCGCAGCCGCGCTACATCGGCCGCGAGGGCTTGCAACCAGTCGCTCCGCAGCCCCGTGGCCTGATCGACCAACAGGGCCGATCCGATCTTGACGACCAGCCGGCGCGCGTCGATCAGGGTTGCCAAGGGGCCTGCTCCTCGGGGGTTTTCTGGCGTAGCTTGTCCTCGGCGATCTCGGATTTCAGCGCGCGCAAGACCTCAACCGTGCCTTCGCCCGTGGCACCGGACATCATCATCACATCGACGCCCGTGGCCTCTTTGATCTCGCCCGCGATGAACTGGCGTTCTTCCGCGTCCAGCGTGTCGATCTTGTTGAGCACGGTGACGCGCGGCTTGTCGGCCAGTTGCGCGCCATAGGCCTCGATTTCCTCGATGATCGTGCGGTAATCGCCGACCGGATCGCCCGAGGTCCCGTCGATGAGGTGCAGCAGCACTGACGTGCGCTCCACATGGCCCAAAAACAGATCGCCCAGCCCCTTGCCGTCGCTGGCGCCTTCGATCAATCCGGGAATGTCAGCGACCACGAATTCCGAGCCATCGACCCCAACGACCCCAAGGTTCGGCACAAGTGTGGTGAAGGGATAGTCCGCGATCTTGGGCCGCGCGTTGGAAGTCGCGGCCAGAAAGGTGGATTTGCCCGCGTTGGGCAGGCCCAGAAGCCCCGCATCGGCGATCAGCTTGAGGCGCAGCCAGATCGTCCGCTCGACCCCGTCCTGACCGGGGTTGGCGCGGCGCGGGGCCTGATTGGTGGCGGATTTGAAGTGCAGGTTGCCCCAGCCGCCGTTGCCGCCGCGCGCCAACACGACGCGCTGGCCGGTCTCGCTCATGTCGACCAGAACGGTTTCCTGATCCTCGTCCAGAATCTCCGTGCCCGTGGGCACCTTGAGTACGATATCGTCCCCGTCGGCCCCCGTGCGCTGCTGGCCCTTGCCCGCCTCACCGTTCTTGGCAAAGAAGTGCTGCTGATAGCGGAAGTCAATCAGGGTATTGAGGTTGTCCACCGCCTCAACGATCACATCGCCGCCCTTGCCGCCGTCACCACCGTTCGGCCCGCCGTATTCGATGTATTTCTCACGCCGGAACGAGATGCAGCCCCCGCCGCCGCTGCCGGAACGGATATAGACTTTGCACAGGTCGAGGAATTTCATCGGAACGGCTTTCTATGGTTTGCAATTGGCGATACGCGAAAGCGGGCCGCGCCTCAACCTTGCAGCGCGTTAAACCTGTGCCATCTTGCGCGCATAGGTCCATGTGGGCACCACCGCCCCGCGCGACACGCTGAAGGTTTCCGCATCGCCCAAATAGGCAAAGCCCGCGTTGGTCAGCACCCGGGCCGAGTTCGGGTTGTCCTGAAACACTTCGGCATAGACATCGCTGGCCCCTTGCGGATTGGCGGCGAGGATTGCGTCGACCGCTTCGGTGGCGATCCCGGTGTTCCAGAACGCCGGCGCCACCCAGTAGCGGATTTCCGATTGGTTGCGGTCCAGCCGCTGCATCTTGATCACCCCCATGACCTCGGCGTGGCCCTTGCCGGAACCGTCGATGGCCCAGTAATCCTCGGTCCGGTTCGGGGCCCGGGCCCGGTGGATCATGTTGTCCACGTACTCCGGCGGCAGGGGATGCGGGATCACCCGGGTCGCGGAGGCCACGCGCAGGTCCCCCAGATACCGCTCAAGCAGGCCAAGGTCGGAACGCTCAAGCGGACGCAGGGTGAAACGTTCGGTGGCAATGACGGCCTGCGCCTCGGGGATCTCCTGAGGAAGGGCTTCTTGCACACTCATAACGTGTCTCCTGCGGCGGTGGCTTCGGGGGCATGGGCGGCGATTGGACCCGTCCATATTTTATTGAGGTAATCATCGAATGGGCGTCCGACAAGGCGGCGCGCGCGGTTTTGACGGCGGGCGGCTGAAAATCGGTGCGCCGAAATATCGTGCATCGCCAGCAAGATAGCACAGAACGGTCGCGCGGCGTCGCGGGGTGCTACGACATGATAAAAGTTATCAACCAGACAAACCCGCTGCGGCAGCGCACGCGTGTCGAGACGGCGCAATAACAACCGTGGGTCGCATGAGGTCAGGCCAGCGCGCGCCGAACGTCGGCGGCCCCGCAAGACGCGTTGAGGGATGCGAATTGTTGCTGAACCGCACAGGCGGTCCAATGTGTTGTCAGACATACGACCCTCCCCGATCGAATGGTGAACACGGTGCGCGCCCGACGGCGCGTCACATATGGAAAAAGGGGCCGGTTTGCACCGACCCCTTTCAATCTTGAATTTTAGGTTTCGGTTATTCCGCGGCTTCCGCGTCCGGCATGACGGAAATGAAGGTGCGCCCTTTGAACCCTTTGCGGAAGGACACGGCCCCTTCGACGGTTGCAAAGATCGTGTGATCCTTGCCTTCGCCGACGCCTTCACCGGGCCACCACTTGTTGCCGCGCTGACGCGCGATGATGTTGCCGGGGATGACGGACTCGCCGCCGAATTTCTTGATGCCAAGGCGGCGACCGGCTGAGTCGCGACCGTTACGGGATGAACCGCCTGCTTTTTTGTGTGCCATTTGGTCTCTCCTTAACCTTTAGCCAGTTCTTTGGCCTGCTCGACCCAGCCTTCACGCTCGATCCGGCCCTTGAACGACAGTTTCTCGTCCATAGCAGCAACGTCCTCGGGGGTCCATGCTGCGATCTGGGCGAAGCTGGTGACGCCGCCCTCGATGAGTTTCTTCTCCAGAGCCGGGCCAACGCCGCTCAGCTTCTTGAGATCGTCGGTCGCCTCGGATGCGGCGGCCTTGTCGGCCTTGGACACCTTGGCTTTCGCTTCAGCCTTGGGGGCTGCGCTTTCGTCCTTGGTCTTGACCGCGGCCTTCTTGGTGGCTTTCTTCGGCTGCGATGCACGCTCAGCGGCGGCAGCGGCCTTTTTCGAGGTCGGCGCGCCCTTGCCGGCATCCGCCTGAGCGGCCGAGACGAAGCCCGCACCGGCCAGCGCGGCTTTTACGCCGGATTTGCCTGCGCCGGACTCGAGAATGTCGGTGATCCGCACGAGGGTGAGCTGCTGACGGTGGCCCTTGGTCCGCTTGGACGAATGCTTCCGGCGGCGCTTGACGAAGTTGATCGTCTTCTCGCCCTTGATCTGGTCGATGACTTCCGCCTGAACGCCGGCATCTTCCACCAGCGGCAGACCCACGGTGTTGCCGACCATCAGAACGTCGTTGAATTGAACTGTTTCGCCAGCTTCCGCAGCGATCTTTTCGACACGCAGCACGTCGCCAGAAGCGACTCGGTACTGCTTGCCACCGGTTTTGAGAACCGCAAACATATCGTTTTCCTTTTCAATCGCGTCTCTGGGGTCCCTTGTTTTCAAGGCGTTCATCGCTTTCGCGACCCGTGGACAGCGCGCCCCCTCGGGCGAGTTTTCGCTTGTGTCCGAACAGATGACTTGCTCGGATGGCGGCTTATCTGACCAATTGGCGGGCAAGTCAACCCAAAGTCAGGACCCTCATGCGTCTATTTCCCGTCCTCTTCCTTATGACCGTCGCGGCCTGTTCCGAAGGCGGCGATCTGCGCAACCCGCTCGCCCTGCCCGCCCGCGCGCTGGGTCAGATGTTCGGCGATGGCCCCAGTGCGCGGACCCGCGGTCAGCTTGAGGTTTTCGTCAAGACCAATCACCCGGCCCTGATCACCGACATCCGGCGCGGCGGCGGCGACACCCTCAACACAGCCTTCGATCTGGCCCGGGTGCCCGTCCCCGCCCGCGCGGCGCATACCTTGCAACTGCAATCGAACCTCGCGCTTTATAACGCAAACCTCGACGCGCTCACCGCGGCAATTCTGGTGGCCAGCGCCTAAAGCTCCTGTGTGGACATTTCCGAAGCCGCCGCCCGTCCCAGTGCGTGGCTGATGCCGGTGAACAGCCGGTCAAAACTGTCGAACATGGCGCGGTTGACATGGCCGCCGGCCTCGGTCTGGGAAAAGGCGATATAGGCGTCCAGATCCGCATCCTCGAGCGGTTGATACGCCATGAACAGGAAGGAATGGATCCATTCGCTGGTGCTGGCGCGCACCTCGGCTTCCTGGCTCCACACATCGTCAAGGATCTGGTCCTCGCTCAGCACGCCGTCAAAGGCGTTGCCATCCAGCAGCCCGGCATAGAACGCCAGATTGGAGTTGAGCGCGCTGGCCACGTTCAGCTCAACCAGATTGTTGATCTCGACAAAGGTTTCAACCTGCTCGAACCGCGGATCCCCGTCAGCAGCGGCGATGGCGGCGGCCTCTTCGCTGGCCTCCTCGACCGCTTGATCGAGCAGGGCCCGCCGCGCCGTCACCTCAAGCTCGACGATGTTCTGCCCCTGCTCCGAATCGAAAAAGTCGAGGATGGGGGCAAGGTCGACCCCGTCGAGCGACGCCTCGAAATCCTCCTGCACAATGCCCATCATCACGTCGTAGTCGTAGATCTGCTGCACGACCATGTTCCACTCGGCCGAGGGCGGCCCGGATGTGAGGTCGGCACCGATCGTCTCACCGTAGCTGATGCCCTCTTGGCGCATGATGTCGATGACCTCGGGCAGGTGCAAAAGCTCGAACAACGCCTCGCTCTGGCTTTGCTGGGCGGTGGCGGGCATGGCGACGACGGCGGCAACCGCGAGCGGCGCAAAGCGCATGAACATGAAACGAAACCTTTCTTCTGCTTTGCCTTTCAATATGCAGTCCTGCCCCGATTTCCAAGGGCCGCACCCCGGCCCGCACGCAATTGTCAGGAAACCCCTTGCACCCCCCGCCGCAGCGGATTATCAGGCCGCACGATCCTTGGTGCGGAGAGGTGCCGGAGTGGTCGAACGGGGCGGTCTCGAAAACCGTTGTGGGTGCAAGCCCACCCAGGGTTCGAATCCCTGTCTCTCCGCCACTATCCCCATACATTCCGATACGAGCTGTCCTTCCCCGTCCGCGCTTGATCTCCCTTGCGCCAAGCTATGGACGTTTCGCGGCTCAAACCCTCTGTTGCCAAGCACCTTGAGGCAGCGTCGAATCTGCCTCATGTTGACCGTCTCGGTGGTCATACATAGGCCCTCGCCAAACGGCATCGATAAGAACGGAGAGCGAATGCGGAACGCGACTTACGGCACTGCGCTGACCCTCATGATCGGGTGGATTTTGTGGATCGGCAAGCCGGTGCTGCTGCCCATCCTCGCGGCCGTGATTTCCGTCTATGTCCTTTTGACCGCAGCGACGAGCATGCAGAAAGTGCCCGTTCTGGGCAGCCTTCCGGACTGGGCGCGGCGCGCGTTGATTTTGGCCTTGTTCACCTTCGTCGTGATCTTGCTGTTCCTTCTGGTCATCAACAATCTCGCGCAGGTGGCCGCCGCGCTTCCCCGGTATCAATCCAACCTTGAGTTGTTGATCACGCGCAACGCCAGCATTCTGGGCATCGAGGACGAGCCCACATGGGAAAACGTGCGGCGAGAAACGCTGGATCAGGTGAATTTCCGATCTTGGGTCGCGCCGGCGCTGCTGTCCTTGCGCGGCTTCGGGGCCACGCTGTTCCTTGTGGTGCTCTATGCCAGCTTCTTGATCGCGGAACGGGGCGCCATGGCGCGCAAGGTGGTGATGGCCATGGGCGATGAAGAGGCCGGAGCCCGTGCCATATCGCTGGTCTCGCGCATCAACGAACGGATCGGGCAGTATCTTTTCGTGAAGACCGTCGTGAACGTGATCCTGGGCGGGATTTCCTTTGCGATCATGCTGCTGCTGGGGATCGAATTTGCCCTGTTCTGGGCCGTCCTGATCGCCTTCCTCAACTACATCCCCTACATCGGATCGCTTGTCGGCGTGCTGTTTCCGGTCCTGCTCAGCCTTGCGCAGTTCGGCTCACTCGGCATGGCGACGGTGGTGCTCGTCTCGCTGACAACAGCGCAGGTTTTCGTCGCGGCCTATCTTGAGCCACGGATGATGGGCCGGGCGTTCAATCTCAGCCCCTTTGTCGTACTGCTGGCGCTGGCGTTCTGGAGCACCCTTTGGGGGCTGGCCGGCGCGCTTCTGGCGGTTCCGCTGACCGCGAGCCTTGTGCTTTTGCTGGCCGAGATCCAGACCATGCGCCCGATTGCCGTTTTGCTCTCCGCCAACGGAAACGTTTAGCGCTTCGCACAATTATCAAAAGAAAATTAACAACTGTCCGTAAGGGCCGCTGATCCCCTGCCGCAAAACTGCCGAATTGGCTCCCTAATTTCATCCAAATTGGCCACGAAGACCGGCACAACGAAAACAACCCGGAGGAGAAATGCTATGTCCGACCCCACAACCACAACCATTATCATCGCCAAACCTGAAAAGAGCGTCGTTGCCGCGTTTCTGCTGACCTTTTTCTTCGGCCCCCTCGGGCTGCTTTATGCCACGGTCGGTGGCGGGATCTTCCTGATTATCGTCGCGATTATCCTCGCGATTTTTACGCTTGGCTTCGGGGCGCTGATCACCTGGCCAATCGCGATGATCTGGGGCGTGGCGGCGGCATTGGCTTCAAAACAGAACCGCACCGTAACTGCCTGACGCCAACGCATTGCAATACTTAAGAGAATATCATGATCAACCGTAGAAACATCCTTATCTCGGCCCCCGCCGCCCTGCTTTGCGCCCATGCCGCCACCGCGCAGTCCGCTGGCGTGACAGTCGAGGAGGTGCGCGCCGTGTTCGAGCAACGCGACCGCGGCACCCGCATGATGGCGCAGCGGGGGCTGCAGGGGGAAGGGTATTACACCGGGCCGATCGACGGTGCCTGGGGTCCGGGCACGGCCGAGGCCTACCGCAAGCTCATTGCATCGCCGCGCTATCAACGGCACGCCTCTGGCTGGACATGGTCGCGTGAGGCGCAGGTGATCGACACTTTGCTATTCCTCAATTCCGACGCTTTCCTTTAGAACGCCCGAAAGAAAATTTACTGGTATTCCGATCCCATTTCACGGGGTCGGAATACGCGCGGCCATCCACGGCAGGCAGCCGATCCGCGCCCCCCCACCGGAACCATCACCCGCCCTTGCGGGTTGGGCCATATGGGCTGCAGGGGGGCATGTCATGACCGGCGATACAGCGGCGAACAAACATCGCACAACGCAACAGGACGAACAGGTGCCGACCTATGACCACCCCGCCGGCGGCTGGGGGTCGGTCCAGAGCGTGGCGCGGATGTTCGGTACCACCGGCCCCTCCCCGGTGGCGCTTAAGATGTTGGCCAAGCTCAACAAGCCCCGCGGCGTCATGTGCTCCTCTTGCGCCTGGGCGAAACCGGCCAAACCCCACCGGTTCGAGTTCTGCGAGAACGGCGCCAAGGCCACCCTGTGGGAGCTTGATCCCGCCCGTGCGGATGCGTCGTTTTTCGAAGCCCACACCCTGAGTGAGTTGCGAAGTTGGCACGACCAAGACCTTGAGTCCTCGGGCCGCCTGACCACCCCGCTGCGCTACGACGCGCAAAGCGACCGCTATCGTTCCGTCAGCTGGGACGAGGCTTTCACCGCCATCGGGCGCGAATTGACCGCGCTGCCGCCCAAACAATCGGTTTTCTACGCTTCGGGCCACGCGGGGCTTGAGGCCTCCTACCTCTATGCGCTGTTTGCGCGCGCGCTGGGGCATCAGAACCTGCCGCAGTCGTCGAACATGTGCCATGAAACCACGAGCGTTAATCTCGCAACCTCAATCGGCACCCCCGTGGGCACCTGCACGCTTGAGGACTTCGACCATTGCGACGCGATTTTCTTTTTCGGGCAGAACACGGGCAGCAATTCGCCGCGCTTCCTGCACACGCTGAAAGACGCCGTGGACCGCGGTTGCCGCATCGTGACGTTCAACCCCGTGCGCGAACGCGGGCTGATCGAATTCGTCGATCCGCAGGATCCTAAACAGATGACCATCGGGCGCAGCACCGAAATTTCCGAGAAGTACTATCAGGTGCGGCCGGGCGGCGATGTGGCGGTGCTTACCGGGCTGATCAAATGCGTGCTGGACACCGACGCCAAGGCCCCCGGGACGGTGATCGACTTCGACTTCATCAACGACGAGACCGACGGCTATGACGCCATGCTCGAGGCGGTGCAGGCCGCAACGTGGGACGAAATCGAAGCGCATTCCGGCTTGTCGCGCGCGCTGATCGAGGAGGCGGCGCAGATCTACATCTCCGCCGACAAGGCGATTGCAATCTACGGCATGGGGCTGACGCAACATGTGAACGGCTGGCTCAATCTGGGCATGCTGTGCAACCTGTTGTTCCTGCGCGGCAATATCGGCAAGCTGGGCACCGGCATCTCTCCGGTGCGGGGGCACTCCAACGTGCAGGGCCAGCGCACGGTCGGGGTGGGCGAGAAGACCAAACACATGCCCTCGGACAAGCTGCGCGCACTGTTCGACATCGACCCCCCGCAAGAAGACGGGATGAACATCGTCCACGCGGGCGAAGCGATGCTTGACGGCCGCGTCAAGGCCATGATCTCGCTGGGGGGGAACCTTCTGCGGGCGATGCCGGACCGCGAACGGATGGAACAGGTCTGGCGCAAGCTGAACCTGACCGTGAACATCGCCACGAAACTCAACCGGACACATCTGTTCCCCGGGCGCGAGGGGTATCTGTTGCCCTGTCTGGGGCGCACGGATCGCGACATTCAGGCCAGCGGACCGCAGGCGGTGACGATGGAAGATTCGCTCTCGCATATCTATGGCTCGATCGGTGAAGCCGACCCGCCCGGCGAAGACGTGATGTCCGAGACCGCCATCGTCTGCGCCATGGCCGAGGCGAGCCCGCCGGACAACCCCAAGTTGTGCTGGCGCGACTGGGCCGGCAATTACGACCTAATCCGCGATCTGATCGAAGCGACCTTTCCGGACGACTTCAGGGATTTCAACGAACGCATGTTCCAGCCGGGCGGCTTTGATCGGGGCAACGCGGCCCGCGACCGCGATTGGCAGACCGACAGCGGCCGGGCGCAGTTCACCACGCCTACGACGCTTTCTGCACTGGGCGAGGTGCCGTCGGAGCCCACGACCCTCACCCTTATCACCCTGCGGTCCAACGATCAGTTCAACACCACGATCTACGGTTTTTCCGACCGCCTGCGCGGGCTGAGCGGCGACCGCAAGATCGTTTTAATGAACCGGGACGAGATCGCGCGGCTGGGCCTGTCCGAGGGCCAGAAGGTCAGCCTTGCTAGCACCATCGACGATGGCACCAAACGGCAGGTGGACGGGCTGACCCTGACCGCCTTTGATCTGCCCGCGGGCTGCGTCGCGGGCTATTATCCCGAACTGAACCCGCTGGTGCCCCTTGCCCTGCACGAGAAGAATTCGCAAACGCCAGCCTACAAGGGCGCACCGGTCCGGGTGATCGCCTGACCGCACGCGGGCCCGTGCTAGGTCAGCACCGGCACCCCGTCCGGCGTCGCGCGCCGTTCCAGCCCATAGCGCAGGGCGCGGCCGATGTTGTGCGCGATGGCGGACCAGACCTGCGCCAAGTCGGACGGCAGCACCGCAAAGAGCGTCTCGTCAAAGACCGACAGCCAGACCTCGAAATGTTCCGGCCGCACGTTGCCCGCCGCGCGGTGAACCTGCATTGGATTGCCGTCGTAGATCCGTTCGCGCAACAAAGCATTGCGCCAGAAACGGACGATCTTTTCTTCGTGGGCGGGCCAATCGACGATATGTGCCGCGAAAATGGGGCCAAGTTCCTCATGCGCGCGCACAGAGGCATAGAAGCGAGAGACCACCTGCGCGATCTGCGCCTCGCTCACCGGAAGACGGGCCAAGGGGGTCAAACCGCGATCACCCAGACAAGGGTCAGGCTGATGACCAGATAGATGAGTGTGTTCACCATCCAGCGGATCAACGCGCCCTCCCCTTCGGGGTTCACGCCATAGTGCTCGCACACTTTGGTTCCGGGAAAGAGCAGAGCCTCTGAGAAGGTCATGGGATGTCCGATCAATGGAGTTGTCCTGAGCTGCACTTAATCATTCGTAATGCGTATTGCAAATACTTATTCGATCCCACGCGACATCCCGCCCCCCTACCCGCGGCGATGCGGCTCAAAGGCGGCGGGGGTCATCGGCCCGCCAAGACACGGGCCGATGGCGTCCGTTAGCCCCAGGGGGTCACAAGGTATTTCTCGCCGGTTTTCATCTGCCGGTAATCGGTCACCGCCTCTTTCGTGAGCATCTCTTCCAGCGTCACGCGGGACTTGTAGTGGCTGGCGAAGGTGGTGGTGAGGTTGTCGAGCACGCGCTTGCGCATCCGGTCCACGACCTCTTGCCCCGCCGATTGCATGAACGGGAACACCAGCCAGCCCGAAAGCGTCCAGCCGAAGCCGTAGCTGGGCGTCAGCACTGTGGGGCTGCTGTCCAACCGGCCATAGATGAACATCTGCTTGTGCTGGTTCGAGCCATAGCGGGAATATTCGGTCATGCCGCGCGCGGCCACAGCCTCCATCGCGCGGAACACCGTGTCCACGGTCTTGCCGCCGCCGATGGGATCGAAGCCATAGAAAGCGCCGGTGTCGGCGATCGCGTCTTGCAGGCGCTGTTCGAAATCGTCGGACGCCGAATTGACCACATGGCTGGCGCCAAGGTCCTTGAGCACCTGAACCTGGTCGTCCTTGCGCACGATGTTGACCAGCCCGATGCCGTCCTCGTTGCAGATCCGGGTCAGCATCTGGCCCAGATTGGACGCGCCCACGGTGTGGACCAGCGCCTGCTGGCCGTCACGTCGGGCGGTTTCCACAAAACCCAGGGCGGTCATCGGGTTGACGAAGGCGCTCGCCCCCGCTTCGGCGCTGTGATCCCCAAGGGGCAGGCACAGGGTCGCATCGGCGATGGCATACTGGCTGAAGGCGTGGCCCGGCACGCAGGACACCCGCTGCCCGATCAACGCCTGCGCCTCCTCGGCCTCACCGGCGGCGACAACGGTGCCCGCGCCCTCATTCCCGGCAGGCAGTTTCAGCCCGTGGCGCGCCTTGTTGCCGGTGTTGAACGGCTCCGGCATCCGGGCCACGAACTTGCCGGGCGAATATTCGGCCGTATCCATCTCGGCCGCGCCCACCAGAATGGCCAGATCCGACGGGTTGATCGGCGCGGCCTCCATTTTCACAAGGACCTGTTTGCCCTTGGGGTCGGGAAACGTCACGTCTTCGATGGCGACGGTCAGGGTGCCGTCCGCGGCGAGGGTCGTGAACAATTGCTTGCCGGTTGTCATGGGGGATCTCCTTGCTGAGGGGCGGCCTGTGACCCGCGGTCCGGCACGCCCCTTTCGGGTTGCGTTGCGCCATGAGATAGCGCGCCCCAGCCGGATTGTTAACGCCCCCCGGGAAAGAGAGTGCGCGCCCGCGCGCCTTCCCGGATTGCCCGCGAACATGCCCTTGAAATCCCCGTTGAAAGTCTCCATCAAATTCATACGACGACGCGCGCCACGCGAACTTCGCGGTAATTTCGGAGTCTCTCCATGCAGATCGACCTGGACGCACTTTTCGGGCAATCGCCACTGGCCTACGTTTTGCTGGATCCTGACCTGCGCATGGTCTGGGCCAATGAGGCGTATCTGTCCACGACCGGCCGCCGCCGCGATGAGGTGATCGGCAAACTTCTGCACGATGTCTTTCCCGCGCCCGAGGATTCCCAGCCCGACCAGATGCTGCGCCGGTCGTTCCGCAAAGTTCTGGACACCGGCAAAGTGGACCATCTGCCGGTGATCCCCTATCCCATCCGGTCCGAAGACGGCACCTTCCAGGACCGGATCTGGAGCGCGACACACACGCCCATTCTGGGGGAAGACGGCGGTGTCGACTACATCTTGCAGAACACGGTGGATGTGACCGACTTCTACGACGGCGGCGCGGCCCCCGAGCAAAGCGAAAGCCTCGCGCGGACCGCAGCCCTTGTCCACCGGGCCGAAGCGGTGGCCAACGAGAATCTGGCGCTTGGCAAGATGACCGAATTCTTTCAGGCCGCCTTTGACCACGCCCCCAGCTTCATGGCGATCCTGCACGGGCCCGATCACGTCTTTCAGGTGGTGAACGAGGCTTATACCGACCTTGTGGGCGACCGTCCGCTCATTGGCCTGTCCGTGGCCGAAGCCCTGCCCGAGGTTCAGGGACAGGGGTTTTTGGAACTGCTCGATCAGGTCTACCGCGAAGGGGAGCCGGTCTCGATCAGGGGGATGCCCGCGCGGGTCGAGCCGCA
Source organism: Thalassorhabdomicrobium marinisediminis (assembly GCF_003072065.1). GTDB lineage: Bacteria > Pseudomonadota > Alphaproteobacteria > Rhodobacterales > Rhodobacteraceae > Octadecabacter > Octadecabacter marinisediminis. The sequence goes on from NZ_QCYG01000007.1 coordinate 77,140, forward strand.
CCCCGGTGCGGAGCCCGAAGAGCATTACATCGACTTCATTTTCTATCCGCTGACCGATGCGACCGGTAAGATCCACGGGATTTTCGTGCAAGGCCACGACATCACCGCCCAGAAAACCGCCGAGGCCGAGCTGAGCGCGCGGCGCGAGAAGTTCCGCATCATGGCGCAAACCATGCCCAACCACGTCTGGACCGCCGACACCAACGGCGGGCTGGATTGGCTCAACGACCGGATCTACGAATTTACCGGCCTGAAAGAGGGGGACCTCTACGGCTCGGACTGGGTCCGCGTCGTCCACCCTGACGATCTTCCCGACGCCGCCGCCCTGTGGGAGAATGCGATGGAAGAAGGCCGCGCCTATGAGACGGAGTTTCGCATTCGCAAGGCCGACGGCAGCTATCGCTGGCACATCGTGCGCGCCTCGCCCTTGCGCACCGCCGATGGCACGCTCACCGGCTGGGTCGGCACCAACACCGATATCGAGGAACGCAAGACCATCGAGGCCGAGGTCGCCAATCTCAACGCCTCGCTGGAAGCGCGGGTCGCACAGCGCAATCAAGAGCTTGAGGTGCTCAACGCCGCCTTGCGCCAAAGCCAGAAGCTTGAGGCGATTGGCGGGCTCGCGGGTGGAATTGCCCACGATTTCAACAACCTGTTGCAGGTTCTGACCGGCAATATCCAAAGCGCCCTGCGGGATTCACAAGTGCCCGCCGTCCGCGCGCGGCTGGAACAGGCGATGGGCGCGGTGGAACGCGGGGCGATGCTCGCCTCGCAACTGCTGTCATTCGCGCGCAAGCAACCGCTGGCGCCCGTGGTGCTGAACCTCACCCGGCTTGTGGACGACATGGCCGAGATGCTGCACAGCGCCATCGGCGAAGGGGTCGAGGTAGAGATCCACAAGGCCGAGGATCTCTGGCGCACCAGCATCGATCCCAATAGCATGGAAAACGCGTTGCTCAACCTTGCGATCAACGCCCGCGATGCGATGGACGGTCAGGGCAAGCTGACGATCGCGCTGGAAAACCGCACGCTGGATGAGGCTTTCGCCAAGACCCAACCCGGTGCCACCCCCGGCGATTACGTCTGTCTGACCGTCAGCGACACCGGCTGCGGCATCCCGCGCGAAACCATCGACCGCATCTTCGATCCGTTCTTCACCACCAAAGAGGACGGGCACGGCACCGGTTTGGGCTTGTCCATGGTTTACGGCTTCGCCAAGCAGTCGGGCGGGCATATCACCATCGACAGCACCGTGGGCGCGGGCACCACCATGACACTCTATCTGCCCCGTTCGGACCAGCCCGAGGAGGAGGCGCAGGCGCGCAATGCGGTGGCCCTCCGGGGCGGCACCGAAACCATCCTGCTGGTCGAGGATGACGCCGCCGTGCGCGAGGTCGGGGTCAATATGCTGTCCGATCTGGGCTATACTGTTCTGCAGGCCGATGGCGCGGCGAGCGCGCTGGACATCCTCAGAGGCAAGACAAAGATCGACCTTCTGTTCACCGATGTGGTCATGCCCGGGGTGGCCAACGGGCAAGAGTTGGCCGAACAGGCGCGCAAGCTGCGTCCCGACCTGCGGGTTCTGTTCACCTCGGGCTTCGTGCAGGACGCCATCGTGCATGAAGGCCGTCTGGACGCCGGGGTCGAGTTGATCGGCAAGCCCTACACCCGCGAACAACTGGCCCCGAAGATCCGCCAGATTCTCGGGTCCGAGGGGGTGCCTCTTGCGGGTCCGACGAACAACGACACCGCGGCAGAACCGGCAACACCGCCGACCCCGAAGCCGGACAGCCCCGCCGCCGGTCGCGTGATCCTGCTGTGCGAGGATGACGCGCTGATCCGCATGGACATGGCTGACGAGTTGCGCGATGCCGGCCATGAAGTGATCGAGGTGGGCACCGGCAAGGCCGCGCTTGAAGAACTTGCCCGTGCAGAGGTGGACCTGTTCATCACCGATCTGGGGTTGCCCGATTATTCCGGCGAAGACCTCGCCCATGAGGTGCGCAAGCAAAAGCCACAGCTTCCGGTGATCTTCGCCACCGGCGACGCCCATGTTGCAGCGGCTGAGACCATGGACCGCTGCAAAGTGCTGACCAAACCCTTCCGGAGTGATGTGCTCAAACAGGCGGTCGAGGCGTTAACGACCTAGGCGGCGCCCCGCATCCGGGGCACCGCCGTTGTCTGTATCGTGTGCGCAAACGCCTAGGCTGACGCGCGCTGCGCTTCCATGTGCCGATCCACCATGCGCTGCACCATCGGCGCGAAATGCCAGTAATCCGGCGTCACCATGTCCGGCCGCTTGCCCGCGTCGTCGAGATAGCGCACCGCAATGATCTGCTCGAAGTTGGGCAGGGCCTCGAAGGCGGCGACCTCGCCTTCGTCCATCGGCCCCCCTTGCAGGTTGAGCGAATGCACCGAGGCTTCGGACAATCGGCGGAAATACTCGGGGCGGGTCGCGCAAAGATAGCGTTTCGCGGCCACGTGATAGCGCACGCAGTCGGTGATCACGCTGGGAAAGAACCGCTCCAGCACCTCGGCGCCCGCATCCTCGTGATGGCGATCCTCGGTGTCGGTCATCGCAAAGGTGCCGAACTCGCTGGTGAAATGGCCGATGTCGTGCAACAGCGCGCCGACGATGATCTCTTCGGGCTGGTCGTTCTGCTCGGCGATGGTCGCGCCCTGCAGCATGTGCTGGCCCATGTTCACCGGCTCGCCCAGATACTCCTCGTCGCCGCGACGGTCGAAGATCGAGCCGATGAAGTCCACGATGGTCGCGGGGGTCAGGCTGTCGATATCGGGCTTCATTCCGCCGCCTCCGGCATCTCGCGGCGCAGCGCGTCATGGGTCGAGCGCAGCCCGTCCATATCCGCGTAACAGCCCTGCAGCCAACGGGTGCCGCTGCCCGAATAGCCCTTGCGCGCGTGCAGCACGCGGGTGTTGTCCACCACGAACGCCTCACCGGGGTTCAGCCGGAAGGTGACCTCCATCGCCTCGTCGTCGATGATCTCGCCCAACCGGCGATAGGCCGCATAATAGGTCGCCATCTTGTCGAAGGGCACATCCGTCACCGCGGCGAGCGAGCGGTTGTTGAAGCGCACGCCGATCAGCTCCCCGTCGGGGGCAAGTTCGATCATCGGCCGGCGCGACGTCAGGCAGACCCCCGCTTCGCCTGCATATTCAAACCGCGCGCAATGATCGGCGAGCACGTCGAAATAGGCCGGATTCTCCTTGCGCAAGCGGCGCGCGGCGGCGAAGCCGTCAACCACCATGTTCTCGCCCCCGGCAGCAGAGCTTTCCAGACAATAGAGCACCTGCACCGTCGGCACCGGATCGCGGTAGGGGTTGTCCGTATGCGCCTGCAAGCCCAGCCCGGTGAAGGCAAGGTTCGTGGGGTTCACCTCGGTGCGGACCTCGAACAGGCGGCCGTAGTTCGTCTCGCGTACGTGGCCGAACAGGTCGACGATCTTGAACAGCGCACCCTCTTCCACGGGGCCGTTCACGACCTTGCCAAAGCCGTAGCGCGTCACCTGCCCCAGCCAGTCCTGCAACGCCGCGTTCTCTTGCGACAGGGCCGCGAAGTCGCCCGTGGGGACGCGGTCCATCAGCCCTGAATCCCAAGGCTCGATCTCTGGCCCCACCCAGCCGCGTGGCTGGCTGTGATCGCGGTCATAGGCGTGCGCGTCAAGCCAGGCCAGATCAAAGGCCACCGTCTTGTCTTCGGGCACGAAGGTCACAGAGAGCGTGTTGCCCGAGACATCGGCGTGCGCGATCCGGGTGTCTGCCGGAATGTCGCGCAGGGCGATCAGACGCTGGTTGTTGCCCGGCGCGCGGGTCTCGGGGTCGCTGGCGTTATCGCGCAGCCAGATGGCGTGGAAACGCCGGGTGCCTTGGGCCGTGGTCAAAGCAAGCGAGCTGCCGAAGTCCTCAACAGTCACATCTGTCATGATAAAAATCCTTCCGTGTTGAAGTCTGCTGACAGCATCGCAGCCGTGATCTATTAGTCAAATTAGCAATATTCGCACTGAGGGTGCTTTTTATTTATGAATGAAGCCGGTTTCAAAACCCCGCCCCTTGAATGGATCCGCGCCTTTGAGGCCGCGGCCCGCTGTGGCAGTTTCACCGCCGCCGCCGCTGAAACGGGGCTGACGCAATCGGCGATCAGCCAGCGGATCGGGCATCTGGAAAAGCATCTGCGCACGCCGCTGTTCTTTCGCCGCGCGCGCACCATCGAACTCACCGTCGCCGGTGAGGCTTGGCTGCCCCATGTGCAAAGCGCCCTGACCACCCTGCGCGACGCCTCCGAGGCGCTGTTCGGGGCGGAGCGCGGGCAGATGACGATCTCGGCCAGCCAGTCGATCATCGATCTGTGGCTGCAACCGCGTCTGGCCGCGCTGGGGGAGGTCGCCAACGGGCAGTTGATCCTGCAATCCATGGTGCTCGGCGCGCTCGATGCGCCCGACGACGCGGTGATCCGCATCCGCTACGGCACCGGCGACTGGCCCCACGAGCACAAGCTGCGGCTGTTTTCGGAAAAGATCGCACCTCTGGCCGCGCCTGAATTGGCTGCACAGGGCGGGAATTGGACAAGCTGGCCGCGCATCGCCTGTTCGGGCTCGCGCCCCGGCTGGAACGCCTGGGCCACCCGGTTCGGCATTCCTACGACGCCGGTGCCGCATTTGCGGTTCGACACCTTCCTGCCCGCGCTTCAGGCGGCGCGGGCAGGCATGGGGGTCATTCTCGCCTCGCTGCCCTTGTGCGAAGCGGACCTCGCGGCGGGGCGGCTGGTCCGGCTGAGCGACGATGTGCTCGCGCACCACGAGAGCTACTGGGTGCTGGCCGGATCGCAGGCCCTTGCGCGCAGCCAGTGGGACCGGCTGGCACGCGTGTTGTCGTGACGCGTTACGGCTTCATCACCAAGGTGCGCGGCAGGCCCGACAGGATCTCGGGGCCATCCTCGCGCAGGATCACGATATCCTCCAACCGGACGCCGAACTTGTCCTCAAGATAGATCCCCGGCTCGATGGAATAGACATTGCCCACGCGCATCTGCGTTGTCGCACTGGCGCTGATGTAGGGCGGCTCGTGGATGTCCACACCCAACCCGTGGCCCGTGCGATGCAGGAACCGCTCGCCATAGCCTGCCTTCTCGATCGTGCTACGGGCCGCGCGGTCGATCTCGGAGGCGACGACGCCCGGGCGCGACACCTCCAGCGCAGCCTGCACCGCGTCCTCGACGATGCCCGCGACCTTGAGGAACTCGTCCGACGGGGTGTCGCCGAACCAGCCGCAGCGGGTCATGTCCGAGGGCGCGCCGTTCAGACGGCAGCCGGTGTCGATCAATACGGCCATGTTCTTTTCCAGCTTGGTGTCGCCGGTGTGGTGATGCGGGAAGGCGCCATTGCCGCCAAAGCCCACGATGGTGAACTCGGCCTGCGCGCCGTTGGCCTTGTAATGGGCATGGATCGCGGCCTGCACGTCCCGTTCCGTCACCCCTTCGGCAAGGGCTGCGAACCCGGCCATGGCGGCTTCGTCGTTCAGCCGTGCACTGGCGCGCAGGGCCTCGTATTCCGCATCGTCCTTGAGCTGGCGCAGCAGGCCCACGCTGTCAGCGGCGAAGCTGCGCTTGGGCGCGTCCATCGCGTCGAGCAGAAGCAGCGCGAAATCGGCGCGCATCGCCTCATCCACGGCGACGGATCGGCCCGCACCGCTTACGTTGCACTTGCCCAGAAGCTCGGCCAGCGCCGCGTCGGGGCCCAGATCGTCGGCCCAGGTGTGGAACGGCAAATCAGTGGATTTGCGCGCGGCGTCGGCGTTCAGGGCGGGCATCAGGAAGCCGGCATAGTCCTGCGACACCAGCAGCATCACCGGGCGCTCGTCGCCATGGGGGTTCACACCTGTCAGCCAGTCCATGTGGCTGGTCGGGCCCAGGGCCACCAGATCGGTGCCGATCTCGGCCATGCGGGTGCGGAGTTTCGAAAGTCTGTCGGTCATGGAAATATCCAATCTGTTGAGGGTTCAAAACAAAGGGCCGCCCGGTCACGGACGGCCCCCTATGGTCTGCGCGACCGGTCTTAGTCTTTCTCGACCAGACGGTAGAAGACGAAGTCCGAGGTGGCCCCGTTGACGTAGCCGGACACGTCATCGTCCATCGCCACCTGATAGGCCGCCTGGAACATGATCACGATCGGGCTTTCTTCCTGCACCGCCTGTTGCAGCTCGATATACTGGTCAAGGCGTGCATCGGCGTCCGGCTCGGAAAGGGCCGCCATGGTTTTCTCGTTCAGCTCGTCCGGCACGGCCCAGGCGTTCCGCCATGTGGTGGTCGCCTGATAGTTCTCGTCCGAGTTGTCGGAGTTATAGGCGAAGGCCTTGGCGTTCGAGTGCGGGTCCATGAAGTCCGGCCCCCAATAAAGCAGCATCGCCGCGTGGGTCCGCTCACGGTATTTCGTGATGACCTGCGCGCCGGTGCCGGGCAGGATCTCGAAGTTGATGCCCGCGTCGGCAAAACTCGCCTGCAGCGATTGCGCCATGTCGGTGAACGGGGCCGCGTTGATCACGTCAAGCTCGACCGTGATGGGCAGCTCGACGCCAGCCTCTTCAAGGATCTGCTCGGCCTTTTCGGGGTCGTAGCTGTAGGGCGTATCCTCAAGCGCGCCGGGGAAACCCTTGGGCCAGAACGCCTGATGGATTTCCATCTGACCGGCAAGGAAGCTGTCGACCATACCGGAGTAATCCACCAGATAGCGGGCGGCTTCCCAGACGGCCGGATCGGTCAGCGCGTCGTTTTTCTGGTTGAACGACAGGAAGTGCACGGCCGCCTGCGGGAAGGCTTCGACCTTGATTTCATCGCTGTCGATGCCTGCGATCTGGTCCGGCGTCAGGTTGCGCGCCATGTCCACGTCGCCCTGCTCAAGGAGCAATTGCTGCGTCGCGGCTTCGGCCACGTGCTGCAAGATCACCCCTTCCATCGCGGGCGCGCCCTTGAAGTAGTCGGGGTTGGCCTTGAGCCGCACCAGTTCCGCCGGACGGAAGGTCTGCAATTCGAACGGACCCGAGCCTGCGCTGTTCTCGTTCAGCCAGCCGTTGCCCATGTCGCCGTCGACCTCGTTGGCCATGACGGTTTCCATATCGACGATGGAGGCAGGACGCGAGGCCAGCACGTTGAGCACGAAAGCCGGAGAGAAATCACCGTCATATTTGACCGTGATCGTGTTGCCCTCGGCGGTGATCATCTCGTCCACGTTCTCAGGCGTCCAGCCAAGCTGCGCTAGAATAAACGCAGGCGTCAGGTCCAGCTTGATGACGCGCGCGAGCGAGCCGGTCACGTCTTCGGGGCGCACAGGGTTGCCCGAGTGGAACGTCGCGCCATCCCGCAGGGTGAAGGTCACGGTCTTGGCCTCGGCGTCGGTTTCCCAGTCAGACGCCAGACCGGCGGCCAGCACCGTGGGGTCTTCGGCGTCGTATTGCACCAGACGGTCATAGATGTTGGTGACAAGCTCGCCGCTGGTGAACTCATAGGCCTGCGCGGGGTCGATGGCGACGATGTCGTCAATGTTCTGTGCCACGACAAGCAGGTTCGGCGGGGTTTCCGCCATGGCCGGGGCCGCAAGTGGCAGCGCCAGAACGCTGGCCAGCAGGGCTGATCTAAGGGTTTTCATGAGGTTTCTCCTGTTGGTTTCGGGGTTGATAGCTTGTGGTCCTTGCGGGCCAGCACGCTGAGCGTGCCGGTCCAGATCATGCGGGCGGGTCTGTCGCTGCGGTTGGCCCAGCTGTGCGGCGTGGCCCCGCTGTAATGCAGCGCATCCCCTGCCCCCATGGTCACTGTTTCGTCGCCCAGGGTCTGTTCGATTTCGCCCTCGAGCACGAAGATGATCTCTTCGCCCTCATGGGTCGCAACTTCGGACACATAGCCCGGCGGCACCATGAGGATATAGCTACTCAGCTCCGATCCGGGGTAGTCGTTGCTGATCGCCTCATAGGACATGGTCGAACCGGGCAGCGAGAATTGCGCCCGCTCATTGGCGCGCGACAGGCCCGTCGCAGCGCGGGGGGTGGTGATGAAATAGTCCAGATCGACTTCGAGCGCCTGGGCGATCTGCGCCAGCGTGCCCAGCGACGGCACCGCCTTGTCGGTCTCAACCTGGCTCAGATACCCCACCGAAAGGCCCGAGCGCTCGGCCACGGCCTTGAGCGTCAGCGAGAGTTTGCGGCGGCGTCCGCGGATGCGTTGCCCCAACACGGCAGGGGCCGTCGGTCTGGTTGTTTGATCCCTCACACATCCCCCTTCTGCAGGTCCAAAGTCAGAAAACTTTTTTAGATGTAAACAAAACTTTTTGCATTTGCCAAGCTCTTTCCCTACGGTTTGGCGAAACCATGCCCCGCCCCGATGGCAGGGTCTGAGCCCGAAGGACCGCAATTTCTATGTCATTCAACCCCGATGTTCCGTCGATGCGCCTTGCACGATTCGCCCGGTCTTTGGGCGGGTTCGCGGTGGTCACGGCGCTGACCTTCCTTGGCCTGCTGGCGATCACCTTCTTCATCGGGCGCGTCGTGCCAATCGACCCGGTGCTGGCCGTCGTGGGCGACCGCGCCACCAACGCGCAGTATGAAACCGCGCGCATCGCCATGGGGCTGGACCGGCCCCTGATCGTGCAGTTTTTCTCATACGTGGGCGATGTGTTGCAGGGCGATCTGGGCACCTCGGTCTCCACCGGCCGGCCCGTCGCGCAGGACCTTGTGCGCGTGTTCCCCGCAACGCTCGAGATGGCCACCATCGGCATCATCATCGGCGTCGTACTGGGTGTGCCCATGGGCGTCTATGCCGCCGCCCGCGCCGGAAGCTGGTCCGATCAGGTGATCCGCGTGCTGGCGTTGCTGGGCTATTCGGTGCCCGCGTTCTGGCTGGGGCTTGTGGGTCTGGCGGTGTTCTATGCCGGTCTGGGCTGGGTCGGCGGCCCGGGGCGAATCGACGTCTTCTACGACGGTCTGGTCGAACCGGTGACCGGGCTGTTGCTCGTGGATTCCCTGCTCGACGGGCAGATGGACGTGTTCCGCAACGCCTTCCACCGGATCATTCTGCCCGCCACGATCCTTGGCTTCTTCTCGCTCGCTTACATCGCGCGGATGACCCGCAGCTTCATGCTCGACCAACTGAGCCAGGAGTACGTCACCACCGCCCGCGTCAAGGGCGTGAGCGAGACGCGGGTGATCTGGGGCCATGCCTTCGGCCCGATCCGCGTGCCACTGATCACCGTCATCGGGCTCAGCTACGCGGGCCTGCTGGAAGGCTCGGTGATGATCGAGACCGTGTTCTCGTGGCCGGGCATCGGCAACTACCTGACCACCGCCCTGTTCAACGCCGATATGAACGCCGTTCTGGGCGCCACGCTGGTGATCGGCGCGGTGTTCATCCTGATCAACAAAGTGTCGGACGTGCTTTACCGCGTCCTTGACCCTCGCAGCCGATAGGACGTCGCACGATGCACGCATGGTTAATCTCTGACAGCCCCGCTTCGCGCCTGCAGGCCAGCGCCGGACGCTTCTACCGCGCAGGCGGGCTGCTGCTGCGCAACCCCTTGGCCGTGGCCGGGGTGCTGATCATCGGGCTGTTGATCGTCACCGCGATCTTCGCGCCGTGGATCGCCCCGGAAAGCCCCGTGGGGCAGAACCTGTCGAACCGGCTGCTGCCGCCCTCGGCGGACCACTGGATGGGCACGGACGAGCTGGGCCGCGACATCTTCTCGCGGGTGATCTACGGCTCACGCATCACGCTGATGATCGTGGCGCTGGTGGCGGTGATCTCTGCGCCGCTCGGCCTCGTGATCGGGGCGATCTCGGGCTATTTCGGCGGCTGGACCGACCGCGTGCTGATGGGGCTGACGGATGTGTTCCTGTCGATGCCCAAGCTGATCATGGCGCTGGCCTTCGTCGCCGCCCTCGGGCCTGGCATCGAAAACGCCATCATCGCCATCGCGATCACCGCATGGCCCGCCTATGCCCGCATCGCCCGCGCCGAAACGCTGACCTTCCGCAACGCGGAATTCGTCTCGGCCACGCGACTGCTCGGCGCCTCGCACCTGCGGATCATCTTCGCCCATGTGCTGCCGCTGTGCACCTCGTCGATGATCGTGCGGGTGACGCTCGATATGGCCGGGATCATCCTCACCGCCGCGGGTCTGGGCTTTCTGGGCCTTGGTGCGCAGCCGCCCCTGCCCGAATGGGGGGCGATGATCTCACGCGGGCGGGTGTTCATTCTGGACCAGTGGTGGGTGGCAACCATGCCCGGACTGGCCATCATCCTCGTCTCGCTCGGCTTTTGCTTCCTTGGCGACGGGCTGCGCGATGTTCTTGACCCCAAATCGGCGGGCAAATCATGACCGAACCCCTTCTCTCCGTGCGCGACCTGCGCGTGACCTTCCCCACCCCGCAAGGCCCCGTCGAGGTGGTCAAGGGCGTCTCCTTCGACCTGGGGCAAGAGCGCCTTGGCATCGTTGGCGAAAGCGGCTCGGGCAAGTCCATGACCGGCCGCGCGATCCTGCGGCTGATCCGGCCCCCGGGCAAGGTCACCGCCGAAAAGCTGGCCTTTCAGGGCCGCGATCTGCTGTCCCTGCCCGAGCGCGAGATGCGCGCCCTGCGCGGTGCCCGCATTTCCATGGTCATGCAGGACCCGCGCTATTCGCTCAATCCGGTGATGACCATCGGCCGCCAGATCGCCGAGGCCCTGCGCGTGCATGAAAACCTGTCGCGCAGCGCCACCCGCGCCCGCGTGCGCGACATGCTTGAGGCGGTGCAGATCAACGATCCCGACCGGGTGGCCAACATGTATCCGCACGAGGTCTCGGGCGGCATGGGCCAGCGGGTGATGATCGCGATGATGCTGATCCCCGAGCCGCAGATCCTGATCGCGGACGAACCGACCAGCGCCCTTGACGTCAGCGTACAGGCACAGGTCCTCGACCTGATCGACACGCTCGTCAAGGACAAGGGCATGGGGCTGATCCTGATCAGCCACGACCTGCAACTTGTCGCGCGCTACTGCGACCAGATCCTTGTGATGAACGCGGGCCGCGTGGTCGAACGCTGTGCAGCGGGCGAGCTTGACAAGGCCACGCACCCCTACACCCGCGGTCTGCTGGCCTCTGTGCCGCGCATGAACGAAGACCGCGACACCCTGCCAACCTTGGACCGCACCGCGTGGGAGGGCACATGACCGCCGCGATTTCACTCAACAACCTCGACATTTCCTACAGCGGCACCCGCGTCGTCGAAGGCGTGACCTTTGATGTGGCCGAGGGTGAGAGCTTCGCGCTCGTCGGCGAAAGCGGCTCGGGCAAATCGACTGTGCTCAAGGCCATCGCGGGCCTTGCCCCGGAGTGGTCAGGCGAAATGTCGATCCTCGGTCAGCCCCGCGGCCACGGGCCTGACAAAGACCTCGCCCGGACCTGTCAGATGGTGTTTCAGGACCCCTACGGGTCGTTGCATCCGCGTAAGACCGTCGATGCGGTGCTGTCGGAACCGCTGGCGATCCACGGCCTTGGCAACCGGTCTGAACGGATCGAAAAAGCCCTGCGCGACGTCGGCCTCGACCGGCGTTTCCGCTTCCGCTATCCGCACCAGATGTCCGGCGGCCAGCGCCAGCGCGTGGCCATCGCCCGCGCGCTGATGCTTGAGCCGAAGATCATGCTGCTGGATGAGCCGACCAGCGCGCTGGACGTGAGCGTGCAGGCCGAGATCCTCAACCTGCTCAAACGTCTGCGCGCGGAACAGAACCTCACCTATCTGCTGGTCAGCCACGACCTGCCCGTTGTCGGCTTCATGTGCGATCGGGTGGCGGTGATGACCAAGGGCCGGATCGTGGAAATTGCTCCGGTCGACGCCCTGCACCACGGGGACTTTACTGACCCCTATTCCCGCCAACTCTATGCTGCCAGCGGCGGCTGATTTTCAAAGGACACACTTCATGACCACCCCACTTTCGCAGTTCAACGCCGACCTGTCCGCCGCCTCCACAGCCGACGCCGCGCAGGCCGCGCTGCACCGGCTGGCCGACACGCTGATCGGCGCAAAGCTGTTCACCGTGATGACCGTGGATATGGAGACCGAGCTGGCCAGCCGCTCCTACACCAGCGATCCGGAAAGCTACCCCACCTCGGGGACCAAGCCGATCACCCGCAACAGCTGGTTCAATCACGTCCATGACGAGCACAAGATGTTCGTGGCCAACACGCTGGCCGACATCGCCGATGTGTTCCCCGATCACGAGCTTATCGGCTCGCTGGGGTGCGGCTCGGTGATCAACCTGCCGGTGGTCCACAAGGGCGAGCTGATCGCGACGGTCAACATGCTGGACGCCGAGCAGCACTACACGCCCGAGCGCCAGCAGATCGCGCTTGAGCAATTGACCCTGCCTGCGCTTGCGACGCTCTTGACCGTGGCGCAGCTCGAAGGCTGATCCCCGCGCAGGCGACCCGCAAAACACCGCATCGCAGCCACAACGCGGCCGCGATGCGGCCATGTTTGCGTGCACAATCCTTGGGTATTGACCCAGATTGATACCAAGGATTGAACAATGTATTCCTCAAAGACCACAACCCTTTCCGACCTCCGCACTTTTGTGATGGACGAACGCAAACATTGTGTTTCGGATCGGGAATGGAAATTCCGCCTCAAGGGCTACGGCTACGCCCTGCGCCAGACGCCGCGCGGCACGGTGCTGAGTACCCTGCCCCATGGCGTGGACCTTTGCACCCTCAACGTCTAACGCCCGGACCTAGCCGCGCGTGCGCCGGATCGCGTCCTGCCACCCGGCATAGCGCCGGTCCCTGGTGGCCTCGTCCATCTGCGGCGTGAACTGGTGATCCAGTGCCCATGTGCGGGCGAACCCGTCTTGATCGGGATAGACACCGGCACGCATGCCCGCAAGCCACGCCGCCCCCAAAGCCGTGGTTTCCAGCACCTTCGGGCGGTCCACCGGCGCGCCGATGATATCGGCCAGAAACTGCATCGCCCAGTCCGACGCGCTCATCCCGCCGTCCACGCGCAGGATACCGTCCTCCGCGCCGGTCCAATCCGCCCGCATCGCATCCAGCAGATCGCGGGTCTGGAAGCCCACGCTTTCCAAGGCCGCGCGGGCAAATTCCGCCGGACCTGCGTTGCGCGTCAGCCCGAAGATCGCGCCGCGCGCCTCGGCATCCCAATAGGGCGCGCCAAGCCCGGTGAAAGCGGGCACCAGATAAAGCTCAACCGAGGGGTCGGCCTTTTCCGCCAGCGGATGGGTGTCGGCCGCTTTGGCGATGATCCTTAACCCGTCGCGCAACCATTGCACCACCGCGCCCGCGATAAAAATCGACCCTTCCAGCGCATAGGTCGGCTGGCCGTCCAATCGATAGGCGATGGTGCCAAGCAGGCGGTTCTCGCTCGTGACCAGTTCCGCGCCGGTGTTGAGCAGGGCAAAACAGCCCGTGCCATAGGTCGATTTCAGCATCCCCGGCTCGAAACAGGCCTGCCCGATGGTCGCCGCCTGCTGGTCGCCCGCGACGCCCAGAATAGGCAACTCGGGCCCGAACAGATCGGTCGTGCCGAAGTCGGCGGCGCAATCCAGAACCTCGGGCAGCATCGACATGGGAATGCCGAAACGCTCACAGATCGTGGTGCTCCAGCGGCCCTTGCGGATGTCATACAGCATGGTGCGTGCGGCGTTGGTGGCGTCGGTCACATGGCGTTTGCCGCCGGTGAGGCGCCAGATCAGGAAACTGTCGATGGTGCCGAAGGCCAGCTTGCCCGCCTCGGCCAGCTCGCGCGCACCCTCCACGGTCTCGAGGATGTAGCGCACCTTGGTGCCGCTGAAATAAGGATCGGCCAGAAGCCCCGTGCGGTGCCCGATCACTTCTTCGAAGCCTTCCGCGCGCAGTTCTTCGCAGAACTCCGAGGTGCGCCGATCCTGCCAGACGATGGCGTTGTGCAGCGCCTCGCCGGTCTCGCGGTTCCAGACCACGGTCGTCTCGCGTTGGTTGGTGATGCCGATGGCGGCGATGTCGTCGGACTTGGCGACGCATTGCCCGCAGACCGATTTCACCGTGGCCCAGATTTCTTCCACGTCGTGCTCGACCCATCCCGACTGCGGATAGATCTGCTGGAACTCTTCCTGCGCGATGTGGGCCACGCGCATCTCTTCGTCGAACAGGATGGCGCGGGTGGATGTGGTGCCCTGATCAATGGCCAGCACAAAGGTCACGTCGCATCCTCCTCCTCGCGTCCGCGATAGCCCATTGCGACGACGAATTTTTCCGAACTGTCGGACCGGGACGACGGCGGCTTGACGTTCATCACCTTGTCGAACTTCTGTTTCAGCAGCTTTTGCAAGTCGCCCTCGGCGCCTCCGGCCAGCACCTTGGCGATGAAAACGCCGCCCTCTTCCAGCACATCGAAGGCGAAATAGGCCGCCGCCTCACACAAAGCGATGATCCGCAAGTGGTCCGTCTGCTTGTGCCCCGAGGCGCTGGCGGCCATGTCGGACATGACCACATCGGCCTTGCCGCCCAGCCACTCCTTCACCTTGATGTCTGCGTCATCTTCCATGAAATCAAGCTGGTAGAGCTCGGCCCCCGCGATGGGCTCCATCTCTTGCAGGTCGATGCCAAGGATCGTGCCCACAGGTTTGCCGGCCTTCTCGCCCAAGGCGTTGATCCGGGGCACCGCCACCTGACACCAGCCGCCCGGCGCCGCGCCCAGATCGACGACCCGTTTGCCCGGCGTCAGGAAATTGAACTTCTCGTTCAGCTCAAGGATCTTGTAGGCCGCGCGCCCGCGATAGCCTTCGGCCTTGGCGCGCTGGACGTAAGGATCGTTCAACTGCCGCTGCAACCATTTGGTCGACGACGTCTTGCGGCCACGCGCGGTCTTGACCTTGACGGTCAGGTCGCGCTGGCCCCGGCCCGAGGAATTCTTGCCGGTGCGGGATGTGGGCTTTTTTACCATAGCTCCGATTAGCGCGCCGCCTGACGGTAGTAAAGGGATTGCCCGTTGTGGAACAGGTGCACCTTGTCGGGCCGCGCGGTCAGCCGCACTTCTTGGCCGCGCATGTCCTTGTGGATGCCGGGCATTTTGGCGATCACCGTATTGGTCTTCTCGTCCGCCTTGGGCGCGGTGAAATAGAGCAGCGTCACCTCGCCCAGGGCTTCGGCAATCTCGACCTGTCCGGCAAAGGCAAGGGCGTCGCCTTCGGCTGCGATGAAATCCTCAGGCCGGATGCCGACATTGACCTGCAGGCCCGTGTCGGCCTGCGTCGTCGCGATGTCGGAATAGACGATGCCGCCGCCGTCGTGGATGCGCACCCCGGTGCGCGCCCCGGTCTCGACGATCTCACCGCCCAGCAGGTTCATCGCGGGCGAGCCGATGAACTGGGCCACGAACTCGTTCTCGGGCGTCTCGTAAAGCTCAAGCGGGGTGCCGACCTGGGCGATGGAATGGCTGTAGCCGTTGTCTTTCAGCGCATCGAGCACCACGATCCGGCTGGCCAGCGTCATCGCTTCGACCTGATCGTGGGTGACATAGATCATCGTGCTGTCGGGCATGGATTCCTTGAGCTGGGCAATCTCAATCCGGGTGGCAACCCGCAGCGCTGCGTCCAGGTTCGAGAGGGGTTCATCGAACAGATACACCTTGGGATCGCGTACGATCGAGCGGCCGATCGCCACCCGTTGCCGCTGCCCCCCCGACAGCGCCTTGGGCAGACGGTCAAGGTATTCCTCAAGCTGCAGGATACGCGCCGCCTTGTTCACCGCCGCCTCGATCTCGGCCTTGGGTTTCTTGGCGAGCTTCATGGCAAAGCTCATGTTGTCGCGCACGGTCATGTGCGGATAAAGCGCGTAGGACTGGAACACCATGGCGATGCCGCGTTGCGCGGGTGGCACGGCGTTGACCACCTGCCCGTCGATCTCGAGCTCGCCGCCGGTGATCGTCTCGAGCCCGGCGATCATTCGCAACAAGGTGGACTTGCCGCAGCCCGAGGGGCCGACGAAGACGACAAGCTCACCGGCCTCGATCTCGAGGTTGATGTCCTTGAGGACCTCGACCGTCCCGCCATAGGTCTTTGCCACATTCGTCAGTTTCAAATTCGCCATTGCGGGTCCCTCTCCAAAATCAAATCACGCGACCGTCGCCGCGATGAACGGCTGCCACGGGCCCAGATGCAAGTTGCCATCCGCTGACAGCTCCGCCGAGCCCAGCTCATGCCCGATGGCCTGCCAGGTGCCTTCGGGTGGACAGAATTCCGACGGCGTGTCCGACAGGTTGAACGCGCAGAAGATGCGCCGCCCGTCCAGATGCCGGGTGAAATAGACGATGTCCCCCTCGGCCTTGACCCCGTCATGCCCGCCCGACGCCAACGCCGGGTTGTTCTGCCGGAAGGCAATCGCGCGGCGGTAGTGGTGGATGATCGCATGGGGGTCGTCCTCTTGCACGTCAACGGCGCGGTTCACGTGTTCATGACTGATCGGAAGCCACGGCCGCCCGGCGCCGCTGAAGCCCCCGTTCAGGCCATGATGCTCCCAGACCATCGGCGTCCGGCAGCCGTCGCGGCCCTTGAACTCGGGCCAGAACTCGATGCCGTAGGGGTCTTGCAGATCCTCAAAGGCGACCTCAGCCTCGTGCAGGCCCAGCTCCTCGCCCTGATAGATGCAGGCGGTGCCGCGCAGGCACATCATCAGCGTCGTCATCAGCTTCAGCGCGGCCAGCGGCATGTCCCAGCGGGTGGCATGTCGGGTGACGTCGTGGTTGGAAAAGGCCCAGCAGGCCCAGCCATCCGGCGCATATTCGTCGAGCCGCGTCATCACCTCGGCCACATAGCTGGCGGTGGGCGGCGTGCTGGCCAGAAACTCGAAGGCATAACACATCTGCATCAGGTCATCGCCGGCGGTATATTCGCCCAGAATCTCCAGCCCCCGCTGCGCATCCCCCACCTCGCCCACGGCGGCGGCGTGGAACGGGTCCATCACCGCGCGCAGTTTGCGCAGGAAGTCGAGGTTTTCCGGCTGGTTCTTGGAATACAGATGTTCTTGGTGGTTATAGGGGTTCACCGAGGGCGCGATGGTGTTGTTGCGCTGCGCCTTGGGCAGGGCCGGATTGTCGCGCAACTCTTTGTCGTGCATGTAGAAATTGATCGTATCAAGGCGGAACCCGTCAACCCCGCGGTGCAGCCAGAAGCGCGCCACGTCCAGCAGCGCCTCTTGCACCTGCGGCTCCCAGAAGTTCAGGTCCGGCTGCGAGGTGAGGAAGTTGTGCAGGAAATACTGCTCCCGCTCCCCGCTCCATTGCCAGGCCGAGCCGCCGAAGATCGACAACCAGTTGTTGGGCGGCGTGCCGTCCTCTTTCGGGTCCGACCAGACATACCAGTTGGCCTTGGGATTGTCGCGGCTGGCACGGCTTTCCTGAAACCACGGGTGCGCGTCCGAGGTGTGCGACAGCACCAGATCGATCATCACCTTGAGGCCCAACCGGTGCGCCGTGCTGATCACCGCGTCGAAATCCGCCAGATTGCCGAACATCGGATCGACGTCGCAATAATCGCTCACGTCGTAGCCGAAATCCTTCATCGGGCTGGTGAAGAACGGCGAAATCCAAACCGCGTCCACCCCGAGGCTTGCGATATAGGGCAGCCGTTGCACGATCCCCGCCAGATCGCCCACACCATCGGCATCGCTGTCTTGATAGCTGCGCGGATAGATCTGATAGATCACCGCTCCTTTCCACCAGTCCTTTTGTTTCACAAGGCGGGCATCCCCCAACTCCGGGCTCATTTTCGTCATGGTAGTCTCTTCAATTCCAGTTATTTAACCGAGCCGGCCAACAGGCCGCGCACGAGGTAGCGTTGCATCAGGAAGAACACCGCAAGCGGCACCGCGATGGACACGAAGGCGCTGGTGGCAAGGATTTCCCAATCCCCGCCGCGCGTGCCCAGCAATTCGACGATCTGCTTGGTCATCACGGTGGTCTGGCCGGAACTGTCGATCAGGAACACCAGCGCCACCAGCAGATCGTTCCACGTCCACAGGAACTGGAAGATCGCAAAGGACGCCAGCGCCGGAAACGACAGGGGCAGGATGATCTTGGTGAAAATCTGGAACTCCGTGGCGCCATCCACGCGGGCATTCTCGATGATGTCGCGCGGCAGGCCGACCATGTAGTTGCGCAGGAGATAGATCGCCAGCGGCAGCCCGAAGCCCGTGTGCGCCATCCACGTCCCCAGATAGCCCTTGCCGATGCCAATGGCGTTGTGGAACGTCAACAGCGGGATCAGCGCCAGTTGCAGCGGCACCACCAGCAGCCCGACCACCGCCGCGATCAGCAGCGCCCGGCCCGGAAAGTCCATCCACGCCAGCGCATAGGCCGCGAAAGCCGCGATCAGGATCGGGATGATCGTCGCCGGGATCACCACCGTCAGCGTGTTGAAAAAGGCCTTGAGCATCCCTTCGGAGTTGCGTTCGTCAAACAGCACCTTTTCATAATTGGCCAGCGTGAAGTCCGGCGGCATGGTGGCGTTGATGAACAGCCGCTGTGCGCGCCCGGAGATCTGGTCGTCACCGCCGCGCCAGAGATAGGTCCCGTCGGGGTTCAACGTCAGCGTCTCGCCCTCGCCCAGATCGGCGGTGTCGCCCGGCCTGTAAGCGTCAATCGCGCGGGACGACGTGCCCCAGCTCTCGATTTCGACTTCGGCCAAGGCGTCCCCGAAGACCGTGCCCTCGACCACGAAAATCCCGGCCTCGGTCTCAATCCGGTTCTCATCCGGATCCGCCACGCGCAATTGCACGGTCTGCTCGGCGGGGAACATCGACGACCACCAGCCCGAGGCGGTGATCTGCTCGCTGGTGCGGAAGGACGACACGAACAGCCCCAGCGTCGGGAACAGCCACAGCAGCGTCAGCGCGATGACCGAAAGGTTGAGCAACCAGACGACAAGGGGTTTCTGACCGGCCGGCGTGGTCATCAGCGCATCTCCTTGCGGGCGTTGTGGACGTTCCAGACCAGGATCGGCGTCACCAGCAGCATGATGATCATGGCCGAGGCCGAGCCGATGCCCCAGTCGTTGGCGCGGAACAGCTTGTCATACATATAGTTGGCCAGCACCTGCGTTTCCCACTGGCCGTTGGTCATGGCAAAGACGATGTCGAAGACCTTGAGCGTGGCAATGGTGATCGTGGTCCAGACCACGACGATCGTGCCCATGATCTGCGGGATCTTGATCTTGAAGAAAATCTGGAACGGGTTCGCCCCGTCGATGATCGCGGCCTCGATGGTCTCTTCTGGGATGCCGCGCAGGGCCGCCGACAGGATCACCATGGCAAAGCCGGTCTGGATCCAGATTAGCACCGCCATCAGAAAGAAATTGTTCCAGAACGGAATCGTCAGCCATTGCTGCGGCCGGTCCCCGCCAAAGGTCAGATACAGATGGTTGAGGATGCCGATCTGCGCCACGTCCAGCGGGCGGGCCTCGTAGATCAGCTTGAAGATCACCGCCGCGCCGACGAAAGAGATCGCCATGGGCATGAAGATGATCGACTTGGCGATATTGCCCCAGCGCAGCCGGTCGGTGAGCTGTGCGGCCAACAGCCCGAAACCGGTCGCCGTGGCGGGCACGACAATCAGCCACAGCACGTTGTTGCGCATGGCTTCCCAGAACTTCGGCTCGTCGAACATCTTGGCGTAATTCTGCAAGCCCACGAAGCCCCGCGCGCCGCCCGGAAGCCGTTCCTGAAAGCTCAGGATCAATGTCGCCACCACCGGATAGGCCAGATACAACCCCAGGGCGAGGATCGCAGGCCCAAGAAACACCCAGGGCCGGATCATGTTGGCGCGGGTGATGTTGCGGCCCGCGTTGGGGCCACGGGGCGGGAACAACACCTTGTCCAGAAGCAGATTTGCGCCGTAGAAATACCCCACGCAGCCGGTCACCCCGACGGCGATTGTCAACAACCCGAGTAGCGCTGGATGCATGGCCCGTCCCCCGATGGCACATTCGACGTCTGTCACGTCAGGTGGGGCGGCCCGGTGACGGGCCACCCCTTGTCAATCAAACGCTGTTACTTGATCGCGTCCCAGCTGTCCTGAATGGCGTTCGCCGCGTCCTCGGCCGAGGCACCGCCCACGAAATCGACCATGCCGGTCCAGAACGAGCCCGCACCAATCGCGCCAGGCATCAGGTCCGACGCATCGAACCGGAAGGTCGTTGCGTTCTGCAGGATCTCGCCCTGCCCGCGCAGCGTGTCATCCATGTAGGTGTCAAGGTTCACGCCCGTGTGCGGGGTCAGGAACCCGGTCTGCGCCATCATCACCTCATGCGCGATGGGGGTCTGCAGGAACTTCATGAACTCCATCGTGGCTTCGTTCTCGTCGGTGACCGCCAACAGCGTGCCGCCGCCCAGAACCGGATTGCCAAGGTCCTTTTCAGCGAATGCGGGGAAGTAGAAGAAGTCCGCATCGACGCCCAGCTCGGTCCCTTCGGGGAAGAACGCGGGCGCGAAGGACGCCTGCCGGTGCATGTAGCACTGCGGCGGAGACGAGAAGAGGCCCGCAGGGCTGTCGCGGAAATCCGTCGTGCCCACGGCTCCGGCGCCCCCGGCCACCATGTCATCGTTCTTGGCGAACATGCCGAAGGTCTCGATCGCCTCGACCACGCGGGGATCGTTGAACGGGATCTCGTTGCTCACCCACTGGTCATAGACCTCGGGTGACTGGGTGCGCAGCATGATATCCTCGACCCAGTCGGTCGCGGGCCACCCCGTCGCAGCCCCCGAACCAAGGCCGATGCACCACGGCGTTTCGCCATCCTCGACCATCTGCTCGCTCAGCGCGATCAGCTCTTCCATGGTCTCGGGCACTTCGTATCCGGCATCCTCGAAGTTCTCGGGCACATACCAGACCAGCGACTTGACGTTGACGTTGAAGAAGAAGCCGTAGAACTCGTCGGACCCTTCGGCGTTGGCATAGGTCCCCAGATCGACCCAGGATTGCCCGGCGGCGTAATTGTCCTTGACCCAGGTCGCGGCCTCGTCCCCCAGCGGGGTCAACAAGCCCTGTTCGGCCAGCGTCGCGGCCAGTCCGGGCTGCGGGAAGACCGCGATATTGGGCGGCGAGCCCGCCTCGGCGTCGATCACGATCTGCTGCTCGAACCCGTCCGAGCCGGTATAGGTCACATCGGCGCCGGTCGCCTCTTCGAAGTAGGTCAGCATGGAGGAGAAAATCTCGTCCTCAGGGTTCAGCCATGGCCCGAAGATGGTCACCGACTGGCCGCTCAGATCCGGCGCGTCGGCCTTGTATTCGTCATATGTGTCCCAGCTGAAGTCGCCTTCGCCGGGGGTGAACGGCATGTGCTCGTCCGCCTGTGCCATACCCGCGACAAGCGCGATGGCAGCCACGCTCGCATACATGGATTTCGTCATTGTAGTCCTCCCTTGCAACACGTCCGCGCATTGCACTTCGTTGATCTCCGGCGCGCCTTATCCCTCAAAGCGCTTTGGATGCGGCAAGGGTGCGCCAATCGAAAACCCATGTCAATCGTGACGTGATGCAGACCTTGCGCAATAAACCGTTGATAAACGCGGTTGATTTCGCCACGCGGGGTGCCGATACTGCGCCCCGTCCCCTTTTTCAAAGCGGTTTGGATCCTGATGAACCTCAAGCAGCTCTCGCACCGGCTGGGCCTGTCGCAAACCACGGTCAGCCGGGCGCTCAACGGCTACCCCGAGGTGGGCGAAGCGACGCGGCAACGGGTGCTGTCGGCCGCTGCGCGCTACAACTACCGGCCCAACAGCCGCGCCAAGGGGCTGGCCACCGGTCGGTCGCATACCATCGGGCATGTGCTGCCCACCACCACCCGGCACGAGGTGGTGAACCCGATTTTCGGGGATTTCATTGCCGGCGCGGGTGAGGTTTATGCCGCCAACGACTACGAAATGGTGCTTTCTATCGTTGAGGATGACACCGAGGAAGAGGTTTACCGCGCCTTCAAGACCCGTGGCACCGTGGATGGGGTGATCCTGCACGGGCCGAAGCTCAATGACCGGCGGATCACGCTCCTGCAAGAGATTGGCCTGCCCTTCGTGGTCCACGGGCGCGCATCGGGCGTTGCGGCCGACTACAGCTGGGTCGACGTCAACAACACCAGCGCCTTCGCCCGCGCGACCGAGTTTCTGATCGATCTGGGGCACCGCCGGATCGCCCTGATCAACGGCCCCGAAGAGATGGACTTCGCCCATCGACGGCGCTGCGGCTACGAAGACGGTCTGACGCGGCGCGGGCTTCCCGCCGATCCGGCGCTGATGCGCAGCGACGAGATGACCGAGCGCTTCGGCTACGATTCGGCCTGCGCCCTGTTGGGCGCCGCCGACCCGCCAACCGCCTTTCTGGTCGCCTCGGTGATCTCTGCCCTCGGCGTGCGCCGCGCGGTGGAAGAGCGCGGCCTGCGTCTGGCGCGCGACATCTCGGTCGTGACCTTCGACGACATGCTGTCCTATCTCGACAACGGCGGGCAGGTGCCGGTGTTCACCGCGACCCGCTCCTCGGTGCGCGACGCCGGGCGCAGGGCCGCGCGCCTGTTGTTGGCGCAGATCGCTGCCCCCGCCAGCCTGCCCGACCCGGTCCTGCTTGAAGCGGAACTCACCGTCGGGCAATCCACGGGGCCGGCGCGGCCTTTGCCCCCCGCGCCTCTTACGCTCCCCGCGAAGACCCGCTAAGGTTTCGCGGCCACAGATCGGCCCCAACCGGAGTTTCCCATGACCAGATCCGACACCCCCCTTGCGCTTGTGGCCGACATCGGCGGCACCAACACCCGCTGCGCGTTGGCGCGGGGGACGGCGGTTCTGCAGGATACGATCTGCCGCTATTCCAACAGCGATTTCAAATCCTTGGACGCGGTGCTGCGGCAATACCGCAACGATCAGGGCGACGTGGATCCGGACGCCGCCTGCGTGGCCGTGGCCGGGCCGGTGTTCGACGGCACCGCGACCATGACCAACCTCGACTGGACCATCGACCGCGCGGCGCTGGCCCGCGCCACCGGGGCCGAGCACGTGGCGATCCTCAACGACCTGCAGGCCCAGGGCCATGCGCTCGGGCACCTCGACGTCGCCGCACTGCGCCCGATCCTGACCGCGCCGGACGCGGCGACCAACCCGATGGCCGCGCGGCTCGTGGTGGGCGTGGGCACCGGGTTCAACGTGGCCCCCGTGTGGGAAACGGCCGGCGGGCGTTTCGTGCCGCCATCGGAATCCGGCCACACCACGTTGCCCGTGCGCAGCGCCGACGATCTTCGCCTCGCGCCGGCAGTGGCCGATGCGGACGGGATGGCCGCGGTGGAAGACATCCTCTCGGGTCGTGGGCTGGAACGGCTTTATAGCTTTTTCGCCAACGAGGGCGGCCATCCGGGCGAGAAGGCCGCGAAGGACATCATGGACGCCTGTGAGGCAGGCTCGGACCCCTACGCCGCGCAAGCGGTCGCGCGGTTCGTGGGCTATCTTGGCACCGTTTGCGGCGATCATGCGCTGATCCATCTGCCCTTTGGCGGCATCTACCTGGTCGGCGGCGTGGCCCGCGCGATGGTGCCCTATCTGGCCACCTACGGCTTCGCCGGTGCCTTTAACGACAAGGGCCGGTTCGCCGATTTCATGACGCGGTTCCCGGTGTCGGTGATCGAAGACGACTACGCCGCCCTCGCCGGATGCGCGGCCCATGTGGCGGGGATGCAGACTGCCTGAACGCAAGCGCGCACAGACCGATCGGCTCGCACAAGGCCCGGAGCTGCACGCAGTGCCGGGGAGACCATGACGCGCATCTTTACTCGTTTCGGACCTGCATCCCTCCTGCATGCGCCTCCCCCCTCGCCCTAGTGAAGTTGGCTGTGCACGGTCTTCGTCAGGTCACTGAGCGAGAACGGTTTGGGCAGGAAGGTCGAGTTGGGAATGCACTTCTGGGCTTCGTCAAACGCCTCTTCCGCGTAGCCGGACACGAAAACAACCTTGGTGTTCGGCCGGTGTTCCAGCGCCTCACGCACCCAAGTGGGGCCGTCCTTGCCGGGCATGATCACATCCGTCAGGAACAGATCTACCTGCAGGTCCGGGTCAGCGAGCATCGCAAGGGCGGCCTCGGCGCAGTCCGCCTCGAGCACGGTGAAGCCGCGCAGGCGCAGCGCGCGTGAGGCGAAAGCCCGCACCGGCGCCTCATCCTCGACCAGCAGTACCACGCCATCACCGGAGACCGGGGCCACCGGATCTTCCACTGCGGGGCTGACCTCAATCTCGCGCGGGGCGTCGTGGCCGGGGATCAGGATCGAAAAGGTCGTGCCCACGCCGACGGTGGAATCCACGAAGATATAGCCGCCGGTCTGTTTGACGATGCCGTAAGCGGTAGAAAGGCCCAGCCCGGTGCCGTCGCCGGTTTTCTTCGTGGTCCAGAACGGCTCGAAGATCTCCGAGCGTTTGTCCTCGGGGATGCCGTGGCCGGTGTCATGCACCCGCAAGACCACGTATTTCCCCGGCGGCACGGTGACATTGTCGCGGCTCAACCCCTCATGCAAAAAGGCATTCTCGGTCTCGATGCGGATGCTGCCACCCTCGGGCATGGCGTCGCGGGCGTTGACCACGAGGTTCATGAGCACCTGTTCAAGCTGCCGTTTATCCGCGCGGATCGGGCTCAGGCCCGGGTCGTGGTCCAGCGTCAGCGTGATCTTCTCGCCCACCAGCCGGTTGAGCAGATGGGTGCTGTCCGACAGGGTGTTGCGCAGATCCAGAACCTCGGGCTGGAGGTTCTGCTTGCGGGAATAGGCCAGAAGCTGCCCGACAAGTGCTGCGGCGCGGTTCGAGTTCTGGTGGATCTGCACCAGATCGGCATAGTCGCTGTCGCCCTGGTCATGGCGCAGCAGCAGCAGATCGCAATGGCCCGAGATCGCGGTCAGCAAATTGTTGAAATCATGGGCAACCCCGCCCGCCAATTGCCCGATGGCCTGCATCTTCTGGCTTTGCACGAATTGCAGTTGCAGGTTCTTGAATTCGGTCACATCGTTGAGCACCGCGATCACGTAAGGGTCCTCAGCGCTGCCCGCGGGGTTGAGCGAGACCTGGATGAAGGTGTCCTGCCCGCGGCCCACCGACTGCAGGAATTGCGGCGTCGACAGCCCCTTGCCTTCGGCCGCCTCGGCCAGCCAATCCACCAGCGGCCGCCCCAGACCCTTGAGCAGGTCGCTGATCCGCGTGCCGTCGCCAATGCGGCTGCCCAGAAGCAGCCGCGCTTCGTGGTTCGAGGCCAGAACCTCGCCCGTGATGGCGACCTTGAGCAGGGGCACGGGAAGCTCTTCAATGGCGTCCCACTGGCCACTGCTGAGCGGCCCCGCCTGCGCGAGCGCTTCGCAGGGCAACAGGTAGATTTCCCGCCGTCCGCCGTGGCTTGGCACTTCCGCCACAAGGCTGTCGATCACGCCGGATTCCGTGCGGATCCGGTGCACCGCGCCGGACTGCACGGGAAGATCCTCAAACACGCTGGTGAGGGTCTTGACCCGCCCGCCGAGCAGACGGCGAAACGCCTCATTCATATAGAGCACCGTGCCCGTGGGCCCCGCCGTCAGCATCGGCAGGCTCAACGCATCGGTCGCGCGCGAGTTGGCCGTGCGATCCGACAGATCCTCAAGCCGCCACAGAAAGCTGGCGTCGTCCACCGCGTTCACGCTGAGCCGCACGTGGCCCTTGCGGGTGACGATATCCTCGCGCGCGTGGCCCAGAGCGCGGGCCTTGCTGAGCAGGCGGAACAGCACCGCACCGGGGTTGGCGAACAGTTCAGACAGGGCGCGTTCCAACCCTTCGGCGGGCTTGATCCGGAACGCCTCGGATGCGGGGTCGTTGCGGAAAGAGATCTGCCCCTCAACATCGGTGAGAAAACAGGGCACCGTGTCCGTCTCCGCCAGCGCGATGAGCGTCGTCATGGCGTGGTCGCGTTTCTGCCGCTGGATTACGCGCAGCAGGGCCGCGATTGCGGCAAAGACCACCAGCGCGCAGCCGCAGGCCAGCAGCGCCAGACGCACGGGTTCCTGCGGGGTGAACGGCGCCGCGATAAGCGCCAGCACGCCGGGACCGGCCAGATACCAAAGCGGCATCCGGTCGCGCGCCGGCGGCATCGCGTGGTCCGGATGCGCAGGCCGCCGCGCGGATGCGGCTTTGGGCATCCCATCGACCGGAGCCGGCATCGGATTGCTGTGGTCAGTCACATACGTCCCTTCCCCTGCGAGTCGTGGGGGACAGTGAACACCACAATCGTTAATCGGGTCTTAAGATCGGGCGCGATGCCCGGGACCCCGCGCCTTAACCCGCCTTGCGCAGCACCGCGTAATAGAACCCGTCGCCCTGCGCGCGTGGAAGCAGCGTCGTGCTGTCGGTGAGGGTGAACGCCGGATGCGCCGAGAGGAATGCCTCAATCCGCGCGGCATTCTCTTCCGCGAAGACAGAACAGGTCGCATAGGCCAGCAGGCCACCCGGCGCCACCAGCGGTGCAGCGGCGCGCAGCACATCGTCCTGCATCCCGGTCAAGGCCGCGAGCCGC
The DNA here is from genome assembly GCF_003072065.1 of Thalassorhabdomicrobium marinisediminis. Lineage (GTDB taxonomy): Bacteria > Pseudomonadota > Alphaproteobacteria > Rhodobacterales > Rhodobacteraceae > Octadecabacter > Octadecabacter marinisediminis. Next base: position 103,717 of record NZ_QCYG01000007.1, read on the forward strand.
GCCTCGGTCAGCGCCCATTTCGCCGCCGGGGTCCGCCGCCAAGTGCCGCTGCCCGAACAGGGCGCATCGCACAGCACCAGATCGAAGGCCCGCTGCGTCAGATCCTCTGCCTGCGCCCGGGCGATGGTCACCCCTGCTCGCACCGCCCGTGGCGCGATATCCGCCATCCGGCGCGGATCGATGTCATGGGCCGTCACCTCCGCGTCCCGTGCGGCCAGCGCCAGCGCCTTGCCGCCACCGCCGGCGCAATAGTCCAGAACGCGCATCCCCGGCGTGACAGGCAGGGCCGCCATCGCCACTTGAGACGAGACGTCCTGCACCTCAACCAGCCCATCGCGATAGGCCTGACTGCCCGCGACTTTGCGTTCATTCTCAGTGACATGCAGGGCGGTGTTCACCTGATCCACTGGCACGGTCGCAATGCCTTCCGCCGCCAATGCGGCCTGCGCCTCGGCCCGGGTGGCGCGGGCTGTGTTCACCCGCAGGAACAGGCCCGCACGGTCCTGCATCAGCGTCAGGATCTCATCCGCCGCCGCCCCGAAGGCCGCGTCGAATTTGGGCAAGAGCCAGTCGGGCACGTCCAGCCGCACCGCGCGGGGCGCCTGCGCCAGCTCCCGCCCCGCTTCGCCCTCGCTCACGGGGCCGGGGGCGTGGCCCTCGCCGGTGAAGACCTCATCCGCCTGCCCGGCCGCGCGCATGGCCCCCAGCATCAGCCCGCGCCCGCTGTCGCTGCCGCCCAGCCAGCCATAGGACGCACGACAGCGCAGCGCCTGAAACACGTGATCGCGGATCGCGGCGCGGTCCTTTGACCCGGCAAACCGGTGCCCGCGCCCCCAGGAGGTCAGCGCCTTCTCTGGCGCCGCCCCCCCAAGGATGTCGTCCAACACCTTAATCGCCGCTGCAACGCGGGCTGCCGGTGTCATTTACCCGACCTGATAATTCGGCGCCTCGCGCGTGATCTGAACGTCGTGCACGTGGCTTTCCTTTAGGCCCGCGCCGGTGATCTTCACGAAGCTGCAGTTGCGGCGCATCTCTTCGACTGTGGCACAGCCGGTGTAGCCCATGGCCGCGCGTAGGCCGCCGACCATCTGGTGCACCACCGCGCTGGCGCTGCCCTTGTAGGCCACCTGCCCCTCGATCCCTTCGGGCACCAGCTTGTCGCTGGCCGCGTCCTTCTGGAAATACCGGTCGGCCGAACCTTGCGCCATGGCCCCCAGCGAGCCCATGCCGCGGTAGGATTTGAAGCTGCGCCCTTGATAAAGGATGACCTCACCGGGGGCTTCGTCGGTCCCCGCGATCATCGAGCCGACCATCGCGCAGGAGGCACCCGCCGCAATCGCCTTGGCAAAATCGCCCGAGAACTTGATGCCGCCGTCGGCGATCACCGGCACGTCGCCCGCGGCTGTTGCGCAATCGTCGATGGCGGTGAGTTGCGGCACGCCGACGCCCGCGACCATGCGTGTGGTGCAGATCGACCCCGGTCCGATCCCGACCTTCACCGCATCCGCGCCCGCGCCGATCAGCGCCTTAGTGGCTTCCGCCGTGGCCACGTTACCGGCGATGATCTGCACCTCGCCGGGCAGTTTCTTGGCCCGTTCGACCGCGGCGATCACGCCTTCGGAATGGCCATGGGCCGTGTCGATCACCACGATATCCACGCCCGCGTCGATCAGCGCTTCGGTCCGCTCGAACCCGGCCTCCCCGACCGAGGTCGCCGCCGCCACCCGCAAGCGGCCCAGATCGTCTTTGCAGGCCGTGGGGTTCAGCACCGCCTTTTCGGTGTCCTTCAGGGTCAGCAGGCCGGTCAGCTTGCCGTCGCCATCGGTGACCAACAGCTTCTCGACCCGCTTCGCCTTCATCAGGGAAATCGCCTCATCCCGGTCGGCGGGCTCGTGCAGGATCGCAAGGTCCGTGCTGGTCATCATGGTGTGCACTGGCTGGTCGTCCGCCGTGGCAAAGCGCATGTCGCGGTTGGTGACGATGCCCATCACCCTGCCCTTGTCGTCCACCACCGGAAAGCCGGTGAAATTGTAGCGTTCGATCAAGGCCTTGGCGTCGGCCAGTGTCTGGTCGGGGCGCAGGGTGACGGGGTTGAAGACGATCCCGCTTTCAAAGCGTTTGACCCGTCGCACTTCGCGCGCCTGCTCTTCGATGGTCAGGTTCTTGTGGATCACCCCCATGCCGCCCGCCTGGGCCATGGCAATCGCCATGCGGCTTTCGGTCACCGTGTCCATGGCGGAACTCAGCAACGGAATGTTGAGCTGGATCTGCCGGGTGGCTCTGGTGCGCGTGTCGGCGGTGCTGGGCAGCACGTTCGATGCACCGGGCACCAGTAGAACATCATCAAAGGTCAGGGCCTCGCGAATCTCCATGCGGTCTCTCCTTGGAGGGCTTCGTTTGACGCCGCTCTATTGCACGGAACCCGCCTGCGCGAAAGGGCGGATCGGCACTGTGCACGGGCAGACTTGCGACAGGCTGCGATCTGGGGCACGGTCCGTCCCATGAAAAATTCCTATGATACAGGTCGTCTGAACCTGCCCTTCGTCGGCATCGCCACCTTCGCCAAGAAACCCTATGTCGCCGATTGGGCGACGCTGGACGCCGATGTGGCGGTGCTGGGCGCGCCCTTCGACTTCGGCACCCAATACCGCCCCGGCGCGCGCTTCGGCCCGCGCGCGGTGCGCGAGGCGTCGACGCTGTTTTCCTTCGGCCACGCTGGTGCCTACGATCATGAGGATGACACCACCTATCTGGGCGAGGATGTGCGCATCGTCGACATGGGCGACGCGGACATCGTCCACACCGACACCGAGACCAGCCACGCCAACATCGAGACCGGCGTGCGCGCGGCGCTGGATGCGGGCGCCCTGCCCGTGGTGATCGGCGGCGACCACTCGGTCAATATCCCCTGCATCAACGCCTACGACGGCTCGCGCCACGGCGCGCTCCACGTCCTGCAAATCGACGCCCACCTCGATTTCGTGGACGAACGCCACGGGGTGCGCAACGGGCACGGCAATTGCATGCGCCGCGCGGCGGATCAGCCCTTCGTGACCGGCATCACCCAAGTCGGCATCCGCAACGTCAGCTCGACCACCCGCGAAGGCTATGAGGACGCGCGCAAGATGGGCACCGACATCCTCTCGGTGCGCCAGCAACGCGCCTTGGGCGCGGTTGAAACTATCGCCCGCATCCCCGCAGGCGCGAAGCTCTATATCACCATCGACATCGACGCCTTCTGCCCCTCGATCGCGCCGGGCACCGGCACGCCCTCGCACGGCGGCTTTCTCTATTACGAGGTGCTGGAGATGCTGCAAGAGGCGGCCCATCGGCACGAGATCATCGGCATCGACCTTGTGGAAGTGGCCCCCGACTACGACCCCACAGGCTCGACCGCGGTGCTCTCGGCGCAACTTCTGCTCAACCTGCTGGGCTTTGTGTTCCACCACCGGTCAAACGACTGACACCGGCACACAAACCGGCCTCATGACGGTCTTGAACATTATTCCGGCGCGAAGTGGCTGCTTTGTGCCGCGCGCGCAGCTACGATCAGACCAAACAAGCAGGATCGTGCGCCATGACCCAAGACCCCCTCGTCGTCTTCACCCCTTCGGGCAAACGCGGCCGGTTTCCCGCCGGCACGCCGGTCCTGACGGCTGCGCGCCAGCTGGGCGTTGATCTTGATTCGGTCTGCGGCGGGCGGGGCATCTGCTCGAAATGTCAGGTCTCGCCCGGCTATGGCGAATTTTCCAAACACGGGGTGACCGCACGCGAAGGCGCGCTGTCCGACTGGAACGCGGTCGAGGAACGCTATGACGAAAAGCGTGGCCTGGCCCCCGGCCGCCGTCTGGGCTGTCAGGCGCAGATTCAGGGCGATATCGTCATCGACGTGCCCCCCGAAAGTCAGGTTCACCGGCAAGTCGTCCGCAAGGAAGCCAGCACCCGCGAGATGGTGATGGACCCTGCTGTGCGCCCCTATTACGTCGAGGTGGCCGAGCCGGACATGCACACGCCCACGGGCGATCTGGAACGGCTGGCCGAAGCCCTCAAAGAGCAATGGGGCATCGGCTCGGTGACTGCCGGCATCTCGGTCCTGCGGCACCTGCAGCCGGTGCTGCGCAAGGGCAAATGGACCTGCACCGTGGTCTTGCACAAGGGCCATCAGGACGAGGATCACCGCATCCTCTCCATCGCGCCGGGCTTTGACGAGACGCGGCTTTACGGCCTCGCTGTGGACCTTGGCTCAACCACCATCGCCGCCCATCTGACCGATCTGCGCAACGGCACCGTCGTCGCCACCTCGGGCGCGATGAACCCGCAGATCCGCTTTGGCGAGGATCTGATGAGCCGGGTGAGCTATTCGATGATGAACCCCGGCGGCGATCTGGCGATGACCGCCGCCGTGCGCACCGCGATCAACGCGCTGACCGACACGCTCGCGGCTGAGGCGAACATCCAGACCGACCAGATCATGGAGGCGGTCTTCGTCTGCAACCCGGTGATGCACCACCTGCTGCTGGGCATCGATCCGGTTGAACTGGGACAGGCGCCCTTTGCGCTGGCCACGTCGAAATCCGTCTCGCTGCATCTGGCCGACCTTGACCTGACCTCCATGAATCCCGCCGCGCGGGTCTTCATCCTGCCCTGTATCGCGGGCCACGTGGGCGCCGACGCGGCCGCCGTCGCGCTCTCCGAAGCGCCCGACCAGCAGGACGAGCTGACGCTGGTGGTGGACGTGGGCACCAACGCCGAGATCCTGCTGGGCGACAAGCGCAAGGTGCTGGCCTGCTCCTCACCCACCGGGCCTGCCTTCGAGGGCGCGCAGATCAGCTCGGGCCAGCGCGCCGCGCCGGGTGCCATCGAGCGGATCGAAATCGACCCCGTCACCAAAGAGCCGCGTTTCCAGATCATCGGCTGTTCGCTCTGGTCCGACGATCCCGCTTTCGATGCGGCCATCGGCAAGACCGGCGTCACCGGCATCTGCGGCTCGGGCATCATCGAAGCGGTGGCCGAGATGCGCATGGCGGGGCTCTTGGACAGCAAGGGGCTGATCGGCGGGCCGACCCAGACCGGGACCGAGCGGTGCTTTGCCGAAGGGCGCACCCATTCCTATCTGCTCTACGACGGCACCGAAACCGGCGGGCCGCGCATCGCCATCACCCAGGGCGACATCCGCGCGATCCAGCTTGCCAAATCGGCGCTATACGCAGGCTCGCGTCTGCTGATGGACGAGATGGGCACCGACACCGTGGACCGCGTCGTGCTCGCCGGGGCCTTTGGCGCGCATATCTCGCCCAAACACGCGATGGTGCTGGGGATGATCCCCGACGTGCCGCTGGACAAGGTCGTCTCGGCTGGCAATGCCGCCGGCACCGGCGCGCGCATGGCGCTGTGTTCCGTGGCCGCACGTGCCTCGATCGAGAAGACCGTGCGCGAGATCGTAAAGATCGAGACCGCCATCGCGCCGCGCTTTCAGGAGCACTTCGTCAACGCCAGCGCCATCCCCCACGCCGCCGACCCCTTCCCCATCCTGCGCAGCACCGTCCCGCTGCCCGACGTGGACTACAACACCCAAGGCGACAGCGGCGGAGGCCGCCGCCGACGCCGCCGCGCCTGACCCGGATTAAGCCGGTCGCCGCCCGCCCGCCGCAAATCTGCACGAACCCGATTGACGCCCCCCGCCGCGCGGCGTATCCCATCCCCTGCGGCGGGTATGGTGAAAAGGTATCACGAAAGCTTCCCAAGCTTCAGTTACGGGTTCGATTCCCGTTACCCGCTCCAAGGTTTCATGTGGTTGTGTCCAAGTATTGGCTAAGTCATCTAACCGCATGCCGACGGTCCGTTAAGAATCAGCCTGCTCGATAAGAATACAACGATGTCCGATTGACGTCGCTCCCCAGATTCTTCAGAGTCTTTCTGTAAATGATAGTGCAATGCTACTATCCGAGATGTGATAGGACGCTCATATGAAAGATGCAGTTGATCGGTTTGACGAATACAATCGAAAATCATCTGAGAACGCCAGATTGGCAATTTCCGCAATCGTTGTATTAAACTCTAGTGCGTTCTTAGCGCTGCTAACACAGACATCTAAATTAATGGAAAGCGGTGCCCAACCATACCTAGCTTCATCGATTAGCTTCTGGGGTTGCGGTGCCGTTCTAGGATGTCTTGCATGGGTCTTCGCATTCCTTTCAGCATATAATAACGCCGCTAAGCTTAAGCGAAATATGGACCATTGGTTAGATCTTCTCATCCCTTTGTTCACGTTACTTGGGTTTGTTTCAGTATGCGCCGCAATATATTTCTTCTTGCAAGGTTTAGTGAATCTCGTAGGCGAGATTGAAACCTCCTAGGTTCGGATAACTTCATGGCGCGTTTGCGCCACTCTTCAACGCCCCCCACAAAGGCTTGCCTTCCCCGCGCTTCCGCCGTTACCTCGTGCCAATCTTTCAAGCAGGAGCTTTCCCCATGTCCCAGATCACCCGCATCGACACCAATGCCCGCATGTCTCAGGTCGTCATCGTCAACGGCATCGCCCATCTGGCCGGGCAGGTCGGGGCCGAGGGCGGCACCGTGACCGAGCAAACCACCGAAATCCTTGAGAAAATCGACGCCCTGCTGGCCAAGGCGGGCACCGACAACAAACGGCTCATCACCGCGCAGATCTGGTGCGCCAACATGGCCGAGGACTTTGAAGAGATGAATGCGGTTTGGGACGCCTGGGTGCCCGACGGCTTCGCCCCCGCTCGCTGGACCGGTGAGGCCGTGCTCGCCACCCCCGGTTACCGCGTCGAAATTGTCGTGACCGCCGCCGTATGATCCCCTATCTGACGCCGCTCACAGACGGAGATCTGCGGGCGGCGGGCATTCCCGCGCCCTGGAGCTATGGCATGGCCGACCGCGTGCGCTTTGGCGAGGTCGACATGCTGCACCACGTCAACAACGTGGTCTATCTGCGCTGGTATGAGACGCTGCGCGTCCACTACATGGACGATTACGGCATCTACACCAAGGCGGGGCCAGAGCCGAAACTGGTGGTGAAATCCGTAAGCCTCGACTACCGGGCCGAGGTGACGCGCGGGGCGAGCTATATCAACGTCGCCCGTACCACCGAAATGCGCAACACCAGCTTTGCCATGGAGTATGCGACCTTTGTGGACGGGCGGATCACCACCACTGGCGCGGCGGTTGTCGTGCTGCTGAACGCCGACAACAGCAAGCGGCCGCTGCCGGACGCTCTGCGCGACACCCTGCGGGATCGCGACGGGGCCGTGCAGCTTTAGCCGCGCCGCCCCCGCTAAAGCCCGTCGCTACAGCCCCCGGTCGCGCAGGAACCCCACCAGCCCGGCGGTGGACCCGTCCTTGCCGCTGGCGTCCGCGCCCTCGACGATGGGTTGCAGCGCGGTGGCCAATTCCTTGCCCAGCTCCACGCCCCATTGATCGAAGGAGTTGATGCCAAGGATCACGCCCTCGACAAACACCCGATGTTCATAAAGCGCGATGATCTGGCCCAGCCGGAACGGGGTGAGCTGCGGATAGGCCAGCGTCACCGAGGGCCGGTTGCCCGGGAACACCCGGTGTTTCGCCTGCCGCTCCAGCTCGTCACCCTCGAACCGGTCCGCCACTTTCGCGCGCGCCGCGTCCAGATCGCGGCCCGTCATCAGCGCCTCGGACTGGGCCAGACAATTGGCGACCAGCAGCTGGTGCTGGTGGTGCAATTCGTCCCGGTGGCCCCGCGCCGCGACCAGAAATTCGCACGGGATCACGCGGGTGCCCTGATGGATCAACTGATAAAACGCATGCTGCCCGTTGGTGCCCGGCTCGCCCCAGACCACGGGGCCGGAGTGCACTTCAAGATCCGCGCCGTCCATGCTCACGCCCTTGCCGTTGCTCTCCATCTCGAGCTGTTGAAGATAGGCAGGCAAGCGGCTGAGATTGTTGTCATACGGCAGAACCGCGCGGGTCGCGTAGCCGCAGATCTGGTTGTGCCAGATGCCCACCAGCGCCAGCATCAGCGGCAGGTTGTCGGTGCCTTCGGCGGCCTGAAAATGCCGGTCCATCTGCGCCCCGCCGTCCAGAAAGGCGCGGAAGGCGCGCGGCCCCACGGCGATCATCAGCGACAGCCCGATGGGCCCCCACATGGAATAGCGCCCGCCGACCCAATCGGCGAAGCCGAAGACGCGCGCAGGATCGATGCCGAAAGCGGCGGTCTTGTCCTCGGCGGTGCTCAGGGCGGCGAACTGGGCCGCTGGATCGCTGACCCGCTCGCTCATCCAGGCCTTCGCTGTTCGTGCGTTGGTCATGGTCTCGATGGTGGTGAAGGTCTTCGAGGCGACGATCACCAGCGTCGTCTCCGGATTGCAAACCTCAAGCACCTGCGCGATGTCCGCCGGGTCCACGTTGCTCACGAAATGGCAGCGCGGCCCGTCGTGATAGGGGGCCAGGGCCAGCGTGCCCATGGCGGGGCCAAGGTCCGATCCGCCGATGCCGATGTTGATCACATCTGTGATCCGCCCGCCCTGCCCGGTGAAGCTGCCGTCGCGCACGGACTTGGCGAAAGCCTCCATCCTTGCGAGCGTGTCGCGCACCTCGCCCATGACGTCCTGCCCATCGACCGTGACCGGCCCGCCGTCGATGTTGCGCAGGGCCGTGTGCAAGACGGCGCGGCCCTCGGTCTCGTTGATGGGCGCGCCCGAGAACATCGCCGCGCGGCGCCCTTCAAGATCGGCGGCCCGCGCAAGGTCCAGCAAAAGCTGCACCCCCTCTGCGTCAAGGTTCGTCTTGGCGTAGTCGAGCTTCAAATCCTCGGTCTGCGCCGAAAACGCCGCCGCCCGGTCGCCGTGGAACAACGTCTTAATGCGCCGGTCGGCCACGTCTTTGTGATGGGCGCGCAGGGCGTCCCATGCCTTTTGCAATTCGGGGGTCATATCGGCTCCTATGTGTCGGCCCAGTGGACCGTCGCCTCGGACAGGACCGTGGCGACCGGTGCCTCATGGGGCTTGAGGTGTTGCGCGCGTTCCAGCGCGTCGCGTTTCTCTGCGCCGGTGATCAGGATATGCTGCGACACCGCGCCCTGCAGCGCCTTGGCGCTCAGTGTCACCCGCGGCTCAAGCCCGTCGCGGGGCTGCACATGGGCCAGGGCTGCATCGGTGTTCAGCGCGTGGTCCAGATCGGCGGAATTGGGAAACAGGCTTGCAGTGTGCATATCCGCGCCCATGCCCAGCAACAGCACCGTGATCGGCAGATGTTCGGCGACTTGTGCTGCCCGCGCCTCAAGCCCCTCGTCCTGCGGCACGATGGGCACGTAACGCGCCTCGGCCGCTGCATCGACCAGCAGCCGTTCACGCAACAACCGCGTGTTTGACCGCTCGTGATCCTCGGGCACCAGCCGCTCATCGGTGAGCATCACATCCACCCGGCTCCAGTCCAGCTGCCGCGCCCCGCAGAGCACGTCGAACATCGGCCCCGGCGTTGAGCCGCCGGGCACCGCGAAAGTCACCCGCTCATGGCTCAGAAGTCCGGTGCGGATCTCTCCGGCCAGTTTGTTGGCCAGATTTATCATCAACATTTCCACATCCGGATATTCGATAAAGTCCATTGGATTACTCCTTGATCCCTTGCCAGCGCCGGCCCTCACGATGCAGCAGCATCAACGCGTCTTCCGGTCCGGTCGTTCCCTGATCGTACAGCTTGGGCACATCGCCGCGCCGCTGCCAGCCCTCGATGATCGGATCGGTCCAGCGCCACGCGGCCTCAACCTCGTCGCCGCGCATGAACAGGGTCTGGTTGCCGCGGATCACATCCATGATCAGCCGCTCATAGGCGTCGGTGGAATCCTCGGCATCCGGCCCCAGAGCCTCGGCGAAAGTCATATCAAGCGGCACGTCGATCAGCCGCATGCCCCCCGGCCCCGGCTCCTTGATCGTCACCTGCAGCTCCATCCCCTCATTGGGCTGCAACTGGATGCGCAGGATGTTGCGGTGGCGCTTCTCGTCGCCCGGAAAGATCGAATGACCGATGTCTTTATAAACCACCGTAATCTCGGACGAGCGCGCCTTGAGCTTCTTGCCCGTGCGCAGATAGAACGGCACCCCGGCCCACCGCCAATTGGCAATCTCGCACCGCAAGGCGATGAAACTCTCGGTGTGCGATTGGGGGTTGCCGGCCTCTTCGCGGTAGCCCGGCGCGGTTTTGCTTGCATCATACTGGCCGCGCACGATGTGATGGGGCGCGGGTTCCTGCAACGCGCGGATCACCTTGAGCTTTTCGTCCCGCACCGCATCGGCGTCGAAGACCGACGGAGCCTCCATCGCGATCAGGCACAACAGCTGCATCAGGTGGTTCTGCACCATGTCGCGCATCGCGCCCGCCTGATCGTAATAAGCGCCCCGCCCCTCAACCCCCACGGTCTCGGCCACGGTGATCTGGATATGGTCGATGTAGTGGTTGTTCCACAGCGGCTCGAACAGCAGGTTGCCAAAGCGCACCGCCATTAGGTTCTGCACCGTCTCCTTGCCGAGATAATGGTCGATCCGGTAGATCTGCGTCTCGTCAAAATGCTGCGCCAGCGTGTTGTTGAGCGCCTGCGCGGTCTCGAGATCGCGGCCGAAGGGTTTCTCAACCACGATGCGGCTGTCGTCGTCGGCGATCTTGTAGTCGTGCAACCGCTCGGCCAGATCCCCGAACAGGCTGGGCGCAACAGAGAAATAGAAGGCATTGACCAGATCGAAGCGGATCAGATCGTGCAACTCGGACCAGCCATCGGTGCCGCGCGCATCCACGGTGATGTAGTGAAGCTGCGCCAGAAAGGCGTCCAGATCCGCGCGTTTCGCATCGACACCGCCGAATTCGCCGATCGCCTCATCGACCATCTTGCGATAGCCAGCGTCGTCCAACTCGGACCGGGCCGCGCCGATGATCCGCGCCCCCTTGGGCATCTGCCCTGCAAGAAACCGCCGGAACAGGCCGGGCAGGATCTTGCGCCGGGCCAGATCCCCGGTGCCGCCAAATATCACAAGGTCGAAATCCTCGACCGGAATCACGCGTGAGACCATTCGCTTCGCCTCTTCCCTCTAATTTCTGCGCAAGTTAGCGCTAACAACCCCTCTCTATCGGGCTGCATGCGGCAAGTCTAGCATCCCGGCCCAGGATCGCGACCCCCAAGGGGGACATCGGGCATACGCTCGGGATCAGGCTTCGAGTTCCGCATCCCAATACAGGAAATCGATCCAGCTTTCGTGCAGATGGTTCGGCGGAAACTTGCGCCCGATGTTGCGCAACTGCTCGGCGGCGGGCTGGCGCGGCTGTTTGCGCAAAGACAGACCCGACCGCTTCAGGCTGCGCGACCCCTTGTGCAGATTGCACCGCGAACAGGCGGCGACGACATTCTCCCACGAGGTGACACCCCCCGCCGCGCGGGGCACCACGTGATCGAAGGTCAAATCGCCGGTGGTGCCGCAATACTGACAGGTGAACTCATCCCGCAGAAACAGATTGAACCGGGTAAAGGCAACGCGGCGCTGGGGTTTGACGAAATCGCGCAGCACCACCACGCTGGGGATCCGGATCTCCATCGAGGGGCTGCGCGCCACTTCGTCATATTCGGCAATGATATCAACGCGGTTCAGCCAAGCGGCCTTGACCGCCTCCTGCCAGGGCCACAGCGACAGCGGGTAATAGGACAAGGGCCGGTAATCGGCGTTGAGCACCAGCGCGGGCCGCTGTTTGAGCCCCGCAGGCTGGCGCACGAAACTTGTCCGGAACGTGCCCGCGACCGGGTCCGCACCGCCCCGCCTGCCCGTGGTGTGAATATCTGTCTGCAAAATCGCGCCCACCCTGTCTACCTGAGACGGCATCAGAGCGGGAGCCCCGCTCCTGCCTATAGGGTGGACTATATATGGCTCTCGAAAGCTGACAAGTCCCAGATGTGGTCAGCGGTCACAGGCGTGTCGTAGGGGCGGCAGGCGGGTTTCAGCCCAGCCCCAGCCGGTCGCGCATGAAGGCCAGCGCCACCTGCAACCCGTCGGGCGCGATCCCGTGGGCGGTGCCCTTCTGGATATGGGCATAGACCTCGCTCCAGCCCGCTTCCTGCAGTGCCTCTGCCGCTTCGGGCAGCGATTGCACCGGCACCACGTCGTCCTGGTCGCCATGCACCAGCAGCACCGGCGGGCGGCTCACGACCTCGTCCTTCAGCAACTCGCCCTCAAGCAAACGGCCCGAGAAGGCGCAAAGCCCCGCAACCGGATCCTCACGCCGGGGCAGCACGTGCAGCGCCATCATCGTGCCCTGACTGAACCCGAAGACCATGACTTGCTCGGGCAGCAGATCCTCGTCCACCATGATCCCGTCGAGATAGGCGTTCAGATCATCCGCCGCTCGCTCCATGCCGGCGCGGGACTCCTCTTCCGAGGAACCGTCGATCCAGGGAATGGGAAACCACTGGAACCCCATCGGCGCGCCGGGGCAGTTCTCGGGCGCGTCGGGGGCGAAAAAGGCGGTGTCGGGCAGATGCTCGGCCAAGGGATCGGCCAGCCCCATCAGGTCCGCGCCATTCGCGCCATAGCCATGCAGGAACACCACCGCCGAGCGCATCTCGCCGGACAGAGGCTCGCGCCGTTGCGATTTCAAAACACGTGTCATCGGATGCCTTCCCTGTTCTTCAAGGTCGCGTAGTAGGCCCAGAGCAGCCGCGCTGCAACCGCTCTCCACGGGGCCCAATCCTCGGCCATGGTGCGGAACGCGGCGGGTTTGGGCCGCTCGGGCAACTCGTAAAGCACCCGCGCCGCTTCCTGCAGCGCCAGATCGCCGGGCGCGAAGACATCCGCCCGCCCCAGCGAGAACATGGCATAGATTTCCGCCGTCCAGGGCCCGATCCCCGGCACCTGCGTCAGCGTGGCGATCACCGCGTCGCTGGGCATCGCGCGCAGGCTGTCGAAGTCAATGCCCGACCGCGCCAGCGCTTGGGTGTAGCGGATTTTCTGCCGGCTCAGCCCCAGCGCCCGCAACTCCTCGGCGCTGGCTTCGGCGCAACGTTCGGGCGTGACCATGCCCGCCGCCTCCATCCGGCCCCAGATCGCCGCCGCGCTGGCGATGCTCACCTGCTGGCCGACAATCGCGCTCACCAGTTGCGCGAAACCATCCGCCCGCCTGCGCAGCGGCAAGGGACCGGTCAGCGCGTAAGCCGCTTTCATCCGTGGACAGCGGGCCGCGAGCCAAGCCATCCCTTCGGCCACATCGGCCTCGGTCTCGATGATCCGCTCCATCACAGCGCCTCCACCCAGGCCACGGCCTCCGCCACCGTTTCCACCCGCACCGCGTCGGGCATCTGTGGACGGTTGAGCATCACCACCGGACAGCCCAGGGCCCGCGCCGCCGCGAGCTTGGCACGCCCGCCCGCGCCCCCGGCGTTCTTGGCCACCAGATGGGTCACGCCCAGCGCCTTGAACAGCGCAACCTCTGCATCAAACTTGAACGGCGGCCGCGCGATGACGAACTCCCCGCCCGCGAAGGGAAACGGCTGATCGGGCGGATCGACCACCCGCGCCAGCACCCGCCGCCCTTCAAGGTTGGCGAAGGCGGGCAGCGTCTGCCGCCCCGTGGCCAGAAACACCACGGCGTCGCGCGGGATATGGGCCGCCGCCTCGTCCGGCGCGTCGATCATCGTCCAGCGGTCCCCCGCGCCGGGCACCCACGGGGGCCGCAACACCTGTGCATAGGGCAGCCCCAGCGCGCCGCAGACCCGCGCCGTGCGCGCGGTGATCTGCGCGGCGAACGGATGGGTCGCGTCCAGCACCGCGCTGATGTTCTCCGCCGCAAGATAGGCGCGAAACCCCGCCTCACCGCCGAAACCACCCACCCGCGTGGGCACCGGCAACGGCTCGGGCCGCCGCGTGGCGCCGGCGAGCGAGGCCACAACCCGCCGTCCCCGGTCCGCGAGCCCCCAGGCGATGCGCCGCGCCTCGGAGGTGCCCGCCAGCAGCAACAGCGTCATGGTGCGGACCGCTCCGCCCGGGCCAGAATCGCCCCCGCGCGGTCGATCACCACGATGTCGAGCCGTTGCGGCAGATGCCCGCCCGCAAACATCTCCATCGCGCGCGCCGCCGCCCGTTGCGCCACCTGCTCGGCCAGCGCGGGCCCGGCCATCTCGTAAGCCTCAAGCGCGGTGTTTGCCGTGGCCAGCCGTTCATCGCCCAGCCAGTCGGCCAATGCGGCGAAATCCACCTGACTGCGCCCCGAATGCAGGTCCACCGCCCCCTGCGCCAGTTTTGTCAGCTTCCCGATCCCGCCGCCAATGGTCACATGGCGCACCGGATGGCGGCGCAGATATTTCACCATCCCGCCCGCGAAATCCCCCATGTCGAGCATTGCGTGATCCGGCAGCCCGTAAAGCGCCTGCACCACCTTTTCGCTGGTGTTTCCGGTGCAGCCCGCCACATGGGTCAGCCCGTCCGCGCGGGCCACGTCGATGCCGCGGTGAATGCTCGCAATCCAGGCGGCACAGGAAAACGGCCGCACGATGCCCGTGGTGCCAAGGATCGACAGCCCGCCCTCGATCCCCAGTCGCGGATTCCACGTCTTTTGCGCGATCTCGGCGCCGCCCGGCACGCTGATCGTGATCTCGATGTCCGGCGCTTGCGCACACGCCGCCGCCACCTCGGCCACGACGTCCTCCATCATCGCGCGGGGCACAGGGTTGATCGCAGGCTCGCCCACGCCAATGGGCAGGCCCGCCCGCGTCACCGTTCCAACCCCGTCGCCCGCCTTGAACACCACCCCCCCGGCCGAGCGCCGCACCCGCGCGATCACCGTCACACCGTGGGTCACATCCGGGTCGTCGCCCGCATCCTTAACGATCCCCGCCTCGGCCCAGGCCGCGCCCTGCCGCGCACCGACCACGTCGAAGACGGGCTGCTCGCCCTTGGGCAGGGTGATCGACACGCGCGCAGGCGCCGCCCCCCACAGCGCCATAAGCGCCGCCTTGGTGGCAGCCGTCGCGCAGGCGCCGGTGGTCCATCCCCGGCGCAATTCCCCTATCGGCACCCGTGTCATCGCCGCGACCTTACCCCCGTCCCCCGGTGACGCCAATCCGCAAAACTGCGTCGCTTGTCCTCTTCCCCAGCACCCCTACGCGCGGCATAAGGGGGCATGGATATGCGACTCCCCCCCCTCGCGACCGGCCCGGGCTGGCCCGTGCTCGAACCCGGCTGGGTCTGGCTCTGCGGCGCCGGCCCCGGCGATCCCGGCCTTCTGACCCTGCACGCCCTGAACGCGCTGGCGCAGGCCGATGTGGTGATCTACGACGCGCTGGTGCAAGAGGCGATCCTCGACTGGGCCCCACAAGCCGACCACATCTACGCGGGCAAACGCGGCGGCAAACCCAGCGCCAAACAGCGCGACATCTCGCTGCGGCTGGTGGATCTCGCGCGCGCCGGCAAACGGGTGCTTCGGCTCAAGGGGGGTGATCCCTTCGTCTTCGGGCGCGGCGGGGAAGAGGCGCAGACCCTGATCCAGCACGGCGTGCCTGTACGGATCATTCCCGGCATCTCGGCGGGGATCGGCGGTCTGGCCTATGCGGGCATCCCGGTCACCCACCGCGACGTGAACCAGTCGGTGACCTTCGTCACCGGTCACGACCAATCGGGCAAGGCGCCGCAATCGCTCGACTGGCAGGCCATTGCCAAGGGCTCTCAGGTGATCGTCATCTACATGGGCATGAAACACATCGCCCAGATCAGCGCCGCCTTGCTGGACGCGGGCCGTGCGGCGGACGAACCGGTGGCCGTCGTCACCACCGCCACCACGGCCGACCAACAGGTGCTGGAAACCACGCTCGGCACCGTTGAGGCCGACATCGCCACAGCAGGGCTGGAACCTCCCGCCATTATCTGTGTCGGACGCGCGGTGAAGATGCGCGAAGTCCTGGATTGGCAAGGGCAACTGGCCGGTGAGGCTCCGCGGAACCTCGATCCTTTGGGGCGCGGGCGTCCTGCGGAAACCGCCTGATCCCATGGGCATCTCCCCCTTCATCTGGCCGGATAAACTCCCCCCGGAGGGCCGGTCGCCACAGGTGGTGCCATGGCGGGCCTGATCCTCTCGGCGCCCTCGTCGGGCGCGGGCAAGACGACGCTGACGCTGGGCCTGCTGCGCGCCCTGCGCCGCGCGGGCCAGCCGGTGCGCTCCGCGAAATCCGGCCCCGATTACATCGACCCGCAGTTCCACGCCGCCGCCACCGGAGCGCCTTGCGTCAATCTCGACGCCTGGGCCATGCCGCCGAAGCGTCTGCGCCACCTTGCCGCCGGTCCTGATCCGCTCATCATCGAAGGGGCCATGGGCCTCTTCGACGGCGCGCCGCCCGACGGCAAAGGCTCGACCGCCGATCTGGCCCGCACCCTGGGGCTGCCGGTGGTGTTGATCGTCGATGCCAAGGCCATGTCGCAGTCCGTCGCCGCCCTCGTCGCGGGCTTCGCGGGGCACGATCCGGCCGTGCGGATCGCGGGCGTGATCCTCAACCGCACGGGGTCCGCGCGTCACGTGGCCATGCTGACCCGCGCACTCGCACCGCTGGGCCTGCCCGTGCTGGGCGCGGTGCCCCGCAGCGCCGCGCTGGCCCGTCCGTCGCGCCATCTGGGGCTGGTGCAAGCGGGCGAGATGCCGGACCTTGACGCCTTCCTTGACCGCGCCGCCGAGGTCATCGCCGCCCATGTCGATCTGTCGCAGCTCCGCGCGCTCATGGGACCCCTTCCGCAAGCCACACCGCCCCCATCGCCCACGGCCCACCCGCCGCGCCGCATCGCCGTCGCGCGCGACGCGGCTTTTTCGTTCCTCTATCCCCATCACCTCGCCGACTGGACAGCACAGGGGGCCGAGGTGGCGTTCTTCTCGCCGCTGGCCGATGATCTGGTGCCGCAGGCCGATGAAATCTTCCTACCCGGCGGCTACCCCGAGCTTCACGCCGCCCGACTCGCAAGCAGTCACACCTTCATGCAAAGCCTGAAGAACGCCGCGCAAACCACTGGCATCTATGGAGAATGCGGCGGTTACATGGTTCTGGGCGAGACGCTGATCGACGCCGAGGGCACCCGCCACCCCATGGCGGGGCTTCTCGGCCTGACCACCAGTTTCGCCAACCGCAAACTGCATCTGGGCTACCGCCACCTGCGTGACCGCCAGACCGGCACCGCCCACCGCGGCCATGAGTTCCACTACGCCACGACGCTCGACGCACAGGGCGAGGCGTTGTTCGAGGCGACCGACGCCGAGGGCACGCCGCTCGCCCCTATGGGCCTGCGGGCGGGGCGCGTGCGCGGCTCTTTCGCCCATATCATCCACACGCCCTGAGCCCCTCGCAGATCGTGGCCCATTGCACCCCCCCGCGCGCCGCAGTAGCCATGGGCCATGACCGAGACCACAGCCCTCCTCCCCGATGATCGCCGCGCCAAGCGCAACGTGGCCGTGCTTGTGCTCGCGCAGGCCATTCTGGGCGCGCAGATGCCGATGATTTTCGTCGTCGGCGGGCTGGCGGGCAAGCAGTTGGCCAGTAATGTCTGCTGGGCGACGCTGCCGATCTCGCTCATCATCTTCGGGTCAATGACCACCGCGCCGTGGCTTTCGCCCTTGATGCAATCGCGGGGTCGGCGCTTCGGCTTCTACATCGGAGCGCTCGCCGGGGCGGTCGGCGCCGCCGTTGCCGCCTACGGGCTTTATGCCAGCTCCTTCCCGATCCTGCTCATCGGCTCTTACTTCACCGGCATCTATATGTCCGCGCAGGGTTTTTACCGCTTCGCCGCGACGGACACCGCCTCGGACAGCTACAAGCCCAAGGCGATCTCCTATGTCATGGCGGGGGGGCTGTTGTCCGCGATCCTCGGGCCGCAACTCAACAAGATCGTCGAGGGCAGCTTCGTGGTGCCGTTTCTGGGCACCTATCTTGTGATCATCATGCTCAACCTCGTGGGCATGTTCCTGTTCACCGCGCTGGACCTGCCCAAGGGCACGCGGCGCGAGCCTGCGCCCCTTGCCGCCACCCCACCCCGCAGCCGCCGTGCGCTGCTGTCGGATCCCAATATCATCGTGGCGATGATCGTGGCGCTGGTGGCCTATTCGCTGATGAACCTGATCATGACCTCGACCCCGCTGGCCGTGGTCGGCTGCGGCTATGCGCTCAGCAGCGCCAATGACATCGTCTCGGCCCATGTGCTGGCCATGTTCGCGCCCAGTTTCTTCACCGGCCATCTGATCGTGCGCTTCGGGGTCAAGACGATCATGGGCGTCGGCGTGGCGATCCTTGCCGGGGCGGGTGCCGCCGCGCTGCTGGGGGTCAACTTCGCCGATGCGGACCAACCCTCTCTGTTCAGCTTCTACGCGGCGCTGATCCTGCTGGGGCTGGGCTGGAACTTCGGCTTTATCGGCGCGACCACGCTGCTGACCGAATCCCACGCGCCTCATGAGCGCGGCGTCGTGCAGGGATTGAACGACATGGTGGTCTTCGGCTCGGTCACTCTGGCCTCGCTGGCGTCGGGCGGGCTGATGAACTGCTCGGGCGGCTCGCCGATGGAAGGCTGGACCGCCGTGAACCTCGCCATGGCGCCGTTCATCGCGCTGGCCGGCGGTGCGCTGATCTGGCTGGCCCTGCGCCCCCGGGGTCGCGACGCCTAGGCGCGGGCCAGACGTGCGGCGCGGCGCGCCAGCCTGAGACGGCTCCGAAACGGGCTGATCCCGACGCTGTTCTGCGCGACCCGGTCCGGCTGACGCGCGATCTGCTGCAACAGGGGCGCGGCCTCCCAGCTTTCCAGAAGCGCCGCACGGGGCAGACCGGACAGGCCCGCCCAGCGGCCCGCCTCACGCAGCCGCGTCAGCGCCTCTTGCGCCAGTTGCGCGATGGCCTCAGGGCGGCCATCCACCAAAGGCTTGCGGCCCTTGTCTTCAAGCGTGGGCGCGGCGGCCAAGAACCGCGCGAGACCCGTGCCATGACCGATGGCGATCACCGTCTCCCGCGCGCTCTCCGGTGCGCCCAGCGCTCGCGCGCCCTGCCACATCAATTCCCCGGAGGTGGCCTCGAGATACTCCCGGAAATGGGCGGCATCCTCAAAGGTGTCCTTATAGACATCCCAGCGCCGCGCCGCGACCAGCCGGTCGAGCGCCTGCGCCCCGGGTACATCCAGCACCTCGGCCAGTTCCGTCGTCACCTCATGTTTGCGGACCGCGCGCGCCTCCGCGATCTCCTCCAGCGCGTCACGCCACCATTGCAGGCGCATCTCGGCGATCATCGGCTCCTCGGTCACCCAAGGGGCCCGCGCCACCTGCATGTTGAAGGCATACAGCGGAAACAACACGCGGCGGGCGGCGACAGGGCTCGCCATGGCCGCGCGGAACCGTTCCGGATCGCCTTTCTCGACGCTGGCGGCGCAGGCGTCGAAGCTCACAGCGTCGCCCCATCCTGCGCCCCGTCGCGCACCAGCTTCCAGCGGATCGCATCGACCAGCGCGTCGAACGAGGCATCGACGATGTTGGCGCTGACCCCCACCGTAGACCATGTGCGCCCCTGCCCGTCTTCACTGTCGATGATGACCCGCGTCACCGCCTCGGTGCCGCCATTGGTGATGCGCACCTTGAAGTCCGTCAGCCGGATGTCGGCCACGTGTTCCGCATAGCGCCCCAGATCCTTCATCAGCGCGCGGCTGAGCGCATGCACCGGCCCCTGATCGGACCCATCGGGCCCGAGGCTCTCCGACACCGACAGGGTCTTCTGCCCGTCCACCTTCACCACGACCACCGCCTCGGAGAGCGAGACCATCTCATTGCGTTTGTTGCGCCGCCGCTCGACCGTGACGCGGTAGCGTTTTACCTCGAAGAAATCGGGCATCACGCCCAGCTCTTCCCGCGCAAGCACCTCGAACGAGGCCTGCGCTGTGTCATAGGAATAGCCCGCCGCCTCGCGCTCTTTCACCCGGTCAAGGATGCGCGCAAGGGCCGGGTCGCCCTTGGCAACCTCAAGCCCCATGGCGCCCAGCCGTTCGCGCAGGTTCGACTGCCCCGCCTGGTTCGACATGGGCACGATCCGCGCATTGCCGACCTGCGCGGGGTCGATATGCTCATAGGTGCTGGGGTCCTTGGCGATGGCGCTGGCATGCAGCCCCGCCTTATGGGCAAAGGCGCTGACGCCGACGTAAGCGGCCTGTTTCTGCGGCACCCGGTTGAGGATTTCATCGAGCCGGCGCGACACGCGCAGCAGGCTGGTCAGCGCCTCGGCCGTCACCCCCGTCTCGAACTGGCTCGCATAGGGTTCCTTCAGCGCCAGCGTCGGGATCAGAGTGGTGAGGTTGGCATTGCCACAACGTTCGCCCAACCCGTTGAGCGTGCCCTGCACCTGCCGCGCGCCCGCCGCCACGGCGACCAGACTGTTGGCCACGGCGTTCTCGGTGTCGTTGTGGGTGTGGATGCCGATATGGCTTCCCGGCACGCCCGCCTCGATCAAGGCCTTGACGCCCGCGCGCACGTCATGAGGCAGCGCGCCGCCGTTGGTGTCGCAGAGCACCACCCAGCGCGCGCCCGCGTCATAGGCCGCCTTGGCCGCGCACAGCGTGTACTCGGGGTTGGATTTCAGCCCGTCGAAGAAGTGTTCCGCGTCGAACAACGCCTCGCGCCCGCTGACGACGATATGCGCGACCGAGGCGGAAATGTTCTTGATGTTCTCCTCCAACGTGATGCCAAGGGCGGCTTCGACGTGGAAATCATGGGTCTTGCCGACGATGCAGACCGCCTGCGTGCCCGCGTTCATCACCGCGGCGAGCACATCGTCGTTCTCGGCCGAGCGCCCCGCCCGTTTGGTCATCCCGAACGCGGTGAGCCGCGCGCGGGTTTTTGGCGCATCCTCGAAGAACTCGCTGTCGGTGGGGTTCGCCCCCGGCCAGCCGCCTTCGATGTAGTCCACGCCCAGATCATCCAGCATCCGCGCCACGGCGTGCTTTTCGTCGGTGGAGAACTGCACACCCTGCGTCTGCTGCCCATCGCGCAGGGTGGTGTCGTAAAGGTAAAGACGTTCCTTGGTCATTCTAGGCCCTCCCCGTCTGGCTTGGCCGCCGCCGTGGCGCTTGTGGCAAGGTCAGCCCCCGACCGCCCCGCCGGGCGGCGGCGATCCCCCCAGCCGCGGTCGGCGGAGTCCTGCGGACGGATCGCCCTGCGATCCGGACAGCCCCCGTCCGCCCCCCCGGGCGGGGGCTTCCCCCCCACCCGCGGCCGGGGACTGTCGTGCGTTGCGGCAAGGGTCATAGCAAGCCCTCCAGTTTGGAGGGGTCGAAGTTGCTGGAACGCTCCCCTTGCGGTCCTGTAGGTGTCGCCTGCACGACGAGGCCAGCTTCGTTAAGCTTCTGCCTAAATTCATCAGCCTCAGCCCAACGCTTTTGATCTCTGAGTGATTGCCAGTGGTCTAGATACGGGTGAATTAAATTCATCAGCTCAGATAGACTTTCGCCGCCAAGGGCGGTTGGTCCGGACGTCATCGTCAAATCGCTACGCCACCAATCAACCTCTTCGGGACTCCCGAAGCCCAAGAGTTCCATAGCTGCCCGCAGTTCCGCCGGTTTCTTCTGGAGCTGCTGCATTCGCTGGAGCGCCGCGTGCGTGTTCAAGTCATCTGACAAGGCGTCGATAATCAACACATCCACCCCGTCAGACGGTTTGACGCCAGCCGCCGCTGCATAGAGTCGTGCGAGCACCTTCTCCGCCTCAACCCGCTTCTTCTCGGTCCAATCCATCGGCTTGCGGTAATGCGTCGACAGCATCACGAAGCGGATCACCTCGCCCGGCACGCCCTGCTCCAGCAAATCGCGCACGGTGAAGAAATTGCCCAGCGACTTGGACATTTTCTTACCCTCGACCTGCAACATCTCGTTGTGCATCCAGACGTTGGCGAACCCGTGCCCCATGCAGGCCGATTGCGCGATCTCGTTTTCGTGGTGCGGGAATTGCAGATCGTTGCCGCCGCCGTGAATGTCGAAACTCTCGCCCAGAAGCTCCGCCGCCATGGCCGAGCATTCGATATGCCAGCCGGGCCGCCCGCGCCCCCAAGGGCTGTCCCAGCCGGGCAGATCATCCGTCGACGGCTTCCACAGCACGAAATCCAACGGGTCTTCCTTGAAGGGCGCGACCTCGACCCGCGCGCCCGCGATCATGTCATCCACCGTGCGCCCCGACAGCGCGCCATACTTCTCATAGGACCGCACGCGGAACAGCACGTGCCCTTCTTTGGCATAGGCGTGGCCCTTCTCGACCAGCGCTTCGATCATCGCTACCATCTGACCGATGAACGCTGTGGCCCGCGGCTCTTTCGTGGGCCGCAGCGCCCCCAGTGCGTCCATATCCGCGTGATACCAGCCGATGGTCTCGTCCGAGCGCTCGCGCACCAGTTCCTCCAGCGACCCTTCGGCCCCCGCCTCTTTCCGCGCCAGCGCCGTCGCGTTGATCTTGTCGTCCACGTCCGTGAAATTGCGCACATAGGTCACGTGCTCCGCGCCATAGACATGCCGCAAGAGCCTGAACAGCGTATCGAACACGATCACGGGGCGCGCGTTGCCCAGATGGGCGCGGTCATAGACCGTCGGCCCGCAGACATACATGCGCACGTTCTCGGGGTCGATCGGCGCGAATTCCACCTTCTTGCGCTGGGCGGTGTTGTACAATCTGATCGTCATAGCGGCCTCATAGGGAGTGTCCCCGCGGGCTTAGCAACTTCATGTAAGTGATGAAACGTGAAAGAGCGGCCCGCCGGATGGTCAGCAGGGAATAATGCAGCAAATATTGCAAATGCTCTTCATGCCCGCGGTTGTAGCCTGCCCCGTTGCGCAAATCAACGGCGCAGCGTCACGGTCACCTCAGCCTGTGTTTACCCTATGCGCCTAAACCTGTCCGCGAACGTTCAGGCGCCCCACAAAGGTGCCACAGGAAACAGGTCACGGGTCCCAGACCACCCAAGCCCGCCTTTGATCATGGGGGCTGGCATATCGGGTGCAGACCCACGGCACAACGCGACGCGGTCCTTCCCATTCAACAAGGGGCCGCGCCGGACCATTCCGCACTGGCGGGCCCGTCACTCCTGACTGACATATCTGCGAAATGACCGAACCGCTGTGGCCGAACCGGCCGCCAAGCGGCCCGAAGTCATGCCCCGCCACCCGCACGAAAAAGGGCGCGGCAGGTTTCCCCGCCGCGCCCCGATCAGCCCCATCGGGCCGGTCGCTTAGAATTCGTAGGACACGCGCAGCGAGGCTGTCGTGGCGTCAATGTCGTTGCCGGTGTCGTTGAAATCCTCGAAGTCGTGCTTGAGCACTTCACCACCCACGCGGATGCTGTCGGTCACCTTGTAGTCCAGACCCACACCGTAAACGGCGCCGGTGTCGTCACCGGAATCAAGGTTCAGCTGGGCCACACCTGCGGTCAGGTAAGGCATGAACTGGCCTGCATCATAACCGGCACGGGCCTTGAGGCGCGCGATCGAATCGACTTCGGCACCGGACACACCATCTTCGATGTCCGCACCGGCGATTTCGATCTCACCACCCAGAACGAACGTCCCGAAGTCGTAGTCGTAACCGGCGTGCACACCGTAGGTCATACCATTGGCATCGTCGTCGAACAGGGCGCCATCGTCTTCGATGTCCGCATAGCCCAGCGAGCCACCGACATAGGCGCCGGTCCAGTCGCTGCCCATGACCACGGGGGCGGCCATGACGGGGGCCGGGGCCTGAACCACAACGGGCTCGGCCAGGTTGCCAGCGAAAGCGGGGGCTGCGGCAACGGCAAGGGCTGCGGCGGCACAGGATGTGATAAACGTACGTGTCATTTGTTTTTTCCTTTTCACACAAGGTCGATTTTCAAAACGTGTGCAGTGCATCCGCACATCGTTCACGGGACCTCAACGCCCATGTAATCGCTCTGTTCCGGGATGCACGGGGTCACGAAATCGCAGGCGATTTTCTGCCCATCCGGGCCTGCGCATCGGCGGAAAACCCCACCAAATCAGCGGGTTCCCTGATCCGAGCAAAAAAGGTCGATTTTAGCCGCACTGTCGCAATTTTGCCCGGACGTCGCAAAGGGGACAGACCGTCGCAAACGGACGTCCGACGCTGAGCGGAAAGGAGCCTTGATGTGAGCATCGAAACCCATCCCGTTCGCATTCGCCTGACCATCGGCGCCCGGCGCGGTCGTGCGGCCCGGGGGCGGCCCGGCGGGGCCTGACCCCCGCCCCCCCCCCCTTTTCTTTCGATCCTTTCACAAGGCTACCACCATGACTGATCACGCTCCCTCCCGCCGCGCTGGCCGCTCCGGCGGTCGTGCCGCCCGCCTCGCCCTGCGCGCCGCGCCCATGTCCGACGATATGCGCCCGATCCGACCGGGCATGACCGGTGGCACGTACCGTCCGCTTTCGAACGCGGATGTGCAGAAAATCCACAACGCCGCCCTCACCGCGCTCGAGACCATCGGCCTGGCCGACGCGCCGCCGTCCGGCGTCGAAATCCTGACGGGCGCAGGCGCAATCCTTGGCGACGATGGCCGCATCCGCTTCCCGCGCGCGCTGGTGGAAGACATGCTCGCCGTCGCTTGCAAGGACCTCACGCTTTGCGCGCGCGATCCCCGCCATGACCTCGACCTCTCGGGCCAGCGGGTGCACTACGGCACCGCCGGGGCTGCGGTGAATATGGTCGATGTGACCGGCAACGCCTTCCGCGACAGCACCCTGCAAGACCTGCACGACGCCGCGCGGATTGCCGACACGCTGGACAACGTGCACTTCCTGCAACGCCCCATGGTGGCCCGCGACATCGCCGACAACCTCGAGATGGACCTCAACACCATTTACGCCTGCTGCGCCGGCACCACCAAACACGTGGGCACCTCGATCTCGGACCCGTCCCATGCACAGCCCTGCCTTGACCTGTGCTACGCCATCGCCGGGGGCGAGGCCGAATTCCGCGCGCGGCCCTTCGTGTCCATGTCGAACTGTTTTGTCGTCCCGCCGATGAAATTCGCCACCGAAAGCTGCGAGTCGATGGAGACCTGCGTGCGCGGCGGGATGCCGGTGCTGCTGCTCTCGGCGGGGATGTCGGGGGCCACCGCCCCCAGCACCATCGCCGGTGCGATCACACAGGCCGTGGCGGAATGTCTGGCGGGGCTGGTCTATGTCAACGCGATTGCCCCCGGCCATCCGGCGATCTTCGGCACCTGGCCCTTCGGGCTGGACCTGCGCACGGGTGCCATGACCGTAGGCTCGGGCGAACAGGCGTTGCTCACCGCCGGTTGCGCGCAGATGCACGCCTTCTACGGCGTCCCCGGCGGCGCGGCGGCGGGCGCGTCGGACAGCAAGATGCCCGACATGCAAGCCGGATGGGAGCAGATGTGCTCGAACGTCATGGCGGGGCTTGCGGGCTGCAACATGATTTATGAGGCGGCGGGCATGCATGCGTCTCTTCTGGGGTTCTGCCACGAAAGCCTGATTCTCGCAGACGATATCATCGGGCAGGCCCAACGCTGCGTGCGCGGGATCGAGGTGGACGATGAGACCCTCGCCCTCGACCAGATGGCCGAAGTTTGCATGGGCGGGCCGGGCCATTACCTCGGCACCGACCGCACGCTCAGCCATATGGAGCGCGATTGCGTCTATCCGGCCCTCGGCAACCGGATGAGCCCCAAGGAATGGGCCGAAAGCGACCGGCCCGACCTCATCGAACAGACCATCAAACGCAAAGAGGCGATCCTCGCCACCCGCGCGCCCGCGCGCTTCGATCCGGCGCTGGACGCTGATCTGCGCAAGCGATTCCCGATCCACCTGCCCGCCTGAACGGTTGAGCCGCCGGACGCGGCGCGGCACACTGTCCGTCAAGGGGCAGCAAGGGCAAGGGGAATCACGGGATGCCGGAACAGGCCAGACCGCCAAGGGTGTTCGGCATCGGCCTGCCGATGAGCGGAGGGGCGTGGCTGGGGCAGCTCTTCGCCGCGAACGGTTACCTCTGGCGGCACGACCAAGGCGGCAAGATCGCGGTCGATCTGGCCTATGCACTGGCCGCCGGCACGCCCCCGCTGCGCCACTGGCCCCATGCGGTCGGCGTGTCGGGCCTGTCGCATCTAAGCAAGCGCCACCTGCCGCCAGTCTTCGTGCAAGACCTCGTCCCCGGTTTGCTGGCCCGCTTTCCCGACGCCTATTTTATCCTGACCCATCGCGACGAAGCCGCCTGGATCGCTGACCGCCTCTCGGCCGACGGCGGTGCCCACCGCAGCGCCGCCGCCTGGCACGCCCGCGTGGCCGAAGCCGATCTGCCCGACCTTTGGGCGGCAGAGAAGCGAGACCACATTGCGCGGTGCAAGCAGCTCTTCGCGGATCATCCGCGTTTTCTTTGCTTTAACGTCACGTCCGATCCCTCTGAAACTCTGCAAGGTTTTTTCGAACCGCACTACAACCTCACAGCGCCTAAGCCTCGTCCGCAGCCCGCGACGACGACGGAAGGCGCAGCCGGATTGCACACAGCCCTACGCGACGGGCCAACTCCGCCCCCCGCACCGCCGCCAGACATGAACTTCGTCCGCAACCTCGTTGATTTCGCAAGTGAAACCAAAGGACCCGCCGGACAGGAAAAGCACCTTAGCCCGATTTCCATCCTGTGGCGCGACCATGGCTTTCTCGACCGCACCGGCGCGCCCGCGCCCATGCTGCGCACCCCCAACGGCACGCTGCGGATCGACGCCAAGGCAGGGCTGGAACGGGCGCAAGGGGCGCTGGGCGAGTTGCTGGCCCACGGGGCCGAACCGCCGCTCAACATCGACATGATGGACGCGCGGTATATTGGCACCAAAGGGCGCCGCGCCGCGCCGCCACGCACGGTGGTCTACAACCGGCGCAAGGGGGCCACGAACCTCACGCTCTGGCCCTTGCCGGGCTATCACACGCTCGCCCCGCGCGGGGCCGTGGGCGGCTACCCCATCGACCAAATCCCCTTTGCCGAGAAGATCGACCGTTGCGTCTGGCTCGGCAACCTCACGGGGCGCATGTCGCCCACCCTGACCCCGAAGGGCCGCACGCGTCACGGTGTTTACGCCCTGCGCGCTCGCATGGAAGACCTGCCGCCCGAGGCACCGGACTGGGACGACGTGATCGACGACCTCGCCTGCGTGCCGCGTTACCGCATCGTCAAGACCTACCGCCATCACAAGAACTTCGTCGTGGGCTTGGTGCTGCGCGACAAGTGGAAGAAACTGGCGGAAACACCCGCCCTGCGCGGTCTATGCGTGCCCATGAAGCCGCGCGACTGGTTCCACCGATACCGCTATATCCTGAGCCTTGCGGGCAACGACACAGGCTCGAACTTCCTCATGGCGGCGGCCTCCAACGCGTTGATCCTCAAGGAAGAAGACGGGTGGGAGCTGTTCTACACCGAAGCCTTCCGCCCCTGGGTTCACTACGTGCCGCTGGCCGAGGGCGCGGGCGACGTCGAAGAAAAGCTCACCTGGGCGCGGGCCAATCCCACCGCATGCGCCGATATGGTCCGCGCCGCCACCGAGGTTTACGACCGCATCGCCGATCCGGCCACCCGCGCGGCGCTTCTGCGCGGCATCGCGGCGCGACTCAACGCCTCAGCCTGAGGGACGTGAGAGCGTGCCACCCCCCACCGGCGCGCCCACCCCCGTGGTGCCCGGCGCGCTTGTGGGCAGGCCGTTGGCCACCCGCGCGGCGAGAAAGGCGAAGGCCTGCGCTTCCAGCATGTCGCCGTCGAACCCCGCCTCTTCGATGGGCGCGACGGGCACCGTGCAGACCTGCGCCAGCATCGCCATAAGCGTGGGGTTCTTGCGCCCGCCGCCGGTGACCAGAATGCGCTCGGGCGGGGCCGGACAGGCCTGCAGCCCCTGCGCCACCGACGCGGCACAGGCCATGGTCAGCGTCGCCACCGCATCGGCGTCGGGCAGCTCCGCCACTGCCTCGACAAGTCCGGTGAACGCATCCCGGTCCAGCGACTTCGGCGGCATGCGGAAGAAATAGGGGTGTTGCAGGAAGCCGTCGATCGCCCCCTGATCCACGCGCCCCGCCGCCGCCAGCGCCCCGTCGGTGTCGCAGTCCGCCCCCCGGCGGGCCTGCATCAGATCGTTGATCGGCGCGTTGGCCGGACCGGTGTCGAAGGCCAGCAGCGCGCCGTCGCTGTGCGGATGCGGCAGGCTCGGGTCAATCCATGTCACATTGCCCACGCCGCCCAGATTGAGGATCGCCAGCGGCGCGGTGGCCCCCATCCTCTGCGCCAGCGCGAAATGATAGAACGGGGCCAGCGGCGCGCCCTCGCCGCCCATCTGCACATCGGCGCTGCGGAAGTCCCAGACCACCGGCGTGCCCAGAACCTCGGCCAGCACCGCACCGTCCCCCGCCTGATGGGTGCCGCGCCCCTGCGGCGCGTGGGCCAGCGTCTGGCCGTGGAAGCCGATAAGCTCGGCCTCCGTGAACCGCGACAGCACCTGCGCGTGCACCGTCTCGATCAGCTCCGACACCTCGGCCACGTCGTCCTCGGGCCATTTGCCCAAGGCGCCGCGCAGCACCGCCCGCTGGGCCGCGTCATAGGGCAGGAAGGCACTGTCGCCGAAGCTGAAGATCCGGTGCCCGTCGGTGACGATCTCGGCCGCGTCCACCCCGTCAAGCGAGGTGCCCGACATGGCCCCCACGACCCGCAGCTTGCGATCTTTCAACATGGTCTTTCCCTTATGCCCTGCGGCCCCTATAGGTTGCCCCGCAAACTAGCAGGAACGCGACATGACCTACCATCCCAAATCCGATTTCATCCGCATCATGACAGAACGTGGCTTTCTGGCCGACTGCACGGATTATCAGGGTCTGGACGAGGCTTTGGCCGCCGGCACCGTGCCCGCCTATATCGGGTATGACGCCACCGCGCAGTCGCTGCACGTGGGCCATCTGATGAACATCATGGTGCTGCGCTGGCTACAGAAAACCGGCCACAAGCCGATCACGCTGTTGGGGGGTGGCACCACCAAGGTGGGCGATCCGTCGTTTCGCAGCGATGAACGTCCGCTGCTGGGGCCCGAGCAGATCGAATCCAACATCGCCGGCATGAAACAGGTGTTTGCCAAGCTGATCAGCTATGACGACAGTGACACCGGCGCCTTGATGCTCAACAACGCCGAATGGCTGGACGGGTTGAACTACCTCGATTTCCTGCGCGACATCGGGCGGCATTTCTCGGTCAACCGGATGCTGTCGTTTGAAAGCGTGAAGTCGCGGCTGGATCGCGAGCAATCCCTGTCGTTCCTGGAATTCAACTACATGATCCTGCAAGCCTATGATTTCCTTGAGCTGAACCGCCGCTATGGCTGCTTGCTGCAGATGGGCGGCTCGGACCAGTGGGGCAACATCGTCAACGGGATCGACCTGACGCGGCGGGTGCTCGACACCGAGATTTTCGGTCTCACGACACCGCTTCTGACCACCAGTGACGGGCGCAAGATGGGCAAGTCGCAGGGCGGCGCGATCTGGCTGAACGGCGATATGCTGTCGCCTTACGAGTTCTGGCAGTTCTGGCGCAACACGACCGATGCGGACACGGGCAAGTTCTTGAAACTCTTCACCGAATTGCCGGTCGAGGAGTGTGAGCGTCTGGGCGCGTTGCAAGGGTCCGAGATCAACGAGGCGAAGATCATCCTCGCCAATGAGGTCACCGCCCTGTTGCACGGGACAGAGGCCGCCGAGGCCGCCGCGCAGACCGCGAAAGAGGTCTTCGAGAAGGGCGGCGTGGGCGACGATTTGCCGACGCTGACACTGTCGCCGGATGAGCTGGGCGACGGGATTTCCATCGTGCAGCTGATCGTCAAATCCGGCCTTGCGGGCAGCGGGAAAGAGGCCAAGCGCCTGATCGCCGAAGGCGGTGCCAAACTCAACGACGCGGCACTGACCGATGCCGGCCGGATGATTGCACCGGCGGATCTCGCGACCCCGATCAAGCTGAGCGCGGGCAAAAAGCGCCACGCGCTGGTGCAACTGGGGTAGCAGTGTCTGCACCCCGTTTAGGCTAAGACCAGCCCGCGGCCGCGGGTGGGGGTGAAGCCCCCGCCCGGGGGGGCGGTCGGGGGCTGGTCGGCGGTGCCGACCCGGCAAACTCCACCCGCCTCACATCACCACCGCCAACAGCGCCCCGCCCAAAAGCGCAACCGCTGCCGCCACCACTGCCGTGGCAAGCGGCGTGAGCCTTGGCGCGGGGATGCGGGGCAAATGTTTCATCGCCACCATTAACCGCGTCTTAGGTAAAGACGGGGTTAATGGCCCAATGCGCGCCCATCCCTTGCAACAATCGCCGCAGTTCGCCCGCGCCCTCGCGGCCTATGGCACCCCGCTGCGGTCCACCGCGCCGGTCGTCCTGTCGCGCCGGTTCGCCCCCTTCGGCACGGTGGATTTCGCCAGTCGTCTCCGCGTCGAAGACCTGCACCTGCGCCCGCATCTTCTGAACCTCGAAGCCCCCGCGCCGGCCGCCATGCGCCGCGCGGGCTATGTGCAGATCCTCACCGCCGCCCATGTGGCCGACTGGGACCTGACCGTCCCGGACCTGCGCGCCGCCATGCACCCCAAGTGGCGCAACCAGTTGCGCAAGGGGGCGGCGGCCGGACTTGATCTGCGCATCACCGGCTGGAGCGGGGCCGCGCATCCGCTTTTTGCCCATGCCGAGGCACAGGCTCGGGCGCGGCGCTATCGCGCCTATCCCACGGCCCTTTTGCAGCACTTCGCGCGGGCCAACCCCGGTGCCGCGCTGTTGGCCGAGGCGCGCGCGGGGGTCGCGCTTGTGGCCGCTTGTCTGGTCCTGCGTCACGGTCCCGTCGCCACCTATCAGACCGCCTGGGCCAGCGCAGGGGGTCTTGCCTGCAACGCTCCGCGCGTGCTGCTCACCCATGTGGCCGAACACCTGCAAACCCTTGGACACAGCACCTTCGATCTGGGAATGATCGAGACCGACCACGCCCCCGGCCTTGCGCGTTTCAAATTGGGCACCGGGGCCACACCGCGCGCTCTGGGCGGCACATGGCTGGCGCTGCCGTGGCGCTGACGGGCGCGGCCCGCACCCGCCCGATGCCCTCTGGCCCCTGCCCTTATGATGGCGTAACAACACGGCGAACCGCCGATCGGACCGCGAATAGAGGCTGCCATGACCGACACCATCCTGTCCCGCTGTGAAGCGCGGGGCCTGCGCATGACCGAGCAGCGACGGGTGATTGCCGGAGTGCTTGAGGCCGCCGACGACCACCCGGACGTGGAAGAGCTGCACGCCCGCGCCAGCGCCGCCGATCCGCGCATCTCGCTCGCCACGGTCTACCGCACGGTGAAGCTGTTCGAGGAATCCGGCATCCTCGACAAACACGACTTCGGCGACGGGCGCGCGCGCTACGAAGCCTCGGACCGGGAACATCACGACCACCTGATCGACCTGACCTCCGGCGAGGTGATCGAATTCATCGATGCCGAAATCGAAGCCCTGCAAGAGCGGATCGCCGACAAGCTGGGCTATGTTCTCATCGGGCACCGTCTGGAACTCTACGGTGTGAAAAAGGAGCCGAAAGATGGCTGAAGACCGCCCCCTGCTTGCCGTGCTGATCGACGCGGACAACGTGCCCGCGAAACACGCGCAAGCGATCCTGAAAGAGGTGTCGAGCATCGGTGAGCCCGCCCTGCGCCGCGTCTATGGCGACTGGTCCGCCGAAAGCCTGAACGGCTGGAGCAAGGTGATCCCGCAGCTTGGCCTTGTGGCGCGGCAGGAAACCGCGAACACCAAGCAAAAGAACGCCAGCGACATCGGGCTGGTGATCGACGCCATGGACATCCTGCACACGCGGCGGTTCGACGGCTTCGTGATCGTGTCCTCCGACAGTGATTTCACCGCGCTGGCCAACCGGTTGCGCGAAGACGGGCTGAACGTCATCGGCATCGGCGAACGCAAGACCCCCGACAGCCTGCGCAACGTCTGCAACCGTTTCATCCTGATCGAGAACCTGAGCGCCGAAGAGCGCACGACCGAAGCCGCGCAGAACCTGCGCGACGCGCAGGTGCTGTTTCTTGAGGCGATGGACAAGATCGACAGCGACGACGACTGGTATCATCTGGGCGGTGTCGGCTCGATGATCCTTGCCGCGCATCCGGATTTCGACCCGCGCACCTATGGGCACAAGAAACTGTCGTCGCTGGCCCATGCGATCAAGGCGGTCGAGACGAAGAAGACCGGAAACCACCTGATGATCCGGCGCGTCTGATGGAGAATTCAGGCGTCGACAATCTGCGCGGGGCGGTGATGATGGTCGCCTCGATGTTCGGCTTCGCGGTCGAGGATGCGCTGATCAAATCGCTCTCGGGGACGGTGCCGCCCGGGCAGATCGTCTCGACCATGGGCTTGGGCGGGGTGATCCTGTTTGCGCTCTGGCTGCGGTTTCAGGGCAAGCCCGCCTTTGTCGCCGACCAGCGCCGCTCGAGGGTGATCCTGCGCTCGGGCTTCGAGGCCTTCGGCACGGCCTTTTTCATCTCGTCGCTGGCGCTGGTGGAACTCACGCTCGTCTCGGCGGTCATTCAGGCGACACCGCTGGTGGTCGCCATGGGGGCCGCGCTGTTTCTGGGGCAACCGGTGGGCTGGCGGCGCTGGCTGGCGATCTTCGTGGGCTTCTCGGGCATCCTGTTCATCGTCAAACCCGGCGTGGCCACTTTCGATCCGCTGGTGCTTTTGGCGGTCGTGGGCATGGTGGCGCTGGCCGGGCGCGATCTGGTGACGCGCAGCCTCAACTCCCCGATCTCGGGGCCGCATCTGTCCATCGCCGCCTTTGCCGGTTTGGTGCCCACGGGCCTTGTCCTGTGCTGGGTCTGGGGGCAGTCGCTGGTCCTGCCCACCGCGCTGGAATGGGGCGTCTTGGCCCTTTGCGTCATTGTCGGCATGACCGCCTATCTTGCCATCATCGCCGCCACGCGCATCGGCGACGCGGCCTTCATCTCGTCGTTCCGCTATTCGCGGATGCTGTTCGCGCTGGTGCTGGGCGCGCTGTTCTTCGCCGAAGCGCCGGACCTCTACACGCTCATCGGCGTCACCATCGTGATCGGCGCGGGCCTTTTCACCCTGTTGCGCGAAGCCCGCCTGAAACGCCGCGCGGCGCGCACTTCCCAAGCCGCAGCCAAGGCGCTATAGCAAAGCCGACCCGCGCCATGTTTGCGCTAACAACCCTTTAGGAGACTGCCATGAGCACGATCATCGACATTCACGCCCGCGAAATCCTCGACAGTCGGGGCAATCCCACGGTCGAAGTCGATGTGACGCTGGAAGACGGCACCATGGGCCGCGCGGCGGTGCCCTCGGGCGCGTCCACCGGCGTGCATGAGGCGGTCGAGAAGCGCGACGGCGACAAGGGCCGCTACAAGGGCAAGGGCGTCTTGCAGGCGGTCGAGGCGGTGAACGGCGAGATTGCCGAGGCGATCCTTGGCTTCGACGCCACCGAACAGGTCGCCATCGACATGGCGATGATCGAGCTGGACGGCACCGACAACAAGGGGCGGTTGGGCGCAAACGCGATCCTTGGCGTCTCCATGGCCGTGGCGAAGGCGGCCGCCGACTACACCGGTCAGCCGCTGTTCCGCTACATTGGCGGGACCGCCGCGCGCACCCTGCCCGTGCCGATGATGAACATCATCAACGGGGGCGAGCATGCGGACAACCCCATCGACATTCAGGAATTCATGATCATGCCGGTGAGCGCGGACAACATCCGCGAGGCGGTGCGCATGGGCTCGGAAGTGTTCCACACGCTGAAGGGCGAACTCTCAGCTGCGGGCATGTCCACCGGTCTGGGCGATGAGGGCGGCTTTGCGCCCGAGCTGGGCGGCACCCGCGAGGCGCTGGATTTCATCCTCAACGCCATCAAGAAAGCGGGCTACACCCCCGGTGAGGACATCTACCTCGCCCTCGATTGTGCGGCGACGGAATACTACAAGAACGGCAAATACGAGATGACCGGTGAGGGCAAATCGCTGACCTCCGCCGAGAATGTCGACTACCTTGAGGCACTGGTGAACGACTATCCCATCATCTCGATCGAGGACGGCATGTCCGAAGATGACTGGGACGGCTGGAACGCGCTCACGGAACGGCTGGGCGACCGCATCCAGCTTGTGGGCGACGATCTGTTCGTGACCAACCCCAAACGGTTGCAGATGGGGATCGAGCAGAAATCCGCGAACTCCATGCTGGTCAAGGTCAACCAGATCGGCACGCTGACCGAAACGCTCACCGCCGTCGATATGGCCCATCGCGCGCGCTTCACCAACGTGATGAGCCACCGCTCGGGCGAGACCGAGGACGCGACGATTGCCGACCTCGCCGTGGGCACAAACTGCGGCCAGATCAAGACCGGATCGCTCGCGCGGTCCGACCGGTTGGCGAAGTATAACCAGTTGATCCGGATCGAGGAAATGCTGGAAGAAACCGCAATCTACGCGGGCCGCAGCATCCTGCGCTAAGCCGGTCTGCACCTGTATCTCATCATGGCCCCACGGCCCCCGAGCTTGGCTTCGGGGGTCGTTTTGTTTACCGCCGGTCAATCGTCCAGATCGTCGTCGGGCGGCGTCGTGTGAAGATAGGTGCGCCCGATCCATCGCACCGGCGGCATGCTGAACAGCGCGACGATAAACGCCGCCCCCAGAAGCCGGTTCAGCACGCCGACCGGCATCGGGTCCTGCTCGCCCGAATAGAGGTGAACGACGATGGTGATCACAACAAACCAGATGCCGACCCGTATGGCCCGGCCCCAGACGTAGCCCCGTGTTACCCCTGACATCCGATTGCCCCCGATCCCGTGCGGCCAGTCTTCACGGCTGAAAGCGCGCGGGACGATAGGGGGCCAGCAGGGCATCGTGCCCGCCCGCTCCCGTGACTTCGTCCGCCGTCACCTGTCCGGTGATCGCCGCCAAGGTCACGCCCGAATGCATGACCGCGATGTGCAGCCCCTGCGGCCCCGCGTGCCCGATCACCGGCAGGCCGTCTTCGGGGACCGGGCGGTGCGCCAGCGCAACCTGCGCCCATTGCAGGTCTGGCGCGCCCACCAGCGGCCGCAGCCAGTCCATGACGCGCGCGCCGATCTGCTCGGGCGTCTCCTCCACTTTCTCCGCATCGTCGCCCTGATGGTTCGCCACCGCCGAGGCGAGCAGCCGCCCGTCGGGCAGGTGCCGCAGCTCCCCATGGGGCGTCACGAGGATATGGTTCAACCGCGGCGCGTGCTGTTGCGTTGTCACCAGCACGCCCGGACGGGTCAGCATGGGCAGGCGCACCCCGACCGAGGCGAGGATCTCGGGCGCGCCGCATCCGGCGGCGATCACCACCCGATCGGCAGGCAAATCGCCGACCTGCGTGCGCACGCCGGTCACCGTCTCGCGCGCCGTGACGCCCGCGACCCGCAGCCCGCGCACCAACCGCGCGCCGGAAGCGGCCAGCAACCTTTGCGCCATCGCGGCGGGCTCTGCGGCCTGCTCCGCGTCGAACCGCAAGGCGGCTTGCGGCACCTGCGCCAAAGCGGGCTCCAGTTCCGCGATGCGAGCGGCGTCAAGGGTTTTGACCCCATAGGACAGCGCGGCGAGGTCGGCGGCGGTGCGCGCCATTGCGGCGCCCTGCTCTTCGAAACACAAGGCACCGGTGCGTCGGATGGGAAGGTCCGGCAAGGCGGTCTGCAGCGCCTCATGGGCCTGCATCCCCGCCACCCGCAGCCGGTGGTGCGCGGCGTCGGCATAGAAACTCGCGTTGATCCACCCGAACGAGGCCTCGCTGGCGGCGGGCAGCCCACCGTCGATCACGGTGACATCGCAGCCCCGCCGCGACAGCGCATAGGCCACCGAGGCCCCGATGATGCCTGCTCCGACCACGATCACCCGCATAAATGCCCCTTTTTTCCTGTTTCACAACGGCCCGTCTTGGCCCCCGTTGCAAACCACCCTAACCTGCGCCCATGACAGCACAAGAGATCATCGCAAGGCTCAACCTCGCCCCCCACCCCGAGGGCGGTTATTATCGCCAGACGTGGCAGGCCGACGACGGCCCGCGCCCCTCGGGGACCTGCATCTATTTCCTGCTTGAGCGCGACCGGCCAAGCCATTGGCACCGGGTCGATGCAGTGGAGATCTGGCACTATTACGCGGGCGCACCGCTGGTGCTGCGTCTGGCCGAGCACGATTCGGGCCCCAAGCGCGAGGTTCTGTTGGGCCCCGATCTGACCGGCGGGCAAGAGCCGCAAGCCATCGTGCCGAAAGACCACTGGCAGGCGGCGGCGACCACCGGCGACTGGACGCTGGTGGGCTGCACCGTCAGCCCCGGCTTCCGGTTCGAGGGGTTCGAACTGGCGCCTGAGGGCTTCGACATTCCATAGACGACCGCCGCCATTGCGCTGGATTTCCGCGCCGTCACCCCCGATAAGGGCCGACATCCGCCCCCAAGCCTTAAGGACCGGCCCATGATCGTGCGAGAGCACCCTTCCAACCTCAAGCTGTTTTTCGTTCTGCAAGGGTCGATCGTGCCGAAGATCATCGGGCGGATCGTGGGCGTGGCGCTGATCACCGCGATCGTGCTGCTGCTGGACCGCAAGGTCACGCCGCTGCCGCATATCTCGATCGGGGCGATGGGGGTTTTCGGCGTGGCGCTGTCGCTGTTTCTGGGCTTTCGCAACAACGCCGCTTACGACCGCTGGTGGGAGGCGCGCAAGCTTTGGGGGACGATGATCGCCGAGGTGCGCACTCTGGGGCGGCACGCGACGATCTTCGTGGACAGCCCCGAGGGGCGTGAGAGGATGCTGTCTTGCGCGGTGGTCTTTGCCCATGCGTTGCGCGGCAAGCTGCGCAGCGTCGATGTGCAGGCCGAGATGACGCCGTGGATGGACGCAGGCCGCGCCGCGCGGATCGCGGCGCATGGCAACCCCGCTGACGCTGCCTTGCGCGCGCTGGCGGACGAGGTCGCGACGCTGGGACGGGCCGGCGCGTTGGACGGGTTCGGGCAGATGACCATTGCCGGCTCGGTCTCGACACTGGCCGAGGCGCAGGCCGGGTGCGAGCGGATCCTGCTCACCCCGCTGCCCTTCGTCTATTCACTGCTGGTGCGGCGGACGACCTATCTTTATTGCGGGCTTCTGCCCTTCGCGTTGATCGAACCCTCGGGCGGTTTCGCCCCCGCCTTAGCGGCGGTGGTGGCCTATGTGTTTTTCGGGTTGCAGGCGGTGACCAACGAGCTTGAACTGCCCTTCCGCAACGTCGAGAACGGCCTGCCGCTGGACGCCATGTGCCGCACGATGGAGATTTCCGTGGCCGAAGCCTTGAGCCGCATCCCGCCCGCGCCGCTGGAGCCCGAAGGCCACGTTCTGACTTGAGGCGCGGGGCACCAAGGCGCGGTCAGTCGCGGCGGTCGCGCTCGGCCCTCGGGCGGGCCTCGGCCTCGGGCATCAGCACCCGTGCGGCATTGCCCTCGGGGTCGTCGAACTGGTCGTGCCGCAGCGCCCAAAGGAACGCGAGCAAGCCGATCAGCCCCATGCCGATGGACAACGGGATGAGCAACAGAAGGCTCATGCCTCGACCACCCGGATCGCGCGATAGGCATGCCACGTGCCGTGGCCAAGGATCGGGAAGACGATGGCAAGGCCCAGCAGACCGGTCAGAAAGCTCAGCAGGATGCCACCGGCGACGATGGCCCCCCAGGTCATGGTCGGGGCCAGATTCTGCGTCGTCATCACGAAGCTGGTGCCAAGCGCAGTGAGCGCGTCGCGCTTTTCCGCCACGATCATCGGGATCGAGAACAGGCTGAGCGCGAAGGCGAAGGCGGCAAAGAGCGCCCCCGTGGCGGTGCCCGTAAGGATCAGCATCCAGCCGCGCGGGGTGGTCAGGACGTTCACCAGCGCATCCTCGGCCCCCGGATAGGGCGTGAGCCCGAAGAACAGCGCGTAAAGCAGATCGGCGGTGCGGATCCACGACAGCACGAGCATCCCCAGCATCAGCCCCGCAAAGGCCAACTGCCCCAGCGGGCGGCCCCGCAGGACCAGCATCCTTCCAAGGCCGATCGGCTCGCCCGCTTCAAGCGCGCGGCTTTTTTCGTAAAGCCCCACGGCGAAGAACGGCCCGATGATCAGGAAGCCCGCGATCATCGGCAGCGCGAGGTAAAGCATCCCCGCCGCAGCCACCGCCCAGAGGATCAGATAGGACAGCGCCACGATCATCACCCCGTAGACCAGACTTTGCGCCAGCCCGTGGCGGAAATCCTGCCAGCCGTGTGACAGCCAATCAAAGGCGGTGCTGGCGGGCAAGCCGCGCGCGTGGCGGCGGGGCGGTTTGATAGGGGTGCGGAGTGTCGGAAGCGGTTCAAGCATGAAGAAACCTTTCAACAGGCCGGTTTGGCGGCAGCGACGGGGTCCGTCAGGGTGCAGGCGGGCTGCGACTGGAAGGCGACGAGGAACAGATGCGCATTGGCCGCGATGAACACCCCCGCCGCGAGCACCGCCGCGACAATGGCCAAACGGCGCTGGGTGACCGCGGTCATGGCTGCGCCCCTTCTTCGGCCTCACCCTCCTGCGCCAA
This sequence comes from Thalassorhabdomicrobium marinisediminis, assembly GCF_003072065.1. Taxonomy (GTDB): domain Bacteria; phylum Pseudomonadota; class Alphaproteobacteria; order Rhodobacterales; family Rhodobacteraceae; genus Octadecabacter; species Octadecabacter marinisediminis. Next base: position 142,319 of record NZ_QCYG01000007.1, read on the forward strand.
GGTCGCCACGTAGAGCGCGAGCAGATTGATGTCGCCCTCGCTCAGCCGGTCGGACCATGCGGGCATCACGCCCTGTCGCCCGTAGCGCAGGGTTTCCAGCACGCTGTCGCGGTCCTGCCCGTAGATCACCGCGTCATCGGTGAGCGATGGCGCGCCGTTCTCATATCCGCCCGCGCCATCGTCCCCGTGGCAGGCGCTGCAATTGTCCAGAAACAGCACGCCGCCCTCGCTTTGCGGATCGGCGCTGCCGTCCTTCAGCGCCACGACGTAATCGGCCAGCGCGTGGCGTTCGCGGCGCTCAAGATAGTCGAACGCAGGCATCTGCGCGAAGCGGGTGTCGTCGCGGTCGGCGTTGATGCCCACGTGCAGGGTTTCGGCGATGATCCCGGGCGTGCCCCCCCAGAGCCAATGGGCATCGTTGAGCGCGGGATAGCCCGGCCCGCCGGCCCCGTCAGTGCCGTGACAGGCGGCGCAATTGTCCTGATAGAGCCGGTCGGCGGCCAGCATTGCGGGGCCCATGAGCATCGGGTCCGCCTGCGCGGCCTCGAAATCGCTCGCCTCGAAGGGCGCCATCCAAGTGGCACGGTCGGCGGCGATCCGGGCAAACCGCTCATCCGCCATGGTCTGTTGGTCCAGCCCCAGCACGCCGCGGGTGAAGCTTGACCCATAGGGCCAAGCGGGCAGCAGGATCCAGGCGACCACGGAATAGAGGAACGTCAGGATCATCGCCCAGAGCGCAATGCGCGAGAACGGGGTGTTCAACTCGCGGATGCCGTTCCAGTCATGGCCGGTGGTGTCATAGCCGGTGACGGGGTCAATCTCGCGGTGGCCGGTCTCTTCGTCGATCTGCTGCGCCGGATCGCGGGACGGATCGGGGTTGAGGCGTGGATCATCGCTCATGGCGGTCCTCCTCGGGCGTGTCGGTCAGGATCGAGCGCGCGATGCGGTCCTGTTCGGCCCGGCGTTTGGGGTTGTAGGCGCGGATCGCGACGATCAGGAAAAACCCCATCATCCAGATCGGCCCAAGGGTCTTGGCCAAATAAACAAGGGTGTCGTGGCTCATTGCGTCAACTCCACCGTGGTCGCGTAGGGAGCATTTGTCAGGGTGCCCAGAGCCTGCAGATAGGCCACGACCGCGTCCATCTCGGTCAGGCGCGAGGGGTCGCCGTCAAAGGCGCGCACGGGCACACCCTCACCGTAGCGTTCGCGCACCGCGTCGCCACCATCGGTGTCCGGCTGGCTTTGCCCCAGCGCGTCGGCCACGGCGGCCTCAATCATCTCGGGGCCATAGGGCACGCCGAGGGTCGCCAGCACCGCCAGTTGATCGCTCAGGATCTCGGTGTCGAGCGGCCGCATCAGCCACGGATAGGCGGGCATGATCGAGGCAGGCACCACGCTGCGCGGATCGATGAGGTGGGCGGTGTGCCAGTCGTCGGAGTATTTCTCACCCAGTCGGGCAAGGTCCGGTCCGGTGCGTTTGGACCCCCAAAGCATCGGGTGGTCATAGGCGCTTTCGGCGGCCAGCGAATAAGGCCCGTAGCGGTCCAGCTCATCGGCAAGGCTGCGCACCATCTGGCTGTGGCAGGCATAGCACCCTTCGCGGATGTAGATTTCCCGTCCGGCGAGTTCCAGCGGCGTGTGGGGGCGCATATCCTCGGGGATTTCGACCGTCTCGTCGATGGTGAACAGGGGCGCAATCTCGACGATGCCGCCGATCGAGGCGGCGACGATGATCGCCACCACAAGGCCCATCGAGACCTTCTCAAGGTTGTAATGAAGTCTGAGCATAGCTTACTCCGCCGGCGTGGGTCTAAGGGGCACATCGCGCGGCTCGGCCATAAGGGGCGCGCTGCGGAACGTGGCATAGCAGTTGGCCGCGCAGATGATCGCGCCGGTCAGGAACATGCCGCCACCGATGGTGCGGATCAGGTAATAGGGGGCCATGGCTTCGACCGATTGCACGAAGCTGTAGGACAGCGCGCCATTCTCGTCATAGGCACGCCACATCAGCCCCTGGATGATGCCCGCGTTCCACATGGAGACCACGTAAACAAGCGTGCCCCCCACGGCGAGCCAGAAGTGCCATTCGATGGCGCGGGGCCAGGCCATGGTTTCGCGGCCCGACAACTGTGGCACCATGGTGTAGAGCGCGCCGAAGATGATCATCGCGACCCAGCCCAGCGTGCCCGAATGCACGTGGCCCACGGTCCAGTCGGTGTAATGCGACAGCGAGTTCACGGGCCGGATGGCAAGGAAAGACCCCTCGAACGTGGAAAGCCCGTAGAACACCGCTGCGACGAACATGAAGCGCAGCGTCGCATCATCGCGCACCTTGTGCCAGGCGCCGTTCAGCGTGGCGATGGCGTTGCCCGCCGAGGCCCAGCTTGGCACCAGCAGCATCACCGAGAAGGTCATGCCGAGGGTCTGCACCCAATAGGGCAGCGCGGTGTAATGCAGGTGGTGCGAGCCGACCCAGACGTAGAAGAACACGATGCCCCAGAAGCTCAGGATTGACAGCCGGTAGGACCAGATCGGACGGCCCGAGCGCACCGGCAGGAAGTAATAGAGCATGCCCAGAAAGCCCGCCGTCAGGAAGAAGGCCACGGCGTTGTGCCCATACCACCACTGGATCATTGCGTCCTGCACCCCGGCCCAAATGGTGAAACTGTCCGCGCCGTTCCAGCGCACGGGGATGGCGAGGTTGTTGACGATATGCAGCATCGCCACGACCAGAATGAAGGCCAGATAATACCAGTTCGCCACGTAGATATGCGGCTCATGCCGGCGGGCCAACGTGCGCAGGTAAACGACGAAATAGACCACCCAGACGATCACCAGCAGGATGTCCGCATACCATTCGGCCTCGGCGTATTCCTTGGACTGGGTGCTCCCCATGAGGTAGCCGCTTACCGCCCAGAGACAGAACAGGTTGAAGCCGATCAGCACGAACCACGGGCTGACGGCATCGGCCAGCCGCGTGCGCGCGGTGCGCTGCAACACGTAGAACGAGGTGGCGATCAGCGCGTTGCCGCCAAAGCCGAAGATGATGCCCGTGGTGTGGACGGGGCGCAGGCGGCCGAAACTGGTCCATGGCACGGCGGGCGTGCCTTCGGGCCAATAGAGCAAAGCCGCGACCCAGACGCCGACGCCCATGGCGATGATCGCCCAGACCAGCGTCATCACCACGCCGAACCGCGTTGGCCCGTCGAAATACCGGTCGTGCCGGTCCGGCCCGGCGGCGGAGTCGTACAGCTGCCCGCCAATGCGGAAGATCAAGAACAGACCCGCCGCCAGCGCCATGGCGCCGTGAACGGCCATGACGCCCTTGGCCGCGAAGGCCGCCATCGCAAAGCCCAGAACGGCCAGAGCGATGGAGAGCCCGAAAGCAAATTGCCGCTCGTTGCGGCTTAGGGTTCCCGCAGGGGTCATCACGCGGCTCCTTCAATATCTGTGAGGGGGGAAAGGGCGATGTCGGCGAGCGTGGTGCGGTCAAGCTCCGCCAGAAAGGCCGCCTCGGCGGCGCGCAGGCGGGACTTCAGCTTGCAACGCCCGTCAAGGGTACACCCGCCGCCACCGGGGGCGAAACATTCTACAAGGGCCTGCCGGTCTTCCAGCACGCGCACCACCTGCCCCACGCTGACCGCCTCGGCCGGTTGCGCCAGCGTGGCCCCGCCCCCGGCGCCGCGCCGGGTGGCGACGATGCCATGGCTGGCCAGCTTCTGGATGATCTTCGCCAGATGATGGCGCGAGACGTCGAACTCGGTGGAAAACTCAGCGGTGGAAAAGCCGCGCCCGGGCGCGCTGGCCATGCGCATCAGCATGCGCAATCCGTAGTCGGTGAATGAGGTCAGTCGCATAAGCGCCCCGATTCTAATAGGTATCCCCTCCACCACTTACCATGGCAGAGGTCGCAGCAAAACCAAAGCCCCCCGGAACTGGGGTGGCAAACGCCCTCATACACCGGGGCGCGCCGGGTCTGAGCAGGACAGAAGGACGCAGGTCAAACAGCAAAGCCGCCGACCCGGGGGATCGACGGCTTTTATAATGCAAATCAAGGAATTGCGCGTGGTACCGGTGGCCGGACTCGAACCGGCACGATGTCACCATCGGGGGATTTTGAATCCCCTGCGTCTACCATTCCGCCACACCGGCACGCGAGGCTTGCAATAGCCGCCTGCCCGCGCCCCGTCAACGGCCCAAATGAAGCGCAAATGAAAAACCCGAACGCTAAAGACGGTCCGTCCCGAAGGTATCACAGGCCGCCAGATCGCCGGTTTCATAACCCGTGCGGAACCACCTTTGCCGCTGTTCCGACGTGCCGTGGGTAAAGGTGTGCGGCGTCACCGTGCGGCCCGCGTTGCGCTGCAAGGTGTCGTCGCCGATCTGCGCGGCAGCGTTCATCGCCTCGGCGATATCGCCCCGCTCGAGCGAGTCGAATTTCTCGTCGGCGCGCCGGGCCCAGATGCCGGAATAACAATCGGCCTGAAGTTCGATGCGCACGGAAATCTCGTTGCTCTCGCGCTCGCTCACCTGAGCGCGGATCTGGTTGGCCTGCCCCAGAATGCCCAGCTCGTTCTGGACGTGGTGGGCCACCTCATGGGCGACCACATAGGCGGCGGCGAAATCCCCGCCCGCGCCCAGCCGCTGCTCCAGCGTGGTGAAGAAATTGGTGTCGAGATAGGCGCGTTTGTCGCCGGGGCAGTAGAACGGCCCGCTTTGCGCGGTGGCGCCGCCGCAGTCCGATTGCACGGCGCCCTTGAACAGCACCAGCTCGGGCGCGTTATACGGCCCGTCCACTTGCTCGCGGAACACATCGGCCCAGACCTCTTCGGTGTCCGCCAGGGTAACCGAGACGAACTCGGCCGCGCGTTCATCCGCCGGCGTGACCTCGGCGCTTTGCTGGCTGCCGCCCCCGCCCAGATCGACAAAGCCCGAGGTATCAACCCCGAAATAAAGCCCCGCCAGAAGGATCAGCACCCCCGCGACGCCGCCAATGCCGCCCGCCGCACGGCCCCCGCTGACCCGTCTGCGATCCACGATGTTGCGGCTGCCCCGCCGACCTCTCCATTTCATGAGGTGCTCCTTTGGTCTGGTTCTGCTGCGGCAATGCCGCTAATAGAACCCCAACCAAAAACAGGACCGAGCAGTTCCCGATGATCCGCCGCCTTTACGACTGGACCCTGTCCCACGCCACGGCGCCCTATGCGCTCTGGGCGCTGGCCTTTGTCGCCTTCATCGAAAGCTCGGTGTTTCCGATCCCGCCGGATCTGTTGATGATCCCGATGATCATCGCCGCCCCGCGCCGCGCTTTCCTGATCGCGGGCGTGGCGACGCTGGCCTCGGTGCTGGGCGGGCTTTTGGGCTATGCCATCGGCATGTTCGCCTTCGACAGCATCGGCCAGCCGGTCCTGACCGCGCTGGGCAAGGGCGATGCGGTGGCGGCCTTCAACACGCGCTTCAACGATGTGGGCTTCTGGGCGGTGCTGGTAGCGGGTCTTACCCCGTTCCCTTACAAGGTCATCACCATCATGTCGGGCTGGACGGCGATGCCGCTGGGCACCTTCATGGTCACCTCGCTGATCGCGCGCGGGCTGCGGTTCTTCGTCATCGCCGCGTTGCTGTGGCGGTTCGGCACTCCGATCAAACAGTTCATCGAAAAGCGCCTTGGCCTTGTGTTCACCCTGTTTTGCGTGATCCTTGTGGGCGGCTTCTTTCTGGTGCGGTATCTATGAGCAAAGCGAACCTGATCCTTCTGGCCACCCTTGGCAGCGCGGCGCTGCTGGGCGGCGCATTCATCTTTCAGCTGCTGGGCTACCCGCCCTGCAAGATGTGCCTGTGGCAACGCTGGCCCCATGCGTTGGCCATCCTTGCCGGCGCGGTTGCCCTGGTGCGGCCCGCCTTGATGCGCCCGCTGGCCTGGATCGGCGGGCTGGCGGCACTGACCACCGCGGGGCTGGGCGCCTATCACACGGGGGTTGAGCGCGGCTGGTGGGAAGGTCCGTCAAGCTGCACCGGCGGCGGCGGCCTTGGCACCGACCTTCTGAGCACCGACATCGCCCCCATCGTCATGTGCGACGATGTGATCTGGAGCCTGCTGGGCTTGTCCATGGCGAGCTACAACGCGCTGTTCTCCGCGCTGCTTGCCGCGCTCTGGTTCACCGCCGCCCGCCGCTGACCCCCGCTTCTCTGGTTCTAAAATACCTCGGGGGACGCGCGCCAGCGCGGGGGGCAGCGCCCCCTCTTACCTCACCGTCCCGCCCGGCGGGTGCTGAGCAACAGGCTTGTCTCCGACCGGGTCACCCCGCCCATGCGGCGGATGCGGAACAGGGCCTCGTCCAGCGCGTCGAGTGTTTCAGTGCCGATCTCGACGATCAGATCCCAGGTGCCGTTGGTGGAATGCACCGCCTGAACCTCGACCATGTTCAGCAGCGCGCGCATCACCGTCTCGGTCCCGCGCCCTTCGATGCCCAGCATGATCAGGCCCCGCACGCCATGGGCGGCGACATCGGCGCGGGTCAGCACGGTGAAGCCTGCGATCTCGCCGCGCGCGCGCAGCCGGTCCAGCCGCGCCTTCACCGTGGCCCGCGTGACCCCGAGATCAAGGCTCAGCTCCGAGATCGTGGCCCGCCCGTCCCGCTGCAACGCCTTGATCAGCCGCGTATCCAGATCGTCCATACCAACTGCCCATTTTGCGCAATATCAACCCAGATTGCACAATCTGCCCTCTTCCGCGAGCGCGCAACCCGCGCAAAGCTCCGCAGCAACCAAGCAGGAGCCTCACATGACCCCACAGAACATCATCCTCGTCGGCGCGCCGGTGGACAGTGGCAAGGACCGCAAGGGCTGCATCATGGGCCCCGACGCCTTCCGCACCGCACGACTGGCCGAAACCCTGACCGAACTGGGCCACAGCGTCACCGACACCGGCAACCTGACACCGGAAGAGACAGACATCGCCGAGCATCCCCACCTCGTCGCCCTGCCCCAGACCGTGGGCTGGACGCGCCGCCTGAAGACCACCGCCAAAAAGGTCGCGGCCGAAGGTCTGCCGATCTTCCTTGGCGGCGACCATTCGCTGGCGCTGGGCACCGTGGCGGGGATCGCCGATCACGCTGCCGAACAGGGCCGACCGCTTTTCGTGCTCTGGCTGGACGCGCACAGCGACTTCCACACGCCGCAAAGCACCGACAGCGGCAACCTGCACGGCACGCCGGTGGGCTATTTCACCGGCCGCGCGGGCTTTGATGACTTCCCCGAGGTGGGCAATCCGGTCCCGGCCGAGAACGTCTGCATGATCGGGCTGCGCTCGGTCGATCCGGCGGAACACGAAGCGCTGGCGCAGACGAAGATGGCGCTGGCGGATATGCGCGCCATCGACGAAGGCGGCATCCGCGCGCCGCTGGCGGAGTTCCTCGACAAGGTTGCGGCGGCCGGTGGCCTGCTGCACGTCTCGCTCGATGTGGATTTCCTCGACCCCACCATCGCCCCGGCCGTGGGCACCACCGTGCCCGGCGGCGCGACCATGCGCGAAGGCCATCTGGTGATGGAGATGCTGCACGATTCCGGGCTGGTCACCTCGCTCGATCTGGTCGAGCTCAACCCCTTCATGGATGACCGTGGCAAGACGGCGCACCTGATGGTGGATCTGACCGCGTCACTCATGGGCCGCCGGGTGTTCGACCGCCCGACCCGGTCTTTTGCCTGATTTTTGAAAGGAGCTCCCATGACCCTCGCCCCGTCCAAACTGGCCCTTGTGCCCTTCGTTTCTGTCGACAACATGATGCGCCTTGTCCACCACCACGGGCTGGATGCCATGCTGCGGATGCTCGCCGATGCCATCGAAGAAGATTTCCTTCGCTGGGAGGCGTTCGACAAGACGCCGCGCGTGGCCTCGCATTCCGAGGTCGGCGTCATCGAACTGATGCCCACCTCCGACGGAGAGCTTTACGGCTTCAAATACGTCAACGGTCACCCCAAGAACACCGCCGAGGGGCTACAGACCGTCACCGCCTTCGGCCTCTTGGCAGACGTGCACTCGGGCTATCCGGTGCTGCTGTCCGAGATGACCCTGCTCACCGCGCTGCGCACGGCGGCCATGTCGGCGCTGGCGGCGAAACATCTGGCCCCCGAGGGGGCCACCACCATGGCGATGATCGGCAACGGCGCGCAGTCGGAATTCCAGTGCCGCGCGTTTCAGGCGATCTGCGGCGTGGACACCGTGCGCCTTTATGACACCGACCCTGCGGCGACGCGGAAGTGTGCGGCCAATCTCGAAGGCTCCGGCCTGACCGTGATCTCTTGCACGACCCCCGAGGATGCGGTCACCGGCGCGCAGATCATCACCACCTGCACCGCCGACAAGCAGAACGCGACGGTGCTGACCGACAACATGGTGGGCGCCGGCGTGCACATCAACGCCATCGGCGGCGACTGCCCGGGCAAGACGGAGTTGCACAGCGACATCCTGCACCGCTCGGACATTTTCGTAGAGTTCCCGCCCCAGACCCGCGTCGAAGGCGAGATTCAGGCGCTGGCCGAGGATCACCCGGTGATCGAGCTGCACGAAGTCTTCGCGGGCAAGACGCCGGGCCGCCGCGACGCGCGCCAGATCACGCTGTTCGACAGCGTCGGCTTCGCGATCGAGGATTTCTCGGCCCTGCGCTGCATCCACAAGGCGATCAAGGGAACCGATTACTACATCGACCTCGACATGCTGGCCGACCCGGACGACCCGCGCGACCTTTACGGCATGCTCGCCCGCGCCAAGTCCTGACGCCAGCACGAACCGCCCTTCTTTGGTTCAAAAATACCTCGGGGTTCGGGGCAGCGCCCCGATCCCGCCCCCTGATCCCGCGCCCGCCAGCACGGGGCCGGATGCCCCCATCGGGCACCGGCCCCGCCGATTTGCGCCACTTCCTGTTTGCACCACCCCTATGCTCTGATAGTCTGCGCCCAACAAGATATAGACCATGCGCACCGGCTCGAATCGGGGGCGCGCAGCGGACAGGCAAATGACATGAGCGATACTCCTCAACCCCCTGAAACCGAAGGCGAATTGCCGCCCGAGCGGCCTGTGTTCGACGGGCCGTCGATCTCGATCACCTCCGAGATGCGGACCTCGTATCTCGACTATGCCATGTCGGTGATCGTCAGCCGCGCGATCCCCGATCTGCGCGACGGGCTGAAACCGGTGCACCGGCGCATCCTTTATGCGATGCACGAGACCAACAACACCCACGACAAACCCTACCGCAAATCCGCCCGTCCGGTGGGCGATGTGATGGGTAAATACCACCCCCACGGCGACTCTGCGATCTATGACGCGCTGGTGCGCATGGCGCAGGATTTCTCCATGTCGCTGCCGCTTCTGGACGGTCAGGGCAACTTCGGCTCCATGGACGGGGACAACCCCGCGGCCATGCGCTACACCGAGGTGCGGATGGACAAGCCGGCTGCCTTTTTGCTGGCGGACATCGACAAGGACACGGTCGATTTTCAGGACAACTACGATGGCAAGGACCGCGAACCGACGGTCCTGCCCGCGCGCTTCCCCAACATGCTGGTCAACGGCGCAGGCGGCATCGCCGTGGGCATGGCCACCAACATCCCGCCGCACAATCTGGGCGAGGTTGTGGACGCCACGCTGGCGCTGATCGAGAACCCGGACCTGTCCTCGGAAGAGCTGATCGAATACGTCCCCGGCCCCGATTTCCCCACGGGCGGCATCATGCTGGGCCGCTCGGGCGCGCGGAAGGCTTATCTTGAGGGGCGCGGCTCGGTCGTGACCCGCGCCAAGACCAAGGTTGAGGAGATTCGCCGCGACCGCTGGGCCATCGTGATCGAGGAGATCCCCTATCAGGTGAACAAATCGACCATGGTGGAACGCATCGCCGAGGCCGCCCGCGACAAGAAGATCGAGGGCATCGCTCACGTGCAGGACGAATCCGACCGCAACGGCGTGCGCGTGGTGGTCGAGCTCAAACGCGATGCCACCGCCGAGGTGGTGCTGAACCAGCTGTTCCGCTTCACGCCGATGCAGACCTCGTTCGGGTGCAACATGCTGGCGCTGAACGGGGGCCGGCCCGAGACGCTGACCCTGCGCCGGTTCCTGACCTCTTTCCTTGATTTCCGCGAAGATGTCGTCATTCGCCGCACCGCGTTTGAGCTCAACAAGGCGCGCGACCGGGCCCACGTGCTTTGCGGCCTTGCGGTGGCGGTGTCCAACGTGGACGAAGTCGTGGCCACGATCCGCGCCTCGGCCGACGCGCCCGCCGCGCGCACCGCGCTGATGGAGCGCGCCTGGCCGGCCGAGGAAATCCTGCCTTTCATCAAGCTGATCGACGATCCGACCCATACGGCGAACGAGGACGGCACCTATAACCTGAGCGAAATCCAAGCCCGCGCGATCCTTGAGCTGCGCCTGCAGCGGCTGACGCAACTCGGGGTGCAGGAAGTCACCGACGAGCTGGAAGAGCTGGCGCGCAAGATCAAGGAATACCTCGAGATTCTCGGCTCGCGCGAGCGGATCATGGGGATCATCCGGGACGAACTGCAGGAATGTCGCGACCTGTTCGCCGTGCCGCGCCGCACCGAGATCGTGGACTGGTCCGGCGACATGGAGGACGAGGACCTGATCGAGCGTGAGGACATGGTCGTCACGGTCACCGAGAGCGGTTATATCAAGCGCACCGCGCTGGCCGACTTCCGCGCCCAGAAACGCGGCGGCAAGGGTGTCTCGGGCGGGGGTCTGAAAGAGGATGACGTGGTCACCACGCTCTTCGTTGCCAACACCCACACGCAGCTTTTGTTCTTCACCACCGACGGGATGGTCTACAAGCTCAAGACCTGGCGCCTGCCCGCTGGCTCACGCACGTCCAAGGGCAAGGCCATCGTCAACATCCTGCCGATTCCCACCGGCGTGTCGATCGCGGCGATCATGCCCGTGGACCGGGACGAGAAGGAATGGGACGATCTGCAGATCGTCTTCGCCACCTCCGCCGGGACGGTGCGCCGCAACCGGTTGTCGGATTTCACCAACGTCATGCGCAACGGCAAGATCGCGATGAAGTTCGAAGAGGATGAGGATATCTCGCTCATCAACGCGCGCATCTGTTCGGATGACGACGACGTGATGCTGGTGACGAACTCGGGCCGGGCGATCCGCTTCCCCACGACGGACGTGCGGGTGTTCAACTCGCGCGCGTCGCAGGGGGTGCGCGGGATCAAGCTTTCCGGTGACGACAAGGTCGTATCGATGTCGGTGATCCGCCACTTCGACGCGGAAGCGGACGAGCGCGCGGCCTACCTCAAGATGCGCCGCGCCATGGCGGGCGTGACCGAGGAGGAGGCCAGCGACGACGAAGACGGCAACGCCGACGGCCCCCTCCCGCAGGAGCGCTACGCCGAAATGTCCGCCGCCGAGAACCTGATCCTGACGATCACCTCGGGCGGGTCGGGCAAGCTGTCCTCCTCGCACGACTATCCGGTGCGCGGCCGCGGCGGCATGGGTGTGACGGCGATGGACAAGGCCATGCGCGGCGGTGAGATCGTGGCCTCCTTCCCGGTGGAGCTGGACGACCAGATCATGCTCGCCACTTCAAAAGGCCAATCGATTCGCGTGCCGGTTGACGGCATCTCGTTCCGGTCGCGCTCCGCCGGCGGCGTGAAGGTGTTCAACACCGGCAAGGGCGAAGAAGTCGTCTCGGTCGCGTGGATCGCCGATCAGGGCGACGAGGATGCGATCGAGGACGCAACCGAGGGCGGCGAAAGCTGACGCCGCACACAATTTGAACCTGCAACACGCGCTCGATCCGGGCGCGTGTTTTGCATCGACGCCCCGCGTGTGCCATGGCCGCCTTTTGCCGCCGTGGCAGGAAGGCAACGCATTCGGGTCGAGGCACCAAGACAGGCGAAATACCGGCCAACTCCATTGTTCCCGCACAGGGTTAGCGGTATCACACCCGTGCAATTATGCAGTGTTTTCAAGCTGAACGGACCATTAACGTGACCATCAAAGCAACTACTCTTGCCCTGCCTATTCTGGCACTGGGCACCTCTGCTCTAGCTCAGGGCATCGAATACCAAAGCTTCGGCGCAGGCTACAGCAACCTCTCTACCGGCGGGAGCGATGGCAGCCTGTTCAGCCTCGGCGGCGGTCTGGATTACCGCTCGGGCGGGTTCGTGTTCAACGGCAGCACCGGCTACCTTGATCTTGAGGACGACATTACTCTCACCGCACTCGACATGCGCGCTGGCTATTTCATTGTGCCGCAAGCGGCTGTTTATGTAGGCCTTGACTACATCGACGTCGAAGGTTTCGATCTGACGATCTACAACATCGGTGGCGAATACCAGTTCGGCCCCGGCGCCGTGGGTATCAACCTGAGCGAGCCGGATGTGAGCGGCGCCGAGACGATCACCACCGTCTATGGCGGCTATTCGGTCATGCCACAGCTTGAGATGAGCCTTGCGATCACCGAAGTCGACGGTGAAACCGGGGCCACGTTCGCGTCAGATTTCGATCTGGGCGGTAGCGAATTTGCTGCGACCTATATGACCTCTGATGGCATCGATATTTTCGCCGTGAACGGCAACTACGATCTTGGCAACAATTTCCGCGTCGGCGGCGGCTATGCCGATTTCGACGGCGACGTAGACCTCGTCTCGGTCAGCGGTGGCTATGAGATGCGCAACGACATGTGGCTCGACGTGTCCTACGGGCAGGCATCCTTCAGCGGTGGCCCGGACATCGACGTTCTGGGCTTTGCCCTGTCCTTCGAAACCGGCCGCGAATCGCTGCTGGTGGACCGCGCCTCGACCGCGCAGGCCGATGCCTTGGGCGTTCTGGGCGATGTCTTCGCCCCCATGCGCTAAGCCACATCCATCGCATGAGAAGCCCGGCCATTTCGGCCGGGCTTTTTTCGTGGCAGGATAGGAGCGCGTGCCGTTCCTGCACCGCCGCGCCATTCCGCCCTTTCATTGCGGCGCGGGACGTCCTATCTGACGGCCATGACAGAAAAACTCCATATCATCGGCGGCGGCATGGCCGGGTCGGAAGCGGCCTGGCAGGCGGCGCAACAGGGCGCCCAGGTCGTGATCCACGAAATGCGCCCCAAGGTCGAAACCTTCGCCCACCGCACCGGCCATCTGGCCGAGATGGTGTGCTCGAATTCCTTCCGCTCGGACGACGACGAACAGAACGCCGTGGGCCTGTTGCATTGGGAAATGCGCGCCGCCAACGGGGTGATCATCCAAACCGCGGACCGGCACAAACTGCCCGCGGGTGGCGCGCTGGCCGTGGACCGGGACCCTTTCGCCGAAAGCGTGACCCAAGCTTTAACATCGCATCCTAACATATCGGTATCGCACGAAGAAATCGACACGCTGCCCGATGACGGGCAGTGGATCATCGCCACCGGCCCGCTGACCTCGGGCAAGCTGGCCGAGGCAATCGCCAGTGAGACCGGGGCCGAGGCGCTGGCGTTTTTCGACGCCATCGCGCCCATCGTCTATGCCGACAGCATCGACATGAGCAAAGCCTGGATGCAGTCGCGCTACGACAAGGGCGAAACCGAGGCAGAGCGCACCGCCTACCTGAACTGTCCGATGACGAAAGAGGATTACGAAGGCTTCATCGACGCCCTGCTGGCGGCGGAAAAGACCGCGTTCAAGGAAGGTGAAACCGCGGGCTATTTCGACGGTTGCCTGCCCATTGAGGTCATGGCGGAACGGGGGCGCGAAACCCTGCGGTTCGGTCCGATGAAACCCGTGGGGCTGACCAATCCGCACCAGCCTGAGGTGAAGCCCTATGCAGTGGTGCAGCTGCGCCGGGACAACGCCCTTGGCACGCTTTACAATATCGTAGGCTTCCAGACCAAGATGAAGTATGGCGCGCAAGTCGATGTTTTTAAACGTATTCCGGGCCTTGAAAATGCCAGTTTCGCGCGACTTGGCGGCATCCACCGCAACACGTTCCTGAACGCGCCGACGTTGCTGGACGACCGGATGCGCCTGAAATCGAAGCCGAATATTCGTTTTGCCGGACAGATCACCGGCGTTGAAGGCTACGTTGAAAGTGCGGCCATGGGGCTTTTGGCGGGCCGGTTGGCGGCCGCCGAGCTGCGCGGAGAGACGCTGCCCCCGGTGCCTGCTACTACCGCCACCGGCGCGCTGGTGACCCACATCACCGGCGGGGCCGACGCCAAGACCTTCCAGCCCATGAACGTCAATTTCGGCCTGTTCCCTCCGGTGGAGGGGCTGAAAGGCGGACGCCGCGGGCGCAAGGATCGCTACAAGGCCTATACGGACCGCGCCAAGGCGGACTGGACGGCCTGGCTGGGATGAGGGGCACGGGGCGCGATATCGCAGGGGCCCCACGCGGTCCCGCGGGGGCCCGCCCATGAGGACCCGGTTCGCCCCGTCCCCCACCGGTCCGCTGCATTTGGGCCACGCATATTCTGCGTTAACAGCGCATGATATGGCCTTGTCCGCAAAGGGAGAATTCCTTTTGCGGATTGAGGACATCGACCTTACCCGCGCGCGGCCGGAGTGGGAGGCCGCGATCTATAACGATCTGCGCTGGCTGGGCCTGTCTTGGCCAGAGCCGGTGATGCGCCAGTCGGACCGGATGCCCGCCTATCGCGCGACGTTGCAACAGCTGTGGGCGGAGCGCCTCGCTTTTGCCTGCAGTTGCACCCGCCGCGACGTGCTCGACGCGCTCTCGGCCCCGCAGGAAGGGGCGGCCCCCGCGACGGGGCCGGACGGGCTGATCTATCCGGGCACCTGCCGCGCGAACCTGTCGCGGACCGGCACCGCCCCCTATCCCGCCGATACGGCCCTGCGGCTATCGCTGGCGCGGGTGGCTGAGCGGCTCGCCGGGGCCCCCCTGGTTTTCACCGAGACCGGCGCTGGCCCCGAGGGACAAACCGGCCGCATCACGGTCTCGCTGGACGAAGCGGTCGAGACCATCGGCGACATCGTTCTGGCGCGTCGTGATCTGGGCACGTCGTATCATCTGTCGGTAGTGCTGGACGATGCGGCGCAGGGCATCACCCATGTGGTGCGCGGGCAGGACCTGTTCGAGGCCACGAAAATCCATGTGATCCTGCAGCGCCTGCTGGGATTGCCCACGCCGATTTACCACCATCACCGGCTGATCCGCGACGGGGACGGCAAGCGGCTGGCCAAGCGCGACGACGCTCGCGCGCTGGCGAAATACCGCGCCGAGGGGGCGACGCCCGACGACATTCGCGCCATGGTCGGCCTGTGACGTGCGGTGGTCAGCCCTCGGGCGCCATCAATTCCACCTCGTCGCCCTCGATGACCGAGGTGTAGAAGCAGGAGCGGCGGTTGGTGTGACAGGCCGGACCGGATTGGTCGACCACAGCCAGCAGGCAATCGCGGTCGCAGTCAAGGCGCAGGTCCACCAGACGTTGCACATAGCCCGAGGTCTCTCCCTTCACCCAGAAGGCGCGGCGCGAGCGCGACCAATAGGTGACCTTGCGCGTCTGCAAGGTCCGCGCGACGGCCTCGGCGTTCATCCAGGCCAGCATCAACACCTCGCCAGAGCGGTGATCCTGCGCGATGCAAGGGATCAAGCCGTTGGAATCGTAGGATAATGTGGATGGATCGAAGGTCATTGCAGGTTTTCCTTTGGCAACCGCGCGCTGCGCGCCTATCTAGAGGGGCAGATGCACAAAGGCAAACCGACATGTCCGCAGACACCGACCTTATCAAGCTCTATTCGACCCGCATTCTGGGGCTGGCGGCCGATATTCCCCATCGCCAGCGGCTTGAAGCGCCGGACGGCACGGCGAAGCGGCGCTCGCCGCTCTGCGGCTCGACGGTGACGGTGGATCTGGTGCTGAAGGACGGTCGGATCAGCGATTACGGGCAGGATGTGAAAGCCTGCGCGCTCGGACAGGCCTCGGCGGCGGTGGTCGGCGCGAACGTCATCGGTCAGGATGAGGCGACGGTGCAAAAAGGGCGCGATCAGCTTCACGCCATGCTGAAAGACGGGGGCGCGGTGCCGGAGGCGCCCTTTGACGGGCTCGAAGTTCTGGCACCCGCGGCGGAGTACAAGAACCGCCACGCCTCGATCCTTCTGGCCTTCGACGCGACACTTGACGCTTTTGCGGCTGCCCGCACGGCGCAGGCCCGCTAGCCCCCTCCAAAGAAAAAAACCGCCGCTTTCCGGGACAGGGAAAGCGGCGGCAGGATTGCATTTCGTGAGGCACCGGCGGGGTCGGGACAGGCAGTGTCCCGGGACGCGGCAAGACAGGCAATGTCGAACGTCGGCAGATCAGATGGTGGGACACGAGATCCGGGACCACCGGCACGAAACGCGAAGGCAGACAGTCAGAACAGATTGGGCAGATAAAGCGCCGCGAACAGCATCACGATCAGGGCCGCCATACCAAGCGCATCGGCTAGGATCGTCTCGGACGAGCGGACAATAACGCTTTTGATTTCTCTGGCCATGATCACCTCTCCCTTTCATGTTCCTTCTGTTGCCCCTTTGTTCCATTAACCACGCATTAACGCAAGAACTTTATAAGAACAAACGAGAACAAAAAGAACGAGGAGGTGCTAACCCACTGATATTAAACGAATGGCCTTGTCCTGCTCCATGAGCCACAGGACGAGCCGCGCGGCGGCCCCGCGGTCGCTGCTCAGGTCAGGATCATCGGCAAGCAGTTTGCGCGCATCCGATTGCGCCAGCGCCATCAGCGCGGTCTGGCGTTCCAGATCGGCGATGCGGAACCGGGGCAGACCCGATTGCGCGGTGCCGATCACGTCGCCCGCCCCGCGCATGGCGAGGTCTTCTTCCGAGATGCGGAATCCGTCTTCGGTTTCGCGCATGATTTCAAGGCGCTGCCGGCCGCCCTCGGTCAGGGGAGCCTGATACATCAGAAGGCAGGTCGACTTCGCCGCCCCGCGCCCGACCCGGCCGCGCAACTGGTGCAACTGCGCCAGACCGAAGGACTCCGCCCGTTCGATCACCATGATCGAGGCATTGGGCACGTTGACGCCGACCTCGATCACCGTGGTCGCGACCAGAACCTTGGTCTCTCCGCCCACGAAGCGGGCCATGGCGGCGTCCTTGTCCGCCGGGGGCATCTGGCCGTGTACAAGGCCGACAACGCCCTCTCCGAGCGTGGCGCGCAGGCGTTTGAACCGCTCTTCGGCGGCGGTCATGTCGCTGGTTTCGCTTTCTTCGACCAGCGGGCAGACCCAGTAGCACTGCCGCCCTTCGGCCACGGCAGCGCGCAGACGCTCGATGACTTCATCCATCCGGGCGGTGCTGACAAGCGCGGTGGTCACCGGCGTGCGACCGGGGGGCTTTTCGTCCAGAACGCTCACGTCCATGTCGCCATATTGCGCGAGGGCAAGACTGCGCGGGATCGGCGTGGCGGTCATCACCAGCACATCCACCGCCTGCCCCTTTGCGCCCAGTTCCATACGCTGCGCCACGCCGAACCTGTGCTGCTCGTCAATGATGGCAAGGCGCAGATCGTGAAACACGACGTCCTTCTGGAACACGGCATGGGTGCCCACAAGAATATGGATGTCGCCCGCCGCCAGTGCTGCGAGTTTCGCGCGCCGCTCGGCCCCCTTGTCGCGTCCGGTGAGGATCTCGAGCACGACGCCTGCGTCATCGGCGAGCGGGCGCAGCCCTTCAAGGTGTTGCCGCGCGAGGATTTCCGTAGGCGCCATCATCACGCCCTGCCCGCCCGCCTCGACCGCGATCAGCAGCGCCATGAGCGCCACCAACGTCTTGCCCGCGCCCACGTCGCCCTGGAGCAAGCGGTTCATCCGCTGGGGTTTGGCCATATCCTCGGCGATCTCCGCGACCGCGCGGGTCTGCGCGCCCGTGGGGGAAAAACCCAGCGCGGCCAAGACCTTGCGCCGTTTGCGGCCATCGCCCCCGGTGCCGCGCCCCTTGCCGCGCCGGGTCTTGGCGCGGGCCAGTGCGAGGGTCAATTGATGGGCCATCACCTCGTCATAAGCGAGGCGCTGGCGCGCGGCCGCGGTGGGCTGCACCTCCGCCGAGGTCATGGGCCGGTGCGCCTGCGCAAGGGCCACGTGCCACTCCGGCCAGCCTTCGCGCGCGCGCAAAGCGGGGTCGATCCATTCGGGCAGATCGGGCAGACGCGCCAGAAGGTCGGCGGTGGCCCTGAACATCGCCTTCTGCGTGATCGTCCCGGTGAGCGGGTAGACCGGTTCATACACCGGAATCTGTTCGGCCGCATCGGGGGTCAGGATGTGGTCGGGGTGGACCATCTGGCCCATGCCGTCGAACATCTCGACGCGGCCCGAAACGACCCGGCGCTGGCCCGTGGGAAGCTGTTTGCGCAGGTATTCGCCGTGGCCGCGAAAGAACACGAGCTGGAATGAGGTTTGCGCATCCTCCACCGTCACGCGGTAGGGCCGGCCCCGTTGCGCGGGCGCGTGGTGCTGACCGATGACCACTTCGACCGTGCAGACGGCGGGCGGCTGCACTTCGAGGATCGAGCTGCGGCGGCGGCGGTCGATGCCGGAATGGGGCAGCGTGAAAAGCAGATCGCGGGCCTTCTCGATCTGGGCCGCGGCCAGCGCCTGCGCCGATTTCGGCCCGATCCCGTCGAGGCTGTCGAGCGCGGCGAAAAGCGGCCAGAGGATTTCCGGCCGGCCGGTCATGCGCCGTCGACCAGAGCGAGCCAGCCGTCTTCGTCCAGCGTCTCGATCCCGAGTTCGGCGGCCTTCTTCGCCTTGGAACCGGCACCCGGCCCTGCCACGAGCAGGTCGGTCTTGCTGCTGACCGAGCCGCTGACCTTGGCGCCAAGCGCTTCAGCGCGGGCCTTGGCCTCGGCGCGGGTCATCTTTTCCAGCGTACCGGTGAAGACGACGGTCTTGCCGGCGACGGGGCTGTCGGATTTCGGCTTGCGTGCCGGTTTGACTGTGAGCTGCGCCACCAGCCGGTCGATCGAAGCGCGCTCGGCCTCTTGCTGGAAGGTCGTGACGACCGAGGCCGCCATGACGTCGCCCACGCCGTCGATGCTCACCAGATCGTCCCAGACCGCGCCTTCGTTCAACGTGGCCTTGGTCATCGCGGACTCGAAGGCCTGCCACGTGCCGTAATGCTGGGCAAGCAGGTTCGATCCACTCTCGCCCACGTGCCGGATGCCGAGGGCGAAGATGAGGCGGGCCAGCGCGATTTCCCGTTTATCCTCAATGGCCTGGAAGAGGTTCTTTGCACTGGTGGCGCCCCAGCCGTCGCGGTTGGCCAGCTTGGTGAGCGCGGCGGCATCGCGGGCCTGCAGGGTGAAGATATCCGCCGGTTCCTTCACCGGAAGCTGGTCGTCGTGGTAGAACGCCTCAACCTGTTTGGCGCCGAGACCGTCGATGTCGAAAGCCGCGCGGGAGACGAAATGTTTCAGCTTCTCAACCGCTTGCGCCGGGCAGATGAGGCCGCCGGTACAGCGGCGCACGGCGTCGCCTTCTTCGCGCACCGCGTCCGAGCCGCATTTCGGGCAGGTCGTGGGGAAGACGTAAGGTTGCGCGTCGGCAGGGCGTTTGGCGAGGTCAACGTCCGCCACCTTGGGGATCACGTCACCCGCGCGATAAACCTGCACCCAGTCGCCCACGCGGATGTCCTTGCCGCCGCGGATCTCTTCGCCCTTGTTGCCGCGCCCGGCGATGTAATCCTCGTTGTGCAAGGTCGCGTTGGACACCACCACGCCACCCACGGTGACCGGGGTCAGGCGGGCGACGGGGCTGAGCGCGCCGGTGCGGCCCACCTGAATGTCGATGGCGTCGAGCCGGGTCCAGGCGAGTTCGGCGGGGAATTTATGAGCGATGGCCCAGCGGGGGGTGGTCGAGCGGTAGCCAAGGCGGGCCTGCAGGGCGAGGTCGTCCACCTTGTAGACGACGCCGTCAATGTCATAGCCCAGCGTCGCCCGCTGCGCCTCGATCCGGTGGTAATGGGCGAGCATCTCGCGAGGTCCGGCGCAAACTACCGTTAGGGGGTTGGTCTGGAACCCCAGCGCGGCCAGACGGTCGATGGCGCCGCTTTGGGTGTCGGCCAGGGGCGCCGAAACCTCGCCCCAGGCGTAGGCGAAGAATTTCAGCGGGCGGGCCTTGGTGATTGCAGAGTCGAGCTGGCGCAGCGATCCGGCGGCGGCGTTGCGCGGATTGGCGAAGGTCTTGTCGCCCGCGGCCGCTTGCCGGGCGTTGAGGGCTTCGAAATCGGCGTGGGACATATAGACCTCGCCCCGGACTTCGAGCACCTCGGGCGCGTTGGGGAGCGTCGTGGGGATATCGTCGATGGTGCGCGCGTTGGCGGTCACATCCTCGCCGGTTTCACCATCGCCACGGGTGGCCGCGCGGACGAGGGTGCCGCCCTCATAGCGCAGGGAGAGGGACAGCCCGTCGATCTTGGGCTCGGCGGTATAGGCGAGCTTTCCTTTGAGGCCCAAGAACTTACGCACCGACCGGTCGAATTCGACGATGTCTTCATCCTCGAAGGCATTGGCCAGCGACAACATGCGCAGCGCGTGCTGCACCTTTTTGAAGCCCGCAGCGGGGGCGGCGCCGACCTGATCGCTGGGGCTGTCGGCACGTTTGAGATCGGGGAACCGCGCTTCGATCCGGGCGTTGCGCTGTTTGAGCGCGTCGTAGTCCGCGTCGGAGAGATCCGGCGCATCCTTTTGATAATAGGCGGTATTCGCCTGCGCCAGAAGGGTGGAAAGCCGCGCGAGTTCCTGCGCGGCTTCGGTCTTGGTCAGCTCGTCAACCGGACGGTCCTGCGCCACGTCCTACCCCCATGTTCGTCAGATGTTGCCTGACCCAAGTGATAGGTCCGCACCCCTGTCGCGTCCAGCCCTGCCGTTCGGGATCGGCGCGGAAAGCGGGCGGTCCCCTGCGGCATGCAACCCGCCATAGGCGTAACCCGCGCCCGCCGCAACACCGGCGCCGGTCAGGCGTTGATGGCGATTTTCTGCGGGTCCTGCTGGTCCATCGGTTCGGGGTCGCGCAACACATAGCCCCTGCCCCAGACGGTTTCGATGTGGTTGTCGCCGCCGGTCGCCTCGGACAGTTTCTTGCGCAGCTTGCAGATGAAGACGTCGATGATCTTTAACTCGGGCTCATCCATACCGCCGTAGAGGTGGTTGAGGAACATTTCCTTGGTCAGGGTCGTGCCCTTGCGCAGGCTGAGCAGCTCCAGCATCTGGTATTCCTTGCCGGTGAGATGCACGGGGCTGCCGTCCACCTCAACCGTTTTGGCGTCCAGATTGACCGCGATGGCACCAGTCTTGATGATCGACTGGGCGTGCCCCTTGGAGCGGCGGATGATCGCGTGGATCCGGGCCACAAGCTCTTCGCGGTGGAACGGTTTCGTCATGTAGTCGTCGGCACCGAAGCCGAAGCCCTTGAGCTTGCTTTCGGTCCCGTCTTCACCGGAGAGGATCAGGATCGGGGTTTCGATCCTGCTCATCCTCAGTTGGCGCAAAACCTCATGCCCGTTCATGTCGGGCAGGTTGATGTCGAGCAGGATCAGGTCGTAGTCATAGAGCTTCGCAAGGTCGATCCCTTCCTCGCCCAGGTCGGTCGTATAGACGTTCAGGTTGGCATGGCTGAGCATCAGTTCAATGCTCTTGGCCGTGGATGGATCGTCTTCTACCAGCAATACACGCATGTCGCTTCTCCGCTCAGTCGGTGTCTGCCCCCATCTTAGGGTAACAATGGTTAACCACACGTTACCGGACCTGAAGAACTTTACAACTCTGCCTTAGGTTGTCTGAATTTTTGCAGGGCTGTCGCCTTGAGTGCGGCTTCCCCGTGATCGCGCACGGCCCCTTCCCATTCCGACAACTCGTCATCGGACAACGCATAGCGTGTCTTGGCTTCCGACCGCGACAGCAGGCCGAAGGCCACGGCGCGCACCACGCAGGCCTTGCGCGAGGCGACCCAGCGCCGGGTGTCCGGCGGCGGCAGGTCCGCACGCGTCATCACGGTGCCGTCCGGCAGTTTCACGGACCGTGGCCCGTCGATTTTCTTTAGATACATGTCTCACATCCCATTTAGTCCACCGCGGTCGGTTATCCGCCGTGCGGGCTAACGGTTGGTAAAGCCGCCCCTTGAGAGTGATTACACTTTTCCTATATTGCCCCTGTTATCCCCAAGGGATGCTGCAAAGGATGTGCCATGCCCCTCGACCCTGCGATCAACTCACTTGGTTTTGCCAAGCCCCCGTCCGAGACGCGTGTCGTCGTCGCCATGTCCGGCGGCGTGGACAGCTCTGTGGTGGCCGCGATGCTGGCGGAAGAAGGCTATGACGTCGTTGGCGTGACCTTGCAGCTTTACGACCACGGCGCAGCGCTGGCGAAAAAGGGCGCCTGCTGTGCGGGGCGCGACATTCACGACGCCCGCCGCGTGGCCGAAGAGATGGGCTTTCCGCATTACGTGCTCGACTATGAGAACGTGTTCAAGGAAGCGGTGATGGACGAGTTCGCCGACAGCTATCTGGGCGGTGCGACGCCGGTGCCCTGCATCCGCTGTAACGAGCGTGTGAAGTTCAAGGACCTGCTTGAGACGGCCAAGGACCTTGAGGCTGATTGCATGGCGACGGGCCACTACATCCAGCGCATGGAGGGTGCGGCGGGGCCCGAGTTGCATTGCGCGGCGGACCCGAGCAAGGATCAAAGCTATTTCCTGTTCTCGACCACGCCTGAGCAGCTCGATTATCTGCGGTTTCCGCTGGGGCATCACGCCTCGAAAGAGGAAACCCGCGCGCTCGCGCGGAAATACGGGCTGGCGCTGGCGGACAAGCCGGACAGTCAGGACATCTGCTTTGTGCCCGACGGCAACTATGCCTCGGTGATCGAGAAGCTGCGCCCCGGTGCGGCGGAGCCCGGTGATATTGTGGACACCGAAGGCCACGTTCTGGGTCAGCACAACGGGGTCATCCACTACACCATCGGCCAGCGGCGCGGTCTGGGCATCGGCGGTCTGGCCGATCCGCTGTACGTGGTGAAGCTGGATGTGGACAAGCGCCACGTGATCGTCGGCCCGAAAGAGATGTTGACCACCCGCACCGTGCCCGTGCGCGAGATCAACTGGCTTGGCGATGAGGCGTTCGATGCCGTGGCGGAGCGCCATGTGGCGGTGAAGGTGCGCTCGACCAAGCCGCCGGTGCCGGCGATCCTGCGGCCCCTGTCGGCAACCACGGCCGAGGTGGAATTGCTCACGCCCGAGGAAGGCGTCTCACCGGGGCAGGCTTGCGTGTTCTACGACACGGACAGCAGCCGCATCTTCGGCGGCGGCTGGATCTGGCGCGGTTACTGAGGCTTTCACGCCGTTCAAGGCAAACGAGCGACGGGCGGGGTCAGAGCGGCCCTGCCCGCCCTGACCTGCGGGACCCTAGCTTGCGCGGCGACGACGCCCGCCGGTGCGGCCTGCGCGGCCGCGCCCTTCTTGCCCCGCTTTGGGGGCTTCGCGGTTCATGGTGATCCAGGCCTCGCCGCCGTCGTCGTTGTTGGTGAGGAAGTTGGCGGCGCGCACGGCCTCCATCTCTTTGCCCGCGCGCGGCTTGGTGGAGCCCATGCCGAAGATCTGCACGAAAGCCTCATCGTCCATCCCCTCGGGCAGGATGATTCCGGCGGCTTCGACAGCGGCTTTCTTCTCGGCGATTTTCATCGGGCCGATGGGCACCGCGACCGGGTTCATGATGGCCGAGGTCATGCCCGCCGTGATCGCCATAGGCAAGAAGGCGTTGTTGATCCCGTGGCGGTTGGGCAGGCCGAAGCTGATGTTGGACGCGCCGCAGGTGGTGTTGACGCCCAATTCCTCGCGCAGGCGGCGGACCAGGGCGAAGACCTGCAATCCGGCGGTGCTCATGGCGCCGATGGGCATGACCAGCGGGTCAACGACGATGTCATGGGCGGGAATGCCGAAATCCGCGGCCCGCTCAACGATCTTCTTGGCGACGGCAAAGCGCACGTCCGGGTCTTCGGAAATGCCGGTGTCGTCGTTGGAAATCGCCACCACGGGGACGTTGTATTTCTTCACCAGCGGCAGCACGAGTTCGAGCCGCTCCTCCTCGCCGGTGACCGAGTTCAATAGCGGGCGGCCCTCGGCGGTGGCAAGGCCGTTTTCCAGCGCGCCGGGGACCGAGCTGTCGATGCACAGCGGCGTATCGCAGACCGCCTGCACCCGTTCGACAAGCTGCTTCATCAGCTCGGGCTCAACGAAGTTGTTGTCGGCGTAGCGGGGATCCTCGGCCATCTTGTTGGAAAACACCGCGCCGGAGTTGATGTCGAGCACATTGGCCCCGGCCATGGTCTGGGCGATGGCGTCGGCCTCGATCCGGCTGAAATCGCCGCGCTCAAGCTCTTCGTTGAGGATCTTGCGGCCGGTGGGGTTGATCCGCTCTCCGATGACGCAGAAGGGCTCATCAAAGCCGATGATCGCGGTCTTGGTTCTGGATTCGATAACGGTGCGGGTCATGTGGGACTCTCTTCAGACGTGTGACGCAGGAACGGCAGAGGCTCCGCCGTGTTCGATGGCCCAATTGGCGTTGGCCGTGATGCCGCCAAGGGGGAAGAAGTGGACGCGTTCGATGTTGCTGTCCGGGGTCGCGGCCTTGTGGGCGGCCAGCTCGGTCAGCACCTCGGTCGGCTCGAACGGAAGCAACAGCTTGGTCACATCCCGCGCGCGCTTTTGCAACACCTTGAGGGACGGACCCACGCCGCAGGCGACGGCGAACTTGATCATGGTCTGCAACTTGGCGGGCCCCGCGATGCCGATGTGGATCGGCAGGGTGATGCCCGCAGCCTTGAGGCTGTCGGCCCATTCGATGAGGGGGCGGGCTTCGAAGGCGAATTGGGTGGCCAGCGCCATCTGCGCATCCGTGGTTTCGGAGAATTTCTGCTTCCAGCGCAGGGCCGCATCGACGTTGAGCGTCCCGCCCGAGGGGTCGATGTCGCGGTTGCCTTCGGGGTGACCAGCGACGTGCAACCGGGTGAAGCCCGCGCGGTCAAAGGCACCGGTCTCAAGCAGGGCGATGGAGCTGTCGAAATCGCCGTGGGGCTGGGCGACGCCGCCGGCCAGCAGCAGCGCCTGATCGACGCCCGCCTCGCCCTGATACATGGCGATCCAGTTCTCGAGCGTGGCTTGGTCCTTGATGATGCGGGCGGGGAAATGCGGCATCACCGGATAGCCGTCGCGGGCCAGATGGGCGGCGGTGGCGACCATGTCCTCGATCGGGGTGCCTTCGATATGGGCGATATAGACGCGGGTGCCGGTGGGCAGCAGGTCTTTGAAATCGGGAACCTTTTCCGCCGTCCGGGGCATCACCTCGATCGAGTAGCCCTGCAGGAAGGCTTCAAGATAGGGGTTCACCCCGGCGGGCTGGACGGTGTCCTTCTTGCGGAAATTCAAAAGGGCCATGGCGGCCTCCCTCAGGTTGGACAGACCGCTCACGCACGGCCGTGGTTGTTGATCAGGGCAATCAGGCGATCCTTGTCGTAGTCCGCTTCGATCCGGGCGGCTTCGGCTTCTGCGGCTTCGGTATCGCTGCCCTCGACCGTATAGGCGGGGGCCTTGCGCCACTCAGCGAGGTATTCGTCGGTCTGGGCGGCACCGGATTTCATCGCGGCGCGGTCGATGGCCTGCTCGAAGCGTTCCGAAAGCGGGCGTTTCACCCCCCGGCGGCCCTTGCCGACGATGACCTGTGCGGGGATGTCCCGCCAATATACCACAACAACCTCAGCCATAGCGTTCTGCGCCTCCCATTGCGTTCCTCGACACCTAAACCGGTGCAGCCATTCAACGAGGCCCATTTTCGACCTTGGGGACGCCTTTGGCGACCCGTAAAGCCCCGCGAGGACCCCCAAAGTCTTCACGTTGTTCATGAAGTTCACCACAAGACTTGCGCGACGCCGCCTGCCCGCTTACGTTCAGGACAACACGAAAATTGGAGGGCGTGACCATGGCGCCCAAGCGTCCCACAGGTGCGGGCGCGTTCCCGATACCGGTTGAGCACACCGTGCCGAAACCGCCCGATCCTGCTGAGCTTTATGCCGCGCTGGATCTGGGCACCAACAGTTGCCGCATGCTGATTGCCCAACCCAAGGGCAGCCAGTTTCATGTGGTCGACAGCTTCTCCAAATCCGTCCAGCTTGGGCAGGGTCTGGAGCAGACTGGAAAGTTGTCCCGCGCCTCGATGGCGCGGACCGTTAATGCTATGCGCGTGTGCCGGCAAAAGCTGCAACGCCACAAGGTGCGCAACATGCGACTGGTGGCGACCGAGGCCTGCCGCCGCGCGCGCAATTCGGAATATTTCATCAATCAGGTCAAGCGCGAGACCGGGCTGCAACTCGAGATTATCCAGCCCGAGGAAGAGGCGCGCCTTGCGGTGATTTCCTGTGCGCCGCTGGTCAGCACCAAGACCGAGCAGTTGCTGGTGGTGGACATCGGCGGCGGCTCGACCGAGTTGGTCTGGATCGACCTGCGCAACGTGCCCATGCGCGAACGCCCCCGGGCGATCATGCGGCTGCACGCGGGCTTCCGGCAGGACGCGGGCCCCTTTGCCGCCGCCAAGGTGGTGGACTGGATCTCGGTCCCGCTGGGCGTGGCGACCCTGCGCGATCAATTCGCGGACGTAGAGGATGACAGCGCGCGCTTTGCGCTGATGTCGTGGTTTTTCGAAGAGAACCTCGAGAAATTCGCCCCCTCGACCGAGGTTCAGGCGCGGGAGAATTTCCAGATCGTCGGCACCTCGGGCACGGTCACCACGGTTGCGGCCAGCCATCTGGGCCTGCGGCGGTACGACCGGACCAAAGTGGACGGCTTGCGCATGACCACCGACCAGATCGACGCGGTAATTCAGGATTACCTGCGCCTTGGCGAAGCCGGACGGCGCTCAGATCCGCGGATCGGCAAGGACCGGCAGGCGCTGATCATGTCCGGCGCGGCAATCCTGCAGGCGCTGATGCGGCTCTGGCCCACGGACCGGCTGTCGGTGGCGGACCGGGGTCTGCGCGAAGGCTTGCTCTATCAGCAGATGTCGGCGCAGGGCGTGCTTGAGGATACGCCCTTTTAGGGCGCGTCGTTTTTCGGGGCCTGCGCGGCCAACGCGCGGAAGGCCCGCGCGATCAGAATCGAGTCGCCACCCAGCCCCAGAAACGTCACCCCCTGCGCCACTTGCGGGGCGAAGGCGGCTTCATCGAACATGATCGTGCCGATGATCTTGCCCGCCGCCTTGGTGCGCGCATAGACGTGGGCGATCGCCTCTTGAACCGGGGCCGCGTCCGGGGCGCCGACGAAGCCCATGTCGGCGCTCAGGTCTGCGGGGCCGACGAAGATGCCGTCCACCCCCGGAGTCGCGGCGATGGCGTCGATCTGGCGCACGGCCTCGGCGCTTTCGACCTGCACGAACAGGCAGATTTCGTCGTTGGCGCTGCTGACGTAGTCGACGATCTCGCCATAGCGCGTTGCGCGCGACAGCACCGCCCCCATGCCGCGCACCCCTTGGCCCGGATAGCGCACCGCCGCGGCGACCTGTGCGGCCTGCTCGGCAGTGTTGACCATGGGCACGACGACAGTCTGCACCCCGAGGTCAAGCACCTGTTTGAGGACCCAATCCTCACCCACCGGGACGCGCACGACGGGCTGCGCGGGGGTGCCCGCCAGCGCCTGCAGCTGCGCACGGATGGTGGTGAGCGTGTTGGGCCCGTGTTCGGCGTCGATCAGGCACCAGTCAAAGCCCGACTGTCCGGCGATTTCCGCGACCGTGGCGCTGGCCTGCGCGAGCCAGAGGCCCGATTGCACCTCACCGCGCAACAGGGCGGCTTTCAGCTGGTTTGTCGGGGCGGGCATGGGCGGGCCTTTCAGTTGGAGCGCGGCAGACGGGCGAGCACCGCGCGGGCGGCGCGCAGACCGGGGGCATCGCCCCCCTGCCCCAGCCGGGTCATGGTCAGATCAAGCGCGTCGAGTTGCCGTTGCGGGTGGGCGGCGACCTCGGCCAGCGCGGGGCCGATGGCCTCGGGGCGGCAGGCGTCGCCGATGAATTCGGGCACCACGCGGGTCTCGCTCACGAGGTTGACGAGGGTGACGGTGTCGGTGCGCAGCATGCGGCTGATGATCTGCCGCGACATCCAGTTCATGTCGTAGGCCACGACCATGGGCGTGCGCGCGGCGGCGAGTTCGAGCGAGACCGTGCCCGAGGCGGCAAGCGCCACATCGGCCCGCGCCATGGCCACGAAACGCGCCCGCGCGGCGCTGGCGGCATCAGGGCTGTCCAGCCCGATCAGCGTGGGCGAGACGGCGGCGAAAAGCGAGGCGACCCGCTCGGCCAGATGCGGCAGCGTCGGGATCACCACCCGGTGCGGCAGGGCCGAGGCGCGGATCGCGGCGACGAAGGTCTGCGACAGACGCTCGACCTCGGACCGGCGCGACCCGGGCAGGACGACCAGCACCGGACCGGACAGCCCCAGCGCGTCAAGCTCGGCTTGGGTGGCCGGGGGTTCGGTGGCGATCGGGTGGCCCACGAAATCGCAATCCATGCCGGCGGCTTCCATATAGGGTGGCTCGAACGGGAACAGCGCCAGCACGTGGTCGATGTGGCGCGCCATTTTCGCAGCCCGCCCCGGACGCCACGCCCAGACCGTGGGGGCCACGTAATGCACCGTGCGCACGGTGCTGGCCGCCTTGACCAGCCGCGCCACGCGCAGGCAGAAGTCGGGGCTGTCGATGGTAATCAAAACATCCGGCTGCGCGGCGATCACCGCCTGCGCGGTCTGCCGGATGCGACGTTTCAGGTGGCGGTATTTCGGCAGGATCTCGGCGATCCCCATGAGCGAGAGTTCGTCCATGGCAAACAGGCTGTCGATCCCCTGCGCCTGCATCAGCGGCCCGCCGACGCCGGCGAAGGTGATGCCCGGCACCTCGTGGCGCAGACCGGCCATCAGCGCGGCGCCCAGCTTGTCGCCCGAAGGCTCGCCCGCAATCAGGAAGACCTTCATGGCGCGGGCCTTTCACGCACCCAGAGGAACAGGCCCCGCGCGGCCATTTCGCGCTCGACCTCGGCGCGGTGCAAGACCATGACGCCCTCTGCTTCGATGACGATGCCGCAAAGCCCCGCCGCGTCCGCGCCCAGCACCGTGCGGGGGCCGATCACCGGCAGATCGGCGCGGCGGTCCTGATCGGGCTTCGGCCCCTTGAACAGAAAGCCGCCCCGGGCGGTCCCGGGGGTCAGACCCTCAAGCAAAGCGTCGGTTCCGGCGTCTTGCTCGCGAGCAAGAACCGCACCGCCGCGGATCACGCAGGCCTGCCCTAGATCGGCCTGTCCCATGGCGCGCAGGGCGGTGTCGCCCAGCCGCACGTCGGCGCGGACGGCCTCGGGGACATGGCCCACGGAGACGCCGGCGGGGGGCAGAAGGTCCGGCGCGATCTTGTGGGCCGGACGCACGGCGAAGCCCGCGCCCTCGAAAATCGAGATCACCGCCCGCAAGGCCCCGTCGTCGCCCGCGCGCAGGGCAGAAAGGATCGTCGGCACAAGAGGCGCGGTCTGCGCGTCGATGGCGGCGGGGTCGATGGCCGGACGGCGCACGGCCCCGGCCATGCAGACGGTGCGGACGCCGCGATCTTTGAGCGTGGCAAGCAGGCTGCCCAGATGTTCCAGCCGGAACCGCAGATCGGGCGTCACGGCAGGCTCGAACCCCTCCAGCGCGCAGACAAGGGGGCGCGCGTCCAGCGCCTCTATCAAGGCGGGGGGCAGATCCCCGGTGCCTGCGATCAGGGCGAGCGTCATCGCGGCGTCAGGAAATTGCGGTCGGTGTCGCCCAGAATGAAGGCCATCATCTCGGCGACCTGTTCGCTGTCGGTCTCGTCGCTCATCCGGCGGGCGCGGTCCATGAAGGACCCCTCTCCGTCTTTCAGGGTCTGGAAGGCCACGCGCAGGGCGGTGATGTCGCTGCGGGCCACGCCGCGTCGCTTCAGCCCGACAAGGTTGAGGCCGTCCAGCTCACCCCTTGGGCCCTGCACCAGCCCGTAGGGGATCACGTCATTGGTGACCATGGACAGCGCCCCGATGATCGCGCCGCGGCCGATGCGGACGAACTGGTGGATGCCACAAAGCCCGCCGATGATGACGTCATCCTCGATCACGCAGTGGCCCGCCACGGCGGATTGGTTCACGATGATCACACGGTCGCCCACGGTGGCGTCATGGGCCACGTGGCACCCGGCCAGAAAAAAGCCGTCGTCGCCCACGCGGGTGATGCCGCCGCCGCCGGCGGTGCCGGGGTTCATGGTGACATGTTCGCGGATGCGGTTGCGCTCTCCGATGACAAGCTTCGCTGCCTCGCCCTTGAACTTCACGTCCTGGGGAATCTCGCCGATACAACAGAAAGGAAAGACGCAGGTGTCCGCGCCGATCGTCGTGTCGCCGGTGACGACCACGTGGGACTTCAGCTCAACCCGGTCGCCCAGCACGACCTTGGGGCCGACGATGCAGAACGGCCCGACACTGACATCGGCGCCAAGGCGCGCGCCGTCCTCGATGATCGCGGTGGGGTGGATCGCCATGGGCTAGGCCTGCAGGTCCATCATCGCGGTGAACTCGGCCTCGGCGGCGAGCTCTCCATCCACGGTGGCCACGCCCTTGAACTTCCAGACCTTGCCGCCGGGCTTGCCGCGTGTGGTTTCGACCTTCATTTCAAGCACGTCACCGGGCACCACCTTGCGGCGGAACTTGCAGCCGTCGATGCCCATGAAATAGATCAGCATGTCCTTGTCCATCAGGCCCATCGTCGCCCCCACCATCACCGCAGAGGTCTGCGCCATGGCTTCGATGATCGTGACGCCGGGCATGATCGGGGTGCCGGGGAAATGGCCCTGAAAGTGCGGCTCGTTCATGGTGACGTTCTTGATGCCGGTGGCCGAGCTGGTCCCGTCGATGTCGATCACCTTGTCCACCAGCAAGAAGGGATAGCGGTGCGGAATGATCCGCTGGATCAACTGGATGTCGGCGGTGGTGATCGGGTCGGACATGCGGGGTCTCCGGGGTTTGGGGCGCACCTGAGGTGTCGTTGATTGCGGCTTAACAAGCCTGATCGACCGCGAAAAGGCAAGATCGCGCAGTGCTAATTCTGGCCCTCGGGCGTGCTGCCGTCGCCGATCGCCGCATCGATCAGGGCGATGGCATCGTCGGTCACGTCGATGCGTTCCAGTGACAACAGGACCGAACGGCGGTCGAGAATGGCCGCAGCGTCGCGGTCCGCCATGAGTTGGACGAGAATCGGGCGCGACACCTCAAGGAACTGGGCGCGCCCCTCATCGAGCGTGTCCTCAAGCGCGGCTTCCTTGGCGTCCTGCGCCCGGCGGATGCTTTGCGCCTTCTCGTCAAAGGCGGCGGCTTCGGCCTGAAACACCGCAGGGTCCATCTGCGGGCGCTGCTCGGCCAGCGCGAGCTCTTCCTGGCGCAGAGCCTCGGCGATGCGCCGGTTCTCCGCAGCAAGCGCCGTGCGGCCCTCGGTATAGGTGCGCGCGATCCTCTCGCCAAAGCGGGACTGACCGAACAGTCGGTCGATGTCGACGGTCAGAAGCGTTGCCGCCCCCTGCGGCGCGGCGGCTGCGGAGGGCGTGCGTTCGGGCTGTTGCGCCAGCGCGCCGCCGGCCCCGATCGCCAGACAAAGGCCGACCAGCAGCGCGCGCATCAGAATTCGGTCGAGATCGTCACGTCGAACTGCTTGGTTTCGTCATTCGGCTGCACGTCCAGCGGTTCGGTGAAGTTGAAGCGCAACGGCCCGATGGGGGTTTTCCAGAAAACCGAGACACCGGCAATCGTGCGGGGCGTGAAATCGTTGTAGTCCACGTTGCCGCCGGTGGCGCGACCGATGTCCCAGACCGAGCCGTAATCGAGGAACACACCGCCCGAGATGCCGTATTCCTCCGGCAGGCCGACGGGGAACTCGGCCTCGAACCGGGCCACGGCATAGGCGTTGCCGCCCAAGGCGTCGCCGGTGTTGGAATCGCGTGGGCCGATGCCGCCGGGCTCAAACCCGCGCATGGTGCGGCTGTTGAGGAAATACCGGTCGGTGATGCGCGACTGCCCCTCCCCATAGGAGAGATACCCGCCTTCGAGCGTGGCGCGCAGGGTCACCTCTTCGTTGAGGATCAGCTTTTGCGCGGTCAGCTCGGCGGTGGTTTCGATATATTCGCTGTCATTGTCGCCAAAGCCGAATTCCTGCCCGAACCGGACCAGAACGCCCGCCGTCGGGTCCAGCCCGGTGCGGCGCGTGTCGAAGCTGTAGCTGTAGCCAAGCGCTTGCGTGGCGACCGCGCCCTCGGCCTCATCCGCGACGATGAAGGGCGAGGTGGTCGTCACATCGGTGATGTCGGTGTAATTGTAGGCGTAGTAGAGCGACACGCGGCCATTCTCGCTGACCGGGAAGCCGATGCGCGGGCTGAACCGACCCGAGGTCGTGTCGTACAGCGCGTTCTGGTTGTCGGTGGTGTTGTAGCTGGTGCTGATCCCGAACGAGAGGTCACGGCCCAACAGACGCGGCTCGGTGAAGGAGAAGCTGAACTGGCGGTTGTCCTCGCCCCCTTGCAAGCTGAAGCTGAGCGCTTGGCCCCGGCCGAGGAAGTTGCGCTGGTTGAACTTCGCCATCAGGCCGAAGCCGTTGTCGGTGGAGAAGTTGCCGCCGAAGGAGAGCGAGCCTGTGGGCCCCTCTTCCACGTCGACATCAATCACCACCTGATCGGGGCTTGAGCCTTCACGGGCGTTCACATCGGCATTGGCGAAATAGCCCATGGCGCGGATGCGTTCGGCGCTTTCGCGAATCTCGCGCGGGTTGAAGGGATCGCCCTCAACCACGTTAAAGCGCGAGCGGATCACCCGGTCGAGCGTGGTGTTGTTGCCTTCGATGTCGATGCGTTCGACGAAGATGCGCGGGCCGTTGACCAGCGCGAAATCCACGTCCAGCGTCAGGGTGCGGTCGTTGCGGGTGATGCGCGGCTCGACCCGGACGAAGTTGAGACCCTGGCGCAGGGCCAGACGTTCAAGCCGGGAGATGTCACGCTCGATCACGTCGGGCGAATAGGTGGCACCGGTGCGCACCTTCAGCGCGTCCTGAAAGACCGCGGGATCGGCGCCGGCCACCTCGGAAGAGACAGTGATGTTGCCGAAGTCGAACTTCTGCCCTTCCTGCACGTTGAACGTGATGTAATAGGCATCGCGTTCGCGCGTCAGGCCGACGTCGACGTTCTGCACCTGAAAATCCACGTAGCCACGGGACTGGTAGAAATCGGTGAGCACCTGACGGTCAAAGGCGACCCGGTCGCTGATGTAGGTGTCGCGACTGATGATCGCGCGCAGCAGCCCTGCCTGTTTGGTTTCAAGCACCCGGCGCAGACGGCCTTCGCCGAAGCTGCGGTTGCCGACGAAGCTGATGCGCTCAACCTCGGTCAACCCGCCTTCGAAAATCTCGAACACCAGATCGACGCGGTTGTCCGCGCGCCGGATGATGCGGGGCGAGACGGTCGCGTTGATGCGGCCCTGATCGGCGTAAACTTGTGTGATCGCGGCGGTGTCGGCCTCAGCCTGGGCGGGGCTGTAAACGCGGCGCGGCTCTGAGCGGACGGCGGCGGCGAGCTCGGCATCGCGCACCCGGCTGTTCCCCTCAAAGGTGATCTGGTTGACCGTCGGGAATTCCGTCACCCGGATCACCAGCGTGCCCCCTTGCGGGACGACATCGACGGTTTCGAACAGGCCGGTGGCGCGGATCCTTTGGGCCGCATCGTTGAGGGCCGCAGCGCTTACTGCTTCCCCCCGCGCGAAGCCGAGATAGGTCAGGATCGTCGGAGTCTCGATCCGCTGGTTCCCTTCAACCGTAACGGTCGAGAAGCTGTAGGTCTGCGCCAGCGCCGGTGATGCCACGGCGGTCAGCCCCAGAAGCAGCAGCGCGGCCGCATGGCCCTTTGGGTTCAGTGGTGCCGAACGGCGGGCATTGGCCTGTGTCGCTTTTTTCATTTTGCTGCTCTTTTAGACGTCCCAAGTAGGTCTGGTCTAACGGGCCGTTTGCGCCTTGTCAAAACGAACAAACGCGCCCGAAGGGGCGCGCAGGTTCATGCCATCGAAGGCGGTGAGAGGTCCAGGCTCTACTGGTGCGATCCGACCCATGCGCCAAGGCCCAGGGCCGCGGCAATCGTGCCCAGATACAGCAGGCGATCCCAGTTCAGGTTCACCAGCAGGCTAACGCCCTGATATCCAGCGGTAATAGTTTGCATGATCGGCCCTCCGACTCGGTTCCACTCAGCCGTAGTGTCGCAAAGGATTGTGGCAAGATCGGGGCAGCATCGGGGCGGCGCGGGGGCGTTTGGGGGACGGTCAGGGGCAGAACAACAAGTCGTTGCCGATGGCAAAAAGCATCAGCGTGCCGATCAGCGCCAGACCGATGGCCATGAAAATCCGCAAGGCACCTTCGCTGGGCATCTTTCCGGTCACCGCCTCATAGGCGTGAAACACCAGATGACCGCCGTCCAGCACCGGGATCGGGAACAGGTTCAACAACCCCACCGCAGTCGAGAGCACGGCGATCAGGGTGATAAAGCTCATGGCGCCTTGACTGGCCATGGAGCCTGCGGTCTCGGCGATGCCCACGGGGCCGCTGAGGTTGCAGGTGTTGATGTTGCCGATGATCATCTGTTTGAGGCCGTTGAGCGATTGCACGATGATGAACCAGACCTGCTGCGCGGCCAGCGTCACCGAATCCCACAGGCCCACGGTCCGCGTGGCGGGCGCAAAGAACAGACCGCCATTGCCGATGCCGAGCTTGGGTTCGTCCTTGAGCGAGCCGTCGGGCTGGGGGATCGCGGCAAGGCGCGGGGTCAGCGTGCTGGTGAAAAGCTCACCGTTGCGCCAAACCTCAAGCGCGATGGGGGCCGCGCCGGTGACGGTCACCACGTCGACCATATCGCCGAACTGATAAACCGGGGTGCCGTTCATGCTGACGATCACGTCGCCGATCTTCAGGCCCGCATCATCGGCGGCCGAACGGGGCGTGACCGATTGCACCAGCGCGGGCTGTGGCTGCGGGCCGCGCACGGTCATCCGCTCTCCGTCGCGGCGGATGTCATAAGCGAGCGATGGCTGCGACGGCAGATCGGCCACGGCGGCGCTGAACCCTTCGGGATAGTCGAGCGCCCTGCCCTCAACGGCGAGCACCTGATCGCCGGGCAAAAGCTCTTGCGTGATGGCGGGCGGGAAGCTGGGAACGGTCGACACGGTAAGCGGGGTGATCGGCTGGCCCTGAAACAGCATCAGGCCCGCGAAGACGAAAAACGACAGGATGAAATTGAAGATCGGACCGGCAGCGACCGTGGCCGCCCGCGCCCAAAGCGGCGCGCCCAGCATGGTGTTGCGGCTGTCCAGCGCGCTGACGTAGGCCTGCGCATGGGGCGCGCGTTCGGCGGTCTCCGCCAGATATTCGCTGAACCGCGTGGGCTCGGCCCCGTCGCCCGTGGCTGCGTCACCGCCGACCGAGGCCGCGTTGGCGTCGCCCAAAAACTTGACGTAGCCGCCAAAGGGCAAGGCGGCGATCTGCCAGACCGTGCCGCGCTTGTCCGTCCGGCTCCAAAGCACCTTGCCAAAGCCGATCGAGAACACCTCTGCATGGATGCCCGACCAGCGGCCGACGATGTAATGGCCGTATTCGTGGATGAAGACGATGATCGACAGGGCCACCACGAAAGACACGAGCGTCCATCCCAGGTTGCCGAACGACGCCAGAAGGTTAGTGAGAATATCCAAGGTTCAGCCCTTTGTGTTGGCGCGATCTTCGCAGGTGCGGGCGCGGGCCTCGGCATCGACGTCGCGCACATTGTCCAAGGTGATCGTGGCATTTTGCAGCCGGTGACGGGTCAACATCACGTCAACGGTCCTGTCAACCATCCGCGCCATGTCGGTGAAACGGCACTGCCCCGCGATGAACAGATCCAGCGCCTGTTCCTTGGCGGCATTGAACACAGCACCCGTGAGCCCGCCTTCGTGCATGACACGCGACGCAAGGCCAAGGGCGGGGTAGCGGGCCGGATCGGGGGCGCGGAAGTTCAACTGTCCGATTTTCGCCAGATCCAGCCGCTCGACCGGCAGCGTGCGCCGCTCGGGCCAGTTCAGCGCGAAGCCGATGGCGTGGCGCATGTCCGGCGGGCCCACATGGGCCATAAGCGCGCCGTCGTTGAAGCCCACCAGCGCATGGATCAGGCTTTCGGGATGCACGATGGTTTCGATCCGGTCCGGGCCAACCTCGAAGAACTCTTTCGTTTCAATAAGTTCCATCGCCTTGTTGAACATGGTCGCGCTGTCGATGGTGATCCGCTGGCCCATGTTCCAGTTGGGATGTTGCGAGGCTTCGGCCACCGAGACGTGATCGAGGTCCGACAGGGGCCGATCGCGGAAGGCCCCGCCGCTGGCGGTGATGATGATACGCTCCACGGCGCGGATATCCTCACCGATCAAAGCCTGAAACACGGCGGAATGCTCGGAATCCACGGGCAGGATCGTGGCCCCGTGCTCGCGCGCCGTCTGCATGAGAAGCGGCCCCGCCGTGACCAGCGATTCCTTGTTGGCGAGCGCCAGCGTCGTGCCGTGGCGCAGGGCTTCCAACCCCGGCGCGAGGCCCGCGACGCCGACGATGGCCGACATGACCCAATCCGCAGGCCGGGCGGCGGCCTCGATCAGCGCGGCGTCACCGGCGGCGGCGGCGATGCCCGTGCCCGCCAGCCCGTCGCGCAGCTCGGCCAGCCGCGATGGATCGGACGTCACGGCAACTTCGGCCCGCACGGCTTTGGCGTCTTGGATCAATTGCGCGATGTTGCGCGCGCCGGTCAGGGCTACCACGTGGAAGTCGTCGGGCCGGCGGCGCACCAGATCAAGCGTGCTTTGCCCGATGGAACCGGTGGCCCCGAAAATGCTGATCCGTCGCCGCATCCCGGTCATCAGAAGGCAACGCCGGGCACGTTGAAGGTCTGCGCCACGAAAAGCATGAACAAGGCCGCACCCAGCAGCGCGTCGAAGCGGTCAAACAGCCCGCCGTGGCCGGGGATCAGGGTCGAGCTGTCCTTGACCCCCTGCCGCCGTTTCAGCGCGCTTTCGGCGATGTCGCCCATCTGGCCCGCGAAACTGATGACCACGGAAATCACGATGATCGTCCAGTTGGCATTGGTGAAGGACATGAAAATAGCGCCGACAAGGGCTGCGCCGACCCAGCCGCCAATGGTCCCGCTCCAGGTCTTTTTCGGGCTGACCGCAGGCCAGAATTTCGGCCCGCCAATGGATTTGCCTGCGAAATAACCGGCAATGTCGGTCACCACCACGATGGAGACCAGCCAGATCAGCCAGGTGAAGCCGTAGTCGATGCGGAAATGCACCAGCCCGTAGCCGGCGATCTGCACCGCCAGCGCGAAGATGAAAAAGGTCACCCGTTCCCGTTTGAGCACCAGCGCGCCGATGATCGGCACCACAAGGAACAGCAGCACGAATTCCGTATCCAGCGCCGCGCCGAAGACCTGCGCCGACAGGATCGAAGCCACCGCCGCCGCCAGCAGCATCCCCGACGTCGGAGAGGCCCCGCGGATCATGATCCAGCATTCCCAGACCATCACGGCGGTCACGAATACGGCGAGCATCTGGAACCAGACGCCGCCCAGAATGATCGCGCCCACGCCCACGGCGGCCATCGCCGCGCCCGAGGCCAGACGGACCTTCAAATCGTCCCAGTTGCCGCGTGTCTCAAGGGCCATGCTAGACCGTCACCGCGCCGAACCGGCGATCCCGCGCCTTGAACCCCGCCAGCACACGGCCGAAGACCTCGGCGGTGAAATCGGGCCAGAGCGTGTCGATGAATTCATATTCCGCATAGGCCGATTGCCAGAGCAGGAAGTTCGAAATCCGCGCCTCGCCGCTGGTGCGGATCACCAGATCGGGGTCGGGCAGCAGGCAGGTGTCGAGGTATTTTGGCAAGGTCTCTTCGTTGATGTCCTTGGGCGCCAGCCGCCCCTGCGCCACGTCATAGGCCAGCCGCTTGGTGGCGCGGGCGATTTCGTCCTGACCGCCGTAGTTGAGCGCAATGGTCAGGTGCACCTTGTCGTTGCCAGCGGTCAGAAGCTCAAGCTCGTCCATCAGGTTGACCAGCTTGCCGTCAAGCCGCACGCGGTCGCCGATGAAGCGCACGCGCACGCCGCGCGCCAGCAGGTCGCGGGCCTCGCGCTGGATGTAGCGGCGGAACAGCTTCATCAACCCGGCGACCTCGGTCTGGGTGCGTTTCCAGTTCTCGGTCGAAAAGGCGAAGATTGTCAGATACTTGACGCCCACGTCCGGGCAGGCTTCGACGATCTCGCGCACCCGTTTGGCGCCCGCATGATGCCCGAAAAGCCGTGGCCGCCCGCGCATCTGTGCCCAGCGGCCGTTGCCATCCATGATGATCGCCACGTGTTCCGGCCCTGTTGTCGGCTCTGTGACCTTAGATGTCTTTGTCTTGTCTCTGGCCATACTCCGGCCCCCGCTTCACTCGTTTCAACCGCGCCCCGCCCGACGCGGAGCTTGCGCCCTTTGACCCGCCGAAAAGGTCCACTGGACCTTTTCCAAGTTGGCGGGTTCATCCGGGGCTTCGCCCTTTGACCCGCCGAAAAGGTCCACTGGACCTTTTCAAAGATGGCGGGTTCATCCGGGGCTTCGCCCTTTGACCCGCCGAAAAGGTCCACTGGACCTTTTCAAAGATGGCGGGTCAAACCTGCATGATCTCGGCTTGTTTGGTTTCGAGCTGGTCGTCCACCCGCTTGATGAAAGTATCGGTCAGGTCCTGCACCTCGGTTTCCCAGAACTTCTGGTCGTCCTCGGACATGCCGTCGGCCTTGGCCTTCTTGATCTGGTCCATCCCGTCACGGCGCACGTTGCGGATACTGACGCGGGCGTTCTCGGCATAGGTGCCGGCCACCTTCGTCAGCTCACGCCGCCGCTCTTCGTTGAGCTCGGGAATCGGCAGCATGATGATCGTGCCGTTGAGCTGCGGGTTGATGCCCAGCCCGCTTTCGCGGATGGCTTTTTCGACCTTGCCCACAAGGCTCTTGTCCCAGACGTTGATCGTGACCATGCGCGGCTCGGGGACGTTGACCGTGCCAACCTGGTTGATCGGGGTGAGCGAGCCGTAGGCGTCGACCATCACCGGCTCAAGCATGGAGGCCGAGGCCCGCCCGGTCCGCAAGGAGGCGAACTCGGTCCGCAGGTTGGCGATCGCACCCTCCATACGGCGCTGCAAATCGTCGGTATCTAGAATGAAATCATCTGACATAGTGCTGCTCTTCTTGAC
Organism: Thalassorhabdomicrobium marinisediminis; assembly: GCF_003072065.1. Classification (GTDB taxonomy): domain Bacteria; phylum Pseudomonadota; class Alphaproteobacteria; order Rhodobacterales; family Rhodobacteraceae; genus Octadecabacter; species Octadecabacter marinisediminis. The sequence goes on from NZ_QCYG01000007.1 coordinate 181,669, forward strand.
TGGTTTGGCCCCATATACCTGCAACGCACCGCGTTTGTATAGAAGCCGTGGCAAATTGTGCCCCGCAGGCTGTCCCGCAGGGCGCACCCACGGGGCGAAGTCGCTGTGTGACGGGCAGCCGGTGCGGCCTAGTCGCGCACCGTGGTCGAGGTGCCCGAGCCGTCGAGGATGCCCTTGAACCCGCCTTCGTCATCAAGGCTGAACACCACGATCGGCAGGGAGTTTTCCCGCGCAAGGGCGATGGCGCTGGCGTCCATCACGCCAAGGTGCTGGGCCAGAACCTCATCATAGGTGATCGTCTCGTAGCGCACGGCGTCGGGGAACTTCGCGGGATCCTTGTCATAGACGCCATCGACCTTGGTGCCCTTGAAGATCGCCTCACACGACATCTCGGAGGCGCGCAGCGTGGCGGCAGTGTCGGTGGTGAAATAGGGGTTGCCGGTGCCCGCAGCGAAGATGCAGATCCGCTTCTTCTCAAGGTGGCGCACGGCGCGGCGGCGGATGTAGGGTTCGGCCACCTCGTTCATGGTGATCGCGGAAATCACCCGCGTGTGGATGTCGAGCCCTTCGAGCGCCGACTGCATCGCCAGCGCGTTCATCACCGTGGCAAGCATGCCCATGTAATCGGCGGTTGTCCGCTCCATCCCCTGCGCCGAGCCCTGTAGCCCGCGAAAGATGTTGCCGCCGCCGATCACCATGCAGATCTCGACGCCCAGCTTGTGCACGCTCTGCACCTCGCGGGCGATGCGTTCGACCGTCGGTGGATGCAGCCCGAACCCCTGATCGCCCATCAAAGCCTCACCCGAAATTTTCAGCATGACCCTTTTATAGGCGACGGATTCGGTCTCTGACATTGTGGGCCCCTAAGCTGCTTTGCGTTCGCCGCAAAATGTCGCAAAAGGGGCCAAGGTGCAATGGGACATGTGATGCTTGACCTCAGGACAATCGACCCCGGCAAACCGGTGCTGATCTTCGGGCCGACCGCCTCGGGCAAGTCGGCGCTGGCGCTGCGGATCGCTGTGGCGCAGGGACGCGCGGTGGTGAACGCCGACGCGCTGCAGGTCTATCGCGGCTGGCCGATCCTGACCGCGCAACCGCCCGAGGAGGACCGCGCGCAGGTGCCGCATCACCTCTATGGGCACCTGCCCGTGGATGCGCCCTATTCCGTGGGCGACTGGCTGCGCGACGTGGCCCCGTTTCTGGGCGCGGGCAATCCGGTGATCGTCGGCGGCACGGGGCTTTATTTCACCGCGCTGACCGAGGGGCTGGCCGAGATCCCGGCGACCCCGCCCGAGGTGCGCACAAGGGCGGATGCGATGCCCCTGCCCGATCTGGTTGCCGCCCTTGACGGCACCACCCGCGGGGCCATTGACCTCAACAACCGCGCCCGGGTGCAGCGCGCGTGGGAGGTGCAGGCCAGCACCGGGCGCAGCATCACCGATTGGCAGGCCGCGACCCCGCCGCCGCTGCTTCCGCTGGAGCGCTGCACCCCGCTGGCGCTGTCGCCGCAGGTGGACTGGCTGAATGCGCGGATCGCGGCGCGGTTCGACCTGATGCTCGCCGCCGGAGCACAGGCCGAGGCCCGTGCGATGGAGCCGACATGGGACCCGGCCGCCCCTGCCTCCAAGGCCATCGGCGCGCGCGAGATGATCGATCTGGTGCGCGGAGAGGCCACGCTCGATTCGGTCCGAGAGGCCGTGATCGTCGCTTCGCGGCAATACGCCAAGCGGCAGCGGACGTGGCTGCGGTCCCGTATGAAGCGGTGGCGGATCGTGCCGCTACCAGATGTGGACGCTGACACATAAACGATTTATTTTCGTTGATTTGCAGCCTCTTGCCCGCAAAACTTGTCCCAATCGAACCTGAACGGGACACGCGCCATGACCTTGGATTCACCCCACCGGCTGACCCTGACACCCATCGCCCAGACCCGAACCCAGAGCCGTTGGCGGTTCGAGGCGATGCGCGCCCACAGCGCCCCGCGGCTGATCTTCATCGCCCGTGGGCAAGGCCGCATCACCGTGGCGGGGCTGACGGCCGGCTATGGCGCCAACAACCTGATTTACGTGCCCGCCCGGGTGATGCACGGCCTTGAGGTCGGCCCGACGGTCTTTGGCCAGATGCTGACCATTCCCGCGGCGATGGCCAGCGACTGGCCGGATGCGCCGGTGCATCTGCGCCTGCGGGACGTGCCCGTGCAAAAGCAGTTGGCCGGGCATCTGGATGCGCTCGAGCGTGAGCTTTCCTCGGACCTGCCGGGCCACGACCGCGCGGCGCTTTATCAACTGGGCTTGCTTTCGATCTTCTTCGACCGCCAGATGCAGGCCCGCCCGGCCGAAGCGGTCGATCGGCGCGCGGACACGGCTGCGGCGCGCCTCGTGGCTGCTTATACGGACCTGATCGAACGGGATTTTCGCAGCGCGCAGGGCGTGGCGGCGTATGCAGCGCAGCTAGGCGTGACACCCACACACCTCACACGCTGTTGCAAGGCGACCTGCGGGAAATCGGCCCTGCGTCTGCTCAATGACCGCGTGCTCCATGAAGCGCGCGTGATGTTGCGCGACAGCAAGACGCCAGTGAACCGCATCGCCGCCGGGCTTGGCTTCGGCTCGGCCGCCTATTTCACCCGTGCCTTCCAGTCGCGCACCGGGCTGACCCCGAGCGCCTTTCGCAGCCGCGAGGGAGGCGCACCCGGTTTTGAGGCCCGAAGTCTCACAAACCCGTAAAGGCGCGGCTTTCCGGTTGCCGCCTGCCAGCGGCCATGCCAACCTTTGCCGCAACGCGCGACTTCGATCTCGCGGCCATTGACGGTTTGCACGACGGGCTACATCCGCTCCACCGGAGGGCCGTCTTTTGGGGGAACAGGAATGAGCATCACAGCGCCCGGCACAGGGCCCTTGCACCCGGCCATCGCCACCTGTCTTGCGGATGCGACCGCGGGCAAGATCTCACGGCGCGAGTTTCTTACCCGGGCGACGGCTTTGGGCGCGAGCAGTCTGGCCGCCTACGGGTTGCTCGGCCTGCCCCGGCCCGCCGCAGCCGCGACCCCGCTTCGGGGCGGCACCCTGCGGATGCAGATGGAGGTGCGCGCCCTGAAAGACCCCCGCGCCTTCGACTGGACGCAGATGGCCTATATCACCGCCGGATGGCTGGAATATCTGGTGGAATACAACTCCGACGGCACCTTTGAGCCGATGCTGCTTTCGGGATGGGAGGTTAACGACAACGCCACCGAATACACGTTGAACGTGCGACAGGGCGTGACCTGGAACAGCGGCGATCCGTTCACCGCCGAGGATGTGGCGCGGGTGCTGAGCGACTGGTGCGACACCCACGCGCCGGGCAATTCCATGGCGGGGCGCTTCGCCGCGCTGATCGACCCCGAAAGCGGCCGCGCCCGCGCCGGTGCCATCGAGGTTGCCGACCGTCACACGGTCATGCTGCACCTGCCCGCCCCCGACATTACGCTGATTGCGGGCATGTCCGACTATCCGGCGGCGATCTATCACAGCTCTATCGACCGCGACGATCCGGCCAGCACCCCCGTCGGCACCGGCCCCTACCTGCCCGAGGCGGTCGAACCGGGCCAGCGTGCGGTGCTGGTGCGCAACGAGGATCACGACTGGTGGGGCTACGACGCTGGCAAGGGCGCCTACCTCGACCGGATCGAATACCTCGATTACGGCACCGATCCGTCCTCATGGATCGCCGCAGCGGCCGCTGACGAGGTCGACATGCTTTATGAGACCGTGGGCGAATTCGTCGAGGTGGCCGAGAGCATCGGGCTGGAAGGCTCGGAAGTGGCCTCGGGGGCGACCATCGTGATCCGCCCCAACCAGACCGCCGAGGTGGATGGAATCCGCCCCTATGCGGACGTGCGCGTGCGCCGGGCCATCGCCATGGCGGTCAGCAATGAGGTCTGCCTTGAGCTGGGCTACGCCGACCGGGGCCGCGTCGCGCGCAACCAGCACGTGGGGCCGATGCATCCCGAATATGCCGATGTGCCGAAGATCGACCATGACCCGGCGGCGGCGCTGGCCCTGCTGGAAGAGGCCGGGATGGCGAGCTTCGAGATGGAGATCACCTCGATCGATGACGACTGGCGCCGGAACACCACCGATGCCGTCGCCGCACAACTGCGCGACGCGGGATTCACCGTCAAACGCACCATCGTTCCCAGTGCGACCTACCGCGCCAACTGGAAGGACTATGCGTTTTCCTCGACCAACTGGAACCACCGCCCGCTGGGCACCCAGATCCTGAGCCTGGCCTATCGCAGCGGCGCGCCCTGGAACGAGTTCGGCTACAGCAACCCCGAGTTCGACGCCCTGCTGGATGAGGCGAACGCCATCGCGGACGCAGACAAGCGGCGCGAGGTCATGGCGAAAATCCAGACAATCCTGACCGAGGACGCAGTCACGCTGCAGCCCTATTGGCGGCTGCTCTACCGGCATGCGAAACCGGGCTTTACCGGCTGGGATATGCACATCGCCTACCTTCCGCAAATCTACAAGATCGGCCGAACGACGCCCCAGGACGCAGGCCGCGACGAATAAGCGGCGCACAGCACCCCCGGCCCCCAATCACCCTTTCCGCCAAAGGCCCGCTGCTGTAACAGGGATCAAATCAAACGCAGGAATCGACAGGAGACGCCACAATGGCAGGTTCACTCAACAAGGTCATGATCATCGGGAACCTGGGGCGCGACCCGGAAGTGCGCAGCTTCCAGAACGGCGGCAAGGTCTGCAACCTGCGGATCGCCACCTCGGAAAGCTGGAAAGACAAGAACACTGGTGAGCGGCGCGAAAAAACCGAATGGCATTCCGTCGCGATTTTTTCCGAGCCCTTGGTGCGCGTAGCCGAGAATTATCTGCGCAAGGGCTCCAAGGTCTATATCGAAGGTCAGCTTGAGACTCGTAAATGGCAAGATCAATCCGGTCAGGACCGCTACTCCACCGAGGTCGTGCTGCGCCCCTTCCGGAGCGAGTTGACCATGCTCGACGGTCGTGACGGCGGCGGTGGCGGCGGCGGCCAGCCCGGCGGCTACGGCGATCAGGGCGGCTACGGTGGTGGCAGCGGCGGCGGCTACGGCGGTGGCGATCAGGGCGGCGGCTACGGCGGCGGGCAAGGTGGCGGCGGTGGCATGGACGACGAAATCCCGTTCTAAGCCACCCATCGACCAACAGTCCAACGGGGTCAGGTCCAGCCTGGCCCCGTTTCCATATCCGCCCACAAGGCACCGAACCACGCCAGCAAGCCTGCCCCGCCCCCCGCTTCTCTGGTTCCCAAATACCTGAAAGCGCGCCGCAGGCGCGCTTGTCGGATGGGCAAGGCCCATCCGATCCGCACCACCCGACCTCAGGCCCCGCGCAAGGCGTCGCGCAGAACCTGCAACACTTGGTCTTGCGGCACATCCGAGGCCACGAACGCCGCGCCAATCCCCCGTGCGAGGATGAACCGGAGCTGCCCATCCACCACCTTCTTGTCCTGCGCCATAAGCGCCAGCAGCGCCTCGGCGTCCGGCAGCTCTCCGGCGATGTCCGTGGGGTCGGTCTTCATCCCCATGGCCGTCAGATGCGCCCGCACGCGGCTCGGCTCTTCCTGACTGCACAGCCCCAGACGCGCGGACAGCTCGAAGGCCAGCGCACAGCCGATGGCGACGCCCTCTCCGTGCAACAGGCGGTCGGAATAGCCGGTCGCGGCCTCGAGCGCGTGACAGAAAGTATGGCCGAGGTTCAGCAGCGCGCGGTCGCCCTGTTCGGTCTCGTCCCGCGCGACGATGTCGGCCTTCATCTGCACCGAACGGCGCACCGCTTCAATGCGCAGATCAACGTCGCCCGCCGCAAGCTGCGGCCCGCGCGCCTCAAGCCATTCGAAGAAATCCGCGTCCCCCAGAAGCCCGTATTTCACCACCTCGCCATAGCCCGACAGAAAATCCCGCGCGGTGAGCGTGCCGAGCAGCGCCACATCGGCCAGCACCAGCGTGGGCTGGTGGAACGCGCCGATCAGGTTCTTGCCCGCCGGAGAGTTGATCCCCGTCTTGCCGCCCACGGAACTGTCCACTTGTGCCAGAAGCGAGGTCGGGATTTGCACGAAACGCACGCCGCGCCGCACGGTGGCGGCGGCGAATCCCACCAGATCGCCGATCACGCCGCCGCCGAAGGCCACGACGACATCGCCGCGTTCAACCTTCTGCGCCAGAAGCCATTCGACGGTCTGTTCCAGATAGCGCCAGCTTTTCGTGGCCTCTCCGGGCGGCAGGACCAGCGCCTCCGAGGCGATGCCCGCCGTCGTCAACCCGGCCTGCAAAGCCTCCAGGTGCAGGCCCGCGACGGTCGCCTCGGTGACGATCACCACCCGCTGGCGGGACAAGAAAGGCGCGATCCGTGCGCCCGCGTCGGCCAGCAACCCGTGGCCGATCTGCACCTCATAGGCGCGGCCGGGCAGGTCCACGGCGACGGTCACGGCGCGGGGCGCCGCGATTCGGGTTTCGGTTCGGCTCATGTCTCAGGCTCCAGCACATCGGGGCGGGTGGCAAGCACCTCAAGCACCGCATCGGTCATCTCGTCAATGGAATAGGCGGGGTCGGCCAGCACGCGCAGCTCGGCCTTGGCATAGATCGGCGCGCGGGCCGTGAAAATCTCGGCCAGCGTTGCGCGCGGGTTGGCCGTGCGCAGCAGCGGGCGGGTGTCCTTGTGGCGCACCCGTTCCCAGAGCAGATCAAGGTCCGCATCCAGCAACACGGCAACGCCGCGCGCGGAAATGACCGCGCGGTTGCGCTCGGCCAGATAGGCCCCGCCGCCAGTGGACAGCACGCAAGGCTCGGATTTGAGCAGACGGGCGATCACCTCGGCCTCGCGGTCGCGAAAGAAAGGCTCACCGTCGCGGGCGAAGATTTCGCCGATGGTGGCATTGGCGGCGGCCTCGATCTCGGCGTCGGAATCGATGTAGGCCACACCAAGCCGCTGCGCCAAACAGCGCCCGATGGCGGTCTTGCCCGATCCCATCATCCCCACCAGCACGACCGTGCGGTGCAGCACATAGCCCGCCGCCCCCTGTTGCCCCTCTGTCCGCTCGGCCATTGCCGCCCCCGTTCCGCCCGTTCTGTCCCGTTTCGCCCCGATTCATCGCGCGGCACCGCTGTGGTATCGGCCACACCCCGCCGAGTGGAAAATTTTCCGCAAGCGGTGGCGTGATCTTGCCTAAAGGGACATATATAACCGATGGACAAGCGGCAATAAGGCCGCGCATCCGTGGCGCGATAAATACAGGCGAAGGTGGGGCAGACGATATGTGGCGGTTGATGAAGTTTCTTTTTGTGGTGGCGGTGCTTGCGGTCATCGGGTTCATCGCGTTCGCCTATGTTGGGCCGATTTTCATGCCCGAGGATTTCGCAGCCCCCGTGCAAGAGGTCGTCAAGCCGGTCACGCTGGGGACAGACTGATGATCCGGTCCGGCGCTGTCGCGTCCTTTCTGATCCTGTGCACTGCTCCGGCTTTCGCCCAGACGGAGGAGGAGCGCCCCCTGTCGGCCATCGACTGGCTGTCGGAAAGCGTTGAGCAGCCCGAGGTTCTGGTCATCAGCCCGCGCGGCGCGACCCAGCCGAACCGCGTCCCCGACGCGGATGAGGCGCCGGTCACCGAGGATGCAACATCGCCCGATGTGGATGTGCGCCCCTTGGGTGGCCCCGCGCCACGGGCGATCGGGTTGCTGGGGTCGGCCACCACCGGCCTGCCCGACGCGCTTTGGGAAAACAGCGAGCCTGAGGTGCTCGCCAATCTGCTTTTGGCACAGGACATCGACACCCTGCCCGCCCTGCAAGAGTTGATCGCCACGCTCGCGCTGGCGCGCGCCAACCCGCCGCGGCTGGCGCCCGAAGCGCAGACTTTCCTGCAGGCGCGGATCGACAAACTGCTGGACCTCGGCGCGCTGGAAGCGGCGCAGGCCCTGCTTGAGGCCGCAGGCCCCGACAGCCCCGAGATGTTCCGCCGCTGGTTCGATGTCTCGCTGCTGACCGGGACCGAGAACGCGGCGTGCCGTGCGCTGTCAGACACGCCCCACATCGCCCCGACCCCTGCGGCGCAGATCTTCTGCCTTGCACGGCGGGGGGATTGGCCGGCGGCGGCGCTGACGCTCAACACCGGTCTGGCGCTGGGCGACATCGACACGGCGACCGGCGATCTGCTGACCCGCTTTCTTGATCCGGACCTGTTCGATGCCGAGGATGCGCTGGTGCAACCGGACCCGATGACGCCGCTGACCTTCCGCATGTTCGAAGCCATCGGAGAGCCCTTGCCGACGCAGGGTTTGCATCGTGCTTTTGCCCATGCGGACCTGCGCCCGAACGTGGGCTGGAAGGCCCAGCTTGAGGCGGCCGAACGGCTCGCCCGCGCCGGGGCCATCGCGCCCAACACGCTTGTGGGGCTTTACACCAAGCGCCAGCCTGCCGCCTCGGGCGGGGTCTGGGAACGCACCCGTGCGGTGGCCGCGCTTGACGGCGCGCTCACCGCCAACCGCGATCCGGCTGATGCCGTCGCCACCCTGTGGGAGGAAGCGACCGACGTGGGCGTGATCGTTCCGCTTGCGCAATACTACGGGCCGCGCGTGCTCGCCGCCGACCCTGCCCCCGATGTGGATGTGTTCCGGCTGCTGCTTCTGTCCGAGAAATACGAGGATGCCGCCCTCGTCGAAGGGTTTGCCGCGCTTGATCCGTTTCTGGCCGGCGTCGCGCGGGGTGATCCCGCGGACGCGCGGGCGACCCGTGCGGGCTATGCGCTGGTGCAGTCGGCCTTCGCCGCCGAGCCGCTGCCCGACATGCTGGACATCGCTCGTGACGGCCGCAGCGGAGAGGCGATCCTGAGGACGCTGGCCACGCTGCAACAGGGGATCGACGGCGACGAACAGGCGTTCCGCGCGGGCTTTGCCACCCTGCGCGCGCTGGGGCTTGAGGATTACGCCCGCCGCATCGCCTTGCAATATCTTCTGCTGACATGAGCGCCGCCGACCAGCCCAACAGCCATTGGATACAGGCCTTTCTTGAGGCGCAGGCCGCCGAGCTGGACGCGGCCACCAACACGCAACTGGCCTATGCCCGTGATCTGGCGGCGTTTTCCGACTGGCTGCACGGGCATTTCAAGGATGTGACCCGGTCGCAGGTGGAACGCTTCCTGATCTATTGCGACGCGCAGGGGCTGGCAAAATCCACCCGCGCGCGGCGGCTCTCGGCGATCAAGCAATTGTTCCGCTTCGCCTTTGAGGAAGGCTGGCGCGAGGACAATCCGGCAATCCAGATTTCCGGCCCTGGACGCGACAAACGCCTGCCCAAGACGCTGAGTCACGAGGAGGTGGACGCCTTACTTGCCGCCGCGCGCAACGCGCCGAAAGAGCCGCTGCGGGCGACCTGCCTGATGGAGCTGCTCTATGCCACCGGCATGCGGGTGAGCGAGCTTGTCTCGCTTCCGGTCTCAGCGGCGCGGGGCGATCCGCGCATGTTGCTGGTGCGCGGCAAGGGCGGCAAGGAACGCATGGTGCCGCTGTCGCCCCCTGCCCGCGCGGCAGTGGCCGACTGGCTGGCGGAACGTGACACCCGAGAAGACGCGGCCGTACAAGCCGGCAAGGCGCGGTCGCTGTTCCTTTTCCCGTCCCGCGGCAAGCTGGGCCATCTGACGCGGCAAGCGTTCTTCAATCTGATCAAGGACCTTGCCGTCGCCGCCGGAGTGCCGCCCGCCAAGGTCACGCCGCACACCCTGCGCCACGCTTTCGCGACCCACCTTCTGGCCGGTGGCGCGGACCTGCGCTCGATCCAGACGCTTCTGGGCCATGCGGATGTGGCGACGACGGAAATCTATACCCATGTGCTGGACGCGCGGCTCAAGGACCTCGTGCTTGAGCATCACCCCCTGGCGCAAAGCGGACCCCGTGACGACTGACCAAGGCTTGATCGCCAGCCAAACCCCCTACATAACCGTGCAATGTTTGTGAACGGCCAATGACCAAAGTGACCCCTGATGCTTGATGCTGTGTTCTGGACCACCGCCGGTGCGATCCTGTTTCTTCTTGTGCTTTCGGGCTTCTTTTCCGGCTCGGAAACCGCGCTGACCGCCGCGTCCCGCGGCAAGCTGCGGGCCAATGCGGACAAGGGCGACAAAGGCGCGCAGCGGGCGGTGGATGTGACCGAGGATCAGGAACGGCTGATCGGATCGGTGCTGCTGGGCAACAACCTTGTCAACATTCTGGCCACATCGCTGGCGACGACGCTGTTCCTGCGCCTGTTCGGAGAAAACGGCGTCGCGCTGGCGACGATCATCATGACCACGCTGGTTCTGATCTTCGCCGAGGTGCTGCCCAAGACCTATGCCATCACCAACCCCGAACGGGCGGCCAGCTTCGCCGCGCGGCCCATTTCGATCATCGTGACGATTTTCGCCCCCGTGGTGTCCTTCGTGCGGGTTCTGGTGCGCGGTGTCTTGCGGCTTGTGGGGGTGCAGACCGACCCTGACAGCAACATTCTTGCCGTGCGCGAAGAGATCGCCGGCGCGTTGCAACTGGGCCATTCCGAGGGCGTGGTCGAGAAAGAGGATCGCGACCGCATCCTTGGCGCCCTTGATCTGGCGGAGCGCACTGTGGAAGAGGTGATGCTGCACCGCACCGAGATCGAGATGATCGACGCCGCCCTGCCCGCGGGCGAAATCCTGCGTCTGTGCCTTGAAAGCAGCCACACGCGCCTGCCGCTCTACCGTGACGAGCCCGAAAACATCGTCGGCGTGCTGCATGCCAAGGACCTGTTGCGGGCCATGCACCGGATGCTGGCCGACGGGCGGATCGAGCCCGAGGAGATGGCGGATTTCGACATCCTCACCGTGACGATGAAACCCTATTTCGTGCCCGAGACCACGACCCTTGACGACCAGATGCGCCGCTTTCTGGCGCGCAACACGCACTTTGCGCTGGTGGTGGATGAATACGGCATCCTGCAGGGTCTGATCACGCTTGAGGACATTCTTGAAGAGATCGTGGGCGAGATCACCGACGAGCACGACACCGACGACGACAACGGGCTCGAGATGGAGGAGGACGGCGGCTACCGCGTCGAAGGCTCGATGACGATCCGCGACCTCAACCGCGCCGCCGATTGGGCCCTGCCCGATGACGAGGCGAACACCGTTGCGGGGCTGGTGATCCACGAAGCGCAGATGATCCCGATGGTCGGTCAGGTGTTCAGCTTCCACGGCTTCCGGTTCGAAGTGCTTGCCAAGGAAGAAAACCGCGTGTCCGAACTGAAGATCACGCCCCTGTCCTAAGGGGCTTTCGGGCCGGTCAGGCAACGCAGCGTTGCCCAAGCCAGCACGATAAGCGCCATTGGCCCCACCAGCAGGACATGGATCGCCGCGGATTCGAGCCGCAGATCCCACATGGACAAAAGATGATAGGTGCCGATTGCCGCCACGGGGATCGCGAACGAGGCAGCGTAGCCCGCGGGCGGCACCCGCACCGCCGAGGCGCGCGCCACCATCGGCGCGCCGCGCGTGCCCTGCCCGTCCCGCCGCATCAGCCAAAGCGCCAGTGCCACCAGGACCGGCAACAGCAGGGACATCGGGAAGACCGGCACGAGGATGCCGACCCCATAGGCCAAGGCCGTGAGCGTGGCGAAGACCCAAAACTCGCCCCGCGCGGGGCGAACGGGATACCGCGCCGCCTGATCCAGCAGCAAGTGCCCGCCCGCGAACATCACCCAGCCCGCGAGCATCTGCCGCGCGACCTCGCCCGTGGGCGTCCAGACCCAAGGGCCACCGCCCTCGCCCAGCGACCACATCTCGACGGCGAAACCGCCCAGATAGGCCCCGAGCGCGGCGCAGGCCAGAAGTCCGGTGCCAAAGCTGCGGGTCGCGGTAATCCAGCGGAACGCCCACAGGCCAAGGGCGACCGAGATCACCGCGTGCCAGCCGATGGAGGTCCAGAAAATCGTGAAGGGCACCGCTTCATAAAGCACCGTTACCGGCACGCCTTCGATCAGGAAGCCGAACAGACAGGCCGCCCAGACCCCGCCCGCCCATGTGGCGATGCCGCAGCGGGCCGCGGCGAGCCATGCGGTATAGGCCAGCGGTCCGTAGAACAGAACCAGCGCCAGACTGTGGCCGGTCAGGGTGACCGGATAGAACCACAGTTCGGACAGCGCCGCGAGCACCGCGCCCAAGCCGCCGATGCGCAGCAACGCGGCCAGAAGCGGCGCCGCGCTCACCGCCCCCGGAACAACCCGCCAAGAATGCCGCGCACGATGCGGCGACCGGTGGTGCCCTTGAGCTCTTTGGTGACGGCCGAGGCCAGCGCGCCGCCCCAGCTCTCCGTGGTCGAGCGGCGGCTGGTGGAGCGGGACACCTTGCGGCCGCTATAGCGCCGGGCTTTGCGGAACTCGCGTTCCTCCTGCTCCAGCCGCTCTTCCTCGGCCTCTGCCTCCGCCGCCGCCTTCGCCGCCTCATCAGCACGTTTCGCCAGCATTTCGGCGGCGGATTCGCGGTCAAGGCGGGCGTCATATTTCCCGGCCATGGGCGAGGCCGCCATGATTGCCGCGCGTTCGTCGACGGTGATCGGACCCAGTTGCGACGACGGCGGGCGGATCAGCGTGCGCTCAACGATCCCCGGCACGCCCTTGTCCAAAAGCATCGACGTCACCGCCTCGCCTGTGCCCACCTCGCGGATGGCCTCTGCCGTGTCGAAGTCGGGGTTGGGCCGGTAGGTCTGCGCCGCCTGTTTCAGGGCCTTCTGATCGTTGGCGGTGAAGGCCCGCAGCGCGTGCTGCACACGGTTGCCCAGCTGGCCCAGCACATCCTCGGGCACGTCTGCCGGATGCTGGGTGATGAAATAGACCCCGACGCCCTTGGAGCGGATCAAACGGGCCACCTGTTCGACCTTGTCCACGAGCGCTTTCGGCGCGTCATCGAACAGCAGGTGCGCCTCATCAAAAAAGAACACTAGCTTGGGCTTATCCGGGTTGCCGACCTCGGGCAGTTCCTCGAACAGCTCCGACAAGAGCCACAACAGGAAGGTCGCATAAAGCTTGGGCGACGCCATGAGCCGGTCGGAAGCGAGGATGTTGATCCGCCCGCGCCCGTCAGCCCCGGTGTGGATCATGTCGTGCAGGTCCAGCGCCGGTTCGCCGAACAGCCCGGCGCCGCCCTGATTTTCCAGCACCAGCAATTGCCGCTGGATCGCGCCCACCGAAGACGTGGCCACGTTGCCGTAGCGCAGAGACAGATCGCGGGCGTTCTGGCCGACCCAGACCAGCAGCGCCTGCAGATCCTCAAGATCCAGCAGCGGCAAACCCTCTTCATCGGCGACCCGGAAGGCCACGTTCAACACCCCCTCTTGCGCCTCGGACAGGCCAAGAAGCGAGGACAGCAGCAGCGGCCCCATCTCGGCCACCGTGGTGCGGATCGGGTGGCCCTGTTCGCCCAGAAGGTCCCAGAAGGTGACCGGAAAACTGTCATAGGTCAGATCGAGCCCGATGGTGTTGGCCCGTTTGGTGAAGGCCTCATGCAGCTTGAAGGTCTCCGAGCCCGCCTTGGCCAGCCCGGACAGGTCCCCCTTCACGTCCGACAGGAACACCGGAACGCCCGCCGCGGAGAACCCTTCGGCGAGGATTTGCAGCGTGACGGTCTTGCCGGTGCCCGTCGCCCCGGCGATCAGCCCGTGCCGGTTGGCATATTGGTATTGCAGGGTTTGCGGGTCCGAATAGCCCGGCCCGCCGCCCCCGATGAAAATCCCGTCGCCCATGTGCTTGCCCCGTCGTGAAATTTTTTCTGCGTTCAAAATACATCCTTAACCCTTTCGGGCCAGTATATTCGTATCGGACCGTGGAATGTCCTCCGGCCGGTTCGATATTTCCTCCCTGTCAGACTTGCCGCGCCCCAGATTCGCTCTGCGGCGCGGTTTTTTTGTCGCCGCGTGGGTAAATTTTTCCTTAATTGTCAATGGGAATGCATTGTTTCCGGTCGCAGGTGCTGCGCCCTGTTGACGCATGGCCGTGCGTTTCGTAGCTTCCCCTTAATAAGTCGGACAAGTCCGATAGGGAGAAGTGGAAGAAGGGCCTTTGCGGGCCCTTTTTCTATGGTGCGCCGGGGATGTGACCACGGGTTTACGCCCGCTGCTGGCCGCGGGCGATCGGCAAGCCGTCGCCGAAGTGCGCTTTCACCCTGACAGACCTGCTCCTCCGTGCTACATCAGCGCCAAAGCGCATTCGCGCATGGCAACCGATTGAAATGGAACACCTTATGACGTCACCGAGCACCCCGTTCACCCTTACCCTGTCGGCGCTGGCCCTGTCCGGCCTGCTGATCACCCCCGCCGTCGCGCAAGAGGCAGGCGAAACCGCCCCCGCCACGGAAGAGACGGCCCCGGCAGCCGAGACAGCCGAGGTCGAAGCCCCGGCGGCTGAAGAGACTGAGACGGACGGCGCAACGACCGACGGAACGGAAGCCGCCGAGACCGACGCCGCCGAACCGGCCGAGGCTGCGGATGAAGCGCCCGCCGAACCCCAGCCCGGTCAGCAATACCTCAAGGCCGTGCACAGCGACTGGGCCGAGCGGTGCCTGAAGGTCGAAGAAGGCGAAGACCCCTGCCAGATGTATCAGCTTCTCAATGATGCCGAGGGCAACTCGGTCGCGGAAATCGCCATCGTGGCCCTGCCCGACGCCGGTCAGGCCGTGGCCGGTGCGACCATCGTGGTGCCGCTGGAAACCCTGTTGACCGAGCAGCTTTCCCTGCGCGTGGACAGCGGTCAGGTGCGTAAGTTCCCGTTCAACTTCTGCAACCCCGGCGGCTGCGTGACCCGTCTGGGCCTGACGCAACAGGACGTGAACCAGTTCCGTCGCGGCAATCAGGCGACGCTGACCATGGTGCCCGCCGCAGCCCCGGACCAGTCGGTGACGGTGACCATGTCACTGTCCGGCTTCACCGCCGCCTATGATGCAATTTCCGAATAATCCTTCGGACGGGATAACCTGACGACGCAAGCGCCGCCCCTTTTCGGGGCGGCGTTTTGCGTTCAGGCGGCGGTGAGTGCGATCACCGCGTTGAGGCCGCCAAAGGCGAAGGCGTTGGACAGGGTGGCCGTGACCGTCGCTTCTCGCGCGGTGTTCGGCACCACGTCCAGCGCACATTCCGGGTCCGGTTCCTCATATCCGATGGTGGGGGCCACGATCCCGTCGCGCAGCGCCATGATGCAGGCCAGAAGCTCGACCGCGCCGGTGCCGCCGATCAGATGCCCGTGCATGGACTTCGTGCTCGACATCATCAGCCGGTCCGCATGGGCACCGAAGACATCGGCCACCGCCGCGCATTCGGTCTTGTCATTGGCCGCCGTGCCCGTGCCATGGGCGTTGATATAGCCCACGTCCGAGGGGGCAAGCCGCGCATCCTTGAGCGCACCCGCGATCGCCCGTGCGGCCCCCTGCTTGCTGGGCATGACGATGTCGCTGGCGTCCGATGACATGGCAAAGCCCGCCACTTCGGCCAAAATCTCCGCGCCGCGTTTGAGCGCATGGTCGCGTTCTTCAAACACGAAGACGCCCGCGCCTTCGCCCTGAACCATGCCATTGCGGGTGGCGGAAAACGGGCGGCAAGCGTCCTTGGACATCACGCGCAGCCCTTCCCAGGCCTTCACGCCGCCGAAACAAAGCATCGATTCCGATCCGCCGGTGACCATCACGTCGGCCATGCCGCTGCGGATCAGGGCAAACGCCTGCCCCATGGCGTGATTGGATGAGGCACAGGCCGTGGCGACGGTGAACGTGGGGCCGCGCAGGTTGTATTGCATCGACACATGCGACGCCGCCGCGTTGTTCATCAGCTTGGGCACGATGAAGGGGTGCACGCGGTTCTTCCCCTCTTCATAGACCGCGCGATAATTCTCGTCCTGCGTGTTCAGCCCCCCGCCCGAGGTGCCCAGCACCACGCCGGAGCGGTCGGCCAGATCGCCGGAAAAGCTCAGCCCCGCCGCGTCGATGGCCTGTTTCGCGGCCAGAAGCGTGAACTGGGTGAAACGGTCGTACAGGCTGATCTGCTGGCGATTGAAATGCGCGGCCTCGTCATATCCTGTAACCTGTCCGCCGATCTTGACCGAGAGCCGGTCGACGTCGCGGATGTCCAGCGGACCGATGCCGCAGACACCGTCCTGCATCGCTTGCAGCGTCGTGGGCACGTTATGGCCCAAAGCATTGATCGTGCCCGCGCCGGTGATGACGACCCGTTTCACTTCTGCTCTTTCACAAGCTGTTCGACGGCATCGACGATGCTGCCGACGGTAGAAATGTCGAATTCGCTGGCCTCAGGCTCGTTCGCGTTGAACGGCACCGAGATATCGAACGCCTCTTCGATGGCGAAAATACTCTCCACCAGCCCCAGACTGTCGACGCCAAGCTCGGCCAGCGTGGCGTCACGGGTCACGTCCGACGGGGCGAGCAAGGCCTGTTCGGCAATGATCTCAATAACCTGACGTTCGATGCTCATCTTTTCGGGTTGTCCTGTTGCCTGTCTTTGGGTCCGATGTAATGCGCCGCGCCGTCTTTTGGAACCGCTATTGTCGGGTCAAGCGACGCAACGCCTTCTGCGCGGCGCGGTGTTCGTGGGTCGGCAAGGCCGGATGGCCCGAGACGAAAATCCCGTCCGGCACGTCGGCAAGGATCACCGCCCCGCCGCCTGCGACCACGTCGCGCCCCAGAGTCAGGTTGTCGCCCACGCCGGCCTTGCCGCCAAGGATCACCCGGGCCCCCAGCACCGAAGAGCCGGCCACCGCCGCCTGCGCGCACAGCAGGCAGTCCGGCCCCAGCACGACGTTGTGGCCCACCTGCACAAGGTTGTCGATCTTCACGCCGTTGCTTACGCGCGTGGCGCGGATGGTGCCTGCGTCGATGGTGGAATTGGCGCCAACCTCAACATCGTCGCCGATCTCGACCCCGCCGAGGGAGTGAATGCGGTGCCAGGTTCCGACCGTAGGCTCAAGCGGCGCGCCCCGGCGCTGCCGTATGGCCCGCTCCACGTTACTCGGCCCTTCGGTTGTGAAAGAGAACCCGTCGCCGCCTATCACCACCCCGGGCTGGGCGATGAAACGGTCGCCGATCCGCACGCGGGGGCCGATTTTCACGCCCGCATGCAGGGTCGCATCGTCGCCGATCACCACCTCCGCGCAGATGCTGACATGGGGGGCGACGCGCGCGCCTGCGCCGATCCGCGTGCCCGCGCCGATCACCACGAACGGCCCGATCTGCGCGCCGAGGCCGATGGTGGCGCTGGGATCGATTACCGCGCTGGGGTGGATGCCGGTTGCATGGGCGAAGGCGGGATCGTCGTCCATGGCGCGGGTCAGCCCGGCCATGGCCAAGCGGCCCCGCGGCGCCACGATGGCCCCCTCAAGCCCCAAGTCTGCCAGATCGGCCCCGGCCCAAACCACCGCCGCCCGCGCGCGCGACGCTTTGAGCTGTTCGGCGAACTTCGGGGCCACGGCCAGTGCAAGGTCATCCGCGCCCGCTTCCAGCGGTTCGGCCAGACGCTGCACCTCAAGCGACGCGTCGCCAAGGGTCTCGGCCCCCAGCGACGCAGCAAGTTCTTTCAGGATATACGGCATAAACCCTCCGCCTTTGGCGTAGATTTACCCCTCGACGGCGCGGATCTCCACCCCTTCACCGGCCAGCGCGTTCCAGATCCGCGCGTCGCGGCCGTAAATGTCACGGCGGAAGTTCAGCTCACCGGTCGTGTTTGTGAAAGCCGTGCGGTAAACCAGATGCACGGGCACATGCTCCTCCAGATTGACGCGGGTTTCATTGCCGGAGCGCAGAATCGATTGAAAGTAGCCCTCGGGATCGCTTTCCTGCTTGGCCAGCAGCGCATAGGCGAAATCGAACGGGTCATTGAGACGCACGCAGCCATGGCTGAAAGCACGCACGTTGCGGCCGAACAGCGACTTGGCGGGCGTGTCGTGCAGATAGATGTTGTAGCGGTTCGGGAACATGAACTTGACCAGCCCCAGCGCGTTGCGGCTGCTGGGGGGCTGTCGCATGGAGAACGGGAAGGTGCGGGCGTTGTATTGACGGAAGTTCACCGCGCCACGGTTCACCGGACGGCCCCGGCTGTCGGTCACAAGGATATGGCTCACCGCGTTGCGGTTGCGTTGCAGCGCCGGCAGATATTCGTTCACGATGATCGAACGGGGGACATACCAGCTCGGGTTGATGACCATATGCTCCATCTCGTCCGAGAACTCGGGCGTTTGCCGGTCACTGCTGGTGGCCCCGATCACCGAACGGGTCTGGAAGGTGACAATGTCGTTGTCGATGATCGCGGCGGAATAATCGGTCATGTTGACCCAGATGTGCCGCTCACCGCGCGGCTGGTTCAGCCAGCGTTCGCGCTCCATGGCGACGATCACATGTTGCAAGCGTGTCGTGACGGGAACGTTGAGCTCGTCCAATGTGCTTTCGCCGGCGATGCCGTCCACTTCGAGGCCGTGCGCCTCTTGAAACGCCTGCACCGCCATCGTGATCGCGCCGTCGTAGGTCTGTGTCGCGCTGCGCTCAAGATAGCCCATGGCCACCAGCCGGTCGCGCAAGGCGACCACGGCAGCGCCGGTGTCGCCCGGCTCGAGCTTGCCGCCGGGCACGGTTGGCCCCCAGCCGCCGACGCTCACCAGCCGCTCAAGCCGCAGCTTTTCGCGCAGAAGGCGGGCATATTCCGGCGCGGTGGGCGCAAGGCTGGCCAGATAGGCGGACGGGTTTCCGGATTCGATCCCCTCAAGGTAGCTCAGCGACGAGCGCAGGGGCACTTCGCGCTTGATAGCAGGAATGACGCGACCGGGGGTCAGGATACCGGTCTGCAAAGCGCGGGCGTAGGACAGATAGAGCTCGGAGATTTCCACATCCATCGCGCCCTTGTCCGCCGCCGTCTGCGCAGACTGGATCCGCGCCACGAGCGCATCGGGGTCATAGGTCGCCTCGGGCAGCGCATGGTTTCCGGCGTTGGCGAAGGCGGTCAGCAGGGCATTGCGGCGCAGGCGGGCCTCGTCGCTGGTGCCGGTCCACAGGCCCGCAAAGTTCCGCGCACGGTAGAAGCTGGCCAGATCCTCATCCCGGGCGACCGATTCGGCGACGGCCTGTTTGAAGGCGGTCGTCTGCGCCTGAACGGGCTGGGGCGCGGCAAAAAGGCCGGATACGAGCAGCGCCAGCGCCATGGCACGGGCGAACGGGTAGTGAATCGGCGTCATGAAATCCCCTCTCGGCAACAAATCGCACGCTTTTCAAAGCGTTATTCTTATATGTGGACAGCACTGCCCCACAGTCTAGTCACAAACGCGCCAAGTGGCGATTTGGTTCAGCCCGCGCGATCACAGGCGCGCCACCCCTGACAAATATGCAACATTAACCGAAATCACATAAATTTGCGCAAACTTTCGCCGATTTTGCGGGTCTAATGGAACCAAAACGGAAACCCCCTTGGTGGCCCAAAAATAATATGGCATAGAACCTACACATCTGGGGATGAGATGGCAGAAATCGTCTGTGTTATCACAGACTTACAGGCAAGCGACGGGACAGCGCTACTATGACGACGACATCAGCTTCGAGCATTTCTCGACGCGGCTTGCTGGGCGCTTTTGCAGCGACCGCACTGACAGCCGCACCCACATACTCAAACGCAGCAGGCTTCCTGCGCGGCGGTGGCGACATTCGCCGGCTGCGCATGTATTCGGGCCGCACCGGTGAAAGCATCGACACGATCTACTGGATCGAAGGCCAGTATATCGGTGAGGCGATCAACGAGATCAATCGCTTCTGCCGGGACTGGCGCAATGGTCAGGTGCTGCAGATCGACACACGCACGATCGACATCGTCGCGGCGACGCAGAACCTTCTGGAAACTGACCAGCCCTACACGCTGATTTCCGGCTACCGGTCGCCGCAGACCAACGCGATGCTGCGGGCGAACTCGTCCGGCGTGGCGCGCAATTCGCTGCACCTGCAGGGGAAAGCCGTCGACCTGCGCATGCAGGGCCGCTCGGTCAACCAGATGGCGCGGGCGGCGGCAGCCTGTCGCGCCGGTGGTGTGGGCCGCTATTCCGGTTCCAACTTCGTGCACATGGATTGCGGTCCCGTCCGCGCCTGGGGCAGCTAAGACCCCACGCTGGCGGTTTAACGACGCATTGATGAAAAGGAAGGCCCGGACGATCGCGTCCGGGCCTTTTTTGTCTCATGCGTTGCGGGTCTGGTCAGGGCGCGCGCACGCCCTGCTCCACCCGTTCGCCCAGCGTCTCATCCACGTTGCGCCAATAGGTGAAGGCCCGTTCCAGAACCTTTTCCGACACACCATCGCGCAAATGTCCGACGATGTTGCTCACCAACCGGTCGCGGGCGGCGTCGTCCATGACATCGCGCACCAGCGTGCGGGCCTGCCCCCAATCGTCATCGTCCGGCCGCAGCGTATAGGCCTGCCGCACCATGTCGCCGTCCGCATACCACTGGCCGGCCGTATCGGTGAGCGACGGGTCCGCCGCGGGTCCGCCATAGGAGTTCGGCGCATAGACCGGATCGGACACATTCTCGACCCGCATCGCGCCATCCTTGCTGTAGCTGTGGACCGGAGACTTGGGCCGGTTCACCGGGATCTGCTTGTAGTTCGCCCCCAGCCGCGCGCGGTGCGCGTCGGAATAGGAGAAACCGCGCCCCAGCAACATCTTGTCCGGGCTCAACCCGATGCCACGCACCACGTTGCTGGGCTCGAACGCCGCCTGTTCGATCTCGGTGTGGAAATCCGTGGGGTTGCGGTCGAGCACCAGCTTGCCCACCTCGATCAGCGGATAATCCCCGTGGGGCCAGACCTTGGTGAGGTCGAAGGGATTGAACCGGTAGGTCTTGGCCTCCTCGAAAGGCATGATCTGCATGTGCAGGGTCCAGCTGGGATAATCGCCGTCGCGGATCGCGTTGAACAGGTCCCGGCGGTGGTAATCGGCGTCGGCCCCGGCGAGGCGGTCGGCCTCGTCCTGCGTCAGGAAATCGTTCCCCTGATCGGTCTTGAAATGGTATTTGACCCAGAACTTCTCGCCCGCGGCATTCACCCACATATAGGTGTGGCTGGAGAATCCGTCCATGTGCCGCCATGTCTTGGGAATGCCGCGATCCCCCATGAGCCATGTGACCTGATGGGCGGATTCGGGCGAGAGCGTCCAGAAATCCCACTGCATGTCGTGATCGCGCAAGCCGCTGTCCGCGCGGCGTTTCTGCGAGCGGATGAAATGCTGGAACTTCATCGGGTCGCGCAAAAAGAAGATCGGCGTGTTGTTGCCCACCATGTCGTAATTGCCTTCGCTGGTGTAGAACTTCAGCGAAAAGCCACGGGGGTCGCGCCATGTGTCAGGGCTGCCTTGCTCACCGGCGACCGTGGAGAACCGGCTCAGCACATCGGTTTTCACACCCGGCTGGAACAGGGCAGCGCTGGTGTATTGGCTGACGTCCTGCGTCACCTGAAAATGGCCGAAGGCGCCGGCGCCCTTGGCGTGGGGCTGGCGCTCGGGAATCCGCTCACGGTTGAATTGCGCCATCTGTTCAATGAGATAGTGATCGTTCAGCACGATGGGCCCGTCCGGCCCCACGGTCAACGAGTGCTCATCACTCGCCACTGGCCGCCCCGCATCCGTGGTGGTCGGCTTCTTGGCGTCGTCGGTCATATTGGGTCCTCCCTTTGCCGTCCGGGATCCTTGTGCCCTGCCCGTCGCGGGTCGGGGCCGGTCCGTGGTTCTGGCACGGTCAAGCTTGGCGCATTCGATCGCTTCTGCCAAGTAGGCGCGGCAGCGGCGGCCTAGGGGATCGCCCCCTCGATCCGCATCACCCCGTCGCGCAACGCGCCGTGAATTCGGAACACGTCACGCATGTTGTCTCGGCTGAGCACCTGCGCGGGCGGGCCGCTGGCGACGGCCTCCCCCTCGCGCATCAGGGTCACCGTTTCGCAGTAGCGCGCCGCAAGGGTCAGGTCGTGAAAGGTGGCGATCACGGTTTTGCCGCGCCGCTTGATCTCATCCAACAGCATGATCTGATAGCATAAATCCAGATGGTTCGCCGGTTCGTCCAGAATATAGAGCTCCGGATCCCGGGCAAGGATCTGGGCGATGTGGGTCTTTTGCCGCTCCCCGCCCGAGACCAGCGCAACCTCGGAATCCGCCAGATCGGTCAGACCGGCAAGGCCAAGGGCCGCGTCGATCCGCGCGGCCTTTTGCGCAGGGCTCAGGGGCAGATCCATCAGGCCGATCTCCACCACGTCGCGGATGCTCAGGCCCTGCAGGTTGCCCCCCTCTTGCACCAGCGCGCCCACGGTGCGGGTCCAGTCGGCCCGCCGCCAGTCCTGCAAGGATCGCCCGCCGATGGCGATGGTCCCGGCGTCGAACCCGCGCGCGCGGTAGAGCGTGCGCAAAACGGTGGTCTTGCCCGCGCCGTTCGGCCCCAGCAGCCCGTGAAACCGGCCGCGCGGCACGGTGAGCGAGAAATCCTTGACGCGGGACCGGCCGCCAAGCGTCACCGAGAGGTTTGCAATCTCGATCATCGGGTCAATAGGCATGGCGCACCCGCCGCAGGATCAGGATGAAGGGCGGTGCTGCGAAGATCGCGAGCAGCACTCCCAGCGGCAACTCCTCCGGCGCGAGGATCACACGGCAGAGAAGGTCGACGATCACCAACACCAGCGCCCCCAGAACAAGGCTCAGCGGGATCAGCGCCCGATGCCGCCCGCCCACCAGAAGCCGCGCCATATGCGGCACGATGAGCCCGATGAAGCCGACGATCCCCACGGTGGCGACAGACAGCCCCGCCAGCAAGGCGACAGCGGCAAAAACGAACAGGCGCAGACGGCGGATCGGAAGGCCAAGCGCCATGGCGCGTTCGTCGCCCAGCAGCACCGCATCAAGGCTCTGTGCCCGCGCCAGCGCATAGGCGGTCACAAGACCCAAGGCGATCAGCGGCAACCACAGGTCCGCCCAGCCGATGCCCGCCGCGGTGCCCATGAGCCAGCCCAAGGCCGAGCGCGTGGCCCGCGGGTCGCCGACATACAAAAAGAAGGCGGTGAGCGACTGGAACATCAGCGACACCGCGACCCCGGCCAGAATGACGACCAAAGGCGACATCATCGTGCCCCGTCGGAACGACAGGCCCAGCGTCATCACGAAGGCGCAGACCGCCCCGGCAAAGGCGATAAGCGGGACGCCAAGGGTCGACGCGACCCAGGACGGCAGCCACAAAATGGCCCCTACCGCCGCCGCCGAGGCCCCCGATGACAGCCCCATGAGGTAGGGGTCCGCCAGGGGGTTGTGCAGCACCGTTTGCATCATCACCCCCGCCAGTGCGAGGCTGGCCCCCACCGTCGCGACGGCCAGCACCCGCGGCAAGCGCCAGTCCCACAGGATCAGCGTCAGGCTGCGCGGCGCATCCTCGGCCCCCGTCAGCGCCGCCCACCGCGCCCCCCAAGAGACATCGGCCGTGCCAAAAAACACGCCCGCCAGCAGCGCCAGGATAAGCGCCAGAGCGGCCACGTTGGTCAGGGCAACGGCGCGGGTCATGGCCTAGTCCAGCGCCTCAAGCTGGGTGGCAAGCGCCTGCACCCCATCGACGAACTGCATTCCCAGAACGGTCTGCGAGAACGGGATGGTGACGAAACGCCCTGCGCGCACCGCGTCCAGTTCGGACAGGACGGGATCGGCCTCAAGATAGGCGCGTTTTTCCGCGGCAGACGACCAAGCAGCGTCGATCAGCACGATCAGATCGGGGTTCTCCTGCACCACGCGTTCCCACGCGAGGTTGACCCAGCGCCCTTTCAGATCCGCCGCGATGTTCGTCAGGCCGACGGTTTCCACCAGCACGCCCGGCCCGCCGCAACAGCCCACAGAATAGGGCGTCTTGTCGCCACTGTCGTAGATGAAGGCCCTGCGCCCCTGCCCCGTGTTGGCCTCGGACGCCGAGTCAAGCCGCGCGCGCGTGTCCGCGATGAGGGTGGCGGCGCGCTCTTCAATGCCGAAGATGTCGCCGATCACCTCGATATCGCGCAGGATCGGCGCGGTGCCGGGGGGCGTGTCCTTGGGGTTGGTCCGGTCGCAAGAGGCATCCACCAGGTAGGTGCCGATGCCCAGATCGTGCCAGTCCGCTTCCGCGCCCAAAGCGTCTTCGGAAAAGGCCGAGCCGAAGCCCGCGAACAGAAAATCCGGATCCGCCATCAGGACCACCTCACGCGCGGGGTATTTCTCGGCCAGCACCGGCACGCGGGCATAGGCGTCCTGCCAGCGGGGAAGGATTGCATCGTCAAGATAGGCGGTGCCAACCATCCGGTCCTCAAGCCCCAAAGCAAGCATGACTTCCGTGGCCTGCTGGTTGAGGGTGATCGCCCGCTCGGGCGGAGTTTCAAACACGAAGGTGCCGCCGCAGCTCTCGACGGTGGCCTCTTGCGCCCAGAGGGCGTTCGGCAGGAAAAGTGCAAGGGCCACGGCCTTAGGCAGGTTCATGGAGATCTCCGGTGTTGAAAGTTTCATAGTCGGGAAGCGGCTGGTTGCGCTGCAGCACGGTCTCGGCAAAGCGGCGCACGGCGGTCGCGTCGGGCAGACGGAACCAGCGGCCGGCCGGATAGACGACCACCGTGGGGCCGGCGTTGCAGGGGAACAGGCAGCCGGTCGCGGTCACAAGACAATCGTCGCCGAGCGACAGGCGGTCGAGTTCGGCTTTCAATAGGCCCAGCAGGTCTGGCGCGTCGCGCAGATGGCAGCGTGGGCCGGTGCAGACAAGAATATGGTGCCGGTGCGCGGGCGGGCGGTCCCACCCTTTGCCGTGGCTGCCCTGCACGCGGGGCACGATCGGCTGGCTGGACACCGGCGCGCACGCGATCCGGGCAAGCACCCCGGCGTCACAGGCGACATCATCTGCCAGATGCAGGCGCATCCCCGCAGCCTCGCCGCGCGTCAGCCACTCGCCCGCGGCACCGGGCAGCCACGCCAAAAGGCTTTGCGAAAACGGCAGGCCGACGGGGCGCAGGGTGATCTCGGTCGCCCCGTCCGAGGCAAGCGCGCTTAACGCCTGCCACAGGCCCGCGCCGTCCCGTTCCAGCCGCACCGCACGGCTTGGCCCGTCGGTGGCGGCGCAAAGCCCGTCCATCAAACCGCGCAAGGTCCGGCCGCTCACATAGGATTGCGATATCAGATAAAGCGTTGCCCGCACCCTATGCTCCCGCAGGGCGGGTCGGGCAAACAGGGCATGGTCTGGACGTGGTCCAACATAGCTGTCTCCTCCGGACACCCCGTCCGAATGTGTTAACACCTGATGGCAGGTCTCCTGACTTGCGGGTCCTTGCGTGGCCGACCTTCCCGGGAGCTGTCCCAGTGGTTTTTCGGCTTTGCTAACCGCTCACAGTTGCGGGGGCAGTCACGGTCTTGGCGCCTCTGGGCTCCTCCTCACCGTATTCCCTTTTCATCCCGGCATCACTTGGAATGCCCGGAACCATCGCCGCCATGGTTTGCAGGTTCGCCCGGAAGATGCAAGGCCCCCGGACAGCAGACCGGCAGTGCCGCCTAAAGATGCCGCGCCATGAACCTGCGCACATCCTCGGGGGCCGGTGCCATCCCGGCGAACATCTCCACATAGTGCTGCACCCGCGCCAGTCGCTCGGGGCGGGATTCCTCCACCTGCATGGAGATATAGCCGATCTGCGTGTAGATCACCGTCAGACTGCGCACCTGCGCCTGCTCCGGCGTGAACCCGTGGCGGGCGAACATCCGCGTCAGGGCTGCGATGCGACGGGCGTCGGCATCGTCCAGCCGGGCTTGCAGGGCGCCGTCCACCCGCGCCCAGTTGCGGATCGCGAGATCAAGGCGCGCATCAAAGAGCGACGGGTCCAGCCAGCAGTCCATGACGTTGAACAGCGCCTCGCAAATGGTCGGCGCCGGGCGGTCGCAGCGGGCCACAAGCGTGCCCGTGTTGCGGCTTTCCCAACGGTCGATCAGGGCAAGATGCAGATCGGACAGGTCCGCAAAGAACCAGTAGAACCCGGTCCGCGAGAGGTTCAGCCGCTTGGCAAGCCCCATGACCTTGACCGCCTCGATGCCGTCGGTGACGAGCGTGTTATAGGCCGCGTCAAGCCAGAGTTCGCGCGAGCCGCGCTGCCGGGGATGCGGGGATGTCATGGCGCTATGGTAGAAAACTTGACAGGTGTGTCAATGGCGATGCAGGCTCATATCAGGGTGTATCCAGTCCGGCCCGCGATCCGCCCTGCCCCCTGAATATGCGAGAGATTTCAATGACGAACGATCCCCTCCTCCAGCCGTATCAGCTCAAACACCTGACATTGAAAAACCGGATCATGACCACCAGTCATGAACCCGCATACCCCGAGGACGGGATGCCCAAGGACCGCTACCGGGCGTACCACGAAGAACGCGCGAAGGCGGGCGTGGCGCTGGCGATGACCGCGGGATCGGCCACGGTGTCGAAAGACAGCCCGCCGGTGTTCAACAACATCCTCGCCTACAAGGACGAAGTGGTGCCGTGGATCCGGAACCTGACGGACGGCTGCCACGAACACGGCTGCGCTGTGATGATCCAGCTTACCCATCTGGGGCGGCGGACGACCTGGAACAAGGGCGACTGGCTGCCGTCGGTCTCCTCCTCCCGCCACCGCGAGCCTGCGCATCGCGCCTTCCCGAAGCTGATCGAGGATTGGGACATCGAGCGTATCATCACCGATTTCGCCGACGCGGCCGAACGGATGCAGGCGGGCGGCATGGACGGGATCGAATTGCAGGTTTACGGGCATCTGCTCGATCAGTTCTGGTCGCCCCTGACCAATGATCTGGTCGGTCCCTATGGCGCCGACACGCTCGAGAACCGGATGCGCTTCCCCCTTGATGTGCTGGCTGCGATCCGCAAGCGCGTGGGCGACGACTTCATCGTCGGGTTCCGCTACACCGCAGATGAGGCGCAAAAGGGCGGGATCACCGCCGAGGACGGGCTGAAGATTTCCAAGCGGCTGGCGGAGACCGGACAGCTCGATTTCCTCAACGTCGTGCGGGGGCGAATCCACACCGATCCGGCGATGACCGATCTGATTCCGATTCAGGGGATGAGGAACGCGCCGCATTTGGATTTTGCCGGAGAGGTGCGGAAACTCACCGGGATGCCCACGTTTCACGCAGCCAAAATTCCCGACGTGGCCACCGCGCGGCACGCGGTGGAAGCGGGGCTGCTCGACATGGTGGGCATGACCCGCGCGCATATGGCCGACCCCCATGTGGTGCGCAAGATCATGGAAGGCCGCGAAGAGGATATCCGCCCCTGTGTCGGGGCCACCTATTGCCTTGATCGCATCTATGAAGCCGGGGATGCCCTGTGCATCCACAACGCGGCGACAGGGCGCGAGTTGACCATGCCCCATACGATCCCGCCCGCGCCGCGCCGCCGCAAAGTGGTGATCGTGGGCGCGGGTCCGGCAGGGCTCGAGGCGGCCCGCGTGGCGGCGGAGCGGGGCCATGACGTGACCGTGTTCGAGGCGCAGCCTGACCCCGGCGGCCAGGTGCGCCTGACCGCGCAAAGCCCCCGCCGCCGCGAAATGATCTCGATCATAGCCTGGCGCATGGCGCAATGTGCGGCCCGCGACGTGACCTTCCATTTCAACACCTGGGCCGAGGCCGAAGACGTGACCGCCCTCTCGCCCGACGTGGTCATCATCGCGACTGGCGGCCTGCCCAACACCGAACTGTTCGAAAGCGACAAGGAGGCGGCGCATGTGGTGACCTCGTGGGACATCATCGCCGGAGATGTGAAACCGGCGCAGACGATCCTAATCTACGACGAAGCGGGCGATCACGCGGCGCTGCAAGCGGCCGAAGTCGCTGCGGCTGCGGGATCAACAGTCGAGATCATGACCCCCGACCGCACCTTTGCCCCCGGCGTCATGGCCATGAACCTGGTGCCATACATGCGCAGCCTGCAAGACAAGGATGTGACCTTCACTGTCACCCAGAGGCTGTTGGAGGTCGCACGCCACGGCAATGCGCTCCGCGCGACAATCGGAACGGATTACAGCGACCTGACACGGCAGCAGGACTACGACCAGGTCGTGGTGAACTACGGCACCATGCCGCTGGACGACCTGTATTTCGATCTCAAGCCGCTGAGCATTAATGGCGGGGAAATCGATCATCGGGCGCTGATTGCCGGGGAACCACAGACGGTGACACGCAACGGGGACGGAACCTTCCAGCTTTTCCGCATCGGCGACGCCGTCTCGGCCCGCAACACCCATGCGGCGATCTATGACGCCCTGCGGCTGGTGAAGGACCTGTGATCGCGCCCTGACCCGGCCCCCGGCCTGTCCCCTGCGGGAGCGCGGCGAAGCTCGCAGCTTTATAGACCAAACCTGCGACGAGCCGCACACCTTGGCATCAGGTCATACGCGTGCCCCGTCGTCGGACGGACTGCCACACGCCCCCGCACCGTGGCCACTTAACGCGCGGGTGGATTAGGTATTTGGGAACCAGAGAACGAGGGAGCTGCGCGCGCCTCACCGTCCAGCCCCCGTGCCAGAGGGTCGCCAGGCGCCGTGGCAACGGGGGCCTTCTCCGGTTACGGCCATCGGCTCCTCAGCCTGTTCCGCAGGGCCAGCCTGCAATGACAAGGTTAAGAAGAGGTTACCGCCCCCGCTTCTCTGGTTCTTAAACACCTATTCCGCCGCCGCGGCCGCCGCTTCGAGCTCGGCGGCTTTCGCTTCGACCTGTTCGACGATGTGATCGATCATTTGGTCATTGCCCAGCTTGTGGGACTGTTGACCGGCCAGATAGACCATACCCGCACCGTTGCCGCCGCCCGTGAAGCCCACGTCGGTCATCAAGGCCTCACCGGGGCCGTTGACCACGCAGCCGATGATGCTGAGGCTCATGGGCGTCTTGATGTGCTCCAGACGTTTTTCAAGGATTTCGACCGTCTTGATCACATCGAACCCCTGACGCGCGCAGCTGGGGCAGGAAATGATGTTGACGCCCCGATGCCGCAGCCCGAGGGATTTTAGGATCTCGTAGCCCACGCGCACCTCTTCCACCGGATCGGCGGACAGGCTGACCCGGATCGTATCGCCGATGCCGGCCCAGAGGAGCGAGCCCATGCCGATGGCCGATTTTATCGTGCCGGACATAAGCCCGCCGGCTTCGGTGATGCCAAGGTGGATCGGCGCGTCGGTCACATCGGCCAGCTGTTGATAGGCCGCCGCCGCCATGAAGACATCGGAGGCTTTGCAGCTGATCTTGAATTCGTGGAAGTCGTTGTCCTGCAGGATCTTGATGTGATCCATGCCGGATTCGACCATCGCATCGGGGCACGGCTCGCCGTATTTCTCCAGCAAGTGCCGCTCAAGCGAGCCTGCGTTGACGCCGATGCGGATCGAGCAGTTGTTGTCGCGGGCGGCCTGGATCACCTCGCGCACGCGGGATACAGAGCCGATGTTGCCGGGGTTAATGCGCAGACAGGCCGCGCCCGCCTCGGCGGCTTCGATGCCGCGTTTGTAGTGAAAGTGGATGTCGGCGACGATGGGCACCGGGCTTCCGGCGCAGATCTCTTTCAGCGCGGCTGAGCTGTCCTCGTCCGGGACCGAGACGCGCACAATGTCGGCGCCTGTGTCGGCGGCGGCGCGAATTTGCGCCAACGTAGCTTTCACGTCAGGGGTCAGCGTGTTGGTCATCGTCTGCACGGTGATCGGCGCATCGCCCCCCACCGGCACGTTGCCGACCATGATCTGACGGCTTTTGCGGCGGTGAATGTTGCGCCAGGGTCGGATGTGGTTCAACGACATGGGGATACCTGTAACTGTGCGTTGGCTGCTATCTAGGACCCGCAGGCCGCAGGGGCAACGGGTCAGCCGCGCGGAAAGCGGGAATTGTCCGGGACGGAACCGCCTAGCGCTCGTTCACCACGGGGGCGTTGGTCTGCATCTCGGCCACGCGCACCACCTGCGCCAGATCGCTGTCCGCTTCGATGTCGGCGACCTGATAGCTGCTGGTCAGGTTTTCCGCCGAAAGCGCGAGGTTCGAGGTCACGGCGCCGTTGCGGCCCACGGGGCCGTAGTGTTCGCCGTTCACCGCAAAATAGACCGCGCCGGATTCGCCGATCCGCAGGGTGGCGGGTTCTTCGGTCTGGGGGACGTCGAAGGTGTCGCCAGCGGTCATCACCGCTTCGTAGATCACCGAGCCATCCGGCGCGCGCACCCGCACCCAGGCATCGCGCACGGCGACCAGTTGCACGCCGGGCCGGGGCGGTTCGGTGACTTGCACGGTCGGGGCCGTGTCCGCCGGCGTCTCAGCGGCCTCAACCAGTTGAATGTCGGAGTCGGCCACGGTGTCCATCGCGCCGCCCAAGCGGGGGTCGGCGTTCCGCGGATCACCGCGCCGGGGATCAAGGCTGGCGATGGGCCCGTCGCGGGGCACCAACACGGGCGCGTCAAGGGCTTGCGGCCGGTAGAGACGGTCCAGCGCCTCGGTCGAGGGGGCGCGGAACCCGGCCACCGTCGTCACGCCGGTATCGGCGGCGGGCAAGCCGCCCCCGGCCAGCGGATCAATGTCAGCCACCACGGTTGGGGGATTCTCGACCGGGGCAAGCTGCACCTTCTGCACCTCTTGCAAAACGGTCCAGCCGCCGAAACCGAGCCCGGCGATCAGCACCACAAGCACCATGAGCGAGCCGACTGCACGGGGCTCCACGGCGGCGAACATCGCGTCGTTGGCGGGAATAAAGGGCGTGGCGGGGGCTGCGAAAATATCTTTCTCGGTGCGCACCGGCGCAGGCTTGGGCTTGGCACCCGAAGCCTGTTCGGACATGCCGTGGGCCGTCGCGAAGCCGCTTTCGCGGCAGAAGGTATCGAACGCCCAATCCGGGTCCATGTTCAGATAGCGGGCATAGGAGCGCACGTAGCCGGCAATAAAGCCCGGCGTGTCAAAGGCCGTGGGGTCGGCGTTTTCGATGGCGGCGATATAGGCGGCTTTGATCTTGAGTTCGCGCTGCACGTCCAACAGGCTTTTGCCCATCGTTGCACGTTCCCCGCGCATCAAGTCACCCAGACGAAGTTCGAAAGCGTCGAAGCCGGCCGAATCCTCGACCGGTTCGTCCTTTGCGCGTCTGAACCCGTTTCGGATCATCCGTTAACCTTATTTTCACTGCCCCACCAAGGGCGACCACGATTCGCAATATGGCCGCTTCCTTAGTCTCTTCTTACCATAGCGCAATTCATTTTGCACTCGCAGAGAGATCAGCCGGCCAGGTCGGCACGATTCAGCGCACAATGCGACCACAGTTCATCTAGGGCGCGCACGAGAGAATCCAACTCTTTCGGGCCATGAACCGGTGACGGCGTGAAGCGGAGCCGTTCGGTCCCGCGGGGGACCGTGGGGAAGTTGATCGGCTGGACGTAGATGCCGTGATCCATCAACAGCATGTCCGACAGCTTTTGCGTATGGACCGGATCGCCGACGATCAGCGGAACGATATGGCTGCCATGGTCGATGATCGGCAGCCCGAGCCCGCGCAAGCGGGTCTTGAGGATCGCGGCCTGGGTTTGCTGCGCGTCCCGCCGGGCCTGATCGGTTTTCAGGTGTGCGACACTGGCGGCGGCGCCAGCGGCGACCGCAGGCGGCAGCGAGGTGGTAAAGATAAAGCCGGGCGCATAGGAGCGCACCGCATCGCACATCTTGGCCGAGGCCGCGATATAGCCGCCCATGACGCCAAAGGCCTTGGCCAGCGTGCCGTTGATGATGTCGATCCGGCCCGACAGCCCGTCACGCTCGGCGATGCCGCCGCCGCAGGGGCCATACATGCCCACGGCGTGAACCTCGTCCAGATAGGTCAGCGCGCCGAACTCTTCCGCCAGATCGCAGATCGCCTCAATCGGGCCGAAATCGCCATCCATGGAATAGACCGATTCGAAGGCGATGAGCTTCGGCGCCGCGGGATCGTCCGCTTCGAGCTTGGCGCGCAGATCATCGAGATCGTTGTGCTTGAAAATGCGCTTTTCGCCACCATTGCGCCGGATGCCTTCGATCATGGAGGCGTGATTCAGTGCGTCGGAATAGATGATCAGCCCGGGAAACAGACGCGGCAGGGTCGAAAGCGTCGCATCGTTGGCAATATAGGCGCTGGTGAACAAGAGCGCCTCTTCCTTGCGGTGCAGGTCGGCCAGCTCCGCCTCAAGCCGCTTGTGATAGACCGTGGTGCCCGAGATGTTGCGCGTCCCGCCGGAGCCCGCGCCGGTGGCGTCAAGGGCTTCGTGCATGGCGGCCAGAACCACCGGATGCTGCCCCATGCCCAGATAGTCATTGCCGCACCAGACGGTGATGTCCCGCTTGTCCCCCTCGGGGGTGGTCCAGACGGCGTGGGGATAGTGTCCCTTCTTGCGCTCGATGTCGATGAACGTGCGATAGCGGCCTTCGTCGTGCAGACGGGTCAGGGCTTCGTCGAGTTTCGCGGTGTAGTCCAATGTCTTATCCCTTGTCGTGCAGCAGCAGGGTCATCCGTTCGCGGGATCAGGCCCCAGATACAGGTCGCCCCCCCACCTTGCAAGGGAGCGCCCCGGGCCTGCGTCAAACTGTACCCGATGGGGCCGTTGTTAGACAAGCCAGGGCCCCGCGCCCTTGATCTGGATCAAGGGTTCGGCGGTTGACCCTGCGCGCCCCTGTGACACTGTGGCGGAAAATCACAAACGGAGCTTTTCCCATGACGATTGAACCCGTTCTCAAACAGATCGACCTTGACCTCGACGCCGCGCTCGAGCGGCTGATGGGGCTCTTGAAGATCCAGTCCGTCTCCACCGATCCGGCTTACAAGGACGAGGTGAGCAAGGCCGCCGACTGGCTCGTCGACGATCTGGCCTCGCTCGGCGTGACGGCCACGAAACACGCCACGCCGATGCATCCGATGGTCGTGGGGCACGTGGGCGACGACAGCGACGCTTCGGTGCCGCATCTGCTGTTCTACGGGCATTATGACGTGCAGCCGGTCGATCCGATCGAGCTTTGGGATCACGACCCGTTCAAGCCCTTCATCGAGGACCGCGACGGCAAGAAGGTGATCCGCGGGCGCGGCACCTCGGACGACAAGGGCCAGCTGATGACCTTTATCGAGGCCTGCCGCGCCTGGAAGACCGTGCATGGCACCCTGCCCTGTCGCATCACCTTCCTGTTCGAGGGCGAAGAAGAAACCGGCTCACCTTCGCTGGTGCCTTTCATGGAGAAGCACGCGGACGAGCTGAAAGCCGACATCGCGCTGATCTGCGACACCGGCATGGTCGCCCCCGGCGTGCCCTCCATCGCCAGCCAGTTGCGCGGTATGCTGAAAGACGAGTTCACGCTTTACGGCCCCAAGATGGACCTGCATTCGGGCCATTACGGCGGACCGGCGGTCAATCCGCTCAAGGAAATCAGCCGCATCGTGGCGTCGTTCCATGACGATGATGGTCGCGTGGCGGTTGAGGGGTTCTATGACGATGTGATCGACATCGGCGACAATCTCAAATCCCAGTGGGAGACCTGCGGCTTTGATGAGGCCGAATACATGGAGAACGCCGGGCTGACCGAATCTGCGGGCGAAAAGGACTATTCCATCCTCGAGCAGCAATGGTCGCGCCCGACGCTTGAGGTGAATGGCCTCTGGGGCGGCTATCAGGGCGCCGGCTCGAAAACCGTGATCCCGGCCGAGGCCCATTGCAAAATCACCTGCCGACTGGTGGGCGATATGGACCCTGACGACATCCGCGTGAAACTGCGCAAACACGTTGAGGACCGTTTGCGGTTCGGAACGACCGTGTCCTGGGACAATGATCTCGAAGGCGCGCCGGCGTCGGTCATGAACACAGACCGTGCGGAGTTCGAACAGGCGCGGCAGGCCCTGTCCGACGAATGGGACCGCGAGGCGGTCTTCGTGGGCATGGGCGGGTCGATCCCGATCGCAGGGCTCTTCAAGACCGTGCTCGACATGGACGCCATGCTGATCGGCTTTGCCGCCGAAGACGACCGCATCCACTCCCCGAACGAGAAATACGATGTGGAGTCGTTCCACAAGGGAATCCGCTCCTGGGCGCGCGTGCTGGCCGCGCTGAGCTGACCCCAAGAACCGCCGGACGCAGCCTCGCGTTGCGTTCGGCCAATCAACACAAACGAGCTACAACAGTCCGCAACCGACTGTTTCAACGCGATATATCTGCTTTTGATGGGGGAAAGTGGCGCGGTTGACGGGGCTCGAACCCGCGACCTCCGGCGTGACAGGCCGGCACTCTAACCAGCTGAGCTACAACCGCGCAATGATCTACCCGATCCGGGGCCTGACCCTCAGGCGGGGGCCCGGTCCTCGGGCGGGGGACAGCGGTGGCGCGGTTGACGGGGCTCGAACCCGCGACCTCCGGCGTGACAGGCCGGCACTCTAACCAACTGAGCTACAACCGCCCACTGTCCGTTGACGTGTATCAACGTGAGGTGCTTCTAGGCAGGCCCGCCCCCCCCGTCAAGCAGGAAGCCGCGCGAAATGCAGCTTTTCTTTCCCACTGCGGAATTTCGTGCTGGCGACCCCGCCCTCACCGCTCCGCAAGCCGTCATTTTGCAATACAAACCAACAACACGAAGCCCCCCCGGACCCCGGCCCGGCCACCCGACCCCGGCCTTCTCTGGTTCAAAAATACCTATAACCCCACGCCCGCCCCAAACGCACCGCCCACGGCAGGACAACGCCGCCATACGCGGCCGGACAAGCTGAATTTTTGCCGAGGAAGTTCGCAGGGAAATGGTGGGTCGTGAGAGGCTCGAACTCCCGACATCTTCGGTGTAAACGAAGCGCTCTACCAACTGAGCTAACGACCCGTTGGGGCAGCATTTAGGGCAAGGCTCGGGGCGTTGCAAGCCTTACGTGAGCAATTCCTGCACCCCGTCTTTCAGGTGATACACTCCGCCCTGCCCGCCATTTGGCGAGGGCGAGTCGAGCACCTGATCGCCGATCACTGTCGCGCGGAGCATCCGGCTGGTGATTCCATGGGTCACAATGACCGCGGGCCCCTGCAACTCGGCCAGAAACGCTTCAACGCGGGCGCGCACGGCGGCGGTGCCCTCGCCCCCCGGCGCCATGTCATATTGCGCCAGATAGGGGTCCGGCCCCTCGCCCGGCGGCAGCTCGTGGCGCAAGCGGCCGGCCCAGTCCCCGACGCCGATCTCGCGCAGGCGGACGTCGGTGTGAATCGCCTCGGCCATGGGACAGGCGAGCCCCGCGGTCTGGATCGCGCGCCCGGCGGGGCTGCACCAGAACGCGAATCCCTCAAGGTCGCGCTCGGCCAGAATCGCGCCCTGACGGCGGGCATGCTCCAGCCCTTTGGGGGTCAGCGGCGAATTGAGCCAGCCCTGCATGCGATCTTCGGCATTCCACAGGGTTTCACCGTGGCGCAGGATATAGAGTTCGGGGAAGGTCATAACGCCCAGGTTTATGAAACAGGCTTAAACAGCGCAGCGGAGCGCCCGTCAGTCTCGAGAAGAGCGGGGAAATGGTGGGTGATAAGAGATTTGAATTCTTGTTAAAGTCATACATTTCAATGACTTACACCTACTTTTGTAACCATGTAACCGCCTATAAAATGGACCAAGTGACGTAGCGTCAGGCAAAGCAATCCCGCCGGTTGATCCCCGGCGGGCATCACTAACAAACTATCGACACCCACGCGCCAACTTCACCCGGTCGATCTCGTTAATTCGGCCCCTCGCTACGCCGATAGCGGCTTCTTTGTCATTGCCTGACATGCTGGATACAGGAAGCCCGATCAGGAAGACGCCGATTGCATCGCTGTTCGCAGCAGACCGTTGCTCAGCTTCAACCCCTGCGAGCTGTTGCGTAATTTGAAGACGTTCTGCTGCTAGTTGCGAGCAAGAATAACTTCCGTAGGGGTTTCCAGATACAGGGATTGCCGCAATATTCTCTGGCTGTTTTGCACAGGCAGCAAGGGTCACGAGAACGGCGGAAGAAAGTAAAAAGCGACGCATAATCTGTCCTTGTTGAAGATGTAGAAAGATCAATGAGCCATTTTCCGCCTATAGCTGCAACCTTTAACTGGCGTTCCGCTACAAGTTGACCGCGATGCGGTGCTCCGGGTGCGCAGTTGGCATCAGAAGCCCATAGCGGAAACAAATATGTATGAGAATACC
The DNA here is from genome assembly GCF_003072065.1 of Thalassorhabdomicrobium marinisediminis. Lineage (GTDB taxonomy): Bacteria > Pseudomonadota > Alphaproteobacteria > Rhodobacterales > Rhodobacteraceae > Octadecabacter > Octadecabacter marinisediminis. Next base: position 217,883 of record NZ_QCYG01000007.1, read on the forward strand.
CGCCGGGGTGATCCGGCGGGTTGCTTTGGTCAGGTCGTCGTGGTCAAGGGTGTTGTGCGGCTTCGCTTAGGTCCAGCTCTTCCACGACAAGCTCAAGCTCAAGCTCTTCGGCCTCGCGGTCGGGCGCTTCATCGGGCGCTGCATCATCCTTGATCCCAAGGGCAGTCTGAAACGCCTCACCGAATGCCTCTGGCCCGCTGCTTCTCAACAAATCTTTGAGTGTATCTACAGCGAAGCTGTCCAGAGATTTGAGGCATTCTTCGACATCTTTGATCCGCTTGCGCTTCGCCGCTTGAAGTTTCGCTCGCTCCGCTTCCCTGCGTTCTTCTTGTTTAGCTAGTTGCTCCGGCGTGGGCTGGTTTTCTTCTGCCTTATCTGCGCGTTCCTGTGCTTTCGCCTTCTTCTTCGCTTCTTTCAGGGCATCAAGGTGCGCTTCAATCTCATTACGAGGCGGTTTTTCTGGGTTCGTGATCATCGCAAGGACTTCATCACGTTCAGAAGTTTCCAGTGCCGCGATCTTGTAAATCAATCGCAACGGCAAATGCGACACGCGTGTCGCATTTGAACCTGCGAGGTTTTCAGCCAACAATCGATAACGCTGTGCTGTTCGTGGGGCCAGACTAATCTCGTTCTCAACCCAGTTAAGGTAGTAGGCGTGTGGCAGCTTTTTTTTGAAGGCGTTCAGAATCGTGCCGATCCCGATCAGACTATCCAACGACTTGACCTGGCATTTCCGAATGGCCGCAACGGCTTCATCGCACTTCGATCGAAGCTCTGGTGAAATTGTGGGCGACTCGTTCTGGTTCGCTTGGGGCATTGTGTCTCTCCTTTCATGGACACTTCTCCTTATAACAAGCCGGCGCTGGCTCTGCGTAAGATCGCTGAAAAAAGTCTGGTAGTGTCAGGCGGCGGTCCCTTCCCTCACCCGCTCAGGCCACACGCCGCCGATCTCTCCCAAGGCTTCGATCAGGGCGCTACGTGGGCAAAGCGACGGTGCCGGATGCAAGATGGCCTGTAGCAACGCTTCATAGTCTGCGTTGGGCAGGTAGTGGGCTTTGGGGTTTGGGGTTTGGTCCGGCATGCGTGGCGCTCCATCAGGTTTTTGCTGCCGGTAGAATCTCGCAATAGAGGCGGCGCGGCAAGCCCCAACGATCAGTTAACCCATTGTTTTTAAGTAAGTAAATACTGACTTATCAGGGGTAACACCAGCTTTCGACGCGGCACTTACTAAGCACGAAAGCTGGTGTGGGAGGGGTGATTGCCGGGGATGTGTCAATTTCGACAAAACCACACCCCCGGCGAGAACAACGCTACCCCTAGCGCATGTTGCATAAATAGCACAGGTGGGCATGGGGTGGCAATCTCTTTCTGTGTCTGAAATGCAGCGAAGTTCGGGTTGTCCTCTTACGGCGCAAGGGCGGGATTACGCTTTTTTTCGCGCTTAGCATGAAGTTCTTTTAGACCAGCTTCGATCTGTTCAGGGGTCCAGCCAGCCAATTTCTTGTTCCGCCTGTATTCCCGGTCTGCGCTAGCGTCTTTTGTTTCTTGGCTGGCATTCTTGGCGCGGTGTCTCGCTTGATACTCAGCATTCTTCTTTCGAGCATTTTCAGCTTGAGCTTCGGGGCTGCGCCGATATTCGCGAATTCCTTCTTCACCCCTCTCAATAGCCATCTCAGCCGCATACTTAGCGCGACGATATTCATTCCATAGCTCAGGGTTGTCGCGCCGATACTGCTCAATCTCTTTACGTGTTCGGCCAGCCATTCCATATCTGTAGTCGTCTGGATGCTTTTTCGGCTTTGCTGCCTGATTGGTCTTAAATTCGGCCTTGCCCTTTTCGCGCTTCGCCTTCTTCTCTGCCTCTAGGTTTTGCCGCCAAGCCTGCATGATCGTGACCGAAAGCTTTAATTCTGCGTTCTGCTGCTCTGCCAACAATATCAGCTTATCAAGATCAGCTAGTTCGTCGGGCGTCATAGGTTCGTCGGCCTTGGCTTGCCCCCCGTGGTTATCGACTAAAGGCTTATCTAAATCGAGGTCGTTCAACAAATTAACCAAATCAGGATCTGAAGCGACAGTTTCGCGTGGCAGTTCACGTTCTCGCGTGCTATAAGTGGACATAGTGTGAATAGACTCCTTGAGGGGTTCGGGGTGACGTTGGCGCGTCACCCCTTTTCAGTTTTAGTTGTCGAATTTCGCTGCTTCGGCGTCGAGAAGGTCGGCAAACTCGTGCGCCAAATCGGGCGCCCAAGTCTTTTTGACGCCGCCCAAGGGAATGGTGATCGTGACGCCGCGCCCTTGTCTTGAAATCTCGTAATCGTGATCAAGATTCATGAACACTTTGGACGTGTGCGAACCATCGGCATAGGTGCGCACCACCTCGGCTAGCTCTTTAGCCGCCGACGGTGCAAAGCCGATCGGAATCTGATCGTCGAAGGCTACTGCGATGCCATCTGTGGCGCGGCGCACTTGCACTTGCGGAATGCCGTGGCTGATCATGCCTTGGTTCTGAGCAAATTTGATGAGATGGCCGATGGCGGCTGACAAAGGCGCGTGCTGCGCAGCGGCAAACTCTTCGAGCTGGATCTTCCGCTCTCCCCCGATGTGTATCTTCGTGGAAGTCAGGGCTGACTTCGTGGGCTTCGTAATCATGGTGTTTCCTTGCATGGGACAATGTGAGCCGGAACGGCCCTTGACAGACAAGGTAATACGGAACTAATGGTTTGTCAACAAGTCATTAAAAATCAATCCGTTATGAAAAGAGGTAACAAGATCGCCCCCCCAAGTGTGCGTAAGGGAATCTTGAGTGCGAAAGGGGAAAATATGCGTAAGGGGTTTTCGATCATCTTTACTTAAACTAAAAACCTTAAGCTCTAAACTTTCTCTTTAAGAGAAGAGCGGTTACGAAAACCCCTTACGCATAAAACAGGCATATCCTCATACTCGCCGCTATCGCGGCTCCCTGCGCGGCCTGTCGGCCTTGCTCCCGAGCTAGCGCTCGGGAACCGGAAGAGACACCCATCCCGGAAGAGGTTTAGAGAATGAACCTGTCTCGGCATGCAAGAAACCCTCTCGGTCATGAAGAAACCCTCTCGGCCCACAAGAACCTGTCTCGGCTCGGTTAAGCGCCCCGGCTCTCGCACCCAAGTGTGCCGGTTGCCACCAGACAGGCCCACACAGACTCACAGAGGCACCGTAGGATTCGAAGTCGCTTCATTTCGGCCTGACCCACCCTGAAACCAAGGCGGCTCTCTACGGGCTTCTCAGCGCCTCTTCTGAATCCTGTCAAATGCGACACGTGTGTCGCATTTGAAGCTACGGACGATCAGAAAGAGAAGTCTTGGCGTAGCTTCGCGGTGAAGGTCTGCGGGGTCTTGGTCGTCGATGACCACTCTTTGCAGGTCCACCGCACGGGCGTGGCGAACCCGTAGGGCTGATAGAGGAACGCCTTGTAGCCACCATGCGCCCGGAAGAACGCTTCGAGTTCTTCGCGCTGTGCTGGCGTGATCCCGTTCCACTTGAGCGCCACCACCTCTCGGATATGGTTCAGGCCAGCCGGTCCAGCCTGCGTGTAGCCGTCGCCAAATTCGGCGGTGCGCAAGTTCACTTGGGGCGTGATCGTTCCGGCTGGTGATGGGGCAATCGAGGGTGCGAAGGTCTGCAAAGCCATTACCGCTTCCCCCGGTTCAGCATGTTACCCGGGCGCATTTGCCGCCCGATCTCGGTAACTACGGTGCGGCGCATGGAGTTCTCCATTTCCTTTGCCATCTTTTTCGCCAGGTCGTCGTTCTGTTCGGGTGTTCCGGCGCTGCCTTCGACGGTCACAGGCGCATTGATCGTGATCGGCCCTGTAGCGGCGCTGGCACCGCCCTTAGAAGCTGTTGCCGCCTTTGCTGCCCCCACGAGGCCACCGGATGCGTAGCCCTTCTGTGCGGCGCTGTGCAGCGCTGCCAGATTATCCGCACCTATGGCGGTAGTGGCCTGCTTGCTGAACACCCATTCGCCGCGATGCACAATCCCAGCCGGTTCGTATTTGCCACCGTTGCCGGTGTAGCCGCCTTGAGCAAATCCACCGCCGATAACCTTGAACACTGTGCCAAGCCATCCGGTTGCCCCTTCGGCGGCTTCCATCATGCGCTTCTGTAAGCTCAGTTTCAGGATTTGCAGGATCAAGCGGCCTACAGCCTGTTCAGCCGTAAGTGCACCAGACGCCATGCCGGTGAACACGTCTGTGATGGACTGTGCGCCGCGCTGTGACGCCTCTTGCACTTCCCTGATCTTATCGGCGGCAAGGTCGGCGGCACTGGACGCAGCAACATACTCTTGCGCCAACTGGTCGATCTGTGTGCGTAATTCTGGCGTATCTGCCATTCCAGACTTCACAGCGGCATTCAACAAGTCTGCTTTCGATCGCGCAAGGTCCATTGCATCCCCACGCCGCGCTTGGGCGTCTGTCACGTTCAACAGCGCTTCGGCTTCCAATCGCAAGGCGGCTGTCTCTTCGGCAATGCTTTCAAGCTCACGGTCCCAATCGGATTGCCGGGCGGATGCACCGCCACCACCACCGCCCGTGCTGCCTGTGCTTGGTGTGCTGATGCTCACTGGCGGCAAACCAAAGTCGATATCGTTTGGGGCAGACCTTGGCCGTGGTGAAGTCTTGGGCGCGTTGGATGGACCACCACTCAGATCATCGTCGGATGGATTGCCAGAACCAAGGGTATCGGCACCGGCACTTGCCATCGGGATATTGTTCACAGCGTCTGCGGCTGCGACGGCCCAACGCGCCACGGTCTCAATGGCAGACGAAACACCACCCAGCCGGTTTACCAGCCCATCAAATGACACACCAGCAACGTCACCAAGGCCACCAGCCGCTTGCGCTGCCATCCCCATCGTTTCATGCAGCGCTTCGGTCATGTCGTCGGCGCTGATTTTCCCATCGCGGAATTCTGCGGTAACACCTGAGACTTCGTTTGCGAAGTCAGAGAAGATCATCGCCGCGCCGGTGCGCCCTTGTTCCAGCAAAGCGGCGCTAATATCCCGCAATTCAGCTTCCAAGAGGTCGCTCTGCGCTGTCAGCGTCGAATAGATTGCTTCTAGCTCTATCGCGCTGCCTTGCAGGTCTTGCAGATTATCAACGCCGTGATCTGGGGAAATATCTGCGGCGCCCAGTTGGCCCAGCCGATCTAGGTTTGCCTCAAGGTCTGCAATCTCACCGTCGATTACACCGAAGTAAGTTGCCGCGCTCACTGTGCCGCGCCGGAACAGGGTCGCTACTTTCGCTTCTACCTGTGCAAACTTCCGATCAAGCTCAGCCGCCTTGGCAACTGCTTCGTCGTCCAGAACCACACCAAGGCGCTGTGCCTCTCCGATGGTGCGCCGGATACCGGCTTCACCTTGGCTCAGTAGCTGCACAAATTGCTCACCCGCGCTGCCGCCGAAAAGCTCGTCTGCGATCCGGATTTGCGCGGCTGTGTCCAAACCCTCCATGCGCCCGATGATCTCAAGCAACATGGCGCTTGGGTCTTCCAGCTTCCGGGCCACGTCATCGGCACTGTAGCCTAGCCGGTCAAAGGCTTCGGCGGCTGGCCCCTTGCCGGTGATTGCAAACTCATCCCCGCGCAGGTTCAGTTCCTTCAAGCCATCAATCATCTGATCAATGCCGACGCGGTTCTGCTGTGCCACATACTTCCATTGTTGAAACGATTGCAGGGACACGCCTGATCGTTTGGCTTCATCGCCAAGCTGCGCAACGGCGCGTGTGGTCTCTCGGATGCTGCGCACTGTCGCTGCACCGGCAATCCCTGCCAGCAACGGGCCCGTCATCTTTGTAAAGCTGGCGGCAACAGATTTACCCATTGTGGCGTAAGTCGCGTTGATCCGGTTGGCAGATTGCTTTGCGCGGCGTTCCATTGTGCCGCTTGCTTTGCGTTGGGCCACGTTGGCTCTGGCAAGGCCGCGTTCCAGTTTGTCGATACGTGCTTCTACATCAACGATCAGGCTTGGAAGTTCAGACATCGGGGTCTCCTTAGAAAATGAAAAGCCCTTCGGCCTCTGGTGTGTTGTATTGGGATTGATTGGTTTCGGCGGCACAGGCACGGGAAACAGCCATTGCCGCTGCAATTGCACCGTCGATCCGGTCAGTTTTCTTGCCTTTGTGCATCCGGATCAGGCCGCTTGTGGCGTTGCGACTGGCGACAACAGAATCAAAGTGCTGGCGAAGGGCCGCGTGTTCCTCGTGCCGGATCAGTTCGCCGTTCACCGTGCGCTCAAGATCACCAGCGGCAACGCCCATGTTTAGGGGCGTCTGGCGATACTCAAAGACGGGCAAGCTGGCGTCGTGCAGGTTCTGCATCAAGCGACGGGCAAGGTGCGGATCAACCGCGATCTCTTCTACCTGATAGGTCGCGCACAGGTCTTTGATCTGGTCTTCGATCACAGCCGGATCAATGATCGGCCCGTCGATCACATGGATCAAACCTTCGTCGCGCCATTGCTCATAGGGCAATCCGTCACGATCTGCGCGGCCCGCTAGATCATCGCCCGGCACAAATAGCCACGGGTGAACCGTGATCTGCCCGTCTTCGTGCCGCCACGCCGCAACCACGGCGGTCAGGTCGCCAGACAGTGACATATCAACGCCAAGGTAACAGGGATGCGCCTCAAGCTCTGCGAGGTCTGTTTCAAACGTGCGGCGATCATAGACCGCCATATCGAACAGCGGATCACGGCTGTTTGCCTGCCACACATTCAGGTTGAATTGCAGAAATGCAGCTTTGTCGGTTGGCCGGTGTTCGGCCTCTTTTGCCAGTGCGCGTAGCCCTTCAAGCGACGGGAACCCTTGCGGCAAGCCGGGATTGGCTTTGTGCCAGACGCCTTCGTCTTGCCAATCGTCTTCGGGTTCTGCTTGGAACAAAATGGGCAGGTAAGCGGGGTTGTCGATCTCACCAGAAGCCACACGTCGTGCATAGTTGTATTGTTCAGCGGCAAGGTTCTCAGCGCCGCGCCCCGCTGTTGTCGCGATCACGGTAAGGCTGTCATCAACCTTGGCTGCACCGGAACGTAAGGCTTCCCAAAGGTCGCGGCCTTTCCAAATGTGGATTTCGTCGATCAGCGTGAACGTGGGGGTAAGGCCATGCGCCGCCCCGCCATCACTGGACAGGGTTTTGAGCGTGACGCTTTCAGCGTTGAACACGATTTGTTTGGGCGCGTTGTAAGCGTCATAGATGCGCGTGGCCGCGACAAGGCGCTTGTCCATCCGAACGATATTAGCGGCTTCACGAAAGCCAATGCCGGCCTGATCCCGATCAGCCGCCGCAAACAGCACTTGGCCGGCAGGTTCACGCTCTGGACCGATGGTGTGCAGCAAGGCGAGTGCAGCGGCCAAGGATGTTTTCCGGTTGCCGCGTGGCATAAGCAAAAACACGTTCTGCACGATCCTGCGGCCATCCTCGTGCCGTGGCCCATAAATCCGGCGCACGATCCGTTCCTGCCAAGGGGCAAGCTCGAAAGCGTTTCTTGGTGCTGTGCTATTTGGGTGCTTCAGCGCCTTCAGGAAACGCACTGCCCTGTCACCATAACCGAAGGGATCGGGGATCTCGGACCCGTCATAAATCCACGCGGGGAACGTGTTCACCTTCTCGGCGGATTCCGTCGGTGGTTTGGGTATGGGCAACAGCGCGTTCACGTGTCACCGGACGTTCAGCGGGTTGTCGTCTTCGGCTTCGTCGTCACCAGCGCCACCAATACGGGCGCGGGAAACAGGGCTTAGGCCATACTCGGCGGCAAGCTGGCGGGCGGTTTGGGCCGCACGGTTCTGGACGCCAAACAGCTTGGGGTCGATATCACCAGAATTGAGGGCGCGGTTGGTCTCAATCTCGCGCACAACACCGCGCATGAGGCAGTATTCCTCCACGCCGCCAAGATCGGCTTTGGTGATAATCCGATCAGCGATCAGGCGCGGCATGATGCGCTTCCACTCAGCCTTTGCATATGGGCTGAAATAGCTTGGCACTGCCGGTGCTTTGGTCAGGGCGTCTTTCGACTTTTGGGCTTGGGGTTTGATCCCGCGTAGGTGCTTGCTCATAGCTGCACCTCATCTACAGCGTTCACACAGTGCAGTTCGATGCACAGCCGGTCGATCGGCAACACCTTGGCGATCCGGTAGGTGTAGCCATCGTGGATCAGGTGCAATTCAGTCGTGATCCAATCACAAGCCCAAAGACGAAACACTTTCCGGTCTTCGGTGCGTTCTACGCCAGAAAGAAACGCCTCGGCGCTCTCCTGCACCAGCTCTGCCCGCATGGTCTGTTCGTGCTGCCAAAGCACTTGCACAGCACCAGACGGCTGCACGGTTTCTGTCTTGCGCTCAAACTTGATCTGTTCGCGCATATTGCCTGCCCTGATCATGCCTGCCACCGGATCACCGCTTCAACGTCAAGAACGCCGTGTGTGTAGGAAAGCTCAGGCTGGGGGTCGCGCAGCCAGACCATGCGCGGCTGGTCCAGTTCGTCAATCTCAAAACCGGCCTGTTCGTCGCTCATGCCGATCAGCGCTTGCGAGACTGCAAACCCGATTGCCTTGGCTGTGTCGGCCCCGTCTTCGATTGCCCAGATATGCAGGTCTAAAGACACGCGCGCCAAATGCTGTGCGCCGGGTGCTTTGCCCAGATATTCTGTTGATGCACCGGCAAGGATTACACAGGGCGCTTTGTCGGGGCGCGTCGAACCACTGCGGATTTGATCAGGCTGCACAAGGGCAGTCACAGCCGGATCAGCGATCAGGGTGCTGCGCAGTGCCGTTTGCAGTGCGATACTTGGTTCGATCATGCCCCGCCTGCCTTCTTGATTGCCTTGCGCACAGCGGCTGCAATACGGCGCTGCACCTTGGTCTTCTTCAGCCGGAACGCAGGGCGCATGAATGGCTGTGCGTCGTGATGGACCGTGCCAAACTCTTGCAGGTGCCCGTGGCGCACGTCTGTGTTGCCCACCGTTACGGCGGCTTGGTTCCGCTTCATGGTCACGTTGCCACCACCAGCCGCATAGGGTGGCGTGGTGCCGTTGGGGCCGGTCACGGTGATGCTGCCCAGCAAGTCGCCATCGGCTTCCGGCACGAGTGTTTCCATTGCGTCTGCAATGTCGTGTGCGCCTTTCAAGAGTGCTGGTCGCAGGTCGTCTAGCACCTCTTGCGGTATTGCGTTCAAACGCGCCTCAAGGCGTTTGGAGCTATTATTGGGCATTGCCGGTCACGCTCTCTTTGTAGGGGGCGATCAAGTCCAGAACGCCGAAGGGAACAGCGGCAAGGCGCATGTCGCTAGCACCCTCACGCTGCACATACCAATACGCCGCAAGCTGCAACGCCGCTTCGGTCAGGGACACAGGCACTGGGTCGGCCAAGGGTGTGCCGGTGTGATTGCCGATCCACTCTTCGGCCACGTCCAGCTTGTGCTGTAACAAAGCGTCGTCAAGATCGTGCCCAAGGGTCAGTTGGGATTTGAGCAAAGTTAATGGTGTGTGGCTCATTGTGTGACTTCCTTCGGAAAACTTAAATTCTGTCTATCTTGTGCGCTGGTCCCCCCGCCGGTCCCCAAAGGTGCCGCAAAGTCTCGAACCACCCCCCGTCCGCTCTTGCCCAAAGGCTCAGCCAATGCGCGTTCTACAGGCCAGCCGCTTTCAAGCCGGTTGATCAAAGCGGCTTTGTTCAAACCGATCTGTTCGGCCCATTCCGCAATGGTCTGTGTGGTGCCTTGGTGGCTCAGTAGCTTTGCACCCTTGCCACGCTTCTTTGCGCCGATCAGCTCTTCGGGGGTTGGTGCTGTCTTGATCTGTGCGGCTACGGCTTCACGCACTGCAATGGGGTCGAGGTCTGCAAGATGGCACACCTGATTGAAGTCGGCGTTGGGCACCGTGAAATATGCACGTGCTTTGTAGGTCTCTTTGATCTTGGTGCGTTGGGCGCCGCTCAAGCGGGGGCCGTGCAGTGCGTCTTGCAAGGCGAGGTAAAGCACTTCGCGCCAGAGGGATGTTGCATCGCTCATTGGCTGCGGTCCTGCTTCTGTTTGTGCCGATCGTGGCAGGTCTTGCACAGCGGCTGCCAGTTGGACCGATCCCAAAACAGTTCCTTGTCGCCCTTGTGTGGAACGACGTGATCGACAAGCTCAGACGGCTTGCCGCAACCGGGCCACGCGCAGCGATTGTAAATAGCAAGGAAGGCTTTGGACGCCTTGCGCCACTCGTAGGTATAGCCGCGCTGTGAGGCTGTCGGGCGCGTCCGGTCATGACGTTTGTTCCGCGCACGGGTGCTGGCGATCTTGCAGGCACAGCGGGTGCCGTGGGGAATGATCTTGCCGCATGTGCAAAGGTGTGGTGGTCGGCTCATTGGTTGGCCGATCTAAGGCTTGCCTTGAGGCTGTTCAGGCGGGATCGGTCGAAGTCGGGATCAAGGCCAGCTTCGATATTGGCTTGGCGCTGTGCTGTGTCTGGTGCGCCGGTATTTGCGTCATGGTCATCAGCCGCCGTGAATGGCCTTCAGCTTGGCTGTGTGGCCTTCGAAGGCTTCTGTGATCTCTGGAATAGTTGCGGCCCAAGCGGTCTCTGGTGGCCAGCCAAGCCAGCCTGTTGCAATCCGGTAGAGGTCATTGAACAGGTCTGCCCATTCAACGGGTTTGGCCGGTGCTGTCGCTTCTGTTGGTTTTTCGGCAATATCGGGATTGGGCGTCAAAATGGCCTGAATGACGGCATATGCGGCTTTGATGGCGGCTTTCTGCACGTTTTTAAGTTTTGCACCTGCCATCGCACTCAGGATGTTGTGGGCGGCTGTGCGGTCTGTCGCGGCGCTGGTGATGATCTCGCGCAGCGTGGCGGTGTCGCCTTCGGCTACCTTCTTCAGCAGATTGGGAAAGCCGGTGTGCAGTTGTTCAAGGTGGGTTGCCGCACGCAAAGACGGGCGCAGGGCTACGGTGTTGCCACCGTAGCTTAGCGTGAACGTGTCATATGCGTGCGGCTTGATCATGGCTTAGGCCGCAACCTTCAACTTGATGAAGCGATCAGGATGCGTGAGGTCAGCACCGACGCGCTTGCGTGCGTGGAAACGAACCTGCCCGTTGGTTGCGAGGCTGTAGGGGTCGCGCAACGTGGTCAGGCCGACGCGATCAATGATGCGATAGCCGGACATATCGCCAAAGAGGATCGGCGAGGTGCCAGCGCCAATGTCGTCCATGTCTGGCATTTCGACAATCGGACGGCCCAACAGGGTTGCCGGTGCGCCTTCGCTGATCGGATCAATCACGAGGTAGCGGCCATTGCCGTCCTTCCATTGGCGCACAATCGAAAGCGTGTTCCGGTTCATCATCCAAACGGCGTTTTGTGCAAACGTGCTGGCGATCTTGTGGAACATCGCGATCAGGACATCAGCCGGGTTGGACGCGGGGAAGTTCGCGGCAACGCCTGTCTTGATCTCTTGAATGCCGGTAGCGGTCATAATGCCGTTTGGCTGGCCCGTGCCGGTGCCTTTGACAAATGACAGACCTTCAGTTTTGGCGAAGCTCTCTGCAAAGTCGGCCAGCAGTTCGCCTTCGAGGTTGTAAACGTTGTCCTCCAGAAGCGCGTTGGACACGTCTGTGAATGTCGCCAGTTCGTGCGGCGTCATGCTGACTTGCTCAAAAGTCATACCGGATGCGGTGCGGTTGCCTGTCTCAGTAACCCACGCGGCCTGTGTGCCGGTGAGCCGCCGGGGATACGTGATCGAGGGCGCTGCGATCTGGATCACTTTGGCGTAATTCCGGATCGGGGAAAACTCACGCAGCAATTTGATCAATTCAGAGCCAAACTGTTCTGGTGCGAGGTAGCCGCCATTGGCGTCTGTGCCGACGGTGAGGGCTTTGATCTCTTCGGGTGCCATACGTTCCACGCCACGGCGCAGGAAGTTGCCGAAGGCTTTGGTTTCGGTGTTGTCTTCGCCCTGGGTGATGTGGACGGCTTGCGGACGTGCGGCCTTGGCTTCGATTGCATCAAGGCGCTTTTGAACAGCTTCGAAAGCCTTAGTGTCGGCTTGGGGCGCGTCGTTTGCCACGCCTGCAACCGCGTCTGCGATCATCTGTTCGATTTCTTCTTTTTCCATGTTGGGTTTCTCCTGTGTCATGGGGGTGCCATCGGATTTGAGGGAAGTGATTTGCGCGTCCGGATGGCACGGAACGGCTACAACTGAGATTTCGTGAAGGGATAGAGCCGTGATATTCCGGCCCTTGGCATTGCGCGTGGCTTTCGTCGTCACGAACCCGATAGACAGGCCGGACACAGCCTTGCTGCGGATCATGGCGCGAACCTCGCGGGCGCGTTCAACGTCTTCGATCAACAGCTTGCCTTTGACGGTCAGGCCGGTGTCGTCTTCGGTGATTTCATCCCATACGCCGATCACTTGGCTTTGGTCGTGACCGAAGAGCATGGGCAAAGTGTCGGGTGTGGTGATTGCACCTTTTTCGATCACGTCACCGACGCGATCAGGCTTGCCGAAGGGCCATGCAATCCCGGTGATTTCGCCGGTATCTGTGACGGACAACGCCGCCTTAATTTCTAGGCGATCGCTCATTCTGTCGTTTCCTTGGTTTCTGGTTCCAGTGTGGGGTTGCCGCTCCATCGGGCATCAAGAATGTCGAGTGCGAGGGGGAACGTCTCTGCCATTGGCCGATCAACCGCGTAGGTGTCGGTTAAGGTCTTGGCCTGTTCTGGGACCATGCCGCCGCCGATCAGGCCAAGCCGGATGGTCTGGACGATATCGGCGTTGGAAAACTGCATGCTGATTGCGCGATTGTAGAGCGCACCAATGCCGACGCCTGCGAGGCGCTCAAGCTCAAGGATCATGGCGTCTGTCAGGGCAAAGGTGTGTTCGGTGTCACCAAAGAAGCCTGTGTGGGTGATATCGCTCATTCCGCGTCACCTTCGGTCTGTGCATCGCTCTGATTGGCCGGTGTGGTGATGTGGGGATTGTCCAAGGTGTTGCCGTCTTCGTGGTCGGGCATATTCAGGCCACGGCGCACCTCATTTCCTGTCATCGCGCCCATGCTGCGATACTGGCCGTAGGCTGTCGCACGGGTTGCATGATCCGTGGACAACAGGTCATCGGTGTTGAATTCGATGTAGGTTTCGGCTCGTTCTTCTGGCGTCAGCAGAACGCGGCTGTAAGCCCATTCCCAGCTTGCCAGCCACGGCTTCAGGCACAGGGAATAGAATTGCCGCATCATCTGTTCTGAGTTGGACCAAGTGCCGCGCGTCAGCTCGAAAAGCATTGTAGGCGGAATGCGGAATACACGGGCAATCTCGCGGATTTGTTCAACGCGGTTATCTGCAAACTGTGCATCGGCAAGGGTCATGGAAAGCTGATCGTAAGTCATGCCTTCATCAAGAATTGCGGTGCCGCCTGCGTTCTGGCCGGAATGGGTATTGAACCAAGAGGCCGCGACTTTCTTCTTGGCCTCTACGTCCATGCTCTTTTCAGATTTGATGATACCGGAAGGCCGCGCACCATTGGCAAACAGGCTGGCAATGTGCTTCTCGAATGCGAGGCTCAGGGCAATCGCTTCACGGCCCAGCGTGATCGGGGAAACGCCGCCAAAGGGCTGAACGTGCAGAATGTCGGTGTAGAGGTGGCGAACCTGTCCACCGTTCTCATAAGAGACAAGATAGACAGGTTCGCCATCGGGTTGCCGCTCTACCTGCACAGCGGCCGGATCAATCCGGTGCAGTTCAAGCGGCGTCCCTGCTGTGTCCCTCGTGAGTAGCGCAAATCCGCTACCCGTCATCAGGGCATCTGTGGTGACTTGTTCGCACAGGTCTTGCGCGCTGGTCCAAGGGTTCGCTTCACCGTGGATCAGACGGAAGGCCGGGTGATCTGCCAAGGCTTCCTTGGTGGTGCGATCATAGACTTTCACCGGCATGGTGCCAACTGTCTCGGCAATCAGACCCACTGCACAGGAAACGGCTGGCACACGCAACGCCGTGTTCGCTGATACTGTGATCCCCGTAGCTGTCGGTGCCACACCGAAAAGCCCGAAGGCTTCGGGATCGGTCAGTGAGACTGATTTTGTGTCAGCGGGTTTTGCGCCGAAGAAGGACTTGAGATTGAAGGCCATGTGATCCACAGGTTGCTAAGATGTGACATTTATATCACACTTTGGGGCGTCTGTGAATCCCTCATTTTTGTCGCCACGCCTATAGCAACGGCCACCGGAACCAGCCTTGCAGTTCAACGCTCAGAACCGTTAGCTTACAACGCGCACCATCTAACATTGGGGTTATTCAGATCATGGAATTAAGATGGCCGATCAATCTGGTTGGGATCGAGACTGACATAGAAGGCGATGTAGTCACCAAGGATGGTGAATACTTGGGACGCTGGCATTTTGATGAGAACGATGAGCCCTACTTCACCCCGGACGGTGAAAGCGACTACCTATTTTTCCACCCGTTTGTCCCGATGCTATGCAAGAAAATATTGGAATGGCATGAGGCCAAAGAACAGCAAAGTTAGCCTATAATGGACGTTAAGCGTTCAGCTTGAAGCTCGGCAACCGCTCGATCGCGTCCCTCTTCGTCTTAAGCGTCACGTCGCCGTAGCTGTCACCGGCTGTCTTACCTGCGTGGCCCTGTATCGCGTCCACTACCCGATCAGAGATTGCCAGTTCGCGGCACGTTGTCTTGAGCCTATGCCGCCAAGCGTGGTTTGGCTGTATCCCTTCCGGCGTCAGCTTGCTCTTGGTCAGCCACGATGCGAGCTGGTTCGAGATACGCACGGCTTTCGTGGCATATTCTGCGGGGTTCTTGCCGCCGTGAAACAACGGTCCAGTCTCAGCGGCCTGCACAAAGTCGGCAAACCCTTCGGCGATGATCTGTGAGTGCAACGGAATGTCACGGTATCCACCAGCTTTGACCGTGCCTGCGTCTGGCGTGATCCGGGCGATCCACATTCCGTCTTCGTGCCGGATATCCTCTTTGCGTAGCTGTGTGATCTCTGACACTCGTGCGCCTGTGAACGCACAGATGATCGGCACCCATCGCTTTGCGGCCACCAGCGCGGGCTTCTCACGCACATAGCCGTTCACGTCTGCATTGGGTTCATAGGACCGAGACGCCTTCAGCACCTTGACCGCTTCAGCATCGGTGTAGCCACGTTCCCGATTGAACACC
This sequence comes from Thalassorhabdomicrobium marinisediminis, assembly GCF_003072065.1. Classification (GTDB taxonomy): domain Bacteria; phylum Pseudomonadota; class Alphaproteobacteria; order Rhodobacterales; family Rhodobacteraceae; genus Octadecabacter; species Octadecabacter marinisediminis. The sequence continues at coordinate 233,059 of NZ_QCYG01000007.1, forward strand.
CTGCGCGGCTTCGGCTGCTTTACGGTAAGCGCGGGGTTCTCTGGTATCTGATCGTTATCGACTGCCCACTGCAACAAGGTCCGGACTGTGGACAGGTAAACGTCGCTGACAGTCTTGGCACTCAGGGTCTTCATCAGGTGATCACGCCACGCCAGAACGTCTTTCTTGGTGATTTTAGCGGCGTTGTCGTGCCGTAAGAATTTGCGCAGGTTCTCAATCGCTGCACCTTGACGCCTACCGCCGTCTTTCATGAAACCGGCGCTCTGGCGCGTGTGCACGTAGTCGGCCCAAAGCTTCTTGATACTGACGTGCTGCGCAGGCTCTTCGGGCGGCTCTGCGTTCACGAGGATCGGCGCGGTGGGCGTGCCGGTGAAGTCACCTTCGTCGCGCTCTAAGACGCGTTCTAGGGCTTCATACTCGGCGCTACACAGCGCACGGGCGGCAATACGCCATTCGTCGCTGCCCTTCTCAGCGTCGAAGTTCCCTGCCCTGCGGAATTTCTCAAGTTCATTGCCAACAAGCGCGTCAAGCTCTTCGGTGCTGGCGCGGCCTGCTATGGCATCCCGAAGGCGCTGCACGAGAACATCATCAATGCCGCCAGATTGCGCCCAGCGTGGATCGTGGCGCAATTCATCGTCGAAGGCTAAGCGCCGGTTGTAGTGCGCCACGGCCATTTGGTCAGCGGCCAAAGGGTAGCGCGGCACGTCTGCCACATTGCCAGATTTGCGTTCAGCTTCCCCGATCTGGATTTGAAGCTGTGCAACAGCACCCGGCAACAGTTTGAGCGCTTGTCGGTAGTCACCGCCTAGCGGGGTCCGAAGTTCAGACTTGCCAACGATTCCACGCAGATCTTTCGGCACCACCAGCCGCGCGTGATATCGTCCAGAACGATTGATCAGGTGTCGGACTTTTCCGGCCATGCTCTTCCCCGTTTGTAACCAAAGTTGTAACCATCAAACGGACGTAGAGCCTTGCTTGCAAGGGTTTTCTTTTATTTCAAGGGGATAGGATGGTGGGTGATAAGAGATTTGAACTCCTGACATCTTCGATGTGAACGAAGCGCTCTACCACTGAGCTAATCACCCATCCGGGGGGTCAAATACCCCTAGTCGGCGGCTTGTGCAAGTGGGTCTTTTTCCGATCCGGCCACAGATTTCGGATGCCGGACCTTGACGGTGATCACCGTGGCGTTCGCCACGTCCTTCACCCGCTTGACCATGACCTTGCCGAGCGGCGGCACGGTAAGCTCTTCGCCCGCCGCAAGGCTGCGCCCCATGACCGCCAACATGGCTTCCACCACAGGTTTGACGTCCTTCTTTTTCAGCCCGGTTTCCGCGACGACGCGGTCGATAAGCTCGGGCTTCTTGATCGGGGCCTGGGCAAGGGTCGGGGTTACGTCCTCGACGACCGTGGTCGCAGGTGCCGAAGGCGCGGAGCGCGGGACGACCTTTGCCGCGGCCGGTTTCGCCGGGGTGGTCGCGGTGGGTGCCGGACTGGCGGCCTTGGGCGCGGTGGTCGATTTCGCGGTGGTCTTTTTCGCGGTTGTCGACTTCGCAGTCGTCGATGTCGCGGTTGTCTTACGGCTCCGGGTTGCCATCGCATCCTCCCATTCGGGCGCTGAATTGTGCGCGTTTGCGAAACAATAGCGGCACAATTGCCGCTTTCCCACGGAAAACTCACAGAAACTTGTAGCCTGATGCATTCGCGCTATGTTTGGCCTTGTCGGAGGAAAAATCATACCTTCGGCATCGAAAATCTGTACTTGACCTGGGGGTTACCTATGAAAAAGACGTCCCTTCTCGCCGCGAGTTTCTTCGCAGTTTCGACCATGACCGCCACGGCAGGCGGCCTGAGCGCGCCGGTCATGGAGCCGGTGGTCATCGTCGAAGAAGTGGAAACCGCATCCGACACCAGTGGGCTTTTGCAGTGGATGATTCTTGCTGCGGTCATCGTTGCTGCCACAGCGAACTGATCCACGACCCATCGACAACGAAAAGGACGCCGAAGTTGCCTTCGGCGTCCTTTCTTGTTTCAGCGACCTGCGGCGCACCGCAGACGGGGGTCAGTGGGTGACGGCCCCTGCCCCATCGTCAGAGCCCTTGCGCAAGGCGGCTTCCGCCGCTGCGGCGTCTTCCGCTTCCTGATCCCATTCGATGGGCTCGGGCTTTTTGGTCAGCGCATGCTCCAGAACCTCCGAGGCATGGGTCACGGGGATGATCTCCAGACCTTCCTTCACGTTGTCGGGAATGTCCGCCAGATCCTTCACGTTCTCCTCGGGGATCAGGACCGTCTTGATCCCGCCCCGCAGCGCGGCGAGCAGCTTTTCCTTCAGCCCGCCGATGGGCATGGCGTTCCCGCGCAGTGAAACCTCACCGGTCATGGCGATGTCCTTGCGCACCGGAATTCCAGTCAGGACCGACACGATGGCCGTGGTCATGGCCAGACCCGCCGAGGGACCATCCTTGGGCGTGGCACCGTCGGGGACGTGCACGTGGATGTCGAGCTTGTCGAACTTCGGCGGCTTCACCCCGATCTCCGGCGCGATGGAGCGCACGTAGCTCGAAGCTGCGTCGATGCTCTCTTTCATCACGTCGCCCAGCTTGCCGGTGGTCTTCATCCGACCCTTGCCCGGCAGGCGCAGCGCTTCGATGTTGAGCAATTCGCCCCCGACCGAGGTATAGGCCAGCCCGGTGACGACACCCACCTGATCCTTTTCTTCGGCCAGTCCGAACCGGTGCTTCTTGACGCCCAGGAAATCCTCGATGTTGTCCTCGGTGACGATGACGGTCTCGGCTTCCTTCTTGACGATCTTGGTCACCGCCTTGCGGGCCACCTTGGCGATTTCACGCTCGAGGTTCCGCACCCCGGCTTCGCGGGTGTAGTAGCGGATGATCGCGGTCAGCGCGCTGTCGTCCAGCGTGAATTCGCTGGCCTTCAAGCCGTGGTTCTTCATCACCTTGCCCAGCAGGTGCTGCTTGGCAATCTCTCGCTTTTCGTCCTCGGTGTAGCCTGACAGCGGGATGATCTCCATCCGGTCCAGAAGCGGGCCGGGCATGTTGTAAGAGTTCGACGTCGTCAGGAACATCACGTTCGACAGATCGTATTCCACCTCAAGGTAGTGATCGACGAAGGTGCCGTTCTGCTCGGGGTCCAGCACTTCGAGCATGGCGGACGCCGGGTCGCCCCGGAAGTCCTGACCCATCTTGTCGATTTCATCGAGCAGGATCAGCGGGTTCGTCGTCTTGGCCTTCTTGAGCGCCTGAATGATCTTGCCGGGCATGGAGCCGATATAGGTCCGGCGGTGGCCGCGAATCTCGCTCTCGTCACGCACCCCACCCAGAGAAATGCGGATGAACTCACGCCCCGTCGCCTCGGCCACGGACTTCCCGAGCGAGGTTTTACCCACACCTGGAGGGCCGACAAGGCACATGATCGGGCCTTTCAGCTTCTTGCTGCGCTGCTGCACGGCAAGGTATTCGACGATGCGTTCCTTGACCTTTTCCAGACCGTAGTGGTCGTTGTCGAGGATCTCTTCCGCGCGGCCAAGGTCCTTTTTGGTGCGCGATTTCTTGCCCCACGGGATCGACAGGATCCAGTCGAGGTAGTTGCGCACGACGGTGGCCTCGGCGGACATGGGCGACATGTTCTTGAGCTTTTTCAGCTCGCCATCGACCTTTTCCTGCGCTTCCTTGCTCAGCTTGGTCTCGGCGATGCGGGCCTCAAGCTCGGCCACTTCGCCTTCGCCCTCTTCGCCGTCGCCCAGCTCCTTCTGAATGGCTTTCATCTGCTCATTCAGATAGTATTCACGCTGGGTGCGCTCCATCTGGGACTTCACGCGGGTCTTGATCTTTTTCTCGACCTGCAGCACCGACATTTCGCCCTGCATCAGGCCATAGACCTTCTCAAGCCGTTCGGAGACGGACAGCGTTTCCAGAAGATCCTGACGCTGGTTGACCTCGATCCCGAGGTGTCCGGCGACCAGATCGGCCAGCTTCGCAGGCTCGTCGGCTTCGGACACGGCGGCCAGAGCCTCTTCGGGGACGTTCTTCTTGACCTTGGCGTAGCGGGTGAACTCGGTGGCGACGGACCGGGTCAGCGCCTCGATCGTCGACATGTCGCCGGGCATCTCGGTCAGATATTCGGCCGAGGCCTCGAAGAACTTGTCGTTCTCGTGGAATTCGGTGATCCGCACACGGGAAATCCCCTCAACCAGCACTTTCACGGTGCCGTCGGGCAGCTTCAGCAGTTGCAGCACATTGGCCAGCACCCCGGCCTTGTAGATGCCGGATTCGTCAGGGTCGTCCACGGCCGGGTCGATCTGGCTTGACAGCAGGATCTGCTTGTCGTCCTGCATCACCTCTTCCAGCGCGCTGACGGATTTTTCACGGCCCACGAACAGCGGCACGATCATGTGGGGGAACACCACGATGTCGCGCAACGGCAGAACGGGGTAGGATGAACTCAGAGGTTCGCGGTTGATGTCAGACATGCTCTTTTCCTTTATTGGCAAGCTGGCGGGTCCCTCTTTGAGGCAACGACACCAGCTCCGGTCTTTCGGTTACTAGATGTGGGGGGTCTTTCGCCCGCTTTCAACCAGTTGTCCGGGATTGACAGTCATGGTGCCTGTGTGGGCCGCCTGCTGCAAGGCAGCATTCTGTCAAATGTGGGGATAACGCGAAAAATGCAACCTGTAACCGCCCATCGCCTGCGGATTTGGCGGCGATGTCACTTGGCACGGGTCAGCAGCGCCGCGCGGGTCACGAATATCAGGCCCCGCTCGCTGGTGATCTTGGTCTCGCCGATCAGAACGATGCGATCGCTGAAATACGGCAGAACGGCCACGATCCCCGAGGTGCTGTCGCCGACCTCGAACATCCCGCCCAGTTGCAGCAGGCGTTCCGGCCCGCAGGGCGTCTCAGAGACCGCATCGGCGATCCAGGGGGCCTCAACCGTGTCGAAGATGTCATCGGCCCGGTCCACATCGTAGAAAACGCCCGTCGATGTCAGGGTCAGGCTGTCGTCCTCAAGCGCGGCGCGCGGTGCTTCCTCCCCGGCCGGGGCTACTGCGGTGGCGATCCGGCCCGTCGCGTCGATGATGACATGGCCCAGGGTTTGCCGCACCTGTGAGAGGGTCTCCCCCTCGGCCGAGACGGCCCCCTCGAGCTGCCAATCGCCCGCAATCGTGCCCAGCACCTGTGATCGGTCCAGAACGCCGCAAAGGCTTTCCGCTTGCGCGGCACTCGCGACGACGATGGCGAAAACCGGCGCGAGGATGCTGCGTGTCGTGATCTGTCCCATCATAGCGGTTCGATATCCCCCTGCGCGCGACCTGCGTGGAACGCGGCCTCCCACTCGGCGAAGGTTCCGGCGGCGATGGCGTCGCGCATGCCCTGCATGATGTCCTGAAAATAGGTCAGATTGTGCCAGGTAAGCAACATGCCCGAGATCATTTCCTGCGCGCGGAAGACGTGGTGCAGATAGGCGCGCGAGTAATTGCGGCAGGCGGGGCAGCGGCAGGCTTCGTCCAGCGGGCGCGGATCGTCGGCGTGGCGGGCGTTCTTGATGTTCACCACCCCCTGGCGGGTGAACAGCTGCCCCGTGCGGCCCGAGCGGCTAGGCAGAACGCAATCCATCATGTCGATCCCGCGTTTCACGGCCCCCACGATGTCATCGGGCTTGCCCACGCCCATCAGGTAGCGCGGCTTGTCCACGGGCAGCTGGTCGGGCGCGAAATCGAGGCAGTCGAACATCGCCTGCTGCCCCTCGCCTACGGCCAGACCGCCCACCGCGTAGCCGTCGAACCCGATGTTTTGCAGCGCCTCGGCGCTTTCAGCGCGCAGGTCCTCTTCGAGGCCGCCCTGCTGGATGCCGAACAGCGCGTGACCGGGCCGGTCGCCAAAAGCCTCACGGCTGCGTTCGGCCCATCGCATGGACATGCGCATCGACTCTTCCAGCCGTGTGCGGTCGGCGGGCAAGGCCGGACATTCGTCAAAACACATGACGATGTCGGAGCCCAGCAGCCGCTGGATCTCCATCGAGGTTTCGGGGCTGAGGAAATGTTTCGACCCGTCGATGTGGCTGCGGAAGGTCACGCCCTTCTCGGTCAGCTTGCGCAGCTCCGACAGGCTCATCACCTGAAAGCCGCCGGAATCGGTCAGGATCGGGCGGTCCCAGTTCATGAAACGGTGCAAGCCCCCCAGGTTGGCAATGCGCTCGGCCCCCGGACGCAGCATCAGGTGATAGGTGTTGCCCAGCAGAATGTCCGCCCCGGTCTCGCGCACGGATTCGGGCATCATCGCCTTGACCGTCGCCGCCGTGCCCACTGGCATGAAGGCCGGCGTGCGTATATCGCCCCGTGGCGTGTGGATGACACCCGTGCGGGCCTTGCCATCTGTGTTTTGCAAATCAAATGAAAACGTGTTTGTCATGAAAGCCTCATACCTTGCGCGTCTTCTAGGCCCAAGGCGGGCACAATAAAAGGGCAGGATATGAGTGAAGACGGAATGATCAGACTGGGGTGGGAAGAATGGCTGGGGCTGCCGGACCTTGGGTTGCCGACCATCAAGGCCAAGGTGGACACTGGCGCGCGGACCTCGGCGCTGCATGCGTTCGATATCGAGACCTTCGGCCCGGCCACCAAGCCCAAGGTGCGCTTTGCAATCCATCCCGTGCCCGGACGCGAGGATCTGACGATCCCCTGCTCAGCGCTTGTGGTCGACCGGCGCGAGGTGACGTCCTCCAACGGCGAGACCGAGATGCGCTATGTGATCGAGACGCTGCTCGACGCGGGGAACGGGCAAAGCTGGCCGATCGAGGTCACGCTCACCGATCGCGGCGGCATGGCCTCGCGCATGTTACTGGGGCGGCAGGGTCTGCGTGAAGACGTGATCGTGCAACCGACCGAACGCTTCCTTCTGCCCGAGCGGTCCTATGACGTCTATTCCGCCAAACGCATCAAGGCCGTCACCCCCAACCGCGCCCTGCGCATCGCGGTTCTGAGCCGTGAGCCCAACAGCTATTCCACCAAACGGCTGGTGCATGAGGGCGAGGAACGCGGCCACAGCGTCGAGATCATCGACACGACGCGCTGTTACATGGCGATCAACGCGCTGGCCCCCGAGGTGCATTACGACGGCAAGCGCCTGCCCCGCTACGACGTCGTGATCCCGCGCATCGGCGCCTCGATCACCGCCTATGGCACCGCGGTCCTGCGCCAGTTCGAGACGCTGGGCACCTATTGCGTGAACGGCAGCGCGGGCATCACCGCCAGCCGCGACAAGCTGCACGCCCATCAGGTGTTGGCGGCGCAGAAGATTGGCATGCCGACCACTGCCTTCGCCGCCTCCCCCAAGGACACCAGCAACCTGATCGGCCTTGTGGGCACCGCGCCGCTGATCGTCAAACTGCTGGAATCAACGCAAGGCAAGGGCGTGGTTCTGGCCGAGACGAAGAAAGCCGCCGAGTCGGTGATCGACGCGTTCCGCGGCCTCAAGGCCAACTTCCTCGTGCAGGACTTCGTCAAGGAAGCCAGCGGCGAGGATATCCGCTGTTTCGTCGTCGCCGGAAAGGTCGTGGCCTCCATGCGGCGCAAATCCTCGGGCGATGATTTCCGCTCGAACCTGCATCGCGGCGGCACGGCCGAGAACGTGAAGATCACCCCGTTGGAGCGGCGCACGGCGGTCAAGGCCGCGAAAGCCTTCAACCTCGGGCTGGCCGGCGTCGATCTGCTGCGCTCGAACGACGGGCCGAAAATCCTTGAGGTGAATTCTTCGCCCGGGTTCGAAGGCATCGAAGCGGCCAGCAAGATGAACCTCGCCGGACAGTTGTTCGACCACATCGAAGAGCAGGTGCGCCCCGCTCCCCTTAAGCCGAAGCGGCGGAAAACCAGCAAATAGGTGGTGCGGTCGGGGTCCAAATCGTCGCACGCGCGGACCTTTACGCCTGTGCGGCTAATCCCTATATGTTCTGTCAGGAATTAAGGAAGCACTGTCATGAATGACCAATCCGCGCCTATGGAAGGCACTCCGATGATCCAGCCGTCAAGCACGGATCACCCGCTTTACGACAATATCGTCGAAGCCTGTCGCACGGTTTACGACCCTGAAATTCCAGTGAATATCCATGATCTGGGATTGATTTACACCATCGACATCAATGAAGAAAGCGACGTCAAGGTTCTGATGTCACTGACCGCCCCGGGCTGTCCGGTCGCCGGTGAGATGCCGGGCTGGGTGGCCGAAGCGATCGAGCCTTTACCGGGGGTGAAGTCCGTTGACGTCGAACTGGTGTGGGAGCCGCAGTGGGGCATGGACATGATGTCCGACGAAGCCCGCCTTGAACTGGGCTTCATGTAGGCAAGCCAGATGACTTGCTTTTGCCGTCTGAAAGCGATATAGCTTGCCTGATAGAGGAGGCAAGATGTCGATCTGCGTGCTCACAGGTGATATCGTCGGATCGACCGACCTGCCCGCTGCGCAACGGCGACAGGTGATGGCGATTCTGGAAGATACATATGGACTGATAGCCCGCGACGGTGCGGGCTTTTTTGACACCTACCGGGGCGACGGCTGGCAGATGGCGTTCGACCGCCCCGCCCTCGCCCTGCGCCTTGCCCTGTTCATCCGGGCCAGCTTGAAAGAGGCTGCCGATACCTTCGAGACCCGCGTGGCCATGGCCACAGGGGACGGAATTATCTCCTCTCTCGATCTGCAGTCCGCGCCGTTCATTGCCTCGGGCCGCGCGTTGGATGCCATGCCGCGCGACGTTCTTTTCGCCCATGCGGACGGCGGTGCGCTCCATGGGGCGGCCCTGCTCGCCGATCACATCAGCCAAGGCTGGACGCAAGCACAGGCCCGCGCGATCCGGCCCTTCCTGCACCCCGCCGCGACCGTAACCCAAAAGGACGTGGCCGAGGCCACCGGCGTCACCCGCCAAGCCATCGGTCAGGCGTTGGAGGCGGCGGGCTATGGTCCGATCTCGAAAGCGCTGTCCGCCATCGAAGAGCAAGCAGAATGACTTTCCAATCCATAATGCAAGCACAAGACCTTGCGAAGGCGCACCCATGATCGAGACCTTCACCGCCCTTCTGTTCGCCCATGTGGTCGCGGATTTCGTGGTACAAACCCGCACGATGGTGCAACAAAAGTCCGGTTTCGCCATGATGGCCCTGCATGCGGCTCTGGCACTGGCCACGGCCCAAGCCGCCACAGGGCACCTGACGGCCCCGGTGCTGCTTGCCGTAACGGCCGCCCACATCGCCATTGACCTGCTCAAGACCCACGGCGGGTTTCGCAGCTTCACCGCTTTCATGATCGATCAGGCGGCCCATGTTGTCACCCTCGGGATCGCCGCGGCCTACGCCCCCGATCTCTGGGCCACGGGGGTCTGGGCCGGCGCGCCTTGGCTGCTGCCGCTGATGGCCCTCGCCTCCGGCCTCATCGTGACCCTGCTGGCCGGACAGCACGCGATCGCCCTGCTCATGCGGCCCCACGGGACACGCATTCGCAACAACGGATTGCGCGACGGCGGGCGGCAGATCGGACTGCTGGAACGCGGCCTCATCTTCCTGTTTCTGCTGACCGGCCACCCCATCGGCGCGGGCGTGTTGATCGGCGCGAAATCGATCCTGCGCTTCGGCACGGCCTCCCGCGACCAGCGCACGGCGGAATACGTGATCATCGGCACGCTGGCGTCTTTTGGCTGGGCCATTGTGGCGGCCTTGCTCACGCAGGCGGCGCTCGGCCTCCTCCCGCCCCTTGAGATCACGCGGCCCGCATCCTAGATAGGCTTCAAAGGAGACCGCATATGTTCGGAATTCCCGGCAAACAGGCTGTGACCATCACCGATAGGGCCGCCAGCCAGATCGCCAAGCTCATGGCCAAGGACAACACGCAAGGTCTGCGGATCGGCGTGAAGAAAGGCGGCTGCGCGGGGATGGAATACACCATGGACTACGTGTCCGAGGTGGACCCCCTTGACGAGGTTGTCGAGCAAAACGGCGCGCGGGTGATGATCGCGCCCATGGCGCAGATGTTCCTGTTCGGCACCGAGATCGACTATGAGGTGAGCCTGCTGGAATCCGGCTTCAAGTTCCGCAACCCCAACGTCACCGAAGCCTGCGGCTGCGGCGAGTCGATCAAGTTCGACGAAAGCCTGGCCTCGAAAGGCTGACGCCCTCCGGTCCCCGCCCCGCATCTGCGGGGCTTTCTAATCCGCAGACAGGTTGCTAAACGGTCCCCGAACCAAAGGGGAGACGGGGACATGCGCAAACTGATTGCCGGCAACTGGAAGATGAACGGAACCGCGGCCGATCTGGGCGAGCTGCGCACTCTGGCCCAGCAGCACCCCGACCCCAGTGTTGATATCGTCATCTGCGGCCCGGCCACCTTGCTCAGCCGGATGGCCGAAACGGGGCTGATGATCGGGGGCGAGGATTGCCACCCCGCCGCGTCTGGCGCCCACACCGGCGACATTTCCGCCCCCATGCTTGCGGATGCGGGGGCAAGCCATGTCATCACCGGCCATTCCGAGCGGCGCAGCGATCACGGAGAGGATGACGCCCTGATCGCCGCCAAGACACAGGCCGCGTGGGCTGCCGACCTGCACGTGATCCTTTGCATCGGTGAGAGTGAGGCCCAGTACCGCGCGGGCAAGACGCTCGACGTGCTGCGCCGCCAGCTCGACCACTCGGTGCCTGACGGCGCCACTGCCGCGACCACCACCATCGCCTATGAGCCGATCTGGGCCATCGGCACCGGCCTCACCCCCACCCCGCAAGAGATTGCAGACGTGCACAGCGCCCTGCGCGCCCATCTGACCGCACGCTTCGGCGAGGACGGCGCGCAAATGCGCCTGCTTTACGGCGGCTCGGTAAAGGCGTCGAACGCGGCTGACATCTTCGCGCTCGACCACGTCGACGGCGCGCTGGTTGGGGGTGCCTCGCTCAAAGCCGCCGACTTCTCGCCCATCATCACCGCGCTGGAACAGGCGCGCTGACCCCCGCTTCTCTGGTTCCCAAATACCTCATCCCACCGGTTACGCCGAGCACCCGGCCCCCGGTATTTTCGCCACCGGTTCCGATTCCGCCCCTTTAATCCGGCCTCAAATCCCGTATGCTGGCCCCATCTTTATTCAGGAGCTTTCCCGCCCGTGTCCATTTCATCGCATACCATCGATTACGGGAACCTGATGCACAAGGCGATGCGCAGCCTGATCCAAGAGGTTCTGACCGACGTCGCGGCAAAGGGTCTTCCGGGCAATCACCACTTCTTCGTGACCTTCGACACGATGCACCCGGACGTCGAGATCGCCGACTGGCTGTCGGACCGCTATCCCGGAGAAATGACGATTGTGATCCAGCACCAGTATGAGGGGCTGGACGTGGGCAATCAGGGCTTTGCGATCACCCTGTCCTTCGGCGACCAGCCGGAACCGCTTTATATCCCCTACGACGCGATCAAGACCTTCGTGGACCCGTCGGTCGAGTTCGGCCTGCGGTTCGAGACGCAGGACGACGACGCTGAGGATGCGCCGGTTGAGGAGGCTCCGATGGAGGAGATGGCCGCGCCCGAGGGCGAGAACCGGCAGGACGCCGAGGTCGTCTCCCTCGACCAGTTCCGCAAGTAACTGCGACGCGCCGGGACACAGCAGCCTTCCAGCCCCGTCACACCGGCCAGTTGAACCTGCAGCGGCAAACCCGCAGCGCCCACCGCAAAATCCAAGCCAAACGATTGTGATGCACAGGCGGTCGCGGTAAGCCGGTGCAACCGCAAGATCTGGAGAGTCCCATGACCGACACCCGCACCGAAACCGACAGTTTTGGCCCTATTGAGGTTCCCTCGGACCGCTATTGGGGCGCGCAGACGCAACGCTCCTTGATGAACTTCCCCATCGGCTGGGAAAAGCAGCCCGTGGCCATCGTGCGCGCGCTTGGCGTGATCAAGAAAGCCTGCGCCATGGCCAACAAGGCCAGCGGCAAGCTGGACGCGAAACTGGCCGACGCGATGATCGAGGCCGCGGGTGAGGTGATCGAGGGCAAGCTCGATGATCATTTCCCGCTGGTGGTCTGGCAGACCGGATCGGGCACCCAGTCGAACATGAACGCCAACGAGGTGATCTCGAACCGTGCGATTGAAATTCTGGGCGGCGAGGTCGGCTCGAAAGACCCGGTTCACCCCAACGATCACTGCAACATGGGCCAGTCGTCCAACGACACTTTCCCCACCGCCATGCACATCGCCGCCGCCATGACCGCGCGCGACGTGATGCTGCCGGGGCTGGAGAAGCTCGCCTCCGAGCTTGAAGCCAAGGCCGAGCAGTTCAAGGACATCATCAAGATCGGCCGCACCCATACGCAGGATGCCACCCCGCTGACCCTGGGGCAGGAGTTCTCCGGCTATGCCACGCAGGTGCGCAACGGCATCGAACGGATCAAACTGGCGCTGCCCGGCATCTACGAGCTGGCCCAGGGCGGCACCGCCGTGGGCACGGGGCTGAACACGGCCAAGGGCTGGGACACCACTGTCGCCGCCCACATGGCCGAGATCACCGGCCTGCCCTTCGTCACCGCGCCCAACAAGTTCGAAGCGCTGGCCGCCCATGACGCCATGGTGTTCATGTCCGGCGCGATCAAGACTGTCGCGATGGCCTGCTACAAGATCGCCAACGACATGCGGTTCCTGGGCTCCGGCCCCCGCTCGGGCCTTGGCGAATTGATTCTGCCCGAGAACGAGCCAGGATCCTCGATCATGCCCGGCAAGGTGAACCCGACGCAGGCCGAAGCCCTGACGCAGGTCTGCGCGCATATCCTTGGCAATGACGCGGCGATCGGCTTTGCGGGCAGCCAGGGGCATTTCGAGCTCAACGTCTACAACCCGATGATGGCCTATAACCTGTTGCAATCCATGCAGCTTCTGGGTGACGCGGCGGACAGTTTCACCCAGCGCATGCTGGCGGACACGCAAGCCAACGAAGAGCGGATCGAGAAGCTGATGAAGGAATCGCTGATGCTGGTGACGGCATTGGCCCCGGAAATCGGCTACGACAATGCCACCAAGGTCGCCAAGACCGCCCACAAGAACGGCACCACCTTGCGCGAGGAGGCGGTGAAACTGGGCTTCGTGGACGAGGAAACCTTCGACCGCGTGGTGCGCCCCGAAGACATGATCGGCCCGAAATGAGCGAGATCGTGAACCTCAACAAGGTGCGCAAGGCCCGTGACCTGACCGCGAAAAAGGCCGAAGCCGACCTCAACGCGGTCAAGTTCGGCCGCACCAAGGCCGAGCGGCTGGCCGAAGCCGCGCTTGAGGCGAAAGCCAAGGCGCGGCTGGATCAGTTGAAGTTCGAGGACGAGTGACGTGGTCGGGTCTGCGCGCCCAGAGAAACACTCTCTGACCCTGCGCGGGCACCGCACGTCGGTCTCGCTCGAGCCCGAGTTCTGGGCTGCGTTCCGAAAAATCGCCGCAGCCCGTGATCAGACGATCAACGGGCTGGCCATCGAGATTGACGAAGCGCGGGGCGATGTCGGGCTGGCTTCGGCCATTCGGGTCTTCGTGCTGAAAACTCTGACCGATCAGGTGCCGTAAAGCGCTGCGCGCACGCGGTCCAGCATTTCGGTATCGTGCTGTTCGACCTCGGTCAGGATCTGCCGGTCCATTTCCTTTTCGCGCAGTCTTTCCCGGCGCAGCTGGTTTTCGGTCTGCGGCACAAGCGGCGGGGCCATGGGGGCCCGTTGCGGTGGCAAGGGCCGGACCTCGGGAAACTCCGGAGAAGAAAACACGGACCGCACCCGACGCAGGACGCTGTCGATCACAGGAAGAGCAAAAAGATTTGGCTTCGCAAATGTCATGTCCACGACCCTCATGAAGCCCCCACAGCGTCAAATTAGCCGATACCGTGGCAGGTAGGAATAGGGCGATATCGACATATTTCCCCCGACGGACTGCTGCCGATGTCGTAACAATTTGATTCTAATCAGCAACTTCCGAAACCCCACGCCACGTTTTCGCCGCGTTTTATAAAACGGACGCGGAGGGGTGTTGAGAGAAGCGGAACAGCCCCGCAAAACGGTCAATATTGTCCCGAAGAGATGAACAATCAGATGATTCGTTCAGGCCCGTTCCGAGACCTTCAACCAGATGCCATCGCGGGCGCGGACGGTCAGGTGGGCGACCGGCACCGGCTCCCGTTCGGTCACCTCGAACCGGAAACGACGCAACAGCATGGCCAGCAGAAGCGGCCCCTCCACCATGGCGAAGCCCGCACCGGGGCACACCCGCGGCCCCGAAGAGAACGGGATATAGGCGTCGCGCTGGCAGGCCTTGCCGTTCTCGGTTGCCCAGCGACCGGGGTCGAAGGCGTCGGGATTGTCCCAAAGGCGACCGTGCCGGTGCAGGTGCCACGGCGACAGCACAATCTGGCTGCCCTTGGACACGTCGCGGGCGCGGAAACATTCAGGCTGCACCGTTTCGCGCACCATCATCGGCACCGGCGGATAAAGCCGCAGCGCCTCACGGAACACATCTCGGGCAGAGCGCAGCTTTGACATGCTTGAGAAGTCCGGCGTCAGCGCCTGTGCCTCGTCGGCGATCTTGTCCTGCCACTCAGGCGAGAGCGCGATGAGATAAAGCGCCCAGGCCAGCGCCGAGGCGCTCGTCTCATGACCGGCGAGAAAGAAGATCGCCACCTGATCGACCATTTCTTCGGTGGTGAAGGTCCGCCCCGAGACCGGGTCGGCAGTGGTCATGATCTTGGTCGCCAGATCGTCGGGCGCCTGCCCTGCGGTAATCTGGCGCATACGCGCTTCGGTGAGTTGTTCGATCAGGGCGCGAATGTCACGCGCGGTGGTCTTGGTGGCGCGGCTGAAAAAGCGCGGCATCCACGCCGGGCCGCGCACGAAAGCGCCAAGGTTCAGGATCGGCTGGCTGCGCTGGTGGTCGCGGAACCTCTCGAAGACGGCGCTGGCGGTCTGATCCTCGATCGGGATCGAGAACAGCGTGCGAAAGATCACGTCGGCGGCGGCGTGGCTCGTCTCGGGTTCGATGTCCAGCGCGCCGGTGCGCGTCGCCAGCCGGGACACCGCAGCCTCGCCCGCGGCATACATCGCGCCATAGGTGTCGCGCAGGCGCCCGCCCTCGAACGCGGGGTCGATGATGCGCCGCTGGCGCTTCCACGTCTCACCGTTCGTCAGGAACACCGAACGGCCCAACAGCGGCCGCAGCCCCGCGCCGATGCGGTCGGACTTGGGGAAGTCGTCTGGGCGGTCCTTCAGGACCGTCTTCACCAGCGCCGGATCATTGGCCAGGTAGCTGCGAAAGAACGGGGTGCGGAATTCGGCCATCCACGCACGATAAAGCTTCGCCGGTTGCGCCGAGAGAATATCCCGGCGGAACAACTGCATATACCGCCAGAGCGAGACTTTGTCAGGGCGGGCGGCGGGCTTGGGGGGCTGGGGGCTCATACCTCCATACTGGTATATTTCGACGCGGGCACGTCAATGCGCGAATTCGAGGGGGCGCGCCCCGCGAAACGCTCGGCCAGCGTCAGCGGCCCGGCCGTGATGCGGAAATAGTCGTAGTCCCCCACCCGGTCGAAGGCACAAAGATACTGGAAATGCAGGCGAAAGAACTTCCAGCGCAGCTCGGCCCAGCGGGCGGGGCTGAGCGTCTGGGTGAACGCGGCCGAGATCACCAGCGGCCATTTCTGCCCCTCGGGCGCGACACCGGACACCGCCACCGGATCGCACAGCGCGAAGGCGCAGCCATCGCCGGGAGCGGTCACGTCCACCCAAGCGAGCTCATCACGGGTCGACAGATAGTGCAGATCGGCCCGCAGGCGGTCGGCGTCGGGCAGGAAGCTGACCATCGGCACCACCTGCCCCAGACTCAGGAACCCCAGCGCCGGACCATCCTTCGGCACGCCCCCCTCGCGGATCAGGTCCGCCAGCACCGACACCGCCAGATGCGCGCCCGAGGAATGGCCGACGACCAGAACCTCGTCCACGTCACTCTCCAGCGCGGCGGCGATGGCGGCGCGAAAGGTGGCCATGCGCGCCTCAAGCTCGGGCGGGTTGGCACCCTTGCTGCGGGCCGAGAAGGCGTAATCGTGCATCAGGTAATAGGCGTAAAGCTTGCCGTCTTTCTTTTTGAACCACCGCAGCACAGACCAGACGATCCAGCCGCCGAAGGCCCAACTCAGCACCGTCCGCGCGGCAAGGAACACCGAGTAATCATAGCGCGGCCCCGCCCCGTCCCCCAGCAGTCCGATCAGGCCACGCGCCCCGAGGGTCATCCCGTAGCCCAGCAAGCGCCCGCCCAGAACGGCCAGCGCGATGGCCACGAGAAGTTGCAGCAAGAGCATCCCCACGGGATAAAGCGCGGCGATCACCGGCCCCTTGCGCAGCCACATCAGCCGTCGCAGCGCGCCGCTGGCGATATAGGTCCAGGCGGTCTGGAGCAGTTGCAGATAGGTGGCGGGGATCGAGGACGCCATGGACGAGC
Organism: Thalassorhabdomicrobium marinisediminis; assembly: GCF_003072065.1. Classification (GTDB taxonomy): domain Bacteria; phylum Pseudomonadota; class Alphaproteobacteria; order Rhodobacterales; family Rhodobacteraceae; genus Octadecabacter; species Octadecabacter marinisediminis. The sequence goes on from NZ_QCYG01000007.1 coordinate 249,555, forward strand.
GGACGATGTCCGACCAGACCAGCACCTCGATCTCGGCGTCGGTGGACGTCTGGTCCATCCGCGCTTCGACGCGCCAGCCGTAGTGATCCCCCGTTTTCGGAGCGATCCCGATCTCATAGCCCGAAATCTGCGCCTGTTCCTGCGACTCCCGGCGATAAAGTTCACGGTAGCGGCGCGGGTGGATCGGATCATAGCCGGGGATGTAGAACACGCGCCGACGGCGGACCCGCCGAGGCTTTGCCTGTTCCTGATCTGTCATTGCCGGATCGTGATCCACTGCCCGCGCCCTTTCCTGCCTTTCCCTGGCCCTGCCTAGCAGGGGAACAGGGCAAAATTAAGAAAATGATGCGCGCGCGGGCGGGTCAGCCGAAGGCGGCAAGGAACGGCAGGGCTTCCAGCAGCCAGAAGGCGAAGACGGTCAGATAGCCCGTGGCCATGGCCAGCCCGACGACGACCAGCAACACGCCGGAGGTTTTCTCGATCACCCCCATGTTGCGTTTCATCCAGGCCATCGGGCGCTTCATCTGCGGGAAGAACGCGGCCACCAGAAGGAACGGAACCCCCAGCCCGAGCGCGTAGATCCCCAACAGGAAAATGCCCTTGCCGATTTCCGCCTGACTTCCCGCAAGGCTGAGGATCGCGCTCAGGATCGGGCCGAGACAGGGCGTCCAACCGAAAGCGAAGGCCAGCCCAAGAAAGTAAGCGCCAAAGGCCGAGCCCCCCTGATCGCCCGCTTCCACGCGCACTTCACGGTCCAGAAAGCCAATCCGGAACAGGCCGAGGAAATGCAGACCGAAGATCACCACGACGATGCCCGCCGCAGTCTCAAGATAGGGCCGATAGGAGGCGAACGCCCGCCCCAAAGCCGAGGCCCCGGCCCCGAGGATCAGGAACACGGTGCTCAGCCCCAGCACGAAGAACACCGCCGCCAGCACCGCCCGCCGCCGTGCCGCGCGGTCGCCCTCCATCTCGGTGACGCTCACCCCGCCCATATAGGCCAGATAGGGCGGCACGATGGGCAGAACGCAGGGGCTCAGAAAGGACAGGATCCCGGCGGAAAAGGCGATCATCAGGGCGGGCAACATGGCCGCGGCGAGGAAGGTTTCAGTCTCGAACATGGCCTCCTCATATCGGGGGTTCGGGGCGGCGTCACGGCACAGATTGTCACATCCTTGTTGAATGCTGTTTCATTCCCGCGCGGGGTGCGGCAAATCTGGTGTCATGGATGTGATCGACGCCCGAGGATTGATGTGCCCCCTGCCCGTTTTGCGGCTTGGCAAAGCGCTGCGCGCGGTGGCGCCGGGGACGCGGGTGACGCTCTGGGCCGACGATCCGGTGGCCGTGCTGGACATTCCGCATTTCTGCGCCGAAGCCGGACACACGCTTCTGTCGCAAAGCGACGAAGGCCCGCATCAGATCTATGTTATCGAACGTCACTAACGCCTGACGATCTTGAAGCCAGCTCAACGAAAAGCCGCCCTGCTTTCACAAGGCGGCCTTGTTTTCAATGTCTTACCAAGTGATCCTAAGGCTTCACTTTAATCTGCAGACTAGCGTCCGAGCGACCACCAGCCACGTTTCTTCGGCTTGTCGTCTTCGGCGGTCTCAGCCGGTTGCGGAGCGGGGTCCGCTTCGACCTGAGGCTTCGACGTGGTCTTGCGCCGCCGCTTGGGCTTTTCCGCCGGGGCGTCCTCCGGCTTGGCTTCGGACTCCTCCGTAGTGACCACCGGAACCTCGGTCGTCTCGGCGGCAACCTCGGCCTTGTCGCTGGCCTCCTCCGGAGAGGCTGCGGCGGGCTTTTTACGGCTGCGGCTGCGCTTGGGCTTCTCCGCGACCTCCTCCGCCTTGGCTGCTGCCGGCGCTTCTTCGGTCACGGGTGCAGCCTCGGCTGGCGTCTCCGTCGCCTCTGGCGCGGCATCTGCAACCGGCTCATCGGCCTTCTTGCGGCGGGTCCGGGTGCGCTTGGGCTTCTCGGCCGGAGTCTCGGAAGCCTCAGGCTCTGCTGCTGTCTCGGTCTTGGCGTCCCCATCGGACGCCGCAGCAGGTGCGTCTTCCGCAGTCCCCTCGGAGGCCGTGTCGGCTTTCTTGCGACGGGTGCGGGTGCGCTTCGGCTTCGGCGCATCCTCGGTCGATGCGTCCGCAGCCTCGGCCTGGGCGTCGGGCGTGCTGTCCGGTGTCGGCGCAGCCTCGGGCGTGTCGTCCGAGGACTGATCGCCGTTCGCAGCGCGGTCTTCACCGTTCTGCTGCGCCTCGGCCCCGTTCTCGCCGTTGCCGTTGCGACGACGACGACGACGGCGACGGCGCTTTTTGGTCGGAGCCTCGCCTTCGGTCGCCTCGGGCGCAGGCGCGGAAGCCTCTTGCGTCTCGGCTTCTTCCACCGTCTCCTCGACGTTGGCCATCACCGCCATATCCGACGAAATCACGTCCGACGTGTCGACCTCGGCCACCAAACGGGTCGCGGTCTTGAACTTCTCGATGGCGTAATCGGGCGAGACCATCGAAGGGTCGCCTTCGATCCGCACGCTCAACCCATAGCGCGCTTCGATCTGGGCCACGTGCTCACGCTTCTGGTTCATCATGAAGTTGGCGATGGCGATGGGTGCCTTGACCAGAACTTCCTTGCAGCGTCCGCGCACACCCTCTTCATCGAGCTGGCGCAGGATGCCCAAGGCCACGTTGTCGTCCGAGCGCAACAGCCCCGTGCCGTGACAATGCGGGCACATCTGCGTGGTGGATTCCAGCATCCCCGGACGCAAACGCTGACGCGACATTTCCATCAGCCCGAAGCCGGAAATCCGGCCCACCTGAATGCGCGCGCGGTCGGTCTTGAGCTTGTCCTTCATGCGCTTCTCGACGGCGGCGTTGTTCTTGCGCTCGTCCATGTCGATGAAGTCGATGACGATCAGGCCCGCAAGGTCGCGCAGGCGCAACTGCCGCGCCACTTCTTCCGCAGCCTCAAGGTTGGTCTTGAGCGCGGTCTGCTCAATCGAGCCTTCCTTGGTGGCCCGACCGGAGTTCACGTCAATCGCGACCAAGGCTTCCGTCACGCCGATCACGATATAGCCGCCCGAGGGCAGTTGCACCGTCGGGTTGAACATGCCGTTGAGGTAGCTTTCCACCTGATGACGGGCATAAAGCGGCATGGGGTCGGTGTAGCGCTTCACGTTCTTGGCGTGCGACGGCATGATCATCTTCATGAAGTCCTTGGCCGTGCGATAGCCCGTTTCCCCCTCGACGATCACCTCGTCGATTTCCTTGCTGTAGAGATCGCGGATCGACCGTTTGATGAGGTTACCCTCTTCATAGATCTGGCTTGGCGCGGTCGATTTCAGCGTCAGCTCGCGGATCTGCTCCCACAGGCGCTGCAGGTATTCATAGTCGCGCTTGATCTCGGTCTTGGTGCGCTGGCTTCCGGCGGTGCGGATGATCAGGCCCGCGCCTTCGGGCACGGTCAGATCGTTGGCAATCGCCTTGAGCTTCTTGCGGTCGGCGGCGTTGGTGATCTTGCGAGAGATGCCACCACCGCGCGCGGTGTTCGGCATCAGCACGCAGTAGCGCCCGGCGAGCGACAGATAGGTCGTCAGTGCAGCGCCCTTGTTGCCGCGTTCCTCTTTCACGACCTGAATCAGCAGAATCTGGCGAACCTTGATGACTTCCTGAATCTTGTAGCGCTTGGGACGCGGCTTGCGGCGTGGGCGCAGATCGGCGGTCTCATCCTCGTCGGCGACGCTTTCGATCGTGTCGTCCTTCTCGGAGGCTTTCGAGTGTTCGATCGGCGCGGAGTCGTCGTCGTCATCGGAGCCGTTCTGCCCGTCGCCATTCTGGTCGTCGCCTTTCTGGTCGTCGTTGGTCTGGTTGTCGTCGCTGTTCGCGTTCGCATCACCTTCCACGTCCGCCGCCGTGTCGTCGGCGTCGTCGTTAGTCGGCGTGTCGACCGGCGTCTCACCCACGGTCTCCATGGGCGAGGATCCTTCCTCACCGTCGATGTCGATCGTCTCCATCCCGGCGATGTCGGCGCTTGTCTCGGCAGAGCCTTTCGCGCCCTCATCCGTGTCGCTGCCGGCGTCAACCTCGGCCGTGGTGACCGGATCCTGCGACTCCGTCGTGGCCGCTTTGGTTTTGCGGCGCGAACGGCTGCGCTTGGGCTTTTCGGCTTCAGCCTCGGCTTCGGCCTTCATCGCTTCGGCGTAGGCCTTCTCTTCGGCGATCAGCGCTTCGCGGTCGGCGACGGGAATCTGGTAGTAATCGGGGTGGATTTCGTTGAACGCCAGAAATCCGTGGCGGTTGCCGCCATAGTCGACGAACGCCGCCTGCAGCGACGGTTCAACCCGTGTTACCTTTGCAAGATAGATGTTGCCCGCAAGCTGGCGGCGCGATTGGGTTTCGAAGTCGAATTCCTCGACCTTGTTTCCGTCAACCACCACAACGCGGGTTTCTTCCGCATGGGTGGCGTCGATAAGCATTTTCTTAGCCATATTGTCCTGTTGCACGACAAAGGGTTGGCCCCATCAGGTGGAACCGCCAACGGTCTGTCATGTCCAATAAAAGCGTGGCGCCCAACAGCGGAACGGGCGGACATGTCATGCCCCCCTGTTCGCATCGTTGTATCTGTTGCGCGATCCATCGCGTTGATCTCCGACCACGTCGAAACGTGGCCCGTTCAAGGCCCCAGCGATCAAGGGTGTCCATCACCGCCGAGGGCTGTTCATCTGGCCCCGCATGGGGGACCACATCCTTCGGTCTGCGATGGGGATGACGGGGTCCGATGGACCGTGCGTCACTGCGACCAACCGCAGAAAAACTCACCGGGATTTTGCGCATAGCGTCATGGCAACCGCCCGTAACCCCTACATAGGGGAGGATGGGTGCAATTTACAACGTCAAAGTGCGTCGAAGTGCAAATAGCGGTGGTATGCGGGAAAGCTTGTGGGGCCGCTCAGACCTCAAGGATCAGCGGGCGGTGATCGGACACCACGGGATCGGCGGGGCAGTCGAAGCGTTTCACCTCGATGCTGCGCGACACCAGCATGTAGCTGCCGTGCCGCTGGGGCTTGCCGTAAAGCGAGGTTCGGGTGGCCTTGTCGCCTACAAGATCCCGCAGGCCCCAGTCTTGCAGGACGCGCAGGGTCTCGCTGTTCGGGCGCACGTTGAAATCGCCGGACAGCACGACGTCGTCGCCGGAGGTTGCGATCTGGTCGAGCAGCGAGAGCGCCTGTCGCGCCTGCTGCGCGCGGGCGGGCGTGTCTGCCATGTCATCCGCGCCCTCGCCGTCCTGCAATCCATGGAAATGCGCCACCGTGATCGGTCGGGCGCGGCCCGCCAGACGCAGGCGGCTGGCCTGAAAGCCGCAGGGCAGCGGCGCGTCCCCCCAGCCATCGGCGCGAAAGGCCCCGTGCACGAAACCGTCAAGCCGGGTTTCGACCGTCAGCCCGGGCGCGATCCACTGGGCAAGACCATAAGCAGACGGGTAGCTGCGCCCGCCATTGTCACTCATCGGGCCTTCGCAGGCCGCGTGAAACTGCGCCGTGTAGCCGGGCAGCCGTCCGGAAATATCGGCCACGAGGTTCGAGCGCTGGTTGAGACTGCGAAAAGCGTCGCGATAGTTCAACCACGGCGGACTGGGCACCTTGGGCTGGGTGACGCCTTGCAAGGACAGAACGTCAGCCCGCACCAACCCGGCCCAGCCCCCCAGCGCGGGCCACACCTGCCCGCCGGACGCATTCAGACTAACAATACGCATGGGATCAGAGGTAATCGGACCGTTGCAGGCCGTATTTCGCCATCTTCTCGTTCAGGGTGCGCCGTGGCAGGCACAGCTCCTCCATGACGTTGACGATAGAGCCCTTGTGCCGGCGCATGGTGTTGTCGATCAGCATCCGCTCAAAGGCTTCCACGAATTCCTTCAGCGGCTTGCCTTCGGTCGTCATGGCGGGCTGGCTGTCGTCATCCTCGGTCATCAGCAGCGAGGCGATGGTACCCGAGCCGCGCCGGTTCTGCAGCACCGCCCGTTCGGCCACATTGTAAAGCTGGCGCACGTTTCCGGGCCAAGGGGCCTGCAGCAGTTGCGCGGCTTCCTGGGCGCTGACCTCGGGCGCATCGCAGCCGTATTCTTCGGCAAATTGCTCGCTCAGACGCGTAAACAGGGTCAGGATATCTTCCCCCCGGTTGCGCAGCGGTGGCACGGTCATGCGCAGGGCGGCCAAGCGGTAGAACAGATCGTTGCGCAACACGCTTTCGCAGGTCTTGCCCTCATCCTGCAGGTTGCAGATCGCCACGATGCGGGTCTCGGCCGGGGTGCCCTGCTCATTGATCGCGGTCAGAAGCCGCGCCTGATTGGTCTCGGAGAGGGCTTCGATATCCTCAAGCACCAGCGTGCCGCCCCGCGCCTCTTCGATGGCGGGGATCGGATCGTCCTGATCCGCGGGCCCGAACAGCCGCTTGGACAGCGCCTCATCCTCATAGGCGGAACAGGAGATCAGCACGAATTTCTTGTTGGCCCGGGCCCCCACCGCATGCAGCGCGTGGGCGACCAGCGTCTTGCCGGTCCCGGTCTCACCCTCGATCAAAACGTGGCCGTCGGCCTGCCCCAAATCAAGAATATCCTCTTTCAGGCGCTCCATCACCGGCGACGCGCCGATGAGCTTTTTCATCAGCGCCCCGCCGTCAGAGAGCTCGCGCCGCAGCTCGCGGCTATCAAGCGTCATCCGCCGCGCGAGCGTGGCTTTCTTGGCAAGCTCGGTCATGCGGTCGGGGTTGAACGGCTTTTCAAGGAAATCAAAGGCCCCGATCCGCATCGCCTCAACCGCCATGGGCACATCGCCGTGACCGGTGATCATGATCACCGGCAATGAGGAATCGACGCCCTTGAGCTTCTTAAGAAACTGCATCCCGTCCATGCCGGGCATCTTGATGTCGCTCACGACGATGCCGGGATAATCCTGGCCCAACCCCTTGAGCGCCTCTTCCGCGCTGGGAAAGGTCTCGGTGTCGTAGCCGCTCAGCGCCAGCCACTGGCTGATCGACTGTCGCATGTCCTGTTCGTCATCAACGATGGCGATTTTCATTGCCTGAGCCATTGCGTGTTACTCCGCTGCTTCTGTGTCTGCGTTCAATATGGGCAGTTCGACCTCGAATACAGCCCCGCCCCCAACCGCATTACGTCCGGTGAGCCGTCCGCCGAAGTCGTTTACGATCCCCGACGAGATGGCAAGCCCCAAGCCGGTGCCGTCGCCGGGCTGCTTGGTGGTGTAGAACGGCTCAAACAGTTCATCGAGTTCATCGATGCCGGTGCCGTTGTCGCGCACGGTCAGACGCACCACGTTGCCCTGTGCGAGAAGTATATCAATCCGCGGGTCCGTTGTCATCTTGGTGGCGTCCAGCGCGTTGCGCAGCAGGTTGATGATCACCTGCTCAAGCCGCATCCGGTCGCCGAAGATCATCACCGGCCGATCCGGCAAGGTGCGCGAAATCGCGACCTGACGTTGGCGCAATTGCGGCTCCATCATCGACAGTGAAGAGAGCACCGCCTCTTTGACATCAACGGGTTCAAGGCTGTCGGCGCCTTTGCGCGCGTAGGATTTGAGCTGCTTGGTGATTGCGCCCATCCGCTCGATCAGCCCGTCGATCCGCGCCACGGCGACCACCGCTTCGTCCGGCCGCTCGCGGCTGATGAGAAGCCGCGCGCCGGCCAGATAGGTCTTCATCGCGGCCAGCGGCTGGTTCAATTCATGGCTGACGGCCGCTGACATTTCGCCTAAAGCGGCAAGCTTGCTGGTCTGCGCCACGGTCTGCTCGGCCACCTCGAGGTCCTTTTCTACCTTCTGGCGCTCGGCGATTTCCCGCTGTAGGCGGTTGTTCAACTGGCGAAGCTCTGCCGATTCCCGCTGGAACATGCGTGCCGCCAGATTGGACCGGCGCGACAGGAACCAGAACAGACCTGCCAACAGGATCGCGAATCCCATGATTTCGAGCGCAAGGATCGAATTGACCCGTTCGCGCACAGACTGGAAGGTGGTGAAACTGACGACGCGCCAGCCCTGAAACGGCACGCGCACCTCCTGCCGCATCACCCCGTCGCCACGCAGGTAAGCATCGATAGGCAGCGCCGACCAGTCGGGCGTGCCGCGCAGGGCGCGCTCGATGGCCGACTGCGGCTCCAGCAGGGCCACGGCTTCTTCCTCGGTCCGGCCCCGCCAGCGCGGCTCGGTCGCAAGGATCGCGCGGCCGGTGCTGTCCAGCACCATCACCGCATCGGAAATCCCAGCCCAGGACCGTTCGAGCTTCGCCAGATCCACGCCCACAGAGACCACGCCGATCCCCAGACCCCCGTCCTCAATCCGGCGCGAATAGGTGAAGTCGAAGCCGCCCTCGTTGCGGTCGTCCACCGTGAAGGTCGTGATATTGGAGCGCAGCGCCTCGACAAAGGAGCGCTGATGCCGCCGGTTTTCCCCCAGTCGTTCCCGGTCGGTCGCGGCCACCACGCGCCCATCGGTGTCCATCAGCAATAAGGACGCCGCGCCGATCTCATCGACAAAGGACAAAAGCCGCGCGGTCGACTGGGTGAAATCGCCCGAATTGAGCGCACCGATCAGCGCCGGATCCCGCGCCAGCAGTTGCGGCACGATAGAGTTGCGCTGCAATTCGCTGAGCAGGTTGGCGGAATAGAGCGCCAGACGCACCTCGGCTCCGCCCCGCGTGCGCTCGGTGAAGCGCTCGGTCAACAAGGCGTTAGAGCTATAGACGACCACACAGGCGAGCAGAACCAGCGCACCCACAAGGATGCGCGTCCACCAGACGACGGAAATGCGCGCTGCGTTCAAAAATAACCCCCAAGGTTGCTGCGCTGTAATCTAGCGCGCAACCCCGGCGGCGTCCATCGACAGGCGCTAGGCGGTGGCGAGCTGCCCCACCAGACCGGCGAAAAGACGCTGACCATCAGTTGAGCCATGGGCCTCGTCCACGGCGCGCTCGGGATGGGGCATCATGCCCAGTACCCGCCCGTTGGCCGAAAGGATCCCGGCGATGTCGTTGCGGCTGCCGTTGAGGTGTTCAGCATAGCTGAAGGCGATCCGCCCCGTGTCCTGCAACCGCGCGAGCGTGGCGTCGTCGGCAAAGTAATTCCCGTCATGGTGCGCGACGGGCACCGACAGGATATCGCCTTGGACATAGGTGTCGGTAAAGGCGCTCTGCGTGGTTTCGACCCGCAGGGGCACGGTCTTGCAGACGAACTTCAGCCCCGCGTTGCGCAGCAGCGCACCGGGCAACAGCCCCGTCTCGGTCAGCACCTGAAAGCCGTTGCAGACGCCCAACACATAGCCGCCACGCTCTGCATGGGCGACGATGGCGCGGCAGATCGGCGAATTGGCGGCAATCGCGCCGCAGCGCAGATAATCCCCGAAGGAGAACCCGCCCGGAATGGCAACAAGATCGACGTCGCCGGGCAGCGCATCGTCCTTGTGCCAGATCACATCGACATCCGCGCCCGCTTGCCGCAGGGCGACCGCCATGTCCCGGTCGCAGTTGGACCCGGGAAACTGGATCACCGCGGCCTTCATGGCATCTCGATCCGGTAGCTTTCGATCACCGTATTGGCGAGCAGCTTTTCGCACATCTCGCCCACCTGCGCCTCGGTCGTCCCGTCGGCCAGATCCAGCTCGATCACCTTGCCCTGACGGACCCCTTCGACCCCGTCAAACCCCAGCGCCCCCAGCGCGTGTTTCACGGCCGCCCCCTGGGGGTCCAGAACGCCGTCCTTCAACATCACGTGCACACGGGCTTTCATATCGCTGTTCCTGTCTTCATCTGACCAAATAAACTCAATTCCGACGGCTCAGTTGATAAGCGTCGGCTTCTGCATGGGGGCCGCGTTCTGCGGCATGACCCCAAGACGTTTGGCCACCTCGGTATAGGCATCGGCCAGATCACCCAGATCGCGCCGGAACACATCCTTGTCCAGCTTGCGCCCGGTCTCCATGTCCCACAGGCGGCAGCTGTCGGGGCTGATCTCGTCGGCGACGATCAGACGCATGAACTCGTTGTCCCAGACGCGGCCGATCTCGATCTTGAAATCCACCAGCTGGATGCCAACCCCGTGCATCACGCCGGACATGAAATCGTTCACCCGCAGAGCCAGCGCCACCATGTCGTCAAGGTCCTGCTGGCTCGCCCAACCGAAGGCGATGATGTATTCTTCGGGCACCAGCGGGTCGCCCAGACTGTCATCCTTGTAGCTGAATTCGACGATGGGGCGCGGCAGCGGCGTGCCCTCCTCCATGCCCAGCCGTTTCGCCATCGAGCCGGCCGCAAAGTTGCGCACGATCACCTCAAGCGGGATGATCTCGACTTGGCGGATCAACTGTTCGCGCATGTTCAGCCGTTTGATGAAATGGGTCGGCACGCCGATCCGCATCAGACCGTTCATGAAAAACTCGGACAGGCGGTTGTTCAACACGCCCTTGCCGTCGATCACGTCCTTCTTCTCTGCGTTGAACGCGGTGGCGTCATCCTTGAAATACTGGATCAGGGTGCCCGGTTCGGTGCCTTCATACAGGATTTTCGCCTTGCCTTCATAGACCAGTTTGCGACGTGCCATGCTGTCTCCTTTGCGGGCGCTGCGCCTTGGACGTCAAAGCCACCATCGCCCCGCTTGCGCGCGTCATAAGCCAAGCCCCCCTTGCGGGCAAGCGCAACGAGGGGCATATCTGGACCGGAACAGCCACGAACCTGCAAGGAACAGCCCGATGTCCACTTTTGACGACCGCGAACACGCTTTTGAGGCGAAATTCGCCCATGACGCAGAGATGCAGTTTCGCGCCGAAGCGCGGCGCAACAAGCTTCTGGGCCTCTGGGCGGCCGATCTGCTGGACAAGTCCGGCGCCGAGGCCGAAGCCTATGCGCAAGAGGTCGTAAAAGCGGACTTCGAGGAAGCGGGGGACGAGGATGTCTATCGCAAGCTGTCCGGCGACATCGGCCACCTCAAGAGCGAGGCAGAGATCCGCACCAAGATGGCCGAACTGATGAAGCAGGCCAAGGCGCAACTGCTCGACGAAGCCTGAGACGGCGTCGAACGGACCGGAACTTCGAAAAAATTCTAGACATCTATGAAGGCCGGGGCGGCAAAATCGCCCCGGCCTTTACATTTGCAGAACCCTTGAACGCTAGGACACCCCCGCGGGCATTGGCCCGCTACGGGAGGTGGACAGCCAAATGACAACACAAGCCCCAGTCGCGATACCGCGCCCGCACGATCTGCGCCCTGCCCGCCTTGGGCGGCTGATCCCGCCGCTTGCGCTGCTTGTGTTCGGCGCGCTGTTCCTGCGCTCCGTGGCCGATCTGGGCCCGGCCGAGGTTCTTGAGGCGATCACGGGGATCACCCCCGGACAATGGGCGCTGGCGCTGATCTGCACCGCTTTGAGTTTCTGCGCCGTGGGGCAATATGACCTATCGGTGCATCGCGCCCTGGGCACCGGGCAGGACACAGGCCGGGCGCGGGCCGCCGGGGTGCGGGCCATCGCGCTGTCGCAGGCTCTGGGCTTCGGGGTCGTGACCGGCGCGCTCGTCCGCTGGCGTTGCCTGCCCGATCTTAGCGTCGCAAGCGCCCTGCGCCTGTCTTGCGCGGTCAGCCTGTCGTTTCTGGCGGCACTTGCGGTTTTGACCGCTCTGGTTTTGCTCTGGGTCGACCTACCGGCGCTTGACGACGCGCTCACGCCCATGACCGGGCTGGCGCTGGGTGGCCTCGCGCTCGGCGTGTCGGTTTTGATCGCCAAAGGGGCCAAACGGTTCGGGCTGGCCGCCGTCGCGGTCACGCCACGGCGGGTTGGTGCTCTGATGATCGCCTGCGCGCTCGACACCGGGTTTGCGGCGGGCGCGCTCTGGGTGCTTTGGCCCGGGGCTGTGGGCTTTGACGCGCTGTTTGCCGCCTACCTGCTGGCCCTCGGGGCGGGGCTTGTCTCGAACTCCCCCGGAGGCATGGGCGCTTTCGATCTGACCTTGCTGGCCCTCCTGCCCGCCTCTGACGGCCCCGCAGCGCTCGCCGCCCTGCTGGCGTTCCGTATTGTTTACTATGCAGCTCCGGCGACGCTCTCGCTCGTCACTCTGCTGCACCCGTCGCCCCGCGCCAAGCCCGCAGCGGCAACGGTTCCCGACCACCCCGAAGCCGCATTGCGCCATCAGGACGCCCGGGTGATCCCCCATCCAGCCGCCCCCCTGCTGACCCTGCCGTGTTGGGGCGCGGGGGCCGTGCTGGGCGACCTGCCCGCCGGACTGGAGCTTTCCGATTTGGGCCGCGCCCGCCCCGTCGCACTTTACAAATGCGGGCCCGAACAGGCGGCACAGGCCCGCCGCGCGGGCTGGGCCGTGCTGCGCATCGCGCAAGAGGCGACCCTGACCCCCGCCACCTGGAGCGCCGAGCGTCCGGCCTGCCGCCAGTTGCGCCGCGCCTTGCGCCAGTTCGCACACTCCGGCTTGCATATCGCGGAATGCACCGACCCCGAAACCCTGCGCCCGGTCGCGGCAGATTGGGCGGCGGCCCACGGGGGCGAACGCGGGCTGTCCATGGGGCGCTATTGTCCCGACTATCTGCGCCGCCAGCGGGTCTTCGCGGCCTATGATGGCCAGACGCCCTGCGCCTTCGTGAGCTTTCATTGCGGGCGGGTCTGGACCCTTGACCTTATGCGGCACCGGAGCGACCTGCCCCATGGCACGATGCAGGCGCTTGTCTGCGCCGCGATCGCAGCCGCCCGCGCCGACGGGGCCTGTCGTCTGTCCCTTGCCGCGGTGCCGGATGTCGACCCTGCGGCCCCCTTTGCGCAGCGTGTCACGGCCTCGGGTCAGGGATTGCGGCGCTTCAAGGCCGCTTTCGGCCCCGTTTGGCAGCCGCGCTATCTTTGCGCGCCGGGCAAAGTCCGCCTTGCCCTGACGGCTGCAACTCTGGCCCACCGCATCCGCGCGCGCGCCCGCCAAGCCCCCGTCTTCCGGCAAGATCGCGACGTTCACAGGTTTGTTGAAGATTATTCATTTGCACCCGAGCCGACCCCGTGCGAAGCGCACTCAACCGAAACCGGAGCCCTACGCCATGACAAACGCCCTTACCGAACTGCTGAAAACGCGCGATTGGTTGCTCGCCGATGGGGCGACCGGCACGACCCTGTTCAACATGGGGCTGCAGTCCGGCGACGCGCCTGAGTTCTGGAACTTCGAACACCGCGACCGCATCACCGCGCTGTATCAAGGCGCGGTCGACGCAGGGTCGGACATTTTTCTGACCAATTCCTTTGGCGGCAATGCCTCACGCCTCAAGCTGCACGGCGGGCAGGACCGCGTGCACGAGATCAACAAGGCCGCTGCCGAGATCGCCCGCGAAGTGGCCGACAAGGCCCCGCGTAAGGTCGTGGTCGCCGGATCGGTCGGCCCCACCGGCGACATCATGGTGCCGATGGGCTCGCTCACCCACGAAAACGCGGTCGAAATGTTCCACGAACAGGCCGAAGGGCTGAAGGCCGGGGGCGCTGACATCCTTTGGGTGGAAACCATCAGCGCCGGTGAGGAATTCCGCGCCGCGGCCGAGGCCTTTGCGCTGGCCGACATGCCCTGGTGCGGCACCATGAGCTTCGACACCGCCGGGCGCACGATGATGGGCCTGACCAGCGCCGATCTGGTCAAGCTGGTGGGCAAGTTGCAGCACGCGCCGCTAGCCTTCGGGGCGAACTGCGGCGTGGGCGCATCGGACCTGCTGCGCACGATCCTTGGCTTCAAGGCCGCGGGCCCCGATCAGCCGGTGATTGCCAAGGGCAACGCGGGCATTCCCAAATACGTTGATGGCCACATCCACTATGACGGCACGCCAGAGCTGATGGCCGAATATGCCTGCCTGGCCCGCGACAGCGGCGCCACGATCATCGGCGGGTGCTGCGGCACCACGCCCGAGCACCTGCGTTCCATGCGCGAAGCCCTTGAGACACGCCCCAAAGGCACGCCGCCCACGCTCGACAACATCACCGAAGCCCTTGGCGGGTTCTCGTCCGCGTCGGACGGCACCGGCGACGATGGCCCCAAGCGCAGCCCGCGTCGGGGCCGCCGGCGCGCCTGATCCGGGCGGGCCGCTAGAACAGGCTCAGTTGATCCCCCACCCGCGGCGGCGGGCGGAACAGATCGCAGCGCAGCGGCGGCAGCCTATCCGCCAGACCAAGCCGTTTGCGCGCGATCCGCAACCGCGCCTGCATCTGCTGCGCCCAGACCCCCTGCCCGGTCATCCGCGTTCCGAAGTCAGCCTCATAAAGCTTGCCGCCATGCAGCTCGCGCACACGGTTGAGGACGCGTTCGGCCCGGTCGGGAAAATGTACATGCAGCCATTCCTGAAACAGGGGCGCGACCTCGGCCGGAAGGCGCAGCATCAAGGACGTGGCCGCCCGCGCGCCCGCATCCCGCCCGGCTTGCAGAATCCCCTCAAGCTCGTGATCGGTCAGCGCGGGCACCAGCGGCGAGGCCATGATCCGCACCGGAACACCGGCCGCCGCCAACCGTTCGATCACCTGCAGCCGCCGCGCCGGAGACGGCACCCGCGGCTCCATCAGGCGCGACACCTTCGGATCAAGCGTGGTGACCGAAATCCCGACCGTCGCCAGATTGTCCTTCGCCATCGCCGCCAGAATATCGATGTCCCGTTCGATCAAGGTGCCCTTTGTGACAATACTCACCGGATGCCGGAAGTCCTGCAACACCCCCAGCAAGCGGCGCATGATCTCGTGCTCTTTTTCGATGGGCTGGTAGGGATCGGTATAGGTGCCGATGGCCAGTGTCGCAGGCCGGTAGTGGCGTTTGCGCAACTCTTCCGCAAGCACCTGCGGCGCGGTGGGCCGCGCAACCAGACGGCTTTCGAAATCCTGACCGGGCGACAGGCCCAACCAGGCGTGGCCCGGGCGCGCGAAACAATAGACGCAGCCATGCTCACACCCGCGGTAGGGATTGACCGACCGGTCAAAAGGCACATCGGGCGAGGTATTGCGCGAGATCACCTTGCGCGGCGCCTCCACCGCAACCTCGGTGCGCAACATCCCCTCAACCGGCGCCTCCCAGCCGTCATCGACCGCCACCCGCGCATAGGGCTCGAACCGGCTGACCGCATTGCTCACCGCGCCGCGGCCCCGCGCCTCTCCCCGCCGAAGATCATGAAGTTCGGACATGGCATCCTGTATAGAACAAATAGGGAACAAGTGAACCCCCTTCACGATCTTTCAGCGAAGTATTCATTTGCATACGGGTCGCTCGACAGGCACTCAGTGTCGCAATCGGTCCAGACCCCGTGCGACAAACGGGCGCTAATGGACGAAAGACCAGAGAAGGGTTGGCGCCATGTCCGACGAAGAAGACGACATCATCCTGAGTGAGCTGAACGACGAAGACCTTGTCGCCCAGATGTTCGACGACCTTTACGACGGCCTCAAGGAGGAGATCGAGGAAGGCGTCAACATCCTGCTTGAACGCGGGTGGGAGCCTTACGACATTCTCACCAAGGCGCTGGTGGGGGGCATGACCATCGTCGGCCACGACTTCCGCGACGGGATCTTGTTCGTGCCGGAAGTGCTGCTGGCGGCCAATGCGATGAAGGGCGGCATGGCGATCCTCAAGCCGCTGCTGGCCGAAACCGGCGCCCCGCGCGTGGGCAAGATGGTGATCGGCACGGTCAAGGGCGACATCCACGACATCGGCAAGAACCTCGTCTCGATGATGATGGAGGGCGCGGGCTTCGAAGTGGTCGATCTGGGCATCAACAACGCGGTTGAATCCTACCTTGAAGCGCTCAAGACCGAAGAGCCCGACATTCTGGGCATGTCCGCGCTGCTCACCACCACGATGCCCTATATGAAGGTCGTGATCGACACGATGATCGAACAGGGCGTGCGCGACGATTACACCGTTCTGGTGGGCGGTGCCCCGCTGAACGAGGAGTTCGGCAAGGCGATCGGCGCGGACGCCTATTGCCGCGATGCCGCCGTGGCGGTGGAAACCGCAAAATCGTTCATGGCCCGCAAGCACAACCAGGGTGCGACCGCTTAAGACCCCGACCGGTCGCATCCCCAGCCCGGACAATATCATGGAAACGGATGATCGAACCCTGACCGAAAAGGGCCTCGCCCCCAAGGGTCAGGGTCGCATCCTGCTGCTGGCCTGCGGGGCGCTCGCGCGGGAAATTTTGGACCTGATCAAGGCCAACGGCTGGAGCCACATGGACCTGCACTGCCTGCCCGCGATCCTGCACGTGCGCCCCGAACGGATCCCCGATGCAGTCGAGGCGGCGATCCTAAGACACCGGGCCGATTATGACGAGATCTTCGTCGTCTATGCCGATTGCGGCACCGGGGGCCGGCTGGCGGCCCTGTGCGCGCGGCTCGGGGTGGAAATGGTTGCAGGCCCCCATTGCTATTCCTTTTTCGAAGGTAACGCCGCCTTCGCGGAAAAAGATGAGGTCGATTGCTTCTACCTGACCGATTTCCTCGTCCGGCAGTTCGAGTCCTTCATCGTCAAACCGCTGGGCCTCGACCGCCATCCGGACCTGCTCGAGATGTACTTCGGCAATTACAGAACGCTGGTCTATCAGGCGCAGACCGACGACCCGGCGCTCACGGAAAAAGCCAAGGCCCATGCGGCCTATCTGGGCCTTGCGTTTGAGCGTCGTCTGACCGGCTACGGTGAGCTTGCCACCACGCTCGAAACCCTGCGCTAGACCGGCCCTTCTCTGGTTCACTAATACCTGAAATCCGACGCCGCGACGGGCGCTCAGGCGGCGGAGGCCTGAATCCGTTCCACCATGGCGCGCAACCCGTTGGAGCGCTGCGACGACAGATGATCGTTCAAGCCCAGACGCTCAAGCTCGTGGCGTGCGTCGACCGCGGGCACCTCGGCCACCGGTAGCCCGTTGTAGAGCGCCTGCAGGATTGCAATCAACCCGCTGACGATCATCGCATCGCTCGCGCCCTTGAAGGTGAACACGCCGTTGTCGATCTGGGGTAGCAGCCAGACCTGCGACGCGCAGCCCTCCACCTTGGTCGCGGGCACGCGGGCGGCTTCGTCCAGAGGCTCCATGTCGCGCCCCAGCTCGATCACATGGGCGTAGCGATCTTCCCAGTCGTCGAGGAATTCAAAGGTTTCTACAATCTCTTCAAAGGCTTCCGTGGCCATCTTCACCCTCTCCGCTCAACTGATTTCGAATGTGACGACCTTTTCGCCCTTCACAGCAAGGCCGATTTGACCGTCGCACAGGCGCAGGGCATCGGCGCCGAACACCTCTTTGCGCCAGCCGCGCAGCGCGGGCACGTCCCGCATCCCGCCGGCCAATGCATCAAGGTCCGAGCTTGTGGCGATCAGCTTCTGTGCCACGTTTTTCTCATCCGCCTTGGCCTTCAACAGAACCCGCAAAAGGTCCGCCAGTGCCGGATTGACCTGCAACTTCTCGCGGCGCGGGTCGGTCTTGGGCTGGTCCTCCGGCGCCACCTCCTGCCCGGCTTTCACGGCCGCCAGAATGCCCTGTGCGATGTCGCCCTTGCGGGCCTCACGCAGCAGCAGACGCGAGCGACCCAGATCCTTCTCGCTCGCCGGTTTGGTCGAGGCGATCTCGATCATCGCGTCGTCCTTGAACACGCGGTTGCGCGGGATGTTGCGGGCTTGCGCATAGGCTTCGCGAAAGCGCGCCAACTCGCGCACGATCGACAGGAACTTGCCCGAGCTTGTGCGTGTCTTGACCCGTTTCCAGGCGTCCGCCGGATCGGTCTGATAGGTCGCTGGATCGTTCAGCACGGCCATTTCCTCGGCCACCCATTTTTTACGTCCGGTCTTTTCCAGCTGTGCTGCGAGGTATTCGTAAATCACCCGCAGATGGGTCACATCGGCCAGCGCATAGGCCTTTTGCGCATCGGACAGGGGGCGGCGCGACCAGTCGGTGAAGCGCGACGACTTGTCCACGCTGGCCTTGGCGATCTTGCGCACAAGCGTCTCATACCCCGCCTGCTCGCCGAACCCGCAGACCATGGCGGCGACCTGGGTGTCGAACAGCGGCGCGGGGATGATGCCCCGGTCCACGTAGAAAATCTCAAGATCCTGACGGGCGGCGTGGAACACCTTGACGACGCCCGCATCCTCGAACAGCGCATAAAGCGGATCAAGGTCCAGCCCCTCTGCCAAGGGATCGACCAGAACCGCATCATCGTTCCCGTCCCCGTTATACGCGAGCTGGATCAAACACAGCTTGGAATAATAGGTCCGTTCCCGCAGGAATTCGGTGTCGACGGTCACATAGGGATGTTTGGCGGCTTCGGCGCAGAACGCCGCGAGGTCTGGGGTCGTTGTAATTGTTTTCATAACGTCTCTTGTCTGGGGAAGCACGTTGCCCGGGCGCGGGCGGGCCCTCTTTCGGTTCTGTCTAAGCCAGCGCGAAGCGGATGGAAAGCACCCCTACGGGATCAGAACCGGCGTCCGGTCGCCGCGGGCGAAGCGGCGCAACACCGCTGGATAAAGTGCGTGTTCCAGCGGAAGGAGCCGCGCGGCCAGCGTGTCTGCCGTATCCTCGGGCCCGATGTCCAACCGCGCCTGACCAAGGATCGGGCCATCGTCCAGCGCGGCCGTCACCTCATGCACGGTGCAGCCGTGGACGGCGTCGCCCGCGTCCAGCGCGCGGCGATGGGTGTGCAGCCCTTTGTATTTCGGCAACAACGACGGGTGAATGTTCAGCATCCGCCCCTCAAAGCGCTGCACGAAACCGGCGCTTAGCACCCGCATGAAGCCCGCAAGGCAGATGATGTCGGGCTGCGCCGCTTCAAGTATCGCGAGAAGTTCACCCTCGAACCCCTTGCGATCATTTGGAAATTCCTTGTGATCGACCGCCGCGACCGCAAGACCCATGTCGCGCGCGCGCGCCAAGCCGCCCGCCTTCGGGTCGTTGGACAAGACCAGCACCGGTCGTGCCGGATGATCGCCGGTCATGCTCTGGGCCAGCGCCACCATGTTCGACCCGCCACCCGAAATCAGGATGGCGACCCGTTTCACAACAGCGCCCCGGTGTAGCGCACGCCGCTGCCATTGGTGACGGTGCCGATCTGTGTCACATCGTGGCCCGCGTCGGTAAAGGCCGCGCGCACGGCGTCCACCTCGCCCGGAGCAACGACAGCGACCATGCCCAGACCGCAGTTGAAGGTTTTGAGCATTTCCGCCTGATCCAACCCGCCCTCAGCCGCGAGCCAGCCGAACACCGGGGGCAGCGCCCAGGAAGACAGGTCGATCTGCGCGCCCAGCCCTTCGGGCAACACGCGGGGCAGATTTTCGGTCAAGCCGCCGCCGGTGATATGCGCCAGACCGTGCACGGCTCCGGGAATCGCGACCGCCGCCACGGCGCCTTTGACATAAAGCGTGGTCGGGGCGAGCAACGCCTCGCCTAATGTACCTGCACCGAAGGGCGACGGGGCATCCCAGCCCAAGCCCGAGCGCTCGACGATCTTGCGGACCAGCGAATAACCGTTGGAGTGAACACCACTCGACGCCAGCCCAAGCAACACGTCACCCTCGGCCACGTTCGCGGGCAGCTCTCCACCGCGTTCCATCGCGCCCACGCTGAAGCCCGCAAGGTCGAAATCACCCTCGGGATACATGCCCGGCATCTCCGCCGTCTCGCCGCCGATCAGCGCACAGCCCGAAAGCTCGCAGCCTTTCGCGATGCCGTTGATGATCCGCGTGGCCACGTCGAGCTCAAGCTTGCCGGTGGCGAAATAATCCAGAAAGAACAACGGCTCGGCCCCTTGGCAGACCAGATCGTTGACGCACATGGCGACCAGATCGATGCCCACCTCGTCCACCAGCCCGGTGTCGATGGCGATCCGCAGCTTGGTTCCCACGCCATCGGTCGCCGCCACGAGGATCGGATCGTCGTATCCCGCGCCCTTGAGGTCGAATAAGGCGCCGAAGCCGCCCAACCCGGCCATCACGCCGGGGCGGCGCGTGCGTTTCGCGGCCGGTTTGATCCGTTCGACCAGACTGTTGCCCGCGTCGATATCGACGCCCGCATCCGCATAGGTCAAACCCGTTCTTTCTGAAGTGGTCATCGGCTGTATCCCCGCACTGTCCCGTGCCCGCGCGATACCCCATCGCCCGCGACGCATCAACCGAAGCTTGACAGCAGGTGACGCAAAATCCCACCCTTTCCGGGCAATGGAGCAGGTCCTTAAAATTCTGTCGCGCGGGCTGGGCTTTGAAGACATCCTAGCGGCGTCATGATCTATCCCCTTTTCCTCCAGCAGGCGCTGCCAGCCTGGCACGGATCGCGTTATTTCCCGACATCTTCCCCGACACCACTTGACCAGACCGGTACCTCTGCTACCAAACGCGCGGGGGGCCTGTAGCTCAATTGGTTAGAGCAGAGCGCTCATAACGCTTTGGTTGCGGGTTCAAGTCCTGCCGGGCCTACCAGACAACAAGGGTATTGGAGCCACTCAACGGGAAGGGCTCAGGTTCAGTGAAGCTGAAGTACTGCTGGTCACGCGTTGCACCCTAATTAGGCAAATTAAGAGCTCAGCCATTAGTGCCGCAATAGACGGGAGGCGAAAGTGGCTCTGCAGCCTGTCGCGCTTGAACGACCCACCAAATCCGGTCTTTTGAAAACCGTCGTCCTAAGTCACTCGGAGCGCCAAGTCTATGGATCAGATAGACTATAGCAGGCTTTCATGGTCTTCCAAATTCCGCCGTCAGCCATTGCACTGCAAACATTCGCCAAGGCTATTACCGCCCAGTTCATTGCTCAAACACTTCCTGACCAGTCGCCGGCTTTTAGGGTTTATCTTTCTGGCTATTGGTTAAAAACTCTCCATACCCCGGTCGGGAATGCGGAAAATAGTATTTATTCAAAAGGACGCAAATGGGTTTTCTTCCAGATTTAACTGAGTCCAACTTTGCAGCAGTTTCGCTTAGTGAGCTTGTGAATTGGCGAAAACATGAGGGGCCAGGCGTGTTGCGTTTGCCGCCGATCCAACGCTCT
The DNA here is from genome assembly GCF_003072065.1 of Thalassorhabdomicrobium marinisediminis. GTDB lineage: Bacteria > Pseudomonadota > Alphaproteobacteria > Rhodobacterales > Rhodobacteraceae > Octadecabacter > Octadecabacter marinisediminis. The sequence continues at coordinate 270,568 of NZ_QCYG01000007.1, forward strand.
CTGGTGTGGCGCAACGAACAGATCGTGCGGTACTGGGACAGCTTGCTTCGTGGGTATCCCGCCGGGCAGTTTCTGGCTCACCGCGTCAGCGACGCGGGCCGAGACAACACAGCAGGTCGGAGTGGCAGCGATGCCGAGGGTCACTTGGAAATAGCGCATCCCGATGACTGGCAGCTATTCGACGGACAGCAAAGAATGTCGGCGCTGCTTTTGGGGCGCGCAGAAGGCCAACTCCACGAGGCCTTGCGCCTCTGGATCGATTTCGGAACCGATCCCACGCCGGGCAGCGACTTGCGTTTTGCGCTGCGGATCAGCAGCCGTGGGCAGCCCTTTGGCTATCGAGCGGATGCGCCGAACTCGAAGTTCGAAGTCAGCAAACGGTCAAAAATGTGGGCTGAATTCGATGAGGAAAGCCGCGACACGATGTTCGATGGGGACGTCGAGTTGATCGACGCTGTTGCGGCGATCCCTATGGCCAAGGTCTGGGCTGCTTGCGTGGGTGGAGCCGGCGAATGGACCAAACTGCGCGAGGAACTGCGGAAATCGGCGCCCGAGGAGGCGCAGCCTGCAATTGATAAAAGGTTCAAGGTCATTCTTGATGCGTTTGGCGCGGCTCTATCCGGGAATGCGCTGGTCTCAAGGCTGCCAACGAAAATCGTCGAGTCGCCCGACGAGTATCTCCGCTTCTTCGGCCGGGTTGGACAAGGCGGCACAGCCCTGACGAATGACGAGTTGACCTATTCCATCCTGAAGCAGCAATTCCCGCATCTATGCGACCGTATGGCCAATTTGCGGGATCTACGGTTTGCCTCTGACGTGGATCTTGTGCTCGCGACGTTGCGCGTGGCCCGTCTCAGGGTTGAACGTGGCAACAGCGAAACCGCCCGGATCGCTCGTCCGACGCCCGAATACGTGAGAGAGATGAACGACGAGGTCCGCGAGGCCTTTTTGCAGCTTCTCCCGGATAGGCCCGGCGAGGACTTCGCGATCCGACAGGATTTGAACTTTATCAAGGAAGCGCTCCGCAAAAGAGGCATGCACAGCATGTTGACCGCGCGCTTGCCCCGGGAAGCGATCGATATCCTGCTCTTGCTTGCTGAGATCATGAGGGGCGCGGACGCGAGTGATCCAGACAAAGACTTTGGTGATCTCCTGCTTCGGGTGACACTGTTCTGTCTCCTTGGCACCGATGATCCCGACAAGGCCGCCAACGCGCTTTTCGAGATGGCCAGCGGATCGGAATTCTCCGTTGCGAACGGCGGTTTGTCCGACTGGCGTCGTCGGCTTGAGGACGAAGGTCGCGCCTATAACCTTCCAACGAATGATGATTTTAAAGCTTGGAAAGCAGCCCTTTCAGAGTTGGAGCAGGATCCGGGAAAGGCTGCGCAACTGCCCGGATGTGCGGAACGCTATATCGGTTGCGATACCGACACCCGTCGGCCCGGGGACTGGATGCGGCGGCTTACAAGCAGTCGGGAATTGACGAAGCGGGCCCTGATGTGGGCCCAACGCGACTATTTAAAGGTCACCGCCCCCACCTTTGATCCGCTGAGTGCCCGAGACGACGACCTGCCGCTGGACCTCGACCACATCGTTCCCCGCAATGATTTCAAATTTCACTGGAGCGAAAAAGAGCGGCGGGCCAAACAGATCGAAGATGTCTACAAGGACAGCTTCCATCGTCACCGTGGCAATATCGGCGATGGGCTTGGAAATTTCCGCTGGCTTTGCGCCCGCGAGAACCGCAAGCGTCAGGACGGACCGATTGCTCCAAGCGAAAAGCTGGATATCCATCACATCATCGACGATTACGATGCATGGAACGCGCTGGTCGGTAACAGCTGCCTGCCATGGCCCGAGCAGCGTATCGCCAATTTCCGGACCATGACCGAGCGCCGTGCGATCCGCGTGGCGCAGAGGCTTGCCGAAGACATGGACTTCTGATCGGGCCGATCGACGGCGCTTTGTCGTTTGCGGACGTTATCGAGCTACATGCGCAAAAGAGCGGGATGGCGCATAATGGCCATCCCGCCACGCGTGCCAGCGCTTTTTCGCGAATGGCGTGAACCTCACTTGGAGCCATCAACTTGTTTTCCGTGGTGGCACAACAAAGTCTTGAGGCGAAATTAGGATCGCGCCATCCGAACTCACCCCGCGGCCCCCTATCGGCCCAGCACGACGTCGGCCTTCAGCCCGCCCAGATCCGCGCTTTCGCCCAGTCGCAAGAGCCCACCGTGGGCGCGGGCGATGTCCTCGACGATGGCCAGCCCCAGACCGACGCCGCTGCCGCGATCCTGATTGCGCGCGGGGTCGAGGCGGGTGAAAGGACGGGTGGCATCCTCGCGCTGGTCGGGCGGGATGCCCGGCCCGTCATCCTCGACCGTGAAAACGACCGTTTTGGGCGAGACAGTCACGCTCAGCCGCGCCGCTTGCCCGTAGCGCAGGGCATTGCCGACAAGGTTCTCGAGCGCCCGCCGCACGGCGAAGGGCCGCATGGGCACCTCGACGCCGCCCTCGATGACACCGGCCTGCACCGCCTGCCCGGTCCGGGCGGCGTTGGTCAGAACCTGTTGCGCAAGCTTGGCGGGGTCCGTGGCACTCGTCTCATCCTCGGCGTCGCCGCGGGCAAAATCCAGAAACGCATCCAGCAAGCGCTCCATGTCGTCCACATCGCGCACCAGCGGTTCAACGTCCTCATCGTCCAGCAAACCCAGCCCGAGGCGCAATCGCGTGAGCGGCGTGCGCAGGTCGTGGCTCACCCCGCTGAGCATCAGGGTGCGCGTCTGGCTTTGCCGCTCGATCCGGTTGCGCATGTCGAGAAACGCATGACCCGCCGTGCGGACCTCATTGGCGCCGGCGGGGTGATAAGGCACGACCCGCCCGCGCCCATAGGCGGTGGCCGCATGGGCCAGCCGGGTGATCGGGCGAAGCTGGTTGCGCAAGTAGATATAGGCGATCAGCGTCATCAATGCGCCCAGCACCACCATCCAGACCAGCAGTTGGTGCGGGTTCGAGGCCGAAACGCGCGACCGGCGGAACTCGACCTCCATCGGGCCGAAATCGGTGTCGATATAGGTCTGGACGATGCGGTGATTGTCCAGCACCACCGGCCCCACGCCCGCCATCCCCGCGTGCAGGCTGCGCTCGACCACGATGCCCGACAGGTCATACCAGAGCCGCGTGCTCTGCGCGGGCACCCGGGGGGCTGGCAGCGCAAATTTCAACGCCAAAGGGTCGGCGATCCCCTGCCCTGCCCTTCGCGCGGCCTCAACCGACTCGGCTTCGTTGATCGTGTCGACCAGAAACTGCAGGTCCAGAATGATCGACGCGGTCATCTGTTCGGTCACCCGTTCGAAATGCCGCTGGATAAACCCGACCGAGATGGCAAGCTGCAAGGTGATCACCGGCAGAATCAGGATCAGCGCCGCGCGGCCATAAAGACTGCGCGGCATATAGTCTTTCAGCCATTTGAACGACATGCGATAGGCCATGGGCCATAGCTACTGGGAAACGACCGACAAGGGAATGTGCCATGCAAGAGCAGCCGCCACGCGCCGGTGAGGTGCAAAAGCTGGAAGAGGGGCTGGCCTGTGTGCTGGCGCCCAATGCCTCGCCCATGACCCATTGGGGCACGAACAGCTATATTCTGGGCGGCGACCGCGTCGCGGTGATCGATCCGGGCCCGGCGAGCGACGCACATTTTGCCGCGCTGCTGCAGGCCATCGGCGGACGGACCGTCAGCCATATCCTCATCACCCACAGCCACGTGGACCATTCGCCCCTCGCCCGCCCGCTAGCACGGGCCACCGGCGCGCCCGTGCTGGCCTTCGGCGACAGTCAGGCGGGCCGATCCGAGGTCATGCAGGCGCTGGCGGCACAAGGTGAGCTGACGGGTATCTAGGGGGTGGACGCGGACTTCACGCCGGACATCTGCCTTGCCGATGGCGATACCATCACCGGCGACGGCTGGACCCTGCGCGCCCTGCACACCCCCGGACACCTCGGAAATCACATGTGTTTTCTATGGGATAAGTTGGTCTTTACCGGCGATCATGTCATGGGATGGGCGACATCTGTCGTCTCCCCTCCGGATGGGGATCTGACCGATTACATGGCCTCCTGCCGCAGGCTTGGGGCGACGCAGGCCGCGCGCGCCTACGCCGGCCACGGCGCACCGATTCCGGACCTGCAGGACCGGATCGCCCGGATCATCGCCCATCGCCACACGCGCGAAGCTGAAATCCTCGCCGCCCTGCACCACGGCCCCGCCACCCCCCAGCAGTTGACGACGGCGATCAATCACGACGTGCCAAAGGCTCTTTTGCCCATGGCCCAACGCAACGTTCTGGCCCATCTGATCGACCTGACAAGCCGCGGCGTGACCGGCCCCGAGGGCCCCGCGGGAACGCCAATCGACCCCGACGTAGCCTTCTCGATCATTTAGGCAAAAAAACCTGCAAAAGCCCCTAGACGCCCGCAGTCGTCATGGCTATACGGTCCAAGGTTTTCCGGCGTAGCTCAGCGGTAGAGCAGTTGACTGTTAATCAATTGGTCGTAGGTTCGATCCCTACCGCCGGAGCCAAGACTACTTCAAGGTATTGGTAACAAACGAAAAAGCGCTCCCTTGGGAGCGCTTTTCGCGTTTTGGACACCGGTTTTGACACACCGCCTTACACAATCCGGTCACACCGGAGTCACAAGGAGTCGGACACGATGTCCAATACGCGCGGTAACCATAAACGAATCCCCCATCTTGAACTGCGACCACAAGGATACGTCTGGCGACGTCGCCTGCCGAAAAGCCTGTGCGAAATTGTAGAGGCTGTGGAGTTTCGATCACGTCGATCTACAAATACGAACGATTTCTGCGCTTTGCGCAGATTTCAAATTGGTTTGAATCCTCAAGTTTGCTTTTCCCTGAGAACTCGTGCTTTTCCGATCGCCGAAGGGCTTGCACGCAGGCTCTCCAACCTGAGTGACAAAATTTTCCTGTATGCGATCACCACGATGAGCCATTTGCCAACTACAACGCAGCGACTGTTGAACGAGCTTGTTCTCTTCGAGATCGAGGCCGCAGACTATGCGCACGCAGTCGCGGGACCACGGTCCCTCGAGGCCGCCTTGGCTGAGCAAAAGCGCGAACAAGCCTACCACGCAACACTGCAGCAGGCCTATTTCTTGCGCGATCACTCGGCGGCGGAGCATCCACTGCGCGTAGTCGCGGAAAGACTAGGAATCGCTCTTCCAGATGCATCAACGCCGGCCGCGAGGGTTCTAGCTCAACAGGCGATGCGTGTTCTGATGAACGTTAGTGAAGAACGACTTCGCCGCGGCCGCGGCGAGTTCAGCCAGCCCAGTCCTTATTTCGCCCGCGCCGTTTCGCGCGAAGCTATGGGCGAAGTAGAGCTGCGCCCCTCGGATCGACAAAATATTCACTTAAAATTCCACTGTAATAGAGACAGACGTGAAGGGGCAAAACCAACTTCTATTTCAACCTGCGACCGCGTTGAACAGCCAGCGCTGTCTCATCCCCCGTTGGAGGCTCATACTCCTTCCGCAGAAGCTCATACGCCTCCTGTAAAAACACAAGCGTCGCCTGTCGAAGATACGCCGATGCAAAAGTTGCGAACGACACTTAAAGAGCGAAACCTGCTCAACATTTGCAGCCCCAAATTGCTGGCAGCACTCAGCAAGTTCGATGCGATAGAAGCCCACGAAGCATTCGATGCCTTTATAGAATTAAAGTCAGCTGGCTGTGCGGACGATTGGGAGAAGCCACAAAAACCCGATGCGGAAGTGGGCAAACAATGGAAGAACAGCACAGGTGGAACGCTCAACACATCAAAGAAGATGTGGTGTAATCTTCTGCCAGCCGGGCCCTTGATAGCGTTGCAGCATGACACTGTCGGCGAAGTTATCAACACCATCCGCAGAATTCCCAAGCTCCATGGAAAAGGTAAGAAATACGACTCGACCTGCTATCGCGCATTGATCGAACAGGTCGATGTCAGATCTGCTAAAGCCATGGATGCTGTCGAACGAACGATGCGACGAGCCGGATGCACAAACGAAGTTGCGATTGAAGACGCCCGTCGGGAGAAAGCAGAACCGCGACTACGGGTCGGAACGTTCATCAGTCGGGTGCGGAAGGCAAATCAGGTTGGGCGTATGTTGGTTGGACTGGGCATATTGCCACGAAATCCATTTGCGCTATGCACCTTTTCGAACAAAGAGGAGGCGAGGCTCAGGAAGACCGAGGAGCGTGTTACGCGACAACCCTGGGATGACCGGTTCTATGAATTCACTGCGACTCCTGTGTTCCAAGGGGAGGCATCAACCGAGGCTGACCCACTCTTCTGGCTGCCCCTTATTGCGTATACAATGGGTCCCCGTTGCGAAGAAATCGCACAAGCACGGGCGGGTGACGTTCAGAAGGACAAAGACATCTGGTATCTACAAATCAAACAAGCGGACGGGGACCATCTGAAGTCCGAAAGGGCGACAAGAAAAATCCCAATCCATCCGGCTTTGATTGAACTCGGCTTTCTGGAACTGGCGCGACAGGCTCCCACGCCAACCTCACGCCTCTTTCCGACGCTCACCCGCGGCGCCACCAAAGGCAAATTTGCTGAGAATTTTACCAAAGCCTTTCACTATTACCGCGAAAAGCATGAGGTATACTGGCATGGTCTCGATTTTCATGCGTTGCGGACCAGCTTCCATCACCACCTTCAAGACGTGAGCACCCCCGGCTCTCATCGCCGTATGCTGATGGGACACGAGCCTCTTGACGAGGGCGAGCGGGCTTACGCGCAGAAAGGCATTAGCATTCGATCATTGTATGGCTGGCTCCGGCAAGTTCCTTTCGATGCGAGTCAAGTCACTTCTCCTATTGCCTCGGTCGAGGCTTCTCGTGTCAAGAATAATAACATGCTGCGAGTAGTGGCGTCCTAAGCCAATCTTCAGAAGGACTGCTTTCCACCTGAATAGCTTTGCCGAGGTCGCGGTCCCGGCGAGACCGGTCCCGGACACGGATCGGCGTATGTCAGCGCGCGAGATCGGCGCGGCCATGACCTCGGTCTCGATCCGTTCAGTGACCGGCTCGGGCACCTGGATGACCCAGTCGCACCAGTCCAGAAGCGTGCTGCCGGGCCAGTCCGCACCCATCCAGGCGTAGATCTCGATGAGGCGATAGTGCGGCACACAATCATCGAACTTCCGAGCATAAACCAAATCCCACTGGCAGGATAACGGCCCCTCAATCCGGCGACCATTGGCCCTTCTTCTTCATATCGCGCCGCCAGCCATAGATCTGCGACAGCTTGATATCGTGGGTCTGCGCGACTTACGTCGCTGAGGCTCCAAACACACACACCTCCGAAAAGATCTTCAGCTTTTCCTCGTCGCGTCATCGCCCGACGTCACTCAACGCCCAGAACCTCGCCCTGCATGGCTGCTGCACATAAGACACGTCGTTTTCGACGTCGTTATGCAATTGTCTTAACCCGCAGCACCAACGGGCGGCAGGCGGCACCAATCGGGCGGTTGCCTGATACGGTTCGGCCGACCAGATTTTCGTCGGCCGAACACATTAGTTATTGCCTTAGAACAACAGCGATCTGCCCAGATTCCTGAATCTTCACGACCTGCGATAGCTGATCAGCTAATTCCCGGCATGCGAAGTGCAAGTTCCTCAACGCATCGCCCAGAGGCGATGTTGCTGTCTCCTCGTAGCCTCCCGACATACTGCACTCGTCGGGAACAACCCAAGTGTGGGTTTCGCGGCGCATCGCAGGTTCAAGCGACGTGGCAACAGCGTTTAGCCGGTCAACTTCAGATCGAGAAAAACACTCAACCGTCAACTCGCCGGTGCGAAGAGAATTGAGCTTAGACCGTAGATCGTCGCATAGTTTATCTCCGACAATCGCATCTGTTGCTGCAACCGCCTCTGACAACCTTTCGAAAGCTGTCAACGCGTGGAAGATTGCTGCCTGCAACGGGTCTTTAGGTGTAAGTTCACTCATACCTGACCCTCCTCAAAACGCATGCCATTTAAAGCGACCGGCTGCGCCGCGTCGTCGAGCGCATCGCGAAGCAAATCTGTCAGCCGACAGACCTCCTCCACATAAGGATCCTCAGGATCCGGCATAGCGAAACAGGCCGCTTCGATACTATCCATCTTGTCGACATGATCGAGCTCCAGAAGCGAAAGCAATGCTTTGGCCTCTCCAGTGATCCGCCGCATGATGGGCTGCGCATCGTTCAGGTCGGTGAGCAACCTTTGTGCTCGAGCGAGCCAATGGCGACCTCCAAGCAGCAAGGCTGCGTTCTGAATGGCTTGATTGAGGGTTTCGGCAAAGTGGTGCAGCGCTGTAGCTGGCTGTGGAATATCGAACATAGGGTTCTCCATTCGGTGCCCTTGGCGGGATGCCTCGGGTGACAAAACGATCTATTCTCCTTTCTCCCAGACCGTGGATTGTGAAGCGCATTGTCTTCGGGGTTGAGTTCATTGAGGCCGGCCGATCTTCCCGCTGCTCTCACCAAAGGGGCAGCGGGAAGATTGGTGGGCCTCGGGCCTCAACTTCGAGATTGCAGCCTTTACGTCTCACCCCTGCCTGCCTGATACCCATTGGCGGAACGCCTCGAAGGCGCCTGAGCCGTTCACAGGCCGATTGACTTGTCTTGTCTTGTCCAGTCGCGGGTCGCCCGTTCTGCTCGCTGCGTGGATTTCTCTCTGTCCGCGGTGTTTGGCGTTTGTGGGCGTTGGTGTAGCGTTGTTCTGCCTCTGTCGTGCGCCGAGGTGCAGGGCTTCGCCCCAGTAGCGGACACTGAGTTGTTCGCGATGCAATGGCGACAGTGTCAGGTAGCTTTCCGGCCTTCTTCAGTTCGTAATATTTCGTTCTGCCGATACCCATGGCCTGCCAGGGCTTCGTTCGGGAAGCGGTGTTGGCCGCGAGGTATTCATCGCGGCTGACAGCGCCCTTTGCCGCACGCCGCTGCTTCTCGGCTTCAGCCTTTCGGCGCTTCTTTTCAGATTCGGGCGTGACCTGTTTGAGGTCGAGCGAACGCGCCATATCCGGAGTGATACCCAGCTGCTCTGCGATCGTTGCACCTTTGTAGTAGTATCGCCCTTCGCACGGCACCGAACCCATCCCTGAGAGACGCGCCTTTGTCACAGCCTGCCTCACGATTGCGGAGACTTCGCTCTTTGGCAGCCCGGGCGTGGCCGTTGCAGCAAGCGCCTCGATCTTGCCTTCGATGTCAGAGACATCCTTCATGTGCGTCAGACATGTGGCGCAGAAATGTAGCCAGGTGTTCCGAAAGCCCTCCGGAACGACACCCCCATAGGTGTCACTGATCGTCAGCAAGTCTTCGAGAATGAGTTTGAAGCGCTGTGATTGCGACAGACCGCGCGGCATAGCTCGTTTGGCCCTTCTGCCAGCCTTCTCTTGTTTCTTCCGTGCCTCCAGTTCGACACGACCGGGCCGTCCAACGGCGTTGTAAATCTGATCGGCTAAGCGATCGAAGCTGTATCGCTCAGCCGTTCCACCGGACACCCGAACCGCTTGTTTCGACTTTTCGTTGATTGTTTCAGGAATGCGGAAGATGCGCGAGACGTCCCGACAACTTTTATCCGCACCAAAGGGCCCCAGAAACTCGACCAGCGCGTTCATGGCGCCTTTCCACCGAGGCTGCGCGTTAGTGGGCATCGGATTGATGAGCCAGATCGCCGCGAGGCCGCGACCGGTCTGCACAATCACCGACGGATGGGGCACGTTGTGAGCCGCCAACCTCGACGCAAGTTCTGCTTCAACGGTGCCAACATCCTTGCCACGCCATTGTAGGATATTGAAGTAGTCGAGATCGACATACAGCGCGTTCAACGCCGCCAGCTTCTGCGCCTTTCTTCCGCCCCAGAACCGATTGAGTGTGAGATAGCTGGTGCGGTCGAGAAACGTCGGCATCTGTGTAAGAAGCGTCTCATCGTCAAGCGTGTAGTTCTCTACCCCTCCGCTATGCTTGCAGAGCACGACAGCTTTTCCACGGGCTGCTTCCGGATGAAGAAGACGGTAATACTCCTCGCCCTTCAAGTCGAAAATCTGGTCGAGCGGGGCGAGTTCTTGATGAGATACATGCTGCATCTCGAGGAGATACGTCCCCGCTCGATATCACAGAAAAATCTGAGCAGAAATTTTGGGAGTGTCCGCAAATCGTGACAGGTCCACTATTACGTGTAACCGCCATGCAAAACCTGATGCCGGATCGGCCCAGAGCGGACATTGGTAAAGCCTCTGTCCAATGGCTGCTTCGAGCCCATTTTGACTGATGCGGCGTGAAGCCTGGATGTCTGCTATCACGGTAGAGGCAAAAATCTTCAACAACACCTTTGCTTTTGAACGGGGTTTGTGGCGGCGCAAACAGGGCAGGGAGCGCATGTGCCAGAAACGAAGGTTTGGGTTTATGGGGGCCAGAAATTCAAAGACATGTTTGAACATGACTTTCACTCGCAAAGTTAGTGGCTTGCGCCACTGTATCGCGTCGATTAGGTGACGCTATCAGGATTGGGGGGCGGCCAATATGACAACTATCAAGCTTGCAATTGGCAGTATTTTCATTGGCTTTGCTGTTTTGGGATTGAAGGTCTTTGCCTACTGGATAACTGGTTCCGTTGCACTTTTATCAGACGCACTTGAAAGCACGGTCAATGTCGCAACAGCGTTCGCCGCGCTCATCGCGATCCATATCGCGGCCAAGCCTGCTGACGCCAATCACCCCTATGGCCACCACAAGGCAGAATTTTTTAGTGCTGTTCTTGAAGGTGTAATGATCATCGTTGCTGCACTGCTGATCTTTCGGGAAGCCTACCACGGCTTTATGCGGCCCGTCGTTCTCGATGCCCCGGTGGAAGGGCTTCTTGTGAACATGGCGGCGACAGTCATAAACGGACTGTGGGCATGGGTGTTGATCACGCGCGGACGAGCACAGAAATCACCAGCTTTGGTGGCTGATGGAAAACACCTGATCACGGATGTTCTTACCTCTGTCGGGGTTGCCACGGGCGTTATTCTGGCTGTTGCAACAGGATGGTGGATACTGGATCCGGCACTGGCCGCACTCGTGGCCGTCAACATCCTCTGGTCAGGTTCTAAAATCGTCAAAGAGTCCCTGAGCGGCCTGATGGATGAAGCTGTCTCAGCACAGACATTAAATACGATCCGTGAGGTTATTGCGTCGGAATTGGATGGCGCAATGCAAGCACACGATCTTCGAACACGCCACGCAGGTGCGGTAATATTTATTGATTTTCATTTGGTCGTGTCTGGTGACACGACAGTTTTTCAAGCTCATGAAATATGTGACCAGATAGAGGAATCTTTGAAAAACCACTTGGATGACGCCAAGGTCACAATCCATGTCGAACCGGAACACAAATCAAAGCAATCAGGAGCAATAATTCCTGATTGAAGATGCAATTCCGTTGCTGTGCCGCAGGTATCGGTGTGTGCCCAAAACAAATATTACAGCTTTCCAAAAACCACCGTTCGTTGAACGGTTCGCTGAACCAGTCATTGGCACAGATGCAGCGAAGGTCTGAAAAGTCCGCATCGCAGACATTGGGGTGATACGCAGCGAAGGTCGGCTCTCCGCCCTCTCTGGATAGAATTGATGAACAGTCTTGATGAGGCCTCAGATACGCAAACGCCTCTGCGAGTGCTCAACAACCCCTCCCCCGTTCTTGCTAACGACCTACTCCTCGCCAGCCACTTCGAAAACTAATTGCGGAACGATCACTTCCCAACTCTCTCGCTTTAGCAAATGTTGAAAGCGCTCTTCGTTATCTTCCTTGCGCCGATAGATGATGGCAGCAATTTCACCTGAAACAAACTTCGTGTTTCGCGGCGGCGCGAACGCTCTTGCCATGCGGCCAAGTTCCCGTCCTTTCATATCTTTGATCTGCCAGCGGTCTTGGACCTTCGCAAGACGGATCGGCGCCCCGGTGCGCGCTTCAGCAATGGCATCTTGGACTTCGTGTCGATCGGCCTGACGTCCCGCAAAGGAGAGATCCACCATCCTCAACTCAGGCGACTGAAAGAACCGGCGGGGACCGGGAACCGTCGTCATATCAGGCACCACGTGGCGCGTGACGACGGATGGCGACGCCGTGGGAAGATATTCGTGGTGATCGTTGCTCATGACGATCAGATTGCGCCGTGCTCGGGTCATAGCGACGTAGAACAACCGTCGGGGCGCATCTTGATCTTCGTTCCGTGAAGGGCGCTCCCAGCCGCCGTCCATGATGACGACATCATCGAACTCAAGCCCCTTGGCACGATGCGCTGTCAGCAATTTGAGACCGCGCTGCTCGCCCCACGTCTCTCTCGACCATTCCGCGAACCATTCAATCACGTCCGGGTTCGGAAGCGCTTTTCCCTGGATTTCCCGTGCAAGCTGGCCGAGGCCCTCGCCGATCCGATCGGTCCAACGGCTGGCTGGTATGGTGTTGAGGGTTTCTGTCAGCTCTCTGAGGTCAATCATGGCACTGCCTTTGTCCCGCAAAGCGCTAACGAACTGCTGCATCTCGCGGGTGCGCCAGATGCTGGGCAGGCTTTCATTTGCCATCTCAACCGGGATGCCCATGGCTTCAGCGAAGTCACGAACCGGCTGAAGCTTGCGCCAATCCCGTGATATGATGGCCGCCCCTTTCCAACTCCAATCAGGTATCAACCTTGACAGCCGGATCATTTCATTGACCGCTGCGAGGGCCTGCGCTTCATCGCCAGCGGGACATCCAAGGATCTGCACCCTGCCCTTTGCGACAGGATCGAATTGCTCCATCACGCCCCCGGGCAACTCTGCCTGGCGTGATTGATCCACGGCGATGCCATGTCCCCGTTTCATACGTTCCCGAGAGCCCTCAATCACCGCGTTCGCGGCGCTGATGATGTGCTTCGATGATCGATAGTTGTCAGTCAGAAACACCGGCTTAGCGGAATAGTCCTGCTCGAACTGTCGGATGTGTCGCACGGAAGCGCCGGCAAAGGCATAGATGTTCTGGTCATCATCCCCGACCGCGAACAGGCTGATCCGTTGGTCGGGGTCATCAATGCTGCGTCCGGCCACGGCCGCGATCAAGGCGTATTCTTCCGGGCCCACATCCTGGTATTCGTCAACGAGTATCCACCGGAATCCTTCGATGAGCGTTTCCCGCAGGGCTTCGGCCTCAATCTTATCCAGCCCGTCTCCGCGCAACAGCCGGGTTGCATCGGAAAGCAATGTCTTGAAGTCAGGTTCGTCCGCTGTCGTCCGGCCAGCAAAGCTCGCACCGACCAGGCGCATTGCCAAGGCATGAATGGTTAATACAGTAACGAAGCGCGCGTCGTCACCGATCAAAAGACGCAATCGCTCGCGGATCTCGGCGGCAGCGTGACGGTTGTAGGCAAGCACAAGGATTCCGTTCGGATCCTCACGCTTGATCCTGACGAGATAAGCGACCCGGTGAACCAGCACGCGCGTCTTTCCCGACCCCGGCCCCGCCAGCACAAGAACGTTCGTCTGCTCGCGGTCATCGCGCACGATCTGCTCTTGAATTGGATTGCCTAAATTGCTCACGATCTCGGCATAGGATTGAGGCGTAGCCTGTCGTCTGAACTCGGAAATCCGCCCCGGCATCCAGATTTTCATAAAATCTGACCGATCGAGAGCGAAGTAATCCCGCGCTAGATGCTGTGCTTGATTGATATCCTCCATGCCCTTTGACGCGTAAGCTGCCATCACATGGGTTTGGACGGTTTGTTCGCTGTAATGGTCTTCAAGGGGCGCGAAATGCTGGGTCGTGAAGGTCCCCCCTTTCGGATTGATGTGCAGCGTCATCGCAGAACGGAACACGGACAATCCCTTGCCCAAAGTGACGACCTGCTGCTCGTGCAGCCACAACAGGGCACGGTCCATCAGCTTTGATGGATCATTGACGGAGGCACGCAACAATGCATCGCTGTTGATCGCGGCAAGCAGATCACCCAGCGTCGTCTCGACGGCAATATCCTTACCCCTTACGCCAACCTGAATGTTGTCGATAAGACAAGACACCAGCCGTTCCGCTCCCTGCCGGCGGAGTTGGGCGGTCTGATCAATCACCGCCCATGACCGTTGCGTTCGCACCAAAAGGCTGCCCTTTGACACCTTGCGCAATCCGATATTGCCCCTGCCACCATCCATGTCGCGTCCGTCTTGGGCAATCCCACGAAGAAGACCTTCAACCATGTCGGGCCGCACCGAGGCGTGCCCCCGCTCGCGCAGAGCCTGCGCGACGGAGGCAAGATGGCAGGGCCAAGCCTCATCAATCTCTACGTCGGGGGCTTGCTCACGCAGGATCGAAATTAGGTCGGCTTCTAGGCTGGACGCTGCTTCGAACCGCTTGGGCGAAGCGTTCTCGATGCGCGCATGAACAAAGATAGTGATGTTCGTATCGTCTTTCGCGATCCCCAAAGCCTCAAGATCCGCCAGGGCATTGCGCACCCCCGACACTGTCAGCCCACTTATCCCGCAAAGTTCGTCCGTCGTAATGCCCTCTTCTTGCGGCGCGTTGATGATGTGCTGCACGATTGCAGCCAGATCTTTGCGTCGCTGTTCGGTAAGTTCAGCGGTTGCGAGAATTTCGCGAACCTCTTTCATGTTTTTCACCCGCAACGACGCAGGGAACACTTGCACCCGATTTTCTTCGCGGTTCAAAAGATGCGCTTCTTCAAGCCATGAGACAGCGGTCTTGACCCGCGTATCATCGGTATTGCTGTCTCTCTGGAAGTCGCGATCTTTCTCTTCGTGGACGATTTCACCGGGCGTGGCGACGATCTCGCCGCCCTTCCCGGTCCGGGAATCGAGACGTCGCAGCGCCTTGAGGATCGCCCCGATCTCATGCCGGGCCAGCCGCGACCGCGCGCTCAGGCTGAACTGTCGTTCGACGTCTTCGGTATTGAACAGAAGGACGCAGTTTGCCGGTTCACGGTCCCGCCCCGCGCGCCCTGCCTCTTGCAAGTAGTTCTCAAGTGAGCCCGGCACATCGCCGTGAACCACCAGACGGATGTCCGGCTTATCGACCCCCATGCCAAACGCGTTGGTTGCGGCAATCACGCGCAGATTGCCTATGCGAAAGCTCTCTTGAATCTCCTGTTTGTCGTCGGCGCTCAGGCCCGCATGATATCGCTCGGCCGCGACCCCCTGTTGTTTCAGAAATTCCGCCACACGCTCGGTAGCATTCCGGGTCGCACAATAAACGACAGCACCCGAGGCACCTTCACGCGGCAGCTTGGCTTCGATCGTATCGAGGATATCGGTCAACTTGGTTGTGCGTTGCGTCGGCAGCACTTCAAAACTCAGGTTTGATCGGGACGCACCGCCATCGATCAACGTCAATTCTGCGCCCAACCGCTCCTTGAAATGGCCACAGATATCTTGCACCACGTCCGGCTTGGCCGTCGCGGTTAAACACAACACCGGGACCGGTTCCTCGCCAGAGTTCTCTTTAATAAATCGCGAAACGTATCGGTAGTCAGGTCGGAAATCGTGTCCCCATTTAGAGACGCAATGCGCTTCGTCCAGCACCCATAAGCCCACCTCGCGCTGTGCCAGAACGGACCGAACCGTGGTGCTGCGCAACTGCTCGGGTGAAATGAGCAGAATTGCAGCATCTCCAAGCCGGACCTTGTCGAGCGCGTCCTGACGTTCAGGCAATGACAAAAGGCCGTTAATGGTGACAGCTGACGCAATGCCCGCACGCGCAAGCCCCTGCACCTGGTCTGCCATCAATGCCACCAGAGGCGATATGACCACTGTCAAAGCGCCAGTCTTGTCGAACCGGGACAACGCTGGGATCTGATAGCAGACGGACTTGCCTGTGCCTGTCGGAAGGATCCCCAGCAGGTGTTCACCATCCATGGCCGTGGCGACGATCTTCTCTTGCAGTGGGCGACCATCCTCGTCGACCGGTTCGGGACGAAAGCTTGGAAAGCCGAACCAGCGCTCGAGCGCTCGGGCGGGGTCGTTGTGCTCGGTGCAATAAGCACAATCCGGGCGTCGACAATTCGTATCTCTAAGGTCTTTGACAAGCCGTGCCGCATCGCGGAACTGCGCCCGAACCCACGGGGGCATCACAGAATCCCCACCGGCAACCGAGATCCAAGACAGCGCATATGCCATGGGCCAGCCGAGCGTCGTATCTGAGAGCCTGTCCAAAACGGCGCTCACCTGGGCGCCACACGCCGCCGTTTCCAGCAGCGTTCGGATCGCCAAGTTTGCTTCCGCTTCCGACGGCTTCGGTGCATCGCGCACGTCGCTGAACAAACGTTCGAATCCATCTGTGCCAGGCCCTCGACAGCACAGCCAGTGATAGGCCTGCATAAGCTCTGGCGACTTAGCGTTTAGAGCTACGAAAGCGTCGATCTGGTTGCGAAGAACCTCAAACACCAGACGCGCGTCATATTCGGGTTCATTGACGTGCCCGCTTTGAAGACGGCCATCATGGTAGTGTTTAACTAAACGATGATAAGGGTTGCGTGGGAACGCTAATGGGTTGAGCCAAAGGGTGTCGATCGGATCATCCGCAAGCTTTGCGAAGCGCGGTGACACTGCCATGAGGTGCGGCAGGTCGTGGCGCAGAATATTATGCCCGATGACATGAGTGAATCCTGCGCTAAAGAGCTCGAGCTTTTCCAAAGCGGCTTCTACGTCCCCTTTTCGGTGAACGATCCCTTTCGCGGCAGACTCGGGCACCGCGGCAAAGGCAAATATCCGCGCGCTCTTGGGATCAACTTCAAGATCGACGGAAAGGCAGCGCGATATAATCGCGTAAGGATCGCGCGCCCTGTGACCCGCAGTCTGCTTGGAATGGCCGGGTCTTGCCAGTTCAGGCCCTTCAGCCCGCTCACGCGCAAGGACCTTCGATATACCCCGGGAGATTATTTTTCTCATGTCGGCATGTTAGCCTAATCCCAAGGCGCGGGACCATCTGATTCCAATTGTCCAAAGATGTTCTCTCGGTGCCACGCCAAATTGGCAGGGTGCGGCCAGTCATTCTGGTCCTTAGGCGTCAAGATCTTACCGTCGGGCTGCAGCAATCGATCAACAACCGCACCAGGAACTTTGTTGCGAGAAACAAGGATCGTCTCACCGTCGCTCGCAACCGAGATCAGTCCACGGTCGAACATCCAATGTAACGTGCCCGATAGTGCCAGCCCGTTTCTGATGGAGTCGCTGCCTTTGTATTCGACGGGCCGAATGTGGGCTGCTTGCACCTCCGGCCGACCTCCTCCGTTTCTCAACATTAGCCCGGACATCGCACAGCGATAGCCATAAGCCGCGCGCACTTTACGTCGGAAAGCGACATCACGGTATGGCCGGCGCGTAAGGCGCTCCAAGACAGGACGCTCGAAAACAGCCGAAACTTCGTCGATTTGTGACTTTCTCGGATCGTAGCGTTTTGCTTCTTGTATCTCGAGGTCTGCCGGTAAACCTAGTCGCACAATTCGTTCGAAATCCGTATCCGGGATGCGCCTCACGGCGAGCTGAACGGCTCCGCCCCTTTTCGGTGTGCCGTCTGGTTCTGCGAGCGACTGTTCAAGCGGACTACCGTCGATCAGCCTCGGGACTTCCGTGTCCAGCGGCAGAAAGCTTCCAGGTTCGATCATGGCAAGGTAGCGACCGTCCACTCCAGGCTTCGGAAGGACCCGATCTATCTTCGCAACAGCGAAATACCCGCGAGGTCCTGCCTTCACCGGTTCATAGTATATGACCCAGTCGCCGACGGCCTCCTTGACAGCTTTAAGATAGTTGCGTGGGAAATCATATACGACATCAGGTTCATCATCGTAGATAGAGTCCGCCTTATGTAGCAGCACGAGCTTTGTCATGCTTCCAGGAAATACAATCCTGAGCAGAACGCAAGGGACCAATCAACGAGAACGACTGGATCTCTGATAAGCCTAATGCAGCATTATCGTAAGTTTAGGGGCACTAGCGCCCTGCCCCTTGTAGCCCCATAATCTTTACAGTTTCGACAACTGTGGAACCCGCTTCCGAATAGAGGAATTTTTGTAGGCAGTTCATGGTGCTTGGTAGTCTGACTGCCTTTGGTTTAGATAGGAATAGAGCTCGCAGCGTCTGCTGTCGCCTCATCCTCCTAACCCTCCAAACGACTTACAAAACTACCGACAAACGAACTTACCGACAAACAACCTACCAACAAACAGACTTACGAACCTTGCGTCTGCGGCACTGCTATTCTGCCGCGCTGGACTGGCCCCCGTTTCACCGGACACCTAAGCGGTTTCGGTTGTGGCCTTGATGAACTCGCGAGGCGAGCGCCATC
>NZ_QCYG01000008.1 GCF_003072065.1 Thalassorhabdomicrobium marinisediminis
TCCTCGGTCAAAGTTAGGTCCGCAAACCAAACCTTAGCCGAAGAACAACCATGGCCGCCAAGCGGCCCGCACGGGCCTCGCTTCGCTATGCGAAGGCTCCGCTCAGCCCGCGCTACCGGCGGAAATTACACCAACTGTTGGGACACTGCTCTGAAAGCCCTTCCTCCCGGTAGACGCAGGTGCGGAAACTTTGGCTCGCGGCATGACCATCATCGAAACAGCCAAGCTAAACGGCCTCGATCCACAGGCCTATCTTGCGGACGTTCTCGACTGTATCCACGACCACAAGATCAACAAGCTGGATGACCTGCTGCCGTGGACCTGGAAGGCGTTGGGACAAGCAGCCGACAGCCGGGCCGCGTAAACTGCGGTATCAATGGCGCCGTTACTGTTTTAGAACATCAGGAGAAAATCAGGCAGGCGGTAGAAACCGGGCGCTTATGACGATAGATCAATCAGCCTAGGTGGATCGACAAAGGCCCAGCAAAGCGACATATCTAACAACGTGCGAAGATGGCGGCATTCCTGGACTATGTAGAACGATTTGTCCGATGGTATCGGAGGGTTCGAATTCCGCGACGGGCACCGCATAATTAAGTGAGGTCAGATGCAACGCCTTAAACAGACCTGCATCTGACCATGTCAAACCACGATCATAACGTGATCATGCGGGGGTCAGTTAATACCGGTATGGAACCCCTACCGTTTCCATGAGAGCCTTGTAATCACGGAAGATTTTGACAACACGCGCAGCTCGATCACTGCGTGATGCCAGTTGATCCCAGAATTTCTCGGCGTCATTGACAACCTGTTCCCATTCCTCTGGCGGGATGGTCGTCTGTTCCATCTTGCCGCCGTTCGCTCGCAGTTGCGCTTCACCGCCCCAGTACCAGTGCTGGCGATAATAATGCGAACTGTCCATAGACAGCTTGAAGAGCTCTTTGAGATGCGGGGGCACTTTGGCCCAGCTGTCGCTGTTCGCAAAGTAGGATCCGCACCAGGCGCCGGTGATGTTATTAGACAGGGCGTATTTGCAGACATCAGCCCACCCAATTTCGTACATCTCTGTGAAACCGCTCCAGGCGATGCCGTCAAGTTCACCTGTCTGAAGCGCGACTTCGACATCCTCGAAGGGGACGGTTACCGGGATGAGCCCATATTGCGCCATGAACCGACCAGCCGTGGGTACGCCAAACACCCGCAGGCCGGCCATGTCGTTCATGGTGCGGATTGGCTTATCCACAGTATAGACGTGCAGCGGGTCCCAAGCGCCCGCTCCGAGCCATTCGACACCTTCAACTTCGTCATACGCCTCTTGCCAGATTTCATTCAGTCCGTAGCGATGGAACAGAACGGGAAGATCCAGACTATAACGGGACGAGAAGGGAAAATATCCGCCGAAATCGGCAATATCCACGGGGGACGCCATGGTTGCATCGTCGGATTGTACCGCATCGATGGTCCCGTTCTGCAGTGCACGGAACATCTCTCCGGTCGGCACCAGCTGGTCTGCATAGAACAGCTCGATTTCCATCTCGCCGTTGGCGGCTTTGTTGAAGGACTCGATCTGTGGCTGGATTACATGAGCACCCAACGGGGCACCCGAATAAGTTTGCATGCGCCATTTGATCGGTGCCTGTGCCTTTACGACGCTGGGCGCGGCTAGGGCGGCCGCACTGCCTATGCTGGCTGTGGTCAGGAACTTTCTTCGCGTTGTCATGTCATTCTCCTCTTCAGAACATGAAAGCTTGGTTGGGGGATGCCCATTGCGTGCAAAGGCTCGCGCTACCTCCCGTAGACATAGTTGGGGAGCCACATCGCAATTTGCGGAAAGACCATCAGGATGATCAGCGCCAGAACCATCACAAGGACGAAGGGTGTGATTGAAGCGTAGATATCGCGCAGGCCGATTTCGGGTGGAGCCATGGCCCGCATCAAGAACAGGTTATAGCCGAACGGAGGGGTCATGTAGGCAATTTGCGTGGTGATCGTGTAGAGCACGCCGTACCAGATCAGATCGAAGCCCAGTGCGCCAACCAGCGGCACATACAGCGGCGCGACAATCACCAACATCGCCGTATCGTCGAGAAACGTCCCCATCAGAATGAAGCTCAACTGCATGATGATAAGGATCACCCACGGGTTCAGGTGAAGTTGCTCAACGAACAGACCCTCGATCGCCTTCACCGCGCCCAAGCCGTCGAACACAGCGCCAAAGGCAAGAGCAGCAAGAACAATCCACATGAACATGCATGAAATGCCGAGCGTCTGACGCACCGACGTTTCGAGTACGCTTCTGGTCATCCGACCTTTGAGAACGGCCGCGAGCAAGGCCGCCATTGCCCCAATGGCCGAGCTTTCGACCAATCCGGTCCACCCTGTCAAGAAGGGCACCATCATGCTGGCGAAGATCCCTATCGGAAGGAGTCCAGCCAGTAAAAGGCGGTATTTCTCGCGTTTCGATATGTTGAGGTCCGCGTCAGGTATGGCGGGGCCGAGTTCGGGCTGAATGCGACAACGAACGTAGATGTAAAGGACGAACAAGGTTGCCATCATCAAACCCGGAACGATCCCCGCAAGCCACAATTGACCAACCGGTTGACGTGCAATCATCGCATAGAGGACAAGAACAACGGACGGAGGCACCAGAATGCCAAGCGAGGACCCCGCCTGCACGACGCCAGTAACCATGCGTTTATCATAGTTGCGCTTGAGCAATTCCGGCAGGGCAATTGTCGCCCCAATTGCCATGCCAGCTACGCTCAAACCGTTCATCGCCGAAACTAGAACCATGAGGAAGATGGTGCCGATTGCCAAACCGCCCCTCATCGGACCCATCCAGACGTGGAACATCTTGTAAAGGTCGTCTGCAATCCGGCTTTCGCTCAGGACATACCCCATGAAAATGAACATAGGCAGGGTCAGCATCGGGAACCACTTCATGACCTTCATGGCAGCGGTGAATGGCAGATCCGAACCGCCGGTCCCCCACAGCAGTAAAGCAGCCATTGCAGCAACACCGCCGATGGCCCCGAAAACGCGCTGCCCCGTCATCAGCATCAGCATCATCGAAGCAAACATGAGCAGAGCAATAAGTTCGTACGGCATCAGACTTCTACTCCGCGAAGTTTGGCAATGTCTTTGATAAGTTCGGAAACGGACTGCAGGATCATCAATACGATGCCAAAGCACATGATTGATTTGACCGGCCACATAAGGGGACGCCAGAACGTCGGGCTGCGCTCCTGGTACTCGATCGCATAGGACAGTGAATCCAAACCGCCAATCAGCAAAACGACAAGATAGAAGATCAGCAGAAGCACCGTAACGCTGTCGAACGCCGCTTTTCTGCGGTCACTCCACTGTCCGTAGAACAGATCCATGCGGACATTGGAGCCGAGCTGGAGGGAATAGGCGCCGCCGACCATGTAATACGTAACCATGGCGAACTGGGACACCTCGAGCGTCCAGAACGACGGCACAACGAAAAGCATCTTGGACAGGACGGACCACAACAGAATCGCGACCATCACGAAAAAGCCGTACATGATCATCTGCCCAATCAATCGATTGAACCGGTCTACGACGCGCACATAGGTCTTGAAAATGTTTAACATGGCGTGAACCCTTTCTTCAGATCACAGCGACCCCGGCTGCGACCAATGCGGCCTTGACGTCAGGGTGTGGGTTGCTTTCGAGGATAAGCCGGTCAACCCGCTCCAAGCTGCAGACCTTGAACGTAGCGTTTCGCCCGAACTTCGAGCTATCTGCGACAACCGTCAGCGCGCCGGTATTGTCGACCATGGACCGTGCGATCTGAGCTTCGTGCTCAGAAAAGTCATAGGCGCCAGAGCCATCTATTCCTGTCACGGTCAAGACGACGTGGTCCGTTCGAATTCTCCGGATTTCAGAGCACGTCTGCGCCCCCACGGTCTGCGAATTGTCGGTCCGATAGGTGCCGCCCAAAAGAATGACACGCGATCCGTTTCGCGCACGGTCTATTGTTTGGGCAATACGAACCGAGTTCGTGATTACGGTCAGGTCGCGCACGCGGGCCAGCGCGCTGGCGCAAACCAGTGTGGTCGACCCGGTATCCATCATGATCGACTGGCCCGGCTCTACCATCTTCGCGAGCTTCTCTGCGATTTCCTGTTTCGCCTGTGCGTTAATTGCCAGACGCTCTTCGAAAAGCCCCTCCGGCGTGATGCTGACCTTGACCGCACCGCCGTGAACTTTTCTGACCTTGCCCGTCTTGGCCAGCGCATTCAGGTCACGTCGAACGGTCTCCGTCGAGGCATCGAATCGCTCAGCAAGCGCGTCGACCGAGGCGCGCCCGGCCTTCTCAATGATCTCATGGATCGCCGCCCGCCGAACCGTCGGCCTGAGCGCCTGTGGCTTCCCAACCATAACATCCTCCATCTGCGGGAAAGGCTATCCGATCAAGCTGATTAGTCCATAGAATTTTGTTGAAACGGTCAAAAAACTTAATAAGTGATTACCTATCAAGTGTTTATAGAATAGGGCTACGCGCCATATCGACGCTCAAACGGTCAATCTGAGAGCTTTGGGCTTGACTGTGGCGCAACAAGCGAACAGCTTTCAAAGAAATGATGACGAGGGGGCAAGACTGCCCGACATTCAGACATCTCAGACCCACTTGCGGAGGGCCGCGCATGACGCGTGATACGTTTGACATTGCCATCATCGGCGGGGGGGTCGTCGGTTGCGCCATAGCCCGCCGCCTGACCCTTGACGGCGCACGGGTCGTTGTCATCGAGAAGGCCTTGGACGTCCTAGATGGGGCTTCGAAAGGCAACAGTGCCATTCTTCACACCGGATTCGACGCCCCCCCCGGCTCACTTGAGCAGGCTTGCATCGCCGCTGGATACAAGGAATACTTGGAAATCGCCGGCCAAATGTCGCTTCCAATCCTTAAATCCGGCGCGCTTGTTCTGGCATGGTCAGACGATCAGTTGAAGCAACTCCCCAAATTGATCGAGAAAGCTCACGCCAATGGCGTCACGGACGTGACGAGCCTGTCGCGTGAAGAGATACTCCGCAAGGAGCCGAACCTGTCCCCGGACCTGCTTGGTGGGTTTGCCGTGCCGGGCGAATATCTGATCGACCCATGGGGCACCGCGCATGCTTATATTCTCCAGGCAATCGCAAACGGAGCCACCTTGCTGCGCAACGCGGAAGTCCTTACGGGGCACTTCGAAGGAACGTCCTGGACCCTCAAGACCACACAGGGTGACATGCACGCCGATCACGTGATCAATTGTGCCGGGCTCTATGGCGACATTGTCGATGAACGGCTGACCGGAGCGCGTCGCTTTACCATTACCCCACGCAAAGGACAGTTTGTCGTCTTCGATAAACCTGCATCGAATTTGCTGTCCTCGATTATCCTTCCAGTTCCCACGAAAACCACCAAGGGGGTCGTGATCTGTCGCACGATTTTCGGTAACTTGCTCGTCGGCCCCACTGCCGAGGATCAGGAAAGTCGCACAGACGGGTCGACTACGCGCGACGCATTGCTCGACCTGCAGGCCAAAGGAGTCGAGATGGTGCCGGGGTTATCGAACTGCGACGTGACGACAGCATACGCGGGCCTGCGTCCGGCGACAGAATATCAAGACTACCAGATTCACCAAGACCGTCAGAGCCGTTATATATCGGTTGGCGGCATCCGCTCTACCGGACTAAGCTCTTCGCTTGGCATCGCGCAGCATGTGAGCGCGCTGCTCGACACGTTCGGAACACAGTTTAAACCGTTATCAACGCCGGTCACACCCACACCTGAAAAGCTGTCAGAGTACCACGACCGGGACTGGCAGTGCCCGGGAAGCGATGGCATCGTGTGTCATTGCGAACTGGTGACCAAGCGCGAAATAGAGCGCGTACTTGATGGACCGATGCCCCCCGCAACATTGGCCGGACTAAAGCGGCGGACGCGCGTTACAATGGGCAGATGTCAAGGTTTCTACTGCACCGGCGCATTGGCCGCCCTCACGGAGGGTCGCCTGGTCCGCCCAATGGGGACAAGAGATGGCAGCTGAGACCTTTACCGAAACCAGCTGCACAGTCGCCATCGTCGGCGGCGGCACGTCGGGGCTTGCTCTTGCAGCCGAACTCATGCGCTTGAAGGTGGGCCGAGTCGTTGTCCTAGAGCGCGAACCGAATTCGGGGGGAATTCCGCGTCATTGCGGGCATTACCCGTTTGGCGTCTACGAATACAAACGCCTCATGAAGGGCCCAGATTACGCCAGAAAAAACACTGATGTAGCGGCAGATCTCGGCGCGGTCATCCGAACGGGTACGACCGTCACGGCCCTGCGCCCGGGCGGCACCCTGGAACTCACAACGCCAGGGGGGCGCGAGGTTCTGCACGCCGATCGCGTCGTCCTTTGCACAGGTGTCCGTGAAAGTTCGCGTGCGCAGCGATTCATCAACGGGGACCGCCCTTATGGGGTCATCTCCACTGGCGCGCTTCAGTCGCTGGCCTATCTGGAACATATACGTCCGTTCACCCGCCCTGTAATTTTCGGGTCCGAGCTTGTATCGTTTTCCGCGATTCAGACCTGTGCGCATCTGGGCATCAAGCCTGCCGCGCTTGTCGAGGAAGAAGACCATGTTCGTGTCAGAGCCCTGTTAACGCCCTATCTGATTGCAAAACGGGTTCCCCTTTTTACTGGCATACGGCAACCGACGATCATCGGCAGCGATCAAGTCGAAGCATTCGAATTTAGCGACAAAAATGGGCGCTATCGGCGTATCGAGACTGACGGGATAATCATCTCCGGCCGCTTTCGACCGGAAGCTGCGCTTCTGAAGGCCAGCCACCTTGCCGTCGATCGGGGAACAGGGGGGCCAGTCGTGGACCAGAGCGGGCGCTGCAGTGATCCGGCCTATTTTGCGACGGGCAATATCCTCCGCCCAGCCGAGACCTCTGCGTTCTGCTGGCAAGAGGGCGTGGATACGGCCGCGCGCGTGGCAAACGATCTTGAGACCTCACCCTCATACGCACCCAACGTCATATCTGTGACTCACGATGACCCGGCGATTCGCTTCGTTGTGCCGCAACGGATCGCTACCCCCTTGCCGCCCCATGGCATGACGAACTTCTATTTGGGACTAACGAAGGAGGTTCGCGGCGTCCTTGAAGCACGCGCCGGGGGCAAAACCGTCTGGGAAAAACCCATCAAGTCGCAACCGATACGTCGATTACAGTTCCCGCTTTCTGAAATTGTGAAGCCTGACGTTGCGGATGATATCACCTTCACACTGAGAAAGTCGAAATAGGATGAGGATCGCGGGGATCGATCAAGGAACGACAAGCACACGGGCGCTGGTCATCAATACCGATGGAGCGGTTCACGTGGCCCATGCCGCGCAGCACCGGCAAATCTACCCTCGGGACGGTTGGGTTGAGCACGATCCGGAAGAGTTGTTTGAAAATCTGACGGCCTGTGTGAACGCAGCAGGTAAGCTGGACGCGATCGGAATAGATAATCAAGGGGAAAGCTGTCTTGCGTGGGACGCAGAAACTGGGGCCCCACTTTCGCCTATTATTGTGTGGCAGGACCGCCGGACACTGCCAATGCTGCAGGGATTGCAGAAAGATGGATGCGAGCCCGAAACGCTGGCGCGCGCGGGTCTTCCGCTGGACCCATATTTTTCGGCCAGTAAGCTGGCTTGGCTGTGCGACAATCTTCCCCAGGTGCGTGAAGCATATAACGATGGGCGTTTGCGTCTTGGCACGACAGATGCGTTCTTTCTCGACCGGCTGACCGGCAACTTCGTCACCGACGTCAGCACAGCCAGTCGAACCTCACTGATGAATTTGGAAACACTTGAATGGGATGCCGAACTGTGCAGGCTCTTCGGTGTCCCGATCGAATGTTTACCGCGAATCGTTCCAACGACCGGCGAATTCGGCGCAATGAAGACGGACTATGGCCTTGCGCCCATTACGGCCAGCGTGGTCGATCAGCAGGCTGCTCTCTTCGGTTTTGGGTGTCGCCGAAGGGGCGATGCCAAGATTACCTTCGGGACTGGGGCCTTCGCCTTGATGGTAACGGGGGCCGAAATCATCCGAAAACCGGAACTCGGACTTCTGCCCACGGTTGCATGGCAGCACTCCGGCAAGCCGGCCGTCTATGCGCTCGATGGGGGGGTGTTCACTGCCAGTGCGGCGATCAACTGGGCTCGAACCCTTGGTCTGTTTTCGGATTACGAAGACATAAACTCGTTCTATACGCCCCCCGCCATTGAATCCGGTTTGGCTTTCGTACCGGCCCTCGCCGGCCTCGGTTGCCCCCATTGGCTTCCCAACGCCCGTGGAATCTGGACAGGATTGTCCCTAGACCACAAACCCGAGCAACTCGTTCAGGCAATACTTGAAGGCATTGCATTTCGCGCAAATGAGGTGGTTGGCGCTATGGCGTCGTGTGTCCCACGTCCAGACGCACTCTATGTCGATGGCGGCATGAGCAAGAACCCCTATTTCGTACAATTCCTGGCGGATGTAACCGGAGCTCACATCCGCCCCGCGCACATGCCCGAACTGACCGGACTAGGCACAGCCCTTCTCGCGGCGGTCCCCCTCGAATGTGATATTTTCCCCTCTGCGGACTTTGGAGATATTGCGCCAAGACCCCGCCCCGCCGAGGAGGTGGTAAGATTTCGGCAAGCGGTCAAATTTTCCGGGACATGGGCGCAGAATAGCTAGCCCGAGCGCCCACCTCAGCTACTACGGAGAGTAAGTTGTGTCTAAGCTACCCCCCGAAATTCGGACACTGACATAAGCTACGATATGCAGTCTGCTGATCTTCAACACCAAGGAGATTACAGATGTCTAAACGCAAGCAGCATGCGCCGGAGTTCAAGGCGAAGGTCGCGCTGGAGGCCTTAAAGGGCGAGGAGACCGCAGCCGAACTGGCGAGCCGGTTTGGGGTGCATCCGACGATGATCCACCAATGGAAACGCGCTTTGCTCGAGGCCGCAGTCACACGACTGGTTGGAGCGTCCGCCATGGTCCTCGAACCGATGGCGGCCACATGGCGAACTGCTGGAGCAGAATGATGAGTGGGCGATCACGCGGCGCTACATGACGCTGGAAACCGTCGCCGCCATTTGCGACACTACCCCCATGGACCCGGCGACAATCGCCGCCCTGTAACTGTGGCCAAGCCGAGGCCCAAGAGCAAAGTTACACCATTCTCAGGGACACTATCCGAAGACGGCCTGCTTCGAATCGAAAATCTCCCCGGAGCAACATGCAGTACCGGACCTTGGTGAGAATCGCGGCTAAGGGCCGGAATGAGCCCAACCTGTACATTAAATTTTTTCGCTGCGCGCGCACGCAGCGCGGAAATTGCCGCAACAGCGTAAATCTCTAAGCCGCTGGGCGGCGGAACAACCGGTCATTCATACGAGCAACACCGGACATGGCATGCTCAAGCATCAAGTTGGAGATCAAAACTGTAAAGGTTAGCAACTGGTTATAGAGCTCTAGACCGAATTTACAGGAAACTGAAATTGATCCGTTGTTCCACATGAGATTTTCTTGCGTTTCCCCGTGGCTTGGCAAAAATCAAGCTTCAAATTCGACAACTTGAAACGGGCACTTGCGGACGCATCGCATTCAAATACGCTTTACACACCAATCGGGGTTAATCCCCGATGCATGACAAAAGTGACGCACGTCATGGCCCGCGAACATGCCATCTTGAGTGACAAGGACGGTGCGCCATCCACGTGCAGCACCGCCAATAATATCGGTGTGCAATGTGTCGCCAACCATAGCGATCCGTGATGGTGCGATTCCGCCAAGGCCCGCTTCGGCAAGCGCATAAACCTCTCCAAACGGCTTACCGAAAAACCGGACGCCTCCTTCCGCTTGATCTACCAAGAGATGGCCGAAATACCCTGGTTCTTGGGAAAACCCAGTTTCGCGGGGTGCGGCAAGGTCTGCATTTGCGATCACGACGGGTCGTGGGCGAGCCTTCAGAGCTTTGCTGAGCAGCGCCTGGCGAGACGGCGACCACCCTGTAGAAGACAAGAACAAGAACCCATCTGCCTGGGCATATAGGCTTGGATCATCTCCCAACCTGAGCGTCTTTGACGGGATATCGGATAAATCATCCGCCGTGGCCGAGATACAGCCCCATGTCCGATTGTCCAGATCTGCGAGTGTTGCATCCCGACTGGTGATAATCTCGTCGCTGGTGACATTAATCCCAAGATTTTGAAATTTCGCCACGGCTCCTTGGTGGTTGTAACTTGCTGCGTTGGACAAGACCCGAATAGCACACCCCCGCGCGCGCAACATATCCAGACGCGCCGCCGCACCGGGGATGGGTGTTTCGCCGACATTTAATACCCCGAACGCGTCGAAGACGTACGCATCCACCTCATCCGCAATATCCATAAGAGACCCGATCGTCTTGGTGCACTGCGCGAACGTGGCTTCCGGTAAGCGCGACCGGACGGATTGGTAACGGTCAAAAATGTCTTGGACGGATTGCATTGCAGTATTGGCTTTCAATCAGTTCCGCAGCGGCGCGGTCGATGCGGTGCTTGTCTTTGATTTGGTGGACAAACGAGACGTTAAAAGGTCACCGGATCGCGCCGCAATCGGCTGACCAATCGTGGCAAATGCGGCATTGATACTCTTGAGGGTGCGCAGAACGTCTTGGTGAATCCTGCTCGTTTCAAAACTGGCAGAGATGCTATCGCGCAACCTCGCAAGATGGCGTTCTTGCAGCTTGGCTTCGGCTTTTCGCACTTTGTCTTTTGCGTGCAATAACTGGCGGGCCGCGTCCGGTGCGCCCGTCATCAAGACGCTCAGCGCAAGCTGAGAATTGCTGAGGACCCTGTCATGAAATTCCATCAAATCGGACCAACCGCTTTCTGAAAATGCCAAACCTTCGGCCTGCATCTCACCGGCTTGCGCCACAAGACCACGCGAGATGGCCGCCGCTGCGGTTTCAAGATTGAGCGCAATGGATGCCAACTCTCCTGCTTTTTCTCGTTGGACTTCTGACAGGTGTTCGTGGTCGAGCTGTGCGAGGAAACTTTTGATGTCCGTGTGTAGCGTGCCGACATGGTCCGCTTTCTGTGTGATCGCCTTGGCTGTGGGAGCATCCCAAACGTCGAATAGGGCGATGGAGGTTCGCAGCATGGTTTCCGTCTCTTCGCCCATCTTCAAGACCTCACGCGCAGTGCAGGACAAGGCACGCGCCGGCTGGCCCAAAGTTGCCGGATCAAGGGCCGACCTTTGCATGAGCAGGCTTGTGTCGTCACGCTCCGGCGTGAACGCGATCGTGGCAGAAGCGATCCAGCCGAGGACGGGAAGACAAACGATTGCGAGCCCGACGTTGAAAGCCAGGTGCAGGTTTATGATCTGACGGGACGCATCAGCGCCGAGCCAGCTCAGATCACTCTGGTTTTGCGACAACGCCATAAGAACCACCACCGCGCCGCCACCACGCAGCACTACATTGGCAGTGACCATGCGGCGTGCGGTCAACGGAGCGCCAAGTGTGAGTACGTAAGCCAAGACGGCGCCGCCCGCGTTAGCGCCCAACACCATCGCCGCCGCACCGTTGGGCGGCAAAAGACCTTGTGCTGTGAGGGTGACAAAGAACAATACGGCGGCCACTGACGAATGCACGGCCCATGCAAACAACGCGCCAATAATGAAGGATGTCACAAGATCGTTGGCCAGGTAGCTCATCACGATGGAGGTTTCTGCGCTGCCAATGAGGGGGCCGGTGGCCGCACGGATCATATCGAGCGAGACGAAGATCAACCCCACCCCAATCATCATACGGCCAAAT
The DNA here is from genome assembly GCF_003072065.1 of Thalassorhabdomicrobium marinisediminis. GTDB lineage: Bacteria > Pseudomonadota > Alphaproteobacteria > Rhodobacterales > Rhodobacteraceae > Octadecabacter > Octadecabacter marinisediminis. The sequence goes on from NZ_QCYG01000008.1 coordinate 11,844, forward strand.
TGCCGGGCTTCATTGCGCGCACTGCGCAAAAACAAGAAGACGCCAATGAGCAACAGCAACGGGATCAGAAAGTCCTGACGGACCAACAATATCTGCGATACGATAGCCGAACCGATATCAGCCCCTAGCAAGATCGCCATACCGGCAAGCAAACCAACGCCCCCTTTGGTCGCGAAGTTCGACACCAAGACAGCGACGGCCGTTGCGCTTTGCAGACAAAGGGCCGCCAAGGCGCCGCTGATCGTGGCTTGCACCCTGTTTGCATTGGAGCGGCGCAAAAAAGTACGCAGTTGGACCGAAAACGCGCGCTCGACCCCTGTCCGCAGAAGCCGCACTGACCAGATCAGGAGGGCTGCGGCCCCTGCAATGTGAAGAGCAAACAGGATGATGCTGGTGTCATCCATCATTTATTTCTCAGGATAGAACAGGAAAGGGCCAGGAAATTGTCCGACCGGGATGTGATGGCTCATGATACCGTCGCGCATTTCGTGCAACAAAAAACCGCCCGGCTCTTTGGTCAGGCAATTGGGCGCGCCCGTCCGCAGATCAATGGTCACTGCATGGGAGACACCGGGAGCGATCTGGCAAATCACGCCGCCAAAGGGTGCCACGATATTGCGGTGGACATGCCCGCAGGTGAGACGCAGCTCGCCTTTGTATCCAGACAAGATCGCTTGCAATTGCGTGCTCTCTCGCAAGTTCTGGATATCCATTTTCTCAATGCCCGTCAAAACGGGGGGGTGATGAATGGTTACGATCGTCGGTTTACCGTCTTGCACATCGAGCGACGTGGATAAGAATGACAAAGTGGCATCGCTAAGGTGGCCATGGGCTTTGCCCTCAACACTGCTATCCAAACCGATCACCGCGAGATCGTCAAAATCTTCGATCCAGTTAATCGGACCTTCGACGGGCATCCACGGCTGATCGGAGAAGCTGGTCCGCATCACCGCTACATCATCATGATTTCCTGGAACGGCGCGATACGGCAGATTGAGCGGCTCCATGAGTTTACGAAAGCGCTGATATTCTTCTTCTGTGCCGAAATCGGTCAGATCTCCTGCGACAATGACCATATCAATTGGCCCGATCTGGGGCAGGCTCGCGTTGATCGTTTCAACGCAGTTGGCGAGGGCCTCGGCTGTATCAACTTGACCATAGGCAAGCTGACCATGCGGGACGATATGTGGATCGGAGATCTGAATTATGCGCGTCATGCGACGTCTGCCTCAGTCGGCAACAGCATCAGGGCTTCAGGATTGATTGACATGTTAACAAAGTCTCCCACCTTGGGCGCAATTTGACCTGAGTGGATCGACGCGATCGCGCCGGATGTAACGCCAGATATGACGACACGGTAGTGCGTCCCCAAAAACGTCACGGCTTCAACTTTGCCGCGCAGCGGACCGCTTTCTTCGATCCTGACATCTTCTGCGCGCACGTAAACCGTTTGACCGGCGCCATCCGATGGCAAGGTCAGGGTGCCGCCCTCCAAATGCAGAGTGGTGCCATCTGCCTTGCCGGATAGGGCCATTGCGTTGCCAACAAAGCCCGCAACAAAGGAAGATGTCGGGTTGCGGTATAATTCTTCTGGGGAACCGCTTTGAACGACGCGACCATGAGACATGACAGCGACGCGGTCCGCGATCGCCATTGCCTCGTCTTGGTCATGGGTCACAAATATCGCGGTGATGTCGAATTCTCGCAAAAGCACGGCCAACTCATCGCGCAGGCTTTCGCGCAAGGACGCGTCTAGCGCTGACAACGGCTCATCCAGAAGCAACAACCGGGGCCGCGGTGCAATCGCCCGCGCAAGCGCCACGCGCTGGCGTTGGCCACCGGACAATGCGGTAATCGCACGGCTCGCAAACGGCTGAAGCTGGCACATTTCCAATACTTCAGTCACGCGGGCATCGATCTCGGCCTTGGGCAACTTTTGCATTTTCAGCCCGTAGCCGATGTTGGCCCGCACAGACATGTTCGGGAATAAGGCGTAGGATTGAAACACCATCCCGACCTGACGATCCTCGACAGCGAGCGCCGTAACGTTGTCATCGTCAAACCAGATATCGCTGCCGGCATCCGGCGTCTCAAGCCCCGCGATGATGCGTAGCAACGTGGTTTTGCCACAGCCTGATGGGCCGAGGAGCGATACAATCTCCCCTTTGCAAACGGATAATTCGGTGGGCAAAAGCGCCTTTGTCCCATCGGGATAGGTCTTGGCGGTGTGGGTTAATCGTAGGGTCATTTTGCAATCCTTTGTGCGCGCGCCGAGGCCCATTGCATGGCCATCAAAAGCGGAACGATCAGTATGAAGAAGACGAGTGTGTAGGCCGAAGCGATCTCGAGCCGCATTGACGCGTAGCTGTCGGCAAGTCCAACAGGCAGTGTCTTGAGATAAGGCGTATGGAGCATCCACGTCAGGTTGAATTCACCGATGGACAGCGTGACCACCGTCAGAGCACCCGCAAGAATACCTGGCATTGCATTGGGCACGACGATGTCACGAAACCGCTGCCATGGCGATGCGCCGAGTGAGGCAGCCCCTTCCTCAAGCGTCTTGAGGTCCATGGATGCCAGTACGGCCAGAATGGACCGTACCATGAACGGGAGCGTGTAGAGAACGTGCCCCACAAGAATAAACGTCCATGACGCGCGAAATCCCTGCATCGACCCGTAAAGTTGCAGCAATGCCAAGGCGAGCGCCAATCCCGGGATCGCGAGCGGCAGAGAAATGAATTCTTCCAACATGCGGGACATCCAGCCGGGGTGGCGTGCTAAACCATAGGCCGCAGGCACGCCGATGATCACCGTGCAGATCAGGCAGGCAAAGGCGATCCCCATAGAGAGGAAAATGCTGTTTGCGTAGAGCTCCCAGACTTCGAACACCCATTTCAGGGTCAAACCGGATGAAACGCCCTGAAAGTAGTTCGCGGTCAGCCCAGCCAAAACCGACATGACGATCGGAACGAACAGAAACGCGCAGGCAAGCAGCGTGACCGCCAATTGCAACATTTTTGTTTTGGATCTTAACATGTCAGCCTCCTCCAGCCACGGTTGAACCTGACAAGGACCGCGCGATCAGCAACAAGATCCAAGTGACGATGCCCAACGCAATTGATAGGGCCGCAGCCATGGCAATGTTGGCTGACAAGGTGAATTCGGTGTAGATCACCATCGGAATAACATCGATGTTCGTCGCCAGCGTGAAGGCAGTACCAAAGGCACCCATGGCGGTCGCAAAGGCAATCGCACCAGAGGCAATCAACGACGGCATTAATCCGGGAATAATAACGTCCATCACGACGCGGTAAGGCGATGCGCCCATGGTCCGAGCCGCTTCCTCGAGCGAGGGATCAAGCTTTTCAGCAGCGGCCATGACGGTCAACAGGACACGCGGGATCGAGAAATAAAGATACCCCAAGAACAAACCAATTGCGGAATAGGCGAAGACCACATGGCCCGGGGTCAGTTGGTTCACCAATCCCTGACGACCGCCCAACAGGATGATCAGAAAGCCGATCACAACGCCGGGAAACGCCAACGGCAGAGTGAGCACCGACAGCACGGTTCCACGGCCCCGAAATTGGTTGCGCACAAGAAACATGCCTGCTGTGGTCGATACCGCCAGGGCCGCAATAGTGGTCGCAGCCGACACGAGCACTGTCAGAACGAGCGTGTTCAGGTATCGCGGTTTGCGCACGATGTCGAGATAGACCGCCCAGCCTGCGTCCCCTTCGCCCGATGCAAGAAACAACCGCCCAAGCGGCAATGCCAAAAACAGCAGAGAAAAGATGAACAGTGGCGTAAGACACGCCAGTACAAAGGTTCGATTTGTCATAAGAAATCCTCTGGGGTCGCGTCCGAGAACACGACCCCACAGTTTTGAGGGTTGAGTTAGTCGACTTCGGCTAAATAGCGTTCACCGAACCCAGCCTGCGCTTGCTCCATCAAGGCATAGTCCACAGCAACGGCGCGTTCGTAATCGCTCGCGGGCAAGAATTTCTCGGCCACCTCAGCAGGCAACTCAACAGGGCGGGCTGGCTGCAAATAGGCATTCGTCCAGATCGCCTGACCTTCGTCGGACAGAATGAAATCGAGAACGCGCTTTCCCAGTTCTGGGTTTGGTCCGTCGTTCACCAGGCTCATCACGTAAGGAACGCGCACCGACCCTTCGCACGGAAGCACGAATTCAAAGTTGCCGTCTTCTTCGTACTTGCCGCGATAGGCGTTGAAATCATAATCGAACAAGATCGGAATTTCGCCGGATACCACGCGTGCATAAGATGTTTGCTTGGGAACGATGGGTGAGTTTTCAGCCAGCTCGTCAAAGTAGTTGATCGCTGGATCGAAGTTGCCCAGATCGCCCCCGAAGGCGAGATTGACGGCAACCGCGCCCGCGTAGCCAACAAAGGCCGACGACGGATCAAGATATCCGACCATGCCGCGATACTGCGGGTCCTTCAGATCAGCGAAGCACTGTGGCACTTCTGCGCCACCAAGGGCGTCGACATTCACAAAAAACCCAACTGTGCCATAGTGGATCGCAAACCAGCGGCCCTCTGGGTCTTTCAGGCCATCAGGAATTTCATCAAAACCCGCAGGGAAATACGGTGTTGCAACACCCTCATTGCCGGCTTTGATACCAGTCGTCACACCATAATAAGCAACGTCAGCGATCGGGTTGTCACGCTCTGCCAAAAGCTGGCTGAGCGTCTGGCCAGAGTTCTTGTTGTCATGCGGCATCTGAATATTGAGGTTTTCGTCAATCGCTTCCAACATTGAGCCCCAATCAGCCCATTGCGGTGGACAGTTGTAACACACTGCATCTTCAGCAAATGCAGGTGCGGCAAACGTCATTGTAATAAGGGCTGCGCCAAGTTTATATTTCATTGTGGTCTCTCCTGTTGGATTTTTACTTGTCTGTGGGTTTGGTCATTTGACGACGGAAAGGCTGCAACCTTTCCGTCGTCTTCGCTTTCGGCAACCAAAGGCGTGAGACTGCCCCCATCGCGGAAACTGAATGTTTGGTCCATACTCGGGAGTTCCGGCGGCGTGGAACCGTCGATCATGGACAGGATCGTCTTACTTGCCCCGGCCCCCAGTGCGCGTGGTTCGGTGGCAATCGTCGCCAAGGTCGGATCAATCATCTGACCTACTTTGATCCCGTCAAAACCGATGATCGACAAATCGCGCGGCACATCAATCGACAACTGGCGCGCGCTGCGAATGGTCGCTAAGGCGCGATAGTCGTTTGATGCGAAGATGCCTGTAATGTTCGGATGCTGCTTTAAAAATGCCTCCAGTCGGGGCGTCAGGTCGTCACTGTCGTCATCGACTTCAAGCAAAGCAGGCGGCGTCATGTTGTGAGAGGCACAGCCTTCAGCAAAGCCCTCGAAACGCTGGCGTGCACGATCCGAACTCAGAAAATCCAGCCCGAGAAAGCCTGTGTGTTTGTGTTTGTTGTCATGAAAGACGCTTGCCACTTTTGCGGCCGCTGCATGGTCATCCACCGCCCAGCTGATTTGTCCTTCGGGAGCAGTGTTGTACAACAGGCTATAGGGCACCTTCCGCGACCGTAGCAAATCCAGCCCTTCACTATTGTTAACATCACCAACGGTCAGAATAATTCCATCGACTTGTTTAGAGATGAGCGTCCGAATAGCATGGGTTTCCATCTCGGCGTTGTAGTTCGTGCAGATCAACAGCATTTGATAGCCAGCATCGAGACACACCTCTTGTGCGCCTTGCACCGCATCGGCGTACACAGGGTTTTCGATGGATGGCACCACGCAACCGATCGTGCGGGTTGTGCTGCTTTGCAGAGATCGGCCGACCTCACTAAAGTGAAAATCAAGCTCTTTTACCGCCACCATGACCTTTTCGCGCATCTTGGCGCTGGCAGGGCCCGTCTGGTTCAGCACCCGGCTTACAGTAGCTACACCGCAACCCGCACGTTGCGCAACGTCTTTGATTGTGGCCGATTGAACCAACTCCCACCTCCCAATGGAAACGTTTCCACTAACTGGTAGTGAAAAACGAGACGTTAGGCAAGAAAATTCCCCGGACGATACTTTTACACAAGAAAACAATTTCGAAGCATCTGGAAAGCCCAGTCGAAGGTGTTTAGTCCCGGCATCTGGTGGATCGGATCGATGATGAATCTGGCTGGCTCTGAAGTCCATATCTTGCAGATGTATTCGTAGGGCGTGAGCCCGCTGAGCGTCTTGAGCCTGCGTGCAAAGTTGTAGGCTGCCATGAAATCGGTGAGGTGCGTGCGCAGCTGGTCGTGGTTTTCGCAATGGAAGCGTTTGACGGTCGCCTCCTTGATCGTCCGGTTCATCCGTTCGACCTGACCATTCGTCCAGGGGTGGTTCGGCCAGGTCAGTCGGTGCTCGATCCCATTTCCCTCGCAGATCATGTCGAAGCGCGTCTGGCGCGAATATGCTTTGTTCCTGTTCCGGGGCTGCTCGGCGAACTGGATGCCGTTGTCGGTCAGGATCGTGTGGATGCGATAGGGGACTGCCTTGAGCAGATGTTCGAGGAACTCCCACGCGGTCTTGCGATCCGCCTTTTCCACGAGTCGTGGTGACTGCGAACTTGCTGGTCCGGTCAATGCCAACAAAGAGATACAGCTTGCCCTCCACCGTCTGAACTTCCGCGATATCGATATGAAAGAAGCCGTTGGGATAGCGTTTGAACTTCTGCCGCGTAGGCTTGTCGCCCTCGACATCTGGCAAGCGCAAGATGCCATGCCGCTGAAGACACCGATGCAGTGCCGACCGTGTCAGGTGCGGGACAGACGGCTGAAGAGCATAGAGGCAATCATCCAGCGGGAGTAGCGTGTGCCGCCGGATTGCGAAGACCATTGCCTCCTCCGCTTCTGTGAGAACGGTTGAACGCGGCTCCTTCGACCCGGTCTTCAAATCCTCCACCGTCGCACGCTTGCGCCACTTTGCGACGGTTTTGGGATTGATGCCTAACTCCTTGCTCAACTACGCGAGCGAAGCCTCCGATCGCTGTATTGCAGCTCTGACCGCGTGCGTGGTCGTGGCGCTCCCGTGACAAACTTGTCCCATAATGCTTCCTTCCAAGCCTGAGTAAGGATCGCACCATCAAACCGTGAGATCAGACACCTAGGGGCACCTCATTATTTTCAATCTACTTGGCCTACGTTGCCGCAGATTTTCTCACACCTTTTTCTCCGATTTCCGCGTTAGTTTTGCTCCGGCTTGGCTTGCTTTTCGCTTCATTTTTGGCGCGGTTTCGTGAAATATGTATCTCTATCCGGAAGATAAAATGGCAGGTTTCCCCCTGTGCGGGGGCCGCCGCCCAATAGGGTAGCTACGCCAATTATTTGGAAATGAGTTGATGAACGGCCGCGAACTTCCATCTTATGTGCATCGCAGGAAGCGGGACGGCGTTCTGTTGTTCCGCCGCCGCATCGCCGGCCGCATCGTAAAGGTGCGCATGGAGACGCAGTTTCCCGAAGGCGAGCCCGTGCCGTTTGCGCTGCATCAGGAGCGCGAGCGGCTGTTGAATCAGCCCGAGCCGGTCGCCTTCGGCCGCGACATCGCGGCGGTGATCCGGCAATACCGGAAATCGCCCAAATTAACCGGCCTTAAGCCAAGGACCAAAAGCGACTATTAAAAACACCTGACGTTCTTCGCCTCGAAGATCGGACATCTGGAACCCAAACACATCGAGCGTCATCGCGTGGCGCGACAAGTGGGCCAAGAAAACCAGCCCGCACAGCGCCAACTACCGCACCCGCGTCCTGTCGATCGTGATGGAGTATGCGAAGGACATGGGGCTGCTCACCAAGAGCGAGGAAAACCCCGTCAAGGGCATCAAGTCGCTGGACTATGAGAAGCAGGACCGCAAGCCAAGGTGGACGCCTTTCGCGCGGTGGCGACGGGCCGCACGTTGCTGGCCTTCGAGTTGCTTCTCGGGTCCGGTCAGCGCATCGGGGATGTCCTCAAGATGAAGTGGAGCGACCTTGAGGACGGCGGGCTGAACGTGAAGCAGGGTAAGACCGGCAAACCCTTGTGGGTGCCGCTGACGGCCCAGCTACACGCGGCGCTGGACGCGACCCCGAAGCGGTCTGTGTTCATCCTGACAAACGAGGCGGCCACCGGCCCTTGGTCCTATCGTGGCGCGGCCCAGGCGATCCGCAAGATCCGCGCCCAGATCGGCGCGCTGGACTATGATAACCACGCCCTGCGCTACACGGCCGCCGTGGAACTGCTGAACGCAGGCGCCGATGATGACGTGATTGCAGCCGTGCCCGGACAAAGCACGGCGATGGTGCGGCATTACACGCGATCCGCCCGCCAGAAGGTTCGGGCCCTGAAAGCGCGGGAGATTAGAACGTGAACAGAACAAGAATGTGTGGCGGCCTGTGTGGCAGGGGGGGTATTGCGCTCCGACACGATAGTCGCTAAAGGTCTGATACCACAGGGCGAACGGCGAGTTGGCGGAGTGGTGACGCAGCGGATTGCAAATCCGTGTACACCGGTTCGATTCCGGTACTCGCCTCCAAAGCTTCTTCTAGCTCCAATCCCATTACATGATAGATCATGCTCCGCCAGCGGTGGCTTACTACTGACATTAGAGGGAGGTCAGGCCTTGCGTTGGCACGCAGCAACAGTGAGCCGTCGGCGCAATATATTTTTTGTTTGCATGACGGTACCTAAAGAAGCCCGTGAAGCTATGGGCGGCTAGAGCCAAATTCGGATTTCTGCGGATACTTCTGATAGGTCAATCGCCGAAAGATCTCGCTCCGAACTTAAGGGGCAACTGAGAGATCGGATTCTTGAAGCTCTTGGGAAGAAAAAGCTGAACGACGAAGAGAGTTGCTACCAGAAGGCAGTAAGCGCTTTGCGGCTTCAAGACATGCCCTACGATCACACTTACGATCACGAAATTGGGGATGTGATTCTGAGGCCCATGTCCTATGCCCCGAGAATGCCTACCAACAGCGCCATTCGTAACATTGAGTAGACCTTGCTCAATCTACAAAAGTTGTAGCTGCGACCATGCGATAGCGCCAAGTATATTGAAATGTACGAGCAGTTTGATAGGCCGCCGCTTGCAGCTGAAGACGTGCAGAAGGTTGCGGATGCAGCGATCAGCGAGCTTGCAAATGGCCTGCCCCCCGCGAAGTCCCTCACCCTGATGTAGAGTCTGCCCAACCTTGAAAGAGCAGACGAATGCGAAAGAGTCGTTTTACTGAAGCGCAGATTATCGGGGTGATTAAAGAACAGGAGGCGGGCATGCCGACAACCGAAGTGTGTCGTCGCCATGGGCTGACCCCCTCCACTTTTTACAAGCTTTAGGCCAAATAAGGCGGCCTGGAGGTGTCAGAAGCCGCCAGGCTGAAGGCGCTGGAGGACGAGAACTCCAAACTCAAACGCCTACTGGCCGATACGATGCTCGACAATGTCGTGCTGAAAGACCTGCTGGGAATGGAGGCCGTCAACCCGCCATCGGTTTGAGGGCAAGACCGACCCTGACGACATTGACCATGCTGCGAGACGCGGCGCTCCGGGTGATGCGGGATCATGAGAACTCGCAGCGTCGGGCCTGCCGGCTTGTCCACTGCCCGGCTGTGGTTTGCCCGCAAACCATGAGAGGGGGCGTCGATTCCAAGACAGTCCGGCGAGAACGCCCGCCAGACAGTGTCGATATCCGCAAGAAGATGCAGGAGATCGCAGGCAAGCGACGCCGGTTTGGCTACCGCCGGATCGGTGTCCTGCTGGAACGCAAGGGGATGATCATGAACCACAAAAAGCTTTACAGGATCTATCGCGAGGAAGGGCTGTCCGTGAAAAGACGACGCGGTCGCAAGCGAGCGCGTGGCACACGAACCCCGATGCCATCGGCCGCGGGCGTCAACGCGCGGTGGTCGCTGGGCTTTGTATCCGACAGCTTCGGTGCTTCGCGGAAATTCCGAATTCTGACGGTAATCGATGATTGCATCCGGGAATTCCTATGCTTCGTGGCGGACACCAGCCTGTCTGGTGCGCGGGTCGCCCGGGAACTCAGTGCCCTCATCCGGGTCTACGGCAAACCCGGCTGCATTATCAGCGATTACGGTACATTGTTCACCAGTCAGCCGATCCTGAAATGGGCCGACGAGAACGAGGTCCCATGGCACTATATCGATCCGGGCAAGCCCCAACAGAACGCCTTCATCGAGAGCTTCAACGGCAGCCTGCGCCACGAGCTCTTGAACGAGGAAATATTCGACAGCCTGGACGACGCACGGCGCAAGCTGGCCTTGTGGCGCTACGACTACAACACGGTCGGCCACACTTGTCGCTCTGCAACCAGACACCGCAGCAAGCGCGCCGAGCGCTTGAGCAATTTGAGGGCCACGCGCCCGGCGCGCTTGCGATAGACGGGGAACCGGAATACCCAAATCCAACCTGCAGACTCTCGTTATGAATGAGGGACCAATGGGGGGCAGGTCAATCCCCGTCACCATCAGTCCAGAAATCACCCAAGCGAGATAGTCAGCCAGCGCCTGATCTGCTCGGTCCGCGCCTCGAACAAGCTTCTGTTCTCGTTCAAGAAGCAGCGGGTATCGCTCTCGATGGTACGTCGTGCGTCGCTCGCAATAGCCGTCAAATCGGTCTTGAAACACTCCAGCTGGGACGCCATCGAGGCGCGTAATCTTGGCGTATCGTGTCCAGCTCCGCGTTCAGCTTTTCGCTCAACCGGGTCGGCTTGCCAGTCTTCATGAAGAACCTCTCCCTTAAGGCGCCAGCGCTCGCCGGTCTCGGGGTCCTGGGCGGTCAAGTAGGCCTTGCCGACGCGAGGCAGGTTGAACCCCGCCCCGGCCAGGGCGTCGAGCAGGCTGGCGCGATCCTCATTCAGACCCATCGATATTTGATCGAGGATCCACGCATGCAGCTCGTCGGGGCCCTGGACGCGGGCCGGGACCTCAATCGTCCCGCGCACCTCCTGAGCGCGCCCCTGCTCCATTGGATCGGCCCAGCCGTGGCGCTGGTTCATCAGGTCGCGCAGGCTGTCATAGGCGTCTTGGTCGCCTAGTGGTGCTATGTTGAGGCTGCGCCCGGTGGTCAGCTCAAGGCGCGGCGTGCAGAAGTGCAGCTCGACGCGGTCTTCATGGCTGTGACGGAACCAGAGAATGTCAGATTGCTCGCTGTCCAACCCTGCGAAGGCTAGCTGCTCGAAGGCGTCCATGACCTTGACTTGCTGTGCCTCGCTGGGCGTGTCCTCGGCGGCAAAGCTGATCACGCGTGCGCGGTAGGTCCATTGGTGGCGGCTGGCGTCGATCCGGGCCTTGGTGCGCTCGGGATTTCCGCGCAGGAACGCGGGTGACGGCCGTGGGTTGGCCCTCGGCGTCACGGAGCAGGTCGCGGTTGCCGTCATAAGCCAGCACGCGCTCAGGCGCGAGATATCCGACCGAACCCGCGCCCACGCCTTTGCCGTTGGAAAAGAACTTGATTAGCACCGCCGCGCCTCTTCGAGGAGCTGGGCAAGCTGGCGTTCGATCACCAGCAGGTGGCGCGCGACGGACAGCGTGTCGCGGTCGATGCGCCCGACCTTCATCGCGTGGTTCAGCCAGCGGGCGATCTGGTTGAGGTTGCCGCCGATGCGCCCTACGGCCAGCACCAGCGCCGGATCGACGCACGGGATTGGCTTGCGGCGGCGGGCCTCGGTGAGGCCAAGCGCCTCGCGAAGAAGCGTTGAGGCAGGCAGGCCAGCGGCCTCGACCTTGGCGCGCAGGTCGGCCTTCTCGGAGGTCGCGAATCGGAAGACAAGAGTCTTCGCCAGCGTCTCCTTTGCACGGAGTTCGCCCGCGCCGGTGGGGTTCGAACGGGAGGCTTGCCGCCCCTCGCAAGGTCCCGTGTCACAAGCGCCAGCGTATGACATGGGTCGCCTTGCTCTTTACGCTTCAGCTGTTTCAACGGCACTCATGACCTGAGGCCTGCCGCCTGAATTTGCGCCCGTGTCACCAGCTTCGAAGCAAGCAGCGCCGCAACCTGATGTGCTGTGATGTATTTGCACATTGAGCTGCGTCTGGCGCTCCAATCGAGCAGCCGCGGATTGTGATCCGCGCTCGCAATTTGGGATTTCTCTCGCTTCGAGCGGATATTTTCAATGTATCCCTGCCAGCGCCGCGACCGAAACCGGTGGTCGGAAAGTGAGACCTTGCAGCGAGTGAAATTTTCACTGAAGGCGGCATAGTCTTGACTCAAAAAATCTCGAATCGTCCTCTTAATGGCGGCCTCTCCAAGCTCGCTATGGCACGGACTCCACCGTCTAGCGGCGGGACAAGCACAAGGCGCTCCGTGCGTCTTGACATTGGCCACACCGAATTTGACGGTTCCCGGACGATCGGGTCCGTGTCCGGACTTGCCAGATGGAAGGGGGGGCCATGCAGCGCTTCGAAGGCAAAGTTGTCCTGATTACGGGGGCGGCGTCGGGGATCGGGCGGGCTGTCGTGCGACGCATTGCGCGCGAGGGCGCCGCGCTCGTGCTGGCCGACCGCGACCGGGAGGGACTGTCACAGACCGCAGGATCAAGCGGGTCGAAGACGGTTCCGCTCCTTTATGACGCAGCCCAGCCGGGTGCCTCGGCGGACATGGCCGAACGGGCGGCCGAGGCGTTCGGCGGTTTGGATGCGGTCATCAACATCGCGGGCATTTACCGCCGCCAGCACGCAGACCGCATCACGGCGCAGCACTGGGCGCAGATGATCCAGATCGACCTGACCAGCGTCTTCGAAATCTGTCAGGCGGCCCTGCCCGCGCTCGAGAGCCGAGGCGGCTCCATCATCAATACGTCCTCGACCGCGGGCCTGCGGGGGATTGCCTATGCGGCCCATTATGCGGCGGCCAAGGCAGGGATCCTCGGTCTGACGCAGGCGCTGGCCGCGGAATGGGCGCCGCGCGGGATTCGCGCCAACGTGGTCGTGCCCGGCCGCGTGCAGACTTCCATCGCCAGCGCGCTGCCGCCGCTCAAGGATGCGCCCTCGATGTCCAGGGCCCACGACCCGATCCTGCCCGACCTGACCGAGGGTGTCGCGCCCGAGGGGATCGCCGGCCTCTATGCCTATCTCGCGTCCGAGGATGCGCGGTTCGTGACCGGCGCGATCCACGTCGCCGATGGCGGCGCCGGCCTGGGCTAGGCGCTGTCGGGGACAACGCCGGCTCTCAGTCGCGCGGGCAAGGCTCTGCGCGCCGCCGGTGCCCATGATCGCGCGCCCAAAGCGACCCTGTCCGCGCTCGCCATGGTTATGCTTGATCGGAAAGAGGGCGCCCGTGGCCCACTGCCCCGATGAGAGGGTCGAGGGAAGCGCCGCCATTGGGGTTCATCTCTGCGAAAGAGCGTCGCCGATTCCCCGTCACCCCGCAGGTTCCTGCGGTGAAGGTCGCGCTTAGGCGCCCGTTGCACCGGGTCAGGGTCATGTCGGTCCGGCGTAGCCGTCCGGTCACAATCAGGGGGACACTGGGCCAAGCCCCGCCACCCGCACGGCTGCGCGATCGTCCAGCCCCGGGGCTCCCCCGCCGAGCGCGGTGTCGGGCTCCTGCTACGCGAGTTCGCGCTTGAGCACCTTGCCTTGTGGACTGACCGGAAGGGTGGCGCGGATCTCGACCACGCGCGGCACCTTGTAGTTCGCCATGTTCTCGCGGGACCATGCAATCAGCTCGTCCGGGGTCGCGCGCGTGCCCGGACGCAGGACGACGAAGGCCTTGCCCACCTCGCCCAGCCGCGCGTCGGGGATGCCGATGACCGCTGCCTGCCCCACCGCAGGATGGCTGGACAGAATGCGTTCGATCTCGGCCGGGTAGCAGTTGAAACCGCCGGCGATGAACATGTCCTTCAGCCGATCCTCAACCACCAGATTGCCCGCCGCGTCGAGCCGGCCGACGTCGCCCGTATGCAGCCAGCCTTCGGCGTCAATGGTGGCGGCCGTGGCCTCGGGGTCGTCAAAATAGCCCTGCATGACGATATATCCGCGCACGACAATCTCACCGGTTTCGCCCCGCGGCAGGATGCGTCCGGCCTCATCCATCATCTCGATCTCGACGCTGGGCATGGGCGGGCCCGCGGTCTTGGCGACAACGTCGATCGGGTCGGTGGTGTTGCACATGGTGCCATAACCGCCGCATTCGGTCAGCCCGTATCCGTTGCACACGCCTTCACAGCCCAGTTCGTTGCGCATGCGCTCGACCAGAACCGACGGGATAACGGCCCCCCCGGTGATGCCGAGCCGCAGGGAAGAGCGATCGATCTGGTCAAAGCCCGGATGGTTCAACATGCCCTGGAAAATGGCCGGGGGGCCGGGGATCACGGTGACGCGGTCGCGGGCCACACGTTCCAGAACCTCGCCCGCATCAAACGCCTGATGCGGCAGGACCGTGGCGCCGACGATCAACGACCCGATGGCGCCACCGCGGTAGCCGAAAGCGTGAAAGAAGGGCGGAATGACCAGCGTGCGGTCGCCCTTGCGCAGGCCTACGCGGGCGGTCCAGGCGGTGACAACGTCGATAAACTGTTTATGGGCATACATCACCCCTTTCGAGCGTCCGGTAGTGCCGGAGGTGAAAAGGATATCGCTGACGGTATCCCCGGTGACCGCATCTTCATGGGTAGCCAGGGTTTCGTCCGGGACGCCCCCCGCCCGCGCCATGAAGTCATCCCACGCTGTGTCGTGCCCTGCGCGGCCGATCACGACAACTTCGTTGACCTGGTCGCGGGTCGCCGGCGTCAGAAGGTCTGGATAATAGGATTTCAAGAAGTCGCCCACGCTGACGATCATCCGGGCGCCGCCGCGCAGGGCCAGATCCTCGATTTCGCGGCCGGTGAAGCGGGTCGAGACGGGAATCATGATCGCGCCGATGCTGGCGATGCCCATGGCCGCGATGAGCCAGTGCGCACAATTGGGTGCAAGGATCATCACACGGTCGCCCGGCTCGACGCCCGATGCAAGCAATGCCGCGGCGAAGCGCCTGCGTTCGGCGTTGAACTGCCGGAAGCTCAGCTTAGTGTCACCATCTTCGATGTAGGGCGCATCGCCATAGGTCCGTGCCGCCCAGGCGCAGCAGGCCGGCAAAGTCGATACCGTCATGTCGTTCGTTCCATCTGTATCCATCCGTTGCCCCGCCATGATCCTTTTCAACCGGTCTGTCGGGATCAGGATTGCCCCGAACCGGCCGAAAATGGCATCGTCCGATAAGACGACGCCTGCCGCACCTCGGACGCTAAATCTGTGGCACACCACTTCGTCACGGGAAAGATTGCAATGACAGCACCGGTTTCACAATTCGCATCACAGCTGACCGGCAAGGTCGCCATCGTCACCGGCGGCAGTCGCGGGATCGGCGCGGGCATTGCCGCGATGTTGCTGGACGCAGGCGCCGATGTCGCCATCTGTGGACGCACAGCGCCCGAGACCCTGCCTGAGGGGGGCGGCAAGCAGGCGCGGTTCTGGCCCTGCGACGTGCGCGACCCCGAGGCCGCAGCCGCGTTCGTGCAGCAGGTGGCCGAGACCTTCGGGCGGCTCGACATTCTGATCAACAACGCAGGCGGCGCACCGGCGGCGGATGCGGCCACGGTCTCGCCCCGGTTTCACGAAAAGATTGTCGCCTTGAACCTGATGGCCCCGATCCACATGTCGCAAGCCGCCCACCGCTGGCTGGTCCGCAACGAAGGCGGCGGCAGCATTGTCAACATCGCCTCGGTCTCGGGCACCCGGCCCTCTCCGGGGACCTCGGTCTATGGCGCTGCCAAGGCCGGTCTGCTGGGGCTGACCCGCAGCCTCGCGGCTGAATGGGGGCCCGACGTGCGGGTCAATGCCATTGTTGTGGGGCTGGTGGACAGTGGCGGCGATGCCCTGCCCTATGGCGGGGTCGCGGCACGCGACGCGATTGCCGCGTCCCTGCCGCTCAAGCGGCTTGGCGTCCCGCAGGACGTGGCCGCGGCGACGGTCTTTCTGTCCAGCCCGATGGCCGCCTATGTCTCGGGCGCGGTGCTCGAGGTTCACGGTGGCGGCGAACGCCCCCTGTTTCTTGACCTTGTCGAGCGTCACGCGGGGGGATAAGCCCCCGCGCCGCAAACTCAGGACGTGCCCCAGACCGGCTTGGCTGCAGGACGCTCTGCCAACAAACGGTCAACAGCACTGCCGATTTCGTCGGCCTGCCACGCGCGACCGGCGTCCTCTTGCGGGCCATCGGACCAGCCCAGACACAGACGCAGGTTGCCGCCGATCAGTTCGAACACCTGCCCGCTGACCTTGGCCGAAGCGTCGGAGCACAGCCAGGCGATCAGGGGGGCCGTGTTTTCGGGGGCGAAGATATCGAAGTCGCCGTCTTTCTGGCTCATCGCCTCACCGAAGGCCCCTTCCGTCATCCGGGTCCGGGCGTTGGGGGCCAGCGCGTTGGCGGTGATGCCGTATCGGCCCAGCTCGGCGGCCTGCACCAGGGTCATCGTCGCGATGCCGCCCTTGGCTGTGGAATAGGCCGTCTGCCCGATCGAGCCGTGCAGGCCCGCGCCCGAGGTCGTGTTGACGATACGCGCGTCCACGGACTTGCCCTCTTTCGCCAGCCCGCGCCAATAGTCCGCGGCGTGGCGGGCGGTGCAGAAATGGCCGCGCAGATGCACATGCATGATCGCGTCCCATTCGTCCGGTGTGGCCGAGACAAACATCCGGTCGCGTACGAAGCCGGCATTGTTGACCACCGCGTGAAGGCCGCCGAACGTGTCGATCGCCTCATCGACCATGGCGCGCGTGGCGTCCCAGTCGGCAACGTCGCAATGATTGGCGATGGCCTTGCCGCCGGCTGCGGTGATCTCGGAGACCACCGCGTCTGCAGGGCTCTCGCCCATATCCTCACCGTGGTTGCTCACCCCAAGGTCGTTCACCACGACCGACGCGCCCTGCCGCGCCAGTTCCAGCGCATAGGCCCGGCCAAGCCCGCGGCCTGCGCCCGTCACGATGACAACACGTCCCTCACAAATTCCCATGTCTCTTATTCCCTTTTTTGTTATACTGCCCGCGCGGTCACAGCCGTTCGATGATCGTGACGTTGGCCTGACCACCGCCTTCACACATGGTCTGCAGACCGTAGCGGCCGCCGCGTCGCTCAAGCTCGTATAGCATCGTCGTCATCATCCGCGCCCCGGTCGCGCCCAGCGGATGTCCCAGCGCGATGGCACCGCCGTTCACGTTGACCTTCTCGTGCGGGACGCCGAGCTCTTTCATCCAAGCCATGGGGATCGACGCGAAAGCCTCGTTGCATTCGAACAGGTCGATATCGTCCACGGTCAGTCCGACCTTGTCCAGCGCGTGGCGGGTGGCCGGGATCGGCGCGGTGAGCATCCAGACCGGATCGTCCGCCCGCACCGAGAGGTGGTGAATACGCGCGCGCGGCGTCAATCCGTGATCGTCCACGCCACGCTGCGATGCGATCAGAAGCGCCGCCGAGGCATCGGCGTTCTGGCTGGAAATGCCGGCGTGGATCGTCCCGCCTTCCCGCAGCGGATTGAGGCTTGCCATCCGCTCGAGCGAGGTGTCGCGCCGGGGCGTTTCATCATAGTCCAGACCGTTGAGCGGCGCGATCTCCTGTTGCAGGCGTCCGTCGTCGGTCGCGGCCAGCGCGCGGGTGTGGCTGTCCAGCGCGAAAGCCTCCATCGCATCGCGCGAAAGATCCCACTTCTCGGCGATCATCTGCGCCGATCGGAACTGGTTCACTTCGTCCGTGCCATAACGCGCCCGCCACCCCGGCGAGGTCGAGAAGGGGTCGGGGAAGCCGTATGTTTGCCCTGCCAGCATCGCGCCGGAAATCGGGATTGCGTTGAGGTTCTGCACACCGCCTGCGACCACTAGATCCTGCGTCCCGCTCATGACGCCTTGCGCCGCGAAGTGGATCGCCTGTTGCGACGATCCGCACTGGCGGTCAACGGTGACGCCGGGCACGTGCTGGGGCAGACCAGCCACCAGCCAAGCGGTGCGGGCCACGTCGCCTGCCTGTGGACCAAGAGTATCGACGCAGCCAAAGACCACATCATCCACCGCCGCCGGATCGACGCCGGTGCGCTCCATCAGGGCTTTGATCGAATGGGCCCCCAGATCGGCGGAATGCACATCGGCAAGCGTGCCCTTTTTGCGGCCCACGGGGCTGCGAATGGCATCAACAATATAGGCTTCGGGCATATTATGCCTCCTTTGCGAAAAGTGTGTCCGGCCCGAAGGCTGAGGTTTCGAGCCGCGCGGCATAGCGGTTGCGGTGGTCGGTTTCACTGCCCCAGATGCGGCGCAGGGCCAGCGCCCGCTTGAGGTAAAGATGCACGTCGGTTTCCTGCGTATAGCCCATGCCGCCATGGACCTGCACCGCGCTGCGCGTGGCCAGATCTGCGGCACGGCCGCAGGCGATCTTGGCATGGGCGATCCGCGCCGCTGTCGCCGCAGGCGCGGCAGCTGCATGTAGCACAGGGCGGGCGAATTCCACGGCCACCTGCGCGCTGGCCAGATGATGCTTGATCGCCTGATAGCTGCCGATGGGTTTGCCGAACTGCTGACGCTCACAGGCGAAAGCGACCGAGATATCGATGGCTTTCTGCGCAATGCCAAGCAGTTGCGCCGCCGCGAACAGCGCACCGGCCGCGCCGCTGCGGGCCACCTGCGCGAAGGCCTCGGCATCTTGGGCGATAATCGCGCCGCCGTCCATCGAAACCGAGGACAACGCCCGGGCAGGGTCGATCGATGGCTGCGCGGTCAACGTGACCTCCTCTGCGCCGGCCAACGTCACCGCCTCGGGGGTCATAACCAGAATATGCGTCCCGCGGGGGGCATCCTGCACCAGTTGGGCATCCGGATGGACCAGCGCCACATGGGCTGCGCCCTTCAGAACATCCGCCACCAGCGCATCCTGCCCCAAATCGTTCAACGCGGGCAGCACGACCCCCATCACATCGACCAAAGGTTCGGGCAGCAGGGCTGCTCCGCAGGCCGTGGCGATCTGGATGACGTCGGCACGTCCCAGCCCGAGGCCCCCGGCGCTTTCGGGCACCAGCGCGCCGAGCAGACCCAAATCGACGAGCCCCGCCCAGCGATCTGCATCGAACGTATCGCCACTGTCGGTCAACTTGCGCAGGTCCGCCGTGGTGCAGCGATCCGCAAGGAAGCCCTGCGCCATCTCGGCCATCATCTGCTGTTCTTCGGTGAATACGAACTCCATGCGCTCAGCCCCTTGGCAGGCCGAGCATCCGCTCGGCGATGATGTTGCGCTGGATCTCGTTGGTTCCGGCGTAGATCGGCCCCGCCAGCGCGAAAAGGTATCCGTCCAGCCAGGTGCCCGCATCCTGCGCCCCTGGCGCATCAGGCAACAGCTCGGCACGGTCGCCGAGGATGTCCAGCGCGGTCTCGTGCAGGGCGATGTCCATTTCGGACCAGAAAATCTTGTTGGTGCTAGCCTCAGCGCCGATCTTGCCGCCCGCCTCGAGCCGCGAGGCTGTGGCATAGATGGAGAGGGCATAGGCTTCGGCGTTCATCGCGGCGTCGGCGACCCGCGCGCGCAGGACCGGATCAAGCGCATCGCCGCGACTGTGTGCCAGTCGCGCGAGCGCCCCCGCCGCCACCTGATACCGCGCGGGCGAGCGCAGCATCAATCCGCGCTCGAATCCGGCAGTGGCCATGCAGATTTTCCACCCCTGCCCTTCCGCGCCGACGATGTTTTCCGCCGGCACGCGCACATCCTCCAGGATGAGTTCCGCGAACCCGTGTTCACCATTGATCTGATGAATCGGCTGCCGGACCACGCCGGGGGAATTGAGGTCGAACAGGATCAGGCTGAGACCGCGGTGCCGCTCGCTTTCGGGGTCCGTGCGGAACAGTCCGAAGGCCCAGTCGGCATAGACCGCCCGCGAGGACCAGATCTTGTGGCCCGACAAGACGTAATCGTCCCCGTCGCGAACCGCTTTGGCGCGGACGGCGGCGAGATCGGACCCGGCCTGCGGCTCGGACCAGGCCTGCGCCCAGATCTCTTCTCCGGTGGCCATCTTCGGCAAGAATCGGGCCTTTTGCGCTTCGGTCCCGAACTCCATGAGCGTCGGTCCCAGAAGAAAAATCCCGTTCTGGTTCACCCGCAATGGTGCCCGCGCGGCATAGTATTCCTCTTCGAAGATCAGCCAGCGGATCAGGTCCAGCCCGCGGCCGCCGAATTCTTCTGGCCAGGTGACCATGCCCCAGCGCCCTTCGTTGAGGACCGCTTCCCACGCCCGATGCGCGTCGAACCCTTCACGTGAGGCGTCGAAACTCGGCAGGGGTTCTTCTGGCACATGCTCTGCCATCCAGGCGCGCACCTCGGCCCGGAATGCGATTTCCTGTTCGGAATAAGTCAGATCCATCCTCAGCCGTCCTTTTGCGCCGCGTCTTTATTCGCCCGGGCCATGCCGCCGGCGTCCAGCCCTGACAACCGGTCCCCGGAGACGAGCTCATTCTGGGCATGGGCGAAATGGTGCATGTGGAATACCGCATCCATGCCGGTCCGCTTGCCGCGCAGATCCTCGACGTGGTTCACCGCCTGTTTGGTCAGCCACATACCAAGCGATGGCATCCCGGCCAGCTTCTCGGCCCATTGGGCGGTCGCAGCGAGCAGTTCGTCGCGCGGGACGATCCGGTTGACCATGCCGAACTGCTCGGCGCGCGCGACCGGCATCCGGTCCCCGAGCAGCAGGAATTCCTTGGCGACGCGCGGCGGAAGCTCAAAGGCATGGGCGAAATATTCAACACCCGGAATGCCCATGCGAATGACGGGATCCTGAAAGAATGCGTCGTCGGAGGCGATGATCAGATCGCAGACCCAGGCGAGCATCAGCCCCCCGGCCACGCACGCCCCCTGCACCATCGCGATGGTCGGCTTCGGGCAATCGCGCCAGCGGCGGCACATTCCAAGGTATTGCTCCTGCTCGCGCACATAAAGGAACTCCGCCCCCTCTTTGCGGGTGTGATCCTCCCACAAGAGCCGCCGCTCGAACGGCTGATTCGTATCGCGGCCCGGCGTGCCGATATCGTGCCCGGCCGAGAAATGCTTCCCCTCACCGCCCAGGACGATCACCTTCACCGCATCGTCATCGACTGCACGCCGAAAGGCATCATCCAGCGCATAAGTCATCTGGCTGTTTTGGGCGTTGTTGTATTTGGGCCGGTTCATCATGATCCAGGCGACGCCGCCCCGGGCCTCGTACCGCACCGGCGTGTCGGTCTCATACTGCGGAGATTGTTCGCTGCTCATGACGCTGGCATTCCCTGTTCTGTTCCCTGACAGATCTAGGCGGGCGGCACCCGGAGCTCATCGTCTGTTGGGACTAAAACCTAATCCTGTTTGTGGAACGAGACCTTGCGGCCGATGCCCTGCGGAACTGGCACGCCGTCCTGCAGGTCTTGCAGCGCCGTCCAGTTCTGCGCCATCGGCCCTTGTGGCATCGCTGCGGGTCTGCGACTGGTCAGGTCCATGTGTAGCAACAGTGTTTCCATCGTTGCCGCACGGGCCCGGGTCTGTGCGTGCCACAGCTGGAAAAACAACTGGAAGCGTTTAAGGTCGGTGGCGATCAGCCACGCGGTGGCCACAAGCGGCGCGTCCAGAAGCAACTCCGATTGATACCGCACATGCTTTTCGACGCGAAAGAAGCCCTTGCGCTCGACCTGCGGATACTCCGGCGTCCACCCCATGGTGTAGAAAAAGGCCATGTCGGCCTCTTCCAGAACACGATCATAGGACCGCACGTTCATGTGGCCGTTCTCGTCGATGTCGCCGGGACCGACCTGCCCTGTCCAGCACACAAGTCCCGCACTGTCGGGCAGGCCGTAGTCGGTCTCAACCATGGCTTGCGCTGGCCATCCGCGTGGCGTTGTAATCGGCCAGTCTGGCGTCAAGCTCCTGCGAGGGGCATTCCAGCGCCACCTCACCCCGGCTGATGATGATCGCACGGTCCGTATAGGGCTGCGTGATCTTGAGGTGCTGCTCAACGATCACCACCGCCGTGCCGGATTCGGCCCATTTGCGCAGGAAAGACAGGATCGGCGGCAAGAGCATCTGCGCCACCCCCATCGACGGCTCGTCGCACAGCAGGACCTTCGGTTGCGCCACAAACGCCTGCCCCAGGGCAAGGATCTGCTGCTGCCCGCCCGAAAGATCGCGGGCGTATTGCTTTTCCTTTTCCTTCAGGATCGGAAACACGTCGTGAATCTGCTCAAGCGACTTCGCAAAGCTGTCCGGATCGCGGCGCCCCGCTGCCTGTCCTAGCCTCAGGTTGTCGTGCACCGACAGTTCGGGAAACACGCGGTGATTGTCCAGCACCAGCCGCAGCCCCTGTTTTGCGGTCTGCTCGGGCGGCTGGCCGGTCACATCGACGCCGTCGAGCATGACGGTGCCCGAGGCCGGCGTATTAAAACCGCTGATGGCCCGCAGGAGGGTGGATTTCCCGGCTCCGTTCTCGCCTCCGATCAACAGGATTTCGCCCGGCTCCACCGCAAGCGAGATTTGTCGGACCACCGGAATGTCGCCATATCCGGCGGTCAGGTCTTTAACGTCAAGCATCGACATGGGCGCCCCCTACAAACAGATGTTGAACCGCAGGATCGCGGACCAGATCGGCCGGCCGCCCCGAAGCGATCACCGAACCGGTTTCCAAAACGGTGATCCGATCGGCGATGGACCACACCAGCTCAAGATCGTGTTCGACCAGAACCACCGCCGTGCCCAGTTTCCGGCTCAGCAGTTTGACCAGCTTCGAGAACTCTTCACGCTCTTCCCCCGACAAGCCGGCCGCCGGCTCGTCGAACAGCACCACGGGGCTGTCTTTCAGGACCACACGCACCACTTCAAGGATGCGGCGTTGGCCATGCGATAGAAGCGTCGGCATGCCATCGGCGTGCTCCGCTTCCATCTCGCGCAGGATCTGCTCAAGCCCCGCTGGCATCTCTGTCTCGCGCGCGTCGAGCCCCACGCGAACGTTGTTCCAGACCGAGAAGGACGGAAACACGCGCGGCGTCTGGAACGTCCGGCCAAGCCCGCGTTCGGCAATCGCCGGCGCGGTGGCTTTCGAGACATCCCGTCCCGCGAAGTGGTAGCTGCCCTCATTCATGCGGCTGAACCCGTTGAGGATGTTGAGCAAAGAGGTCTTCCCGGACCCGTTGGCCCCGATCAACCCGTGTACTTCGCCCGGACGCAGATCGAAATCCACGCGATCGACTGCAACCACCGAGCCAAAGCGTTTCGTCGCGCCGCGTACGGTCAGGATCGGCTCATCCTCGGCGGCTGCCTTGTGATCGGGCAGCGCGGACAGCCAGTCGGTCAGCGCGGTCAGGTGAAAGGCGCGTTCACCGCCCCCGGCCTTGCGCTTTTTCTGGCGAAATTCCTCGATCGTGCCGACGATGCCGTCAGGGAACAGGATCACCACGAAGAGGGTGATGAAACCGTAGACCAGCGGTTTGTAGTGTGCCAGATCGACCAGCAGGATGTTGGGGATCGTGAACACGGCCCAGATTCCGACGACCGGCCCCAGAAGCTGGCCGCGTCCACCCACGACCACCGCGAAAAAGAAGATGAACGACACATCCATCAGGAAGCTTTGCGGCGTTACGAAGCTCACCGCGGGGACGAACAGCAGACCGCAGATGCCGGTTCCGACCGATGCGATCAGGAACGCAAGCGAGCTCATGACGCCTGGGCGGATCCCCAGCGAGCGCGCGGCCTCGGGGCTCTCGGCGGCGGTGCGCATCCGGCGGCCCAGCCGGGACCGGCGCATTTTGTAGTGGAACAGAAGCGCAATGATCGGTGCAGCCGTACACAGAAGGGACAGGGTGCTCACCCCCAGTAGCAGGGGCTCAGACAGGCCGCGCATCGGCATCGAGATCCCGTTCAGCCCCTGCGTCAGATCATCCATTTGTAACAAGAGCTGCGGAAAGACGACCGCCGCCGAAAGGGTCACGAAGCCCAGATGGAAGCCCTGCACGCGCAGCGCAGGCAAAGCGAACAGAAGCCCCCCGGCGGCCGAGGCGACGATGCCCCAGAACAGTCCGACCGCGATCGGCTGATCGAAAACGCCGCTGGCGACGGCCAGCCCGTAGGCGCCAAGCCCGAGCAACACGCCCTGACCGAAGGACTTCTGCCCCGCATCGACGAAAAGCCAGTTCTGCAGCACCGTCACGGCAATGTAGATGTTCATAAGCTGGAACGAATGTTCCCAATAGGCATTGCCGAACAGCGCCGGCACGATACCGGTGATCAGCAACAGCCCCGAGGCCAACCAGAGCTGCTGGGTGTCACTGTCGAAACTCGATGTTTCGGGGCGGGGTTGCGCAGATGAGGTTATGGTTTGCGTGTTCATCTTCTATACCTTCCGTGCGGCGGCACGACCAAACAGGCCTTGCGGCAGGAACATGAGGATCAGCACCAGCACCAGCAGCGATGCGAGGTCCTGATAGGCCCCCCCGATGTAGAACGCGGTCACGGCGGCGACGATGCCAACCAGTGGCCCGCCGATCAGGGTTCCGGTGTTGTTGCCGATCCCGCCTACGACGGCAGCTACGAAGCCGTTGAGCACATAGCGCAGCCCGGCGTCCGGGCTGACCGAGATCATCGGCGCGACCATGAACCCGACCGAGCCTGCGATGACGCCGGAGATGCCGAAGGCCAGCAGTTGCAACTTGCGCACATCGAGCCCTGCCGCCCGGGCGGCTTCGAAATCCTGGCTCAGGGCGCTGATGGCCAGCCCCTGGAACGTGCGGCGCAGGAACCAGCGCAGGATGAAATACCACGCGAACATCGACCCGATCGCCAACAGGAACGCCCCCGGCGTGCGCACGCCCATGATCGATACCCGCGGCACCGGTCCGTGGACCATGTTGCCGAAGACACCGAAATTCAGCGTCAACACCGCCGCGATGATCACCGAGACCGACACGGTCGAGATGATCCAGCTGTTCTGCTCGACCGAGGAGCGCAGCGGCTTCAAGGTAAGCCACCCCTGCGCCGCGGTGAACAGCCCGATAACAAGGCTGACAACCACAAGCATCGGGATCCACACCGCAAAGCCGGCCCGGTTGGCGAACAGGAACGCCCCGAACGCGCCAAGAAGAAAGATCGTTCCCTGGGCGAAGTTCAGGATGCCCGTTGCATTGTGAACGATGTTGAAACTCATCGCGATGATCGCAAACAAAGAGCCGACGGCGGCCCCGCGCAATACGATCGTCGTGATCATGTCCAGATTCATTAATAGGTCGCCCAACACTCATCCTCCCGGCGGCTAATGTGGTCCGGCAGCCGTTCGCCTCACAGGGGGTCGGCTACCCGCAGGGTCAGTGTGCCGCCTGGCCTAGCCGCCCCCATCGTCCCTACGGACTACGAACTAGGGATCAGTAGACGGCGGGGGTGCCATCGCGTCCGAGATGGCGCCCAGATCGCCAATGACGGACCCGAGTCGCGCGCGCAATTGTGCCATCCGGTCGTCGCGGGTCTCGGGGACGCGCACCGAGTTGAGCGCCAGATCGGTGATGGCTTCCGCCACTTCCTGAGCGCTCAGACGGCCTTCGGCGCGATACCAGCGGGTCGTCCAGTTTGCCATGCCGATGATTCCGAAGGCCGCGATATGCGCATCCACGGGGCGGAACTCGCCGCTGGCGATTCCCTCTTCGATCACCCGCAGATGTTCGTCATAGATCGCCCGCCGCGACCGGTCGTAGTCCTGCCGCAGATGCTCGGGAATCTGCGCCTCAAGCCGGGCGAGCCGCACGAACCGCGACCCGAAAGACAACCTGCGCACGACACCGTCATAGACCACGGCGCTCAGGCGCTCGGTTGCGGATTTCCCCTCTTCCCGGGCGAGCTGCTGAATGCGGCCGACCGGGGCCAGCGCCTCGGACTCGACCAGTGACGCAAGAATATCGTCCTTGGAAGCGAAATAGTGATAGATCGCCGACCGGCCCAGACCGACTTCACGGGCAATCATCGCCATTGAGACCCGGTCGAACCCGTTCTGGTCGAACATTCGCGCGGCAATTTCCATCAGTTGCTCACGAACCAGTTCGCGGCGCGGGTTCGAGTCGCGTCGCACGTCCCGCTCGGGGGATTTTGCCGACTTGTCGGGGTCTGTTTGCGTATCAGACATGGGACGCTGCCTTTCCTGAAGATGGCGTTGCCTGTGCGAGCACCTGTCGCGCTGTGTCCGCCGCGCGCATGGCGCAGTGTCGCACGGGGGCTTCGGCGGCATCGGCTGAGATAACTTCGACCGTGACCCCGCACCGTAAGGCGGCAGACCACAGCGCACCAAGGAACGCCGGAATGTCCAGCTGTCCTTCGCCCGGAAACAGGCGCTGCAGGGTCGCGTCCATCGCGGTCCGGGCGGGGTGATCGCTCATCCGCAAAGCATCACTGATTTGCAGCCCTGCGACAAGGGACGGATCGGGCAAATCCGACGGCCCGCCGCCCAGAGCCGCCAGATGCCAGTTGTCCAACAAAAGACCTGCCGGACCGCGGGCCTCACCGAGCAGGTCAACAGCTCGCGGGACCGATCCAACCGTGCCCCATGCGATAACCTCGAGCGCGGTTGTCAAACCGGCCTCACCGATGGCGCCCGTCAGCCGGCGGAACGGCTCGACCAGATCCGACAGCGGAATGTTCAATCCGGCAAGATCGGCACCGACGTTGATTCGGCGGGCCCCGAACAGGTGCGCGGTCTTGATCGCTTGTCGCACCGAACCGCCCAGCGGATCTCTGTGCCAATCCGACAGGAACTCGACTTCGGAGACGGTCAGCCCCGCGGCGGCCACGCAGTCACGCAACGCACCGGGGTCTGCCGCGCCCGCGAGTAGGTGCTGATGGTCGCGAAAATGGATCGTCAGCCCGTCAAACCCTGCCTCTGCGACGGCCTGCACCCGTTCTGCAAAGGGGTGGCGCGCCGGCTTGCCGGGCATGGTGCCCGAGATCGTATGCGAGGCGCAGATCAGGTTTGGCGTCTCCGGCCGTCGCATCATTCTTCGGCCCTTCAGAAAATCTCGAACAATCCGGCGGCCCCCATGCCGCCGCCCACGCACATGGTAACCACGGCCCATTTTGCGCGCCGCCGATGGCCTTCATGCAGGACGTGTCCGGCCAGTCGCGCACCCGTCATGCCGAAGGGGTGCCCCACGGCAATCGCCCCTCCGTTGACGTTCAGCTTCGCAGGATCGATGCCGATACGGTCACGACAATAGAGGGCCTGAGACGCAAAAGCCTCGTTCAGCTCCCACAGGTCGATATCATCCACCGCGAGTCCGTGACGCTCCAACAACTTGGGCACCGCGAAGACCGGCCCAATGCCCATCTCTTCGGGCGCGCACCCGGCGACGGCCATGCCGCGGAAAGCGCCCAAGGGGGTCAGCCCTTCAGCCCGGGCCACACTATCCGAGACCAGCACCAACGCGGCCGCGCCATCTGACAATTGCGAACTGTTGCCAGCGGTGATGAACGATCCCTCTTTCACAACCGTGCCGCCCTGATAGACCGGCGCGAGACCGGCCAGCTTTTCGGCGGTCGTGCCCGCGCGCATGCCTTCATCCTGCGTCAGGGTGACCTCCTCGCGCAGCAGCTCGCCCTTTTGGGTTTTCACCTTCTTGACGGTGGTCAGGGGCGCAAGCTCCGCATCGAACCGCCCCGCCTCTTGCGCCGCGACCGTGCGTTGCTGGCTTAGGGCGGCGAAGGCATCCTGAGCCTCGCGCGAGATGCCGTAGCGTTCGGCCACGATCTCGGCCGTTTCGATCATCGGCATATACATATGCGGCGCGTGGTCGGTGACCGTTTGTGACACCGCGCGATAGGTGTTCTTGTGCTTGGTCTGCACAAGGGAGATGGATTCCACCCCCCCGGCAACCGCAACATCCAGCCCGTCAAGTCGCACCTGTCGGTCCGCCATGGCAATCGCCATCAGCCCCGAGGCACACATGCGATCCACGGTCATGCCTGCGACCGTTTCGGGCAATCCCGCAGCAATCGCCGTGAGCCTGCCGATGTTGTAGCCTTGGGTGCCCTGCTGGGCAGAACAGCCCATAACGACATCACCAACACGGGCCGGATCAAGACCGGAGCGGGCGACCGCTTCGCGTACGGCGTGCCCCGACAGGGCCGGTGCCTCGGTGTCATTATAAGCCCCGCGAAAGGCCTTGCCGATGGGGGTTCTTGCTGTGGAAACGATGACTGCGTCCATGGGGGGCCCTTACTCTTCTGTGCGCTGCGGCCTGCAGCTTTTCCCGAACAAGCACCTAAACAGTCGCGTTCGGCATCGTCTGTCAGGACTATCGCCGCAATTCGACGTTATGGGCTATTTTTTGACGCATGAGGCTAAAATTCCCCAAGGTGTAAATTTTTTTGACACATCGTCAAATTGGTGCAAAGGTTTCGATTAGAGGCGACGAATCCTGTGACTGGGACATCGCCGAAGCGGAGGACCAAACATGCTTGATTTCACTTCTACTGCTGCGGGGCCGGAACCGGCCCTGATCGACTGGATCTACAAGACCATCGTTGACGAGGGCGATCTGCCCGCGGCGATCGAACGCCTGCGCGCCGATCTCGGCCTGAACAGCTTGCAGTTGTCGCAAATGGAGCGGGGCGACGAGACGGTCCTGTGCTGCGCGGGCACTCCGCTGACGGCCGCCGTTGCCCGCGATGCGCACAGTCTGGACGGCCCCATAAACGAGAATGGCCGACGTCTGGTGCTGCAATATACCGGGACCACGGATCAGACGGAGAATGCCGCGGTTCTGTCGCAAGTGCTGTCGCACATCGACCGCGCCGTCACGCTTGCCGCGCGCATCGACTCGAGCGAGGTGATGCGGAAGATGGGTTCCGACCTGCTGGGGCGCCTGTGCATCGGCACGATCTTTCTGGACGCCAAAGGGCAGATGGTTTCAGCGACCGGAAGCGCGTCCTCCATGCTGGCGGCCAGCGACGGGCTGCGTTTGCGCGGCGGGGCCGTGGCGGCGACTTGCGCCTTCAGCGATCGTGCGTTGCAGTCGGCGATCCGCACCGCACTGGCCCATCCCGACGGGGGCAATTCCGAGCTTTTGCGCCTCAACCAGAGTGAGGCCGACCGGGCACTTGGGCTGGTGGTCCAGCCGGTCCCGCGGACCGCGCGCAAAGGTGCGATTGCCTGCGCACTGGTGATCCGCGACAGTGACCGTCCCTCGGCTCCGGGGCTCGATCTACTGCGTGGCCTGTTCGACCTGACCCCCGCCGAGGCCGGTCTCACCCGCATTCTTGCCATGGGGCATACGCTGGACGAGGCCGCTGCCGATCTGTCGATCAGCCGCAATACCGCGCGGGCACACCTGCGGGCGATCTTCTCGAAATGCGGGATCAACCGTCAGACCGAATTGGTGCGGCTGGTGCTGTCGAGCGTCGCGATGCTGCAAGATGATATGCCGCGCGCCGCATGAGCGGCGCGACGACGGCGGGCTAGACCGAATACCCGCCGTCAACGCAGATGGTCTGGCCGGTGACGAACCCCGACTTTCTTGGGTCAACGAAGAATGCAACTGCGTGAGCGATGTCTTCGGGTTGTCCCGCCCGGCGCAACGGGGTCGCGCGGGCGGCAGCTTCCAGATAAGCCTCGTCGATCTCGCCCGAGGCGCTCAGCGCATCGTGCTGACCCGCCTCAATCAAGCCGATCGCCACGCCGTTGGCGCGCACGCCGAAGCGCCCCTCTTCCTTCGCGATCCCGTGCATTGTCGCCGTGACGGCCGCTTTGGGAATGATCGAAAGGCCGTCGGCAGGAGCGTAGCGGTATTGTGCCGCGCTGTGGCAGGCCACGACCGCGCCCTTGGCCTCTCGCAAGGCGGGCAAGGCCGCGTGGGCAAGCCGGAAAAATCCGAGCGTATCCTGCATCAAATGGCTTTCCATAAGCGCGGGATCGGTGCGGCTCAGATGCACAAGACGCACCATCGGCCCCGCTGCATAGACCAGCCCGTCAAGGCGGCCGTGGTCCTGCAAGACTTGTTCGATCAGATCGCGGGCGGCCTCCGCCTCGGCCAGATCGACCCGGTGCGCGCTGGCCCGGCGTCCCGCGTCGCGCACGGTGTCTGCCGCGCGCTCCGCCTTATCCTTGCCGCTGCGATAGGTCAGCGCCACATCCCAGCCTTCGGCGGCCAGGGTGGCGCAGATCACCGCGCCAATGCCACCGCTGCCGCCGACGACCAGAACTGTGCCCTTGTCCGACACGGCTAGGCCGCCTGACGCTGACCGGGAGGGTTGCCCTTCACGGCTTTGGAGCGCAGATCGTGGGGGTCCAGTCGCGCAATGATGTCCAACTGCTTTTGCGTCGGGGCGGGCGTCTCACCCAAACCGTCCTCGGCGATAAGCGGGAAGCCGGTCGCCTCTTGCACCGTGTCGAACTCCACACCGGGGTGAAGCGAGATCACGCGCGCCGTGTGATCGGGGCCGTTGAAGTCCATCACGCACAGATCGGTGACGACACGGCCGATCCGGATTTCCGGACGGCGCATTCCGTCGGGCCAGTATTTGTCCGAATAGCCCACGGACGAGACGATATCGACTTCGCCCTCTACAAAGACCCGTTTTGAGTGGGCCGGGATCAACATGGAGTTCTTGTGATAGATCGAGTTGCCGGGGAACCCGCGCACCCCGAGCATCTGCACCTTGGGCTTGTCGAAATCGCCAAGGCACGAGATGTTCGTCTGCGCCCATTGGTCCACTTGCACCGGCGTGACCATCGCATGACGCTCCCCGCGCCACAGGGTCGCGAACACGCGGTTGTAGGGCATCCAGCCGGAAAAGCCCGGAACCTCCTCTGCGGTGACCCCGAGTGGCACCGGGTCTTCGGTCAGATAGGCTTCGCCATCGGTCATCATCAGGCCCGGCTCGAACGTCAGTCGCGCCAGACCGGCGGCGATCCGTGGCAGAGTGCCGATGCCGGTGACAAAGGTCTCTCCGTCGCCGCGAAACGCTTCGGCGGCCGCCACGATCATCAGTTCGGATAGGGTGTAATCAGGGGTCTGTGTCATCGTGGTGCCCTTTCAAAAGACTGGAATAGGGATCTGGCGGATGGTCTCGGCTCCGCCCAGCGCGGCCTGATAAGCCTCTTCCCCGTCGGCGATGTATGTCTTGAAATAGCTCTCCCAGGCCTCGGCATCTCCGGCGGTCGCGCCATAGGTTTTCAGGTGCTCCATGTCCCAGCCATAATTACCGTGCGCCGTCGTGGGATGCGCGCCAAGGGGGGCCGGCACGACGGTCTTGACCAGACCGCGGTGGAACAGGCTCTTGTTGGCGCTGTCGGAATGGCTCAGGTCCATCCGCTCGACGATCTCCTCGGCGGAGACGATCGTCTGCTTTGCGGCCCGCGCAAACAGATCGTCAAAGAACGGATCGGGCCCCTCGGTCTGGGTGTTGCCCAGCGGGTCCGCACGGCTAACGTGGATCAGCGCCACATCCAGCGGAATGGCCGGCATCGCCAACAGGATGTCCTGCGGATCATAAGGCGAGGTCACGGTCTTCAGATAAGGATTGATCTGCGGCACCGAGGTCCCCATGCCCGCGTAGGTCGGCGCAAAGGGCACGCCTTCGGCCGCGGCCCGCAGGCCGAGCAGGAACATCCCCTCATCCAGTTCGTTCACCTTGACGGTCGCGGCTTCACGCGCCTTGCGGAACCATGGCTCAAGCGGGATGCGGTCCAGTGACACGAAGCCATAGGTGATCTTCGACACCTTACCCGCGGCACACAGCATCCCCACCTCAGGCCCGCCATAACAAACGATGTGCAGATCCTTGAGGTCGGAGCGCAGAATTTCGCGGATCAGGGCCATCGGCTTTCGCCGTGGGCCCCAGCCGCCGATACCGATGGTCATGCCATCACGCAGGGTGCCGATGGCCCCTTGGAGATCCGTCCTCTTGTCCATGAGATGTCGCTTTCCTTGTCATTCGTCAGCCCTCACTCTGGCCCGCTGCTGCTGCCGCATCATCGTCTGTTGGGACTAAGCCGCGACGCTAGGGCAAAAAGGCATAGCGTTGCAGGGTATCGGCGACACAGGCGGGCTTGGCGCCCTCCTCGATCTTGACCGTCAGCCGCACCTTGGTCTGGATCGTGCGCTGACCCAGATCCTTCGCCTCGACGATCTCCCCCACCGTGCGGATGCGTGACCCCACCGGCACCGGCGCCGGGAAGCGCACCTTGTCGACGCCGTAGTTCACGCCCCAATCCAGGTTGTCGGGCATGAACAGCTCCGGCAGCGCCATGTTGACCAGCGACAGCGTCAGGAACCCGTGGGCGATGGTCCTGCCGAAGGGGCCCTTGGCTGCGCGTTCGGGGTCGACGTGCAGCCACTGGTGATCTCCGGTCGCCTCGGCGAACATGTCGATCCGGTCCTGCTCGATGGTAAGCCAGTCGGTCGGACCAAGTTGCGTGCCGATGGCGGCGACAACCTCGTCGGCGGAAGAAAAACGAAACGTCATATCAAATCCTTATGCGTGTTGAGACGAAACCGAGACCACCTCGCCCACCATGTAGGAGGCATAATCCGAGGCGAGGAACATGATCACGTTGGCGACCTCCCAGACCTCGGCGGCGCGGCCGAACGCCTCTTGCGCGGCGAGGGCCTTCAGTGCCTCTTCCGGGGCGGACCGGGCCAGGAATTCGTGCATCGCGATGGAGGGAGAGACCGCATTGATGCGGATGCCGTGTTCCGCCGCCTCAAGCCCGGCACACCGGGTCAGCGCCATGACGCCGGCCTTGGCGGCGGCGTAATGCGCCTGCCCTTTCTGCGCCCGCCAGCCCAGCACCGAAGCGTTGTTGACGATTGCCCCGCCTTGGCGCTGGGTCATATGCGGCAGCATCGCACGGGTCATCCGCATGGTGCCGGTCAGGGTCACGTCGAGGACCCGGGCCCATTCGTCGTCTTCCATCTCGACCACGGGTTTCAACCCGCCAAGGCCTGCGTTGTTCACCAGAACATCCGTGCCGCCCAACTTGTCTTCGGCGCAGGCGACGAGCGTCTGCACCTCCTCCTCCTGGGTGACATTGCACAGTTGGCCGAAAACCTCGCACTTGGTGTCCAACGCCTGCAAGTTCGCGACCGCCTGTTGCAACCGGCCTTCGTGGATGTCCGAGACCATCACCGCGCGCGCGCCCTCTTCGACTGCGCGGCGGGCGGTGGCGAACCCGATCCCCTTGCCAGCGGCGGCGGTGATCAGCACGGACCGCCCCGTGAGCAACCCGTGACCGGGAACATAATCTGGTATCTGTGTCATGCCTTGTCCTTCTTGGAAAAATCAGCCGTCGCGCCGGTGGCGACGAAAGCGTCCCGCGTGGCTTGACTTTCGGCGGTCAGATAGGCCTGCGCGGTAAAACCCTGTTCCCATCGGTAGGCGCGTTCAAGATCGATGGCCTCAACCCCGTTCAGGGATTCCTTGGCGAGTGCGATCATCGTGGGGCTTTTCGCCGCGACCTTGCGGGCAAGGTCCAGCGCGGTCTGCCGCAACGCGTCGCGCGGCACCACGTCCGCAATGCCGCCCCATCGGGCGGCCTCATCCGCGGTGATCGCATCGCCGGTGTAATACATCTTGCGCACCAGTTGCAGCGGCAGCATGCGACCGAGATGGGCGCCGGCCCCAAGGGCACCGCGGTCAACCTCGGGCACACCCAACGTCGCATCCTCGGCCAGCACGACCATGTCCGCCGATCCGCAAATTCCGATCCCGCCGCCAAGAACGAACCCGTGGGCGGCCACGATCACCGGCGCGCGGCCTTGATGAATGGCGCGGAACGTTTCCCAATTGCCCTTGTTCACGTCGATGATGCGTTCCGGGTGGGCCTGCAGTTCCTTGATATCGACCCCGGCGCAGAAGCCGCGGCCCTCGGCCCGCAGCACGATCACCCGTGTTTCGGCGTCGGCGTTCGCAGCCTCAACGGTGCGCGCCAGCAGGAACCAGCCCTGACTGTCGAGCGCGTTGACCGGCGCGTGGTCAATGACGATTTCGGCGATGTTGTTCTCTACGCTCAGGCGGATCGGATCAGACATGGGTAGCCTCCTGTGTATGGTCCCGTGATAGCGCCGTCAGGGACGCGATGCGTGCGATGGCGTCGGCCTCGATCCCCGAAATCAGCGCCTCGCAGCTTTCCAGCTCGTCGATCAGGGCGGCCACCTGCCCCGAGGGCAACAACCCGGCGTCCGTATCGCCCTTCACCAGACCACGCTGCACCAGCGTCGGCAGGTTGGGTGCCTGAACCGTAGCCGCGAAAGAGCTGTCGTCACTACGGGCGGACCGCCATGCAAGGCGCAGCATGTCCGCCACCCCCATGCCGTTGGCACGCCCATAAGCAAAACCGTGGCGCAGGCTGGCCATCAGACGGGCCGGACCGCTCATGCCTTCGAGGTGTTCGAGCTTGTCGTTGGCGATAAACCGTTGCGGCAGACCGTCCACCGCGCGGGTGACGCGGATCACCGACGGATCGCCGGTTTGCAAATAGACCGCGAGCGTGT
Source organism: Thalassorhabdomicrobium marinisediminis (assembly GCF_003072065.1). Classification (GTDB taxonomy): domain Bacteria; phylum Pseudomonadota; class Alphaproteobacteria; order Rhodobacterales; family Rhodobacteraceae; genus Octadecabacter; species Octadecabacter marinisediminis. Next base: position 46,348 of record NZ_QCYG01000008.1, read on the forward strand.
CGCGGGCGACCGGGCTATCCGTGGTCAGCAGGAAACGGGTGCCCATGGCGATGCCCTGTGCGCCCCAGGCCAGCGCCGCAGCCAAGCCGCGCCCGTCGTGGAACCCTCCGGCGGCGACCACCGGCACATCGACCGCATCGAGCACCTGCGGCAAGAGCAGTGACGTGGGCACCGCGCCGGTATGTCCACCCCCTTCGCCCCCCTGCATGGTTATGATGTCCGCGCCCAGCTCCACCGCTTTGACCGCATGTTTCACAGCCCCTACGGTCGGCATGCACAGGATCCCCGCAGCCTTGAATTTCGCGATCGTGGCGGCGTCCGGACCCCGTCCATAGCTGACCGCGCGGATGCGTCCCGCGTGGTTCAGAATCGCCGATATGATCTCGTCCGCATTGGGCTGGAACATATGAAAGTTGACGCCGAACTTGCCGTCACATCCCGCCTCGACCTCGGCAATCTGTGCCTCGACCTGACCGGGCGGGATCGACGCTCCGGCTAGAAACCCGAACCCGCCCGCACGGGTGGTCGCGATGACCAGTTGCGGCTCGGCCACCCAGCCCATTGCGGTTTGCACGACGGGCACGCGGCACCCCAAGAGGCGCGTCAGGTCCGTATTCAGCCCGCTCAATGGAACACCCGCCCGCCATTCACCAGCAGGGTCTGCCCCGTGATATAGCGCGCCTTGTCCGATGCCAGAAACAGCACTGCGTTGGCGATATCCTCAGGCTCGCAAATCTGTTTCATCGGCACTGCATCGCGGGCGCGTTCGAAACTGTCGCGGGGGATCGCCTGCATCGCGCGGGTGTTCGTAGGCCCGGGACAGATCGCATTCGCGGTCATCCCGAAGGGCCCGATTTCGCGCGCAAGGCCACGGGTAAAGCCCAGAACCCCGGACTTGGCAGCCGCGTAATCCACGCAGCCCAGATCGCCGTTGAACGCGCTGTCCGACGCAATCGAGACGATGCGCCCGGTACCACGCTCTTTCATTCCGGCGACGACTTCGCGGGTGCAATGCACCGCCGCCCGCAAAGAGATGTCGAGGACGAAATCCAGCGTGTCATGCTCGGCTTCGGAAAAAGGCGACATGGCGCCGCGGGCGGTTTGGCCCAGATTGTTCACGAGAACATCGACGGGCCCCAGAGCGTCAACCGTGCCCGAGAACGCCGCAACGATGGTCTCGAGCTTGATAAAGTCGCCCTGCAGCGTAAAGACCTCGGCCCCTAGCGCCCGTGCCTCTTGCGCGGTCTGGTCCAGCGCGTCGCCGTCGATGTCGAAAATCGCGAGTTTGGCGCCCTGCTCGGCAAAGCCGAGCGCTATGGCCCGTCCGATCCCGTGGGCCGCGCCGGTGATCGCGACCACCTTTCCGTCAAAATCCTTCACGTCCTGTCCTTTCGTTCGAAGGCGCGGGCCAGCAGGGGCACCACGCGGTAGCTTGCATCTTGCGGACCCGCCGCGCCACGCTCCGACGTCGCCGCGGGATCGTCATAGTCGCCGGGGTCCGCAGGCCGCCGATCCACCCAGTCCAGGACCACGTGGCGCGATCGGAAATACCAGGCCCCGCGGCGGCGCACGTAGGTGTCCAGACTGCGCGATCCGGTGATTACATGGGTCGCGTTCGGGCCGTTGGTGCGGTGATAATTGAGCTTGTGAACCTCGCCCTCGGCGTGATCGCCATCGATTTCGAAAGCGGTCTGCAGGACGTAATGGGCCGTCGCCTCATAAGCGGTCAGTGCGCGCTCGACATAGGCGATATAGCCATCCACCGGGCCGTCGTAACCCCGCCCGTGGGTGTCGGTTCCGTCGGGCGCGTAAAGCGCGCGCAAAAGATCAAGGTCGCGTCGGTCCACCGCGCGCGAATAGGCCCCGACCAAGCGTTCAAGCGCGTCGACGTCCGCAAGGGTCTGCAGGTCATGCGGTCGCATCATGTTGCGGCGCCGCGCGGCTCGCGGGGCATGTTTAACCCCTGCTCCGCAATGATGTTGAGCTGGATCTCGGAAGTGCCGCCGTAGATCGTATCCGCACGGGAGAACAGATAAAGCTGCTGCAGGCGGCGCACCTCGGGGTTGTCGGACCAGACCGAGGCTGTCTCGCCCAGAACGTCCATCGCCAGATCGCCCAGCGCGCGGTGCCATTCGGACCACTCAAGCTTGTAGCCCAGCATCTCCGGCCCGGCGCGCCCTTCGGCCTGGGCCTGCAGCATCGCCTGCGCACCGTGACGCATTGCGCGAAGTCCCGCCCAGGCACGCCCCAGACGTTCGGTCAGATGGGCGGCGTCGGGCTTGCTTCGCGCCACTGTCACCACCTGGTCAAGCTCGCGCGCGAAGCCCATCTGTTGGCCCAACGTGGAGATTCCGCGCTCGTATCCCAACAGCGCCATGGCGATTTTCCAGCCGTCCCCGATCCCGCCGATCATGTCGGCGGACGATGCGCGCGCGCCGTCGAAGAAAACCTCGTTGAATTCCGCCGCCCCGCCCATCTGGGTGATCGGCCGGATCTCGATCCCATCCTGGTGCAGAGGCATCAACAAGAACACCAACCCCTTGCGGCCGACGGAGCCTTCCTCGGCCCGCGCCAGCACGAAAATCCAGTCGGACACATGTGCCAGCGAGGTCCAGATCTTCTGCCCGGTCACCAGCCAGTCGCCCGTTTCGGGACACCGGCGCGCCTTGGTGCGGATCGCGGCAAGGTCCGATCCGGCGCCCGGTTCGGAATAGCCCTGCGCCCAGAAGGTCCGACCTTCGAGGATGCCGGGCAGGTGCCGGTCTTTCTGGTCCTGCGTGCCAAAGGCCACGAGCGTCGGAGCCACAAGTCCTTCGCCGATGTGGCCCATCCGACCCGGACCGCCCAAACGCGCGTATTCTTCATGGAATGCCACCTGATCGGCGACGCTCATGCCGCGTCCTCCGTCCTCTTTCGGCAAGCCCATGCCGACCCAGCCGCCGTGGGCCAACTCGGCCTCCCATGCTTTTCGCAACTCTACCTCGGCATCGCCGTCCCCGGCGTGGCCGCGGTCGATCAAAGGCGCGAACCGGCCTGTCAATTGTTGTGACATCCAAGTGCGCACGTCGCTGCGAAACGGCGTATCCTCGACCTGCGGCAAGGTGGGGATATCACCGTCCAGCAGGGCCTGACCGATTGCGGTAAAGGTCTGCTGCGGCGGCTTTGGCCAGTTGAGCTGCGCGCGGGCGCGCTTGAAAAACATATGCGGCGCATATTCCCAAGTCACACCCACGCCCCCGTGAAGCTGCACCGCTTCAGAGGCGACAGCGGCCTGCACCTCGCGCGCCAAGGCCCACGCGGCCCGCCCTTCGTATCCGGCGACCGGGTTCCCGGCGGCCGCGCCGTCAATCAGCGCATCCAGCGCATTGAGTGCAACGAACTGCGCCGCCATGCGATGTTTGATCGCCTGGAACGACGCAATGGTGCGACCGAACTGGCGCCGCTCGGACAGGTATTCCGCTGTCAGATCGAAACAGCCGCGCGCCGCCCCGGCCGCTTCGGCCGCCAGCGCGACCGAGGCGCGATCCAGCGCGGCCTGCAACGTCGCGCCGCTCCCCAGCAGCGTGTCTTGCGGCACGGCAAACCCGGTGAAACGCATCGCCATGACCGGGCGCGTGGGATCGAAGGCGTCGCACGCGGGCGCCTCGGGCCAGTCCCGCAGGGCGAAGACGACCGGTTGCCCTTCAAGGCAGGCCGGAACCAGCAACATATCAGCGCCCGGACCGTGCTGCATCGGACCGACGTCGCCGGAGAGCACGTAGCTGTCCTGTTCGGCGGTGGCAGTGACGCGGTCGCTTGAAAAACAGGCGAGTGTGGCGCGCAGCTTGCCTTCAGCGATCTGACCAAGGAGCCCGTTCGCCCGGCCTTGCTGCGCATCGGCCTGTGTGCCTTGCGCCAACTGGCGCAGCACTTCGCCCGCCACACCAACGGTGGACACAAAAGGCGCGGGCGACAGCACCCGGCCCACTTCACGGGCCAGCGGCACAAGTGCCTCAAGCCCCATATCCAGCCCGCCGACCTCTTCCGGCAGGGTCACACCGCAAAGTTGCAGATCCTGCGCGAGCCCGTCCCAGACTGCGGCATTGACGGCACCGTCATGGGCCTGTCGCGCCGGGGCCAACCCGCCGGCCCCGGCCAGGAACCGCGCCACCGCGTCACGTATCATCTGGATTTCGTCTGTCATCGCGCCATCCATTGCCGCCCTACCACCCTGCTTTTGGGATTTGTGACGAGAGATACCACCGGCGCAAGGCCCGGCATCGTCCGAACTGAGGATGCCGCAACGCCGCCCCCCATGCGAGGCAGGATCACACAACATTGCAAACACAACATTGCAAGAGGTCGCGCCCTGTCCGTAACGCTTGAAGAACTCGACACCCGTCTGTCCCGTCTTGAAGACAGACGCGAGATCGAACAGCTCATCGCGAGCTATGGCCCCGCTGTCGATACGCTGGACGCAGCGGGCATCGCGGCGCTTTGGACGGCCGATGGCAGCTATGGCATCGGGCCGGACGTGATCCTGTCCGGTGCGCAAGAGGTCGCGGGCATCGCCACGCTCGACCAGCATCAGGGCTATGTCCGGCAGGGCTGCGCGCACATCCTGTCACCGCACCGCATCGATATCGACGGGACCGAAGCCACGGCGCGGGGATATTCCATCGTGCTGCTGCACGATGCGGCAACCGGCCAATGGCGGATCGAACGCGCCAGCGCCAACCGCTGGCGCTTGCGAAAAGGTGCAACGGGCTGGCAGACGGTCCATCGACAGGCCGACCTTCTTGACGGCGCAGAGACTGCGCGCGCCCTTCTTGGATGGGCCGAACCAACAGGAGCAACCAGATGAGCGACGACACGACCCGGGACATTCTTGCGCGGCTCGACCGCATCGAATCCCGCGAAGAGCTGCGGCAGCTTCCGGCGAAATACGCGCTGGCGCTCGACATGCGCGACATGGACGCACTAGTAGGCCTGTTTCCCGAAGACGTGCGGGCGGGCGGCGGCAAGACCGGCCGCGGGGCGCTCAAGGCGTGGTTCACCGAAACCCTCAGTCAGCAGTTCGACGGCACCTCGCACCATGTGGGCGGCCAGATCATCGAATTTCTCGACGCCGACACCGCAGTGGGCATCGTCTATTCCAAGAACGAGCATGAGACCGGCGCGGAGTGGGTCATCATGCAGATGATGTATCACGACCGTTATGAACGCATTGAGGGCCGCTGGTATTTCCGCAGCCGCCAACCGCTCTATTGGTATGCGACGGACCTTAACAAACCGCCCATCGGCAACCGCAAGATGCGCTGGCCCGGCCGCGAACCCTATGAGGGGAATTATCACAACCTGTTCCCCAGTTGGGCCGCTTTCTGGTCGCGGCGCGATCAGGGCGACAGCCTTCCAGCGGTGGCCGACCCCGCGCCGCTTGAGCAATTCATCGAAACCATGCGCAAAGGAAATGAAGTGGAGAACATCCGTGTCCGGTGATCTGAGCCGCCTGTTCGAGCCTGTCGACATCGCGGGCCTGCGCCTGCCGAACCGTTTGGTCATGGCCCCGATGAGCCGCTACTTCTGCCCCGACGGCATTCCCCATGCGGGCGTGGCAGAGTATTACCGCAAACGGGTCGAGGGCGGTATCGGGCTGGTCCTGTCCGAAGCCACCTATATCGATCACCCCTCGGCCGAATGCTATGAAGCCGTGCCACGGTTTCACGGCCCGGCGCTCGAGGGTTGGAAGCAGGTGATCGACACGGTCCATGCTGCGGGCGGCAAGATGTTCCCCCAGCTTTGGCACGTGGGCAGCTTCCGTCAGCCCGGCATGGCGCCCGACCCTTCGGTGCCCGGCCTTGGCCCGTCCGAAAACACCAACCCCGCGGCAGCCGGTGACGCTGCGACCCGTGCGCTGACCGAGGCCGAAATCGCCGACATCATCGCCGCCTATGCTCAGGCGGCCGCCGATGCCAAGCGGCTGGGCTTCGATGGTGTGGAGCTGCACGGCGCACATGGTTATCTGCTGGATGAATTCCTGTGGGAACGCACCAACCGGCGCACCGACGACTGGGGCGGCGACCACGTGGGTCGTACCCGGTTTCCCGCCGCCGTCATTGCGGCGGTGCGCGCGGCGGTCGGGCCGGATTTCCCGGTCTCCATGCGCTGGTCGCAGTGGAAGCAACAGGATTACCGCGTCGCGCTGGCCGACACGCCCGAAACCCTGGGCGAGATTCTGCGCCCGCTTGCGGATGCCGGCCTGTCGATCCTGCATTGCTCGACCCGCCGCGTCTGGGAACCGGCCTTTCCCGAACGCGACGAGGATCGGATCATGTCATCCTGGGTGAAAGAGCTGACCGGATTGCCAACCATCTCTGTGGGCGGAGTCGGGCTGGAACAGGCGGGGATCAAATCTTCGGCTGCAGGCTCGCTCGAGACGTTGGCCGCACCGCTGAACCGGGGCGAAATCGACCTGCTGGCGGTGGGCCGCGCGGTGTTGGCTGATCCGAACTGGCCCAAGCTAGTGCGGGACGGCCGCGCGGAAGAGGGCAAGGGCTTCGACAAGGCGCAGCTTGCCGAGCTGATTTGACGCAATCCTGAATACCCGAAACGACTGAACGGCGGCATCCCCGGGTGCCGCCTTTTTCGCGCCTCGCCCGTCCGTTGTGCCCATGAAAAATGGGGCGACCCGAGAGCCGCCCCAGGCAGGGGGAGTTCAGATCAGCCGATCAGCGGCTTAATCGTCACACAGGATACGTTCCACCAATCCGTCTTCGCGCTGCTGGTACGGGTTGCGCACGACCACCATTGCATCCGCCGACGGAAGGAAGTGGTTCTCGTCGCTGGCGCCGAATGTGCCCAGCATGTTGTCGATCTCGGCGGCGTTCGCCTCGATCCAGGCGGCGACCTCTGCGCCATCCGTAGTGCCAGCGCCTTCGATCGCCTGAGCCAGAATGAACGGCTCGACATAATAGGGCGCGATGCCCGATGGGCCGCCGACCGACGCCAGATCGGGATATGTTTCATTGGCGCGGGCCGCGAACTTGGCAAAAGCGCTTTCGCCCACCGGATCACCCTCGCAATAGGACATGCCGCTGAACTGCACCGAATAGACGTCCTCGAACACCTCTTCGCCCAGATCGCGGGCGATGCCTACGGCGTAGTTCGTCAACGTCAGGCTGCCCAGCACCGGCACATCCCAACCGATTTCCTCGCGGTTTTGCAGGAACTTGCGGGTGTCATCGACCAGCGAGTTGATCAGCAGAACCGCATCCGCCTCCGAGCGGCGCATCGAGAAGATCTGCGGCGTCATGTCCTCGGCCCGGAAGGCGAATTCCTGCACTTCCACAAGCGGATGGCCCAACTCTTCGAGATAGGCGGCAATCTCTGCGGCCGCCGCCTGGGACATGCCGCCGTTGTCAGAGATCAGGGCGATGTTTTCAGCGCCCAGCTCTTCGATCGCGTATTTGATGTTGGCGATCATCTGGTTCAAACCCGTGGGCGAGTTCGAAAAGTGGTAGGGGGCCAGCTCTGGCGTGAGGGTCGGAGAAGCGGCCGTGGTGATCTGCGCGATATTTCCTTCCGTCAACACGGTGGTCACTGGAATGGTTTCTTGCGAGGTGACGGGCCCGACCATGCCTTCGATGCCGACGTTTTCGACCAGGCGCCGTGCTTCGCTTACGCCGTGCGTCGGGTCGGTCTCGCTGTCGGCAATCGTCAGTTCGACTTGCCGGCCCAGGATGCCGCCGCTTTCGTTGAGTTGCTCGACGGCCAGCTCCCAGCCCATCGAGGCTGCGGTGCCGATGGCCGCGCCGCCGCCGGTGATGGATACGAGCGCACCCATCTGGAACGGCTCATCCTGCGCCGAGGCGCTGCCGGCGCCCAGCGCCAATACAGCCGCGCCAATTGCCGTGTATGAGTGTAGTTTGGTTGCCAGTCTCGTCATGATAACGGGTCCTTTCGTGTCAACGGGTGGTTCAATTGTTACCCTGTCTGGTGCAGGCGCCTCGTCCGATCAGACGAGCCTCGGGTAGAAAACCCCAGCGGCGGTGCGACCGGCCGCGGCTTTGCTGCGTCATTCGATCTCCGTATAGCCGTCGGCTGCGATGATCGGCAGATGGGTCCAATTGCCGGAGCCATCCGGCATCCGCATCCAGGCCCCCGCCGACAGCACGCCGCCGTCGACCACCATACTGGTCCCCGTCACCCAGCCCGACAAGCGGTCAGACGCCAGATAGAGCGCGGCGCCTGCGGAATCCTCACCACGGCCGAAGCGGCCCAGCGGGAACCAGGTTGCGATATGCTTCCGGTTGGCCTTGGGTACGCGTGTGTCGGCGGTGATCTGGGCGCTGTCCGTCGTCTCGCTCGCGATGGCGTTGACACGGATCCGGTCGGCGCCCAACTCGGACGCAAGACTTTGGGTGAACCCGGTGATTCCGGACTTGAACGCCGCATAGACGCAGGCCCGCGGGATGCCGCGAAAAGCCTCGACGCTGGACAGGTTGATGATCGATCCCCCCGCCCCGCTGGATTTCATCAGCGGCAGGGCGGCCTTGGTGACGCGGAACATATGCAACAGGTTGACCGCATAGAGCGCTTCCCATTCCTCTTCGGTCGAGTCCTCGAAGTAGCTGGTGATGCGCAGGAAATCCCCCACGTTGTTGACCAGCACGTCAAGTCGTCCGAACCGGTCGCGGACCGCCTTGATGAGCTTTGCCACATCGTCGCGGTCGCGCACATCGGCGGCAACCACCAGGGCATCGGGCAGCGCCTTGCGCAGGTTTTCGACCCGCGCGGGGTCGTTCTCGGCAATCGCGAGCTGCAGGCCGCTCTCGGCGAACAAGTCTGCCGTCGCGCGTCCGATCCCGACCCCGCCGCCGGTTATGAGCGCGACCTTCCCGGCCACCTGCAACAGATCAGAGGGTGTGCCCGTCATACCGTTTCCTCCGCCGCTGCCCCGGACATGGCCACCACCTCGGCCACGGCCCGCCTGACGTCGTTGCGGGTGTAGCTCAGGCCCGCATCGGGCTCATAGGCCAGCGTATTGCCACGGCCCTGGATGATGAATGGATCGGGCAGAAGGGGGTGTTCGCGGTCTTGCGTTTCCACCTCGACGCGGGAGCCCGCGACATCGAAGAACATCTGGAAGAACGCCCGGTAACTCAGATTCTTATCGCCGATGAGATAGGCTTTCCCGGCCTCGCCCTGTTCCAGCGCCGATGCGATGGCCTCGGCCAGGGACCTGACGGACATGTAGTTCGTGCCCCCGGGCGGAGCGGCACTGGGGATGTCCGGATGCAGGCCGCGACCCCAATCCGCCAGCATGCGATACCGCGCGGCGGGCAGGCCCGGCACCGCGCCGACAATCGACGGCGGGTTCAGCGTGATTGCGCAGAACCCGTCGCGAGACAGGGCGCGGGTGCGATCGTCGGCCAGTTGGCGCGCGCGGATGTAGGTGGAATGCTCCGCAAGATCTGGGCGCAGGTGATGGTAGTAGCTGCCGACCTGCACGAAGCGCTCCACCCCCGCGTCCCGCGCGAGGCTGGCGAAGGCCGGCACGCCGTCGGATTGGGTCTTGCGATAGAAAGCCTCGGCATCGGCGTCGGCAGGCATGTGTCGCGGGTCGTTGCCGGCTGCGAAGACGATGGCCTCAAACGGCGTAAGATCGTCACGGCTGAAATCCCCCGTCGTAAAATCCCCCGTGAGAACCGGAAACTGTGCAGCCGGGTGCTCGGGGGCGGTGGCGGTGCGGGCTGCGAGATGCACCTCGTGGCCCTGTGATTGCAAATGCAGGGCGGTGTTGATGCCGATCATCCCGGTGCCGCCAATGATTAGAACGCGCATGGTGTCCTCTCGTGATGGTTTCACGAAAGGCTAACCTGCGCATGGGTGCCTTCATCGTCCGAACAGACGTGGCACCCCACGAAGCGCGCGGGTCTCGAAATTGCCGATCACGACTTCGGTAATGAGCGCTCGCATCGTCTAAAAGCGGCACGGGGCATTTGGCCGAGCGTGTGGTCGCTGAGGCAGGTCAGGCCCGCGAGCCGGCCGGATTGCTGTTTGGTCCAGTCGAAGACTGTTACCCAAGGTCTTATTCTGAGGCATGGCGCCCCTACCCCCCCGGAATCCGCCGCATGAGGAAGACTTCCGCATCCTCAGGGATGCCCTGTGACCAGTCGTCCCGATAGATCGTGCCGTTGATCGCCACGGCCACGTCGTTGCGGAAGGGTTGTTCCAGCGCGGGATAGCGCAGTTGCAGTTTGCTCAAGAGCTCGCGGATCGTGGCGGCTTCGATCGTCACGTGCTCCTGATCCTCTGCCAAGGGCCGCAATCCGGCCCAGAGCGTGACCTGAACCATCAGCGTTGTGCCTTCAGGGCCGCCAGAATGCGCGGGGGTGAGATCGGCACATGGGTCATGCGCACGCCCACGGCGTCCGAGACGGCATTGGCCACCGCTGCCAAGGGCGGCACGATCGAGGTCTCGCCCACGCCGCGCACGCCGTAGGGGTGGTTGGGGTTGGGAATCTCCAGAATCTGCGTGTCGATCATCGGCAGGTCCGAGCAGACCGGAATCCGGTAGTCGAGGAAGCCCGCGTTCTGCAGCCGCCCATCTTCGCCATAGATATATTCCTCGTTCAGCGCCCAGCCGATGCCCTGCGCCGCGCCGCCCTGATACTGCCCCTCGACATAGGCCGGATGCACCGCCTTGCCCGCATCCTGAATGACCGTGTAACGGATCACGCGGGTCGCGCCGGTTTCGGGATCCACCTCAACGTCGCAGATATGGGTGCCGAAGGACACGCCGGCCCCGTCGGCCACAAGCTCGCTATGCCCTGCGATCGGCCCGCCGGTGTTGCCCGCCTTGGCCGCGATGTCCTTCACCGAGAGAGGGGCGAGGTTGTCGTGGCTGGCGCCGACCGCGTGGGCCTGTCCGTCCTTCCACTCGATATCCTCGACCGGAATGTCCCACATCAGGGCCGCGCGTTGTTTCATCACCGCGATGGCGTTGCGCGCGGCCGAGATCGTCGCCATGGACGACGAGAACGTGCCGCGACTGCCGTCGGTCATGTCGTTGTATCCAAGCGAGGCCGTGTCCGCGACGCCGGCCTTCACATCCTCATAGGCGATGCCCAGCTCTTCAGCCGCGATCATCGACAGCGACGCGCGCGAGCCGCCCACGTCCACCGTGCCGACCGAAAGCGTCACCGTTCCATCAGCGCTGATGTTGAGGTCGGTGCAGGTCTGCCCGCCGAAGTTGAACCAGAACCCGCAGGCCATGCCGCGCCCCTGATTTTTCCCAAGGGGTGCCGACATATGCGCATGCGCCTTGGCGGCTTCAAGCGTAGGGCCGATGCCGATGGGGCCGTAAACCGGACCGTAGGACGAACGGGTGCCCTCTCGCGCGGCGTTCTTGATGCGGAAATCTACTGCGTCGATGCCGATCTTATGGGCCAGACTGTCAATCGCGCTTTCCACGGCAAAGGCCGCCATCGGGGCCGAGGGCGCGCGGTAGGCAGCGACCTTGGGCCGGTTCACCAGCACCTCGATCCCCACGGTCTTCACGTTCTCCAGATCGTAACAGGCAAAGGCCGTCATCGCGCCGGTTTCGGCCCAAGTGTCGGGATAGGGCCCGCTGGTATAGCGCAAGGTGGCTTCGGCGGCAGTGATCGTGCCATCCTTCGTGGCGCCGATTTTCACATCGATGGAGGTGGCCGAAGTCGGCCCCGAGGCGCGGAACACCTCATTGCGGGACATCACCAGCTTGACCGGCCGGCCCGCCTTGCGCGACAGGGCCAGCGCCACCGGTTCCGCCCAGACGTGGGTCTTGCCACCAAAGCCGCCACCAATCTCGGACGACGTGACCTTGAGCTTCGAGACCTCGAGCCCCAGCAGGTCGGCACAGACCTGACGATAAACGAACGGCCCCTGCGTGCAGACCCACATCTCGGCGCTTCCGTCGCTGTTGCAACTGGCGACGCAGGCATGGGGTTCGATATAGCCCTGATGGGTCTGTTCGGTCTTGAAGGTGCGCTCGACGATCTCATCCGCTTTGGCAAAACCCGCCGCGACATCCCCGTGGCCAAACTCCGAATGGGCGAAGACGTTCGAGGGGGCGTCGGGCGCTGGCGTCACGCCCTTCGTGATGATCGTCTCGTCCAGCACCGGCGCGTCCGGTGCCATGGCCAGATCGACGTCGACCACATGGGGCAGCACCTCATAGTCCACTTCGATCAGCTTGAGCGCCTTGCGCGCCACATGGACGTCGATGGCGGCGACCGCGGCGACCGCGTGGCCGTCATAAAGCGCCTTAGTGCGCGCCATGCAGTTGTCGAGGATGGCAAACAGGCTTGCGTCGCCGTCGGTCAGGTCCGGCAGGTCAGCGGCAGTGACCACCGCCTTGACGCCCTTCAACGCCTCCGCCTGAGAGGTGTCGATCCGCAGAATGCGCGCGTGGGCATGGGGGCTGCGGAGAACCCGCGCCACCAACTGCCCCGGCATGTTGTAATCCGCGCCATAGCGCGCGCGGCCCGTTACCTTATCGACCCCGTCAGGCCGCACCGGGCGGGTGCCAACAGCGTTCAGCTCCTTTTCATTGTAGCTTGCGTCAAAGCTCATGCCGCATCCCCCCGCATCTCGGCCGCGGCATCCTGCACCGCGCGCACGATCTTGTCATAGCCGGTGCAGCGGCACAGGTTGCCCGCCAGCCAGAACCGGATTTCCTCTTCGGTCGGGTCGGGGTTCACGTCGAGCAAGGCCTTGGCCGCCATCAGGAAGCCCGGTGTGCAGATGCCGCATTGCAAGGCCGCATGTTCCAGAAACTTGGTTTGCAACGGGTGCAGATCATGGCCGTGGGCCATGCCTTCGATGGTCTCGATCTCGCGCCCCTCGGCCTCGGCCCCCAGCACCAGACAGGAACAGACGATCCGCCCGTCCAGCATCGTGCTACACGCCCCGCAATCGCCCGTCCCGCAGCCCTCTTTCGAGCCCATGAGCCCGAGACGGTTGCGCAATACGTCCAGCAGGCTTTCGTCCGCGTGGCACAGGTATTCGACGTCATCGCCGTTGATGGTGGTGGATACAGCTATCGTTGTCATTGTGTCTCTCCTGCGCGGTCGTAGGCGATCTTCGCGGCGCGACGGGCCAGCACGCCCGCCACCTCCTTGCGGAAGGCAACGGTGCCGCGTTTGTCGTCGATTGGCGTGGCCGCGTCGGAACAGGCGGCCTCAAACCGGGCGAGCGTGTCATCGTCCAGCGTCGTGCCCACAAGCATCTGCGCGGCGTCATCGGGCACGATCACCCGCGGCCCCACCGCGCCCAGCGCCACCCGCGCCGAGGCCACCGTTCCATCTGCATCGCGGGTCAGCACCACAGCCGTCCCGACCACCGCAATGTCCATTTCCGTGCGCGGGATGAACCGCAGATAGGCACTGCCCGTCTGCGGCGCGGGTTCGGGCAAGACAATGGCGGCCACGATCTCACCGGGGGCGAGCGAGGTTTGCCCCGGCCCCACCGGCACGTCGCGCGCGGGAATGATGCGGTTGCCCTCGGGCCCGACGATCTTCACGCGGGCGTCCACCGCCACCAAAGCCGGCACGCTGTCGGCGGCAGGCCCCGCGTTGCACAGATTGCCCGTCATCGTGCAGCGCGACTGGATCTGCGTGGACCCGATCAGGTTCGCCGCCTCGACCACGCCGGGCCATGCGGCCACAAGCGCGGCATCCTCGGCCAGCTTCGCGCAAGGCACCGCCGCCCCGATCACGAAGCCCGCGTCGGTGCGGGCAATCTCGCCCATGCCGGCGATGCGCTTGATATCGACCACCAGATCGGCGTCGAAATCGTCGTTCTTCATCCGGACCAGCAGGTCCGTCCCCCCCGCAAGGATATGGGACCGCTCGGGCGTGGCGCTCAAAAGGCCAACCGCGTCTTCCAGAGTTTCGGGTCGTTCGTAACGCATGACAGGACTTTCCGCTCAGCCGCCGCCCCTTCGGGCAGCCGTGTTTCCGGCGAAATGATCCGTCAATCCGCCAGCCGACTGCAACCCCCCCGCGCGGTTATTTTTCGCCGCCTTTGGTGAGCGCCGCGCGAAAGGCCTCGAACGAGGATTTGGGCGTGCGCTTTTGCGTGTGGTAGTCCACGTGGACCAGACCAAAGCGTTTCTCATAGCCCAGCGCCCATTCGAAATTGTCCAGCAGCGACCAGCCGAAATAGCCCTGCACCGGCACCCCGTCGGCGATGCAGCGGCGCACCACCTGCAAATGGTCCTCGAAATATTGCACCCGCACCGGGTCCTCAACCTCACCACCAACCACGTGATCGTCGTAGGCCATGCCGTTTTCGGTCACCATCAAAGGCAGATCGCCAGTATAGTCCCGCTGCAACCGTTTGAGCAGGATTTCCAGCCCCTGGGGGTAAATCTCCCAGCCCATCTGGGTCTTGGGCAAGGGGCCGAGCACCTCTCTTTGATGGGGCCAGGGCTCATGGGGGGCGGCTTCGATCAGCGCGCGGGTGTAATAATTCAGACCCAACCAATCCATCGGCTGGCTGATCAAGGCCATGTCATCCTCGTATCCGTCCGGCATGTGCTGGCCCGCGGCGGCGATCATCTCGTCGGGGTAGCGGCCCTTGAACAGGCCACCGGCGAACCAGCCCATCTGGATCGCATCGACGGTCTCTACCGCGCGGCGGTCGGCGGGGGCGTCGCTGGCCGGTTCCGCCTGCGTGAAGTTCAGCACGATGCCAAGGTTCTTCTGGCCGTGGTCGCGCAGCACCGACATCGCCGTTCCGTGGGCAAGCTGCACGTGATGCATGGCCCGCATCGCCGCCCGAATGTCGCGCAAGCCCGGCGCGTGCAGGCCGATGAAATGCGACAGCCAGGCGACGCACCAAGGCTCGTTCAGGGTGGCCACCCGCTCCACGCGGTCGCCGATCCGCTCGATCACCACGCGGGCCATGTCCCCGAACCGCAAGGCCGTGTCGCGGTTGGTCCAGCCGCCCTGATCCGCCAGCGCCGAGGGCAATTCCCAGTGATACAGCGTTAGCGCCGGCTTGAGCCCCCGCTCCACCGTGGCATCCACCAGGCGGTCGTAGAAATCGAGACCCTCCGGGTTCACGGTTCGCCCGTCCGGCATCACCCGCGCCCATGAGGTCGAGAACCGGTAGGCGTCAAAGCCCCCCGACCGGATGATGTCCAGATCCTCTTCATAGCGGTGGTAATGGTCGCAGGCGATCGATCCGTCGTCCGCGTGCAGCACATTGCCCGGCGTGGCGGCGAATGTATCCCAGTGGCACGGCCCGCAAACGCCATTGGCGCTGCCTTCGATCTGATAGGCCGCCGTGGCCGCGCCAAAGATGAACCCTTCGGGAAAATCGTCCCGCGTAAAGCTGAACCGCATGCTGCCCTCTGCCCTTCCTGCGCGGCTATGCCGCTTGAGCACCCATCGAACAGGGTCGCAGCCCCAGCGTCCAGCCCCTTTCTGCCTCCTTTTTCTGCCCCTTGCGGCGGCGCGCGCCCTCGCCAATAGTGCGGGCATGACCGACCTGACCCCCCTTCTCGAGCGGATCGCGGACAAGCGCGACGACCTGATCGCCCTCACGCAAGAGCTGATCCGCATTCCCACGCTGAACCCCCCGGGCGAGAATTACCGCGAGATTTGCGACTACCTCGACGCGCGGCTCTCGGCTCACGGATTTGCCACCGAACTGATCCGCGCCTATGACACCCCGGGCGATTGCACAGCCTACCCCCGCTGGAACATCGTCGCCCGTCGCGAGGGCGCGCATACGGGCGATTGCGTGCATTTCAACAGCCATACGGATGTGGTCGAAGTGGGTCAGGGCTGGACGCAGGACCCCTTCGGCGCAGCGCTCATCGACGGCAAGATCTATGGCCGCGGGGCCTGCGACATGAAAGGCGGGCTTGCCGCCTCGATCATCGCCGCCGAAGCCTTCATCGAAACCTTCCCCGACTTTCACGGCGCAATCGAGATCTCCGGCACCGCGGACGAGGAATCCGGCGGCTATGGCGGTGTCGCCTTCCTTGCCGAACAGGGCTATTTCTCGCCCGCACGGGTGCAGCACGTCATCATCCCCGAGCCGCTGAACAAGGACCGCGTGTGTCTTGGCCACCGGGGCGGCTGGTGGGCCGAAATCGAAACAAAGGGCGAAATCGCCCACGGCTCCATGCCGTTTCTGGGCGACTGCGCCGTGCGCCACATGGGCGCGGTCCTCGACAAATTCGAAACCGACCTCTTTCCAGCCATGGCCCAGCGCCGCACCGATATGCCAGTGGTCCCCGAAGGGGCGCGGCAATCGACCATGAACATCAATTCGATCCACGGCGGCCAGCCGGAACAGCCCGACGATTTCACCGGTCTGCCCGCTCATTGCGTGCCGGATTCCTGTCGTATCGTGATCGACCGCCGGTTTCTCGCCGAGGAACCGCTCGATCAGGTGCGCGGCGAGGTGACAGCGCTGCTGGACGGGCTCAAAACCTCGCGCGCACGGTTCGACTACGCGCTGCGCGAACTCAATCACGTGCTGCCCTCCATGACCGACCGCGACGCCCCCGTCGCCGCCACGCTGGCGCAACAGATCGAGACCGTGCTTGGCGCCCCGGCCGAGTTCGTCGCCTCGCCCGGGACCTACGACCAGAAACACATTGATCGGATCGGCCGACTGAAGAACTGCGTGGCCTACGGGCCGGGCATCCTTGAGCTGGCGCACAAGCCCGACGAATACATCGCCGTTGACGATATGATGGTGAGCGTGGAAGTTATGGCCAGAAGCCTGGCCGCGCTGCTGCTGCCAACGGACGAAACAGGGAGGTCGCTATGACCCATTTCAGCAAACTTCTCGGCGCCAGCGTGCTGGCCCTCAGCGCGGGCATGGCCACGGCGCAAACCGACATCACCGTCGCGATCCAGCTTGAGCCCCCGAACCTCGACCCCACGGGCGGGGCGGCGCAGGCCATCGATTCGGTGCTTTATACCAACGTGTTCGAGGGCCTCACCCGGTTCATGGCCGATGGCTCCGTCGTGCCCGGCCTCGCGGAAAGCTGGGACATCTCCGAAGACGGTCTGACCTACACCTTTCACCTGCGCGAGGGTGTGACCTTCCACGATGGCACCACGATGGACGCGGAAGACGTGAAGTTCTCGCTCGACCGGGCCCGCGCCGAAGACAGCACCAACGCGCAAAAGGGCCTGTTCACGGACATCGCCGAGGTGACGGTGATCGACCCGCAGACCGTCGAAGTCAAACTCGCGCAGCAGAATGGCAATTTCCTGTTCAACATGGCCTGGGGCGACGCGGTGATCGTGGCCCCCGAAAGCATCGACACCATTGCCTCCAATCCCGTGGGCACCGGCGCATTCGCCTTTGCCGACTGGGTGCAGGGCGACCGGATCGAGTTGACACGCAACCCCGATTACTGGGGCACGGCACCTGCGCTTGACTCTGCCACTTTCCGGTTCATCTCCGACCCGACCGCCGCCTTCGCCGCCGTGATGGCCGAGGATGTGGACGCTTTCGTAGGCTTCCCCGCGCCCGAGAACCTGCCGCAATTCGAAGCCGACCCGCGCTTCCAGGTCCTGATCGGCAACACCGAAGGTGAGACGATCCTTTCGATCAACAACAAACAAGAACCCTTCGACAACCCGCAGGTGCGTGAGGCGATCGCCCATGCCATCGACCGCGACGCGCTTATCGACGGGGCGATGTTCGGCTACGGTACGCCCATCGGCACCCATTTCGCGCCGCACAATCCCGACTACGTGGACCTGCTCGACAACTCGCCTTACGACCCCGACCGCGCGCGCGCACTGCTCGCCGAAGCGGGCTACGGGGACGGGTTCAGCACCACCCTGAAACTGCCGCCCCCTTCCTACGCCCGCCGCGGAGGAGAGATCATCGCCGCCCAGTTGCGCGACATCGGCATCGACGCGGAGATTTCCAACCTCGAATGGGCCCAATGGATCGAAGAGGTTTTCACCAACAAGGATTTCGACCTCTCCATCGTGTCCCACACCGAACCGATGGACATCGGCGTCTATGCCAATCCGGACTACTATTTCCAATACGACAATCCGGACTTTCAGGACCTGATGGACACCCTGAACGCCACCACCGATCCCGCGACACGCAGCGATCTTCTGGCGCAAGCGCAAACCATGATCGCCAAAGATTATGTCAACGGCTACCTGTTCCAGCTTTCGGTGCCGACGGTGGCCAAGGCGGGGCTGACCGGCCTCTGGGTCGACCAACCCACCGCCGCCGTGGACCTCACCGGCGTCGCCTGGTCGGAATGATCCACCACTGCTGGGGGCGCGACCAACTGGCCCCGCCCCCGTTCATCTTTGCTTCAAAAATATCCCGGGGGGGCGCGCAGCGCGGGGGCAGCGCCCCCAATCGCGCGCCGCAGGCGCGCCCCCGGCCCGCCGCAGCCGCCTCATGATCCGCTATCTCGCCAAACGCCTTTTGTCGCTGACCCTCAGCCTGATCGCCGCCTCGCTGGTGATCTTCGCGGTGATCGAGGTGATCCCCGGCGACCCGGCCGCCTTCATGCTTGGCCTCAACGCACGCCCCGAAGCGGTCGAGGCCCTGCGCGACCAGATGGGGCTGAACGATCCGCTGTTTCTGCGCTACCTGTCGTGGGTCGGCGGGCTGCTCACCGGCGACTTCGGCACCTCGTGGACCTACAAAACCCCGGTGGCCGAGCTTGTGTCCGACCGGATCTGGGTCTCCCTGCCGCTTGCGGTCTATGCGCTGATCCTCTCCACGCTCGTGGCCTTTCCCGCGGGCATCCTTGCCGCCGCGCGGCGTGGCGGGCTGGGCGATGTGTCGATCATGGGGGCCACGCAGCTGGGCGTCGCGATCCCGAATTTCTGGTTTGCGATGATCCTCGTGCTCGTCTTTGCCATCAATCTGCGCTGGTTCCCCTCGGGCGGCTTTCCCGGCTGGGACGATCCCCTCGCCGCGCTCAAATCCCTCACCCTGCCGGCCATCGCGCTGGCCCTGCCGCAGGCGGCGATCCTGGCGCGGGTCATGCGCTCTTCCCTGCTCGACATGCTGTCCGAGGATTTCATCCGCACCGCCCGCGCCAAGGGCCTCAGCCGGCGTCAGGCGCTCTGGCGACATGCGGTGCGCAACGCGCTGATCCCGGTGCTGACCATCATCGGTTTGCAGTTCGCCTTTCTGCTGGCCGGCGGGATTATCATCGAACAGGTGTTCTTCCTGCCCGGCCTCGGCCGTCTCATCTTCCAGTCGATCTCCGCCCGCGATCTGATCGTCGTCGAAAGCGTGGTCATGCTGCTTGTCTTCACCGTGATCGTCGTCAACTTCACGGTCGATCTGGCCTATGCGCTGGTCGATCCGCGCCTGCGGTCGCGGGGCTAGGCCGGTGGTGCATCTGAACCGCAATATCCTTCTGGGCGGCACGCTGTCGCTGCTGTTCCTCGGCCTTGCCGCGCTGTCCTTCTTCTGGACGCCGTTCGACGTGACCCGCCTTGATATTCCCGACAAATTGCAGCCGCCCGGCGGGGATCATCTGCTGGGCACCGATCACTTCGGGCGCGACATCCTGTCGATGATCATGATGGGCGCGCGCACCTCCATCGCGGTGGCGGTGCTGGCGGTGGGAATCGGCATCGCCGTGGGCGTGCCCTTGGGGCTGCTGGCCGCTGCCCGGCGCGGCACCCTGCTTGACGAGGTCATCATGCGCGGCAACGATCTGGTCTTCGCTTTTCCGAGCCTTGTGATCGCGATCCTGATCACCGCCGTGTTCGGCGCCTCGGCCGTCAACGCGATCATCGCCATCGGCATCTTCAACATCCCCGTCTTCGCCCGTCTGGCACGCGGCGCGGCCTTGCCGATCTGGGAGAGGGATTTCATCCTGGCCGCCCGTGTCTTCGGCAAATCACGGCTGCGCATCTCTTACGAACATATCCTGCCCAACATCACCAACCTGATGATCGTTCAGGGCACCATCCAGTTCTCGCTCGGCATTCTCGCCGAAGCGGCCCTGTCCTATATCGGGCTGGGGGCGCAGCCGCCTACGGCAAGCTGGGGCCGGATGCTGGCCGATGCGCAGACCCTGACCGCCATCGCGCCCCACGTGGCACTGGTCCCGGGGCTGGCCATCGTGCTGATGGTGCTGGGGCTGAACCTTCTGGGCGACGGGTTGCGCGACTGGCTTGACCCCCGCATCCGGGTACAGCGCGTATGAGCCTGCTTTCGATCTCGGACCTGTCGCTTTCCATCGGGCCGGTGGACATCCTGCACGACGTCACTCTGACCGTCGCCCCGGGGGAGATCGTGGCCATCACCGGGGAAAGCGGCTCGGGCAAATCAATGACCGCGCTGGCCGTCATGGGGTTGCTGCCGCGTGGGGCGCAGGCCTCGGGCCGCGTGGATCTGGACGGCACCGACATTCTGACAACGCCCGAGCCCGACCTCTGCCGGATGCGCGGCAATACGATGGGAATGGTCTTTCAAGAACCGATGACCGCACTCAACCCCGTCCAGACCATCGGCGCGCAGGTGGCCGAGACCATCGAGATCCACGAAGCGACCACCAAGCGCGATGCCCGCGCCCGCGCCGCTGACATGCTCGTCAAGGTCGGGCTGAAGGTGCCCCCGACCCGCTATCCGCATGAGTTGTCTGGCGGCCAGCGTCAACGGGTGGTCATCGCCATGGCCATCGCCCGCCAACCGCGGTTGCTGATCGCGGACGAGCCGACCACCGCGCTGGATGTCACCACCCAGGCGCGCATCCTTGACCTGCTGCGCGATCTGGTGCGCGAGTTCGATATGGGGTTGCTGCTCATCACCCATGACCTTGCGGTAGTGGCCGATATCGCCGACAGGATCGTGGTCATGCAGAATGGCCGCGTGGTCGAAGCCGGCCCCACGGGGCAGCTTTTGCGTGACATGCAGCACCCCTACACCCGCGCGCTTTTCGCAGCCTCAAGCCATACGCCCGACATCGCACCCCGCCCCACGGGTGACGACCGACAGGGGTTGCAGGTGCGTCACGTCTGCCGCGAATATCCCTTGCCGCGCCGCCGCCTGTTCGGCCCCCGCCCCCGCTTTCGCGCGCTGGATGACGTGAGCTTTGACATCAAACCCGGTGAGCGCGTGGGCCTTGTGGGGGAAAGCGGCAGCGGCAAGTCCACCCTCACCCGCGCCATCCTCGGGCTGGAAGAGGTTCAATCCGGCACCATCACATTGGACGGCGCACCTGTGTTCACCGGCACGCGGCCCAACCTAGCGGTGCGGCGCAAGATGCAGGTGGTGTTTCAGGACCCCTACAGCTCGTTCAATCCCCGTCACAAGGTGGGGCGATTGGTGGCCGAGCCCTTCCACCTTCTGCCGCATCCCCCGGACGATGTGAACGACCGGATCGCCCGCGCCCTGCGCGATGTGGGCCTGTCGGAGAGCGATGCCGGCAAGTTCATTCACGAGTTTTCCGGCGGCCAGCGGCAGCGCATCGCCATCGCCCGCGCCCTGATCGTCGCGCCCGAGTTGATCATCTTTGACGAAGCTGTCTCGGCCCTTGATGTGTCGGTCCGCGCGCAGGTGCTGGACCTGATCGCCGACATCTGTGCGGCGCGCGACCTTGCCTATCTTTTCGTCAGTCACGATCTCTCCGTGGTGCGCGGGGTGACAGATCGCGTGCTGGTGATGAAATCCGGCCAGATCGTCGAACAGGGGCCGACCGAAGACGTCTTCAGCGCCCCGCAACATCCCTACACCCGCGCGCTTTTGGCCGCCGCACCCCAGCTTCCCGATCTGCACAAGGTTTGAGTCCATGCCCCTGTCCCCGTTCAACATCCCCCCGGCGCACCATCTGATCGGAGGCGCATGGGTCGCGGCCACAGACACGCTTGAAGTCACCGACCCCTCCACCGCCGCCCCCCTGACCCGGATCGGACGCGGCACGCCCGAAGACATCGACGCGGCGGTGGGCGCAGCCCATGGGGCGCGGGACGGCGCATGGGGCGCGATGACCGCACTAGAGCGGGGCCGCATCCTGACCCGGATCGGCGCGGCGGTTCTGGCGCAGGTCGATGCCTTGGCCGAACTGGAATCCCGCGATGTGGGCAAACCGCTCAGTCAGGCCCGCGCCGATGCTGCGGCCTTGGCGCGCTATCTGGAATTCTACGGCGGCGCAGCGGACAAGATCACCGGCGAAACCCTCCCCTACCTTGACGGCTACACCGTCTATACCTTGCGCGAACCGCACGGGGTGACGGGCCATATCGTGCCGTGGAACTACCCGATGCAGATCATCGGCCGCTCGGTCGGGGCCGCGCTGGCCATGGGCAACGCCTGCGTGCTGAAACCTGCCGAGGACGCCTGCCTCACCGCGCTGGCCTTCGCGCAGATCGCCACGGACGCGGGTTTGCCGCCGGGGGCGCTGAACGTCGTCACCGGTCTGGGGGCCGAGGCGGGGGCGGCGCTGGCCGCGCATCTCGGCATCCAGCATGTGTCCTTCACCGGATCGGTGCGGACCGGACAGGCGATTCAAGCGGCCGCGGCGCAGAATGTCGTCCCCGTCACGCTGGAGCTTGGCGGCAAGTCCCCGCAACTGGTCTTTAACGACGCGAACCTTGATCGCGCGTTGCCGTTCCTTGTGAATGCGGGCATCCAGAACGCAGGCCAGACCTGTTCCGCCTCCTCGCGCATTCTGATCCAGCGTGGCGTTTATGAGAGCGTCCGCGACCGCATGGCCGAAGCCTATCGTGCGCTTCGGGTGGGGCCAGCGTTAGAGGATCTCGCCCTCGGGCCGCTCATCTCCAAGCGCCAGAAAAAAATTGTCGAAGGGTTCATCGCCAAAGGCGCGGACCTGACCCTTGTCGCCCAAGGCGAGATCGCGACCGACGCGGCGGGCCACTACGTGGCACCACGGCTCTTCGCGGACGTGCCCCCCGACCACCCGCTTGCGCAAGACGAGATTTTCGGCCCCGTGCAGGTGCTGATCCCCTTCGAGGATGAAGCTGAGGCCCTGCGCATCGCCAACGGCACCGATTACGGCCTTGTGGCGTCGGTCTGGACGGACAGCGGCGCGCGGCAGATGCGGCTGGCCAAAGCGCTGAAATCAGGGCAGGTTTTCATCAACAACTACGGCGCTGGTGGCGGCGTTGAATTGCCCTTCGGCGGCGTCGGCAAGTCCGGCCACGGGAGGGAAAAGGGGTTCGAGGCGCTCTACGGCTTCTCCGCCCTCAAGACCGTCGCCGCGTATCACGGATAGGACGACATGACCTACACCACCGGACCGAAGAACATGATCACCGATGTCGCGGGGTTGAAGGTCGGCAACGCCTCGGACGCCGCGCTCAAATCCGGCAGCACGGTGTTGCTGGGCGATGCGCCTTTCACAGCCTCCGTGCACGTCATGGGCGGCGGGCCGGGCACGCGGGAAACCGATTTGCTCGCGCCGGACAAGACCGTGCAGCAGGTCGACGCGCTCGTGCTGTCGGGCGGCTCGGCCTTCGGTCTCGATGCCTGTTCCGGCGTGGCGGACGGGCTGCGCGCACAGGGGCGCGGCTTTGCCATCGGCAACGTCACCGTGCCCATCGTGCCCGGTGCGATCGTGTTCGATCTGATCAACGGCGGCGACAAGGCCTGGGAGGTGAACCCCTACCCCGCTTTGGGCCGCGCGGCGCTGGCCAATGCGGCGCGTGATTTTGCGCTGGGCAGCCACGGCGCGGGCACGGGGGCCATGGCCGCGCGGCACAAGGGCGGGTTGGGCTCGGCGTCGGTCATCTTGCCCGACGGGACCACCGTAGGGGCGCTGGTCGTGGTCAACGCGCTGGGCTCGGTCACCACGCCCGGCGACCGTCACTTCTGGGCGGCGCCCTTCGAGATGGGGGACGAGTTCGGCGGCCTCGGCCCGGACCCGAAGGGCGGCTACACCGGACCTGAGCCGAGCCTGAAAGAACAGGCCATGGGGCTGCATGCCCAGCAGGGGGCGAACACCACCATCGCCATCGTCGCCACGGATGCGCCCCTGTCGAAGCCCCAGTGCCACCGGCTGGCGGTCAACGCCCACGACGGCATGGCCCGCGCCATTGTGCCCGCGCATACGCCGCTGGACGGGGACCTTGTGTTCGGTGTGTCGACCTCGACCGCCGCTTCCGTGGATCACGCGGGCTATGCCCCCATCGGCGCAGCCGCTGCCACCTGTCTGGCCCGCGCCATTGCCCGTGCGGTCTATGAGGCGACGCCGGAGCCGGGCGACCTCATCGCGACCTACCGCTAGCCCACGTCGCCGGGGGCGATGGCCGTGGCCTTGAGGATCGCGAAGACGTGGTCGCCCACCTGCAGGCCCATCCCGTCGCAGGACCGTGCCGTCACCCGCGCCAGAAGCCGCGCCTGACCGGCCTGCAACGCCACAGCCACATCCGGGCCGGTGCCCCGCTCCAGCCCGGTGATCGTAACCGATAGCACGTTGAGCGCGCTGAGCCCCTCGGGCGCGCTGCGCGACAGGATCACATCCTGCGCGGGCACTCGCACCCGGATATGGCCCAGCGCCCGACCCACGGCGCCCGGCACCCAAAGCGCGCCGCCTTCGGTCTCGATCTTGGTCAAGCCATCGTCCGAATGCCCGACCACGCGCCCCGACAGCACCGCGCCCGCGTCGCGCACCCCGATGAAGGGGACGGCCGCAGGGTCCGCCAGCACGTCCTCAAGCGCGCCGGAGACGACGACCTGCCCGCGGTCCAGCACCACGATCCGCCGCGCCAGCCGCGCCACTTCGGTCATGTCGTGGCTGACATAAAGGATCGGGATCGCGGTCTGGTCGCGCAGCGCCTCGAGATAGGGCAGAACCTCGGCCTTGCGGGGGGAATCCAGCGCCGACAAGGGCTCATCCAGCAGCAACAGGTGCGGCGCCGACATCAGCGCCCGCCCCAAGGCCACCCGCTGCCGTTCCCCGCCCGAGAGCGAGGCCGGATGACGCCCGAGCAACGGTGCAAGACCCAGCACCGCGATCACCGCCTCTTCATCGTGACGCCCGCCGTAGCGAAGGTTTTTCAACACCGTCAGATGGGGGAAAAGCCGTGCGTCCTGAAAGACATAGCCGATGTTTCGCCTGTGCGGCTTCAACGTAGAAAGGTCGCGCCCGCCCAGGGTGATGCGCGCGTGGTCACAGTCCGACAGGCCGGCCACAGCGCGGATCAGGCTGGTCTTTCCGGAACCTGAGGGCCCGAAAATCGCGGTCACCCCGGCGGGGGCCTCGAAGGCAGCGTCGAGCGTGAAATCCGGGAAGGCCCGGGTGACATGCACCTGCAACATCAAAGCGCCCTCCGCCGCACCACGCGGTTGGCCAGAAGCTCGCTCACGATCAGGGCCGCGGCCGCGATGACGATCGAGACGATCGCCAACCGCAGGGCCAAAGGCTCGCCGCCGGGCACCTCAAGCAAGGTGTCGATGGACAGGGCCAGCGTCTGCGTCTGGCCGGGGATGTTGGACACAAAGGTGATCGTCGCGCCGAACTCGCCCATGCCCTTGGCGAAGGCGAGCACCGCGCCCGCGACGATACCGGGCCAAGCGAGCGGCAGGGTCACCGTGCGCAGAACCCGCAAGGGCGAGGCGCCCAGCGTGCCCGCGGCCTCTTCCAGACCTGCGTCCACCGCCTCAAGCGACAGGCGGATCGCGCGGACCATCAACGGGAAGCCCATGATCCCCGCCGCCAGCGCCGCCCCTGTCCAGCGAAAGGCAAACACCAGACCGAACAGCGCCTCGAATCCGGCACCAAGCGGGCCGGTGCGTCCGAAGCCGAGCAACAGCAGATAGCCGGTGACCACCGGGGGCATCACCAACGGCAGATGCACCAGCACGTTGAGCGCTTGCCGCCCGAAAAACCGCCCCCGCGCCAAGGCATAGGCCACCGCGAACCCCAACGGCAGGCTGACCAGCGTGGCCCAGAAAGCCACCTTGAGCGACAGCCACAGCGCAGACCATTCCGCCGGGCCAAGCCAGTCCGTCACGGGGCGGCCCAACCGGGCAGAAAGCCCCAGTCCGACAGAATGTCTTGCGCCGCAGGTTCCACCAGATAGGCCATGAACGGGGCTCCGGCGGGGGTGATCGCGCCACCGGCGTAGGTGATCGGCGGGTGGGTTTCGGGCGCGAAGCGATAGACCTCGTGCAGGTCCGGCAGGGCAACCAGATCGCTGGCATAGCCGATGCCCAACGCCGCCTCGCCCCGTTCCACGAACCGCAGCGCGGCGCGCACGTTGTCGGCCTGCACGGCACGCGGCGCCAGCGCATCCCACAGCCCAAGGGACGTCAGCGCCGCCTTCGCGTAGCGCCCTGCGGGCACCGCATCGACCTGCGCCACCGCCAGAACGCCGTCACCCAGTGCATCCGGCAAATCCTGCGCGCTCTCCAGTTGCCCGGGTGCGCGGCTCACGACGACCAGCGCGTTGCCGGCGACGGGGGTGACCGCCTCAAGCACACCCTGCTCAACCAGCCAATCGGCCCAAGCGACATCGGCCAGCAGCACCACATCCGCCGGTGCCCCCGCCGCCGCTTGCCGCGCGATGGCCGAGGAGGCGGCGAAGACCAGCGTCGTGTCCTGCCCCGTTTCCGCTTCGAACGCCGCGGCCACATCCCCCACCGCGTCGCGCAGGCTGGCGGCGGCGAAGATCGTCACAGGCTCGGCCGCACCGGGCGTGCCCGCAAGTGTCCACAGGGCACCACAAATCGCGAGAATCCGCCCCGCGCCTCCGGCCAATCTTTTCATTTCTTTCACTATTCCTTAGGCTTACAGGATCAAGCAACAGTGTGCACCAACACACGCCAAGGGCAACAGCCGGATCGCGGGCATGAGCGGACTTCAGCAACAGCAGATCAACCTGCGCGCGGGGGGCAAGACCGATCTGCGCACCCAATTTGCAGCTTTGTGCTACCGGATCAAGCACGACAAGGTGCAAATTTGCCTTGTCACCTCCCGCCGCAGCGGGCGCTGGATCGTGCCCAAGGGCTGGCCCATGGACGGGGAAACCCCGGCGGATGCGGCGGCCACCGAAGCCTTTGAAGAGGCGGGCGTGCGCGGCAAGGTGCATCCGCGCCCCGCCGGTGTCTTCAGCTACAACAAGACCCGGGCGGCGGACGCTTTGCCCTGTCTGGCGGTGGTTTATCCGTTGAAGGTCAAGAAGGTCCTTGACGACTGGCCCGAAGCGGCCGAGCGCCAGCGCAAATGGCTGCCGCGCAAAAAGGCGGCGGCGCTTGTGAGCGATCCGGAACTGGCGGCGATCATCCTGAATTTCAGACCCGATCCGGCCTGAGGCCCCTCTCCGCGGCCGGCCTGCCCATTGTCGTCGGCCCCGCCGCGGCCTATGTCATAGGGAAGGAAAGGAAGGCCAAAGAGTGATCCGCTATAGACTGACATGCGATCAGGACCACGAATTCGAAAGCTGGTTCCAATCGTCCGAGGCGTTCGACACGCTGGACAAGGCGGGGCATCTGTCCTGCGCGGTCTGCGGCTCGTCGCGGGTGCAGCGTGCGCTGATGGCACCCTCGGTGCAGGGCACCTCCGCGCCCCTTGCCGCCCCCCGGTCAGAGGTTGAGGCCGCCCTTGCAAAGATCCGGCAAGAGGTTGAGTCCAATAGCGAATATGTCGGCTTGACCTTCGCGCAAGAGGCCCGAAAGATCCACGCGGGCGAAGCGCCGGAGCGCGCGATCTATGGCGAGGCCAAGCTCGCCGATGCGAAAAAGCTGATCGAGGATGGCGTGCCCGTGGCGCCGCTGCCGTTCCTGCCCAAACGCAAGACGAACTAGGCCGCGCCGGTCAGTCGCCGGCGTAGGCGCACAGGGCGTGAACCTCTTGCCCCAGCCCTTCGAGCCGCGCACGCCCCCCGAGGTCCGGCAGGTCGATCACGAAAGCGCAGCCCACGACATCGCCGCCCAGCTTTTCGATCAATTTGATCCCCGCCTCAGCAGTGCCGCCCGTGGCCAGCAGATCGTCAACGACGAGCACCTTGGCTCCCGCTTCGATCGCGTCATCATGGATTTCCACGACCGCTTCGCCGTATTCCAGCGTATAGCTCTGTTCGATCGTCCGCCCTGGCAGCTTGCCTTTCTTGCGGATCGGCACAAACCCCTTGCCCAACTGGTGGGCAATCGCACCGCCCAGAATGAAGCCGCGCGCCTCGAGCCCGACGACCACATCGATATCCGCGCCCGCGTAGGGGTGCAGCAACTGGTCCACCGCCATGCGGAACCCGCGCGGATTGGCGAACAGCGTGGTCACATCGCGGAACATGATACCTTCGTGCGGGAAATCGGGAATCGTGCGGATGTAGTCCTGAACGGTTTTCTGGGCGGGTTTCATCGAAGGTCCTTTGCGGCGACAATCAGGGCAGGCCGTGGCCCGGTGTCGTGCATACGCAATAGGGCGTCGTCTTGCACCCCTGTTTTTCCGCCCCTTCCCCCGGCGCGCGGGGCGCCGGACCCAAGGGGTGACAAACGGCGCGGCTTTGGGTAAACGGCGCGCACGACTCCCAAAATCATTCAGGTGCTCCGCTCGTGCGTCAATCCATGTTCGCTTCTCTTGTTGGCCGTCTCGAGGACGCCGATCTCAAACCCACCACCACCAATTTCACGCCCGACCGCTTGCGGATCGAGGTGCTCTCGGGGCTGACTGTCGCGCTGGCGCTGGTGCCCGAGGCCGTGGCCTTTGCCTTCGTGGCCGGGGTCGAACCGCTCGTCGGGCTTTACGCGGCCTTCATCGTCGGGCTGATCACCGCGCTGATCGGGGGCCGGCCGGGGATGATCTCGGGCGCCACGGGCGCGCTGGCGGTGGTCATGGTGTCGCTGGTGGCGCTGCACGGGGTCGAATACCTGTTTGCGACCGTCGTCCTTATGGGATTGATCCAACTGGTCGTGGGCTTCATGCACTGGGGCAAATTCATCCGGCTGGTGCCGCATCCGGTGATGCTGGGCTTCGTGAACGGGCTGGCCATCGTGATCTTTCTGGCCCAACTGGGGCAGTTTCAGGTGCCCGGCACGGCTGGCGAAAGCGGCGGGCACGGCATGGCGTCCGGCGAATGGCTCTCTGGGACGCCGCTCTATCTGATGCTGGCGCTTACCGCGCTGACCATGGCGATCATCTGGGTCTGGCCGAAGATCACCAACCTGATTCCGGCCCCCTTGGCGGGCATCGGCATCGTCGCGCTGATCGTGATCGGCTTTGGCCTGAACGTGCCGGTGGTGGGCGATCTGGCCAGCATCGAGGGTGGCCTGCCGTCCTTCCACATCCCCGCCGTTCCCCTCACGCTTGAGACGTTCTACATCATCCTGCCCTATGCGCTGATCCTCGCCGCCATCGGCCTGATCGAAAGCTTGCTGACGCTGAACCTTGTGGGCGAGATCGTCGGCAAGCGGGGCGGCGCGAGCCAGGAATGCGTGGCGCAGGGCGTGGCCAACACGGTCACCGGCTTTTTCGGCGGTATGGGCGGCTGTGCGATGATCGGCCAGTCGATGATCAACGTGAAATCCGGCGGTCGCACACGCATCGCGGGCACGGTCGCGGCGCTCTTCCTGCTGGGCTTCATCCTGTTTGCCTCGGGCCTGATCGAGATGATCCCGCTGGCCGCGCTGGTGGGCGTGATGTTCATGGTGGTGATCGGCACCTTCGCGTGGAACTCGTTCAAGATCATGACCAAGGTGCCGCGCATGGACGCCTTCGTGATCGTGCTGGTGACCGTCGTCACGGTGATGACCGATCTGGCGACGGCGGTGGTCGTGGGTGTGATCGTCTCGGCGCTGGCCTATGCGTGGCAGAACGCGAAACGGATCTACGCCACGACCGAGGTCGATGACGCAGGTGCCAAGGTCTACAAGATCAACGGCCCGCTGTTCTTCGGCTCGACCGACGGTTTTGTGGAGCTGTTCGACGTGGCCGCCGATCCCGCCTCGGTCATCATCGACTTCCAGAACTCGCGCGTGGCGGACCAGTCTGCGTTGCAAGCGATCGAGACCGTGGCCGCGAAGTATCAAGAACAGGGCAAGGCGATCCAGCTGCGCCACCTGACCAAGGATTGCCACCAGTTGCTGTCGAGGGCCGGGCACCTTGTCGTCGACAGCGACGACGACCCGGATTACGAGGTCGCGGTGGATTATTCGGTCCGCACGGGCATCATCGGCGGGCACTAAAATATTCGGGCGGCGCGTTCATCGTGCCGCCCGCGCCCTTATCGGGCGTCAGTCCTGCCCCGGCCGGACCATGGAAAACACCTCTCGCACGGCCGCGTAGTCGCGATAGCCAAGCCGCGCGACCGGGTGGAACCGCGTCACATCGAAAATGCCATCAACAAGGCAGTCATCGCGCAGATGCACGCCGGTCACTTCCCCGAACACCGCGAAATTCGACGGGCCCGACAGGGTCACGATCTGCGTCATACGGCACTCGAGCACCGCCGGCGCGCCAGCCACCCGGGCGCAGTCAATGGTCTCGCAATTTGCTTTCTCGACCCCCGCATGGGCGAACTCGTCCACCGTCCGGGGCCAAGGACCCGAAGTGCTGTTCATCGCCTCGCGCATGGCGAACTCCACGATGTTAACCGCAAATACACCCGTGGCGCGTATGTTGGCGACCGAATCCTTCGTGTCGCCGCGATCCTCTTTCGCACTCGTTGAGGCGAACATGACCTGCGGCGGCTCATAAGCGACCGCATTGAAGAACGAATAGGGGGCCAGATTGTCGGCCCCGTCCCCGTCGCGTGTTGAGATCCAGCCAATGGGCCGGGGGGCGACGATGGCACTGAACGGGTTGTGCGGCAGCCCGTGGCCGTCCTTTGGGTGATAGAACATTGCGGCCCTCCTTTGGTGCGTCGCGCACGTTCCCCATAACCTGTTTGCATTGAAAGCAAAACGCGGGGAAACCTGTGGCATGAATTTGCGTGATGAAACAGCAGCGGACGCCTGGGCGGTCGAAGCGCTCTACGACCTGACCTTTGCGCCGGGCCGCAAGGCGCTGTCGTCCTACCGGTTGCGCGACGAGGTGCCGCCGGTGCCTGCCTTCTGCCGCGTGGTGGTCTCGGACGACGGCGTGATCGGCGGCGCGATCCGGTGCTGGCCGGTCCGTGTTGAGGCGCACGACGCGCTTCTGCTTGGCCCCGTGGCCGTGCATCCGACCCGTCAGGGGGAAGGGTTGGGCGGGCTGATGATCCGCGACGTTCTGGACCGGGCCGCGCCTGCGGGCTGGCCCCGTGTGCTGTTGGTGGGCGACGCGCCCTATTACGAGCGGTTCGGGTTCCGCAAGCTCAACGGCGTGGTGATGCCGCCCCCCACCAACCCCGACCGGGTGCTGGGTCATGGCCCCTGGGCCGGGGTGCGCGGCCGGGTGCGCAAGCGCCTTGATGCGCTGGAGGAATTGAAAACACCCCCCGACCGCCCCACATTACCCCTATGAGCGAGACACAGAAGATCACCGAACCCGCCCTGCCCCCCCTGCCGGACGAGGTCCGCGCCGAGATCGCGGCCCTTGCCGCCCGGCAAGAAAACGCCTCGGGTCTGTTGATGCAGCTTGTCACCTATCTGGGCGGACAGGTGGAAGACGGGCTGAACCTGCTGCCTGCCCCGGCCCGCGCGAAGCTCAACGGGGCCGCGACCAAGGCCCTGCGCGCCAGCTATGACGCCGCCGGGCGCAGCCGTGGCGGCGTGGGCCAGATGATCCGGTCCGACCGGGCGCATCAGGCGCTGGCGTCGGTCTCTGGCGCTTTGGGGGGCCTCGGCGGTCTGCCCACCGCGATTGCGGAGCTGCCCGTGGCGACCACGATGATTTTCCGCGCCGTACAGCACGTAGCCGAAGCCCATGGCGAGGATCCGACAACCATGGAAACCCGCGCCCAATGTCTGCATGTCTTCGGCAGCGGCGGCCCCGGTGAGGAAGACGACGGCATCGACACCAGCTTCATCGGCGCACGTCTGGGCCTGTCGGGGGCGGCGATCAACCGGCTGATCAGCAAGGTGGCGCCGAAGTTTGCCGCCGTGCTGGGCCAGAAGCTGGCCGGTCAGACCGTGCCGATCCTCGGCGTGGCCGCGGGGGCGGGCACGAACTACACCTTTACCCGCTACTATACCGAGATTGCCCACGTGCACTTCGGCCTGCGCGCTCTTGCCCGCAGCCACGACCCGCAGGCGGTCACCAATGCTTTTCACGAAGAATTGGCCAAGCACAAACAGCCGGTCCTGAAAGCCTGAGGGCGCGTCAGTCCAAATCGCGCAGGTAGGCACTGATGGCACCGCGCACCGACTGGTCGCCCTGCGCGCGCGCGGCGTCGATCACCGTCTTGACCTCGTCCAGATTGACACGGCGCAGCAGGTGTTTGACCGGCCCGATCGAGGCCGGACGCATCGACAAGGTCTCCAACCCCAGCGCCGCAAAGACCACTGCTTCAATCGGCCGGCCCGCATCCTCACCGCAGAAACTCACCGGCGTGTTCATCGCGCGGCACCGGCCAAGAAGCTGTTCGAGAAACGTCAGAAAACTCACGTTCAGGGTGTCGTAGCGACGGCGGACCCGCTCATTCTCGCGGTCGGCGGCGAAGAAGAACTGTTTGAGGTCATTGCCCCCGATCGAGATGAAATCCACATCCTCGAAAAATGCATCCGGCGCATAGGCAAGGCTCGGCGTCTCCAGCATGGCGCCGATGGTGAAATCCTCGGGGACCGGATGCCCCAAGCGCCGTTCCCGTGCCATTGCCTTGTCGAACTCCGCCCGTGCTGCGCGGTATTCCTCAAGCTGGGCGATGAAGGGGAACATCAGCGTCAGCGGACGCCCGTTGGCGGCCCGGATCAAAGCCTGCAACTGCATTCGCAGCACGCCGGGCTTTTCCAGCCCCACGCGGATCGCGCGCCAGCCCATGGCGGGGTTCGGCTCTTCGTTGGGCTTCATGTAGGACAGCACCTTGTCCGACCCAATATCCAGCGTGCGGAACACCACCCGCCGCCCGTGGGCCGCATCCATCACCCGCGCATAAAGCGCCGACAGCTCGGCCCGCTTGGGCATCTGGTTGCGGATCAGGAATTGCAGCTCGGTTCGGAACAGACCCACACCTTCGGCGCCCGAGCTTTCCAGCGACGGCAGGTCCGCCATCAGACCCGCGTTCATCTGCAGCGAGATCACCTTGCCACAGGCGGTCTGCGCCGGCTGGTTGCGAATGTCCGCATAGCGCGCCTGCGCCTTGGCCTGCATCGCGATCTTGTCGCCGAAGGCTTTCTTGACCGTCTCGCCCGGGCGCAGATGCACGATGCCCTGCTCCCCGTCCACCAGAATCCGGTCCCCGTTGAGCGCGTCGGTCGTGATCCCCCGCGCGTGGATCACCAGCGGAATGGCCCAGGCCCGCGCGACGATGGCGGCGTGGCTTCCGACGGACCCTTCCTCAAGCACGATCCCCTTCAGGGTCTTGCCGTATTCCAGCAATTCCCCCGGCCCGATGTTGCGCGCGACCAACACCGGCTGGTCGGGCATGGCAGCACCAGTCTGCCCGCCCTGCCCGGTCAGGATGCGCAGCAGGCGGTTCGACAGGTCGTCCAGATCGTGCAGCCGGTCGCGCAGGTAGCTGTCGGCATGTTCCATCCGCGTCCGGGCGAGGGATTGTTCTTTCTCGACAGCGGCTTCCGCGCTCAGACCTTGGGCGATATCCGCCTCCATCCGGCGCATCCAGCCGCGCGAATTGGCGAACATGCGATAGGCTTCCAACACCTGCTGCTGGTCGGCGTTGACGGTCGTGGTCTCGGTCAACATCTCGTCCACGGAGACCCGCAAGACGTCCACCGCCTCGCGCAGACGGGTCAGTTCGGCGTCGGGGTCGTCGGCGATCAGGTTGGTGACGATGACGCGCGGCTCATGCAGGTAGACATGCCCACCGGCGGCGCCCTCTTGTGCGACGGTGCCGCGATACATCACCGAATCTTGATGCCGCGCGCGCAGGGCGGCCCCGTCGCCGACAAAGGCGCCCAATTCGGTCATCTCGGCCAGAACCATAGCCACGACTTCCAGCGCGTAAACCTCATCTGCGGTGAATTCGCGCCGGGTGAGGCCCTGCACGACCAACACGCCCATCGTCTCGCCCAGCCGCTGGATCGGCACGCCGCAAAAGCTCGAGAACCGCTCTTCCCCGGTTTCCGCCATGTAGCGGAACCCCTTGGCCGACGGCGCATCGGCGGTGTTGATCACCTGCCGCTTGCGCGCGACCCGTCCGACCAGACCTTCGCCCAGCCGCATCCGGGTCTGGTGCACCGCCTCTTGCTGCAGACCCTCGGTCGCACACAACTCAAGGGTTTCCGCATCCCGGAACAGATAGATCGAGCACACCTCGGCCTGCATAGAGGACGCGATAAGGCGCACGATCTCGTCCAGCCGGGCCTGACCGGCCTCGCCACTGGCCATGACGTCGCGCAACCGCACAAGCAGCTTTCGGCTTTCTGACTCTAGTCCCTGTGCCATCTACTCTCCCGCTTGACGGTCAGACACTACCTGTGGGTGAGAAGGCCCGCAATGGCGTTTGCAACCCCACGGTGCCGTGCCCTCGGGTCATGTGTAGAAGGTCGGCAAACCGTTGAAAAACCGCCTAAACCTCAAGGTCGTAGGTGACCCATCCGGTTTGCGTGGCGATCTTGTCATACAGCCCGCGGGCGCGGGCGTTGTCGGCGGCGGTGATCCAACGCACGACGCCGTGCCCCCCGTCCCGTGCGACGGCACGGACCGCATCGATCAGCGCGCCCGCCGCGCCCGAGCCGCGCGCCTCGGGCGCAACGAAGAGATCGTCCAGAAACAGCCCCGTCGCCGCAGACAGGGGCCGCGCAAAGACACGGTAATGGGCAATCCCCACAAGCCGGTCCCCCTCCAGCGCGCACAACCCGCAAACCTCATGGGCGTTCTCCGTCAACCAGCCGAACACCCGGTCGCGCATATCGGCCGTCTGCTCGACCCCGTAAAAGGCGGCATAGGCGGCATAAAGCCCGTCCCACGCAGCGCGGTCGGCGGGCTTTATGGGGCGGACCGTCAGGCTCATGCGGCTTTTTCAAGCTCGAAGGCGTCATGAAGCGACTGCACGGCCAGCTCCATGTATTTGCGGTCGATCAACACGCTCACCTTGATCTCGGACGTGGTGATGACCTTGATGTTCACACCTTCGTCGCGCAGCACGGCGAACATCTTGGCCGCGACGCCCGCGTGGGACCGCATACCGATACCAACGATGGACACCTTGGCCACGTTCTCATCCGCGACCAGATCGTGGAAATTGATCTCGCCCGAGGCTTTCGCCTTGTCCATCGCCTGCTGCGCGCGTTTCACCTGATTGATCGGGCAGGAAAACGTCATATCCGTGCGCCCCTCTTCCGAGATGTTCTGCACGATCATGTCCACGTTCACCCCGGCCTCGGCCAGCGGACCGAAGATCGCCGCCGCGATGCCCGGGCGGTCGGCCACGGAAATAAGCGTCATCTTGGCTTCGTCCCGGCTGAAGGCCACGCCAGCTACAATGTTGGATTCCATGATTTCTTCCTCTGCACAGACAAGCGTTCCAGCCTCGTCGGTTTGTTCGTCGAATGATGATAGCACACGCAGCGGCACCTTGTATCGCATCGCCAGCTCGACCGAGCGGGTCTGCAGCACCTTGGCGCCAAGCGACGCAAGCTCAAGCATCTCCTCAAAGGCGATGCGGTCCAGCTTGCGCGCTTTCGACGTGACCCGCGGATCGGTGGTATAGACCCCGTCCACGTCCGTATAGATGTCGCAGCGATCCGCCCCGAAGGCCGCCGCAAAGGCCACCGCCGTGGTGTCAGAGCCGCCGCGGCCCAGCGTTGTGATGCGGTTCTCGTCGCTCAGGCCCTGAAAGCCCGCGACAACCGCGACGCGCATGCCTTCGGCGAATTTCGCGGTGATGTTCTCGGTCGGAATCTCTTCGATCCGGGCATTCGCGTGGGCGCTGGTGGTTTTCACCGGCACCTGCCAGCCCTGCCACGACCGCGCGGGCACGTCCATTTCTTGCAGGGTCAGCGCCATCAGACCGGCGGTCACATTCTCGCCCGAGCTGACGACCGCATCATATTCCCGCGCATCATAAAGCGGAGAGGTTTCATCCACGAAGCCCACAAGCTTGTTGGTCTCGCCCGACATGGCCGAGACGATGACGATCACGTCATAGCCGTTCGCCACCTCGACCCCCACGCGCTTGGCGGCGCGCCTGATCCGGTCGAGCGTCGCAACGCTCGTACCGCCGAATTTCATCACCAGAACTGGCATAATCTGTCTCAAATCTCGATAGTCGTGACCGTTGCGCCCTGTTACGCCGCCGCCCCGCCGGACGCAAGGTTACCCGTGGTCACCATGGTGTCGCAGCACCGCGCCGGGGTTCAGGATGCCCCGCGGGTCCAGCGCCGTCTTGATCGCCCGCATCATCGTCAGCTTTGCCGGATCGCCGTAGCACTCAAGGTCTGCAACCTTGAGCCGCCCGATCCCGTGCTCGGCGCTGACCGAGCCGCCGAAGCTGTGCACCAGATCATGGACCGTGGTCTTCACCGCTTCGCGTTCGGCCAGATAGGTATCGCGCGAGGAGCCTTGGGGCGGGAAGACGTTGTAGTGCAGATTGCCGTCCCCCAGATGCCCGAAGCAGTTGATACGGAAGGGGCCGATCTTGCCGATCTCACATGGGGCTTTGGCGATGAAATCCGGGATCGCGCTGATCGGCAGGGATATATCGTGGGACGAGATCGACCCGATCTTGCGGTTCGCCTCGGGAATCAACTCGCGGATCGCCCAAAGGTCCTGCGCCTGCTGTTGCGATTGCGCGATGACGCCATCGGAGACCAGATCAAGCGCCCCTTCGAAAAGCTGCTCCAACGCCGCCTGCGCGGATTGGCCGGCGGATAGGCCCACCTTGATCAGCACCATCCACTCGGGCGGCCGGGCAAAGGGCGCGTGATGGGCAATGCCCGCCTCGGCCAGAAACGCCAGCCCCTGCCGGTGGATCAACTCGAACGCCGTGACCGCTTCGCCGATCTGCTCACCAGCGCGCGCGAGAAGACGCACGGCGGCGGCGGGATCGGTCACTACGAACAGCGCCGTGGCCTCATCCCCCGGGCGCGGCATCAACCGCAGACTGGCGCCCGTGATCACCCCCAGCGTCCCCTCGGACCCGATCATCAGGTCGCGCAGGTCGTAGCCGGTGTTGTCCTTGCGCAAACGGCTCATGCCGTTCCAGATCGTGCCGTCCGCCAGCACCACCTCAAGCCCCAGACATTGCGCCCGCGCGTTGCCATAGCGGATCACGTTCAACCCGCCTGCGTTGGTCGCCAAAAGCCCGCCGATCCGCGCCGAGCCCTCGGAGGCGAGCGACAGGGGAAACAGCCGGTCCGCCGCCTCGGCCACCGCTTGCACATCCGCCAAAATGATCCCGGCATCCACCTCGATCACGTTTTCTTCGGCAAACACCGCGCGCACCTGCGCCATGCGGTGCAGCGACAGGATCACCGGCGTGATGTCTTCGGCGATCTGCCCCCCCACCAGACCGGTGCCGCCACCATAGGGCACCACGGGCACCTGCGCGTCGAAACAGGCCCGCAGCAGCACCGAGACCTCCTGCGTGGTCGCGGGCGAGACGACGTGCCCCCGGCCCTGCCAACGCCCCCGCGGCTCGGTCAGAAAGGCCGCCGGATCGGCCTGAAACGCAGCCTCTGGCAGCAACGCCCGCAACTGGCGCAGAAACCCGTTATCGGCAGGCCGCAGCTCAGACATGCCCCGCCCCCCGCTTCTCTGGTTCGAAAATACCTCGGGGGAGGTCCGGACCCCGTCCGGGCCGGGGGCAGCGCCCCCCGCACACGCCGATCCCTCTAGCCCACATCGGTCTTGCCCCGACGATCATGGCGCAGGTTAGCGTAAAGCACGTGGTTGCGCCACCGCCCGTTGATCTGCAGATAGGATTGCGCGACGCCTTCGTATTTGAACCCGCAGGATTCCAGCAACCCGCGCGACGGCGCGTTCTCGGGCAGGCAGCCGGCTTCGATCCGGCTGATGTCGAGCGATGAGAAAGCGTAATGCACCACGGCCTGAATCGCCTCACGCATGTAGCCTTCGCGGGCGAATTGCGCGCCGATCCAATAGCCCGCGGTTCCCGCCTGCGCCGGCCCGCGCCGGATGTGATCCAGCGTGATCGCACCCAACAGCACCTCGTCGCTGCGCCGGATCAGGAACAGCGGCACCGCCGTGCCTTGCGCGATGGACCGTTGCGCCCAATAGACCCGGTTGGTGAAACTCTTGCGGGTCAGATGGTCCGGCGCCCAAGTCGGTTCCCACGGGGTGAGGAAATCGGCGCTTTCCAAACGCAGCGCCGTCCATTGTCGAAAATCCGCATGCACCGGCGGCCTCAGGGTGAGGCGTTCGGTTTCCAGCCGGACCTTGCGACGGGGCCGAAACATCAGGCCGCCAGCCGCGCCTTCAGGGCGTCCAGATCGGGGGCCGCGTCAATCGGGCCGTAAAGCGCCATGGCCGCCGCCGCGTCCGTGGCGATACGGGCGCCGAAGTCGCGCACGTCTCCGGTGGTGACCGCGTCGATCCGCGCGATGGTGCCTTCGATGCTGGGCACTTCGCCCCAGATCGCCACCATCCGCGCCAGCCGCTCGGCGCGGTTGCTCGGGCTTTCCAGCCCCATCAACATCCCCGCCTTCATCTGCGCCCGCGCGCGGGCCACTTCCTCGGCGCTCATGTCATCGGCGGCACGCTTCAATTCGTCCACGGTCAGCGTGGCCAATTCGCCCAGCTGGTCGCCCGAGGTGCCCGCATAGACCGTCAGCATGCCCGTATCCGCATAGGCCCCCGCTTGGGCGAAAATGGTGTAGCACAGGCCCCGGTTCTCGCGCAGCTCCTGAAACAGGCGCGACGACATGCCCCCGCCCATGGCAATCGCATGGATCTGCGCGGCGTAGATGCCCGGATCGCGGTAATCCGGCCCCTCGAACGCCAGCGCGAAATGCGCCTGTTCCAGCGGTTTGACGACCCGCCGCTCTCCGCCTGCGAAGGTCGCAGGTTCGGCCGTGGGGGCGGATTTGCGCCGCGTCATGCCGCCAAAGAGCTTTTCAGCCTGCGCCAGAAGTTTGTCCGGGTCCACAGCGCCCGCAGCCGACAGGATCATCTGCTCGGGGCCGTATTGTTCCTTGATGAAGGTCGCCAGATCCGCGCGCGAGAAGCTGCTCACACGGTCGGTGGGGCCCAAAATTGTGCGGCCCAGAGCCTGCTGGGGAAAGGCTTCTTCTTGCAACCAGTCGAAGATGATGTCGTCAGGCGTGTCGAGCGCCTGGCCAATCTCTTGCAGGATCACCCCCCGCTCGACCTCGATCTCGCTTTGCTCCAGCGCGGGGTTGAGCAGGATATCCGCGATCACATCCAGCGCCAGCGGCACGTCGTTTTCCAGCACCCGCGCGTAATAGGCCGTCATCTCGCGGCTGGTATAGGCGTTGATGTAGCCGCCCACGTCTTCTATGGCTTCGGCAATCTGCAAGGCCGAGCGCCGCTCGGTCCCCTTGAAGGCCATATGCTCCAGAAAATGCGCGATGCCGTTCTGTTCGGGCCGCTCGTCCCGCCCGCCCGCGGTGACCCAGATCCCGATCGAGGCGGACTTCAGGCCGGGCATCTGTTCGGTGACGATGCGGAACCCGTTGGACAGCGTGTGGAATTGAACGGTCATGTCTGGATACGCTCCGTGATCAGGGCCTGCAGGGCGGCAAGGTCGTTGGGCACGCGCGTCACCCGTTCTTCACGGTCGAACAGGTCGGCCATGTGCGGCGGCAGCGGCGGATGCTGGCCGGTGGCCTGTTCGACGGCGGCGGGAAATTTCGCCGGATGGGCGGTCGCCAGCGTGATCATCGGCACGGCACCGAGATGGTCTTCGGCAACCTTTACCCCCACCGCGCTGTGGGGGCACAGCAACTCGCCCGAGCGCTTCACCTCGGCCGCGATGGTGGCAGAGGTCTCGTCTTCCGAGGCGCGGCCCGAGGCAAAGGTATCGCGCAGCATCTCGATGGCCCCTTGGGAAATCGTGAAGCCGCCCTTGTCTTTGAGGTCCTGCATCTGCTCGGCCACCACGGCCCCGTCCTGCCCATAGGCGTAGAAGAGCGCGCGTTCGAAGTTCGACGACACCTGAATGTCCATCGACGGGCTGATCGACGGGGTCACCCCCTCTTTCACCTGCGCGCCGGTCTGTAGCGTGCGGTGCAGGATGTCGTTCTGGTTGGTGGCGATTACCAGTTGCTCGATTGGCAGGCCCATCCGCTTGGCGATGTAGCCTGCGAAGATGTCGCCGAAGTTGCCCGTGGGCACGGTGAAGCTGACCTTGCGGTGCGGCGCGCCAAGCGACACGGCGGAGGAGAAGTAATAAACCACCTGCGCCAGCACACGCCCCCAGTTGATCGAATTCACGCCGGCAAGGTTCACCGCATCGCGGAAGTCGAAGTCGTTGAACATGTCCTTCAGCGCGGCCTGACAATCGTCGAAGTCGCCATCCATCGCCAGCGCGTGGACGTTTCCTTCGGTCGGGGTGGTCATCTGGCGGCGCTGCACCTCGGACACGCGGCCGTGCGGAAACAGGATGAACACGTCGACGTTGCTCAGGCCGCGGAACGCTTCGATCGCGGCCGATCCGGTGTCGCCCGAGGTCGCGCCGACGATGGTGATGCGCTTGCCCGAACGGGTGAGCGAGGCTTGAAACATCTGGCCGATAAGCTGCATGGCGAAGTCCTTGAACGCCAGCGTCGGGCCGTGGAACAGCTCAAGCAGGAAGTGGTTCGCGTCCAACTGCTTGAGCGGCGCGCGGGCGGCGTGATCGAACCCGCTGTAGGCTGCCGCGATCAACTCGCGGAATTCCGCGTCGGTGAAGGTGTCGCCGATGAAGGGGCGCATGACGGTGAAGGCGATATCCTCATAGGACTGGCCCGCCATCGCGGCGATGGTGTCGGCGTCAAGGCCGGGGATCTCCTGCGGGACATACAGCCCGCCGTCCCGCGCCAAGCCGGTCATCATCGCATCTTCGAAGCTGAGCACGGGCGCTTCGCCCCGGGTCGAGATATACTGCATTCTAGGCGTCCTTCCAGCGCGTCCCCCGCGCCACATAGAAAATCGTCATTGCGGACCAGACCACGGCCAGCAGGAACCAGGTGATCGCATATTCAAGGTGGTCGTTCTTGATGCTGCGCGTGTCGACGGGCAAGGGCGTCACGCGGTCGTCGTATTGCGATGCCGCCGAAAGCACAACCAGAACCGGCTCGGCCTCAAGCGCGCGGGCCATGGCGGGCACGTCGCGGGCATACCATTCCATGCCTTCGGGCGGCTGGTCCGACATGTCATCGGGCCAAAGCAGATTGCCCTGCACGGTGACTGTTTCGGTCAGCGGATCGGCGGCACGGGCCGCGGCGTCGTTGATTTCAAGCAACCCCTGATCGAGCATCACGCGGCGGCCATCGCTGGTCTCGAACGCGGAGATGACATGGTGCCCGGTTCCGGCGGTGGTGCCGGAATCGAGAAACCAGATTTCGTCCCCCGTGGCGGCGCCTTCCATGATGACGGTCAGGTAATTGTCCGTTTCCGGTTCCGGAACCTCGGGCAACGGCACCGGGGGCTGCGCCAGCCGGGCTTCGATGTCGGCGATCACACCCTCTTTCCAATCGAGTCGGTCTACCTGCCAGAAGCCGAGCCAGAGCAGTACCGCAAGGCCGCCCAGTCCGATCACCAAGGGAAAGAGAAGGTTTCGCATGAAAGTCCCTAAAACTGGAAAACGCGCGAGGCTGTCACCCCGCGCGTCTTGTCGTGTCACCTGTGCGAGGTCAAGGCGTCTTACTGACCCCAGACGTAGATCGCCGCGAAAAGGAACAGCCAGACCACGTCAACAAAGTGCCAGTACCAGGCCGCCGCTTCGAGGCCGACGTGCTTTTCGGGGGTGAAGTGCCCTGCCCGCGCCCGCATGTAGCAGACGAACAGGAAGATCGTCCCGATGGCCACATGGAAGCCGTGGAAGCCGGTCGCCATGAAGAAGTTCGCGCCGTAGATGTTGCCGGCAAGGCCAAAGGCCGCGTGGCTGTATTCATAGGCCTGGAAGATCGTGAACAGGATACCCAGCAGCACCGCCAGCAAAAGGCCGTTTTTCAGGTCTTTGCGGTTGTTCTCATGCACCAGCGCGTGGTGCGCCCATGTGGCTGCGGCCCCCGAACACAACAGGATCAGAGTGTTGATCAGCGGCAAGTGCCAGGGATCGAAGGTCTCGATCCCCTCGGGCGGCCAGACACCGTCAACGGCAGGCGACAGCGGGCCCATGGGATACATGGCATGCTTGAAGAACGACCAGAACCACGCGGCGAAGAACATCACTTCGGACATGATGAACATGATGTAGCCATAGCGCAGGCCGATCCGCACGACGGGCGTATGATCGCCCTGCTGGCTTTCGGCCACCACGTCGGCCCACCATCCGTACATGCAGTAGAACACACCGGCCAGACCCATCAGGAACAGATAGGGGCTGTCGCTGGAATCCATCCAGAGCACCGCGCCGAACAGCATGGTGAACACGGCGATGCCGGTCAGCAAGGGCCAGATCGACGGGTTCAGGATGTGGTAGTCGTGGTTCTTTTCGTGCGCCATGGGTGTGTTCCCTCGTGGGTTTTTGGTCTTAGTTCAATTCGGTCGGCGGGTTCAGGTCAAGACTGGCATTCTGCACCGCCTCGGGCATGTTGTTCCGGTGGAACGTATACCCCAAAGTGATCGTATGGATATAGCGTCCTTCGTAGTCATCGACGATGTCGGGGTCGATGTAAAACGTGACCGGCATGTTCATCGTCTCGCCCGGTTGCAGGACCTGCTGTTCAAAGCAGAAACAGTCGATCTTGTCGAAGAACCCGCCCGCCGCATAAGGGGCGACGTTGTAGGACGCGGCCCCGGCGATGGGCTCGTCCGTGGGGTTCGTCGCCTCATAGAAGGCCAGCACCGTTTCACCGATGCGCACCTCCATCTCACGCTGGAGGGGTTTGAACTCCCACGGCATGTCGCGGGCAACAGCGGATTCGAAGCGCACCTTGATCGTCTGGTCCAGAATCCGGTCCGAGCCACTGGTGGCGACGTTGGTCACACCGCTGAAGCCGGTCACGCGGCAGAACCAGTCGTAGAACGGGACCGAGGCCCAGGCCAGCCCGCCCATGAGCACAACGATGCTGACCGCCTGGGTCGCGGTGCGGCTCGGTCCCTCGGGGATGTAGTTGAACGGGTTCAGTTTCATGGCTCGCCCTCCTCAGCAGCACGTTGCGCGGCCTGTTCCGCGGCACGCTTCTCGGCGGCTTCCAGCGCGCCGGGTTCAAGCTGGGGGCGGGCGACATGGTCGAACCGTTCCATCTGGGTGATGTCCGACAGGCCCAGCACCTTGACCACTGTCAGCCCGAAGACGATGCCAATCAGCGCCAGCAACAAAAGGCCCACGCCCCAGTTGCGGCCCCGGCGGCGGTTGTGCAGTTCATGTTCGACCTTGAGTGCCATTTCTACCATCCAGCCCATTGCGTCAGGCCATATGTGCGCAGCAAAGCCTCAACCAGCAATGCGCCAAAATGTCCGAACAGGTAGTAGATGGAAACGACGAAGGTGCGCCGCTCGACCGCGTGTTTGTCCGCCTCGCTGTCGGCATCTGTGCGCGTCCAGATTGCGTAGCAGCCGCGCAGGAACCAGACGTTGAGCACCACAGCCACAAGCAGGTAGAACGGCCCGCCGATCGAGGTGAAACCCAACCCGAAAGCGACGGCCACAAGCGGCAGGCAATAGGCCAGAATGTGCTTGCGGGTCACGTCGCGCCCGTGGGTTTCGGTCAGCATCGGCACGCCCGCGTCCCCGTAGTCGGATTTCACGAACAGGGCGAGCGCCCAGAAATGCGGCGGCGTCCACATGAAGATCAGCGCGAACATCAACACGCTTTCCAGCGAGACAGAGCCCGTGGCCACGGCCCAGCCGATCATCGGGGGGAAG
Source organism: Thalassorhabdomicrobium marinisediminis (assembly GCF_003072065.1). Lineage (GTDB taxonomy): Bacteria > Pseudomonadota > Alphaproteobacteria > Rhodobacterales > Rhodobacteraceae > Octadecabacter > Octadecabacter marinisediminis. Next base: position 90,329 of record NZ_QCYG01000008.1, read on the forward strand.
GCGCCAGCGGCGCCGCCGATCACGATGTTCTGCGGCGTCGAGCGCTTCAGCCACATGGAATAGATCACGGCATAGAAGAAGATGGTGAAGGCCAGAAGCCCGGCGGCCAGCGCGTTGGTCGCCAGAAACAGCAGCACCACGGCAAAGACCGACAGGGTCACGCCGATGCCCAGCGCCTCACCGGGTTGCACCGCGCCTGACGGGATCGGGCGGTTCACCGTGCGCTTCATGATGGCGTCGATATCCGCGTCCCACCACATGTTCAGCGCGCCCGAGGCCCCTGCCCCCACCGCGATGCACAGCACCGCGACAAAGGCGATGAACGGATTCACCGAGACCGGCGCGACCAGCAGCCCCACAAGGGCTGTGAACACCACCAGTTGCATCACGCGCGGCTTCATCAAGGCGAAATAATCGCCCATCTGCGCCTCTCGAGTGTGCTGTTGATTGGTCACGTCAGTCATTACGGTCCTGTAACTTGAAACGCCGGGCAAACCCTGCCCGACGCGAAACATTCATACGGCGAAGGCCCGCAGACAGCCTTAGGCCGGGAATTCTTCCTTGGCGGTCGCCAGCCACTCTTCATAGACGGCGGGATCGACGACCTTCACGGTGATCGGCATATAGGCGTGGTCCTTGCCGCACAGCTCGGAACACTGGCCGAAATAGATGCCTTCCTTCTCGGCGTTGAACCAAAGCTGCGCGAAGCGGCCGGGCACGGCGTCCTGCTTCACACCGAAGGCGGGGATCGTCCACGAATGGATCACATCCGCACCGGTGACGGTCATCACCACAGTGGCGCCCACGGGCACGACGACGGCGGTGTCGGTGGCAAGGCGGAACTCATCCTCGGAGTAGCCGGCCTCTTCCAGTTGGGCCACGATGTCGTCGTTCAGGTTCCCTTCGTTGTAGCCGATCATGTAGCTTTCGAAGAAGATATCCTCATCCGTGTATTCATAGGACCAGAACCACTGGTAGCCGGTGACGGTGATGTTGATGTCGCCCTCGGGGATTTCCTGCTGCTTGAACAGCACCGGAAGCGAGAAGGCCCCGATGAACACAAGGATCACGATCGGCACGATGGTCCATGCCACCTCAAGCGGGGAGTTGTGGGTGAAGGTGGCGGCGGTGGGGTTGCGGCGCGCGTTGTAGCGCAGGATGACCCAGGCCAGCAGGCCCACCACAAGCAGGGTGATGATGGTGATGATCACCAGCAGCATGCCATCGAGCCAATGCAAATCGCGGGCAAGCTCGGTCGCGGCGGTCTGGAACCCGGTGGCGCCGGGCGTTGGCGCGCCGACGATCTCAAGATCCTCGATCGCGGTCTGGGCAGAAGCAGCACCTGCCCCGATCCCGATCCCAGCGGCAATGCCCATGCGTTTTACAAATGTCATCATCTGCATCTCGATCCTTGTGATTGAGGCGCGGAACCCAGCGCCGCCTTGATTCTCAAAGGACCCCGGACGGAATCCCGTTGTATTCACGCAAGCTATTCCCATATCCTGTGCATCAACTCAAGCGATTGCCCCCGCAGATTATGTGTCAAAGGGTCGCTTTTTGCCGCAAATCAACAAAACAGTCAGGATTTCCAGATGTCGCAGGACCCCTTTCGCCCGTTCGAGACAAGCCTAGACCACGATCAGGCGCTGGCTTTGGTGCAAGAGGCGACGGCGGGCGCCGACGATGGTGAGCTCTTTCTTGAGCGCCGCCGGTCCGAGGTTCTGTCCTATGACGACGGGCGCGTGCGCACGGCGAGCTATGACGCCTCCGAAGGGTTCGGGCTGCGGGCGGTGCGTGGCGAGGTTGCGGGCTATGCCCATTCGACCACCATCGACGAACACGCCCTGCGACGCGCGGTGGCGACGGCGCGGCTGGCCGTGGGCGACGGCGGCGGCACGCTGGCCGAGGGCCCGGCGCGCACCAACACCGTGCTTTATACCGACGCCGACCCCATGGCCGAGGCGACCTTCCCCGCGAAGATCGACCTGTTGAAAGAGATCGACGCCTTCTGTCGCGATCTCGACCCGCGCGTGGTGCAGGTGAGCGCGACGCTCGCCGCATCGCATCAGGAGGTGGTGATCCTGCGGCCTGACGGCATGCTCGTGACCGACACGCGCCCCATGTCGCGGCTGAATATCTCGGTGATCGTGGAACAGGACGGTCGCCGGGAAAGCGGCGGCATGGGCGGCGGCGGGCGCAGCGGTCTGATCGGCCTCACGGCGCCGGATCATTGGCAGCCGGTGGCGCGCGAAGCCCTGCGCATCGCGTTGGTGAACCTTGAGGCGGAACCGGCACCCGCGGGCGTGATGGACGTGCTGCTTGGCCCCGGCTGGCCCGGCATCCTGCTGCACGAAGCGGTGGGCCACGGGCTGGAAGGCGACTTCAACCGCAAGGGCAGCAGCGCCTTCGCCGGCTTGATGGGCCAGCAGGTCGCGGCCAAGGGGGTCACCGTGCTCGACGATGGCACGATCCCCGACCGGCGCGGCTCGATCACCGTGGACGATGAAGGCACCCCCAGCGCCCGCAATGTGCTGATCGAGGACGGCAAGCTTGTGGGCTACATGCAGGACCGGCAGAACGCGCGGCTCATGGGGGTCAAACCCACCGGCAACGGCCGCCGCGAAAGTTTCGCGCATATCCCCATGCCCCGCATGACCAACACCTATATGCTGGGCGGTGACGCGGACCCGCAGGACATGCTCGCCGGGCTGAAGGACGGCATCTATGCCGTCGGATTCGGTGGCGGGCAGGTGGATATCACCAACGGCAAGTTTGTCTTCTCGTGCACCGAGGCCTACCGCGTGAAGGACGGCAAAATCGGCGCGCCCGTAAAAGGGGCAACCCTGATCGGCGACGGGGCCACAGCGTTGCAGCAGATCCGCGGCATCGGCAGCGACATGGCGCTCGACCCCGGGATCGGCAACTGCGGCAAGGCGGGTCAATGGGTGCCCGTGGGCGTGGGGCAGCCGTCCTTGCTGATCGGCGGCCTGACCGTCGGTGGTGCGGCGGCGTGATCACCCTGACGGGCGCATGCCTGTGCGGGGCGGTCACGTTTACCCATGCGGCGCCCGAGAAGCTGGTGCGCTGCAACTGCGCGGCCTGCCGCCGCTATGGCGCGCTCTGGGCGCATGGGCCGCTCGACGCCATCCGCATTCGCGCGGACGGCCCCCTCATCCGATACACCCGCGCGGATCTGGACGGGCCCGAGGACGGCGGTCTGGTGTTTGTGAGCTGCGCCACCTGCGGCGTGACCACCCATTGGGAACCGGCCACCCCGCAGGGCGATGCTCCCTATATGGCGGTGAACGGCGCCTTGGGGGAGCCGGACGTGCAGGCCGCCTTGCCACTGCGCCACTTCGATGGTGCGGAAAGCTGGACCTTCACCGACTAGTGCGTGCGGTCAGAAATTTGCGGTGTCCGGTCAAATGTCGCGGATTTAATAACCTTCCGTTAACCTCAACATCCTAAACCTGAGTCTGCAACAGGCGGAGGTTCGGATGACCGAGAACGACAGTTCTTCCACTCACCCCCCACTCCCACCCACCACGGAAGATGATCGGATCTTGCGCCTTCGCCTGTTGCGCTCTCGCCGGGTGGGCCCGGCGACCTATCGCCGCTTGATGCGCGAACATGGAACAGCGGAGGCGGCCCTTGCCGCCCTGCCTGAAGTGGCCCGCGCGGCCGGAGTTACAGATTACCAGCCCTGCCCCGAAGGCGTCGCCCGTGCCGAGCTCAGGGCCGGCCATGCCGCTGGCGCGCGGCTTGTGTTCGAGGGCGATGCGGATTTCCCCAAGCTGCTGAGCGAGATTGACGACGCACCCGTCATGCTGTGGATGGTGGGCCGGGCGGACCTTCTCGCGCGGCCCCTCGTGGCGCTGGTGGGCGCGCGCAATGCCTCCTCCTTGGGGGTGCGGATGGCACGCAAGCTGGCCGCCGATCTGGGGGCCGCCGGGTTCACCGTGGTTTCGGGCCTTGCGCGTGGGATCGACACCGCCGCCCATAGCGCAGCGCTGGACACCGGCACCGTGGCCGTCGTCGCGGGCGGCGTCGATGGCGTCTATCCGCCGCAGAATGCTGCCCTGTCCAGACAGATTGGCGAACAGGGTCTGCGGCTCTCGGACCAGCCGATGGGGCAATACCCCAAGGCGCGGCACTTCGCGGCCCGCAACCGCATTATCTCGGGCATGGCACAGGCCACGGTCGTGGTCGAAGCTGCGGCGAAATCCGGCAGTCTGATCACCGCGCGCACCGCGCTCGATCAGGGGCGTGAGGTGCTCGCGGTGCCGGGCCACCCCTTCGACGCGCGTGCATCGGGCTGCAACATGCTGATCCGCGACGGGGCCATACTGGTGCGCGGCGCGCAGGATGTGATCGACCATCTGGGCAACCCCGGAGCGGCCACCGAACCGGCACCCGAACTGCCGCTTGACTGTCCCGAGCCACGCACGCCCGCCGTCTCGACCCCCGCGCCCTCGCCGCCCGGGAACCGCACCTTGCGCGAAACCGCCCTGTTGCACGATGACATTCTGGCGCGGCTCGGCCCCGCGCCCATGGCCGAGGATCACCTGATCCGCAGCCTCGGGGTGCCCCCCACGGCGGTTGCGCCGCTTCTTGTGGATCTTGAGCTTGACGGCAAGGTGGTGCGGCAGGCCGGCGGCCTGTTGGCGCGGGTGGTCTGAAACCGCCCCCTGCACCGGTGTTCCGCGCTGCCGGACAGGGCCCGGATTATATGCTGCATTGACAATCCCCCAAGGCCCCCCACATCTAGCGCCACGTTTCGTGTCCGTATTCTGAAAGGATTCCCATGCCCGTTGTTGTCGTCGAATCCCCGGCCAAGGCCAAGACAATCAACAAGTATCTGGGACCGGACTATACGGTTCTGGCCTCCTACGGGCACGTCCGTGACCTGCCGCCCAAGGACGGATCGGTCGACCCCGACCAGAATTTCGAGATGCAGTGGGAGGTCGCGTCGGACAGCAAGAAGCACATCAAGGCGATCGCCGATGCGCTGGCCGAGGACAACGAACTGATCCTCGCAACCGACCCCGACCGCGAGGGGGAGGCGATTTCGTGGCACCTGCAAGAGGCGCTGCGCAAACGCAAATCGATCAAGAAGGACACCCCGGTCAGCCGCGTGGTCTTCAACGCGATCACCAAGGACGCCGTGACCGAGGCCATGCGCAATCCCCGGCAGGTCGACCAGCCGCTGGTGGACGCCTATCTTGCCCGGCGCGCGCTGGACTATCTCGTCGGGTTCAAACTCTCCCCCGTCCTGTGGCGTCGCCTGCCCGGCGCGAAATCCGCCGGCCGCGTGCAATCGGTCACCCTGCGGCTGATCGTTGAGCGCGAGATGGAGATCGAGGCGTTCAATCCCCGCGAATACTGGACCGTTAAGGCGCAACTGACCACGCCACGTGGCCAGACAGTCGAAACGCGGCTCACCGTCCTTGCGGGCAAACGGCTTGAGAAGTTCGACCTCGAGAACGCAACACAGGCGGAAATGGCCCAGCAGGCAGTGCTGTCGCGGGATCTCAGCGTGCAGCGGGTCGAGGCGAAGCCCGCCAACCGCAACCCCTCAGCCCCGTTCATGACCTCGACCCTGCAACAGGAAGCCAGCCGCAAATTCGGCTTCGGCGCGCGGATGACGATGAACGCCGCCCAGCGTCTCTATGAAGCGGGCTTGATCACTTACATGCGGACCGACGGGATCGACATGGCCCCCGAAGCGGTCACCGCCGCGCGCGACGCCATTGCCGCAAAATTCGGCAAACAATACGTCCCCGAGACACCGCGCATCTATAAAAACAAGGCCAAGAACGCGCAGGAAGCCCACGAATGTATCCGCCCGACGGATCTGATGAAGGACGCGTCGGACGCGAAGATCGCCGATCCGGATCAGCGCAAGCTTTATGACCTGATCTACAAACGCACCATCGCCAGCCAGATGGCCGGCGCCCGGATGGAACGCACCACGGTCGATGTGGGCAGCGATGACGGACAGGTCGTGCTGCGCGCCACCGGTCAGGTCGTGCTATTCGACGGGTTCTTGCGCGTTTATGAAGAAGGCCGCGACGACGTCGATACCGCCGAGGACGACGACAAGCGCCTGCCGCAGATGGCCGAGGGTGACGCCATGACCAAGGAGGTCGTCACGCCCGAGCAGCACTTCACGCAGCCGCCCCCCCGCTACACCGAAGCGACGCTGGTCAAACGGATGGAAGAGCTCGGCATCGGGCGGCCCTCGACCTATGCCTCCATCGTGACGACGATTCAGGATCGCGGCTATGTCCGCAAAGAGAAGAACCGCCTTATCCCCGAGGATAAGGGCCGTCTGGTGACCGCCTTCCTGACCAATTACTTCCGCAAATACGTAGGCTACGACTATACGGCGAGCCTTGAGGAAGAGCTCGATTTCGTCTCTGCCGGGGATGCCGATTACAAGAAGGTGCTGGAAAATTTCTGGCGCGACTTCAAGGTGACCATTGATGAGGCGATGGACAATTCCATCACCGAGGTGCTGGAAAAGATCAACGACGTCCTTGCCCCGCACATCTTCCCCCCGAACGAGGATGGCACCGACCCTCGGCTGTGCCCGAACTGCGGCACCGGACGGCTGTCCATGCGCACGGCCCGCGCCGGGGGGGCCTTCATCGGCTGCTCGAACTATCCCGATTGCAAATACACACGCGCCTTTGGCCCGCCCGGACAGGACGACGCCGCCGGTATTCCGCCCGAAGGCAAGCTTCTGGGCGAGGATGACGGCGACAAGATCTGGGTCCACAAGGGTCGCTTCGGGCCTTACGCCCAGCGCGGCGAAGTGACCGAGGACAACAAGAAGCCCAAGCGCCAGTCGATCCCAAAGGAATGGCCCCCCGAAGAGGTGGACCTCGAGACCGCCGTCAAGCTGCTGTCCCTGCCCCGCCTGATCGGCCCGCACCCTGAAGATGGGGTGAACGTCTGGTCCAACATCGGCCGCTACGGCCCCTATCTTAAACATGCCGAAAGCACCTCGGACCGGGGCGGCACCAATGCCAATCTGGAGACGCTTGAAGATGTGTTCACCGTGGGCATGAACCGCGCCGTGCAGCTTCTGGCGGAAAAGGTCGCCAGCCGGGGCGGACGCGGCGCCGCGGCCAAGACGCTGAAATCCTTGGGCGATCACCCGGACGAAGGCGGCGCCGTCGAGATCAAGGAAGGCAAATACGGGCCCTACGTCAAATGGGACAAGATCAACGCCACCTTGCCGAAGGACAGCGAAGTTGAGTCCGTAACGCTGGAACAGGCGCTTGAGCTGATCGCCGAGAAACAGGCCAAGAAGGGCACCCGCCGCAAGGCCGCCCCGAAGAAAACGGCCGCGAAAAAGACGGCGACCAAGAAAAAGCCTGCAGCCAAGAAGGCCACCGCCACACAAAAGAAGCCCGCGGCAAAAAAGTCGACCGCCAAAACCGCGTCGGGGGATGCCTCGGCAGAGGGCGATGTTCTGAAATAGCGCCGCAGTGCAGCATCTTCATTGACACCCCCGTGTTCGCCCCTATCAATGGGGCAACGCATCAATGGGGGTTTCATGAATAAGATCTATCCAGACGCCGCAGCCGCGCTTGACGGGTTGCTTCACGACGGGATGTTCATCGCCGCAGGCGGCTTTGGCCTGTGCGGCATTCCCGAACTGTTGCTGGCGGCCATCAAGGACGCCGGCACCAAGGACCTGACGTTCGCGTCGAACAACGCAGGCGTGGACGATTTCGGCATCGGCATCCTGTTGCAGACGCGGCAGGTCAAGAAGATGATCAGCTCTTATGTCGGGGAAAACGCCGAATTCATGCGGCAATACCTCTCGGGCGAGCTTGAGCTTGAGTTCAACCCCCAAGGCACCTTGGCGGAACGGATGCGCGCGGGCGGCTGCGGCATTCCGGGCTTCTACACCAAGACCGGCGTCGGCACGGTGATCGCCGAAGGCAAGGAACACAAGGACTTCCCCACCGGCGAGAACGGCGCGATGGAGACCTATATCATGGAGAACGGCATCTTCGCCGACCTCGCCATCGTGAAGGCCTGGAAGGCGGACGAGACCGGAAATCTGGTGTTCCGCAAGACCGCCCGCAACTTCAACCCGCCCGCTGCCATGTGCGGCAAGACCTGCGTGGTCGAGGTTGAAGAGATCGTGCCCACCGGATCGCTCGACCCCGACCAGATCCACCTGCCCGGCATCTACGTCCACCGGATCATTCAGGGCGAGCACGAAAAACGCATCGAACAGCGCACGGTGAGGGAGAAGGCATAATGTGGGATCGCAATCAAATGGCCGAACGGGCGGCGCAGGAACTGGAAGACGGCTGGTATGTGAACCTCGGCATCGGCATTCCGACGCTGGTGGCGAACTACGTGGGCGACAAGGACATCACCCTGCAATCGGAAAACGGCATGCTGGGCATGGGCCCCTTCCCCTACGAGGGTGAGGAAGATCCCGACCTGATCAACGCGGGCAAACAGACCATCACCGAACTCAAACGCACCGCCTATTTCGACAGCGCCCAAAGCTTCGGCATGATCCGCGGCGGCAAGATCGCAGCGGCGATCCTTGGCGCGATGGAGGTGGACGAAAAAGGCGATCTGGCGAACTGGATGATCCCGGGCAAGCTGGTCAAGGGGATGGGCGGCGCCATGGACCTCGTGGCCGGTGTCGGCAAGGTCATCGTGGTGATGGACCACACCAACAAGCACGGCGACAGCAAGCTGCTCAAGGAATGCACCCTGCCGCTGACCGGCAAGGGCGTGGTGGACCGGATCATCACCAATCTGGGCGTTCTGGACGTGGTCGACGGCGGCCTCGAGATCGTCGAACTGGCCGATGGCGTCAGCGAGGACGAGCTGCGCGCCGCAACCGAAGCCACAATCGTCTAATCCTGCGGGCGCGTCCGCTTCGCCCCGAAACGGACGCGCCACCCCTTTCATCTTTGCTTAAGAAATATCCCCGCCGGAGGCTCCGCCGCGCGCCAGAAGCGCTGCCCGCAGCCTCCCTGCGCGCCCCCGCCACACCCGGCTTTTTCGTTTCCCAAACGGCCACAAAGTCATAGTCTCGCCCAATTTTGTCGCTAATCGCGAAAACCATGAGCATGAGCGACGCAAATTTCAGCCGCACGGCCCTGCGCACGGTGACCGCAACGGTGTATCGCTGGCGCCGCAGCCTTTTGCTGGCCGCGCTGCTGGTGGCGCTCGGCTGGGGTCTGGTCACGCTCGTCCGCACGACCGGCTGGCACGAGATCGCGCGCCAGCTCGTGCAGCTCGGACCGGGCCAGATCGTCGTGCTTCTACTGCTCAGCCTGGCGAACTACCTCTCACGCGGCCTGCGCTGGCATCTTTTCGTGCGCCACGCCGGGGTGCCCGCAACCCTTGCTCAAAGCCTCCGGCATTTCATCGGCGGCTTTGCCCTGTCCGTCACACCCGGCCGCGTGGGCGAACTTGTGCGGATGCGCTGGCTGCAACGCGAAACCGGCTTCGGCCTTGCGCAGACCGCACCCCTCGCGGTGGTGGATCGCGCATCGGACCTTGTGGCCATGGCGCTGATCTTGCTGGGCAGTCTGGCCCTCTCAACCGGGGGCATCGCGTTTGCGATGCCGGTGGCGGGCCTTGCCGTGGCGGCGGCCGTCCTCGTGACCCGGCCCACCCTGCTTTGCGCGGGGGTGACCGCATCCTATCGCGTGTCCGGATGCCTGCCACGGGCCTTTGCCCGGTTGCGGCAAACCGCCCGCGGCTTGGGGGCGTTCAACGCGCCCTCTTTGATCTTTTTCACCGTCCTTCTGGGCGCCTGTGGCTGGGCGGCCGAGGGGTATGCCTTCCATCTGCTGCTGATCTGGCTGGGCACGGACATCGGCGCGGCGAAGGCGCTGGCGATTTTCACCTTTTCGATGCTTGCCGGCGGCTTGACCGGCGCGCCGGGCGGTCTGGGCGGGGCCGAAGCGGCGATGATTGCGCTTCTGACCGTCGAAGGCGTCCCGCTTGAGGTTTCGGTCCCCGCGACGGCCGTGATCCGCGCCACGACCCTGTGGTTCGCCATCGGACTGGGTGCGCTGGTCTTTCCGGTCGCGGAACGGATCGCCGCGAAAGGCGCGCAGTCATGAGCGACGACTTGATCACCTATGCCGGTTGGGGCCGGGCATTGCGCGCCACGGGAGAGCTGCGCCGCGCCCACGACCCCGCCAGCCTCAAAGCCCATGCGCCGGCCATCGGCAACCGACGCTCTTACGGGGATGCGGCGCTGAACTCCGGCGGGGCGGCGGTGGAGATGACGGCGCTTGACCGGGTGCTTGCGTTTGATCGGGACGCGGGCCTTTTGACCGTCGAGGCCGGACTGTCGCTGGGTGAAATCATCGAGATCACCGCCCCCCACGGCTGGCTTCCGGCGGTTGTGCCGGGGACCGGGTTCGCCACCGTGGGGGGCGCCATTGCCATGGACGTGCACGGCAAGAACCACCACCATGCGGGCAGCTTTTGCCAACATGTCACCGCATTGACCCTGATGCAGGGGGCCGGGCCGCGCAGGCTCACCCCCGCCGATGGGGCGCTCTGGCGGACGACCTGTGGCGGGCTGGGCCAGACCGGGATCATCACACAGGCCACCTTGAGCCTTATGCCCGTGCGCGGCGCGATGATGCTTGTCACCGAACAGCGGGCCCGCGACTGGGACGAGCATATCGCCCTGCTGGACGGCTCGGACGCGTCATTCACCGTCGGCTGGATCGACGCCACGGCAACTGGCGCGACGCTGGGGCGGGGGATCGTCGAAGAAGGGGAAATTTGTCGCGGCATCGCACCCCGGTTGAAAGCTGCCAAGACAGTGCCCTTCGATGCGCCCCACTGGGCCTTGGGCAAGCACGTGGTGAAAGCCTTCAACGCGGCCTATTATCACCGCGTCCCCAAGGGGGGCCGCTCGCAGGTGCGGGCCTTGCAGGATTTTTTCTTCCCGCTCGACCGGGTGCTGGCGTGGAACCGGCTTTACGGCAAACGCGGTTTTCACCAGTTTCAATGCGTGGTGCCCCTTGGGGCGCGGGACGCGCTGCGCGATATGCTGGGCACCATCACGGCATCGGGCCTCGCCTCGCCGCTGGCGGTGCTCAAACGGATGGGACCGGGGCGCGCGGGCTGCCTGTCCTTCCCGATGGAGGGCTATACGCTGGCCGTGGATTTTCCGAACCGCGCCGCTGCACGCAGCCTGATTGCCCGCCTTGAAGCGGCGACGACCGCTGCCGGCGGGCGGATCTATCTGGCGAAAGACGCGCTGTCGTCGGGCGCCGCGATCAAATCGATGTATCCCGAATTTCCCGACTGGGCCAAAGCGGCGCGCGCTGCGGACCCGGAGGGCGCTTTACAGACGGACCTTGTCCGCCGCCTTGAATTGAGGACCTGAACGATGACTGACACATGGATCATACTGGGCGCAAGCTCGACCATCGCAAAGGCGTTCACCCGGTCGGTGGCGCAACAGGGCGCGGCGGTGATCCTCGCCGGGCGCCGCATGGACGACCTTGAGGCGAACGCAGCCGACGCCACGGCCCGGGGCGCGGCACAGGCCACGCCGGTGGCCTTCGATGCCCGCCGGCCTGAGACCTTTGACGGCGTGCTGCACGCCGCCCTCGCCAGCGGCGGCCGCCTGAACTGTGCGGTTTTTGTAGGCTCGATGCCCCCGCAGGCCGCAATCGACGCGGACCCCGCGCTGATCGATGGCACCATCGCGGACAGTTTCACCGGCCCTGCGCGGCTGCTTCAGATGCTCGCCCCGCATTTGGCCGAACAAGGCAGCGGCGCAGTGGTCGGCGTCGGGTCGGTGGCGGGCGACCGCGGACGGCTGGGCAACTACGTCTATGGCGCGGCCAAGGCCGGTTTCGCCACCTATCTGAGCGGATTGCGCAACCAGCTGGGGCGCAGCGGCGTGCATGTCTTGACCGTGAAGCCCGGCCCCGTGGACACCGCCATGATCCAGGGCCTGGGCAAACAGCCCTTCATGACAACCGCCGAGGCGGTGGTCGCGGATATTCACACCGCCCTGCGCAAGAAGCGCAACACGCTCTACACAAAGCGCATCTGGTGGCCGGTGATGACAGTGATCAAGCTGATCCCGGAACCGATCTTCAAGAAGATGTCGATCTAGGTGCCGAACAGCCGCGTGAACCAGGCCCCCCAAAGACCTGCGGCGTAGAACATCAGCGACAGGGCGATCATCAGATACCCCAGACCGCGAATGTCGGTCATGGTGAAGACGATTGGATCGTAATCCATCCGCCCCATGTAGCCCAACCGGATCATCCGGTAGAGCCAGCCGGCGATGGGCAGAAGCGCCATCCACAGCAACCATTGGTCGGGGTAGAGCGCGCGCCCCTGTGCTGAGCTCGAATACAGCAGGAAGATCACCAGCGCGCCAATTGCTCCGACAAGCGACAGCTTGAGCAGTGCACCCATATCCTTGCGCGTGTAGTCCCGCCCGGGCAAGGGGCCGTCATCTCGGGCCAGCGCCAGTTCGGTCATCCGTTTCACGCTGCCCAGCGCGATGAAAATCGGAAAGATGAAGATGAGCATATAGAGCGAGGCATAGACCCCGCTGGCCGCCGCCCCCGCCACCACCCGCAACGTGTAGAGCGCGGCAAGGATCGCGATGTCGACCCAACGCAGCCGCTTCAGACGCAGGGAATACGCCAGCGACAGCGCCATGTAGAAGGCGACGACCGCGACCATTTTTAGCGACAAATGCGCCGCCACGCCCAGCGCGATGGCCCCCAATCCCGCGCAGACCCCCATACCGACGGGGATCGGCACGGTTCCGGCGGCAAAGGGGCGCTTGCATTTCTTGACGTGCTGGCGGTCGGCCTCGATGTCGAGCAAATCGTTGACGATATAGATGCACGAGGCGGCGGCAGAGAAACTTACGACCCCCAGACAGACCGCAAGAAAGGTCTCGAGATAGAAGGCATGGGCGGCGATCATCGGCAGGAACAAAAGCACGTTCTTGACCCATTGGTGGGGCCGCAACGCCTTGAGGACCGCGCGTGGGGACCAGCCACTCTCGATCCGCGTTACCCGCGTGAGCCCTTGGGCTGCGCCGCCCGCGCGCCCCACGACGATGGCATGGTCGGCCACGTCCCAGACCGCGCGGTCGCAGCGGTTGTCACCGGCGTAGTCGAACCCGCCCGCGCCATAGGCCGCAACCAAAGCGCGGGCCTTGGCTTCCCCTTTCAGGTTTTCGTCCGTGTCCGTGGCGAAGACCGGGTGCAAGCCATGGTGCGCGGCCAGTGGTTCGGCCAGAGTGCGGTCCGACGCGCTGGCCAACGCGACCTCACGCCCCTCTTCCTGCGCGGTACGCGCGAGCGCCAGAACCTCCTCATGGACCGGCAGCAGGTCCACCCGCAAAGGCGCGATCCGCGCGATCTCGGCCTTGAAGGCAGCGCGATCGCCAATCATCGCGAAGGCCCGAAGGGTGGCCAGCGGATCGGTGCCCAGCCCCTTCCAGATGCCTTCCCACAGCATATCGGTGCGCAGCAAGGTGCCGTCGGCATCCAGTATAAGCGGTTTATCGGTCATATCAGTTGCTGCTTGTGGCAAAGACGCAACCATCCGTGACAAGTTCAGGCGGGGTCATGCACAGGCCGCGGGCCACCTCCCACGCGGACAGGACCTTGGGCACATAGGCCAGCGTTTCCGCGTAAGGGGGAACCCCGTTGTTGTTGCGCACGGCCCCCTCGCCCGCGTTGTATCCGGCCAAGGCGAAAATCACGCCGTTGTCGAATTCGCCCAGCAGCCAGTCCAGATAGGCCGTGCCCCCCTTGATGTTCTGCGCCGGATCGAAGGCATTGGTGACGCCGAAGCGCGCCGCCGTGGGGGGCATGAGCTGCATCAGCCCCTGCGCACCGGCAGAGCTTACCGCGTCGGGCCGTCCGGCGCTTTCAACCGAGATGACCGCCAGCACGAGCGCGGGCGAGACGTTGGTGCCGATGGTCGCCGCAAGGATGTCGCGCCCGTAGCGATGCGCCAGCTCGGACATGCCTTGCAAGCGGGGCGCCGGCATGGCCTGCCCGTCAGGCGCGGAGCCAAGGGCGGCGACGGCGGTTTCAAGGCTGAAGCTGGTAACCTCATCCAATGAGGGTGAGATCGCATCCCAATACCAGTCCACGCCGCCGGACCGCGGTGCCAGTCCGGCAATCGCCGGTGAGGCCGCAGCCTGGGGAATGGGCGGTGCGGCACCCGCCGCAGACGGTGCGCTGGGGCCACCGGGGGCGGCAGGGGCAATCTGCACGGTGATCCGGTTCCGCGCCCCGGACTGCGGCACGCCCACCCGGCGGAACGTAAAGTCGTTCTGCAAGGTCGGGCTTTCCGCCACGGCAGCCGTTGCCGCGGACAGGAGCCCCATGACGGCGCCGGTCTGCGCGATCCGCTGAATTGTCCCTTTGCTACGCCGCATTGGTGCGGTCTCCGCCTGCCTCTTATTGGTGATGTCTTAACAGATATCGGGGCAAGCGTTCCACAGAATCGTGAACAATCGCTGAAAATCGGGGGGACTGGCCCCCTGCTACACCACCAAATCAGACTATCCCTAATAAAGTGTTAAGTTTTTAATCGTTGATTTTCATATACTTATAAGATCCCTCACACCAATTCTGCACGGGTTGCAAAATTGCACGATTGGCGTCCCATTCCTGCCCCAATCAAAGAGCAAAACATAGCCATCCAAACGGCGGACACCCGATAAGGGCCAAGCCAGAGACGGATCTGAAACCAGAGCAAACCACCCTGAGGAGGGAATTTACATGCTTAACTACATCAAGAACTTCCGCAACGACGAAGACGGCGCCGTTACTGTTGACTGGGTTGTGCTGACCGCAGCCATCGTGGGCCTGGGCATCGCTGTTCTGACGTCCATCAATGGCAGCGTTAAGACCACGACGCAGGCAACCTCCGGAGTGATCGCGACAGCACACACCGCAATTAAATGGTAATAAGTCTACGCTTGTAACCATTTAATCACTTATAGAAAGGGCGCCCATCATGCTTGAGATGTTGAAGACCTTCCGCGCCGACGAGAGCGGTGCCGTAACGGTTGATTGGGTTGTCCTGACGGCGCTGGTTGTCGGACTTGGCATCGCCGTCCTGGCGGTCATTGGTGAAGGTACGATTGCCCTCAGCGAAAAGATCAGCTCTCAACTCTCGGCGCAGACCATCGCGACCTACAACTGACGTTGGTCAAGGCAAACCAAACAGGGGCCGCATTCCAGGATGCGGCCCTTGCTACATTTCCGGGGCCGAAACGCCCCTCGCGGCAAATGATCTCATCAAAGTCACCGACCGGACGCATTGCCGACGAATTTCCGATCTACCCAGACGTTCTTTGCGATACGCTGCCAGACTGGAGTTTCCCCGATGCACGATTTCTTCAAATCCTTTCGCGCCTGTGACGACGGCGCTGTCACCGTTGACTGGGTCGTCCTGACGGCTGCGCTTGTGGGGCTGCCTATCCTTGTCGCCACTGTGATCGGACAGTCGGCAGCTGACAAGTCAACGGAGGTGGGCGCGCAGATAGCAACTGTCACCGCGGTCGAATTCTAGGTGCAGCGCCCGGACCACCATACCAGTTTCACGAAGGCGGCATATTGGGGCCGCATTCTCGATGTATCCGTTTCCGGGTAATTGACTGAGCCAGCAGCAACTGGGAACTCCGAAAGGACACATGATGCGAGCAGTATTCGGACTAGTACTTCTAATCGGCATGGGCTTGGCCGGCTTTGCCATCTACATGGTGCAGGGCTACTTCCAGCAGCAGAACGCCGATCTTTATCAACAGCGTCTGGCCTTGGCCCAGGCGGTCCCCACGGTGGACGTTTTTGCGGTGAATCGCACCATCGAGCACGGCGAACCGATCACGCCGGACGATGTGATCGTGATCAAATATGCCGAACCGTTCCTGCCCGAAGGGGTCTATATGACCCAGGAAGAGCTCTTCCCCCACGGACTGGACCAGCCCCGCGTCGTCACCCGCCAAATGGAAGAGAACGAGCCGATCATGGCCGTGAAGGTCACCGAGCCGGGTCAGACGGCCGGGATCACCGCGCTGATCTCGCGCGGGATGCGCGCCTTCGCCATTGAGGTGGACGTCGCTTCAGGCGTGTCGGGCTTCCTGTCACCCGGCGACCGTGTTGACGTTTACTGGACCGGCCGGGTGAGCGGTTACGACGGCGCGATGAACGGAGGCGTCACCAAACTGATCCAGTCCAACGTCGAACTGGTGGCCATCGACCAGACCGCCGAGACCGACAGCACTGGCGCCCGCATCGCCCGCACCGTGACCGTGCAGGTCACCCCAGACGAGGTTGCGGCGCTGGCACAGGCACAGGCCACCGGCAGCCTGTCCCTTGCGCTGGTCGGGCGCGGGGATGACATGATCGCAGGCACCATCGAGGTCGATCAGGCCCGTCTGTTGGGCATCGTCCCGCGAGAGCCCGTGGTCGAGGAACCCAGAGAGCAGGTCTGCACCATCAAGACGCGCCGCGGCGCCGAAGTGGTCGACATCCCGATCCCCTGCACCAACTGATCGGGTCGCCGGGCCGCGCGGATGATCCAGCTCGCACGCAGATGCCACCGGCTCGCCCCCTCAAAAGCACCAGCCAAATCGCCGGCCCGCCCGCCCCGTTTCGGGGCGGGCGTGGCGCCTGTCACACGCTTCGCGCTCCTATGGGCTGTTGCCGGCAGTCCACATAAACTACGCAGTGCAATCCATTGATTCTTGCAATAAATGCCGAAGTGCCGCAGGTTGACGCCAATAATGGGCGAAAAGTCCGATTTAAGCGTGGCATCAGAGGCAGTCACATATGACATATGATAAATTACTTAAGGCGGCTTTCGCAGGCCTCGCTTTGGCGTTTGCGACCGTTCCTGCGCAGGTTTCGGCTGAAACCCTGCAGGTTATGCGGGGCGCGCCGTCGCGGGCCCTGAATGTTCCGATGAACCGGGCGGTGGTGGTCGAAAGCGACGTTCCCTTTACCGAACTTTCCATCGCCAACCCGTCCATTGCAGACATTTCTTCCCTGTCCGAGCGCACGATCTATGTGTTGGGCAAGGTGCCCGGGCGCACGACGTTGACGCTTTTGGGCGGTGACGGGCGGTTGATCACCAACGTCGAGGTGCACGTGACCCCCGACATCGCCGAGTTCAAGGAACGGCTGGGCCAGATCCTTCCCGGTGAGAACATCGAAGTGCGCACGGCCAACGACGGGATCGTGCTTTCCGGCACCGTGTCGTCCATCGCACGGCTGGACCGCGCGCTTGAGCTGGCCAACCGCTACGCACCGGACCGCGTGTCCAACCTGATGAGCGTTGGCGGCACCCAGCAAGTGATGTTGCGGGTCCGTTTTGCCGAAATGCAGCGGTCGGTGTCCAAGTCGCTCAGCTCGTCGCTGGCGCTTGGTGGCAACACGCTGGGCGGGGATCTTGGCCTGGCCCTTGGCACCGGATCGAGCGTCGGCAACGGATCGCGGCTGGCCGCCCTTGGCGGATCGACCCCCAACGCAAATGACAACGCGGGCGCTTTCCTGTTCGGCTTCAACGCAGGCGGGGTCGAGGTTGGCATCCTTCTGGAAGCGCTGGAAAATCGCGGTGTCGTCCGCACGTTGGCCGAGCCCAACCTGACCGCGCTTTCGGGCCAGGAAGCCAGCTTTCTTGCAGGTGGTGAATACCCGGTGCCGGTCGCACAGGACGCCGACACGATTTCGGTGGAATACAAGCCTTTCGGGATCGAACTGGACTTCATCCCCCGGGTGATCGATGGCGACATTATCAACCTTGAGCTCGCCGCCTCGGTCTCCTCGCTCGACCCGTCGAACGGGTTCAGCCAGAACGGTTTTAACATCGACGCTTTCAAGACGCGCAGCACCTCGACTACGGTTGAGATGCGCGACGGGGAAAGCTTCGCCATCGCAGGGCTTCTGTCCGACGACTTCGTCGATCTCGCCGGTCAGGTGCCATGGGCCGGTGACATTCCGGTGTTGGGCGCGCTGTTCCGGTCCGCCGAATACAGCCGGAAACAGACCGAATTGGTGATCATCGTCACCCCGCATCTGGTGACACCGACCCGGGGTGAGGCTTTGGCCCTGCCCACCGACCGCGTGCGCCCGCCGACCGAACGGGACCTGTTCCTGTTTGGCCGCGTTGCCGCCGAGAATGCACCCCAGCAGGGTGGTGCCGGAGAAGTCGCACGACAGGACTTCAGCGGCTCCTATGGCTACGTATTGGACGATTGAGATGGGAATCGCGGCAATGAAAACGACAGCAGCACTCACCATGACGGCGGTATTGGCCCTTTCGGCCTGTACCCAAGCAGACAGTCCCGCCGCGCGAAACTTCAACACGCGAGAGGCCGGCGCGGAAATCGACAGCGGCTATTTCGGCAACGCGACCATGAACAACACCCAAGTCCAAAGCGGTCAGGGCCACAACATGCGCGTCAATCTCAACCAGCGGTTCGCCAATGAGGTGAACACGATGGTGACCTTCCCGTTCAACTCGACCGCGCTGGATGCCAACGCGCGGGCGATCCTGCAACAGCAGGCGAACTGGATCCGGCAATTCCCGGAAATCCGCTTCAAGGTCTATGGGCACACCGACCTTGTGGGTTCAACGGCCTACAACCGCCGTCTGGGCCTGCGCCGGGCCGAAGCCGTGGTGCTTTATCTGACCTCGCAGGGGATCAGCCGCGACCGTCTGGAAGCGGTCGTGTCCTTTGGCGAAACCCAGCCGCTGGTCGTCACGCAGGGGCGTGAGCGACGCAACCGGCGCACGGTGACCGAAGTGTCCGGCTTCGTCGATGGCTCGCCCATGCTTCTGAACGGCCGCTACGCCGAGGTGATCTTCCGCGAATATGTGGCCAGCGCCACGCCCGCCAGCGCGGTTGGCGGCGGTGGCGGCGGTGGCGCTGCACCAGCCGCGGGCGGCTGACACCGGAGCACGTAAACACCACCAAATGGGGCCCCAAGCGGGCCCCTTTTTGCATGTGCCCCGCGATCGCCCATGGAAACAAAGGCAACGTCAGGGCCATGATCGTCGTCAGATACCGCACAAATGGGCATTTCTAGCCCCATTCTTGCCGCCTTCTTCCGTCAAAACCTCTGCTGAAACCGCCCTTGGGTGCTTTGTGTGCCGGGCGGGACGCACGCTTGAGGACGCGGTGATTCCGCGACCCGACCCCGAGTAGAAGGACGATAAGGCCATGACCAGTTCGCAAATGCTACAGCCGGAACCCCAGCCGATCACGGCCTGCACGGTCAGCCGCGATGTGCAGAACTTCGATCTGCTGATCGAGGACATGGAAGCCTGCCTTGGCGAAAGCTGGGGCGATCTGAGTTTCGCAGACGCCCTGCCCTTTCTGGAGCAGCCCGACGCTTCGGAGCTGGAGTTCATCGCCATCGCGCTGGAAGAAGAGGACGAGGCGGATCTTGCCCTCATCTCCGAGATCGTCCGGGCCGCGAAAGCGCGCGAGATCAAGGTGTTGCTGATCGCCGAAGATGTCTCACCCGCGGCGCTGCACGGGTTGCTGCGTGACGGCGGGGATGAGTTCGTCCCCTACCCGCTTCCCGAAGGCGAATTGGCGCAAGCGATCGAGCGGGTGCTTTCGGTGCAGGACACGCCTGCCGTAGCACCGGAGCTTGAGAACAAACTCAAGGCCACCGGCGACCGCAACGGGGTGGTGATCCCGGTGCAGGGCATGGCCGGCGGCACCGGCGCCACAACGCTCGCCGTCAATCTGGCGTGGGAGTTGGCAAACATCGACGTGGGCAAGGGCAAAAAGGTCAAGGGCGCAGACGCACCCGCCGGTCCTCGGGTCTGCCTGCTTGATCTGGATTTCCAGTTCGGCACAACCTCCACCTATCTCGACCTGCCCCGCCGCGAGGCCGTGTTCGAGATGCTGCAGGACACCGACAACATGGACAGCGAGGTCTTCATGAACTCGCTTCTGTCCTACGACCAGAAATTGCAGGTGCTGACCGCGCCGACGGACCTGATCCCGATGGACCTGATCTCTCCGGTGGATGTGGAGCGGGTGATCGAGATGGCGCGCACGAATTTCGATTATGTCATCATCGACATGCCCAGCACGCTGCTGGAATGGACCGAGACCGTGCTTAACAAGGCGCATGTGTTCTTCGCGACGCTCGAGCTCGACATGCGCTCGGCGCAGAACACCCTGAGGATCAAGCGGGTGCTCCAATCCGAGCAACTGCCCTTCGAGAAGATGCGCTTCGTGCTGAACCGCGCGCCCAAGTTTACCGATCTGAACGGCAAGAGCCGGATCAAGCGTCTGGCCGACAGTCTTGGCATCTCGATCGAAGTGCAACTGCCCGACGGCGGCAAGACCGTGGCGCAGAACGCCGACCACGGCGTGCCAATGGCCGAAGGGATCGCCAAAAATCCCCTGCGCAAGGAAATCGCCAAGCTGGCGGCTTCGGTGCACGAGGTGAACGAGGCCGACATCGCCGCATCCGCATAAAGGTGGGACATCATGTTTTCGAAGTATAAAAAGACCGCACCCCCGGCCCCCCAGTCCGCCGCCAACGCCGAGGTCGCGCCCGATCAGCCGAACCAGCCCGAAGCGCCCACCCGTGCGACGATGGTCAAGCAGCCGCCGGTCAAGGCCGTCGTGCCTGCGGCGGACAAAGAGCGCAAGCGCAAGGAGCGGCTGGGCGAGATCAAGCTCGAGCTGCACAAGGCCCTGCTCGACAACCTGAACCTCGCCGCGCTTGAGCGGGCCTCGGACCAGGACCTGCGCGAAGAGATCCAGTCGATCTCGCAGGAGACGCTGGACGAGATGGGCATCGTTCTGAACCGCGAAGAGCGGCAGACGCTGGTCAAAGAGCTGTTCTTCGAGGTCAAGGGCCTGGGCCCGCTGGAAACCTTGCTGCAAGACGACAGCGTGAACGATATTCTAGTGAACGGACCGCAGCAGATTTTCGTGGAACGTGACGGGCGGCTGCAACTCACCGATGTGACCTTCAAGGATGAACGCCACCTGCTGCGGATCATCGACAAGATCGTGTCCGCCGTGGGCCGTCGCGTCGATGAATCGAACCCCTATGTGGACGCCCGCTTGGCCGACGGCTCGCGTTTCAACGCCATGGTGCCGCCGATTGCGGTTGACGGCTCGCTGGTGTCGATCCGTAAGTTCAAGAAGGACAAGCTGGGCATCGACGATCTGGTGAAATTCGGCGCCTTCACCGAAGAGATGGCCGCCTATTTGCAGGCCGCCGTCTCGACCCGGTTGAATATCATCGTCTCGGGCGGCACGGGCTCGGGCAAGACCACCACGCTCAACGCGCTGTCGTCTTTCATCGACGACGCCGAACGCATCCTGACGATTGAGGATACGGCGGAACTGCAGTTGCAACAGACCCACGTGGGCCGGATGGAAAGCCGCCCGCCCAACGTCGAAGGCAAAGGCGGCGTGAGCCAGCGTGACTGTCTGCGCAACGCCCTGCGGATGCGACCGGACCGGATCATCGTGGGCGAAACCCGCGGCGAGGAAGTCATCGACATGCTGCAGGCGATGAACACCGGTCACGACGGATCGATGACCACGATCCACGCCAACAGCGCGCGCGACGGGGTATCCCGTCTGGAAAACATGATCGCCATGGCGGGGATCGAAATGCCGCTGAAGGCCACACGCAGCCAGATTTCCTCGGCTGTGAACCTGATCGTGCAAGCCTCACGTCTGCAGGACGGCTCTCGCCGGATGACCTCAATCACCGAGATCACGGGGATGGAGGGCGACGTCATCTCGATGCAGGAAGTCTTCCGCTACCAGCGTGTGGGCCTGACCCCCGACAACAAGATCATCGGCCATTTCACCGCCACCGGCGTGCGATCGCATTTCTCGGAACGGTTCAAGCTGTGGGGCTACGATCTGCCCCCCGCCATCTTCGAACCCGTAGCCGCCCAGTAAGGGGACCCACACATGACGATTTCTCCGGAACCGATTATCTATGGCCTGATCTTCGTGGCCTGTATCGTGCTCGTCAACGGCATCTATCTGGTCGCCTTCGGCAAAAGCATCAACTTCAACAACCGGGTGAACCGCCGTTTGGAGATGTTGGAGAAAGGCGGCAACCGCGAACAGGTTCTCGACCAACTTCGCAAGGAAATGGGCCAGCACCTGGAATCGCAACAGATTCCGCTGTATTCCCTGTTGGCGGCGAAGGCGCAGAAGGCCAACATCGCCTTTACCCCATCGCAGCTGATGATGCTGATGGTGGTGATGTCCGGCGTGGCCTTCATGGGGCTCACGGTGGGCACCTCGACCAGTCTGCCGATCCGCATCGCCGTGTCGATTTCCATGGGCATCGGTGGCATCTATGTCTGGGTCAGCAACAAGGCAAAAAAGCGCATCGCGATGATCGAGGAGCAGCTTCCGGAAGCGGTTGAGCTGATGGTTCGGTCCTTGCGGGTGGGGCATCCGTTCAGCTCGGCCATCGCGATCGTGGCGAAAGAGGTGCCCGACCCGCTGGGTTCGGAAATGGGCGTGATCTCGGACGAGGCGGCCTACGGGCGCGACATGGGTGAGACGCTGAAAGACATGGCCGAACGGCTTGATATGCAGGATCTGCGGTTTCTGGCCGTCGCTGTGACCATCCAGCAGACCGCCGGCGGCAACCTTGCCGAAATCCTGCACGGGCTGGCGCAGGTGATCCGGGCCCGCTTCAAGCTATTCCGCCGGGTTAAAGCAATCACCGCCGAGGCGAAATGGTCGGGCATGTTCCTGTCCGTCTTCCCGCTCGGGGCACTGGTTATGATCAACCTGATCCAGCCGAACTACTATGACGACGTGAAAGAGACGTCGGTCTTCATTCCGGCCTGTCTGGCCGTAGCGGGCTTTCTGGTCGCCAACGTCGTCGTCATGCGTCGACTTGTAAACATCAAGGTGTAACGACTATGGGCATTCTCGACACGATCAACACCAAATTGACCGAGCTTTTGGGTCCTTTCGGGCCGGTCATGGCTCTGCTGATGCTGGGGGTTTTGCTGATCCTGCTGGTTCTGCCAGCGATGATGCAGAAGCGGGCCGACCCGCTGGACAAGCTCAAGGCGGCGAACCAACACGCGCAAGAACGCAGCTCGGACACGCTGCGCGCTTCACGCGGGACGGACAAGCTCGACAAGTATTCAAACTTTCTGGAACCGCAGGATGAAGAGGAATATTCGGCCATCCGGTTGAAGCTGATTCAGGCCGGCTATCGCACCAAATCGGCGGTCAAGACCTACCACTTCATGCAGTTCGCCTTGGGCATCTCGTTCCTGTTGTTGGGGATCACCTATGCGGTCTACGCCTCCTCAACGGGGGAGCCGAGCACGCAAAACACCATCATGTCGATCTTCATCCCCGGCTTCATGGGGTATTACCTGCCCAAATGGTGGGTGAACAAACGGCAAACCGCACGACAGTCGGAAATGGTCAACGGGTTTCCCGACAGCCTTGACATGATGCTGGTCTGCGTCGAAGCAGGGCAGTCCCTTGACCAAGCCATCATCCGCGTCGCCACCGAGCTCAAGTCCGGCTTCCCGGCGCTGGCCGAGGAATACGAAGCGGTCAGCCATGAGATGAAGGCCGGCAAGGACAAGACGCAGGTGTTGCGCGACATGTCGGAACGCTGCGGCGTGCCGGACATCGCATCCTTCGTAACCGTGCTGATCCAAAGCCAACAGTTCGGGACATCCATCGCCGAAGCGCTGCGCGTGTTCTCGGCCGAGATGCGCGACAAGCGGGTGTTGCGGGCCGAGGAGAAGGCCAACACCCTGCCGACAAAAATGACACTGGCGACGATGATGTTGACGGTGCCCCCGCTACTTATCATCTTGATCGGCCCGTCGGTTTATAACATCTACGAGACGTTGAATAAGGGCAATTTCTAGGGACCTGATGCGAAATCGCGCGCTGATGCTGGCTGCATGTGCCGTCCTGACCGCTTGTGGTCCGGGCGGCTTTGCGCCGTCCAAAGGTGACCGCGTTTTCGCGCCCGGTGTGGCCGGCTCCTCGGACATCGACGGGCTGCTGATCGGGCACCGGCTGATGGCCGCGGGCGAGTACGAGCTAGCCTTGCGCGCCTATACCCGCGCGGCGGCGCAACAGGGGCTGAACGTCGACACGCTCTCGGCGCTGGGATCTGCGAACCTCAAGCTGGGGCGGCTCAATCAGGCCGAGAGGCTGCTGCGCCGTGCCACTGAAGAGGATCCCACCTTTGCCGCCGCCTGGAACAACCTCGGCGTTATCTTAATGGAGCGCGGAAAGACCGCCGAGGCCGCGCAGGTCTTCCGTCGCGCATTTGCCACGGATAACGGCAATTCCGACGAAATCCGCGACAACCTGCGCTTGGCGCTCGCAAAATTGGATGATCCGCTTCATACTGACGGGCAAGAGAACGAACCGTTCCAACTGGTGCGACGGGGTACGGGCGATTACGTGATCCTGTCGACCCAATAAAGACAGAGCAGTAAAAGGACGCACACCCATGCGCCACCCTATTCTCCTTTCAGTGGCCCTTCTGGGCTCTTTTGCATTGGCCGCGTGCGACAAGTCGGGCGACGCGCAGGTCGAACGCGCGTTGCAGGACGTGAACGTGGTCGATGAAACCAACCTCAATGACGTGATGCTGACGGTCGCGGACCCCAACGAGGCCGTGAACTACTTCTCCCGCGCATCAACCAACGATCCGGGCCGGATTGACCTTATGCGCGGTTTGGCCAAGTCTTTGGTCCGCGCCCGCCGGCCCGCCGATGCGGTGACCGCATGGTCCGCCGTGGTGGACCATGACGACAGCACGCTGAACGACAAGATCGATCTGGCCGACGCCCTGATCCGCACCAACGACTGGGACAAGGCGGAAGCGGTGCTCGACACGATCCCGCCCACTTACGAGACCTTCAAACGCTACCGGCTTGAGGCGATGGTCGCCGACAGCAACGAGGAGTGGGCCAATGCCGACAGTTTCTACGAAACGGCCGTCGGGCTCACCACCTCGCCCGCCGGGGTCTACAACAACTGGGGTTTCTCGAAGCTGACGCGTGGGGATTACGCCGCGGCCGAACGCATGTTCACAGCGGCCCTGCGCAACGATTCCGACCTCTTCACCGCCAAGAACAATCTGGTTCTGGCCCGCGGGGCGCAGCGCAACTACGACCTACCCGTGGTGCCGATGGATCAGGTCGAGCGGGCACAGCTTCTGCACACGCTGGCGCTGACCGCGATCAAGCAGAACGACCTCACTATCGGGCGCGGGCTTCTGAAAGAAGCCATCGACACCCACCCGCAACACTTCGAAGCCGCCGTACGCGCGATGCGGGCGCTTGAAGACAACGTGACGAACTAAGGTGCTGACCCTTCCGCAGGTGTCGGTGACGCTGACGCAATCGGTCGCCTTCCTGATCTTCGTGGCCCCCCTGTGCCTTTATGTGGCGTGGAACGATCTGCGGGCGATGAAGATCCCCACCTGGTCGACCGACGCGCTGGCAATCATTTTCGTGGTCGTGGGCATCTTCGTCATGCCCTTCGGAGAGTACGCCTGGCGCTACAGCCACTTCTTCGTCGTTCTAGTAATCGCAATGATCCTGAATGCCGTAGGGGCGATGGGCGCAGGTGATAGCAAATTTCTGGCCTCGGCCGCGCCATTCGTGGCGCTGGAGGATGCGTTTCTTGTCCTAATGCTACTTGGGCTGGGCATGCTCGTCGGATACGTGATGCACCGGGTGGCGGGGCGCATCAGCGCGGTTCGCAACCTCGTCCCCACGTGGCAAAGCTGGCAGGAGCACAAGCGCTTTCCCTTGGGCTTTCCCATGGGTGCGGTCCTGATCCTGTATCTGGCCCTACCGCTGCTGTCTCAGCTCTAGTCCAGCGCGTAGAGCACATAGAGCGGTGTGCGCCGTACCTCTGATACGGTCAGCGTGCCCGTCTCGATCCGCTCTTCAATAAGCTCAAGGATCATTTGCCGTGCGCTTTCGATGACCGGGCACCTCGGCACGAGGAGGTAATCCGCATCCTCGATCCCCGGCAATCCGCCATAATACCACGGCGCGCCCTGATCCAAGGGGTCCAGATCACCAAAAAGCCAATGGCTCGAGAAGATATCCGCCGCGAATAGTGATGCCCCGTCAGCCAATCCGGCCTGCTCAAGGTCGCGAACGATCGCGCCGAACATCCCGGGCAATCCGAGCTCCAGCGCACAGGGCGCCGAAGTCTCGCCTAGAAAAACCGTATCGGGATCGCGCCCTTCGAACCGCGGCAAAAGGTCGAGTTCGATATCCAAGGCTATCCGAGCATCGACGCGTTCCTGTCGCGCTTCATGGCCCAGCAAATCACGATGGACGCCCCCGCGCGGCAGCATCGGCACGTAGTCCACCGGATCGACCTGCAAGTGGCGCAGCGGGCTGGACATGAGGTTGAACAGCGACGCGGATGACAGCGCAAATGCGACCGCCGAGGCCAGCACCAGCGCGTCCCGATAGCTCCAGCCCCAGCGGCTGATGACATTGTCGGCCTGCCCCCGCAGCCCGAGAAGCAGGACCCCCAGCAGCAAGAGCCATTGGGGATCGTTGCCGAAGTTCTGATAGGTGACATAGATAAAGCCCGGCAAGAGCATCAAGAGCACCATGCCGCCCGCCCGTGCATGTGCCAATCGCAGAAAAATGACACCGGCAACGGCGACAAGCGACCCGGCCAGATAGGCCGGCGCGGCCATGACCGCGCTGAGCGGCGCCCCGGGGGCCGGGCGCACCACCGATCCGGCGACCTCCAAAAGATCGCCCAGATAGGCAGTCCAGAAATCCACCCCTGTGAAAATAGTCACGCCCAGCGCCAACACCAGACCAGTCACCAGCGCCACACCGATGGCCCGCCGCTGCCTGGTCAGGGCAAGGGCCACCACGATAGGAATGATGAACGTGGCAAAATAGGTCATCTTCGTCATGGCCATGATGAAGACCATCAGCCCGATGATGACGCCGTCAATCGCACCGGCCCGCCGGGGGTCCCGCGACGTTTCCGGCGGGATCATGGCGGCCAGAATGGCGACAAAGGCCGCCGCCCAAGCCAGACGGTTGTAATGCATGGAGATAGAAATCGACTGCTCGGCCTCTCCGTGGACGAGGGCGAGCAACAGCACTAATACGATAAACCCGAAGAGCGCGGCCAGCCAAAGCCCTAGCCGGGACCCGGCGATCCGGATGATCATCGGCAGGAACACCGCAGCGACAAGCACCTGCGTCCACAAAAAGGCCGTGCCGACCCCCAGCCCCGCTTTGACCAACATGGCAATCGGCCAGAACGCGAGCAGCCCGATCGGCGTCATGAAGTCGAGGTGCGGCAGCTGTCCTTGCGCCATCCGCAGCACGATCTGGATGACGTGCAGGGTATCGCCTTCGTGTTTGCCGACGTACAGCCCGTCGCTCAGCACGGCTGCGCCGCCCAGAACCAACCACGTCAGGGTGAGAAAGGCGGCCAATACCGCCCAGGATTTTCGTGTCATGCCTGCCTCTGGAACGGTTTTGTCCCTTTTTTCGACACAATACTGGGGCACACCGACATTGCAAACCTTTCCCCGTCCACGTCCGAATTGTGTCGCGGAGGGGCAAACGGGTCACAGAAACCGGCCGAAAGGCACGAAATTTGGGTGGAACGCTATGAACATGCAGGTCTCGAACGTGATGGCCCCCCCGGCGCCAAAAACCGTCGAAGCGATGTCCCTGTCGCCCGTGATGATGCGCGACATTCTGATCAAGACGATGTTTCGCACCAACCTTGAAAACGTAAGCGCGCTGGCCAAGGTCCTGTGCCTGCCGGTCAACGTCACCCAGCAACTGGTTGATGCCGCGCGTGGCCAGCGCCTGTGCGAGGCGACCGGCACGCTCAATGCCAACAACGGCAACGAGATGGGCTATCAGCTGACCGAAGCCGGCAAGGCCCGGGCGCTGGATGCCCTTGCGCAGTCGGAATATTTCGGCGCGATGCCGGTGCCGCTCGAGACCTACCGCGAACAGGTGAAACGCCAGTCGATCCGCAACATTCAGGTGACCCGCGATCAGCTCACCTCGGCCATGGGGCACCTGATCCTGCCCCCTGCCCTGCTTGACCAGCTCGGCCCCGCCGTGGGCGCCGGTCGGTCGATCCTGATGTATGGACCACCCGGCAACGGGAAATCCTCGATCTCGAACGGGATCCGCGATGCGCTGGGCGACAAGATCTACATCCCCCGCGCGATCGAATATTCCGGTCAGGTGATCACCGTCTATGATCCCATCGTCCATACCGCCGCCGAGGAAGACGTGGACGACCCGAACTCTCTGCGCCGCACTTCGGGGCGCTATGACACCCGCTATGTGAAATGCGAACGCCCGACGGTGATCACCGGCGGGGAACTCAGCCTCGAGATGCTCGATCTGGTCTACAACCCCGTTGCGCGGACCTATCAGGCGCCGCTGCAGTTGAAGTCCACCGGCGGGATCTTCATCATCGACGACCTTGGGCGGCAGGCCGAGCCGCCGCAGGCCATCGTCAACCGCTGGATCGTCCCGCTGGAAGAAAACCGCGATATTCTGGCCCTTCAGTCGGGCGAGAAATTCGAGGTGCCTTTCGACACGCTGGTGATTTTCTCGACCAACTTCCACCCGAACGAGATCTTCGACAAGGCGGCGCTGCGCCGGATTTTCTTCAAGATCAAGATCGACGGACCGGATCAGGAAGACTTCCTGAAGATTTTCGCGATGATGGCGCGCAAACGCAAGATGCCGCTGGATGAGGCCGCGCTGGTGCATCTGTTGCAGAACAAATATCCGACGATCGACAACGTCTATGCGAACTATCAGCCGATCTTCCTGATCGACCAGATGATTTCGATCTGCGAGTTCGAGGGAATCCCCTATCAGATGTCACCGGAGCTGATCGACCGGGCCTGGGCGAACATGTTCGTCAAGGAAGAAGAGATCGTGCATTAAGCCAAGTTGCCCGGCTTGACGTTCGACGGATCGAATGGGCACGGCCCATCCGATCCCCCGGGGCGCTGCCCCGGACCCCGAGGTATTTGTGAACCAAAGAAGCCGGGGCTCCGCCTTGACCGCGGGCGGTGATGGGGCATCTTATGGGGATGCGCGATCTGCCCCAAAGATTTCAGGACTGGTTCGATAGCAAAGGCTGGTCGATTCATCCGCACCAGCAGGTGATGCTGGACCGCGCAGGGGAGCCTGCGCTTTTGCTGATTGCGCCCACCGGGGGCGGCAAGACGCTGGCGGGGTTCCTGCCCTCTCTGGTTGAATTGGAGGACGGTGCGCACGAGGGGTTGCACACGCTTTATGTCTCGCCGCTCAAAGCCCTGGCCGCGGACATCAAGCGCAATCTGGGCACGCCGATTGCCGATATGGACCTGCCGATCCGGGTTGAGGATCGCACGGGCGACACCAGCTACACGCAAAAACGCAGGCAGCGGGCGGATCCACCGCATATTCTGTTGACGACGCCGGAATCGCTGGCGCTTCTGGTGTCCTACGAAGACGCGCCCCGGATGTTCAAGGGCGTGCAACGGATCATCGTTGACGAGATCCACGCGCTGGCGGAAAGCAAACGGGGCGATCAGTTGATGCTGGCACTGAGCCGGGTGCAGGCCATGGCGCCGGGGCTGCGCCGTGTCGGGCTGTCGGCCACGGTCGAGGACCCGGCCGCGATTGCCCATCAACTCGCTCGGCACCCCGACCCCTGCCCCATCGTCATGGCCGATCCCGGTCCGGACCCCGATATCTCGATGCTGGTGACTGAAGAGACCCCGCCCTGGTCTGGCGGTGGGGCGAAATACTCGATCCCGGCGGTGCTGGATCTGGTGCGGCAACACAGCACAACCTTGATTTTTCACAACACCCGCGCGCAGGCGGAAATCTATTTCCACAACCTGTGGCTTGCCAATGAGGATAGCCTGCCCATCGGGATCCATCACGGCAGCCTGAGCCGGGACCAGCGCAGCAAGGTCGAAGCGGCGATGGTGCGTGGCGATTTGCGGGCGATTGTCTGCACCGGCAGCCTTGATCTGGGCATCGACTGGGGGGACGTGGACCTTGTGGTGCAGATCGGGGCGCCCAAGAATGTCAAACGGCTGATCCAGCGGATCGGTCGTGCCAACCACCGCTACAACGCGCCGTCGAAGGCCGTTCTGGTGCCTGCGAACCGGTTCGAGGTGGTGGAATGCGTCGCCGCGCTGGAAGCCGGCCGCGAACACGATCTGGACGGTGACCCGAAGGGCCCCGGCCCGCGGGATGTGCTGTGCCAGCATATCCTGATCGCCGCATGCGCTGGCCCGTTCGAGGCCACGGAGCTGTTCCGGCAGATCAAGACCGTTGGCGCCTATAGTGAGTTGAGCCGCGCGGCCTTTGACGACTGCCTCGAGTTCTGCGCCACCGGCGGCTATGCCTTGCGCGCCTATGACAAGTGGCAGCGCCTGAAAGAGGTGGACGGCACATACCGGTTGCGCGACCCGCGGTCCGCCGCGCAGATCCGCATGAACATCGGCACGATCTACGATGTGGAGACCCTCAAGGTCCGGTTCCGGCGTGCCGCGCAGAGTCTGGGCGAGGTCGAGGAGGCGTTCGCCGCCTCGCTCACCCCCGGGGATACCTTCCTCATGGGCGGTCAGATCGTGCGCTATGAAGGGCTGAACCAGATGACCGTTGAAGTGAGCCGCAACAAGGGGCGCGAACCCAAGGTTGCCACCTTCTACGGCACCAAGTTCGCCACCTCGACCCAGCTCAGTCAGCGCATTTTGCGGATGTTCCAGCAGGAGCGTTGGCCGGAGTTGCCGCCGCACACCGCCCAATGGCTGCAGCTTCAGCGCGACGTGTCGAAGCTGCCTGATGCGGGGCGCATCCTTGTGGAGTCCTTTCCCCATGACGGGCGTGCCAATCTGGCGATCTATGGCTTTGCCGGGCTGAACGCCCATCGCACGCTGGGCCTGATCCTCACCCAGCGGATGGAGGCGGCGGGGCTTAATCCGTTGGGGTTTGTGGTGACCGACTATGCCTTGCTGATCTGGGGGCTGACGCCGGTCGCGGACGCGGCCCCCCTGTTCGATCCTGCCAACATCCGCGACGGGTTGGAGACGTGGTTGCAGGGCAACGCCGTGATGAAGCGCACCTTCCGGCAGGCTGCGATCATTGCGGGGCTGATCGACCGCAACACGCGTGGCGGGCGCAAGACGGGGCGGCAGGCGACATTCTCGAGCGATATTCTGTATGACACGCTTGCGAAATATGACCCCGATCACCTGATGTTGCGGATCACCCGCGAAGAGGCGATGCGCGGGTTGGTGGACTTCGGCCGCGTGGAAGAAATGCTGCAGCGCACCGCGGGGCGGGTCGATCAGGTGAACCTTGACCGGGTGACGCCGCTTGCCGCACCGCTGTTCCTCGAACCCGGACGGATCCCGGTGTTCGGAGAGGCGCGCGAACGGCTGTTGCAGGAGAAGACCGAGGAACTGATGCAAGAGGCCGGTCTAACGGACCTGTGATCCCCCTCTGGACCCTGCTGGGAAATTCCGGCATGGAACAGATCATGAACGATCATCACTTTACCTTCAACGCCGCGGCCCTTGTGGCGCGGGCGGATGGCACGCTTTGGTGGCCCGATGAAGGGCTGCTTTGTGTGTCCGACCTGCATCTGGGCAAGTCCGAACGGATCGCGCGCAGGGGGGGCAACCTGTTGCCCCCCTATGAAACGCAAGACACGTTGTGGCGGCTTAAAGCAGCGATCGCGGCCGTGCAGCCCGAACGGGTAATCTGTCTGGGGGACAGTTTCGATGACATCACTGCCGCGCAGTCCGTCCCGGAGGAGGCGCGGCGCAGCCTGATGCATTTGCAGGCCGGGCGGGAATGGATCTGGATCGAGGGCAACCACGATCCCGGCCCCGTCGACATTGGCGGCACCCACCGCGTCGAGGTCACGGTCGGCCCCCTGACCTTTCGCCACATCACCGATGGTAAGACGATTGGCGAAGTGTCCGGACACTATCACCCGAAGGCGAGCGTGCGGGGCGCGGGCTTCGCGCGGGCCTGTTTCCTGATGGACCGCCGCAAACTGATCCTGCCGGCCTTCGGGGCCTATACGGGCGGACTGTCCGTCGGGCACACAGCCCTGCGGTCGTTGTTCGCTGCGGATGGTCTGGCTATTCTGACGGGAAAGCGCGCTCTGCCGGTGCCCCTGTCGGCCTGTCTTCGTCGCTGACCGGCTGGATCTTCGCAAGGTTGGGTCGGTATTTCGGCCCGACGGGCAGCTCGGTGCCGCAGACCAGCTTGACCACGTCCCGGCCATTGGCCTCAGCCACCCCTTCGATCTGCGACAGTGCGACCCAATGGGACCGATGCACGCAGAAGCCCGGTTCGCGGTCGATGTCAGCCACCGCGTCGCGCAACCGCATCAGGATACGGTATTCCTCACCACTGACGAGCCGGATGCGGATGTGGTGGTTGTCGGAGCTCACCCGACCAAGCCGCGCCCCGTCGGGCGCGTCGATCCGGTCAAGCAGACGGTCCCGCCGGTCGGGATTGCCGGCCAACTCTTGTTGAATAGCGCGGCGGACAATGGTCGCCGCCAGACCGATGAGAAAGGCGAAAAGGCTGATGGTGTGCCAGCCCACGCGGGGCCCTTCTTGCGGCCAGATCACCGGATTGAGCACCGCCGTGAAGGGGCCGACCGCCAGCGCCAAGGCCAACACGACCAGAAGATCCTCGGCCGCGTCCGCCTTGCGCTTGCGCAGCATGCGCCATGCCACGCGAAAGCCGAAAGCGGCCATGACGGACAGCCCGATCACAAAAGCCCAGTAAGCCAGTCGAGCCCCAAACGACAACGCGCCGTAGGTGTTGAACGGACCCGACAACGCGATGATTACGCTGACCAGCATCCAAATCGCCAAAACCGGCCGAAGCTCGATTTCAGCAGCGACCTCTGCGACGGTCGCCTTCAGTCTCTCCATACCCGATCCCCTCAGATCGTTTTGCACCGAATCGATTCGGCGCCCCACAACCTTAGGGGGAGCTGATTGATCTGACGACCAAAAAACTAAACGGTCAGCGTGTCAGGCTCAGCCAGCGCGTTGGCGCGGCAACAGGCGGTCAGCGTATTGGCCAGCAGACAGGCGATGGTCATCGGCCCGACGCCGCCGGGCACAGGGGTAATCGCGCCGGCCACTTTGACGCAACTGCCGTAATCCGCATCCCCGACCAATCGTGTGCCGCCGTCCGGTTTGTCGATGCGGTTGATGCCCACGTCGATCACCGTCGCCCCCGGTTTGATCCAGTCGCCCTGCACCATTTCCGGGCGCCCCACGGCGGCGACGACTATATCCGCGCCGCGCACAACGTCCGGCAGATCGCGGGTCCGCGAATGGGCAATCGTCACGGTGCAGCTGTCGCCCAGTAAAAGCTGCGCCATGGGTTTGCCGACAATGTTCGAGCGGCCGATCACCACGGCGTTCATGCCTGATAAGGACCCGTGATGGTCGCGCAACATCAGCAGCGCGCCGAGCGGCGTGCAGGGCACCATCGCCTTCTGCCCGGTTGCCAGCCGCCCCACATTCGAGATGTGGAACCCGTCCACGTCCTTGGCGGGATCGATCGCGTTGATCACCAGATCGCTGTTGAGGTGGTCCGGCAGCGGCAGTTGCACAAGGATGCCGTGAATTGTCGGGTCGGCGTTGAGCGTTTCGATCACCTCAAGCAGGCCCGCTTCGCTGACCGAGGCGTCCAGCCGGTGCTCCACCGACTTCATGCCCACCTCGCGCGTCATCTTGCCCTTGGATTTGACATAGACCTGGCTGGCCGGATCCTCTCCGACCAGCACCACCGCCAGCCCTGGTGTGATGTCGTGATCCGCCTTGAGCCTTGCGACCCCTTCGGCCACTTGCCCGCGCACCTTCGCCGCGAAGGCTTTTCCGTCAATCACCGTGGCTGTCATGGCTGTCCCTTGTGTCGTAGTGGTCTGAATATCAGGCGTTGCCCCGCCTAGAACAGCCCTTCGATCTGGCCGTCCTCGTTGAGGTGGATATTCTCAGCCGAGGGCACGCGGGGCAAGCCCGGCATCGTCATGATCTCACCGCAGACGACCACAATGAACCCGGCCCCGGCGGACAGGCGCACCTCGCGCACGGGAACGGAATGGCCCGTAGGCGCCCCGCGCAGGGTCGGGTCGGTCGAGAAGGAATACTGCGTCTTGGCCATGCAGACCGGCAGATGGCCGTAGCCCTGCTCTTCCCAGAGTTTCAGTTGATCGCGGATTTTCTGATCCATCAGCGCCTCATCGGCGTGATAGATGCGTTTGCAGATCGTCTGCACCTTGTCGGCGAGTGGCATCTCATCGGGGTAAAGCGGGGCAAAGGCGCTGACCCCGCTGTCGGCGATTTCGGCCACGCGGGTGGCGAGCGCTTCGGAGCCTTTCGACCCGTGCTCCCAATGTTGCGAGACGATTGCCTCCGAGCCCTGTGTTGCGACGTAGTCTTTGACGGCCTGCACCTCGGCCTCGGTGTCGGTGACGAAGTGGTTGATCGCCACCACCACCGGCACGCCGAACGATTTGAGGTTGCTGATGTGCCGGCCCAGGTTGGGGCAGCCCTGATTGACCGCCTCGACGTTTTCCGCGCCCAGATCGGCCTTGGCGACGCCGCCGTTCATTTTCATCGCCCGCACAGTCGCCACCAGCACCACACAATCCGGGGCAAGTCCGGCTTTACGGCACTTGATGTTAAGGAACTTCTCCGCCCCGAGGTCTGCGCCGAAACCCGCTTCGGTGACGACGTAATCGGCGATCTTCAGCGCCGTCGAGGTTGCGATGACCGAGTTGCACCCATGGGCGATGTTGGCGAAGGGGCCGCCGTGCACGAATGCGGGGTTGTTTTCCAGCGTCTGCACAAGGTTCGGCTGCATCGCGTCCTTCAAAAGCACGGTCATCGCGCCGTCGGCCTTGATGTCGCGGCAGAACACGGGGGTGCGGTCGCGGCGATAGGCGACGATCATGTCGCCAAGCCGTTGCTGCAGGTCCTGCAGGTCCTTGGCGAGACACAGAATCGCCATGACTTCCGAGGCGACGGTGATGTCAAACCCGGCTTCCCGCGGGAAACCGTTGGCCACACCGCCAAGGGACGCCGTGATCTGGCGCAAAGCGCGGTCGTTCATGTCCACGACGCGGCGCCAGACGACGCGGCGCACGTCGATCTCGAGCTCGTTGCCCCAATAGATGTGGTTGTCGATCATCGCGGACAGCAAGGAATGCGCGCTGGTGATCGCGTGAAAGTCACCCGTGAAGTGCAGGTTCATGTCTTCCATCGGGACGATCTGCGCATAGCCGCCCCCGGCCGCGCCGCCCTTCATGCCGAAGTTCGGCCCGAGCGAGGCTTCGCGAATACAGACGGCGGCCTTCTTGCCAATGCGGTTGAGGCCGTCCCCCAGCCCGACGGTGGTGGTCGTCTTGCCCTCGCCCGCGGGGGTGGGATTGATCGCGGTCACAAGGATCAACTTGCCGGTCTGGTTGCCCTGCACACCGTTGATGAAGGACTGGCTGACCTTCGCCTTGTCATGGCCGTAGGGCAGCAGATCATCGCTGCCGATCCCCAGTTTCGCGCCGATTTCCTGAATGGGTTTCTTTTGGGCTTCGCGCGCGATCTGGATGTCGGATTTATAGGCCATGTAGATTCTCCCTCTCGGGGCCTGTGCCCCGTTTCGTTATCGCCAACAGTAAGCACGGCCACGCGTGGGGCGCACCGCGATTGCGACACTTCCCTTCCTGAAATCGGCGGCACCGGACTTTCGCGCGGACCGTGCCGCCTGCGCGCGCCGCTGGCAAGCCTGCGACAAAGAAAAACCCCGCAGGCGTCAGCGCTGCGGGGTCTTCAGTGTCTGGCGTGGGGCCTCAGGTCGTTTCCGGCTCAAGGTCCGGGTCCTTTGGCTTGCGCGGCTTGGTCTTGGGGATCGCCGTCACCGAGGTGCCCGAGGTGGGCGGCACATCTGTGTCGCCGTCATCGTCGCGGTTCAGGGGCTCGCCCTTCATCACGCGCTTGATCTCGTCACCGGTCA
Source organism: Thalassorhabdomicrobium marinisediminis (assembly GCF_003072065.1). GTDB lineage: Bacteria > Pseudomonadota > Alphaproteobacteria > Rhodobacterales > Rhodobacteraceae > Octadecabacter > Octadecabacter marinisediminis. Next base: position 126,437 of record NZ_QCYG01000008.1, read on the forward strand.
GGGTCTCGTATTCCAGCAGCCCCTGCGCCAAACGCTCGAACTCTTCGTTCTTCTCGGTCAGGATTTGCATGGCGGTCTGGAAGCCCTGATCGATGAAGGCTTTCACCTCCTCCTCGATCAGCGCCTTGGTTTCCGCCGAGACAGAGAAGCCTGCGGTCTGGCCGGAATAGCCTTCGTGCGCTTCGGAATAATCGATGTTACCCACCTTGTCGGACATGCCCCAACGCATGATCATCGCGCGCGCCAACTGGCTGGCCTGCTGGATGTCACCGGCAGGGCCGTTCGACACCCGATCCTCACCGTATTTGATGACCTCGGCGGCCTTGCCGGCCATGGTCATCGCAAGCCGCTGGTGGCATTCGTCGCGGAACATGTTGAGCCGGTCCATCTCGGGCAGGGACATCACCATGCCCAGCGCACCGCCACGGGGGATGATCGTTGCCTTATAGACCGGATCACACTTGGGCAGGCTTATGCCCACGATGGCGTGGCCAGCTTCATGATAGGCGGTCATCTCCTTCTGGGCGTCGGTCATCACCATGGAGCGCCGTTCAGCCCCCATCATGACCTTGTCTTTGGCCTGTTCGAAATCGAGCATCGCCACAAAGCGCCGCCCCACCCGCGCCGCCATCAAAGCCGCTTCGTTCACGAGGTTGGCGAGGTCAGCACCGGAGAAACCGGGCGTGCCGCGGGCGATGATGCGCAGGTCCACGTCGGGGCCAAGGGGCACCTTGCGGGCGTGAACGCCAAGGATCTTCTCGCGGCCCTTGATGTCGGGGTTGGGCACGGTGACCTGACGGTCGAAGCGACCGGGGCGCAGCAGGGCGGGGTCCAGCACGTCACGCCGGTTGGTGGCGGCGACGATAATGATGCCTTCGTTGGCCTCAAACCCGTCCATCTCGACCAAAAGCTGGTTCAGCGTCTGTTCGCGCTCGTCGTTGCCGCCGCCATAGCCCGCACCACGGGCGCGGCCCACGGCGTCAATCTCGTCGATGAACAGGATACAGGGCGCATTCTTCTTGGCCTGCTCGAACATGTCGCGCACGCGGCTTGCACCGACACCGACGAACATTTCCACGAAGTCCGAGCCGGAAATGGTGAAGAAGGGCACGCCTGCCTCACCTGCGATGGCGCGGGCCAGCAGCGTCTTACCGGTGCCCGGAGGGCCCACCAGCAGCGCACCTTTGGGAATCTTGCCGCCCAGACGCGAATATTTCTGCGGGTTGCGCAGGAATTCGACGATTTCCTCAAGCTCTTCCTTAGCTTCGTCGATGCCTGCGACGTCGTCAAAGGTCACCCGGCCCGAACGCTCGGTCAGAAGCTTGGCCCGGCTCTTGCCAAAGCCCATGGCGCCGCCTTTGCCCCCGCCCTGCATGCGGTTCATGAAGTAGATCCAGACCGCGATCAGCAGCAGGAACGGCAAAAGACCGACAAGGAAGGTCGCAAGGCCCGATTGCTCCTGCGCTTCGGCTGTCAGCGCAACACCGTTGTCCAACAGCAACTCGGTCGGCTTGGCATCGCCGGGCACGACCACCTGATAGCTACGCCCGTCCGCGCCGCGATAAATCAGATTCTCGCCATCGATGCGGGCCTCGGCGACAGCCCCTGCGTCGACCGCCTGAACGAATTCGGAATAGCTCTTTTCATTGCTTGCCGGACCTGTCGCGCTGTTGCCGAACAGGTTGAACAGCGAAATCACCAGAACGAAGAGGACGACCCAGAAGGCCAGATTGCGTGCGTTGCCCAAGGCGACACTCCTTCAGTATAACGGTTGGAACGTTGCATCGGGATGCGCGTGTCCTGCTCTCTAAATAGAGGCTTGAACCCTGAGTTCAACGGGAAAGCAGGAATGAGGCATAATCCGCGACAATGCGCGCGTCGAACCCGTTCTTGAGTCCGGCGACAGGCGCGGAGATAAGCCAATCGCCCCGAAAAACCGCGGGCGACGCCATGAGCGATGCGCGCGGCAAGCCAGTCTCGCGCCAGTCGGGGACCTGCGTGATCGCCGCGCCCAAGGCGCGCACTGTGGCCTTTGTCGCAGGTGTTCCAAGAATCTGCCACCGGTTGTCCCAGACATGACCCAGCGCCACCTCATGCCCCTTCACCGCGTTGAATTCGCGGGCAATCCGCATTTCGTCCCGATCACTGGTCACGAGACAGCCCGCCAATGTATGGCTCTTGCCCTGCATCAGGGCGGTATCGAGTTCGAGAAGCGCATCGGACCGCGGCGCGTAGGCTCCGCCTCCCACGAACCGAAGTGCCGCAACCAGCAGGCGGCGCTCAATCTCTTGCGGAACGGGCGGCACGCAACGTGTCTTGATGATTACGTCGCCGCCCTCGAACCGCACGAGGCGACGGCTCTCTACTTCGGCGTAATGGTCCAACGCGCTACGGGCGGTCATCATGTTCATCCCCACAGTCTTCAGAGACTCCCGCGTGATGCCGAGGGGGGCGAGTACATCCAGAGCCTTGCGCGCCTTTGGCCGGTCGTAAGTCTCATCCTCATTGGTTGGATCGTCGACCCAGTCAACCTCGTGCCGCCGCAGATAGTCCCGCAAGTCCGCACGTTCCTGCTGCCAAAGCGGGCGGGCCCAACGAATACCCTCGCGCTCGAAATTCACATCCATCATCGAAAGGCCATCGACACCGGATTTGCGGGCCAGCCGCATCAGGAACGTCTCAGCGATGTCATCAACGGTGTGGCCCAGCAGAACCCCTGTAATCGCTCGCTCCGCCGCCCATGCGCCAATCAGCCGGTATCTTGCGCTTCGGCCCGCCGCCGCGAGATTTCCTGTCGCGGTCGTCCCGTCCCACTTCAGGGTTGTGTGCGGCACGTGCAGCGTTCTACAATATGCGGCGACCATCTGCGCCTCATCGGCAGCGGCAGGTCGCAAGCCGTGATCGACGGTCACGGCCTCGATCTTCACATCTGCGAGCCGCGCCCAGCGCCATGCAAGATGCAGCAGTGCCATGGAATCACCGCCACCGGACACCGCAACCCCGACCCGTTCAGGTCCCGAACGTCCTTTGAATGCGGTATCGATAAAATGGATCAGGCCGGCGTCGTCGCCTTCGCCGCTCAGCTTCTCTGGCGTCAGCCGCAATTCAACTTGGCCATCTCGTTCGCGGCCTCTTCGACTTCCGGTGCCGTGGGGAAGCGGGTGGACACCTCGCCCAGCGTCACGCAAGCGTCCTGCTTCTGCCCCAGCGCGCCCAGCGAAATGCCCAGCTTCGTCAGCGCGGCGGGGGCCAGCGGCCCTTCGGGGTTGCCCGAAAAGGCCGACAGATAGGACCGCGCCGCCTTTGTCACCTCACCCAGATTGTCATAAGCCTGCCCGCGCAGGAAATGCGCGTCGTTGGCTACCGGACTTCCGGGGTAGGTCTCATTGAAGGTCGCAAGGAGATCCGCGGCGCCGCGAAAGTCACCGGCGGCGAGCGCCTCCTGCGCCCGCGTGAAGTCTTCCTGCTCGGCCACCGCCATGGACGGGCCGTTGGTTACGGGGGTTTCCACGGCCGGGGCCACAGGTTCGACGTCAACGCCACCAAGGCTGGGCGTGTCGCCAAGGCTGCCGATGTCGCATCCCTCTTCCAGCTCACACAGCCGGAACTCAAGGTCGCCGATCCGGTTGGTGCCGTCGCGGGTGATCCGGGTGATCCGGAACTCGAGGTCTTCGGTCTTCGAGGTCAGCCGCGTCAGCTCTGCCTCAATGGAATTGAGCCGGTCCAGCGGCGTCGCACCGGCCACGCCCTGCCCCGCCGTGCCCGAGGCCACGAGCTCATTGCGCAGGGCGGTGACGTCGACATAAAGGCGCGTGAGCTCTTGCCGGATGTCGGCGAGGGTCTGGTCACGGTCCTGCGCGAAGGCCGCCCCTGTGGGGACGGCCAAGGCGACACAAAGTGCGAGCGTTCGAAACATGATAGGCCCCCGGCCGGCTTAGCTGACTTGCCCGATCGAGATGATCGTCACCGCGCGGCGGTTCTGGGCGTAGCAGGATTCTTCGGAACAGACCGCAAGGGGGCGTTCCTTGCCATAGGACACCGTGCGGATCCGGCTTGAGGCAACGCCCTTGGAGATCAGGTATTCCCGCACCGCGTTGGCGCGACGTGCCCCCAGCGCAAGGTTGTATTCCCGCGTGCCCTTTTCGTCGGCGTGGCCTTCGATCACCGCAAGGTAATCGGAATTGGTGCCCAGCCATCCGGCCTGACCGTCCAGCGTGGCGCGGCCCTGCGCGGTCAGCAGCGACGAATCGTTCTCGAACAGCACGCGGTCGCCGATGGTCTGGCTGAAATACTGCGGGCTGGTCGGGTTCTGCGACGGATCGAGCGCGGACTGGTTGATGCCCCCGGCCCCGGCTTGCGCGTTCAGGTCAACCGCGTCGGCACTGTCGAAACGGTCGGCGTTGGTACAGGCCCCCAGCGCAAGGGTCCCGATCACCAAAGCGGTCTTGATGAAATATGTCATGGTTGTGTCCCGATGTTCTAACATGCTCGTTTGTTGTTCTTGGTTCGATGTTAACACGCCCCCGCGCGATTGAGAAACGCGAATGCGTGATCCCCGCGCGTTAGCGTTGCAAAGGCCCCCACGACGGGTCCGATGCGCCCTGCGGGGTCGGCACGCGGCGCAGGTTGCGGCCGGTGATGTCCACTGAATAGAGCGCGGTGGTCCCGCCCGCACCTTGGGTTTCGCGGGCGAACATGATGACGCGGCCGTTGGGCGCCCAGGTGGGGCCTTCATCCAGGAAGGAAGAGGTGAGCAACCGCTCTTCGCTGCCGTCGGTGCGCATCACGCCGATGTGGAAGCGCCCGGCCTCTTGCTTGGTGAAGGCAATCAGATCACCGCGCGGCGACCAGACCGGCGTGCCATAGCGCCCGTTTCCAAAGGAAATGCGCTGCGGCTCGCCCCCGTTTGCGGGCATGACATAGAGCTGCTGGGTGCCCGACCGGTCGCTTTCGAACACGATCTGGCTGCCGTCCGGGCTGAAGCTGGGCGCGGTCTCAATAGCAGGCGTGTTGGTCAGCCGGCTGTGCTGGCCAGTCGCCAGATCGGTGCGGTAGATGTCGGTGTTGCCGCCGTTGGCCAGACTGTAGATCACCTGCCGCCCGTCCAGGCTGAAGCGGGGCGAGAAGGCCATCTCGCCCTCAACCGTGCCCAACTGCTGGCGCGTGACCGAGGCCACGTCGAGGATATTGATGCGCGGAAATCCGCTCTCGTAGCTGGTGAACAGGATCCGGTCGCCGTTCGGGCTGAACCGCGGGGCCAGCACGATGGTGCTGCTGTCGGTCAGATACTGCACGTTGGCGCCGTCGTAATCCATGATCGCCACGCGCTTGGCGCGGTCGTCCTTGGGGCCGGTCTCGGCCACGAAGACCACGCGGCTGTCGAAATAGCCCGCCTCCCCGGTGATCCGGCTATAGACCGCGTCGGCTACCTTGTGCGCCATGCGACGCCATCCGTCGGTGGTGCCCGAGAACTGCAAGCCCTCGCCCATCTCCTGCCCGCTGAACACGTCGTAAAGCCGGAACTTGACCGTCACGGTCGCACCGTTGACCGCCACGGCCCCGGTCACAAGCGCTTGCGCATTGATCGCGCGCCAGTCGGCAAAGGCGACGGGGCTTGCGAACCCGGACGGCGTCGAGATGAACGAGGTCGCGGGGATCTGCCGGAACAGCCCCGTCCCGGTGAGGTCTTCGGCCACGACCCGGCTGATGTCGGCGGCCATCTGTTCGGAGCCTGCGACCTCGGCCTCGAACTGCGGCAGGGCGAAGGGCAAAGCCTCGATCACGCCGTCGCGCAGGGTCAGGCGCAAAGGCTCTTGCGCTGTGGCAGGCCCGGTGAATGCGAAAGCCATCATTGCGGCGGCGAGAAAGGTCAGGAATCGTATCATCATAGCGCGTATACTCACTGAATTGTCCCGATCTTCAACGGGAAGAATGGTGTTCGGCGTATCACTGCCTGCCGTTTTCGTCATCTTTGCCGCATCGCGGTGGGGTCCACGGTCAGTTCAACGTATTGCCATAAGTTGTATTGCTCACGTGGAAGATCGTATCCGTCTGATGTGCAGCGAATTATTGCGCGGCGAGCTGCGTCAAATGCAATTTGTGCATCTGCTGCTGTCCCATCCGTGAAGCTTACGAGATCGAAGGAGTCAGACACTGGTTTGGCGTCCGGCGTCATACTGAACGACATTACAATGATGGTATTTTGAGCACCCGTGGACGCAGCGCCGAGATTCCAACACCTGCCGATCTGCCGCAGGAAGCCCGCCTTGTCGCCCTCGGACAACTGCCCGCCCGACACGCCGGGGGTCGGCGTGGGCGCGGGGTCCGGTTCGGACGCGGCCGTGTCGTTCGCCACGGCTTCAGCCAAAGCGGCGGCGACCGGATCGACCACCTCTTCCGTTGGGGCCTCGACTGCGGGGGCCGGACGGTTGGGCCGCGTCTGCGGCCGGCGCGAGATTTCCGGCGCGAAAGCGGGGTCCTCCGCTTCGGTCACGATCTCGTCGGCGGCCGCTTCGGGGGCGGTGGTTTCCTCCTCCGGCTCGACAACCTCCTCCTCGACGGGGGCCTCGGGCTGCTCGGTCGCGGCCTCGGCCACCTCGGGCGCAACGGTCGCGTCCGGCTCAGGGGCTTCGATGATCTCGGGTGCGACGCGCGGGGCCGGGCGGGGCACGGGGCGCGCGCTCGTGCCCAGCTCGGCCGAGGGCGGCGGGGTGATGATCTGGGGCGTCTGCGGCACGTCTGGCGGCGCATCGGTGACCACCGTCTCAGGCACGGTCAGATCCGGCGCTTCGGGCGGCGTTTCCGCGACCGGCGCTTCCACCGGCGCGGGCGCCTCGACCACCTGCGGCGGCTCGGCGGCCGGTTCGGGCGCGGGCGGCGTATCTTCCACGGGGGGCTGCTCGGGGGCCTGCGGCGCGTCGGGCGGCAACTCGGGCTGCACGCCTTGTGTCATCGCGGCGAAATCCTCACCCGAGACGACCGAGACCTCGGTGATCTCGAAGGGCAAAGGATCAACGGACATGCCCCAGCCCGCGACCATCCAGATCAACAGGGCTGCATGTCCGACGCCAGAAAGATAGGTGCCAACGCTCATGCGTGTCTGCCCGCCTTAATTGCCCGGCCCGCCGTCCAACGTCGGCCCGCCGATGTCGGTCACAAGGCCGATGTTGTTGAAGCCCGCCGCGTTCAGCGCGCCCATGACCTGCGCCACCTCGTTCCAGGCGTTCACACCGTCCGCGCGCAGGAATATCTGATCGCTGTCCCGCTCTTGCGAGATAGCGCGCAGACGCGTCACCAGTTCGGCGCGCGCGACCTCGGTCTCCTGAATGAAAATCCCGCCCTCGGCGTTCAGCGTCACGGTCAACGGCTCTTCCTGCGGGGTCGGCAGCGGGTTCGCCGCGGTCTCGGGCGTTTGCACCGGAACGCCCACCACCGACAGGGGGGCCGCGACCATGAAGATGATCAACAGCACCAGCATCACGTCGACAAAGGGGGTGACGTTGATTTCCGCCATGGGACGGCTGCGCCGGGACCGCCGCCGTGCGCGACGTCCGCCCCCTTCGTCCTTTTGCACCACGCCCGCGCCCATCTCAGCTGTCCAACTGGCGGCTGAGGATGGTGGCGAATTCGTCGGCGAAGGCCTCATAGCCGCTGACGATCCGGTCCGCGTCGGCGCTCAGCTTGTTGTAATAGATCACCGCCGGAATCGCGGCGAGAAGGCCCAGACCGGTGGCCAGAAGCGCCTCGGCGATGCCCGGGGCCACAACGGCAAGGTTGGTGTTCTGCTGCTCGGCGATTTCGATGAATGAATTCATGATGCCGATCACGGTGCCGAAGAGACCAATGAACGGCGCGGAGGAGCCGACCGTAGCAAGCACGGTCAATCCGCGTTGCAACCGCTCGGTCTCTTTCGCGATGGCCACGTCCATGCTGCGGTCGATCCGCGCCGTGGCCCCCGCGATCAGTCCCCCGTCCTGCCGGTGCGAGCGGCGCCACTCCAGCATCCCTGCGGCGAAAATCTTCTCGGACTGGCCCCGCGGCGAGGCGCCGATCCGGTCGAACAGCTCATCCAGCGGGTTGCCGGACCAGAAAGCCTCATCAAAGACCCGCGCTTCGGCCCGCGCCTTGCGATACTGGATCCACTTGTCGATGATCACGGCCCAACTCCACAGCGACGCGATGATCAGGATAATCATGACGATTTTTACGGTGACGGTGGCGCGCGCGAACAGCGCCCACAACGTGAAGTCTTCTACCATCTTTAGTGCCTGCTCTGCTTTGGGGCCGATTTTGACCTCTGATTGCGATCAGATGTAACGCAGGCTTGGCACAATTGCCAACAAAACGCACATCACAGGGTCCTGAGGCCGCAGACTCAGTGCAGATTTCGGCGAAATGCCGCCGGAAGGCGGGCGGGCGCGCCGCTCTCGCCGATGGCAACAATGGTCACGGTGGCGCTGAACAAGACCTCACCGTTCCGCTGCACGGATTGGGTCAGGACCAGCCGCGCGCCGGTCACCGTCTCGACCCCGGTCTCGACCACCAACTCGTCGTCATAGCGGGCAGGCGCGTGGTAATCCGCCTCCACCCGGCGTACGGCAAACACCACGCCATCGTCGCGCTTCATCGCCGCCTGATCGACGCCCAACTCGCGCACCCATTCGCTGCGCGCCCGCTCGATGAACTTGAGGTAATTGGCATAGTATACGATCCCCGCAAGGTCCGTATCCTCGTAATAGACCCGCAGGCCGAACCGGTGCGTCATGCCCTGCCCCCCAGCCGTGCTGCCAGCCGCAGGGCGTGGCTTGCGTCCTGCGCCACGGCGGGCAACACCGGATCGTAGACCGCGCGGATCACATCGGCGACCTCGGGCCGCAGCACTGCCTTGTCTCCGGCCATGGCCAAAGGCGAGGTCTGGTTGAACGCCACGTCGGACCACAGCACGATGGATTGCACCGCCTGCCCCAGCGCCAAGGCATCGGCGGGCACGGCCTCAAGCGCGGCGTCCATCCGCAGGAAAATGAAACAGGCCTTGATTGCGCCGGACTCATCAAACCGGAAAATCCGGTATTGGTTGGCATCGGCCCTTATCAACCGCCCGACCAGCTCGGGCAATTCGGGCACCAGCCGGTCAAGGTCCTTCACGGCGGCCAGCTCATCCCAGTCGCGGCAGAAAAACATCATCACGTTGACGCCCAGCTCCGGGTCGGTCTCGGCCATCTGGTGCCCGGCCAGCAGGCAGACCGCCTCGAACGCGCCCTTGAGCAGGGCCACAGTGTCATCCTCGACCCCGAAGACGACGGGCACGATGGGGCGCCCCCAACGGGCGCACAGGTAGCTGCCGTCGGCACGGGTGAACAGCGGTTCGATCTCGGTCACATTCATCATCGCCCCTAGATACCCCGCAAGCCCGCAGGCTCAAGCCCCCTCTTCATCTGACCCCATAAACTCGCCCCGCAGGGCCGCTATCGGTCAAAGAGATCGTTTTGCCCCTTGGGCGGTGCCAGTCCCAAATGCGTCCATGCCTTTTGCGCCAACATCCGCCCGCGGGGCGTGCGCTGGATCAATCCCTGTTGCAGCAGATAGGGTTCGATCACCTCTTCCAGTGCATCGCGGGACTCCGATAGCGCCGCCGACAGCGTTTCGATCCCCACCGGGCCGCCCTGATAATTCTCGGCGATCAGCCGCAGATAGCGCCGGTCCGCGCCGTCAAGCCCCAGATGATCCACCCCCAACCGGGTCAGGGCGCGATCGGCGATCTCCTGTGTGACCGTGCCGTCCCCCTCGACGATGGCGAAATCCACCACCCGCCGCAGCAGACGGCCCGCGATGCGCGGCGTGCCGCGAGCGCGTTTGGCGATCTCTTGCGCGCCGTTCTCGGTTGCCGGCGCCCCCATGAGCCGCGCGCCACGGGTGACGATTTCGTGCAGCTCGGCGGTGGTATAGAACTGCAACCGCGTGGGGATGCCGAAACGGTCGCGCAGGGGCGTGGTGAGCAGGCCCATCCGCGTCGTTGCGCCAATCAAGGTGAAAGGCTGCAATTCGATCCGCACGGTCCGCGCCGCCGGCCCCTCTCCGATCACCAGATCGAGTTCGAAATCCTCCAACGCGGGATAGAGCACCTCCTCGACCGCCGGATTGAGGCGGTGGATCTCGTCGATGAAAAGCACGTCCCGCGCCTCAAGGTTGGTCAGGATCGCTGCAAGATCCCCCGCTTTCGCCAGCACAGGTCCGGAGGTCATGCGGAACCCGACGCCCAATTCCCGTGCCATGATCTGCGCCAATGTGGTTTTGCCCAGACCGGGGGGGCCGTGGAACAGGGTGTGGTCCATAGCCTCGCCCCGGCGCTTGGCGCTTTCGATGAACACCTTCAGGTTGGCGCGGGCCTCCGCCTGGCCGATGAACTCGTCCAGCACCTGCGGGCGCAGGGCGCGGTCCCCCTCGTGGGTGGCATCCTCGGCCTGACGCTGGGGTTGCAAAGACGGCTCATCCATATCGGTTATCCTTGTGGGGGCCTGTCACCCCTACCCCTTGGGCGCCAGCAGCTTCAAGGCCGCGCGGATCAGCGTCGCCGTATCGGCATCCGGCGCGGCCCCTGCGGCCTGCGCCACGGCGCTTGCGGCATCGGACGGCCCGTAGCCCAGATTGCCCAGCGCCGAGAGCGCTTCGGATTGCGCGGCACCGTCCGCCGCAGCGGGTGCTGCGACGGTCTCGATCACAGCGTCATCCTGCGCGTCTGCGGGGGCTACGGCCCCGCCGCCCGCCGCAGGCGCCGTTCCCGCCAGCGCCATGACGCTGTGCGCTTTGTCCTTGAGATCAAGAATGACCTTCTTGGCGGTCTTTGGCCCCACGCCCTTCGCCGTCGCCACCGCCGCCCAGTCCCCCAAGGCAATCGCGCGGCTCACACCGTCGGCGCCCAAGGCGCCCAGAATGGCCAGCGACGCCTTGGCCCCGATCCCCTGCACCGACATCAGCAGGCGGTGCCATTCCTTTTCCACAAGGGTCGAGAAGCCGAAAAGCTGCAACAGATCCTCGCGCACCAGAAGGTCGGTATAAAGCGCTACTGCCTCGCCCACGCCGGGCAGGGTCGCCATGACCCGGTCGCTGACATAAACGACGTAGCCCACACCCCGCACGTCAATCAGCACGTGATCGGTCGCGCGATATTCCAGCCGTCCGGCGATGCGCCCGATCATGCGGCACCTGCGCGACGGGCGGCGGCGGTGACGCGGCCCGCGGTCTGGGCGTGATGGGCGTGACAGATGGCAATCGCCAGGGCATCCGCCGCATCCGGTCCGGCCAGTTCAACCCCCGGCAGTTGCAGCTTCACCATATGCGCGATCTGCGCCTTGTCCGCATGGCCCACCCCGACCACGGCCTTTTTCACCGCGTTGGGCGCGTATTCCCCGACGGCGAGCCCCGCCTGCGCCGGAACCAGCATCGCGATCCCCCGCGCCTGCCCCAGCTTCAGCGTCGCCGCCCCGTTGGTGTTCACGAACGTTTGCTCCACCGCCGCCGCATCGGGCGCATAGGTTGCCACGATATCGGTCAGCGCGACATGCAGGGCCATCAGGCGGCTGGCAAGCGGCCCCGATCCCGACGTGCAAACGCCATTCGCGACATGGGACAGCCGCGATCCGTCAATGCGAATCACGCCCCAGCCCATGCATCGCAACCCCGGATCAATGCCCAAAACCCGCATCACTGCCCCTTTTTTCTCAGTCTTGATCACAGGCCTAGCACAAAAGGCGAACACCCGCCTAGCCCCTTGTCGCAGCCCCCTCGCGCGACAGGCCTCAAAGATGGGTCGTTTCCGACCTCGCCTCGTTCGTTCGCGACACTTTCAGGGCCAAAATTTTAACTTTTCTTTCAGCCCCTTAGCCCGCCTCACCGTTATGCAGAAACCGCATATCACCCATGCTTAAATTGATCTGGTTCAAACGCGATCTCGGGCCTAACTGCGCCTCAGAACGACATCCCCTCCACCGGCGCCCGCCCCGTTTTCAGGAGTTATCCCAATGGCCGCCATCGACATCCGCACCGCAACCGCAAAATCCGGTTTCTCCCTCTCCAACCTGATCGGCATGATCGCCGCCTGGAACGACGCCCGCCTGACCCGTCGCGCGCTGTCGAGCCTCACGGCCCGCGAGCTCGACGATATCGGCCTTGTGCGTGCCGACATCGACGCCATTGTGAACGGCCAGCTTATCCGCTGACCGATCCGCGGCCGCGCGCCGGCCGCGTGAAACAACAAGATACAACAAGGCCGCGTCCCATCGGGCGCGGCCTTTTCATGTCCGGGATTGTCCGTGCGAGCAAAGGTGTCAGGGCCGGAACACCGTCCGCGCCAGATAGGCCCCGACCGCAACGGTCACCGGGTCTTCCTGCATGACCACGGCGCCGGCCCGCTCAAGCAACATGCCCTCCCGCAGCCCCGCCACGCGGTCGCCGTAAGCCTCGGCCCCGAGTTCGGCAAACAGCAACGCCTTGAACGCCAGCAGCAGGCCAACCACGATCATGGCCCCTTTGACCGGAAAGCGGGGTCGGATCAGTCGCGGGCGCGACCGGATCAACCCGTCACGGCCAACACGGTGGACGACACCATTGCGGCGCATCCGTTCATGGGTCCGCACGACGCGAACCAGTCGTTTGTTGAAAGAAGCATCCATCGCCATCAAGCAGCCTATTGTCATCCGGCCCCCACCGAACGGGTGCCAGAGTCAGGCCGAAATGTGGCGAAAGTGTGGCGGATCGCTCAAATGCCTGTAAAAACCGCCTCAAATGTGGTTTCTTTATGAAACGCGCCGCAAGGTCAGGGTCGACCAGTCACCAATCCGGTCGTGGTGCAGCAGATTGTATCCAGCTTCGGCATAAACCGCCACAATCTCCTCGGCCTGTTCGTTCAGAAGACCGGACAGAATCGCGATGCCTTGCGGTTTGGAATGCGCCGCAAGATCAGGGGCAAGCGTGATCAGCGGCCCTTTGAGGATGTTGGCAAAGATCAGATCAAACGGCGCCGCTTGCGCCAGTGCCGGAGCGTCGAATCCGGCGGCGGTGACACAGGTGACGGCCCCGGTCATGTCATTCGCCGCCAGATTGGCCAGCGCCACGTCGACAGCCACAGGGTCGATGTCGCTGGCGATCACGTTCGGCGCACCTGCCTTCGCAGCGGCCATCCCCAGCACCGCCGTGCCACAGCCGATGTCGGCGACGTCGGCAAACTGCGCGCCATCAGCCAGCAGCCGGTCCAGGGCCTTCAGGCAGCCCAGCGTCGTCCCGTGGTGCCCCGTCCCGAAGGCCATGGCCGCATCGATCAGCAGGCCAATGCGATCGGCGGGCAGTTGCTCGGCATCATGGCTGCCATAGACAAAGAACCGCCCCGCCTCGACCGGGGGCAATTCGCGCTTCACATGGGCGACCCAGTCGGTCTCGGGCACTTCGCTGACCACGAACGACCGCGCGCCGAAGGTGGCCGCGAGAAGCGCCAGCGCAACCTCGTCCGGCGCACCTTCGAAATAGCCGCCAACCTCCCACAATCCGCTGTCATCCTCCACCTCGAAGACGCCGACCCCGGTCGGTGCGGGCTGCATCTCTTCCATGGCGGCGCCCAGCGCATCCGCTGCTGGCTTGCCGGTCAGGGTGGTCAGGGCCGTAAAGGTCGTCATGGGTTACTCCGCAGGTTGGGCGCGCCGCAGGTGCGCGAATATGGTCTCGTTCCCGGCTTCGGGGTGGCGCGGGATCATCAACGCCAGCGTCAGCGACACCAGCGCCATGCCCGCCGCCGCCAGAAACACCAACCCCGGAGAGGTCAGCCACAAATACCCCAGCAGCGCCGGCAGAAAGACCGCCGCGATGTGGTTGATCGTAAAGGCCACCGCCGCCGTGGGCGCGATGTCACCGGGGTCGGCGATTTTCTGGAAATAGGTCTTGAGCGCCAGCGCCAAGCTGAAAAAGATGTGGTTGAACACGTAAAGCGCCGCCGCCAGCACCACGCCCCAGCCGAAGTAATACAGCCCGCCATACAGAAAGAAAATCGCCGCCAGCCCGATATATTCGAACACCAGCGCGTTGCGCTCTCCGAACACGCCGACCGCCCGCCCGACAAGGGGGGCCGAGACCATGTTGGCGATCAGGGTGATCAGGAACAGCGCGGTGATCTCGTGCACTGCAAAGCCGAACTTCTCGACCATCATGAAGCCCGCGAAGACCACAAAGATCTGCCGCCGCGCGCCGGACATGAACTGCAAGGCGTAATACAACCAGTAGCGCCGCCGCAGCACGAAGGATTTCAGCTGCGGATTGGGGCTTTCGAACTGGGGATAGGCAAACAGGCAGAACACCGCGACCGCAGCGGTCAACCCGCCGGAGACCCAATAAACCACCGAATAGGACAGGCCCAGCGCCTCCCACGTCAGCACGATCAGCACATAGGCCAGAAAGGTCGCCCCCGATCCGGCGGCGATGATCCAGCCCAGCGTCTGCGGCGCGCGCTGCTTGTCGAGCCATTGCAGCTGCAGCGACTGGTTCACCGTCTCGTAATAATGGAACCCGATGGAACTGAGCATGGTGATCGTAAGGATGCCGCCCAGACTGGGAAACTGCGCGGTCAGCGCGGTCGCAACCCCCAGCAGACACAGGGCCACCAGCCCCAGCACCTGTTCGCGGAACAGCATCAACAGAACGATGACGCCAATGGCGAAAAAGCCCGGAATCTCGCGCACCGTATGCAGCCAGCCAATGTCGGACCCGTCGAACTCCGCCACTTCAATCACGAAGTTGTTGAGCAGCGCCGACCATGTGGCAAAGGCCACCGGCATCGCGGCGGCCATCAGAAACAGCAACGCCACGGGGCGGCGCCACCGCGGCAGGCTCTGCGCCTCGGAAAGGGTCATGGTTTTCATGCCATGGCTTTACGCCCGCCCGGCGGATTTGTCGAACCCGCAATTGCCCGTCCGCGCCTCACCCTTTGCCCGCTCATCTTTGCTTCACAAATATCCCGGGGAGTCCGAAGGACGGGGCAGAGCCCCATTTACGTCCGTCAATAGAAACTCTGCGGATCAATATCGATTGCCATCCGCAGATCCCCGCGCAGCTTGAACTGCTTGGCCCAGGCCGCAAGCGCCTGTTGCAGCGGCACGCCTTTCTCGGCCTTCACCAGCAAGCGCACCCTGTGCCGCCCCCGAATCCTTGCAATGGGCGCGGGGGCGGGTCCGAAGACCTGCGCGCCAATCTGGCGCAAGGGGCCGTCCTGTCGCGCCATGGCGGTGCCCAGATCGAAGACCTCTTGCACGTTGGGGCTGCTCAGCACGATCCCCGCCATCCGGCCATAGGGCGGCACGCCCGCGGCCCGACGCTCGCCGGCTTCGGCGGCCCAGAAAGCCTCTTCATCGCCGCCCAGAATGGCGCGAATGACGGGGTGCTCCGGCTGGAAGGTCTGCAACACAGCCTCGCCCGCCGCTTCGGCCCGTCCGGCCCGCCCCGCGACCTGCCGCATCAACTGAAACGTGCGCTCGGCTGCGCGCAGGTCCGAGCCCTGCAACCCCAGATCGGCGTCGATCACCCCCACAAGCGTCAACTTGGGGAAATTGTGCCCCTTGGCCACCAGCTGGGTGCCGACGATCACATCCGCATCGCCCCGGGCGATCGCCTCGATATGCTCTTTCAACGCCCGCGCCGAGCCATAAAGGTCCGACGATAGAACCGCGATCTTCGCCTGCGGAAACAGGGCCTGCGCCTCTTCCGCCATACGCTCGACACCCGGACCCACGGGGGCCAGCTTGTCCTCGACCTCGCACGAGGGGCAGACCGTCGGCATCGGTTTCGTCTCGCCGCACTGGTGGCACATCAGACGCTTGAGGAACCGGTGCTCCACCATCGTCGAATCGCAGTCGTCGCAGCCGATCTGGTGGCCGCAAGCCCGACAGATCGTCACCGGCGCATAGCCGCGCCGATTGAGGAACAGCAGCGATTGCTCGCCCCGCTCCAGCCGCGCCTGCACCTTGGCCTGCAAACTCGGAGAGACCCAGCGACTGCCCGGCAAATCCTCACTGCGCATGTCGATGGCGGTCATCTCGGGCAGCACCGCCGCCCCATAGCGCGAGGTGAGCGTCACCCGCCGGTATTTGCCCGCCTCCACATTGGCCCAGCTTTCCAGCGAAGGCGTGGCGCTGGCCAGCACCACCTGCGCGCTGTTGAGCGAGGCCCGCAACACCGCCATGTCGCGCGCGTTGTAAAGCACGCCGTCCTCTTGCTTGTAAGACGTGTCGTGTTCTTCATCGACGACGATCAGCCCCAGATCGCGGAACGGCAGGAACAGCGCCGAGCGCGCGCCGACGATCAGCTGCGCCTCGCCCTGCCCCACCATTTTCCAGCAGCGGCGCCGCTCGGTCATGGTGACACCGCTGTGCCATTCCGCAGGCTTGTGGCCGAAGCGCGCCTCGACCCGTGTGATGAACTCAGAGGTGAGCGCGATTTCCGGCAAAAGCACCAGCGCCTGCCGCCCTTGGCGCAGACATTCGGCCACCGCTTCAAGATAGACCTCGGTCTTGCCCGACCCGGTGACACCCTTGAGCAGGGTCGTGCCGTAGCGCCCCGAGCGCACCGCATCGCGCAACACCTGCGCACCGGCCTGCTGATCCTCGGTCAGCTCTTTGCTGCCATACTCCGGATCAAGGCGGGGATAGGGCAGATCGCGGGGGCTGTCCTCCTCGCTCACCGCGCCAAGCTTCACGAGGCCCTTGACCACTGAAGGCGTCACCCCCGCCATCTCGGCCACCTCTTTCAAGGTGAACGCAAGGCCGCCATAGTCGCGCAGCACCTCAAGCACCTTGCGCCGCGCGTCGGTCATTCGCTCGGGCTCGGCGGTGCCCAGACGGTAAACCTTGCGCATCGACGGGGCGTCGCCCAGCCCCGGCGCACGGGTGGCCAACCGCAGCATCGCAGACATCGGGGTCAGCGTGTAATCGGCCGCTTTGGTCAGAAACTGGCGCATCTCGTCGGCCATGGGCACCACGTCCAGCACCCGGTTGACCGCGCGCACCTTGGAGATGTCCCAATCCCCCCGGCCCGGCCCCCAGACCACGCCCAACACCTTGCGCGGCCCCAAGGGAACCTCGACAAACGCCCCAAGCCAGCAGCCACCCTCGGGGGCCTTGTAGTCCAGCACCCGGTCCAGCGGCTGGGTGGTCAACACGCCCACCAGTGCGCCTTCGTCGAAAAACTCCTGCGTCACGCCCGCACCACCCCGGCCGCGCCGCCCGGGCGGGCCGCCCGCACCGGCTTGAAATCGTCTCTAGACCTGCTGCTCATACCCACAATCATTCCACCGGATCCGCGGCCTCGTTTCTGACCGGCACATTAGACACCTGCCACGGGCGCGGCACAACCGGCCCTTTCCGCGCCCTCTGCGATAGGATATGGCTACGGCAAACGCATTTAACACCGGAGCGCTGCCATGAAATTCTTCGTAGATTCCGCCGAAATCGACGCCATCACCGAGCTTAACGAACTGGGCATGGTGGACGGCGTGACAACCAACCCCTCGCTCATCGCCAAGTCCGGCCGTGATATTCTTGAGGTCACCAAGGAGATTTGCGATCTCGTCGACGGCCCCGTCTCGGCCGAGGTGATCGCGCTTGAGGCCGACGCCATGATCGAAGAGGGCCGCAAGCTGGCCAAGATCGCCGACAACATCGCCGTCAAGGTGCCGCTGACCTGGGACGGGCTGAAGGCCTGCAAGGTGCTGTCCAACGACGGGCACATGGTCAACGTGACGTTGTGTTTCTCGGCCAATCAGGCGCTGCTGGCCGCGAAGGCCGGGGCGACCTTCATTTCGCCCTTCATCGGGCGGCTCGACGATCTCAACCTCGACGGGCTTGAGGTGATCGAGGATATCCGCACGATCTATGACAACTACGGCTTCGACACGCAGGTTCTTGCCGCCTCGATCCGCAGCGCCAACCACATGAGCGAATGTGCCAAGATCGGCGCTGACGTGGCCACCGCGCCGCCCCATGTCATTAAGGCGATGGCCAACCACGTGCTGACCGACAAGGGGCTGGATGCCTTTGTGAAGGACGCGCAGAAAGCCAACATCAAGATCGTCTGACCCGATGCGGTGGGGGGCCAGCCCCCCCGCCGGATGCCTCCGGCGTCCCCCCGAGGTATTTGCGAACCAAAGAAGCGGGGCGGGGTGCGAAGCGGCAACACTTTGTGATTGCGCCAGATTGCACTGGCCGCACCCGCGCGGGGTCTGTTACACCCTTGGCCAATCAACAAGAACGAGCCGAGTATGAGTAGTGACGCCCTGTTGACCGAAGCGCTGCGGTCGAAAATCCTGTCCGATCCGGACGCCATTCTTGAAGATCAGGACCTGATGCGGGCGCTGGTGGCAGCGAACGAGAAATCGTTGGGCGGCAATATCGTCGATTTGCGTGGCATCGCGATGGAGCGGCTGGAATCCCGGCTAGACCGGCTTGAGGACACCCATCGCAACGTTATTGCCGCCGCTTACGAGAATCTCGCCGGAACCAATCAAGTTCACCGCGCGATCCTGCGGATGATGGATGCGGGCAAGTTCGAGAGCTTCCTGCGCGATCTGCGCGGCGACGTGGCGGATATTCTGCGGGTGGATGCGGTGCGGCTTATTCTGGAATCCTCGAGCGGGGAGGCCGATCCGGCCATCGCCCGGCTGAGCGACGTGCTGTCGATCGCGGAACCCGGCTTCGTGCGCAACTACATCACCCACGGCCGTTCGGCACCTGCGCGGCAGGTGACATTGCGTCAGGTCAAGACCGACGACACCGCGATTTTTGGCGAAAAGGCCGCCTATATCCGCTCGGAAGCCTGTTTGCAGCTCAACCTTGGTGAGGGGCGCCTGCCCGGGATGCTGATCCTTGGCGCCGAAGACCCGCACCAGTTCACCCCGCAACAGGGCACCGATCTTCTGACCTTTTTCGCCGGCGTGTTCGAACGGGTCATGCGCCACTGGCTGAGCTGATGGTCTCGGCCGCGCTGAGCGAGGCTTTGGGCGAATGGCTGGAGCAGCAGCGCAGCCTGAACGGTGCGGCCGAGAACACCCTGAGCGCCTATCAGACGGACGTTCTGGGGTTTCTTGGCTTCATGACGCAGCACAACGGGGCGGCGCAGGGCCTGGGGCCGGTCTCGCGCATCACGGTGTCGGACATGCGGTCGTGGATGGCCCATGAGCGCGCGCGTGGCGTGGCGGCGCGGTCGCTGGCGCGGTCCCTCTCGGCGGTGAAATCCTTCTATCGCTGGCTGGCCGAGCGCGAAGGGTTCGAGCCTACGGCGGTCCTCACCACCCGGTCGCCGAAGTTTCAAAAGAAGCTGCCCCGCCCGCTGGCGGTGGATGCGGCCCGCGCGATGATCGACACGGTCGAGATGCAGGCCCGCGCGCCGTGGATCGCCCTGCGGGATGTGGCGGTCGTGACACTGCTTTATGGCTGCGGGCTGCGTATCTCCGAAGCGCTGGGCCTGACCGGGGCCGACGTCCCCCTGCCCGAGACCTTGCGGATCCGCGGCAAGGGCGGCAAGGAGCGTTTGGTGCCGGTGATCCCGGCGGCACGCAGCGCGGTCAGTGCCTATTTGCGGGCCTGTCCCTATCCGGCGGAACCGGAGGCGCCGGTGTTTCGGGGCGCGCGCGGCGGGCCGCTTTACCCCAAGGCGATCCAGTCGGTCATGGCGCAAGCCCGGATGCAGCTTGGCCTGCCCGCCACCGCCACGCCCCATGCCCTGCGCCACAGTTTCGCGACCCATCTGCTGAACGCGGGCGGTGATTTGCGTTCGATTCAAGAGCTTCTGGGCCATGCGTCGCTGTCCACCACGCAGGCCTATACGGCTGTGGACACCGCACGGCTGATGGAGGTTTACGACAAGGCGCACCCCAAGGCCGCCGGTGCCCGGTCCGATCCGTGAATTTCGCACCCCTGCCTGCTGCGTGTTGCGCCCTGCCCGCATTTCCGGCATGAGATTGCCATGACACAGACAACCGACCCCCAGAACCGGCTCCGCGCCAAAGCTTTGGCCGTGCATCTGTTCACCGCCACCGGCGCAGTCTTCGCCATGCTCGCCATGCTCGAGGCGATCCAGCGGGACTGGGACATGATGTTCGTCTGGCTGATCGTCGCCTTTGCAGTGGATGGTGTCGACGGGCCTTTGGCGCGGCATTACGACGTCAAGCGCTATGCGCCGCAGTTCGACGGCGTTCTGCTTGATCTGATCATCGACTATCTGACTTATGTCTTTATCCCCGCCTATGCGCTTTATGCCTCGGGGATGATGGATGGCTGGTCCGGATGGGTGGCGGTGATCGTCATCACTTATACCTCGGCCCTGTATTTCTGCGATACCCGCATGAAAACCCGCGACAATTCCTTCGCGGGCTTCCCCGGTTGCTGGAACATGCTCGTGTTGGTGCTGTTCGCGCTGACCCCGCCGTGGTGGGTCTCTTTGGTGCTGGTGGCGGTGCTGTCCGTGGCGATGTTCCTGCCGGTCAAATTCATCCACCCGGTGCGCACGAAGCGGTGGCGGATGGTGTCGCTTCCGGTGGCGCTGCTCTGGACGGTCTTCGCCGGAATGGCCGCTTGGGAAGGGTTCCGCCCCGATCCAGTCGTCTTCTGGGGGCTAATGATCACCTCGGTCTATCTGCTGGTTGCAGGGGCAGCTCAACAGGCGGTGCACGGGCCGGACGGCTGACGCACCGCTAGATCAGGACCCCACCTCAAGCGGTGATCGCGATCAATCCGGATCCTGCGCAAGGCTCAGCCGGATCGGCCCCTGCGCGGTGAGCGGATCGACCGGTGCGCCCTGCTGCGTCGCGCGCAGGCGCAGACGCACCGCGCAGGTCCGCACCCGTGGCATCAAGGGCCGCCAGTCATCGGCTAAGGCCCGCGCCACCTCCGAGGGGCAGAAGCTCTTGTCCGCCCCCCGTGCAATCGCGTGCTGCATCAGCGACGCTTCGATATCCGCGTCGCTGACCAAGCCGTCAGCTTAGCGCTTTGTCGCAACGGCCACAGACACCGGCATGGGCGTGGGTGCCCACGTCCGGCAAGATCTTCCAGCAGCGCGCGCATTTCTGCCCCTCCGCCCGGTCGAACACCACGGCAACGCCTGCAATCTCGTCCGAGGTAAAGGCCCCCTCGGGTGCTGCCCCTTCGACCAGCTCGATCTGGCTGGTGATACAAAGATCCGCGAAGGTGTCGGGATCGGTGATGATCTGTGCCAGCTCGGGCGACAGATAGACCGTCGGGTCCGCTTCGAGCGAGGAGCCGATGACCTTGGCCGTGCGCTGCTCTTCCAGCGCGCCTGTCACCACCCGCCGCGCCGCGCGCACCGTCTCCGCCCGTTGGGCCAGCACATCGTCGCGCCAGTCCGCAGGGGTCTCGGGGAAATCCACCAGATGCACCGAGGTTTCCGGCCCGTTGCGTTCAAGCCAGACTTCTTCCATCGTGAAGGTCAGGATCGGCGCAAGCCAGGTGGTCAGCCGCTGATAAAGGGCATCCAGCACCGTAAGCGCCGCAAACCGCCGCTGCGTATCCCCGTCGCAATAGAGCGCGTCCTTGCGCACGTCGAAATAGAACGACGACAGGTCCAGCGTGGCGAAGTCGAAGATCGCGCGGAACACGCCCTGGAAGTCGTATTTCGCATAGCCTTCGCGCACGACACCGTCGAGCACCGCCAGCTTGTGCAGGATCAACTGCTCCAACTCGGGCATGTCCTCGCGCGCCACGGCGCGGGCCGGATCGTAGTCGGCCAGCGAGCCAAGCATGAACCGCATGGTGTTGCGCAAACGGCGGTAGCTGTCGGCAACGTTTTTCAGGATTTCATCCCCAATCCGTTGGTCATTGGTGAAATCGACCTGCGCCACCCAAAGCCGCAGAATATCCGCGCCATATTGCTGGACGATCTTTTCGGGGACGATGGTATTGCCCAGCGACTTGGACATTTTCATGCCCTTCTCGTCGAGCGTGAACCCATGGGTCAGCACCCCGCGATAGGGCGCGCGCCCCATGGTGCCGCAGCCCTGCAGCATCGAGGAATGGAACCAGCCGCGGTGCTGGTCGGTGCCTTCCAGATAAAGATCGGCCAGGCCATCGTCTGAGCCATCCTCACGGTCGCGCAGGGTGAAGGCGTGGGTCGAGCCGGAATCGAACCAGACATCAAGAATATCCATCACCTGCTCATAGGCGTCGTGATCGTAATCCGCGCCCAGGAACCGCGCCTTCGCGCCGTCCTTGTACCAGGCGTCCGCCCCTTCGGCCTCGAAGGCTTCAAGAATGCGGGCGTTCACCCGCTCATCGCGCAGCAGGTAATCGTCATCCGAGGGCTTGGCGCCTTTCTTGACGAAACAGGTCAGCGGCACGCCCCAGGCACGTTGGCGGCTCAGCACCCAGTCGGGCCGCGCTTCGATCATGGAATACAGCCGGTTGCGGCCCTTCTGCGGGGTCCAGGTCACCAACTCGTCGATGCTGGTCAGCGCGCGCTGGCGGATCGTCGTGCCATAGGTGTCCTGTCCGTCGCCCACAGCCTTGTCGATGGCGGCGAACCATTGCGGCGTGTTGCGATAGATCACCGGCGCTTTCGAGCGCCACGAATGGGGGTAGGAGTGCTTGATCTTGCCACGTGCCAAAAGCCCGCCAACCTCGGCCAGCTTGGACATGATTGCCGCGTTGGCATCGCCTTCCCAGTTCCCCTTCTTGGCCTTCTCGCGCAGGATGCGCTTGCCGCCGAAAAAGGGCAGATCTTCGCGGAAGGTGCCATCATCCATCACGTTATAGGTGATAACCTCCTGCAGCATGCCCAGATCGCGGTAGAGTTCGAATTCCTCCATCCCGTGGGACGGGGCGCAATGCACGAAGCCGGTGCCTTCCTCGTCGGTCACGAAGGGGGCGGCGCGGAAATCGCGTGGCGCATCCCATTCGCCCTGCGATCCCTCGACCCCTGCCAAAGGATGTGCCAGTGTCATCGCCTCAAGCTGCGTGGGCGTGACATCGCGCACCCGCCGCCACTGCCCCTCTTCCAGCCGCGCCTTGGCGAAGACGTCCGCCGCCAGCTTGTCGGCCAGCAGGAACCGCTCCCCCACCTCGGCCCAGCATTCTTCGGGCGTGTCGGTCACTTCATACAGCCCGTAGGAATAGTCGGCCCCGAAGACGACCGCCTTGTTGGACGGGATGGTCCAGGGCGTCGTCGTCCAGATCACAACCGAGGCTCCGACGAACTCCTGCGCCACCTGCGCCTCGATCTCGGCCACGGATTCGCGGTCTTCGATGGGGGCTTCCTCGCCCGAGATGTCCAGATCGGGCAGGTCGAAACCTGTCACCTTGAACTTCACCCAGACCGTGAAGCTTTCCTTGTCGTGGTATTCCACCTCCGCCTCGGCCAGCGCAGTCTGCTCCACCGGCGACCACATGACGGGCTTCGAGCCCTGATACAGTGTGCCGTTCATCAAAAAGGTCTGGAATTCCTCGGCGATCACCCGCTCGGCGTGAAAGTCCATCGTCAGATAGGGATCGTCCCAATTGCCGGTGATCCCGAGTCGTTTGAACTCGTCACGCTGGATATCGACCCAGCCGGCGGCGAAGTCGCGGCATTCCTGCCGAAACTCGACGACGTCCACGGCGTCTTTATCAAGGCCCTTCTCGCGATACTTCTCTTCGATCTTCCACTCGATCGGCAGCCCGTGACAGTCCCAGCCGGGGATGTAGCGCGCATCGCGCCCCATCATCTGCTGGCTGCGCACCACCATGTCTTTCAGGATCTTGTTGAGCGCATGGCCGATGTGGAGGTGCCCATTGGCATAGGGCGGGCCGTCATGCAGCGTGAACGGCTGGCGCGTCTCGGCTTTTGCTTTCTCGCGCAGCTTTTCATAAACGCCAAGCTCGGCCCAGCGCGCCAGCCAATCGGGCTCGCGCTTGGGCAGGCCGGCCCGCATGGGGAAATCGGTGCGGGGCAGATGCAGCGTGTCTTTATAGTCAAGTGTCTCGGGGGTGTCGGCGCACATTTCGGGCGTCCTTTTGCAGGGTCAATCTAGGGATATCGGGGGCGGTGCGCATCACGTCAAACACCTTCGTCCGGCGTGTGGGGGTCACGACGCCGGGGATATAATTCGAATAATCTGGAACGCGCAAAGGCTCATGCAGCGCCTTATAGGCCCGCCTGCGCCCATGGTAAAGTGCGCCGCGCCCCTCACAGCACGCCGCGCCCCATCTTTGCTTTAGAAATATCCCGGGGTCCGGGGCAGCGCCCCGGTCCGCCCGCGCGCGCCTGCCACCACGCAAAAGGGCCACCCCAACGGCGGCCCCGCATCATTCTTCGACCAAAAGCGGTCGTCACTTCTCGTGCTTGGCTTCAAGCGCCTCGATCCGCGCCAGCAGCGACGCATTCTCTTCGCGGGCCTTCTGGGCCATCAGACGCACGGCGTCGAACTCCTCGCGGGTGACGAAATCCCGCTCCGCCAGCCAGCGGTCCATCATGCCGGACACCGCGTTCGACGCTTCATCCTTCGCGCCTTGCGCCACGCCCATGGCATTGGTCATCAGTTGCGACAAATCATCGAATACTTTGTTACGGGTCTGCATCACTCTCTCCTTGGCTCTGCCCTGATATATGGGAGGGTTCGCCCCCAGAACAACCCAAAGCACCGGTTTTCGCGCACGCCTTGCGGGCTTGTGACCGTGCATACTGTTGACATCGCCCGCCCCAGTCGCCCTAAGAGGCCCATGACCGGTATCCCTTTTCCCGATATCTCGCCCGAGATCTTTACCATCTCGCTGTTCGGCTTTTCCTTCGCCCTGCGCTGGTATGCCATGGGGTATATTGTCGGCATCCTCATCGGTTGGTGGATCG
The DNA here is from genome assembly GCF_003072065.1 of Thalassorhabdomicrobium marinisediminis. Classification (GTDB taxonomy): domain Bacteria; phylum Pseudomonadota; class Alphaproteobacteria; order Rhodobacterales; family Rhodobacteraceae; genus Octadecabacter; species Octadecabacter marinisediminis. The sequence goes on from NZ_QCYG01000008.1 coordinate 151,298, forward strand.
CGGTGCAGGCCAGCAAACGCCCGGCCCTGTGGCGCCACGACACGCCGCCCCTGTCGCGCGAACAGATCGAAGACCTGCTCACCTGGATCATCATCGGTGTGATCGCGGGCGGGCGGCTGGGCTACGTGCTGTTCTACGGGGACGGCCAATTTCGCGAGAACCCGTTGCAGATCCTGCGCATCTGGGATGGCGGCATGTCGTTTCATGGCGGCTTTATCGGCGTCAGCGTCGCGGTCATTCTGTGCGCGCGGCGTTACGGCGCGGCGCTGGGGGATGTGGCCAATATCCTTGCTCTGACGGCGACACCGGCAATCTTTCTGGTCCGCATCGCCAACTTCATCAACGCCGAGCTTTGGGGCCGGCCGACGGACCTGCCTTGGGGTGTGATTTTCCCCGGTGAGGCCGCGCAATTTTGCCCCGACGTGGCCGGCCTTTGCGCGCGCCACCCCAGCCAGCTTTATGAGGCCCTGACCGAAGGCTTGATCCTTGGCGCGGTGATCCTGTTCCTCGCCTTCCGGCGCGGCTGGCTGAAGCGGCGATGGTCCCTCGTGGCGGTGTTTCTGATCGGCTACGGCGTCGCCCGCTTTCTGGTGGAATTCGTCCGCCAGCCCGATGCGCAGTTCACCAGCCCGGACAATCCCGTGGGCTGGGCCTATGACTTCGGCACATGGGGGCTGACACAGGGGCAGGCCCTGTCGCTGCCGATGATTCTGGCGGGGCTGGCGCTCGTGGTCTGGACTCGCAACCGCACATGACGGCGCTGGCGGACATTCTGCGCGCCAGAATCGAAGACAGCGGCCCGATCCCGTTGCACGACTTCATGGCCACCGCGCTGGGCCATCCGGAGCATGGCTATTACACCACCCGCGACCCGCTGGGGGCGGCCGGGGATTTCACCACCGCGCCGGAAATCAGCCAGATGTTCGGCGAGCTTGTGGGCCTGTCTCTGGCGCAGGCCTGGATGGATCAGGGCCGCCCGACCCCTTTCGCGCTGGCCGAACTCGGCCCTGGACGCGGCACGCTGATGGCCGACATTCTGCGCGCCACCGCCCGGGTGCCGGGTTTTGCCGAAGCCGCCCGGCTCCATCTGGTCGAAACCTCGCCCGCCCTGCGGGCTGAACAGGCCCGCCGGCTTCCGGGCGGCACCACCTGGCACGACACGGCCTCCGACTTGCCCGATCTGCCGCTGTTCCTTGTCGCGAATGAATTCTTCGACGCCCTGCCCGTGCGCCAGTTCCGGCGGGACGGCGATGGCTGGCGCGAGGCGCTGGTGGATCAGGACGGCACGACCTTTATCCGGCGCTGGTCGCGCCCCCGCGCCGAAGACAGGCTCACCCACCGGCTGGACGACACCCGCGGCGGCGACATCGTCGAGACCTGCCCCGCCCTGCCCGAAATCACCGCGCAGATCGCCCAGCGGATCGCGGCCCGTGGCGGAGCGGCGCTTATCATCGATTACGGCGACTGGCGTTCTTTGGGGGACACCGTGCAGGCGGTGCAGGATCACGCGCCGGTCGATCCTCTCACTGCGCCGGGGCGGGCCGACATCACCGCCCATGTGGACTTCGAAGCCCTTGCCGGGGCCGCCGCCCCGGCCCGCTTCACCCGCCTTGCCCCGCAAGGGGTGTTTCTGGAACGGCTCGGCATCACCGATCGGTCGCAAAGACTTGCCGCCGGGCTTGCAGGGGATGCGCTCGAAAACCTTATCGCCGCACACCGCCGCTTGACGGCCCCGCAAGAAATGGGTTCCCTGTTCAAAGTGATGGGGCTTTATCCCGACGGCGCCCCACCGCCCGCCGGATTGGAGCCATGACACTCGATATCATCACCTCGGACAACCTTGCCCCTTGTCGACACGGGTTCTTCACCCGCCGGGGCGGTGCGTCGTCCGGCGTGTTCGAAGGTCTGAACTGCGGCACCGGAAGCACCGACCAGCACGAAGCGGTGGCGATCAACCGCGCCCGCGTGGCCCAAGCGCTGGGGGTCGAGGCGCCCGACCTCATGGGGGTCTATCAGGTGCATTCGGCCGATGTGGTCACCGTTACAGCACCGCTAACCGAACGCCCCAAGGCCGATGCGCTCGTCACCCGCACGCCGGGCATCGCCCTGAGCGTGCTGAGCGCCGATTGCCAGCCGGTGCTTTTTGCCGACCACAAGGCCCGCGTGATCGGCGCGGCCCATGCGGGGTGGAAGGGCGCGCTGGGGGGCGTGCTGGAAGCCACCCTTGAGGCTATGGAGGCATTGGGCGCCACGCGCGAGAATATCCACGCGGTGATCGGCCCCTGTATCAGCCAGCGCGCCTATGAAGTGGGGCCAGAGTTCTTCGAAGATTTCATCGCCGAGGATCCGGCCTTTGCGCGGTTCTTCGTCAATGGCGCGAATGGCAAATTCCTGTTCGACCTGCCCGCACTTGGGCTTTACCGGCTGCGCACCGCCGGTGTGGGGGCGGCGGAGTGGACGCGCCACTGCACCTACAGCGATCCGGCGCGATTCTTCAGCTACCGCCGGGCGACCCATAACAAGGATGCGGACTACGGTCGGATGATGGCTGCAATCACGCTGAACAGCCACGACGACACGCCCGGACTTTGACGGCTTTGCGGCGGGGCCCGCCACGCGACGGCCCCAGTTTGCGCGAAACAATCACGGGCCCTGCCCCCGCATTGTTGCCGAACCCTTAAAATTTGACCGATTCGCGCGCGACCGCTGCTCTGCCCCCGTGCCACATTCCGCCGCCACGCACCTCCGGTGGGGCGCGATTTTCCCGACGCGCGGCCAAATTCATGCCCCTTTGCCCTGCGAGATTAACCCTAACACGCAGCAACGAACCCCATGAGGCCCCGCCATGACCAAGTCTCCCCGTTGGATCAAGTCCACCCAGCAAGCCGCCGCCGCCTGCACCGTGAAGCTCCCCTGGGAACGCGGGTTGCGCCGTGAGGCTTTCATCGCCAGCCGCCGTGCCGCAGCCACGCCCGAGGTAGCCCCCAAGGTAGCCCCTCCGCACAACACGCGCCCGGCCGCCTAAAGAATTCACGCCCGCTGCCGCCGACCTAGTGCGCAGCCCCGGATCGCCGCCCCTGTTTTGCATTCCGGGGGCGGCGATTCTCGTTCTCGACGGCCCTGCCGCCGCCCGACCGGCGCAAATTGTGGCAATCCCGTCACCGCTTCGCGAACAATCCGACGCTGAAGCGGCGATTGACGCCGACATCCGATAAATTCCGCAAAAAGTTTGACCTTTTCCCATCGGATCGGTCACATTTGGTTCAAAGCAACGTTCCTCAGATGTTGTCGGTGGGGGCCGACAGATGATGTGACAACCTAGAACAGGTGATCGCATGATGAAGAAAAGCCCCTTTGCCTCCGCAGCCGCGGCGGCGCCTGACACGACCGCACCGGTGGCCTCCTCAGCCCGGTATGCTCAAACAGACGGACGGCCTCAGCAGACGCAGCGTTTGATGCGCCGGTATGAGGTCGTCCATTTGCTTCCCAACGGAGACATCGACGATTTCACGCGGGTCGCGCCCGCCCATGCCGCGTTCGAGGACAGTTTCGCAGCACTTGCGCGGGGTGCGCTTATTAAAACGCGGCGCGGCATCGTCGCCATTGAAGACATCTTGCCCGGTGACGAGGTCAACACCGTAACCAATGGCTTTCAGCCCGTGCAGTGGCGCGGCTCGATGACGCTGGTCCCGAACGTGCAGGGGCAGAACCCGCGGATGGGCCGGTTGATCCGGCTGGCTTCGGACGCATTGGGCATCGGTCGCCCCATGCCCGATCTGTTGCTGGGCCCGTCAGCACGGCTCTATCACCGCTCGCCCACGTTGGAACGCGTCACGGGCCATCCGGCGGCCTTCGTGCCGGCGGTGGATTTTGTCGATGGAGTGAACGTGGTCGAAGTGACGCCGCAGACCTCGGTTCAGGTCTTCCAGCTTGGTTTTACTAATCACGAACGGTTTGTCGTGAACGGGGTCGAGGTCGACAGCCACAACCCCGGCGCGCGGCATGAATTGAACCTGCGCGGCGAGATGCTGGCGCTTTACCTGTCGTTGTTTCCCCATGTCACCCGGATCGAGGATTTTGGCATGCTCATGCACCCGCGCCTATCGCTGCACGACCTTGATTTCGGGGTGGTTGCCTAGGGCCAGCTTTAGGCGTCTTTCGCCAAACGCTCTTCCAGAACATCGAAGGGCACACCCGGCTCATCCTTGGCGCCGCGGATCACCAGCGAGGTTTTCACGCTCGCCACGTTGTCGGCGCTGGTGAGTTGTTCGGTCAGGAAGTTTTGAAAAGTGCGCAGGTCCGGTGCCACGCATTTGAGCAGGAAATCCACCTCACCGTTGAGCATGTGGCATTCGCGCACAAGCGGCCAGCCCTTGCACTTCTGCTCAAAGGCGCTCAGGTCCGTTTCCGCCTGCGAGACAAGGCCGACCATCGCGAACACCTGCACCTCGAACCCCAGTTCGCGCGCGTTGACGTCGGCGTGATAGCCGCGGATGAAGCCCTGCTCCTCCAGCGTGCGCACCCGCCGCAAGCACGGCGGCGCGGAAATCCCGACCCGTTTGGCCAGTTCCACATTCGTCATTCGCCCGTCTGCCTGCAATTGCGCAAGAATCATCCGGTCGATCTCATCCAGCTTCTGTCCGGGCATAGTTGGGCGCATCTCCTGTTGGCTGTCGTGTTTCATACGCCAGCGCCCCGAAATGCGCAACAATGTTTCGCAATTCCGCAAGAATAATGCGTGCTTTGGTCCGATGCGGTCCCCCTTTTCCCCGCGGCGCTTGCTGACTATATCGGGTCCGAGCACAAAGGAGTTCCCCATGGCCGAGACCCGCAAAACCAAAGTTCTGATCATCGGCTCCGGCCCCACGGGCTACACCGCGGGGGTCTATGCCAGCCGCGCGATGCTGGAACCGATCCTTGTGCAGGGGATTGAACCGGGCGGCCAGTTGACCACCACGACCGAGGTTGAGAACTGGCCCGGCGACACCGAGGTGCAGGGCCCCGACCTGATGCTGCGCATGGAGGCCCACGCCCGCGCCATGGGGACCGAGATCATCAGCGACATCATCACCTCGATCGATTTCTCGAAACGGCCCTTCGTCTGCCAGTCCGACAGCGGCACGCAATACGTGGCCGATGCGATCATCCTCGCCACCGGGGCGCGGGCGAAATGGCTGGGGCTGGACACCGAAGAGAAGTTCAAGGGCTTCGGCGTCTCCGCCTGCGCCACCTGTGACGGGTTCTTTTACCGCAATCAGGAAATCGTTGTCGTCGGCGGCGGGAACACGGCCGTGGAAGAGGCGCTGTTCCTGACCAACTTCGCGTCCAAGGTGACGCTGGTGCACCGCCGTGACGAGTTGCGCGCCGAGAAGATTTTGATCGACCGGCTGATGAAGAACCCCAAGATCGAACCGCTTTGGGATCATCAACTTGAAGAGGTGTACGGCGCCGACAATCCGCTGGGCGTCGAAGGCATCAAGGTCAAACACGTCAAGACCGGTGAGATCACGGACATCCCCGCCAAGGGCGTGTTCATCGCCATCGGCCACGCCCCCGCGAACGAGCTGGTCAAGGACCACCTCGAGACGCACATGGGCGGCTATGTCGTGACCAAGCCCGACAGCACCGAAACCTCGATCCCCGGCGTCTTCGCGGCGGGCGACCTGACGGACTACAAATACCGTCAGGCCGTGACGTCTGCCGGTATGGGCTGCATGGCCGCGCTTGAGGTTGAGCGCTGGCTGGCCGAACAGGGCGACGATGTCGAGATCGACGGCGGCAAGGACACCTCCCTGCCGCTGGGCTACGGGGCCAAGGTCGAAGCCTAGGCCTGCGCCCCTGTAACATAGCCCGGCAAATTGCTGCTGGCGCCAAGTTTGTTCTGGCGTGAACAAACTTTATGTGTATGTTCGCGCGTGAACAAACGCTGAGTCGCGCGTCATGGGCCTGTCCACGATCAAATCCACCTCCGAGCATGAGGATCAGATGTTCCGCCTGTTGCGTCAGGTGGACCAGTCGCCCGAGGCGTCGCAACGGGTGATGGCGGCAGCCATTGGTGTGTCGCTGGGGCGGCTCAACGGCCTGTTGAAACAGGCGACCGAAGGCGGGCTGGTCGAAGTCACCGCCCGCAACGGACCCGACAAGCGCGCGCGCAATGCCTATGCGATCACCCCCCGTGGCCAAGCCGAGAAAGAGCGCCTGACCACCCAATTCCTCCACCGGAAATTTGCCGAATACGATGCGCTCCATGCCGAGCTCACCGGGGCGGCCTCCGGTCATACTCCCTTGAACAACAGGACCAAATTGATGGAACACAACCTCGCCCCGATCCCCGAGCTCTATGTCTCTTACGACTCTGCGCAAAAGCTGAAAGTCGAAGCAGGCGAGCTGGTCTCCCACGACCTGACACCGCGACAGATCTGCGATCTGGAACTGCTGATGAACGGCGGCTTCAACCCGCTCAAGGGCTTTCTTAACGAAGAGGATTACAACGGCGTTTTGGACAACATGCGTCTGGCCGATGGCACGCTCTGGCCCATGCCGATCAACCTTGACGTCTCCGAAGATTTCGCCGCCTCGCTCGAGATCGGTCAGGACATTGCCCTGCGCGACCAGGAAGGTGTGATCCTCGCCACCATGACCGTCACCGACCGCTGGGAGCCGAACAAATCCCGCGAAGCCGAAAAGGTTTTCGGTGCGGACGATCAGGCCCACCCTGCTGTGAACTACCTGCACAATCAGGCGGGCAAGATCTACCTTGGCGGCCCCGTGACCGGCATCCAGCAGCCCGTGCACTACGATTTCCGCGCCCGCCGCGACACGCCCAACGAATTGCGCGCCTATTTCCGCAAGATGGGCTGGCGCAAGGTCGTGGCCTTCCAGACCCGCAACCCGCTGCACCGCGCGCATCAGGAACTGACCTTCCGCGCCGCCCGCGAAGCGCAGGCCAACCTGCTGATCCACCCCGTCGTGGGCCTGACCAAACCGGGCGACGTCGATCATTTTACCCGCGTGCGGTGTTATGAAGCAGTGCTCGACAAATATCCCCAGTCCACGACGTCCATGTCGCTGCTGAACCTCGCCATGCGCATGGGCGGCCCGCGTGAAGCTGTTTGGCACGGCCTGATCCGCAAGAACCACGGCTGCACCCATTTCATCGTCGGCCGCGACCACGCGGGCCCCGGCAAGAACTCCAAGGGCGAGGATTTCTACGGCCCGTACGATGCGCAGGACCTGTTCCGCGAGCACGAGGCCGAGATGGGCATCGAAATGGTCGACTTCAAACACATGGTCTGGGTCGACGAGCGCGCGCAATACGAAGCGATTGACGAGATCGAGGACAAGGATAACGTCACCATCCTCAACATCTCGGGCACCGAGCTGCGCCGCCGCCTGCAGGAAGGGTTGGAAATCCCCGAATGGTTCTCGTTCCCCGAGGTGGTGAAAGAGCTGCGCCGCACCCGCCCGCCGCGCTCCAAGCAGGGGTTCACCGTGTTCTTCACCGGCTTCTCCGGCTCGGGCAAGTCCACCATCGCCAACGCGCTGATGGTCAAGCTGATGGAGATGGGCGGACGTCCGGTGACGTTGCTGGACGGGGACATCGTGCGCAAGAACCTCAGCTCCGAGCTGGGCTTTTCGAAAGAGCACCGTGACCTGAACATCCGCCGCATCGGCTATGTGGCGTCCGAGATCACCAAGAACGGAGGCATCGCCATCTGCGCGCCCATCGCGCCCTATGCCACCACCCGCCGCGCGGTGCGTGAGGATGTGGAAAACTTCGGCGCCTTCGTCGAAGTCCATGTCGCGACCAGCATCGAAGAGTGTGAACGCCGCGACCGCAAGGGGCTCTACAAGCTGGCGCGGGAAGGCAAGATCAAGGAATTCACCGGCATTTCCGACCCTTATGACGTGCCCGAGGATCCCGAGCTGCGGGTCGAAACCGAGAATGTGGCCGTCGACAACTGCGCGCATCAGGTGATCCTGAAGCTGGAAAGCATGGGGTTGATCGCGGCCGAGTGACCTTCGCCCCATACATACAAAAGGCGCCATCCCCAGCGGGTGGCGCCTTTTTCGTGTCGAAACACGCCCCCGCCTAGATGATCTCATCCTCATCGAACAAAGGCGAGTTCTCCAACTGGGTGGCTAGATCCTCGACCGCTTGCGCGGGGTCGTCGTGGCGCACCTCGGCCAGATGGAACACCGCATCGCCTTCGTTGACCACGGGCATCACCGCACGGCCGACGATGATTCCGTCCATCGGCGCGATCAGCTCCACCTCGGCCTCGCCAAACGGGTCCGCGACCGAGGCCAGCACATCGCCCTCCTCCACCACATCCCCGTCGCCGCGATAGGTGCGCAGCAGCCCGCCCGCGGGCGCGCGCAGCCATCGGCTCGACCGGCACAGCAACGGGGCGACGCGCGCCTTGGCTATGCCCTTAGCGGGCAGCATCTCCATCGCGCGCAGCACGCGGAAAATGCCAGCCACACCGGCCCGCGCCGCCATCTCGTCAAACCGCAAGGCCTCGCCCGCTTCATAAAGCAGGACGTCGACGCCAGCGGCCTTCGCCTCGGCCCGCAACGAGCCTTCGCGCAGATCCGAGGTCAGGATGACCGGCGCACCGAAGGCCTTGGCCAGCGCCATCGTCCGGCCATTACCCTCACTGACGCGCACCTGCGGCAGGTTGGTCCGGTGGATCGCGGCGGAATGCAGGTCGATCCCCAGATCACAACGCATCACCACCTGTTCCAGAAAAATTCCCGCCAGACGCGACGCCAACGACCCGCCCGCTGAGCCGGGAAACGACCGGTTCAGATCGCGGCGGTCCGGCAGGTACCGGCTGCGGTTGTGGAAGCCGAAAGCGTTGACGATGGGCACCACGAGCAAGGCGCCCCGCAGCCCGCCAAGAAGGTCCGACTGCAGCATCCGCCGGACGATCTCAACGCCCATCACTTCATCCCCGTGCACAGCGGCGCTGACAAAGACCACCGGCCCCGGCTTTTTGCCGTGGATGACGTGGACCTTGAGGTTGACGGGGGTGTGATCGGACAGGACCGAGACCGGAAGCTCGACCGTCTGGCGGCTCCCCGGCTCAATGTTGTGTCCGGCGAATTCGAATAGGGAGTGTTTTGGCATCCTGCATCCTGTGCAAACCTTGGCTGACTGCCAAAAACGCCAAAACGCGCGCCCTCGCAAGGGGCGGCCCACCGGGCGCCCCCGGCGGGATTTAGTGCACCGTCACCGGCGTCATGTCATGCTGACGGGCCAGCACGAACGCCAGCGTCCGGTCGGCGACCAGCGCCAGTTGCTGCCCGTCGCTGTCATGCACGGCAAACAGCTGTTCCAGATCGCCGGCCGCCTCGCGCACCTCGTCTGGCAGGCTCGCCACTTCGACGGCCTTGACATAGACCAGCCGCTCTTCCGGCTGCGCGCCCAATGTCGTGAAATCAAACTTCGTATCCATGACTCAACCCTTCCTGATGTTGATTGTCTGCACCACCGATTCGGGCACCGCCCGCGTCAGATCCACATGCAGCAAACCGTTTTCCATGGTCGCCTCGCCCACATCGACACCCTCGGCCAGCACGAAAGCGCGCTGGAACTGCCGTGCGGCGATCCCGCGATGCAGGAACACGCGCCCTTCGCTGTCGTCGGACTGCCGCCCGCGGATCACCAACTGGTTGTCCTCGACCGTGATCGACAGGTCATCCTCAGCGAACCCCGCCACGGCCAGCGTGATCCGGTACGACGTGCCGGATGTCTGTTCGATGTTGTAGGGGGGATAGCCTTCGTTGCCGGACTTGGCCGTCCGTTCCACAAGGCGCTCAAGCTCTTCAAAGCCCAACAGGAACGGATGCGTTCCCAACGTCAATTTCGTCATGCGACACGTCCTTTTCGAAGCGACAGTCAATGTGCGCGGCCCCGTTCGCGGCGACCACATGGAAAATATGGGGGCAGACGTCGCGGGTTGCAAGATGCGCGGGGCCGGTTTCGCTTTGTAAAAAGGGCCGGAGCGCTTACATTGCAGGTCTCACACACCCCTGATGGACGGAGCCGCCATGAACAGCAGTACCCCGATGGACCAATTGGATGTCCTGCGCATCGAGCTTGAGGTGCTGCGCCGCGAGCACCGCGACCTGGATGAGGCGATCCACGCCCTGCAAGACACCGGCAAAGCCGACATGCTGACGATCAAACGTCTGAAAAAGCAAAAGCTCGCCCTGAAAGACAAGATCGCCGTGCTCGAAGACCGCACGACCCCCGACATCATCGCCTGAGCCAGCGCCGCTTCGCCGATTGCGCCTGTGCCCGAGCACGTTATAACCGCCGCGAACAGGAAAAAGGGCGCGTTCTATGACACCTCTTGTCGGCCTCATCATGGGCAGCCAGTCCGACTGGGCCACCCTGCGCGACGCGGCCCAACTGCTTGATGACCTGGCGATCCCCTACGAAGCCAGGATTGTCTCGGCCCATCGCACCCCGGACCGTCTGTGGTCCTACGGGACCGAGGCTGCGGGCCGCGGTCTGCAGGTGATCATCGCAGGCGCTGGCGGGGCCGCGCACCTGCCCGGTATGATGGCCAGCAAGACGCGCCTTCCGGTGATCGGCGTGCCGGTGCAGACCAAAGCGCTCAGCGGCGTCGACAGCCTGTATTCCATCGTGCAGATGCCCAAGGGCTACCCCGTCGCAACCATGGCGATCGGGGCCGCCGGTGCTGCGAATGCCGCGCTCATGGCGGCCGGCATCCTCGCCCTGCAGGACGCGGAGCTTGCCGGGCGGCTCGACGCCTGGCGCGCGGCCCTTTCCAACTCGATCCCGCAGGAGCCCTCCGATGACTGACCCCCTTCGCCCCGGCGCAACCATCGGCATTCTTGGCGGCGGCCAACTGGGCCGCATGCTTTCGGTCGCGGCCGCGCGTCTCGGCTTCAAGACCTGCATTTTTGAGCCGCAGGGCGATTGCCCGGCCTCCCATGTGTCGAACTTTCATTACCAGGCGGACTACAGCGACACCGACGCCCTCACCGCCTTTGCGCAAGCCTGCGACGTGGTGACCTTCGAGTTCGAGAACATCCCCACCGATGCGCTGGACGTGATCGAGGCAATCACCCCGATCCACCCCAACCGCAAGGCGCTCGCCACCTCGCAGGACCGTCTGCTGGAAAAGAACTTCCTGACCCGCATCGGCCTCAAGACCGCGCCCTTCAGCGCGGTGAAAACCGCAAGCGATCTGCAAAGCGCCATCGACCGGATCGGCACGCCCGCCATCCTCAAGACCCGCACGCTGGGTTATGACGGAAAGGGGCAGGCGCGGCTGCACTCGGACGACGACGCGGAAGCCGCCCTCGCGGCCATGAACGGGGCGCCTGCGGTGCTGGAAGGCTTCATCGACTTCAGCCATGAGATCTCGGTGATCGGCACCCGCGCCGCGGATGGCGCGATCTCCTGTTTCGATCCCGGTGAAAACCTCCACCGCAACGGCATCCTGCACAGCACCACGGTCCCCGCGCGCCTGTCACCCGCACAGCGCACCGACGCTGTCCTGCTCACCGCGAATATCCTCAACGCGCTGGAGTATGTGGGCACCATGGGGGTCGAGCTTTTCGTCACCGGCTCCGGCCTGATCGTCAACGAGATCGCTCCCCGTGTGCACAACTCCGGCCACTGGACCCAGGCCGGCTGCACCATCGACCAGTTCGAACAGCACATCCGCGCCATTGCAGGCTGGCCCTTGGGCGACGGCAGCCGTCATTCCAACGTCGTGATGGAGAACCTGATCGGGGCGGACATCGACCGCGTGCCCGAAATTGCGAAGACCAATGCCGCGCTGCATCTCTACGGCAAGGCGGACGCGAAACCGGGCCGCAAAATGGGCCACACCAATACGGTCACCGGCCCCGCAAAATAACCCCGCCTTCTCTGGTTCAAAATACCTCGGGGGAGGCGCGCAGCGCCGGGGGCAGCGCCCCCTCTCTTCCCGTCGCCGCCCTACTGCAGCCCCAGCATCACGCCAACAAGGCTCAGGGACCGGTCGAACCGCCCCTTGTCCAGAAACTCCATCACCTGCCGCATGACAAGCGGATTGTTCATCATGAAGGTATGCGTCACCGGCAGGGTGATATGTTCGGTCATGCCCTCCAGCCGGGTGGAGTCCACGCTGACCTTGCCGTCGTCGGGCCCGTCGATCAGGCTGGAATAATAGGCGTTCAACGTGCGGTCCCCGGCGATGATTCCCAATTCTCCGCCGAGCCATGGCAGGCTCAGCGGCGCGCCGGTGGTGTCGTCTTCGTGGGTGCCCAACTCCATGCCCGCAGGCCCGTTCAGCCACTCGAACGGCTCCAGATCCCCCAGTTCGTCCACCAGTTGCGAGCCATCGTTGGGCGGCCCCAGCATCACCACGCGCCCCAGCCGTTCGGGCTGTTCCGCGGACAGGTAAACCCGCACCAAAATCCCGCCCATGGAGTGGGTGACGAAATGCACTTTGCGGTCGCCGCATTGCGCCACGGCCTGCGGCACGTTTTCTTCGACCAGCGTGCGGATATCGGCGCTGGTCGAGGGGTAGCCGTCGTTGACCACGTGGTAGCCTTCGAGCTCCAGAAGCTCTTGCAGCGGCAGGAACGAGGTTTCGGTCCGCGCCAGCCCGTGCAGCAACACAACACAGTCGTCCTGCGCGGCAAAGGCGGGCGGGGCGATCAGCAACAAAAGGGTGGCGAGGATCTGTTTCATCCCCCCAACATAGGCCCAATTCCAGCGAAGGTAAGGTGTCGCTTGCGCGATCATGCGTCCCGCGCCAGTCTGCGCCCATGTCAGACCTGCCGCCGCGAAAACCCGCCATCCGTCTTGCCACCCGGGGCATCCTTTTGCACGACGACCGGCTGCTGCTGGTGAACGCCTACAAAGGGCGCGAAGATCTCTGGTGCGCGCCCGGCGGCGGGGCCGATCCACATCAGTGCCTGCCGGACAATCTCGCCCGCGAGATATACGAGGAAACCGGCCTGACCGTGCGCATCGGCGCGCCTTGCCTGTTGAACGAGTTCCACGACCCCGAGCGGAGTTATCATCAGGTTGAGGTGTTCTTTCGCTGCACCCTCACCGCAGGGGCGCTGGATGCGGGCTGGCAGGACCCCGAGCAGATCGTCACCGCGCGGCGCTGGGTAACGCGCGACGAGATGGAGAGGCTCACCGTGCGGCCCAAATCGCTGGCGGCGGTGGCCTGGGGCGATCGCGATGCGCCGGTCTATGATCCGTTGGAGTTGATCCTGCGGTAACATCGAAAAGGGGCGCTCCTTTCGGAACGCCCCCTGTTGTCTTTAGCCATTTGGGCAAAGCCCGGGCCGCATCTTACATCATGCCGCCCATGCCGCCCATGTCGGGCATGCCGCCTGCGGGGGCTGCGCCCTCTTTGGCGGGCTTGTCGGCAACCATGGCTTCGGTGGTGATCAGCAGACCGGCCACGGAAGCTGCGTCCTGCAGCGCGGTGCGGGCCACCTTGGCAGGGTCGATCACGCCGAACTTGAACATGTCGCCATATTCTTCGGTCTGCGCGTTGAACCCAAAGGTCTTGTCGTCGCTCTCGCGGATCTTGCCCGCCACGACGGAGCCGTCCACACCGGAGTTCTCGGCGATCTGACGCAGCGGCGCTTCCAGCGCCTTGCGCACGATGTTGATGCCGATGTTCTGGTCGGAGTTCGCACCCTCAAGGCCCTGAAGGCTCTTGGCGGCCTGAACCAAGGACACACCGCCACCGACGACGACACCTTCCTGAACCGCAGCGCGGGTCGCGTTCAGCGCGTCATCGACACGGTCTTTACGCTCTTTCACTTCGATTTCGGACATGCCGCCCACGCGGATCACGGCAACACCGCCAGCCAGCTTGGCCACGCGTTCCTGCAGCTTCTCCTTGTCGTAGTCGGAGGTTGTCTCTTCGATCTGGTTGCGGATCTGCGCCACGCGTGCGTCGATCTCGGCCTTGTCGCCGGCACCGTCCACGATGGTGGTTTCGTCCTTGGTGATCGCAACGCGCTTGGCCGAACCCAGCATGTCGATGGTCACGGACTCCAGCTTCATGCCGAGGTCTTCGGAGATCACCTGACCACCGGTCAGAATGGCGATGTCCTGCAGCATGGCCTTGCGACGGTCGCCGAAGCCGGGCGCTTTAACGGCAGCGATCTTCAGACCACCACGCAGCTTGTTGACCACGAGGGTCGCCAGCGCTTCGCCTTCAACATCTTCCGCGATGATCAGCAGCGGCTTGCCGGACTGGATCACGGACTCGAGCAGCGGAACCATTGGCTGCAGCGAAGACAGCTTCTTCTCGTGCAGCAGGATGATGCAGTCTTCCAGCTCGGTCGTCATCTTGTCGGGGTTGGTGACGAAATAGGGCGACAGGTAGCCGCGGTCGAACTGCATGCCTTCGACAACGTCGGTTTCCGTTTCCAGACCCTTGTTCTCTTCGACAGTGATCACGCCTTCGTTGCCGACTTTCTGCATCGCGTCTGCGATCTGGCGGCCGATTTCAGCTTCGCCGTTGGCAGAGATCGTGCCGACCTGGGCCACTTCGTCGGAGTTCTCGACCTTGCGGGCTGCGGCTTTGATGGACTCGACAACCTTCGAGGTCGCCAGATCGATGCCGCGCTTGAGGTCCATGGGGTTCATGCCGGCTGCAACAGCCTTCATGCCTTCCTTGACGATGGCCTGAGCCAGAACCGTCGCGGTGGTGGTGCCGTCACCGGCTTCGTCGTTGGTGCGCGATGCGACTTCCTTGACCATCTGCGCGCCCATGTTCTCGAACTTGTCCTCAAGCTCGATCTCTTTGGCGACAGAAACACCGTCCTTGGTGATGCGCGGGGCGCCGAAGGACTTCTCCAGCACCACGTTGCGGCCTTTGGGGCCGAGGGTCACTTTGACCGCATCCGCAAGGATGTTCACGCCGTTGAGCATGCGATTGCGGGCGTCGGTCCCGAATTTTACGTCTTTAGCAGCCATGTTTTAGCTCCTTTGGAATTTCGTTTGATTGGGGGCGAGGGCCTTAGGAGATGATCCCGAGGATGTCGCTCTCTTTCATGATCAACAGCTCTTCGCCGTCGACGGTCACTTCGGTGCCGGACCACTTGCCGAACAGGATGCGATCGCCAGCTTTGACAGCCATTGCGACCAGCTCACCGCTGTCCTTGCGCGCGCCTTCGCCACATGCGACGACTTCACCCTCGGCAGGCTTTTCTTTTGCGGTGTCGGGGATGATCAGGCCGCCAGCGGTCTTTTCTTCGCCTTCGGTGCGACGCACGAGGACGCGGTCGTGAAGCGGTTTAAAAGCCATGTCTATAGCTCCCTAGCTAATGTTTCTGTGCTGATGCCCGTCTTGCGGGCCGTTATCACTCACCAAGGGCGAGTGCTAACGGCGGATAGGTAGGCAACCCGACAGGGCCTGTCAACGGGCAACTGCGGGGATTTTTTCCAGCGTCGCTGGTGGCCGGTGCGCCAAGCTTGCAAGTGCGCTGCTCGGCGTGATGCCCTAGACGTCGCCCCAATCAGTCAGCCCTTTGGCGCCCGCCTCGGTCAGCCTGTAAACGCCCCGCTCGACCCGCTCGAACCAGCCGTAATGATCGTTCGCCATGAGCCGCGTGGCCGTCGGAACCTCGGTCCAGTTTGCCACCGTCGCCCCCTTGCTCGGCCCGTGCACCGCAAGAAACCGGGCGCATTTCAGCGCGTCCTGCCGGTAGCCGGTGACGATCCCGTGTCGGGTGGCGCCGCCGGCGTTCGGGTCGCCCTCCATCCGGTCAAACGCCCGCAACAGCGCCTTTTTCTTCCTGGCGATCTTGCGCGCGGCATAGGGGCCCGGATCGGCCAGCGCCTCAACAAAGCCGTCGCGCAGCCGCACGGTCAGCACGCCCAGCCCGAGCCGTCGCGCCAGTTTCACGTTGGAGCGTAAGGCCTTCGTCCGCCCGCCCGCTGGCACGGCAACATAGACATCGTCGCAAATTGCCAGCCGCTCGACCCCCTGATGGAACAGCGAGAGCGAAAACCCCAACTTCAGCTCAACGATGACGACATCCGCGCCGCGCCGCCCGACCACATCCGCCGCGCCCACCTCGCCCTTCACGTCATAGCCCTGCCGCTGAAGATAGGCTTTCACGGGGGCATAAAGATCGGCTTCGCGGGGTTTGCTCATGGCGCGCAACCTATCGCGGTTTCGCGCCCCGCTCCAAGCCCCAAGCGTTGCGACCGCGGCATGGGCGTGATGCCCCGCGCCGGGGGTGACTCCGGCCCGCGCCACTCCTATAAGGCGGCAAATTCAACCGATAAGGCGTTTGCTATGACCACCCTCGTTTTCGGCCACAAGGCCCCCGATACGGATTCCACCGGCTCCCCGCTGATCTGGGAATGGTTCCTCAACCACACCGGCACCAAGGCCGAGGCCCGCCTGCTGGGCGAGCCGAACACCGAAGCGAAATTCGTGGCCGAGCGCTGGGGCTTCGATTTGCCCGCGCTGCTGACGGATATTGACGACGACCAGCCCTGCGTCATCGTCGACACCAACAACCCCGCCGAGCTGCCCGCCAACATCAACAACGCGGACATCCGCGGCATCATCGACCACCACAAGCTTGTCGGCGGGCTTGAGACCAAGGGCCCGATCGATATCACAGTGCGCCCGCTCGCCTGCACCGCGACGATCATGTATGACCTGATGGGCGATCACGCGGCCGAGATGCCCGACGCGATCAAGGGCCTGATGCTGTCGTGCATTCTGTCGGACACGCTTGAGTTCCGCTCCCCGACCACCACCGACCGGGATCGCGATCTTGCGGTGGCTCTGGCCGGACAGCTGGGCATCGCGATCAATGATTACGCGGCGGAAATGTTCGCGGCGAAATCCGACGTCTCCGCCTTCTCGGATGCCGAGCTTTTGCGCATGGATTCCAAGGAATTCGCCGTCGATGGCACCAAGTTCCGCGTCTCGGTGCTTGAGACGACCGCGCCGGACATCGTGCTGGACCGCAAGGCGTCGCTCCTGAGCAGCATGGCGGATGTGGCGACCGAGGACGGGGTCGATCAGGTGCTTTTGTTTGTGGTCGACATCCTCAAGGAAGAGGCGACGCTGCTGATCGCCAACGAGATGTGCAAGACCGTGGCGGAAAAGTCCTTTGGCGTGACCGTCACCGAAGATCACGTCATCCTGCCGGGCATCATGAGCCGCAAGAAACAGATCATTCCGGCGCTGAAGATCTGATCCCCCCGAGCTGACACGACCGGGCCGGAGGCTGCACAGGCGTCCGGCCCGCTTTCATCGGATCGACAAATCCCCCCGGTGGCTTATCCTCATGGGCATCTGCCCGGCGGTCCGGCCCCACCCTTTTGCAAAAGGTTCACCCATGCCCCAGATCATCCCCCGTTTTGCCGAGATTTCCGACCGCTACGATGTGGCCTTCGTCGACATCTGGGGCTGCATGCACAATGGCATCACCCCGTTTGAAGAGGCCGTCGCCGCGATGCAGGATTTCCGCGCGCGCGGGGGCAAAGTGGTGCTGGTGACGAACTCGCCCCGCCCCTGGGACAGCGTGGCCCAGCAGTTGCGCGCCATGGGGATGGCCGAATGCTGGGACGCCATCGCGACCTCGGGCGACAGCGCCCGCGCGGCGATGTTCCGCGGCGTCGTTGGGTCGAAAGTGTGGTTCATGGGCGAAAGCCCCCGAGACGATGATTTCTTCAAACCGTTGAAAATCATCAAGGATCCCGTCGATATCCAGACCGTGCCGCTGGAAGAGGCCGAGGGCATCGTCTGTTGCGGTCCGTTCGACCCCTATGCCGATCCGGCGGTGAACCGCCCCGAGTTCCTCTATGCCAAGACGCGCGGCCTGAAACTGCTGTGCGCCAATCCCGACATCATCGTCGACCGGGGTGAGCGGCGCGAATGGTGCGCCGGCGCCCTTGCCGCGCTCTATACCGAGATGGGCGGAGAAAGCCTCTATTTCGGCAAGCCGCATCCGCCGATCTACGACCTTGCCCGCCGCCGCTACGCCGCATTGGACGGATCGGTTCCCGACCCGCGCGTCATCGCCATAGGCGACGGGATTCGCACTGACGTTCTCGGGGCGCAGCAGGAAGATATCGACAGCCTGTTCATCACCGGCGGGCTTGCGGCGGAAGAGACGAAGACCGTCACCGACCCGGATCAGACCTCTCTCACCTCTTACATCGACAGCGAACAGGTCACCCCAACTTACGCCATCGGGTTCCTGCGCTAGACCAAAGCAGGCTTGACAGTTTCTGCGACTGCGAAGTAATCTTATTTCACCCGCCCTGCACGGGTTGAATTATTATTACGGGACGGATCACGCAATGCTCGACAATTTTCCCCGCGGCACGATCTGCATCGAGGACATCGAAATCGGCATGTCGCGGTCACTGCGCAAGGTGATCACCGACCGGGACATCGAACTCTTCGCCGAAGTCTCGACCGACCACAATCCGGTCCACCTTGACGAGGCCTATGCGCAGGACACGATTTTCGAGGGGCGCATCGCCCACGGAATGCTCACCGCCGGTCTGATCTCGGCGGTGATCGGGGAACAGCTTCCGGGCCATGGCACGGTCTATCTGGGGCAAAGCCTGAAATTCCTTGCACCGGTGCGTCCGGGCGACAGCGTGCAGGCGGTCGTCACGGTGACCGACATGGACGTGGGCAAGCGCCGCGTGACCATGGACACCCATTGCGAGATCGACGGCAAGAAGGTCCTCAAGGGGGAGGCTGTCGTCCTTGCCCCGTCGCGCAAATTCGACTGAACAAACCCGTCTTGAACCCCGCGCGCGGGCGGGCTAGGCAAGCCCATGCGCATCATCCGAGACCCCGCCTTCATTGCCCCTGCCGACCGTGGCGCCGCCGCGGCGATCGGGAATTTCGACGGCGTGCATCTGGGCCATCAGGCGGTGCTGGACCTGACCGGCAGTGTGGCCGACGGCGCCCCGTTGGGCGTGCTGACCTTCGAGCCCCACCCCCGCGAATATTTCGCCCCCGACGCTCCGCCCTTCCGCCTGATGAGCCCGACAGCCAAGGCGCACCGTCTGGAAAAGCTCGGCGTGCAGCGGCTTTACGAGGTGCCGTTCAACGCCGCTTTGGCCGCGCTCACCCCGTGGCAATTTGCCGAAGACATCATCCATGACCGTCTTGGCCTGACCCATGTCGTCGTTGGCGCGGATTTCTGCTTTGGCAAGGATCGCGCGGGCAATGCGGCCGACCTTGAGGGCTTCGGCGCCAAGCTGGGCTTTGGTGTGACCATCGCACCGATGCTGCAAACCTCCGCGGGTGCCGTCTCTTCCACCGCGATCCGCCGCGCGCTGAGCGACGGCGCCCCCCGCCGCGCGGCCGAGATGCTGGGCCACCGGCACCGCATCGACGGTCCGGTCATCAGCGGCGAGCAGCGCGGCCGCGATCTGGGCTATCCCACCGCGAACATGTCCATCGACGGGTTGCATCCGCCGAAATTCGGCGTCTACGCGGTCAAGGTCGATGTCCTCGACGGACCGCACAAAGGGGCTTACCACGGTGCCGCCTCAATCGGCGTTCGCCCGATGTTCGGTGAGAACGTGCCGAATTGCGAAACCTATCTGTTTGATTTCTCAGGTGATCTTTACGGCGCGCAGCTCAGCGTCGGGCTTGTGGACTATCTGCGCGGGGAAGAGACATTCGACAGTCTCGATGCGCTGATCACCCAGATGGACGCCGACTGCCGCCAGGCGCGGGATATTCTGGCCGATGACTGAGCAATCGTCCGATCCAATCCCCCGCGACGACGTCCGGCCCGCGTTCTGGGACACCGTTCCTTTGGAAAAGCTCACCCCCACCGAGTGGGAGGCGCTGTGCGACGGCTGTGGCAAGTGCTGCCTCAACAAGCTTGAGGACGAGGCCACAGGAGAAGTCGTGCTCACCCGTGTCGCCTGCAAGCTGTTCGACGACAGCACCTGCCGTTGCTCGAACTATCCCACGCGACACAAATACGTCCCCGAGTGCATCGTGCTCACGCCGAACACCATTCGTGACAGCCTGTATTGGCTGCCGCAAACCTGCGCCTACCGCCTTGTTTACGA
This sequence comes from Thalassorhabdomicrobium marinisediminis, assembly GCF_003072065.1. GTDB lineage: Bacteria > Pseudomonadota > Alphaproteobacteria > Rhodobacterales > Rhodobacteraceae > Octadecabacter > Octadecabacter marinisediminis. Next base: position 171,378 of record NZ_QCYG01000008.1, read on the forward strand.
AGGCAAACCCCTGTTCGACTGGCACCCGCTCATCTCCGGCACGCCGCAGTCGGTCCATGACGCAGGCGTTTCAGCGCAGGATCTGACCGTTTCGGAAGCCAACACGCCCGAAGACGACTGGGAAGACCATATAATCGAGGAGCCCCTTTGATGTTTTTCGCCTCCGACAACTCCGGCCCTGCCCATCCTTCGGTGCTTGACGCCCTGCACCGCGCCAACGAAGGCTACCGCTTCGGCTACGGCGCCGACGCGGAAATGGACCGCGTGCGCCAGATGGTGCGCGACCTGTTTGAGGCACCCGAGGCGGCGGTCTATCTGGTGGCCACGGGCACGGCGGCGAACTCGATTGCGCTGGCGACGCTCGCCCAGCCGTGGGAGACGATCTTTTGCACCAAGCCCAGCCACATTAATGAGGATGAGTGCAACGCCCCGGAATTCTACAGCGGGGCGAAGCTGACACTGGTGGACGACGTAAACGCGAAGATGACCGCCGAGACCTTGCGCGCGGCGATGGAAGCGGAAGAGACCCGCGGCGTCCACGGCCCCCAGCGCGGGCCGGTGTCGATCACGCAGGTCACGGAAAAGGGCACGGTCTACACGCTGGACGAGATTGCGGCAGTGACAAAGGTTGCGCGGGACTTCGGGGTCAGCACCCATCTGGACGGCGCGCGATTCGCCAATGCCATCGTGACGCTGGGCTGCACCCCGGCGGAGATGACATGGAAGGCGGGCATCGACTGTGTGTCCTTCGGCGGCACCAAGAACGGCCTGATGGGCGTCGAGGCGGTGATTTTCTTCGACCCCAAACACGCTTGGGAGTTCGAGCTGCGCCGCAAGCGCGGGGCGCATCTTTTCTCGAAGCACCGCTATCTCTCCGCGCAGATGGAAGCCTATCTGACTGACGACCTCTGGCGCGACCTCGCCGCGCGGGCGAACGCTGCGGCCCAGCGGCTGGCCGAGGGGCTGCGCGCCACCGGACAGGTCACCTTTACGCACGAGCCCGAGGCCAACCTGATGTTTTTCAGCGCCCCGCGCCATCTGCACCGAAAACTGCAAGGGGCCGGCGCGCAATATTACGTCATGGACAGCCTTGACGGGGACGCGGATGCGCCGGTGGTGGGGCGTCTGGTCTGCGATTGGTCCATCGGGGCCGAGGGGGTGGACGCCTTTCTCGACGTGCTCAAGCGCTGATCACAGTACCCCGCCCCGCCATCGCGGCGGCAACCTCTTGCGGGTGGGTGACGGCGACCATGTGCCCCGCGCCTTCGATCACGTGGTGGCCCGCCTGCGGCAGGTCCACCGCCAGCGCCGCGACGATCTTCGACATCACCGGATCGCTGGCGCCGCCCTCGATCAAGTCCACCGGACAGGTCACGCGATCCAGCCGGTCCAACAGGCCCGGCGCGTCATTCTCAAGCACCGGCACGGCGGCGGCGATCAGGTGAATCTGCCCCATGATGCGTTCGCGCGTGGCCTGAGACATCGCATCCCACGGCCGGCCCGTGCCCCATTGCGCCAGAAACGCCTTCGACGCCGCTTCGAGATCGCCCGCCTCCCAGGCATCGATAAAGGCCGGACTGGCGACCTTGTAGGCTGAATGGGCTTCCGCATCCTCGGCACCACGTCTTGCGGCGGCAAAAAACACCGGGTCGATCAGGGTCAGGCGCGACACCAGATCCGGGCGCTCGACCGCCAATCGCAAGGCCACCGTGCCGCCGAAAGAATGGCCCACCACATGGGTCGGCCCCTGCAGCAGCGCTTCGGCCACGTCGAAGACGTCCTTGTGCAGATCCTCGCCCCGCCAAGGGCCGCTTTTGCCGTGTCCGGGCAGGTCGAAAAAGAGGTTGCGCGCAGGCGGCAGCGCCCCGGCAAGACTGAACAGGCTTTCGGACTGCCCCAGCGAGCAATGCAGGAACAGTCGCGGTGCGCCCTGCCCGTCTTCGGTGGTCCAGATGCGCTGGCCCGCGATTTCTTTCAGCATTTACAACTCGCCGGACAGGTGTCGGTCCAGATCGTCAAGACGGTCCTGCCCCCAGAACCTCTCATCCCCGTCGGTGATGAAGAACGGCGCGCCGAACACTCCGTTGGTCACGGCCTCATCGAGATTGCGGGCATAGGTTTCCGCCCCGGCCAACAGGCCGCTGTCCGCCAGCGACGGATCGAAGCCCGCCTCCTCCAGACAGGCGCGGATCACATCGTCGTCGGCAATGTTACGCTCCTCGGCCCAACAGGCGCGCGTCACAGCATTGACCAGCTTGCCCACATCGCCGCCCGCCGATTGCGCCGCAATGATCGCATAGGACGACGGCGCCATGTTGGTGGGCCAGTGCGCGGGCCGCAGGTTGAGCGGCAGCCCCGCGACGATGGCCCGCCGCCGCAGGTCCTGCAAGCGGTAGTCCTGCCGGTTCGGATGCCGGTCCATCGGCGGCACCCCGCCGGTCCGGGCGAAGAGCGCCATGATGTCGAGCGGCTTGTAGGTCACCGTCGCCCCGTGTTTTGCGACGATCTCCTCGAACCGGGGCCCGGCGAGGTAGGTGAAGGGCGAAATCGTCGCAAAGTAATAGTCGATATGTGGCATTTCCGGCTCCTCACCCTGCTTGCTTTCTTGGTGCGACCCTAAGGCTGTGCTACCTCGTGTCAACGCTGCGAATCTGTCACCTCGGGACCCCCAGACCATGCCAAATCTCATCGAACCGAAACTCATTTCCGGTAACGCCAACATGCCCTTGGCCCAATCCGTCGCACGGCGCATGTCGATGCACCGCGGCATGAACGTGGGCCTTGTCGACGCACGGGTGGAGCGGTTCAACGACGGCGAAATCTTCGTCGAAGTTTACGAAAACGTGCGGGGTGAGGATATGTTCGTCATCCAGCCCACGTCGAACCCGGCCAATGATAACCTGATGGAGCTGTTGATCATCGCCGACGCGCTGCGCCGGTCGTCCGCGTCGCGCATCACCGCCGTGATCCCCTATTTCGGCTACGCCCGGCAGGACCGCCGCTCAAAGGCGCGCACGCCGATCACCGCTAAGCTGGTGGCCAACATGCTGGTCGAAGCGGGGGTCGAGCGGATCCTGACGCTCGATCTGCACGCCACGCAGATTCAGGGCTTCTTCGATATTCCCGTGGACAACCTTTATGCCTCGCCGGTGTTTGCGCTGGACGTGATGCACAATTTCAAGGGCCGGATGGAAGACGTGATGGTGGTGTCCCCCGATGTGGGCGGCGTGGCCCGGGCGCGGGATCTGGCACAGCGGATCGGTGCGCCCCTGTCCATCGTCGACAAGCGCCGCGGCAAACCCGGTGAAGTGGCCGAGATGACCGTGATCGGCGATGTGAAGGATCGCACCTGTTTGATCGTGGACGACATCGTCGACACCGCCGGAACCCTGTGCAAGGCCGCCGAAGTCCTGCTTGAGCATGGCGCAAAGGAAGTGCATTCCTATATCACCCACGGTGTCCTGTCCGGCCCGGCGATTGAGCGGGTTGGCAAATCGGTCATGAAGAACCTTGTGATCACCGACACGATCCAGCCCACGGCGGCGGTTAAATCCTGCGAGAATATCCGCATCGTGCCCACCGCGCCGATGTTTGCGCAAGCGATCCTGAATACCTGGAACGGCACCTCGGTCTCTTCGCTGTTCGATCACAAGGCGCTGCAGCCGATCTACGAAGGCATGTATTCCAGCATCTGACAGTGACAGTGGGGCCTTAGTAAAGGTCCCACTCATCCGCCTGTCGCAACTCACCCATCGCTTGCCACGCCACCCGCACGCGGGCGACCTTGCTGTCGCCCCAGGTGCGAAAGACGATGGCGAACCCTTCCGGCGTTATGTCCTCGGCCTGCACATCCATCCGCGCGTTCGTCGCGTTGGAGATATCGAACATCGACAGGTTGACCTGCACCACCGGAACCGATCGGAACCCTTCGGAAAATTCCACATGGGCGCGGGTCTGGCGCGCGCCCTCTCCGGTCCACATGGCACCGTCATGCTCGAAGTCGGAAAACATGACGACTTCGCCATGATCCACGCCGATCAGGTGATTGCGCATTCGCTTCATGTCAGGTCCAACCGGTCTTCGCTGTGTGGGTCATCCGTCAGACATTAACGGGAAATTTGGCGGGATTAACCCCCCAAACGCGTCAGGACTGTGCCAGGGGCCGCATTTTTGCAACCATCGGCAGCAAGGCCAGAACCAGCACCGCCGAGAACAGGAACGGAGCGCCGGGCAGGTAGGGGCCGGTTTCGTCGACGAAAGCCTCGAACAGTCCGGTGGCCAGCAAGGGCGCCAGAAAGGCCGCGATGGAGGCCAGCGAGGCAATGACCCCCTGCACCAGCCCCTGCCGATCCTCGTCCATTACGTTTGAGGCAATCGCCGTCATCATCGGCGGGGACAGGTCGGACAAAGCCGCGAGGATGATAAACACGACCAACCCCGTCACCGTCGAGATCAGCCCGAACCCGACGAAACCGGTGATCGCCGCGGCCATGCCGATCTGCAAGGTCCGGTATTCCCCAACGCGGCGGATCAGGGCCGGCATCAACCCGCCCTGCACGCCCGCAAGCATGATGCCGTAGCCCGCCAGCGATAGGCCGATCCACAGGGTGGACCAGCCGAAAAGCTCGCGGATGAAGAACGCCCAGAGCGTGGGATAGACCATGTTGGCGAACTCGAACACGAACAGGCAAATCAGCGGCACCGCCAGACCGGGCAGACGGAAGGCTTGCACGATGGCCGAGAACGGGTTGAGGTCGCGCGCCCCGAACGGGCGGCGCCGTTCCGGCGGCAGGCTTTCAGGCAGGACGAAAAGCCCAAAGGCGACGTTTGTGGTGGACAGAGCTGCGGCCAGCCAGAACGGGGCTGACAGGTGATAGGCTGCGGCAACCCCGCCCAACGCGGGCCCCATGACGAAGCCCAGCCCGAAGGCCGCGCCGATCATCCCGAACCGCGCGGCGCGTTCGCTGCGGCTGGAAATGTCGGCGATATAGGCCGTCGCCGTGGTGTAGGTGGCCCCCGCCACCCCGGCGATCACCCGGCCCAGCAGCAACAGCCAGAACACCGTCGCCTGCGCCATGATGACGTAGTCCAACGCCAACACCGCCAACGCCAGCAACAGCACCGGCTTGCGGCCATAGGCATCCGACAGGCTGCCCACGATGGGCGCAAACAGAAACAGCGCGCCGGCGTAAGACGCCATGAGGATCCCGCCCCAAAAGGCCCCCTCACCCGTGGTGCCCGCCCCCACCCGCGCCATCAGATCGGGCATGATCGGAAAGACGATCCCGATACCGATGGCGTCGATCATCAAGGTGATGAGGATGAACAGATAGGCGCGATTTTTCATGGGCGGACATGAGCCCCTGCGCCGCGCCGAGGCAAGCACAATCTATCTTCATCGCTATCATCGCTTCGACGTCACGCGTCAGGTATGGCGCGGCCAGAGCGGCTGCGATGAGCGTCCGTCGTCCGAGGTTAACAGTGATCGGCCAAAACGAAAAATGGCGCCCCGTTGCGGGACGCCATTCCTCAAATTCACGCATAGATGGTCGTGGCGCTCAGAGCATCACGTGGCTGGCAACCTCGACCATGGCGTTGCGGACCTGATCGGCCTCGTCCACGCCTTGGCCGGACGCTTTCGCAGCCTCGTGCGCGGCGGTCGCTTCTTCCACCAGCTTGTCCATGCGCTCTTTCGTGGCCTCGCTGCGTGGCAGGGCCTTTTCGGCAAGGACGGTCACGCTGTTCGCGGTGATTTCGGCAAAGCCACCGGAGACGACGAATTCCTCGGTGCCACCGGAGTGGACCACCTTCAGGATGCCGGGGCGCAGGGTGGTGATGGTGGGGGCGTGATCGGCCATTGCCGTCATGTCCCCGTCCGCACCCGGGATCTGCACCTCGGTCGCGTCCAGTTCCGCCAGACGGCGTTCCGGAGAGACGAGATCGAATTTGAAGTCTGCCATGTGATAGGCTCCTGTTCCGAGGTTTAGGCCGCGTCCGCAGCCATTTTCTCGGCCTTGGCTTTCACTTCGTCGATACCGCCGACCATGTAGAACGCACCTTCGGGCAGGTGGTCATACTCACCGTTCACAACGGCTTTGAACGACGCGATCGTGTCTTCCAGCGGCACCTGCACACCGTCAGAGCCGGTGAAGACCTTGGCGACGTCGAACGGCTGGCTGAGGAAACGCTCAAGCTTACGTGCACGGGTCACGGTCATCTTGTCGTCTTCGCTCAGCTCGTCCATGCCGAGAATGGCGATGATGTCCTGCAAGGACTTGTAGCGCTGCAGGATCTGCTGGACGTCGGTCGCAACCTTGTAGTGCTCTTCGCCGATGATCAGCGGGTCAAGCAGACGCGAGGTCGAGCCGAGCGGGTCCACAGCCGGATAGATGCCCTTTTCCGAAATCGCACGGTCCAGAACGGTCGTGGCGTCGAGGTGGGCGAACGACGTGGCGGGCGCGGGGTCGGTCAAGTCATCGGCAGGGACGTAGACGGCCTGCACCGAGGTGATCGAACCACCACGGGTCGAGGCAATGCGTTCCTGCATCGCACCCATGTCGGTGGCCAGCGTTGGCTGGTAGCCCACAGCCGAAGGAATACGACCCAGAAGTGCGGACACTTCGGACCCGGCCTGCGTGAAGCGGAAGATGTTGTCGACGAAGAACAGCACGTCCGAACCGGTGTCGTCGCGGAACTGTTCCGCAAGGGACAGACCGGTCAGAGCGATCCGCATACGCGCCCCTGGAGGCTCGTTCATCTGGCCGTAAACCAGCGCAATTTTCGAGTCGGGCAGGTTGTCGGGGACGATAACGCCGGATTCGATCATCTCGTGATAGAGGTCGTTGCCTTCGCGGGTCCGCTCACCCACACCGGCGAACACGGACACACCCGAGTGCACTTTGGCGATGTTGTTGATCAGCTCCATGATGAGAACCGTCTTGCCCACGCCGGCACCGCCGAACAGGCCGATCTTGCCGCCCTTGGTATAAGGGGCCAGAAGGTCGATCACCTTGATCCCGGTCACGAGGATTTCGGTCGCCGTGGACTGGTCTTCGAACTTCGGCGCTTCACCGTGGATCGAACGACGGGAGTCTGTGTTAACAGGGCCCTGCTCGTCCACAGGCTCACCGGTCACGTTCATGATGCGGCCGAGGGTCGCGGTACCCACGGGCACGGAAATCGGCTCACCCTGGTCGGTCACGTCCTGCCCGCGCACCAGACCTTCGGTGGCGTCCATCGCGATGGCGCGCACGGTGTTCTCGCCAAGGTGCTGGGCAACCTCAAGCACAAGGGTCTTGCCGTTGTTGTCTGTTGTCAAAGCGTTGAGGATCGCGGGCAGTTCGCCATCGAACTGCACGTCCACCACGGCGCCGATCACCTGCGTGATTTTGCCAGTTGCTTTTGCCATTATCGTTTCTCCGGTTCTTTACAGCGCTTCAGCGCCGGAAATGATTTCAATCAGCTCGTTGGTGATGACCGCCTGACGCGAGCGGTTGAACTCAATCGTCAGTTTGTCGATCATCTCGCCCGCGTTGCGGGTCGCGTTGTCCATCGCGGACATCCTAGCGCCTTGCTCGGATGCGCCGTTTTCAAGCAACGCGGCAAAGATTTGCGTCGCCACGCCACGGGGCAGCAGATCGGCCAGAATGGCTTCTTCGCTGGGCTCGTAGTCATACAGCGTGCTGTCATCCGCCTGAGTGCCTTCTGGCACTTCGAACGGAATGATCTGTTGCGCGGTCGGGATCTGGCTGACGACGTTGACGAACTTCGCATAGAAGATCGTCGCCACGTCGAATTCACCGGCATCGAAACGGGCCAGCACATCGCGGGCGATGTCCTGCGCGTTGTCGTAGCCGACGCGCTTGACCTCGGACAGGTCCACGTGTCCGACGAAATGGTCACCCAGATCGCGGCGGATCGCGTCGCGGCCCTTCTTGCCGACCGTGATGATTTTCACGGTCTTGCCCTGCGCCAGAAGATCGGCGGCATGGCTTTTGGCAAGCTTGGCGATGTTGCTGTTGAACCCGCCGCACAGACCGCGCTCCGCCGTCATTACGACCAGCAGATGGGTGTCGTCGGAGCCGGTCCCCGCAAGCAGTTTGGGCGCACCCTCACCGCTGGCAGATGCCGCAAGCCCGGCCATGACCGAGTTGAAACGCTCCGTATAGGGGCGCGCCATCTCGGCCGCTTCCTGTGCCCGCCGCAGTTTTGCGGCGGCCACCATCTGCATGGCCTTCGTGATCTTGCGGGTCGATTTGACCGACGAGATCCGGTTCTTAAGGTCCTTAAGGTTAGGCATCAGCCTGCATCCTTTCCCTTACGCGTAGTCTTTGGCGAAGGTATCGAGGGCTGCCTTCAACCGATCAGCTGCGTCACCCTTGATCTTCGGATCCTCGTTGGTGATCCAGTCCATGATGTCGCTGTGATTGCCGTGCATATGCTTGAGCAGGGCATTTTCCCAGGCGGCAATATCGCTGACTTCGACGTTGTCGAGGTAGCCATTGGTGCCGGCGAAAATGATCACGACGATCTCGGCGTTGGTCAGCGGCGAATACTGCGGCTGCTTCATCAGTTCCGTCAGACGCGCACCGCGGTTCAGCAGGGCCTGCGTTGCGGCATCAAGGTCAGAGCCGAACTGCGCAAAAGCGGCCATCTCACGATACTGGGCGAGCGACAGCTTCACCGGACCGGCAACCGAGGACATCGCCTTGGTCTGGGCCGAGGAGCCGACGCGCGACACCGACAGACCGGTGTTCACGGCGGGGCGGATGCCCTGATAGAACAGCTCGGTCTCAAGGAAGATCTGGCCGTCGGTGATCGAAATCACGTTCGTCGGAATAAACGCGGAGACGTCGCCGCCCTGGGTTTCGATGACAGGCAGAGCCGTCAGCGAGCCGCCGCCGTTGTCTTCGTTCAGCTTCGCGGACCGCTCAAGCAGGCGCGAGTGGAGGTAGAACACGTCACCGGGATAGGCTTCACGGCCTGGTGGGCGACGCAGCAGCAGGGACATCTGGCGATAGGCCACAGCCTGCTTGGAGAGGTCATCATAGGTGATCAGCGCGTGGCGGCCGTTGTCACGGAAGTGCTCGCCCATGGCGGTTGCCGCATAGGGGGCAAGGAACTGCAGCGGTGCCGGGTCGGACGCGGTTGCCGCCACGACGATGGAGTATTCCATCGCGCCGTTCTCTTCGAGCTTCTTGACCAACTGCGCCACGGTCGAACGCTTCTGACCCACGGCGACATAGACGCAGTAGAGCTTCTTGCTCTCGTCGTCGCCGGCGGCGTCGTTGTAGGACTTCTGGTTCAGCATCGTGTCGAGCGCGATGGCGGTCTTGCCGGTCTGACGGTCACCGATGATCAGCTCACGCTGGCCACGGCCAATCGGGATCATCGCGTCCACGGACTTCAGGCCGGTCGCCATGGGCTCGTGCACGGATTTACGCGGGATGATGCCCGGCGCCTTGGCGTCAGCCACGGCGGTCTTGGTGGTGTTGATCGGCCCCTTGCCGTCGATCGGGTTGCCCAGACCGTCCACAACGCGGCCCAGAAGCTCGTCACCGACCGGCACGCTCACGATGGAGTTGGTGCGCTTGACGGTGTCGCCTTCCTTGATGTCCTGGTCAGAGCCGAAGATCACCACACCGACGTTGTCGGATTCGAGGTTCAGCGCCATGCCCTGAATGCCGCCGGGGAATTCGACCATCTCACCGGCCTGAATGTTGTCGAGGCCGTAAACCCGCGCAATACCGTCCCCGACGGACAGCACGCGGCCGACTTCTGCGACTTCGGCTTCCTGGCCGAAGTTCTTGATTTGGTCCTTGAGGATCGCGGAGATTTCCGCAGCTTGGATCGCCATTACCGGGCCTCTTTCATGGTGTTCTGGAGGGCGTTGAGCTTCGATTTGACCGAGGTGTCGATCATCTTGGAGCCAACTTTAACGACAAGACCGCCGATGAGGCTTTCATCAACGGTCGCATTGATATTCACATCCGAGCCGACGGACGCCTTGAGCGTCTGGGCCAGCTTGTCGGACTGTTCCTTGGTCAGGGACTTCGCGGATACGACCTCGGCCGTCACCTCACCCTTTTCGGTCGCGATCATGTCGCGCAGGGCGGTCAGCATCTGCGGCACCGCGAACAGGCGGCGCTTGGATGCCATCAGCGCCAGCGTGTTGGTCATCGTGTCCGACAGGCCCATCTTGCGCGCCACGGCGACGACGGCGTCGGACTGCTGCGTGCGGCTGTAAAGCGGCGACGACATCAGATCACGCAGATCATCGCTGTCGTCCAGCGCGGCGGAAAGCGTGTTGATGTCGGACTCCAGCCCCGCAAGACTGTTGGCGTCTTTCGAAAGATCGAAGACAGCAGTGGCATAGCGCTTGGCAATGCCTGAGGAAATCGAAGCTGGTTCGGACACGTCCACCCTTCCGATGTCTTGGCCCCGCCCGGCTCCCGGATGGGGCCAGTAACGCGGCATGGTCATGCCTCACGTCCTTGCGAGGCGGCAAAATCAGGGGCGATGTAGCAGAGGGTTTCGCCCACGGCAACCGCCTAGACATGCCATTGTGCATCCAAGAAAGCCATAAAAGAGAGTGTGCCCCCACCGATCCGCGCCACAGCGCCCCCGCCTGCCCCCCGTGACGCGACGTTCCATGCGATCTGGCACACAGGTGGACCGGCCAGCGGGGCGATTCTTCGCGCGGGCCCGCGTTGCCCAACGTCACCGCTTACGGGGTGCTCGACCGGGGCCTAGACCGGCTTGACCACCGGCCCGCCCATGCCTTCCAGCACGCTCAGCGGGCGTTTCACCGCCTCGGTCAGCCCCGGGCGCTTGGGTTGCGGCACTTGCTTGGTGGTCTGCACCATCAGCACGCCGCCAGCGGCAAACACCGGAAGGTGCTGACCCGCGCTTTCCATGGTTTTCGCGAGCCTGCGCCACAGCGGCCGCGCCGAGGGCGGCTGATACAGGGTCGACAGCGTCTTGACCGGAATCAGCCCCACCGACCGCAGCAGGGCCTCCAACTGCCCCAGCGAATAGGGCCGCCCGTAGCCAAAGGGCGTGCGGTCCGACCGGGACCACAGCCCCGTGCGGTTCGGCACCACGAAGACCGCCCGCCCCCCGGGTCCCAGCACCCGCCAACATTCGTCGAGCAACGCGAGCGGGCGCTCCGACGTCTCGAGCCCATGCAACAGCACCAACTTGTCCACCGATCCGGTCGCCAGCGGCCAAAGCGTATCCTCGCACAGCACGCTGACGTTGGGCTCCCCTGCGGGCCAGGGCATCACGCCTTGCGGGCCGGGCATCAGGCCGATCACGCGCCGGGCATCGCCCAGATAGGGGCGCAGAAGCGGCACCGCAAACCCGAACCCCGCCACCGTCTGGCCCTTCGCTTCGGGCCACAGGCGCACCAGCTCGTCCCGGATCACCTTCTGGGCAGCGCGACCCAGCGTGCTGCGGTAGTAGAATTCTCTCAGGTCGTGAACGTCCAGATGCATTGCAGCGGCACCGCCTTTGGGCAACAGTTGGGGGCACAATACCAATCAGGACCGTCAACGCCATGCCCCTTGAACTGATCACCGTGCCCTGCCTTGAAGACAACTATGCATTCCTGTTGCATAATCCCGACAGCGAGGAGACGCTGCTTGTGGACGCCCCCGAAGCCGCGCCGATTCAGGCGGCACTGGACGAACGCGGCTGGACACTCACCGACATCCTGCTGACGCACCACCACTGGGACCACGTAGACGGACTTGAGCCCTTGCGCGGCACGGCCCGCGTGATCGGGGCCAAGGCTGACGCCCGCCGCCTGCCCGCGCTGGATCTGCAAGTGTCCGAGGGCGACGACCTGACGCTGTGCGGCGCGCGGGCCGAGGTGTTCGACGTCTCCGGCCATACGGTGGGCCACATCGCGGTCTATATGGCGGACGCCGGTGCGGTGTTCACCGCCGACAGCCTGATGGCCTTGGGCTGCGGACGGCTGTTCGAGGGCACGCCCGAGATGATGTGGGCCTCATTGCAGAAACTGCGCGCCCTGCCGCCCGAAACCCGCGTCTGTTCCGGCCATGAATACACCGCCACCAACGCGGCCTTCGCGGCGACCCTTGAACCGGACAATCCAGACCTTATCTCTCGCTCAGCCGACATCACCACAGCCCGCGCAGAAGGACGGCCCACCGTCCCGTCGACCCTCGCAGAAGAGTTGCGCACCAACCCCTTCCTTCGGGCCGATGATCCCGACCTTCAGGCCGCGCTGAACATGACCGGCCGGCCCGCCGCCGAGGTCTTCGCCCATATCCGCAAGAAACGCGATAATTTCTAAGGCTTTAGCCCGTAAATCATCGCCCAGCCGTGACAACCCGTCCGCCACACCCGCCGCACCATCACATCTTTGTGGGCATTTTTTCCTTGAAGATGATCGAAATAAGCCAAAACTTAACTGTAAGAGGCTACCGTCCGACAGGGTGCCAGACCCCGCCGGACCCCGATGAAAAGGAGCACTGAAGTGCCATCATTCTCGACAACTCTTGAGCAGTCCATTCACGCCGCGCTGGCCATCGCCAATGCGCGCAAGCACGAACTTGCCACGCTCGAGCACCTGCTGCTCGCCCTGATTGACGAGCCTGACGCCGCCCGCGTCATGAAGGCCTGTTCCGTCGATCTTGATGAGCTGCGCAAGACGCTGGACGATTTCATCGACGACGACCTCAGCACCCTTGTGACCGAGGTTGAAGGCTCCGAAGCCGTGCCAACGGCCGCGTTCCAGCGCGTGATCCAGCGCGCCGCGATCCACGTGCAAAGCTCGGGCCGCACCGAAGTGACCGGTGCCAACGTGCTGGTCGCCATCTTTGCCGAGCGCGAAAGCAACGCCGCCTATTTCCTGCAGGATCAGGACATGACCCGTTATGACGCGGTGAACTTCATCGCCCACGGCGTCGCCAAGGACCCTGCGTTCGGCGAATCCCGCCCCGTGTCCGGCTCTCCGACCCTGGATGAAGAGGCTGACGTGGCCTCGGACACCAGCAAGGACGAAAGCGCGCTGGCGAAATACTGCGTCGATCTGAACGCCAAAGCCTCGGAAGGGGATGTCGATCCGCTGATTGGCCGCGGGCATGAGGTCGAGCGCGCCGTGCAGGTGCTCTGCCGCCGCCGCAAGAACAACCCGCTTCTGGTGGGCGATCCCGGTGTGGGCAAAACCGCCATCGCCGAAGGTCTGGCCCGCAAGATCGTTGAGGGCGAAGTGCCCGAAGTGCTCTCCGGCACCACGATCTATGCGCTCGACATGGGCGCATTGCTCGCCGGCACCCGCTACCGCGGTGATTTCGAAGAGCGCCTGAAAGCCGTGATGACCGAGATGGAAGAGCACGACGATGCCGTGCTCTTCATCGACGAAATCCACACGGTGATCGGGGCCGGTGCGACGTCTGGCGGGGCGATGGATGCCTCGAACCTGCTGAAACCCGCTTTGGCCGGTGGCAAGCTGCGCTGCATGGGCTCCACCACCTACAAGGAATTCCGCCAGCACTTCGAGAAGGACCGCGCGCTGGCCCGCCGGTTCCAGAAGATCGACGTGAACGAACCTTCGGTCGAGGACAGCATCAAGATTCTCAAGGGCCTCAAGCCCTATTTCGAAGATCACCACCAGATCAAATACACCGCCGATGCGATCAAGACCGCCGTGGAACTCTCGGCCCGCTACATCAATGACCGCAAGCTGCCCGACAAGGCGATCGACGTGATCGACGAAGCCGGCGCGGCACAGCACCTTGTGGCGGAAAGCAAGCGACGCAAGACCATCGGCGCGAAAGAGATTGAGGCCGTGGTCGCCAAGATCGCCCGCGTCCCGCCGAAGACCGTCACCAAGAGCGACAGCGAAGTCCTCAAAGACCTCGAAGGCAGCCTCAAGCGGGTGGTTTTCGGGCAGGACGACGCGATTGTCGCCCTCTCCTCCGCCATCAAACTGGCGCGGGCCGGTCTGCGCGAGCCTGAAAAGCCCATTGGCAACTACCTCTTCGCCGGTCCGACCGGTGTGGGTAAAACCGAAGTGGCAAAACAGCTGGCCGATACGCTGGGTGTGGAATTGCTGCGGTTCGACATGTCGGAATACATGGAGAAACACGCGGTCTCGCGTCTGATTGGCGCACCTCCGGGCTATGTCGGGTTCGATCAAGGCGGCATGCTCACCGATGGGGTCGACCAGAACCCCCATTGTGTGCTGCTGCTGGACGAGATGGAAAAGGCCCACCCGGACGTCTACAACATCCTGTTGCAGGTGATGGACCACGGCAAGCTGACCGACCACAACGGCCGCACGACGGACTTCCGCAATGTGATCATCATCATGACATCCAACGCGGGTGCGTCCGAAATGGCGAAAGAAGCCATCGGCTTCGGCCGCGACCGCCGCACCGGTGAGGATACGGCAGCGATCGAGAAGACGTTCACGCCGGAATTCCGCAACCGTCTGGACGCCGTCGTGTCCTTCGCGCCGCTCAGCAAGGACGTGATCTTGCAAGTGGTCGAGAAGTTCGTGCTGCAACTGGAAGCGCAGCTGATGGACCGCAACGTCTCGATCGAGCTGAGCCGTCCAGCCGCCGAATGGCTGGCCGAGCGTGGCTACGACGACAAGATGGGCGCGCGCCCGCTGGGCCGTGTGATTCAGGAGCACATCAAGAAGCCGCTGGCCGAAGAACTCTTGTTCGGTCAACTGGCGAAGGGTGGTCACGTCAAGGTGGGCGTCAAGAAGGGTGAGCTTGATCTGCAGATCGACCCGCCCGCCAAGGCCCGCCTGTCGAAGCACACCCCGCCGCTTCTCGCAGCAGATTGATGCGCCTTGCAGCGCTGATCATATCCTGCGCCGTGCCCGCCACGGCGCAGGATTTTTTGTTGGACCTGCCCATCGACTGCACCCCGGGCGACGACTGCTACATCCAGAACTACGTTGACCACGACCCCAGCGACCGGGCGCAGGATTACCGCTGTGGCCACCTGACCTATGACACCCACAAGGGCACCGATTTCGCCCTGCCCTCGCGTGCGGCGATGGATGTGGGCGTCGATGTGCTTGCCGCCGCGGCAGGCACGGTGCAGGCCGTCCGCAGCAACATGGCCGACGCCTATTTCACGCCCGAACGCGCTGCCGAGATCGGCCCGAGGGAATGCGGCAATGGCGTGGTGCTTTTGCACGGGGACGGCTGGGAAACCCAGTATTGCCACATGAAACAAGGCTCGGTCACCGTCGCCCCGGGGGACGAGGTCGCCGCAGGCGACGTGATCGGCCAGGTTGGCCTGTCGGGACGCACGCAGTTCCCCCACGTCCACCTATCCCTGCGCCGCAACGGTGAGGTCGTCGATCCTTTCGACCGCGACGGGGAAATCCTGTGCAGCACCCCTGCGGATGAAACCCTGTGGCGCGAGGTGCCCGACACCGCACCGGGCGGGGTGATCGCAGTGGGTTTTGCGGACCATGTGCCCGACTTCGACGCCGTCAAGGCGGGCACGGCCGCCGCCGAAACCCTTGTCGCGGATGCGCCCATCGTGTTCTGGGGGCTGGCCTTCGGCGCTGAACCGGGTGACGTGATCGGCATCCGGATCGACGGACCCGAGGGACCGACCTTCGAGACGCAGGATGTTCTTGACCGCAGGCAGGCGCTTGTCATGCGGGCGGGGGGGCTGAGAGCGCCGAACCGGGGCTGGCCATCAGGCGAATATGTCGGCAGCGTCAGCCACAGTCGCGACGGGGCGGAGCTCAGCCGACGGACCGCGCGGATCACCCTGCCCTAGCCATTTCAGCGTTCCGTGAGCTTCAACTCGATCCGCCGGTTCTGCGCGCGCGCGGCTTCCGTGTCGGCGGGGTTCACGGGCTGGTACTGCCCGAACCCGTTGGCCGACAGCCGGTTCGGCGGAATGCCAAGGGCGTTCACCATGTAAAGCACCACCGACAGCGCGCGCGCCTGACTGAGTTCCCAGTTGTTGGCGAATTCGCCGGTCCCCGACAGGGGCACGTCGTCGGTGTGCCCGTCCACACGGATCACCCAGTCGATTTCGTCCGGGATCTCGTCGGCCACCTCGCGAAGAATACCGGCGACCTTGGCGATTTCCGCCCGCCCGTCGGGGGACAGCGTGGCCGACCCCGGCTCGAACAACACCTCGGACGAGAAAACGAAGCGGTCGCCCACGATCCGTACCCCGTCGACGTCTTCCAGAACCTCGCGCAGAAGGCCGAGGAAGTCCGAACGGAACCGTTCCAATTCAAGCGCTTCCGAGGCCAGCCGTTCGCGCTCCGCCTCTTCCAGTGCCCGCGCACGGCGTTCCGCCAGAAGCGCGCGGGCCATGGCGGTGTTGAGGTTTTCGGTCAGGCTTTCGATCTGCACATTGGCCGAGGCGTCGGCGTCGTTGGCAAGGTCCAGCAGCCCCTGCAGGCGCGACAGCTCATTGCGCAGGGTTGCCACCTGTTCGTTGAGAAGCGCCACCTGCCGCTGGCTTTCGGCAGACAAGGCCTCTTGCTCGGCCAGTGCGGAATTGGCCTGCGCCAGCAGCGCCGCCTGCCGCGCTTGTTCGCTGGCGCTGCTGTCCGCTTCCGTCTGGGTTCGGGCCAACGCCGCCACCGCTGCGGCCAGTTCATCGCGCAGGGCAGCCCGGTCGGCTTCGACCTCTTCCACCGCCTCCTCAAGCTCGCTGCGTGCGATCAACGCCTGTGCCAATCTCGCCTGCAGCTCCTCGGCGGTCTCGCCCGTGGCCTCAGCTTCGTCCAGCGCGCCGGCCAACCGTTCGGCCAGCGCGTCCCGTTCGCTGCCCAGCGCTTCGGCGGCGGCTTCGGCCTCCTGCTGGGCCAGCAGGGCGATGGCGAGGTTTTCGTCCAACTCATCCCGCGCCGCCCGCGCGGCAGCCAGAAGCGTCAACGTGTCCTCGGCCTCTTGCCGCTGTTCTTCCAGCGCCAACGTCATCGCGGTGAGTTCCGTGTCCGCATTGGCCAGCCGTTCCCGCAGGGCTTCAGCCGCAGCGGCGTCCACGAGCATGGCGGCCTCCAACTCGGAGATTTCCACCTGCGCGGCTTGCTCTGCGGCTTCAAGCTCGGCGATCCGCGCGGCGTTGTCATCGGTTTCGGACTGCAACGTCTCGATCCGCGTCGCGGCGGCCTCTCCTTGGGCGCGCAAGTCGGCGATCATTGCTTCCAGCGCCTCGCGCCGGGCGGCGGCAAGGCGGGCCTCTTCAGCGCCGGCGTCGATCTCTTCACGGGCCTGCGCCAGCGCCACGGCGGCGGCCTCTTGCGCGGACAAAAGCTCCGCCTCGCGGTCCTCAAGCTCCGCGATCGTCGTCTCCGCCTCGCGCCGTTGCGCCAATAACCCCGCCACCTGCGCCTCGAACCCGGTGATCTTGGTCTCGGCATCGGAGAGGGCCGCGCTCAGGTCGTCGCGTTCCCCCGTGAGGCGCGCGATCAGGGCGTTCTGCTGGGTGACGAGGCGTTCGCTCTCGGCCAGATCGTCTTCAAGGTCAGACAGCGCACTGGACAGAGAGCCCACCTGCGAGCCCAAGGCCGCCGCGCGATCCTGCTCCAGCCCCAGCGCGCTGGCCAGTGCAGCCACTTCGTCCGAGAGCTGCGAGAGCTCATCCTCCTGTCCGGAAATCGTTTCCTGCAACACGAATTGCAGCACCATGAAGATGGTCAGCACGAACATCAAAACCAGCAACAGACCGGTCATCGCGTCCACGAACCCCGGCCAGATCGAGGCCTGAAAACGGGCACCGGTTCTGCGGCTCAGTGCCATGGCCTAGCTGCCATCCTGCGCGGATTTTCGGGCTTCGCGGTTGCCCTGCCGCACGGCCTTGGTGAGTGCTGCCATATCCGCGCGCAAGTCGTGCACAACCTCTTGCCGACCCGCGGCCATCTCTTCCAGAATGCGCATCAGTCCCACGTCGATCGAGCGCAGCCGCATCCGGCTTTCCGCGTCGATCCCCTCCATGCCCGTGTCCTTGAGCGCGGCGATCAGCGCCTCTTGCGCGTCGGCCACGCGGGACAGTTGCGCCGAGGCATCGGCCGAGGCGGTGTTCTGCACCAGATGTTCGACGACTTCGGCCAGCGCCCCCAGACGGGTGTTCGCTTCGGTCCGGCTGGCTTCCGAAGCCGCGAACATGTCCTGCATCCGCTCCATCTGGTCGACCATGTGATCGACGACGCTGGCCATCGCCGTGGTCTCGCCGTCGACCTCATCCCCCGACGCCAGCCCCACGCGGGTGATCGACGACAGCCATTCTTCCAGCTCGCGGTAGAACCGGTTCTGCCCGTGGCCCGCGAACAGCTCCAGCAGGCCCACGACAAGCGAGCCGGCGAGACCCAGAAGCGACGAGGCAAAGGCCACGCCCATGCCGCCCAGCTGGCTCTCAAGCCCCGCTTGCAGACGCGCGAAGACCTCGGCACCGCTCTCCCCCTCCCCGGGGGAGAGGGAGCGGATCGTGTCGACGAGTGCCGGAACGGTCGTCGCCAACCCGTAGAAGGTGCCCAGAAGTCCCAGAAAGATCAGCGTGTTGACGATGTAGCGGGTGATTTCGCGGTCTTCGTCGATCCGCTGCGCCACCGTGTCGAGGATCGAACGGCTCGAGCTTGCCGAGAGGTGCATCCGCGCGCCCCGCGACCGCATCAACGTCGCCAACGGTGCCAACAGGGCGGGGGCCTTGACGTTGGGCGCGCCCAGCCGGTCCTGCACGAAGCCTTCGATCCAGCTGACAGATTTGATCAACTGCCAGACCTGCCAGAAACACGACAGCACGCCGATCACGAAGACGACGAAAATGAAACCGTTCAGGTAGGGATTGGCCAGAAACACCGGACCCACGCGGGGAAAGGCAAGGATCACGCCCGCCGTCACCAGCCCCAGCACCACCAGCATCGAAACGATCTGGCGCCAGGGTTGCGAGAAATGCGGCGCGGCCTCTTGCTCGCCCCCTGCCACGGGATCAGGCCCTTTTGCGTTTGTCATTGTATCCAACATAAAGACAGCGGTCCCAAACCCCAAACAAAATCAGGCACAAACACCTTCACGCCAATGTCTGCACGCGCTCCACGAGCCATGCAAGGTCGGGATCGTGGATGCCCATCTGCTCAAGGTGTGCGGCGGTGTTATAAAGGTATTCCGGGTTCGGCCCGCGCCCGCCCGCGGCCCGCGCGATCATCCGGGCCTGGGTTTCCAGATCGAACTGGCAGTATTGCTCATGCTCGGGGCTGACCACATAGGCCAGCGCCTCGATCTCGCGGCCATCCTCAAGCGACAGGGGCACATGGGCTTCAACATAGGCGGAGGAGACCAGCTCACGCTCGCGCAGCTCGGCCAGCACCCGCGCCTCATCCTCTTGGGCCACGCGAAAAGCCACGCCGGTGCAGATCGCGTCCGCCTTGTCCAGCGCCAGCACAAGGCCGGGCTTCTCGACCGTGCCGCGGTGGTGGATCGACAGCATGCAAAAGCTGCGGTGATAGCCATGCAGCACCGCCGTGACGGTTTCCGCCGGCACGAAGCCCGGGTTCCACAGCAAAGATCCGTAGCCGAATACCCACATTGTCATCTGCTTATGGTCCTTTTATTGCGGCTCCTCTAAACACCAAACCAACGCTTCGCGAAAGGGTCAAAGATGCGCAAACTCATTGCCTTGGTGGTCATCCTTGCCACGCTATACGGCGGCTACTGGTTCATTGGCCGCGCGCAGGTCCAGTCGCGCCTGACCGAGGCGCTGGCCCAGATCGACGCGGGCGCGACCGAAATCAGCTATGACGACCTGTCCACCCGGGGCTTCCCGTCGCGCTTCGACACCACGATCACCAACCTCACCGTTGCGGACCCGACCGCCGGGGTGCGCTGGGAAACCCCGATTTTCCAGCTTCTCGCCTTGTCCTACCGCCCCAACAACGTGCGCGCGCATTTCCCCGAGGAACAGGTGTTCACGCTTGACGGGGAACGGTTCACCTTGCTGACCGAAGAGATGGTCGCCCGGGGGCAGGTCAGCCCAAGCACCACCCTGCCGTTCCAGCAAGCGGAACTCGAACTCGTCAACCCGCGCCTGCGCACCGAGGAAGGGGCCGAAATCTCGCTGGCTCGCCTGTTTGCCGCCATGCGCCTCGCGCCGGATACCGATCAGACCTACGACGCGTTTTTCGAGGCCCGCAGTCTGGCCCTGCCCGACTATATCCGCAGGCTCGCGGACCCGCAGAACCTGCAGCCGCCGATGATCCAGAGCCTGCGACTGGACGCGGACATTGATCTGGACGCGCCGATTGCGTTGAACGCCGATGTCACCATGGGCCGGATCGAGACCCTGAGCATTCGCGAACTGGCGCTGGACTGGGGCGAGATCTCCCTCTCCGCGATTGGCGACCTGACGCCGGACGAAATGGGGCGGATCAACGGCTCGGTCACGCTGGCCGCGCGCAACTGGTCGCGGATTTTCGATCTGCTGATCGCGGCGGGCGTCGTCTCGGGGGACAGCCGCGAGCTTTATACCACGATCCTCAACGGGCTGGATGAGACGCCGCATATCCCCGACACGCTGACCGCCACATTGGCCTTTGACGACGGCGTGATGACGCTGGGCCCCCTGCCCCTGGGCGAAGCTCCACGCCTGCGCTAAAACGGCTCGGCCCTGTGGGTCAGCGGCAATAGCTGCCCGAGCGATAGCGCGCGGTGTCGAAGTGGAAATGATCGCGGTGGAAGCGGTTCGCCTCGGGTCCCAGCACTGTGCCGAAGGGGCCGCAGGCCGCCTGCCACATCTGCCGCAACCGCCGGCCCACGCCGCCGCGCCCCCAATCGGTCAGCACAGTCAGCTCGGTGCCGTTCTTCAACCGGATGCCCGCGATGTCGATGGCCCGCCCCTTGGCGTGCTCGGACAGGCGCGCGCCGGACTGGTTGTTGCGCGACCGGCACGCATAGTGCGACACCACCCGCAGCGCCGCCACGCCACCGCCCTCCGTGCCGACGGCGGGCTTCAACCCTTCATCAACCCACGTCTTCAACGCCCGCGCGGTGGTGCAATCCACGGTGGCCGCCGTGGAAAGACGCACGCCCGACACCTCGCGCAGGCGCACGGCGTTCTCGATCCCGCAGGCGCCCGCGCCCTGCACCTCACCGATCACTTCGCCGCGCAGGGCGGGATCACCGCAGACGCTGCCCTCAAGCGACAGCGCCACAGGCTCTTCCTTCTTTGCGCAGCTCGCCAGCACGAGCAGCAGCACGAACACGCTGGATCGAAAGGTCATGACTTCTCCGGATTGCGCCCAAAGTTGGGAACATCTGTATCCTGACCAGCCTCGATAATACCACGCCGGATGGCGCGGGTGCGGGTGAAATAGGCGTGTAAGTGCTCACCGTCGCCCTGCCGGATCGCCCGTTGCAGCGCGAAAAGCTCCTCGGTGAAGCGCCCCAAGATTTCCAGCGTCGCGTCCTTGTTGGTCAGGAACACATCGCGCCACATGGTCGGGTCCGAGGCGGCGATGCGCGTGAAATCCCGGAAACCGGCGGCCGAGAAATTCACCACTTCGCTGTCCGTCACGCGGCCAAGATCATCGGCCACCCCCACCATCGTATAGGCGATCAGGTGCGGCGTGTGCGATGTGACGGCCAGAACCAGATCGTGATGATCCGGGTCCATCTCATCCACCTTCGATCCCAGCGCCTCCCAAAACCGGCGCAGGCGGGCGGTCTCTCCCGGGTCCGCGCCTTCGGGGGTGAGCAAGCACCAGCGGTTGTCGAAGAGTTCCGCAAACCCGGCCTCGGGCCCCGACTGCTCGGTCCCCGCCAGCGGGTGCGCGGCGATGAAATGGACGTCTTCGGGCACGTACGGGCCGACCGCCTCGATCACCGCCCGCTTGACCGACCCCACATCGGAGAGCACCGCGCCCGGTTTCAACGCGGGCGCAATCTCGCGCGCCACGCGGTCCATCGCGCCCACGGGCACGCAGAGCACCACCAGATCGGCGCCGGCGACAGCTTCGGCGGCGCTGTCGCACACCACATCGCACAGCCCGATGCGCCGCGCGGTGTCCCGTGTCTCGACCGAGCGCGCATAGCCCACAACCTCACCGGCAACACCGGCGCGCTTCATCGCCCAGAACATGGACGAGGCGATCAGCCCCAGCCCGATCAGCGCCACGCGGTCATAGATCACAGCCATCACGACGCCCCCTTGAACTGGCCGATGGCGTGCACCACCCGGCGGCAGGAGGCTTCGTCCCCCACGGTGATGCGGATGCAATCCGGCAGGCCATAGCCGCCCACGTAGCGCAGCAGGATTCCCTGCGCCGCGAGATAATCGTTGCAGGCGCGCGCCTCCTCTTCCGAGGCAAAGCGCGCCAGAATGAAGTTGGCGGTCGAGGTGTCCGAAGGCACGCCCAACTCGGCCAGGGCACCGGCCATCCACTCGCGCAGGCGGGCGTTCTCGCTGCGGCATTTCTCCGTGTGGGCGCGGTCGCGCACGGCGGCCTCAGCGGCGGCCAGCGCGGGTGCCGACAGGTTGAACGGCCCGCGAATGCGCATCAGCACGTCGATCACGCCCTGACTGGCATAGGCCCAGCCGATCCGCAGCCCGCCCAGCCCGTAGATCTTGGAGAAGGTCCGCGTCATCACCACGTTGTCGAACCGGTCCACCAGTGCCTTGCCTGCATCGTAGCCCTCGACAAACTCCGCATAGGCGCCGTCGAGCACCAGCAGCGCCGTGTCGGGAATGCCCTCGGCCAGCCGCAGCAGCTCCGCCTCGCCCAGCATGGTGCCCGTGGGGTTCGCCGGATTGGCAAGATAGACGATGCGCGTGCGCTCGGTGCAGGCGGCCAGCAACGCATCCACGTCGATCCGCCGATCGCGTTCGGCCACGATCACCGGCGTCGCCCCGTTCGCATTGGCATAGATCGGATACATGGCGAAGCCGTGTTCGGTAAACAGCACCTCGTCGCCTGGCCCCGCATAGGCCTGCGCGATCAGCATCAACAACTCGCCCGAGCCATTGCCGCAGATCACCCGCGCCGGATCAAGCCCCCAGACCTCACCGATGGCCGCCCGCAGCCCGGCGTGATCGGTCGAAGGGTAGCGGTGCAAGCCAAGCGCCGCGCGTTCCAGCGCCTTTTTCGCCGCGTCCGAGGGGCCGAACGGGTTCTCGTTGGACGACAGTTTCAAGACATTCTCGACGCCGTCGACATGGGACTTGCCGCCCACATAAAGGTCGATTTCCATGATCCCCGGCTGCGGTGTGACCGCCATGGCGTTTCCTTCGCATTTTCAAACAAAAAGGCCCGCCACACGAAGGTGGCAGGCCCTATTCCTAACGACGCGACAGCGCCCTGCCCAGACTTAGTTCTGGGCGTAATATTCGATGACGAGGTTCGGTTCCATCATGACAGGATACGGCACGTCGCCAAGGCTTGGCGTGCGCACGAAGGTCGCGGTCATCTTGGAGTGATCGACGTCGATGTAGTCGGGCACGTCCCGCTCGGCAAGGCCGACGGCCTCGAGCACGGCCACGTTCTGCTTGGAGCGGTCACGCACTTCGATCACGTCGCCTTCCTTGACCCGGTAAGAGGGGATGTTCACCTTCTTGCCGTTCACGCGGACGTGGCCGTGGTTCACGAACTGACGGGCCGCGAAGACGGTGGGCACGAACTTGGCGCGGTAAACGACCGCGTCCAGACGCCGCTCGAGCAGACCGATGAGGTTTTCACCGGTGTCGCCTTTGACGCGCTCGGCTTCGCCGAAGATGCGGCGGAACTGCTTCTCGGTCAGGTCGCCGTAGTAGCCCTTGAGCTTCTGCTTCGCGCGCAGCTGGATGCCGAAGTCGGACAGCTTGCCCTTGCGGCGCTGACCGTGCTGGCCGGGGCCGTATTCACGACGGTTGACGGGGGATTTCGGGCGACCCCAGATGTTTTCACCCATCCGGCGGTCAATTTTGTACTTGGCAGACGTGCGTTTGGTCACGGCTGATCTCCTTCATGTTTTGTTAACGCCTTATCCGCAGATAAGCTCTGCGAACACGGCGCTCGAAGGGCGTTGTCCTCTGAGATACTCTCCGACAGGAATCCCCTTGCGGGGTCCACCAACACCAATGAGCGGCCCCCATACGCGCGCGCCCCTCGCCTGTCAACACCCGGCCCTTCTCTGGTTCGAAAATACCTCCGCCGGAGGCTCCGACGCAGCCACAAGCGCGGCCGCCACCCGCAGGGCGCAAACAGATCAGGCGGCGTGCCGCAGGATCGCCGCCTCCGAGGCTGAGACGACGCGGCGCGCATAGGCACCGTAGGAATTCGCATCTGCCTCGATCGCCGGAACCTGCGCGAACAGGCGGGCGCGGTCCGTTTCGTCCAGACTGTCGAGCCCGGCGCTGGCGGGGTGGAAGCTCTCGCTTTCGACCCCGTTAGCAAACACCACCTCGTGGCGCGGCAACAGCAGGTGGATATAGCGCACCTCACGCAGGGAGCGGTCCACATAGATCGACTGGTCGTCTACCAGATCGCGGGCGGCGACCAGAACCTCGTCGGTGTTGAACAGGTCCCGCGCCCGCGCGCCCTTGACCATCACCCGGTGATCGGGGCTGACCAGCAGGCCCGCGCCGGGCACGCCCTTGTCCAGAGACCCTGCCCGCAGCCGGACCGGACACAGGTGCGGCATGGCATAAAGCCGTGCCCCGGTTACGCGGCGCGCGCCGGTCCAAAGCACCTCTTGGCAGCCATTATCCTTGGTCTGGATCTTCACACCCTCGCCGATATCCTCGACCCGCATGGGGCCGTGTTCGGTCGCGATCATCGTGCCCGGGGTGAAACAGATCACCCCGCCCGAGGCATCTTCGTTCTGGTCACGCGATTTGAGGTCGACCGTGTGATTGACGATCCACAGATCGGTGGTCCGGGGCGGGATCTCTCCCACGAACATGCACAGCCGGGAAGACGGTGTCGCCCCTTCGATCAGCGTCACGGTCCAGGTGTCGCGCCCGTCGGTGACGGTGAAGCTCTGCTCGAACGCCGGGGCCTCCACCTCGACCAGATCCAGCCGCGCGGTGTTCACCTCGACGGCCCGCAGCAACCTGCGCACAGAGAGTGCCGCCCGCGTGCGGATGTCTGCCTCGCCCAGCGCGTCGCCCAATGGAAGGATCTCCGCGGGTCCGTCCACCCGCACCGCTTCGCCCGCCCATGACCACGCTGTCCCGACCCGCAAATTCTCGAGCGGTGCCGCCCAGAACCCGTCGAGTTCCGTCTGTGACCAGGAAATGACGAACGTGCCTCGAAAGCCCGTTTTCATACCTGTTTCTGCCTCTGCCTTCGTGTTGGCCCCGTCATTTGGCGCGGGGACCTTTGAACAGGCCTAGCAGAGGTGATTCGCGCCGATCAAGACACTTCGGAAACCCGCGTTAACTATTTATTCAAAAGTTGAAATTAAGCTTCAGTGAGCCGACGATCTGGCCCTCTGGCTGGCCCTCGAACTCTTCGCTGAGGTAAGTCACGCCATAGAAATAGGAAATCCCGTCGCCGAAGCGCCAGTGCAGCCCGGCGCGCGCGCGGAACCGCTCGTCCTTGGCGCGGGTGCCGAAGCTGGCGGGGAAATAGGCGCTGTCGCTGACGCGGGCGTAATCCGCGCCCAGCACGAAGCCGGTGCCGGCCTTGCCGTGATCGACGCCGGTATAAAGCTGGCCCGTGGGCACGTCCCGCAGCCACAGGTCCTGTTGCAACATCGGCCCGATCAGAACGTCGGCACCGACGCGCAGCAAGGTCTCGACCCCGTATTGCGCCTCAAGAAAGGGCCGCAGGCTGGTGCGGTCGTTCAAAGCCACCGGAGAGGACAGCTCGACCAGCGCGGTGGGATGAACGTCATCCCCGACCTGCCGATCCCTTACCCGGTCCGAGATGCTGGGCGCCGAAATCTGGTCGTGGAACGCGTCCTGCAGGTCAAGCATGCCGGTTTGCGGGCCGGTCGCCACCAGATCGACCCCCGCCGAGATGTCGAGCGCGCCGTGGCTGTAATGCGTGTGCAGCCCCGCCGAAAGCGCCCCCACATAGGCGCGATCGTTCGAGCCCGCCCCGTTTAGCCGCGCCGGGGCGATGATCTCGGAGCGCAGACGATATTCCAGAACCGCGCCGGGCACCTGCGGTCGCGCCCCACTCCAAGGGCGGCCGTGCACGATGGAATAGGAATAGGACCCGGTGCGCCAACGGTCACGGTGGTCCGCGAAGAAGTCATTGGTGAACAGCCGGCCGATGCCAAGCAAGGCGCGGTCCTGCGCCTCGGCCTGCGCCGTTGAGGCGGCCACCCAGCATAGCGCGCATGTCGTGATCACGCCCTTCCATCCCAGACCCATCGTCTCTCCCATTCTGGTTCATACTGTTCTGCCGTGCGACACATTGCCGTTGCCACCGCGCGCCGGTATCAGCGAAAAATGGGCCGAAAATATGACGCGGGGCCGACGGTCGCTGCGCTTTTGCAGCGGTTGTGGGCGCTGTACCATAGCGCGCGCAACGTCCGATTTCACTATGAAACCGGACCGGGATAACCAATACGACCTTGATGTTCCGGCCAGAACCCGCATGCTTGTGGCAGGCGTATCCGGTCCATGCCCCCTTACGGTAGTGACGGTGTCCCTGTTCAGTAAGGGTTTAAGAGGACGACACATGACAAACGAGACGACCCTGCCCGACGCCACCTTGCGGCCTGCGTCGCCGCATCCGCTGAGTCCACGGCAGATGGGCATGATGCGTCACTTGAGTGATCAGCAATGGGCAAGGTTGGCCCCGGCCATGACCGAGCGGGTGACCGCGCTGCCCGACACGGTGCTGAGCACACGCGGCAAGAAGCTGGAATACAGCCTGCTGTTGCTCGACGGGCTGGTGGCGCGCAGCGTGCCGCGGGCCGATCACGACCGCAGCACCTTCGTCGCCTTGCAATTCCCCGGCGATTTCGTCGACCTGCATGCCTTTCCTTTGAAAAAGCTTGACCATGATATTGTGGCGCTGACGCCCAGCGAGTTGGCTGTGATCCGGCACGACAAACTGACGGAATTGCTCAACGATGACGTAGAGCTTGCCCGCGTCCTGTGGTCCCTGACGCTGGTCGATGCGGCGATCCACCGCCATTGGGTCATGCGCAACAGCGCCATGCGGGCTTTCGGGCGGGTCGCCAATTTCCTCAGCGAGTTTGACGCCCGTATGACAGTGGCCTTGGGCGAAGAGCGCGACCGCTACCCGCTGGCGATCACCCAGGCCGACATTGCGGACGCCACGGGCGTGACCAAGGTCCACGTGAGCCGAACCTTGCGCGACCTGCGCGAGGATCAATGCTGCGCGATCCGCAATGGCACGCTTGAGATCATCTGCCGCGACCGGCTGCGCAAACGGGGGGAGTTCGACGATTCCTACCTGTATTTCCCCGAACCGTTCAAAACGGTCTAGGACACAGGTTCGGTCGAATAACCGGCCGCCATAACGCCCTGCCCTCCAACCGGTGTGCCGGTGCGGCCAGGCCCGGCGCGTCCGACCTGCAAGGCGTGGGACGGGTAGAACACCTCAGCGAGCGGCACGTCCTGCTCGGCCCGTGCGCGTGCATAGAGCCGCTCAAATCCGTCGATCATCGTCTCTGCCGAAAAATAGCTTTCCACGCGGGAGCGCGGCACCGTTGGCGGAATGTCCGCAGCCTGCACCAAAGCCTCGGCCAGATCAGCGGCAGTATCGCTGCGCGCGATCACCCCCGCGTTGCCCAGAACCTCGCGCACGGCCCCCTGCCCTGTTGAGGCAACCGGAAGGCCCGTTGCCATGGCCTCAACCGCGGCGAGGCCGAACGGCTCTTCCCAAAGTGGCGTGAACAACGCGACCGAGGCCTGCCCGTAGGCCTGCGCCAGATCCGCCGCGGCAAGGTGCCCGACATATTCGACCCCGCCGCCCAGATGCGGGCGCACGGCGTCGTTGAAGTAGTCGCGATGTTCGATGGTGCCGCAGATGCGCAGCGGCACGCCAGCCCGCTGCGCCGCCTCCGCCGCCAATGCGGTGCCCTTGGTGGGGGTGATGCGCCCGGCCCAGATGGCACTGCCGTCCCCTTGAGCATGATAGGGCCAGCGTTGCAACTCGATGCCGTTGTGCACCACATGTGCGGTGTCCGGCGCGCCATCGGGCCACCAGATTTCCGCCTGCCGCGCCGAGGTGACCGAACTGAGGTGCCACGGGGCCGCGCTGTCGCTCAGGGCGCGGCGCAGGACCTTGAAGGGCGGGATGTGCAGCGAGGTGACCATAGGCAAGCGCTGCGCCCGCGACAGACGCGGAATGAACCGGTGCAACGCGTTGTTGTGGATCACGTCGAACCCGCCGTCGAGCAGCAGCCGCGCGGCGCGGGCATAACAGACGTCGAGATGATCGTTGAGGATGTCGGTGCCGTGGAACTCGTGCCACGGATACCGGGTGTCGTAATGGGCATCAGTGATGGGCAAGAGCGTCACGCCCCCCGGCAGGCCCACGGCGCTGTCGGCGCTGGCCAGCAGCGTGACGTCATGGCCGCGGCGGGCGAGCTGGCCGGCCAGCGTATGGGTGAACGCCTCCATCCCGCCCATGAAGGGCGGCGCGATGGGGTGCCGGATGTGCCCCACGATGGCGATGCGAAACCTCATTCCGCGGCCACCTGCGCCGTCGCTTTGAGGTGGCGCAACACGCGGGCGGTGTTGGCGTAAGGCATGTGCGACTGTTGCTCGCACAGGGCGAAATCTGCGGCGTCGGGCTCACGGATCTGTCGCAGGGTGCCGTCGACCTCTTCGATCAGCCCCATGATGCGGAACGCGGTGAGCCAGTGCTCCATCGTGCGGTGGCCCCATTTCGCGGCGAACACCTCGGTGTTGCGCAGGATCGACGGGACGTGGTGGATCGGCGGCATGCAGTGGGGGTGGTGCTGGTGATAGACCTTGGCCCCCTTGGCCCAATAGATCGGCACCCCCAGATGGTCGAGCTGTCGGCCAAAGTCCGTATCCTCGCCGCCGTAGCCGGTGAAAGCCTCGTCAAAGCCGTCGGTCCGGTCCCAGTCGGCGCGGTGGATCGCGAAGTTCAGCGACCAGAAGCAGCGGTAATCCTCGCACCGTTTGAGCCCTTCGGCCGGCGGTCCCTGCCGGTCGGAGTGGCGTTCGGCCACGGCGTCGAAGCCCGCATAGGTCCAGCCCTCGGTCGCCGCCCCGGCGGGGAGGTAGTTGACCTCGCCCATGATCAGACCGTTGCCCGGGATGGCATAGCCCGCGTAGTCGGCGACAAGCTCGGGCGCGGGGATGCAATCGACGTCGAGAAAGACAAGGCAGTCGCCCGCCGCAGCCTCGGCCACGGAATTGCGGGCGCGGGACAGGGGCAACTCCTTGCCGTCGATGCGGATCTGGCGGATCGGGAAATCCGTGTCGGGGAGGTCGTCGTAGAGCCTGTCCTGCATCACGCCGATGACCAGCTCGTCGGGCTGGCGCGTTTGGCGAGTCAGGCCAAGGATGACGTTGCGCAGGTGCGCCTCACGCCCCCGCGCCAGCGTCAAGGCGCTGACGGTCTGTTGTTTCGGACGCGGGGTGCTCACTCGGATACTCATTATACTCTCCAGTCGTTACAGGGGTGTTGGGGGTCAACTGTTCGATCAGCCCGCACAGCCAGCGGGCCGTTTTCGGCGCGGCTTTTTCATCCACCAGCGCGCGTTGGCGGGCCGGGTCGTGGGTGCCGAGCGTGCGATCAATCGCGTCGCGCCATTGGCCCACAGAAGCGGGGAAATGCGGCATCATGTGCGCCGCCCCCGCCAGGTGCAGGACGCGGGCCTTCTCCACCTGCTCGTCGAAATAGCGCCATTCGGGGATCGCGAGCCACGGCGTCTCGGAGGCGAGGATCTGGTGGCAGGTCGTGTTGCCCGTGGAGGCGATGACAAGGTCGGCGGCGGCGAGGAACTCCTGCGCGTTGTCGACCCAGCCGTGATGGATCAGGTTGCCCGGCTCGGTGGCGTGCCAATCCTCATCGATGCGGCCGATGGTGCGCCAAGCAACGTCGGGCATGGCGCGGGCGGCGATGCCCAGCGGGGCCGATGCAAAGCCTGTGCCTCCGCCACCGGACATCACCAGCACCATGCGTTGATCGTCCTGCACGCCCAGCGTCGCGCGGGCCTTTTGCCGGGCGGATGGATCGGGCCGGCGCACGTCCACGCCCAGCCCGCCGACGAAATGCGTCTTTGCCAGATGGCGCGGCGACCAATCCTCTTGCGCGAGCGCGCGCGCGGCGGGACACAACAGGCCCACGGCCCCGTCATAGGCCGCCTGATGACCGGGATCGTCGCGCAGCCCGTGTTGCAGGACTTTGACGTGCGGCACGGAACACAGCCGCGCAAGCTGCGCGACCTCGGCCGAGACGTCCGAGATCATCAGGATCGGACGGGCGGTGGCGAACCATTGCGCCATGGTGGCCATCGCCTCGCGGATGCCGGGCCAGCCTAGGGGCGCGCAATGGACCGTCTCGGGGGCGGTGGTGATGTCGTTGATGTCCTCGGCCCCCGTCGGCTCAAACAGGGACGGCAGGGTCACAAGGTCCACCGGACGGGTGAACCGGGGGAAGATGCCCGACCGGGCGCAGAACACCGTGACGGGCTGATCGGCAGGCAAGGCATTGACCACGGCGGCACAACGCTCGGCATGGCCACGCCCCTGATGGTGCACGAAATATCCGATGGGGCGCGTCATTGTGCGGCCACCTGAACGGCGGGGTCCATGGCGTCGGGCGCATATCCGAACGCGCTCAACCCTTCGAGCACGCCCGCCGCATGATGGGCGTCGGACATATAGACGCCTTGCGGGCCAAGGGCGCGGCGCAGCTCGTCCATGGCGTTGCCCACGACGATGCCGCGCCCGTGCCCGGCCTGCGCGGCCTGCAGCATGTCCAGATCATTGCCGCTGTCCCCCGCCACGACCACCTGTGAGAGGGGAATCTGCATCCGCCGCGCCACCGCCTTGATCGCCTGCGCCTTGCCAGCCGCGCGGGGCAGCACGTCGATGAACCGCCCGTGCGAGGGGACGACGCGGGCCGCAATGCTGCGTTTGCCAAGGTAGCGCTGCAGCCGCGCGGCGTCCCATGCGGTGCCATAGCCGCTCAGCTTCCACTGGCGTTGCTCGACCTTCGGCTGCCACGTCAGGCCGAAGCGGTGCAGGGCCCGTTCGACCGCCGCGCGATCCCAGCCAGCGTCAAGCCGCAGGGCAAAATCATTGTCCAGCGCGAGACGGCCCTGCGCATCGGGGGCATAGATCTCGGTGCCGACCGAGGTGATAAACACCTGCGGCGTGGGCAGCTTCCACTGGCGCAGCACGCGCCGCGCCTCGCTCAGGGTCCGGCCCGACGCCACGGCGAACAGCGCACCGCTGCCCTTGTGCCATGCACCAAACCGCTCGGCCGATGCCGCGCAGCCTGTCAACGTGTTGTCGATGTCGCTGGCGAGCATCAGCGTCGGGGCGTGGAGCGGGGTTGCGGGGCGGGTCTCGGCATAGATCGCCTGCACGTCCTCGGCCCAATGGGCCCAGTCATAGCGCCCGACGTTGCATTGCCCGGCGAGTGAGGCCGCGTCCCATGCCTTGGCGTCGGACAGAAGCTCAAGCAGCGCAGTCTCGATCGCGCGGTGGTCGCGCGGCGGCACGCAGATGCCGTGCTGCAAATCGGCCACGATGTCCGCCGGTCCGCCTTCCTGCGTTGCCACCACCGGCACGCCATAGGACGCGGCTTCAAGGATCGTCAGGCCGAAAGGTTCATGCAGGGCGAGGTTCACGAACAACCCGCGACTGCGCGCGGCCCAGTCATACAGCGCCGCGACCTCGGCCTGACTGTGGCGGTCGGGCAGCGCCACCTTGCCGGTCAGGGTGTTGGCCCCCAGAATGTGCCGCAGACGGTCCACTTCGGCGCGGGCCTCGGCGTTGGCCTGCAATGGGTCCCCGTGCTGGCCCGCAAGGATCACGAGATTTGCGCGCTCCTGCAGCTTGCGGCTGCGGGCATAGACTTCGGCCAGCGTGGTCAGGTTCTTTCGCGCCACGGGACGGGCCACGGCAAAAAGCATCGGGCGCTCGGGGTTGGCAAGGTGCGGCTCAAGCAATGCGCGGGCCGCGGTCGGATCGGTCAGCCGAGGCAAGGCGACACCGGGCGAGACGCGATGCACCCGCGCCTGCGCCCCGCGCCCATAGGCGGCCGTCTGGCACTCTGCTTCGTCACGCGACGACAACACGACCGCATCGGCTTCGCACAGCGCGCGGCGCTCGGCTTCGATCCGGGGCTCATCGGGGGTGGCGGTGGACTTGCTCAGCGCGAGGGAATGGGGCGTGTAGATCACCGGGATGCCGAACCTGTCCCGGGCGGCAAAGGCGAGCACCGCGGCGTCGGCGAAATGCGCGTGCAGCACGTCCGGGCGGCGCGGCGCGCGCTCAAGATTGTCAAGAAAGGCGCGGGTCAGGGCCGGCACTTCGGCGGCCAGATCCTCTTTGCGCAGATAGGCCCGCTGCGCGGTCCAGAGGCGGCGGATCGACAGCTTCTGCGTCACCGGCTGGTTGGTTTGCGCGTGGATCAAGCCAAGGGCGGGATCCTCGAACGCACGGGTGACGATCTGCACCGCATCCACGTCCTTGCGTTGCGCCTGCGCGTTGGCCGCGCCAAGGATGTAGGTGATATGCCCGCCGGTATCCTCGGTCACGCCGTAGTTGACGTTCGGAGCGGTCAGACAGCCCCCCAATGCGATGTGACAGATGAACATACCCAAACTCCTTGCTGAGGGGGGAACCCCCGGGGTCTGGGTGGCTGTTCCAATAACATATGTTACGGCGCGGAAGGCTGGGCAAACCGGGGCGGCGGCCTACCTGCTAAGAATTCCCTTTGATTTGAATGCGCGAAGGTGCCGCGATGACAGATAAATTCGCCCCGCGTCCGCGGTATCTTTTCATCGGCGGGCTGCATCGGTCGGGCACGTCGCTCGTCAACCGGCTGGCCAACGCCCTGCCCGGTGCGGGCGGGATCACCGGGTCGGCCGCGCCCGAGAATGAGGGGGTTTATCTGCAAGGGGCCATCCCGCACACCGCCCTGTCGGGGCGGCCCATGCAGTTTGCCACCAACCCCGAAGAACATCTGACCGAGGCGCACCCGCTCAACCGGTTGGAGACCCGGCTGCGGCTGGACCATGACTGGGACCCGTGGTTCGCGCCGGGGCTGGACTGGCGGGTCGAGAAATCGCCTGTGAACCTCACGCGCATGCGGCTGTTGCAGCAGCTGTTCCCCATGGCGCAATTCATCGTCGTCCTGCGCCACCCCGAAGCGGTCGCCGCCTCGGTCGCCGCCTGGGTGGACGCGGCACCGGCGGCTTTGATCGACCACTGGTGCGAGGCCCATGCGCAACTGGCTGCGGACCTGCCCTATCTCCATGCGGTGCTGATCCTGCGGTATGAGGGCATCATCCGCGCGCCGGACCGCGCCCTGCATCAGATCGCGGCGTTTCTTGACACCAAGCCCGCCAGCACGCCGGAGGCCATCGCCGACGGCAACCGCCCCTATGTGGGCGCCCCCGCCCTATCGCCTACGCAAGCGGATGCCGTGGCGCGCTGGGGTTACGGGCCGGAACTGGCCGTGCATGACTGGGCCGGCCACGTGCAGCATCCCCTGCGTGCCGTGCGCGAGGCCGTGATCCAGCTGGCGGTGCCTCAGGACTGACTGGCGAGGGTCTTGAGCGTTTCCGACAGCTGGCCGAGACTAAAGGGCTTGTCGAGGAAGGCGAACCCCTCATTGCAAAGGCGATCCGCCTCAAAGCTGTTGCCCGAGGCAAAGACCACCTGAACGCCGGATTCCTTCAGCTTTTGCCCCAAGGCGATGCTGGTCTGCCCCCCATCCACGTTGATGTCGAGCATGGCGAGGTCGAAATCCCCTTCGGCGGCTTTCTTTTCCGCGCTCGCCAGCCTGTAGGCCACCTCGACCTGTCCGAATCCAAGAGATTCCAGATGTTCGCTGGTGTCGAGGGCGACCAAAGGCTCATCCTCAAGATACAGGATCTTCTTGTCGTCAAACATTCACAGGGTCTTCCATCGGGGCCGCAATGAGGGCGTATTCGATGGCTATACTCATGGTAAGGCCCTCTGGTTCCCAAA
Source organism: Thalassorhabdomicrobium marinisediminis (assembly GCF_003072065.1). Lineage (GTDB taxonomy): Bacteria > Pseudomonadota > Alphaproteobacteria > Rhodobacterales > Rhodobacteraceae > Octadecabacter > Octadecabacter marinisediminis. Next base: position 205,479 of record NZ_QCYG01000008.1, read on the forward strand.
TTCGCGAAATACTTCCCTCAAGACTGCCTTCAAGGGTCGAGGTGATCAGCTGTGAGCCGAAGCCGGTGCGTTCGGGTTTCTCGACCGGCGGGCCGCCCCGTTCGGTCCAGGTTAGCACCAGCCGGTCGCTGTCGGCGTCATTGATGCGCGACCACGTGATGGTGACATAGCCTTCGGGGACCGAAAAGGCACCGTATTTGGTGGCATTGGTCGCCAGTTCATGCACCGCCATGCCCAGCGCTAGCGCCGCTTCCGAAGTGACGCGCAGGTCCGGCCCCTTGATCGTCACCCGCTCTTCTCCATAGACGTCGATGGTCTCTGGCTCGACGATGCTGCGCAGGGTGGCGGACGACCATTTCTCGGCGGTGAGCAGGGAATGGGTCTGCGATAGCGCCCGAATGCGCCGCTGCAAGGTCTCGAACACGGCGCGGTCGGTGGTCGCGTCGCGGGACGCGCGGTTAATAAGCGAATTGACGTTGGACAGCATGTTTTTCACGCGGTGCTCAAGCTCGCGCATGATCTGGCGCAGGTTGTTCGCGGTCTCGACGTGCTCGGTGATCTCGCGCACGTTGGTCGACACGGCGGTCAGCCGCCCGTCGCTGAAGAACGGCAGGAAGTCGAACAGCCAGATGTGCTGCTTGTCGGGGTCGTCGCGGGTCGTGCCGGAGATCTCCTGATCGATGACCGGCTGACCCGTCTCGAACACCTGCCGGACGTTGGCTTCGATCACCTCGGCGGCCGAGGGCAGGACGTCGCGGACCGTGCGGCCCACGTGATCCGTGCGCGACAACCCGTTGAGGCGCGCCAGTTGTTCGTTCAGCCGCAGATAGACCATGTCGCGGCTGATCAACCCCATAGCAAGGGGGCTGGTCTCGTAGATCTGGCGCACCTCTTCGGCGCGCGCCTCGGCCTGTGCGCGGGCCTCATCGGCGGCTTTCACGGCCGTCCGCAGTTCGGTGACGTCGAGGATCGTGAAAACAACGCCGCGTTGGTCAAGCCCGTCGGGCGAATAGGGCATGATCCGCACGGACAGCGCCTTGCCCTCGTCGGTGGCGAATTCCTCGACGGTCTCCTGTTGCGCGGTGATGACGCTTTCGCACAGCTCAAGCAGGCGCGCGTGATCGAGTTCCGAGTTGAGGTCCTCCAACGGGCGACCGAGATCGGCCTCGGAGAAGCGGAAATAATTCTCCGCCTCGGGGGTGTAGCGCAGCACACGGAAGGCATCGTCCAGAAAGACGGTGGGAATCCGCGACGACTGGATAAAGTTGGCAAGGTCGGTGTTGGCTTGATGCAGGTCGCGCAGCTTCTGCTGCAACTCGTCGTTGATCGTCGTCAGCTCTTCGTTGGCCGACTGCAACTCTTCGTTCATCGACATCATTTCCTCGTTGGAGCTTTTCAGCTCTTCGTTCGAGGTCTCGAGCTCTTCAACGGTGGTGCGCACTTCCTGCCGCGCTTCTTCAAGGTCGCGTTCCAGCGTCGCGACATACTGGTCCGGTTCCGATCCGGCGGTGATCCCGACCTCGGGGCGGTCCTCAAGCAGGTCAAGCCGGTCCCGCAGCACGATCAACTGGCTGCCATCGGCCAGTTGCCGGACGATGACGACGACGCGTTCGGTGCGGCCGTTGATCTCTCCCTGAAAATCGACCTCGGCAGCCTCTCCGACGTCAAGGGTCTTTCGGGACAGTTGCCGCAGGGCCGGCTCAAGCTCGGGCGCGATGGTGTCGAACAGCTTGACCGAGATCACGCCGGACCGCAGCGCCAGAAAGCGTGTCGCCTGAGGCGAGGCGAAAAGGACATCGCGGTGCTCATCCACGTGCAAATAAGCCGGGGCGTAGTTTTCCAGCACCAGCCGGTCGATGGCGCGGGGATGAGGCTCCGTCGCCTCGGGGTCGGGCATCGACGGGACCGCGCCGGGCTGCGCCATGCGCCCCAGATACAGCGGTTTGGACGCCCCGGGACGCCGCCGGAACAGGCGCGAGCGCATTGATGTCTCTTCAAACAGGGTCTTGATCCCCCTGGGGTTTTCGCTGGGCCCGAGAAACAGGTGCCCGCCGTCGCGCAGGCCGTGATGGAACACCTGCATCGCGACCTCTTGCAGGCTGTCCTTGAAGTAGATCAACACGTTGCGACAGGACACCAGATCAAGCTTCGAGAAGGGCGGATCCTTGACGAAGGAATGCCGCGAGAAGCGCACGATGCCGCGCAGTTCCTTGCTGATTTCATAGCCGTTCGCCACCGGACTGAAATATTGCGCCAGAAGGTCTGCAGGCACGGCTTCGGAGATCGCGTCGGAATAGATGCCGGTGCGCGCGGCGTTCAGGGCCTGCTCGTCGATATCCGTGCCAAAGACCACCACGCCGACCTTCTTGCTCACGCGCTTGACCTCTTCCGCAACCAGCATCGCGATGGAGTAGGCCTCTTCCCCCGTGGAACAGCCGGCAACCCAGATCCGCAGGTCGCTGTCGGGCTCGGCTTCCTCCACCAGCCGCGGGATGACATCGGCCGCCAGCGCGTCGTAGTGCTCGGGGTCGCGGAAAAAGCTTGTCACGTTGATCAGAAGATCGCGGAACAGCAGGTCGGCCTCATCCTTGTGGGCCACGAGATAGGCCAGATATTCGCCCGGCGTCGCGCAGTTGAGGACCGACATGCGCACGGCGACCCGGCGCCGGATCGTTGCATCCTTGTATTCGGAGAAATCGTAGCCCGTGCGAAAGCGAAGCTGGCGGATGATCCGGCCATAGGCATCATCGTCCGCTTCGATCCCGTCGTCGGTGCGCAGGGCGAAGTAATCCTTGACGACATCGACGATTTCTTCCGCGTCCAGCACGACATCGGCCGTGCCCTGATCGATCACGCTGCGGGGCATTCCATCGTATTTCGCCTGATCGGGGGTTTGCACGAAGACAAGGCCCCCCTCGCCCTTGATCTCGCGCGCGCCCTCGGCGCCATCGCTGCCCGTCCCCGAGAGCACCACCGCAATGGCGTTGTCCTTGTGGGCCTGCGCGAGGCTTTTGAAGAAGTGGTCGATCGGCCGGCGCAGCCCGCGCGGCTCTTCAAACGCGATCAGCTTGAGCGTCGCGCCCTCGATCCCGAGCTCGTAACCGGGGGGCAGAAGATAGATGTGCCCGGCTTCAATCGTCATGTTGTCGGTGATGCTGTGCACTGGTGAGGCGGTCTTCGAGCGCACCAGCTCGGGCATCAGGCTGTCGTGGTCCGGGTCAAGGTGCTGAACCAGGATCAGCACAAGATCATGATCGTCCGGCAGCCCCTTGAGCAATCGCTGGAACGCTTCGAGTCCGCCCGCAGAGGCCCCGACGCCCACAAGGATAGGCGCGACCGACTTAGGAGTTTTGGACATGGGGAACGAACCGATCTATAGCAGGGGTGGATGATGACAAGATCACAAGGACAGGGTTTCGATGCAATTTAGCGGAAAAGTCGAATTCGGAAAGTTGCAAAATGCACTCGACAAGATGCATTTTGCAATCACCATCTCGAACCTGTCGGCCCCGGATCAACCTTTGGTTTATTTCAACCCGGCGTTTCAGACCTTGACCGGGGCGACCGCCGAGCATCTGGGGCAGAATTGCCGGTTCCTGCAGGGCGACACGGAAAACGACGCCGCGCGGGCGGAGATTCGCACCGCGCTGACCGAGAAACGCCCGACCCTTGTGGTGCTCAAGAACGTGCATCAGCAATCCGGTGAGCTGTTTCACAACCTGCTGATGCTCGAGCACGTCGGCGTTTACGAGAACGCCCCCGAGCTGGCCGTCGGCACCCAGTTCGGCCTGTTGCCGGAGGAGTTGAACGACATGGATCTGCCTGACGGCCAGGTGCGCCACAGCGTTGTGGCGCAGGTCGCCGACACGATCCTGCGCACCCGTCTGCAACGCCGCCGGATCGCATCGGACACGGCCGTGCGCCTGTTGCAGTCCTGGTCGATCATGGCAGCCCAGCCCGGTCCGGCTTAGGCGCGGCCGCCCCCCGCGCCAAATCCGGGCGCTGCGAGGCAGAAAACCGACCTTTGTCCGTTGATTCGCGACCGCCTATACACGGATCAGACTGGTCCGCCACCGGATATACCTTGCCCCCGGGGGTTGAACCTTGGGCGGTGGTTTGTTTGGTTCCGGCCGAACGGTGCCAAGGTGGGCCCCTGTCCGGGCGCCGGCCTGATGCACCCACCCTGACGAGTCATGCGCCGAAGCCCTTGCGACCGGCGCCACACAGAAGGAGATAACGTGATGAAAAAGTATCTGTTGGGAAGCGCCGTCGCGCTTGCGATCCCCGGTGCCGCACTGGCGGCCGACGACTGCGGCGAAGTGACGATGGCCGAAATGAACTGGGCCTCGGCGAAGATCGTCGTCGCCGTGTCCGAGTTCCTGCTTGAGCAGGGCTATGGCTGTGACGTCGCTGTCGTGCCCTCTGACACGACGCCTGCGGTGACATCGCTGGCCGAGAACAACGAACCCGACATCGTGCCCGAACTTTGGCCGAACGCAGCCGGTGACGTCTATGACAAGCTCAAGGAAGGCGGCCAGATCGTCGAGCTGACCAGTGTTCTTGACCCCGGTGGTGTCGAAGGCTGGTGGCTGCCCGCCTATCTGGTTGAAGAGCACCCCGAACTGAAGACGATCGACGGCGTGCTGGCCAACCCCGAACTGGTCGGCGGCATGTTCAACAACTGTCCCGATGGCTGGGGCTGCCGCGTGATCAGCGACAACCTTGCCCGTGCGTTCGATCTGGAAGGCAACGGCATCGAAGTCTTCAACCACGGCTCCGGTGAGACGCTGGCCACCTCCATGGCCTCGGCGTTCGAGAACGAAGAGCCTTGGTTCGGCTACTACTGGGGCCCGACCACGCCGCTTGGCAAATACGACATGGTGAGCATCGATCTGGGTGAATTCGACGAAGACGCCCACGCCGCGAACCAGAACGCCAACACCCCCGACCCGCGCCCTTCGGCCTTCCCGACGGCGCCGATCCTGACCATCGTGACCAAGGACTTCTACGAGTCCCACCCCGAGGAGTCGGAGCTTCTGACGAACATCTCGTTCAAGTCCGACACGGTGAGCGGTCTGCTGGCCTGGCAGGATGAGAACAACGCAACGGCCGAGGAAGCCGCGGTGTATTTCCTGGAAAACAACAAGGACCAGTGGGGGGCGTGGCTGAACGACGATGCCCGCGAGAAACTTGCACCCCTGCTTGAATAATCCTGTTACGAAGGGCGGCATCTGCGGGTGCCGCCCTTCTGCTTTTTATCACCGACGGTCCCGCAGGGCCGTCGGCTCTTTTTTTGGCGCAGGGGCGCCGCGCGATCACGCGCAGATGGACGGATGACAACAAAGACGACGACGGCGCCAGGCGCCGGAAGGGTAATGAGATGGCAACATATGATTTTCTATTCGACAAGACAGGGCTGAGGGGCTGGTGCGGCGAAGAAAGCAGCGGCCTGTCCTCGATGGCGGACCTGCTGGGCAATTCCGGCGGCGGGGACGACACGACATCGCTGTGGGATACGCCGTTTCCCTCGCTCGATGCGCTGCACGACGCCTGTGACAAGATCCCCCAGTCGCGGGACCTCACACTAGGGCTGGAGCGCGGGTTTCTCGACATCAAGGATGGCCTGAAGGTCATCGTCGACCCGATCACGCAACCGCTGAGCTGGGCGCTCGAGAATGCGCTTTGGCTGATGCAGGCGATGCCCTGGTTCATCATGATTCCGGCGCTGATGCTGATTTCCTGGCTGGTGGGCCGGTCGCTCAAGCTGGTCGGGCTGGTGGCGGTCGTCTTTGGCCTGCTCGCATTTGTGGATTACTACGATTACACCATGCAGACGCTGGCGATCATCTTCGTCTGTGCCTTTATATGCGTGTTGCTCGGGGTGCCCATCGGCATTGCCATGTCGCGCAGTGACCGGGTGCAGCGGGCGGTCATTCCCATCCTCGACATGCTGCAGACGCTGCCGCCCTTCGTCTATCTGATCCCGCTGATTTTCCTGTTCAGCGTGACCGAGCCGAAGCTCTACGGCATTGCGATCATCCTTTACGCAATCGTGCCCGTGGTGCGCCTGACCGACCTTGGCATCCGGCTGGTCGATCCCGACGTGATCGAGGCGGCGGATGCCTTCGGCATGACCGAGCGGCAGAAACTTTACCGGGTGCAGGTGCCGCTGGCGCTGCCCAACATCATGGCGGGCGTCAACCAGACCATCATGATGAGCCTTGCCATGGTCGTGATCGCATCCCTCGTCTCGGCCCCCGGGCTTGGCGTGCTGGTGCTGCGCGGCATTCGCAACCTTGAACTGGGCGTCGGGCTGTTGTCCGGTCTGGGCATCGTGTTCCTTGCCGTCATCCTTGACCGGGTGACCAAGGCCGCCTTGGCCCGTATCAATGCACAGCAACCCCAGTAAGGATATTGAGATGACTGACACGACACCCAAAATCTCGATCCGGGGTCTTTACAAGATCTTCGGAAACGACCCTGAAACCGCCCTGCAACGGGTCAAGGACGGCATCGGCAAGGCCGAGCTGCTGTCCGAGACCAACCACGTGCTGGGGCTCAACGACATCAACGTCGACATGCCCACGGGCAAGACCACGGTGATCATGGGGCTGTCGGGCTCGGGGAAATCCACCCTGATCCGGCACCTCAACCGGTTGATTGAACCCACGGCGGGGGAGATCCTCGTCGACGGGGACAACATCCTTGACTATTCGGCGCGGCAGCTGCGCGACCTGCGGCAGCACCGGATGTCGATGGTGTTCCAGAAGTTCGCGCTTCTGCCGCACCGCACGGTGCTGGAGAACACGGGGCTTGCCCCGTCGATCAGCGGCCAGCGCCCCAAGGCCTATGCCGCCGAGGCGACGAAATGGCTCGACCGGGTCGGGCTTGAGGGTCAGGGCAACCAGTATCCGGCGCAATTGTCGGGCGGGATGCAGCAGCGCGTCGGGATCGCCCGGGCGCTGACCTCTAACAGTGACATCATGCTGATGGACGAAGCCTTCTCGGCGCTCGACCCCCTGATCCGCACTGACATGCAGAACCTGTTGATCGAGTTGCAGAACGAGTTGCAGAAAACGGTCGTTTTCATCACCCACGATCTGGATGAGGCCTTGAAGCTGGCGGACCATCTGGTGATCCTGAAAGACGGGTTCATCGTGCAACAGGGCGAGCCGCAGCAGATCCTGCTGCACCCCAACGATCCCTACATCGAGGACTTCGTGGCCGACATCAACCGCGCCCGCGTGCTGCGCGTGCGCTCGGTGATGGAAAAGACCACCGCCCCCGCCGAGGGTGTCAGCGGTGAGGTTGACCACGACGACACGCTGGAAAACGTGATCGAGGCCTCGGGCGGCGACACCAACAAGCACTACAAGGTGACGCGCGACGGCGAACAGGTGGGCGTGCTGCACATGCGCGACCTCGTTCGCGCACTGGTCCCCCGCGGCCCCTCTGCCGAGACCGCGAGCCACTAAACAAACCAAGCGGCGGGGCGGTGTGCCATCCGGCACCCCGGCCCGCCGCCCCTCCCCCCCCGGCCCTGCTCTTATGCGACGGGCGCCCACCAGCCCCTCCTGCAACACCCAAGCGCCACGCCCCCTCGGGGGATTGCGAAAGCGCGCGCCCCTGTGGCACGATCCACCAGGGTCATGAGGGAGTGCCATGGTCGTTTTTTGTCGTTTGCTCGCCGTTGTCCTGTTCGCGCTTGTGGGGTCCCCGAAAACCGAGGCGCAGGACTACAGCAACCTGTTCCGAACCTTCCGCGCCGACACCCTTTCGTGGAATGATCGTCGTTTCCTGCAGGCGGCATTGGCGTTCGAGGGACATTACAACGGACTGTTGGACGGGGACTGGGGCCCCCGCAGCCAACGCGCGATGCAACGGTTTTCGCGGCAGGAATTCGGCTCCGCGACGGAAGACTGGCACATGGCCCTGCTGGCCTTCGGCTTCTTTCAGCTGGTCGACCGGGACGGCTGGCAGATCGAGTATTTCGACGGCCTGAACATGTCGATGTTGTTTCCCAATGGCGCAGCGCGCACTGACCCTCCGACGGACAATTTCGTGAACTTCCGGCACCGCAACAGCAGCCTGTCCTATTCCGTAGGGGTGCATTCCCGCGCGACGACCCAGCGCCTGCACGACTACACCGAACACAGCGCAGCGGCGGGGGCCGAGCCCTACATCCTGCGCCGTCAGGACTATGCCATCAGCAGCGTCACGCAACCAGGCGGCGCGGTGCTTTATACGCGGTCCAATTTCACCAACGGTGCCTGGCGGACCATCATGCTGTCGGCCAATCGCCGCGATACCGCGCTTCTGAACGCGGTCGCGGGAAGCATCGCGGTGGGCCGCACCGCGCCCTTGCAAATCACCGAGAACGGCACCCTCGAGACGGCGATCCTGCAGACTGCCGCAGTGCTCAGCGCCGAGGAGGACGCTCCGCAGACCTCCATTGCGACTCCCGCCAAACCGGCGACGCCGCAGGTGTCGTCGGGGACGGGTTTCGTGGTCGATGCCAAGGGGCATGTTCTGACCAATGCCCATGTGATCGAAGGATGCAGCACGATCACCTTCAACGGGATGCCCGCGACCCGTGTTGCCGCCTCCGAGGATGACGATCTTGCCCTGCTGCATGTGTCCGACTGGTCCGGCGACGACTTCGCGCGCTTCTCTCCCACGCCGGCGCGTCTGAATTCGGACGTGACGGTGGTGGGCTTCCCACTGGCCGGGATCCTGTCGGGGTTGAACGTCACGCGGGGGGCGGTGTCTTCGAAGCTGGGGTTCGGAGGGGAGATCGGCGGCATGCAGATCACAGCGCCGGTGCAGACGGGCAATTCCGGGGGGCCGGTCCTTGCCGCTGACGGTGAGGTGGTCGGGGTGGTCGTCAGCAAACTTGACGAACGTGCCATTGCCGAAGCGACCGGCGACACGCCGCAGAACGTCAATTTTGCCATCCGGGGCGAGCTGGCGAAGCTGTTTTTGTTCCAGAACGGCATCGAACCGCAGCTTGGCACCAGCGACGCCCCGCTGCCCCCCACCGAGCTGGCCGACATGGCCACCACCTTCACCGGGTTTATCGAGTGCCGCGGATAGGGCGCGGCACATAATGTTTTACCCGCCGAACGCGCTTTCACGGCCGTCGGGGTGCACCGTCTCGTAGTAGTCCCGCAAGGCGAGCTGTTCGGCCGCTTCGGCGTCAAGGACCACGGTCGCGCGTTTGTGCAACTGCAGCGCCGAGGCCGGACAGACGGCCGCAAGGGGGCCTTCGATCATGCGGGCCACGGCTTCGGCCTTGGCGGCGCCGGTGGCAATCAACAGACATTTGCGCGACTCAAGGATCGTCGCCACGCCGGTGGTGATCGCATATTGCGGCGTCTCGTCGAAGGACCTGAAATACCGCTGGTTCGCTTCGCGCGTGCTTCTGGTCAGGGTCTTGATCCGTGTGCGCGAACCCAGGCTTGCCGTGGGTTCGTTGAAGCCGATGTGCCCGTTCTGTCCGATGCCGAGCAGTTGCAGGTCGATCCCGCCCGCATCAGAAATGCGCGCCTCGTAGTCGTCGGCGGCGGCCTGCGGATCGCTTGCGTCGCCTTTGGGCAGATGGGTGCGGGCCGGGTCGATGTCCACGTGGTCGAAGAACGCCTGCTGCATGTAGTGGTGGTAGGAACACGGATGCTCGGGCGAGAGGCCGATGTATTCGTCCAGATTGAAGCTGGTGGTGCTGGCAAAGGACACCTTGCCCGCACGGTGACGGTGCGCAAGTTCGTCGTAGAGCGGCAACATGGTGCCCCCGGTGGCCAGACCCAGCACCGCGTCGGGCTTGGTCTGCACGGTCTTGACGATGATATCCGCAGCTCGCGCGATCGCGGCCTGCAAATCCGGCAGGATCAATACTTTCATGTCGTTTCCCATTCTTGAAAGCGGGCCAGAGCGCCGAACAGCGGGGCGTCGTGCCCCAGACTGGCATGGACGATGTCGGGCCGGAACAGCGCGGGCTCCTCGGTCAGGGCGTGGCGCACCCGGTCGAGGTAGCCTTCGGCAAGCCCGATACTGCCACCCAGCGCCACGGTATCAAGGCCAAGGATCGCCGTCAGGTCACCGATCAGCGCGGCGATGGCGCGGGCCGATGTGGTGACGATCTGTTCGGCCCAGTCCTGTCCTTTCGCGGCTGCCTCGAAAACGGCGCGGGCGTCGTGGTCTGCATATCCCGCAGCACGGGCCGCCGCCGCGATGCCCCGCCCTCCGGCGACGCTCTCTACCGTGGCCTGACGTCCGCTGCCACAGGCGGTGCGGGCGAGACGGCTTGCGACAAAACCCACATGGCCCGACAGCCCGTTGGCGCTGGACAAAAGCCGGTTGTGGATCACCAGACCGCCGCCCACGCCGGTGGACACGGTGATGTAGGCGAAACACTCGCTTGTCGCGCCAGCCCCGTAAAGGCCTTCGGCAAAGGCCGCAGCGGCAGCATCATTCAGACACGTCGCCCGTCCGAACGCCTGCAAGAGCGCGCCGCGCAGGTCGAAGTCCCCGATCCCCGACAGCGTGCCCTCGTTCACCGCGTGCCAGCCGCCGGCCCCGTCCACGCGCCCCGCGACCGCGATCCCAAGGGGCGCGCCTCGGCCGTGTCCGAGCTGTGCCAACAGATCGCCAATCGCTGCAATTTGCGCGTCCGGTTCGGCGGCCCCATTGGTGGGCACTGTCAGTCGCTGCACGACAGCGCCGCCTTCGATGCGGGCCGCGGCCGTCTTGGTGCCGCCCAGATCGGCGGCAAAGCCCGTCAGGGCATCGCGCGGCACGGGGGGCATCACGGGGCGCATTACCGGTCCTCGGGGGACGATTTTATCTTGGCGGCGAACCAGTCCGTCATGATTTCCAACCGCGTGAGCGCCGTGCCCACCGTCACCGCATCCGCCCCTGCCTGCATGGCCCGCGCGGCGAGCTCTGGCGTGTTCACGCGCCCTTCGGCCATGACGAAAGCGTCCAAGGCGCGGAAGGCGCTGATCAGGTCGGTGTCGAGCCCGTCGGCACGGTCCGCCGTCTCGTCGGTGTAGCCTGACAGGGTCGTGCCGAGTATGCTGGCACCTTCGCGCAGGGCGCGCTGCCCGTCGGCAAGGGTCGCGCAATCGGCCATGGCCAAAGCACCCGAGCTGCGGATCGCCTCGACGATGGCGGCTGAGGGCGCGGGGCGGGGCCGGTCTGTGGCGTCATAGGCGATGATGTCGGCCCCCGCGGCGGCCAAAGCTTCGACATCTTGCAAGAAAGGCGTGATACGCACCGGACTGTCGTCGAGATCGCGTTTGAGGATCGCGATGATCGGCACGGATACGGCAGGCCGCACCGCGGCGAGGTTGTCGACGCCTTCGATGCGAAGACCGTCGGCACCGCCCGCCACCGCCGCCTGCGCCATGGCGGCGACAATCTCGGGCCGGTCCATCGGGCCATGATCGACAGGCTGACAGGACACCACCAGCCCGCGGCGCAAAAGGGTCAAAGGGTTCATGTTATCTATCCATCAGGTTGGGCAGGCCGGTGACCAGGATCGGGAAGGCGCAGATCAGGATCAGCACGACGAAAGGCGGGATCAGCCAAGGCAGAATGGCCCGCGCCAGCCTTTGGTAGGGAATGCCCCCGACCTGCGCCACGACAAACAGGGCCATGCCCATGGGCGGCGTCAGGATCGAGATCATGAGGTTGAGGACGGTAATAATCCCGAAATGCACCGGATCGATGCCGAAGCCCATGGCGACCGGCACAAGGATCGGCACCACCACCAGCAGGATCACCAGCGCTTCGATGAAGCAGCCCAAAACGAAGATCATCAGGTTGGCGGCGATCAGGAAGGTGATCGGGCTGTCGGCAATCGACAAAAAGAACGTCGCAATCTGCTGCGGCGCTTGCTCGCGCGCCATGATGAAGCTGAGCAGGCCGACACCGGCGACGATGGTGGCGATGGAGGCGGACGTGACGGTTGTCTCGTAAAGCGCGTCCCACAGCTTGCGCCAGGTCAGCTCGCGGTAGAAGACAAGATCGATCAGGATCGCGTAGAGCACGGTGATCGCGGCCGCTTCGGTGGGTGAGAACATCCCCGAAAAGATGCCGCCGACGATCACCACGGGGGTCAGCAGTGCAGGAAGGGATTTGACGAAGAGGGTGCCGATCTCGCCCGGGGTGGAGCGGGTGTCGGTCGGGTAGTTCCGCCGGCGCGAGATGACCCAGACCATGGTCATCAGCGCGACGGCGCAAAGCACGCCGGGCACGATCCCGCCCAGAAACAGCTTGCCGATCGAGACGTTGGCGATCACGCCGTACAGCACCATGGTGATCGAGGGCGGCACCAGCGGGCCGATCATCGACGAGGCCGCCGTGACCGCGCCGGCGAAATCGTCGTCATAGCCCGCTTCGCGCATGGCCTCGATCTCCATCTTGCCCAAGCCGCCCGCATCGGCCAGCGCCGAGCCGGACATGCCCGAGAAGAACAGCGACGCCAGCACGTTCACATGGCCCAGCCCGCCGGTGATATGGCCAACCAGCGAGCGGGCAAAGCCAAACAGAAGCTTGGTGATCCCGGCGGAGTTCAGCACGCCGGCGGCAAGGATGAACAGCGGCACCGCAAGGAGCGGAAAGCTGTTCAGCCCGTCCACCATCCGCTGTGAGGCAAAGCTGATCCCCATGCCGGTATAGTAGAAATATCCCATGGAGACGAAGATCATGGCGATCCCGATGGGCACGCCGATCAACACGAAGATCAGCCACATGATGCCGACGGCGGCAAGGGTCATAGCGTTGGTTCCCGTGTCACGGTGACATCCCGTCGTCCGAAGATGCGGCGCAGGATGCGGTAAAGAATAAGGACAAAGCCGACCAGCGCCGAGGCATAGAGAACCGCATCGGTGGTCGGCAGGGTGACACTGATATTGTTGGAGGTGCGCAGAACGGTTTTGTAGCTGATCCAGATCAAGTGCCCCACAAGGCCCAGGAACACGACATCAATCAGCGTGTAGAGCACCAGCCGCACCTTTGCGGGCAACAGGTCTGCCAGAAAGGCCATTTTCAACTGGCCGTCCTGCCGTTCCACTTCGGCGATGCCGATGAAGGCCATCCAGACCCAGACCCAGCGCGCGACCTCTTCCGTCCAGACCGGGCCGCGCAGCACCGGCGTGCGGCCGAGGATCTGCACAAGGACCACGGCGATCAGCACGATGAACAGGACCGCGGCGACGGTGCCTCCGACACTGTATCGGCTTGGGGGTTTCATGGCGCGGTCCTTGTGGAAAGAGGGGGTCAGCGGGCGCCAGCGCGCCCGCCGACAGATGGCTTATTCGCCGCGAACGCGGGCGATTGCGCCTTCGCCGAATTCGGCTTCCAGCGTGTCATAGTAGGGCTGCATCGCCTCGCGGAACGGCGCGAGATCGGGGCGCGTGATGGTCAGGCCGCGCTCTTCGAAGGTCGCGATCAGATCCTCTTCGGCCTGGATCGTCTTGCTGTTGTTCACTTCGCCGCCCGCTTCGACGGCTTCCTGAATCCAGCCCTTTTCCTCATCGCTCAGGCTGTCCCACAGATCGTTGGAAATCTGCACTGCGGCGGAGGCCACAAAGTGGTTGGTCATCGCCACGTGGCTTTGCACCTCGTAGAATTTCATCGCCTCGATTGTGGGCAGCGGGTTTTCCTGCGCGTCGACCTGATTGGTCTGCAGGGCCAGATAGACCTCGGCGAAGGCAACGGGGGCCGCCGTGCCGCCGGTGTTTTCGGCATAGGCGATCAGGAAAGGCACGTTCGGCGTGCGGATGCGCAGGCCTTCCATGTCGTCCATGGATTCGATGGCGCGGTTGGCTGTGGTCTGGCGCGTGCCGTAATACCACACATCCAGCAGATGCACGCCGTTCTCTTCGAACTTGGCGGCCATCTCCTGACCCCAGTCCCCGGCGATGATCTCTTTAAGGTGGTCGAAGTCGTCGGCGACATAGGGCGCGCCGATCAGGTTCAGCTCGGGGATGATGTAGCTCATGTCCGGGTAGCCGGTGATGACCATGTCCAGCTCACCCGCCTGCACCTGCGCGACCATCGCCTTGAAGTCACCAAGGGTCGAGGAGGGGAAGATGTTCACGGTCAGCTCACCGCCGGAGGCCTCTTCCAGCCGCGCGGCAAATTCCTGCGTGCCAGCGTAGACGTTGGACGCTTCGTTGTCTTGCATCCCAAGGGTCAGTTCGCGTTCGGCATGGGCCGGCAGGGCCATCGCCAGGGTCGCCGCACAGGCGAGCAGGTGGGTCTTCAAAGTCATCGTATCCTCCTTGTTTTTCGATGATTGACGATTGGGTCGTCGTGGGCTGCTTCAACCCGTCGGCTGGTCTTTTGCAGCGGTCGTGATTTTCGGGACCTGCAAACGCGCGCGATAGGACCGCGTCAGATGACGGTCCATCACATCGGTTGCGGCCAGCACTTCGCCGTTCAGAATGGCCTGATACAGCTCGCGATGCTCTTCATAGGCGATTTGGTCGTAACGCCGGGCATCATCGGTGGGCGGCCGGTGGGCGATCATGGTGCTGACGAACATATCGTGCAGCGCCAGAATGACCGGGTTGCCGACAACCGCCACAAGGGCGCGATGAAAGGCAATGTCGGTGGTGGCGAAACAGGCCGTGCCGATTGCCGCGAAGTTGTCCTCGAGCGCAGATTGCAGCTTGGACAACTGGGCGTTGTCGGCCCGTTTCGCGGCTTCGCGCGCGGCGCCGGTTTCGATGAATTGGCGCATCTGCTCAAGATGGGCCCCGCTTTCGGTGTCGCCGAGAATTTCACGGATATGATCGCCGGTGCCCTTGAGAATGCTGGTGATTGACGGGAGCGCGGCACGCGGCCGTTTGCCCGCCCCCGCCTCGGCATAGCCGCGCATCTGCAGTTGGGCCAAAGCCTCACGCACGGTGGGGCGCGAGGCTGCGAACCTCTCGCACAGCTCGCGCTCGGTGGGCAGCGGTGTGGCGGGCGCAAAGACGCCGCCCCTGATCTCGGCGATCAGCGCCTCGGCGATCACATCGGGCGTATTGCGCGTCGGTGTGGCGGTCGCTCGCATCCTGATAGTTCCTCCCGCCGTTTTGGTATGACCATAATAAAATCTTGTCAAACTAAAAATGAGAGGTGTATGGATGGGGCAACTTCCAAGCGCGATGCTGTAAGGCCAGACCGGTTTTGACGGAGCCAGACCGTCGCACGAAACCCACAAGGTGAGACGACAATGACCAAGAAAATGAGCGGCATGTACGCCGCGCTGATGACCGGCCTGAACGACGACGGCGCCTTTGATGAGGCGCGGCAGCGGGCGTTGACGGACTATGTCCTTGGCCAGGGGCTGGCGGGGCTTTACGTCGGCGGCAGCAGCGGTGAAGCGGGCCTTCTGGATGTTGAGGAGCTGTCGCAGCAGCAGGGCATCGTGGCAGACTGCGCGCAAGGGCGCGACACGACCCTGATCGCCCATGTGGGCATGCCGAATCTGCGCGATTCGATCCGGCTGGCGGAACAGGCGGCCGGGCTGGGCTATCACGCACTGTCCGCCCTGCCCCCCCATTCCTATCCGTTCAGCGACGCCGAGATCGAAGGCTACTACCGCGATCTGGCGGCAGCCACCGACCTGCCCCTGATCGTCTATGAGGTGCCGGTGCGCACCGGGCGTCCGATCCCGCTGGATTCGCTTGTCCGGATTCTCGATCTGCCCAACGTGTCGGGGATCAAGTTCACCTCGACCGACACGTTCAAGTTCTCTATGCTCCGCCGCCAGCGTCCCGACAGCAGCTACTTCTTCGGCTTCGATGAAATCTACACGACCGGCAAGGTGTTGGGCGCGAATGGCGGCATCGGCACGACCTATAACCTTCTGGGCAAGCTCTACGTCGCCCTTGACGCAGCGATGAACGACGGCGACCTGCGCCGCGCGCAAGAGCTGCAGGACGTGTCGCAGATTTTCGTCGAAGCACTTCTCGAGACCGGCGTGCTGCCGGGCATGAAGATCGCCTTGCGCCTGCAGGGCATCGACTGCGGCCCCACCCGCGCGCCGATGGCCTTGCGGATGCCCGAAGACAAGGCCGAAGCGCATATGCGCGCCGTTCTTGAACGACCCGAGGTCAAGGCCTGGCTCTCCTGAGCTTGGCCTGACCGGAGCCAAGCAAGGTCAAAGTGAGCTCCAACACGAAAAGCGACAGGGGTTGGCCTTAACGCGCTTTCCCCCCGCTCGCCCGCATCGTGACAGCAGGTGACCGAAGGGACCGAGACGGGAATGCTGCTGGCCCCGCATAATTAGATGACGGTGCGCATTCGCTGTGCCTAGACAGACACGCGTTCCCCGCGGCCTGCGGAGCACCCCATCAGGAATAAGCTGCCGCCCAATATGAGTGGCGGGCCGAGGATATGGCAGTCAAACGCATCTCATGCGTCCAAGAGCCTTCAAAGATTCCTCGTAAGTCATTATATTTCATTTATTTTTTCCGCCGACTGCCCTCACCCGCATTCAGACGGCCCTGTAGCAGTCCAATGCCGTTTCGTACCCTGTCCCGAGTGAAAAACCCCAATTTCGAGCAAGGATCTGCGTCATGCTGACAGTCAAACAAATCGAAGCCGCGGTCTATGGTATTTCTTCGGACCGTTTGCATGATGGCAATGGGCTTTATCTTCGATTGAACAAGGGCGGGAGCAAGACTTTCCAGCTTCGGTTGCGAATGGGTACGGCCGCGCGCTGGATTACCCTTGGACAGTTCCCGAAACTGTCCCTCCGGGATGCACGGATGCAGGCTGTTCTGAAGAAAGCAGAATTGCTCGATCCCGACTACACCCCGCCAGCAAGTGACAGTCTTTCACACATGCCCGACCTCCCCGATGCAAGTGGCGTGCAACCCCTCTTTCGAGAGTTTGCCAAAGTGTGGTTCGATCGCAAGAGGCTGAGCCTTTCAAACGGCAAGCACATTGATCAGATCTGGAGCACGCTGAAAACCTACGTCTTCCCTCACCTCGGACGGATGCGTCTGGACGAGATCAAACAGCGCCATGTGATCGCCGTGTTCGACCCGATCTGGCGCGTGAAACATGCAACGGCTCGCCACACCCTCGGTCGTGTCAGCGAGATCTTTGAACTCGCAAGACTGTTGGAGCATGTCGAGGTAAACCCCGCGGACTTCAATACCAAGATCGCGTTTGGCCACGTGAAAAAGAAAACCAAGCATTTGCCCGCACTGGAATGGGAGCGAGCTCCCGATTTGTGGACTTGGCTTCTGGAATGCGATGTACAAGAGGACCTCCGACAGATGGTCATGGGGTTGATCCTGTCTGCCAAACGTACCAAAGAAATTCGATTTCTCGAGTGGGCGGATCTTGATCTCAAACGTGGCATCTGGACCAGCCAGTCTGAGCACATGAAGATGCGTCGGACTCACCGGATTCCGGTCAGCAGGCAACTCGGTGGCGTATTCTCCAACATGGAGCTTTTAACCCAAGGATCCGACTGGGTTTTCGCACGCCCCCGTAATAAGTCCGGCGTAATGAGCGAAAACGCCGCCTGTATTCTCGTTCAGAAATTCGATCCTGGCATCACGGCCCATGGGCTTCGAACCACCTTCCGAACCTGGGCGCGCAAGCAGAGCAAATACGCCCACGACGTCATGGAGATGGCGTTGTCTCATGAAAAGGATGAGCTCGTTGCCGCCTACATGCGAGATGACTTGCTCGATGAGCGGCGCATCCTGATGCAGGACTGGGCCGACTATGTAACGGGCGGCGCGGTGCCACCGCAGTTGATCGATTTGGTTTAAGTGCACTCAAGCCGAACAATTGATATGTCCGGCTTGAACCCAACTTCAATCATCCTCGCCGAAGTAATCCACGGTCTCCAGCTTTCGACTGTATGCGTCCACCTCGTGTTCGAGCCAGCGAATGGATCTGGAACTGATCCGGCGGGGTTGCGGGAAATCGACCTCGCGCACCATCATGCGCTCGAGAGTGGATTCCGAGATTCCAAGCCGGTCGATGACGGCCCAGCGGTCGATCAGGCGGAGAGTTGGGGTTTGCTTTGGTTGCATGTTGCACCTCTTAATTCGTCTAAAGATGCCCCCCAATTTAGCCACATCGTACCACATTGCAGCAAGTGTTTTCCTGTTATCCCCAAAATTCGACCGGCAATTATTTCGCAGGATTCGTCTCCCAATCTTCTATGCAGACGACAGATATTTCGCAGAGCCAAGCAACCTACCACTCCATATCGGGGCCAGCTTCGGGCACGCCTTGTTCTGGGTCGATCAGCTCCACCGCCAAGTTTGACGCGAGGCTCTCGGCGATCCGCGCGGCCTCCTCTGGGTCTTTAACATCCCGGACCTCCAGCCGTCCGTCGCGTCCGATTTCGACAACGTGAGGAGCGAACTGTAAAATGAGGGCTCCGCTGTCGCCTTGGACCATGACGGCTTTCAGACCGGCATCCGCTCGTTTCGCCAAACAGATCACGTCACATCGTCGAAGATCGGCAGCCCCAATTGCGCTTGAATTGAGCTGATAGCGGAAGCCTGGTTCTGTAGGGTTTCCATGATTTGCTGCTGCATCCCCCGCACCTCGTTCATGGCGTCTGCTCGGGGGACCAACGCATCCAGAGATTTCGCGTGACGTTCCATTGACGTGCGGATCGCGGTGAAGTCGCTCATAAGTTCTTCGAGCTTCGCTTCCAGTTGCCCCACCCCTTCCT
>NZ_QCYG01000009.1 GCF_003072065.1 Thalassorhabdomicrobium marinisediminis
CGCGATTGACCATCGGCAGCTTGTCCGGATTGCGCGATATGGCCTCTTCAGCGCCCAGGACATGGACCGGGTCCGTCACCTCGAGCCCGATGATCCGCGTCACGGCGCCAGATTTCGGGCAGGTCCAGAGATCCTCCGTGGAGACCTGCTCGATCTTTTCGCCGCGCAGGGTTTCCACGCCGAGATCGAGCGTGCCCGCCGCCCGCGCGCGTTCGGTCTGATCAGCGATCCGGCGCATGAACTCGGCAAAGAGCGCGTTCTGCATGTGGATGGGAAGGGCAAGCACCCGATTCAGAAACCGCTGGATCGGCGGCAGCTCTTCGAGCAGCACCGCGTCCTTGTCGATCAGCCGCAGGGCCGTCCAGTCGGTGAAGCTCTCGTAGCTCATCGCCTCAGCGCGCCCGGCGGCAAGATCGGCGAAATACCCACGCAGCGCCGCCCGTGCGATCGGGCTTTCGAGATTGTCCTCCTCGCGGAACATGCCCTGCGAGCCGGTCTCGCGCTGGCCCTTGGTCAGGGCCCCCAGCTGGTCGAGGCGCTTGGCTATAGTCGAGGTGAAACGCTTTTCGCCATGCACATCCGAGGTGCAGACCCGGAAGAAAGGCGCGCTGACCTGGGCAGAGCGATGCGTGCGGCCGAGCCCCTGGATGGCCGCATCGGCGCGCCAGCCGGGCTCCAGCAGGTAGTGCCGCCGCCGTTTCTGGTTCTTCGCCGTTTGCGCCGCGTGATAGGACCGGCCCGTGCCGCCTGCATCGGAGAAGATAAGGATATCTTTTTCGCCGTCCATGAAGGCTTGGGTTTCGGAGGAATTGCTGCTGGCGGCGCGCTTTTCGATGAAGAGATGACCATCCTCGGCCTTGAGGGGCCGGATGGACCGCCCCGTGACTTCTGCCACGGCGTCGTCACCAAAGGCCCAGAGGATCTGATCGAGCGCCGAGGGGATCGGGGCGAGCGTCATCAACTCCATCATGGCCGCATCGCGCAGGGCGAGCGCCTCGCGCGAGACAACGAGCGCCCCGGTCTCATCCCGTAAAGGTTCCACCACCATATTGCCGTCGATCTCGACGAGCTTTTGAGCATGAATCGGGAAGGCCTGTTCGAGGTAGCCCAGCACGTAGTCACGCGGCGTCAAGGCACCCTCGACGAGCTCGTCGTCGGAATCCATCGTCTCAAGCCGGCGTTTCAGCAGGCTCTCGCCTGTCGAAACCACCTGGATGACGCAAGCCTTGCCCGCTGCCAGATCGTCCTTGATCGCGCGGATGATGGTCGGGGCTTTCATGCCCATCAGGAGATGGTTGAAGAAGCGCTGCTTCGTGCTCTCGAAGCGGGACTTGGCCGAGGCGCGAGCAGCCGAGGCATTGGTCTCTCCCGAAGCATCATTGACGCCGGTCGCAGTCAACGCTGCCTCGAGATTGTGGTGGATCGTGCGAAAGGCTCCCGCATAGGCGTCGTAGATCTCGATCTGGGCCGGGGTGAGCGCGTGTTCGAGCACGTCATATTCCACGCCATCGAAGCTGAGGGCGCGGGCCGTGTAGAGGCCGAGCGTCTTGAGATCACGCGCGACCACCTCCATGGCGGCGACACCGCCTGCTTCCATCGCCGAGACGAAACTCTCGCGGCTCGGGAAGGGGTATTCGGGGCCTTGCCCCCAGAGCCCCAGCCGCGCGGCATAGGCCAGGTTGTGCACGCTCGTGGCACCCGTGGCCGAGATGTAGAAGACGCGGGTGCGGGGTGCTGCCAGTTGCAGCCGCAGGCCAGCAAGGCCCTGCTGGGAGGGTTTGACCCCCCTGCCCTGATCGGACCCGGCCGCGTTCTGCATGGCATGGGCCTCATCAAAGGCCAGCACGCCTTCAAAGTCTTCGCCCATCCAGTCGAGGATCTGGCTCAGTCGCGTGGTGCCGCATTTGCCCGCGGACCGCAGCGTGGCGTAGGTGACGAAGAGGATACCGTCACCCATAGGGACGGGCTGGTCCGGTTTCCATTTGGAGAGCGGCTGGATGTCGGCTGGCGAGCCGCCGAGATCGGTCCAGTCGCGGATGGCGTCCTCGATGAGCGTAGCGGATTTGGAGACCCAGATCGCCTTCCTGCGCCCGGAAAGCCAGTTCACGAGAATGAGCCCCGCGCATTCGCGGCCCTTGCCGCAACCGGTGCCGTCGCCGAGAAAGTACCCAAGGCGATAGGCCCGTGCGTCTGGGTCATCATCGGCGCGCGTCAGCTTGGTCTGGTCGTCGTCGACGGTGAACCGCCCCGGCAGGTCGCGCCCATGGGCATCATGCGCCATGATGATGGTTTCCAGCTGCGCCTCGGAGAGATGTCCCTCCTCAATCAGCCTGGCAGGCAGGCGCAATTCCGCACTGGCGGCACCTGAGGGCACCGGCGGCGCGACCGAGGCCATGGCGATGCTTTCGACCAGCGGTGTGGGATGTTCCTGCGCGCCTGCGATCTCAATCCGCTGCGGACGGTAGCGCGCATAGATGTCCGAGATGGGCGTGTTGTCGCGCGGGATCTCAAGGCTTGTGAAGCTGAGCGGACGGACGGCATTGGCCCGGGGTTTGGAGGGGGCGACAGGCGCAGCGGCGGTCTTGCGCGGGGCAGAGGATGCAACGGTCGGTCGCGCAGGAGTAACCGCTGCCGCCCGTTGGACGGGGCGCATCTCAGGCCGGGTTGCGGCCACGGCATCGACATATGCCAAGGCTTCATCCAGATCCCGCACATTTGCGCGGATCATCTCGCCGTCTTCCTGCACCTTGTCGAAGACCATGAGCTGGGTTTCGACAGAGGTGCCGAGCTTGCGGTAGACCTGCCCCGGCATCGTCAACGCCAAGCGCGGCGTCAGGAGGCCGCAGGCGCGGGACCAATGCGCGGCATCGCGTTCGGGCGTGAATCCCGGCGGCATGATCGCCACAAGCCGCCCGCCGGGTGCCAAGCGCTTTGCAGCCGCGATGAGATGCTTGGCGGCGATGTGCTTGTCTCGGGAGCGATCGATCGAGGAGGCGAAGGGCGGGTTCATCACCACGACGTCGGGTAGAACCGGCGTTTGCAGTAGATCGTCGATATGCTCGCCGTCATGGCCTGTGACCTCGCCACCGAAAACCGCGCGCAGGAGGCGCTGGCGCAAAGGATCGATCTCGTTGAGCAAAAGCGTGGCACCGGCCCGGGCGGCGAAAGCAGCCAGGGCACCGGTGCCAGCCGAGGGCTCCAGCACGGTTTCGCCCTCGCGGATCGCCGCGGCCCGCAAGACCAGCGCCGCAAATGGCAGCGGCGTGGAAAACTGCTGCAGCCGGATTTGCTGCTCGGAGCGGCGGGTTTCCGTCAGGAGCCGCGAGGCAAGCAGCCTTGCAGCGGCGATGTCACCTGAAGCACCTTCCCCACGCAGCAGCACCTGAACAGCCGCGGCCTGCATCAGGTCATAGGCCATGCGCCAGTCCCAGGCACCGCCGGCATCGCTGCCATGAAACGTCTCGCGCATGATGCGCGCGAGCGCTGAACTGCGCAGGGGCTGGTTGTCGACCTCCGCGCCGATCTGCGCGAGGGCAGAGGTGAGGTTAGCGTCGGAGATTGGGAAAGCCGGGTTTGCCGGATTGGGCTTGGACATGGGGATATTCCTTTGGATCAGGGTCTGAGTTCCAAAGGACAAAAAGCCCGCTCTACACTTTGAAGGCGTAGAGCGGGCAATTTCTTAGCGGGGGGCCTGCACCCCGATCATGGCCACTGCTGCGCAGCATGAAGAACGCGCAAAATGGTCACCATCTCAGGGCTTTCAGCATAAACCACGATGTAGTTCGGCCGAACAACCATCTCCCTAGTCCCGTCCACACGGCCCGCGCGGTACATCTGAGGGCGTTCTGGAAGGAGGGACGTCTTGTGTTCAATCTCGTCTTTGAGAACTTGGGCGGCATCCGGGTTGTCGTCAGAGATGTAGTCAATGATTGCCAGCAAGTCGGCTATGGCCGTGGCTTTCCATTCAAGATTTGGCAAGGCGCTTCCCGTCAATCAATGCCTGGGCGTCTTGCATCGCCATGGCATGGGGCGTTGTGGGCCTTGGATCGTCCAGCGCTTCCTGTACCTTCGCCCTGAACCAGGCGTCATAGGCATCCGGATCAGCAGTCAATCCGGCAGGCAAGCCGCCTTCTGCGGCCACGCGGGTCAGAAGAATACGCACCGCGTCGGAGAGCGTCAGACCGACGCCCGCAAGTGCGTCCGAAGCCTGTGCTTTCAGCTGATCGTCAACACGGACATGAAGCATGGATGTTTGGGCAGGCATGGATGGTCCTCCAGTTGATGGGAGTGATGTATCTCATTTGAGATACGGTTTCAAGTCGGCAGTATGTGTGCGCATGCCTGTGATGTTGTCTCAGCGGGAAACTCAGCCACCATGCCCCGCCAGGAACTCCGCCAGCACCGAGCTGGCAGCACCTTTCGCGGAGCTGAGTAGCTCCGAGCCCGCGAGTGAGGCTTTCGATGGGCGCGCGAGCCCACCGGTTTCCTCGATGCGGTAGCAGCGGCGTTTTTGCCGCCCACGCCTGTAGTGCGTCGCCGTCACGATCTGGCAGGTGGTGCCATCGGGGAGCGCCAGGTCTGGGCTGCCTTAGAGGCTGTGATGCTATTGTTATGGGGCCCTTCTTTGAGAAGTTGAAACAGCCTTCTCAAAGCTTGCTTTTTCTTTTCCGATTGGTGAGGTCACCAAGACAAAACCTACCGAGCTTGAACAGAATTCACCGGACAGGAGAAAGCATTTTTATTTCATTAAGCAGATCAATTTTAAGCAACCACGATGAATCGCGCAGCGCATGGCAATGGCGTTTCTCGTGCGCAATCGAAATGCGCTTCTAGCCATGCCCATTTCTGAGGGGGCCGCTCATGACGAGTAGAGTTATTCCAGCGTCTCCAGCACAACGTCGAAGGTTCCTGTCACCGGAACGCCCTGTGACAGGTCGATATCGTTCCCATAGTTATCCGAGGGGCCGAGCGTGCCTTCAAAGCTGCCGCTCAGGCTTAGTGATGTTCCATCGAAGGCATGGCTATCGACGATGACGGTCAATCCGCCGCGCTCCTCCTCCTCGCGGGCAAAAAGCCTTCCGACGGATTTTCGGTTCTCGTAAAGAACCAGGTCCATTTCGGGCGCGCTTGGCTGCCAACCGGCAGCCTCGAAGCTCAGGCTTATCAACGCGGGCTCTTCGCCGCTATCACTGAAATCGCGGGCATAAATATTGATGGATGGCCAGCTTTCACCACCACTCCAGTCGCTCTGGTCAGACCAGACCGGAATTGTCCGCTCTTGGTCTGCAACGATCAGCGTCACCGTTCCCGAGCTTTGCGAATAGCTGGCTGTGGCAAGGGAAGTGGCAAGACAGGTTGCAAGGACGAGGTGGTGTCTAGAGGTCATGCTGGGTCTCCATATCTTTCTTTCACCGCGTTAGATTTTCTTGGCGACGCAGCCAATCATTGATTTCGTCGGCAATCCTGCCCGGCCCGTCACCGGAGACACCCCAACTCGACAGCGGAATCCGGGTCGCAGGGCGGGTGTTCCGAAAGACCAGCATTACCTTAGAGGTGGTGCGGCTTTCCGCAGAGGTATTGCTACGGTCAAGCTCTGCGCTGTCCAGCGCCTCCAGAGGATAGTCGTCCGAACGCGCGCGAAACCGCGACTCGCGGCGGATCGTGACCAGCCCCGCACGTTTGTCGAGTGCAAGGACTGTACGCTCGGACAAAGTGACATAGCCAAGGTAGATGGCCCCGTTGAGGCCCAAAAGCAGGATCAAGCCCGTCAGGACCTCGCCGCCAAGCAGATTCACCAATCCGAAGAGGGTGACCGGAACAACAGGGGCCATCATGAACCACAGGATGAAGCGCGGGATCGCCAGTTCGACCTTGAAGCACTCGGGCGTATTGGTTCGGGCCATCATGGCTGGCCTCCACCTTTTCCGCCCTTCAGCCAGTCAGTGATGAGGGCGGCAATGCGGATGACGTCTTCGGTGTCCGCGCGGCCCAACGGAATCAAGGTTTCGCCGATGCCGTCATCTTCAGATCCGACAAGGTAGAGTTCAATGGTTTCCTGGTTTGCCTGCTTGCCATAGCGGATGCGTGTTTCTGCCCGACACACGTTCGACAACCGCAAGTTCTGTTCCTTGCGGCCCTTGAGGCCGGTCACGCGCAGGCGGGCCTGATCAGCAGGCCGGTCAAGGCGGAGTTGCGTAAGCTGAACGGTCTCGTCAAGGATCATCCAACCGATGAACGCAGTCACGGCCAAAACCAATAAACCGGTGCCAACAGCCCCATCGGCCATGGCAGCAAGGGCCATCGCGACCGCAAGCAGGATGCCACCCATAGTGATGGTGGCACGGCGTACGGGGCGGTTCTCGATTTCGAGAACCGGGTCACTCTTTTCCAACACACGCAGGGGATCGGCCAGCAGCGAGGACAGATTCATGGCAGTCCCAGATCGGTCTCTATCCGGCCAATCACAGTTTCGCAGGTCGCCGGGGTATCGCCGCGGCACAGCATCGCTTCAAAGCCCGCCTCGATCCTGCCCGCGCCGTCGAGGTTCAGCCTTTCGATCGAAAGCGTGGGCGCGACTGATGCGCCCGCGCTTTTCCAGACGGGGCCTGCTGCGCCTTCGGGTCTTATGTCGATCGTGATGCCGACAGGAGCGACATCTATCGACGGCTCATCCTGAAAGACCAGACCGATATATACATCGCCATCGCCCATCGCGTGCGTGTCCACCATGGTCAGCGGGCCGATATCGTTGACCTGCACCATCGCCGCGCCATCTTCCGTGGTTAAAACCTGCCATGACAGGTCCGCCCCTTCAAGCCGTGCGGTGACTGTGCCAATAGAGTCGAGGGCGAATGTCGGAGCCGCCATCAATGAAAGAACAAGGGCAAGGATCGGTTTCATGCTGCTCATCTCTTTGTCAGGCTTACTTCACGGGCGCCCCTCCCTGAGTTCCATTTTGTTCCGATCGCGTCCGTTTCCGACAAGAAGCTGATGATGCCATCCGCGCGCCGTGTGCCGCTACCGATTTGCCAGGAAAACTGCGGAGCAAGGTCGATGTCACAACCCAGCACATAGGCCCATTCGGTTAGCTTCGGTTCGATCGCGAACATCTCTGGTGGCATAGCTCTCTGCGCAGTGAAATCGTAACGCAGTTCCCTGTTGCCACCCCGCACCGGCACCAGTT
The DNA here is from genome assembly GCF_003072065.1 of Thalassorhabdomicrobium marinisediminis. GTDB lineage: Bacteria > Pseudomonadota > Alphaproteobacteria > Rhodobacterales > Rhodobacteraceae > Octadecabacter > Octadecabacter marinisediminis. The sequence continues at coordinate 7,184 of NZ_QCYG01000009.1, forward strand.
CGGTCTGCATCCCGTCACTGCTAAGGTAAAGCCGGTTGCGCATGCGGTCATAGACAATCTCGACTTCATTCCTGTGAACGCCCATCGTCATTCCGATACCCTTTGATATCTCAGCCCAGCTGCCTTCCAGCATCGGGCCGATCCGTCGCAGGTCGAGCCGATCCGAACCGCGGGGCGTCTCCGAACAGATCTCATTTTGAATGGCAGTGTTTTGCTGGGCCAGCACCGGATTGGCCAGCGCGATCAACAAGGCGGATAGTATGACGCGGACCATCACTGGACCCTCCCTTCAAGTCCCAGCGATGCCAAGGACGCATCCGGCACGAAACGCGCAGGTGCGCATTGGCCATCGGTACATGCGCCAACGGACAGAGTGCGCCGGGTCAGCTCGGGATCACAGTCGATCACGGTGGCATTGCCCAACCCGGCAAAGGTCACCATGCCATCTTGCCGCGTGAATGCACCCGAAGGACCTAGCGCGGGGATTGGCAGATCATAGCTGGTCGAAACACCAAGGGCAGGTTCCTCGATCGTAATGCGGCGTTTGTGGGGCGATATGTCTTCCGGGTAGGTGACCGTAAAGCCGACAATGCAGGAACCGCTGCGATCCTGTTTGGCAGGGGCAAAACTAACGAGCCTGGCGGAAGGTTCGTCAAAGGAGGCCTGATCGGTCGGCATGCAGGCTGCCAACAGGCCGACGGCTGACACGAACGAGACGACGCGGGTCATTCAGTGCCTCCTAAAGTGAATTGGGTGCGCGCGAGGATGCGGCCCGACGCACCAACGCGGTAGCGCAACTCATAGGTTCCAGCCACGTCGGGCGCCTTCAATTTCGCCGGAGATCCCCATCGAGTCTGCGTCGCCGTGATGCGCGCATCATCAGGCGATCCGATCTCGGCCAGAACGATCTCGTCTTGTGGTCCAGCGGGACCGGTCCAGTCGATTTCGAACCTCTCGTCCAGCGGAACGGCGACGGGCGCTATGATGCTGGCCTCGGTTGCGGTCAGCGAGATCTGGCGCGTCACAAGGATGCGCTGCGGCTCATTTTGCTCGTAGCGCAGCTCGAACATCCCGGTTTCGTCAGGAAGGCGCAGTGTAGCAGGGGTGCCGCGTCGGGTCAGCGTCACCGCCAGTATGTCGCCCACTGCCGCTTCTGGCCGTGCGAGCGTGATGCGGTCGCCATCGGCATCCGGTCCGGTCCAGTCCACATCCAGCGACCCGCCTGCCGGTGCGGTCCCGGGAGCATCAAGCGACGCCTCGGGACGATCCTCGATCAGCGGCACAGCGACGCGCTGGACGATGTCGGCACGCACAGTCAACGGCATTTCGCCGCTAAAGCCCGGTGCGGTTGCAGCAATGCTATATTCCCCTGGCGGCAGGGCGAGGTCGAAAGGATCGCGGTTTTCGCCTTGTGTGACAAGCTGGCCATCGGCATCGGTGATCCGCCAGTCGGCGGCACCCAGCGGCGCGGACGTCTCGGCGGAGACGGCGAAAAGTGACATAACCACCGTGTTGGCAAGGGGTTCAGCGGGTGTCACCTGCGCAAGGGCAGCCGTCAGTTCCGCCCCGGTCGCAGCTTCCAGAAGAAGCCCGCCCGTCTGGTCAGGCAGACAGGCCAGCGCCCCCACCTCGCCCGGTGCCATTCCAAAACCTACGACATGCGCGCGCAGGTCGATGCCTTCGGCAGCGAACTGCGCTGCCAGTGCACAAGGATCGCCGCCGCAATTCTCCAGCCCGTCGGTGATGAGCACGATGTCCGCGGACTCGGCGGTTGGCGGGATCTGGTCGCGGGCGACCCGCAACGCGTCGGTGAGGGGAGTCATCCCCTGTGGGATAAGCCCCACGATCCGGTTGGCCTGTCCGGCACCGGTATGCTGGCCCATTGGTGTGACCACCTCGATATCGCTGCAATCACCGCGGCGATTATGACCGTAAGCCACGATCGCGTAAGGTGCATCAGGGTTACGATCGACGAAATAGTTGCCCATGACATCGCGGGCCACTTCTATACGGCTGAGATCGCCTTCGAGACGGTTCCACATCGAGCCGGAGGCGTCGAAGACAACCACTGTTGCGGTATCCGACATAAGCGGTGTTGCACCGCACAGAAGTGTTGCAAACATCATGGTGCGCATCAATCGGCCCCCTGTTGTTGGTTGAGGCAAGGCGCATAGCGCTCGGCCCACCCGTCGCCGACAACGATGAGATCGCCGCCCATTCGAGTCATCAACAGTGTCCGTTCGCGCCAATCCTGTCCTTCGCCACGGCAGTTGGCCCAATAAAGCGTGGCGCCTTCCCAACCTTCGACAGTCTGTGGATCGGTCAGGCGACAGCTTGATTCATAGTAGATCAGTCGATCACCTTGGACTGTCACGCGCTGGTCGCTGACGGGCGCGGTGCAGTCGAACCCGTCATAGACACCATCAACCGGGTTCGCGCCAAGTGGGGTGGTCAAAAAGATAAGCGCAAGGATGAGGCGGCACATATCAGTCCGTCTCCTTCATTCGGGCGTTGAAGCTGACCGTTACCGGCAGAGTTTCCTGATCTGGGCCGCCGGTGACCTCGCCGGTAACGGTGCCCGCGACGGCGATCACACCATCGGCTGCATCAAACTTGTCAAGCTTCAGCGAAAGGCCGCTTTTGTCGCCTAACCAGTTACGGCCCATCTCGCGTGCAAAGGTAATTTCGACTGTCACTTCCGCAAGATCAGACAGGTCTCCGTTGAAAGTGAGGATCAGCGTTATCGGCCCCTCGGCGCCGTCGACCTGCGTGGCAAGAAGGGAGGTATCGACATAGGTTCCGACAATGGTTGCGTCCGAAAAGTCGGGTGAGACTGTCAGTTCGAGCGGCGTGTCTCCCAGACTTCCGGTAACAAACCCAGCTTGATCCTGCGCTGACGCACTGCCTGCCAAAAGCCCCAAAGCGAGGCATAACGCATCCATGAAACGTGGCGTGTTTCGCAATTTATATCCCCCGTCTGGAATTGTGGGAGCTTAAACCCGTCCGTAGAGTCGCGCCCCGTTCGTTTGGAGTGGGCACGATGCGATTTTGCGTGCTATTCTCGGGATGGTTTTGGATTTCGTCAAGAAAAGTGGCCGATGATAGTCCTGAAACGTCTGCTCTTTGGCTCAGTTTTGATGGCGCTCGGCGCGTCCGGGGCGGTTGCCCAAGAGGTACTGTTGACCTTGACCGGTGCCGTTGCCGACGGAGAGGTCAAGCTTACACGCGCAGACCTTGACGCGCTGGAGTGGCACGAGATCGCGACTTCAACGTCTGTGACCGATGGCCAGCCGGTATTCCGTGGCGTGTTGATGCGCGATATCCTCGATCGTGCGCAGGCCAGTGGCGACACCGTGACGGCTCGCGCACTCAACGACTATGTGATCGAAATTCCGATGGATGATTTCCACGAGTTCGATGTGATCGCGGCGCTTTACATGGACGGCATTGCACTCACACCGCGCGACAAAGGGCCGGTCTGGATTGTGTACCCACGCGACGATCACAGCGTGCTGGCTGATATCCGCTATGACATGCGTTGGGTCTGGCAACTCAGCGCGCTGCATGTGCAATGAACCGATTGGGCGCGCACTGGCGCTATGCCGGCTTGGGCGCCTTGATTTTGGTCTGTCTGGGGCTGTTAGTTATTGCAGCCGCCAACATCATCCGCATCGAACGGCAGATGCAGATTTCGGCAACTCAAAATATGACATGGATCTTCGGTCAGACCCAGATCGAGGCGTTGTCTCTCTCCGCTGCCCTGTCAAGCGATGCGAGCTCGTCCGAGGTGCTGCTGCGTTATGATCTTCTGGTATCACGCTTGAATCTCATGCGGGACGGCCCCCAATGGCGCTTCCTCAGCGAGGCCGGACTTGCAGAGGGGCTGATGGGTTGGCGGGACGGATTGCTCAGGCTCGATCCGGCCGAGGGTGGCGATACGGCAGCGCTGAAGGCGCATGTCTCAGCTTTGACGAGAGCGCTGCGCCAGAAGGCGAGCCAAGTCATGTCGCGTGAATGGCAGGTGCAGTCCGAGCGTCTGGATGAGTTGCGCAAGCTGCACCTTCTGGCGCTGGCTGCCATTATCGGGGCTTTGATTTCGGGCGCCGCACTCGCCGTTTTGCTTGTCGACCGCGAAAGACGTCTCATGCGGGCTCGGGTAGACCGGCTCCGCGCCGAGCGGTTGCAACGGGACCTGAACCGCGAGCGTGCAGCATCAGAGGGCTATCGGCGGTTCGCCGACCTGATCGCACACCAAGTACGGACGCCGCTTGCGGTCATCGACAGCGCAATGCACCGGCTGACACGATCTGGCAAACCGCCCACACCCGAGGTGATCCGCGCCAAGGCAGACGTGTCGCGCCAGGCGGTGGCGCGCCTTATCCGACTGACCGACACCGCACTTCTGATGGCGCGAGTCGATAGAGGTGCGGTCGCGCCCGCACTGGCTTGTCACGATCTTGATAGAATTGCCGCCACCGCAATCGAGGATTTGCAGGCGGGTCGACGTGTGACGCTTCGCACTGGCAACCGTCCAGTCACTGCGATCTGCGATCCTGTCCTGACAAGCGAGATCCTGGCAAACCTGCTGGGCAACGCCTTGCTCTATTCCCCGACCGACAGCGAGATCGATGTGAGGCCGCTATTCAGCGGCGATATGGCCATGTGCGATGTTTGTGACCAAGGGTCTGGTATGACACCTGAAGAACTGGCTCGCGCTTTCGATAATTTCGCGCGCGGGGCGCGACATCGCGATCTGCCAGGTTCGGGACTGGGACTGCCGCTGGCGCGCCACCTTGCACGCCTTCAGGGCGGCGATCTGACCCTTAAAGCGCGTGAGGGCGGTGGGCTGATCGCGCGGTTGAGCCTGCCGGGCAAGGTGGTGACATGACCGCCCCGTTGATCCTGTGCATCGAGGACGAACCTTCGTTGCGCGATGACATCGCTGCTGAACTACGCGAGGCCAGCTATCGGGTGATTGCGGTGGGTGACGCGCAGGAAGCACTGGATCAACTCGACAGTCGGCGCCCTGACCTTATCCTGTGTGACATCGTCATGCCTGGAATGGACGGCCACGCCCTGCTGGCGCATTTGCGGGCCACGCGGCCCAATTTCGATGACATTCCCTTCGTTTTCCTGACCGCGCTGTCCTCGCGCGAACAGATGATCGAGGGACACCGCGCCGGTGCGGACGATTACCTGACAAAACCCATTGATTACGATCTTCTGCACGCCATGGTCGCTGCGCGTCTCGACCAGGTGGCGCGATTGCGGTCATCGAGACGCGATGCCCCGAGTACGGCGGTGCTGGATCGGCTCGCGGTCGGCGTGGTCCTGCTGGGAGAGGATGGCGGCGTGCGCCATGCCAATCGCGCGGCGCAAATCCTCGCACGGGAGGCCAAGATCGATCTCGGCCCCCGTATCGGCGTCGAGGGCGGGGATGGCCGCAAACTTGTGGCGCTGGCCAAGAAGGTGGCCTCTGGCCAGGTGGCCGAGGCGGCGCTCCTGCTCGAAACAGGTGGCCGCCGCCTTATGGTTCTGGGGCGGCCCCTTGGACAGGCAGCGGGAAAGGACGGGATCGCAGCCATGCTCACCATCTCCGACCCCGAACGTCAGCAGGCGCTTGATGCCGAGACGTTACGCCAGTTGTTCGATCTTACCCCGTCCGAAGCCTGCGTTGCACTTCTCATCGCAGAAGGGCTGCGGCGCGATCAGGTGGCCGACCGGCTTGATGTATCGTCCACAACCGTCGCGTTCCACCTACGAAACATTTTTGACAAGACTGGGCTTCGCCGTCAGGCCGACCTGCTGGGACTTGTGCGGTCAATGCCGATGGTCTGGACCGACCCCTAGGACCGCAACGCTGCTTTCCAGCAGCCAACCAATTCGAAAAGTGAGATTTGACATGACCAAGATATCGCTTCTGCTCACGGCTTGCATTGCAGCCACCGTCACCGCAGCACATGCCGAAACCCCGAAAGAGCGCACGGTCGCTGCGATCGAAGCCGCCGGTTGCAAAGTCGACGACACCAACATCGACACGGTTCTTGATGGCCTCGGACTCAGCGACGAAGATTTCCGCATCATCGGTGAAGAGCTTGTCGCCGAAGGCCTCGCCGATGTGTCTCAAATGGGAATGTTCCTCCTGACGACGCCGGCATGCACTGCGACTGCCGGTACCGAGGAGGAGCGCGCTGTTGCCGCGATCGAGGCTGCCGGATGTGTCGTCGACCGGTCGAACATCAACGAGATTCTCGACGGTCTGGGGCTGGCTGATGACGACTTTCGCATCATTGGCGAGGCCCTGATCGCGCAAGGTCAGGCGCAAGTAACCGAAGCCGGCGCATTCCATCTGACCACACCGAACTGCAACTAAGGAGAAAGCATCATGAAATCATTCCCGTCGCGAACCCTGTCTTATATGGCATTCGCTTTGCCATTGCTTGCCCTTCCGGCCCATGCCTGGGAGGTAGAAGAAATCGGCAAGATCACTGCCACCTTTGATGGCGAAGCCTTCGAGCGTTCAACAGTCATCGTGACCGATGGTGATCTGGTATCGCCGACGGCCAATTTGTTTTTGACCATCAACAATATTTCCTCCCTGAGCCTGCTGACAGAAGACGGCAACTTCGTAATTGACGCCGACTTCATGTCGCACACGCCCGGACCTGAGACGGCACCAATTTCGACCAGCGTGACCTTTGTTCCCGATGGCATGATGCAATTCTGGGTCTCCGATGGCGCGCCTGAACCGCTGGAAGTGACTTTCACGACGTTGACGGTAGAGGGCGACGAAGGGCATGCCGCTGGCAGTTTCCGGGGTCTTTTGTGCCTGGCTGATGACTTTGGGTCCGAGGCCGACCCTGACAACTGCCGTCCGATCGAAGGTACGTTCGATACGCCGTTCTTCGTCGAGGAATGACGGAGGCGAAAGGCCCCAACAGGAGGACGAAATGAAGAATACACTTTTGGTTTTCGGCATGGTGATGGCGGTGCCTGCTCTCGCGCAGGAACCGCCGCTTTGTGGCACGTCGGGTGCAGGTGACTGGGCGCAAATTCAGGAAGTCTTCACCGGTGACTGGCTGATCGAACATCAGGCGGGCTATGCCCTAATTGGTGGCATGGTCTTGCCGTTCCCAGGTGCTGACGAGGTCGACACGATCACAATCTTCCAGCTTGGCGATGCCTTGCAGGCCACCCATCCCGAGGCGCAGGAGCCCCTTGTCCTGCGCCTCGCGGAAGAGCCGCGATGGATCGTGGATATCGACAACCCTGACATCCCCGAGCCGCTGCTTTCTCCCGAAGACGTGGCTTTGGTCGCAGGGTGTTCCCAGCTCGAGTTACCAAGGTTGATCGGCACGTCGACCGCTGTGATCGACGGCGTGACGATGGAGTTTACCTACCGGATGATGGCGGTAGACTGGGCGACCCTTTACGGGATCATGCAGATCGATTCAGTCGTTCAGGGCATGCCGATCGAAGCGCGCCGCACGGTATGGATGCGCCTGTCCGGGTGATGATCCGCGCTTCAACCTGAATGTTGCGAAGGCAGTGGAAGTGCCGGCCTCGGAGAACGCGCTCCTAGCGCCTTGGGTCAAAGCCGCAGGAAGTTACATACCCCCGGGCAAGGAGACTGTGCCGAATTTTGTGCCTGACGCGTTGTGTTAGGCCATTGGGAAGCGGTCTTCGAACATGATTGCGAGCTGGCTTCTGACTGCGTGCCATTCGCGCACCGAACGCTTCCACTCGGTCGATGTAGCATTGAGTGCGAGATAGATCAATTTCGCCGCGGCGTCGTCGCTTGGGAAATGGCCTCGGGTTCTGACGGCACGGCGGATTTTCGAGTTCAGCGCCTCAATGGCGTTCGTGGTGTAGATCAGCCTGCGCACCTCTGGCGGGTAGTCGAGGAACGGGATGACCTCGTTCCAAGCCCGGCGCCAGCTGGGCGCGATTGCCGGATACCGTCTTGCCAGATCGCTTTCCTCGAACTCTACCAGGGCCAGTTCGGCCGCGTCAGCATCCACCGCCGTGTAGATCGCCTTGAGAGCGGCGGCGACGGCCTTGCGGTCTTTGTAGCTGGCGAAGTTCATGGAATGGCGCAGCAGATGGACAATGCATGTCTGAATCCGGGTCTGGGGAAAAGCAGCCTCGATAGCCTGCGGGAACCCCTTCAGCCCGTCCACGACGGCGATGAGGATGTCCTGGACGCCCCGGTTGCGCAGGTCGCTGAGAACCTTGGCCCAGAATTTCGCGCCCTCATTAGCCTGAAACCACAGGCCCAGAACGTCCCGCGTGCCATCCGGCAGAATCGCCAGGGCCACGAAGACCGCCTTGTTCGAGACCGCTCCGTCGCTGCGGATATTGACCCGGATCGCGTCCATGAAGACGATCGGATAGCAGGGCTCCAAGGGGCGGTTCTGCCAGGCGGTGACCTCCTCCATGACCGCGTCGGTGATCGCGGAAATCAGGCTGGGCGAGGCTTCGACGCCGTAGATTTCCTCGATATGACCCTGGATCTCGCGGGTCGTCATGCCCCGGGCATACATGCTGATGATCTTGCGATCGAACTCGGGAAAGCGGCGCTGATACTTGGCGATCAGCATCGGATCGAACGTGCCGTTCCGGTCACGGGGGATGTCCAGAACCACCTTGCCGCTGTCGGTGGTCACCGTCTTCTGGCTGCTGCCATTGCGCCGATTGGGGGGCTGGTTCTGGCCCTCAGGCGCTTCCTCGGCGCGCTCTTCATCGAGATGGACGTCCATCTCCGTGCTCAGCGCACGTTCCGCCAGCGCCTTGGTCAGTTCCGCAAGGATGCCGGTCTTGCCAAACAGATCGCCAGGCGAGCGGCCTTCCATCAGCCGGTCCAGCAGGTCTTTGTCGATGCTCATACGTGGGTCTCCTCTTCGAGCAGTTACCACGTCAGCGCACAAAATTCAGGATAGTCCCCGGGCAAGTCGAGATTGTCATTATGGCGACGTCTATGCGTCTTATCACGCCATCCCTTCACTCTCCGCTGCGTTTGTGCTTTCAGGCATTGCCTTTGCCTTCAGCTCGCGGAACTTCTGCGACATTTGATCCAGCCTGGCATCCCATTGCGGATCTGGGCTTTGACCTTCGACCTTGCGGAAATAGGCTTGCAACAAGCACGCCACGGCGAGTGGTTCGAGTAGGGCCTGTTTCACGGACCATGCCAGAATGAAGGCAACCACAATGCCTATTCCTGACAGGCCGCCGGGATAAAGGTTGCTGATGAGTGCTGCGGGGGCCAGCATCACAAAGAAGACAATTGCCGTCAGCCCGTAAACAAACAAAGTTATCCAGGCTGCGTTCTTGAGCATCGGACGGTAATTCTGCGCATACAAGACAAGTGCAGTGCGCGCCGACCCCCAAGGATCGCTAGCACGGGTGCGCATTCCGTGCGCGAGTATGACTTCGTCGATGAAGCCCACTGCGATATTCAGAAAAGCATGAAGGATCGTGACAAGCTGCCTTACCCCGGGGATTGGCAGCAGGGTGAAAACACCGCGGATCAGGCCAGTAATCGCGCGCAGCACGCCCTTGACCAGTTGGTCGATGGCAAAGAGCACGCTTGCCTCGTTGAACCTTTCGCGCACCATTGCTTGCGCATGCCCGATCTGGTTACGGCCTTCGGGCATGGCTCGGTTGTCGATCAGCTCAACCATGACGGCGATATGGCCAGCCTTGACGATGTAAAGAATGTATTCGCGCAACCAGTACATGACGATCGACACGATTGCGAAGCCAGTCACGCCTCCAAAAAATGTCGCCGAGGTCCGAAACCCATCATCGCCAAGTGCGCCAATGCCCCAACCGAGACCTGCACCAGTTCCGGTTACAAGAACATAGGCCAGCGCTGCTCCGAAGTAGACCGCCATACGCAAAATCACGAAGGGTAATGTCTGCACCATCAACCCCAAGCTGCGGCGAAACGAAAAATCCCACATTCTCAGTCCTCATGCATGTTTCTGTAGTCAGTATTCCGCGCCTATCGTGGCATGGGAAAACGAGAGCCCGCCCCCTTCGTTTGACGGGGTTCGCGGATATATGCAGAAGTTCGGCCCGAGATATGGTCCTGAGCGGCTTTGATGCTAAGAAGTCGTTGCGAAATCTCGGAGCCTAGCAGCGTAATCGGAATTGCCGCACGGTTCACGGCTAGCCGTCTACTGGCCGCTTAAAGATCTGGCGCCGCTTCAAGGGAAGTTTCGAACCGCTTGTCCGCCGCCGCTGCTTCTTTCAAGAGCGCGTCGAAATTGTCAGGTGGGTTGCCATCTTCCAGCATCCCTTTGAACGTCGCATAGGCATCCGTCTTGCTGCCATAGGCGCGCAGGGTCTTGTCGTCGTCCACCCAGGCCACCACGATGACCTTCGCATCGCTGTTGAACCGGTAGAACAACCGATACTGCTGGAAGAATTTCGCCCAGAACCAGTGCTTGCGGTGATCGCCGAGTGTGCCGCCTTGCCGGAAGGCGGCGGCACCCGGATCTGCCGGTATGGCCTCGGTGACCAGCTTGAAAATGGCGGCCAGCCGTTTCGTGGAACTTTTCTTGCGCCATGTCTTTGGATCGCGTGCCTTGCGCGCCTCGACTTCCAGGGTCAGCCCTTCGAGCTGGTCCAGAAGGATCGGATGCGCATAAATTGACCATCCGTCTACGACAAGGGGCGCTTGGGCGGGCACGCTATCGCCGCTCATTCATCCTCGAGCGATAGCGGCGCATCGAGATCGACGTCAACGTCTCCGACCAGTGCTGCAAGACGGTCATGCAAAGCCCCATCGAAGGCCCGAATGCGGTCCGGATGCGCCTTGATATCGGCCTCGACAAAATCGAGAAAGGCGCCGAGCGCGGGATCATCCTCGTCGCTGCGCACGGGCTCGATATAGACCCTGCCACTCGGCTCGGTACAGTAACGAATCTGGTCGCCCTTGCCCAGCTTGAGCTGTTTGCGCACACCCGCCGGCACGGTCGTCTGATACCGGTCCGTGAGCTTCGAGACATCTTGTGCGAGCGCTGTCATGGCAGTCTCCTGAAAGAAAAGGGTCTTTGCTGTCTGTGGCAGGTAATGCATTTGCATTGTCTTGTCAAGACAAGCCGCATGGTCTGCTGTCACCGACCAGCCAATCAAACGGTTTTCCGGAGTCGGGCTGGAAAACTGAAAAACCCGCCGCAATGCGACGGGCTTTTGCTTTCTTTGTGCAATGAGGGGAGGCATAGTGCCCGCAGTCTCAAAGCTCACGCCCTATATGGCACCGAAAGTCTTTACTGTCAATGTATCCACCGTTCACGGCTGATGAAGAACACCACCTTCCGAACGTCCTATCCGCACCTAGGTTTGCGACCTATCTGCGCGAAACCGGCAATGATAGGACGCGAGCTCTCCACCTATACCACTGGAATCTTCAAGTATCAGCCGCGTTCATGGTTCCACTCCATGTTTTGGAAGTTGCGCTGCGAAACGCGATCGTGGAAGCAATCGAAGCTGTCCATGGAGGAACATGGCCTTGGACACAAGGCTTCATCCGTTCGTTACCGAACCCGCGCGGTCCGGCATACAGCCCCAAACGAGACCTCGAAGGTTGCGCAGCACAGCAACCCACTGCCGGAAAGGTCGTCGCCGAACTGAAGTTCGTGTTTTGGGAGAAGATGCTGACAAACAGGCACCAAGGCAGACTGTGGGACGATCATTTCTACGCAGTGTTTCCGGACGCGCCTCGTGGTGTCGCTGCCAGCCAGCGCCGATCAGAATTAAGGTCTGACATTGAAGCCGTGAGGAGGCTCCGCAACAGAATCGCACACCATGAGCCTGTTTTTCCGCGCGCCCTTCAGGATGATTTTGATCGGATCATCCGCTGCATAAGATGGCGCAACGAAACGACCAGCAACTGGGTGCTGGAAATCGAGACGGTGCGCGCACTACTCGCAGTGCGCCCCTAAGCGTCCCGCCCCGCTAGGAATTCCGCCAGGACAGGACTGGCCGCGCCCTTTGCGGAACTGAGCAGCTCCGAGCCCGCAAGCGAGGCCCTTGAGAGCCGCACGAGCCCGCCGGTTTCCTCGATTCGGTAGCAGCGGCGTTTTTGCCGCCCGCGCCTGTAGTGGGTGGCAGTGACGATCTGGCAGGTGCTGCCATCTGTGAGTGTCACAGGGGTGGCGAGCCTGATCTTGTCGCCTTCCTCGTAGTCCGGGATCGCAGCCCAATCCCGGCAGCGCTGGCGCCAGGCATGAGCGTAGCTGCCTTCGTCTTTCAGGTTGGAGAGAAGCTCGATCAGCCGAAGGGGAGCACGTGACTCGTTCGGGCCAGCGCTTTCCTCCATGTCCTTGTAGCCCCAGCAGCCGTCATCGTATCGGGTGAGGAAGACAGCCCCGAAAGTGATGGAGCCATCGGCATCGGTCACATAGGTCGTGTCCCCGACCGGCGAGCCATCGATACTTGTGACCTTTGCCGCCGCGTACCAGGTCGAACCTACCTTGCAGGCTTTGACCAGTTCAGTTTTGCGCGTGTCGCTCTCAAAGGTGCAGAGCCGGGTGATCTCCGCTTTCTCATCCGCGTAGGTCTGGACGCGGCGATCGGCATAGAAGAGCCAACCCATCACGCCGCCCTCCGGTCATCGATTTCCATCAGCGCATCGAGCGGCACGCGGTAGGGCTGCATCGCGTCGAAATCCTCGCAATTGCCGCAGTTCTGCACGATCGCGAAGGTATCGCAGGCATCCTTGAGGATGACCCGGAAGGTGCCGCCGAGGCCCGAGGGCACTTCGTAGGTCCCGCCGATGAGATAGTCCGAGGCCCGGCGCACGAAGACGCGGATGCTGTGGCCATCGGTGGCGAGCCGGATGGCCCCCCGCCCCCGATCGATAAGCACCTGCACATCGTCGAGGATGTCGGTGTAGAACTGGCCGGTCAGATCACGAAACGCCATGCGGCGCTGCGCCATCCAGTCGGTGTCCCGAAACGGGTTCATGCCATCGGCGAAGGCAAAGGAGGGATCGGCCTGCTCGGTCGTGACGATGCGGGTGGTCGTGCCATCGATGCCGTTTGAGCGCAGATGCACACCATTGCCGACGATCAGGATCAGGGCGGGCCTGTCCACGGGCCCGTTCCAGTTGGGCAGGAAGGTTTTGCAGGCGCGCGCATGTGCGATTTGCGCCGCCACAGCGGACGCAGAGAACTTGAGAATAGCCATGGGGATGTCTTTCTGTTCGGTTTGGAAGAGGGTTGACCCGCGCAGGGAATGCCTCGCGCGGGTCGCGTGATGGCTCAGGCCGCTTGCGCGACCTCGCCGTCAGGTTCCGGGGTTTCCGTGATCGGCGCCGTCTCATCACAGGCGCCACCGGCGGTCTGCATCATCGGCGGGCACCAGGCGGCCACGGCAGCGCGCTGCGCGTCCGTGAGCGTGGCGAAGGGCTCTGCGAAGAGCTTGTCACAAAAGGCGACGATCTCCTTTTTGCTCGACGAGGCCAGCGTCACCGCCTCCTGGGCGAGACCCAGATCCTCGCCGAGGATCTTGAGAAGCCAGGCCTTCTTGAAGCGGTTGAACAGCGCCGCGTTCGGCGTCCAGTGGGCGCGAATGTCGGGCATGATCTCGATCTCGAAATCATGCATCAGGCTGTCGCGCTGGCGGTCCCGCGCGAAGCAGGACTGCGTGGTGCTGGCGGTGGCATAGGCGACGAGCTTGGCCTTCTCCCCTGCTTCGAGCGCGCGAAACGCCGCGAACTGATCGGCGGGCGCGCGGGCGTCATCGAGCCACGAGAGGTCAAGCGCATCATGCGCCGCCGCCACCTGTTCAAGCGAGGTCTCGTCGATCTCGTCCATCTTGGCGTGGCTGCGGTATTCCTTGCGGGCATCGATCTTGATCGCCTGCGTGACACTCATTCCACTGGCCAGAACATCACTAACCAGCTTGAAGAGCGTGAGATCGAGCGTGGCCTCGGGATGCAGCGCCATCGCGGCGCCGAGGGCCATGGCCCGCTCGGTCTTGAGGTCCTCTGCCAGCGAGGCCGGGTAGGTGATTTCGCCGGCGTCCGGGGCTTCTTCCCCGGTCGGGCCAGCCGAGGAGCCGCGTGCGCCCTCCTCTTTGACGGTGTCTTCCGGGCGGACGAGGCCAACATGGAGGGTCACCTGCCCGCCCGACCAGGACGCGATTACCCCAGACCGCGCGAGGTCCTCGGCGCTGTAGGCCTCCTGCAGGTCGCGGGCTTCCTCTTCCAAGGCGTCCACGCGCTCGTAAAGCGCGTTGTAGGCACCGTCCTCGAGCCCCTCATCCTCCATCTCGAGCTGCAGTTTCTCGAGTTCGGCGGTGATCTTATCGATGCGCTTTTGCGCAGCCTCATCAGGCTCGATCGGGCCGGGATAAACGCGGCCGTAGTCGGCCATGGTCGCGTAATCATAGCGCACCAAAGCATCAGCCCAAGCAAAGCCCAGCCTCATACGGGCCTCTTCGGCGGCGGCCCCAAGCTTCTCGAGCAGGATGGTCTCGACCAGCGCCGCATCCTCGAGCACGGAATGTTCTTCCAGAAGATCGGCCGCGACAGCGCCGCCCCGCGCCTCGTAGTCCGCGCGCACGAAAGCCCCGATATCGTCACTGACCTGCACACCGCGGGATTTGAGCGCCTGTCGAACGGTGTAGGCCTGCAGATAGCCGCCGTCTTTCGTGAGCGCCTCATAGACCTCGCGCTGCGCCGCCTGGCTCGGGTGCTCGGCGAAGGCTTTCATCGCGTCGAGCGTGATCGTCTTGGCCCGTGCCGCGGTGCGGATGTCGGGGTGGATAAGGCCATAGCGCAACCGGCCTTTCACGGCGGCCACAGTGGTGCCGAAGGTCTTTGCGATCGTCTCGGGCGTCTGGCCGTCGACCTCCATCATCCGGGCGAAGGCCTCGAACTCGTCGATTGCGTTCATCGGCACCTGGGTGATGTTTTCGGCAAGAGACAACGCCGTGGTGACATCGCAGTCCTCAGGGACAAGGCGGCAGTCCACCTTGGTCTTCGCTGTGAACCCCTTGGTGCCCTTGTCGGCGATCAGCTCCTTCAGCGCGGCATGGCGTCGGCCACCGGCGAGGACAGCATATTTGCCGTCAAGCTTCTGGACGAGGAGCGGCTGGAGCAGGCCCAGCACAGCGATGCTGGCCTTCAGATGTGCGATGTTCTCGGGGTCATAAGTTTCCGGCGCGTTGCTGCGCACATTGGCGGGATGCGGGACCAGATCGCCAATGGCGATGGTAAGGGGAGCAAAGCTTGTGGTCATGGGATATCCTTCCAGGTGGGTGAGATGCGGCCCGCGCGCTTGCGCGTGACCAATCCCCGGCTTCGGGGATCACCACGACAAAAGGCCCACTCTCCCTTTGAGGGTCAGTGGGCCTTCATCGCCTGGGGTTTCAGCAGGGGGTATCCCCTGCCCTACCAGTCGCGCGCCAGCATGATGGTCAGCACGCGCATGGTGGTGGCAGGATTGTCCGGGGTCTCAGCCCCGTAGCGGAAATCAGAATCTGCCTCATAGAGATCGATTTTCCAGAACACGGTCTCGCCCCGGATCTCGACCGCCCCGAAATCGTGCCAGCCTTCCGGGTCATTCTCGGGCTCGAATGTGGCAAACTCACCGGTCGCCTTCACCGCCTCGGCCATGAAGCCGTCACCGGCCTCCATAAGCGAACGGGTGACATGCATCCGGCCCTGGATGGACTGGGCGGGCGGCACTCCAAGGCACGCGAGCTTGCGAAACGCGTCGTTCTGCGCCGCGATCACACTCGGATCCGGACGGTCTGGCTGGGGTTGAATGGTCATGGACATGGGGATTTCCTTTGAGAAGTTTGAAACACCCTTCTCAAAGCCCGCTTTTTCTTTTCCGTGCGGCGGATGAATCGAGGCCGAAGGCGCCCTACCCGAGCAGCCCCTTGGGTCTGTAATTCGGGTTGGGGATGGTTTCGATCCAGCCGCCCTGTTCTTTGATGCTCTCGAGCGCTGCCGAGAACGGATAAGCGCCCTCGGACTGGCTCCACCAATAAGCTCCGCGTTTGAAGGTGATGATCTTGCGGCGGCCGTCGTTGAAGCAGGCCACCCGCAGCGTCTTGGGTTCCTTGCGTGACATGCGAGTCTCCGTTCTCCGTGTGGTCAGGCGGCCTCGGCACTGCGACCTGCCCTGCCCACCTCCGATCTGGCGATCAAGTAGTCGCAGGCGCGCTGCGCGTCCGCGGCGTGCTTGAAGATCGCACCCTTGTCCGAGCGCAGGACGCGCAACCAGTTGTGGAGATAGGCGGCATTCATCTCGAGCGTATGCGCCGTGAAGCCGAGCGTCTGACCCAGGAACACCGAGGTCAATTCCGCGACGATCTCCTCGCGCGCATAGGACGTGTTGCCAAACTTCGAGAACCCGAAATCACGGTTCAATCGATGGGGGGCTTTCGTGGCATGGGCGAGCTCATGGGCCCAGACCCCGTAGAAATTGCGCGGGTCCTGGAACCGCGTGATGAACGGCATGTAGACCTTGTCCACGGGCGGCAAATAGTACGCCTCCGTGCCCGTGAAGACGGTCGTGATGTCGATGGCATCGAAAAACGCCTGCATGTGCGGGATGGGCTCGGACGGCGGATGCTCGAGCACGGGCTCCGGATCGGGGAAGAAGCTGTCGGGCAAGCCCTCGATCTGGCAGGCATTGAACACGCGGTAGGATTTCTGGAAGCGGAAGATGTGGGCTTCCTCGGAGCGATCATCGCCATCGCTGCGGTCGTCCTTGTCGCCGGCGTCTTTCCGGCTTTGGCCGTAATAGACGACGACAGAGGATTTCTCGCCCTTGCGGACCTTTGCGTCCAACGCATTGGCCTGCGGCAACGTCATCCAGAAGGGAGAGCTGTGGCCCGCCATCACGGTCCGCATCGTCAGCAGGAAGTTGTTCACTCCCTGGTAGGGTTCCCCGCCCACGCGCAGGGGACGAGAGCTGCCACCTGCGGTCCATGGCTTGCGCCACGGCAGGACGCCGCGCTCGATGATACGGATGATTTCGTTGGTGATGACCTCAGAGGCATCGAATTTGGGCGTGCGGGATCGGGCCATGGCTGGCCTCCTTTCGAATGTTGGTGTGAGGGAATTGTGATCAGGCTGACTGACGGGGGCGTGGATCGTTGGCGATCCTGGCACCGAGGGCTTCGACCATGTCGATGTATTCGGCCAGCGAGACGGACGTGCCAGGAACGCAAGGGTCAGGGTCGACCGATCTGTCCCGCGCCACCCACGGCAGGTTCGCGAGGGCGATGACATTGGTGACAGGTCGGATATCGATGAACGGTGCCCCTCGCGCGACCGCAAGAGCGGCCAAGGGAAAGCGCTCGATCGGCGCGAGAGCCGAAACGGTGGTCCAGCCGAGATGGAGGAACGTCCCACCCTCTCCACAGATCACATGCGCGTTTGGCAATGACGCCGCCTGTTTCAGATAGCCGAGATCACGCAGGACAGTCTCGCGCTCGAGCCGGTGTGCCTGCCGCGTCTGGCCGGTTCGGCGTAGCTCCTTGTGTCGCCACCACGAGGCAGCGGTCGCGCGCAACACGCGCAAGATACCTGTTTGCATCGGAATGCCCTTCATCAGGAAAGACAGACCGGAACCCGGCCCGGACCCATCTGAGGGACCCCAAAGGCCCTCATCCGTCAGTCACAAAACCCGAAGGACACTTTCACTCTTTAGGGATCTGATGCCGGAGAATGTTAAATGCGAAGCTCATGAGAACCTACGATCCCGCACTTTCCGGCATCAAACCCCAATCAGGAACAGGATCAGGCCCAGACACCCCCTTTCGGGCACCCCAAAGGCCTGACCTTCCCCGGCCCTCCTCTTCCTCTCAAACCCCGTGATCTGCGCAGGTGGCTTGCTTTTGTTCCTGTTATGTTCTATGTTGAGAGTCAAGCTAAGAAGGGAGATCCCCGATGGAAAGCACCACTTACGCCCTGCCCGCGACGCCAAAGCAGATCGCCTATGCGCGCGCGCTGGCCCTGCGCAACCAGACGCTTCTGCCGTGGGAGGTTCAGCAAGATCGGCGCTCGTTGAGCGCCTGGATCGACGCACAGGCCAAGCTGAACCCAAGCGCGCAGGACAGCCGTCCGACATCGAAACAGGTAGCCTTCGCTGAGCGCCTCGCCCGCATAAAACGCCGCGCCGTGCCCGACGAGTGCTTCCGCGACAAGGGGCTGATGTCGAAATGGATCGACGGGAACAAATGAAGCTGGGCAGCCCCTGCGGTGATCGACGCTACTTCAACCGATCAACAACGGATGCCCCGCCCGATCTGGCAAGCGCGATCAGGCTGGACTGGATCTTGGATGTGAAGACGGAACTGAACGAGCCGATGGGCGTGCGATCCTCCCAGACATAGGACCGCTCCAGAATATCGGTGTTGATTTCGTCCAGCATGACCCATTTGCGGACATGGGTTTCTAACCCCACGCGCTGCGACTCGATCTGTGGCACCTCGATAAACTTGCGCGAGGGCAAAGGCGGCTGCGTCGTGATCGGCAGGATGAACACCACGGTCTCGTTATCGGACTTGGCGACAGTGACGGCGATACAAACAGGCCGCGTCTTGCGGCCCTCAGTCTCGCCCGCCATCTGTTCGCGTTTCCACAGGAACGGATAGCGGAAAACCTCTCCAGCCGCAGGCTTAGTCATCCGCCTGCGTCAAGTCCCGCTCGAGCCCTTTTATCATCAGCGCCTTGAGATCCTCGGGCATCTCGTCGATCATGTGAGCCTGTTGCGTGGCCCCCCGCGCGAGCTGCTGGTACTGGTCCATGCTCATCAGCACGAATTTTGGCTTGCGATGTTTGGTGATCGCGATCGGCGAGCGAATGGCCGCGTCGAACAGGTCACTTGTGTGCCGCGTCAGGTCGGCCGCCTTGAACTCGGGAAGCTCTTGCATGATCTGGGTCTCCATTTGTGCAGAATATACATACATTCTGGATATTCTGCAAGAGATGGGTTGAACCCTCCCCTGTGTCATCCGAACTGCCGCCCCCCTGGGGTGAAGGTGTATTCATCGGCGATGATGGAGTCCTCAACGGACTCATCGGATGTGAAGTGGTCGTAGCTGCGATAGACTGTAAGCGTGCCGTAGCGGTCTAGCGTGACGAAGGCCCCTGCCCGCCAGATCTCCATTTGATCGAAGATCAACACCCGGGTCTCAAGCTTGTCTATCTCCGCTTCCAAAACGCCAAGCCGCGTGTCGATCTCGTCGGAGATTTCATCCTGACCCTCGTATTCCTCTTCCAGCGCCTGATACTTGGAGAGCAGTTTGGTGTGAACCGCTTCTTCTTCATCCGTCACCAGCCGATCGAGCAGCATTGTGCCACCCGCAGGCTTATAGGCGTTAACACGCACAAAAACCGCGGGCAGGTTAGTCACCCGGACCGAGGCCTCGGTGAGCATCCACCAAATCTGGAATGGCTTCTTGTTCTACGATGACTTGTTCATATCCCAGACCTGCACTTGACGCGCGTGATCGGTGTTTACCTTCAAACCAACACCTTCCTTCTTGATGATCGTATGGTTTGAACTGTGCCGCAATTGTTGCTTGATCTTCGATGGCTATGCAGACTCACAAGCCGATTGAGTTAATACGGCAAGAGCATCGGTTTCACTGCCTCATCATAGCGTCGAGGTAGGCGTTGTTGTTCCTCACCTGTCCTGTGCTGGCTCTCAAAATTAATTCGTCGAGCGCAATAAGGAGCTGCCCTGGACCTTGTTCCCTAAGGTGTTTCATGATCCTGCCTTGTTCTATTCTTAGCAATTTTCCGACATTGGCCAACATTTCGACAACTGATTGATGATCTCTTGGTTCATGTGGGAAGAAGTCCGATACGTTTTTCAGGTCCGTCCAAGCCATAAGTGTTGGATCCCGGCGTTCCTGAAAGCCTGAGCTACTGCACGCACCTGCTCTATCCTTTTTTATATTCAATCTTGTGGGTTCTACGTGCCGGACATTTTGTCCGTCGTTGCCGGACATTTTGTCGGGCATTGTTTCCTGAGCGTCATGGTTTCCGGCCGGAAACTTTCTGATGGTCGCTCCGGCTAACTCTGCCAGCTTCTTGATAAGCTCTAGGATTTCGTCGGCTTTGAGAGTTGCGCGGCGTAGGATGTTGCGCACGTTTTGGAGAAATGTGAATGTCTCATCATCGTTTGCTTGGCGCAAAGCTTCCACACGAAGAGCCAGTGCTTCCGCCCGGAGTGACCGTAGCTCTTCTTGATCGCGGACAAGCTGTTCAGCTTGTTCTGTGAGCTCACTCTCCCGATCAAACATTGGCTGTAGATCGAAGCCAAAGGCATCTCTGATCAATCCACCGTAGCGAAGAGGGAACCGTTTGCGGGTTGCGCTATCCCTGCGTTGGATCAAATTGGCGTCCACGAGGCGTCCGATACACCGTCGGATCGTTCTCTCGTTCAGACCGTTCGTTCTCTCAGACAACGATGCGTTTGAGGGGAAGACGGTAGTCATTGAAGCTGTTTGTCCGGCCTTCTTCGGCATGAAGCTGATTAAGGCCTGCAGTGTCACAAGATCATTTGGTGTCAAACCGAGTTCTTTGCGAAGCGTTCGGATCGGCTCGATGACCCTGTACGGGTTCGTACAGGGTACAGGAGATCGTTCCGCCAAGGCGGGTGTGTGAGAAAATACCTGTCTCATGATGATGTCGGCTGAAAAAGCTTCCCCGTTCACCGCGAACGGTGTTGAAATCGATTCGGCTTCGGGGTATCAATCAGGTGTCTAAGCTAATCGAGGCCCTTCGGAAGCACTGCTTTCGGGGGGTCTTTCCTTTTCTGGCCTGTCCTCCTTTCTGTTCAGTTTTCGTTATCGTCTATGTCAGGACCATCAAGATCCCGATCCCTGCCGGAGACTGGGTTACCTATAGGTTCCATTTTCTCTGGGTTAATGATCTGCCCCGGACCAGCGGCCTTCGCGTTCGCCAACGCGAGAAGAGCGGCCTCTGGATTCTCAGAGATCCACTTATGAAGCCCGTCATCTCTGTTCTTGACGGTGATGATCACGTTTCTCTTGGTGACCTTCACCATCCCGAGTTCTGTCTGGATTGCCGATGGGGCAGGGGGCTTGTGCTGTTTCAGGAGCCCTTCGAACACCGCAAAGCGTTCGTCGGAGGTCTTGCCTGAAACTCTGGATTCCATGAGAGCATCATGGAATTCTCGGTTTCCGGCCGGAAACCCTTCATCTCCAGAGAAGCCAAGGCTCTCATAAGACTTTGCGGCAGCATACCAACGATCCCGTCCAACCCCGGGTGCCGCCCCGATCTTTTGGATGAGTTCAGTCGGAATACAGGAAGTGACTTGTTTCATGCGAGCAAGTCCTGTGAGCTTGTCACCGGCTTTTCTGGCTTTCTGATCGATGTTGAGGGCGTCACAGACCAGCCCCTCATCCTTGCCGGACTCTATGAGAGAACGTGCAAACAGGGCTTTCTCAATCCAGCTGAGGTCTTTTCGAAAGCTGTTCTCTTGGCCTTGTGCAAGAATCGCTTGATCCTCATCCAAGCCTCTGATGAGAGCCTTTGCGGGCTTGCCGATAAGTCGAAGGGCAGCTAATCGCCTGCGCCCATAGATGATCCTGTATCGCCCCCCTTCGGGGCTCAGAAGTATCGGGATAAGCTGTCCCTGCTTGTCAATACTTTCAGCCAGTTCCCTGATGTCATCTTCGTCATCCGGGGCCAGACGATCCTGGAACTCGGAATCATCAATAAGATCGGTACTGATTTCTTGAATTGAAGATTGTGCCGCATCCTGAAGAGAACGGGCCATTCCCGAAAGGGCAGGGGCTCGTGACTGGGTTCGAGTCGGAGAAATCGACGAGTTCTCCTGCTTTTCTTCATCCTCGGGAATGTCGAATGTGACTTTGCGGGCCATTACTTGCGCCCCCATGCCGTTTTGATGAGCCCTTCGATCTCCGCCACAACCCCGTTGATGGACTCGATAGCCCGATCATACGTCTGGCGATGAAAATCCGTTCTGGCGATCTCGAACAGTGTCTGTTGCGTGAGCCCAGCGTCAGAGACTGCAGAGGATTTCAGGAAAGGCTGTGTAAGAACGTCATCCGTGAACATGGTCCGCAGGAATGCCGCCATCTGGGTTTGGGGGCCGTCATTGGGCTCGAAACGAGTGATTAGAAACCTCATGAAGTCCCAGTCGGGCGATGCGCCCACATCAGCAATTGTTGCCATGAGGCTGGATGTGAGCTGCAGGAATTGGGCCATCGAGGCGACGTCAAGCATGCTTGGAATGACGGTGACGACTAGGGATGTCGACGCTACCAAAGCTGATAGTGTGGTAAACCCGAGTTGGGGTGGGCAGTCGATGACGACAATGTCGTAGTCTGTCTCGACTTCATTAATGCAAAGGGCAAGCCGCTGATAGAACGGCGGCCTGATATTGTTTCGAAGGGCGTGTGCGGTTTCGGTCTCGAACTCAGAGAGCAGCAAGCCGGCCGCAGCTAGATCGAGGTTGTGGAAATACGTTTTGCGCACAACGTCTCTAAAGGGGATAGGGTCTTCGTACCGTAGCGCATCGTACACCGTTCCGGCTTCAGGGAAGTCGATTTCCGGCCGGAAACCGAACATGGTGGTCATTGAGGCTTGCGGGTCGAGATCGATTGCCAGAACTCGATAACCGTCAAGGGCGAGCTTTTGGGCCAAGTGGATCGCCGTTGTCGTCTTTCCGGCGCCCCCTTTGAAGTTGGCGATCGAAATGATCTGGATATGCTCCCCTTCCCGACGACGAGGAACGATATGCTGGAACTTGGTGCTTGACCGGGCAATTTCGTGGCGCGCTATGTCGATCTGCTCTGCAGTGTAGAACCTGCGGCCGCGGGCATCCGTCTCGATGTCACCGAGATCGAGCTTGTCCTCGAAGAACATCTTCCGTAGAAAATCCTGGCTTACCCCGAGGATCTGAGCAACCTCCGTGGATGAGAACCGTCTGAGAGCCTTTCGTTCATCAGGTAGAAACGACTTGCGCATATTCACATCAAGCGATTTGCTTAGACGTGTCGCCATCGTTTGGATCTTTTGATCCATTCTGATCCGC
Organism: Thalassorhabdomicrobium marinisediminis; assembly: GCF_003072065.1. Taxonomy (GTDB): domain Bacteria; phylum Pseudomonadota; class Alphaproteobacteria; order Rhodobacterales; family Rhodobacteraceae; genus Octadecabacter; species Octadecabacter marinisediminis. Next base: position 30,247 of record NZ_QCYG01000009.1, read on the forward strand.
TGCTCGTTCATGCCCGTCCCGCCGCCCGTCTTCCGGGTCTATCTTGAGAAGGAACGCAAAACCGCCGGAAACTGATGGTTAGCGTTCTTCCGCAAAAATGTCAGGAAAGCGTTTGACAGGCAAGGATTTTTTCAAATGGTGGGCCGGTGCCCGATGAAATCATTTATTTACAATGACTTATCCTATTTCGCGGTTCCGGCGCGTCAAGTGCTTGTGTCGCTGCCATCTCTTAAACGCAAGATGTACCCGATTCACATAGGCGGTTTTGCTTCCAAAGAACGAATCTGAGTCTCTTAAATCATTCCCAGCTTCTCCGCTCGCTCCAACAGCATCTTCACCGACGAAGGCTGCCAGCTTGTCCGCCCGCGGGGCGTGCGTTCGCGCATCGCTTCCAGCCGGGTGCAGATCGCCTGAAGCGTGATGTCGGGGTCCGCGCCCTTGATGCCGGCGACGATGGCGGGCAGACGGTCGTCGGTTTCGCGGCGCCCGGCGCGGGCTAGCACCTCGGCCGGCAGGAAGCCGTCGCCGACATAGGCCTTCACAGCGCGCAAGAGACGGCTTTGGGTCCAGCGACGCGCCTCGGGCAAGGGGCCGTTGATGATGCGCACCACGTCTTCCCAGGCCAAGTCGGGTCGCAACCGGCGCACATGGGGCACCCAATCTTGTGCCGTCTCGTTCAGACGCTCCATGTAGCCGTCTTGTCGCGCCAGCCGTACTTTGCGAAGAGCAGCAGGGTCTTTGGCCCGCAGTCCAGGGTTCCCGCCGACCCGGCCCTTGGTACGGGCGCTCGCCAGCCCTGCTTTGGTACGTTCCCGGATCAGCGCCCGCTCGAACTCGGCCGCGGCGCCCAGAACCTGCAGCGTGAACTTGCCTTGCGGGGATCCGGTGTCGATCGGGTCCTGAATGGAACGAAAGAACGCCCCCTTGGCCTCCAACCGTTCGATCACCTCGAGAAGGTGCGACAGAGACCGTGCGAGCCGGTCGATCCGTACGACAACCAGCGTGTCGCCCTTGCTAATGCGCTCCAGCAAGCGGGCAAGCACCGGCCGGGCACGATTGCCGCCTGAGGCGTGCTCTTCGAAGATCTCGACGCATCCCGCAGTTTGCAGAGCCTCAGACTGGGGCAGGGGGGTCTGATCCTCTGTGGATACGCGCGCATAGCCTATCAGGGGCATGAAAATCGGCCGTTTGCAATTTCATATACCGTTACTAAACGACCGTTTGTAAACGAATGCAAGTGAGTGTTCTCTCGTCGTGCTGGCGTACAATGCCTTGGTTTCCTAGCGCTGAGCGCGATCTGAGAGGTTCCGCCGGCAGACGTGCGCGCGTACTATATCAAGGGCATAAGCAACGGCCATCAAAACGCTTGGGTAATGTGCAAAAGATCAGTATTTTGCACATATGAAATCACAAACGTCTACTTTGACTGATGATTACGACAACCCCCTCATCACCACCGAAGAGGATGAAGAGGCTCACGAAGACGATCTCTGGTTTCTACCTGAGTCACTAGAAGAAGAACCGGATGATTTGCCTCCAGGGCCACGGGCGGAACCGCCCGACACTGCTGTCATCGAAGACTGGGTAAAGGCAGAAGGCGTTCACGCTGCGCGACTGGCAAGAGTGGCTGGACGCCTGGGGGCTCTGGATGACCGGCTGCTGCGTGGCCCGGAAGGCTGGCGGCATCGTCTCGCTCTTATCGAGGCAGCGGACCTCAGCTGGTTCGCAGGGGATCGGGTGAGTTCTGATCGTCTTGCGCTCTGGGTTTCGATGCGGCTCTCGGGCGCGCAGGATGACCCAAATGCCCTGGCAAGAGTTGGATGGGCTGTTCGGCGCCTGACAGGCGGTCCCGGACCAAAGGGTGACTTGGCCGCCTTCCTAGATCGCCGCGATCCCGAGAACATTGAAGACAGCACTGAGCGTTTCGAAGATCGCGCGGGCGGATGGCTGGACGTAATGGCAGCTGCATGTGATTTCCACCCAATCACGCGGGCTTGCATGGGCTTTCATCTCTGGAGCCTGGCGGGCCTCGGACAGCACGGCGACCGTATGGAAGCCGCAGTCACCGCGTCCAGGATCGCGGCCAGCGACGGAAGCGGCGCCATCTTCGCACCGCTCGCTATGGGCGGGGCAGGGGGGCTGCGTGTCTCGGGCTCGCCAACCGAACGCTTGGCCCGCTGGTTGGATGGGATGAACAACGGGATTTTAACGGCGATGCGAACACTTGATGGTATTGAAGCGTGGACCGGGCGAGCAGAAAGCGTCATGGCGCAATTGTCTGGCCGCACGCCGGTCGCCTTGCGAAAAACTTTCTCTGAGTGGCCCTTGGTGTCCGCCCCAATGGCTGAGGCCATGACCGGAGCTAGTCGCGCCGCGGTTCAGCGCAATCTGACGCGGATGGAAGAAAGCGGTTTGATCCGTGAGATGACGGGGCAGGCGCGGTTTAAGATGTGGAAAGCTGATGGCGTATAGACTGTCCAGTGATGGATGGTCGCGATTAGCGCTGCTTTTCAGAGGTTTACGTGACAGCGTGTGCAGTGATGTTCATGTTTCGATCGCGCAGTTTCGTGTCCCGTCGCACTTGTCGCAACCCGCCCTCATGAGCGGAGTCACGTACGATCATTTAGCCCGCAGGCGAATAAAATGACCTCGTTTGGGCGCTGACCTCTCAGGCATCGGCGCGCCCGAAAAGAAGCAGGGTTAATGAGGCCGAGGCGCATCATTCTCGTTCTCGCGACGGTCTGGCTAAGCGGCGGCGCGACGGGCGCTTCTGACTGATATCGGCACAGGGCGTGTCCGCCCGCCGTCGAGTACAGCTGGGAGTTCCAGATGCGGGCTGCCGAGGAACCTACTTTGATGCCAGAGGAGTCGGCGGCTGTGGAGATGCTGAGCGACTACATCGTGATGCGGGAACAGGTGCGGGCGTACCCCAGACCATGAAACCATGTGCCGGGCATCAATGATGGTCGATCCGAGGAGGTGTCAGGCAGCCTCATAGCGGGCGAACACCTCTGTCGTACCGTCGCGCTGGATCAGGAACACGTCGTAGGCTTCGCGCGCGCTCTCCGGCCCCATCCCCGGCGAGCCATAAGGCATGCCCGGGACGGCCAGACCGACCGCATTGGGCCGCTCTGCCAGGAGACGCCGAATATCCGTGGCAGGGACGTGCCCCTCGATCATGTAGCCATCGATCCGGGCCGTGTGGCAGGACACCATCTCTTGCGGGATCCCGTTGTCGGACTTGTACCGCATCAGCAGCGTTCCGAAGCTGTTCTCGGTGGTAACCTCGAAGCCGTGGCTTTCCAGGATCTCGATCCAGGCGGAACAGCAGCCGCAGTTCGGATCCTTCAGAACATGTACCGCCGGTCCGGCGGATTGGGCCAGCGATACCTGTGGGGCTGCTGCAAGGAGCGCCGCGCCGCCGACCAGCACTTCGCGACGGGTAGGTCTTTCGTGGTTCATGCCGTTCTCCTTTACCAAATGGAAACTGATATAGGGCTGTCGGTCTCAAAGGTCGATCCGCCTGAGGCGCAGCGCGTTGGTGATGACAGATACCGACGACAGACTCATAGCGGCGGCGGCGATCATCGGCGACAGCAACAGGCCGACAAACGGATACAGAACCCCGGCGGCGATGGGCACGCCCGCGGCGTTGTAGACGAAGGCGAAGAACAGGTTCTGCTTGATGTTCCTCAGTGTCGCCACCGCCAGCCTCCGCGCCCGGACAAGCCCCACGAGGTCGCCGCGCATGAGCGTGATCCCCGCGCTTTCCACCGCCACATCGGCCCCGGTGCTCATGGCGATACCGACGTCGGCCGCAGCCAGCGCTGGGGCGTCGTTCACGCCGTCGCCGGCCATCGCAACGGAGGCGCCCGTCGCGCGCAGCTCTTCGACGAGTTTCTGCTTGTCCTCCGGCAGGACGCCCGCGCATGCCGAGCTTGCCAGCAACCGCCTGTGCGGTGCTTTCGTTGTCGCCGGTGGCCATGATGATCTTGAGGCCGAGAGCGTGAAGGTCGCGGATCGCGGCCGCCGTCGTCTCCTTGATCGGGTCGGCCACGGCGACGATCCCGGCCAGAGCGCCATCGACGGCGACGAACATCGCGGTCTTGCCATCGGCGCGGAGCGTATCGGCGTCCGCCTCGGCCTCGTCCGTCGCAAGACCGAGATCCGACATCATGGCGGCATTGCCGAGCGCGACTTTGCGCCCCCCGACCGTGCCGTGCACGCCCTTGCCGGTCACGGCCTCGAAATCCTCGGCTGTACCGAGCGACAGGTCGCGGTCCTTGGCGCCGGCCACGATCGCCTCGGCGAGCGGATGCTCGGAGCCACGCTCGAGCGCTGCGGCGAGGGCCAGTACCTCCGCCTCGTCGCCCTGAAGCGCCACCACGTCGGTCAGACGCGGCTTGCCTTCGGTCAACGTTCCGGTTTTGTCGACGATCACGGTATCGACCCGAGCCATGCGCTCCAACGCCTCGGCGTCCTTGATGAGGACCCCGGCCTGCGCGCCGCGCCCGGCGGCGGTGGTGATCGAGATCGGCGTGGCAAGCCCCAGAGCACAGGGACAGGCGATGATCAGGACCGACACGGCCGAGGCGATGGCGAAGGCCAGCGCCGGTTCGGGCCCGGCCCAGAGCCAGACGACGAAGGCGACGATGGCCACCAGAACCACGGTCGGCACGAAAATCGAGGACACCTTATCTGCCAGACCCTGGATCGGTGCCCGCGAGCGCCGCGCCCCTGCAACCATCTCGACGATCTGCGAGAGGACCGTTTCGGCACCGACTTTGGTCGCGCGAACAGCAAGCGTCCCGTTCTTGTTGATCGTACCGCCGGTGGCGCGGTCGCCTTCGACCTTCTCAACCGGTATCGACTCGCCCGTGATCATGCTCTCGTCGACCGAGGAGCGGCCTTCGACTACGTCGCCGTCCACCGGCACGCTGTCGCCCGGTCGGACCCGCAAGAGGTCGCCTTCCACGATGTTCTCGAGCGGTGCGTCATATTCCGAGCCGTCGGGTAGGATGCGCCGTGCGGTCTTCGGCGCCAGATCCAGAAGTGCGCGGATCGCATCGCCCGTCCGCTCCCGCGCGCGCAATTCGAGCACCTGACCCAAGAAGATCAGCGCGACGATCACGACGGCGGCCTCGTAGTATGTGCCAACGCCATGGCCCATTCGGTACGCGTCGGGGAACATACCTGGCGCAAAGGTCGCAACCAGCGAGTAGAGATAGGCAGCACCCACGCCAAGTGCGATCAGCGTCCACATGTTCGGAGAGGCATTGCGGAAGGAGTCGATGCCGCGCCGGAAAAACGGCAGCGCCGCCCAGAGGACGATGGGCGTCGCCAACACGAACTCCACGTAGCTCGCCGTCTGGTGTCCGATCCAGTCGCGCACCGGCAGCGCCACCATTTCGCCCATGGTGAGCACGATAAGCGGCACCGCCGCCGTCGCCGAGATCCACATGCGGCGTGTGAAGTCGACAAGTTCGTGGCTCGGCTCGTCCGACGGCACCATCGGCTCCAGCGCCATGCCGCAGATCGGGCAACTGCCCGGCGCGTCGCGGACGATCTCGGGGTGCATCGGGCAGGTGTATTGCGTCCCCGGCAGCGCCCGCTGCCCTGCCTTCTTGGCGTTTCCGGAGGCGTAGAAATGCGGGTCTGCACCGAACTTTTCCTGGCAACCGGCCGAGCAGAAGTAAAACGTCTCGCCGCCATGGACGCGGCTGCGGGTGCCCTCCTTGATCTCGACGGTCATTCCGCAGACCGGATCTGTCGCGGTTTCGGCGCCCGGAGCGATGTCGGGCGCGGCATGATGATGATCGTGCTCCATGTTCCGTCTGCCTTTTGTAATTCGTTTCAGCTTGCGGCCTCCAGCTGTTGGAAGCTCAAGTCCCTTCTCGATGTTGATCGCGAGCGCCTGCTTCAGGCGTTCTCCGCATGGCGGCCCAAAGCAGCGGAAGGCCTGTCACGAGCCCGAGGCCGAGCACTGCCCAGGTCGCTCGGCCAAGGTCTCCGCTGACCGCCTCGCCTCCGAAATGCGCGAGCAGGAAGCTTGCCGGAATGATGCCGGCCAGCGTGGCGAGGGCGAACCGCCAGGCGTGCAGGCGGCTGAGGCCCGCAGCGTAGCTGATCATGTCGAAAGACACGAACGGCATCAGGCGGCTGGCGAAAACCGTCGCGGTCAACGCGGTCTGCGAGCCGAGCAGCCCGGCATCGACGCGGTCACCAAAGATCCGCCGCAGGACATCATGCCCCAGAACCCGTGCGAGACCGAAGGCGATCAGTGCCCCGAGTTCCGCGCCGATGACGACCTGCACGGTTCCCCAGAGATGTCCGTAGGCCGCTCCGGCCGCCAGTGCGATCGGCGCGCTCGGGATCGGGCTGGCCACGACCGCAAGGGTCATGAGCGTGACGATCAGGACCGGCCCCCAGAGACCCGCGCGCGCCACCAGCATCTCGAGGCGCTCTGGCTCCAGAAGGTCGCGTGCCTCGCTGAACACCGAAGGCGCGAAGTGCCAGACACCGAGCAGTCCGATCCCGAGAATCGCAAGGCCCGTGAGAATGGAGGCGCGCAGGCTCATCTCAGATTGCCGCGACGGCCTTGGTCAGAAGGTCTCGCACATCGCCCGCGACGGCCGTCAGCTCGGCGTTCTCGATCGCCTGCATCGAAGCCACCGGATCGATGGCGCTGACTTCCACTCCGCCCCCCACCTCGCGCAGGATGACGTTGCAGGGCAGCATCGCACCCACACGCGGCTCGATCCCAATGGCCTGATAGGCCATCTTCGGGTTGCAGGCGCCTAGGATGCGATAGGCCGGCATCTCGACATCGAGCTTCTTCTTCATCGTCGCCTTGACGTCGATTTCGGTCAGAACGCCGAAACCCTGATCCGCCAGCGCCTTGCGCGCGCGAGAGTCAATGTCGTCGATACCTGCGCCGGAGATCACGCGATTGATCGTGTAGGTCATTGCGAAGTCCTTTTTCCTATTTCCGAAGATATTTGATCAGCGCCGCTATGGCCAAAACCACCAGCACAAGGATCAACAGGCCGAACAGCCAGCCAAACCCCATTCCGAAGCCCATGTCGTTCCAATTCATCTTCTCGTCCTCCTAGGTTGCACCCCTAAGGGTCGCCTAATAAACAGGCCTCACTACTGCATGCGCAGTATAGCATAGGATCGGTGTCTGGACGGCGGGGCGCCCTTTCCGGCTTCCGCCTATTGTCGAAGAAGTTTGATCGGTGCCTCTATGGCCAAGATCACCAGTACGAGGATCAGCAGGGCGCAGAGCCAGCCAAGGCCCATACCGGTTCCCGTGCCGTTCCAATTCGTGTTCCCTTCCTTGCAGGCAGTTGCTGCACGTTGCGCTGCGTCGTCGGCTGTTGCAGCAACATTGAGCAGCAAAGCATCTCAGAACTGATCGGCGTCGAAATCGACGATGGACAGTAAGGGTACATGAACGAGGTCGCGCAGCGCATCGGCTAAGTATTTTCGTCACCTCATTCGCAATATGAGCCAAATCAGAAGCGAGATGCCGAGTATCGCCGAGAGCGCCGATCCGCCGAGAATACCCAACTTTGCCGCATTCAGGACGGAACTGTCGAATGCGAGGCCTGCGATGAACAACGACATCGTGAAACCGATCCCCGTCAGAAAAGAGCCGGCCAGAATGAAGGGCCACGACAAGCCCGGCGCGAGTTGCGCCAGGCCGGATCGTACGGCAAACCAGCTGAACCCGAGGACGCCGATCGGTTTTCCCAACACGAGGCCGACAATGATCGCCAGCGAGACCGGTTGTACGAAATCGGCACCCTGAATCGTGATGCCGGCATTTGCCAGTGCGAAGATCGGCATGATTGCAAAGCCGACCCAGGGGTGCAGCATCATCTCGAGCCGTTCGACTGGTGAGAGCGACTCAGTGACCGCTCTGCCGGCTTGACGCAGGTCGCGGTGGCTTGCGGCATCTCCTTGTCGACGTTCGCCGGTCGGAACGGCGAGTACGCGCCCAAGGATCTCACGCAGGCGGGCATCGCTCACCCATATGCGCGTTGGCGTCATCAGGCCCAGAATGACGCCTGCAATAGTCGCGTGGACGCCGGAAGCGTCGAAGCATAACCAGACTGCCGCCCCCAGAAGGAAATATACCGGTACGCTTCTGATCCCGAGGCGCGACGCGCCTGCGACGATACCAATCCCCAGAAGGCCCAATCCGAGAGCCGACCAGTTCAACGCCTCACCGTAACCGAAGGCGACCACGAGGATAGCACCGACGTCGTCAAAGATGGCCAGAGACAGCAGGAACAATCGCAAGGTGGGCGGGATCCGGCTTCCGAAGAGCGCCAGGCACCCGATCACGAAGGCCGTATCGGTTGCCATCACGGTTCCCCAGCCATGTATGCCGGGCTGGCCGGACATCAGCGCAAGATACAGAGAGACCGGCACGACCATGCCACCCAAGGCGCCTGCGAACGGCAGGGCGGCCTGTCGAGGGTTCCGCAATTCGCCCAGCACCAACTCGCGCTTGAGTTCCAGAGAAAGCACGAAGAAGAAAAGGGTCATCAGACCGTCGTTGATCCAGTGCCGCAGAGAGCGGGTGAAATCCAACGAGCCGAATGTGAGGCCGATGGGGGTCTCCCAGAAACGAAGAAAGCCTTCTTGCCACGGTGAGTTGGCCAGCCCCAAAGCCAGCAGAACAGCCAGGAGCAGGAGTCCACCAGCTGCCGCTTCGATCTTCAGGAAGCGTGCGAATGGTTTCGTTATACTGTCGGCGGCCTCGTGGGGCAGGCCTTGATGAGTATCGATCACGGGAGAAGCATACCTTTTGGGGTCGACAGAGTCTTTGTCATCGCAAAGCGGATGCGTTGACCGCGAGAAGCAGTTGCCGGCGCCTCAGCCGCGTCGCGTACGGCTCAGGCGGCAAGCGTCCGGGCCTCCGCGAATGAAAGAAATCTCCAGTGCTTCTCGTCTCAGAGGTGCAGCCTTGCGCAGCGGAAGCTCTGCCAAAGTGTTATGCGCGTCGTGTCCCGCCGCCATCAGGCTCCGTATTCAGTGATAGCCAATCATTTGGCCCTCTACCTATTTCTTCTTGTGCTCGCCTAGATTGGTCAAGGTTTTGCCCTTCGTGAAGTCGGCTGTTGCAACGACCTTTTCCTTCACCTTCTTAGGCTTCTTCGCTTCACGGTTGCCACGTCGTTTGTCACCTTTGGTCATTTGAGTTTCTCCTAGTTCTGGATTTGCTTAACGAATTGATCCGTGTTCAAGTCCTTCAAGAATTTGGTTTCGCGTCCTGAGGCTCGTGACCAAGGGACGCAGATCTTCACATCATTCCGCCCATTCCACCCATATCGGACATTTCGTTACCGGCGCCGCCCTCCTTGGGTTTTTGCGCGACCATCGCCTCGGTCGTGATCAATAGCCCGGCATTGGACGCGGCGTTTTCGAGTGCGATCCGAACGACTTTCGTCGGGTCGATAACGCCGGCCTTCAGCATGTCGACGTACTCCTCGGCTTGCGCGTCGAAACCGAAGCTCCGGCTGTCGTTCTCGATGACCTTGCCAACAACGACCGATCCGTCGACCCCGGCATTTTCGGCAATCTGGCGCAGCGGTGCCTGGATCGCGCGCCGGACGATCTTGATGCCGGCATCCTGATCGCCGTTCTCGCCCTTCAGCGATGCCAGAACCTTGCCGGCATGAACCAGGGCCACGCCGCCGCCGGGCACGACACCTTCCTGAACTGCGGCACGGGTGGCATTGAGCGCATCGTCGATGCGGTCCTTGCGCTCCTTCACCTCGATCTCGGTTGCCCCGCCGACCCGGATAACGGCGATGCCGCCGGCAAGCTTGGCCAGCCGTTCCTGCAGCTTCTCCTTGTCGTAGTCCGAGGTGGTGTTCTCGATCTGCGCCCGGATCTGCGTCACGCGCGCCGCGATCGCGCCTTTGTCGCCGGCACCGTCAATGATGGTCGTGTCTTCCTTGGTGATCGTGACTTTTCTGGCGGACCCGAGCATGTCCATGGTGACATTCTCCAGCTTGGTGCCCATTTCCACGGAAATCACCTGACCGCCCGTCAGCACGGCGATGTCTTCCATCATCGCCTTGCGGCGATCCCCGAAGCCTGGTGCTTTGACGGCCGCCACCTTCAATCCGCCGCGCAGCTTGTTGACGACCAGCGTCGCCAGCGCCTCGCCCTCGATATCCTCGGCCACGATCAGCAGTTGCTTCTCGGCCTGAATCACAGCCTCCAGCAACGGCACCGTGGATATGAGAGAGGTCAGCTTCTTCTCGTGAAGCAGGACGACGCAGTCATCCAGCTCGACGACCATTTTCTGAGCATTCGTGACGAAATAAGGGCTCAGATAGCCGCGGTCGAACTGCATGCCCTCGACCACTTCGGTTTCAGTCTCCAACCCCTTGTTTTCCTCGACGGTGATCACGCCTTCCTTGCCGACCTTGGCCATCGCGTCGGCAATCTGCCGACCGATCTCGGCTTCACCGTTGGCCGAGATGGCCCCGACCTTGGCGATCTCTTCGCTGTCGCCGACCGGTCTGGACATGGTCTTGATCTCGGCCACGACCGCAGCGACGGCTTTGTCGATCCCGCGCTTGAGATCCATCGGGTTCATGCCGGCCGCAACCGACTTCATGCCTTCCCGGACAATCGCATGGGCGAGTACGGTTGCCGTGGTGGTTCCGTCGCCAGCCTCGTCGTTCGTGCGCTGCGCGACCTCTTTGACCATCTGGGCGCCCATATTCTCGAAATGGTCCGACAGCTCGATCTCCTTGGCGACGGTCACACCGTCCTTGGTGATGCGCGGCGCACCCCAGGATTTATCGAGAATGACGTTTCGGCCCTTGGGGCCGAGGGTGATCTTTACGGCGTTGGCCAACGTGTCGATGCCTTTAAGCATGCGATCGCGGGCGTCGGTACTGAATCGAACTTCCTTTGCGGGCATGATGTGAATTCCTGAGACTGAGGTTGATGTGAAAGGTTTCGGACTCAGGCGATCACGCCGAGAATGTCGCTCTCCTTCATGATCAGAAGGTCGTCGCCATCGAGTTTGATCTCTAAGCCGGACCATTTTTCGAACAGGATCCGGTCGCCGGCTTTGACGTCCATCGGGATACGCTCGTCGTCCTCGCGCCTTCCCCCCGCACCAACGGAGACAACTTCGCCTCCTTGAGGCTTCTCCTTGGCAGTATCGGGAATGATGAGGCCGCCCTTGGTCGTCTCGTCGCCTTCAATGCGGCGAACGAGCACCCGGTCGTGGAGGGGAGTGAATGACATCGACGTGCTCCTTGTCGAGGATTGTCGGGCGTAAGTACCTTGTTCGAATGCCCGGCTTGGATGCGCGCAAGGCGGCGACAACCTGGTGGGGCTATTCTTCGAGATTGCGGATCAAGACCGCCGCGGTATTGCATCACGAGCGTCGAACCGAGTTTCCGCCAGCGATGATCGCGTTGATCAATTCGGCGACGGCCCGGTGGCTTTCTATTTCGAGTTCGGTGCCAACGGCATTCTCATGGGTCGCCGCGGCGTCGCGAAGAACCCCCACAATCTCGTGCTCCGGCAGCAATCCGAGATCGTTCATGGCAAGCAGGAGCGCTTCGCAGATTGACAGGGCGGCCCGACCTGCATGTTCGCTCGCGGTGGACATCCGGGTTTCCTTCCTTGATATCGTGAACCCTCGGGAATGTGAGGTTCAAATACATCCGCACTTCTCGCAGGAAGTGCTCTATGCTGGACTGATCCAGAGCAGTGTCCGAGTCGATTTCCGCTCTTGGGTCGCGACACGCCAGGAGCCTCCATGGCATCAGCAGAACACAGCCCTTTGACCCGCAAGCTCTCGGCCTTCGTCGCTCTGTCGGAGGTCGAACTGGCCGTGCTTGAGCGACTGCACCAGCGTCGCCGCTCCTTCGTCGCGGGACGTGATATGGTGCATCAGGGCCAATCGGCCCAGGCCGCATACATTCTGTCGTCGGGTTGGGTCTGCTCCTACAAGCTGCAGGCCGACGGGACCCGGCAGATCGTCGATTTCCAGGTGCCGGGGGATTTTCTGGGACTGCGCAGCGTCCTGTTGCGCACGTCGGATCACAGCTTCGAACCTATCGTGGACATCGAGGCCGCCGAAGTGCTGGCGAGCGATCTTCTCGATACCTTCGCACGGACGCCGCGTCTTGCGACGGCCATCCTCTGGGCGGCGTCGCGTGACGAGGCGATGGTCGTGGAGCATCTCGTCGGGATCGGTCGACGTGATGCGGACGCCCGCATGGCGCATTTCTTGCTGGAACTGAAATCGAGGCTTGCGCTGGTCGGCATAGGCAGCAAGGAAGGGTTCGATTGCCCGCTCACGCAGTATCACCTCGCCGATACGCTGGGGTTGAGCGCGGTCCATGTGAACCGCGTCCTACGGCAGCTTCGCGAGAGTGGTTTGGTGACCTTTCGGGACGGCCGCGTGACGTTTCACGACTATGGCGGGCTGGTGGAACTTGCCGAGTTCGATCCGGCATATCTGGATCAGACCGGGCCGCTCCTGAAATGAGAGGGCCGCCCTCTCTTGCTCGGCAGGCGGCCCCGGTGATCACATCAGACGCCGGAGGTTAAGCGAGGGCGTGTTTCGCCGCATCGAGTTCCTTGTTGGTCTCGGCGTCGTTTTTCGCCGTGTGGGCCTTCTCGGCTGCCTGGTAGTGCTTCAGCGCCGCGTCTTTCTTCGGGCCGGAGGGCGCCTTGTCCCACGCGGCCTTCACGGACTTCATCTTCTCGGCAGTCTTGTTCTGTTCGGGAGTCATTGGAATTGTCCTTTCCTGGACGCTCCGAGAATAAGAAGCGTGTCGACATGCCGTCCTTTGGAGATCGACACGCCCACACGCTTCTCGGGTACTCGGAAAAATGCACCACCGAATGTTCGGCGGCACGTCTCACCTAAACGGAGTCGGCGCCCCGCCGCACTGACGCAGGTTAGCCCCGACGCCTGCGGCAGGTCGGTTGCCCATGCGCTTCTCAATTCACTGCAGTTTGCTGGTGGGAAATCCGCAGCCATCTGTCGTCATCGTTGAGGTAGGTTGAGGCACAGAGGGCCTTGTAGATCGGCACATCGGGTTTCTCTGCCGAGACGAGATAGGTGAGAATTGCGATATCACGACACCGCGTGACGCGCCGTTCGGCCATGACAACGGTGCGCCAGCCTGTCCTTTCCCGAAGATGGGTCCAGATCTGGTCGCCCTGGAGGATGCCGGGCGGATAGGGGAACACCATGACGGCGTTGGTCGCTGTCGTTGCCCGCGCGTTCTCGGCGCCACTGGTCCAGAAGTGCTCCTCCATGTCCCAGAGAACGCCCTGTTCGCGAGGCGATAGCGTGCCAGACTTGTGTGCCGCATGTGCCGGTCTGCCCATGGTTGCGGTTGAGACGGTCATTCGCCTGACCCCGACCCGCCAACCATGAACATCTGAAACAGTACGAAGATGATCGCGAGCACCGCCCAGATCGCTCCGCTTGTTCCCGGGCGGCCATCGGCCACCGTCGAGGCAGCGCGCTGCAGGGCACCTGACGTCGGTCCTTCGGGAAGCAGCTGGCTCAGGTCTCGTGCAATCCTGCCGTGATCGCTGGCGAGCGCAGGAACGTCCCGAAATCCGGAAAGCAGCGTTCCCAATCGTGCCCGCGCGCCGTCGCGCCCCAGCATGACCAGTTCAGCGGTTTCTTTCCATGGATCGAGGCCAAGCCGCGCGAGCGTGGAGAGGACCGTCACGATATATCCGTTTCGGTCCTCGCCGACCGATGCATAGAGAAATCGCTCGAACTCGGGTGGGTGCGGGTTGAGTACATTGGGGTCGGCCATTGTATTTCCATTCCTTGGTTGCAGGAACGCAGATCGCCCCTGTTTGCCAAAGGATACGCGCGGGTCGGTCTCCCCGCCCTTACACAGGTCAGTGCGCGCGACTGCACCCCGGGAAGGTCGCAGCAGGTTCGGTGCCAGGGACTAACATGCGTCAGCGCCAGTCGGACGATCCCGATGTACAAGACACTAAAGCGTTCGACTGGTCAGGCCGGGTCTCCAAGGTGCCCTCGACAGTGATGAGCGACGAATCTGCCAACATCGCGGAGATCAGAGATGACCATGCGGTCGACCAGATCGACGGTGACGTTTTCGAACCCTTTCACCTTGCCGGGATACCCGGGCGATTTGCCTGCGGGCGACTACGAAGTTCTTGTCGAAGAAGAGCTTCTCCAGGGGCTCAGCTTTGAGGCGTATCGCCGGACGGCGACCTACCTGACGGTGCGCGGAAGGGGCGGTCATGCGGGACGTACAGAATTACGGGCGATTTCCGACAGCGACCTGAAAGCGGCGCTGAGCCGGGATGCAACCACAAGCGAAACGAACAATCACAGCGAGGCGGCGCTTTTCCCGCAGGAGGACTTGAAATGAATACTCCCGAATGGCTCAAACCCGGCATCTATGGTGCCGTGATCGGTGCTGTCTTTGTCGGCGTCGTCGGATTTACATGGGGTGGCTGGGTGACCGGCGGCACTTCGAATGACCGGGCGGTGGCGATGTCCCGTAACGATGTCGTCGCCTCAATGGTACCGGTCTGCCTCGACATGGCGCGGTCAGACCCGGCTCGGGTGGACAAGCTTGCAACGATCCGGGCAGCCTCAACCTACCAGAGGCGCGACGCTCTCATGACAGCCGGCTGGGCGACGATGCCAGGAACCGATGCCCCAGACCGAGACATTGCGCAAGCCTGCCTGAAGGAACTGGAACTCTGAGGTCATGCTGTTCAGAGCCGACGATGTGATGGCGCAAAACGGTTCGCACCGTCAAACGCGCGAGCCACGCATCGCCCCGAGTGCCAAAACCGAAATAGGAGCTTGCGATGCCTTCTGATAACAATGGACCGGAAGATCGCGGACCTTGGAAAAACAAGCAGACCCGCGTTCCCCCTGAGGTTGACGCAATTCTCAGGCGGGGCCGGGATCGGCTGCACGGCATCCTGCCGGACGGTCTGCCACCGGTGAAGCGTCTTGCAATCGGGGCCGCCATTGCGCTTGCGGCGTTTGGGGCGTGGTCCTCATATTACACGGTGCCGAGCGACTCTGTTGCGATTGTCCAACGGTTCGGGAAGTACGCGGCCGAGGTCCCTCCGGGGCTGCACTTCAAGATCCCGTTCGGGATCGACGTGACCACGTTGGTCCCGGTCAAGCGCCAGTTGAAACAAGAGTTCGGGTTCACGACTCCGGGTGCCTCCGATCCCTATCAGAGCCCGACGGACGGTCGCCGCGAGACCGAGATGGTGACTGGCGATCTCAACGCCGCGCTCGTGGAGTGGGTGGTGCAGTACCGGATTTCCGAACCCCGGAAGTTCTTGTTTGAAGTGCGCGAGCCAAGCGCGACCCTGCGTTACGTCTCGGAGTCCGTCATGCGCGAAGTTGTGGGAGACCGCACAGTCGACGAGGTGATCACCGTCGGGCGCCAGGAAATCGAAAGCGAAGCCCTGATGAAGATGCAGGCGCTCGCGACCAAATACGCGATGGGCATCAGCATCGATCAGGTACAGCTGAAGAACATCAATCCGCCCCAGCCGGTTCAGGCCTCGTTCAACGAGGTCAACCAGGCACAACAAGAGAAGGAGCGGATCATCAACGAGGCCCGCCGCGAATACAACCGCGTCATACCTCTGGCCGAAGGCGAAAAGGACCAGCGCATCCGCGAAGCCGATGGCTATCGCTTGAGGAGGATCAATGAAGCCGAGGGCGATGCGGCCCGATTCACGGCCCTCCTGACGGAATACCGTCTGGCGCCCGAAGTTACCCGGCGCCGGATCTACATCGAAACCCTTCAGGATGTTCTGCCGGGAATTGGTTCCAAGATCATTGTCGACGGGTCCACGGCAAGCATCCTCCCGCTTTTGAACCTTGATCGACAGACAGGAGAGCAACGATGAAGACCCTTTCGCTTATTGCCTCGGGGATCGCGGTTGCCGGGGTCGTCGCTGCGTCATCCGCCGTCTACACCGTCGGCGAGGTCGAGCAGGCCATCATCACCCAGTTCGGCAAGCCGGTCGGCGCGCCGATCACCGAGGCTGGTCTCAAGATAAAACTCCCCTTCGTTCAGGAGGTTAACCGGATCGACAGCCGGGTTCTGGAGTGGGACGGCTCGCCATCGGACATGCCCACCAAAGACAAGCTCTATATCTCGGTCGATCTCTTCGCGCGCTGGAAGATCACCGATCCTCTGCAGTACTTTCTGCGCCTGCGCGACGAACGCAGCGCCCAGTCGCGCCTCGATGATATCCTCGGTAGCGAGACGCGGAACGCCGTCGCCAAGCACGAACTCATCGAGATTGTGCGCACGACCAGGGGCCGGACGCCGCTTCGGGACACGCTTCTGACTGATCAGGAGCTTGCGCAGGACATTGGCGCACTGGTTCCCATCACGAAGGGGCGGGCGCTGGTCGAGCAGCAGATCTTCGAGGCGGCGGCGGAGAAGGTGCGCGTCTTCGGGATTGAGCTTCTCGACATTCGTTTCAAGCGCATAAACTACAATGAGAGCGTGCGACCCAAGATCTATGACCGCATGATCTCGGAGCGCCGGCAGATCGCCGAAAGATTCCTGTCCGAAGGCAACGGTGAAGCGGCCCGTATTCAAGGCAACAGGGTGCGGGATCTGAACAAGATCCAGTCCGAAGCCTATCGCGCCGTCGAGGAAATCCGCGGTGCCGCCGATGCCGCAGCAGCAGCAATCTATGCGGGCGCCTACAATGTTGATGCCGTTTCGGTCGAATTCTACGATTTCACCCGAACAATGCAGGCCTACGGCGACATGATTTCCGACGACACGACGCTTGTCCTGACGACGGACAGCGATCTGTTCCAGTTCCTGCGTGGCATGCAGGGCGAGGCAGACCCGATCCGCGATCCAGGCAGCGTTCCAAGCGACGGTGGCGTGGCGTCAATCGGCAGGGCCCGACCAGCGCAAGACCCCGCGACGCCAATCGTGACACAGACGGAGGTCGAAGCAGGCCGATAGGTTCATGGTGGAGGGTTTCAAGCATGAATAGAGGGTATCAAGCGGGAAGCACGTCAATGACACCGGGACCACCGAGGTCGGTTTCTTTCCGCTTCTGAGCAAGACACACCCACTTAATTTCCGTGCCCCTAACCTGCGTCAGCGCACGATTTGCGCTTGGCTGGTAGGTGGATGGCAAGAGATGGATCGCGATGAGGCGAGGGCCTGCCTGCCCCCACTCGAGGACACGACTTCCAACGTCGCACCGCGCAGCGAGGAGGACAATACGCTATGACATCAGTCAAACATCTAACCAGGACAGCCGCAGAGACCACCGATCTCGAACGGCGTGTGCTCGCCCATGAGAAGGTGCTTCAAGCCCTGATCGCCTTCATGGCCCGCACCGAGCCGCGATTTATTGATCATCTGAGAGAACGGTTCGTCGAGCCGATGCGCATGGCGCGGCATGAACATGACTACCGCGAAACCGATGATTATGCGGAAGAATTCATTCGCGCCGTGATGCTCCTCGTAGACGTGCGCGCGCCAAACGAGAGGGAGCCGGAAATGACCGACATGAAACCCGTGCCGCCGAAAAGCAGAGGAGCACAAGATTCTTCCATGAACCGGCCGACGCAGCGCAATGGGGTTCAGGTGCGCGAAAGAAACGGCATCTGGGAGGTGCAGGTCGATGGCAAGTTCCGGGGCGACTACCACCAGAAGGAACATGCCCTTGCGGCTGCGGCTTTAATAAAGTTGTCCCAAAAATGACCAACCGCGCCCGCCTTACAGTTCCGCAAGACTTCCCGATTCAGGCGGCAGAAAACGAGGGCATGCCACCAAGACCCGATTTCGAGGATACGCAACCGCGCTTCACCCGCCCCGGGAGCCAAACCGGAACACACTGCCTGGGTTCTTTGAAGGAAAAAACGGCGACTGGCAAAGCTTGGCCTGCAAGGGAAAAGCCGATCAGACAGGACAAGAAGAAAAACAACAATTCGCTAGCACGACTGATCTCTAGGCTGGCTGTCGTGGCCGGTATCATTGCGTCTGTGGCCTTCCCAGTCTTTGCTCAAGACGGCACTGGACCGATGCCAGACAACGCAGAGGCGCGGAACTATGGTGGGGGCTGGGACTGCGATCCCGGTTTTCGGGTGGACGGTGCCGAATGCTTGGCTCTCGACATCCCCGACAACGCCTATGCTACAGGGCGGACATATGGTTCAGGCTGGGCGTGCAGGCGAGGATACGAAGAAGTGGGCGATGCGTCCTGTGAAGCGATCCCCGTGCCCGAGAATGCCTATCTGCGATCATCAGGTTACGACTGGCAATGCGAGCGCGGATACCGGCAGGATCGTGAGACATGCGTGCCAATCGTCCTTCAGGAACATGGATACCTCACGGAAGACACGTCGGGGTCCGGGTGGGTATGCGACCGCGGTTTCACACCGTCGGCGAGCGCCTGCGTTCCGATTTCGGTTCCCGAAAACGGCTATCTCACCAATGCCGACTATGGTGCCGAATGGGCCTGTGAAAGGGGCTTCTTCGAAATCGATGGCCGCTGTGATCCCGTGGCGCTTCCGGCAAACGCCTTTCTGGATCAAGAGTCCTACGGTCCGGGATGGCGGTGCGAACGGGGTTTCGAGGCGGTGGACAACGCCTGTGTGGCGATCGACCTGCCCGCAAATGCCCATCTCGATCGATCCGGAAACCGCTGGCGTTGCGACCGGAGCTTTCAACTTTCTGACGGGGCGTGCGTTCTTGGACGATAATGCCCCCAAATCGCGTCCGGCCGAGACGGCTGGCATGCGGTTGCGGATAGGCTGTCGCCTGCGTTACCAGCTGACCCAGCCGACGCCGCTCATTGCAATGCTGAATGTGCACTATTCGCGGTTCGGCGATCTGGAGCGTGCAGACTGTCTCATGACGCAACCGAGCGTGCCGCTGGAAAGCTATCGCGACGGCTTCGGCAATTGGTGCACGCGGATGGTGGCGCCGGCGGGGGACTTCACCCTGTCCACCGACGGGATCTTTCGCGACACCGGATTGCCCGATCCGTCAGCGACCGAGGCCGCGCAGCACGCCGTTCAGGACCTGCCCTTCGAAACCTTGGTCTACCTTCTCGGCAGTCGTTACTGCGACACCGATCTTCTTTCGGAAGAGGCATGGCGGCGCTTCGAGAATACCCCGCCTGGCTGGGCACGCGTTCAGGCGATCTGCGATTTCGTGCACAGGCATGTCCGCTTCGATTACATGCAGGCGAGCGCGACCAGAACCGCGTCCGAAACGCTGGCCGGTCGGCAGGGCGTCTGCCGGGATTTCTCCCATCTCGCCATCGCCTTCTGCCGCTGCATGAACATCCCGGCGCGTTACTGCACCGGCTATTTGAGCGAATTCGGTCAACCGGAGCCTCACGCCCCCGACGATTTCGCAGCCTGGATGGAGGTCTTTCTGGGTGGCCGCTGGTGGGTCTTCGATCCAAGAAACAACAGCCCGCGCATGGGAAGGATCCTGATCGCGCGCGGTCGGGACGCCGCCGATGTGCCTCTGACCCAGACATTCGGGCCGAATACGCTGACGCAATTCAACGTCTGGACAGATGAGTTGACCTGACCTTGGTTTCTTTTGCGACGGGACATCGTAAGTCCGTTCGCCAGTCCCCATATACATAATACCGACGCCAAGCGTTCCGGTCCGACATGGACGGGGAGTTGCCGTCGGTCAATCAAAGGATCGATGACATGTCTTTCAAGGACCTGACTGCCCGGGCTGCGGCTGCAATGAATCCGAAGCCTGAGGAGATAGCTAAGACTCCTGCCAAGGAGAACGAGTCCAAGCCTGCCGGCAAGGACATACCAGCGAAACCCAAGACATCTTGAGACGTCCACGGGGGTGACGTCCATGGACGTGGTGTAGCTTGCGGTGGCCATCGGGTTTCCCGGTAGGGTCGGGTTGCGAGAACCAACCTGAACCAAGGATAACTCCGATGACCAAACCGATGATGGACCTGCGTGCGCTTGTCGAAAAGAGTGCAGATGCCGATCTGCTGCGCGAGATGATCGGCTTCGCGGCCGAGCGGCTGATGGAACTTGAGGTCGGCACGAAGACCGGCGCCGACTACGGTGAGAAGAGCAGCGACCGGCTGGCGCAACGCAATGGCTACCGGGATCGGGACTGGCAGACCCGTGCTGGCAGCGTCGAGCTGCGTATTCCGCGCCTGCGCACAGGTTCGTACTTCCCATCTTTCCTTGAGCCACGGCGGTCCGTCGAAAAGGCCCTGACCGCGGTGATCCAGGAAGCCTATGTTCACGGCGTATCGACCCGCGCCATGGATGATCTCGTACAGGCGATGGGCGGGACTGGCATCTCCAAGAGCCAGGTCAGCCGCTTGTGCGAGGAAATAGACGACCGTGTCGATGCCTTTCTGACCCGGCCCATCGAGGGCGAATGGCCTTACCTGTGGATCGATGCGACGTATCTGAAAGTGCGCCAAGGCGGTCGCATCGTCAGCGTCGCGGTCACGCTCGCCGTGGGCGTCAACACGGACGGCAGGCGCGAGGTGCTGGGCATGGCGATTGGAGCCTCCGAGGCCGAGCCCTTCTGGACCGAGTTCCTCCGCGATCTCGTCCGGCGCGGCCTGTCAGGCGTGAAGCTGGTGATCTCTGACGCCCATGAGGGCATCAAGGCGGCCACGGCCCGCGTGCTGTCGACCAGCTGGCAGCGGTGCCGGGTTCACTTCCAGCGCAATGCCTTGGCCCATGCCGGCAAGAGCAGCCGTCGGGTGGTGTCAGCCTTCATCGCCACCGCCTTTGCCCAGCCCGACCACGCGGCAGCCAAGGCCCAATGGCGCCAGGTCGCGGACCAGATGCGCCCAAAGCTGCCCAAGCTCGCAACGCTCATGGACGGGGCCGAGGAGGACGTCCTCGCCTACATGACCTTTCCCCAGCAGCACAGGACGAAGCTGCACAGCACGAACCCCATCGAGCGTCTGAACGGCGAGATCAAGCGGCGCACCGATGTCGTCGGGATCTTCCCCAACGAGGCATCCATACGCCGCCTCGTCGGCGCCATCCTGATGGAACAGACCGAGGAATGGACCGTCCAGCGTGGCAGGTACATGACGCTGGAAACGCTCGCTCCTGTCTGCGATGATGTCATGGTCAGCCTGCCTGCAGCGCAGCGCGACTGACAAGCTCGGCCCGCCGGTGAGCGCGAGGCCCGGCGTAAGCTACACCACGCCGCGGGACATCATCTCCACGGGCCACGCATCTTATACTCAAATGGGGCGCGGACCACCCACAGCAACAAAAGAAACAAGCGAAAGGACAGCGCCAATGGAAGATCTGACGAGCAAGACTATCGCGGTTTTCTCCCGACCGTTCACCGTTCCAGGCTTTGCTGAAACGCTTCCGGCGGGCGAGTACGAGATTGAAACGGAACTGGCGTCTCCCCCGGATCAAGTGGACCCCGAAGCTTGGAAAGCCTCCGTCTTGGTGAAGCTTCATCCCCGGACATCGCATCCTGGACTGGAGAGAATCCTGACTGTTTCCCTTGCCGACCTCGACCACGCACGCGCGAGGGACAAGCTGACCGGTAATGCCTTGACGGATTTCTTCCTCGAGGAGATGCTTGCCGACCCGATGATCCGTCTCGTTATGCAGGCGGACGGCGTCTCCGAGGCGCATTTGCGACATCTTTACTCCAGGCCCGGCTTGCCGGAGGCGGACAATAGGCAGGCAGGGCAAGTTGCCCCCTCCAAGCCGAAGGGGATACGAAATGGGACGGATGCAGGTATTTCCGGCCCACTCTCTGGAAGTTCTCGTCCCGGCATAGGAGAATGACGCCGTTGTTGGACAGATGCTTCCCGATCCAACCGAGTGCGTTGTTCGAATGGATCGAAGGGGCTCGGTTTTGACCGATCACCCGATCAATCTCGACGGTCACAGATCCGCTGCCGACCAGCGCGAAACAGAGATGCGTCGGCGCCCTGCGAACAGCCAGCCACCCTCTACGCTCTCGTCGCAACTTGGCCTCGGAAGTCTCGAAGATCAGATGCTGGCAGAGCCTGCGCGGACATGGGTCGAAGTCATGGAGAAATGGCGCTTTCTTCTTGTTCGCTACGCATCGCCCCCCGAGGCTGGAGATGAACGCCTTCAGAAACTAATCAAACGGGCCCTTGGCGACATGGAACGACTGAGGAAACGCGAGGAGCGGAAATGACGATCAAGTTCGCGGACGAGGAACTCGAGATTCCGAGGGCAGCGGCCGACGTTGCCGCCGAGCGCTTCTGTTTGAAGTGCAGGTCGCGCTTCTGGAGCGAGGGGTTCGTTGAGCGCATATGTTCGCGTTGCAAGGGGTCTGCCGTTTGGCGCGCGGCTATTTCCGAGGGTAGCGGACATGGGCGCCGACGTTCCGGCGGTCGTTTGTCGTAGGTCTCACCGATGCCATCGATCACCCTCACGCACACAACCTGCTATCGGTATCGCATCGCTGTTTCACTCGGCCCGCATCGGTTGATGTTGCGTCCGCGGGAAACCCGGGATCTCAGTCTGACGTCTTTCGACCTGAAGATCAGTCCCGAGGCCCGCATCGACTGGTCAAACGACGTTGCCGGCAATGCGATCGCGACGGCTCAGTTCGACGAGATGACGGAGTCGCTTTCGATCCGGTCGCGCGCGCGGGTGGACCTGAGCGCGCCTGTCTGGCCGGTTTTCCCGATCGCTGCCGACGCTGCCTCCTACCCATTTGTTTATTCCAGCGACGACCGGACCGACCTCGGCTCGCTGGCGAAGCCGCAATACGCGGACGCCGCGGGGCGGTTGTCCGCGTGGGTTGAAAGTTATGTCATGTCACGGCCAACAGACACGCTGTCACTGCTGAAGGACATCAGCAACGGCATCACGGCCAGCTGTCGCGTAGCCCTTAATTGTGAGATGATAAATCCAACGAAATCAACGGCCGTGCTTTGCCCTTAAATATGAGATTTTGCCTTTAATTCCGATATTTTTGCCCTTAAACCTGAGACAGGGTTCACAGACTTGTGCGGCAAATATTGATGGATGATGATCGCGAAGACTCCGTTGCCGTTGGTGCCGAAGAGGCGCGCAGGGCCGCGGTGCTGCGCCCGCTTGTTCAAGCATTTCTGAAAGGGACTGGCAGCCTGGAAAGTGGCATCAATGATGCCGTTTGGGAGCTTGGTGTCAGCAGGGCGACGGTCTGGCGTTGGATAAAGCGACTGGTCGAAGAAGGCGGACGCACCAGTGCCCTGGCCCCGAGGAAACGGGGCCGCCCGGCCGGCACGACCTTGATATCCAGCAAGGTCGAAGCGGTGATCGAAGGGCACCTTCGCCGTTATTTCTTGCGCCGGGAGCGTTCGAGCCTGTCGCGCGTCGTGACAGAAATCCGCAGCGCGTGTTGGCAACAGGGCTTGCAGCCGCCGACACGGCGGACGGTTCAGCGTCGTCTGGATGTGATGGATGCCCGCGAAGTTGCGAAGGCACGAGAGGGCGCAAAGGCGGCCCGCCAGAAATTTGCGCCGGTCACAGGTGAGAACAAGGCCAGTCAACCTTTGGAGAAAGTGCAAATTGATCATACGCCCGCGGACATCATTCTTGTCGACAGCTTTGAGCGCCAATCAATAGGCCGACCGTGGGTCACGCTGGCGATCGACATCGCAACGCGGATGGTAACTGGATACTACACCTCTCTGGAGGCCCCTTCGCGTCTGTCAGTGGCGCTTTGCCTGACACAGGCGGTTGCCCCCAAGGCGGAACTTCTGGCGGAATTAGCGTGCAATATTCCTTGGCCCGCACAGGGCAAACCGCATAGCATCCACGTCGACAATGGCCGCGATTTCCGGTCGCATGCCTTTCGGTCGGCATGTGCGGAATGGGGGATAGATCTGGTCTATCGGCCGCCGGGAAGTCCTCACTTTGGAGGTCACGTCGAACGGTTGATCGGGACGATGATGGGGGCCGTTCACCTGTTGCCGGGAACAACGCAATCCTCGATCGCGGCCAAGGGCGACTATGACGCCGAAGACATGGCCACGATGACGTTGAGCGAATTCGATCGCTGGTTTGCTCTGGAAATCTGCCGTTACAACAACAGCATTCATTCAAGTCTTGGCTGCACGCCCGTTGCCAAATGGGAGGCGCGCTCAGAGCAAATGATGGGCGACATTCCCTTTGAGATGGAAGCCTTTCGGGTGAGCTTTCTGCCGAGCGAACTGCGCAAGGTCAGACGTGACGGCATCCATCTGTTCCAGATACGGTACTGGTCCGATGCCCTTGCAGGCCACATTGGGCGCGGGGATGGAAAGGTGGTCGTTCGCTACGATCCTCGCGATATCTCAATGATCTGGGTCGAACTGGACGATGGCCGATATGTTGAGGCGCGCTATCGAAACCTGGAAATGCCGCCCGTGTCTCTCTGGGAATATCGCGATGCGATGAGGAAGGCCCGTGCCCTTGGCAAGTCAGGGTCCAATGAGCTGGTGCTGGCTGAGCTGATCCGACAGCAACGCCAGATCGAAGCTGAAAGCCGGGGCCTGACGAAGGCTGAACGCCGATCCCGTGAAAGAAAAGGGACATTGGAGGGCACCAACTCGGCTGTCGCGACAACCGAAGGGCTGCGCGCGATCGATACGGGTGATACATCGCGCCCATTGTTCAAGGTGGAGAGATGGTGAATTGAGGGCAAGGACAACTGAGGAAGACGGTCGGATCGCCCTCATTCAATCAGATATCTGGATCGGCTTTCCGCGGGCCGAACAGGTGTTGGAGCGTTTGCAAGGCATGATCGAAGCGCCACGGCAAACTCGTATGCCCGGGCTTCTTGTGCATGGCGCTTCCGGGATCGGAAAGACGATGATCGCCCGAAACCTGTCGCGTAAGTACGCACCAGAATACGATCCAACGTCAGGCATCACCCGCACACCGCTGCTGCTGCTGCAAGCGCCGCCCGCACCCGACGAACGGCGGTTCTATCTGCACATTTTGGCCGCCGTCGGCGCCCCGGCGACGGCACTGAGCGCACGCGCTCAAAATGTGGCTTCCCTCGAAGTCCGTGTCATCGCGCTCTTGCGCGACCTTGGCCTGCGGATGATCATGATCGACGAGGTTCACAACCTTTTGGCCGGGACCCACCGCGAACAGCGCCGCTTTCTCAATGTTCTTCGATATCTTAGCAATGAACTCGAAGTGTCGCTGGTCTGCCTCGGGGTCAGCGAGGCCGTCGATGCGATCCGTGGTGACATCCAGCTTGCCAGGCGGTTGGATGAACATCACCTGCCAAACTGGCGCGACGATGCCGAGTTCTCGGACATGATCCAGACACTCATCGCGGCAATGCCCCTCGAGAAAAAATCCAACCTGAAGGTCAAGTCACTCAAGCAGATACTTGCGTTGACCGGCGGGGTGACCTCGCGCATCTTCGCCCTGATCAAGGATCTTTCCATCGACGCCATTGTCACAGGTAATGAATGCATCACTGATGGCGCGATCGCAAAATGGACGCCGGTTTGGTCGCGCCATGCGAACGCCCATCGGCGACTCGAGAAGTCCGGGGTGTGAAGCCGCACCCGCTGCCGAAAACTGTCGCGCCGCTGCCAGACGAGTTGTTGTCAGGTTGGTTTTCTCGGCTGGCGGCGGCCAACTACTGCGATGACGCGGAACTGCTGGCTCATATCAAAATCGATACCGCGCATGGCACCGCCTTGGACTTCAGCGTCGACGCGGCTACGGCGGAGAAGATTGCCAACGCCGCACGAGTCGACCCAGATGTTGTGCGATCTTTGACCTTTCCGGCAATGACGCCACGAGAAGCCTCGCTGACGGCTCAGATGCCATTCCAGCATTGCCTGCAATGCTCCAGAGAGGGTCTTTCGCTCAGGCATTGGAGGCGGGCCTGGGCATTTGACTGCCAAGTTTGCGGGACGAGACTTGTGCAGACCCTTGGCAAACCCGGTGACGAACAAATATCTGAAAAACTGATTTACCGAGCGCGCCGCGGGGCAGGGATGCTTGAGTGCGCCGCGCGATCACGAAGCCCCAAGCAACTAAGGCGCGCAATGCGTGCAGTCGCCTTTGCCATGTCACTCAAAACTTTCCGTGGGGATCCGTCGTTCGCTGTTCAGAACCCCAGATCGGAAGTTAGGCTGTTCTGCCTCGCCGCAATCGCCGCCGCTCGATCTCGTCCCTTGGCTAAGGCAGCCATCGTCAGCCACAGCATCGACGACTATGCAAGGGTTGCTCTCTTGCGCGCCTTCGAGAAGGAGCCACGTCTGCTTGCCGCGGTTGATCACATCGCGCAAAGGCGCGCGAGAAGTGCAGGCCCCATGACAGCCGCATCTCGCAATTAAGGGCAAAAATTGTCGCCAAACGCGTCACGTCTCAGATTTAAGGGCAACGCGACAGCTGCATATTTGAAGACCTCGATCTGTCTGGGCGCAAGATGACGGGGGTTGATCTCAGGGGGTCCACTTTTCGGAATGTTGATTTCACTGGTGCTGGCCTCGGCATCGCGATCTTCGACAACGCCGTACTGGAGAACGTGTCATTTGAAGGCGCAGATTTAGGTGGAGCAAGCTTTACGGACGCAACACTGAAGAACGTTTCGTTCGATCGCTCGGACCTGACTGGTGCGGTGTTTGATGACGTCATTTTGAAAGATACGCATCTTCAATCTGGGATGCAGTGCAACACTCAGATGCAAGATGGGCTCATGGATAATTCCGATTGCGATTGATCGGCGCTGGTGCTCGTCCATTCTCAGGGGGCTTGAGCCCGTCTTCAGTGGATAAGGGCCTCCGCGCCCGCAGCGAGGGAGGTGAGGATTGTTGCGGTCAACAAGACCGATGCCGCACCAAGGACCAGACCCACACTGCTGACAAGGCCGTCTTGCTCCACAATGCCGACGCCAATGATGAAGAGCGAGATGGCCGGGAACCAACCGCTCAGGGGAACTGGCAAGAAAAGAGCGAATGCGATCACGAACATGAACAGGCCGAGAGGTCGTTCATTGCGCCGGGAAAACAGCGTCTTGTAGCGAGGCACGAGGATGCGTTCGAGCCTTCGTGTCACCGGCCGGAGGCGCAGGACCGTCCGCCTCAGCTTCAAAGGGTCAATCCGCAGACGGGCCAAGCGCCCTGGAAGTTTCACATGGGGGTAACCCAACATCATCTGGGCTGTGGTCACCAGAAGAGGCAGCGCCGTGATCAGGGAAGACCCAGGTGGCAGTGGCAGCAGCGTCAGCAGCGAGAACACCACGATCGCCCATCCAAAGGACGCCTCGCCGAGAGCCGACAGGAGACTGCCGAGAGTGAGCGTACCAGCACGATGCTGGCGGCGTGCCGTGCGCAGGATCGGGAGCGACAGCGAGGGTCGCCGTATTTCACCGTCGTTGCGCTGCATCTGGTTCCTTCCGGGTGGGTCACTACGATATCAGATCGCCAGCACCTGTTTACAATCGCCGGGCGCATTTCAATGAAGAAGACACGCAAAAAATTACGAACAGGGAGATGGCTTGCAGTTCCTTTTCTTTGATCAACACCTTAAATCCCGACATGACAATCAGAATGCTGCCATGCCGAAGCCGACTATTAACCGACAGGACCACGAATGCTTCATGATCTTCTCTTCGTGGCCGCTGGCCTCGTCCTACTTTTTGTCGGCGGCGAAGGGCTTGTGCGCGGCTCGGTTGCCATCGCTGAGCGGCTCGGCATATCGAAGCTCCTGATCGGGCTTGTCATTGTCGGCTTCGGCACGTCCACGCCCGAGTTGCTGGTGTCAGTGAACGCCGCTCTCGACGGCGCATCCGAAATCGCCCTCGGAAACGTTGTCGGCTCGAACATCGCGAATATCCTGCTCATAGTAGGCGTGGCTGCGCTCATTGCACCCATTATGGGCTGGGAGCGCACGGCGGTGCGCGAGGCACTCGTGGCAACCCTCGTTTCGCTTGCGGCGTTCGTCTTGGTACAAGGGGAAATCATCACCCGCATCGAAGGGATTGCGATGCTGATGGTGCTGGCGGGCTATCTTTTCTCCACCTATTGGCTGGAGCGGAGGAACCGCGCCGCCAAGACGTTTCAACATGAGGCAGAGGCGTTCGAGGACATTCCCTTGCGGCGCCCCTGGCTGGCGCCTGTCCTCGCGCTTGGCGGAATCGCGGCGCTTGTGTTCGGAGCGGACCTGCTGGTCGATGGAGCCGTGAACATCGCGCGGACTTTCGGAGTGCCGGATGCCGTGATTGGGCTTTCGCTGGTCGCCATTGGCACCTCGCTGCCCGAGCTTGCCACCGCCATTGTCGCCGCGATCAGGCGCCAATCTGACGTCGTACTGGGCAACGTCATCGGGTCAAATATCTTCAACATTCTCGCCATTCTTGGCGTAACCGTCGTGATTCAGCCAATCGAAGTGAGTGCACGGTTTCGCACCATCGACACGCCCGTAATGCTGGGGGCTGCCTTGCTACTGTTGACGTTGCTGTTCGCAACGACGAAGGTCGGGCGGCTTTGGGGCATTCTCATGCTGGTCGCCTATGCAGCCTATATGGTGTTCTTGTTCTCCAGCGGAATGTCAGCCTGAGAGGCCAATGATAAATACTCCCATTAGCAGGTCGCTGAAATAGTCGGCTGCCAAGAACGTTGTTCT
The DNA here is from genome assembly GCF_003072065.1 of Thalassorhabdomicrobium marinisediminis. Taxonomy (GTDB): domain Bacteria; phylum Pseudomonadota; class Alphaproteobacteria; order Rhodobacterales; family Rhodobacteraceae; genus Octadecabacter; species Octadecabacter marinisediminis. The sequence goes on from NZ_QCYG01000009.1 coordinate 58,898, forward strand.
GGTCAGGCGGGAGGGAACCAGCTCCGATCTCGTGGCTCAGGGCACATTTTGCCAATCTTCCTCGTTGTTCTGGGTCATGTCGTCAGCAACTTCGGCAGTCTCGCCAGATTGCAGGCGGCCATGGTCATCGTGAACTGCGCGCCGAGCCTTTCGGTGCCGCGCAGCATTGTCTGGGCCATCGAGCCCACGGTTTTGGCCCAGCCGAAGGGCTCCTCGATCTTCTTCCGCCGTTTCTGCGACACGGCGTAGCCTGAATGACGGGTCGTTCGCCCGTCGATTGCGGAATGGCGCGATTTGCGGGCGACGTGCGGCGTGACGTACATCTGACGAAGGTCGGAGATGAAGTCCGCACTGTCATATCCCTTGTCGGCACCGAGAGTGAGACGTCGGGTCGAACCCGGGGAGCAACCGCAGCTGAAAGCTGAAGCGCCCAAAGGGTCGTCCCGATGACCGACGAGGCGAGTACGGCAATGAGCGCAACTGCAAAAACCGTGCTCCGAAGGGCTCTTGTCAACCAAAGCATAGGCATGACAACCAAGGCACACTCGCCTCGGTCAAGGCTCTCGAGCGCCTATTGAGCGGGCGCAGACTGCGCAATGAAACCAACGTTACCGATAACCGTGTTCAGTCCCCAGTCTCGGTGTTTCAAAACGCCGTTCACGACATAGAGATCCTCGACCGAATATCGCTGAGTGATTTCTGCGCCATCACTTAGAACAAGCACGGCGCTCTCACGATTCATCGGATCGATCTCCAAGCGGAGGTACGCCGGATCAGCGTTCACCGCGATTGATTCTAGAATCCTCGTTACTTCCGTATAATCGGTGACGCGTTCGTCGTAGAAGTAGCAGACACCTTCATACCCACCTACTCCAACGGCAGTTACGGCACCGGCAATGATCGTTGCGGGGGCCATGAGCACACCAGCCGCGGTTCCGACAAGGCCCGCGGTGCCGCCCATTATGCCAACCGTACCCGCTGCGGAAGCTCCCCCGGCGGTCGAACCAAGCATGGTCGCACCCGTAATAGCATGAGTGAGAGTGTAAAATCCTGCGCCTTTTGCAGCGATACCCGCCGCAGCGGTTCCAAGGCCCGTCGTCGCTACTACTCCCGCGCCGGATCCGCCGATCAACTGACTCGGGCGGTAGTCACACGCCCCGGCATTTGCCATGTTTCCTGAAAAGGACAAGTTCGCTGCCACAAAAACAGCCAGAGCAGACACTTTCATCATGGCACGCCCCCCCATTTCTTCGAAGTCGACATAGGAGCAACCTTGGTCTCATTCAAGTATCCGTGATCAACAAGGGACGCGGACGATCGGCAGACATTGATTCTCCCTATAAACTATTGCAGCTACGTCACACGGGCAGCGGGGGTCATGTCCCTCGATAACGAGCAATGGGATAGTTGATGGACGAGGATTTGACTGTTCGAGAGGCAGGAGAGCGTCGCCTCGTGGCCGAGATCGCTGGCATGATGGCCGCTCCGAGCATGCTGGTCGATGGATTTGGTCACGACGCCGCCTTCGTCGACCTCCGTCAAAAGGACAATGAGCTGCTCGTGCTGAACACCGACCGATCCGGGCTCAATGCGGCCTACGGTCTCGGGCTTGCCGGCCCAGAATGTGTTGGGGACTTCGGCGTTTCACATGCCATTAGCGACATCGTGGTCTCAGGGGGCATTCCGCGGGCAGTCACTGTGGCCTTGCTGCTTCCCCCTGACACTACACTTGGGTTCGTCCGTGGTGTAATGCAGGGCGCTGCCGAGGCCGCTAGACGCTATGGTGCGGAGATCGTTGCCGGTGACACCAAGCAGAATCCAAAATTCGCGTTGGTCGCCACTGCGCTCGGCACGGTGCCGCGCGATAAACGCATTTGCCGCTCGGGTGCCCGCCCGGGCGATGCGCTGGTGGTTACAGGCTTCCTCGGCTCGATGCTGCTAGGGCTAATTGCCTTAAAGCGCGCGCTCCCGATCGGTGTCCGCGCCCGCCGCATAGTTGAGCAGGCGATCATCGAGCAGCGCCCGCCTTTCACCCTCGGCTGTGCCATTGCCGAGGCTGGCATACCGCATGCCGGAACCGACATCAGCGATGGCCTGCCCGGCGCAATTCACGCTCTATGCGGTGCTAGCGCCTGCGGCGCCGTTGTCGATGAGCAGCGCATCCCGTTGCATCCCGACCTTGACGAACTCATTTTGGAATCGGGTCTCTCGCCGCTACAGCTCAGCACCGCGGGCGGCGACTGGCAGTTTCTCTATGCCGTCCCGCCAATGCACTTGCCGGCCATGCATCAGCTGGCCGCATCGCAGGATGCAAAGGTGACGGTCATCGGCGGCATAACTGAGCGCGAAGAGATTGCCATCCGTCATTTCGATGGCGCTTGGCACCAGCTCGAGCGCCTCGAGCACGACAGTTTTGCTGATGACGGGAATGGAACCGGCCATTTCTCGCGCACTGGGGCGGCCCCTTCGCAACGCGGCGCGGCGCTCGAAGGACGATACTTCGAGGCGCTCTGGCGCAAATTTTTATGAAGTGGGGATAATTATGATGGCAGACCTGCCATTGGCCATCCGTGCGCAAACTATCGGAGAGTGCTGGATCGAGAGCATCAACCATGTGCTAAGCCATGGCGAGCCCCATCACGATGGAGAGGTGGGGCTGCTTGAGGTGCTTGGTCTGACGGTCGAGATTTCGGCGCCAAGCGTATCCGATCCGTTGCTATCCGCCCACGGCGACCCGACCGTCCTGGCTCGGACCCTTGCCAAGTTTGCGCGAGATGCCTGTATGCCTGATCGCCCCTTCACCTATGGGCAGCGAATTTTCGACATGGAGGGGATCAATCAGTTTGATTGGATGGTCGAGCGGCTACGACGCAAACCCGAAACCAAGTCTGCGACGATCAACCTACTCGTTCCCGGCAGCTCTGCGGCCAGCCTGCCTTGCCTGACGACGCTTGACGCCAAAATTCGCCAAGGAAGACTGGACCTGCAGTTCTTCTTCCGCAGTCAGAACATCTTCGGGCGCCAATACGCCAATCTGGCCGCACTGGCGCAGCTGCAAAGCGATCTCGCGCGGCGCTGCAACACGGTCAGCGGGACACTCCGCGGCTATGTCGCCTCAGCCCACATTTATGCTTTCGATACGGACGAGGCACGAAAGCTACTCGCCGGAGCCCCGGTAAGGATTAAGGACAGATACTATGAACTCGGCCCGCAGGCGACGGGGGAGTGACAGCGCCAGCTCTCTGCTACTCTACGGTGTGCCCCGACTCGACTGCAAAGCTCCAGTGCTGCCGTGCCCTGTCGTAACTAGTGGTTATCCTCACATTGAGCACCTTGCCCTCGCGAAGCCCATTCCGGTCCGTTGCGGCAATCTTTGACAACAGGCAGAAGATGTCCTCCCCGAAATCCGGGTGCCGGACGAAGCCGTAACCTCGCTCGGGGATGGTCCGCTTCAGCTCAACTGTCCAACGTATCTTCGCAAGCTCCGCGTTAACCTTCATCCGGGATTTGGCATCACTCAGCATGGCAACCGAAAACTTTGCCTCTCCAGATCTTGCACGCTGCTTTCTGTGTGGCGATGGGGCGGCGGCCACAATTCGCTCACGCAACTGCGTTGGCAGATCCTCCGGGTTCAGGAGTTCGCTCCTGATTGCATCGTCAATGTTACGCACTGTGGTTTTGCGGTCATAGACAAGACGTGCCCGCGTTCCGGCATCGATATCTGCAGGGCGCAGAAGGCCTTGCTTGGCCAGGCGGATAGCATTCATCATGGACATCCGGGCGCGCACATTTGCCAGAAAACCTCTCCGCTCACGAAGTTCCTCGGCTTGGACTACCCCTCCCCGAAGCAGGATGCTGAGCACCCGCAGTGAAAGTTCTGGTTCGACGGCAATCCGGCGAAGCTGGGCTCGGTAGCGCGGGAGCATGTCTTGCAAGACATCATCCACCTGCTCCTTCTCGGTGCGCAGAATGTCCAGAAGGTCAAGATCCAGTCGATCCGCTGATGAGCGGTCGAGCGCTGTCTTCCATGAGGAGACGAAGGTCTCGGCAGAGATCATCTTGCGCCGCCGGAGAGCACAGAATTCAGAGACCGAGCATGAGGACAACACTTCACGCAGGGTTGGAGTGGGACTGACCCCCGCGATGGCGCGGAGCGCCGGAGAGAGGCCCGCGGCCCAAGCTTTGCAGCCGATCAGCGTATCAGCCAGCAATTCAATCCACGGGAAATCTGGTCCGCAGACCAGACCGCGCAGCCGGTCGACTCTGGCAACGCCAGTGGCATGTGTTAGCGCCGTGTACCAGAAAGCCTGGCTGTTTAGGCTGCTCAGCAGATATTGCGAGATTGGATATTTCGGCGGCAAGCGGGCCATGATCGAGATAGCGCGGGCCTGTGCGGCAGCATCCTTCCCAAGCAGGACATTCAATACTGCCTCTTCCCAAAGGTCATCGGCCACATCTTTGGCATGATGGTGCAGTTCGCTTCGAGTTCCGGCAGCAACGATCAGCGGCTCAACCCTCCACGCTGAGTCCACAAGCGCCGGCGATGGCTGCGCTAGCATCTCGAACGTGAAGGCTAGCGGCATCGCCCATATTCCTGGCTTGGCATCAGCCCGCACGGCCAACACATCGGGATGCAAGTCCTCATTCCGAGCCGCTAAATACCTGGCACAGAGATATTCTTGGATCGTCTCGTGCTCGAAAGCTAGCTCTCCGCGACCTTCGTTACGAACCAGAACGGTGCCCTGCGACGCCCAGTCGATGAACCGCTCGGTATCTTCGCCAAGGCGATGGATCAGCAGGGCGTGGGCCTGCGGCCGAGGAATCCGGCTGCTACCCTTCTGCCGCGCCCGAAAGGCCAACTCTGCCAGCGCGGTGATGGTCAGCTCGTGATCCCATGGCAGCGTCTCGCCACCGTGCCTTGACGTTTCGATCTCGCGCCGGAACCAGGCATCGAGAAAGCTACAATACAGCTTCGAGCGCTCGTTCGGGATTTCGTCAGTTTCACGGGCGACCTCAGCCACGATGCGTAGCAGTATCGGGCTGCCAGCTATCGCGCTGCCACCGTCATGAAGGTGCAGCTGCTCAAGGATCGACTCGGCCTTCTGCGGTTGCTCGAGATAGGTTGCCAGAAACTTGCTTTGACATGCCCGATCCATTGCCTCGAGCTCGAATACCTCCAACTTGAGCTCTGGCGGAAGCTGTGCGCTCCGGCTGGTCAGCAGCACGCGCGCGGCGGGATACTCGCGCAAGATCCCTGCGATCTCCGTCAAGCATTGATCATAGAACAAGTCCGGGCATTCATTCAGCCCATCAAGACAGAGAGTTAACTCGCCTGCACCAACCCGTGGCGCCAGATCTTGCCAGTCGATGCCGCTTTCGGTTGCAAGCAAGCCCGCCAAGCCCTCGGCGGAATAGGCGGAAAGAGATACCAGAAGCGGCCAAGGCTGGCCGGGCTTCCATTCGCGGACCGCTTCGAACGCGAGCGCAGCAAGGCATCTGCTCTTTCCTGAGCCACCTTCCCCGATCAGCAGCGCTTGGTTGGTCCGTCCGAGCAATTCGGTAGCCGGCCCCCTACGCGGCTCGGGGGCGGTCGGCAGCAGATCGCAGTCCTCGCCGGAGCGCGTCGCTTCGCTCCGGACCCAATTGTCGCCGTCATCGAGCACCTTAGCCTTGCGGCTGGCGTTCGGCCTAGTCGTGCGTCGCTGAACCGCGACAAGAGGGATGAACTGATCCGCGACCGGCGCCAGACGCGTCTCAAGCGCGGCGACATGGCGGCGTACATCGGGCACGAGTTCCTCAGTCGAGCGCGCAAGCAGGCCACCTTCCTCGAACTGTTTCCAGAGCAGTGGAATTTCAGCTGCAAGCTTCCGGCGCTGCGCTTCATGTGTTGACAACACATCCGCTTGATCTCCGTCCAGCGCCAAGACCTGCCCAACTGCCCCGCGTTTGCGCAGGTAGATCTGCCGGGTGACATCCTTTGATGCCTCGACTTCGACAAAGCCGTAGCCCTCAGGCGCGGGATCGACAAAAATAGCTAGAACGCTCTGCTCGCCTTGCGGAATCTCTTCCAGCGCGACCAGTCGCTCGAGCAACGCTGCATTCGCAAGTCGGAAATTGCCTTGGCGGCCCGTTTTCCAGCCCTTGGCTGGGCATAGAACCTGCGGCATGACCACCTCGCGACGAAACGCCTCCGCCCCCTTGGATCGCCGCCGACCGTCGGGGTCGCTGGCCTCGATACCGATTACGCCGTTATCGTCGGCGACCCCCAGCAGCACCACTCCACCGATCGAGTTGGCCAGCGCAATGACCGCCTTCGCAACATTCCATCGATAGTCGTCTGCATTCGTTCCCTGCTCGAAATTGCCACCTTCAGGATAGAATGAGGCCTTAAGCTCCAGCCACTCAGTTTCACTGTTCCTGACCAATTCCATCAATGTATTCACGCCCCCACGAGGATGCAGCAGAACTCGGCGTGCTAGTTCAGGAGCGGAAATGGGGGCTTTGGGAGAAGACATCTATTCTGTGCTCAAGAGTGGACCGGTACGCGGCTCAGTGAAAGTTGAAGGGAAGGCATTTCGCGAGATGTACCCAGATCCGGGCGGGAGGTATTCTGCCGTGTGAAGCCTCAGCCGCGAACTCGGCCAACGCCTCCCAAGGCGCATGCTGCAGGCGCCTTCGCAGTCCGTCCTCCGCCGCAAAATCAGAGCTTGCTAGCGGCGCGCCAATCGCCTGCGCCATAGTGCTAAGTACCAGCGCCATCCACTCGAGCGTCACACCGTGGTCATCGTCGAGGCAGGTGCGAATGGCCGCATCTAGGTGGGAGTGCGCCTCCTCAGTTTCGCCCGCGTCCTGCAGAAGCCAGGCCCGATAGGCCAGAATTAGCGGCCAAGGGTGATCGCTACCAATCTTCCACTTGTTTCGGTTGCCGAGATAGGCCGCGCGGGCATTGGCCATCTGCTGGGGAAAGCGGTTCAGCGTACGCAGCCATAGATGGTTTTCGAAGCGCTTTGCCTGATCTGACGCGGACAGAGACCGACTGATTGCTTCTGGTTCGCGGTTGCCGAGCAGTTGACGAATGGCTTCCACTACTATTCCCACTTCGGCGCTCGCCCCTTCGCCGTCGGCACCGTAAGGCACAGCGTCCATCCGAGCGATCATCTCGTAGATGCCGGTTTGATGCGTCTCTCGTGCAACCTGCCGTGGATCGCTCAGTCGGGCGAAACTCTCCGCGGCTGCCTCGAAAAAGGAAACGGCTGTGGCAGGATCATGTGAGAAGGCATGCATCTGGCCGCGCGTGGATTGAAGTTTGGCATAGTTCAGCAGTCCGGCCACCGCGATGGGCTTAGCAAGCCATGTTTCGACGATCTCCTCAAGCGCGTTGAATTGAAAATTATTTGTCATTGTACTTGCCATTCGCAACAGCGCCTCGGCTACCAGTTGCGGCGCCTCGTCCTCAAGCTTGTTGACCCACTCGAGGCAGCGGAAGACCAGCTCGTCCTGGATCTGCCCGCGATGATTGGCCAACGATAGGTTGCTGCTGTCGAGTTGCAGCCTCAACGTGCCTGGAATGATCTGCGACTGGTCGGCATATTGCTGCAGCCAAGCGATGGCACTGCCCAGCTCGGCAAGGGAGTACCGCTTGCTTGAAAGGCGCATCTGTACTTCTTCGAGGTAAAGCTCCCATTGCCGAGGGCGGCGCGCAATCGCCTTGCCGAGGCGGTCGAGTTCGCGGCGCAGGAAGCTGCCTTCGTGCTCATCCGCCGTCGCGGTACAAAGCGCATACCAATCGGCTGGTGCCAGCGGTCCCCCACTTGTCACTGCCAAATAGAGATGGTGCAGACTGCTTTCGTTGGCCTTGACGAAGCAATGGCCGAGTAGCTGGGATTTCCGCAACCGATCCTTGTTCGACCAGTCCGAGCTGCCCCAAGTAAATGCGATGACATCGACGTATCCATTCATGGGGTGGTCCTTGCCCATGAAGCCCATCTCAAGCGCGAGCCCCTTGAAACGCTGAGGGTCAAGGGCGGCCAATTCGCTTTCAAGCGACTGGGCCAGAGCCTTCAGATCCGTCTGGGGATTGTAGGCGTCACGCTGCTCGATCAGGATCCGAACACGGCTTCCTTGGCCATCACTTGGTACCGGCAGTTGCAGGAGCGTCCAGCGCACGAGATGTAGGATGTGACCGATCCAGTACCGATGTCTTGCAGTTTCATCAAGAATACTGAATCCGAGAACCCCGACCGGCGCGTCGAGAACCTGTTGCAGCACCTTGTCGACCTCGGCGAAGCTCCGGTCTGCGGCGTGAAAGCCGCCGCAATCGGCCAGTTCGACGCTGTCGGGAACGGCCAGTGCTACCACGCGCCCCGTTCGGTTCGGGTTGGCGGGGCGCTCCGTGCTATCGAAATCGGCGCCAGTCTCGTCGAGATAGATTGTCCAGGAGTGGGTAGGTTGTAGTGCGCGCAGACAGTTCGGGTGTCGACCATCCCTAATAATCGTTCGGACCGTCGACTGTTGCTTGGGCTGGCTATGGCGGCTATGAAGATTGTTCTTGCGCTCTATCAGTTTCTCGAGCTTCCGCTCAAGGCTTTGCAGGATCTTGGGGTCGTTCAGCCGCGCCCCCTTTGCCTCGTCGAGCCATCGTCGAGCATCTTGCTCCCCTCGCTTCCCACCAGTTCTAAACACTTGCTCGAGAGCCAGCGCCGCTTCGTGCGCCTTCCTACCTCTGGCGCGCTCAGTCAGGAATTCATCGACCATGCCGGAAGGGCCCTCGGCGCGAACCCTGTCCTCGAGATCCTGCAGGTTCCTTTGTCGCTCGGGGGAGGGACCCCAAGATTCCCAGAGATAGGCTAACCAAAGCGGGTCATTGTCTTTCATTTCGCGGGCTTCTTTCCTTAATTGTCGTATCGCCGATCCTCCGTGCACCGCGATGATCGCCCTTGTGGTCGAAACCGCCGCGGCCAGTTCGGTAATGTCGGCTCCCTTGATCCCCAGCCTAGCCAGATCGAGTGCTAACTGATCTGACCCAATAGCCGCTACAGCGCGTGCCGCTCATGGTGAGGTATCCTCAGGAGTGTTGCGTAAGGACTGACACTAACCTCTCTCATAGTCTTAGAATCGGCCCTTATTCCACTCATGCTCGTCAGCCCGGCTCAAAGGCTGGGACGAGCCCTCCTTCCGCACGAAGAATTCTTCCTTGCCTTCATGGCTCACATGGACGGGCTTATTCGCTCGTGTGACCTGCACGTGGCAGATCTGCCTGTCATCATAGAGGGGCCAGTCGAGTTTCCAGAGCTTCATCACATCCTTGCCAAGGTAAGAGTCCAGAATGTTGCCCAGGTGAAGCTGGAAGCCATCTCTGTCTGCTTTTTTCAGCGTGCCGTAATCCAAGTCTAGACCAATGGCGTTGCCATGGTCATCCACTCCGATGAACAAGCTGCCACCATCTGAATTCATAAAGGCGGCCACTGTCTTAGCGATCACATGTTCGAGCTTCTTGTTTACCTCGCCGGTGCGCATGTCATAGCGCAGGGTAGACTTGAACTCGACCAGCTGACCTTCGCCTTCCAGGATCATCTCATGCACAGGGTCAATCTTGGTGGAAGCCTCTGAGGGTTCTATCCGCTTCAGTATCTCGGCATAGAGAGCCTCGGAGCGCTTTTTCAGGAAAGCGGTGAAGTCATTCTGGATAATAGAGGCATCATCCAATTCGATGAGATGGCTCTTCAGCGCATGTTTCAGCTCTGAATTTTCGTCTGCGAAATCTGCCAGATAGACGGAGGGTGCCTTGGCTCCGATGCGTTTCTTGTTCAACTCTGCGCTGACCAAGGTGATGTTCACAATCGAGTTTGCATAGGGTGTCTCAGCATCACTTCCATGCTTGCGGACATAGGCCCTAGGGAAGAAGTGGTGGTAGTTCTTGCTGCTGGCAATTTTCAGGTACGAGTTATCCAGAAGCACTTTCCCGTTGCTGTCGAAATCCTTGGGTTCGTAATAGGCTAGGATACAAAGGATCGACTTACAGATTGCATTGCCGGTCGAGAAATCGGTCTCCTTGAGATCCTGTGCGGAATTGATGTAGAGCTTGAACTCAGGGTAGGGCGGGCGCTGACCATCGATGATGAGGTCAACTTTTTTGATGTCCGCTGCCAGCTTTGACTCTGTGGCGGATGAGTATCGCAGGGACAGGCTCGACCGCCAAAACAGTTCTTCAAGGTACTTACGCTGCTGTCCATTGGGTGCCTTGCCCGTTTTCAGGAAAAAGTAAGCAAACGGCACGATGAGCGTGTCATAGGGCAGGAGTTGCGACACAGGGATGCGCAAGACGGTGCGGAAATAGTCAATCGTCTTCTCGATGGCAGAGATAGCGTCATCCCATTTTTCGAGGATATCAGCCTTCTCAAGCCCCAAGATAGTCTTACGCTTGCATTCTCGTGTTTCACTGATGATAAGGCTCAGGATCTGTAAGATGACAGACGGCGAGATGTTCTCATACTTGCGATCATTCAATTTCTTCTGGAACTGCTCCCAGCGAGCTTGCATGTCGAAGTCATTGGCTTCGTCATAGGTCTTTGCCGACATGATTTCGAACAGGGTTAAGACCTTGCCACCCGTGTTAATGCGAGTGAAGACCTCGATTGCGGATTCGATGTCATTCTGGCGCAAGGTGACTGTGGAGAAGGCATAGGTCTTGAAGGCGCTTGAGTAGGCACTGATCTGGTTGATCTGGGCTTTGTCAAACCCACGCTGTTCCAGCTCGTTGCCCATCTGATAATCGAAGTTCAGCACATCATGTAGAGGAATAGCGATCTCGGCTTCATCCTTGACGGTAACAATATCTTTTTCCTTTTCCTCGAGGTTTTCCTCAAGGTTCACCACGATATCGTTATAGTCTGTGACTTTCTTTTCACCTGGTTTTTTGATCTTGGCGCCGAGATAGGCTGCAAAAAGCGAGGTGATCCGTTGCTGTCCATCAAGGACATATTGAACATTTCGCCCAAGTGGAGTTTCCGGAAGGTCAAAGCCACCAATATTTTTGATATCGTTGATACGCTGATCGGTTTCCCAAAGAATAAATGTCCCAATGGGATAGCCCTTCAGGATTGAGTCTAAAAGCTTGGCGGTCGCCTTCAAATCCCAAACAAAATCTCGCTGAAACTTTGGAACCTTTATGATCCCCTTTTTCACATCAGAGATCAGGTCATCATAGGTCTTGGAGTCTGGTTTAGGTTGGTTATTCATTGGTTACCCGATTTCTCAATAGCTAGTATTTTGCCAGAGGCAGTCTGGTCATATCGAATATACTCCAAGGCCTCCTTTATGCTTTCAAGTGCTATCACCTCTCTGCGGACCTTGCTCTTAACGCCGCTCCTAGGGGCCTGATACCTATGAAGCCTTAGAAAGGTGCCTTCGTCATTGATGTCAGAAAATCCCGCGAGCTCCTTCTGGATGATCAACTGGTCTTCGTCCAAGCAAGACGGATAGTTCGCGATCCATTCCTGCAGATGCTGGCGTTCCTTGAAGCCCAATTCGGAAAAGCAAAGTGCCTTGAGGGGCTTGATCGAGTTGTCATCTTTATCAATACGAAACATAGGCCTTACCCCTCACCATTTCGCACATAGGTCACATAGAAGCCCTTGATGACCCGGTGCTCCTGCAAACGGTCCCCAAGTGAAAACCCGTCCTTTCTGATGGGTGCCTGGAAAATATCGAGACCGCGATCCAGAACGATTTTCCAGCCGGTGTCGGTAACGATATCGCGCGCATGCGCGGTCCCTGTGCCATCAAAGGCCCATGTGAACGCAACGCCAGAGCCGACGCAGGCGTCCGCGATTGAATCCAGCAATTCACGTTGTTTCGCGACGTTGCCATCATCAGGACCGGTTACGAGATGAACGCTGATCTGGTCCTCGGGCGACTTGCGCCGAATGACCATTTCGACGAATTCCATCATGTTTCGGATCTGGTAGAAGAACCGCACATAGGGGTCCGTCACGATAATCTTGGATGCGCCCGCAATGTATGGGCCAAAGAGGCGATCGTAGCTGATCCCCTTGCGATCCTCAGTGAAGACGTGATGCCCTTCTTCCAGAGCAGGTTTTACGTCTGTCTTGGCCGCAAGAATGGGCTCTGCCGCGGTGCCGGAAGCTGATCCCGCTCCACCAGCGTCCGAAGCGGCATCGCCACCATCAGTCGACGTCTCGGTCTGTTCCTGTTCCTTGGGATCCAGCGCTGGCTTGAGATAGTAGAACTGCGGGTATTCTTCTTCCTCGACCGTTGTTACACGCCGCTTGGTGCCGTCGGATCCGAGGTAGTAAAAATCGACCTCGGGATAGGTGCTGTCGATGCGAGCTAGCTGGTCTTTCACGCGCTTGCGGCTTTCCATGGCAAGCCGAAGTAGTTCTTCGACATCTTCCGCTGTCTCGCCGCCATTTGGGAAGATCAGCTTTAGAAGCCCGGACATGGTCTTGTAGATTGCATCCCGATCTCGCGTCGAAATTTTCTCGCTGATCTTGAAATGCAGGTCTGGCCGATGTGAAAAATCCTCCTGCCGCAGGTGACGCAAGATTTCGGCCAGATAGTCGACAATGAAGCCGTACCCCTTGGTGAACATCTCGCCGCGGATCACGTCGATTTCCCAGCCGGGCAAGTAGGCATGCAGGCGGTCGATGAAGGCCGAGTCATGGAACTGGGGTGGCAGTGCCTCAAAGAGGTCGCTGTTTTTTAGCATGAAAGGCACATTGTGGTCGGTGTTGCCGACGAAGGCGAAACTGGCCTCCGCCCCCATGGGGTTCACCCCCCTGGAGAAGGTTTTGTTGGCCATGTAGTTTTTCATGATGTCGACGAGAGCCTTGTTCGCGGTCTTTTCACGACCGGCAAACTCATCGAAGGCCACGACGTCCCAGTAGCCTACAAGGCCAATGCGGCCGTTCGAGTTGTTCACGAAGAGTTTCGGGATCGATACCTCACCGCCAGAGATCAGCTGGCCATGCGGGGAGAACTCGGAGTAGATGTGCGACTTGCCCGTCCCTTTGGGCCCAAGCTCGATGATGTTGTAGTTACGCTCCACGAAGGGAATCAGGCGCATGAGCTGCAACAGCTTGGCACGACGCCCAAAGGCTTCCGGGTTGAAGCCGATACTCTGCATCAGCAGGTCGATCCAATCGTCAGTGCCGAAATTCTCACGCGCTGCGCGGTAACTCTCATAGTCGACCTTGGCGATCTGAATGGGCTTGATGGTTTCGAGGATCCAGGGCGAGATGCGGGCATCCTCGGAAAACTCGTATTGCACATCCGCGATGCACCAGACGCCCGTCACAAGAAGCTTGGGGTGCGCCTTGATCGTGCCGCTGTCGACCGCGACCTTCTTGATGCCGAGGTTGTCGAAGGTGGCTTCGTAGCTGTCGGTCTTCTCATTCAGCGACACGCTGATCTGGTCGATGACCTTGTAGCGCCCCTTTTCCTTGATCGTCGACTGAATGAGCCCGGCTTCGCTACGGTGGACGTAATGCTTGCGCAGGATTTCTTTGACGGTTTCGATGCCCGTGGCGATCGATGCTTCGTCATCGGTGGCGCAATACTGGCCGAGGAGGTACTCGAGCACATAGGTTGGAACAATGGCGTTTCCCTTGACCGCCTTGACCAAGTCCTTGCGCACGACGAAACCCGCGAAGTGTTCATTGATCCTGGCGTCGAGATCACTCATGGGGCCGCTCCTCAAAAGTCAAAATCTGTTGTGATGCCACGTTTCAACTGGAAGCGGTGGCTTGTGTAGTCCTGGTAATGGCTGGTTTTGCCAACCCGCTCGCGCAGTTTCAGGAATACGTCCTGATTGTTGAAGTTATCCGCCTGACGCGACAGCAGGAATTTTCGCGGCATTTCACGTTCCCGGGCATTGTCCGAGGTGAAGTCGAACTGCAGAACATGCTCGTCTGAAATTAGCGTGCCGTCGGCGGCGTAGATTCCCGCGACCAACTCGCGGGCCTGCATTTTCTCGGAGACGGTTTGCGCTTGGTAGAAGATCACCGCGGTCTGCCCGGAGGTGATCTGGCTCCGGCCGGACACAATGATCTGCACCTCGACCTGGTTCACATCCGCCTCGCGTTGTTTGCCAACACGGATGACAGGGATGACGATTTCCTGCAGCGACGCGCCACCATGGACAAACCGACTTCCCGCTCCTTTGACCCGAAGACGGTTGATAGAGTTCGGGATCAGGACATCGAGGTCGCCAGTGAGGCCCAGGTTGACCGAAGAGAACTTCTTCATGCCTGCGGTCTCATGAAGGCCACGACCGACGACGAACCGACGGTTCCGCATCAGGATCTCGTCGCCTTTTGGATCCGCAACTGCGAAGTCGCTCTCGTCAAGCGCTCGGTGCTGGTAGAGGAAGCCATGATCCGCCGTGATCAGGATGTTCGAAAAGTTTGCCGAGGTCAGTTTTCGAACGAGCTTGGTCAGCTCTTCGATCGCGTCTTCGGCAGCCTTGGGCAGCTGATCCTCGGTCTGTAGCTTGTCCCCGATCGCGTCGATCAGGTTGTGATAGATGTAGACCACGTCGTTGTCGCGGAAGAGCTCTTTGCCCTCATCGACACGCATATCCAGTACATCGCGCGCCAATAGGGCCTTGGTACGATCCCCTGCGCGTCCAGTTGCCAGAAGCTTTTCGCGCGCGGCGAGGCCTTGGGTACTCTCCCCACCTGATAGGATTGAACCCTGCCCATCGGTCGCAAAGCACAGGTCCCGGTTTGGCAGAAGCGCTGCCATACCGAGCTGTGTATAGCTCGGAAGCGCGCTGATCATGGGTTTCAGCTCGGCATCAAATCGGTTCAGCGCTCGTATGCGGCGCAGGCATTCCTCGGCTACCTCAAAGCGCAAAGCATCCGAAACGATGACCGCGACCTTCTGGTCCTTGCGGCGGAACTCTGCGGCCTGTTCGAAATAGAAGGCGCTTTGGCGTGCGTATCCCGGAATGGCCCAATCGGTCAGCCCTGCGACCTGATCCTGCCAGGCATCGTTCAGCTTCAAGAGGTAGCTGTTGGTATATCTGTTCTCGACTGCCTCGTAGAGTTCCGAGAGTAGTGAGGCATGGCCGCTGCGCTGCATGTGGTAGACGAATTTGCGATAGAGCTGGTCAAGCTTGTACCAGCTGCTGACATATCGCTTCACCCCTTCGGCAGGGCTCGTCATCCCCAGATTGGCTTCGGCCAGCGCCTGCTGGAATTCGGTCGCAAAGCCGATCGCCTGATAGATATCCTCGTAGGTGCCATACCAATGGCTCTGCCGGCGCTCGCGGACCCATTTCAGCACCTCGGATGCGCTCACGGTCTGGGTCGACATCGCATGAACAAGCTGTCGGATGACGTGGCGATCGATTTCCTCGAAATGGTCGACCGCCATTACCGACCGGAAATCGCGCTTGGACAGATCTTCCGGGATCTTCAGCAGGCCCTGATAGCGTGCGGCCAGCATTTCGAAGGCTGCTTCCCAGTGGCGGTTGTTCTTCCAGCGGCGGAAGACCAGCAGTGCCTCGGCGTTCAGCTTGCCATCTTCGCCGAGCGCCCGCAGATACGCCGACTGGAAGAGCGCGATCGCAAAGTCCTCGAAATCGGGCTCGTCCGGCTGATAACCATAGGCATTTCCGACCTGCTTCCAGAACACCTCCATCAGGCCCGAACGCTCGATGAGCCGCATTGCATCATCGCGACCCTCCGCAAGCTCGCCCAACAGCGCCTCGACCACAGTATCAAGCCCACCTTCGGCGCCAGCACAGACGGCAAGCATGCGCAGCCGAACCTGCGATTGGGTGTCGGCGGCATGCAAAAGCCGTTTCAGTTCAGCCACCCGCGCCTTGGAGCGGTAGAACTCCATATGGTCGCGCACGACGTTCTCAAACTGCGGCGGCAGGCCCAGCTCACCCAGCCAGCTCGCCGCCTGATCCGCCTTGAACACTGCGGTCGCCAACTGCAGGTCCAGCAGCCAGTTCGCCGCGTTCCCAGGCTCTGGCCCGTCGTGGAACACCAGAAACTTCGCCTTCGGCTCCTGCCGCAGCATACGGTATTTCAGCCCGAACTGGTTGTTGGTGATCTCCACCTTGGTGACGCCCGCCAGATCGAGCGCATCGAACTCTCCCCGCATGTCGCGCGCGGCGTCATACCAGAAGACGATGCGATGCTCGTCGAAGAGGCGTCTTAGGCTGGCGGTGATCCGGTCAGTCATCCTTGGCCTCTAGTCCGGGGATCTTCTTAAGCGCTGCGCCGAATTTCGGATAGTTCGCCTTCACACCGTCATCGAGGTCGATCTCGATCTTGGCCTGCGCCAGCGGGAAAGCGACATCGCGCTCCCATTCGTTCAGCTCGTCGATCTGCTTGGCGATGACGGCCATGTCTTTCAGCGCCTTGGTACGCTGGCCTTGGCTGGCGCTCGGGTCATCGGACAGCTTTTCCAGCCGCCCACGCTCCCCTTCCAGCTTGCTGATGAACTCGCGCAGGTAGTCGTTGAGCAGCACCGACACCGTATCGCCCCGATAGCGGTGCATGTAGATCAGCGCGTTGAACGTCCCCTTGGGGCTGGAGAACATCCAGTAAATCGGGCGCTTCTTGTAGCGCTTCACATGGTCGGCGTAGAAATCCTTGGTGAAATACTTGCGGATGTCCTTGCCAAGGGCATCCTCGATATAGCGCAGGTTCTCGCGGAAATGCGCCTCGCCGAAGGTCACGCGCAGGAACAGGCGGAAGCGTTCTGTGATGTCGTCGGCGAACCAGTCGGCGTCGAGCACGGGGATGACGTTGTCTTCGTCCGGCATGAAACTCGGCTCGGGGATGCGGGCGAGGTAATCCTCCAACCGCTCGCCCTGATTGGCGAGGATCAGGCCCGGCGCGTCGAGGCTGTAGCGGCCGAACATGCAGCCCACGGCGTAGCTGAGGAACTCGGCCATGGTGTCGGCGCGCAGGCGGCTTTCGCGGTCGTCTTCAGTGCCCTTCACGCCATAACGATAGGCGGGGTTGCAGGTGAGGGTGATCTCCTCGATCGGCACCTCGGGGGTCAACTCGTCTTGCAAGCCGTAAGCGTCGATGAAGATGCGGTTGTTCTCTTCCTCCAGCCGCTGCATCTCGTCGGTCATGGCCTGCCAGTGGGCGCGCAGGCGGGTATAGCTGGCCTTCAGCGTGTCGGCCCGGTGATCGGGCGAGAGCAGCGGGAGCGTGGTGAAATCCCAGGAGGTTTCGTAGGCGTCCCAGTCGGAACGGGCGACTGAAACGGCCTGATTGGCATACGCGGCGATGTCCGTTTGTGCTTTCACAAATGGGATTTTGCCGACATAACCGGTGTTGCAGTGCATGCCAGGCACGACAATGTCCGCGAAGTAGTCTGATACAGTCGAGTTAAGGAACGCAAGGTGGTGCTCGATCTTGACCTCGGGGCGAGCAAAAATACTCATTGCCACAACATCGAAATGTGAGCCCTCTGGCCGCAATCTTGAACCGATTTTTGCCTGCCCGATGTCAGACCATTCCGCTGCTTCTCGGAAGTAGAAGCCGACATTCTGAGGACGAGACCGCAACTTACCGCGTGCATCGCGGAAGTTCTTGATCTCGAATCCATCATTGCGCCAGTCAATTACGAACTCTCGGTTTCCATACCATTTCCTGAACTCCCCACCTTTGCTGTATGGGTAGTAGTGGTCCACAGACTCGTTGAACATCTTTGTCTGCGAGCTCGAAACCTCAAACCACTGCTTCAGAAAGCGATCATTGTCGCCGGTTTGCAGGCCAACTTTAAGATCCGCGACGTCAGCAAGAGATGGGTTCTCCGAAAAAATGTCGAAAGAATTTATCCAGTATGCGATCGGCTCGCCGGGAACTTTTTCAAAGTCCTTTGATGCCGCCCGGTAGTAATGCTTGTCTCGGGCCGCGATCGCATTTTGGGCCATCGCAGCCTTTTCAGCTTCGCTATTTCCATCCACGAGCCGCAAGTAGGAGCCTTCAAACAGGTCATCTCTGAATTTTGCGAGCACGAAGGCTGTTGTTGTTACGACCTCGCCGCCAATTGTGTCAAAACCCCTCGGGCCTTGATGGGCCATTGTAAGGATGGTGGCTTCTGAAAGAAGCTTGCTTCTCAATTGCTCGTAGGATGATTGGAACATCCACGCCTGCATGTTGATCATGGCGGTCATGGCATTCGATCTTGAGAGCCACAGAGATCGCTCCATGAACATGGCAAAAAGATCAGATTTGCTGTTTGGGAACCTTTCCTTTGCGTAGTCTTGCAAAGGTGCATTCATGCCAGATGCGCCCATATACGGCGGGTTGGCCACCACCACGTGATACTTCGGCGACAGCGCCTCGGCCATGCGCAGCACGGAAACGACGCGCTCCTGCACCTCCTTCAGCAGCAGGTCGCCGCCGAAATCCCGCGCCTCCACCACCCGCAGCGTCTCGGCCGGGTCGCGCAGTTTCGGCACGATCAGCGAGCCGAAGTTCTTGGCCTGCTCGAACTGCAGCAGCGTCTCGCGCAGCTCGTCGGTGAACAGATCCTTGCCCACGACCGCGGCCACGTCCTGCATCTCGGCCGGGGTGAAGGTGACGTTCTGCAGCACGACGATGTCGGGCTTCGCCTCCATCCGCAGGAACCGCCGCCGCCCCAGCCGCGCCGCCGCCTTCATCGCCAGCGCAAAGGCCGCCAGCGCCCCTGCGCGGTCGTCAATCTCCACCCCCGTCAGGTTGTGCGTCAGGATCAGCGCGGGGATCCTGTCGGCCTCATACCCCTCTTCCTCATAGATCGCGTAGAGCAGGTCGAAGGCATAGGTCAGCATGTGCCCCGAGCCACAGGCCGGATCGCAGACCTTGATTTCTTCGGGCTTGCCGATCTTCAGGAAGTCTGTCTCGGGCTCTTCCGGCGCGATGTAATAGTCCATCCGCTCCGCCAGTTTCGACCCCGGCCGGTTCAGCAGCCAGAGCCGCCCCAGCGAATTTTCCACCAGGTAGCGGACGATCCAGTGCGGGGTGAACAGCTGCGTCGCGGCGGGGATGTTCTCGGCTGTGATCTTTTGGTTCTTCTTGAGGCCCGCGAAGACCTGATCCTTCTTCTCCGAGATGTAGAACTGGTAGAGCCAGCCGATGATCTCGACGTCCTGGCAGGCGTCTTCGGTCATGACCTTGCGCAACTCAGCGAGGATGGAGGTCTGCGACAGCAGATCCTCGGGCATCAGCAGTTCGGTGTAGTCGTCGATTTCCTCGAACAGGAACGGCATAGGCCCGTGCCACTGGTTGCAGGTATGGACCAGCAGTTGGCGATAGGCCTCGGCCTGCGGGTCAGACGACGGGGTGCGGCCATCAAGCAGCGCCGCGATGCTGCCCGGCGCGCCCTCGGGCAGGTTGCCAGCCATCGCCTCGGCCAGAAGTTCGGGCCGCGTCTGATCTCCGGTCGGCGACACAACGCCAACGGTCGTGTAGCCGTTCACATCCATGAAGCGCAGGGCGGTGAAGCGGTTGAACCAGGTATAGGCGACCTGTTCGATCACTTGCCGCTTGCCGTCCCGCGCGATGGCGGCGTTGAGCGCCTTCATCGCCGCGGGATGCTCGCGCTGCACCGGGGAGGCCGGATCGAGCACGAGGTCGAGCTTTGAGGTGACCTGATCGATCAGTAGGTTCCGAGCCGCTTGGGCAAATTTCTTGAGCGCGTTCGTGTCCATCAGACGATCACCTTCTTGCCCGCGCGGATCTGCTCCAGCAGGGTCTTCTTCATTGCGTCGACATATTGTTCGACGTCCGTCTCTTCTGTCAGGTAGGGCTTGGCGAAGCCGACCTTGATTTCCGAAGCGTTAACGTAAGTTGGCTGCGGGGCGGCCGCCGGGGGCTCATTCATACCGGGGTTGGGCTGCGGCTGCGTGGCCGGTCGGCTGAGCCGTTCGACCTCCGCCAGAATGCGCGGCAGCAGATCGAGTTTCGCACCGTTTGCCCTGTCGCGCAGGATCGGGATCATCTTGACGCTGTCGAGCCCGGCTTTGTGGCTGTCGATGTTACGCTTGATGTGCGCTTGCTCATCTGCTGAGAGTGCCTGGAACTCTGGCGTCTGCGCAACTTTGGCCGAACACTCATCGATGGCCGTGATCACGGCCTTGCGCTCCTCGAGCACGGTCAATTCCACGCGGTCTTTCAGTCCGTAAAGTTCCGTCTTGAGGGATTGAATGGCCGTGCCCCTGTAACAAGCAGGATCTGCCAGCGTGCGGGCCAAGGCCTCGCCCGCAACAGCATCGACGTAGGAAATATTCGCTTCCTGATCGCGCAGAAAATCGCGCGCATCGTCATAGATCTCGCGCTGTGCGCCGCCCATGAAACTGCGGACCTTGTCGAGCACGTCTTCCTTGGCGTCGAGCAAGTCGTCTTCCTGCGCCGCAGGTTCAGTTATGTACCAAGTGGCGGGTTTGCCCACCATAGCCGAGATTTTCGCCGCCAACGGCTCAAGCGCCACGACAAAAGGATACTGGGCTTTTTGGGCCAGCAGCTTTCCCAGTTCTTCCGACAGTGTCCGAGTGCTTTCCAGCCATTCCGCCCCAATCGTGCGGGCGTCGGTGCCGTCCGCGGGGAGGTCAAACAGCTCTTTGTAGAGCTCCTTCGCCTTCCGAATTTGGGCGGAGGTGAACTCGGTCTGCGGAGTCAGAAGGACATTGGCCAAGGCATGGCTGTTATTGAGCGCCTTCGCGAGTTCGGCGCGCTCAAGTACCATGCTGTCCGAGCGAGCCTCCAGCTTCCCTTTACCGGATAGGCTGGCGGCGAGGCATAGAACTGCGGTGACAGGCCACCCATAAGGTTTACCGCCAAACCGTTCTGTAAGGTACTTGACGGAGACCTTTACGCCGATCCGGGCCTGAGACTGGACGTAGTTCAACACGTCCTGCTCGGCCTCGGTCAGACCTTCGCCGTTGTCGCCAAATAGCCCGCTTTCGGGCGTCGCGGCCTTCAGAATGTCGGCCTCGGAATAGGTCACCCCCCGCAACATCGGGAGGTTGACATAGACTTTGTCGACGAGGCCCTGGAAGCCTTTCACGATCCGCTCTTGTGGCTCTTCGCCGCCGATATCAAGCTCATCGCCGCGCACGAACATCCGCGCCTCTGCCATGAGCTTGCGCAAACGCAGTTCGAGGTCCTTGTAGCGGCGGCTGTTCTGATCCCCTTTCTCCGCGACAATGCGGTCGCGCCCCGGCTGCTCCGAGCCCGCTCGGGCTTGCCGGATGAACTTGTCGGTCTGCTTGAAGAGCGTCAGATCACGAATGAACCGCACATCAGCTTGCAACACGACCGCTAGTTCCTCGCGGCTCACATTCCGCATTCGCACAGCCTCGGGCGAGGCGACATCGTCGTTGAAAGGGCTGATCAGATTGATCGAGAGCTCATGCTCCCGGCCCAAGAGGTGATCGTCCAGTTTACGGCTGAAGCTGTATTCATTGCCGGTGGTCAGATGCTTGATCTTGCGATGGCGCAGGATCGTATCAAATGCCAGCGTCTCCATTTCCTTCGACAGCTCGGACGGGTCGACATCGAGCGCCTTGATCTCGGCCTCGACATCCTTCTCCTCGTTTGTCAGGAACTCGTAGACCTCGCCATTGCGCTGGATAAGCGTGTTTCGTTCGAGGAAGGACAGCGCCTCTTCAATCTTGCGGCGTTGTTTGATCTGATCAGTATCGAACTCAGAGAGCAAAAGTACGCTGATGTTGCGCACCGTTGGCTTGAACTCCTTGACGTATTTGACAAGGAAGAGCGCTTTCAGCACCCGGATCGCAAAAGGGTCGATGTCCTGGATTTCTTTTTCGGCAATCTGGATCGACTGTTGGACGGCCGACTTCAGAGCGGTGCGGATGCCCTCGAACATAAGATCGAACGTAGCAAGGTCGCCCACGGGCTGGTCTGCCATCTTTTTGGCGACCTCCTGGAACACACCCAGCATTGAGCGTTCGCCGACTGAGCTGTGCTTGCCCTCGAAAGCGTTGTGCTGAGACAGCGACGTGATTGCCATCTGGAACAGCATGTATTGGTAGGGCGGGAACGGGTAGCTTGAGACGAAGTGGGCGCGCCCGTCAAAATTTTTCAGCTTGATCGACCCGTCCGTGAAATCGAAAAGGGTCTTGAGGTTGTTTTCTTCGCGAT
Organism: Thalassorhabdomicrobium marinisediminis; assembly: GCF_003072065.1. Classification (GTDB taxonomy): domain Bacteria; phylum Pseudomonadota; class Alphaproteobacteria; order Rhodobacterales; family Rhodobacteraceae; genus Octadecabacter; species Octadecabacter marinisediminis. Next base: position 81,037 of record NZ_QCYG01000009.1, read on the forward strand.
CATGCAGGTTGCCAAGCCTGACCTGACCTTCGTCGGTCTTGGATAATAGGCGACGCTGGATGACCTCGGCCACGTCGGCCGAGTTCAGCGGCATCTTCACGCCGAAGCGCGCCATAATCTTTGAGAAGTCCTGCGACTGGAATGCTTTACCGTCCCCGATGATGGCTTCCATGTCCTGTTGCGACGTGACGATGACCCAGGCCTGACCCTTGCATTTCGTATTCAGGCTTTCGGCGATGGTCTGCAGGTTCGTCATCAATTTGACGTTCTCGGCGATGTACTGGCCGACCTCGTCCACGAAGAAGTTCAACCGGAACTTTGGCCCCTGTTTGTCGATCCAGGCCTTCACCTTGATCGCAAAATCCTCGATTGAGACGCGCGTATCCGCCCGGTACTGGCCCAGAATATCCGCGGCATCCGCCGGGTCCCCGCCCGTGACCACGGCAAATGCGGTCGCAATGTTCTTCCGCTCAAGCGCTGCTTGCTCACGGCCTCGCTCCCAGGGTTTGCCTGCAGCGGTCTCATAAGCGTCCTTGAACGCAGCCAGCTGGCCGCGATCATCGAGGTCTCGTTCAAACTGCGCTATATGTGGCAGCTTTCCATAGTATCCGCAGGCTTCGTCGAAGACCTTCTGGAACACTGAGAGAAGCGCGTCGACGTCGGCTTTGGAAATGACGTCGGCCTTCTGGTCGATATTGAACAGGATCGATCTCGATGGCACGGAAACAGCCTTGCGCAGAGATCCTTGAAGCATGGGCTGATCGGCCAGCTTCTCTTCGAAGATGTCGAATGCCCGGACCCCATCCACTTCCCGGTTTTCCATGAGAAGGGCGAGCATCTTCAAGAGGTGCGACTTACCCGATCCGAAGAAGCCCGAGATCCAGACCCCATTGGCGGTGTCGTAGTTGTTATAGGCGTCGAGGAAGGTCTCAAGACGTTTTCCGATTTCATCGGTGATAACATACTCGTCGAGTTCGACGCGCAGGCTCGCCTCGTCGTCCGCTTTGATCACACCATCAATCGGGCGGTCGACAGGCTTTGCAAAAATGCTTCTCAGAGCGGTGGTCATCGGATCAGACCTCGTAGTTCAAAATGTTGAATGCACGGTAATACTTGTCGTCATGCAGCAGCCCGAAGAGATCAAGGGACCCTCCGGTTGCCGTGGAGTGCGTATAGCTGCCCGGGAAGAACAGGACGGTCGGCCTGTCCTTGGCCGTACTCTGGAGATTGTTGAGCACATTGTGCGAGCGGATATACGGATAGACCTCGCCCACACCGGAGAGAAAGATCACGTCATGCGGCTGAGCGGCGATGGCCGCACCAATCTTTGGGATCAGGTGCTCGTGGACATCAAGAACGCCCTGCAAGAGCTCGCGCAGCTCTGACTTCTCCATGTCAGGCTCTGCGGCAAGGATGTCTTCGAGGATGCCACGTTCCTCGAGAAGCCCAAGGGAGATATCGTAGAGGCTCAGGTCGAGCGCTGTCACGCCCGCATGCGCGATCCGCTCGATCAGGTCGCGTCGGTCCTCGATCATGGTGACGCCTTCTTCCGCCGGGAACGGGCAGATGAAAAATGGCACTTCGTTGCCGAGGCCTTGCTTGGTCAGGAACCGTTCGCTGGTGATGACCCGGTAGAGGTGCTCGGCGCGTTCCTTGCGTGACAACTGCGGGATCATGATGAGCCTCCCTCGATCGAAACGCTAGGGAACACCGCAAGATCGGTGGGGTCGGTCGCCTCGATTATCTGCCGCAACTGCGCCGAGAGATACGTCGACTGGATCCGGTTATCGCCAGAGATAACGCCAGCTTCCCGCATCATGCGGAATAGGATCTGCCGAAGCTTGTTGCGGGTGCTGTCGCTGATCGAGGCCAGCCCCTCATTCCAATCGGCTTTGGCATCAAAGAATATGTCGAAGCTCTCGAGCGGCAGGTCCAGCTGATAGGCGAGATACCGATCACAAATGACCTCAACAGCGAACTCACGCACGAACCTGTAAGCCCGACATGTGGCGATCCACAGTAGGTGCTGTTGTTCTTGTCGACCGGGCTCACTGACGAAAAACCGGATTTCGTCTTCGGTCAGCGTCATCAGGCGGTTGACGATTTCGCGGAGGGTGCGCCGGTTTGAAGCCGCCTTCGGCAAAGACGTCGCCCCCTCTTCGAGCGCGCGTGAAAGCGTTACTTTCCAATCTTCACCAGCTACGTGCAGTTCGGCGACGATCACGCTCTCGTTCAGAAACAGCCCCCCAGAGGTGAAGGACATTTTGTAGGGCTGGTGGTTTGCTCCGAAGTCTGCTTTCCGTGCTGCCATGGTCATCCAACGACCTCGTCTCGATTCAACAGCACGATCTGCTGGTCCTGCGGTTTTCGAGCGGCGGGGTCGGTATCAAGCCCCAGCCTCTTGAGCGCGTAGAACAACAGCGCGCGGCGGACTACGATCTGCGCGTGGCCCGCCTCCATGCCATAATCCATCTCTATCGCGCGGCGTTGGTTGTCGGAGAGGTCCGGATGCGGCCCAATCTCGAGCAAGACGTCTGTGTGCCAAGCGCCATCAGAGCTAGGGTCCGATGTAACAGGCCCTTGGTCCCCGACCTCCACGATGCGAGAGAGCAGGAAATCCTTGAAAACCTGGTCATTCTGGCAAAACGCGCGGGCATGCCAACGGAAGCCGTCAAAGGCAAGAGCATGGGGCTCGATCCAGCGCGCGCTTGGCTCAGGGCGCGACATCGACTGATAGGTCACCTGCAAGGCGGCCGGCAAACGGATCGCCGCGAGAACATCGCGCAGCGTTTCAGGTGCCACGCCTCGGGCAGGTGTCGGCGTTGCTCCAAAGCCCGGAAAGACGCTGATCCAGCTTTGCTCCGCGCTCACCAACCCCTGATCGACGGCCCGCAGCTGCGCGAAGTACTCCTCCGCATCGGGCTTGAGATATTTGGGCTTGAATTGTTTGCCGCGCAGGTAGGTGCGCAGGCTCTTGTCATAGACGAGGTTCCGCTTGGCCTGATCGGTATAGGCGTTCAGGTCCAGCGATGCCTGCTGTGTTGAAACCCCGAACGCGTCCATCAAATCCCCTCGGTTTATCCGCCCCTGCCAGAACAGGCGAAACTCGATGAACTCATATCGACGTTCGACACCCCAGTTCAGCTGCTTGCCCTTCTTGCGAGTCACTTAGTGCCCTCATATATATGTCGCAAAATTACACGCGTCCAGTTTTTAGATTGACTCACAAATCAGACCATATGACTCTTGAAATGTCAGGAAGTCGATTCGTGACAAGCCCGTCGCGTTATTAGACGTATCACAAACTTGGGGGCTCGCCCCAGCATTACCCTCCCGCACCGCTCACTGGAAGGGAAAAGGAGCTTTTGCATGACGAAAATTCGTACGCTCACCGCATCCCTGTTGATCAGCACCTGCCTGACGGCAGGCGCCGTCGCACAAGAAAGCTCTCCGCTGGACGCAGAAATTGCAGCGATCGACAGCCAGATTTCCGAAGTCGATGCGACGATCTCCCGCTATGATGGGGGATTGATCCGTATGCTGGCCGAGAGCCGCCGCGAGGCTCTGCTTCTCTTGCGCACGGTCGTGGAGGCACGACAGGCGGCGGAAGCCGCTGGCGCGATGATCGAGGTCACCGTACCGGCGGTAGAGCCAGATCCAGAGCGCGCCGAGCAGCTTCTAGGAGAAATGGCCGCACAACAGAATCGTGTCGAGACCGCGGAGCGAGAAGCGGCCTCGGCAGGGGGATTGATTCAGGCGGTGGCCCTCAGCCGTGTGGAAACGGAAAAGCTCACGCTCGCTCAACTGCAAATGGCCTATCTGCAGGCCCGTTACGGCATCGCCTTCCCGGTGACACCGACCGGTACGAATTCAGCGCCGCCCATAACCGACCCAACTGCGCCCGCTGCCTTGATCCAAGGCGACGAGGTCGCTGAGACCGCACTACCTTGGGCCGACCCGGACCACCCGGACATCGACTACAGCCTCACGCCTTTCGAGCAGGCGCATAATGAAGGGGACCGGATCGCAGGCTGGTGGGTGATCAATGAAGAGCGTGCAGCAATCGACGACAGCCCGTCGGTGGTGGCCGTCAATTACTCTGCCTATGACGCGCGCAGCTTTGGGGGTCCTACAGCCCTACTCGCGCAATGCCGTGAGGGCGTGACGTCGGTGGTGTTTATCCAAGACGATTTCTTGATGAGTGCCATCCGACGGGATTCGTTCGACATCACCTACCGGATCGACAGCAATCCTGCGCAATCTACGCGCTGGAACGAGTTGACCAATAACAAGGGGGCCGGGCTCTTCGGCTCTGGCTCGGAGGGGTTCCTGCGCGGCCTTTACGATGCTGAAGCCTTCTTCATCCGTCTCACGGACGGCAATGGCCGACGGTACGATGCAGAATTTGATCTCGCTGGAATCGAGGATGCGATTGAAGCCGTAGCAGGCGCCTGCGGGTGGTCGACGCTCGATCTCTCGCCCGACGACTACCGCGCGATCCAGACTCTCCTGAACGCCGGCGGGTTTGAAGCGGGCACCCCGGACGGGGTCTGGGGTAACGGCTCGCGGAATGCGATGCGCGCATTCCAGGAGCAAAGGGGCTTGCCAGCCTCTGGCGCGCCAGATCGCGCAACCCTCGAGGCATTGGGCGTCCAGCCCGGCGAATAGCAACCTTGCCCACACAGCCCTGGCTCAAAATCCTCCCTGTCTTGTTGCAGTGGCCAACCGGCGGCTTCACAGGGCTTTAGTGTTCACTGCAGGATGATCCGTTTATGTCTGGTCACCTCTGCAAAAAGATTGGTCCGCCCTATGCGCTTTCTGCTCGCCCTCCTTCTGTTCTCGTTTGTTGCCGCCTCGCAGGCCCATGCCGATCGCTTGACCGGCGTTGCCAGCGTGATCGACGGCGATACACTGGAAATTCGTGGACAGCGCATCCGGTTGCATGGGATCGATGCCCCGGAAAGCCGACAAGTTTGCGCCACGGCCGAGGGTCAGCGCTGGCGCTGCGGACAACAAGCGGCACTGTCCCTCGCCGACAGGATCGGCCGCCGGAAGGTCAGCTGCACCGTGCGCGATATCGACCGCTATGGCCGCTTCATTGCGGTCTGTCATCAAGACGGTACCGATCTGAACGCTTGGCTTGTGCGTGAAGGGTGGGCCGTGGCTTATCGCCGATACAGCCGCGACTACATCCGCGATGAGACCGAAGCCAGATCCGCACGGCGCAATATCTGGTCCGGACGCTTTGACATGCCGTGGGACTGGCGCCGCGCGCAACGTGGCGGATGATGAAGTGCGAGGCTGTCGGCTCGCGATCTTGCCTACCACCGCAACCGCAATACGCATCACCAATGTTGCAATAGTATATTTTCGTATGTATGCTGGGTGAAGATCGTCAAGGGTCCTTGCCATGCGCTTCGAATTCAAAAACCTCGCTCTGGCGGCCTTTTTAGCTCTCGCCTTGTCCGGCCCAACAGTTCCCACGCAAGCCCGCGCCCAAACCTATCCGATCGACTGCGCCATCTTGCTGTGTTTGTCCGGTGGCTGGCCGGCTTCTGTGCCATGCGCACGCGCGCGGGCCGAGTTCATCCGGCGCATCACACCCTGGCCGGTGGAGCCGCCGCTTCAGATTTGGCGCTGCCCCATGGGTGCGTCTTACGATGGGCCTGCCAGGTCGCGCCCCACCGACCGGATCTTCGATGCCCTATATGGTGGTTCAGGAACCCCACCAAACTCTTTAGCCCCGCTCTTCGATCAGGCTGCCGAGGCAGGCGGAATGCTCGGGCTGAAAGGGTCCGACGCTGTCTGGGGGAACCTCGTGCGGGCTGATTACGCTCTCCAGCTCGTAGAAGACCGCGCCGACATCGATATCAGCGGGCCGGAATTCAATTTCGTGCGCTCCATTCGCGTCTTTGACGTTCGTTATGCCCGCCAGCACGAATCCGGGCGAGATGGCGACTGCAACCGCAGCGCCGTCGTTGTCCTCGGCACCTACGGGATCCAGGGCGATTTTTCTTGGAGGGCGTCGTCACCCGCAGCGCTTCCTGCTGCACATGCCGGTCTCGAGCGGTGGGGCGAGCACTGCCCGAGCATTTATCACAGATCCGTCTTCGTGGAGTGGCGTGATTATAGCGGGAATTACGGCTTCGAGCAGGTCAATTACTGACTGTTGAGCCGCAGCGATGTCGCGCAGAGTCCTGTACGAAATCAAACCTGGAATGCAGGAAAAACCACACAATCGACGGCCATAAAGGCCGTATTCTATCATGTCAGCCTTTGCGACAGGGCAGCTGCGTGAGAGACAGGAAGTCGATTTCAGCTTTATCCGCATCGCAGAGATCCGGGAAAATCTTTGAGACGCGCTGTGGGCCATGCATGTCCCACCGGATTGCCAGAGCACCTGTGTTCCAGCGATATACCCAGCCGACAATGGTTTCTTCATCGGCTGCAATCAAACTGGCGATCGCGACGCCTTCGACCTCATTTTCGTTCACTGTTTACTGACTTTCTGCAATTTGGCGTTGCGGATAGCAGCTCAGATCCAAAACATTTGCTGCAACCGTATGCCGGGCCTAGTTAAAATCGGTAACTGTTCGTCCTCGCGGTAACGAATTCACACCGGGAGAAGTCAGCTCCCGTGCTCTCGAAAGATGAAATGGCTCAAATTCGGTGGTCGGGCTCCGTGGCGGCTTCGACGATCGCCAAAACCTCGAAGGGGTCAAAGCCGATGGCGCGCGCAAGGACGACCAGCTCGACGACGTCGACCCGGCGCTGGCCGCTTTCAATGCGCGCCACAAGTGATTGATGGCACTTGAGCCTGTCCGCCAAGTCGTCCTGGCCCAAGCCTGCGCTTTTACGCGCGTCGACCAACGCCTGGCAGAGTGCCACCTGCCCTTTGCTTCTGATTGTCTTTGCCACGCGTCACATACCTTTTGTGACGTCGCTAGCGGATGAAATCTGTTATCTAAAAAGTAGATATATGAGGGTGTTATCGGCGTCTGGTTTCCATGGGCTGCAAGTCTGATGCTCCCGAGGTTGCCCATCAATCCCCTACCAATTGCAGAAATCGACCATAGTCCTCGCTGACTTCGCGCGCTTCTTCGAACGCGCGGGCGCGTTCGCTGTCGAGGCAACGGAAATAGCTCTGGATATCCTGGATGTAATTTTCGAAATCGCTGCGGATGATAGCCGCATAGTCCCGCGCGGCCTGCGAATCACTCGGCAGGAAGGGACGGGGTGGAGCGAAGCAGGATTCCGCCAAAACCGGCCCAGAAACGCAGATCATAAGAACCATTGTCTGCAATAAGCGCAGACCTTTCAACCTGAGGTTTTGCAAGTCCGTTATCTCCTTGATCGCGGACATATGCCGTGACTAGTGTCCGTGAACCAAACTACAGCTAAAGCACGATATTACATCTTGCGGTTGATAATATACTATCGTAACTCTGGGCTTCAAGTGGGAATGCCTAGGGTCGCGCCATTGGAGAAAGCGTGAGCCGGGCCATGAACTGGGACATCGAAGCACCAAATGTGGTTACGGAAGCACGTTTCCGCGAACTCGTGGAAAGCGGCTATAGCGCAGAAATCCTGTGCCAAGAATCGGCACACAAGAAAGGCCCCAGCTATTACGGGGTCTGGATCATGCGTGTGGTCTCCAACGAAGGCGTGGAGAAGCTGCTGGTCACAGCCCGTACTCGGACGACCTATAACGACATCAAGATCCGCGAGTTCAAGACGATCTCCGGCGTGGTGTCTTTCTTCATTGGCCTTGGTTTTGCGCACGTCGATCTGCCGCTTGAGGCGGGGACAAGCCGTACGCACAAACTCGCCCCGCCAGACAAAGCCCCATCAGAAAAGGGCACTGGCAGCTAGCCTCGTCTGTCTCTGGCTGGTCACAGCGCCAGCTTCAGCGCAAATGGTTCTTATCATGGAAGGCGACGGCTCTCTGATCCCGTCGCGGTCTCAGAGCGGTTTTACCCGGAACTACAATGACGGCATTGGTCAGGGTTCGGCCTCCGATGGGATCGCGATCTACGGCGAGGTAGAGGCCGAGCAAGAGGGCGTCCAAGTCGCGGCCCTTGCCCGCCCGACTCCCCTGCCCCGCGCCGATGTCCTCTCTGGGATTCAGACCACGGCCTTGCGCTATGCCGGCCATCCCGGCCTGCGTCGCGCCGGGCTTTCCGTGACGGATTGGCTGGCTCTCTATCGAGCCAATATCGAGGTTGAGAGCGCCTATCGGCAGAATGCGATTTCAAGTGCAGGTGCCATTGGCCTTGGTCAATTGATGCCAGCGACGGCGCGTGATCTGGGCGTCGACCCGCGTGATCCGCTGCAGAACCTCGACGGGGCCGCCCGCTACCTCGCGATGATGTTGGACACGTTTGGCGATCCACGCCTTGCCCTCGCAGCCTACAACGCCGGACCCGATGCGGTCCGCCAGTACGGCGGCATTCCCCCCTACCGAGAAACCCAGAACCACGTGGCCCGCGTCATGGCCGTCGTGGCCCGATTGGAAGGATCAAATTTATGAGACAGATTTCAAACCTCTTTGTCGCCTCACTGGCGCTATTCCTGCTCATTGCCGAGCCCGCCCTTGCCCAAAGCATCGATCTATCCCCGATCCAAAGCTTGTTGCAGGGCATTGTCGATGCTCTAACCGGCCCGCTCGGCGTCGTGATCGCCACACTCGCGGTCCTTGGCGTTTTCTTGAGCTGGTTCTTCAATATCATCGATCTGCGTCAGGCGCTTTGGGTCCTCGTCGGGATCGCTGGTGTTGCGGCCGCCCCCACCATCGTCGCCGCGGTTTTCGCCGGTGGCTGAGCGCTCGCCTCTCTTTCTGGGCCTCGTACGCCCGCCGAAGCTTCTGGGCCTGCCCATCATGTACGCGATGGTCTGGCTTTTCGGCTCGGTGCTCTTGTTCGTCTGGGTCCAGCACATTGCGGTGCTGGGCGTGGCCGCCCTGCTCTACCCGGTTCTCTGGAAGGCCGCGGACTGGGATCCGCGTTTCATCGACGTGATGATGACGGCGCTGCAAGAGACGCCGCCCACGCGGAACCGCTCCATCCACGGCGGGGACAGCTATGCCCCGTGAAGCCGCGCTTGATCTCCGCACGATGACGCCGGACTGGTACGCGCACGAGACCCGCCTCGCGCACATGCTGCCCTATGTGAGCCTCGTCGATGACCAGACCGTGCGGACTCGGGTCAACGAGCTTTTCCAGTGCATCCGGCTCGACGGGGTCAATAGCTACACGACCGATGACGCCTATCTCGACAAGGTGACCGCGCTCTTTGCCCGGATCATTGCGCAATTGGGGCCGGAGTTCAGCTATTACGTCCATAAGGTCTCGAAGGCGATCACGCCGGACCTCGAGCCGCTGCGCGAGGACAGTTTCGCGGGAGAAGTCGACCGGCTCTGGCGCAAGAAGCTAGAGACCAGCGGGCTGCGCGACAAGACGCTCACCCTTACGATCATCCATCGCCCGCCTCCAAAAAGCGTCCTGCCATTCCTGAACCGCAGCGCGCCGGATCGCCTCAAGGAAGCGACCGAGAAGCGCCTTCGCCGATTGGGCGAGGCCGTGAACGTGTTCCTGTCTGGCCTGACGGAGCTTAACCCACGTGTGCTTTCGGCCAAGTCCGGCGAGTTGATTGGCTTCCTAGGGGCCCTCAACACTGGCCAGGAACTGCCGCTCTATCCGGCGAACACCTATGGCTTCCTGTCCTTCAACGTCGCCAACACGCGAGTGACGTTTCAAGGCGATCACTTCGAACTCTCCGAAGGCGTCGTGGGACACCGCTACGGCAAGAGTTTTACCATCGGGGAATACTCGGAAGGCACCTCCTGCACCATGTTCGACATGCTGAACCTGCCGGTCGACATGATCGTCACCCATTCCTTCACGCCGATCAATTCGAACCTCATGGCAGGCCGCATCAAGCGGCAAAAGCGCCAGATGCAGGCCAGCCAGGACGCGGCCCTCTCGCTCATGGAAGCCCTCGATATCGCTGCCGATGATCTGGAGGCCAAGCGGCAGAGCTTCGGCGAGCACCACATGGTCGTGACGATTTTCTGCGATACGCTGGACGAGTTGCAAAGCTTGAGCGCCGAGATCGTGAACGCCGCTGCCGCCGAAGGCGTGAAGATGATCGGCGAGCGGGTCGCGGCCAAGGCGCATTACCTCAGCCAGCATCCCGGCAACCAGCCCAAGCGCGTGCGTGCCAGTGCGATCACCAATCGAAACTTCGCAGATTTCGCGGCCTTCCACCGGACCCAACTCGGCAAACCCGACACGAAAACCCCTTGGGGCCGCGTCATCACCTATCTGCCCACGCCCGAGCAGAGCGCCTATCGGTTTTCCTATCACGAGCAAGGCTCGCCCGACAAAGAACCGACCAGCGGCCATACCCTGATCATGGGGCGGCCCGGGTCCGGCAAATCGGTGCTCTCGGCCTTTCTGATGACCCAAGCCCGTCGCGCAGGGGCGCGGATCTTCGTCTTCGATTACCGTCTTGGTATGGAGATGGCGGTCCGCGCCAATGGCGGGCGCTACGCCTCCCTGAACGCAGGCCAGCCCACGGGGCTCAACCCGCTCTGGACCGAGACCGATGCGCGGGGCACCGCCTGGCTCTCGGATTGGCTCACAACCCTGCTCTACCGCGCCGACAAGCCCCTGACGCCCGCACAGATCAACCGCATCCAGGAAGTCGTGCGCCAGAATGCCCAGGCCACCAACCCGGCCCTGCGGAACTGGCGGGATTTCGCATCGCTCTTTGTGTCGACCGACGATGGCGGCGATCTGCACCAGCGCCTGCTCGAGTGGTCTGAGGACGGCCGCTACGGCTGGATCTTCGGGCAGAGCCTCGAGGACACGTTCTCGCTCAAGGGCGATGTCGTGGGCTTCGATCTGACCGGCATTCTCGACAGCGAGGCCGACAAGGAACGGATGGCGGTCCTCTCCTATCTCTTCCGCCGGGTCGAGCGCGAGATCGAGGACCGCCGCCCCACCATCATCGTGATCGACGAGGCCTGGAAGGCGCTCGACAACGCATATTTCGCCGAGCGGCTGTCGAACTGGCTGGTGACCGCGCGCAAGCAGAACACGGTTGCCGTGATGATGACGCAATACGCAAGCCAGCTCGAGCGCACCCGGACCGGCAAGACCATCGTCGAGGCCGTTCCGACGCAGATCCTGCTCCCCAATATCCGCGCCAATGCGTCCGATTACGCCATGCTGAACCTGACGGAGAAGGAACTCGACGTCCTTCTCAACACCGGCAGCAATAGTCGCTTGGCACTGATCCGCGACGATCAGGGCTCAATCGTCGTCGATGCCGATCTGAGCGCGCTTGGACCCAATCTCACGATCCTTGGCGGCATGGAAAAGGGAGAAGCGCTTGTCGGCGCCGATTACCGCGACCGCCCAGATTTTTGGAGGCTTTCATGATCCGTATTCTTGTCGCTTTGGCTGCGCTCGGCGCGCTGGCCTCCTGCACTCAGTACCGGGAGCCGCAGGCGAACTGCTTCACATTCCTTGCGTCCACAGCACCTGTCGCGCCTGATTGTGACTTCACGCCCCTTGGCACCCCGGAGGGCGACATTGAAGTCTAGCCTGCCTCATATCCTGGCGTTTTGCCTGCTGCCCGGTCTCGCCTTGTCTCAAGGCGTGCCGACCAATGACAGTGGGCTGACCGCGCGTGACATCGTCGAGACCGGCGATCGCGAGGCAGACTTGGCTGTTCAGGCGGACAAGCTTGCCGTGCGCGAACTCATCGCCGAGATCGAACGGGAGCAGCTGGAAACCCTGCAACGCATCCTCGATGCCCAAACCAGCTTCGGCGGTCAAGGACTGCCGGCGATGGTCTCGGGCCTGGAAAGCGGCAGTGGCGATCCAGCCCGCTCTGTCGAGGCGGTCTATGGCACGGGTGACATTGATCCCAATCCCGGCGGTGCGCAGATGTTCGGGGATGCGGCGGAAAACATCGAGCAGCTCATTATCCGCGTGGCTCAGGAGACCAGCGGCTTTGCCGGCGTTGGCCGCGCGGGCCTCTCCCCGGTCCAATGGCGCGCACTCCTACAGGCGCTCATCTGGCAGGAAAGCCGGTTCACGATTGGCGCCCGCTCACCCGTCGGCGCCTTTGGCCTCACCCAGATCATGCCCGGTACCGCCAGCGATCTGGGCATCAATCCGGAATACTATGACAGCCCCTACCTGCAGGTGCATGGCGGTGCACGCTATCTCGCGACACAGCTTAACACCTTCGATGGCAACATCATCAACGCCCTTGCGGCCTATAACGCCGGACCCGGCCGGGTTTTCGAGTATGGCGGCGTGCCACCCTTCCGCGAGACCCAGCATTACGTCCAGGTGATCCCCGAACGCTATAACCTCTATTTGACCCGTATCGGCGGGATCGAAGCGCTTGGCACGATCGACCCCGCGCTTCTGGCCAATGCCAACCTCTCGCTCACTGGGCACGGCGCGGCCTTTTATGGCAGCAACTCACCCGCCGCGATCAGGCAAGCCGCCATGCGCATCCGCGATATCGTCGAACGGATTTCCGAGACCGAGGATGTGCAGGAAAGCATCGCACTCAACACCTATGCCCGCGCCGAACTCGTGCGCCTCGTCGCTGCACGCATCCGGCTTCAGGCGGCACGAACCCGCGTCCTTTCTGCCGAGGAGCTGGCCCAGGCCAGCGCCCGCATGGCCGAAGGCGCGTTCATGGATTTTACGATCAGGGAGATTGAATGATGGGACATCTGCTCTTGAGGACAGCTTTGGCCACGACACTTGGGGTTAGTCTGCATCTTGGCGCCCTATCCCCTGCCCTCGCGCAAGGCGTGCCCGTCGTCGATACCCAGAACATCGCGCAAAACATCCAGCAGCTACGGCAGATGATCGAAGACGAGATCCTGCAAAACGAGCAGCTGACGCAGCTCCGTGAACAGCTCGGCCTTCTCACGGATCAACTCGCGGAGCTGCAAAGAACCTATGAAGCGCTCACCCGACTTGCCGAGCTTCCCGAAATCATCCGGACGGAAATGGAAGACGAGTTGAACGGTCTGCTCGACCAGGAGTTCGGGGACATCCTCGCCACGATTGAGGCGATCAAGACTGGGGATTTCTCGGGCCTCTCGGGCTCCGGCGCAGGCGAAATCGAAACCCAGATGGACCGGGTGCTGGCCGATCTCGGCTTCGATGAAGACACGCTCTCGGAAATGGCCACCAGCGGCAATCCCGGGGCCAACCGTGTGGCCACGCAGGCCACAACCGGCGCACTCGTCTCAGCCGCCGCCCAGAACAGCTATGAAGATGCCGGCCAATCGCTCGAGCGGGTAGACCGCCTCGTCGGGCTCATCGACGACATGGAAGAACTCAAGCAAAGCGTCGATCTCAACACGCGCGTGACAGCTGAATTGGCCATCGCCCTCGTGGCGATGTGGCAGCTGGAAGCGATTCAAACGGTGGGCGATGGCACCGGCGGCGTGATCGATGCCGCCACCATCGCCGAGGAGCAGCGCTTCATGGATTTCACGCTGCCCGAGCTGCGGGCCGAGTGAGTGCGGGGTGTGACGCGTGGCGAGTGAACAAGAGATCATCGAGGAAGAGCTGGTCTACGGTGCCCTGCGCCGTGAACGGCTTTGGCAGCGTCTTGGCCTGATAGGCCTTGTCTTCGGCATCATCGGCTGTCTGAGCGCCGCAGCAGTCGCGATCCTCGATGTCGACCCGCCGCCCGTGGTGGTCCCCTATGATCCCGCCACCGGCTTTGCGCTCCCCGAGGCCTCGGTGGGCGCTTCCTCGGTGACGGCCAACCAGGCGATCATCGAGGCGGAGGTCTTCCGCTATGTGACCGACCGGGAGATCTACAATCAGCTCGATAACGATCTGCGCATCCGCAGTGTCCTGCGCCGCTCGGACGGGGCCGCCGAGAGCAGGCTGCGCCAGATATGGAACAGCGCAAATGAAAACTATCCACCGACCGTCTATGGCCCCAATGCCCGGCTCGACGTGGAAATTCTCAGCATCAACCGGATCGGATCCAACCGCGCGACGGTCCGCCTGCGCAAGCGCCTGACGTCCATTAACGGCACCCAGACCGGCCTCTTCACTGCGACGCTTCTCTTCGAGTTCCGCCCGGAGACCCGCCGCTCCATCGATGAGGTCTGGACCAATCCATTCGGCTTCACCGTCCTCGAATATTCCATCCGCTCCGACAGATTGGAGAATTAGTTTGATCAATAAGTTCTTTGTTGCTGCCATATTTGTTTTGCTGCCTGCCCTTGCCTTTGCCGAAGCGACCCCGCGCGGTGGTCCAAATGACAGCCGCGTGCGGCTGGCAACATATCAAGAAGGTCAGGTCTACCGCCTCAGCGTCTCGCTCACCCATGTCACCACCATCGAGTTTGGTGAGGGCGAAAGCATCCGCTCGATTATCGCGGGCGACACGGAAGGGTTTGAGATCGATGGCGTGCCCGGCGGTCAGGCATTTGCAATCAAGCCCGTCGCGCGCGGTGTCCATACCAATGTGACGGTCTACACGAACAGGCGAAGCTACTATTTCAACGTCGAGGAGGTCCGCAGCCCGACCTTCTACGTGGTGCAATTCAGCTACCCTGACGACACTGCGCGCCCGACCCGGGCCATCGCCGCCCAAGCGCCGAACTTCAATTACGGCGCCAGCGCGCGGACCGAGTTCACGCCAACGCGCATCTGGGATGACGGGACGTTCACGTATTTCGCCTTTCCGAGAAACGCACCTGTGCCAGCGATCTTCCGCTACGCGGGCGGGCGTGAACGCACGGTCAACACGCAAACCCCTGAAGACGGCGTGATCCGCGTCAGCGGCGTAAACCGCCAATGGGTCCTGCGACTTGGCGAAGAAGTGGTCTGCATCGAGGCGATCCCGCCCGCGGAGGCCGCCTCATGAGCGATACTGAGAACACCGAGCTGGAAAAACGCCTCGCCGCCCTTGAGAAAGGCAGTGCCCGCGCCCCCACGGCGGCGCAGCGCCGGTCGCCCCTTCTCGCGCTGATCGTGGTCCTCGTCATCGGCGCGGGTGGTGCCCTGCTTTATCTCCTCTCACAGCCCGACGAAGAGGAAGCCTTGCCGACGGCCACCCCGGATGTCTTCCAAAACGAGGGGGACGGCTTTGGCGCCATCGAGACCTTGCCCCCGCCCGAGCCCGAGGTTGTGTTTGTCGGACCGGATCCAGTCGAGCCCAACGCGGAGCTTCTGGCGCAGATCACCGCGCTGCAGGCTCAGATCGAGGAATTGCGCAACGCCCCCGAACCGGTCGTCGAGGAAGACACCGCCGCCGCAGAGGCGATCGACGCGCTGACCGCTCAGATCGCGGCGCTACAAGCCGCCTCGGAAGCCGCACAGCAACGATTCCAGGACGAACTGACGGCGCGGGATCGCAGCCTTGAGCAACTCCGCATGGATCTGGAACTGGCCCAACTCGAGGCCAGCCGGCCCCAACCCGCCCCAGCGGGCCCCACGGAAGATGAGCTGCGCGCGCGCGAAGAAGAGCGACTGCGCCGCGAGGAAGAAGCCCGGCGCATCGCCGAGCTGGAGCGCCGCGCCGCGGAGGAACGCGCCTTCCAGGAGCGGCGCATCGCCTCGCCCACCATCGCGTTTGGCGGCACGTCCGGAGCGAATGAAACGGCTCTGACCGAACGCACCTTCGGCGAGGTGACGGATTTCGTGCTGAACGGCGCACTGCCCTCGACGGTGACGCAGGCCGAGGTGATCGCCAATCCCTCCAACACCATCATCCAGGGCACCATGCTCCAGGCCGTCATGGAAACCGCCCTCGACAGCTCGCTGCCCGGCCAGACCCGGGCCGTGGTCTCCGAAGATGTCTACAGCGTCGATGGCACGCGCCTCCTGATCCCGCGCGGATCGCGTCTGATCGGGCGCTACCGCGCCGGCGTCGATATCGCGCAGCGCCGGGTCACGATCGCCTGGGACCGGATTATCCTGCCCGACAACCAGACCGTCCAGATCAGCTCCTTCGGGGGCGACGAACTCGGCCGTTCCGGTGTCACAGGTTTCGTGGACACGCGCTTTGCCGAGCGTTTCGGGTCGGCCGCCTTGATCTCGCTGATTTCCGCGGCACCTGGTGCAGCCGCCTCCGAGGTGCCGAATGAGACGGCCGCCAACGCGCTCGAAGATGTGGGAGATGATCTGGCCGATGCCACGGACAGTGTCCTGGGCGATTACCTCTCGATCGGCCCCGTCATCTATGTCGACCAGGGCGCGCGCGTCACCGTCATGGTCGACCGCGATCTGGAGATCTTTTAGCCCTATGTCGCTCAGCTATCTCGAGACATCGCTTGACCGGATCGACGCCGCCGCCCGCGACGATGTCATCGAGATCTGCATCAACCCCGACGGGACCTGCTGGGGCGAATTCCAGGGCGATCACTTCATGCGCGCGCTGGACCAGAGGCTGACCGGCGTTCAGGTCAGGGACCTCGGCAACCAGATCGCCTCCTCGGCCAACACGACGATGAGCAAGGATCGCCCCATCATCTCAGTCTCGATCACCTACAAGGGCCGCCCGATCCGGGCACAGGTCATCACCCCGCCCGCCGTGCTCTCGGCCATGTCGATTAGCTTGCGGTTCTTCTCGAGCCTGCCGCTTGAGGGCATCGCGCTCGATTTTCTCTACGGCAAGGAACGCAAGCTCGAAGACCTGCGCGTGGAAAAGAAGCGCGCCTTGCGCGCAGTGGTTGCCGCGGGTTTGATCGATGATGCGCTCGCCTTCTGCGTCGAGAACAAACTCAACATGATCGTGTCCGGCGGCACCTCCACCGGCAAGACCGTGGCCGCGCGCAAGATCCTCTCTCACGTACCGGCCGAGGAACGCATCGTGACCATCGAAGAAGCCGCCGAGCTTCTGCCGACCCAGCCAAATGCCGTGACCCTCATCGCCAATCGCGACGCAGAATTCCAGACCGCCGATGTGCTTCTCACCGCCACGCTGCGCATGCGCCCCGACCGGATCATCCTGGGCGAGGTGCGCGGCAAGGAGGCCATGACCTTTCTGGAAGCCATCAACACCGGCCATGGCGGCTCGATGACCACGCTGCATGCCGAAACCCCCCAACTTGCCGTGCAGCGCCTCGCGATCGCAGCACTAAAGACCGAGATCCCGATGACCTATGCCGACATGATCCAGTACATCGAAAATTCCATCGACGTGATCATCCAGGCCGGTCGGCATGACGGCAAACGCGGCATCACCGAATTCTACCTCCCCGGCGCAACCGATATTGGAACTTCCCCATGAAGACCTTTGAATACAATATCCTGTCCTTTCCCATGACCCGCAAAACCGGCCTTGCCGACATGCAGACCTGCCTGAACGAGAAGGGCGCAGACGGCTGGGAGGTGGTGTCGATCAGCTCCTCGGAATTCGCCAATGTCGGGCACACCGTCTTCCTGAAGCGTGAGACCACACCCGCTGGAGTCACGACATGAGGCGGGCGCGTTGCCTCGCCTTGGCCGCGCTGGCCCTAAGCTTGACGCCGACCCTCGCCGTTGCCGAGCGCAACCTAGTGCCAACCCTCGATCGCAGCTTTGACGTCTGTCCGAACCGGCCCGCTGAACCCGTCTGGATGCAGGATATCTCCCTGCGTCAAGCCTATCAGCGCGTGTTGGTACAGGACATCTACCGCGCCCAGAACCTCGAGCGCATCGTCGAGACCGGCAGCTGCGGCTGCGAGACCCGGTTCCCGTCCTGGGACGCTGCCGAGGCTGTGTTTCGGGAAAAATACGCGAGCAACGAACGGTGGGAAATGCTCGA
Source organism: Thalassorhabdomicrobium marinisediminis (assembly GCF_003072065.1). Taxonomy (GTDB): domain Bacteria; phylum Pseudomonadota; class Alphaproteobacteria; order Rhodobacterales; family Rhodobacteraceae; genus Octadecabacter; species Octadecabacter marinisediminis. The sequence continues at coordinate 98,848 of NZ_QCYG01000009.1, forward strand.
AGCCTCGGATGGCTACAACCGCCGCGCCAACGCCGCCCGAACTGCCGCCAAGGCCATCTGCGACGCCGCAGGCAATTGGTAGGGCAGCCCCGCGATGAGTGTCGTCACCTATTTCGTTGAAACCTCCCAGGCCTATCTCGACACCGCTGCCGAAACCCAGTTTGGTGCGGTTGCGGAAACAGTCGGCACGCTCCTGGTTTTGGGGACAACGCTGGTGGTGATCCTCGTCGGCATCAACATGATCTATCAATATCGGGCCATGGATGGGCACACAGCCTTCTGGCTCGCGGTCAAGATCGGGCTCATCGGGATATTCGCGACCAATTGGATGCAGTTCAACGCGTTCTCATCTGCCATTCTCTATGGGATCGACAGTATCGCGGGCGCGCTGGTGGCCTCGGTCGGCGGCGGCAGTCCGGGGCCCTCTGGAACTTTCGCTGAAGAATTCGACCGGCTGATCGCCGAGCTCGGCGATTACCTGAATGCCGCCGGGTCCGAGCTGAACTGGATGGCGGGCGCCATGCTCGACATCGTCGGTGTGCTTCTGCTCTCGATCCTCGGCGGACTGGCCGCCTTCATCCTCGTGGCCTCCCGACTGATGATCGCGCTTCTGATCGGGATCGCCCCGGTGATGATTTTCCTGACCCTCTTCGAGGTGACCAAGGATTATTTCGCGCGCTGGTTATCCGCGCTTATCTCCTTCGCGATCTACCCTATCGTGGTCGCAGGGGTCTTCGCGACCGTCACCGGGGTGGCCTCGGCTCTCATAGGCGAGTTGGGTGATCCGGAAGGGGCTTCCAACATCGGCGCGCTCATACCTTTCTTCATGATGGTGCTCATGGCCAAGGGGTTCATAATCGCAACACCCTTCATCGTCCGCGCGATTTCCGGCAACATCATGATGCCGGCGCTCTCCGGCGGCCTCGGTGGCGGATACAACTTCGCTCGCGCAGCGATGGGCAGCCAGCAGGCCTACAATCGCTACCTGATCGGCGGTGCCAGTGGTGCGGAATACGCAGCCCTCAGGGCGCGGCAGTTCTTTGGCGTGCAGCAGATGCCGGCGAGGCAAGGCATGGGTCAGACGGGTTCCACAGGCGGCACAGGATCCACTGACGCAGGGTCAAAAATGCTGGCACAGCTGGCGAGACTGGGACGGCTTGGGCGACGGTGACGGCCCACAGGAGACATTCACCGGGCCTATCCACGCTGCATTGCAGCTTCACCAGAACAGCCGTTCATGCATCATGCAGCATTTTCGCTAATCATGTGACTGCAGAGCGGACAAAGTTCACCTTCGCTGCGTTTGTGCCGATGGCCTTTCCCGGATAGCGCGACAGAAACTATCTTCCGTGCCGATAACAGAAACGGATGAATTCTGGAAAATGGACCTTTGCCGCTAAAGTCGAGCACGATTCAATAATGTAGAATTCTACAGCATAGGAAGCGGTTGCCTTTTGTTTCTGGATCCAATTCGATCACGCGCGCCCCGCAACATAGTCCTTGAGCGCCTCGGCTTCCGACGCGATCTCGCGCAGTCGATGCCCGACGACATCGAGCGTATTGATGATGCCTTTGATCTGACCGTCTTCGACAATCGGCACATGCCGGATATGGTTGGCGTCCATCAACCCGTAAACCTTCGACAGCGGTTCCGAAACCTCACAGGTCAGGACTTCGGCTGTCATCACCTCGGTGAGCGGCGTGGAGAGGGTTGCGGGGCCTCTTTAGTTGAGCGCGCGCAGGATATCCCCGCCCGAAACGATACCGAGGATCGAGCGGTCTTCATCTGTCACGACAACGGCGGAAACCTCGTCCAGCTCCAACTGGTTCATTCAGCAATGATCGGACGGTCATTTTTGATCTCCTTTCCCTTTATCGTCGCGCTCCGCCACCCTCGCTTCGATCAGTTGCAACAACAGTGTGTCCTCATCCATCGTTCCATCATCGGGTAGCGCATCCGACAGCTGAAGCTGATGCGACCGGATGTAATCGCGCCGCAATGTGCCGACGTCGATATCCCCGCGCGCGATCTCGCGCAGGGCAGCGACCGCGCGGTTGTGACCTTTGTCGGCGGGGTTGATATCGGCATAACCCGCATATTGGCGTGCCCTGTGGGCCGCCAATACCGCCAACTCGAACCGATCGGGAATCCGTTCGAGACAATCCTCAACTGTGATACGTGCCATGATATCCTCCATGTTTCATGGACTGGTGTGTCTTTTCCCGCTTTTATCCCCACCCGGCTCTGCGCCGGGCAGGGCCGACCGGAGTGTGCGGCCTGGTATCGCCCGCGCGGAGCGCAGCGATCCTGCGTTCCAGCGGCGGGTGGCTGGCAAACAGCGTCTGGACCCGGCCCGCGCTGATCGCGAAGGCGCGCATCTCCTCTGGCAGGGGCGGTGCGTTCTGCGCCAGCTTCAACCGTTCCAGAGCCGCGATCATGTTATGCCGCCCGGCCAGCGCGGCGCCACCGGCATCGGCGCGAAACTCGCGCCAGCGCGAGAACCACATGACGATGGCCATTGCCAGCACGCCGAGCACCATTTCCGTCACCAGCGACACGATCCAGAACCCCGGCCCGTAACCGCGTTCGATCCGCAGGATCAGACGGTCGAACAGGAATCCGGCGAGCCGCGACAGGAAGACAACGAAAGTGTTCACGACGCCTTGGATCAGCGCCAGCGTGACCATGTCGCCATTCGCGGCGTGGCTGACCTCATGGCCCAGAACCGCCTCGACCTCGCCACGGCTCATGGTGTTCAAAAGGCCGGTGCTGACCGCGATCAACGCATCGTCGCGGTTCCATCCGGTGGCGAACGCATTCGGCGAAGGATGATCGAACACGCCGACTTCCGGGCGTCCGATCCCGACCCGATCTGCCTGGGCATGGACAGTCTCGACCAGCCAGCGCTCGGTCGCCGTCCGCGGCGCAGTGATGACCTGAACGCGCATCGCGGCCTTGGCCATCGTCTTGGACAGGAACAGCGAGATCAGCGACCCGGCAAACCCGATCACTGCCGAGAAGATCAGCAGCGCGGTCAGGTTGAGATCGACGCCGTTCGCCTGCAGCAGCCCCTCGATGCCGAGCAGCCGGAACGAGACCGACAGGACGGCAAGGATGGCGAGGTTCGCACCGAGAAAGAGGCTAAGGCGCAGCATGGCTCATTCCTCCTCAACTTTGCTTGGTGCTGCGCTCACGGTGACACGGGCAGGCCGGATCAGGCGCTGACCGATGGCGAAGCCGGGGCGATGCAGGACCATGACTTGTCCGGGCTTGGCCTTGTCCGTTTCCTGCGTCTGCGTCGCCTCGTGCAGGGCCGGATCAAAGGGCGTGTTCTCGGGTGCGATGGTTCTGACTCCGAGCGCTTTCAACCCGGTCTCAAAGGCCGTCCGGATATTGCGCAGACCCTCAAGGTGCGAAACGATCCTGGGATCCTCCGCATCCGGGCTTGTTCGCGCTGCCTCGATCCCGAGCGACAGGGCGTCAAGGGCAGGCGCGAGAGCCTCGACGGCCACCGCGATACCGTGTTCGCGACCTTCCGCGCGGGAGGCATCGGCCCTCTTGCGCGCATTCTCCGCGTCCGCCAACGCGCGTTTCCACTTGTCGGTCAGGAACTCGATCTCGTCGTTTTGGTCGAGCGCCGGTTCGTCTGCACTGGCCGTTTCCTCCGCCGGTGTCTCTACCTTTTCCCGTGCTTCGCTGTCCGTCGTTACGACAGACCTATGGTCCTTCTTGTCGGTATCCTCCATGCCTTGCCCTCCTTTCGCCAAATTGGTTCCTTCCGACATGACTGTCGTTCACCGTCCGGAAAACGGGCAGGCGACCATTCATGAGTTTGACCGCGCTGCCCATGGCGTCACATCAGATTGCGCTGCTCAATCGAACAGGCGTTGTTTCAGCCTGGTGAAGCTGTCGCCGATCTTGTCGAAGATGCCGCCGCTGTCCTGCTCGGCGTCGATCTTGTCGTCCAGTTCATCGAGGTTCTCGTGAAGCTCCTCGAAATCGTCCTCGTCGCCATAGCCGAGCGCTTCGGCGATCTTGAGCTGGTTACGCGCAGCTGCGACATATTCGCCGGGCGAAAGCGGTTCGGCCTCAACGGTCTCAGCAGCCTCGTCTGCACTCTCGGTTTCAGTGGAGCCGGAGTCCGCTGCGTCGGTATCCGCAGCAGTGCCTTCATCTTCGCCAAGCGCCTTCTCCGCAGCGTCGATCAGCAGTTGCGCCCGCAACACCGGCAGGGCGATCGTCTCCTCTGTGACGACCACGGTGCCGAGCGCGGTGGCAAGAGTCCGTTTCGCCGTCTCCACGTCGCCCGCATCGATCTGGGCGGTCGCGCGCAGAAGCGCGTCAGGATAGGTGGCGAGCGGCAGATTGGTGGTCTCCACGACGATCTCGCTGGCGAACTCGCGCATCAGTGGGCGGGCTTCCTGAAGCCTGCCATCGTCCACCAGATCCTCGATCACCTCGCGGGCCGCGTTGATCGTTTCCACATCCGCCAGCAGGTCACGCTGGAGCAGCTGGACATCAACAGGTGCGAGGGCCAGATCGGGATCGCGGGCAACGACGCTTTGCAACTTGCCGGTCGCGACCGCCAGCGCGTCGAGCGCGGCCTGAGTATCGCCTTCGTCAAGCGCCTTCACGGCCGCCTCGGTTTCCTCCAGGGCGCGTGTCGCGTCTTCGAGAAGCGTCTTGCGTTTCTCATCGACCTGCGCGGTCGCCTCGTCCTGCACCGGTTCGCTCACCGTCTCGTTCGTCTGGGAGGCCGGGGGTTGCGATGTTTCCTGAGCTAAGGCCGGTGGCAGGGCCAGCATGGTCGCCAGCGCCAGGGCGCTGACCGATGAGGTGAGCAGGTTGCGATTCAACATGGGTCTCTCCTTTCTCCTTTCAGTTCATGACGGCGTTACTATGTTCGGCCCGGGTTGCGGGGCGGGCGCGTGGCCGGGCCGTTTGCCACGCGCCCGAAAAATTCAGCGTCCCGCCAAAGTCGTGCCGGTCCATGCCGGGGGATCGGAGGCCGGGAAGGATTCGAGCGATGCCAGTTCCACCGGATCGGTCTCGTCCTTTTCCGCCGGGGCCATCCTCGCTTCGACGTTTCCGCGCGGCTGCGGTCCATCCAGTCGATCAAGGGGGCGGAATATCGGCTCAAGCGCGGTGCGGGACCTGCTACGGCCGCCATCGCGGACGATGTAATCCCAGTCATTCCGCTCGGCATATTCGATGGCACTCTCACAATCCGGAAAGCTCAGCCGGATCGGACGATAGGGATCGCGGGTCGCGGTCCAGCCCATGAGCGGCTCGATCTCCGGCGATGCGGCAGGTTCGAATTCCAGTATCCAGTGGCGGGGCCGCGGCCCCGACTGCATCGCACTGCGCGAGGGACGATAGATGATCGCCGTGGGCACACCGGCCGACCGCAGGTCCATACCGGGTATTTTCGGCCGGAAGGGCGGCCGGTTATGTCCTCTCATGTTAAACATTGTGACCTCCTTTCTCAAAAAGGCTGCTTCCAGCTGTTTCAGACCGTCTTCGCCTGCGCGGCGCTATCCGTCTCGCCGTTCGCCTTGCGCAGCTTCAGTCCGAGCAGGATCATCGTGACGCCGAAGATCGCGGCATAGATCGCCAGCAGCCAGCCGAGAGCCAGCAGCGTTTCCGCCGGACTCGTCGTTAGGAACCAGACAATCAGGGCGCCCAGCAGGATCGACACGATCCCGCTTAGGCCGAGCCAGATCTCGCCCTCGATCTCCTTGCGCAGCCGGATCGCGGTCACGAGCTCGAAAAGCCCCGAGAAGACCGACCAGAAGGCGATGCTGGCCCAGAGGAAGACCGCGAGCACGAAGGTCGCGACGAAGGGCGCGACGAGGACCACCAGCCCCGTCAGAATGCCGAGCACGCCGCTGAAGGCCAGCCAGCCCCAGCGTTCCTCGCGGCGCATGTGACGCACCGCGGCGATGAGGCCGAAGACGCCATCGGCGAAGGCGAAGGCGCCAAAGACCAGCGTCAGCGCCAGGATCGCCTCCGCCGGCATCAGCCAGGCAAGAACCGCGATGACGAGTGCGAGGACGCCGCGCAGCACGAAGGCCCACCAGTTCTCGGACAGGCTGCACAGGAATTCCTCGATCGACGTTTGTGGGTTCGTGTTTGTCGTCGTCATTTTCCGTCTCCTTTCAGTGGTCGGCGTGCTCGGCCGTGTTGGATGTGCCATGCGGGCGGCCATCGCGGTTTCCGGTCATCGCCGTCGCGATACGGTCGCGGTCTTCCAGTGGCTGCGGGATTTGCGCTACTTCCGTCTCGGCATCCGCCAGCGCGGCTTCGGCGCTGTCCGGCGCGTGGCCGGCCTCGATCAGGCGCTGGTGCAGGAAGGCGCGCCCGGCCTCGGCAATGCGCGCCACCTCTTGCGCAGACAGATCCAGAACCGCGGCCGTCTGCTCCGGCGTCTCGTCCTCGATGTGGAGCCGCTGGACGACCTTGCGCCAGAGCACGGGCAGATCGGCCAGCGCCCGGTGCAGCGCCAGCGCCGCCTCGCGCCGCACCGCCAGGGTCTCGGCGCCCTCGCCATCCTCGTCGGCCACCAGGTCTTCCAGTAGGAGAAGATCGTCGGGCTGGTAGAACTCGAACATCTCCTGATCCGCTGCGGTCGGCTCGCCGGCCGGCTGGTCCGGCGTCTCATCCAGCGATGCGGCATCGTCGGGGACGGCGCGGCGGGCGGCGCGCGCCTCGGCCTCGATCGTGCGCCAGGCCAGCCCGGTCAGCCAGTCGCCGACCGAAAACTCGGTCGGGCGCTGCTCGAAACGCTCGAGCCCGCTCAAGATCGTGGCGGCGACAAGGCTGCGCACGCTCAGGCGTCCGGCGGGCACGGCACCGCTGGCTTCGAGATAGGTGAGCTCGCGCCTGACCACGTTGTAGAGGTGATCGAGGTGATCCTCGATCAGATCGAAAAAGAGCGCCCGCCGGTCCGCCTCAGCCCGGTCCGGCGCGGGCGGCAGCAGCCGGCCGGTCCGGGCGCGCCGCGCCGGGCGTTTCCATTCTGGCGCGCGCGCGAGGCGTGACAGGAGCCGGTCGAGCCGGCGCCCGAGGGCCGCGAAGGCCCGGTGCAGGACCGGTTCGATCCCGAATCCTTCCTCCCGCGCGGCGATCACGCCCGTGGGCAGCCCAAGGCGGAGATCGGCCCGGATGCGCTTCTTGCCGCGCGTCTGCGACACCGAGACTTCGAGCCGCACGAGTTCGGGGCGGAAACGCACAAGCCGCCTTTCCAGCAGCGCCGCCTCGTGGCGGATCACCTCGGGGGCGCGGCGCCGACCGTAAGAATCGAGATTGCGAAAAGCTGTCATCAAGTTCATCTGGCTTCCCTCACAGGCAGTATCCGTGCCGAGGGATGCGAGGCAGTGTGCGCGCGCGCCCCGCATCCCCGGCCACGTCATGTCGTGGCGTCGGCGCCTCCCTTGTCCGTCTCGTCGGCAGTCGCGGGCTTTCCGGGCTTCGCCTTATCATCGGCGGCGGCGGCGTCAGCCGAGTGCTCCGGCGTCTCGGCCGCGCCGTCCCTGTCGCCGCCATCGGGTTTTGCGGGCGCGGCATCCTCAGCCACATCTGCCGCTGGCGCGTCGGTGACGTCGGTCGCCTCCAATTTCTCGAAGGTGATCTTCTGTTCCTCGGCCGACCACGCCACACGCACCCGGTCGCCGTCCTCGACCGAGCCGGAGAGCATGGCGCGTGCCAGTTCGGTTTCCAGCTCCGAGCGGATCAGGCGGCGCAATTCGCGGGCCCCGAATTCGGGCTGGAAACCCACAGCGGCGAAGTGATCGGTGACGGATTCGTCGAAGTCGAGTTCAACCCCTTGGTTCAGCGCCGTGCGCGCCACGCGGGCCAGTTGCAGCCCGACGATCTTGCGGATTTCGGACTGGTTGAGCGAATGGAAGACGATGATCTCGTCGATCCGGTTGAGGAATTCCGGCCGGAAATGGCTGCGCAAAACTTCCATCAGCTCGGCGTGCTGCTTGGTCTCGTCGAACTGTTTCGTGCCGCGCTTCTTCAGGTTGCGCTGGATGATGTCCGAGCCGAGGTTCGAGGTGGCGATGATGATCGTGTGGGTGAAATCCACCACCCGCCCCTTGCCGTCGGTCAGCCGACCATCGTCGAAGACCTGCAACAGGATGTTGTAGACATCGCCATGCGCCTTCTCGATCTCGTCCAGCAGCACCACCGAATAGGGCCGGCGACGCACCCGCTCGGTCAACTGCCCGCCCTCGTCATAGCCGACATAGCCCGGCGGCGCACCGACCAGCCGCGCGACGGTGTGGCGTTCGCCGTATTCCGACATGTCGATGCGGATCATCGCATCCTCGTCGCCATAGACGACCTCGGCCAAAGCCTTGGCCAGCTCGGTCTTGCCCACGCCGGTGGGGCCGAGGAAGAGGAAGGTCGCGGTCGGCGCCGGGCCGTCGCGCAGACCCGCGCGCGCCAGCCGCACCGCGTCGGCCACCGCGTCGATCGCCTCGTTCTGGCCGATGACACGCTCGTGCAGGCGTTCTTCCAGCTTCAGGAGATTCTCGCGCTCCTCGCTGGTCAGGTCGGTGACCGGGATGCCGGTCAGCTTGGAGACGATCTGCGCGATGTGATCGGTGCGGACCTCGGCCCTGGCCGACGCGCGGTCGCGTTTCCAGGTCTCCAGCAGCGCATCGAGTTCGGTCTGCTTTTCCTCCAGTTCATGCTTCAAATCGGCGGCGCGGTCGAACTGCTTGCGCGCGGCGGCATAATCCTGTTCGCGCTTGATCTGGGCGACCTCGGCTTCCAGTTCCTGCACGTCGACGGGTCGCGCGGTGGCGGAAATCTTCACCCGTGCCGCGGCCTGGTCGATCAGGTCGATGGCCTTGTCGGGCATGAAGCGGCCCGAGATGTAGCGGTCGGCCAGTTCGGCAGAAGCGACGATGGCCTCATCGGTGATCGTCACCTTGTGATGACTTTCCAGCATGTCGCGCAGGCCGCGCAGGATCATGATCGTCTGGGCCACACTCGGCTCGTCGACATAGACCGGCTGGAACCGCCGCTCCAGTGCGGCGTCCTTCTCGATATGTTTCTGGTATTCGTTGAGCGTCGTCGCGCCGATCAAGTTCAGCTCACCCCGCGCCAGTGCAGGCTTGAAGGTGTTGGCCACATCCAGCCCGCCTTCGCCACCGCCCTGGCCCGCGCCCATGATGGTGTGCAACTCGTCGATGAAAAGGACCAGATCGTCCTTGTTGGCCTCGATCTCTTTCAGTACCTTCTGGATGCGTTCCTCGAACTCGCCGCGATATTTCGATCCCGCGACCATCGAGTTGATGTTCAGTTCCACCAGCCGCTTGTCGCGCAGGGCCTCGGGCACCTCGCCCGCAACGATGCGCTGTGCGAGGCCCTCGATGATCGCGGTCTTGCCGACGCCGGGCTCGCCGATGAGCACCGGGTTGTTCTTCTTGCGCCGCGCCAGAACCTCGATCGTCGTCTCGATTTCGCGCGCGCGACCGATCACCGGGTCGAGCTTGCCTTCGCGGGCGAGCTTGGTCAGATCGCGCGAGAATTCGTCCAAGTCAGGCGTGTTCGACGGGGCATCGACGCGGCCTTCCTCGGCCCCGCGACCCACCACCTTGGTCACCTGCTGGCGCAGCGCCTGCGGGGTGAGTCCGTATTTGCGCAGGATGTCGGCGGCCAGACCTTCGCCCTCCTCGGCGAGGCCGATCAGCAGGTGCTCGGGGCCGACATAGGAATGGCCCAGCTCGTTCGAGGCGATGAAGGCACGGTTGAGCGCGTCTTTCAGACGTGGGCTGACACCGATTTCTCCGCCTTCCTTGCCTTCGCCGCGCGGCGCCTCGCTCTCGATCTGGCGGCGCAGATCGTCGATGTCGATCTTGAACTGCTCGAGCAGTGTCTTCACCACATCGCTGTGGCTCAGCGCGAACAGCAGATGCTCGGTATCCACCTCGGACCGGCCCAGTTCGCCCGCCTTCTGCGCAGCCTCCTGCAACAGCTTGTTGCCTTGTTCGCTCAGCCGGTCGGCGATACCCGCGCCGCCGCTTCCCCTGCGGCTGCCGCTCGAAACCGGGATACGCTGTCCGCCGGTTCCGTCGCTGTCGTCACTGAGGCGGCGCGACATGTTGCCGAAAGGGCTGTCGCCGAAGAACTCGTCGAAAAGCGACCCGCCGCCGAACAGCGATTCCAGCGGGGAGCTTGACCGCCGTTGTTGTCGTGCCAGTTTGCGGTAATCCTCGTCGCAAAGCTCCATCAACTGGCGTTCACCGTTGACCGAGACCTGCGCCCGGAATGACGCCGGGCGGCGCTTGCAGATGTCACAGATTCCGTTTGCCATTGTCGTTTCCTCCTGAGTCGTCATGTGCCTCTTTTCTCAGTATAAATTGTTTCGGCTACACATGCCTTGATCTGCACCAACGCGCATGTGTGACACGCCTCACTGGATCACCAGAAACAGGCGCGCGGCACCCCGTTGCACGGTCAGCGCGAACGGACCGTCAATGCCGACCAGTTTCTGGCGCAGGTCCGCCAGGTTCGCTACAGTCTCCCGGTTCACCGCGACGATGACATCGCCCGGTTCCAGGCCGGATCGGCCCGCAGGGCTGCCGGGCGCGATACTTTCGACCAGGACGCCTTCTGTTCCAGCAAAAAACTGATCGTTCGGCGTCAGATCACGCAACTCGGCACCCTCCAGACGCTTTGCAACGTCCAGGCTGGGGGTCCGGGCTGTCTGCCCTTCCTCAAGTTCGGCGGTAAGGGCGCGGCGTTCGCCGTCTCTCAGGAACGCGATCTCGACGTCGGAGCCGGATCGTTTGAGGCCGATGAGGTTGCGCAGATCGCCCGATCCCTCGACCGGGATACCATCGACAGCGACAATCAGATCGCCCGCCTGCAAGCCAGCCTCTTCGGCCGGTGAATTCGGCTCGACCTTGGTCACGATGGCGCCGCGTTCGGCATCCGTTCCCAGGGCCTCGGCCAGATCGGGTGTGAAATCCTGTATCATCACGCCCAGACGGCCGCGCCGGACCTCGCCGTATTCGATCAGCTGCTCCATGACGACGCGGGTCATGTCGATGGGCACCGCGAAACCGATGCCGACATTGCCGCCGGCGGGCGAGATGATCGCGGTGTTAATGCCCACCAGCCGTCCGTCGAGCGTGATGAGCGCGCCGCCCGAGTTGCCGGGGTTGATCGAGGCGTCCGTCTGGATGAAATCCTCGTATCCATCGACATTCAGCCCGCTTCGGCCCAGAGCGCTGACAATGCCGGACGTGACGGTCTGACCAAGGCCGAAGGGATTGCCGATGGCGACGACATAATCGCCGACCCTCAGCGCGTCGGATGATCCCATTTCGATCTCGGTCAGGTTGTCGGGCTCGATCCTGAGCAGGGCGATATCGGTGCCGGGATCGCTGCCGACCAGTTCGGCATCGAAACGGCGCCGATCCTTGAGCGTGACGACGATCTCTTCGCCGTTTTCGACGACGTGATGATTGGTCAGAACATACCCCTCATGCGCATCGACGATCACGCCCGATCCGGCGCTGAGGCTGGGCCGGGCCGGAGGCATTTGCGGCAGGTCGAAAAAGCGCCGGAAGAATGGGTCGTTGTAAAGCGGGTTCGTCTCAACAGATGACCGTGTCGTGACCGAGATGTTGACGACTGCGGGCGTCAGCTCTTCGAGGATCGGCGCCAGCGTCGGCAGTCCGTTTTCGACAGTTGGCAGAACATTCTGCTGAGCGGCAGCGGGGCCGACGGCAAGCGGCACGGACACAAGCAGCATAAAAAATAGGCGGCGAATGACGGGCATGATGGCTCTCTCCTTTCAAAGGCAGTGGGCGCGGGCCTTGCGGCCCGCACCGGGTCAGCCGGATTTCACGTCGATACGCTTGACCCGCGCCTTGGCCTCTTCGGTCTTGGGCAAGGTCACGGTCAGCACGCCGCGCTTGAATTCGGCCTCGGCTTTTTCTGGGTCCACGCCTGGCGGCACCGGGATCATCCGGTGGAAGCTGCGCCGTGACTGCGAGGCGAAGCCGTCCTTCTCGCTTTTCTCCTCGCGCTCGCCGCGGATCGTCAGCATGTCATCGGTGACGTTCACCTCGATATCCTTGTCGTCGAGGCCCGGCAGATCGACCGATACCAGCATTGCCTGATCGGTTTCGGAAATGTCGGTGCGCGGACCACCTGCCGTCAGGCTCCCGCCGAACGGGTTGTCGAAACGACCCCAGAAATCCTCGAAAACGCTGTTCAGGTCGCGCTGGAGAGACATCAGGGGGTTGTCGTCGTCACCTCGCCGGTCCGCCACTCGATTGCGGTCCCGGCCCCAGGGGATGAGATCACTGAATACCATTGTTCTTTCCTCCTTTTCACTGGTTGGTCATGGGCCGCTTACGCGGCCTTGACCTTGATCTGTTTCGGTTTGGCGGCTTCGCTCTTCTTCAGGGTGAGCGTCAGCACGCCGTCGCGGTGCGCGGCGTCGATCGCACCTGCGTCGATCGTGTCGGGTAGGCTGAAGGCCCGCTCGAACGTTCCGGGCGCGTATTCCGCATAGATGCGCCGGTAGCCTTCGGGCGCGGGTGCATCAATCGTGCCACGCACGGTCAGCGAACGGTTCTCGACCGAGACGTCGACGCTGTCGGGCGTCACACCCGGTAAGTCGATGACCACCGTCACCACGTCGTCTTTTTCAAAAATGTCCGTTGCGGGGCGGAAGGTCGGGCCGGTATCGCGGGTGTCCTCGCTCTCGGTCCGTGCCACGTCACCGCCGGTTTTTGTCATCTCATTAGCCATTGTCTTTCCTCCTCTCGTTGCGATTGATCAGCTTGCCTTGACCTTGATCTTGCGGGGGCGCTCGGCATCGGGCCTGCCCATCTCGATCTCAAGGATTCCGTTCTTCGCCCGCGCCTCGACCTTGTCCGGATCGACGCGCAGAGGCAGGCGGATACTGCGCGAGAACTCGCCCAAAGGGCGCTCCCGGCGGTGCCATGCGGCCTCCTCGTCATCGGTTGCGGAATTGCGCTTGCCGGCAATGATCAAGGTGTTTTCGCGCACCGTCAGGTCGATATCGTCCTGCGCGACGCCCGGCATCTCGGCGGTGACGACCACGCTGTCGTCGCCCAGCCACATGTTGACGGGCGGCCAGTTGCCGTTCCGGCCGCTGCGCGCGCCGGTATCGAACATGCGGTTCATCTGCGATTGCAGTTGCCGCAATTCTGCGAAGGGGTCCCATTGGGCCGGGACCAGTCCATAATTCAACATCTGTTCCTCCTCTTCGTGATCACAACATCAGAAGTCCGCATCGGGGCGCGGACCGGTTGAGTTGCGGGACTGTCGCGAAGGGAGGGGGATCGGATACGATCCGGTACGAAGACGCATGGCGACCACGTATTTCGAGACGCAAGGCCATATACTGCACCTCGCGGTCGATGACGGGATCGAAACGTTGCAATATGCACACGCCTCGAAACTCACCAACATCTCCGGGACCCTTGAAGCGGCATCCCGCATCCAATCATCTGGGAACGCGTCAAAATCTTGTCAAGGGGAGGGTCGGATCTAAAAAATATGAAGAATCGGCAGTGCATCAATGGAGGTGGCAAATGGACAAGAAAACGCAGATCAATTTCTGGTATATCCTCCTCGCGATCTTCGGCATCGTCCTGCTGCGCGACCTTTGGGTTCAGAGCCAGACCATCGAGGCGATCCCCTACAGCCAGTTCGAAACCTACCTGGACGATGGCGTCGTGGGCGAGATCGTCATCGGCAGCGATACGATCCAGGGCACCTTCAGGGAACCGCAGGAGGGCAAGACCGGTTTCGTCACCACGACCGTGCCGCCGGACATGGCCGCGCGGCTGGAGGGAACCGACGTCACCTATACCGGCGCCGTTGAAAGCACCTGGTTGACGACCCTGTTGTCTTTGGTTTTGCCCGCGCTCGTTTTCGTCGGCATCTGGATCTTCTTCATCCGCAAGTTCGCCGAAAAGCAGGGCATGGGCGGATTCATGTCGATCGGCAAGAATAAGGCGAAAATCTATGTCGAAAGCGATACCAAGGTCAGTTTTGACGATGTGGCCGGGGTCGATGAGGCCAAGCAGGAACTGGAAGAGATCGTCGAATTCCTGAAAGACCCCGAGGGCTATGGCGGCCTCGGCGCCCGGATGCCCAAGGGCGTGCTGCTGGTCGGGCCGCCCGGCACCGGCAAGACGCTGCTGGCCCGCGCCGTGGCGGGCGAGGCGGGTGTGCCATTCTATTCCATTTCCGGGTCGGAGTTTGTCGAGATGTTTGTGGGCGTCGGCGCCGCAAGGGTGCGCGACCTGTTCGAGCAGGCCCGCAAGGCCGCCCCGGCGATCATCTTCGTGGATGAGCTTGACGCTCTGGGCCGCTCACGCAGCGCGGGTCAGCATCCCGGCGGCCATGACGAGCGCGAGCAGACGCTGAACCAGCTTCTGACCGAGTTGGACGGCTTCGACCCCTCCGAAGGCGTGGTGCTGCTGGCCGCCACCAACCGGCCGGAAATACTCGACCCGGCGCTTTTGCGCGCGGGCCGTTTCGACCGGCAGGTACTGGTGGACCGGCCTGATCGCGCTGGCCGTGTCCAGATCCTCAGAGTGCATATGAAAAAGATCAAACTGGCCGACAGCGTCGATCCCGACCAGATTGCAGCGCTGACCACCGGGTTTTCCGGCGCTGATCTGGCCAACCTCGTGAACGAGGCGGCGCTGATGGCGACAAGGCGCAAGGCCGACAGCGTCGAGATGCAGGATTTCACCCAGGCGATCGAGCGCATCGTCGCCGGTCTGGAGAAAAAGAACCGCCGCCTGAACCCGCGCGAACGCGAGATTGTGGCGCATCACGAGATGGGTCATGCCATCATCGGCATGGCGCTGCCGGGCGTGGACGAGGTCCACAAGGTCTCGATCATCCCGCGCGGCATCGGCGCGCTCGGCTATACGATCCAGCGGCCCACCGAGGACCGTTACCTGATGACCCGCGAAGAGCTTGAGAACAAGATCGCGGTGCTGCTGGGCGGGCGCGCGGCAGAAAAGATCATCTATGGCCATCTTTCCACTGGCGCATCCGACGATCTGGCCCGCGCCACCGACATCGCGCGTTCCATGGTGGCGCGCTACGGTATGGACGAAAACCTTGGCCATGTGAGCTATGACAGCGAGCGCCCGAATTTCCTTGGCACGACTGATCAGGGTTCATGGCTGAACCGCCGTTACAGCGATGCCACCGCCGAGCGTATGGACCATGCGGTAAAGGAGGTGATCGACGCGATCTTCGACCGTACCCTGACATTGCTCGAAGACAACCGCGCGCTGTTGGAAAAATCCGCCGCGGATCTGTTGGAGCGTGAAACGCTGGAGGATGCCGACCTGAAACGCATCGCGGCCGAGGTCGTGCGCCCGGCCGAGGCGGCCTGAGCAGCCGCGCGGCACCGCGTCACTGCGGGGCCGCTTCGCCCTCGGCTCGATCTGGTCCGTGTTCATGCAACGGCAACGCCGCGTGGCTGGTGATGGGGGTGGCCACGTAGCTCTGCTTGTCGGCGATTGCGGTTTTTTCCCGCTGGCGGATGCGCATGGCATCGAATGCCGAGAACAAGGCCAGCACGACAGCTATGAAGAAAAACAGGCCGGTTGGTCCGACCCGCCCCATGACGAGGCTGGCGGCGAAGGGGCCGAAGGCCGACCCCACGCCATAGACCAGCACGAAACCACTTGCCGCCGCGATCAGTTCACTCTCGTCGATCCGGTCGCTCACTTCTGCAAACCTGCATCAAACCCGACATGCGGTGGTGCGGCGTAAACACTGATCTGACGATGTTTTGGGTGTCTGCTTCCGCCGTGGGCACTCGGAGATCTCGCAGGCGCGGAGAAGGTCCGCATTCCGCCCTCCCTGACAAACAGGCGATGTCCGCCACCCTATCGCGCAACCAGCCTTTCACCATCCTCCTCTCGCAGCATCGCTTCCATTTCGTCCAAGCCATCGACTGCAGAGCGCATCTGCGCCTCATCAGCTACGCTCGCAGCTTCAGAATCCACGACGCCGCTGCCAAAATCCATCTCCATCTGGCGCTGTTCCTCGGCGATGACAGCTTGAACGACAGGCGCGGTCTTCTTTGGAGCGGCGTCGGCTTGGCCTGACGGTTGACCATCGCCAGCCTGGCTCGCCCTCTCCACATCGGCTTCTGTTCCCCCTGGCCCATCCGACGGCGGCGTCATCGGCATGGCGCGCACACTCAGCGGCAGCGTGCCTTGCGATCCTCCTCCCCCCGGCTCTGGAAACGGCAATTCACCCGTCTGCGCCGCGTGGATCGCCTTGAACAGCCGGTCGTCAAAATACTGAATCCGCTTTGCACGGACCGGCATTTGCGCGTCGATGACCATGACGATCTCATCGAGCGGCAGGCGGCGCGCCTCGTCTTCAGGGAGCAAGGAGCTTTCTTCGGTCCGGGTCGACTGGCTGCGCCCTTCAAAGGGGTTCTTGCCGATAGACTGGGAGCGCGTGATGACGGTCTTCGTGGTCTTGCCGACCGCCTTGCTCAGCTCCTCGACGGTTTTTTCATCGGAGGGCGTCAGGTAGAGCTTCACGCCCGCATTCCCCTGCAAGGCGCGGCGGGTGTTTTCGCCGTAGATTTCATCGAGGGCGGGGATGGTTTGGGTGACAACGGCGAGGTGACCACGATAGGTGCGCAGTGTCTCGATGCTTTCGACCACGATGGGCATTTTGCCGAGACGATTGAACTCGTCGAGCATGATCATCACCGGCCAGGGCTCATCCGGCCCGGGGTCCTTTTCCTGCATGGCCGAGAGCAGGTCGGAGAAAAACAGCCGGATCAGCGGCGCGAGCGGCTTCACCATCAGCGGCTGGACCACGAGATAGACCGAAAAAGGCTTCTTGCGGATCGTCCGGAAGTCAAAGTCCGACACCGCCGTCGCTTCATCGATGGCCGGGTTCTGCCATTGGTCGAGCCCCGAGGTCATCAGGAGCGAGACATAGGAGGTAAGCGTGTCGTTATTGGTCGAAGCGAGCCGCGTGAAGATCAGCTTGGCCGCCCTGTTGTCGACCTCATGGCCCCGCGCGAAATACTCCTTCTGCTTATTCCCGCCCGAGGCCGCGATGCGGTAGATCTCGCCCAAGGTGGGACGCTTGCGCTGGAAGGCCAAGAGCCCTGCCGCCACGAAGAGATCGATCCCGCCTTTGAGGAGCCCCTGCACCCGGTCATTGTCGCTCTGCAGGAAGAGCGTCGCAAGAAGCTGCAATTCCATCTGCTGGCGCGCGGGATCTTTCAGTTGATAGATGCGCAGGAGCGGGTTGTAGCGATGCGTGCGCCTGCCCTCCCAATCGGTGGGGGCAAAGCGATAGACCTTGTCGCCTTGGGCTGCGCGGTGCCGGGCCGTCGCCTCGAAGCATTCGCCCTTCACATCGAGCGTCACGGCAGAGCCCTGCCAGGTCAGCAGGTTCGGAATGACAAAGCCCGTGGTCTTGCCACGGCCCGTGGGGGCCACGATCAGCGCATGGGGGAAGACCTTGGAGCAAATGTAATTGGCGCGGGAGCCCGGCGGCCCCAGCTTGCCGAGGATGAACCCGGTGCCCGGCGCCCCGAAGAAGCCATTGGCCTTCATCTCGCGCGCGGTCTGCCAATGGGTCTGGCCAAACCGTGTCAGGGCGGACCCCGAGAGGGCGAGGCTCAGCATCAGGCCGGCGGCGGCGAAGCTGCCGATGATCAGGTGAATAAGTTGCGCGGCCTCCGGGCGGCGATCGAGGATCGCCATGTAGTTCTGCGCGATATAAGCAAAGTCGATCTCGGCCCCAAACCCAAGATCCTGGTAGGTCAGCACCGCCGAGGCGATGGTATAGCCCATGGCGGCGGTCACCAGCGTTACCAACAAGACACCGGTCGCGATCCGCGCCTTTCCCATGGGCGCGCTCAATGGACCTGTCCCCGCTCGGTCTCGCCATCCACATCGCCAATGCGGTGTTTTTCGTATTCGGTGTCGGCGAGATCATCGACCACCTGGCGCAAGGCCTCCGTGTTGGCCGTCGCTGCATCCGATTGCAGGTAGACCTTGGCGACATAGAGCCGGTCGAGGCGGTCCTCGAGAACCTTTTCCAGCGCATCGGCATCGCCAGATGTGAGCCTCTCAAGTTGAGGGTCATCCAGCACCCGCGCGATCTCGCCCCGGAAAGCGTCCCGCTCCGCCTCGGTCTCGAAGGGCGCGGACAACTCCCCCGCCCGTTCATGGTCCAGGACACGCGCAATCTCGTCTGCAAGGCGGTCGGCACGGTCAGACTGCGGCGCAGTCCCACCGCGGGCTGCGAGGAGTGCGTCGCGCGTGCCAGACCCAAGCCCCTCGCGCAACTCGTTTTCGCGGCGGACCTGGTTGATGGCCTCCGTGTCGCGGATCTCGACGACGGCCGCATAGGTCGCGCCAAGCCCGCGGGCGAGGTGGGACGGCATGTCCGGATAGCGCTCTCGCAAGTCATCCGTGACAGCATCTGCAACGGGCGTGCGGACGTCGCGTGCCTCCATGATCCGGTCGACCTCGCGGGTGATCTCGCTGGCGCGGGCCACATCGGTGATGGTCTCCCTGTAGGGCTCAGACCGGTCAATCACATCGCCAGGGCGTGCGAGCAGATCCGGGTGTGCCTCGAGATACGCGCGCTGCTCCGTCTCGATCCGGCGCTCCGCCCGTGAGACAACCTCCCAGTCCCGGTCCTCGATCTGCTGCGCTGTCAGACCGTCAGCGCGCATTTCCTGACGGATTGTCCCTTCCATCGCCCGGACCGCGCCCTCATGATAATGGAACCGCTCGCTGACCGGGTCCGCTTCCATGACACCATCCCGGCGCAGCACGTTCTCCCGCTCCAAGAGCGTGCCAAGTTCGACGTGCACATCGTTGAGAATGTCGCGCGCCTGTTCCAGATCGGCGCGGCGTTCGAGGTTCAGATCGCGCGCCTCAGCCACTTTGGAGAGATCATTGGCGATCCATTGATGCTCGAGCGCTGCATTTGAGGCGCCCGTCTCGATCCGGGCCACCACTTCCGATGTGCTGATCCCGGTGCCCCGTAGTGCCGCGTCAATGCGCGATCTCAGGTCGGGCTCGGCCAGTCGCTCGCGCTGGCTGGCGTCAATATTGGCTTCGGAATAGATCCCGCCCTCCGAGGGGGTCTCTGACAGCGTGGATGATCGCAAACCGAGAGGCTGCATGTGCTGGACCTGCGTCTGGATCTCGATAAGGCGTTTTTCCAGCACGGGACGTTCCGCGTCAGACTTCTCGGCGATCATGCCCTGCACCCGCGCGAGCTTTTCCGCATAGAGGCTTCTCAGATCCTCGAAGCTTTGATCCTCGGCCATATACACTCCTCCTGTTCGGTCCATCTGTCCGCCATGCGCCAGCACCTCGCCCGCGCGGAAGAGTGCCGCGGCGATGTCTTCCCGGGCCTCCCGGGAGGCCTCTGCGGCAAGCGAATGGTAGACGGTTGTAGTGTTGGCGATCTCCGCCAGCGTCCGGGTCAGGTCCTGCCCCACGCGTTCGCGCTCGCGGGGCGCGCGACCCTCTTCTTTCGCGGCGTAGACCTCGCTGGTCCGGGCTGGGTAATGTACAGCCCCGCGATCCACCCGGCGCGTGGCCTCCAGGCGCACGCCATACTTCTCGGCCTCCTCGACCATGGCGAGGCGGAAGTCGTCATAGTTGAAGCGGTGATTGCGGCCGAGGAAGAAAAACTCGCCTTCTTGCGAGCGGCGGTTCAGCACAAGATGCGCATGGGGGTGATCGCGGTCCTCATGCACCGCGATGATGTAGTCGAAATGCCCCTTATCAGTCTGGAAGAACCGCTCCGCCACATCCGTCGCGATGTCGCGCACATCCTCCCCACGCGTGCCCACGGGGAAGGACATGAGCATGTGGGTGGTCTGTCCGAGCTTGGGCTTGAAGCCCGCATCCCACCGTTTGGCAAAGCGCTCGGTCAGGTCCTTGATGTCACCCGACTCGAGCTTCGCTTTGCCATCTAGGAACCCGCTACTGTCCACGATATGGGTGGACTTGGTGGTGAGGTAATCGAGCTGGTTTGCGAGCTGCGATTTGGTATGCGTACCCCCGCCTCTGATCGCCTTGAAGACCGCTGGCCGGTGGCCTGCTGCCGCGCGCGCAAGCTGGGTCTGCTTGGCCACGTGCAGCCCCTGCATTGAGCCCCGGACGCGGCTCCAGCCATCCCGGAAGACCTCGCCCGTGACGGCATGGACGGCATCATTCAGCCGCATGGGCAAACTCCCTCAGCGCGGCCGTGGCCTGCAGCTGCATTGCGTCCCGACGGCGGCGCAGAAGCAGATCGATCTCGTCAGCAGAATCCAGAATGAACCGCGCCAACCCGCGCATCTGGGCAAGGCGCAATTCGGTGAACTCGGCACTCGTGCCCCCCACGGCCCCCTGCCCCCGCCGGTTGGCCTGCGTCATCTGCTTGGCGATTTGCGTGACCCCATTGCCGACCTCGTGCAGTGAAGCGCGGTAGCGCGCCATCTCGGCCGCCATCTGCGCGTCCGGAACGAACACCCCGCCTGCCGCCTGAATGAGCCGCCGCAGCCCCTCGGCCCGGCTCTCGATCCCGGCCTTCGCCAACACCTCGTCGAGCGCCGCCAGCTCCGCCGCCGTGACCTTCACACTGACCGCTGAGACCGGAATTGCGGCATCCGTCTGGCGCTCGGCATCGGCTTTGAGCGTGTACTGAATCGCCCGCGCCGACACGCCAAAGCGTTCCGCCAGCACTGAAGTGGAAACGCCTTCCGCAGCTTCGCGAACGATCTCCATGCGGTCCGCATCTGTGAGGCGTTTTGAGCGAGACATGCGAAGAAAGACCCCCTATTTCCTGCCACCTTCCACCAAGGCTGACCCCACCTTACGATAATATACCTAGATGTCAATTATATACTTACGTCACATTCGGGCTCAGGCAGCCTTGGTGTCCGCTTCACGCCGCGGCCCGCAGGGACGCGGCTCTGCCGCCCTCACCACCGGGCGACCCACCTATCCTAGGGGTCCCGTCCACCAGCCCCGCCCGAGGCTCTGGCCGAACACGCATGTGTTCGGACGGAACCGCGGGCGGGCGCAAACCCCACCGACAGGGCGGACAGGCAGGGTCAAGGAGGGCCAGATTTGGCTTGCCAAATCTCTGCCGCGAAAACCGGGAGGCCCTGGCCGATAGGTTTTTGTGGATGGCCCCCTTGAGGCTGACTGGCCGGTCTGTCGCGGCCTGATCATTCCGAGCGGCGATCGTCCGTTGCGCGCGCAGCGACCGGCACCAAGAGGAGGTCACCTCGGGCGAACTGACCGCCGGACACGGCGTCCCTGGAACAGGGATCGGGCCGCCCCAAGATCGTCCTGGGGCGGCCCATCCTCGCCAGAGGATTTAGTCCTGGGGATCCTTCGCGCTCGGCGGGAACATCACCAGCTCCGAGACCGCGACCGGGAAGTCGAGCTTGAGGCTGAAGAACTCCGAACCGTCCCCGTTGCGGGTGTTGCGGAACATCGCACCCACGCGCTGAAAACGAGTGCGCTCCTGGCCATCGGGATCGGTGAACTTGACGGGAACGGTGGCGACGTAGTGGTTGGTCATTTGGGTTACTCCTTATTGCGATGAGGATCACCCGGCACGGGGGCAACAGGACCGGTCGCAAGCGCAAATGCGGAGGGTCCGCGGCCCCGCCGTGGAAGCCGTATTTGTGCTTGCCGAAGCGTGAGCTGAGGGCACGAACGGGCCGACCCCGTGCGATCCACATGCATAGCAAAAAGGAGGGACCCGATTGACCTATGCCATCACGCAGTCGCCACCATCCGCGTCCGCGTCCCGCCAAGCCTGGCCGGGGTGCTTACGGAGCCCGCCCGCTTGAATGCGATATTCCGAAACACCACCCGAGGGTTGTGCAGGTCTTCAGCCTCATGTGCGACGTCTCGCCCCCTCGGTCTTGCGCTGCTGACGATGTGCGAGGTGCGCACCATCCCCAGCCCGTACCGATGTGGATGGGCCGAACTCTGACGGGCTGGGTAGAGGGATGACGGTGCTGGCCGCCGCGAGTTGCTGAAAAAGTGTGACCGATCGCACGCGCCATGAGACATGACGAAAGGGCCGCGCCAAGCGCGACCCCGTTACGGCCATCACGCGCCCAAGCTGTCGAGCAACCCGCTGGTATCAGGCATTCGCTTCAGCGAGTTGCCGATGTGCTCCCGCCAGCGCGGCCCAACCTCCATTGCGGTGGCATAGGCCCGAGCCAGATCATCGGGCCGGTCCTCGGCCATCGCTTCGATAAGGAAAGCCGCCTGCTCGCGGTCCTTCGCGGATTTCAGGCTCCCTGCCCCATCGCGGCGCCGGTCGGCAATGATCAGTTTGTGGACTGCATAACGCTCCGGGCGGGGCACCTGCACCAGAACGCCGGATCTATAGATCGCCGCCGCGTGGATCGGCTCAGCGATCAGGAAGTTGAGATAGTTCAATCCTTGGGCGTTCACGCCCAATGCTGGCAGATCACGGATGGTCTCATCTCCGAACGCCGGTGTGAGAAACTCGACCAACTGGCCGCTGCCGCCCTGGGCCCATCGCCATGTCCGACCTTGGTCAAGAGATGGCAGAGGATCGAATTTGAGCGCCGAGAATGTCTCGGCAAGACCCGGGTCGACCTGATCCTGCAACGCAACGCTGAGCTTCTCGAACTGCGCGATGTCGATGTCGCCAGTATTGGCCATACCACCAATTGGCAGACGGATACCAAGCTCGCCTTCATAGAGGCGAAATGCATTGGTTCCGACGATGGTGCCACCCAACCGGAATGTCCCTACTGCGGCCATGGCCGACAGGATGGACCCGGTTGCCCGGTCGGTGGGGGTCATGCCTTCGGCGCGCAAGAGGCGGACAAGCCGCGACCGTTCCGCCTGCCGATCCTTGGCCGTTGCGCGCAGCTCTTCGATCCGGTCGATGCGCGCGCGCGTCTCGTCGCTGTCTTCGCCGATATAGATGAACCGCATCTCCGTCCCGACACGACGAGCGGCATACCAATAAGCCTTATCCCCACGCTCCTTGAGCGTGGGCTTGCCTTCGACACCGGACAAGGCGTCGTCCTTCAGAAGACGCACCAGGTCGGTATAGGCGCTCATCGCGATGCTGCTGAGGGGAGTCATGCCAATCATTTCCAAGTTTTGCTTGGCATACTTATACCTATCAAAACAGGAAATTGCTAGGCAAAGTGATTTGGAGAACGTCCACACCCATAAGAAACGACGAAAGGGCCGCCCGAAGGCGACCCTCTCTCTTCAATCCTGCGACGCCTTCTTCGCCGGGTCCGCAACCCGCATGACCGTCAGGCCTTTCGCTTCCGCCTTCTGCCCGAGATTCAGCGCGACCCCGTTGCCGCCGAAGAGCACAACCCCCGTCGCCGCGAACTTGTCGTCCAGCATTTCGTCGTTGCATTTGAACGGTGCCGCCCGCCCATGTGCGGACCAGCGCGGATCGAAGCGCGCTTGTGCGACACCCCGTGCGCGAGCCCACCGAGCCGCGATCATCTCCGCCCCGTGCTTGCCACCCTTGTGGCAGAGGAAGATTTCCTGATTGCGGTTCTGCTTGATCCGCTCGCGAACCTTGTCGAGCGTGTTGAAGATCACATCGACATCGGTCCAGTCGGTGGCGCCTGAGACGATCAGGGGCACCCCCTCGACTTTCGACTTCTCGGCGGTTTCCCGGTCGTGCTGCTCCAGCAGCTGCCGCGCCTCGAAGACCGCCCCAGTCTCTTGCGCCCGGACGCTTGCGCGCGATCCGGTTGCCGGGATGAAGGCGTGGCCGGTCTCGATCTCGTAGCATTCCGCCGCCGCCTCGCTCATCACCTCGATGGCGCCGACAATCTCGCGCAGCTGCAGAAAGCGGGCCTGCGCCTCTTCGAGCGCGGTCTCGGCGATCTCTGATCCGTCATGGGATTTTGCCAGTGCGCCGATTTTGTCGGCGGTGCGGTCAATCTCCTTGCCAAGTGCCACCTTGCGCCGCTGCAGTATCGTCGCCAACCCGTGGGCCAGTGGTTCGATTTCTGCTTCGAGCCCGGTCCCGCGCAACTGACCAAGCAGAGCCTCGAAGCTCTCGCGGATGACGCGGTCGGTCAGGATGTGATCCTCGGGGATCGGCAGCTGTGCGTCCTTCTCGGTCAGTCCGAAAAGTTCGATGGTCTCGTAGGTGTTTGCATTGTCGTAAGCCATGTCTGGTCTCCAGTATTCGGTTGTGGAGCCACCACGTGAGTGTGGGGGCATGGCCGAATGCCTGGTTTCCGAATCTGCCCGGGTCAGGGACGGCGCAGCCGCCGGCTTGCCGGGCGCAAAAGTTTTCTGCGCGCGGCACCCGACACATGCGCGCGCTCACGCACGGGTTCACCCCAAGCCACCGGCCCCGCCCTCGCCGAAAAGTTTTGCGATCCTTGACGCGGGCTGATTTGGGGGCCATCCGGAGGATATGCTTCCGCACTCATGTGTGTGTGTGTTTTGACGGTAGGTTTGCCCGACCCGAGCAGGCAAACGACCCGACCGGACGCGGAAGACGGATGAAGCGGCGGGATCGTTTTGCCCCGCAAAACAGACCAGAGCGCAATCCGGCGGAGCGGCCGGGGAGGGACGTGCTCGCGAGGCGGGCAAACCGGGATGCCGGGTGCGACGCCGCGGTGAGGCCGCATGGCCGAATGCGCGACGGACCGAAGGGCCGTTCTCCCCTGCGACACGCGAAGCCGAGCTGGGGAGGCCGCAAGGCTGAAGCCAAGGTTGATGTGCAGGCGACGCCGCTGCCAGCTATACAAAGTACCTACTCCAGCATGCGACATGATGGGCAGGAAAGCGGACTTTCGATGTGCCTGCTCGACGCTCACTATACCCTTCTGTCACAACTGGGTGCTGTCGAACGGACCCAGGTCAATATTCGAGAACGCCTCTATTGCCTGCTTGAGTTCCTTGCCCGCGCGAACCCTTTCCTTGAGATTTTCGAGCGTCTCGCCGCTTTCTGCTGCAGCCACATGCGGGCGTACCTCATCGAACGCCCGATGGGTCGCCCTTCGAGGCAAGGCTCCCCCCGACATCGAAAATGCTGCCATCTCTGCATCTCGAAGCCCTCGTCGAACGCAGACATGAGCGAGGAGGAGGGGGCCCGCACCCTCCACCGTATTCGGCTCAGATCCTCCTGGCGTGAATATCTGCATCATACGAGAAGGCAAACCCATCACGTGCGCCAGGTCGGGGATCATGCGGATGACAAACTTGCGTGCGTCAGGCGAGAACTCCGCCGAAGCCCCATTCGGCGATATCGTCTGCTGGATTTCTTTCAGTGGCGCACCGTCCATCCATTGTCGCAGAGTCGCCTCAAGCTTGGGAACCGCGTACCTCGCTTTCTCTTCATCCGATGCCAGGTCTCCATAGGTCTTCCCAAAGAGATCTTCGAAGGTCGAGGGCTTAATCATTCGGAAAAGGTGACCCGGATTGGCCTCCATCCATGAGAACATCCACTCGCAGATCCCGGCCACCGTGCTTGCCATGTCATCGTGGGCGTCGGCAAGCGCGTCAGACAAAGCTTTGAGCACGTCCTCTGGGAGACCCACCATGGAGGCGAGGTCTCGGTATCTCTGATCCAGCACGACAGCATCTTCATCGGCGCCGGACATGACAGACAGGGCTGCCTCCGTACGGCTCGCGACCCACTGTTCGTCACCCGCCTTACGCTTTAGGAACGCCGTGAGGCTCCGGGACAGATCGACCCGAGGCGAGCCTCCGTCTTCGCCACCTGAGGGCGTTTCCATTAGACGGCTGACGACATACCGTTCCAGATCTCCGGCGTCCTCCGCCTTGTGATGGACACGGTCCATGACGGCTTCGAATGGATCCTCGAGCACCAAGCACTGATCGGACTGGCTGAAGACCTCCCGGAGCTGCGTCCATTGCTCACCAATCGTTCCCTCTTCATCTGAAAGGGGAACAACCTTTCCAGGAACAATCAGCACGATACCCGACGCGCTTTGACCCGCGCGTCCTGCCCGCCCAGCGGCATTCAGCAACGCAGCGGCATCGAGAAGATCGCGACGGTTCGTTTCACGATCAAAGCGGCTGTCTTCAGCGATGATCACCAAATCGGCAGGAAGATTCATCCCCTGCGCCAAGGTCGGGGTCGCTGCGAGTACCCGCAGGCCGTCGTCCCTACCGTAAAGCCTCTCCGCCAAATCTCTTTCGTAGGGGAGCAAAAGGCCGTGATGCGCTGTGGCGGCGCTTTGCAGAGCGCCGTTTTCGACAGCGAGATAGACATCGCCCGCACCGCCCATTTCATCGACTACCGTCTCGTAGAGGCCCATTTCGGCGGTCGTGAGCTCGGTCGGCGGAGCATCGATGATCCCCGACGCCTTCTTAGCGATTGACCATGCATTTGGAATTGACTGGGAGAATACAAGGGTCCGAAGACCGGCCTTCGCTGCCGATGCAGCGATGTGCGACGCGAGCTCGCCGGAATTTGGGGTTAAGCGCCACTTCTTATTGGTCGTCAGCAGGACCTCATGGCCCAAGAGCGAAAGCAGGGCATACTCGTCGCGCCTTTTAGACGCCCATGTCTGCTTCAAGCTGAAAAGGCCAAGTGGGGCGGCATGCAACTCTCGATTAAGCGCTACAGGCGGACCTTTTGTTTTTCTGTTCTGCCATGCATCTTCTATTTTCTCGTCAAGACGTTTGATCGCGTCCGCCTGGTAAACGACGCATCCCCGCAATTGCCGGGTCGGCTTCCAAACGTCATCAAGTGGGATAGACCGACGCCCAGTCAGCTCCTCAAGCCACTCGGCAATTTCGCCAGTGTTCTTCATCATCGCAGACAGAAGGACAAGGTCTGCCTCCGGGGCGACCTTGGTTACGCGGATCAGACAGAGCATTGCGTCGATGGCTCGCCGATCCCCGTCAGTCTTCGGATGAATCAGATGACATTCGTCGAAAATCAGCAATCCAACATCCGCAAAGCTCTCAGGCTCAATGTGACTCGCGTAGAGGCATGCCTCCGGGGTCATGACGAGTATGTCGGGTAGCTCTTCGAGCAGCGTGCCTTCTTCGAACTCATCTGCCCGCTGACCCTTAACGCTGGTATTCGGGAAGGCGGCCCGCAGGTCCCGAGCCGTCTGATCAACCAGCGCATGGGTTGGTGCGAGGAAAACTACCTTTAGGTCTCGCAGGAGAGCTGCGTGAATCTTCAGTTGCGCGGTAGTCGATTTACCTGCGCCTGTCGGGAAACCAACGGCACAGGATGTTCCCGGTTTGAGATAGCCCGCTTTGATTGCGGCAAGGTGGTTCGACCAGAGGTAAGGCCTCTTCTTTGCGATCCGTGCCATCGAATGATGCCAGCGATCCGCAGGCACGCCGTCGGGCGGGTCGATGTTGATGACTGCCGCCTCGAGAAGCGCAGAACTCGCCGCTTCTAGAAGCCGCGCCAAATGGAACGGGCCCGGAAACGAGGCTACCAGCATCGGCGGTAGGCCTCCGATCGCAATGGCATCGTCTGGTTTCGCTGCCTTGGCAACGCCACGAAAGACCGCGGCAGGTCGCTCCCGATCCGCGTCCGGAATGCCCCCAAGTACGGCCGCGAGGGCACGGACGCCCTCGAGAAGTCGATGATACAAAGCTCTCGCGGCTCGAGTGCCGTCGACGCCTTCGCCAGTGATCATCTCGGTGACCGGTGTCCGCTCCTGGTTGAGGATTGGCCCAATCATTCCGCGCGCTAACCAGCCGAGGTTCAGTACGAGTTCGTGCTGAAGCCGATCTTCCGCCGGTGACCGAAGCGCCCGCGCGACCTCGGTGGCGTCGGCAGACGAGCCTGCGATCAAAAAAAGCAGCATTGCGGAGACGTCGGAACTGATCGCGTCCGCTGTGAATGTAGTAGTCCTCGAAGCCAAGCCGAGAAGAGCTTCGGCCTGATGAACAAGTTGATGCGCGGACGCTGCCACGAAGCTTGCAGCGCGACGGTTTTCGCGCTCAGGACTCGTCGTAACCAACACCTCATTGGTCGCGGCAAGCTTACGCGCGAACGCGATGGTCTCGCTGATGTCGCCCGCAGGGGTCTCGGTATCGCGCAAGGCTATACGGGCAGACACGATCTCAGCAAACGCTTGCGACAGTTGTTCCGGCAACCGATTTCGATCGAGGCCGGGAAGGTCTGGGGCGGATCGGATCAGATCGGCCGTTCTCTCGTCATACATTGATGGCGGCCTCCTCGGCATCGATGATGGCGGTTGCCCTGACGGCGATATTTTCGAACCAGGGCCGGAGATTCTGAACTTGGAAGGCCTCTGCCCTGCGACGGTCAATCGCGCCGGAGACTGCTGTCTCGTAGCCCTTGTAGAGAGCCTTGAGGCCTTTCTCCGAAGCGTGCGTGTCGTCGATCGTTACCGCAACCCGGTAGGCCCGCTTCTCCGTCCACAAGATGGCGGCAACCACGGCATCGGGATTAGGATGCCCGGCACCCGCAAGCAACGTTGAGACACCATCGACGAGTTCGGCATCCCGTCTGCCCGTCTCAAAGTCTTGAAACTCGGGCCAAACCCGATCCCGGACCATAGTTCGAGCATTCCCCGTTGCCTTCTCCTCAGAGATCACTACTCGCGCGATCTCCGTGTCGTCGAACTCAACCAAGAGCCCATCGAGGCCCTTGTCCGCATGTCGCATGTGTGGCGACCGGATCATGCCCGGCCTCCCTGCGCGGTGCGCGGCAATCCACGAGATCACTTGGAACATCCAACCATCACGATGGGCCGGATCACCACTTGGGCCAAGCTTGAGTAGGTTCCGCGCACTTTCATAGCCGCCCATTGGGTAGTTGATGTCAACCAAACCGTCCTCGTGCAGAATGCGCTCGGCAACTCTGGCTTGGCCGATGGCCACGCGAGCAAGCAGCCCGGCCAACGCATTTTCGTCTTCGACCGTCCATGTAGACCCGGACCATAGATTGCCCTCTCGGATCGGTGTCAGCGCAATTACCATAGTGATCAGTCATTCTGTTCGGGGTCGAGTATTGCCCAGAGGACATCGATGCGGTGAATGTTAATGGATATTCCTAACCTGGTTAACATTACGCGGAGAATGGGTCGCAAACACCAGAATTGCAACGATCGCAGGAAGCCTCGGTCAATTCGCAACTGAAATAGAAAAATTAGATATTTAATATCGTTGCGTCGCAGTATTGGACCTCTCATTGAGCGGCAGCTTTGGGCAGGTGTAGCGCTTCAGTCCAGATCGACACCGCCGAGGCGCGGCGCATGGACATGCGTCCGGACAAGGGCTGCAGCGGCCGCGCCCGCGATGGCGCCGAAGAGATGCGCCTCCCACGAAACGCCGGGTTGGCCCGGAAGAACGCCCCAGAGAATGGAGCTATAGAGGACACCGACCACCAGTGCCGCGCCCAGCGTGATCAATGAGCGATCCACGAAGCCGCGCGCGACGAGGAAGCCAAACCAGCCGAAGACCAACCCTGACGCACCGATATGGATGGCGGAGCTTCCGAACAGCCAGACGAGTCCGCCGCCGAGGCCGATCACCACTGCGTTCACCGGCAGCAAGGCCCTCGTGGTCGTGGCCACCAGCAGCCCACCCATCACCAAGAGCGGCGGCGTATTGGCCATAAGGTGCGCGAAGCTCCCATGCAGGAGGGGCATGGTGATGACACCATCCAATCCGCTGACGTGCCGGGGGATCAGGCCGAAGGCCGGGTTCAAGCCGTAGCCGATGATCCAATTGACGACTTGGACCGCCCAGAGCAGTGCGACAAAAGCGGCAAGCGCCGCGGCGCGCCGCAAGAAGGCGCGCATGTGATCCCGGTTCATCATGTTGGCGACAGTAGACGTCACCACAGCACCTTCAAAGGCTTTCGCACGCTGCACAGGATGCCACCTCCAGGAAAGGGGGTTCGAGGCGGCCAACTTCGGTACGGCTCAAGCCAAGAGAATGGCTCCGATCTTACACGGTGTTCCCCGGGCGAAAGGGCTGCGGTTCACGCTCGGGGCGCTTCAGGGCTTCGGCATACTTGCGGGAATTGTCATCGATCGTGCTGTGCCACAGCTTCGAGACAAACGCCCGAGCGTCTTGGACCGTCATATCGTTCAGCGATGAGGACAACGCCATGAAAAGCTCATCCCTGCTGATCGCAGCGGCACTGTGCATAGCGTCCGCGTAAAATGAAGGGTCGTTCAGGACCTGTTCGCTTAGCGGCATCAGCGCAAGGTTCTCCTCCGGGATCGCCATGAAGATCGTGTCCTGCAGGTCGGTCAGATACGCACGCCGCGAGGTGGATACCGACTTTCCTGCTGCCTTGGCGTCCAAATACGCCTGCCGGTTCTTGTCGAGCTTCGCCGTTACATGGGACATGATGACGGCGCGCTGTCGGGCGGGTAGCGCAAATGCGGTGCAGCGCTCGATATGGGCGAGGAGATCTGCAACCTCTGCCTCAACATCAAAGCTCTCGAACCATGGAACCGTCCCTGATCTAGCCGCCACGCGCCCGCCCTCGATATTGCGATAATATATTATTGTATCGCATTTACACCAGATCGCAAGCGGGTGACGTCCTTCACGCAAACGGACATGGAAAAAGGGGAACCGTGGTCCCACGGCTCCCCTTTGGGTTCAGATCATCTCCCCCTCGCGCGCTGATTAGGCGACCAGCGAGAGCCCCACGCCCGCGTCCTGCGGCTGCTCACCACTGTCGATGAACGGGATGATCGAGAAGGTCTGCCCGCCGCGCTGCTCTTCGTTCTGCACGGCGTTGACGCGCAGGTCCCCATCAGGCGTGTTGATCAGCAGCGACAAGTAGTCATTGCCCGTGCGGCTGCTTTTGGCCATCCAGGCCGAGCCGACGCGGATCGGCGTGCCCCGGGGCGAGCTGACCTCGATCCGGTAGTCGGGGTGGGTCTCCTCGGTCTTGTAGCTGTTCTCGATCAGGATGAACTCCAGATCGAACATCATGTTGGCGATGTAGCCGGTGAAGGCGTTGTCGGCGTCCATGGCGGTGAGCTCGCCCGAGAGCGAGCCAGATTTCATCAGGCCGTTCGAGACCAGAGGGATGATCTCGAATTCGCCGCTTTGGGCCGCGCGCGCCTCTTTCGTCTGCACCGCGTTGACCCGGAAGGGGCCCAAGCCGACATCGATCTGCATCGAGATGTAGGGGTTGCCGCTGGTGTTGCCGGTCTCGTTCCAGGCCGTGCCGATGCGCACCTTGCGGCCTGTTTTGTTGACTGCCGTCACGTCAAAATCCGGGCTGCGTTCGGACATCTTGGCCCGCGCCTCCAACTGGATGGCGATGTCAAAGCGCGTCGAGTGGATCATGCCGGTGTACTCGGCGGCTGCGGTCTCGACATTGCGGGTGAGGGTTCCTGCGAACATGGGATGGTTCCTTTTGGATTGGCCGGTGCCTGACGTTTTTGCCAACGCATCCGGGATTGCTTTCTCGACCCCTTGAGGGATCACAAATCAGAAAGCCTGCTTTCCTTTCAGCCCCGCCCACGGGTCAGAGCTGCCGTCCGAGTGGGAAGGCCCCCGCGCCTCCGGGTGCTACGCCCCTCCCCTGCCCGTCTGGTCTTGATTGGCTGCTTGGATTTTCTGCGGCGTCCTTCGATTGCGCGACGAAAAACTCCGTTTCTTTTCCGTTCAACCGGTGCCCTTCCCGGTCGGTCAGACCGATGCAGCTTCCGTTCGGCACATAGGTGATGAGGTACTGACCGAGCCGGTCCTTGTGGACGACGTAGCCGGTATTGGCCCAATGCACGGTCTGGCCGGCATCAACGGCCGCCTTGATTTCATCGAGTGTCATGCGAACCTCCTCAAGAAGAATGGTGGGGAAACGACGCAAGAAGCCCGGTCGTCCAACCGGGCTTCCATGCAGCATTTGTTTGGCAAACGGCTGAGAGCTGTCAGGCACCTTGCGTGGCTTGCGTCGCGCGCGCCGCCATCCAATCCTTCAGGCCAAGAACCGTTCTTCCGGCGGCGACCTCGGAGGCCCAGGCAACCCTTGGGTCGCCGCAGGGCTCATCGCCGGAATGCCGGTCGATGTGGCCATTGGCCATCCATGGCTCAGGCTGTATCCGTCGCAGCCAGTCCGCCATGCTCGGGATGCGGCCCTGGCAGTCTTCACGGATATGCTGCTCGCCGATCCAGCGCACGGGGATGTCGCGGCCCGCACTACTGGTCAGTGTCAGGCCAAAAACCCGTTCGGCCTCAAACAGGCCTTGCGCATGGTGACGCATGGCGCGGTGCGTAAAGAGCGCGAGGTGCTCTTTCGAGGCGTCGAACCAGTCATGTATGGACTGATAGTCAGACGGCACCCCGCCGAATTTCCGGGCAGAGCTTTCAGCATGATGAAGCGGATGGGCCATCTCAAAGACCCTCGACATAGCTGTGCGAACATTCGACATAGCGGTCCGCGTGATTGAGCGTGATGCTGTCTGCTGCAATGTCCCAAGTCAGCGTGCCGTAGCCGCCCTCGTTATTTTCGAACCCCGGGTGATGGTGATAGGCGAGCGACCAGGCGAAATCGCCAATCTCTGTGGCAAGCGCCTCCGGCAGTCGGACCTCTGCAGGCTGAACCGTCACATCCTCGACATTGCCGGAGTCGCCATAGCCTTCGTATTCGGCAGTCACCTCGCTGATGCCAAGCGCACGTAGTTGCGCGAGCAGCTCCGCTCGAGATGCCTTCAAGGTGGTTTCGCGCTCTGCACGCCACTGAGCCGCCATTGCGGCATAGTCGATCTGGGGATTGGTCATGGGTCTGTCCTCTTGTCTGCAATTGGGGGGCCGGGCGTGGCATTGGCCCGCGCGCCCGGAACGCGCAGACCGGACAAATCCCGATCTGCGACGCCCCACCCAAAGCCTGCTTTGGCTTTTCAGGCGGCTTGTTCTGCCGCTTTGGTGGTTCCCTGCCCAACGATCCGGGCCAGAATGCGGCCCGTGTCGATCCCGTCCCCATGCGGCAGGAACACCCGTAGCTGGAAGGCGATGATCTCGGTGAAGCAGCCGAGGGCCTTGAGGCCGTCGATCATGCCCTTGTCGGCGCCGCCCAACTCAAGGCGCATCTCGCCTGCGACCCGGCGACGGGTCAGGGTGAGACCCCGGCCCAGATCGACAGGCGCGGTGGTGCCGAGGGCGGCGGTCAACATCTCCTGCGGTGTTTGCGGGTTGGACACGAGGAAGCGGGCGCGCAGCGCGGCCGCGCCTTGCTCGCTCAGAGTCCGCCCGATCATCGCGGTCGCCCCGTCGGGCGTGACCCGGTAGATGCGCTCATTGGTGGTCGGAATGTCCTTCCAGATCGGCAACAGCAGCCCTGTCAACAGGTAGAGCTTGGTCGTGGTGGTCTTGGGCAAGGAGGCAGCCTCGGCATCCCAAAGCCTTGCAAACTCGGGCTTACCGATGTTCTCCCAGGCCGAGGACCCGAACCGCGTCTCCTCCAGATAGCTCGACCCGTTGGGCCGCACCGCCTTGCGCATCAGCGTGACAATGTCCTCGTCATACATCTGCATAGGGCGCGCCGAGATGAGCGCCGCGCGGCCGGAGGCGCGATTGACCATCGGCAGCTTGTCCGGATTGCGCGATATGGCCTCTTCAGCGCCCAGGACATGGACCGGGTCCGTC